>NZ_CP133594.1 GCF_031312535.1 Methanolobus mangrovi
AGAAGTTCCGTATATGATAATTCAGATGTGTCTACGCCTACGGGTGATTTCTACTGGGATGCAAATAGTTTTTCCGGATTCTGGTTTCCGATAAAACCGGGTCTTTCCAGTGAGGTACTTTACTTTCACAATAGTGTGAATTCCTCTTCCACTATCCAGCTAGGGGATAAGATTGCTGAAGGTAACCTCTATTATGTAAGTAAACCCCAGATGAAAAAGACCAAAATTGGTGCTTGCGACGATGGAGGGGCATATGTTGTTGATGGCATTGACCTGAAGAAATACTATCTCATGGGTTTCTTTGGTTCTCAGCATGTTGTAATGCCTGAAGAGTCGTCTGACCTTTCAGCCGGTTGCAAGCCGGATAGGATTGCAAAAATCTTGCTGGAAACAGATGATGATGTAAAAAAGCAGATGTTTTCAGGAGAAGAGTGGGAGCTTGCAGGGGGATGGTCACTTATAGTACAACAGGTCGATGTGGAAGGCAGTAAGGTATGGGTGCAGCTGAACAAAGATGGCGAGGGAATAGACTCTTCAATAGTATCCGGTGATATGGACCTGGCCAAACAGGAAAGAACGTATCTTTACAAGGATGCGGATGATTATCCTGTATTCTATTGTTATGTTGATTCGATATTCAGGGGAATGGATACCGACTTTGTGGTTTTCAAATATGCTTTCCTCAGGGGTGATATCATTACAATCGAGGATGGGGACAGTTATGGTGCTTTTGATGTTGAAGGATTTGAGGTTCCTGCTGTCATGGGTGGTATCGATTATGCAGGAAGTGGAAGTGGGACTGTTCTCCACACCGGTGATGATGTATTGCTGATGTCCAATAATGATGATATCACACTGAACCCGAACAAGATCATCGACCTTTATGGTGGTCTTTATCTCAAGACTGAGGATACATCTGCTCCATGTCTGAAAATGACATTATGGAAAACATGTACTATCACTGTGCCGGGTGCAGTTCAGGAAGATGAAAATGAAGATGCAGGCGAAGAAGTTATTGTTGTGGATCTGGCAGAAGGGGGCAATGAAGCTCAGACATCATCCAGTACAATGGATGAAAGTGCTGTTTCATATGATGTCGATAATGCTGATGGTGATGTTGTTCAAAGCTCTGTTGTAGCACCGGGATTTGAGTTGTTTATCAGTCTGGTGGGGCTGTTTGGTGCATCAAGGGTTAGGGGATGATTTGTAGGAATCGTTATTCTTTGGTGATTGGGGTCCATGTCCGTTATGGCATGGACTTTAATTTATTTTTGATAACAATTATTACTATGAATGATGTTTTTGTTTCGCATAATAATCTGGTATGTATTGTATTTGTAATCACACGTTTTCATAAATGCTAAATAACATTAGCCATTTTACGATCGTGGTCTTATGGCCAAAGAAAATATAGGAGATGAAAAAATATGTTATGGGGATTTTCCGTACTCAAAGATGAGCAAATGAAAGCCATTGCAGAACTCGAAGAAAAACTGGATATTACTTTACTTGCATTCTCCGGGATCAATATCAAAAATGCAGAAATTACGACTGATGACCTTGAGCAGATAAAGAAACTGGAATCAGACCTTGGTCTGTCTCTTGTTGCTGTGAAAGTGGAGTAAAATCAGATAGTTTTCCTTCCATTTCCTTTTTTAGTTGTAAAGGAGCAGGTGATATTTTCACCTGCTTTAAAACTTCCTTTCACCATCCTCTGCTATATTCTTCATAACATGGGATACAGACGTATTCTCCATTCTGGACTTTTGCCCGGGATTCTGCCATCATTTCTCCGCATTTCGCGCATTGTACGGAGTTGAATATCCTTGCCTTTCCGGGAATTTTGATATCAACGAACTTTATGTCAAACATCTCTTCAACAGGGGTGTTCCTCATGGTCACGGATATTCCGTCCATGCGTTTCCTGAACTCTTTTGTTTCTTCCTCTGTGGCTGTGCCGTCCATGACTTTAGGGCGCAGTTTGCTGACTTCAGGGTCTATGGCATCGATGTTGAAACTTGCTTTCAGTGCAACTCTGACAGCTTTACCGCTGTCCCTGCAAATGAATGTGAAGGCCTGCTTTGCATGATCCTTGTAGATGAGATTGCCCTTGCCCAGGGTGCATCCTGTAAGAACCTGTACTGCATCCACTCCACAGGCATCGTTCTCGACAATTGTGACGAGTTCCTCGTCGATATCTCTCTTGGTCTCCAGTTTTTCGATTCCTGCTTTGGCAGCAATGTAGCCAATGGTAAGGCCAGGGCAGACGTGTCCGTGGAACTTTGCTGCATCTTCAAAGGTAGGGCTCTGTCTGGTTGTAGTTTCGTTTGAACATTCGGATGGCATGATAATCACGGAGTTTAAAAGCTAGTAATACTTTTAAAACCTTTCGTGTTATCGTGATGTGGTAAAAATTAGAATGGTGGTTGATTAAAACTACCTTTCATCCATTGTATTTTGTCATCTGTAGTCTTGTAAAGGACAAATAAAAGGCAATACCACTAAAGTTCAATTAATAATTATCAGAAAAGTAGGTTGGTGCTCCGATGGGGATTCGAACCCCAGTCGCAGGAGTGAGAGTCCTGCATGATTGGCCGTGCTACACTATCGGAGCAGTATGATTTGCTAACAGCACCCTTGAAAGTAACTCAATATTTATTAACCTTTCGTTTAAAGGGTGAAATGTATGTTTGTGGATTAGACAAACATACTATGTGGCATATTAGATTCTTCTTCCTCTTCGACTACTTTTTCGTAGGCATCCATCATGTCTTTCATGGTGATGCTTTCGCCGCGTCTTCTCAGGACGAACATTCCGGCTTCTTTGGTTATGACCTTCAGGTCGGCACCGCTAAGGCCGTCTGTCATCTTTGCCAGCTTCTCAAAGTCCACATCGTCCGTGATGCTCATTTTACGTGTATGGATCTTTAATATCTCCAGGCGAGCCTTCTCATCAGGGATTGGAACCTCGATAACACGGTCAAAACGTCCAGGACGAAGCAATGCAGGATCGAGTAAGTCTATCCTGTTGGTTGCGGCAATGACCTTTACATTCTGTGTTGCGTCAAAACCATCCATTTCGGCCAGTAGTTGAAGCATGGTACGGTTGACTTCTGCTGAGCCTGTTGTACCGTCATGTGTACGCATACCGCCCACTGCATCGATCTCATCAATGAAAAGGATGGATGGGGCCTTGTCGCGAGCCATCTGGAACACGTCCTTTACCAGACGCGCACCTTCTCCGACGAATTTCTGCACAAGGTCGGAACCGGACATGCGTATGAATGTCGCATGTGCTCTTGAAGCAACAGCTTTAGCGATAAGGGTCTTACCAGTTCCGGGTGCGCCGTACAGCAATACTCCGGTAGGTGGCTCTATTCCTATCTTCTCAAAGAGTTCTGGTTCCAGGAGTGGTAGCTCCACAGATTCGACAACTTCCTTAAGCACATCATCCAGGCCACCTATCATATCATAGTCAATTCCGGGAGAGTTGATTAATTCCATGACCTGTGCGCGCACATCTGCAGCTCTGGTTATTATAGATATAATAGAGAATGCGGCATTGACGCAAACCCTCATACCTGCCTCTACATTCAGGTTAGCTGGGATCCTTGTCACAACTTCCTGATTGTTTCCATGCTGCCTGATAAGTGCTGTGCCATGGTCTACTTCCATTACCGTGGCAATGAATAGTGGCGGTGTAGTGAGTTGCTCCAGTTGTCTTTTGAGCTTATTAGTTTCGTCGAGATAATTATTTGCTAACATGCTGGCTTCAAGCAGTTTAGCGCGCATGTTTTCATTATTGATTTTGAGTATCTCTATTTCATGAAGTAATGATTCTACATCTTTTTCGTCAAGACCTTCAGATTCTATCTGCGTCTTCATTTTTGAGCGATTGGTGTCAACTGGTGATTCGGCACTACTATTTGACATAGGGTCATACTATGGGTATCATCGGATATAAACCCGACTGCATCGAAGCGTGGTGTTTTTGCTTGCAGTATGCCTTTTTTCTCAGGGTTTGTATTATTTCCTATTAGTTTCTTCTTTTTAGGCTCTATCACAAAAAACTGCATTAATCTGGCTATTTGTATCTTATTTAATAAAAGAGGCTTTAATATCTCTTTTTTAGTTATATGTGTACATGAAGGCAGTCTGTTTACTCTTTTTGTTATCCTTTTAGTTCTTAATTCGACAAATAACGAAATATTTATCTATCATTATTACAGTTGTTCTATTGCAGGTGTGTTTTACTACACATTTACTTTGCTTTAAAACTGTGTTAAGTGCTTTAATTTCGAAAATAAGCTCTTTTAAGGCTTTGATTCGTCTCAAAACATTTGCATACTAATATTAGAGCAAATATTTATATATTATTAAATCCATGTTAGTAATTGTGAGTCACACGGTAACAGCGTGTTCCTGATGTGTTCACAAAACAACGGATCAAGATTAAAATGAGCAACACCATTGTCTGAGGGGATAAATGGTTTGTGAATCCATCAATATCTGAGGGGATGAATGGATCCGCAAAGAGGCAAAAAGGATGAAGGTTCGGCTTGAGATCATCGATGACGATGGAATTGAAAGCGCAAATGTCGAATTTGCGGGAAGGCACTGGAAAAGGCGTCTTCTTGCATTTCTAGGCATGGTCGAAGACGAGACTGAAAAAATCTCCGAACCTTCATCCTATTCATCTAATTCTACGGTTCAGGTGGCTGAACAGAATACGTATCAACCACAATTCGTTCAACAACCAGGACCTGTAAGTTTCCAGCAAATGGGTCAGCAGACTGCTCCCGTGCAACAGTTTCAGGGACAGGTTCAGCAACAACCTGTTCAGCAAAACGTTCCGCAGCAGTTCCAGCAACCGATGCAACAGGCAACTGTGCCGCTACAATATCAGCAGCCAGTTCAACAATCCTCGATTCCTGCAATGAATCAGCAATATGCGCCGATTTATCCGCAGCAGTCTGTAATGCAAGATTACCCACCACAACAATACATACAGCCTACCCTACCTCCTGGGGGAATGCAACAGTATGGATATGGGCAGCCGGCAAAAACTCTGTCACCTACGGTCCAGCAAAATATGTATTCTAACCCGCAAACTTCGCCGGCTGTTTCCAATCAACCTGCACGTCGCAGGACTCCTCTGCTTCAGGACAGGCTAAATGATATGTCTCTGACGATCAACGAGCGCCTTGAGCTGTTCCTTAAATATGAGTATCCTCGTGTCTGGTTCTCATCTCAGGATGTCCAGCAGCATTATGAGAGGATCTACGGAGCTATAAAACAAAGTACTGTATCCACATATCTTTCTCGTATGTTCCGCAAGAATCTGCTTGAGCGCAGAGGTAACAGGACACAGCGTGAATATCGTTACATGGCTGATGAACAGGAATCCACTTACAAGATGGAAGAAATGCCCGGTGAATCTGTGTATCACAGAATCCAGTATTGACTCTGTACTAATATAGGGTCTTAATTAGGTATTTAATGGATTTCTAGCTATATCTATTCCCATGCGTTCATCTCAGGATATTTTCAATACTGGAATTGCTCTTGTTATTATGGGTTTTGTTCTTGTTTTTGCAGGTGTGCTGTCATCATCATTTAATGGGACAGGCGACTTTGGAGGTCTTATACTTATAGGTCCCATTCCAATAACATTCGGATCGTCTCCTGAGATCACTTCATCCATGCTCTGGTCAGGTGTACTCATAGCTCTTGTTTATCTCATTGTACGGAGGCGACTCTGATGATAGGTTCATATCTTGTGATCATCGGTATTCTGATGATTATTTCCGGCTTCTTTCTGATATTTGCAGCAAGCTTTTATGGGGGTGCAAACTTGGATAGGGTTGATGAACACTCTCCAATCCTGTCTGATAATAATTCCGAAACCTCCTTTCAGGGCAGAAATAATGAGGTTCGGGGTGGTGGGATTATCATGCTCGGTCCAATTCCTATAATCATTGGCTCGGACGCAAAAAGCACCCGGACTCTGGTAATACTGGCAATTGTTCTCAGTGTGCTGTACTTTTTGATATTCATGTAATACTGTAGTGAGCTTGTGATTGTGTTAAGCTGTAATTTGTCGTTTCCGATGTCAGAATACGCATGCATCTAAGTTGTGAATATGTTTATAGGCATTCGGTTCAATACAGGTATTGATGCGTCCTTTCAAACTAGTCTCAGAGTACAGTCCGAAGGGTGACCAGCCAAAAGCAATATCTCAGCTCACTGAAGGTATGCTGTCAGGCAAGAAGCACCAGACCTTACTTGGTGTGACCGGTTCTGGAAAAACATTTACGGTGGCCAATGTTATCCAGAATGTGCAAAAACCCACTCTTGTGATAGCGCACAACAAAACACTTGCAGCACAACTGTTCTCTGAATTCCGCGAGTTCTTCCCTGACAATGCAGTGGAATATTTCGTCAGTTATTATGATTACTACCAGCCAGAGGCTTACATGCCTACTACGGACACTTATATTGAGAAGGATGCATCGATAAATGAGGAAATTGACCGTCTCAGGCTTTCAGCTACTAAATCCCTGCTTGAACGCAAAGACGTCATAGTCGTTGCCAGTGTTTCATGTATCTATAACCTGGGTTCACCTGATGAATGGAGGGCGATGTCTGTAATGCTTACTCCGGGTGCAGAGGTAGACAGGCCTTCTTTTCTGGAATCTCTTATCAATATACAGTATGAAAGGAATGATATTGCTTTCACACAGGGAACTTTCCGACTGAGGGGGGACACCATTGAGATATTCCCTGCGCAGGAAAACAAGGGTATCCGGATAGAAATGTTTGGTGATGAGATCGACAGGATAGTCTATTTTGATCCGGTTACGGGGAAAGTGCTGGAAGAGGTGCTTCCGGGCGAGAGTATTGGTATCTATCCTGCAAAGCATTTTGTGATGCCTGAAGAGTATATTGAAAAGGCACTCTTGACCATTGATGCAGAACTTCAGGACCGGTTATCTGTACTGCGTTCTGAGAACAAGCTCCTTGAAGCCCAGAGACTTGAGCAGAGAACCAAGTTTGATATGGAAATGGTAAAAGAACTTGGTTATTGCAGTGGTATTGAGAATTATTCGCGACATTTTGACGGCCGTCGTCCCGGCGAGCCACCATCTTCCCTGCTGGATTTCTTCCCCGCTGACTATCTTGTGGTAATAGACGAATCCCACGTAACCATTCCTCAGATAAGGGGTATGCATAACGGTGACAGGGCAAGGAAACAGTCTCTGGTTGAGTATGGTTTCCGCCTGCCATCTGCTCTTGATAATCGTCCCCTGCGTTATGATGAGTTTGAAAGAAGGCTGAATGATGTCATCTATGTTTCAGCAACTCCTGCCGAGTACGAAGTTGAGAAAAGCAAGGCGGTTGTGGAGCAGATCATTCGTCCTACTGGTCTTGTTGATCCTGAAGTATCTGTCAGGCCTGTGGAGAATCAGGTTGACGATCTGATTGGTGAGGTCCGTAAGGTGACTGCCAAAGGTTTCAGGACTCTGGTGACAACTCTTACTAAGAGGATGGCAGAGGACCTTACGGAATACCTGGTGGAACTGGGGATAAGGGTGAGGTACATGCACTCTGATATCGATACTCTCGAACGCTCACAGATAGTCCGGGGTCTGAGGAAAGGGGATTTCGATGTGCTTGTGGGTATCAATCTCTTGCGTGAGGGACTTGATATTCCTGAAGTTGCTTTTGTCGCTATTCTGGATGCTGATAAAGAAGGTTTCCTGCGTTCTGAGCGTTCTCTTATCCAGACCATGGGTCGCGCTTCCAGAAATGTTGAAGGTCGTGTTATACTCTATGCGGACAGGATTACAGGTTCCATGGAACGTGCCATGAATGAGACAGAGAGGCGTCGCAAGCTCCAGACCAAATTCAATGAAGAGCATGGTATTACTCCTACGACTATCCAGAAATCTCTGCAAAAGGAACTTGTGGAGACGAAAGAATACGAGACCGTGTCCGGTGTTCTGGCAATAGCTGAAGATATGTCTGTAAAGGAAATTACGGATGTGATAGTTGATCTTGAGGCTGATATGCATCTTGCCGCCAAGAATCTTGAATTTGAGAGGGCGGCAGAACTCAGGGACAGGATAAAGGAGCTACGTGAAAGTTATTCCCTGTAATTATGATTTAAATTGTAATTATTTTTCAGTGCGTCTCATGCGCCTGATGCCGCGGGTGCGTTTGCGATCCTCGGGGCCTGAGTATCGTATGTTTTTTCCGGTGTGGTGGAGGAAAACATCATCAAGTGTTGGTTTTCTCAGGCTCACAGATTCAATTTGAAGTCCCAGGTCTGTGGTTATCTTCAGTAATTCGGGTATTGTTCTCTCACCGTCGGATGCGGTTATGCGGATGGATGTGCCGGATGTCGTGATGTCTTTTTGATTGGCTGTTTGGGCGTATTGCTCCACCATTTTTTGCACATCATCCTCGCCGGAGAAGTTCAGGGTTATGATATCTCCTCCAAGTTCTGATTTTAATTCGGCCGGAGTGCCGAGGGCAATTATCTCTCCGTGGTCGATGATGGCAATACGGTTGCAGAGCATGTCTGCTTCTTCCATGTAGTGTGTGGTCAGGACCATTGTGATATTCTTTTCCTGATTGAGCTTTTTGATGTATTCCCAGATGTGGTTCCTTGTCTGGGGGTCGAGTCCGAGGGTGGGTTCGTCAAGAAAGAGTACGTTGGGATGGTGCATGAGTCCTCTTGCTATCTCAAGCCTGCGCATCATTCCGCCTGAGTACTTTTGTACTATCTCGTCAGCCCAGTCGGTCAGTTCCACAAGCCGCAGTACTTCTGCTATTCTCTCGTGGCGCTCTTTCCTGTCCAGTCCGTAGAGCCGCCCATGCAGGTCAAGGTTCTCGCGCCCGGTGAGTTTCTGGTCAAGGGTTGTGCCCTGGAATACGACGCCTATGGATGTGCGCACCTTTATCGGGCTGGACTTTATGTCATATCCCCAGACCTGTGCCTCTCCTGCACTGGGCTTGAGCATAGTGGAAAGCATGCCGATGAGTGTCGATTTCCCTGCTCCGTTAGGTCCAAGCAGCCCGAAAAGCTCTCCTTTCTTCACAGTGATGCTGACCTCTTTCACAGCAGTCACTTGTTCGTATCTCTTGCTGATCCCTTCCGTATGGATGGCTACGTCTGCCAGTTCCTGACTCATCTATAATAGTGAAGGCCGTGCGGGTTTATATACGATTCCTCAATACATTCATTGTCAGGCGAAAACGTTATATCTTAAAAAATACTGTATTGGGTGTCCAGACTGCGCTGATGGTCTAGTGGCTATGACTGAGGCCTTCCAAGCCTTAAACCCGGGTTCGAATCCCGGTCGGCGCACTCAACTTTTTTTATTAGATTTTTAACTCAAGAGTTCGCACTTTTTATCATTCCGAGCAGTTTGTCGCAAACCTTTGTACGCCCGTCTTACTTCTCATTGCTTGCGTGTTTTCTTCCTCACCCAGATGTAGGGAGCAGGGATGCAGGAAGTTTATATAATATGGCTCAGGGGCGATTCTCTGAAGAAAAAGACCTGGGCTAATAATTACCTGGAATTTGATCCGGAACTGGTGGGAAAAGAGTATCTTTCCTGTGTTCCTAAATTGACATTGTAAACTGGCTAACTACATTGTAGTGCACACTTTATGAATCGGGAGTTATTGAGGGTCACTACTTGGAATGTGGTATATAAACGATATAATATTTATATTTCATAAGAACTTATTTCCCAATTCATCAACAAATTTATTTTGGATGATGATATCTTTCATTGATATAATGTCAAATCGAAGAACTCATGACTGTTTATCAGATTGTGTTATAGAAATGAACAAAGATTCAGTAGGGTATGCTTTAAGTTTGGTTGGTTTTTGTGCGTATATACTCTACACAATTACTCCTACTTTATTGGACAAGCCATTAAGTGTAGCAACCACTGTTAGTTGGCAATTATTAATTATATTTGTAAATTCAGCAATATCAATTTCAATGCTTTACATTGGATTAATTAGTTTAAGCACTAGTCCATTAATTAAACACAAATTCAAAAAGAAACTATTAAACCCTGCTCCATATTACTACGAACTATCTTACTATATTATCGCAGCAGCTATTCCCTCAGCTTTAATAACATACGTTATTGTAAAATTGACTTATGATAAATCCCCTATTCTAAGTATATTTTTGACACTAATTCTTCTTTTATTATTAATCAACCATCTTCTAAAGAAATCCTCTATAGAATACAAAAAAGCAGCTCTTGTAGCAGTTATTTTTGGATTAATAGTAACTCTTTCTTCTGGAATGATTTCCTCTGAAATAAACGTGACAATGGATAAAGCATATGAATCAAATTTAGGACAAATACCAATATCTGTGGAAGTTACAGGGTTAAATAAAAACTTAATAGTAAATCTATATGAAGAAAATCAGGCTTCTTATTTGGTAAAAACTAAAGATATAGTATTCGACATCAATAAACCGCGTACTAAAATTGAAACAGGCAATATCGAAGGTTTTTATCTGGAAGATGGAGTTTATAATATTTACATAAATGCAACAGGCATGAAACCAGGAGTCTATGGTTTAACATTTAATGTTGGGTTAGCTAATGAATACTCGACATTTTATATATTAAATAGTAATGATAACAATTGAACAAATTTTGATTCAACCTATTAATTTGGAAGCAATTTAGGCAATCAAACTGCCTAAATAAGATAGGTATTTATGACTCTATATTTTGTATCTGTTACTCTGAGTTAAAACCGGTTTGCAGCTCGTCTTCATACGTCGCATTATCCTTCGGTATAAGGGGCCTGCCTGAAGGCCGGCCCTTTGTGTGTAAACCTTCAGATACATTTTTAATCAATTCTTCAGACCAATTAACAAAAAAATTCCCTGACAATCCTTTGTCTATAAGAATTTTTAAATATTCAGTTACTTATTAATTACAATGAGCAGTTGGGAATCCTTGGTGCCTTATTTAGAGCATTTATCGTATGTAGGAATTTTCATAACTCTTGCTTTATTAGGTCATTTCATACCATTGCCGGAAGAAGTTCTTCTTCTTACTGTGGGGTACATTGTTAGTCTGGGATTTGGAAATCTGTGGATCGTTATCGCCGTCAGTCTGATTGCTGGCGTTTTTGGGGATTTCCTGTTGTACTGGCTCAGCAAACATGGCAACAAACTGCTTTTGCATCTTGACCGTACCGCTGATAAAAAAAAGATTGCTCGGTATGAGACTTTAATGCAAGATCATGGTGGGAAAACAATTTTCACATTACGTTTGATCGTGGGTCTGCGTGTACTTGGTCCGGTTGTTGCAGGGTCTGCAAAAGTATCATGGCGCAAATTTGTGCTTTATGATCTATTGGCCTTATCGATCTATTTCCCCACTCTCATATTGATGGGGTATCATTTTCACAATAATCTTAGAAACCTGGTATCTGATGTCAGCATCCTTAGTCACATCATATTCTTTGTCGTAGTAGGATTATTTGGAATCGTCATAAGCATTCATTATAAGAAAAAATATTACAGTTAATTCATTCTCTGCCATCTCCTGCATCTCATCTGATTTACTCATGTACTTCTCATCATCAATCAGGGGGCATGATGTTTGGGGATATCTTCGGCAGATGCGGTGTATCTCAGTTCTGACCACGCATCTGTAATCATGAATTAACCCCTCCGCCACAATACTTCATATCGCTATCCTGCGCTATATATAACTGCAATCCAACTCGAAGTTTAGACAATTCTTTAATATGTGCAAATCCTTCTATAACATGCAATAACTGGCTATGATCGCCGGTTAACAAGCACCGAACAAGGAGAACGTGAAAATGTCACTTGAAAATAAAAACGATAAATCCTATTTAGCTATAATTGCACTATCAATTGTTCTGGTGGTAATGTCCCTAACGGTATATGCCATCTCACAGGGTGGGTCAGAACAGAATACAGCAGACACTATATCCATGAGCGGGTACGCTGAACAGAAAGTCGTACCTGACACAGCCACCTTAAGCATAGGTGTCGTGGTCGAGTCCGAAACATCAAAGGAAGCATCCGCCGAGAATGCAGCCCTCATGAGTGCTGTCGTAGCAGAACTCAAAGCCATGGGTCTGGAGGACAGGGAAATACAGACCTCCTATGTTTCCGTGTATCCAGTCTACAACTATGACGGAGAACGAACCATTACTGGTTACTCAGCATCCAACAGCGTGCAGGTCACAACCTCAAAGCTCGACAACCTGAGCGAGATCATCGACAGGTCCGCAGCCGCAGGGGCCAATCAGATCGGAAGTATCTCCTTCTCAGTATCTGATGAAATGCAAAAGCAGCTTCGTGAGGATCTGATGGGTGAAGCCGTAGACGATGCAAAGTCAAAGGCTGATGCACTCGCAAATAGTCTGGATGTCAAGATCACAGGCGTGCAGACCTCATCCATATATGAGAATGGTAACTCCAAAGTCTACTACGCAATGGCTATGGAAGAAGCAGCAATGGATGCTGGAGGAATTTCCACGCCGATTGAGCCGGGAGAGTCCACTGTCTCAATGTCTGTGCAGGTCACATACTACATAGAATAATTGATCGTGTGGGGTGGACTTTTCATCCCGCGCTCTGACATAATGGATAAGGAGTTGCAGAATGCTACTGTGTTGTTTGCAACTCCTCTCCTCTCTCTATATGATAGTAATATAGTAATCACATTCTGTGTGCTTTGTATCTTTCTTCCGGTTTTTAAGCCTAAAAGACTTTTAACTTTTGGAGCAATCTCCTATTATGGACAAAGCGGGGCCCGTCTTTGCTATAATGATGGTGGCTACTGTTATGGTCGCTATGTGGTTAATGTCGGGGGTGTATGTTTCTATGACCACGAAACAAATTGAATACGAAACACTTTATGAGTTGGGCAACGGTGTGGAAGTCAGGCAGTACGGTGAGTTAACTGTGGTATCAGCAGAGGCAAATGATTCCGGTGCAGTATTCTCTGCGCTTGCGGCTTACATATCAGGCAACAACAAAGAAAAAACAAAGATAAATATGACATCTCCTGTGATCACTTTTGGCGAGGGATCATCTGTCAATATGTCCTTTATATTGCCGGAAGACTACGATATCAATAATGCTCCTGAGCCTGAAAGGGATGATATTTTCATCCGCGTCATTCCTGCCCGAAAGGTAGCTGCAATTACATTCTCTGGTTATGCCAACGATAATGCTATTGAAAAGAACAGGGTTCTACTCAGGTCCCAGGTTGATACGCATGGTCTGGTTACCAAAGGGGACTTTTTCCTGATGCGTTACCATCCGCCATGGATTCCTCCATCTCTTATGCGCAATGAAGTTGCCATTGAGGTGGAATGATTGGGTAACAAATACAAACGTTCTCTTTTCATATTCAGGCGTGACCTTCGTGTAGATGATAACACTGCTCTGAACAGCGCTCTGGAGCTGTCGGACGAGGTCATCCCCTGCTTTATGTTCGACCCGAGACTTGCAGATGAAAACAGGAAATACTTTAATCACAATACATTCCAGTTACTTCTGGAATGCCTGTCTGATCTTGAAGATCAATTAGGATCTATTGGTGGCAAACTGCTACTTTTCTCCGGACTTCCTGAAAATATCATAATGGATATCAATGAGATACAGGGCATTGATGCAGTATTTTTTAACATGGATTACACACCTTTCAGTAGGAAGCGGGATGATGCGATAACCGTTACGTGCCATGATGCAGGTATCGATGTGGTAAGTTATCACGACTCTCTGCTCCATGAGCCCGGTACTGTCCTTACCAATGAGGGGATGCCCTACAAAGTGTTCTCTCAATTCTTCAGGAAAGCCTCAAAAAAGGAAGTTCCTCTTCCGGTTATGCAGGTTGGGGGTAAATTCTATTCAGGGGACATCGGTCTGGAGCAGGTTAACCTTTCCGGGTTATCCTCTCATTACCAAAATGACCTTCTGTTCACAAAAGGTGGCAGAAGCCATGCACTGTCTATTTTGCAGGAACTCTGGAAATTCGCGAACTATGATAAAGAACGTGACTATCCTTCAATACATGGAACTACCGGCCTGTCAGCTCACAATAAATTCGGCACGATATCAATAAGGGAATTCTATCACTATGTGGTGGATGAACTCGGCACAGATCACACTCTTATCAATGAACTTCACTGGCGCGACTTTTTCACACACATTGCTATTGCATTTCCTCATGTTTTTAAACATGCTTTCAAGCAAAAGTTCGATGCCCTTTCATGGTCCGATGATAAGGGCCTTTTTGATGCGTGGTGTGCAGGCCAGACCGGCTTCCCGATTGTCGATGCTGGTATGCGTGAACTCAATACCACTGGCTATATGCACAACCGTGTGAGGATGATAGTTGCTTCTTTCCTCGTTAAGGATCTGCATATTGATTGGAAATGGGGTGAACGTTATTTTGCCAGTAAGCTTGTGGACTATGATCCATGCGTCAATAATGGTAACTGGCAGTGGGCTGCATCCACAGGTGCAGATTCTCAGCCTTATTTCCGTATTTTCAATCCCTGGCTTCAGCAGAGAAAGTTCGATAAAAAATGCCTTTACATCAAACAATTGGTTCCTGAGCTGGCAGAAATTGAACCAAAGATAATTCATTCTCTGGACAAAGGGCAGGCACTTACTGGAATTGATTACCCGCAAGCGATTGTGGATCATTCCCGGGAACGTAATTATGCACTTTCAATTTTCAAGGCTGTCTAATTATTTTCAAATACTTTTATATAATGGGCCATATGTGTTATATAGTTAGTTAGGCTTACTAACAACAATGATTGAAAAAACGGAAATGCACTTTTCCTTTGAGAAACTCGACGAGTATTATAATCGTCTTTTAAAAGAATACGAGTTCTCGGGGGAATATGGGGCTTTAAGCCTTAATGCCTATTTGTACATCAAAAATATACACACTCTTGGTGCTCCTTCCCTGTCGGAACTTGCCCGGACTATGGATGTGACCAAGCCTTCTGCAAGTGCTATGGTTCATAAGCTTGTCAATAAAGGGCTTTTGGTGATCAGTCCGTCCTCTAGTGATAAGAGGGTTACTTTGTTGAGTCTGACTGAAAAAGGTGTAGAGTTCATCAAGTTCCAGGACTTTGCCGATACAAGGCTATATGCGCGGATCAGGGAAATACTGGATGATGATGAATTTTCTCTTTTTGTAAAACTGTGGCAGAAGATCGATGCAAATCTTGAGGGTGGTGAGGATGGTAAATGAGCACCAACTACGTCACGATAGTGTCTGGTCTCTTTTTTGCCGATTTACTCTCCCTGCAATTGCAGGCATTGTAATTGCCGGTATACAAACCATAGTAGATGGTTTCTTCATTGGCAATGGCGTAGGCAGCCAGGGGCTTGCAGCAGTAACACTTGCATTCCCTGTTCTGATGTTAATCGTCGCTATTGGTATTATGGCGGGCATGGGATCTTCAAGTCTGGTAGCTCTTGAACTTGGGAAGTCGAACCGGGGCAGGGCTGTGGAAGTCGTATCCAGTGTATTCTCCATGTTGTTGGTTACTGGTATTGTAATAATGGTGCTGGGTCATGTATTTGCCGAGTCCTTGATCCGCTTCCTTGGGGCTGGGGATGTTGTAGGCATTATGGTGGATGATTACCTGAGTGTGATCTTTGCAGGGGTTATATTCATACTCTTTGCCCTTGCCCTGGAGCCTCTTGTCAGGAATGATGGCAGGCCTGTTCTTGCTATGAAGGTCATGGTGGTATCGGTGTTGGCCAACATATTACTTGACTATATATTCATCATGGAGCTGGGTATGGGGATGATGGGTGCTGCAGTTGCCACAGTAGCGGCTTTTGCAATGATGGCAATTATGCTGGCTTCTTATCTGTTCAGCAGTAAGGCGAAGTTAAAGGTAAGTCTCAGTAGCATGGGTTTTGATTACAGGACAATACTGCAGATAGTGAAGACTGGTATGCCGTCTTTTGCAATGCAGTTCTCTATAGCAGTGTTGCTGTTGGCTCACAATTTCGTATTACTAAAATATGGCTCCGAACTTTCAGTCTCAGCTTTTGGGATAATCGATTATTCCTTCTCCATGTTCTACATGCTTTTTGAGGGAATAGCCATGGGTGTGCAACCAATAGTCGGCTTTAATTATGGTGCAGGGCTTTATGGTCGAGTTCACAGGGCATTGAAAATAGCCATGGCTGTCAGTTTTGCAGTAGGGATGATCGGTTTTGGTATTGTGTTCCTCTTTTCAGAGTTGATTGTAAGTATCTTTAACCATAATGATCCACAACTGCTCGCTGTTACGGCTAGTGCTATGAAGATATTCATGGTATCGTTGCTTGTGCAGGGTGTAATAGTTGTCAATGCTACGTACTATCAGTCAGTGAACAAGGTATGGTCTGCACTTTTCATACACTTGGGGAAAATATTCGTATTCCTTCTGCCTTTGCTGTTCATATTGCCTGTTCACTTTGGTCTTTCAGGGGTCTGGTTTGCAACACCGATTTCAGATTTTCTGATGTTTCTGGTAGTTATGATAATGATTGCCGGTGAGCTTAGGATGCTCAGGGAGAAGAAAATGAGTAAACTGGCATCCAAGGGGAAGAGTAAAATCATCACTCCGCAATATTAATATGTAAAGTATATGTTTACAACATATTCTTTAATGCGGGGGTTGCCCAGCCTGGCCAAAGGCGCAGGGCTTAGGACCCTGTCTCGTAGGAGTTCGTGCGTTCGAATCGCACCTCCCGCACTATATTTTATCCGTGAGCACTTTTCATTTTGAATAAATTGCAGTTCCCTTTTAGGATGATCTGGTATTTTCTTGTCAAATGGTTATGGGGCTATTATGGGATATTCCAGACAAAAGTGCTTATCTAATTCAATATGTCCATGATGTTGATATTCCTGTAAGCCTTAACCTGAGCTTAACTATTTTTCCATCACAATGGTGGGGGTATTGCCGAGCTTTTATAGCTTTTAGGGATCTTGTCACCTTTTTCGAAGGCGTGGGCTTGAGTATGAAATTCTTAATTTCAGGCAATATGGTGAAAAGTCTGTCTTTGGGGACAGAAAACAGGATTGCATATTCATCGGTGCGGCCATCTGGCATTTTCTGATAAGTTTATACGTGGGTGTTTTCTTGAAAAGATTGCCCGCGAAGCTGGCAAAACTGTGTTTGTGGCTCGAAAATGGATAAAGCTCATGAATGTCCTTAAGAAGTAAAGAAAATAGTTTGTTTTGGTGTCTTCTATATTTGGGTGGGTTGTTTATATATTTTATAACCGTGGCAAAATAATATGAAAAGTCACAATCGTTAATTGACATTTCTCCGCAACCCTTTTATACAAGCATTGACTTGTAAGGGTGCTCGCGTTGAGCACAATGGTGCGTCACTGCATCATGATAATGACTCTACGTGAAGCATATGATGAAGTACTAATTTCATTTCATCGGGCAGGTGTCACAAAGGTTCATCCTTTGCCTTCGAATCTCCTGATTCGGAAGGTATATATAGGATGATGACCTTTGAAGGAGTCCGCGTGAATCGCGCGAGAACTTACAATCACCGCCTTTTAACAAGTGGAGGCAAGAGTTATTTCTTGTCTGACGTTGGATTTGGCAGTTCGGTTAATTCTGACCGGTAGTGAACAACTACTAAATTATTGGAATTAACCAACTAAGTGCATGTGAAAAGAAATTCTCTAGTGAGAGTTCTTTCCTAATGATTCCTTAAATGACTTCCAAAATAATATACTTTTGTGTGTGGATTAACAATTCTGGTTGATCCTGCCAGAGGTCACTGCTATCAGTATTCGATTAAGCCATGCGAGTCAAATGTTTTTCGTAAACATGGCGTACTGCTCAGTAACACGTGGATAATCTGCCCTAAGGTTAGGTATAACTCCGGGAAACTGGTGATAATCCCTAATATACCATAGATACTGGAATGTTCTGTGGTCAAAAGCTCCGGCGCCTTAGGATGAATCTGCGGCCTATCAGGTTGTAGTGGGTGTAGTGTACCTACTAGCCGACGACGGGTACGGGTTGTGAGAGCAAGAGCCCGGAGATGGATTCTGAGACATGAATCCAGGCCCTACGGGGCGCAGCAGGCGCGAAAACTTTACAATGCGGGAAACCGCGATAAGGGGATACTGAGTGCCAGCATCTTATGTTGGCTGTCCGCATGTATAAATAGCATGTGTTAGCAAGGGCCGGGCAAGACCGGTGCCAGCCGCCGCGGTAACACCGGCGGCCCGAGTGGTGGCCACTATTATTGGGTCTAAAGGGTCCGTAGCCGGTTTGATCAGTCTTCCGGGAAATCTGACAGCTCAACTGTTAGGCTTCCGGGGGATACTGTCAGACTTGGGACCGGGAGAGGTAAGAGGTACTACAGGGGTAGGAGTGAAATCTTGTAATCCTTGTGGGACCACCAGTGGCGAAGGCGTCTTACCAGAACGGGTCCGACGGTGAGGGACGAAAGCTGGGGGCACGAACCGGATTAGATACCCGGGTAGTCCCAGCCGTAAACGATGCTCGCTAGGTGTCTGGGACGGTGCGACCGTTTCAGGTGCCGCAGGGAAGCCGTGAAGCGAGCCACCTGGGAAGTACGGCCGCAAGGCTGAAACTTAAAGGAATTGGCGGGGGAGCACTACAACGGGTGGAGCCTGCGGTTTAATTGGACTCAACGCCGGAAAACTCACCTGGGGCGACAGCAATATGTAGGTCAGGCTGAAGGTCTTACCTGAATCGCTGAGAGGAGGTGCATGGCCGTCGTCAGTTCGTACTGTGAAGCATCCTGTTAAGTCAGGCAACGAGCGAGACCCGTGCCCACTGTTGCCAGCATATCCTTCGGGATGATGGGTACTCTGTGGGGACCGCTGGTGCTAAACCAGAGGAAGGTGCGGGCTACGGTAGGTCAGTATGCCCCGAATCTCCAGGGCTACACGCGGGCTACAATGACCGGGACAATGGGCTCCTACCCCGAAAGGGGTTGGTAATCTCATAAACCCGGCCTTAGTTCGAATTGAGGGCTGTAACTCGCCCTCATGAAGCTGGAATCCGTAGTAATCGCGTTTCAATATAGCGCGGTGAATACGTCCCTGCTCCTTGCACACACCGCCCGTCAAACCACCCGAGTGAGGTATGGGTGAGGGCACGGACCTAGTGCCGTGTTCGAACCTAAATTTCGCAAGGGGGGTTAAGTCGTAACAAGGTAGCCGTAGGGGAATCTGCGGCTGGATCACCTCCTAAGCAGATCGGCACAACGCCGATCACCACTTACCGGTCAGAAATCGAAAAACTGTCAAATCCGAAATAATCTACATGGATTCAAAAAAGGCGAATCCAGGAGGGCTTGTAGATCAGTTGGGAGATCGTCGCCTTTGCAAGGCGAAGGCCCTGGGTTCGAATCCCAGCAAGTCCATTATTTAGTGCACCCGAGAAGTAACTTTTTCGGGGAAGGATGAAGTGGTCGAAGCAACAACGGCTGCAATGAGATCGTGTATATGCATGCATATATCAGACGCTCACTGGACAAAGTGAGATGGACTCTGGTAAATATGCCTTCAGGTGGATGGCTCGGCTCAAGGGCTGATGAGGGACGTGCCAAGCTGCGATAAGCCCAGGGTAGGTGCATGGAGCCTATGAACCTGGGATCTCCTAATGGGTCTTCCTAACACATTTTGTGTGTTGATCAGTAATGATCGGGAACGCCCCGAATTGAAGCATCTTAGTAGGGGCAGGAAAAGAAATCGAAGAGATGCCGCTAGTAATGGCGAATGAACACGGCACAGTTCAAACTGAATCCCGCCGGTAACGTGCGGGAGATGTGGTGTTGTAGGCCTTTTCTAAAGATCCCACTTGGTTGGAATTGAACTTTTCTGGAACGTTAGACCAAAGAGTGTGATAGTCACGTAAATAACAACCAAAGGATCTGGAATGTGGCCTGAGTAACGTGGGTCGGAATTCCCGCGTGAATTTGGGAGGCACCAACTTCCAAAACTAAATACTTCTTGAGACCGATAGTGAACTAGTAGGGTGACCGAAAACTGAAAAGTACCCCAAGAAGGGAGGTTAAAAGTGCCTGAAACCTGGAGGCGATGGAGCGATATGGCGTTAAAGGATCTTTAACGCGAAGGAAACAGCCGCGAGGCTGCAGTACGGGCGTTATTGCCAATGTCATATCTTACGTTTTGAAGAACGGGCCAGGGAGTGTATTCAAATGGCGATGGCTAACTTTTTACATAGGAAGCCGAAGCGAAAGCAACATGCTCGCAGCCGTAAGGCGAGGAGCGGCGTATACAAGTGCGTGGAGTCATTAGGGTACGACCCGAAGCCGGGTGATCTAGGCGTGGGCAGGTTGAAGCGTGGCGAAAGCTACGTGGAGGACCGCAAGCGGTATTGATCTGCAAATCATTCGTGTGACCTGCGTCTCGGAGTGAAAGGCTAATCTAACCCGGCATCAGCTGGTTCCTTCCGAAACATGTCGAAGCATGACCTAACTGGAGATAGTCGGTGAAGTAGAGCACTGATTGGTGGTCCCGGGGAAGAAATTCCTCAGCCACTTGTCAAACTCCAAACTCACCGTCGTCTAAGAAAGTTGGAGTCCGGACTACTGGGGTAAGCTTGTAGTCCGTAAGGGAGACAACCCAGCCCGTGGTTAAGGTCCCCAAGTGTCGACTAAGTGTTAATACTAAAGGGCGTCCTAAGCCCTAGACAGCTGGAAGGTTAGCTTAGAAGCAGCTATCCTTTAAAGAGTGCGTAACAGCCCACCAGTCGAGGTTTGGGGCCCCGAAAATGGACGGGGCTCAAGTCGACCACCGATACCACGGAGCACCGCAAGGTGATCTCGTAGGAAGGCGTTGCGTTCGGGCAGAAGCAGGGCTGTGAAGTCCTGTGGACCGTGCGGAAACGAAAATCCTGGTAATAGTAACAGCATAGATAGGTGAGAATCCTATCCGCCGAAGGGGCTAGGTTTCCTCGGCAATGATCGTCAGCCGAGGGTTAGTCGGTCCTAAGACGTACCGTAATTCGAGTACGCCGAAAGGGAAACAGGTTAATATTCCTGTACCTCTTGACAATAAACTGACGTTTTTGGGCAGGTTGAGCGGCGCCGTCGCGCCGTCTAAGCACCGAATCCCGTGGAGAGCCGTAATGGCGAGAAGCGGGCGAATGTGTTATGGCGAAAGTCAGCTGCACCCGGGAACCCGTGAAAAGGAAGTCAAGGGTCCGTACCGAGAACTGACACAGGTGCCCCTAGCTGAAAAGGCTAAGGCGTGTCGGATACAATTTGGCTAAGGGAATTCGGCAAATTAGCTCCGTAACTTCGGGAGAAGGAGTGCCTGCTGTGAAGACAGCAGGTCGCAGTGACAAGAGAGCTCTAACTGTCTAATATCAACATAGGAGATCGCAAACCCGTAAGGGCTAGTACGATCTCTGAATCCTGCTCAGTGCAGGTACCTGAAACTCCGGTTCAACGGATCGAAGGGCCTGTAAACAGCGGGGGTAACTATGACCCTCTTAAGGTAGCGTAGTACCTTGTCGCTTAATTGGCGACTTGCATGAATGGATCAATGAGAGCTCTACTGTCCCTAGCCAGAGTCCGGTGAAGCTTACTTTCTAGTGCACAGTCTAGAGACCTCTAGGGGGAAGTGAAGACCCCGTGGAGCTTTACTGCAGCCTGTCGTTGGGTTGTGATTTTGGATGTACAGTGTAGGTAGGAGACATCGAAGGTGGTGCGCCAGCATCACTGGAGTCGCCGTTGGGACACTACCCTTCTGAAATTACGACCCTAACTCCGAGAGGAGGACCCCGATAGGTGGGCAGTTTGCCTGGGGCGGGACGCCCTTGAAAAGATATCAAGGGCGCACAAAGGTTGACTCAAGTGGGTCGGAAACCCACTGAAGAGTGCAAGAGCATAAGTCAGCCTGACGTTATTCAGCACAGTAGTGGATGACGAGACGAAAGTCGGTTCTAGCGAACTTTTGTGCTCGCTTGGTGCGAGCCAAAAATGACAGAAAAGTTACCCCGGGGATAATTGAGTTGTTGCCGGCAAGAGCACATATCGACCCGGCAGCTTGCTACTTCGATGTCGGTTCTTTCCATCCTGGCCGTGCAGCAGCGGCCAAGGGTGAGGTTGTTCGCCTATTAAAGGAGATCGTGAGCTGGGTTTAGACCGTCGTGAGACAGGTCGGTTACTATCTACTAGAGGTGTCTGTAGTCTGAGGGTAAGCTACTTTTAGTACGAGAGGAACAGAGTAGCGGCGCCACTGGTGTATCAGTTGTCCGACAGGGCATTGCTGAGCAGCTACGCGCTAAGGAATAAGAGCTGAATGCATCTAAGCTCGAAATCTGACTTGAAAAGAGACTACGTTAAGGGTCCCGGTAAAAGACCGGTTTGATAGGGTCGGGATGTACGCACCAAGGCAACGAGGTGTTCAGTCCGCGGCTACTAATAACCCGTGCCTGTCCGTCTTGCTTTGTCCAGGCGAAATCTGATATGTGCATGTTTAATATACACGAACTCAAGGTAAAGTATAAGTGTAATTGATTCATTTATGAATCGCTTGTTGCCAAGGTGGCGGAGCGGCTACGCAATCGCCTGCAGAGCGATTCCATTCCGGTTCGAATCCGGACCTTGGCTTTACCATTTACTATTCATTATGAGAGAGTTTGGCGGCCATAGCGGCGGGGAGATTCCTGTACCCATCCCGAACACAGAAGATAAGCCCGCCAGCGTTCCTTACTGTACTGAAGTACGAGAGTCTTCGGGAACTCTGGATCGCTGCCAACTCACTCATAAACAATAACTTTTTCTAACTGGTTTTTACTACAACTAATCTATTTGTTATTCTTACTTTTGTTTGTTTTATGTTAATTATTAATCTTACTTTCTTTTGAGTATGCATGCGTATAACGATATGTTTTATTAGCCATGCTTAAATCCGGTAAATCATTCTATTATGATTCCATCTCAGTTCCGTCTGCTAATGGGGGATAATTTGAGCAGATACTTGATGACTCTGTTTTATGTTGATGGTACTAATCTTTCTGAGGAAGTTCCTTTTATTTTTGATACTGATGGTGCATTGATTTTTATCCTGTATTCCATACTTGAATCGTTTTTAAAACTGGTATAAAGTAGAAGCCACACTTTAGCGTGGCAAAGGCTTAAACTTGCTTAAATTGTTGGCATAAGAAATACTACTACTATTATTCTTGTGTAGTAATTATGACATCTTCACCAAGTGCTCTTCTTTGTGCTTCGTGTTTAGCTACTTCAATGAATTCTTCATTAGCTGTTTTCTTACCGCTTACCCATTTATCCATAACAACGCATGTGACAAGGTCTCCGGTAACATTTACTGCGGTACGGCTCATATCAAGTATCCTGTCAACTCCTATTATGAGTGCAATACCTGCGGTGGGTATACCTACAGAGCTCAGTATCAAGGCAAGGATAACAATACCAACTCCTGGTGTGGAGGGAGTACCTATTGAAGCTCCCACAACAGTTATCATTATAATTAACAGTTCGATAAAACCAAGTTCTATTCCAAATGCCTGTGCAAGAAAAACAGCTGCAATACTCTGGTAAAGAGCTGTACCATTCATATTAATTGTAGCACCAAGAGGAATAACGAATTGGGATATGGATGGCCTTACTCCCATATTCTCTTCAGCAGTCTTAATTGACAGTGGCATAACTGCAGCAGAACTTGATGTGGAAAACGCAAGCAACAATACATCTCTTATTGATCTCAGGAAATTGATTGGATTCTTTCCTGTCACTGCCAGGATGACTAGCATATAGAACACTAACATCATTAGCAGCCCCAGCAGTACCGTACCTACATAAACCAGCATTCCTAGCAGGGCATCAATTCCGAGATTAAGCGTGAATTTACTTATAAGCCCGAAAACAGCAATTGGGGCTAGTAACATACTCCAACGGACCACAGTCATGCTAACCTCCTGTAAAGATCCTAATAATTCCAGCAATGGTTTGGATTGCGCAGGAGTCATTGAAACAAGGGCCACACCTATTATTACTGAAAACAGAACTACCTGAAGCATCTCCCCGGTTGCAAGTGATCCTAAAGGATTTGTCGGAACAATAGTAGTTATCATACTCGGAAGCTCAGAGACGCCAGGGGTGGTCATCTCGGTGCTAGCTACCTGAGCAGTATCTGATATTATGGTATTCTGGACAAGTTCGCTACTAATGTACATCCCCGGATTTATTGTCAGTGCAAGGGTCAGTCCAATAAATATTGCAAGCGCAGTGGTAACAAGAAAGTATGCAACTGTACGAAGGCCTATTTTTTTCAGTTGTTCCATATCCTCGCCAGATGCAATCCCTCTGATAATGGATGCAAAAACAAGCGGTACAACTATCATCTGAAGAAGTGCAAGGAATATATATCCTGGCAATGCCAACCATTCTCCGATGGTGTATGACATTTCCTTGCTCAAAATGCCAGTTGAAGGGCCAAGCACAAGTCCTGTAATGATCCCAAGCATCATCCCTATGAGGATCTTTAGCCAGAGTCTGCTTTTTACAAGTTCATGTAGATGATAATTAAGATTTTTCAATGAACGCGGGTGAATAAGTGTAAGAGGATCTGGTATCTTGTACCTGCTTGACATAACGGTAAATTAATTTTAACCTTTAAATGGGTTTATGTTTTATTGAAATGAACTCAAATAATTTATGATCTTATTTTCTACGAAGTATACTTTCATCTATCGGATAGTACTCTGTAGCTGAGCTGATAAGTTCTGCTGCGGTATTCCTTTCAAAAGAGTGAACTTCAACGCGTACTCCACAGGCTTTAAGGTGATTGACAAGAGCTGTAAAATCTCCATCGCCGCTTACAAGCACAACAGTATCTACCTTCTCGGATATGGCTATTGCATCAATGGCTATTCCCATATCCCAATCACCTTTAGTGGATCCGTCAGGCCTTATTTTGAGCTGTTTGGATCGGACTTCCCATCCGAAGTTCCTTAAATGGTACTTGAATCCTGACTGGTCAATATCCTCAGTTTCGACCAGATATGCAATTGCCCTTATCAGTTGTCTGTTTTTCAGTACTGTGGCAAGCAATTTTTCATAATCCAGGCGGCTGTCCGAATAATTATTCCTTGCAGAATAAAACATGTTCTGTACATCGGCAAACACAGCAAGTCTCTGGCTCCTGAATATATTATCATCATTGTAATTTGTATTGACCATGGTTGCTTCTCCATCAGAAATCATATTGTAAGGGAGATATGGATGTCCTCTTTCTATTTATTTGAACCCACTCCATTTAATATTATTATTCTATTGGTTATGCTATATATCCTGCCCTTGTCAAGAAGTCCTTTGATCAGAATATGTTCTTATCATTTGGTTGGGAAGGCATTTATGCCAGTTTTGACTTTATATCTTTATTATGCTATATTGTCAGGAGGAATGAAATGGGTTTATTCAACAGGATGGGAACAGTAGTCAAATCGAAAATGAATAAATTGATGGATCGTATGGAAGATCCTCGAGAAACACTTGATTACTCTTATGAGAAGCAACTCGAAATGCTCCAGGATGTTAAAAGAGGTGTTGCGGAAGTAGCAACATCAAAAAAGAGACTCCAATTACAGCGATCGAAATTATCACAGAATATTGAAAAACTCGATGGCCAGGCAAAGGAAGCTATAACGGCTGACAGGGAAGATCTGGCACGTCTGGCCCTTGAGAGAAAAAGCGGTCTTGCAATTCAGATCCAGGGTCTTGACCAACAGATCGCTGAACTTGAAAAGGAACAGGATAAACTTGTTGCAGCCGAAAAGCGTCTGTCGACCAAGGTAGAAGTGTTCAGGACAAAGAAGGAAACCATCAAAGCACAGTATTCTGCAGCAGAGGCCCAGGTCAAGATCAATGAGTCGGTATCCGGTATTAGTGAAGAAATGGCCGATGTAGGTCTGGCAATAGAAAGGGCAGAGAACAAGACCGATCAGATGAAGGCCCGTGCATCTGCACTTGATGAACTCATAGAAGTAGGTACACTTGATGATCTTGCCAGCAGCGGTGATGATATTGACAGGGAGCTTGCAAAGATAAATACCAGTTCGAGTGTCGATCTCGAACTTGAGAAACTCAAAAAGGAGGCAGGTAAATGATCATAAGGATAGTTGGCGAAGGCCAGTATGAAGTACCAAGCAGTCTTTTCGATGAACTGAATGTAATTGATAACAAAATAGTGGACCTTGTCTCTAAGGATAATAAAGAGGAATACCGGGCAGAACTCTCAAAGCTCATTGATATGATTAAATCTAATGGAAAACAGATCGATGATTCTCAAATAGTGGAATCTGATATTATCGTTCCACCAGGTGACCTTACCTTCGAAGAGGCAAAAGATATCTTTACAGGCGTCGGGATATTTGAAGATTAAATATCAGGTATAATTCTAAAATTGTAAAAACTAAATCTGGTTATGCCCTAAAAAGGCATAGTCCAGAGGGGATACCATTTCCCCACATCTTTTTCTATAGGGAGTTCCTTTTCCATCAATGATTTGAGCCTGAACTCCATTGAATTATCCCTATTATTTTTTCCCTGTGGTGCGAAAGGATAGTAATTTCCCTGTTTGAAATTATATATCCAATAAACAGGTCCGTCGCTTTCGAATCTGTAAACAGCACACAGTATTTGTCCTCCAAACCCTTCTTCTATTAGGGTCTGGGATATCATGTGTATGTTTGTTACAAGGTCTTCAAAATCCTTATCTTTCAATAAAACCCACAGGAAATTGTATTCGTCCTTTTCAATATTGTAATCTGTCCCTGTCTCTTTGGTGCTGAATTTAAGAAGCTGCTCTATTTCTTCCCTTGCATTCTGGTATTTTGACATTTCCATAGACTTGAAACATATGCCTGCTACCGAAGAAGGTTTTAGATTCAGGTTCATTTCCAGAGTTATGACTGCAGTGGATATGGCAAAAAGCCTGTCCGTTTTCGCTTCAGGCACTTTACCCCTTCCAAGCACTGAATTGAACATATCACGAATACCCATCAGAGTTCTATCTCCCTCTGTATCTTCTCAAGTGCAGCAATCCTTTTTTCCATGGAAGGGTGAGTTGATATAAGGCTCATCATGGAGCCGGATACTGCAGGTATTATGAAGAATGCATTCATGCCTTCAACTTTACGCAGGTCTTCGGTAGGCACGTTTGCCATAGTTCCGCTGATCTTTCTCAGTGCAGAGATAAGATTCACAGGATTTCCTGTTATTTGTGCAGATCCTCTGTCTGCTGCAAATTCTCTGTATCTTGAAAGGGCACGTATCAGAAGGAAACTGATTATCCATACTAATATGGAAACAATCCAGATTGCAACAAAACCGCCATTTGAATTCCTGCGGTTGCCTCCGAAAGCACCAAAATAAAAACTATATCTTACAATATAGAATGCCAGGGTTGAAATAAAACTGGCAATTGTCAATATTGCCATGTCCCTGTTCTTCACATGGCTTAGCTCATGTGCAAGTACCGCTTCCAGTTCCCCCTGGTCAAGTTTGCGCATAAGTCCTGTGGTCACAGCAACAACTGCATTCTTTGGACCTCTTCCGGTTGCAAAGGCATTGGGTACCGAGGTGTCTACAACTGCCACTTTGGGTTTTGGCAAACCAGCTATTACGCATAGTCTTGTAATTGTTTCATGAAGTTTTGGTTCTTCTGACTCTGAAACAAGTCTTGCATTCATTGTCCAGAGGACTAGCTTATCTGAGTAATAGTACTGTGCTCCCATGAACAAAGCGATGAACAGGAGCATGAATGTTTGGGGTGTACCCATAGATGCAAGGAATACCAAAAAGAAAAGGTAAACTGCAGCCAGCAGGAACATCGTCAATATCATCCTTCCTTCCAGCCCTAGATCCTTTTTCCATTCTACCATTTCAGCACCTCATATTAGAAATTTATGCAATTTATTAACACTTTTGGATTTATAGTTCTTCTGCCAGAAGATATCCTTTTTGCCAGTCATTTATTATTTTGACAGCGGCTCTGGTTTCATCAATTTCACCTTTCTTCTTCAGATAATTACTTTGCATTCCTATCATCTCAAGAATATCATAGGAATTCTCATCTCTGATACTCACATTGTAGAAGGATTCGAGTTGTTCCTTGTTTCCCTCGATAAGTCTCTCAATGATTTTCAGAGCGACACCAATAGGATCTTTTAGGTGAGTTGAATCCTTGATACCAAGTAGTCCCTGTATGTATTCATCATGTTCATCAAAGGGAAACACGCCGGGGCTATCCAGAAAAACAATGCGTGAACCTGCATTGATTATTTGTACTCCTTTTGTATACCCGGAGATTGAAGATGTTGGAGCTTTACCCCTTCCGACAACGCTGTTGATTACCGAGGACTTTCCTGTATTTGGGTATCCTATACAACCCACGGTTATGTTCCGGTCCTGTATATCTGCAACTTCCAGTATTTTGTATCTCAGCATTGTGGTCCCAAATTTTTCTTTTGATGACACAAAAATAGCAGGTGCTATTTTTGACAAGCGGTTTTTAGCTTTTTCAAGACTTTCCTTTGATACAAGGTCACACTTGTTAAGTACTATTATGAATGGTTTGTTGAGGCGACCTAATTCGCGCTCGATTTCACTGTTCCGTGTGTCATCGGGGAAACGGGCATCAACTACTTCCAGAAGGACGTCAGCTTTTTTTATAACGTCCATTACTATCATTTTTTGGCTTGCCATGATTAATTCTCAGTTCAAAAAAGTGCTCTTATATATCTTGGGTGTACATACTATTTGAAAGGATATATTATCTTTGATGTAATTCCATTGTTAGCGATAAACATAAGTCTATTTGCTTTATAGTCTAATAAATGGGGAGTGTTCTGTAAAATGGCAACAATATCTTTTAATCCACAATTGTGTACTCGCTGTGGGATATGTACACAAATATGTCCGGTTGGTTTGATTCTTCCTGATGGCGAAGACGGTATGCCTTTCATGCCAGATGCCATGGATAGTGTTTGTATAAAATGTGGAGCTTGTGAATCATTCTGTCCGGAAGGGGCAATATCTCCAATGTTCAGTACAACACATTCTCTTGTGTCTGCATCCATCACTCAGGATATGAGTTCTGATAAACTGGGTTCTTACATGCGTATGCGCCGTTCCATCCGTAATTATAAAGACGAACCTGTTGATAAAAAAACAATTGAAAACATACTGGATATTGTTCGTTACGCTCCTTCCGGGATCAATAACCAACCAGTGCACTGGCTGATGATCCATGACCATGATGAAGTACGCAAGATCACATCTCTGGTAATTGACTGGATGCGTGAGCTCTCGGCATCCGATCAGGAACATCCAATGAAACCAGTGATGTTATCCATGATATCTGCTTATGATATGGGTGCAGACCCAATCTGTCGTGGAGCTCCTCATCTTGCAATCGCCTATGCTCCTGATGATGAAATGTCATACACAGATTGTATCATTGCTCTTTCATGGTTTGAACTTGCTGTTCCTGCCTATGGTCTGGGTGCATGCTGGGCAGGATTCCTTAAAGTTGCAGCAAGCTCCTACCAGCCCCTGATAGACGAACTAGGACTGCCTGAAGGCCATGTTATGCAGCATGCAATGATGTTCGGTTATCCTGAATACAGGATACATAATATCCCTGGAAGAAAACCTGCAAGCATAATCTGGAAGTAATTCCAGGTTGTATTCTCTTTTAATTATTTTCTACTATCATTCTGTATATTGTCTGGTAAGCTGACGTTTTTTATTTTTGATTCACTTGTATTGGGGTTCTCTGTATTTTTGAATTCCTCGTTCAGGATCAAGATACTCTTATATAACATTATGTTTGTTAGAACATAACGCTAAAAATCACAATAGTTGGTAGGATGGGCAAATAACTTGGAGGCTAACAATGACACACAAATCACAAAAAAAAGTAATGATACGTATATTGTTCATGTTTATTTTTATAACTGTATCTCCCTCTATGGCAACAACTGTGGATATTAGGGGAACTCCACAGGATACTGGTTCAGTTGATGCCGGAAATATCTCATGGGACTATTCAACTTTTCCGGGCTTATATTATTCTGCAAATAAACATACTCAGCTTACTGCAGGTTCAGGAGAACACCTTTATTTTGCAGATGATGGTGGAAATCCTTCAATAGGTTCGTCCAATCCAACAGCTCATATAATCGATGAAGGGGAGTTAATCTATATCACCAGTCAGGTTGCTTCAAAGTACAAGGTATATTCAGAAGAGGATAACATTACAAAGGTAACTAAATTCTATACTCTTTCCTTGTTTGGTACATCTTACTGTGCAGTGGATAATGATGCAACGAATATTGCAAAGATTCTGATTCAGCAGGGTGAAAACGACAAGAAAACCCTTAAAAGTGGTGAGAAATGGGAAATGAAGGGTGGTTATTCGCTTGTACTGAATGCGGTGGATATTGATGGTGGTAAATGTTATTTGACTCTTTATAAAAATGAAGAAGAACTTGATACTGGTGTAATCTCAACAGACGGTACAAATAATGACAGGATATACTCTGTCGAAGAGGATTGTGCCGATGGTTCTGAACACATATATTTCCTCACCTACGTAGATTCCATATTTGCAGGCCAGGAAGATAATTTTGCAGTTCTAAAATATACCTGGCTGGCTGACAAAGATAGTTATGTGGAAGTGCAATCCGGTGATGAGTTCGGTAATTTCGAAGTAGATGAAGCACTTGGGGCCGGACTTGTATTATCCAACAGCAAATCTATTACCATTACTGTTGATGCAGGTGCAACGACACTTATTACTGGTGATTGGTACTTTAAATCATCTGACTCAGGTAAAGGTACCAATGGCGGATACATCCTCTATCCTATAAAGAGGGTTACAATTGAGGACTCTGTAGCAGAGGCCGTAGTCGTTGATGAAGTTTCTGAAGAGGAAGAATTAGTTATTGTGGATGTATCTTCTGATACAAAAGAAACAGTGGATATTTCTAATAGTATTTTAGATCAAACAGATGTGGATGATGATGGCCCTGTAGAAACACTACATAAGAGTTCTATTCCAGGATTTGAAGGATCTATGTCAGTTCTTGCAATTTCAATGGTATTCTTCCTCCGTAGATATTATTAATTATTTTGGAACACTCTTTCATAGGGTGTTCTTTTCCTCTTGTTTTTTTATTTTTGTTAATCCTGGCTATAATGTCTCTGTGTTAATCTGTATATGGTTGGTTATTACTACAGGGCATACAATAGGATCTATGATGTCTTTTATGTGCATAATGGCTGACATTGCCATACTGAAATAGGTTGATTACTTGTTATTTTTTAACCGTGCATCATTTTGTCTATGTGTATAACTATTTTAATTTTATATCATATATTATAAAAAAAGATACACTTATAATGATTAGAAATCCTTAAGTATTATATAATATCTCTTAACGCCATAAAAAAAGTTGGTTATGTGTTAAGTACTTTCAAGATATCTGTAGGTGAATAAAATATACCTTACAAACGAAATCTTGAACTTTGTTTTGCTGCGGCTTGGAATGAGATCAATTGACAGAATGACTAAAAAAGATTATGGAACTATCTGATAAGCCCCGGATTCTTGTTGTAGATGATGAACCAATGAATGTTGAGCTGCTTCAGGCTTACCTGCAATTGGATTATGAAGTACTGTCTGCATATAATGGACGTGAGGCTTTGGATATCGTTTTCCGGGAGATTCCTGATCTGGTACTTCTTGATGTAATGATGCCTGACATTAATGGTTATCAGGTTTGCGAGCAGATAAAAAGCTCGGAAAAGACCCGATTCATACCGGTTGTTCTGGTAACAGCTTTATCGGGGAGGGAGGACCGGTTAAGAGGTATGGAGGCAAAGGCGGATGATTTTCTCACGAAACCTGTCGACAGGCTTGAACTTAAAATGAGGGTGAATTCTTTACTCCGCATCAAAGACCTTCATGATAATCTTGTCAGGGAACGTGATCAGGCACAAAACTATCTTGATGTGGCAGCAGTGATGATGCTGGTTCTTGACACAGAACAGAATATCACTCTCATAAACAAAAGGGGTCTTGAAATTCTGGGTTATACTAATGAGGGAGACGTTTTGGGGCAGAACTTACTTCATCATTTTATTCCTGAGGCATCAAGGTCTGAAATGGAAAAGCATTTTACCAGTGCACTGGACAAAATTGAGTGCAATATCAACTATTATGAGTGTCCTGTAGTCACAAAACAAAACGAACAACTCGTGATTTCCTGGTACTCAAAATCCCTGACTGATGAGGTCGGTAATGTAAAAGGAATTCTTTGTTCCGGTATGGATGTAACTGCACAAAAAAGAGCAGCAGAGAAACTCCGGGAGCAAAACCGTGCCATGGAAGCTTCCATAGATGGGATGGCCATCATGAATGAGAAAGGTACATTTACTTATGTCAATGATGCTCATGCCAGTATCTTTGGATATAATGGTCCGGATGAGATAATTGGGAAAAAATGGGAATTTCTCTATAATGATTCTGAGATAGAACGGGTTGCTAATGATGTGCTATCTAAGTTTAACCTGAAAGGGAAGTGGAAAGGTGAACTGCTTGGCAAGAAGAAGGACGGCAGTACATTTTTCCATGAAGTATCTCTTACTGCTTTCGATAAAGGTATGATCTGTGTTGTTAGGGACATATCCGAGCGCAAGGAAGTCGAGTCCAGGTTAAATCAATATGCATCCCAACTCAAAAGCTCAAATGAACTAAAAGACCTTTTTACTGATATACTCCGCCATGATCTCTTAAATCCTGCAGGTGTTGTCAAAGGTTTCAATGATATGCTTTTAGAGGAAGAAGTTGATGCAAATAAAAAATATAAACTCCAATTGATAGGGAATAATGTGTCCCGTCTTATAGGGATGATCGAGTCGGCTGCAAAATTTGCAAGGCTTGAGGATACTGATGAGCTGGATTTCAAATCCATGGATCTTGCAGCTATAATTCGCAATGTAATCCAGGAGTTTGAACCCCAACTAACGGAAAAGAACATAACCATTGATGTGAAGGTAGGAAAATCACATCCCGCTATAGTGAATCCTCTCATTGATGGTGTATTTGTCAATTTCATTTCCAACGCCATAAAATATGGTCCTTCTGATAGTGTTGTGGTGGTTGAAGTACAGGACTATGATGGTGAATGGAAGGTTATGGTAACAGATTCAGGTGAAGGTATACCTGATAAAGATAAGCAACTGGTGTTCAATCGTTTCAAGCGTCTTGGTGAGAAGAAGAAGGCTGTAAAAGGTTCCGGGCTTGGTCTTGCAATCGCTCAAAGAATAATTGAATTACATGGTGGCAAAATAGGTGTTAATGACAATCCTGCAGGGAAAGGAAGTATATTCTGGGCAACTGTAAAAAAGGCATAAGGGTTTATTTGCCAATATCCTCATACCAGATATCTGGTTTTTCACGAATGAATTCTTTCATAATTTCCTTGCATTCTTCTATATTAAGATCAACTACTTCAACGCCATGCTCTCTCATGAAATCGGCAGCTCCTTCAAATGTATCTGATTCGCCTGCAATGACTTTCTTGATTCCAAACTGTACTATTGCTCCTGCACAAAGGTAGCAAGGCATTAATGTTGAATAAATGACTGTGTCGTTATATTTTCCTATTCTACCTGCATTACGGATGCAATCTATTTCAGCATGTGCCAGCGGATCATCGTGTTGCACTCTCCTGTTATGTCCTCTGCTGATAATCTCTCCTTTCCTTACAAGGACTGATCCTATGGGGATCCCTCCTTCTTCAAGTCCTTTTTTAGCTTCCTCAATAGCACTTTGCATGAAAGTATCCATAGTATTCTCCTGGTAAAATAATTAAAAATTAATATCTCTATATATAGATATACCATTTGCTATTGTTGGTGACCGCTAATTGGTGAAAAAACAGAAAGGATATTGTATGCATGGGCATACTTTATCTAAGTTATAAAGTTAACATAATATTTCCAAAAAAACAGCTATTTTCATGTGCACTAATGGCTGCAGGTTTTAGTATTTCAATACCCATGTTCATGGTTTTTGATGCTGTGAGTATTTCCATAAGTGACAGCTTTCCTTCTTCAAACCGGTCTCCTACGGTTTTCATACCTTCTATAAATCCTTCTTCGATTACATCTATGGGGTCGACGCCTGACCTGATGGTTTCGATTGCCACATTTGTTGCTTCATCATCATTGAAGTCTATTACTGAGTTTTTAGCTTTTTTGATAAGCTCTTTCTTAGTAGACTCATTATAATTCATGATTTTATCATATCCTCAGACATTGTTCATTGAAATACGGGATTTTGTTTTGGAATGGTGGTTCCAATCCAAAACTCTCTATCTACTATTTTTCATAAGAACCTTGTCTACCTGAAATATATGTTTGTTAGTAAAATATATAGTTAGTATATTTTCAGGAAATCGATGATTGGATATAAAAAAGTACATTAGTGGTGATAGTCCGGGAAAATCGTTAAACCTGACATGTAAGTATTATTCTGTTTTGTCCCTATTTATTTTGAAAACACGGTCGTTTTTGCGAACAACATCTTCTACTTCAAGACCAATTTCATTTCCTCTCTCAATTGAATTTACATTTTTACCTTCATGAACAATGGATAATACTTCCTGTTCTAGGTAGGTGGTGCTACCTTCAATAATGATGGTATCTCCGGTATTCAATCCTAGTTCCAGTAGATTTACTGCTGCTGCTGACTGTTTCGGATAGTAATTTGTGACTACTCCGACAGCTTCTCTTTTTACGTGTGATGCGTTCATGTCACAATCATTTGCAAGGCTGTCAGGTCCGGGATATCCAAAATAGAATCCTGTTGAAAAGCCTCTGTTATATTCAAGTGCCATTCTCTCTTTCAGAGGGATGATGTTACTTCTTTCGTATTTGCCATCCTTGAAAAGATCAAGTGCCTGACGATAACATTGTGACACAGCGGCGGTGTAGCCGGGGTTTCGGAGTCTTCCTTCAACCTTAAAGGCATCTACGCCCGCCTCAATAAGTTCAGGTATATGCTCTATCATACAGAGGTCCTTTGCACTCATGAGGTACTTGCCCTCGATATCCACAATTGCTCCGTTATCCGAATGCAGGGACCATTCCCAGCGGCACGGCTGGCTGCACTCTCCACAGTTTCCGGATTTCCCAAGAAGATATGCTGAAAGGTAACATCTGCCGGAGATGCCCTGGCAAACTGCTCCGTGCACAAATACTTCAAGTTCTATTTTGGTGTCTTCTCTGATCTCTTTGATCTGTTCAAGACTAAGTTCCCTTGCCAGTACTACCCTGCTGGCTCCCAGTGATCTGTAGAACTCTGCAGACATCTGGTTCGATACATTTGCCTGGGTCGAGATATGTATTTTCAGGTCTTTTTCCGCAGCTTTCATAATTGTTGCAGGATCCCACGCAATCACCGCATCTACATTTGCAGAAGCAGCGCACTCAAGTACTTCATCCAGTTCTTTGAGATTATCGGGGTATATTACGGAATTGACTGCCAGATATCCCTTCATTTTATTGTTATGTATCTCTTCAACAAAACCAGCAAGTATCTCAGTTGTGATTTCCTGTGCCCTGGACCGGAGGCTAAGCCTGTCAAGCGAGAAGTAGACTGCATCTGCATTTTCTTTGCAGGCTTTCAGAGCTGCAAGGTTTCTTACGCCCATTGCCAGTTCCGGTATTTTGTTTTCGTTTTTACTAAGGGACATTGTTGTATGGATTCGGATTAAACTTTAAATCTCTTGTGTTGGTCAGGCAAGTAAAATTGTTTAAAACACAACTTATATTCAGAGCTGGGAACTTATATATAGAATAAAACACTATATTGCAGTGTCAAGTAATATTAGGGTTGCCTAATATTGCACGAGAATGCTAATGCATGGTATTTTTCCAAATACCGTCTTTCTACAAAACGACAGAGGTGAAAAAATGGCTCCGATCATACCGCTTGTAATGATGCCGGAAGGTAAGGACAGCAAGATCATTTCTATTAATGCAGGTAGTTCCCTGCTTAACCGTCTCAGGTCAATGGGCTTTATAGAGAACACTCTGCTTAAAGTAAAAAGAGGCATAAATGGTTCTCTCATCGTATCCCTGAATGGGTGTGACTATGCACTTGGTATGGGGATGGCTTCTAAGATTATGGTGCAGGAATATTCTGCATAATAACACTTTTAACTTTTTTTCAGCATCCTATGTCATTGGAATAAAAAAGATATGAAGCTCATTGAGCTTCGTTTTTGATTCACTTATTCTTTTTATGTCATAAGTGAAAAGAACCAGAAACTCAAAACTGTTTTTTGTTCCCGCTTGGTCCTCTCATGTAACTGCCGAATTCTGAATCTATAAGTTCCATGCCATTAAAGACAGGTCCGTCCTTGCAGACGCGCAGTCCTTTCTTATCCATGCAGCAGGCACCACAAACTCCAATTCCGCATTTGAAATACCTGTGAAGACTGAATTCCGTCTTTTCAAGTGCATTCTCTTTTTCAAGCATTCCGAAAATGGCTTTCATCATCATTTCCGGTCCGCATGTATAAATTCTGTCATAAGCTGCTACATCTGTTTCTGCAAGAATATCGGTAACAAATCCGCACCTATGCGCAGAACCGTCATCTGTTGTCAGGTGCATTTCCCCGCAGGATACAAATCGGTCCACAAAGAGTAACTCGTCAGCATTTCTGGCTCCAAGAATTGTGCTCATGCAAACACCTGTAGATGCTGCATATTCTGCAAGCGGTGCAAGTGGTGCTGCACCGACTCCTCCTGCTATCAGCAGTATTTTCTCATCCTTGCCTGGTAATGTAAAACCTTTTCCGAAAGGTCCCCTTATGCCAAGTTCGGCTCCTTCTTCAAGACAGAACAGTTTTTCAGTGGCATCTCCTACTTTTTGCACGGTGATGGAATTCTTGCTTGACAATGTCATAGGAATCTCATCCACGCCTCGTATCCAGACCATTACAAACTGACCTGCAATTGCCTCATCAAATGACCTGTCAAAGACAAAAGTTCTGGTTGATGGTGTTTCCCTGATGATCTTAGTTATTTTGACATTGATGGGGTACATTATAATCTCTCATGTGCGATTCCGATAATATCGGTTATATCACTGTATTCTCTTTTAGAAACGAACTCTTCTATTCCACTGGCAACTGAACTGAAAACGTTCAATCCTTCGTGAACTGCAGATCCTATTTGTACTGCACTGGCGCCAGCCATCATCATTTCGATGGCATCTTCCCATGTATAGATTCCTCCAACGCCAATAATGGGTATATCAAGAGCAGTGTAAAGGTCATAGACGCATTTCAATGCAACCGGCTTCACGGCACGTCCGGATAGTCCTCCAAATCTGTTACCAAGTACGGGATAGCCACTGTTTATGTCTATTGCCATTCCCTTTACTGTATTGATGGCCACAACGGCATCTGCTCCTCCTCGTTGTGCAGCTTCTCCGATTGTTACTATGTCTGTAACATTGGGTGTGAGTTTAACCCATACGGGCACATCCACAGCATCACAAACGGCCTTTGTGATACTTTCCACAGCATCCGGATTGCTTCCAACTGAAGCTCCATAACCTAAAGCATGCGGACAACTCACATTCAATTCAAAAGCATCAGGCTTGGAATCAATGAGGCCCCGGGCCACATTTACAAACTCTTCCTCAGTGCCTCCGAATATGCTTGCAATAACGGGGATACCAGCATCTTTCTTTGCAATTGCAAGTTCAGCCTTAAAGTCTGGATAGGAAGGATTTGGGAGTCCCATTGCATTCAAAAATCCATATCCCAGGTCGATCATACTCGGGTTCTTATGTCCTTCTTTAGGCTCGGGTCCGATCGATTTTGTGACAACTGCACCGGCTCCCTCTTTTGCAACACGGACAAGCGATGCACCGGTTGTGCCCATTATGCCTGCAGCCAGTATCGTGGGATTCTTGAGTTCAATTCCTGTGATGTTGATCATTTTGTCCTTACACCTCATCAGACAGTGATGATGCTAGCTGACACACGGCTCTCTCTACGAGTTCCTTTCCGCCCATCTGTACCAGTTCTCTTCCGAGTATCCTGGCATAGTCCTGGTACCGATCAGCCGGGATCACTTCATCAATACGCACATGCTCAGAGCCATCAAGTGCCAGTACTTCGCAACATACGCTGATCTCATCATCATTGATAAATTGTGCAAAGGAGCCTATGGGTGCTGTACATCCTCCTTCCACATCGGTGATCACTATTCGCTCGATCTCGGTCTCGATCCTGGTTCTCTGGTGGTCGAGGTTAGATGTTACTTCTTCAGCCTCGGTTCCGGCAGGAGTGACCACGGCAATGGTTCCCTGGTTTGCGGAAGGGCAGAAGAATTGAGGGTCAAGGCGTTCAACGTCCATTTCCCATCCCATTCTCTGAAGACCTGCTTCTGCAAGCAGGATACCGTCATAAAGACCTTCTTCGAGTTTCCTTATTCTGGTGTTGATATTACCTCTCAGGTCATGAACATGCAGGTCCGGGCGATATCTGAGTATCTGCGCTCTTCGGCGCATGGATGTGGTACCAAGTACGGCTCCTTCTGGTAAGTCGTCCATTCTGGTTCCGTCTGTGGTGAGCAGGACATCATACGGTGAGTCACGCTTTAACACTGCAGAGATGGACAGTTCTTCCGGGCGAACAGTTGGCAGGTCTTTCATGGAGTGGACTGAAATATCGATCTCACCTTCAAGCATCCTGTCGTCCAGTTCCCTGACAAATGCACCGACACCGGCAACCTCATGCAATGGTCTGTCTGTGAAGGTGTCGCCTGATGTTGTGATAATTTTTCTGGTAGTGCTGACTCCGAGTTCTGACAGGAGACCTTCAATGGTCACTGTCTGTGCAAGGGCCAAGGCACTCCCGCGGGTTCCTATTATCATGTTGGTTCACCACTCATCTGAGATTTGCTTCGTAAGCAAGTAGTGTTTTCTCAATGTCGTCTTCAGTGTGGGCAGTTGAAATGAAATTAGTTTCAAACTGTGATGGTGGTAGGAAAACACCGCTTTCAAGCATCTTGAAGAAGAATTTCAGGTATCCTTCTTTATCGCATTTGAGGACATCCTGGTAGTTCAGTGGTTTATCACCAAAGAATATCTTGAACATGGATGCAATACCAACGACATTATAATCAAGTCCCATGTCTGCAACGAGCTCAGACAACCTGCTTCTCATCATGTCACCGGTTGCGTTGAGATTTTTATGAACTTCTTCCTTCTCAAGTACATCAAGAACTGTAAGTCCTGCTGCAACTGATGCCGGACTTCCGCTGAAGGTTCCTGCCTGGTACACACTTCCGGAAGGTGCTATCATCTCAATGATCTCTTTCTTTCCTCCGAAAACACCTATTGGAAGTCCGCCGCCTATGATCTTTCCAAGGGTTGTCATATCGGGGGTTACGCCGAAGTATTCCTGTGCTCCGCCCATTGCGAGCCTGAATCCGGTGATGACTTCATCGAAAATAAGGACTACATCGTTCTCTTCGGTGACCTTGCGTACATCCTTCAGGTAATCTCCTTCAGGAAGCACAGGTCCGATATTACCCATAACCGGTTCCATTATGAGTGCAGCAACTTCATCCTGGTTCTTTTCAATTACCGCTGTAAGTGCTTCGATATCGTTGAATGGTATCTGAAGTGTATTCTTTGTAAAGTCCTCTGGTATTCCAAGTGAATCAGGTTTTCCGAGTGTTGTTGCTCCAGAGCCTGCTTTAACAAGTACTGCATCGTGTGCTCCGTGGAACCCGCCTTCTATCTTAATGAATTTGTTCTTGCCGGTGAATCCCCTTGCTGCACGTAGTGCGCTCATGGTGGCTTCGGTTCCTGTGGATACGAACCTGAGCATGTCAATACTTGGGTACAATCCTGCTATTTTCTCTGCAAGATTTACCTCAAGTTCGGTTGGTGTTCCGTATAACCATCCTTTGTCAAGCTGGGAAACTATTGCCTGCTTGATCTGTGGGTGGGAGTGTCCGAGTATGTTCGGACCGTATGCGAGACAGTAATCGATGTACTCATTCCCATCGATATCAGTTATCTTTGAACCACTTGCTGATTCTGTATAGAATGGGTATGGTTTGATAGCTCGCACAGGACTGCTTACTCCTCCTGGGAGGAGGGTCCTTGCTTTATTGTATAACTCTCTGGACTTATCTAAAGACATAAAAAACACCTTGGAATCATTTTAACATCTGAGCCATATCTTTGGCAAAATAGGTAATTATCATATCTGCGCCTGCACGTTTGATTGACAGGAGGGATTCGTACATGGCCTGTTTCTCGTCAAGCCATCCGTTCTGGGCTGCCGCCTTGAGCATTGCATATTCTCCGCTCACATTGTAGGCTGCGGTTGGCATTTCAAATTCGGTCTTGAGGCGATATATTATATCTAAATAAGGAAGTGCCGGTTTAACCATAATTATGTCGGCTCCCTCTTCAATATCCAGGGCTGCTTCCATAAGTGCCTCATCAGAGTTGGCAGGATCCATCTGGTGGGATGACCTGTCCCCGAAGCAACATCCTGAGCCTGCTGCATCCCTGAAAGGTCCGTAGAATGATGACGAATACTTTGCAGCATAGGACATAATAGGTATATTGTGGAAATTATTATCATCAAGTGCACTGCGAATTGCGGTTATCATGCCATCCATCATTCCTGATGGTGCCACCATGTCAGCACCGGCTTTTGCATGGCTTACAGCGGTCTTTCCCAACAAAGGTAATGTTGGATCGTTCATGATCTCTTCTGTATCATAGTCCACCATTCCGCAGTGTCCGTGGCTGGTGTACTCGCAGAGGCAGACATCGGTTATCACAAGCATATCCTTGCCAAGTTCATTCTTGATCTCACGGACAGCACGCTGAACAACATCATCGTCTCCCCATGCAGTACTTCCCTGCTCATCTTTTGTGGCTGGTATTCCAAAAAGCATCATGGCTGGTATTCCAAGGTCTGCTGCTTCCTTTGCATCGTCGGCGATCATCTCAACAGGAACGTTGAAGACGCCAGGCATGGATGATACTTCCTGAGGCGAATCTATTGTCTCATTGACAAACACTGGATATATCAGGTCATTGACCGACAACGACGTTTCGCGTACCAGGTCTCTGATCTTGCCACTTCTCAGCCTTCTCATTCTGCGCTCGGGGAACATTTTACCATCTCATCCTTTACTTTTGTATTTAAGCTGGATCTACTAATGCTAAACAATTTTGCAACCGATTCAAGCAATTCATCATCGCCGATCTCTGCTGCGTATCTCAGGACCTTTGTTGGCTCTGCAAGTATCTTATTGATTATTGAGTGGGTGAGGTCTTCAATTATTTTACTCTCAGTTTCACCGATAGTATGGTATGCACTCAATTTAGTTATCGCCTTATCTTTTTCCTGTACTCGAAGTTTATAGGACTGCGCGTACAGCTCAGATACAAGATGGTCTGCTTTTTGTCTCTTGTACTGTTTTATCAGGAGTCCGAATTCCTCATCAATTATTGCCTGGACTTTTTTAGCCTCAGCCATTCTCATTTCGAGGTTCTTTTCATTTATGACTCTCAGGTTATCTATATTATATAGAGTGACGTGGGGTATGTCTGATATTGAAGGGTCTATATCTCTTGGATTTGCAATGTCAATTAACAGAAGTTCTTTCTCCCTCAAGTCCATTGCTTTTTTGACCTGTTCGTATTTCAGGACATAGTGTGGTGCACCTGTCGCACTGATCACAACGTCTGCTTTCATTAGATTCGCATCGATCTGGTCGAAGCGAACTGCATGCCCTCCCATCTCGTCCGCAAGCTCCTTTGCGGCCTCATAAGTGCGGTTTGCGATATACATCAATTCAATTTCCCTATGGGAGAGTGCACGTGTGACGAGTGTGCCCATCTCGCCGGTACCTATGACAAGCACCATCTTGTCCTTGAGGTCTCCGACAGTTTCCTCGGCAAGGTCCACAGAAGCTGATGCAATTGATAATGCTCCCCGGTTGATCTCGGTCTCTGTACGGACACGTTTTCCAACCTGGATGGCCTTACTGAATGTGGTATCAAGCATTTTTCCGCTAGTTCCAAGGTTCTTTGCCACCTGGTATAGGTCCTTGATCTGTCCGAGTATCTGGTCTTCGCCAATTATCATTGATTCCAGGCCACATGCCAGCCTTAGCAGGTGCATAATGGATTCTTCATGGTCGAAAAAGTCAATAATGTTCGAAGAAAGGCCCATTCTTTTCGCAAACTGGAACAGGACACTGTTTCCTTTGGGTGAAACAATATATATTTCCACACGGTTACAGGTCTTCAATACAACACATTCACAGACCAGGTCATTGGAATGCAGGTCTATAAGCATCTTTTCGATGTCCCCGTCCCATGCTTCCTCGATCTCTTCTACAGTTGCTTTGGAATGGGTGATCACCATACTGGTTATCTCAGTCATGGGCACCTCTTGTTCAAGCTATGATAATTTGGATGGCAGTGGATCTGGTACATGTTCATCTGACTTTCCTGCTTATTTTCTCTCTTACTATATCCTGTGCTATTTTAAACCCTTTTTCATAGGACTCTTCAAGCGCAGTCCACACATCTTTACTTTCCAGTATATCCCACAAGATGTCTTTCCTGTCTCTCTGGTCAGGGACTTCATTTTTCAGGTATGTTCGCATCTCATCCTGTATTTTGATCATATCTGAAAATTCGGGAGTGATTATTTTCTCAACCTGCTGCCTTGTGAACCTGGAAAAAGCCGGACTGGATCCGGTTGTTGATATGCCTATGGTGAGTCCGCCTCTTTTTATTACAGCAGGCACTGTGACATCACCAATTGCGTCAACCTGGTTTGTCAGAATTCCCAATGATTTAGAAAGCCTGACTATCCTTTCATTTATACTTCTGTCATTGGTGGCCGGTATCACAAGGAAAGCTTCGTTAATGATGTCCGTGATCTCTTTATCCGTGAGCTTTTCAGCATCAGCTTCGAAGAGTATGACCTCGTTTTTCCGTTCCATCTCATAAAAAATATCTGAAAAGCTGCGGCTTACAACCGTAACTTTTGCATATTCAGAGAACAGGTTAGCTTTCCTTTCTCCTACTGATCCACTTCCAAAGATGACGATTTTCTTGTCGTTCATATCTATCAGCAGTGGCAGGAAGTGGTTCTTGTCTTTCATATCTCCATCTCCGGAAATGATTGCCTTCTGCTTTTTCTGTAAGTTAGTTAAAGATTGCGATTACAATCTAACTCCAGTTTTCTTGAATTCTCTGTCACTAAAAAGAAGTTTATAATCTTTAATACTTGTAGCTTCGGATATCCTTGATGCAACTTCTTCACAATCTTCTCTTGTGTATGAGTGTACCATCGTGAACAGATTATAGTCCCATCCGGGAGCTCTTGGCCTTTCATAGCAGTGTGTAACCTCTGGGAAGCCTGCCATTATTGTTCCTACTTCTTCTGTTCTCTCGTCCGGTACGTTCCAGACGCACATGGCGTTTGCAACTATTCCAATATCCCTGTGACCAATAGATGCACCGAACCTGCGGATAACCTCTTCTTCCTTCATCTTTTTGAGGCGATCAATGATCTCCTGCTCAGTTATTCCAAGTTCCCCGGCAATGTCTGCAAATGGTGACCTTTTCAATGGGATACCGTTCTGTGTCATTTTTATTATCTTCTCGTCGATATCATCCATATTATCACCTGATGTCAAACTTAACTCCTATCTTGAACAGTCTCTTTGTGGGGAGGTCGATAAATTCAAGCCCGGTTCTCTCACGGAGTTCGTCCAGTATAATGTCTATTCTTTTCCTTTCGGGTGCAGCTACTGTGAACCAGACATTGTATTTACCTGGTCGAAGGTAGTTATGGGAAACCTCATGATATGCATTGATATAACCTGCAACATCGTCTACCATCTCATCAGGAACATTAACTGCTATGAGGGTGCTTGTTCCGCCTACTCCTTTGCGGTTGATGATGGGTCCTATTTTTCTTACTGCCCCTTCATCGTGTAATCTCTCAAGCCTTTGTATCAGTTCGTCTTCATTGATACCCAGTTCATTTCCCAACGCCTGAAAAGGTTCGGTTTCCATGGGAAAATCGAGTTGTATGGTATTGAGTATCTTCTTATCAGTTTCATCAAGAACTATCATTCAAATCACTGTTTTTTAGGTACATATATACAGTAGGGCTCTTCCTCAAGATAGTCTCCTGTGGCAGCATAGGCACGTGCACGGCAGCCTCCGCATACTGTATTATATTCGCATATTCCACATTTTCCTTTTAGTTTGGAAACATCACGCAGGTCATTGAATACCTTAGAGTTCTCCCAGATATCCTTGAAACTCTGCTCTTTTATGTTTCCAGCCAGTGCAGGGAGGTAACCGCAGGGGAATACATCTCCCGTGCTTGATACAAAACAAAATCCAGTTCCTCCGAGACATCCTTTTGTCATTGCCTCGTAACCGTGTGTCTTCACGCTTATCTCAATACCTTCTTTCTCTGCTCTCTGGCGCATTATCCTGAAATAATGCGGGGCACAGGTGGCTTTGAGCTGGATGCCTGCATCTTTCTGCCTGTCATAGAACCAATTGAGTATTCTCTCATATTCGACTGGCGGAATTTCATCGTTTTCAAGCTCTTTTCCTCTTCCGGTGGGTACAAGCAGGAAAATATGAAGGGCATCTGCACCAAGACCTTTTGCCATATCAAGTATGGCAGGTATTTCGCCGATAGTGCGTTTTGTGATGGTGGGATTTATCTGGAAGCCTATGCCTGCTTTTTTCAGGTTTTCTATGCCTGAGAGTGCCCCTTCGAATGCTCCGGGCATGCAACGGAAATCATCGTGAGTCTCAGGGCTTGAACCATCAAGACTGATGCTGACTCTCTGTATGCCAACACTTTTGATCTTCTCAGCCATTTCGTCTGTCACAAGTGTCCCGTTGGTGGCCATAGCCACACGGAGGCCTTTTTCCGTAGCATATTTTGCAATCTCAAATATGTCATCCCTTACAAGCGGTTCACCACCACTTAGTATAAGGATTGGGTTTCCCATTTCCTTAATTTCATCTATGAAATGGAGTGCTTCCCTTGTTGTAAGTTCGCCTTCGGGTTTTTTCTCAGTTGATGAACCTCTGCAATGTTTGCAGGAAAGATTGCATCCAGCTGTTGTTTCCCAGGCTATGAGTCTTGGAGGTTTTGCCATAATTGATCAGGAGGTATTTTTGTTCGTATGTTTACTTATTTATAGGATGGACCTATACTACTGCACACCCTTATTAATACTTGATTATCAGTTACACCTTATCAATGTATACATTGGTTCATCCGTGTTCGTTTATTTATATGGGGGCTGGTTTTAATTCAAATGCCAGCCAAAGGTTAACCTGATATAGAGGTGATTCTTTATAGGCGCGTTAGAAGTTGCATTCGTAATTACTTGGGTTACATTGTCGGCATATATCGTATATTTATTACGTTCCCGCAAGGGACTACTGCGGAAGTGTCGCCTAATGGCAAAATAATGTCACAATGAGGTGCTTTTATGGATAAAAAACAAAAAACTGTTCTTGCAGTTGTTTTCATTGCCATTATTGGTTTTGTGGGTCTGTGGAATGTGGACCTTTCACAGGGTTATCTCATGATATCTGAACTTTCATCCAATTCTGATGATTATGTAGGTCGTGACGTTAGCACTATGGGTATGATCAAGAATGAAACTCTTGATATATCTACAAATGGTACTTCCTTTGTGCTTCAGGATCTTGAGGATCCTTCTTTTGAATTGAATGTCATATATACGGGTTCGCTTCCAGCTAATGTCGTAGAAGGGCAAAGTATTAGCATAGGTGGAAAAATGGTCTCTAAGGACATGGTCGAGGCTAACCAGTTAGTTGTAAGCTGTCCTTCAAAGTATTCAGAATGACTGGGTGGGATATATGATTCAAATAGATGATCTGGAAGAATACCAACTTATCAGAACCACCAAGGATGAGATAATCCATTCCATGGATGATCATTCTCTGATGAAGAAGATGCTTCTGCATATATGTAGTTCCGGTGGCAAGAATATCCGCCCTGTGATGCTGGTATTATGTACGGAGATGTGTGGTGGAAATCCTGAAAATAGTATCAATGCTGCACTTGCCATTGAGTTCATCCATTCTGCTTCTCTTATTCATGATGATGTGCTTGACGGAGGACTTGTGCGCAGGGGTGTGGAGTCAGCACACAAAAAATATGGTATACCTGCAGCGATACTTTGCGGGGATTTTTTGATATCAAAGGCTATATCACTGATTTCCGGATATGGCAATAATGCTGTTAATGAATTCGGCAGGGCTGGTATGTACATGGCCGAAGGCGAAACCATTGACATTTCCAGTGTATGTGAGGAATTCAGGGAAAAGAATTATTTTGAGTGCATCAGTAAAAAAACGGGTTCTCTTTTTGCTGCGAGTGCTGCAATAGGTGCGTATGTTGCAGGTGCAGATGAAGAAACTGCCCTGAAGCTCAGGTCATTTGGTGAGAATGTGGGCAATGCGTACCAGATCGTTGATGATCTGCTTGAGTACCTTGACGAACTAGAAGATAAAAGTTCCACTTATGAGTCTGTAACATTACCTCTTATTTACATGAGAGTAATGGATCATGATGCGGCTGTGGAAAAGACTCTGCAGCAAGTACGTGATTGTGTGCAGAATGCAAAAGAAATCCTTGCTTCTTTCCCCTCTTCTGAAGCACGGGATAAACTGGAGCTTGTAACTGATCTTATTACAGTTGACATGCTCCCGGGGGATCTTATTTAATTTTATTAAATTATCAGGTGACTTCATGAGGGTTTATGATAAATCAGTAGTTAAAGTAAATGCAAGCACTGAGGGCGGAAAAGTGGTTCTTGATGCAGAAGGTCCGTTAGCTCCGGTTGCACGACCAATCTTAAAACGTATCAACAAGATTTTCCAGGAAGAAAAACCGATATATGCGGATGATGAAAATATTATATTTTCAACATGGGCTCCTCCGATGCCAGGTGGGGTTTTCAACAGGATGATCAGTGCACAGGTAGCTTCTATTCTAAAGAAGAGAGTGCCTGACCAGTTCTCTATAGGTATTACGACTCACTGCCCTTATGATTGTATTCACTGTGGTGCGGCTGGCACTGTGGCTGATCCCATCCTGACGGCTGATGAGATCAATAGCTCTATACAGCAGGCGATCGATCTTGGTTCTTATTACATAGCTTTTGATGGTGGAGAGACCCTTCTCAGGAAAGATCTTGAGCAAATGGTGGCACAAGTTGACAAGACTCGTGCAATCGCTACGTGTTTCACATCAGGTTTCAGTTTGACTGAACAAAGGGCTAAGGATCTGAAATCGGCAGGTCTTTTTGCTGCACACATGAGTCTTGACAGTCCCAATGAGGCCGAGCATGACCGTGTCAGGGGAAGGGAAGGCGCTTTCAAAAATACTGTGGATGGTATAAAGCACATGGTGAATGCAGGTGTCCTTGCAGATCTCTTTGTGGTGGTATCTCCTCATAATATCGATGACCTCGATGGTTTCTACAACTTTGCAGCAGACATGGGTATGCAGGAGATGTCCATATATGAGATCATAGCTGTTGGACGCTGGATGGACCATGAGGATGAGGTCATGACCTCTAAAGACGTTGATCGTCTTGGCAAGTTCCAGGTTTCGATGAATAAAAAAGAGGATGGTCCAAGGGTAACTTCCTTCCCTAACTTCATGGGTCCTGATGAGTTCGGATGCTTTGCAGGCAGGAGATGGATGCATGCAACAGCCGGCGGGGATATTCTTCCATGTGCATACACTCCTCTCTCATTTGGAAATATACGTGAGGAAAAGCTTGCTGCAATATGGGCCCGGATGGGTCAGCATGAAGCATACAAGTGTTCCGCTGAGTACTGTATGATGCGCAACCCTGAATTCAGGAATAATTACATTCACACTATTCCAGAAGGAATCCAACTTCCGCTAAGGCTTGATAAATCTATGCATTAATCTATCTTAATTGTTATTAGTTATAATTATTGGAGAATCACTATCCAAAGATGACATTGGGAATATTTAATGGTGGGTAATTTCTGCCATCTTAATGATAAATCATTACGATTTATGGCTCGCTAGTATCTGGAAAACCGAATACTTTATATGTGAGTTAGCAATAGGAGATGATGATTTATTCGGGATAATAAGCAATTCATCACATGAGGATTAGCATGGCCAAAGAAAAAATCTTGTCGGAAATCAAAGAGGCAGAAGACAATGCACGAAAAATGGTTGACGACGGTAACAAAAGAAAAAATGACCGTATCGCCAGTGCACGTGCCGAGGCCAGAGAGATCATAAAACAGGCCGAGGTAGATGCACAGAAATCTGCACAAAGTGCAATGAAATCTGCAGAAGAGTCTATCGCTTCAGATAAAGCAAAAATCATCGAGAATGGTGAGAATGAGGCTAAATTTATCGCCAGTTCCGCTTCATCAAATGTCGATGAAGCTGTTAAAGTAATTATAAACGAGTTCGAGAGGGCAATACATGCTTGAACCAAAGCAGATGAGTCGTGCCGTAATTGTTGGCCATAAAAGTATTTTTGAGGAAACGGTCGATGCTCTGCACAAAGCAAATCTGTTCCAGATCGAAGATTTCAATGAAGATGAATCTGGTCTCCGTATTGGCAGACCATTCGAAAATGTAGATGAAGTTTCCAAAAAACTGATCAAGATCAGATCGATTGCCAGTTTACTGGGTGTAAAAGACGTAGTGTCAAAAAAACAGGATAAAAAATCTGTTCTTTCAGCACTCGATGATACACTTAACAAACTGGATGCTGAGCTTGACGTAAAGGCTGAGCAGAAAAGTAAGCTTGAAGCAGAACTTAAAGAGATTGATTCTCTTAAAAAAGAACTAATTCCTTTTGCTAACATTTCTCTTGATTTTGACCTTTATCATGGCTATGAACACCTTTCTGTATTCTCCGGATACGTAAAGGAAGATGTTGGGGCTGCAGTTTCCAGGATAACCTCTTCATACGAGATATTCTATGATGCTAAAGAAAGTACTATGGTACTTTTTGTTACGAAAGACAAAGCTGCAGAGGTCGCTGATCTGCTTGCAGGATTTGCTTTCAGGGAACTCAGGATTCCAAACATAAGTGGAATGCCATCTGAGTCTCTTTCCCGCATCACTTCTAAAGAATCTGGATTGTTGAAACAGGTTGAAGCAATTGATGCAGAGATCGAATCTCTCAAAGATAAGTATGCTGAATTCATTCTGGCTAGCAATGAAGTCCTTTCAATAGAGGCTCAAAAGTCTGAAACTCCTCTTAAAGTAGCCACTTCAGACAGTACATTCATCATAGATGGATGGGTTCCTGAAGAGGATTATGCTGAACTGGAGCGTATAGTGAAAGCAGCTACAAACGGACGTGCATTCGTTTCCAAACAGGAAATGACAAAGAAAGATCAAAAGATCGTTCCAATAGAGTACAATAACTCTAAAATGACCGCTCCTTTCCAGGAGATCATGGACCTCTATGCACGACCAACCTATAAGGAACTTGATCCTACCGCATTATTATTCATTTCTTTCCCGCTCTTTTACGGAATGATCCTTGGTGACATAGGCTATGCATTGATTCTTCTTGCAATGGCTATTGGTATCAAAAAGGCAATATCTTCAGATGCTATCAAACCACTCATGAACATTCTCATATACTGTCAGATATCCACTTTGATATTTGGTGTGCTGTATGGTGAGTTCCTGGGATTCCCGCTTGCAAGTCTGCATACGGAACATGGTGTAACTGAAGGGTTGATTAAAGGATTCGAAACTGTAAATCTTTTAGCATCCCCGGTTGGAGATGAAATGATCACTTTCCCTGTTCACAGGACTCACCTTGTGATGACCATGATTATTGCAACCGCTCTGGTTGGTTTTATTCATATCAACATTGGTTATCTTCTTGGTTTCATTAATGAGAACAGGAAACACGGAATCTCAGCAGCGATCTTCGAGAAAGGTAGCTGGTTTGTTATTGAAATTGGATTGATTTTGGCAATACTTGGATATGCAGCAGTGCTTCCATCAGTCACAACGATTCTGGGTGTTGTTGTATTCTTAATAGGACTCGTAATGCTTCTCAAAGGAGAGGGTATTAAAGGACCTATCGAGTTGCCTTCACTTCTCAGTAACTCACTGTCTTACACTCGTATCATAGCTGTAGGATTATCATCCATCTATATCGCTTCAACTGTCAACCTTATCGCTTTCGAGATGATCTGGGAGCCAGGAACGCCAATAGGTGGAACAACAATATTCGCAATTATCGTGTTCTTACTTGGACACGGATTAAATACTGCACTGAGTATAATTGCCCCCGGTTTACACTCACTCAGGTTGCAGTATGTAGAGTTCTTCGGAAAGTTCTACGAAGGTGGGGGACGTAAATACGATCCATTTGGATATATTAGAAAATACACGGAGGAATAAGAAAATGGTAACAGAAACAATAACCGCAATGGACCCATCAGGTTTAAAAGCAATTGGAGCAGGAATCGCAGTAGGTCTTACAGGACTCGCATCAGCTCTTGCAGAAAGAGATATCGGTAGTGCAGCTATCGGCGCAATGGCAGAGAATGAGAGTCTTTTCGGTAAGGGTTTGATCCTGACCGTAATTCCAGAAACAATTGTCATCTTTGGTCTGGTAGTTGCACTGTTGATTAAATAATTTAAGAGCGCATTTTCGCTCTTAAATTTCCAGAGGTGTTGAGCATGGGACTTGAAATTGTTGTAAAAGATATCATGGATGCTGCAAAGGCAGATGTTTCCAAATTGGATTCTGATGCAGATGCAGAGGTCTCCCTGATTCTGGACGAGGCTAAACAGAATGCTAAAAGGATTATGGGTGAACGTCTTGCGAAAGCAGAAGATGATATTAAAAAGGTAAGACAGCAAGAAATATCCAGTGCAAATCTTGAAGTGAAGCGCACATTGCTCAATGCACGCAAGGAAGTACTCGAAAAAGTATATGTCCAGGCTGTAGAAACCATATCAGCGTTTTCTCCTGAGAAAAACGAAGAACTTCTCAAAGAACTCATAACCACAAATGAAGCAAATGGTGCCAGAATTTATTCCAATGCTGAATCTGAGGAGCTCGTTAGGAAGTTATCTTCCCTCGAATACGCCGGTAATATCAATTGTCTTGGTGGCGTTATCATCGAGAATGAAGATGGTACTATCAGATTGGATTATACCTACGATGTTATCCTTAAAAGCGTGAATGAGCGTTTGTTGAAACAGACATCTGATATCTTATTCGGGTGATTTCTAAATGCAGCTGTTGCAGAAATTTAAGCGTGGTAATTCCAAAAAATCCTCTTCAATGGGGCATGCAAACTACGCATACACTACAGCACGTGTACGTGCAATGAAAAGTAAGATTCTGCCAAGGGAGACCTATCCTCGGCTCATGAATATGAGCATTGATGAAATTACAAGGTTCATTGAAGAATCCGAGTATAAAGAGGATGTCGATGAATTAGCCAGGCAGTACGAAGGCGTAGATCTTATTGAGCATGCTCTTAACAGGAATCTTGCTGTAACCTTCACAAAATTACTTAGTATATCTGAAGGTGACGTGAATTTCCTTATTGGTGAGCAACTCCAAAAGTATGATATCTGGAATATAAAGACCATTCTTCGTGGTAAATACTGTAATGCTTCTACAGATGAGATCCTTGATGCTATTGTTGCAGCAGGAAGGTTAGGTTATACTTTCCTTTCAGAACTGGCTGCAAAAGGTACATACGAGGAAGTCATATCTGAGCTTGCAAACACAGAATATTACTCCATACTGAAGAACTATGATGGTACAAATCTTTCGGATATTGAGAATCAGCTTGATAAAATATACTATGTCGGGTTATTTGGTGCAATCGGTGAATCCAAATCCAAGGATCGCAAGCTATTTGCAGAATTTACCCGGATGGGCATTGATCTGAAAAACCTTATGACACTTTTCCGTTTGAAGAAATCCGGTATCACAGATCCTGAAATGATGGACCTGATGATTGATGGTGGACTCAAATTGAGCCTTAAGGATATCCAGAAATTGTTACCTCTTTCATTTGCAGATTTTATCTCAGAACTTGAGAAGTCTCCTTATTGGGGTGTAATCTCAGATGTTGTAAGTCCGGATATGGTTTCGTTGATCGATGTCGAGAACCGACTGAAAAAACACAGGCTTAAATCTGCAGCAAGCTTTTCACATGTTTATCCGATCTCAATTGTACCAATTATGGACTACATGCTAAGCAAAAAGAATGAGATAAACAACTTGCGGATAGTAATACGTGGCAAAGCCGCCAACCTCGATGATGATATTATCAAGGAACAGTTGGTGATCTGATGGAATTAGCAGTGGTCGGAAGCGGCGAGTTTGTAACAGGTTTCAGACTTGCTGGTGTTAAAAAAATATTTGAAGTTAATAATGGCGAACTTGAACTGACTGTAGAGAAAATACTTGGGGATCGAGAAGTCGGCATTCTGGTAATGCACGGTGATGATCTGATTAAACTACCGGAGATGTTGAGAAACACTATTAATGACTCTGTTGAGCCAACTATTGTGACTCTCGGGGGTAGTGGTCAAAGTTCGAATTTAAGGGAAAAAATAAAGCAATCGGTAGGTGTAGATCTGTGGAAATGAAAGGTGAAATTTATCGTGTGGCCGGACCTGTGGTTACGATTATGGGTATCAAGCCAAAGATGTACGATGTGGTACATGTTGGTCATGAAGGTCTAATGGGCGAAGTTATCAGAATTGAACGTGACAAAGCTACTGTTCAGGTATACGAGGATACATCTGGTATCAAACCAGGTGAGCCTGTAGTGAACACTGGAATGTCTCTTTCTGTTGAACTCGGTCCGGGATTATTAGAAAGTATTTATGATGGTATTCAGAGGCCTCTGAAAGTACTTCAGGAAAAGATGGGAGACTTCATTGACAGAGGAGTTACTGCTAACGGTCTTGACCGTGAAAAAGTATGGGAGTTCAAGCCAGTTGTATCAAGTGGCGACTCCGTAAAGGGCGGCTCCGTAATTGGTACTGTACAGGAAACAGAGAACATTGAGCACAAGATCATGATGCCACCAACAGTTTCCGGTACAGTTGAAGAAATAAAGTCAGGAAAGTTCAAGGTAGACGAAACCGTATGTGTCCTTACAGATGGCACTGAAATTTCCATGATGCAGAAGTGGCCTGTAAGAATGCCACGTCCAGTCGAGAAAAAGTTCATTCCAACAAGACCTCTCATTACAGGTCAGAGGATTCTTGACGGTCTCTTCCCTGTTGCAAAGGGCGGTACTGCAGCTATCCCTGGTCCATTCGGTTCAGGAAAGACAGTTACTCAGCAGCAGCTTGCAAAGTGGAGTGACACTGACATTGTAGTTTATATTGGATGTGGAGAACGTGGAAACGAGATGGCTGATGTACTGAACGAGTTCCCTGAACTCCAGGACCCGCAGACCGGTCGTCCACTCATGGAACGTACAGTTCTTATCGCAAACACATCTAACATGCCTGTAGCTGCTCGTGAAGCATCTGTTTACACAGGTATCACAATTGCAGAATACTACCGTGACATGGGATACGATGTATCACTCATGGCTGACTCCTCATCCAGATGGGCAGAAGCAATGAGGGAAATTTCCTCAAGGCTTGAAGAAATGCCTGGTGAAGAAGGTTATCCAGCATACCTTTCTGCAAGGCTCTCTGAGTTCTATGAGCGTGCAGGTGCAGTAAAATCACTTGCAGCAGAAGAGGGTTCTATTACAGTTATTGGTGCAGTATCACCACCAGGTGGTGACTTCTCAGAGCCTGTTACACAGAACACACTCCGTATTGTAAAAGTGTTCTGGGCACTGGATGCAAAACTTGCACAGAGAAGGCACTTCCCATCCATAGACTGGCTTACAAGTTACAGTCTGTACACTCAGGGTCTTTCCGACTGGTTCGCAGAGAACGTTGCACCTGACTGGGTACCACTCAGGGACCATGCAATGGAACTTCTCCAGCAGGAATCAGAACTTCAGGAGATCGTACAGCTCGTCGGTTCCGATGCACTTCCAGAAGACCAGCAACTGGTTCTTGAAATCTGCCGTATGCTCAGGGAATACTTCCTTCAGCAGAACGCGTTCCACCCTGTTGACACATACTGCCCATTCGATAAGCAGTACAAGTTGCTAAAAGCAATCTCCAAGTACAGTGACATGGCACAGGCATCATTGGAAGCAGGTATACCAATGAAGGATATCCTTTCAGTTGAGTCAAAGGACGAACTTGCCAAGGTCAAATTCGAGGAGAACTTCGATGATGCATTAAATGCTGTTCTGGATAAGATGGACAAGGAATTTGCAGCACTTGGAGGCAACTAAAATGACCAAGGAATATAAGACGATTACAGAAATCTCCGGCCCATTGATGTTCATCGAGAAGACAGAGCCGGTAGGCTATGGTGAACTTGTTCACATCAATCTTCCAGATGGTACAACAAAGAGAGGTCAGGTCCTTGATACCTCTGCTGACGTTGTAGCAGTTCAGGTATTCGAAGGAACAGGTGGACTGAATGAGGAATCCGGTGTAGTTTTCTCCGGTGAGACAATCAAGCTCCCTGTATCAAAAGACATGCTCGGTCGTATCCTTTCCGGTTCCGGTGAACCACTGGACGGTGGACCACGTATTGTTCCTGAAGACAGGCTTGATGTTAACGGTTCATCAATGAACCCATATTCAAGGATGCCACCAGAGGATTTCATCCAGACCGGTATCTCTACAATTGATGGAACAAACACTCTCGTTCGTGGACAGAAGCTTCCTATCTTCTCTGGATCAGGTCTTCCACACAACGAGATTGCACTTCAGATCGCACGTCAGGCAAAAGTACCAGGTTCCGAGGAACCATTCGCAGTAGTATTCGCTGCAATGGGTATCACAAACGAAGAAGCCCAGTATTTCATGCAGGACTTTGAGAAGACCGGTGCTCTTGAAAGAGCTGTGGTTTTCCTTAACCTTGCAGATGACCCTGCTGTAGAACGTATCATCACACCAAGGATGGCACTGACAGCTGCAGAGTACCTTGCATACGAACACGATATGCACGTACTTGTTATCCTCACTGACATCACAAACTATTGTGAAGCACTCCGTCAGATGGGTGCAGCTCGTGAAGAGGTACCAGGAAGACGTGGTTACCCAGGTTACATGTACACTGACCTTGCATCACTCTACGAGCGTGCAGGTGTTATCAAGGGAAGGAAAGGATCAGTTACTCAGTTCTCAATCCTTACAATGCCTGGTGACGATATTACCCACCCGATCCCTGACCTGTCAGGATATATTACAGAAGGTCAGATCGTAGTTTCCAGGGAACTTCACATGAAGGGTGTTTACCCACCAATTAATGTGCTTCCATCCCTGTCACGTCTGATGAACTCAGGTATCGGTGCAGGAAAGACCAGAGAAGACCACAAGGCAGTATCTGACCAGATGTATGCTGGTTATGCAGAAGGTCGTGACCTCAGAGGTCTTGTAGCCATTGTAGGTAAAGAGGCATTGTCTGAGAGGGACCAGAAGATTCTTGAGTTCGCTGACTTGTTCGAAGACAGGTTCGTTCGTCAGGGAAGAGATGAAGACAGGTCAATTGAAGACACTCTCACAGTTGGCTGGGACATTCTTTCCGAACTTCCTGAAGCCCTGCTTACCAGGATCGATAACAAGTATATCGACAAGTACCACCCTGCTCACAAGAGCAACTAACTGAAAGGTGATTCAACATGGGCGTGAAAGATGTAAAACCAACTCGTTCAGAACTTATTGAATTCAAGAGAAAGATCAAGCTCTCTCAAAGTGGTCACAAGCTGCTCAAAATGAAAAGGGACGGTCTTATCCTTGAGTTCTTTGAGATCCTCAGCAAAGCAAAGGATGTCAGAACAGAGCTGGATGCCGCCTATGAAGATGCTTCCCGAAAGATAGGTCTTGCAAATGCTGTTGACGGTACTATCACCGTTAAATCAACAGCTTTTGCACTTAAGAGCAAGCCGGAGATTGAGCTGGAAAGCCGTAACATTATGGGTGTAGTCGTTCCAAAGATCGAGTCATCCAGTGTAAAGAAATCCATTAACGAGCGTGGTTATGGTATTCTTGGTACCAGTTCATACACCGATGAGGCAGCAGATTCTTATGAGCACCTTGTCGAAAAGATTATCCTTGCTGCAGAGATCGAGACAACCATGAAAAAGCTTCTTGATGATATCGAGAAGACCAAAAGGCGTGTCAATGCTCTCGAATTTAAGGTAATACCGGAATATCAGGAAGCAATGAGTTTCATTAGGCTCCGTCTCGAAGAGATGGAAAGGGAAAACACCTTCAGACTAAAGAGGATCAAGGGATAATCCTTTGATATTCTTTTTTTATGAATGATAATCCGGAAGATCGACCGAATCTGGTCGATCGATTTTTTCTTAAACTTCTTTTACCTGAAAATCTTGGCAGGATTTTGAGGTGGGCGTGGATCATCTCACTTTTGATGTTAGCGCTGGGGTATATTATAATATTTAGTACGATATCTGAATATCTTAACTTATAACCTCTATTTTTTGTATGCTTATGCTACTCCGTGTTTGTTCTCTCAGGTATGTGTAGAATTTGAACATTTGCAGCATACATGTTTTTTGTTTTGTTTTATTTTGTCATTATTATTTAGTCTAGTCCTGGTACTGGATATGTCATTTTATGTGTATTCGGCTTTGTAGGTCTGCTGTCATAAATCGGAATCATCTGGGCTATTTTAATGTATTCGCTTAATACGTGGCTGAACATTAATACAAATTCATGATTTTCATATCATCTGAATTCCGGGGATTTCTACAAAGCCGTTATTATTCTATTTTTATTCACATGAGCAACTTTATATCTAATTATATTAGTGTAATAGCTATATATATTTAAATATATTTTTGTTGGTGAATTTTATGGTGATTCTAAATGAATAAGAAATATTACTTTGAGTCAAAAGAAAAAACACATATATTCTTCTTATTTTTAGTACTTCTAATGTCTGCACTCCTTATTGTGCCCAGTGGATGTCTGGACACAGATACGAGTGATCAAGCAAATAACGATAGCTTATCAGATAATCCGGATGATAGTTCTTCGAACTTATTAGATCCAACAGTTGATGATGACACAAGTGTCAATCCAACTGCTGATGGCACAACTGATAGTACCTCGACCGAAGAGTCTTCGGTGCAGACGGTAACATCATATTACTCAAGTGGTGGGAGCAGTTCTAGCTCATCTTCTTCTACCAGTTCTGACGTAAGCAGGACCGTTACTTCCGGAGATTACACAGAACCTGTATCAACAATTACCGGTGACCTTACAATTACCGGAGCAACAACCGGTACAATAACACTACCTTCAGGGCTGATCATTAATGGTGACCTTATTGTGAATACTCCAAGTGCTACAGTTTACAACTATGCAACCGTCGGAGGTACTGTCGACATCCAAGCAGTCAGTGTCCATACATGGAACCAGTATGGTGATGCAGGCAGCATTATAATGTCTGCAACGAATGCCACCTTCAATTTCTTCTCCGGAAACGTAAGTGGAGAGGTTGACATATCTGCAGAGAATGCTACATTCGAGTTTATTGCAGGAAATATCACAGGTGGTGTAAATCTCACCCAACCATCCACAGTGATAATAAATGCAACTGCTACAGACCTTCCAGAAATTACAGTAGAAGAAGGCGCTGAAGGTTCAGACATCGATAACCTTGGTAATGAAGAATTAGAACTGATTGCAGAAGCCAATGTAACCGTAGCCGGAACTGTGAATGTCACAGGCGTAATTCCTACTGAGAGAACAGCCCGCGGCAGTCTGTCACTATCAGACACATCTGCAATTTACAACACCAATGTCAACATGATTATTAATTACACGGCTGGTGAAGATCTTAGTAATGGTGTAGTTAATATTACTGTACCAGTAGGATTTGCCGTAGCTGATACAAATGGTCTTACTATTGCAGGTGCAGGTACAACAGTTGCAGATAATGATAATGCTTCTTATAATGTTAACATACTGACTGTTGAAAATGTCACTATAAACAAAGACGAAATAATTGCACTTACCCTTACAACACAATCAGTAAGTTCAGCAGGAAATTATGATTTCTCTGCCACTGCAAAGAATACCTCTAAACTTACAAGTAATGCAGCAACTGCAAGGTTCACTTCATTACTAAACAATGATGCAGATCTTAGTGATTTGGTTGTAAGTACAGGTACATTGGTCCCTGGGTTCGATGTAAGTACAACTAATTACACAGTTAACGTAACCTATGATGTAAGTTCAATTGATGTAACTGCTACATTATCCGATACAAATGCTTCAATGTTGGTTAATGGTGATACAACAATCACTGGTAGTGCAAAATCCGTTACACTTCAGGCTGCTGGAGAAACAACTTCAATCACGGTTGCTGTTACAGCTGAAGATGGAACAACTACAAAGACCTATACTGTGACAGTTGACAGGGCTGTTGACACAACAGTCGTAGACAATGCCGATATCGCAACAGCTAAATCCACTCTGGAAACTGCAGCAACACTCAATCCAGTAGAAGGTACTGATACAAACGCTACAGTAATGGCACAGACCATTGTTGACGGTGCAGTATCAGGTGTGACTGTAACTATAAGTGATGCAAACGGTAATGCAAATGTCGCAGCAGACGGAACGATCTCCTACACTGCTTCAGAAATAACAGGAAATGTAGTGTTTGCTCTCAATAAGGGAACAGGTACCCAAGATACGGCAACGATGTCAGTTGTTGTACCGGCAAATCCAACTGCAGCAGCAAATGCTGATATTGCAACAGCTAAATCCACTCTGGAAACTGCAGCAACACTCAATCCAGTAGAAGGTACTGATACAAACGCTACAGTAATGGCACAGACCATTGTTGACGGTGCAGTATCAGGTGTGACTGTAACTATAAGTGATGCAAACGGTAATGCAAATGTCGCAGCAGACGGAACGATCTCCTACACTGCTTCAGAAATAACAGGAAATGTAGTGTTTGCTCTCAATAAGGGAACAGGTACCCAAGATACGGCAACGATGTCAGTTGTTGTACCGGCAAATCCAACTGCAGCAGCAAATGCTGATATTGCAACAGCTAAAGCAGCTCTGGAAACTGCAGCAACACTCAATCCAGTAGAGGGTACTGATACAAACGCTACAGTAATGGCACAGACCATTGTTGACGGTGCAGTATCAGGTGTGACTGTAACTATAAGTGATGCAAGCGGTAATGCAAATGTCGCAGCAGACGGAACGATCTCCTACACTGCTTCAGAAATAACAGGAAATGTAGTGTTTGCTCTCAATAAGGGAACAGGTACCCAAGATACGGCAACGATGTCAGTTGTTGTACCGGCAAATCCAACTGCAGCAGCAAATGCTGATATTGCAACAGCTAAAGCAGCTCTGGAAACTGCAGCAACACTCAATCCAGTAGAAGGTACTGATACAAACGCTACAGTAATGGCACAGACCATTGTTGACGGTGCAGTATCAGGTGTGACTGTAACTATAAGTGATGCAAGCGGTAATGCAAATGTCGCAGCAGACGGAACGATCTCCTACACTGCTTCAGAAATAACAGGAAATGTAGTGTTTGCTCTCAATAAGGGAACAGGTACCCAAGATACGGCAACGATGTCAGTTGTTGTACCGGCAAATCCAACTGCAGCAGCAAATGCTGATATTGCAACAGCTAAAGCAGCTCTGGAAACTGCAGCAACACTCAATCCAGTAGAGGGTACTGATACAAACGCTACAGTAATGGCACAGACCATTGTTGACGGTGCAGTATCAGGTGTGACTGTAACTATAAGTGATGCAAGCGGTAATGCAAATGTCGCAGCAGACGGAACGATCTCCTACACTGCTTCAGAAATAACAGGAAATGTAGTGTTTGCTCTCAATAAGGGAACAGGTACCCAAGATACGGCAACGATGTCAGTTGTTGTACCGGCAAATCCAACTGCAGCAGCAAATGCTGATATTGCAACAGCTAAAGCAGCTCTGGAAACTGCAGCAACACTCAATCCAGTAGAGGGTACTGATACAAACGCTACAGTAATGGCACAGACCATTGTTGACGGTGCAGTATCAGGTGTGACTGTAACTATAAGTGATGCAAACGGTAATGCAAATGTCGCAGCAGACGGAACGATCTCCTACACTGCTTCAGAAATAACAGGAAATGTAGTGTTTGCTCTCAATAAGGGAACAGGTACCCAAGATACGGCAACGATGTCAGTTGTTGTACCGGCAAATCCAACTGCAGCAGCAAATGCTGATATTGCAACAGCTAAAGCAGCTCTGGAAACTGCAGCAACACTCAATCCAGTAGAGGGTACTGATACAAACGCTACAGTAATGGCACAGACCATTGTTGACGGTGCAGTATCAGGTGTGACTGTAACTATAAGTGATGCAAGCGGTAATGCAAATGTCGCAGCAGACGGAACGATCTCCTACACTGCTTCAGAAATAACAGGAAATGTAGTGTTTGCTCTCAATAAGGGAACAGGTACCCAAGATACGGCAACGATGTCAGTTGTTGTACCGGCAAATCCAACTGCAGCAGCAAATGCTGATATTGCAACAGCTAAAGCAGCTCTGGAAACTGCAGCAACACTCAATCCAGTAGAAGGTACTGATACAAACGCTACAGTAATGGCACAGACCATTGTTGACGGTGCAGTATCAGGTGTGACTGTAACTATAAGTGATGCAAGCGGTAATGCAAATGTCGCAGCAGACGGAACGATCTCCTACACTGCTTCAGAAATAACAGGAAATGTAGTGTTTGCTCTCAATAAGGGAACAGGTACCCAAGATACGGCAACGATGTCAGTTGTTGTACCGGCAAATCCAACTGCAGCAGCAAATGCTGATATTGCAACAGCTAAAGCAGCTCTGGAAACTGCAGCAACACTCAATCCAGTAGAGGGTACTGATACAAACGCTACAGTAATGGCACAGACCATTGTTGACGGTGCAGTATCAGGTGTGACTGTAACTATAAGTGATGCAAGCGGTAATGCAAATGTCGCAGCAGACGGAACGATCTCCTACACTGCTTCAGAAATAACAGGAAATGTAGTGTTTGCTCTCAATAAGGGAACAGGTACCCAAGATACGGCAACGATGTCAGTTGTTGTACCGGCAAATCCAACTGCAGCAGCAAATGCTGATATTGCAACAGCTAAAGCAGCTCTGGAAACTGCAGCAACACTCAATCCAGTAGAGGGTACTGATACAAACGCTACAGTAATGGCACAGACCATTGTTGACGGTGCAGTATCAGGTGTGACTGTAACTATAAGTGATGCAAACGGTAATGCAAATGTCGCAGCAGACGGAACGATCTCCTACACTGCTTCAGAAATAACAGGAAATGTAGTGTTTGCTCTCAATAAGGGAACAGGTACCCAAGATACGGCAACGATGTCAGTTGTTGTACCGGCAAATCCAACTGCAGCAGCAAATGCTGATATTGCAACAGCTAAAGCAGCTCTGGAAACTGCAGCAACACTCAATCCAGTAGAGGGTACTGATACAAACGCTACAGTAATGGCACAGACCATTGTTGACGGTGCAGTATCAGGTGTGACTGTAACTATAAGTGATGCAAGCGGTAATGCAAATGTCGCAGCAGACGGAACGATCTCCTACACTGCTTCAGAAATAACAGGAAATGTAGTGTTTGCTCTCAATAAGGGAACAGGTACCCAAGATACGGCAACGATGTCAGTTGTTGTACCGGCAAATCCAACTGCAGCAGCAAATGCTGATATTGCAACAGCTAAAGCAGCTCTGGAAACTGCAGCAACACTCAATCCAGTAGAAGGTACTGATACAAACGCTACAGTAATGGCACAGACCATTGTTGACGGTGCAGTATCAGGTGTGACTGTAACTATAAGTGATGCAAGCGGTAATGCAAATGTCGCAGCAGACGGAACGATCTCCTACACTGCTTCAGAAATAACAGGAAATGTAGTGTTTGCTCTCAATAAGGGAACAGGTACCCAAGATACGGCAACGATGTCAGTTGTTGTACCGGCAAATCCAACTGCAGCAGCAAATGCTGATATTGCAACAGCTAAAGCAGCTCTGGAAACTGCAGCAACACTCAATCCAGTAGAGGGTACTGATACAAACGCTACAGTAATGGCACAGACCATTGTTGACGGTGCAGTATCAGGTGTGACTGTAACTATAAGTGATGCAAGCGGTAATGCAAATGTCGCAGCAGACGGAACGATCTCCTACACTGCTTCAGAAATAACAGGAAATGTAGTGTTTGCTCTCAATAAGGGAACAGGTACCCAAGATACGGCAACGATGTCAGTTGTTGTACCGGCAAATCCAACTGCAGCAGCAAATGCTGATATTGCAACAGCTAAAGCAGCTCTGGAAACTGCAGCAACACTCAATCCAGTAGAGGGTACTGATACAAACGCTACAGTAATGGCACAGACCATTGTTGACGGTGCAGTATCAGGTGTGACTGTAACTATAAGTGATGCAAGCGGTAATGCAAATGTCGCAGCAGACGGAACGATCTCCTACACTGCTTCAGAAATAACAGGAAATGTAGTGTTTGCTCTCAATAAGGGAACAGGTACCCAAGATACGGCAACGATGTCAGTTGTTGTACCGGCAACAACCGGTTAATACCTTCTAACTACAAAAAATGAATTCTATACACCCCCCAATTACAGGGGGTTGTATTTCTTTTTTCCAATAACCAAAACCCACGAGTGAAAATGCTCTTCTACCGCAGGCACACTTTACTAAAAAAGAATTAAACTTATCTAGTTTTTAATCTCTCTCAAAACCTCAAGCACCTTCAGAGCGTGTTCCTTTGTTCTGACATTATCCCATATCTTAACGATATTTCCTTCAGTATCGATTAAAAAAGTCGATCTCACAGTGCCCATGTATTCCTTGCCATAATTTTTCTTCATTCTCCAGACATCATATTTCTGGTGAACACTGGTATCCTCGTCTGAGAGAAGGGTTATACCAAGTTCTTTTTTCTCAATGAATTTTATATGAGATTTAACGCTGTCCTTACTAACTCCAAGAATTACTGTATTCTCTGATTCAAAGTCACCTTTCAGGGCTGTAAAATCCTGTGCTTCCTTTGTGCATCCTGAGGTGTTGTCTTTGGGGTAGAAATAGAGGACTAGCCATTTGCCAGTAAAGTCCTTCAGACATACTTCATTCTCATTCTGGTCAGGGAGGCAGAACTCTGGAGCTTTTTGACCTTCTGTAAGTGAATTCTTGCTCATGGAATACTTTATGTACTTTTTCACTTAAAGCCTTTATACCAGAATTGATGATTGTGTACAACGGAGAACATTATAAATGGAAATGTTGAGCATTCAAAATCTTTCTATCGAATACGATGGAAAACCAATTCTTTCAGATTTCAATCTATCTGTTGCAAAAGGAGATAAGATTCTTATAAAAGGGAGATCGGGAATTGGAAAATCAACAATTTTCAGGCTGATAATGGGATTCGGTGTACAAAGTTCCGGTACAATTGCCCTTGATGATATTCTGATAGATAGCAATTCAGTATGGGATATCAGGAAAAGAATTGCTTATGTATCCCAGGATACGGATATTGGTGATGGGAAAGTAGGTGACCTTATAGATGAGATATTTTCTTTCAAGGCAAATAAGGATGTTCTTGACCATGATCTACTTGGGAAAGTTATGTATGATCTATCTTTGCCTCATGAGATCCTTAACAAGGACTACATGAAACTCTCAGGAGGGGAAAGGCAAAGAATAGCCCTTGTTATGGCCTTGCTGTCGGGCAAGGATATCTTTCTGCTTGATGAGGTCACAGCAGAACTTGATGCAGCATTAAAACAGAAGGTTGTAGATATTTTCTTCGGCAATCCTGACTGGACCGTACTTTCCATATCCCATGACAGGGAGTGGAAAACTGAAAATGCCAGGGTCATTGACTTTTCAAGGGAGGCAAACTGAATGCAAACATACGAAATTGGTATGGTAGGTCTGTTATTCACCTTTCTGCTTCTGTTCATTCCCGTTCTCATAAGTTATTATCTGGATTTGAAATTAATATCATCCACAATTGAAAGTGCTATTAGGATGGTTCTTCAATTGGCCTTTGTGGGTATTTTTCTTACATTCCTCTTTGAACTGAACAACTCAATGCTGAATGTACTATGGGTACTTATCATGGTCTTTGTAGCATCCCATACGGTACTGAAGAATGCTGAACTCAAAACCCGGTATTTTTTCCCTCTACTGGTTATTTCCCTTGCTGCCACTAACTATGCTATGCTTCTCTATTTCAATATGTTCATCATAGATCTGGATAATCTCTTAGATGCACGCTATTTCATACCAATTGCCGGTATGGTGCTTGGTAATTCACTAAGGGCAAATGTAGTTGGCATGGACAATTTCTGTACTGAAATCCAGAGAAACGAGAACCGGTATATGTTCCGTTTGTCAATGGGTGCTGAAAAGACAGAAGCCCTAATTCCCTATTTACGTAAAAGCATAAGGGTTGCACTGAAACCTACCATTGCAAATATGGCTACCATAGGTATCGTTTTTCTTCCCGGCATGATGACGGGACAGATACTTGCCGGTGCAAGCCCACTGGTTGCAATAGAATACCAGATATCCATAATGATTACTATCTATGTGACAACCATGGTGAATGTATTTCTGGGTATAATCGTACTCATGCACAGGGGTTTTGATGAATACGGAATGTTCAGAAAGGATATGCTTAAAAATGTCTGACAGAAGCTGCAAATATCATAATCATTCTCCATCATTAGTTTACACTGGTGCTTAGATGCAGTCCTATAACACCTATGGCTATCAGTGCCAGGGATATTATTCTTGCAGCAGGCATTGGTTCGTTGAATCCAAAGTGTCCTATCAATGATATCAATGCCACTCCAAGTCCTGCCCAGATGGCATAGGCAACACTCACATCTATCTTTTTCAGTGCAATGGTGAATGATATGAAACTGATACCATAGAACACAAATATCAATATGGATGGCAGTGGTTTTGTAAATCCCTCAGATAGTTTCATGCAAGTGGTTCCGCATATCTCGAACACTATTGCAAATGCCAGGTAAAGGTAACTCATTTATCCTCCATATTCTCCTGTTTGAATAAGTATTGTTATTGGTTATGTTATACCTTCCTTGCTATTGCAGCGTCAGATTATAATACTATTCGAATTCACATTTTCTTATACTCTTTAAGGAGGTATTATTTCATGCCAGTACTGAGTTTCATTGCCTGTCGGATGTTTGAGGATGAGATTGTCCATATAATTGAAAATGATAGTTCGATCAACAGTTTGTTAATAGTGGAGAATGAGGATTGTGGCGGACTGAAAGATAAGCTGGATAATGCAGGTTGTGAGTACACTCTTGTTTCAGAATGTGATATATCCGGACATCTAAAAGAAGGGGGATATACTATGATCGTCGAAATGCTTGAGCTGGCTTTGCATGCTACACCAGAGCATCTGAAAGAAGTCGTTTATGGCAAAGCCCGTGAGATGTCAGAGTATTCGGATGGAATTCTTTTGTTCTACGGTTTGTGTGGAAATGTTCTTGGCAAAGTGGATACGGATCTCGCTGATCTTCCATGTCCTGTCCGTATACTTAAAGAGGACAACGGAACTGTAATAGACGATTGTATCGGTGCTGTGCTGGGTAGCAGGGCTGCATATCTTGAGAAACTGAAGAGTTTTCACGGTGTTGGCACTTTCTTTATGACTCCGATGTGGGCAGCCCACTGGCGTGAGATGGTAGTGTCCGCGGGAATGACTCCTGACCCTGATGACATAAAGCTCTCAAAGTTCGTTTTTGATTATGCAGGATACAAGAATGTGGCTAAAATGGATACTGGCCTGCATTATGAGAAGCAGTTCGAGCCTATGGTGGAAGAGTTTGCAAGGCTCTTTGAGTTCGATATAATTGACATGGAAGCAAGTCCTGATTTGATGGTGAGCTGTTACAAGCAATTGAAAAAAGATGTTGTTCCTGACCAAAATTAATATTTTGACGTGGGATTCTATATAAAAATGTAAATGGATAATTGTATCATTATCCTTTATTCGGGAATGAGTATTTCAAAGGATACTTATTCTCCTTTGCTGTACGTTCTTACGGATTCGATTTTAGTCCAGTCAAAGTAGGTATTGATCTTCTGACCGTTCTCGTCCTCAGTGATGCGTACAAATTGTTCTCCCAGGAAAACAACCGCTTTCGCATAAGTTTTTCCTTCGTTTATCTGAATATTAACTCCTTCCCTGAGTTTTCTCGACATGGTCCCGTGAAGCGGGACTGATGCATACTCAAAAACTTTTTCCCATGTATCTTTCATTTTCTCACCTTTCAATTCAGAATGGTCTTTTTAAATCATTTCATGTATGAGTTTTGTTTTCATACATCGGATTCCTATGTGCTATTAACTAGTATAATAAATTATCTACTTGAATTTTAGAACATTTTCATCCTGACCATGTCCTATCCTTAAAAGCAATATGAATATCTATAGATGGAAAAATACTATATAATAAAAATAAAAAGAATAACTGGAAAACTCTTTAATCTATTCCAGATACTCATCTCTTCGTGGGGAAAATACTTCTACAGCAATGGAATCTTCAAGTATCTCAGCACAATGTGATACATTTGAAGGTATGTTCCACGAATCTCCAGGCATCACTTCATGCGTATTATCTCCTATGGTGAGTAGCATCTTTCCTGAGACCATATAACCGGTCTGCTCGTGAATATGGTCATGTGCCGGGAGTAAGCTTCCTTTTTTCAAGATGAACTCTGTCATGAGTGTCTTCTCCCCGTGGACAATTGCTTTCATCATAATTCCGGGGAGTACTTCCTTGTAATCAGATTCCTTATGTTTGCTGAACATGTAAAAGGAAAACATGTTCTGTTAATTTATTCTTTTTCATTCAAGAACAGAAAATAAGTAAAAGGTGATCATTTCACCTTGATAGGAACCATATTCAATGAATCGGTAACTGCACAGTTTTCCTCATCTTTTTCCATGCGGTTTTATCATTCCTGTCAAAAGACAATGGTTCTGAAGTCCATGTTGAAAACAATTCCTTTTCAGATGTCATCGCAGGATATTTATATTTGCAGGATTCCTCTGAACTATCCATTTCTTTCCACACCCTAAAATGTCTAAAGCGTTGATGTGTCCTTCTTGATAATTTCCACCCCATGACATATCCTCCATTTTCTAAGATGAGACGTTACCTCATCAATATGGTTTTACTATAGGTCGCTATGACCCGTTTTTACTTTTAATTTTTTTACATATAACATAAACCCATGTTAATTTCATAAGTGATTATATTTTTTAATGGCTTTAAAAGACAAAATCTTTCAATTGGCATTCTATCTAATATTATCTTGCCCGGTATGCAATTGGACTATAGTTATGTTATGTGATTTTCTGCCATAGCAGATTTCATCCATTTATATATCACAAGATGGACCTTTGAACAATTCCCTTATTTTATGCAGGTCTTCAGGCTTCCCGAAAATAATGCAAACATCACCAGAATATATGGGAATATTGCCATCTGGATTTGTGATGGTGGTATTGTCCCTGCGAATGGCCAGGATAGTTGCCTTGTGCCTTGTTCTCATATTGAGGTCCTTGAGTGTCCTTCCGTTTGCAAGGCACTTTTCTCCAACCTTAAATGTGGTGACTTCCATTCCCGGAAGCTCGTTCTTTAAATTGAAGCTTCTGTCCTGATCATTAGAATAGGACTTTCTAAGCATGCAGTAGCCATTCGCACGTATTTCTCTGGTGAACTTGTCTATCTCTTCCTCTGGCACAAGGTATTTTTTAAGCAGGCGGACAAATATCTCAACTGATGTCTCATATTCTTCGGGGATGACCTCATCCGCGCCAAGGTCATTGAGCCTTTTCATCTCACTAATGTAACGGGTCCTGGCGATGATATATATGTCCGGGTTCAGACATTTTGCCATGTCGATTATCTTTCTTGTGGCAACGAAATCAGATATCCCTATAACGAGTATCCTTGCAGAATCAACGTTTGCAGACTTAAGTACTGCTTCATGGCTTGCATCACCATAATGTATCTGCTCTCCTTTTTTCTTCTCATGGCGAACAGTTTCGGGGTTTGTTTCAATTATGATATAAGGTATACCTGCATTCCTTGCTGCATGCGATAAGGTCTTGCCGTTGAACCCGTATCCGATTATTATCAGGTGATCCTTTACCTTTTCATCACTATTCTTTGCAGTGATCCCGATTGCACAGAATCCGTTAATGAGTCGCTGGTACGGAACTATGCTGATAGCCCGGTCTGAAATACCATATGATGATGCTGTTATGAATGGTGTTAGCGCCATTGTGATTATGGAAACTGCCAGGAATTTCTGATACATGTTCTGGTCAAGGAGTGAATATTCCAGGCCGAAGGTTGAGAGCACGAAAGAGAATTCCCCAACCTGTGCAAGTGCCAGTCCTGTGATTATTATTGTGCGAAGAGGATATCCCAGTATGAGTGTTGCAAGGCCTGCAGTGGCAGATTTTATAATAATGACTGCCAGTGCCAGAACAAGCAGGTATATCAGGTTACTTGTGAAGAAGCTGATGTCCAGCAGCATCCCAATGGACACGAAGAAAAAACTCATGAAAATATCCCGGAATGGCATTATATTACCCATGGCCTGATGGCTGTACTCTGATTCTGATATGATAAGGCCTGCCATGAAAGCTCCGAGTGCAAGTGACAATCCTATACTTGAAGTGAGCCATGCAGTAGCCAGACAAATGAATACAATGCTCAGGAGGAATAATTCCCGGTTCCTTGTTTTTGCTATCTGGAACAGAAGAGCCGGAATAATCCATCTTGCACTTGCAAGGACCAATACAATTATCCCGATGGCTTTGAGCAGGAATAAAGGCAATGTTTCAGTGGATTCTGTAGCTGAGCCTGCTATTATTGGAGTTATGAGGATCATCGGGACGATTATCACGTCCTGGAATATCAGTATTCCAAGCGATGTTTTTCCATGTGGTGTATCCAGTTCTGCTTTTTCCTGAAGCAGTTTTAGTACAATAGCAGTACTGCTAAGTGATATCAAAAAACCTATGAACAGCGATGTGGCAGAGCTAAGTCCGAAATAGGTGCAGATATAGTACACAAGCAGGATAGTTGTTGCTATCTGCAGTGTTCCGCCTAAGAGGACTGACCTTTTGATATCCCAGAGTTCCCGGATGGACATTTCCACACCGATTGTGAACAGAAGCAGTATAATGCCTATCTCTGCAAGTTCTTCTACTTCGGATATACTGCTTATTATTCCCAGCCAGTGGGGACCTGCCAGCATTCCTGTTACAAGGAAACCCAGGACAGAGGGAAGTTTCACCTTGCTGAATAGCAGCAATATGATTATAGAGAGTCCAAAAATAATTCCTATATCTGTGAATAAGGTCAGTTCCATGGTATTTTCACAACTTTCACTATCTATGAGTTATTTACGCATTAACAGTGGTTGTTAGAATTTAAAATAGATTGTGTATGTGGGAAGTATGCGTGCTGGAATTGGATGTATTATGGGGGAGGGCCATAAAGAAAGTTGGGAAAGGGCTTAGAGTCCCGCCCTTTCAACAATAACGTCTGCTATTTCTTTTGCACTCTTGAATGGGAAATCAGTTTCCTTGAGTAATCCACCTGCTTCTCCGGCGGTAACCGATACATCACCTGATTTACATGTGGTATCTGCTCCTGCAGGGAAAGCTGCGAGCAGTTTTTCAGGGGTCTCGATAGGGAAAGTCGCATCTGCAAGTCCGTCAATTATCTGGCTGTGAATGTCTTCTTTTACGCTCATATTTTGTATCTCCTTACGTATTATTTACTTCAGGTTTATTGATGCTGTTTTTCTCCGGAGCGTATCAGCAATACATAGTATGATAGTTTCTAATATATACTTAATCTGCACTGCAATGTAGTAACTACAATCTACTATACCCTATCAACCTTTTAGTACTATGCAAGAACCTTTTTAATTCATGGTGCCTTACAGTGTGCTATGAAACAAGATCATGATTATGAGTCGGAACTTTCCGATATAAGACTCAAGCTTTCTGATATTCATAACGACATAAGGTCATTTATCAATTCGTCCAATCACCAGAACTTTGATTCAGTGGTCCAGAACCTGAAAGATGACTATTCAGGTGTTATTGTTCGTCATCTTATGGAAGATGCTGGCAAAGGCCTTGAAAAGAATATGGTGAAAAAGTGTGAGATGCGTGGTGAGTGTAAAACTCTTCTATCAAATGTATTACAAAAAAATGCAGGCCTTATAGGAAAAGGGAATGTAAAAGAATCTTCCATAGAGGAGAACCGTCTTGAGCTGAAAAAGCTTCGTACCATGGTTCCATACGACAAGTGTGACATATGTTTTGCCGAGGCTTCGGATATAATGTCAAGGCAGGTTACCTTAATGCGTTCCATGAGGATATACGAGATCAACAAGGAAAAGCGTCAGGATCTCAGCCAGCTTCCTCCTGAAGTAGTGGTTGATGATATACTGGAGCCTCTGTGTCACCAGAAGCGTTTCGATATACTAAAAGCCATTTCCGGTGAAACCCGGAGTTTTTCCGCTCTTTCTAATCTGACCGGTCTGCGCGGTGGAAACCTGCTATTCCACCTTCAGAAACTGGTAGAAAAAGGAATGATAATTCAGCGTCATGAGAGGGGAGATTACATGATAACCGGTAAAGGATTCAAGGTCATGGAGGGTGTGAGCAGTATTTACTCTGCTTTGAATTCTTCTCTGGGTGAAGATAAAAGATATCAGTAATCCTTATTTATTCATTTATTTTATTTCTTTTTTCAACACGAATACTGCTACTGCGAACGCAACAGTAGTCAAAACAGGGTGTTGCATTTTATTCTTCAATCATTCCATGTTATGTATTCCTAAAGTAACAACTCATACCTGTGATCTACAAAAACAAGGTTGAAATGTCTTGTATGTGGTTGGATGATTTACGGATCGCCAATCAATACTCTATATGAAATATGAATTTGAAAAAGGGTATTGGGCAAAGTATGCGAATACTTTGCCTCGATTTGAATTATTAGTTGAATATCAGATTAAGTGGGTCTAATATCTCTTAGGTGGTCTGTGGTTCTGGAAGCATTCCCTGCAGTAAACAGGTCTGCCTTCAGTTGGCTTGAATGGTACTTCAGTTTCCTGGTTGCAGTCTGCGCAGGTTGCCTTGTGCATCTCTCTAGGGCCGGATGATCTGAAGTTTCCGCCTCCGTTTCCGCCTCTATAGCCTCCGTTTCCGCCTCTGGAGCCTCCTCTGAATCCGCCATCATTTCTGTCGTTTCCGCCTCTGGAGCCACCGCTTCTATTGTCTCTCATTTATTTGATTTCCTTTATTGTTTTATTCGACATGTTAACTTTGAGTTAAGATAATTCGCATGATTCGTTCTATTTGATTCTTACCAAGTCTACAATTTTGCAGCCGGAACAAACCCACCAATCATAGGATACAAGCATTTGCATGAATTTCCTTGTTATTTCTTTGATCGTGACGATGTAGCAGTTTCTATTGAGACGGGAACCTTTACCCCGTAATCTATACGATGGACTCTTTGCTTTAGCAATTAACCTCAAATAAGTAGCCAAATGGAATTAACCCTTCTTAACCCACAGTAAGTTAACTGTCATTAACCCCAAGGATTGTTTAATATAAAAAACTATGTTTTTCGGGTTCGGATTAGAACTTGATGCCTAAAATGAATTTTTTCTGATTGAAGTATGCGCAATCGATATTAATAAAATAGGGTAGCCTCCCTCCAGAATCTGTTGCTTTGGCCCGGAGGGATTTTCATTGTAGTCTGTTGATTATGGTTGTGTCAGTCCATAGCCGGACATTACACAAATAGCACTCAACAGTAGCCAGATTATGTACCAGAGACTGCTCTTGAACGTATTGTATGGTGATGGTATAGGTTCCTGTTCAGCTGCTGCAGGTGCGGGAGTTGACATCTCCGGTTCGCTTTCTTCCTCAAGATCCGGAGTACTAAATATCCTGTTGTCTTTATCAGATGGTTCTATTTCTGTACTATGACTGCTGGAAAATGATGAACCTCCTGATTTGGATCTGGGCTTTTCATCTCCTGTATTCTCATCAATAGCACCATCTTCTCCAGTTCCATCATCTCCGGTTCCATCGTCTCCGGTTCCATCTTCTCCAGTTCCATCGTCTCCGGTTCCATCATCTCCGGTTCCATCATCTCCGGTTCCATCATCTCCAGTTCCATCATCTCCAGTTCCATCATCTCCGGTTCCATTGTCTCCGGTTCCATCATCTCCAGTTCCATCGTCTCCGGTTCCATCGTCTCCAGTTCCATCGTCTCCGGTTCCATCGTCTCCAGTTCCATCGTCTCCGGTTCCATCGTCTCCAGTTCCATCGTCTCCGGTTCTATCATCTCCGGTTCCATCATCTCCAGTTCCATCGTCTCCGGTTCCATCATCTCCAGTTCCATCGTCTCCGGTTCCATCGTCTCCGGTTCCATCGTCTTCTTGTACTATTCCGCCTGTATTATCAGAGTCAGATGTTTTGTATGTGAAATAAGTGGCCCAGTTATCCTCATTGAATCTTGTTCCGTTTGCCCATGCTCCTTGTTCTGTTTCTCCATTTGAAACGACCGCATGGGCAGCAATGTATAGTGTATTATTTTCAATTGGGGCATAAGTTTCCAGTGGGATCTGATATTCATCAATTGTAATTCCATCTGGAAGGCTTGCGTTCTTGTATGTGAATTGGCCAGGGATAGCATTTCCACTTTTTGTTGCGGGTATGGCCGCAGATGAATTAGCGACTTCCAAATGTGTTTCCAGAATAACCCAGTCATCTCTTGTTTCAAAAGTAATGTAGATATATTCTGAATCATTTGAAACATTCACTGTACCTGCTTCTATATTCTGGCCTGCATACAATATTTGTACTGCAGCTGAATTTGTTTCATTGGCATAGGCAACTCCTGAAAAGCCGATGGAAATGAATATGGCAATTAGCAAGCATATGTTTTTTGTGTTTATCATTATACCACCGTAGTATTGTTTTAAAGCCCGGCTCAATTAGTTGAACCATTTATTTTCTCCGTTTTTGGTGTATAATTATAGCTGCTAGTTTTATTATATTTAAATATATGTATACTTTAATATATCATTATTAGGTGATGATGAGATATGATATTTTTGTCACACTTTAATAAATTATAACTGTTAATTTTGGTGGCAAGTAGCCTTGAATATTCAATAGTTATTTTCAAATGTAAAAAAAAGATGAAGATAAAGAGACAGTTCACAATACAAATCCAGACATATCTGTAGTCAATATTTTTACAAATATGTGTGGACCCGGCGGGATTTGAACCCGCGGCCTTTACGTTGCGAACGTAACGATCTTCCCCTGATCCACGGGCCCAAAAAAATTACAATGTTAAAAAATGAATAAAAAAAAGAAAAAGCAAAAGAGAGGTTTAGACAGGTCTTCCGACTTCTGTCACTGTTACGCTCTCAACACCTTCAACTGCTGCAAAAGCCTGCTCTACGGATTCAGTGCCACCTTCAAGGTCACCTACTATTACGATCATTTTGATAGCCTTAAGTCCGAATGCGATAGGCTCTTCCTCGTGGGTGCCGTATTCTGCGCCTTCAGGAAGTGATGCGATAAGTCTGTCTTTAAGTTCTTCGAGGTTTGTATCGACATCTACAGGCATAATTTTAATAGTTGCTGCGACTTCTCCCATTTAATTCACCTTATGCTCCTGAAAATCCGCATTTTGGACATTTATACGGGTTGCTCTGCTGCCTGCAGCTTATACATCTTCCAAGCTCGTTGCCACAAACAGGGCATGGGAAGCGTACATAGCCGGTTTCCACAAGGCTCTTGTTGCATGTGGTACAAGTATCGACTTTATTTGCCATTTAGAATCTCCTTACTATGAATAATATGTGATAAATATAAATACTGAAAAATCAGCATGTCAGTGATTTCAGTACATACGCAGTATATAATTTAAATATTCCCCTTGATATGAGTCCCGATTACATTCTTTCCGATAACAGCATCAATAACTCTTTCCGGGTAGATTCCATTGACAACGACACAATCCATCATGTTTTCCATCAGAAATGCTGGCAGTGAACTGTCAATGCATGTAATTCCCATCCTTGAAAGCTCCTTGGCTGTCATCCATTTCTGAACGATGTCATCTGCAATGACTCCATCAACATCGGTTACCTTTACAAAGCGTGATCCTGTCTCTCTGGCAATCCATGCTCCTATTGTGTCCGATGTAATGTTCCATGAATGTGGGAGCTTATCGCTTTCCTTGAGTATCCTGTAAGGTAAGAGCACAGAAACACCATTGGGGATATCTGTGATACTTTCGATTGAGTTTACTCCTGTCTTATCAACAATATAATGGGCATATTGTTCCATTGAAAGGATGGCCATCCAGTGAGCTGCATCATCTCCGATCTCAAACTTTTCGCAAATTGTCCGGATAGAGTCTGCAAAGAGCCCGCCGCCAGGAACGATTAGTATAGAATAATCGTTGCCATTGTTCCTTTCCAAATGTTTCTGAAGGGAATCAATAATAGAAGGTGAATACTTCATAAGACTCCCTCCAAGTTTAACGACAACCCTCATAACAATTGCACCTTTATTCCTTAAATCCCTATTAACTATATTATTTCAATCAGACTTATTCTTTTCTTGAAGCATTCACTTCCTCTTCCATGATCTTCGCCGCAGCATATGCAGGGAATACCTTTGAAATATCAGGTCCCCATCTGGTGGCAACAGAAATGCATTCGAATCCGAGTCTTTCTGCAGCTTCCTTTATGAGAAACTCTCCAAGACCAGCAGAGACTATCCTGTCAAGACCATTTCGTTCAGCAACCACTGATATGGCCTGGGTCAGAAGGGTCACTTGTCTTTCCTTGACCTGTTGAGCGATATGGTATATCTCATCTGCAGAGATCTCTGTCAGGTCTGCGCATACGACACGTGCCAATCTTCTCATGGCATCTGTCTTGCTTTTACCTGCACCATCGGCTGTTTCACAAGTGTATAGATTCTCTGAGATGTCTCCTAACAGTAAGTATGCATCTGCAGTAGTCGAGAACAGTTCGGATGCTATATGGGACTCTCCGCCTGCAACGTTTACTTTTTCAAGCAAGTATGCAAGATTTGTTCTGAGTGTTCCTGCATAGAACAGTTCACTGCGAACAAGCCTTGAGAAATCCGTAAGTCCTGCTACATGTTTTCCATTTTTGATAGGTATTATATCACTGGTCGTACTTCCTACATCTACAAAGATACAATCTCCTATTTCAGAACCTATTAGTCTGGAGGATGCTGCCCAGTTTGCTGCAGCAAGGTCACGCAGGTTTTCCGTTCCTTCGTTGAAGCATCCTTCACAATTTATGTACTTCACTTCGCAATCAAAAGCATCATTAACAGAGCGCATGATAAAATCAATGCCCTGCAGTTTGTCTTCAAAACAATCCGCAAGCTCACCTGTCATTACCACACTAACTTTATCAGGTTGCAACTCCTCTGCAATATCTTCCAGCGAAGTGGGCAATGTTGTATCTTTCCATAGTGGTATGTAATGCAATTCTATTATTTCACCGTCGGCTGATGCAATTTTTGTATTAGCACCGCCAATATCGATTCCGATTATTTTCATATGATGTCCTCAATGTCATCTTTTGTGAAAGAACACTCCCCCTCAAGGATCACTGAGTCGGGAAGTTTTCCAAACATGTTCATTAGCAAAAGTTCTCCAATTTCGCCTTTAAGGGTCTTTACCAGGCCAAAGATCGCAGTTGTGGGGCGGGGATTAACATCAATAACATAGGGTCTGTCTCCATAGACAATGTCAATTCCTACGTATCCATTACATCCAAGCGTTTCAACAGTTCTTTTTGCAATCTGGAATACTTCATCTTCATAGTCTGTTCTGTATGGTACCTGATTTCCTTTATAATCGAAGATTGTATCCTCATTATCTTCTATTATTTCGATAAGTTGTTTGTTAAGGCTTAGTGGGAGCACACTCTGTCCGCACACCAGGCTTACACTTAGGTGTTCACCTTCTATGTATTCGGTTGCGATGTATTCCTCTTTCTCAGCTTCCATTTTTTCCGGGAAGGTCATCCTTACTCCTTCGGATGCACATCCAAACCTTGGTTTGATGACATATCTTCCTTCGTGTCCTTCATTGACTATTTTTGGTGTATTTATGGAATTAGAGTCAAGGACTTGTGTACACATCAGTTTATCTGCACATAGTCGTACAGACTTTGCTGAACATCCAAGGTTAACAGTGCCTGATTCTATAATCTCTGTCAGGTTTCCGAGAAGCTCATCAGGTCCGATTACAAGACCTGCATCATTATTCTTTGCAGCATTCTCAAGTGCGGATTTGAATGTGTTTTCATCAGATATGATTGCAGTTCCATTTTTTAGCTTGCTTCCTGCAGTGAGGTAGGTTACTTCATGTCCAAGTTGGGTGAAACTGTCAGTAAGGGTGCTAAGCATAGCTCTCCCTTCCAGTAACAGTGTGCCTCCCAGTCCTATTCCCATTGCATATTCAGCAAGCAGTATTTTCATGTTGGATGCAACTGCATTATTTGATATATCCTTTGCTATTATATGTCTGATTTTAGGGATGATTTATTAATGATGGTAATTAATTCCAAATGAATACTTTTATATACTATTTTTGATTTGTATATGCAATTACAGTTCTTCATATGACTTTTCTAATTGTTTCTTAATAATGGCTTTTGAAATTATAACGGTGTTATAATTTGATGGTGCATAGTAAATTTTACCGGAATTATGTTATATACCAATAGTACTAATTTGGAGAATGTCGATTGAACAAGGCCAGTATCAATCGAAAACATCTGCGGGTTGGGGACTGGGGGGTTCTCAACAATGAGTGGAGTTAAAGGGGATAGTATCATCTGAATAGGGGGTACTATCTTAACAACTGCAAGGAAAGTGGAGTGGAATATACAAAAAAGGAAAACAAAGGTGGGAAATCTACAATCTTTTGTAGGTGGTACGAAAGGGGTATATTGTGAAGGGGCAGGATGCTTCTGATTCATCCTGCCGTCTTTCACCTGTTTTGTGGTGTAAAGCCCAATATGGTCTTAAGTATTAAACAACGGGGTATGAAAAATGGGGTCATTAAATAAATGTCCGGAATGCTATGGTGAATTCCATACTGATGTAAGTGGTATACAGATTTGTAAAGTATGTGGGTACTGGACAAAGATAAACACTGCAAGGATGGAATCCATAATGTTGTATGAAGAAGCAGTAATGCTTTATGAGTGAGGGTTAAAAAATGGAAAACGAAACACAAAGATCATGTGCACGTTGTAGCAGCTCATTGAAGAGACAAAAAATCGGTCTGAACCATCTGTATTATTGTCCGCAATGTGGTTGTATGACGAGTGTGCAGGTGACTTGATTTAATCATGTAGTGTCATATTATCGCCACTTCTTTTTTAACAATTCTGTGTTTTAGTTTGTTCAATATTTGTCTTTCTTTTATCTGTTTTTTCCTTTTTTATGAGTTCTGTTACAGCGATGATCGATATTTCCATTCATTATAGTACCGATGCATCTCATTGAAATTTTCATACTCAGAGCCCTGGTTTGGAAATAATGTCATGTATTCAGTAATATATAGTATATATCTATATATTAACAATAACTATATACTATGATTGCCGATAGGGGGATGGGATGAATATGGATTTAAATACTGAAAACCCATTTGTGCAGGCACTTGCAGTTTCTACTACAATGGCAGTTTTTATGGTTGGTGTAGCCTTTGGGCTCATGAGTATGGCAAAGAGTGGTTCTACTCCGGTTCCGATGTATGTGATGCTTCTTATCTTTGCGGTCATCTTCATAGCAGGCTCTGTTTACTTTGAGTCACGTGGTGCAGATTATATGGGTTCTCTTGTAGGGGGCTCTATAGTATCTTTGACTGCAACATTCTCAGCAACAGCCTTTTTCAGTGGTATAAAGTATGCTATTGAAGGTGGTGTCGCTGAAATGGGGCTGGATGAGATCATTTCCGCACTTGCATTGTGTATGATAGCCAGCATGTTACTGATACGTGTTTTACAGCACAAATTCAAAGATTCATTTTGAAATATCCTATTTTTGATGAAATCATGGATTTGTTCTAACTATTGTGGATTTCATTTCTCCAAAACAGGGCTACAACAGTTAAGTATTTATAGAACTTCAAACAATCACTAGTTCGGATGCACATTACCGCGCATAGAAAATGCGGAGAAATTAAGAATGGCTGATGGACCAGAAAATTGTGAAGATTTAGATTCGACGCAAGTTGATGAAGGCAATGTTAAAGAAAGTCCTTCTGAGGATGAAGCTGTAGAACTCAGGGATAAACTTCTGCGCCTTACAGCAGAATTTGATAATTTCCGAAAGAGAAGTATTCGGGAAAAAGAAGAATATCGTAAGTTTGCAATTGAACAGATGGTCATAGAGCTCCTCGAGGTTTATGATAACTTTGAACGCGCACTGGAATCTGCAAAGCAGACCGATGATATCTCATCCGTCATTAAAGGTGTTGAGATGGTCTTCAAGCAGTTTGCTGGAATACTTGAGAAGCAAGGTCTTCAAAAGATAGAATGCAAAGGTGCTGAATTTGACCCTTACCTGCACGAAGCAATGATGCATGTTGATCATCCGGATCACGATGACAACACCGTGGTCGATGTCTGCAAACCCGGCTATTATCTACATTCAAAAGTGATAAGGCCTGCAATGGTAACGGTTTCAAAGAAATCAGATAAGTGACTGTAAATAAACTTCAATCACTTCAAAGGATATCTTCAATATAAATAAAGTACGATTATTAGATTATAGTTAATTCATACATGAGGTAATAAAATGGGAAAAATATTGGGAATTGATTTGGGAACTACAAATTCCTGTATGGCTGTTATCGAGGGAGGAGAACCTACTATTATCCCTAATGCTGAGGGAGGAAGGACTACACCTTCAGTTGTAGGTTTCTCAAAGAAGGGCGAGAAACTGGTTGGACAGGTTGCCAAGAGGCAGCTCATTACCAATTCAGAGAACAGTGTCAGCTCTATAAAAAGACATATCGGAGAGTCTGATTACCGCGTAAAGTTAATTGATAAAGATTATTCTCCTCAGGAAATATCTGCAATGATCCTTCGTAAGTTGAAGGAAGATGCCGAGGCTTACCTTGGAGAAACAATCACACAGGCAGTAATCACTGTTCCTGCTTATTTCAATGACTCTCAGAGGCAGGCTACAAAGGATGCAGGTACTATTGCCGGTCTTGAAGTAATGAGGATTATTAATGAGCCTACTGCAGCAGCTCTTGCATATGGTCTTGACAGGGATGACGAAGATCACAAGATTCTTATCTACGACCTTGGAGGCGGTACTTTTGATGTATCCATCCTTGAGCTTGGCGGGGGAGTATTTGAGGTTCTTTCAACCAGTGGAGATACTCACCTTGGTGGAGATGACTTTGACCAGAGAATTGTAGACTACCTCGTTGAAGAGTTCAAGAGGAACGAAGGTATCGATTTGTCCAAGGACAGGGCAGCACTGCAGCGTTTGAAGGATGCAGCTGAGAAGGCAAAGATCGAGCTTTCAGGTGTAGCTACCACCAACGTCAATCTGCCATTCATCACCGCAGATGCCAATGGACAGCCAAAGCACATTGATATCGATCTTACAAGAGCACAGTTTGAGAAGATGACATCTGATCTCCTTGACAGGACCATGGTATCTGTCAACCAGGCAATGAAAGATGCAAAACTCAGTGCAAAGGACATTGACAGGGTACTTCTTGTGGGAGGTTCTACGAGGATGCCTGCTGTTTCAGAAGCTGTAAAGAAGGCAACGGAAAAGGACCCATACAAGAACATCAATCCTGATGAGGCTGTAGCAGTTGGTGCAGCAGTGCAGGCAGGTGTCCTTGGAGGAGAAGTTCATGATGTACTTCTTCTTGATGTTACTCCATTGACCCTTGGTATCGAAACCCTCGGAGGAGTATCAACACCTCTTATTGAAAGGAACACAACAATTCCAACCAAGAAGAGCCAGGTATTCTCTACTGCAGCTGACAGTCAGCCATCTGTAGAGATTCACGTACTTCAGGGTGAGAGAGGTATCGCATCAGGTAACAAGACTCTCGGAAGATTCACTCTTGACGGTATTCCACCTGCACCAAGGGGTATTCCACAGATCGAGGTTACATTCGATATCGATGCAAACGGTATCCTTCATGTCAATGCAAAGGACAAGGGAACCGGCAAGGAGCAGTCTATCTCTATCCAGAAGCCAGGCGGACTTTCTGATGAAGAAATTGACCAAATGGTAAAGGATGCAGAATTGCATGCTGAAGAAGACAAGAAGCGCAAGGAAGAGGTTGAGGTAAAGAACGAAGCTGAATCTCTTGTAAATGCTGCTGAAAAGACTCTCAAGGAAGCAGATGATATAGCAACTGCTGAGCAAAAATCAAAGATTGAGGCAACTATTGCTGATCTTAAGGCTGCTCTTGAAAGTGGTGATATTGAAGATATCAAGTCAAAGACAGAAGCACTTCAAACAGCTGTCTACGATGTCTCTGCTGCAATGTACCAGAAGGCACAGGAAGAAGCTGCAGCTGCAGCCTCTACATCGGAAGGTTCCGAACCATCTGCAGGCTCTGGTGAGGAGACGATTGTAGATGCGGATTACGAAGTAGTTGATGACGATAAGTAAATATATGTGAATAAAATTCGGGTAAGGTACATTAATGTTTAATGTATCTTACCTATCTTTAGTTTTAATTTTATAATCATCATATTCATAACAGGAATCATCTATGTCCACAACACGCGATTATTACGAAATATTAGGTTTATCCAAGGACGCTACAGAGTCCGAGATAAAAAAAGCTTACCGAAAGCTTGCAATGCAATATCATCCGGACAAGAACAAGGACGATGATGCTGAAGAAAAGTTCAAGGAAATATCAGAAGCGTACGCTGTTCTTTCCGATACTGAGAAAAGAGAGCAGTATGACAGGTTCGGCCATGCTGGTATTGATGGTCGTTATAGCCAGGAAGATATTTTCAGGAATGCGGACTTCGGTGGATTTGAAGATCTTGGGGACATATTTGGAAGCATATTCGGCGGCGGTTTCGGTGGTTTTGGCGGATTTGGTGGTGGACAGAGAAGACAGGGTCCGTCCAGGGGTTCAGACCTGCGTTATGATCTGAGCATTACTCTCGAACAGGCAGCAACGGGTGTTGACACTACTATTAATGTTCCACGGGCTGAGAACTGTGAAACCTGTAGTGGTACCGGCGCAAAAGCAGGTACAACTCCGAAAGTATGTTCAACATGTCGTGGCTCTGGGCAGGTTACACAGGCACGTAATACTCCATTTGGAAGATTCATGTCTACAAGTACATGTAATGCATGTCATGGGCAGGGTGAGATAATTGAAGAGCCATGTCCTGCATGTAAGGGTACTGGCAAGATCAAGAAGGTCCGCAAGATATCTGTTAAAGTGCCAAAAGGTGCTGACAACGGAATTCGTCTCAAGATAAGGGGCGAAGGTGAAGAAGGAAGTCCGGGAGCACCATCCGGAGACCTATATGTGGTTATCCATGTAGAGCCACATGATAAATTCCAGCGTATCGGTAATGATATTCTCTATGAGCAGCCCATATCTTTCTCAATGGCAGCACTTGGCGGAGATGTGATGGTTCCGACACTCCATGGAAAAGTAAAAATGAATATCAAAGCCGGAACCCAGACACATTCTATACTGCGTCTGAAGGGTAAAGGAATGCCTCATCTTCATGGTCATTCGCATGGGGATCAGCTTGTCAAGTTAATTGTCAAGACGCCTACCAAGCTTACTGGTGAGCAAAAAGAACTGCTCCAGAAATTCCAGCAGCTTGAAGGCGGGGCTGATATAAAAAATCCTAAAGGCGGCAAGGGTATCTTTGGAAAGATGAAAGGTGCTTTTGAAGCTGGAATATAGTTCTTTTCCTAATTTCCCTCTATTTTCTTTTTTTGGTCTGATTTTAACTTCATTTTAGAGCAGTTATTTATATTGCTTCGTCAATTATGTGGTAAGCTTTAAAAACCAATAGATATATTATGCGGTTTTGTTTTCAGTATCATGTAATATCCTTATTATGGCCTTTTGAAGGTATAATTATGAAAATCGTAATAATTGGTGCTGGTGAGGTTGGCTATCATATCGCAAAAGCACTCTACCAGACGAACGATGTTGTTGTTATAGACCAGAGCGAAGAAGCATGCGAGCGTGCAGACGAGCTTGATGTTCACGTTTTGCATGGCAATGGTGCCAATGTCTCTATTCTCCAGGATGTTCTTGAGGGAGCCGGCCTATTGGTGGCTGTGACCGGTTCTGATGAGGTTAATATAGTTGCCTGTATGGCATCCAAACTCATTGTCAAGGATAAAGACAGGTTAAAAACGGTGGCCAGGGTCAGTAATCCTGATTACATCGATAAGCCTGTGGCAAAAAGATCTCAGATTGGCATAGATATTATGGTGTGTCCTGAACTGTCTCTGGCTTCTGAAGTTGCCCGGATACTTGCTATTCCTTCTGCCATTGATGCGGATTATTTTGCAGATGGTAAGGTTGAGATGATGGAATTTGTGGTTCCTGATGATCATTATCTTGTGGATAAGCCTATGCAGGAACTCCATCTTGCAAATTGCTGTATTGTGAGTGCTCTTTTCAGGGATTCAGAAGTCATAATTCCACATGGTAAGGATATCATAAAAGGCAATGATCATATTGTTGTCATTGGAAAACCAGCTTCAATGAAAGAAGTGCGTGACATGTTCGGTGAGAAGGTCGGCAAAAGAAGCAAAGTAATGATAATTGGTGGCGGAATTGTAGGTTTCTATCTTGCAAAGCTGGTTGCGAAGAGTGAATTCGATCTGAAGATCATAGAATCTGATAAAGAAAGGTCTGCGGTTATAGCAGAAGAACTTCCTGATGTCCTCGTCCTCAATGGTGATGGAACTGATATCCACCTCTTAAAAGAGGAAGGCGTTTCTGAAATGGATGTTGTCATATCAGTCACTAATAGTGATGAAAAGAACCTTTTATGTTCATTGCTCGCCAAACAGCTTGGGGTGAAAAAAGTCATAGCAAGATCAGATCGGTCTGATTATGTTTCCCTTTTTGAAATGGTTGGTGTGGATAGCGCAGTAAGTCCAAGGCAGGCAACAGTAAATGAAGTTCTAAAACTGACTTTTGGCCAGGGGATTGAATCTATCACGACTATTGAAGGCGAAAAGGCCGAGATCATTGAGTATACCACTTCAAAGAAGTCAAAGATCGTAGGAAAGCCCTTGAAAAATGTGAAATTCCCTGCTGGTGCTATTGTCAGTATGGTTGTACATAAAGGTAATACAGTGGTCCCGCGTGGCGAATATGTTATTGAGGAAGGCGACAGGGTAGTGGTATTTTCCCTGCAGTCTGCAAATGCAGAGGTAGAGAAACTCTTCAAGTGATCATTTATCGGGGTGCAACATTTGAATTACGGTGTCATACTAAATGTCCTGGGGGGACTACTCAGGTTCCTCGGAGCTATAATGCTTGTTCCCTTATTTGTGGCTCTTTATTATGGTGATTCTTTATATCCATTTTTAGCGGCAGTTGTTATAACTGGTTTGACTGGCATCCTGCTTTCGCATTATTATAAGGCTACTGATGAGTGGAAGGCAAGAGAAGGCTTTGCAATTGTTGCATTTGGATGGTTGGCAGCCGCAGTTTTCGGTTCAATTCCTTTCATGGTGGATGGATTCAGTCCAATTAACGCGATATTTGAATCAATGTCCGGTTTCACGACAACCGGAGCTACTGTTCTTCTGGATATAGAGGCTCATTCCCGGAGTATCCTCTTCTGGCGCAGTATGACCCAGTGGATTGGCGGGATGGGTATCATTATGCTCTTCATCGCTATTCTTCCAAAGCTCGGTGTTGCAGGAAGACAGTTGTTCAGGGCAGAGGCTCCAGGTCCTACGGAAGATAAGATCAAACCGCGGATAAGGGAAACTGCAAAGATACTATGGCTGGTATATGTGTTCATTTCCATGATAGAGGTCATAGCCCTTTTACTTGCTAAAATGTCGCTGTATGATGCTATTACACATACTTTCACTACAATGGCATGTGGTGGTTTTTCCCCATATTCTCAAAGTGTAGCATCATTTAACAGTCCTCTTATAGAGGGTATAATTACTCTTTTCATGTTTATCTCAGGGGCTAACTTTGCGCTTCATTACAGGACATTGTACACTGATCGTAAAAGTCTTCTAAAAGATGATGAATTCAAATTCTATTCACTCGTTACTGTTGTTGCAACATTGCTACTAACGTTCAGTCTCTGGAGTGATATGGGGGAAACAGTCCTTACGGCTTTGAGGTATGCTGTTTTCCAGGTAGTTTCCATAATGACTACCACAGGATTTGCAACTGTGGACTTTAATCTGTGGACTGATTCTGCAAAAATAGTACTGCTGGCAGTTATGTTTATAGGTGGGTGTGCCGGTTCAACTTCCGGAGGTATAAAAGTAGTACGATTTCTTTTACTACTTAAATATGCACGACGTGCTTTATTCAAATCCATACATCCACGGGCTGTAAAACCAATAAAACTCAACGAAAAGACCGTTCCCGATGATGTAATGCAGGCAATAGTCTCTTTTGTGGTCATTTACTTTATGATATTTGCTATATCTACAGGCATTCTCTCACTCATGGGAATTGATATTATAAGCTCGATCACATCTTCAATAGCTACACTTGGAAATATAGGTCCTGGATTTGGTCTTGTAGGTCCAATGGCTAACTTTGATGCCGTACCGTTTATTGGAAAAATGGTGCTGATAGCAAATATGTGGATTGGCAGACTTGAAGTATTCACGGTTATTGTTATGCTTACTCCGGAATTCTGGAAACGCTGATATGTTCCTTTATTTATTCGGCTTTCTTGCAATTCCTAGTATATAACCAACATGTTTTCGTGTTGTTCTGTTATTGAACAGTATCCTTTTTCCTTTGTCCAGCTTTGAAAAACGTTTCCGTATTATTTTGCTCAATATCATGCATTTTAGCATGCTATATATTAAGCATGTGATCTTGACAATACCTCCCATGGCTTTAATAGTACTGGTTATGTCCTTTATCTTCTGAAATGGTCTGCGTTGATGTATTCCTATATCTGTGAATCCTGCCTCTTCAAAAAATCGTTTCCATTCATCAGGAGTGTTCATTTTAAAAGGTAATTCGGTTACTTCTGTAAAGATGATCTCAGCTTCATCTATTTTTGTTTTCATCTGAGGTTCAATGGCATTATCTCTGTACATCTCGTTGATGCCAAGAATCCCTCCGACTTTAAGCACACGTATAAATTCATGGAATGCTCTGTCCTTATCAAGGAACTGGGAAACAAATTCTGTAATTACAAAGTCAAATGAATCTTTTCTGAAAGGCAGGTTATATGCATCGCCTATAATGAATTCAGTCATATTTTCAACATTATCATTAATTGCTCTTTGTCGTGCATTCTCTATTGATAGGCTGGCAATGTCCACTCCTACAACAAAGCACCCAGTTTTCTTCGCAAGATGGCATGCACTGAATCCGTTCCCACATCCCACCATCAGCACTATGCTATTCTTATTGATGCTGCATAAATCTGCAAGTTCTTCAGTCGAACGAGGTCCGCCAATGTGAAAATAGGGAACTCCTATGTAGGTCATGAAGTCATAATACTTCATCTTTTCAATTTCAGAAATTGTCAGTTTTCTCTTAACCATTGAACTATTCCTTAGAATATTGCTATTCTAATCTCGGTGGTGACATTTAAAAAAGGTTTGTAAGAAAACGATATATTCAGGAAAAACAGGATGAATGGGTTAAATAAAAAAAGTCAGGAAAAAGTGATAAAAATAATCACTTTTTCAGCGTTCAAAGTCCAGTTCATACTTCACAACGTTCTTGAAAAGTCCTCGCAGGTCCCACAGAAGCTTCTTATTTGCCTTGAAGAGTGCATACAAGAGGTCCAGAAGACTCATGCTCGAAAAGTTCACACCTTCCAATGAATGTGCCAGGGAATTTATTTCCTTGTCTGTAAAGCTGGTGAATGTATTCTTGACTATCAAACTATTATCGATATCGTACCCGATTGTTGTACGCCATTTATCCTCGTATTCTTTAAGTGCCCTGGTTGAAACGTCACCTTTGGATATTGCGTTATATGCAACTTCTCCTGCAATCTTTCCTGCTTCCATTGCATTGATGATGCCTCCGCCTGTTATCGGGTCGGATTGCCTGGCTGCATCTCCTATCAGCATAAGGCCATTGACGATTGTCTTCTCAATTGATCCGCAAACTGGTACTCCTCCGACATCCATTTCCAGGATTCTGGCATTAGGATAGTTCTTTTTGACAAATTCATCCAGATAGTAAATTGCTTTTTTTTCTCCGGATTTGCTGCCAAGAATACCAATTCCAACATTTGCAAGATCATTGCCTTTTGGGAATATCCATACATAGCCTGCTGGAGCGACTTCATTTCCGATGTAGAAATAGCAATAGTTCTGATCGATGCCTGTACCGCTCATCAGATACTGGGCACAGGTTTCAATATCAACAGGTTTGATGGATGTGTCAATACCAGCCCATCTGCCTACTTTAGACTCTACGCCATCTGCGCCTATGACAATTTTAGCTTTGATGTCATATGTTTCTCCAAGGTGCATGACCTTTACACCTTTTACGAAACCATTTTCCATGATAAGGTCAGTTGCTCTTGTTTTGACCATTACCTCTGCACCGGCTTTTGCACTTTCATATGCTAATGCCCTGTCAAAGATCTTACGTTCAAGGACATATCCTACTTCTCCGCCGGCAATCTCTTCTGCCATTTCAATCATGGTTCCGTCGGGTGCATATATGCGGGATCCCTTCACATCTGCACAGATCCAGCGGTGGTCGGGTTCTATATGTTTCCTTAACCATATCTTGCTGACTCCCTCTGCACACCTGACCGGGTCGCCGATTTCCTGCCTTTTTTCTATCATGAGGACACTAAGGCCTTTCTGGGCAGCAGTTTTCGCTGCAATAGAACCTGCAGGACCAGCACCTATAATTATTACATCATACTCGCTCTTCACTTTTTCACCTCAATAGCTCCAACCGGGCAGATCTTAGCGCAGATTCCACAAGATGTGCATGTCTCATTGACTTCTATCCAGGTTTCGACCAATTCAAGCGCGCCAACCGGACATACTCCTACGCATGCACCACAATACCCACATTTGAATTTGTTTACGTTGATGGTCACCATTATCACCTATGATTTGTATGTTTCATCCCTACATTTTGAAGGGAGATATATCTTTCTGATTAAAATTAAAATAATATGATTAAGGGAGCCTTTATAGTATAAGCACTATAAGTGTTTATGCATCGTCAGAGACTGTTATTCTGGCTCTTGCCTTGCCTGTTTCCATGTCAAATCTTTCCATTACGTACTCTCGTGAATTTCCATGTCCGTGAAGCATTATCTCTACAAGGTCATGAGGTTCGTCGATATCTGTACTTAGCAGGAAAGAATCATAAATATATACTGAACATTTCCTTTCTTTTGCTATATTGCAGTGGTTAAGGAAACTTGATCCGTAATATTTAACATGGAAATTGGAAGGGTCCTTTATGAATATGATATTTGTTCCTCCGCCTTTTCCGGGAACTATCACTACGTCTTCAGGTCTTGCGATTATTTCTTTTATATGAATGGCTCTTACAAGGGGGAGATCTGCCATTATTATGAATATGGACTTCTGTTCATGGCTCAGGTATTCATTAATAGCTTCGTTCAGGTCATTTTCATCGAGCACCACATTTGCTTGCAGGTCATTTGGTACTCCATTGTCAAGGGTAGTGAGTATGTCGACCTCATCAATTCCTGCTTCATGAAGGCTACCAACCACGTCTCTTAACATAAGTTCTACGAAATCCTCCCGTTCTTCTTGTGTAAGAGCAGGTGAAAGCCTTGATTTAGCATTTTTCTTTTTGTAGGGGATCAATGCCTTCATGATACTCTCTCGTAAAGCGCATTTCTCTGTTTTGGTGTTCTGCCTGTTTGACGTATCAACCACTCTATTTCAGTTGCTGGGGTGTATTCTCCGTTAGTTCCGCCGGAAGCAACTGTGATCTTGTCTTCCATTAGAGTGCCACCAAGGTCATTAGCTCCGCAGGATAATGCAACCTGTGCAAGTTTTTTCCCAAGCTTCACCCATGCTGCCTGAATATTATCAATGTGTTTATGCAATATTATTCTTGAAATAGCCTGCAACTGGAGATCAGCAATACCTGTGGTCATGAACCTGCCCTGTTGCATCATCTCTTCTCCTATCCTGTTGTTGTATGGCATAAAGGCCATTGGGATAAGCTCGGTAAATCCGCCTGTCCGTTTCTGTATATCGCGGATGGTGAAGATGTGGTCCAGTCTTTCCTCAACAGTTTCAACATGGCCGTACATTATAGTTGAGTTTGTACGGAGACCTGCGTTATGTGAAGCTTCAATGGTATCTATCCATTGCTGTCTTGTCAGTTTGCTTGGGCAGATTATGTTTCTTACACGGTCTACAAGTATCTCTGCAGAAGTTCCGGTCAATGTGCCTACGCCACAGTCCTTCAAAATGGTGCATGCTTCATCGATTGATATTTTATCCATTCCTGCGGCATAGAATACTTCCATTGGTGAAAGAGCATGGATATTCATTGAAGGATAATTTGAACTGATGGTATCAAATATCTCTGTATAATAATCCATGTTGAGTTGCGGGATATATCCTCCCTGGATACAAACCTCTACAGCTCCTGCGTTGTGTGCCCGGCCAACTTCTTCAAGTACTTCCTCAGTTGAAAGCACGTATCCTTCTTTTTCTTTAAAGGCACAAAAACCGCAATTACCTGCACACATATTAGTGAGGTATATATTGCGGTTAACAACATATGTGACATCGTTTCCCACTGCTTTGTAGCGCAGGTCGTCTGCGAGGGAGAAAAGCTCAAAGGGGCTAGCATCCATCAAGGTCATCGCATCTTCTTTGCGAATCTCGCCGGTGTAAGCCCTATCAATAATATCATCCTTAATAACAGAATACATCATTTCCTCAGGCTATTTTGAGTTTCATCTGACTCTGTGTGCTGGTATTGATGATTGGTTTATATGCGGTGTTTCTTTGTAGTGCTTGTCTTCCTGATGAAACAATAAACCATTCCAATTCCTGTGCGGACATGAACTGGCCATTTGTTGAACCGGCTGAACTGGATATTTTTTCTTCCATCAGTGTTCCTCCAAGATCATTGACTCCGCAGAACAGAGCTACCTGAGCAAGTTTCTTTCCAAGCTTGACCCAGCTTGCCTGAATGTTCTTTATATGGGTATTAAGTATTATGCGTGCAAGGGCATATAATTGCAGATCTTCTATACCAGGAGTTGCATACCTTCCGGCCTTTATCATTTCATTGCCTACTTTGTTATTATAGGGCATAAAGGTCAATGGCACAAATTCGTGGAAGCCTCCGGTTTCTTTCTGGATCTCCCTTATTATCATTATGTGGTCAATACGTTCTTCGACCGTTTCAATGTGCCCGTACATAATGGTTGCAGTTGTGCTTATTCCTGCTTTATGAGCTTTAGTGATGACATCTACCCATTCGTCAGTTTTGAGTTTGCTGGGACAGATTATCTTCCTTACTCTGTCAGACAGTATCTCTGCAGCAGTTCCTGGCATGGTATCCAGTCCTGCATCTTTGAGGCGCATGAGGGCTTCTTCAACAGTTATGTTACTCTGTTTTGCAGCGTGGTACACTTCCATAGGTGAGAATGCATGTGTATGGATGTGTGGGAATTCTGCTTTTACAGCTTTTATTATGTCTGTGTAGAAGTTAATGTCTACATTAGGGAGTAATCCTCCCTGAATGCAAACTTCTGTTGCTCCAAGGCTTTCTGCTTCTCTTACTTTTTCAAGTATTTGTGGAATCTCCAATATATATCCTGTATTATCCTTGAATGCACAGAAACCGCATGTACCCATACATCTGTTTGTAAAGTTTATGTTGCGGTTAACTACGTAGGTCACAGTATCTCCTACTGTTTCCTGACGTAACCTGTCAGCAAATTCGAAAAGTTTGAACGGAGGTATCGTCAAAAGAAAAAGTGCGTCTTCCTTTGTGGTCATACCTTCATATGCACGTTCAATAATGTCATCTGGGATAGTAGGGTTCATGTTTTTCTCCGATACTTATCTTTTGTATTTAAATTGTATGCCCCAATCGGAACTCATGTTTTCCGATAACCCTCTTCGTCTGAAAGATCATTTATAAGGTCTTTCAGAGTATCGCTGTACCAGCCTTTTTTAATGTACTGTGGATATATCGGCAACCTTTCTTTTAGTGAGACTTCGTGAACCATTTCATTTAGTTCCGATACACTGGGCCATTCTGCCTCCGGATTTATCCAGTCAATGGTTGTCGGGGAAATTCCTCCAAGGTCATTGGCACCACATTGTATCAACAGATGAGGGTCAATAAGATTCGGTGCAACCTGGATGGCGACGTCATTCGGAAGAATTTCCCTGGCTATCAATATAACCTGCATCATTTCCTCTTCGGTAGGTGCAGCCACTTTTGCCATCAAGGTATCCGGTTTGGGTGTGAAGTTCTGTATGATCACTTCCTGTATGTGGCCATACTCTTCGTGTAATTCTGCAATAGACAACAGGGAATTGATCCTGTCGTCAAGGGTTTCGCCAATACCTACAAGTATGCCCGTTGTAAAAGGAATGTGCAGCTCTCCTGCATAACGTATTGTCTTGATTCTCCTGGAAGGTTCTTTTCCCGGTGATCCTTCATGAGCAGCAATATATGCAGTTGTTTCAAGCATCAGACCCATACTGGAATTTAAGGGTTTTAGTTTTTCCAGTTCCATATAGTTCAATACGCCTGCATTGGTGTGTGGTAAAAGCCCTATGTCGATTGCAATTTTACAGAGTTCGCAAATATAATCTACTGTACTGGAATAGCCAATATCCTTTAACCATTCCTTATACTGTGGAATTTCTTCCGCATATTCCCCAAAAGTAAAAAGAACCTCTGTGCATCCTGCTTTTTTCCCCTGCTCAAGGATTGGGATTATCTCCTCTATCTGCATCAGTTGTGCCTGCGGATCGTCGGGCTCACGCCTGAATGTGCAGTATGTGCATTTATTCCTGCAAACATTTGTTACAGGTACGAAGACATTTCGGCAAAATGTGACAAATTCATCCATTGTTAATTCCTTGACGTAACAATTACATAAGTTTAATCAATTTTGAGGCTTTTATAAAGGTTATTTTATCATAAGTTCCTGCATACAATTCTTAACTCCAAGTGCAATACCCTCCACTTCAATACCGCCCTTACCTTTTGCTCCATCTCCTACCACATATAGGTTTGGTATTGGTGTTTTATTTTTAAGGTCTGCACCGGAGGGTGATCTATTAACAGGCCATTCATTTGAATATGATTGTATAAGAAGTACTTCATATTCTTTTCCTGCGAAAATATCTTTTAGGTCCTCAAGTCCCAATTCGATCTCATTCTCAAGATCATCCATATCTTTCCAGTGAACACATTGGTGAGCCATTGTAAGATGTTTTCCCTCAGGGGCCAGTTCCGGGTCAATGTTAGTTACCTCATTTATCCCGTTCACTCTTCTGGCATAAGGTGTGAGAAGTACCCCTCCGTGTCCTATGAGCGGTTTGTCAGAGCTGAGGCATATTTTGATTCCTGCAGAAGGTTTCAGGTTATCTGATGTGTGTGCATAATCATCCATTCCGGTAATGCCTGTATTTTCGCCTATCATATGGGATGTGGCGGCGTGTCCTATGTCACTGATCACAATGTCTGTGAGATGCTCTTCTCCATTAACAAGAACGCCTTTAACGTTTCCATTTTCTATTTTAAGGCCTGTGACTTCTGAAGATGTGTGTATTTTTCCTCCGTTGGACTGGATCACGCCTGTGAGTGCATCTGTTATTGCCTTACATCCTCCCATTGGTACTCCTGGTCCGCCAAAATGGTAGAGATTTTCAATAATTGCAAAAGCTTCCTCTACAGGCACATCTGCAGCCTTCAGGCTGAGGGCCCAACCAAAGAATGAATCGGAGATTCGATATGTCCAGTCCTGGTCGATATGTTCTTTACACCACTGTTCGAAGGATTTGCCTGATGGGGGGTTTTTACGGGTGCTAATGACATAATATATCAGTTTGATACGGTTAAATAAAGTGAATGGAGTTCTGAAGTTCTCGAAAAGAAGGTCCTTATGGCCGTACTTATAATCCGTGTCGCCTCTTTTTCTTGGAATCCTGATCACTGAAACAGGTTTTCCACGTACTATCTTCACATTTGCCCCGATCTCTTCAAGAAGTTGCGCGAGAGGTCCGGAGGGTCCGTGTGGAAGCATATGTAATGCGCCGGTGCTCAACTGGAAACCTTTGTATGGTATATTGGTGAACCTCCCGCCTATTATCGGAAGACGTTCAAAGACCTCTACTTCATATCCTGCATTTGAGAGTTTAGCTGCGCTCAAAAGCCCTCCAAGTCCGGAACCGATAATTATTGCTTTCATCCTATGCCTCTATTGCTTTAACCGGACAGTATGGGATACATGCTCTGCAGTCTACACAGGCAGTGGTCATAATTGCCTTTCCTCTAACTTCAATAGCATCAAATTTACAAAAGGCAGTGCATTGGCCGCATCCTACACAGTTTTCGTTTACTTTCATAGTATATTCACCGGATTTGATTGTATAACGTTTTCAACAATAAAAAGCCTTATTGTTCTTTATTTGATTTTATCTTTGACAGAATGGCATTTTCCGGATGGTATTATTTGAAGTAAATGACACATTTTATTCATATCCTGCTTCAAACAGAAATATTTATTATTATAGACTGATAATTATATTTGCATGGATGAAGTTGACCTTGCGATACTAGAACGCCTTTGCAAGAATTCGAGGATGCATAGCACAGAAATTGCAACAGATCTTGATCTGGCGACATCTACGGTACATAAAAGAATAGAAAAGATGCGTGAAACAGGTACAATTCACGAGTTTACGGTTAAGGTGGACACTGGGGAGGTTGGCCTGAATGTTACAACCTTCATAGGAGTCAATATTGAGCAGAACAAAAGGATCAATATAATAAATCGTTTGAAAAGCATTGATGATATATTAGAGATCTATGAATTACTTGAGCCATATGATATGCTGCTGAAAGTAAGGACATTTGATATCCATTCGCTGAAGGAGAATGTTTTGCAGGTACTTGGGAATATGGATGGCATAAAGGATTCCCAAAGTATTCTGACGACCAAGTGCCATAAGGAAAAAAGTTGCACGATCCTTAAGAAGTAGTGAATTTTTATAATGATTATTCATTACAGATATGCGTAATTTATATATAGTTACAGGTCAGTTTTTGTCTTAGGTGTTCTCTATGAAGAAAGAAGTAATCCAAGTTGTCTCCAGGGAAAATGGGGAATTGGCATCTAAGCAAGTAAAGGCTGCACCATATGAATTTACCATTGCCACCCGTGCAAAATGGGAAATGGTGATTTCTAATGAGGATACTGAGATACGTGCAGGTGAATTCAAAAAAGTCAATGTAAAAGAAATACACCTGGATCCTGATATGGTTGCTCTTCCATGTACTTTCACTCACCATGCAGTTGTTTCACTGGTCAAGGTAGGCGCAAAGGGAGGTGCCAAACCGGTTGACAGTGAGCGTGTAATAAACTCTGCATATGTATTGGGTCAGGAATCTGGTAGAGTCAGGGAAGGTGATTTGCTGGCAGTACTTAATATCTTCCCAATAATGTTCACTCGTGAGGCTATGACTCCAAAATCCCTTAGATAAATAAAAAGAGGATGGTGTTCTTATGGAAACTTGTCTTATATGTGGGGAACTTCAGGACTTCAAACACTATGAAGGGTACAATATCTGTACTACCTGTGTAGATATTATGGAAGATGTTATGGGGGAGTATCTGCTTCGTACCATCTGGAAAAGTGAGCCAAAGGCACACAGTGCTTACCTGAATTATCTCAATAATACTACAAGATATATTTCAGATTATAAGAAAATCTCACAGAAATCCAACAAGCATACAAAAGAGGTTAGTGCCCGTGTTTCAGATGTGCTTGTGAATGGCAGTGATCATCCTTCAAAAAGGCGTTATTTTGAGCACATGCAAAAAGTCCTTGAATGGCTGGAAGAAACACCGCACTTTTATCACTACTATTTCAAGGATTATTATGTGTGTCCAACATGTAACGCTTCTATCTTTGAGAAATACACCCGCAGGGATGTGGGTGATTGGATGGTGGTTTCATGTTCTGAATGTGATACTGTCATTAAGAAGTATTTCTCTCCAAAAAGCGTTTAAACGCTTTTTTTTATTATTTAGATAAGTGGTATTCTCTTTTTTGCATATGGCTGATATATTTAATTTTATGATTTATCTGACAAAACATGTATTTTAGATATCTTGCTAATAGCCAACCTTTTCATATAGATAAATGTTGAAACTTTCTATTATTCTGCAAGCTTTCCCTGTTTCTCTCATATTATCTTTTTGTTCGCTGTGCAGGCTTTCAACATCGTAATTAAGACAATTTAAATATAATGAATTATTATCAATTACTAGCCAACACTATCTATTGAAAAATATATCAACAGATATTGTTTATCTATGTACATGTATTTAAGATGTATTTGTATCAGACCCTTACACGAAGGTGTTTTATACAAATAGTCTATCTACCTTTATAACTTTCAGGAGAATAGTTTATGTCAGGAATAATCGATATTAGTAACATAGCCAATAGTTACATACCGGTTGCAATAATTCTCATTGTGGCACTAGTGATGCCTCCTATAACAATGCTTATCATTAAAGTGTTGAGTCCGAGGAGTAAAGCATCAGCAAAGTACACGACATATGAAGCTGGTTCCTTACCTATAGGAAATGCCAGAATACAGTTCAATGTCGAATACTATCTTTATGCCATTGCTTTTGTTCTCTTTGATATTGAAGTCCTTTTCCTTTATCCCTGGACTGCAATTTTCAAAGGACATGATATCACTTATATCGCAACCGTTGAAATGTTAGTCTTTATTTTTGTTGTATTGTTTGGCTACGTTTATTTGATCAAGAAGGAGGCTCTTAAATGGATGAAATAGAGCAGACGAATGTCGAACAAAATGATGTCTTAGACGTTGGATATACTGACGTTCCAGGCACGATGCTTACCGACTCAAATGCAATCTGTGATTTCATTAAGAAAACAAAGATCCAGGATGTTCTCAACTGGGGTCGTAAGAACTCTTTATGGTTCATGGTAAATGCAATGGGTTGTTGTGGAGTAGAGCTGCTTGCTACAGGTATGGCTCACTACGATACTGACCGTTTCGGTATTATCCCACGTAACTCCCCAAGACATGCTGATGTATTGATCATCAGTGGTTATGTAACAAAGAAGTACCTTCCTGCTTTGAAGAGGATCTGGGACCAGATGCCTGCACCAAAGTGGGTTATATGCTTTGGAGACTGTGCGATAAGCGGCGGTCCTTTCTATGAATCATACAGCACTCATCAGAACGTTGATGAGGTATTCCCTGTAGATGTTTTCGTTCCGGGATGTCCTCCAAGATGTGAAGCTCTGATCCAGGGATTTGTTGAGCTCCAGAAAAAGATCGAAGCAAAGAAGGACAAAGGTACTGATTATTGAGGTGAATTGATGGACGCTAATTCTATTATCTCTTCACTTACAGGCAAGTTCCCTGAAGACATCTATGATGCAGATATCGAGTCTGACATAAGGATTATTGCCAAAGTGAAGCCAGAAAACGTAGTGGAAGTATGCCGCTACCTCAAAGAAGACCTGTCTTTCGGACACCTCTGCTGTGAATTCGGAGCAGACTATCCGGACAGGAATGAGATCGAAGTAATATATGTAATAGGTTCCTACGAACACCCGGTCGTCCTTGCTATGAAGGCAATCCTTCCAAGGGACGCTCCAGAGGTTGAATCCGTGGTACCTGTTTACTGGAATGCGAACTGGTACGAAAGAGAAACGTACGAACTGTTTGGTGTGAAGTATCTTAACCACCCTAACCTTAAACCTCTTGTACTTCCACAAGAGATGCTAGGCGAGTGGCCACTGCGTAAGGACTACAAGGGCTTCCCCAACAAGACAGCTAAGAATTTGGTGTGAGGGTTAAATATGGATGAAACAGTTGGACCTTCTGAAATGATAGTACACCTTGGCCCGCAACACCCCATGATGCCAGGACCATTCAGGCTGAATGCGAAATTGAGGGGTGAGACCGTTGTGGACTCCGAGGTAGAGATGGGCTGGATCCACAAAGGAATTGAAAAGATCCTTGAAAGCAAGACATATCTTCAGGGTATTACCATTGTGGACAGGATATGCTACCTTGCAGCAATGACCAATGAAGAAGCATATGTTGGTTGTGTTGAGAAACTTGCAGGTATCGAGGTGCCTGAAAGAGCACAGTATATCCGTGTAATTATGGAAGAACTTTCAAGATTGCAGAGCCACCTGCTTGGTATGGGTGAATATGCATCCTTTGTTGGTTTTGTAAGTATGTTCATGTATACCATCAGGGACAGGGAAGATGTCATGTCTCTTATTGACTCTGTCACAGGAGCACGTGTCACACACAGTTTCCTGCGTTATGGCGGTGTAAAGGACGACCTGCCTGAAGGATTCAAGGACGATGTAAAATATGTCTTTGGAAACCTGAGAAAGGCTATTGATAATTATGAAGAGCTGTACAGGACCGATGCGATCTACAAGGCAAGAACTAAGGGTATAGGTGTTCTTACCGCAGATGTTGCAAAGGATCTCGGTGTATCAGGACCACCACTTAGGGCAACAGGTGTTGCTTTTGATATCCGTAAGGATGAACCTTACCTTGTCTATAAGGACCTTGATTTCAAGGTATGTACACAGACAGATGGTGACGTCTACGCAAGAATCCAGGTACGTCTGGATGAGATGCGTGAAAGTATGTACATCATAGAACAGTGTCTTGACCAGATCCCTTCAGGACCTATCTTCCCGGAGGATACTCCGTATGGAAAGAGGTCACCTGTAATGAGAGTTCCAGCCGGAGAGGTTTTCCACCGTGTTGAGGACCCAAGAGGAGAAATGGGATTCTATATGGTATCCGATGGATCGGACAAACCATATCGTGTAAAGATAAGAGGACCTGTGTACCCTACCCTTCAGACACTACCACCATTGATAAAAGGCGTGACAGTTGCTGATATAGTAGCAATTGCCGGTAGTATGGACACATGTACCAGTGAGGTTGACAGGTGATCATGATGGATATAGAAGCAATAATCTATAATCCTCTTCTAAGAGGTATCCTGGGATTATGTATCATGGGTGCCGTTTTTGGTGGAGCCTGTGTCGCTGTCTGGTTCGAGCGTAAACTCTCTGCTGATGTACAGCAGAGGTATGGTCCTATGAGAGTAGGTCCTCACGGATTACTTCAGCTCGTTGCTGATGCTATCAAGTTGTTCACGAAAGAAGATATCATACCTAAGAATGCTGACAGGATACTATTCGTTTCAGCACCAATTCTTCTTATGGGATCTGTTTTCCTGATGCTTGTGGCAATGCCTTTTGGTGCTATCATTATAGATGGCGAGAGCTATGTGATCGCAGCAACTGAGATGGATATAAGTGTCCTTTACATTGAGGCCATGTCCGCAATTTCCATTATCGGTATTTTCATGGTTGCATACAGTGCAAATAACAAGTATTCTGTTCTTGGAGCTTTCAGGAACTTTGCACGTATGATCGGATACGAAGTTCCTCTTGGTATCTGTATTGTAAGTGTTGCCATCATGGCAGGTTCACTTAATATAGTGGATATCGCTGAGGCTCAGAGCCCTCTGTGGTTCATAATAATGCAGCCTCTGGGAGCTATTGTATTCTTCATTGCTCTTATGGCTGATATGGGTCGTCTTCCTTTTGACCAGAACGAGTCCGAGGAAGAGCTCATCGCAGGTTGGATGACCGAGTACACAAGTATGAGATTCGGTTACTGTTTCTTTGCAGAATATATTCACCTGATCCTTGGTTCAATGCTTGTAGTACTATTGTTCCTTGGTGGATGGAATCTACCTGCATTCCTGACCGATATAACTATCCTTGGTATAATCCTTCCAACAGTGTTCTTCCTGTTGAAGGTAGCTCTGGTGATACTCTTTATCATTATGATCAGATGGGCTGTTCCAAGGTTCAGGATCGATCAGGTAGTAGACCTGAGCTGGAAAAAACTTCTACCATTGTCCCTTCTTAACCTCGGATGGGTTATCGGACTTGGTCTGCTGGGGGTATACTAAATGGTTATTAAAAATATTATAACAGCAGTAAAGAATATTTATTTCGGCCCTCCTGTTACAAGAATGTGTCCGGAAGTACCAACAAAACTTTCAGACAGGTTCAGGGGTTTACAAAAACTGGATAAGACCAAATGTATAGGTTGTGGAATATGTGCCAACACATGTCCAAATAATGCTATTAAGATAGTCAGGGCACGTATCAACCCGGACAGCGACAAGCAGAGATGGTTCCCTGCAATAGATATCGGTCACTGTCTGTTCTGTGGTCTTTGTATTGACCAGTGTCCAAAGGACGCACTTGAAAGCACAAAGGTATACCTAACAGGTGTGATCCGCTGGAACCATGAGGATCTTCTCTTCACACCAGACATGCTGGCAAGGGAAGTTGACATAAATGCTGAGGCAGAAGCCGGTGAGGAGGTGAGCAGATGGACCCCACAATAGGCTCGATAATTGAATTGCTGATATTTGTGATCCTGGCTCTTATATCAATAGTGTTCGCAGTATTCGTAGTAACAGCTAAGGATGTAGTAAGGGCAGCTATTGCACTTGTAGTGACAATGTTTATCATTGCAGCTTTTTACATAATGCTCAATGCACAGTTCCTTGGTGTTGCCCAGGTACTGGTGTACATCGGTGCAGTAGGTGTATTGATACTGTTCGCTGTAATGCTTACTAAGAAGGAGTTTGGTACAGATGCTGAATAAAGAAATATCATTCACAGCAATGGATATTGCTACATCTGTGTATGACTACTTCAAACCACGTATACTTGGAATGATAATTGCTGCACTGTTCATGACAATAATGATAGTGACAATTTTCTTCACAAGCTGGCCTGCAATAGAACAACTCCCTCAGAACATTGAGGATCAGAGTAACATTGAGGCTATCGGAGTTATGATCTTCACTGATTTCGTGGTTCCGTTCGAAATAATGTCCATCGTGTTGTTATCCTCATTGATGGGTGCTATCTACATGGCAAAAGGAGATGATGGCAAATGATACCAGTCGCACTTTATCTTGCTGTTGCAGCAGTCATATTCTCCATAGGTCTCTATGGACTGATGACACAGCGCAGTGGTATTCGTATTCTCATGTGCGTGGAACTCATGCTCAATGCTGCTAACCTTAATCTTGTGGCATTCTCAAGCTACCATGATGATCTTACAGGACAGGTATTTGCACTGTTCTCTATCGCACTGGCAGCCTGTGAGGCAGCGATCGGCTTTGCTATACTGATGGCCCTTTACAGAATGAAGGATACGATCAGTCTTGACCATATTAACATACTGAGGTGGTAAAAATGGCAGTAGAAGATTTAGCATTCTTAATACCACTCCTGCCTGCACTTGCCTTTGTGCTTACCTTCTTCTTTGGGAAGAAGTTGCCAACCGGCGGTGCAATAATTCCAATAGTAGCTATTGCAACATCATTCGTGATATCACTATTAGTTACATTGAACCTGCTTGCAAATCCTGAAGAAGTTGTGAGCCAGTCATACAGCTGGTTTGCCATGCTCAACATAGGTATCCTTGTTGACCCACTGGCAGCAGTCATGCTTACAATGGTAACATTCGTAAGTCTGCTAATCCACATCTATTCAACAGGTTATATGTCACATGACAAAGCACCTTCCAGGTACTTTGCTGAGACCGCTTTGTTCACAGCTTCAATGCTTGGTCTGATCCTTTCAGACAACATCCTCCAGCTCTTTATTTGCTGGGAACTTGTGGGTGTCTGTTCATATCTTCTCATTGGATTCTGGTTTGAGAAGCCATCCGCTGCAACAGCAGCAAAGAAGGCTTTCCTGACAACCAGGATCGGTGACGTTATGTTCCTTACAGGTATAATTGTCCTGTTCGCAGACCTCTACAAGATTTTCAATGGTGCCATCCCTGATGGTGTCTTTATACTCAGGTTCGATGAGATATTTGCTCACATCCCTGAAATTGCAGCGATCAACTCCACTATCTTTGGAATGGAGGTCAGCCACATCACATTGATAACACTCCTGTTCTTCGGTGGTGCTGTTGGTAAGTCAGGTCAGTTCCCACTCCATGTGTGGCTTCCTGATGCAATGGAAGGTCCAACAACCGTTTCAGCTCTCATACACGCAGCAACAATGGTTACAGCTGGTGTCTATCTGGTAGCAAGGACATTCCCAATGTTCATCGCAGCTCCGGACTCACTCATGGTTGTAGCATACGTAGGTGCATTCACTGCATTGTTCGCAGGAACAATGGGTATCGTGATGAACGACCTTAAGCGTGTACTTGCATACTCCACCGTAAGTCAGCTCGGTTACATGATGCTCGGTCTCGGTGTAGGTGCAGCAGTAGGTGCTGAAGCAGTCGGTATATCTATCTTCCACCTGATCAACCACGCATTCTTCAAGGCTCTTCTTTTCCTGTGTGCAGGTAGCGTAATTCACGCAGTAGGTACACATGACATGAGACAGCTTGGAGGCGTTGCAAAGGTAATGCCAATAACTGCAGCAACAATGATCATCGCATCACTGGCGCTCACAGGTATGGGTATCCCTGGTACATCTATCGGTACAAGTGGTTTCTTCAGTAAGGATGCTATCATCGAGAGCGCATACCTCTTTGGAGAATCTACCGGTACATGGCTGCCATACTTCTTCTCAATTGCAGCAGCTCTGCTTACTTCACTGTACATATTCAGGCTTGTCTTTATGACCTTTTATGGAAAACCACGTACAGATTATGGAGGACACGAGTCCCCTGCATCAATGACGATCCCACTGTCAATACTTGCACTGTTTGCACTGATCTTTGGTGGTCTTACCGCAGAGAGGTTCAACACATTTGTAAGTGAGACATTCGTGAACAATTTCGTACACATGGACATCCATGAACTCGCAACACTTGGTGGTTATCACCTTGCAGAACATGCAGGACATGAACCATTGCTTGTACTCTGGATGCCACTGATCGTAGCACTTGCCGGTCTGGTAATTGCCTATCTGGTATACGGACTTAAGATCGTCAACATGGACAGCCTTGTTTCAAGGAACAACCCAATTTACAAACTCCTGTACAACAGGTACTACCAGAACTCTCTGTTCACCAATTTCATCTCTGTCAAGGTCATCTACGAAGGATTCGCCTTTGCAGGACGTGCAGTTGACAGAGGATTTGACTGGATGACCAAATGGTTCAGCGATGTGACACTGGATGCTGGTGAATCCCTGCGCCAGTTCCAGACAGGAGCAGTACAGAATTATGCCACAGCAGTAATAACCGGAGTAAGTCTTCTGGTGATTCTTGTTAAAGTGGTAATGGAGGTACTCTAATGATGCCGATACTTTCAATGATCGTGCTGATACCTCTGATATTCGCAGCACTCGCATTATTCACAAAAACAAAGGAACAGGCAAGAGCAATAGCCCTTGCAGGTACTGTTATCGTACTGTTGCTTACAGTCTACATGTACTTTAACTTCGACAGCACTATAGCAGACAATCAATTCGAGGAACTTTCACAGTGGGTGCCTTCCCTTGGAATATCCTACCACCTCGGTGTTGACGGGATCTCAATGCCATTGATACTTCTCAATGCAATTGTACTTCCACTTCTCGTTCTCTTTACATGGAACGATGAGAGAAAATCACCGAACAAGTTCTACGCATTCATACTTGCAACAGAGGGTGCAGTAATTGGTGTATTCACCGCACTGGACTTCTTCCTGTTCTACATATTCTGGGAACTTACACTCGTACCGCTCTTCTTTATGGTGAGCATATGGGGAGGACCCAACAAACACCACGCAGCAATTAAGTTCTTCATATACACACACGTGGCGTCCCTTGTGATGCTTCTGGGTATATTCGGACTTTACTTCGCAGCATGGGACATGACAGGAACCCCAAGCCTTGATATACCATATCTTCTGGGACAGTTCCAGTTCATTGAATCCGGAATTGCAAAGGACATGATATTCCTTGCACTGCTCTTCGGTTTCATTGTGAAGATCCCAAGTTTCCCATTCCACTCATGGCAACCAGATGCATATACTGAGGCACCAACTGCCGGCAGCGTGCTCTTTGTCATGCTTAAGATCGGTGGATATGGTCTCTTTAAGGTCATGCTTCCAATGTTGCCATTCACAGCATCACCAAACCTGATGATCACCATCATGGCAGTCCTTGGTTCTGTAAGTATAATTTACGGTGCATTCCTTGCACTCTCACAGAAGGACCTCAAGAGAATGGTTGCATATTCCAGTGTAAGCCACATGGGCTACGTAACACTCGGTGCAGCCGGTCTGGTATCACTCTCCGTTTCCGGAGCAATGTTCCAGCAGTTCTCACACGGACTTATCATGAGCATTATGTTCATGGCATGTGGAATTATCAACAACACAACAGGTACAAGGATCATCAACGACCTTGGCGGTCTTGCACAGAAGATGCCAAAACTGGCAGTCATTATGGTAATGACCTTCATGGCATCCCTTGGACTTCCTGGTCTCAGTGGTTTCATTGCAGAGGTCTCTGTACTTGCAGGAAGCTTCGTGAACCTGCCATCATATGTGATGATCGCAGTATCAGCTATCGTGATAACAGCAGCATATCACCTGTGGGCTCTCCAGAGGGCAATGTTTGGTGTCTATAACGAGAAACTCGGTACAGTAACAGATATCAATGGTTATCAGACACTTTCAATGGGAATCATTGCAATACTCATACTGTACTTCGGACTTAATCCAAGCCCGGTGCTTGAAATGATGTTGACAAACTCAGATCAGATAGTCAGCCTTATGGCTGTAATGGGGGTGTAAGGTATGGATCTAATGTTATTCGCACCTGAACTTTCCCTTGTGGTCACAGGACTGGCAGTATTGCTTATCGGCTTATTCATTCCGACAGACTCTAAGAAGATCCTTGGTTACCTTGCAGCACTTGGTGTTCTGGTTGCCCTGTTCTTCACAGTCTCAAGTCTCGGGACCGAAGCAACAGTATTCAATGACACGGTATCTATCGATGCCCTGTCACAGTTCTTCAAGATAGTGTTCCTTGTGGTCGCATTACTCTTTACGATCTCAGGTATCAAGTACACTGAAGGAAACAGTCACACAGAAGAGTTCTTCACACTCGGACTCTTCGCAACGATCGGTATGATGTTCGTTGCATCTGCAAACGACCTCATGGTTCTCTTCGTTGGATTCGAACTTGCAAGTCTTGCAACCTATGCACTTGCAGGCTTTGAGAAGAAGAATGCCAAGTCACTGGAAGCAGCCATGAAATACTTCATCATAGGCTCACTTTCAGCAGCACTTATGCTCCTTGGTATATCATATGTATACGGAGCAACAGGAACCACAAGTATCCCTGGAATTGCAGCAAACGCAAGTGTGCTCGTAGAAAGTCCAATGGGACTTGTAGCAGTGGTTCTCCTGCTGGCAGGATTCGGTTTCAAGATCGCTCTTGTACCATTCCACATGTGGGCACCTGACACATACCAGGGTTCACCATCAGTAGTATCCGCACTGCTTGCAGCAGGCTCAAAGAAGATGGGTATCGTAGCAGCTCTCAAGGTATTTGTGGTTGCACTCATAGCACTTCAGGCTGAATGGCAGATCGCATTTGCAATACTTGCAGTCATCACAATGACCTACGGTAATATGGTAGCCCTTAAGCAGACAAGTGTAAAGAGAATGCTTGCATACTCCTCACTTGCACAGGCAGGTTACATCACAATGGCATTTGTGGTACTCACACCAATAGCACTTGGCGGTGGTATATTCTATGCATTGTCACACGGTTTCATGAAGGCAGGAGCTTTCATTGCAACAGCAGCTGTGACATACATGGTACTCTCCGAGAACAAGGATTCAACTGACCCAGACCACATTGACAATTTCAGAGGTCTTGGAAAGAGAATGCCGGTAACTGCTCTCTCAATGACAGTGTTCGTATTTGCACTGGCAGGTATCCCGCTCACAGCAGGTTACATGAGCAAGTTCATTCTGTTCTCATCAACCATCCAGTCAGGATTTGTATGGCTTGCAGTAATTGCAATACTTAACAGTGCAATTTCACTTGGCTACTATGCAAAGATCGTCAAGTACATGTACTTCCTTCCAACAGACAGTGAGAAGGTTTCAGAACCATTACCATACACCGTTGCAATGATCATTGCAGTGATCGGTGTACTTGCAATAGGTTTCTGGTCCGAACCAGTTGTCTACTGGGCAATGGAAGCAGCAAAGGTACTCGTTGGAGGTATGTAAAATGACAGATTGTGATCTTTGTGGAGTCGGAATTCCAACAGTAGTTCCGGTAAGGGTATTCAAGCCAAAGTACGAGCATTCCTACCCGCATGGTATGTGGCAGGGACTTTGTGAAGGATGCCTTAATGCTGGAAAGAAAACTCATGATGCACAGGCCGAATCACCAAGCTGCGGTACAGCAGGCAAATGTGACTTCTGCAGTGCAATTGCACAGCTTTACGATGTAACAATCAGCAGACCTTCATTTTCAAAAGGTGCTGAGGAAGACACAGTACAGCTCTGCAAGAAGTGTCTCGTTTCAATAAACGAGTCACATGAAGCATGGGAAAAACAGAAGGCTGAAGACGCACACGCACATCACTAAGTATTAAAATAGAAGACCGGCTTTGCCGGTCAGCTCTTTTCTTTTTTGGATTAGTTTACTTTTAAGTTATTTTTTTCCCCTTCTCAGTAAAACAGCAGATATGCTACACCTGTGAGCATCAGACTGGTAATACCCATCACAACCCCACCCAGTGTATAACTTCTCAGAACCTCGGAAGTCTCCAGTTCTGCCAGATCCTTATATATCCAGAAGAACGGATCGTTGAAATGTGAGATAAGGAACGTTCCTGATGCCATAGAAAAAAGCACGATCTCAGGTGGCAGTCCGAGAAACGGGACAAGCGGTATCACAATTGATGGTGCAACCAGCATAGTAACCACACGGGAACCCTGTACGCTCTGTATGGCAACTGCAATGAGGAATGGAACGAGTATCGCAGGTAAAGGTAGTCCTGAAAGGAGGGTTCCCATTTCCTGTCCAACGCCTGTCATTGCAAGAGTGGCACCAAGGGCTCCACCTCCGCACATATCCAGAATAACCACTCCACTTCTTTTGATCGCTTTTTCAACCCATTCCCTGACAGAGTTAAAAGTGTACTGTCTGTAAGCAAAGAATATCGCCATGACAACTCCGATGAGCAGTGCCATGTCGGGTTCACCCATAATATCAAACAGGGCTATATTTGTGAACACATCTGCAAGGATTAGTGCAACAGGAATGGTAATTGGTGAATAGGCGGCAATTCTGCCTGGTAGCTTTATGTCCTCATTTTCTGTTTCAGTGTCAATTATGAAACTGCTCATATCTCCTGCATTGCAGAATTTTAAAGCATAAAGGTAACCTGCAATTGAAACAATAAATGCAATGATCATTCCGGGAATTAGTATATCGCTATTATTGATACCCAATTCTGATACTGCAGAATAGACGACCGGAGAAGGATAGACCAGGTTATATGATGCCAGTGTTCCAAAAACCAGTACTGATGCTGTCAGGACCTTTGGAACCCCCTCTTTTAATTTAATTTCCCTTGCCACCGGAACGAAAATCACATAAGCAAGAATGCAGCACATAAGCGGTACTGCGAAGATGAATCCAAGTATATTTAATCCGAACAGTGGCTTCCTTGATATTCTTATGACATCGCTGGCAATGAGTCTTGCTCCCCCGGTCCTGTGTAGAATAAGTCCGATTATACTACCAGCGGCAATGATTATGGCGAAATTTGAGAAGACCTTTCCCATTCCACTTGTAATCGCTTCAATTGTTCCGGTTGCTTCACCAGCAAGTACACCGGTGATAACAGATGTTAAAATAAGGCCTAAAAAAGGATGTATCCTCAATCTTGCAGTAAGGAATAGTATAATTAAAAGGGAAAAAACAAAAATGATTATAGGGTGCATCAATAGAAATCGGTTTTAGAGTGGTATAAACCTTACTCTACCAGCTCTAAACCAACTCTATTCTTATTCTTCAACGTAAAGCAGGTAAAGACAGCTGTTCTCTCTCATTTCCATGAATCCCTGGGTTTCGGATATTCCTGCCTTTTCCAGTAATACCTTCTTCCATGATTCTGGTGGAAGTGCTATCTTTCCGGTGTATGCCTTTGCTGCTATTTGAGCATACTGAAGGGGTTTTCCATCTATCTTGATTCTCTTTGCCACTTCTTTACGGTAGGTCTGGTGCATCATACATGCACTGTGCGCGGCAGAAGGCTGTATGGTGTGGTTATAGTGGTCTGTTGCCTCCATGTGCACAGGATTGAAATTGCCGATACGCTTGATATATTCTCTTATGGCATTGGAGAATGGGCATACCTTGGTAACAAATCCATACTTGCTGATCTGTCCGATACTTTCAAATGATGAGAGAACAGATTCCCCGTTCACAACAGCATTTGTAAAATCATCCCATGTCTTGTATTCTTCTTCAGGTACTGATTTTGCAAGAGATTCAGCCTGGCCTACCATGTAATTGGTAAAACCTTCTACACCTTGTTTATCCGATATATCTTCAAAGAAAAGATATACTGATACATCAACAAAAGGATTTGAGCCTATATTTTCAGCCATATGATCACCATTAATCGATTATCTCTTCACCTGCACTCTTGCCTTTGACAATAAGGGCAAAAACACAGGACGCATTACGCAGTATGCTTTTAATGTGTCTTTCATCCACATTGATCCTGGAAAGGTTCTCAGGTACCATCTTCACTTCACCGGTCATTCCTTTATTTGCCAGTTGCAGGCATTCAAGTGCCTGTTTTGCAACAGTAATATTGTTTGCTGCAACTTCTCTGAATTTCTGGTGTGTTATACAGTAATTTGAAACGGCTGAGTCTCTGATACGGTTGTTGTAACTATCTGCAACATCTGTGTCAGAATCAGGTATTGGTCCTATTCTGGAAATGTACCTTCCCATAGTAGGTGCCATAGGGCATGTTTTTAAAGCGTATACATATCCAATGACATCTCCGTCTTTGTCAGTGATGGCAAGATCTGTCTGGACATTGACTGCTCCTTCGACTGTTAGTGATGTCCTTCCATCTTTCATTGCCACGTTAAAAGCTGGCCATCCGACGTATGCTTCCTTTCCCATTCTCTCAGCATAACTTTCACCTACGCGAAGCCAGTATTCTACGACACCTTCGGTCCCTGCTTTGCTGACCATATCATCAACAAGTGAATATATTGCAATGTCCATCATGATTATGGGTCTCCTTTATCATTTTGAGTTTACGTAGTAAATACACTATATTTATATATTAATTGCTGTTATAGTTTTTAATCTTTACCATTGAATTCACTGTATTATATTAAAGTAAAGTTATTTTAATCCATTTCAATTCAGGATTTTCCGGATACAACTGTTCAGTGGTTAGGTTATCTTCTTCTATTATCTGCATAGCTTCATTTTCTGACTTTACAGTCATCTCAAAAGGGCTCTCCCCTGCAACATCGTATCTGAGAAAAAAATGTCCGTCTTCGGCCATAAGAAGCCTGACATAATCTTTACTTAAAGATTCAAGTCCAAGTTCGTATCCTTTCTGGCTTTTTGCTGTCCATACAACAATCTCAGTCTCTGCTGGATATGAAGTTTTAATCCCGCCGCTTAGCACAGGTTTCCTGTCTTTTTTAACTGAAGCAATGTTCTTACCTTCTTTTAAGGAATAAGATAGATCATTTGAAGTGATATTTCCGGAAAGGAAGAATGTGGTTGATGCAGGATTGTCTGTGTTTATTCCTGTTCTTACAAGTGAATGCAGCATCTCAGTGAACGCAATTCCTTTATCACTATCCTTTGTACCTGATCGTTCCAGATGCTGTGTCCAGATATTTTTCATAAAGATCAACCATTGAAATTAATTACTTCATTAATATTAGATATCAAAGTTATCCCAACATATTACGGATCGAACTTTGTATTTTATCAAGTGAGTGCGAGTCAAGCAAAAGGAACATGTCTCCGTAGATAGTTCCGGCACCAGCGTCTTTCTCAGAGGAGTACACCATAAACATTGTTTCAAGATTCAATATATTTGCAGGCTCATTCCCCATCATGGATATTCCTTTGTTGAGAACATCCTTAATAGGCCCCAGACTGATATCAGGTACAGAATGCATTATATTAAGGTTCAGGAAAGATGAGAGTGAATCCAGATATGAACCTGCGATTATATTTCCGGTTTCAAGAAGTGCAGACTCATAGATACTTGGATCTTCATCATGTTCAATACTCTGTAATAGTAATTTGCTGAGGTAAACAGCATTTCCGAATTCAAATAATAACATTACAAGACCATTGATATCTCCACGGACTGGTATCATTATACCTGTCATGGTTATCGAATCCGGTATCATATCAATGATGGCAGATGGTTCAAACAGCCGGGCATCAGACAGATTGAGCTGGACGCGTTTCTCGATCAGTTTAGACAGGGACGTGGTTGCGTTTCCCATCCCTATGCTTCCAATTTCCTTGAAAGCATCTATTATAAAATTGTCCAGTTCTTTATCCATTTTATTCATTCCTGCTATTATACCAGTTTAACTTGCACATTTTGATCCATGAAGAATTTCTCACCAACGTAGAATCGGATATATTCCTCTTTTCCACCTTTAATGAGGCGAATCTTTGTCCCTTCTTCCTCAGCAAGGTTTAAGAAAAGACCTTCAATCCTGGATACTGTCTGTTCGTCATGTGCACTCTTATTGATCATTCCAACAAGAAGTAATTCATTTGTTGCAAACCTTTCAACCATTTCTGACATGAATTCATAGATATCTTTATCACTTGCAGTGAGGAGCAATTGGCTTATAGGTTCAAAGATCACTGCACAGCCTTTTGGAAGCTTGCTTGTGAGTTCGAAGAATTTATCAAGCTCATCCGTTGGCAGTTTGATAATTCCGTCTTCATTAGTTACCTGTTTGCTTGTAGATGATATCTCTATGAATTTCATTGCGCCTATATCCATGAGGTCCCCTATCTTTTCCTTGTACATGGCTGTACGTGGTTGGGTAGATACAAGAACCGTATTGACCATTTCTCCATAAAGACGCAGACAGATCTCGATAACAGAGTCCTCATATCTGGCTTTTGGTGTGTACTCTATCAATGTGGATCTGTTGAACAACGTGGATATCTGTTCTACTTCCGCAATGTTATCGATATCTTCTTCAGATTGTAGCGATTTTGTGAATACCATTCCTTCTATGAGATAATCTCCAAGTTTTTCCCTTGGTATCGTTCTGAAAGCCTGAAACATCAAAAAACCAGCAGCAGCAAAGATTCCAATGTAAACAACACTCCAGAATCCTAAAAACAGGAATATCATTTCAGTAATATCTGTGTCCTGTGAACTGATGGCAATGGAGGGGAATATTGCTGATGTGATAAGGAATATGGATGTAAGTGCAAGGAGCAACCAGGCAATAGATCCCTTTTTTGTTTCATAGTATATCTTCACCCAGTAATATATGGCTGCAAATCCACATGCCATTGATATGGAAATGAAAATAATGTGTATTATTGTTATATCGGGAGTTAACATCCTGCTGCCACCTATGTTTTATGTCACATGCAATTATTAATCTAATTATATATATATCAATATGTTTTTATGCCTTTGATCGCACTCTTGACAGTAAGCTCTCCATTTTCAGTGTCAAGTATTATAGTACGCCCGTAATTGAGTCCTGTATCCTGAGCAATAATGGGTATTTTCAATTCTTTTAGCACCTGTTTCGTAGCTGCTATATTTCTCTCGCCGATATTTAGCTGGGTGCTGGAATTGAATGAGAACATGCTTGCACCACCTGCTATTTTGGCAGTGATGCGGTGCTTATATGCACCTTCATCAACCATACTATCAAGAAGGGAAGGTATGCCTGTATCTGCAAATTTAGCCATATTCTCTTTTGATCTTGCCTGATCGATACTCGGGAGCATAATATGGACCATCCCGCCAATATATGTACTTTTATCGTAGAGGGAAATACCTACACATGACCCTAATCCAAGGGTAGTCAGCTTTGTAGGCTTCTTCGCCACTGCACTATCAGCCATTCCCACTATTATCATGCTTATCTCGTACGCATTTCTTCTATCCTTTCAAGTACGGATTTTAATGAAGCTGAATCAAGCAACATGTACATGTCACCGCTCAGGCTATGGTATTCATCTTCACCTGCAACTTCAAAAAGGGTAGTCAGGCCGAAAATATGCTCTATTTTCCCATTCATATGCATTTTTGCTTTAGAGAATATTTCATTTGAGCTTCCTTCGGATATTATGGGAATAGAAGGTATGATTGAAAGATTCAGGAACTTCGAAAGAGCGTTATAATAACTTCCTGCGAGAATATTGGCAACTTCAATAAATGCTGAAGTTTTCATATAAGTGTCCTCTTCGGAAGTGTTGTCTTTGAGCAGCATGTCAGATAAGGCATCAGAATGGCGCTTTCTTATGATGAGCATGAATCCTCCGTTCATTTCACCCATTACTCTTACAATTGCTCCCATCCTGTCTTTGTTCTCGTCATTACTGATGTCCCGCACACTGAGCAATGTAAGGGCTGAACTGCTTACGTTTATTGATTTATCTACAAGCTGTGACAGGGCAGTTGTTGCATTTCCCATCCCTATATTTCCCACTTCGTTCAATGCATCGTAATAGAATTTATCAAGTACTATATTCATTCATCTCACTCCTGTCAAATCATCTTGTCAATACGCTCAAGTATAATATCCATTGAATCAGGGTCGAACAAGGTAAGGAATATACCATTCATTCTATTGCCCTCGATCATGAACAAAGTATCAAAAAGAAGTGCATGCTCTGCTTTTTGACTCATTTCAATGAGTATGTGATCTATTATGGCACCGAGCATGTCAAATGTCTGCATAGGTGGTGATAATTTAATGTTCAGTCCCAGGAAATTAGAAAGTGAACTGACATAGGATCCTGCAAGGATATTTCCAACCTCTTCTATCAGGGACTGGTTCAGAGGACTCATAATATCGACCTCCTCCTCGTTGGTGATCGTTTTGCATATTGTTTCAGTGGCTTCCTGGGGAAGCATCATCATTATGTATCCTTCCACATCACCTTCTACATGCATAATCACTCCTGATACAACTTTATCAGCCCCGCCTGCAAAATCAGGTACTTTCTCTATTAATTCTACTTTAAGTCCCGGAACTTCTATTTTAATCTCTTTTGAGATCATTTTTGAAAGGGAAGTGACAGCATTACCAACGCCTATATTGACAACTTCTCTTAATGCACTGATCTGTAACTCAGTCAGGTTTGATATTTTGTACTTCATGTGTTTGCTCCTGAATCACATTTTAGATACTGTCACTTTTAACAGAGTATCCGATGTCATTTCTGGTAGATTCTCTCCTTTGAGTTGTAAGCTTTATACATATCTTTAGATGGTCCTATCAGGGTCTCGGTCTTACCCATTACGAAAAATCCATCTTTCAGCAGTGCATTATAGAAATCCATGTAGAGCTGTTCCTGCAGTTCCTTCTGGAAATATATGGTTACATTCCTGCAGAATACGGCATCAAAACCATTCATTTTAGGTCCTGAAATAAGGTCTTGCTTTTTGAATTGTGCAATATTTTTCAGTTCATCAGAGATTACGTAATTGTTACCTTCCTTTGTGAAGTATTTGTTAAGGAAAGCAGGTCTTACATCTTTCATTTCTATAGTTGAGTAAACACCTTTCTGGGCTTTCAAGAGACTTTCCTTATCAATATCAGTACCTGTAATTTTTATATTGAATTTCTTAAAGTCATCACCAAGTATGTGGTGCAGCAACATTGCAATTGAATATGCTTCTACGCCAATAGAACAGCCTGCACTCCATATGCGTATAGACCGAAGTCCCGTATTCTTCGCTTTGATTATGGCAGGCAGCACTTCTTTTTCAACGATGTCGTATACTTCTGCATTCCTGAAGAAATTGGTAACATTGACAGTCAGTGTTTCCATCAGTTCAGGATATTCTTTGTCGTTGCTTTGAAGCAGTTTTACATAATCTTTGTATGTTTTGGAGTTAGTTGCACGCAATCTGACATCGATCCTTCTTTTAAAGTGTGAATCCTTATATTGTTCACAATTAAAACCAAGTTTCTTCTGTATCAGTATTTTCAACATCTCGTAATCTTCGTCCCTTTTTTGAATGGTTTCAAGCATTTTATCCCTCTACAAATTCTATAGTCACATTGTTTCCATCTCTCAGTGGGGTTGTGAATCTGGCAGGAACATTGTTCACAAGAAGCCTCATGCTCTTGCCTACAAGTTCCTCCTTCCTAATATCCATAAATTCAAATAGATCTGAAAGAATAGGGTCGGCTTCTTCCCCGTTTTTAAATATGACAGTGTCTCCGTCATTCACTTTTTCAGAAAGCTTTGCTTTTTTCCCATTGAGGGTGATCTGTGCCTGGGAACCGTTGAATATTACTTCTTCACCATTGAGAAGTACACTGATCCTTTTGCCTTCTTCCGGTTTGCCCATAATTTTTTCCAGGGTATAATCAAACTCGGTTCTTTCTACGGTTATGACGTCACCATCTTCAATGACATGGGTGGAAAGTTCAGATATATCTACAATCCTGTCGTTGAGTCTTACAATATATCTTATTTTCTCAAAGTATCGTATCTGGTTATTTACAATGATGCTGGTCTTCTCAGCATTCTCTGAATTAAATTCCTGTTCCAGTATATCCTGTAAACAGGCAGGTCTGATAATTACCCGTGACCTGTCAGGTATACTCTCATCAATCGATGCTGTTTTGTCATTAATCCTTACAAAAGGCAGCTGTTCCAGATTTTTACCATTGAGATTGATTTTAACACTGGACGGTATTCTCAATTTATCGATCAGGTCCTTTACCTTCACACGTGCATCCCTTCCGTCCGAAGGAGCTGTAAATTCAATAACTGCACCTTTGTGAACAGGATCTCCAAGGGCTGCTTTCTTTCCATCAAGCAATATTCTTGCATGTTCTCCCATTTCTCCTTCAATGGTAAGGAATTCAGAATTAACATTTAGACTAAGGGCCATTCCGGGGCGTGGGTAGAGTCTCTTCACCTTTGCAACGACAAGTGCATCCATTATAGACAGTCCGTTGACATCCATTAGATGAATGTTCGAACCGTTAACTGAAACATCTATAAATTCAATGCCCTGCTTGAGGATAGCCATTCTGGCAATTCCCAGAGGTGTTATCATATCAGCACCATTGACTTTTCCCGTGCTGTCTGAAAATCCTTCAATCTGCTTAGGAAGACGGGAGCCGATCCTTTGTATGGGCAGTTCCAGATGTTTTGACAGGTGTTCTTTAAGTCCGGCAGTCTGTGATCCTCCGCCTACAAGGACAACAGCTCTTGGTGTCCTGGAATTAAGTGATTTGATCTCTTCTGAAATGTGCAGTGCCAGTTTGTCAACTTCATTTTCTATGTCGTTGATTATCTGGCTTACAGGAACTTCTGATGTAATGCCGAAAATATCTTCGAGTTCTATATTTTCTTTACTGGTAAGGGATTGTTTAATCATCTCGCCTTTTTTGAAATCCACAAGGTAATGGTCACAAATAAAATCAGTAATTTCATCCCCTGCTTCCGGAACCATTCCATATCCGATGACAGTTCCATTGTCAGTTATCGCTATATCCGATGTACCAGCCCCCACATCTACAAGCGCAATGTTGAGTTTGCGCATATCGGTAGGCAAAGCAACGCTCAATGCAGCTATTGGTTCAAGTGTAACACTGGATGCTTCGAGGGAACATTTGTTCAGAACTGCAAACATACTGTTGATAACAGCTTCCGGAAGAAATGTTGCAAGCACTTCTATAGAAATATGAGTTCCTTTCTGGTCCACTATGTTGGATATCCTCTGGCCGTCGAGTTCATAGCTGACAACCGAATATCCTACACAGTTAAACCCTTCATCTATTCCAAGTTCGTTGCTTGCTCTTGCAACAGCTTCAAATTCCAGTTCAGAAATGTCTTCAGCTGTGATTTCTCTGTAGGGTATTTCCACCGAGATTTTTACATTCGATGTCTTCAGAGCTCTTCCTGCAACAGCAACTGATACTTTGGATAATTTATGCCCGATTTGCTTTTCCAGATCGGTTTTGACTGTATCTACGACTTTAGCGACCTTTTCAACATCATGTATCTGTCCATCCTGCATGCTTCGTTCACTATGTTCATGAATGCACGCAGCCCTGATATTGAGGTGCTCATCCTCTGTAATGAGGCCAACTACAGTCCTTGTTCCGATATCCAGAGCAAAGTGGGCACTGTTCATCTTATCCCATCATCTTTTTCATGACCGCTGCCATTATTACGTCTGTAGCACCTGGTTCAAAAAGCATGTTGAATTCGTTCTTTGAATTTGTAGAGGGTATGAAACATTCTCCTTTAACAACAATGAATTGATCAGCAAGAGTTCCAATCTGTGCTTTAATGAAGTCACCTACTCCTTCCATATTGACTTCAATACTCGGATCGCCTATTTTCAGGTCAATTCCAAGGAATTCATTGACAACCCTCATGTAGGAACTGCAGAGATTTAATCCCATTTCACGCAGTTTCCGAATCTGTGGTTCCTCTATCTTTGTGGTTGTACCTATGGATTTCTTCATAAGTAGGTCAGAAAATGAGAGTGCGGAAAATTTAGGAAGCAGTATAAGAGTTCCACCAGTCACATCACCGGACATGTGGAGGTGTATTCCTATTACACTTTTGTTCTTCCCTTCTTCATTGCTCTTTGCAATTATCTCATCAAGAGTAAGCATTTCAACAACAGGGATATCTATCTTTACGTCCCTATTCACCATCTTTGAAAGTGAAGTAGCCAGATGGCCCATTCCAATGTTTCCTGCTTCTTGAAATGCTCCTTTTGCCATTTCGTCCAATTCTGCCATGTTATTCCCTCATATTTAGATTAATGTAGCAATATCCAGGATCAATGCGACACTTCCATCTCCTAGGATAGTTGCACCTGCGAATCCTCTTATGTTTTTCAAAATTTTATTATCAAGTGTTTTAATTATTACTTCCTGCTGGCCAAGAAGACTGTCAACTACCAACCCGATGTTGTTTCCCATTTTTTCAACAACAACAACGATTAGAGTCTTTTTCTCTTCCTGTTCTTCCGTACAATCCAGAACATCATGCAATCTCAACAACGGAAGTACTTCGCCTCTCAGAAGAACAACTTCTTTACCTTCTATGGTCTTTATTTCGCTGGCTTTTATCCCAACATCACGAATAACATTGCCAAGTGGAATGGCGTATGTTTCATCGGCTACAGTGACCATAAGTGACTGAATAATGGCTACTGTTAATGGTAGCTGCAGTTTCATTATGCTTCCCTGGCCGGGTACTGAACTGATCTTTACGCTTCCGCCAAGGGACTCAATCTTTGTTTTGACAGCATCCATACCGACTCCCCTTCCGGAGATGTCAGTAATAGCTTTAGCCCCGCTAAATCCAGGCATGAAAATAAGGTTCAGGGCATCTGTATCTGAAAGCTTATCAACTTCTTCCCTGCTCATTATTTCTTTCTTAACAGCTATATCTCTCAGAGTAGCAGGGTCCATTCCTTTTCCGTCATCTTCCACTTCTATCAGAACACTATTTCTCTGACGTGAAGCTGCCAGCCTGACAAGACCTGCAACAGGCTTCCCTATTTTTCTACGCTCGTCCTCTGATTCGATTCCATGGTCAACGGCATTACGCAGAAGATGGACGAGTGGGTCCCCAATTTCATCCAGAACAGTTCTATCAAGTTCGATCTCTTTTCCTTCGATGATGAGGTTTATTTGTTTACCCTCTGATTTTGCAAGGTCTCTTATCATTCGTGGGAACCTGCTGAAGATCTGGTCGATAGGGACCATTCTTGATTCCATGACTTCTGTCTGTATCTCGTTTGTCAGGCGGTCAAGGTTTGCAAGTGATTCATCCAGATCCTTTGCATTAAGGTCAGAGGCAAGCTGGTTTAACCTTATCTTGTTTATGATAAGTTCTCCAACCAGATTCATCAGGTTATCAAGCCGTTCAATATTAACCCTGACACTTTGTATGCTTTTGACCGCATCTGACCTTTTGACACTGGAACTGTTTTGATGTACTTCTTCATCGTTCTCTTTTTTGTCATGGTCTATTTTATCATTCTGGGTGCTCTGGGAAATTGTGGTGGGGACTACATTTTTGATTTCTGAAATTTTCGTTATGTTTCCAACTATCTCTTCATCAGTAGCTTTTGTAGAAAATATGACTGTGAACTCAAGATCGAATTTTTCATCTTCAAGCTGTTCCTCCCCGGGTTCACACTTTATAATTTCTCCCATCTTTGTAACATTGATAAGTACAAGCGTTGACCTAGCTGATTTAAGCACACATGATTCATCAAGGGTAACTTTTAAGGATACAACCCTGTTCCCATCCTGTGCAGCACATTCGATTGCCTGTTTTTCAGCTTCAGAAAGTTCGATGTCAGTCTCACTGGCAATCTTTACTGCAGACTGTAATTCACTACCGATATCATTTTCAATTGTACTGGTACTTGCAGCTATTGAACATGTTATCTCGCCGGTAGCTATTGTTCCTTCCATGGCTCTTACAAGTGTGGCCTGTAGGGATGTAATATTTACTGTTTCTCCGCTATCCACAGTTGCAACAAGCGCTTCCAGAGTATCCAGACATTCAAAGAGAATATCTATAAGACCATTACTAATCGCCAGCTGTGACTTTCTTACCATGTCCATTAAATTTTCCATTTCATGTGTCAGCTCTGCAATGGTATTGAATCCCATTGTTGCTGACATTCCTTTCAGAGTATGTGCTGAACGGAACATGGTATTGATGTACTCAAGATCATTGGGGTTCTGTTCAAGCCCCAGTAATGAATCATTAAGTTGCTGCAGATGTTCTTCTGATTCTGCTTTAAATATTTCTTTATATTCCGACATATCCATGGTCACACCAACCCTAAGATCATAATGATCTTCTATCCTTTTGCAAAAACATTTTAATCACCAGATGAATTCAGCATTCGTACAATTTCATTCGAGACCTTTTCCAAAGGAACAATACTGTCTGCAAGACCTCGCTGTACTACTGCTTTTGGCATGCCATAGACAACACAGGATTTTTCATCCTCAGCAATTGCTTTTCCTCCGGCATTCTTTATCTCTTCGACTCCGTCAGCTCCATCAGCTCCCATCCCTGTCAAAACGGCAGTTACGATGTTTGCTCCATATATAGGCACCAGCGATTTGAAAAGTATGTTTGCACAGGGTCTTACTCCCTGTTCCCGGGGATTCTGATTAAGTTTGATCACTTCATGGTAAACGCCGCCGGATTCTTTTGAGACAATCTCCATATGATAGTTTCCAGGTGCAAGATACGCATGTCCTGCATGAAGCACATCTCCTTCTTTTGCCTCAGTAACTGTCAATTGTGATTGTACATCCAGTCTTTGTGCAAGTGATGCTGTAAAGCCTGCAGGCATATGCTGGACTATTACCACAGGAACTTTGAGATTACCTGGTAATTTTGGAATAACCTGTTCAAGTGCACGCGGTCCGCCTGTTGATGATGCAATTGCAATAATTTTTCCTCTTGCATGGTGTTTGTTCTTCGGGATAACTTGCTTCTTTTGTTTAGTGGGCAAAGTTTTTCCTTCATTTTCACGTGCATTTTTCACGTGTTCTTCCATGAACCCGAGTTTTTTCAGGTCCACTTTTGATGCAATTTTTACTTTAGTACGGATCTCTAAAGCAATATCCGCAATGTTCAGACTAATATTTCCAGATGGTTTTTGTATAAAGTCAACTGCTCCATACTCAAACGCATTTAGTGTACTCTCTGCTGACCTGGAGTCGACCGCTGTCAACATGACAACTGGTGTGGGACATTCGCTCATGATATATCCCAAAGCGTGTAATCCGTCCAACACGGGCATCTCAACATCCAGGGTTACTACATCCGGCCTGAATTTTTCAACTTTCTCAATAGCTTCCTGCCCATTTCTGGCAGTAGCTACTACGTTTATTTCAGGATCTTCTTTCAGGATATCTGAGACTACCTTTCGCATGAGTGCGGAGTCATCGACTACAAGTGCATTGATAGTCATATTAGATTACTTTTCCAATTACTTCCAGGACTTTTGCTGCATCAAAAGGCTTAACTATAAAGTCAAGAGCTCCGGTTTTGAGTGCATCAGTTACAACAGATTGCTGTCCTATGGATGAACACATCACTACTTTTGCAGCAGAGTCCATTTCCATTATCTTTTTAAGAGCATCAATTCCTTCCATATTTGGCATGACAATATCCATAAAGACCAGTTCTGGTTTTAGCTGTGGGTATTTTTGTACAGCATCAAGCCCATCGACACATTCGCCAACCACTTCATGGCCATTTTTTGTTAATATGTCCTTGATGACCATACGCATAAAGGCAGCATCGTCCACAATCATTACTTTTACCATTTTGTTCATATCTCCAGTTTTTGGTATCATTTAATATGTGCAAAAATTGCACTGCACGTTAGTATAAAGCGGATTGTATCTCCACGTTATTATATAGAGGATAATATAATATATTAAATTATTGTTTGTTCCATATTCTGTTTTTGTATGGTTAATAGGCTATTTTCTACTCCTTTTTGAAATAACCACATCTTACAGGCTGTGCAATTTATACTATGCAACAACAATAAAAGCAAAAAAAATGCATCCTCATGTAAATATTCAATACAATTGATATATAAATACTTGATAATACTGACTTTAAAAATGTAAGCACTCGCTACATAATTTTACATTTGAGAAAATAAGTGAAAATTGTTCTTTATGCTATAGATAAAAGAATTAGCAGAATGCAAAACCTGACGAATATACTGATTCCTGTAGAAAATGCTACAATTCTGATTCCTATGCGTGGACCAAATATGGATATATAACGTGGTAATAGTGTCCTGATGCTGAATACCGGGAGCATGAACATACTTCCCAGCATGAGCACTATCATCGCCTGGATATATGATATCCCGTTATTGCTTATCATGGGGCCAAGCAGTGAAATTCCAAGAATGGGGCTTGCAACATAGCTGGTTAGGGGTACAATGCTTTCAGGCGGTATTCCAAACAGCTCGGCAAGAGGTAACACATTAAATATTTCAAAAGCACCTCGTTCCTTGAGAATAAACACCAGTGTGGTCATCGAAAGATATATTATCGCTATCTTGGTGAAAAGTTTACGATTACGTTTCAGGGATTTTTTGATTGCGTCTTTCAGGGAGACCTTCTTTGATGAAATATTATCTTCATACATGCATCTGTTCTTTTTGAGGAAGATCTTACTGAGTATTAGTACAGCACTTACCTTTACAATTGCAGTCAATATGAATACCATTACATAGAACCCTCCAACTACTGGACCAAGTGCCGGAAGAACTATGGGTATCTGGTAGGTTACTATTTCCCTGATATATGCCGGTGTGCTGTTAAGCAATGCACATAGCATAGTTTCCCTTTCATTGATACATCCTCCTTCTTTAAAATTCACTACCATACTGTTTGCAGCTACTGTAGAGCCCAATGCTACCATAAAAGATGAGGCACATGTATCAGGAAGGTTCGTGTACTTGAAAAGAGGCCTGACAAGTCCTGAAAATTTCTGCATGAATCCAAGTTCTATAAGGACGCCGGTTCCGAAAAGTCCTACGAATATCATTATCAGTATAGGAACTGCAAAGTCCAGTACCTTAAGGAAAATGGAAAACATGGATTATTGTACGGGCAAGGAACTAAATTAAACTATCTCTTCTTTTCAAAAACTCATACATAGAACTATCAGTGTTGCAATATTGTTTCAGGTTCTGCAATAGAAAAACCTTATATTGATTGTAACATATTCAAAGGTGGTGATCGAGTTGAAAAAGAACCTTATAGATATTCTTGCATGTCCTGTATGTAAAGGAGATCTTATCCTAAACATAGAAAAGGAAGATGCCAATGAGGTTATATCGGGCACCCTGTACTGTTCTGTCTGCAATGAATATTACCCTATAGAGGAGGGTATCCCAAATATGCTTCCTCCTGATCTTAGGGAATGAAATTTGTGAGGAAATTCAATTGCAACAGGTTCATATTAACAGACTTGGTGTAAATTCACTGGAATTCGAAACGGATACCGTCGAGTTACCTTTGTCTCCTGGTGAGGAACGTAGTTTTGAAATTGTGTTGATCAACTATGGTGCACCTACACATGTCAATTTATCCGTAAGTGACTCTATCAGGGAAAATATTACTGTTCTGGAAGACAATCCTTATGTCAAACATGAGGAATATATCCCGTTGATAGCAAGAATACCTTATGATGGAAGGCTCTATAGTAAAGGCCAGATATATATTACTGTAGGTTACGGTTCAAAGAGGCAGGGATTTAACCTGAATCTGGGTCACCAGAGTCCAAATGACAAAAGTTTCTCTGTAGATGTTGATGAGTCATTATACAAACCAGCCCCATCAAAACCAGTAAGGTCCTCTAAACCTTCTTCTTCCAGTATGTATGAAGGAGAACATTGGAGTGCTCAGCTTCCTTCTATATCATTTGAAATGATAAGATCTGCTTTAGGTCTTGCTGCTCCTCATTCACTTAATATTTTCAAGGCAGTTATGATATTGCTATTAGTTTCTGTCCTTGCTGCTATAGTGCTGTCTATTGATTTTGGACAGTTCTTTGGCTTTTACCAATCTATATTATATTCCATTTTACTGACATATTTTATGGCTTATCTATTACTAAGACTTCCTAAATCTAAAAGATAATCAAGGTGAATAATATGAAATACATCATAGTGACCGGCGGAGTAATGAGTGGGCTTGGAAAAGGAATTACTACTGCTTCTATTGGGCGTAACCTGAAGAACAAGGGACACAAAGTTACGGCTATAAAGATCGATCCTTACATCAATATAGATGCAGGTACTATGAGTCCTTTCCAGCATGGTGAGGTTTATGTTCTTAAAGATGGAGGCGAGGTAGACCTTGACCTTGGGAATTATGAACGTTTCCTGGATACGGAACTTACAAGAGAGCACAACCTGACGACCGGAAAGATATACGAATCTGTGATTTCCAAGGAGCGCAGAGGCGAGTACCTGGGAAAGACCGTGCAGATAATCCCTCATATAACAAATGAGATAAAGGACAGGATTCGCAGAGTTGCTGCAAAGAGTGGCGCTGATATCTGTTTGATCGAGGTGGGCGGTACAGTTGGTGACATTGAGAGTATGCCTTTCCTGGAAGCTGTAAGGCAAATGCACAGGGAGGAGCCAAAGGAGAATCTCGCTTTTGTTCACGTGACCCTTGTACCCATGGACCCACAGGGTGACCAGAAAACCAAGCCTACACAGCATTCTGTGAAAGAATTAAGACAGCTTGGTCTTAAACCCAACATCATAGTGACCAGGTGTCAGGAACCATTGCTTGAAAGCACGGTATCCAAGATCTCCCTTTTCTGTGATGTAGCTGAAGAAGCGGTTATAAGCGCTCATGATGCAGATGATATCTATGAAGTACCTTTGATGATGGAAGAAGAAGGGCTTACTGATATCCTGATGAAACATCTGGAGCTGAGTTCCTTCGGATCGGATGATGCATGGGCTAAGATGGTAGACCGGATGCACAATCTGAAGGGTGAGGTCAGGATAGGCATTGTAGGAAAGTACACTCACCTTGAAGATTCATATTTGAGTATAAGCGCTTCCATCAAGCACGCTGCCATTGAGTGTGGTGTCAATTATGAAGTATGCTGGATAAATGCAGAATCATTTGAGGAAGAGCCTGATACAATATCATGCCTCTCAGAATATGATGGCATACTTGTCCCCGGTGGCTTTGGGGAAAGGGGTACTGAAGGTAAGATAAAGGCCATACAGTACGCCAGGGAGAATAACATTCCTTATCTTGGTCTTTGTCTTGGAATGCAGCTTTCTGTCATAGAGTTTGCCAGAAACGTGGCAGGTCTTGAGAATGCTAACAGCACAGAATTCGATGAGAATACGCCTTATCCTGTTATCGATATACTCCCTGAACAGGAAAATGTGGTTGATATGGGTGCAACAATGCGTCTTGGAGATTACGAGGCAGACCTTAAGCCAGGTTCACTTGCAGAGAAGATATACGGTCAATCCAAAATAGTGGAACGTCACAGGCACAGGTATGAGGTCAACCCGAATTATGTTGACAAGATCGAAGCCAGTGGGATGGTATTTTCCGGCAAGAACAGGAATAGGATGGAGATTGCAGAGATTCCGGGACACAAGTTCTTCTTCGGATCACAATTCCATCCGGAATTTAAATCCCGCCCTGGTAATCCGTCACCACCTTTCAAGGCTTTTATCCAGGCAATGCTTAAAAAATAATCTCGAATTTGGATTAGAAATAAAAATATAATGCCCACTTTGTGTGGGCTTAGCTCATTTTTAGCGGTTCTACTTTCATATATTCCCTGAGAACTGTTGTTGCATAACTTCCCTTTGGCAGTGAAAATGTGAGTGTTGCCTTACTCTTTCCGGGATTCAGTTCGTCTTCTCCGGTTTCAAATACAGGTTCACAGTAGAGTAGTATTTCCCTTCGAAGGCCTTTTGATGCAAGCACAGGCATTTGTTTTATTTTGAAAGCTTCCTGTGAAATATCGGATTCTTTAAACATATCTATTTCAATATCACCGGGTACATCAGATGCAAACTCAGTATTGTATCCTACAAGAGGGGCTGTTACAAATGCCCTCCTTCTTTTAAGGAGATTATTCATGCCGTCAACATTTTCCTCAGTGGTCTTCTGCATTTTAGTGACATCTGGCAGACCTTCCTTATTCTTGAAACATATGATATCCCCGGGACATGCTTTATCAAGGGGAAGCCCGCGTTCTATCCTTTTGCAGATAACACGGTTGAAGATATATGACTGGTATGCGTGTATGAACATTCTGCTGATATTTTCTGAAAGTACGCTAAAGGAACCTATGAAATCCCCTGGATTTTCCACAAGGTAATGCATCATTGCCCTCTCATATCTGAGACGTAAAGGATAGTTTTTCAGTCCTTCAGCAAAGTCTCTTGTTTCCCATACATAGTCCCTTACCTCTTTCACATCATCAGTTTCATCCGGGAATGATTGCGCAATATATATTAGTGCAGCCTTTTCAAAATCACCTCTAAGAAGCTGTTCTCCAACCATGTGTGTGATAGGCCTGATAGCTCCAAACCTCTGAATTCCAAAAAAGTTAGGAACTCCGCCAAAAGCATTTATTTCTTCTGTGGTTTCTTTGAGGGTTCTTTCCAGCTCTTCAGGTTTAAGATCAATATCTCTTATGGTGATGCGGAATTCATTACCGTACAGGTCTCCAAGACCGAGTGACCTGTTAGACCTTCCTATGACCTTGAGTTCCACATCTTTGAGGTAGAAGTTCTCAATATCTGTTTCCGAGATATCATATATGCTGATCTTCTGGGTGGTCTTTGCTCTTTTATCCTTGGTACCGGCAAATCCGATTCTCTTCTGGCTGATGCCTAATTTGCGTGACATATCCCTGATGAGGTGGTGCATATCCCAGTTTGTTTTTGTCATCTCGAGGATCAGGTACTTCCCGCTGTCACCTTCTTCCCTGTTTGTTATCTCATTGACAATAAAATCATCTGGTTCCTGTCTCAGCATGCCTCCAATTCCATCGGCATGTGTACAGTAAAGGTCAATTCCCATCTTTTTTTCGACTTCTGGTATCATTTGTAATCATCCTAATTCTGGGGCGCAATATCAATCACAGTGACTGTCGTAGTATTGAGGAAGGTCCATCCTTCATCGGTTGGAGCTGTTCCTCCCGGGAGTCCTCCTGCATATATGCTGGATGTTGGGTCCATCATAAGCCATGAGCCATACTCGTCTGTAGTATAATATATTGGTACAGGGCCGTAGTACTCTCCTATTGCAGTTCCCATCTCTTCTGTGTTGTTGCCTATGTATACTGCTGCAAAAGCGTGTGTATCGGTCAGGTAGATTCTGGAAGTCCCTCCGATGGACTCTATCAGTGATGAAAGAAGGATAGCATAGTCATCACAATCTCCTGCTCCTACTTTTAATGTGTCACCGGGTGTGGACCACAGGTCTTTTCCTCTGGGGTCGCTTATGTACTGTATATTCTCTTTTGTATCATCGAATAATGCACATATCTGGTAAATGTTATACTGTCCGGGATATTTCTTTGCAGACGCTGCAGCCATTGTCCGCACTTCCACATCAAATGGCTCAATTTTATCATTGATCTGATTGAATATACTTTCGGGGTTAAAGACATATTCCGGTTCCTGCATACTCTTCTTTTGAGAAACTTCAATTGTAATATCTTCAAAGTCTTGATTTTCGTAGTCATGCCAGGTGTCAGATTTCGTTTGTGCGAGCAATGACATATGTGGCTGGAGTTCAAGTTCTTCTACATTCTCCGGAACCTCTATTGATATGACTCCAATATTCTTTTCTTCCCCTGGAAGTATGGTTATGCCTGTATCTTGTGAAGTAAGTTCTTTTTCCGGTAGTAATGAAAAACCAAACTGGTATACGTAAACAGGTGTATTTCCCATGTTTTTCACATACACACTGATAACGCTCTCGCTTCCTTCGTAAAATTCCGTATAGAAATAGTAGCTTGAAATCTCAAAACCTGGTAAATTATTTGACAGGTCATCTGGCTTGCTCTCATACGTGGAGATTGGCTGGACTGGAATAACCGGAGTCGTAAGTTCATCTGCATCTATCTGGTAATAATTCTCTTCCTGGAACAATTTGACAGACGATGGATTGAAAATATCCCCTACTTTTTCCATTGGTTCGGAAAGGCATCCGGAAGACAGGATTGCAGCTATCAGTAATACATGTAGTATTGCATGCAACACCCATCTCGTTTTTTCCATTCTCACCATGCTATACTTCCGCCCGAACGCAAGACCAAAACTCAGACGAGCTTCAAGTTTCCTGTGACCTTGTCGAGTTCATCAGCCTTTGCAGGTCCTATGCCAAGTACTGTAACTGTTCCCGGTGCAATTTCGGTAAGTCCTGCATCCTGTATAAGTGCAGTAGGAAGTCCCTGTCTCCTTGCTACTTCTTTCAGCTGGAACATGTCTTTTAATGTAGCTACTCTCAAGACCACTTTCTTTTGGCCGCCTTCTTTCCATTTATCGAGAGTTGTACGGTCTGCCCATTCAGAAGCAGAGACTGCAGCATGTGCAACCTGTACTGCAAGTTTTCCTTTGGATAACTTGAGGTCATCCCTGATAACAATACATTGTTTGTATTCAGTCATTGTTCTTCCTGATCCCAGACATTTACAGCCTGTTCTCGATAGTATCTATTATATGTTCTGCTACATTGATATTCAGAGATTTATAGATGCCTGCTCCCGAAGGAGTTGCATTTACTTCCAGGACAAAGCATCTATCATCACTTTCGATAATATCCACACCGGCAAATACTGCTCCAATGGCTCCAGCAGCATCAATACACATTTTTTCCTGTTCTTTTGTCAGTTCGCATCTCTGCGGAGTCCCACCCTGACTCAGGTTATTTAACCACCAGCCATCCGGCGCTTTCCTGTATATGGCCCCTATAACCTTTCCGTCAACAACAAATGCGCGAATGTCCCGTCCGGGATTTTCTATGAATTCCTGTATATAAGCAATTCCTTTTTCATTTATTGATTCAGAAAGAAAATCATAAACTGTCGTATTTTCTGCATTTCCGTCCGGTCCTATCACTTTATTGTTTTTTATGCGTTTGATCCCTAATCCCTTATACCCGAAAACCGGCTTGACCACAGCATCTTTCATTTTTTCAATGACGTCGATGGCAGTCTCAGTTTCCTGGCTTACAAAGGTCTCAGGCGTGGAAATTCCGGCTTTTGATATAAGGCAGCTTGCATGGAACTTATTGGCCGCGTTCTGTATGGCAGCCGGAGGATTGATCATAATCTTCCCGCTTTCTTCCAGTTCCTGAAGTACATCGAAACGGAATACATGGGCATCATTCTTGCCAGGTCCCATGTCCCTTATGACAATTGCATCCAGTCCTGACAGTTTAACTCCATCTGCAATATGCTCAATATCTTTCCCTATGGAAGTTTCCAGTTTTCCAAGGTTCAGGCAAAAAGTTTCAAAACCTCTTTTTCTGGCTTCCTGCACAAGTGCATCTGCAGTCCAGTCATCGGGGTCAGTGACGACTATTCCCAGTTTTTTCATGTGGTTTCCTTAAGTATTCTGTATTATTAGACTTATTGCTCATGTACAATTAAGACTTTGGCATTATTTTCCTTCATTATTCTCTGGATATGCAGGCCGGAATATCAATCACGTTATTCACAGAATCTATTATAATTCCGTCAGCGGTAGCTACAACATCTGAGATGTAACAGTTCTTCAGGTCATAGTCAACATGTCGTGATGTCATGGCACTTCCTGTAATTTCCAGTTCTTGCATTCTTTTTCTGATAAATGCTGCCAGTTCTCCACTGTTCTTCATCTGTGTGTCCAACAGTACATTCGCTTCTTTTACTTTTGATCTTGAAACGAAAGATAACATCTTCTCAACAGCTTCAAACGTAACATCATCATTTGAGTGGTTCCTGAACACTCCTCTGATATCCCTCAAAAAAGAATCATCTGCCAGCCACGTTCTTTCTCCTTTAAGCAGGCTTTCCAGTGTGATAAGTACATTGTATCCGTCTATCAGGACTGTTCTTCCTTTAAGCTCCCCACAGTTCAGTTTTTTCTTCTTGCGTTCCATGGATGTCTCTGATGAAAACACCGTACGCGCAAGTATGTATCTTTCATTTCTGCCAAGACGGTAATGGTCTCCTGCAAATCTGATGGAGCTTTCCCTTTGATACCCTCTCTCCAGAAGATAGCGAATATCTGTTGCAGCTTTCGCCATCATTTCAGGCTGTCTGTCTTTTTTATTAAGATAATTTCCAATCATCGGGTCTCATATGTAATTCTGTACTTTGGAAGAATTATATGTGTCGGAATGCAGGCAATTTCGGGGTTTATTTATATAGATTAAATATTATACTACCTTTTAACGTCGATGTCTGCTTATCCAATTCAGGATCAGATGTCAACAGAACGTTTTATGAGTGACCGGGATGGATGAACAAAAAAAGGGAAAAGTGCTGATAGTCGACGATGAATCAATGAATATCAGGCTGCTTGAAGCCTACCTTATGCACGAATATGACCTAATTTCTGCATCAGGTGGAATTGAGGCATTGGAAAAGGTAGAGGCACATAACCCTGACATAATCCTTCTTGATGTGATGATGCCTGATATCACCGGTTATGAAGTATGCAAAACTCTAAAAGGTTCTGAAAAGACACGTTTTATTCCTATTATAATGGTCACAGCTCTCTCCAGCCTGGAAGATCGTATAAAAGGTATTGAGGCTGGTGCAGATGATTTTTTAACAAAGCCGCTTGACAGGATTGAAATAAAAACAAGGGTAGGTTCTCTTCTCAGAATAAAAAAACTTCATGATGAACTCATAGCTGAAAGGGATCAGGCACAAAATTATCTTGACCTTGCAGGAGTAATGCTTCTCGTTCTTGATGAAAAAGGTATTGTCAGGCTGATTAACAGAAAAGGCAGTGAAATTCTCGGTTACAGTGAAGATGAGATTATTGGTAATGACTGGTTTGATAGCTATGTACCTGATATTTTCAGGGAAGATGCCAAAGAAGGATTCAATAACCTGTTATCTCGCGGAAGTACCGAAAACGGGAACTTTGAAATACCATTTCTCAACAGCAAACAGCAAAAAAGAATAATGAGCTGGAACAATATTGCGATAAAAGATTCTGAGGGAAACATAAATGGTTTGCTTGTTTCAGGTGAGGATATTACAGAAAGACTTGAAGCAGAATCTAAAATTAGACGGGCCAATGAATATCTGGATAATCTGTTAAAAGCATCTCCTATAGCTATCCTGTCTCTTGATGGCAAAAGGAAGATAGTTACAGCCAACAAGAATGCAGCCGACCTCCTTGGCTATGATGTTGGTGAGCTCATTGCAAGACCTATAAGGAATTTTGCAGATGAAACTGATCTGCTGGAATTTGCTGACAAAAAAGATTTTGGTATGGACTTCTTCACAAAACATGGTGAAAAAGTGTTAATGAATGTTTCAACTTCCCTTCTTACGGACGATGGTGGAAAACAGGGTCTCATCGTTGCCTTGCAGGACCGTTCCCGGCTAAGGGGAATATTCATCACTCCTCTTACTGAAGATGTTGAAGAGGATACAAACAATAATATAGTCGAGCTGGAAAGTGGTTATATCTATCTTTCCGAGTGTGAAGGTCCTGAGCAAAGTTATCAGGCATTCTCCGAGCTTGTTAAGGGTGGAAAACCAGGTCTTTGTATTACCAGGCAGAACCCGGATAAGATTCGGAATATGTATGGTATCACAAAGACACCGATTGTCTGGCTGACTAAGAACAAGATAAATGGCCAGCAATCCATTGATTCAACTGAACTTTTCAAAATATATCCTACGATAGCCGATTTTGTGAATAAGGTCGACGATGGCGTAATTTTAATGGACGGTCTGGAGTACTTGATACTTGATAATGATTTTCTATCAGTGGTCAAACTGATAGAGCAAACGAATGATACTATAATGGCATCCAGCTCAAGAATGGTTTTACAGGTGGATCCGAATGTACTGGAGAAGAAAGAATTCCATCTGCTAAAAAGATGGATGAGGTCTGTATCCGGGGATTCTATTAGTTAACTTGAATTTGTGTTTATATCGATTTTCTCACCATATTCTCCATTAAACATTTATATTATTTTGACTCTATTATTCTTACTTCTTTTTTGCATACGTCAAGAAAAGAGGGGTATTATGCGATTTGTGGATACTATAGATGGTTTGAATGAGGTTTTTGAGACTGATATACCCAAAAACAGTGTTGTGCTGGTAACCGGTGCAGCAGGTACTTTGAAGTCCGGTTTTACTTTTCAGGTTCTTTCCAATTATCTGGAACAACAGGATGACTATGGATTATACGTAACATTTGAGCAAAGCAAAGAGAACCATCTTCAGAATATGGGTAGTATGGGTATCACCCTATCTAAAAAATTGCATATTTCTGATTTTAGTGACTACAGGGTTCAATATGATGATTTTTCAGAGGATCTTTTGAGTATCCTGGAAGAGAATATAATTCAGTTCAAAAAAGAAGTCGGTGAAAAATGCACCTGTGTTGCTATTGATTCCCTTGGTGCCCTGTATTCTCTTCTGGATGTAGAACCTCAGCACTTAAGGAAAAAGATGTACAAAATGCTTGAAACCCTCAGACGCGAGGAACTCACAACATTTCTAATCCTTGAAGAAGAGAAGCTATCCGGTATTTCTGATCCTTCGACTGGTATGGAAGGTTACCTTGCCGATGGAATAATTGAGTTAGGCCTGCATCTTAAAGGCAATGTTGCAAACAGGTACATGAGAGTACGTAAAATGCGTTCGGCTTCCCATAGTATGGAGCCCTGGATTCTCACTGTATCGGAAAATGGTCTTAAGGTATACAAAGGTAATTTCTAAAACAGGGGTAAGAATATTTTTATATATTCCCGACAAAGCATATCTTTGTTACTAACCGGGGTGTACGGGATATGTTTTCAGAATTCAACAATGCTTTTATGAATTTATTATTACAATTTTTATCTGTTCTTATACTGGGAATTGCCCTTTCGCAGGTATCAAAAGATCCCTCTGGAAAACACTGTAATCTTGTGAGTGTTGCTGTATTGTTGCAATTATTATCCATCATTGCATTCATGTTCCCATCGATGTCAACACTTACCAATATAGGGGTAGGTTCTTCCCTGAGTACCCAGATGTACCTTCATCATCTCGCAGGTTTATTCGTGATCCTTTTCGCGATATACATAAAGCTTGCAGTTGATGGCAGGATAAAGCCAATTGTAAATCCCTTCAACCTAATGAAAATCACCCTTGCATTGTGGGTGCTTGTTTTCATAGGAGGTCTCAGTCTCTATCTGAAGCTCTGGGAAGGTATCTCACTTCTGTGATCACCTTCTGTCAACTATTCGTTTGGGTCTTCCTTTAACACGGTAAAATTCAAGTTCACCGGGCTTTGTATAGTTAAAAAGGATGTTCAAGCTTCCATCAATGTACGAATTTTCCAGATTTTGCTTATAAGCAAAGAATGATCTCAGGAAATTTTCCTTAATCAATTCTTCATCGCACTTATGAAGGTCATTACACTCCATACTGACCCTCAGGGTTGTTTCTCCTTCATCCTCTCCGCCATAAAGGAAAGCCTCATATTCACCAGTCAGGTATTCCATGTTCTCTCTCTGGAACACGCCTTTTTCAACCTCCACACGATTGAACGGAGTTCCGGAAACCCAGAAAGTTTCAGCTTCTCTTTCCGGATTCATTATCTTCATATGAGTTCGTCCGCAGGAACATTTATCCCGGCTAAGGACTACGGTTGTGTCTTCTGTATCGTAATTCAGAAGTACGTTTCCACCCTTTGCACCGACAGGTAGCAAAGTTGTGAGTACAAGTCTGCCACATTCTCCATCCTTCACAAATTTATCCATGTGGGGGTCATACACATCCAGATGCACCAGGTCTTCAGGAACATGCAAGCCACTTATGTCTGTACATTCTCCGCACATGGTTCCTTCGGTACTTCCGTATGTATTGTATACCTCACAATCCCATATTTCCGAAACGTAGTTCCTTGATTCCTCTGCAAAGCTCTCTCCGCCTATCACAAGATGTTCAATACTGGACTTTGCAGGATCCATTCCCTGTTCCTTCATCCTCTTTGCAAGGTGAATGAGCTTGAAGATACTTCCGACAATGGAAGTTGGCTTGTATGCTTCCATGATTCTAACGGGAAACGTACACTTCCCCTCAGGAATCATTGTCATACCAATGTTCCTAGCTGCGAGTGTCATTGTGTTCGCACCTACATTCATACCATAGGATGCGCAGACAATGACGCGGTCATCAGGTCCGAATCCCTGGGAAAGGAAGCTTCTTGCATATTTTTCTGCATATCTTTCCCAGTCATCCCATGTAAGGAAAAATGATTTAGGTGTCCCACTGGTTCCACTTGTTTCATGCACTGTAAAAACATCTTTCCATTCCACAGTTTTAAACCCAAAATCCTCTTTAACAGGTGGTTGGTTTTCTCGAATGGTCTTCCCGGATATTATTGGAAGTTCCAGAAGGTCCTCATGGGTTCTGATATCAGAAGGATTAACACTATTTTCCCTGAACCATTTTCTGTAGAACAATGAGTTCTCTGCTGCATAGTTCACCGTGTACCTGATCCTCTCGTCAATCAGGGCGTCAAGGTCACTTCTGCCCATAGTTTCAATATCTGGATTATAGAATTTTCCATTTGTCATACTCATCACCAGTTATGTATAAATTTAGGAAAGTGTTTCGATCTGTTCCTTTATCTTATCCATGTCATTGGAAGGAAGTTTGCAGTTGTGGTTCTGGCATATGTGCACTGTCGTCTTACCATCTATCATTTCCATCTCTTTGGTATAAACTGCAAAATCTGATAGCCTATCATCTTCTTTCTCTGTTTTGAGAAGCAAAATCTTTCCGGGAATGAACCTCTCATTTATGAATGAGGTGATATCTCCTGTGTCTGTATCTTCCTGATTACCGACAATGACGATTTCCAATGAATCTCTCATATCAAAGTCCAGGGCAGACATGAATTGGGTATATCCAATTGGAGTCGCATTTACTTTTTGTGAGAATGCCTGTATTGTTCTATGGGCAATACTCTCAAGTTTTGTATCTGCTGTTATCTTTGCAAGTTTCAGGAGATTCAATACACATACAGAGTTTCCTGAAGGGATAGCTCCGTCATATACTTCCTTACTTCTGAATATTAGCTCTTCTGCTTCATCGGATGTATGGAAGAACCCTCCATTCTCATTGTCGTTGAAGTGAGTTATCAGATAGTTGTTGAGTTTCAGTGCATGTTCCAGATACTTACTATCAAAGTTTGTCTGGTAGAGTTCTATAAGTCCCCATATGAAAAAAGCATAATCTTCAAGGAAAGCATCTATGGCTGCTTCTCCATCGCGATATCGATGCTTCATTTTTCCATCAACATCTGTCATTTCCTTCATGAAAAAATCTGCTGCATTTTCAGCGATTGTTGCATATTCTGTTTCACCGAAAGCCTGTGCAGCTTTGCAGAGTGCGACTATCGTAAGTCCGTTCCAGTCGGTTAGCATCTTATCATCTTTAGAAGGATGAATACGCCTTTCGCGTTCAATGAACAATTTTTGTCTTGAACGTTCCACAGAAGCCGCGATATCTTCCATACGGTCTGCATTTTTAGAAGTAAATATCCGCATGGTTTCTGTCATATGGGGTATATTTTTCCCAGTGAACTGTTTTGTGTGTTCTTCAGTGAAATTACCTTCATCTTGAATGTTGAAAATGTTTTTGAAAAGAGTTGCATCATCCTTTCCAAGTATTTCTTCGATATCTTCTGTTGCCCAGAGGTAGAACTTGCCTTCTTCTCCCTCACTATCTGCATCTTCAGCTGAGTAGAATCCTCCTTCCGGTGAAATCATATCTCTTTTAAGATAGGTCAATATCTCTTTTGCAGTGGTCTTGTATTCCGTATCTGCTATTGCCTGGTATGCTTCAGCCAGTGCAATTATCATCAATGCCTGGTTGTACAACATCTTTTCAAAATGTGGAACAAGCCATTGACTGTCGGTTGAGTATCGATGGAACCCAAAACCGATCTGATCGAAGATCCCTCCCATACGCATTGCACTTAAGGTTCTTTCTACCATTTCCAGTGCATTTGCATTACCGGTTCTTTTCCAGTATCTCAGAAGGAATGTAAGGTGGTGGGGTGTTGGGAATTTCGGTGCTCTTCCAAATCCTGCATGGACGGTATCAAAGGTATCTGATAGCTGAACGAATGCTCTTTTCAGGAGCTCTTCATTGATATTTATTCCCTGTTCATTTTTCCCGGTAGATGAAACTGCAGATGTTATGGCATCTGCGCTATTGAGAAGCTCTTCTTTTTTGTTTATCCACAGGTCCCTTATGGCAGGTATGATCTCAAGCATTCCCGGGATTCCGTATCTGCTTTCTCTGGGAATGTAGGTGGCGGCGTAGAATGGTTTTTTGTCAGGGGTCATGAGAATGGTCAGTGGCCAGCCCCCGCTGCCGGTAAGTGCCTGACAGACTGACATATATATGTTATCAATATCCGGTCGTTCTTCACGGTCCACCTTTATAGAAACAAATGACTCATTCAAAAGTTGTGCAACACTGTTATTTTCAAATGATTCTTTTTCCATCACATGACACCAGTGGCATGTGGAGTAGCCTATTGACAGGAATATAGGTTTATTCTCTTCTCTTGCTTTTTTGAAAGCTTCCTCTCCCCAAGGGTACCAGTCTACAGGATTATATGCATGTTGCAGCAGATAAGGACTTTTTTCCTGAATTAGGTTGTTACTTTTTCCTGAAATATTCTCTTTTACTCCGGTCAATCTGTCACTCCCATTTTCTAATTTCTTTGGTAGGTATAGATAGTCTTGACTCTTGAAATAGCCTACTGTGCAATAGTTTCTAAATTATTTAGTCTCAGGCATCTTCCTAAATCAATTATCTCATTATGAGTATCATTTTTGAAAGTATCAATATCATTATATAGTGCTCTCCCTCTTATCTTTACTTAAGTAATATTGTTCAGTAACAATGCTTCGAATAAGGATTAAACACAAATGGTGGTACATTTATGAATAAACGATTGATCTTACCAGTTATTATTATGCTTGCATTAGTTCTGCTACTGGCAGGTCTGATGAATTTCCAGGCAGGATCGGCAGAAGAATTGCCGGATTCTGATAATTCAGGTCCGACAATGGAAGAACCAGTAATAGTCGCTCAGAAAGCAGCTTCTACTCCCACAACAATGGCAGCAGCAACCTCTAATAACTCAAGTGGTACGGCTCCTGCTCCAGCACCTACTATGATGGGTTCAATGGGTGCTGCATCAGTTCCAAAAGTAACAACTGCTACAGTTCCAAAGGAATCAAGTGTTGCAGTTCCTTTAGTCGTCACTGCTAATTTCACATATAATACTGAGTGTCTGACCGTTAGCTTTACTGACATGTCACTAAATACTTCAGAAGATACATCATGGGCCTGGGACTTTGGAGATGGTAATTCTTCAAGTGAGCAGAACCCTGTTAATATATATGCAAAAACAGGTTCTTATGAGGTAAACCTGCTCGTTGATAATGGGGATGGAAACAGTGATTCCAAAATGAAGATTGTATCTGTTGATGAATGCACTGGTTATGAAAGACCAACTATCCCTGTTACACAGGAAGTTCCGGAATTCCCAACAATTGCAATCCCAATGGTGGCAATTATTGGAATGGCATTCTTCTTCGGCAGAAAGCAATAAAATTGAAAAATACGAAAACCGCTGAATAGCGGTTTTTATAACATTATTTTTGCAAAACCTCCGACTCTGTCCTTGCAGATGTTTGCGTGTTTTTCTTCATCTTTTATTAGTTGTCCCATATCCTGAAGGAATTTTATCTGGTCATCTTCATCTGGGAATAACTCTTTGATAACGTCCTGATTGGTGTTTTTAACATCAGTATATGCATTCTTTGCAAGTATTTCGTATTTCATTATTTTTTCGAACATCTCGTTACTTGACATTCCTTCAAAATCAAAGATGTGTTTTGGAAGTCCTGATGGGGCTGTTTCAGGAACAGTTATGCCTCCTTTTGTCAACCATTTTTTGAGAATGTCTCCGTGTCTGTCAGAGTCATGAGATAGCATTTCAAGTGCAGCTATATTATCATCCATCATCTCTATTCGTGCTTCCCATGTGCCGAGTTGCTCCATTTCAGCCTCTATCCAGTACATTCTCTGGAGTAATTTCTCAAGGGTTATTTTATCTTTGATCGCTGGCAAAAAGATTCCTCTTATATTATATTTATTTTTTTTATATTTATGTATATTGAGGCATTTGACGATGGGTATTTATATTCATATGTTCTTAAAGTACTCCTTCAATATTACTACAGTATTATTCGGCTCATGGAGGATTATCTATCAGTTCAATTGCTTTGTTAAGTAGCGGTCTTGATTCAGTTACTGCCATTGCGGCAGTTCAGGAACATATCGGAGTTAAGATGGCCCTTATATTCAATTACGGTCAACGCTCTGTGGAGCGTGAGATCGAGAATTCAGTGAAGGTTTGCGAACACTTTGGAATCGAATATCGTATTCTTGACATCAGGTGGATGTGTGAGATAACCAATACATCTCTTGTTAATACTGATGTAGAAGTTCCATCACTGACCATGGAAGAAATATCTGATGATGCAGACCCTTCAATAACCATTCAGTCTGCTAAATCTGTCTGGGTTCCAAACCGAAATGGCATCCTCATAAACATAGCAGCAGCTTTTGCTGAAAGCATGGATTGTGAGTATGTAATTGTGGGTTTCAACAAGGAAGAAGCTGTAACGTTCCCGGATAATTCTGCTGAATTTATCATTGCTATTGATGATTCGCTTTCATATTCAACAGCAAATGGTGTTAAAGTACTTGCACCACTCATCGGTCTGGATAAAAAAGAGATCGTTGCTAAGGCAATGGAGCTGAAAGCCCCATTAGAATATAGCTGGAGCTGCTATCATGGTGCAGATGTACCATGTGGTGAATGTGAAAGCTGTACTCGCAGAAGAAGGGCTTTTGAGACCGCAGGTGTTAAAGACCCACTGCTTGCAAGGTTAGGGGTCTGATCTGGATTTGTTAATTTTTGGTGCGATAAAATGAAATGCATAATTCTTGATAAAACCACAGATTATGACGGAAGTCAGATATCATCGCTCTGGGCCTACAACCTTGCAGACGTCCAGACAGACTCCATCATTGCTTTCAGGGGCGGCTGTGACGTTAAGATAGAACACATGATCGATCTTGAGGATAAGAAACAGGGTGATATGATATTTTCCACAGACATGGTCCACTTTATCATAGAACACTTTGACTCAACTGACCTCAAACTGGTGTATGCAAGACAGAGGTTGTTCACTGCAATAGTTGCAGAAGTACTTTCAGAGTTCCGCAATGATATCATCAGAAAAGGTGATGATCTTTTTGTGGATAACAAGAAACTGACAGTATCCATTGCCAGTACATCTGCCGTGTCACAGAAGATCCATTTCGGAATAAATGTCGTGCACGATTATTATGGTAGTCTTGAGGATGTCGGGGTAAGCAGTGATAATGTGGCAGTACTAATGGAAAAGATTGCAAATTGTTACTATAATGAATTCATCGACATTGAGATGGACCTTAGAAAATCCAGACCACTGGATGTGATATGATGTTCGCACCCATTAGTGAGATATTCTGCTCTGTACAGGGTGAAGGTCCTTATGTAGGTTACAGGCAGGCATTCGTTCGTTTTACCGGATGCAATCTGAATTGTAATTATTGCGATACCCCTGTGGAAGCAACAAAGGTTTGCAGGGTTGAGAAAAAAGCAGGATCCAATGTTTTCCAGAATATTGAAAATCCTCTTTCTTCGGATGAGGTAAGCGAGATTGTAAAATCATTCTCAGGATTACACTCCGTCTCACTAACCGGTGGCGAACCGTTACTTCATGCAGAATTTATATCTTCGCTGGATACGGGAATCCCTCTGTATCTGGAATCCAACATGACATTGCCTCATATGGCAAAAAAAGTAAAAGATAATCTGTCATATGTTTCCGGTGATGTAAAACTTCTGCCTCATTCATTGCTTGAGGACCCGGAGCTTCATCTTGACAGTACTATCGAGTGCTTCAGGGTTCTGAAAACTACGCAGAACAGGGATTGTTTCTGTAAGATAGTTGTTACAAAGGATACTCCTGTTGACGACATTGAAGGTATCGTGGGTGCTATATCTGGCTATATATCCAGTCTTATATTGCAACCGGTGACACAAAAAGACATGCAGCCGGAACCTGGCTACTTGTTAAGTCTGCAGGAGTCCTTCCTTAATGATATTGATACGAGAATAATACCACAGACCCACAAAATGTGGGGGTGCTTATAGTGAAAATGAAACTTGGAATAATTGATTATATTGACAGTGCCCATTATCTTCCCGGGCATGAGACATGCGGAATAGTTCACGGACACACTTACAAGACCGAAGTCGTGATCGAAGGTGAGAAAAAGGACACCGGAATGGTCATGGACTTTTATGAAATTAAAAAGGTCATAAAGGAAGTTCTTAAACAATATGACCATGTGTTGTTGAACAACATACTGGAATTTCCTAGCGTGGAGAACCTGTGTGAACATGTCCACACAAACCTTTCATCCAGACTTGACTTTCCGCTTTCCGTAAAAATGTGGGAAGGCGAAGGCAAGTGGTGTGAAGTAAGTACATGTTAAACTGGAAGATTATACAAAACTATATCTATGAGTTTACCTTAAATTGAGCCGTGTTTATTGGAGCTGCATAGGAGCTATATTTATGGAAAATGAAGAAAAAGACATTTGTGAAATAGAAATTTCCAAGGATGAAGATGTCAAGAGAGTGATTGCACAGCATCCTTGTTATTCCAAAGAAGCCCAGCACAAGTTCGGAAGAATCCACCTTGCAGTAGCTCCGAAATGCAATATTCAGTGTAATTATTGTGATCGTAAGTTTGACTGCGTTAATGAGAGCAGACCCGGTGTGACCAGTGAAGTACTGTCTCCACAGGAAGCCCTTGAAAAGACCAGACAGGTACTGAAGGAATATCCTTTCATCAAGGTAGTCGGTATTGCAGGTCCTGGTGACCCTCTTGCAAATGATTCGACCTTTGAGGCACTGGAACTTATAAAGAAAGAGTTCCCGGATGTGACACTCTGCCTGAGTACCAATGGTCTCGCATTACCTGAGAAATTGTCCGATCTGATCAGGGTAGGGGTTACTACATTAACGGTAACAATGAATGCTATCGATCCGGAAATAGAGGCTCAGTTGATAGGTCATATTTCCTACAAGGGAAAGATCTACAGGGGCATCGAGGCTGCTGAGATCATGGTGAAGAACCAGCTGGAAGGTATCAAGCTTGCAGTCGAGGCTGGTCTTGTTGTAAAGGTCAATACTGTGCTTGTTCCAGGTATCAACGATAAGCATATTATTGAAGTTGCAAAGAAGATCAATGAACTTGGTGTCTTTATCATGAATGTGATGCCACTTATCTGTCAGGCAAAGTTTGCAGACAGAGAGCCACCATCGCCTGCAGAGTGTAAGGCTATTCAGGACAAGTGTGCTCCCTATGTCCAGCAGATGAGACACTGTCGCCAGTGCAGATCAGATGCATATGGACTTATTGGACAGGATATGTCACAGATGAGCGAGGATCGCAGGAAAATCATTAAACTCGATATGGACAAGAAGATGCATTCAGATGAGAAGGCTTAAGCCTTTTCACTGACGTTTTATAGTTGTTCTACTTATTAATTCTATTATCATTGTGCAGGTGTTTTTTTTGTATATTGAAGAGCTTGCGGCAAATTTAAGGAACTTTGAAGGGGTTACCCGGAAAAAGCCAATTGCAGATATTGTTAGTATATTCGAAACAGTTCGCTCGGAATACGGAGAGGTCATTGATGATTTCGGAGACGATGCTGCAGTTATTGATATTGGTACTGATGACGTGATACTTTTCGCAGCTGACGCAATCTGGGGAAAGATAGTCAATAAGAGTCCCTGGTGGACAGGTTACACCTCCGTTGTTGTCAATGTGAATGACATATCAGCGATGGGTGGCCGTCCTCTTGCAATGGTCAATGTCATGGCTTCCAGCGACCTGGAATCCACTGAAGAGATCATGAGAGGTATCCGGGATGGAATCAAGAAATTCGGTGTGCCCATGGTAGGCGGGCACATGCATCCTGACACTCCTTATAATTCACTTGCGGTATCGATCATAGGTATTGCTAAGAAAGACTGTGTTATTCGCAGTGACAGTGCAAAGCCAGGAGATGTCGTGATAGTTGCCTATGATATGGACGGCAGGGTCGGACAGAATTCTCCATATAGCTGGGACACAACTTCATTCAAGGAAGCTGATGTTGTTCGTGAGCGTTTCATGGTAATGCAGGAGATCGGGGAAAAGAAACTGGTAACTGCAGGCAAGGATATCAGTAACCCCGGTACAATTGGCACTCTTGGTATGCTCTGTGAAGTGAGCAGGATGGGCGCTTCTGTGGACCTTAGAAAGATACCACGACCTGATGATGTTGACTTTGAGCAGTGGTTGAAGATATATCCTGCAACTGGTTATGTTGTCACTGCAAAAGAAGAGAATGCTTCTCAGTGTGTAGAGGTATTTGAGAATGCAGGGCTTAAGGCTGCTATTATAGGTGAGATCAATGCCAGCCAGATCATTGATATCTATGATGACAGTGGTAAAGCCATTGTATTTGATCTCAGAAATGATACAATAACCGGAATTTGAAAGGACTGGCCATAGAGCCTGTCCATTTACATTTATATTTTTTAATCGCTTTCTATCCAGGCCTGCAGTTCTTCATACAGATATCTTTCAGCAGCCTGTACTTCTTCCAGAGCGCCTCTGAGGACGATTACTTCTCTTTCATCTGTTTCCACAATATGGACACCCATCTTCCTTCCAAATGCTTCGAGATCAAACTCTTCCACAAGGTCGTATATGATGTATGAAGGAGTTCCGGGTGGTATTATAAGATCGTAGAGATTTTCAAGGTCCTGTACAGCAGGATCTGCTTCTTTTTTACTTTTTGCTCTTTCAAGATCCTCAAATTGCAGTTTTCTTGCCAATGTGATCACCGTCTATTCTGGTTTGATGGTATAATAGACATAAATAGTAATCGCTGTGTTTAACAGGGTTTAACTATTAATAGTGTTAGTTATAAAAATGTGCATAGTTGAAATGTGGTCAAAACCACATGTGACATCCGGAGGGTATGAATGAGATTAATCGATCTATCAGATGCAAAAGGACAGATAAGAGTTGAGTTTGGTGGATGTAACATGAAATGTCCTTATTGTGTTCATATACACCAGCCTGTGAAGGAGTGGACCGTTGATGAGATCGTGGACTATGCCAGCAAGTCCACAACTGCGAATGTATATCTGGGAGGTGCTGAACCTACGCTCCAGAAAGACCTTTTGCCGTTAATTGAGGAACTACAGAGGATAGGCAAGAGTGTAATACTGAAGTCAAATGGTATGAAACCTGATGTGCTTGAAAGTGTGCTTCCGCTTGTGCATGGTTTTGTACTTGAGATCAAGACGGCAAATAATGATATCAAAGGCATCATGGAGCTTACGGGAATGTCAGAGCAGCGCAGCATAAAGTATGTGACGCTTCTTAAAGAGTCTCTGTCCATTGCTAAGAAAAAGTGGCTTAGGGTATGGATAAGGGTCATACCTGAATATGTGAATGAAGATACACTTCCACGTATAATGCCTGATCTGGAAGGTGCTTCAGAGGTAATGTTGTACCAGTTCATGAGCAATCCTGAGTTTGACAATCCTTTCATGGGTCATGATACACCTACACCTTCATGGACAGAGATGAAAAAGCTTGGGGAGATCGTGGCAAAAGTGGTTCCAACAGTGAGGATTGTTGGAGAAAGAGGCCAGATATTGTTGCAGGAATCATAATGTTATTGATATTGCATTGTGTTTGAATATATTTGTGATACTTTTGTATTCAAATACACCTGCATGATAACCAATAGGATTAAAAACAGTGTGATGCATGATACATAGCAGAATTTTATTCAATTCAAGCCTTACTATAGGGGATAATATTAATGCAGGAATATAAATTAAAGCGCGGTTTTGCACCTGATATGGATAGAATCTATGAATGCCTGACAGAGACTTTTCCAGGCGAGGTCAAGAAGGAAGATGGTAAATTCGTTACTTCTTACGGTGTTCTTTCCAGCCTGAGTGTTTGGATAGAAAACAAGAAACTGGCTGTTGATACAGTATCTGATACTTCTTTGACGGATGATGAACTTATACTTGATTCTAACAAGCGTTTCAGGGATTTCCTTTTACAGGCTACAGGGTATACTGCAAAGGAACGCCTGAAGCAGGCAAAGAAGGAAGTTTCCAAGTAATTTCCTTTATTTTTTTACCAATGCCAGAGATTGTTAGCATGGGATTTCTCGAAAATCTGAAGAGCTTTGATATTCCTACATGCCTGAGGGTGTGCGCAGGAACTGACGGTTCGGTCACTTTCCTGCTTGAGATCATGACCAAGCATCCTACAGCCGTTGTTACGGAATACCAGCATATCATTCCGGCGGATGAGCATATGGCAGATATCTTCGATGTGGATGTGGGCGCGGATATTAATGAGCGCGTGGTCACTCTCACAGCAGGGGATGTCCCTTATGTGCATGCAAGATCCCTGTCAGCCATTGAGAAGATGCCTGAAGGTGTCCGCTGTGACATGATGAAAGCCGACATCCCAATTGGCAGGATACTGCGCGACCACGATATTGAGACTCGCAGGGACTTTGAAAACATTGAGATACTTGAGGAGACCCCACTCTTCGGAGCTAAAAAAGTTCTTTCACGTTCTTACCGCATAGTCCACCACAACGGTGTCCTCATGTGGATAAACGAGAAATTCCCGGTTGATGACCGCTGGTGCTTATAAACCAACGTCTCTCCAACCGAAAACTTATTAATTGAGTCTGTGTATTAAGGGAAAGCACCCCAATACTTCTTGTGTGCCTCGGTGGCTTAGGGGTATAGCGCGTCCTTGGTAAGGACGAGGTCGTGGGTTCAAATCCCACCCGAGGCTTCAAATCTCGGGGTCAAAAGCCCCAATTTCCTTTTACTTTTTGTTACAACTTAGTCATAGATAAGCGTAAAAACAAAACTATCTGAATATAAAATAAGTTTTGATACAAAAAACATCTCAAAGAATAAAAATCAGATAATTGTTCTTATAATCTATTCAATAAAACTCATTGAAGTTAAAAAAGGATTTGAGTAGATATGGTGAAAATATTCACTTTATCTAAAAAGCTTAATATCATATCTCTTTGAGGTTATAGTGAAAATAACTTATCACTATCCTTTGCTTTTTTATATAGAACAAGTATCTACACGATAGCCACACTCAGCGGATTATTCATACTACACATATGACTTCTGTGATTATTTGGTAAAAAAGATAATGATAATTTTACTTGTCTGAATACAAAAAAACCAGGCCATCTATAGCTGAAGATATGTCGTAACATTTATCAGTTTGAGGTTACGAAATTATCTTGTGGGGAAAAAATATCAACTCGCACAATGGGGAACCAAACATGAAGGAAACAAGCTCTTCCAATCTCACCCAGGTGACCTATCACAAAATATATGTGGACTCACAGGGTGATTCTCACTTTGATGTCGTGACAGTCGAACAGAGCCTCGCGCAAGCAGCACCACCAGCTGCCCCGTTCTACGTATCCGAGGATGGACCTGCGTTGAAGTATCGTTTCTATACATTTGATCCCGGCTGGATCGGTGAACTGCATCCGGCTCCAACCCGGCAGTTCCTAGCCCTCATGTCGGGTGTAGTGGAGATGGAGACAACAGATGGAACTGTCAGGCGGTTTAAGCCTGGAGATCTGGTCCTGCTGGAAGATACATCCGGCAAGGGCCATGTGACGAGGAACATCGGGGACGGGTTCTGCACGTACCTTGTGGTTCCGGTTCCATCAGCCTGATATATTTCATAAGATATCGACTCTTCATCACCTCCTTTCTTTGCAATGTAGCAAGCTAGGACGAGCAGATCACCTATATAGGGAGATAATAGTCTTCACACAGTAATATAGGGTATTTAAATCCAGCCAGAGGCTCCAAATCTCGAGGTCAAGAGCCTTTTTTTGCTCTTTGCTTCAAAAAGCAATTTGTTATCTATCAGGAAAGGATATTATTTTTCCAGAAAAATATTTCATCAGGTTTTCTTTCATACTCTTCGATAGCATTTAGGTATAATCCTGGATATTGCGTACTCTCCCTGCGAAGATGGATTAGTCTGATCATCTTTAGCATCATTTGTTTGATTGTCCACTACGCAGATGGATGTACCATCCGGCTCTACACAGCCGGTGGCTGCCAGTAGCAGTAAGGTCATTAACAGAACACTAAGTATGATTTTTGGATAGCCCATGTTTTACTCCCCCTGTCTAATAATAAAAAGATGGATTTGAAGCGTTATTTACGTTTTGATTTTGATGTAGGTGGCTCTTACCAAAGATATTAATTATACGGCAGGCACATAATAACTAGGGATATAATAGTGGTGTTACCAGCCAGCTTTAGGGGTATAGGGTACTGGTTGGATCAGAGGGCTGCAGGAATTGCTTCTCATGTCCGGGATAACTGACATAAATGGGTTCCACAGGAAAATACTGGATAGTATATGGATTGGGGTCTGGGCTGTGGATAAATATGAAAATATAGTCTTTTTCAACAAAGGGATGGAGTATATTTTCGGAACTTCAAAAGAAAAAGTTCTGGGCACCAATGTTCTGCGATATATCAAGGAACAGAGCATGCGTGACCAGAAGCATTTCTGCGAACTATTCTGTCGTGTAAAAAGAACAGTGACACCGGCTCCATATGATTCTCTATCGATGATCACAAGGAAAGGCAATCTGACATATCAGAGTGGTGTTCTTGTACCCCTGCTCGATGACATGGGAAACTACGATGGGATGGTAGGTACTGTTGAGGATATAACTGAAAGAAAGCTCAGTGAAAAACAGACACTGGATTTCCTCAAAACAGAGAAAGAGCTGGAGATGATCTATAAGAGCAGTCCGGTTGTTGCATTCCTGTGGCTTGCTGAAGAGAACAGACCGGTTGAATACGTGTCAGATAATCTGGACCAATTTGGTTACAATCCTGAAGATTTCACTTCCGGAAGAATGAATTATTCTGAGATCATATTTCCGGATGACCTCAAAAAGTTTCAATCCCATATTCGTAAAGATGAGGCAGAAGGCCACAAATACTTCTCTCAGCAGTACCGGATACTTACAAAGGACGGGAAAGTACGCTGGGTCAGTGAAAGATCACTTATCGTGCGTGATGAGACTGATATTCCTGCTCACCATCAGGGTATAATCATCGATATAACTAAACAGAAAATATCTCAGGAAGCCTTGCTTGAAGCTGAAAAGAAGTATCGCCTGATATTTGAGAACTCCCCATTGGGGATATTTGATTTTGACAATGAAGGGGTTGTCAGGCATTGTAACGATAACCTGATAAAGATACTCGGGCTGCCAAAAGAGGAGATAGTCGGATTCAACCTCATGACATCGCTGAGGGATGAACAAATGAAGACTGCTTTTGAGTCCGTTCTTTCAAAGAAGTCCGGACATTACGAAGGCGAGTATAAATCTACAACAGGTGACAAAGTCACACCCATAAGAGCCTGTTACAGCCCGAATATCTCCGAAGATGGCTCGGTGCTTGGAGGTATTGGCATAATTGAAGACATCACCGAACGTAAAATTGCGTATGATGCCCTGAAGGCTTCCGAAGAAAGATATTCCTCACTTGTGGAGAATGGAAATGATGGGATTGTTATTATCCAGGAACATGTGCTCAAATTTGCCAACTCAAAGTTTGAGGACCTTACGGGGTATTCCAAAGAAGAAATGATCGGGAAATCGTTTTTTGAATTCATATCTCCCGAGTACAGGGACATCGTTTTTGAGATGTATGAAATGGGATCAAAAAAAGACCCGACAATTCCTCACAAATACGAGATATGTATTCTCTCCAAAGAAGGAAAAAAGGTTGCCACTGAATTGAATACATCTTACATTATCCATGATGGGAAGCCTGCCGATATGGCAATAATACGGGATATCACTGAGCGCAAAAAAGCTGAGAGAGCCCTGAAAGAATATGCCCACGAGCTGGCCAGGGCGAATGAAGAGTTGAAATCCCTCGACAGGATGAAGGATGAGTTCCTCTCCAACGTAAGTCACGAACTGAACACTCCCATTGTTTCAATAAAAGGATATTCCGATCTTGTCTATGACGAAACACTTGGAGGCATAAATGACAAACAAAAGGATGCCCTTGAGGTTGTTTTACGTAATACCCAGAGGCTTATAAACGTGGTAAATTCACTTTTATATATCAGTATGGTGGAGTCAGGATCAATTGAATACAAGTTTGAGGATGTACTGATTTCGGATATCATTGATAATGTTGCAGATGATATGACGGCACAGATCAAAAAGAAAAGTCTCTCTCTTGAGAAAAACGTGCCTGCTGATCTTCCTCCTGTAAAAGGTGACAGGGATAAACTGGCAATCCTGTTTACCAATCTGATGGATAATGCAATCAAGTTCACCGATGCCGGTGGACAGATTATACTTAATGTGGAAGAAGAAAAACAAGAAGGAAAAGAAGAAGAACAAAATTACATCCACATAAAAATCAGTGATACGGGCATCGGTATCCCGGAAGAACTTATACCAAAGCTTTTCCAGCGTTTCTACCAGATAGACGCATCAACCAAGCGTAAATACGGTGGAACCGGTTTAGGGTTATATATCTCTAAAAGCATTGTCGATGCGCATGAAGGTCAGATATGGATTGAGAGTGAAAAAGATGCTGGCACTACTATTCATGTAAGATTGCCATGCCAATAGGCCGGACCATGATTGAGAATTTCTGAGTCCGCTACTTGAGTCATGCAACTTATTTGACAGGAACATATTGATGGGAAATCGCAAAGTATATGTCGTTGTGGTCTTGGTTGCTTGAAGGTCTGAATGAACAGAGTGATTGAATATCTATTGGGACTAATCTAAAATATGTGTCTAGTATCACTTTAAGCTAGTGCCCCTCAATATTTTTTAGACGCATATCAAATTATCAACAATTTTTCGTTTGCTCAACAAACGCACATTTATATATTAATAATCCACAATAAAACTTTAAAACTCTTTATTTTAAGGGTCCTGAGTGCAAAAGATTTGTAATTTCTGTATAAAGCCAAGACTGGAGTTATTGGATGGATAAAGAAAAACGATTATCTGATGAAAATAGTGATTTGTACAGGTCATTTTTCCAGGAAAATAACGCAGTCATTCTTCTTGTTGATCCAGAGAACTTTGATATTGTCGATGCAAACACAGCAGCATGCATGTATTATGGGTGGCCGCTCGAAAAAATAACCCGCAGGAGAATCCACCACCTAAACGTTTTGTCGACTGAGGATATCGAAGCTGAAACGCAGAGGGCTGAAGAAGAAAATAGGAATTACTTAACCTTAAAGCACCGTCTTGCAAACGGTGAGATACGTGATGTTGAAGTTTATAACGGTCCAATGGTGCTGAATTCACGAAGAATGCTCTACTATATAGTTCATGACGTCACTGAACGCAAATTAGCAGAAGATAAATTAAGACGAAAGGAAATGCAACTTCGCGCTGCACAAAAGATTGGTCAGTTCGGTAGCTGGGAGATGGACTTAAATTCCGGCAATGTGGATGCTTCAGAGGAAGCAAGAAGAATATACGGATTCGAAGACGAAGAGCTTAGCCTTGAAATAATAAAAAACACGCGGCTGGAGGAGTATCTTCCAGCAATGTATGAAGCATTAGCTAATCTTGTAGAATTAAATTTACCTTATGACCTGAAGTTTAAAATAAGAAGGCAAAATGATGGCAATATCCGTGTTATACACTCTGTGGCTGAATACTATGCTGAGAGGAATGTAGTTATAGGGATGATTCAGGACATTACAGAACGTAAACACACAAAAAGTAAACTACGGGAAAGTGAAGCTCATCTGAATGAAGTTCGCAGTATCGCCAACATCGGTAGTTGGGAATTTGATTCAAATGGTTTAGCCAAATGGAGTCCTGAAGTTGCAAGGATTCATGGAGTAGACCCTGATGATCCTACGGGCATTAACTGTTCTTTTAGTTTTTATACACCAGAGTCAAGAGCAAGTCTTGAAAAAGCCATTCGTAACGCTCTTGAAAAAGGTGAATCTTATGATCTGGAAGTGGAATTTGTCACCGAAAAAGGTGAGCATAAATGGGTTCGTACAATCGGTCATCCTAAAATAGAGGATGGTAAAGTAACAACAGTAACCGGTTCATCGCAGGATATTACAGAGCGCAAGCAAGCTGAAATTAAGGCTGTTGAAGAGGTAGGCTGGCGCAGTATACTCATGGAACAGTCCCGGGATGGAATAGTTATCATTGACCAGGATGGTAAAGTTTTCGAGGCGAACCCCCGATATGCGGAGATGCTTGGATATTCTCATGAGGAAATGAAATCATTACACATGTGGGATTGGGATACTCACTACACACGTGAGCAATTACTGGAAATGCTTCGGTTGGCTGACAGTAAAGGGATTCTTCATGAAACCCGCCAGCTTCGTAAGGATGGCTCTCTCATTGATGTGGAGATCAATGCAAATGCAGCTAAATTTGGAGAACGAAAACTGAGTTTTTGCGTGTGCAGGGATATTACCGAACGCAAACAGGCTGAGGAAGAATTGCTAAATGCTAAGCTGGATGCTGAGGATGCCAACCAGTCTAAAAGTGAGTTTCTGGCTACAATGAGTCATGAACTCAGGACTCCCCTTAATTCTATCATAGGTTTTTCAGATGTACTGCACAGTGAAATATTCGGAAGCCTGAACAAAAAACAGGCAGAGTATCTAAGTCATATTTCAAGCAGTGGCAAACATTTACTGAGACTCATTAATGATATCCTTGATCTCTCAAAAGTTGAAGCTGGCAAGATGGAACTTGTCTGTGAAAAGTTCTATGTTTCTGATGCAATCGAGGAGATTAACATTACAATGATCCCTCTTGCAATAAAAAAAGGCATTTACCTTGATGCAAAAATCGCTCCACATCTTGAAAAGATCAATGCAGATAGGTCAAAATTCCAACAGATACTTTCCAACCTGATTAGTAATGCTATCAAATTCACACCTGATAAAGGTCATGTAACGATTGAAGCACAAAAATCCGGTAATTTTGTCCAGATAGCTATAAAAGATACAGGAATCGGAATTGCAGATAAAGACATGGAAAAATTATTCCAGCCATTTAAACAACTGAATTCATACCTCACTCGTGAACACGAAGGAACAGGATTAGGTCTTGCCCTTGTCAAGAAATTTGTCGAGATGCACGGTGGCAGGATACGGGTTGAAAGCAAAGTTGGAGAAGGCAGTATTTTCACCTTCTTGATCCCGGTTGATTTCAAAGAACAAATCCCGAATCCGGCTTGAGACCAAGATGGGCTATTATTCTTGTCTTAATCAAACATTAGAATCATCAATCTCTCTTCCCTCTACTCCTCTTGTCTCTGATATAAACAACAACACTCTTACCAGCGCCATTCTGTGCTCTTTTATCAATATCAAACAGGTTTGTCGCTTCCACAAGTTCTCCGAGTTTCTTGTATCCGTAGTTCCTTGGATCGAAATCCGGACTGCGCTTGATGAGATTTCCGCCCACCTCTGCCAGGAAAGCCCATCCGTCATCATCAGCGGAATCCTCAACTGCATTTCTCAGGTGACTCACAAGCCTTGTGTCTCCCTTGAGTTCATTTGTATTCCACTTTTCTCTTTTAGATGAAGCAGAGGTATTTTCCGTTTCCGTTTCCTGTTTTCTCAGGATTTCAGTATAGATGAATTTATCACATGCTGAAATAAAAGCCATTGGAGTTTTCTTTTCACCAAAACCATAGACTTTAAGGCCTGCTTCCCTTATCCTCTGTGACAGGCGCGTAAAATCACTGTCACTTGAGACTATGCAGAATCCATTAAGTTTGTCAGTATAAAGCAGGTCCATAGCGTCAATTATAAGGGAACTGTCCGTTGCATTCTTTCCGGTGGTATAGGCGAATTGCTGTATCGGTTGTATGGAATGGTCAAGTAGTGTATCTTTCCATGAATTGAGGTTTGGTTTCGTCCAGTCTCCGTATATTCTTTTTACACTGGCGATACCATAGAGCGCAATCTCATCCATTAATCCTTCAATGATCGATGGCTGGGCATTATCAGCATCTATTAGCACAGCTAACTTATCCTGAATTCCGTTCTCTTCCATTCCTTACACCATTATAGTTTGATATCGTCGACGAACTGCAAGTTCAAAAAGAAGAAAGCATCTACTTATTAGCTTTCCTCAGACTCTTCATCTTTTCAAGCTCAGCTTCAAGTTCCTCTATTTTAGAATCATTGATTTTCTCAGCGAGTTCTTCAAGTTCTTTATCTGCCATCTTCAATGAACTCTGCAGTTTTTCAATGATATTCTTCTCGATGTCAAGTTTTTGTCTTTTTGTTTCGCTTATAAGATCCTCAACAAGTATCTTGCCTTCCTCTTTGCTGATCTTGCCTGTTTCGATCTTTTCCTTTACGAATTCTCTGATTCTCTCTTCTGACAATGCTGCAAGGCCTGCACCGATAAGTGCAGCTGCACCAAGAAGGCCTACTTTCTTCATTTTATCCATGTCAAAACTCCCATCAATTTGTATGCTGGCATGATTTTTATGGTAACATCAAGATATTCCCTGCTAAAATCCTGGGATTCTGCAAGTTAAGATCTAAACGTACCGAACAGGATGCCATGTCCCCACATCCAAATTTAATACAGATATAGAATTATTGGAAGTTCAATCTATATTAATACAATGGCACAAACAAAAAAGTTAGAAATGTGCAATGGGTGTTATGTAGTTCGCAGGACTGGTATACAAATCCTGCGAGATTAATGAATAAAAAAGCTTCTATTTCGCTTCAAGGCATTTCAAGGTGGCCGCAGCCACAACTTCTTCCAAGGAATGTAGATACCCTATGATTAAGGTTGTGAGCTTCACTCTCACTCATAGTCTCAAGGAGGTCCTTGTGTTCAGTTTCGATATGACCAAGCATATTCTTTTCAACTTCATCAATGTCATATCCAAGTGCTATATAGTCACAATCGCAAATTCCTACATCGCTGCATTTTACCATTCTCATTTTCATCAGGGCTGTGCTCCGCTTATCCTTATGAAAACCAATGCATGTAGTATGATATAAACTTAGTTAATTATGCCAATATGTGTCCTCTCCGTGATATCAGCGAAAGTATCATATTTGTAAATCCTACGATATGGATTTTGAATATATATTGGAATTCAGTCCTGCCAACTTATTTAACAATGGATATCAATAGTTATTTGAGCAGATATGAAGGTCAATGATCTCAAGGCAATTCTTAAATTCAGTGCAAAAGAAGAGGCCATGTTTGGCAGATTCGATCTTCCCAAGGATGCATTCTATCCAATGATACTTTCCCTGAAGGTGGGCGGTGCCTGGAGCTATTCTACAGGTGACCTCAAAAGCATCTCAGTTATGAAGGTGTTCACAACCTATAACGAGGAAACCGGAACAGGTCACACCATAGAGGAGGTCTATCTCTTTTTAGATCCTGAATATGTGTCAAAGGAAGGAACCGTATACAGGCTTGAAAAGTGCGGTGGCCGGGATGAACGGGCGCTGGTAACAAGGCCATACTCAGTGACCCTGAAAGCAAAAAGGATAATAGTTGCATCTATAAGTACGGAAAAGAAGAAGATATTCATCAAAGAACTCGATGAAAAAACAATGTCATTTACGGGTCCTTCTGCTTTTTATGCCGCCCATGAGATGGAACATCTGGAACATATCGAAATAGACGGTCTTCCAATGTGGGCTTTTGAGTATGAAGAAGTGAAAAGCTGATACTGCTATCCAACAAGCATAAATTATTCTGTAAAAACATTTTTATATTTCATATACATGCTTAAAAATGAGCAAAAACAATTATTCAATAAAGCCATAATAACTGGCAGGTACTAATTATTTCAAACTGTGCTGGACTCTGCAGGGGTGCGGTAATTGATTAAAAAAAGGTGTTAATATGGGAATGCTAGATGACGTAAAATCAAAGAAAAAGCAGAAAGCTGCTGAGAACTGGATGAAGATGGCCGATTCGGCCAAAACACTTGAAAAACAAATAGAATACTATACAAAATCACTGGATATCGATCCATATAATGCGGAAGCATGGTTCAAGAAAGGCAGAGGTCTCGAAAAGCTGGGACGTTTCGAGGAAGCTAAAAAGTCCTTTGACCTTGCAATAGAGATCGATCCTGATTATCAGGGTCTTATTGGCAAAAAATATGAATCAACTGCTTCTCCTGCACCTTCAGTAGCTGAGAATATATCTTTTGTAGCTGCTCCTCCCACACCAGTTGTTGCAGATGAGAAGGAAAGCGATGAGCAATGGACCACAGAAACCCCGGAGCCTGCTGTTGCAGAAGAACCGGTCATTGCAGAAGAGAGTGAACTGCTAGAGGAATTTGAATATTCATTCAGGCCTCCTGTAGGTGATGAGTCAATATTCAGCAATGTGATCTCCAGAGAAAGTGATGATAACGGTTCTCCGTCAACACTCAGGGAAGAAGAGGAAGAAGATGTTTTTGGCAGTAGCGATGAGGAGCCATCTGTATTATCTGAACCTGAGGTAATTTCAGGCAATAATTACGCAGCCGATAAAGAAGATGATGAAGCGTCTATATTTGCAGCATCTGTTCCTGCTGAGGTTGAAGAAGAAACAGTGGATGAACGGGAAGACACATTCTCCCCGACACCTGAAAAGGTAACTGAAGAACCTTCTTCATTCCGTAGCGATGAAAACATTATCGGAAGCAGAGAGCCTGTGACCTCCAGCGCTGAAGCGATTAACAAACCATCAGCAACTTTCGCTCCTGATTCCAAACCGGCGCAACAGGAAACCGCTACCGCAGGTTCTGATGAAAGTCCTGCAATATCAGGATATGTTCCATCATCAGGTGCTATTGCCAGTTCAAAGTCAGTTGCTTCTCAGGGAGTTGAGATCGTGGATATCAGGATACCATTAAATGAAACAATAAAATTCTGGGCAATAGGCATTGTTGCAATGCTTATAGTTCTGCTCATATCATCAATTCTTTAAATATCCTTGATTTCCGGGATTATTTTCACATGAAAATAGTAAAATGATGTCTGAGGGATCAGATATCATCTAATTTTTTATGATTCTCTTTTCTGTTTCTTGTTTTCGACATTTGCATTATTTGCTGAATAATTTGCTGTCATGACAGAAAGAGCCAGTATACGAATACCTGTGTAATGGTCAGTGGGATCCCAACCCTGGCAAACTCAATGAAACCGAGGGAAATATTGCCTTTACGCTCTGCATTCTGTATAATTATCACATTACTTGCAGCTCCGAGTATGGAGAGGTTTCCTGCGATGGTACTGCCTGCTGCAAGTGCAAGTAATCCTCCGGTCGTTACATGTGCGTGAGAGAGTATTGGCATGTACAGAGCAACAAGGGGAACATTTGATATGAACTGGCTAAGGAAGACACTTATTGGAAGTATCACGGAGGTCGCGGTGATATCCGCTCCAGAACCATTGATAGCATTTTGGAAAAACCCGCTGTTCCAGACGCTTTCCATAAGAATGAACATTGCTGCAAAGAATATGAGGGTGTGCCAGTCCATACTCTTCAGGACTTCTTTTCTTCTTTTGCTCAGCAACAGTACCGGTAATGCTGATATCATGGCTATATAGGTCAATTTGATATCTAATTGCAGGCCGGATAATGCTACCACTATTTTGATGCAGACAAGTAGCAGCACAAGTCCCAGTGATATTCTGGAAAGTCCGGCAAGCCTTGTATCCGTAATAGGTTGTTTTGTATGGTTCAGTGGAGAAGAGGTAAAGTGTTCCTTGTATGATATTTTGAGGAAGAGGTAAGCTATGAAAAGGTTGATCAGTGTTGGTAGCAGCAGGTGTTGCATAAATGTGAGGAAAGGTTTATTCATATCGCTTCCAAGTGCTATCAGGAGATTTTGTGGGTTTCCTATGGGACTTATAACACTGCCTGTGGTCACTGCAAAAGCCAGTGCTATCAACAATAATTTAGGGTCGATACGATGCTCTTTTGCAAGCAACAGCACAACCGGTGTGCCTATTATTGCAAGGGTATCATTCATCAGGAACGCTGATGCAAAGCCCATCCCAAATAGTATGTAAAGTATTACAGCGTCAGTTGATCCTGCATTTTTGAAAAAGTGATATGAAAGGTGGGACAGGTATCCGCTCATCTCAAGGGCTTGTCCGATAATGAACATTCCGAAAAGGAAGAGCATAACATCAATATTAACGGCATCAATTGCATCAGCTATTGATATCTGGTCTGTCAGAAGCACCATCAGGGCACCCAGGGACATTATCTGCCATATTTCAAGTCGGATGTTTCCAACCTGCCTTACGGCTGTAAGAAGGAACACAATTGCAAGTATGAATACAGGTATTATCATCAGAAATCCAGAATCAGTTAGGGTACTTAAATACTTATCTGACTTCACATTTTACTCTTCTTGAATACTCATCCTTATCTAGAATGAAAGCAAAACAGTTGCACTAATGTTTGGACGATTCAGGTGCAATGATGATGTATTTTACGGAGAGGTAAGTGGCAATACTGTAATTTCACAGGAAGGTGCAGTTATAGAGTATAAGCTATCCGAGTTAGAGGTGCTGCCGCCATCACATCCTTCAAAGATCGTTTGTGTGGGTCTCAATTATCATGACCATGCAACTGAACTTGGTTTGAGTGTCCCTGAAGAACCAATACTTTTTATTAAGCCCCCGTCTGCCGTGATAGGGCAGTATGGGAAAATATTGTACCCAAAAGTAAGCAAAAGAGTGGACTTTGAAGCTGAACTGGCTATTATTATCGGAAAAAGATGTAAGAATATAACCTATGACAGGGCTTATGACGTTATCGCCGGTTTCACATGTATTAATGATGTGACCGCCCGGGACCTGCAGCAGAAGGATGGACAGTGGACAAGGGCTAAATCTTTTGATACTTTTGCCCCGGTAGGTCCTTTCATAGTCCCTGTTGAGGATTTCAACCCGGAGGATGCTTCAATTGTAAGTCGTGTCAACGGGGAAGTAAAGCAGGATTCCAACATATGCAACCTGATATTTGATGTGCCGTACCTGATAGAGTTCATTTCTGGAATAATGACACTGGAAGTGGGTGATGTGATTGCAACAGGCACTCCTCCGGGTGTGGGTGAGCTTCATCCCGGGGATGTTGTAGAAGTAGAGATAGAAGGAATAGGAACTTTGACCAATGAGGTTGTATAATGCTATTCGATCAGGTTAACAGGGAACTGGAACTTGCCCAGCGCCATCTGGAAGTTTTAAAAGTGGTTATTGGCCGCGGACCTATTGGTATACTCAAGCTAGCAGAAGAAACAGGCATGCCTACACACAAGGTGCGTTATTCTTTGCGTGTGCTTGAACAGGAACAGTTGATAAAGCCTTCATCACACGGTGCCATTGCAGGTGATTCTGTGGAAAAGTTTCTCTCTGAGTTTGAAAAGGATATTGAGGAATTGATTGTCAGGGCAGAAGTAGTAAAAGATATCGGAAAATCCTTCTGACCATATATTTTAAGTTCAGTTCTTATAATTCAGCCTACTATGCCTATCTTTGCAGGGATTACGGAACTTTCCGTGTCCTTTATGAATGTTGATTTGATTTTTTCGGAGATCTATTATGACTTTAACTGATGAAGATAAGAAGACTATAGAGAAGTATGCACTCCAGAATGCTGTTAAATACGGCCAGGCACCACAGATTGGTGCTGTTATGGGTCGTGTTATGGGTGAGTGCCCTGAACTTCGTTCCAAGGCAAAGGACGTTACTCCGCTTATACAGGAGATCCTTGTGGAAGTTGCAAAGGAAACACCTGAACAGTGGCAGGCTCGCCTGGAAGCTATTGCCCCTGAGCTCATTGAGGAGCTAAACACTAAAAAAGAGCCTGATAAAGGTCTAAAGGCGTTGGACGTTGAAGAGGGACAGCAGGTTGTAATGCGTTTTGCACCAAATCCTAACGGTCCGCCAACACTTGGAAGTACCCGTGGTATCGTTGTAAACTCCGAGTATGTGAAAAAATACGGTGGCAAGTTCATCATACGCTTTGATGATACCGATCCCCAGACAAAGCGCCCAATGCTTGAAGCATACGACTGGTATGTGGATGATTGTAAATGGCTCGGCGCAGACCCTGATGAGATAGTCATCGCTTCTGACAGGGTACCTATTTATTATGATTATGCCCGCAAGCTCATAGAAATGGGACATGCATATGTCTGTTTCTGTGATGGTGCGGATTTCAAGAAATTCAAGGATGCAAAGGAGCCATGTCCGCACAGGAATGCAGGTCCTGAGGAAAATCTGGGACACTGGGACAAGATGCTTGCAGGTGAGTACGAGGAGAAATCCGCCGTCCTGCGTATCAAGACCGATATAACTCACAAAGATCCGGCATTACGTGATTTTGGTGCTTTCAGGATAGTAAAGACAGCTCACCCTCGTCCGGAAGTTGGAGATAAATACTGTGTCTGGCCATTGCTTGACTTTGAGGGTGCCATTGAGGACCATGAACTCGGTATGACTCACATTATCAGGGGTAAGGACCTGATGGACAGTGAGAAACGTCAGACCTATATCTACAATTACCTGGGCTGGACATATCCGAAAACAACTCACTGGGGTCGTGTAAAGATGCACGAGTTCGGTAAGTTCAGTACAAGTGGATTACGTCAGGCTATTGAAGCTGGTGAGTATTCCGGCTGGGATGACCCACGTCTTCCAACTATCCGTGCCATACGCAGGAGGGGTATTCTGCCCGAGGCCATCCGCAAGTTCATGATAGAGCTGGGTGTCGGTGAAACTGATATCAGCATCAGTATGGATTCTCTCTACGCAGAGAACCGTAAGCTTGTGGATTCGGTGGCAAACAGGTATTTCTTTGTATGGGATCCGGTAGAGCTTGAAATAACAGATGCAGAACCATGCACCACAACTCCTGCGCTTCATCCTACAGAGGACAGGGGATGTCGTGAGATCGAAGTGAACAACAAGGTCTATATCTGCAAGGAAGATGCTGAAAAGCTTCAGGAAGGTTCAAAGCTCAGACTCAAGGACCTGTATAACGTGGAAATAACTTCCATAGAACCCCTGCAGGCAAAGTATCTTGGCGATTCCATGGAATCCATGAAAAAGGAAAAGATGAGAATTGTTCACTGGGCCCCAATGGACGGGGTTCCTGTAAAGGTTCTCTCACCCGATGGTGAGTTCACAGGTATTGGTGAGAAACAGGTTGCTACAGAACTGGACAAGGTCGTACAGTTTGAGAGATTCGGTTTCTGCAGAATAGATTCTGTAGCCGAAGAAGTAGTGGCTTATTATACACATAAGTAAAAAGGGAATTCTGTTATTCCCTTTTTTATACATCTATTTTCATCCAAAAACTCTTTTTTGTTGTTTACTGTATTAACATACTATAGAGGTTCTTCTAATGTCCGGATTCCCACGCCCTATCATCGTGATCAGTAAATGTCTTGGCTTTGCAGCCTGCCGTTATGACGGAGAAATTATACCATTTCCTTTAGTCAGATCCATGAGGGCATATGTTGATTTTATCGATGTCTGTCCGGAGTGTGAGATTGGTCTGGGTGTTCCCAGAGAACCTATTAGCATAATCCTTGGTGATAAGAAAAGACTTATTCAAGCAGCGACAGGGCTTGATCTTACGGATAAGATGGAGGCTTTTGCAAGATCATATCTTGGAAAGCTGGATGATTTTAATGGTTTCATTCTAAAATCTAAATCTCCCTCATGTGGGATAGGTACAAGCAAAGTTTTCCCCGAACCTGATGCTGATGAGTACTTGTATCAAAATGAAAATGGTTTTTTTGCAGAGGCAGTGTTAAGGGATTATCCGGGTCTGCCTGTCATCGATGAAAAGCAAATAGAGGATTCTTTTCTCAGGGATCATTTCCTGACCCGAATATTCACAATGGCATCTTTCAGGGAAACTTCATCTTCCACAAAGATGCATGCATTGGTTGAGTATCATACAAAGAACAAACTTCTGTTCATGGCATACGATAAACAAATTATGACTGCTATGGGCAATATTGTTGCAAACAAGGATGATCTTCCGGTTGAGGCTGTTTATGAAAAATATCTGGTCCTTTTATCGCAGATCCTGTCAAAACCGGCAGAAACGGGTAATGTTGTTAATGCTCTGATGCATGCATTCGGCTATTTTTCCCGAAATCTCAGTGTCAGGGACAAGTTTCTTTTCATGAAGAAACTACAGGAATACCGCGAAGATAATTCTTCTGTTTTTGAACTGAAAAAATGGTTCATATCTAAAGCAGAGGAATTCAATGCAGACTATCTTCTGACGCAAACATTTTTCAGTCCTTATCCTCAGGAACTGTCCGGTAGTTTGCAGATAGTTTGATATGTTTTAAAACTGCATATTATATTGTCGATACAGTGTCCATCAGGGGTAAGCACAAAAGGAGGATATTGTCGTGGAAGATAGTGATGTCGAAAGAACTGATATTCAGGAATCGAATGAAGGCGAAGATGAAGAACTGATTGAAGTGTGTCCTGTCTGTGGCAGCCCAGACCTCTATTATGAGACCGGGGGGATTGAAGGCCTTTACCATTGTAAATACTGTGGTTATATTGGTGGATTTGTAATTGATGCCAACAAGAAAATGATGGGCCTTATACGTGATGAATACGAGCGCAAGCTCAGAATATCTGAATAAACTTACAGTTATTTTACCGGACAGATATTAAGAAAAGTAAAGATTAGGTGGTTAGAACCACCTGGATATTAATTTAAGCTTTTACAGGGACAGATTTTACTTCTGTCTTTCTGATCTCTACCCTTCTGAGTGGGTAGATGGACTTTGCATTCCTGTAAATGTTTGCGGAAAGCTTGCCCATGATAGCCTCTTCGATAAACTGCTCGTAGTTAAGTTCTGATGCACGCTCTTTTACGATGACGTTCATTACTTCTCTTATGCCTTTTATCTGGCTTGTTCTTGCTCTCTTAACAGTGAAGCATATTGGTTTCACTCTAACGATGTATCCGTCCTTTGTTGTAACGTCAAGGTTTGCGTCGATCCTTGAGGTCTGACGCTTTACGATAGAGCGCAGGTAATCTGTAGTGATCTCGTGACCAAGGAATCTGGTACTTGCGACGTCACCATTGACATCGTTGATCTCGAGTCTGAGCTTTGTGTTATGCTTTGTGAAATCGTTAGCAATTTCTCCGACAGTGGTCTCAACAACACGACCAATGAGCTGCTCCGGGGTTTCTGCAGGTGTAACTCCAATGTTAGCTCTGCTCATGAATTCAGGTGTTTCAACGTTGTACCATGTCTTAGACTTCCATTTGTCTAACTTTCTCTGCACTTTCCTTGCCAAGTAATTCCTCCGAATAAATGTGATTTGATGATAGATGTAATTCTAATGATGTAATGTAATTGTTCAACAAGCTGTCATAATATAATTCTGAAATAAGGTATGCACTGATAAATTGGCTCTCTATACTATGCATATCTCTATATAAAGAAATCGGTTAATCATTTCAGGCCGACAATTGTTTTAACTCAATTGTTTCACTTCCTGATTGTGAATTACAAAAAGTATTTTAGTGATAAATCCTTCTCTAGGATATTCACAATTGTAAATACATTATCACTAAAATGTCTTCCTGACATAAGGGGCAATTTGTATATGAATCTTCCACTGCAAAAAATAAGGGAAACAAAACCACTGGTACACCATATAACCAACTGGGTAACGATCTATGACTGTGCGAACATGACGAGGGCCTTCGGTGCCCTTCCAGTAATGGCCCATGCACCCCAGGAGGCTGCAGATATGACGGGTATCTCCTCGGCACTTGTGCTCAATATCGGTACTCTCACTGAAGAGCTGATCAATGCAATGCTCATATCGGCAAAAGCTGCAAATGAGAAGAGTGTTCCTGTAGTTCTTGATGCTGTAGGTGTGGGTGCCACACCTTTCCGTGATGAGATGGCAACAAAGATACTTGACTCCGTAAGAATTGATATAATCAAAGGCAATTATTCCGAGATTGCAAAGCTGGCAGGTGAAAATGCCCAGACCAGAGGTGTTGAAGCAACAGCAATTGATGCTGACCCGAAGCAGGTTGCAAAAGAGTTTGCAAGAACAAGGTCATGTGTTGTTGTAATGACAGGTAAGGAAGACATAATCAGCGATGGAGAAAGGACCTTTGTTGTTAAGAACGGACACGAGTCCATGGGCCTGATCGTAGGTACAGGATGTATGGCAGCATCTGTCATAGGTTCCTTCGCTGCTGTCAATGCAGATTACTGCGTTGCAGCAAAGGATGCATTGTGCTATTTTGGAATAGCCGGAGAACAGGCAGCTGAAAAGTCCGCAGGTCCGGGAACTTTCAAGATGTATTTCTATGACGAGGCATTTAACCTTTCAGATGAAAAAGTACAGTCCATGATGAATTTTGAAGAATGCTGAGTTGAGTATGGAACATAAAAGATCATTGTTGAAACTCATAGACTTCTACCTTGTGACTGATTCCGTTTTGTCTAAAAAAGGAACACTGTCAGATGTAGAGAATGCAGTTACTGCAGGTTGCAGGATAGTCCAGTACAGGGAAAAATCCAGAAGCACAAAGGATATGATCCTTGAAGCATCGCAAATCAAAACCCTGTGTGGCAGTGAGGCAATATTCCTGGTGAATGACCGGGTGGATGTTGCTCTTGCTGTTGATGCCGATGGTGTTCATATAGGTCAGGATGACATGCATATATCAACTGCACGGAATCTTCTGGGTCCTGATAAGATAATCGGTCTTACGGTCCACAATGTTGAAGAGGCTCTTGAAGCAGAACGGAATGGTGCTGATTACGTGGGTCTGGGTCCTATCTTTGACACCACCACCAAAAACGATGCAGGTGATGGTATCGGTCCGGAGAGCATCAGAGCTGTAAAAGATGCCATAGACGTTCCTATCGTTGCTATAGGTGGCATTAATAAACAGAACTGTGAAAGTGTTATTGTAGGTGGTTCGGACAGCCTTGTAGCAATTTCTGCGGTAGTGTGCAGTGATGATGTTGCCAGAGAAACAAAGGATTTCATTGACATTATAAAGCAGTTCAAGGAATAAGCAATAATAAAACAGAAACAGCAATTGAACTTGAATAACTAAAATAGTATTTTGATGGGTTTTTCCCATCAAAAACAAAAAGATCAGAGGAACCTGATTCCTCTGGGAACCTCTCCAACTCTTTTCCTGAATTCCTCAGGCCAGTTTGCAGGGTCCAGTCCTTTCTGTGCAAAGAACGCTGAAGCCCATCTTTCCAGTCCGACACCGGAACATCCGGACCAGAGTTCTTCTCCTGACTGGCATTTGACATTGAATCCTGATGGATACTTGTTGCCGTTCACACTGACATTCTGGAATTCCAGCCATTCTCCGTCTTCGCCGCGATAAGGCAGAACTGCTTCATAGTCGGTTGTTCCGGCCTCGGTCTGCTCAGAGACTCCGGTAAGTCCTTCCTGTGCCATGAACCATGGTGTAACCCATGCTTTTCTCCATTCGAGGTCCAGTATCTCATTGAAGATATGCATGTATCTCTCGTGCAGTTCATTGGCAGTCTTGATTACCTGTTCTTTGTTTCCAACCCAGAGGATCTCTATCCTGTGGAATTCATCCACACGTTCCATGCCGTGGATTCCACCACTCTCATACCTGTGTGAAGTTCCTGACCTGTCGAATACCTTGATAGGGAATTCATCTGTAGGTACTGTTTCACCCTGCAGGTATGTCCAGAATGGAGGGCACTGTGCATAGCACATTCCACCAATTGGGTCTCCTATCTTCTCTTTGATAAGGGATGTAGGGACCTCAAGGGTTACTTTATAATGGTCAATTACTTCTTCCCAGAACTCAGGGTCCCTGGTCTTTGGAGGACATACGTAATATATCTCAGGATAAACACCCTTTGCGTGTCCTGATTTCTGCCATACCTCCCATGGAACCAGCTTTGGGAAGATCATTTCCCTGTATCCCAATGGTTCCAGCAGTTCATCAAGAACTATCTTTTCAAAGGTCCTGAACATTTTAGTGGACTGCGGGCCATGTATCCACTGTCCCCTGCTGGCACCTCTCTTAAGCCATCCGGCTTCCATCATTGCCTTGGTAGGGTCTTCTGTGAATGCATGTTCCTTCTTTTCACTCTGCCACAGTACGTTCCAGTGCTCGGTCTTTCCGCCGTATTCTCCCTGCTCCAGTTTATCTTCCATCAGGGAAAGTATCCTGTCAGGAACACGATTTGACATTGCAGCTTCATCAACATCAAGTACAAGTTTGATGCTTCCATCCTTATATGTCATCTCGCTTACATAGGGAATCCTCATTGGAGGAAGTTCTTTTTCGGAAGGTACTTCAATTGTGTATGAGTCAACCTCTATTCCACGGACACCTATCTTGAACTCTTTTCCAAGCTTTCCAGCAAGTGGTTTTCTCATACGGAGCAGTGCATCGTGTACACGGACATGCCTGCCTGACTCGATGATGAGTTTTATCCTGTCACCCTCGACTCTCCATCCAGTGACCTTTGCACCCTGTCCCTCCGGTGCTCCTTTGGTAAGAATAGTGTGATTAGCCTCATGTATGTAGTCACCGATAACATCTGCAGCCGGTGTTGCATCGGCACTGGTCTTAAGTGAACACTCCAGCCTGAATTTGAAATTGATTACAGCTCCGAAACCTTCCGGTTTGTCTGCCGGACAGCATTCATCTCTTTTCTTTGCTTCCATTATGATTCCATTCCTTTTTGTGATTATGATAATTCAGCAGTGATAAGTAAGCTAAGATACCTGATTTCCACAAATATTTCTCTGTGTCTGGTTACTTTATGCATGATGTATCTTTTGCTAATTAAGAGCTTCTCTTTATTGGCTGCCATCCAAGAGTTATTCTTTTAATGGAAAAAAACATCTAAGTCAGAAATGAGGTGCTCTATGAAAGTCCTGATATTAGGTGCGGGAGCAGTGGGTCTTTCACTTGCTGCAAAACTGTCTTCGGTTTGTGATGTGCATGCGGTCTGCCGCCAGAGGCATGCTGACAGGATAAAGGATGCAGGTTTTAAAATGACCGGTCTCTGGGGTGAATCAACCTGCAAATTCAGCTGCTCTGAAGAAGTTCCAGAAGATAATTATGATTATATATTCATCACTTCCAAGTCCACTGCAACTGAAGCTATATGTGAACAATTCTCCAATATAATTAAGGGCAGGGAGGTTGTCAGTATGCAGAATGGCCTGGGTAATGAGGAAATAATTGCCAGATATACTGATAAGGTAATTGGCGGCACTATTATTACCGGGTTTGAATGGGTGGGCGATGCAGAAATACACGTGTCTGTTGAAACCGGACCAATGAACCTTGGAAGATTCCCATCAGGAATTGATGACAGTGTACTCCAACTTGTAGAACTGATTAAAAGTGCAGGTATTCAGGTTACAGGAACAGAGAATATCATGAGTTCTGTCTGGTCAAAGGTTCTTTACAATTCAGCCCTCAATCCACTTGGTGCTGTTATGGGTGTTCCTTATGGAAAATTGGAAAATAAACACGCATGGAATATTATTATCAATGTGGTAAAAGAGGCTTTTATGGTCACAGAAGCAGAAGGAGTTATTCTTCCATGGAAAAGTGCGGATGAATATCTTAATTACCTGCATGATTTCCAGCTCCCAAATACTGCAGAACACCATTCATCAATGCTCCAGGATATCTCATCAGGAAGAAAGACCGAGATCGATTTCCTCAATGGTGCTATTGTTATAAGGGCAAAGGAATTTGGTATCGATACGCCTTACAATACTTTTATCTCAGAGCAAATACGCTTCATGGAAGCTCTTCAGGCAGAAAAACAGACTTAACTTATGCATTAAGCAGAATCTAATGAAAACGAATCAGGTGTTTCATATGGCAATCCGATCAGTTAGTGAACTTGTAGAGCAGGGATTTGAAGGGATCGAGAATGAGATTAATACATGCACTGACTGTCAGCTTCATGAAACGGTCACAAACAGGGTCATTAGTAAAGGCTCTCGTAGTCCGAAGATAGTTTTCGTGGGTGAGGCTCCTGGCAAGAATGAAGATGAGACTGGAATTCCTTTTTGCGGCAGAGCCGGAAAGAACCTTGATGGCATGATCGAATACATGGGCCTTTCCGAGGACGGCTATGCAGTGATAAATACTATAAAGTGCCGCCCTCCAAATAATCGCAATCCCCTGAAAAGTGAAATAAATGCCTGCAAACCCTTCCTCCAGGCTCAGATCGAGCTTCTTAACCCAAAGGTGATCATCCTGCTTGGCAACACTGCGGAAAAAGCCTTTTGCAACGGTGAGAAACTTGATTGGGGTGTCCCCCGAATAGTGGATGGAAAGCACACTCTCCTGAAGATATATCATCCGGCGGCACTCATATACCAGCGTTCAAGAATAGAGGAACAGAATGCCCTGATCGATAACAACAGGCATTTGTGGGAATAAAAAAAGTAATATTTGATTTCCTCACTCATCGAGGTCTTCAGCAATCTCTTCTGCTATTTTTGCATTCATCAGAAGGTCATCGACCGTAGCTATTAGTGATGTGATCTTCTCAGTAGTGATGTGAATGCATACACTATCCTCTTTGATCTCTGTATTCATATTTGTCAGGTTATCAGGTGCCAGCGAGTTTGCAATCCTTTTAGCTACCTGCATAGCTCCTTCATCTTTGAACTCGATGGTAGTAGTAATTTTCATTCACTCTGCTCCTTATGAGGGAGTTGCTCTGCAACGATCTCGTCAACTTTGGCGATGAACTGTTCTGCGGTTCCCGGAGGTATCGAGGCACCGGATGCCACATTATGTCCTCCACCTTCGCCACCTACCAGCTTAGCAGCTTCTCGGAGCGCAAAAGACAGGTCAAGTCCTTTTTCCACAAGTGCACGGGTACCTCTTGCAGAAACCTTCACAAGTTCCTCTACCTGATTAACTGCAACAAATGGCATTTCAGGGTTGACATACCTGACGAAAGTACTGGCTATCATGCCTGTTGATTCCATTTCCTCACCTATCAGGTAGCCGATACTTTTCCCCTGCTTTACCATATCCATACCTTTCTTGATATTCTCTACAATGGATATCTGGTGGGACATTGCCATGTCCGTTGCTTCTGCAAGGTGTGTGTTATTCTTCATACAGATAGACAGCCCCATGCCACCTTTATCGGCCTTGCCACAGGTGTTCAGTATTGCAACGAGGTCATAGACATTATGTACTATCTCCTTGTTCAGGATGTACACATCACCAATAGCTGCATCTATGGCTTCGGGACTTGCATGTTTTGCAAGTTTAAGTGCGATTGCGGATGTTAGTTTCTTGGTCTGGTCGGGGTCGAGGTCCTCAATATTGCCATGAAGCCCGAGAATATCAAGGAAATTATCAATTTTCTCCCTGTCACCAGTGATGTCGAGGTAAGGTTCAGGTGTGTACTCAAGCACTTTTGCCAGGTCTCCGTCACCAATCCTAAGTCCTTTTTTAACAGTCACTACTTCTGCATTCACGGCCTCTTCCAGTATATGGCCATTAAGGGTGCTGAAAAGCTGTTTATCACCTACAGCACCTGCAATTGCAAGTCCTGCAAGGTCTATGTTTGCAGGTTCCATTTCCATTGCCACAAAGAAAGTGGTTCCGGACCCGGACACATGCATTGCTCCGTCAATTCCAACAAGATGAGGATTTACAAGAACCTTTGCAGGTGTTTTTCCCACCGGAACATGGTGGTCCAGTACAACTATGTCCTGTTTGATCTCAGATATGATGTCTGACTGCCCGCTGCCCATGTCGCAGAAAAGTACAAGGTCATCGTCTCCAGCGCTTGCCTTCACTATTTCAACCACGGATCTGTCAAGTCTGGGTACGATAGTAGTGTGAAAACGGATGTCTTTTCTCATGAGTGCCTGGCAGATTATTCCTGCAGATGTAAGGCCGTCGGCATCATTGTGTGAAATGACACGTACATGGTCATGCTTTTCAATGACATCTGCTGCCTCTCTTGCCAGTTCCTTGAGTTTTTGCATCTCTATATTAAATTTCATCCGAATCTCCGGGGTAATGATAGTAAAGCGACTTAATTAGTTTTTCTTTTGTACATAACAACTTCACCGGGCATAGTGGAACTTCCCGGTTCCATTACTGTACCGATGTTGATGCTTGTATTGATGCCTGTGTGAACATCATCTCCCATGATGACGCCAAGTTTCCTGCGGCCGGTATCTACCAGTTCACCCTTAACCATTGATTTTACGTTCTTATTATCGTGTCGCAGGTTCGCAACCTTTGTACCGGCACCGAAGTTGCAGGCTGTGCCTATGACACTGTCACCGAGATAACTGAGATGTCCTATTTTAGTGCCATCCATTATTATACTGTTCTTGACCTCAACAGCATTGCCAATATGGACATCGTTACCAATGGCAGTTGAAGACCTGATGAAGCAGTTAGGTCCGATATCACAGTTTTCACCAATGACCACCGGTCCGATTATATAGGCACCATTGCGGACAATTGTGTTCTTGCCAACCTTTACATTTCCATGCAGGGTCGCATAAGGTTCAACAGTACCTTCATGGGTATCATCGATATTCTCAAGTAGCACCTTGTTTGCATCCAGCATATCCCAGGGCCTTCCAATGTCGATCCAGTCACTGGTGAGTATCTCATAACCAACACTGCAGCCATCATCTATCATCATCTGCAATGAATCAGTTATCTCATACTCTCCTCTTTTTGATTTTCCTGTTTTATCTATGTACTCAAAAATAACATCATCAAAAAGATATATTCCGGCATTTGCAAGGTTTGTTGCCGGGTTCTTTGGCTTCTCGATGATCCGTGTGACTCTCTCTTCCTTATTTTCAATGACACCGAACTGTGAAGGATCTTCCACTTCCTTTACACTGATGATCGCATCCTCTGTTCTGGATATCAGATGTTTGATGTGTTCTGTGCTTACAAGCATGTCTCCGTTTAGAACAATGAAATGCCCTTTAACGTAATCTTTTGCATAACCTATGGCGTTGGCAGTTCCAAGTTGCTCTTCCTGGTGCACATACTCCACACTGATCCCAAGGTGGTTTCCATCCTTGAAATACTCCATTATTGAATTTTCACGGTATCCTGTAACAATAAGGAACTCTTTGATTCCTGCATCCATAGCAGCATTAATGGTATGTTCCATCATGGGTTTGTTCGCTATGGGGAGCATCACTTTTGGTTTAGATGCTGTCAGCGGTCTCATCCTTGTGCCTTCACCGGCAGCAAGTATAACTACTTTCATTGAAGGCACTCCTTCACAATAGTCTCAACCTTTGCATGGAGCTCTTCCACATTCTTCCTGGCTTCTGCTGTAATCCTTATCTTTGCCTCGGTTCCCGATGGCCTGACCAATACCCATCCATCTTCCATATCAACCCTGATACCATCGATGCTGGAAACTTCCCCCATGCTCGCAAGCCTTGAGCTGATAGCTTTCATGACTTCTGATTTTCTGGAATTATCGCATTCAACCGTACTTCTGAGTGTGGGGTACTGTGGCAATTCCTCCCTAAGCACAGAGAGTTTTTTCTCCTTGACAATATCAACAAGCAGAGCTGCCGCATAGATCCCGTCCGGGCAATATGATATCCTAGGGAATATCCAGCTTCCGGATGGCTCTCCGCCAAAATCAGCCTTCTGCTTCTTCATTTCCTCCGCGACATATACGTCACCGACTCTAGTGTGGATAATAGTTGAACCCGGGAGTGCATCATCGACTATCATTGAAGTGTCCACAGGGACTACAACTTTCGGATTGTCCTTGCATTCGTAGCGTGCAAAGATGGCAAGCATTTCGTCACCTGACACAAAAATGCCGTTCTCATCCACAGCCATCATCCTGTCAGCATCACCATCATGAGCGATACCAAGTTCAGCCTTGAACTCGGTCACTGCTCTTTTCAGCATCCAGAGATTCGAGTCTTTAGGTTCTGGATTGCGTGCAGGGAAATGTCCGTCGATCTGTGAGTTAAGCGTGATTACTTCGCATCCCATTTCGCGTAGAAGGAATGGTGTTATAGTTCCGCCTGCACCGCCTCCACAATCGACAACAACCCTTATGGGTGCACCAGTCGAGTGGCTTTGTATCATATCAATGTGATCCCTGACCGCATTCTCGTATGAGGTTATTTCTCCTATCCTGTTCCATGGAACATTGACAAAATCCTCTTTCTCGATGATATACTCAATTTCTTCCTGCTGGGTGGAGTCAAAAGCCATCCCATCAGGGTTCCAGAGTTTGATCCCAACATCCTGTGCAGGGTTATGTGATGCAGTGACCATAACTCCGCAGTCATAATTGCGGGCTGCATATGCAAGAGTCGGTGTTGTCAGGATGCCTGCACGGACAACATTGCATCCTGCAGACATGAGGCCTGAGATGAGCGCATGTTCTATCATCTCTCCGGCTACACGGGGGTCTCTTCCAATAACGGCGGTCTTCTTTGATCTTCCAAGAGCCATTCCCACTTTCAGAGCCAGGTCAACGGTGACTTCTACATTTGCAAGTCCCCGGATGCCTGATGAACCAAATAATTTCATTCAAAATCCTCTCTTAAAATAAAATGATCATTCAACGGTTACACTCTTTGCAAGGTTCCTTGGTTTATCAATAGAACAATCCTTTGCCAGTGCTGTATAATATGAAAGCAATTGCAATACTACTGAAGAAAGTACCGGTGCAAGGAGTTCATGTGAAGAAGGCACTCGAAGTACAATATCAACGTACTTGTCTATCTCAGTATCATCGTCATCAGCCACCGCAATGACAGTGGCATTACGTGCCTTTACTTCCTTGATGTTGCTGAGTATTTTCTCATATGTATGTCCTCTGGTGGCGATTGCAACCACAGGGGTCTCATCAGTAATAAGTGCCAGAGGGCCATGTTTTAGTTCACCTGCTGCATAGCCTTCAGCATGTATATATGAGATCTCCTTCAGTTTCAGTGCCCCTTCAAGAGCCACAGGATAATTCAGGTAACGACCTATAAAGAAACAATCTCTCTTGTCTGCAAACTGTGCAGCACATTCCTTTATCATTTCTTTTTTGTTGAGGATTTTTTGTATCTGACCCGGGAGACGCTTCATCCCGACGATAAGGTCCTTTGCCTCGTTTGCGCTGACAACACCTCGTATCCTTCCAAGATGGATGGCAAGCATGTAAAGTGCTACCAGCTGTGCTGTGAAGGTCTTTGTCGCAGCAACGCCTATTTCAGGCCCGGATCTTGTATATAGCACACTATCCGATTCTCTGGTAATGGTGCTACCCACAACGTTTGTGATTGCAATACTACGGCATCCGTAGGAGCTTGAACTCCTGACTGCAGCCAGGGTATCTGCTGTCTCACCTGACTGTGTGATGGCAATTGTCAACTCCTCTCCGCACAGTACCGGGTTACTGTACCTGAACTCAGATGCAGTTTCCACGTCAGTGTGGAGGCCAGCAAGTTTTTCAAAGAGGTATTTGCCAAGTATGCCTGCATTCCATGAGGTTCCACAGGCTATAATTGTAACTCTTTTTAGTCTTTTGATCTCGTCACGCTCAAGATATAGTTCATCCAGTGTAACGGTCCCTTCAAGTTCGGATAATTTGCCTGCAAATGTATTCTGTATTGAAGTAGGCTGTTCATGTATCTCTTTTAGCATAAAATGCTCGTAACCTGCTTTTTCAGCAGCTTCAAGAGTCCATTCAATGGTTTCCGTATCCCTGGAAATGCTGTTTCCATCAAGATCAAATATGTCAATTGAGTCTGGTTTTAAAAGCCCTATCTCATTGTCGTTGATATATATTACTTCTTTTGTATGCTTTAAAAAAGCAGTAACGTCGGATGCAGCATAATTGCTGCCATTGCCGATTCCAATGACTAGGGGGCTGTCCTTTCTGGCAAAAGCCAGTATACCTGGTTCTTCAGCACATAGTGCTGCAATTGCGTATGAGCCTTCAAGTTCTTTTATCGTTTCTGTCAGGCCATCAAGCAGGTATTTCTTACCATTGCAATTCATGTTAAAATGCAAAAGATGAGCTATAACTTCAGTATCCGTATCAGACTTGAACTCGTAACCAAGACCTGTCAGTCTTTCCTTGAGTTGCATATAATTTTCGATAATCCCATTGTGGACCACTGACACATTAGATGAAATATGCGGGTGAGCATTTCTGGTTTCCGGTTTTCCGTGTGTTGCCCATCTTGTATGCCCTATGCCGGTACTTCCATTTACATTCTCAGGAATTATGTCTTCCAGGTTCTTTATTCTCCCCGCGATCTTATACGTTTCAAGTGATCCGTTGAAAATCGTAACGCCTGCGGAATCATATCCTCTGTATTCCAGCATTTTGAGTGATTCAAGTATTATAGGTACAGCCTGACCATCGCCGATATATCCAACTATTCCGCACATTTTTTCACCCTAAATTACTATAGAATCTGTGGGGATATCCTCAGAGATTGTTTTACCTGAACTTATGCGACAATTTATGGATAGCATGTTCCCTGCACGGACAAGGACGTTGCCTCCAATCTCTGTATCGTCACCTATAACGGTCCCAAGCTTTCCTGCATTTTGAAGCTCGCCTTCTATCTGTATAAGCATATCATCACCTTCTTCAGTGATGAAGTTGGGTCCTGTTGAAACGTTACTTCCGAGTACGGAACTGGACACATTACTGTGTGTGCTGATACGCACATCGTTCATGAGAATACTGTTTTTGATATATGAGAATGAAGCTATTGAAACGTTATTTCCGATGCTAGTGGAAGGGAGAATGACAACATTAGGTCCTATGTCACAATTATCTCCAATGACAACAGGTCCTACTATATATGATCCTGCTCTGATGGTTGTGTTTTTGCCAATGGATACACTGCCTTTTATATTAACTCCATCTTCTATTTTTGCATTTGTAGTATCAGGTTCAAGATCACCAAGTACAATTGTGTTCGCTTCCAGCAGGTTCCATGAGAAAGCGGCATCAAGCCATTCTGCATTGGTTGCTGTCATTGTCACATTCATTCCATTATCGATCATTGCCTGAAGAGTGTCTGTGATGGCATATTCACCCGTTGCAGATATCTGTGTATTTTCTATCATTTCAAATATTTCAGTCCTGAAAAGATAGATTCCTGTATTGATCAGGCGGCTTACAAGGGTCTTGGGTTTTTCAATTATCTCACTGACACGTTTCCCTTTTGCAACTATTACTCCATAGCCACTAACGTCATCCTTTTTACAGGTAAGGAGTGTTGCATCACCCTCTGCTCCGGTTATTAGATCTGATATCGCATCGGGACCTATTATATTGTCTCCGTTTAAAACAATGAATTTCTCTTCGCCATGGTCGATAATAATATCCCGTGCCTGAAGGATAGCATGTGCTGTTCCGATCTGTGTTTTTTGTTCGATGTATCTTATTTTGACACCAAAATTGATCCCGTCTTCAAAATAGTCCATAATACGTTCTTTTTCATATCCTACTACCAGAACAATGTCCTTGATATCGTTCTTTACAAGGGCATTGATGGTGTATTCGAGAATGGGCTTATTCGCCACCGGAAGCATTACCTTTGACCTTGTAAGTGTAAGAGGCCGGCATCTTTTACCTTCACCGGCTGCAAGAATGACCGCTTTCATGGCATATAATGCTCTTTAAAACAATTTATATGTTACCTTCTAATCAATTTTGAAATTGATGAGATTGCATAGTTAACACTACGCGAAAAAGTCATTATAAAAAAAGAATTGAGTTTGACCTTTCGGCCAAACATTAGTATATACTACTTATCTGGTGATCAGCATTTCAGCTGTCTCTGGCTTGTACTTCCATTCAACTGGAAGGACCTTTGTAGACTGGTAGTATTTGACCAATCTTCTGATCTTGGCTTCAATGTTCTGAAGGGAACGTTTGTTGTGAACATCTTTGTGATTATTGTTCATGTGTTTCCTCAGTCCGATAGCCTTTACGATAAGGTTGTACAGGTCCTCAGGTACAGCGAATTTCTCGCCACCCTCTCTGAGTATCTGTGTAATTTTCTTGCCTGTAGCGAGTTTGACATCAGGTACGCCGTATTTGTCTCTGAGTACCATTCCAATTTCACTTGTGCTGATACCCTGTTTCCACATGTCATTTACTACGGTTGTCACTTCTTCAGTGGTCATTGTAGACCATGCAGGTGCTTCTGTACGAAGTGGTCTTGTAGGTCCGGAGTTTCCTTTCCTACGGGTGTGCATTTTTGCCATTAGCTTCCTCCTGATAATTGTAAATTAAATTTTGAATTAAATATGTACGGTTTAAGTTTTAGATACTAGATATTACCAGATCGTTGAACTTGGGAGTCGATCCGATAATGTGTTAATGTGATTGGCGAAGTGCTTCCTATGAATACCATCATCTAATATATATGTTGTGATTGATGAAATTGACCATGTATGCGGTTGCTTGCTAAAGGTTCTTTATTATTTACCATAGCATAAGTACAATGTCTGCACCAGCCGGATTTGCAGTTCTGTAGATTCTATCAAGTTGGATATCAGCAAGCTCATATCTGGTTTTAATCAATCATTTCTTTGTGAGTTTTTGAATGACTTCATCAATGGTCAGCAGTTCCTGTTCTCCGCTAGCCATATCCTTTAACATAACTTTTCCAGCTTCAACTTCCTTCTCACCGATAATTATCACATGCTTTGAATCGATGTTGTTGGCATATGATAATTGAGCCTTAAAGTTCCTTTTCATCAGATCATTGTAGACTGGCATGTGCTGCCTGAGTTTGTTGGCTGCTTTTATTGCATCAAGACGTGTGCTGTCCTTTGCAATTATTACAACGGGCACATCATCTGGTGCTTCAAGTTTACATACTTCCATTATCCTGTCAAAACCAAGACCAAATCCTGTGGAAGGAACATCTCCACCGCCAAATAGCTGAATGAGTTGATACGAACCGCCGCCACATACCTGATTCTGGGCACCAAGTCCTTCTGCATAAATCTCAAAAACTGTACCTGTATAGTAATCAAGTCCTCTGGCGATTCCGAAATTAATTGTGTACTCCACACCATAGGCATCCAGAAGAGTAAGCAATTCTTGGAAATCTTCTATCTCAGGTATATCGCCTATAATGTCCCTTGCTTTTGTAATGGCATCAGTGCCAGTGAGGGAGATAAGCTCAATAAGTTTCATACGAAGGCTGGCAGGAGCATTAATTTCTTCAAGGAACTCATCAAGTCCGTCATAATCCTTTTTGTCAACAAGCCTCATAATTTTGCTCTGATGTTCAGTTTCCAGAACACTCAGGATGTTCCTGATGACACCTAGATTGTTCACATGAAGGTCACCTTTGATACCTACTGCTTTCAGCATCTCTGTTGCCAGTCCAATTACCTCAGCATCAGCATCCATTTTCTTGCTTCCGATGAGTTCTACGCCGAATTGCCAGAATTCTCTGAATCGTCCCTTTTGAGGTCTCTCATACCTGAAACAGTTCTCAAAATAGAATAATTTCAAAGGCTGTTGGTATGCCTGCATTTCATTGACGTACATCCTCATGACAGGAGCTGTCAGTTCAGGACGCAGGGTCATTTCCCTGTCTCCCTTGTCTGTGAAGTTGTAGAGTTCTCCTATTATTCCTTCACCAGATTTTAGTGTGAAAAGTTCCAGGCTCTCAAATGTAGGTGTGATTATTTCGTTGAATCCCCAGTTCTTAACGACCTGACGTAATATACCCTCTACATACCTTCTTTTCTTTGTATCCTCTGGGAGGAAATCACGGGTGCCTCGTGGTTTTGTGATCTTCATTTTGTGTCAACCTGATGATTTGAATTACGGATTCTGGATTGATGAAATATAAAGCAATGATTGTTTGAATTAGCTGAACAAATATCACAGCTTATTTTAGTTATGTCTGGTAGTATTAGTATAGTATATTTTACAGTTTCGATTAGTTGTTATAAAGTTCTTCTTATAATCGATATGATAAAAATTGATATATACTACATTCTGATTTTCAATATTCTACTTATTGAAAGTTTAATGGTAAATAAAGTATTTCTTATTCTGAATGGAAGGAAATGGGATTCTCTAAGGGTACATTGCATTATATGAAGAAGAATGCTGAGGCTGAGAAACCGTTCACTTTTAATTCTCATGTAAAAGAAAGGTTGGAGATGTGGGAGCAAACATAAAAGTATACGTATGTATCTATATTACATAATATACGCAATGTCTGCTTATAGGATGTAAATCTGGTGAAAAAAAGATTACTTGATGTAGCATTCGCTTCTGATAAGAGAAAGAATGTATTATTGTTCTTGCAGGAAGGAGCGAAAGAAATGGATACTCTTCTTGAATTATTGGATACAATCAGACAAGCATTACTTCCTCAGATGAAAATCTTAGAAGAACATTATCTTGTATTTCACTATGATGATAAATATGAACTAACAACTATTGGGAAACTGGTTGTTGATGAGATGGTTCCTTTATTGAATACTGTTGAGCTTTTTGGTAATGATATTGATTACTGGGGAACCCGTGATCTGAATTGTATTCCCCATCATTTAATATCAAGAATAAGTGAGATTGGAAAATCCAAAGTGATATCTATTTCTCCTACAGAGCAATACGATGTAAGAAGTACACATCATGAAAAATCTACTGAATGTAAGTTTCACAGCGTAGTTACCACAATACTCTATCCCAATTATCATGATATATTCTCTTATCTGATTGAAAATAACATAAAAATAGATTTAATTGTCTCTGAAAGTCTACTTAAAAAAATATGTACTGATCATCATGTAAATTTTGAAAACTACATGAAAACTGACGTAGTGAATATCTACGTTTATAATAAGAAAATGGACTTCCTGTTTTTTTCGTATGATGAGTTTTACACCAACTTATGTTTATTAAGAAATAATGGAGAATTTGATTCTAAATTTATTCTATTTGATAACAAGAATGCACTCAAGTGGGGAAAAGACTTTTTCGACTACTACTTGGAGAACTCTACGCCAATAACAGAACTTTAATCACAATACATTTTTTCTTGATTAATATATAACACACAGTTAATTAATAATGGAAGTTCTGTTTTTTAGCTTTATAATTTTGAATGTCATTTAAATTTTCAAATGCATCAAATAGTCCCATCCAAGAGTACAATTCACAAGGAATCGTGCTATATATCGTAAATGTCTATCTATGATCGGGGTTACCATGCGGGAGTGGAACCTTATAAACATCAGCTTCCGAGTTGATGTTCCAGATTATAGCCTGATAAGAGAAGAATCCTAATACCAACAAACTTTGCCTTATCAGGCTATAATTCCTAATCTCTGGGCAGACGCTTTAGCCTACGTAAGCATTTTTGGATTTCTTTACCTTCTATGAAAACATTGGCATTATACATCTTGTATAAATATTGTTCTATCAACTTTTTATAATGACAACAAATTATATATAGTATAAATCTGATTAGAACATCAGATATGCGGGGGAACTATTTTAAATAATTAACCACTCCCACACTAACCCCCACTCCCCAAATCCCCCGCACAATATTCTAATTTTAGTATTGGTATTCTCTAATTTTAAGGGCGTTATAAATTATAACACCATTGTAATTTGCCAATTGATGAAAAAAAATACTGGGATTTGTTTATATGTAATACTTAACAATCATACTAATCAATGGGGTATGAAATTAAGCACACGTGGGGTGGGCTTATCGTGTATCATTCTTCTAATGAAATAGCGATAGTACGATATTAGAAGAGTGATACCTCTCCTACATTCGGTGACATACATTATCTACAAATGAACCTGCCTGATAGCGTTCATCATATAAAGATCTACACAACAACCAAAATGACTCTATCAGGCAACCCTTCCTAATAGATAGTTAATAATAAGAAAAAATGATGTTCATTGATTGAAAATCGCATCATTGAATTTAGTGGTACAATTAAATAAAATGCTGGGGGCATTACTATAAGGCGTAGTAGGTTGGATATTTCTATCGCTATCTTAAAGATAGCCATGCATGGTGCAAAGAAGACTCATATTGTTTATAAAGCGAATTTGAATTCTACAATTGCAGATAAGTATATTTCTACACTGGAAGACAAAAAGCTCATCGAGCGTAAAGAAAATATTTTTATGACAACTGACAAAGGGAGAATGTATGAGGAAACTGCAAGTGAACTAATGGCCCACTGACCTCAGTTACTGAACCTATTTCTTATTATTTTTATCTTTAAAATGAAAAAATATCAAATTCAGCCTCTATAGCTGAAAGTAGCAAATCTATTCTATACGCGACAATACTTTTTGAATTATTACTATTGTTGATTAACATTCATATAAAGGTTCTACAGAACTGAAATCCTAGCGTACAAAAAATCAGAGATAACTATATCCCATAATATAATTGCTGGGATATAGTTATCTCCAAAAAACCGAACTTCATTTAAGAATTATAACTGTGAAAATATTTTAGATTCAAAGAAAGTAATAAATAATACTAACAACTATTATGCAGAAATAAAAATATAAGTTCGGTTATTATGGTATTAACTAGCTATCCAAATAAAAATAATTCTTTAATAGACATCCTGAAGAATTTCAAAAATAACCAACTTAGCAATTTTAAATCGTTTATACATATGTTCACACAAGCATTCAAAAATAATAAAATTAATACAACAGTAGGTTTACTTTTTACTATTCAATTTATAATTCTCATCAAAAATATTGGTCTGTTTACTGAATTTAAAATACATCCTTATTTGATTGCTTCTAGTTTAACAATAGAAATAATAGGGTTGTTTTTGTTATCTCCATTTTATAAAGACTTCATTTTTTTTAGAACACAACATAAAGCATATAAAAACATAATGAATCTACATTATTTTAAAGATAAAGATATTAAAGAAGCCACATATAATTTAGAATTAGAGAGTTTTCAAAAAAACTATAATAAATTGAGAGTACAAGCTAAGAATCATATTCTTTCCTCTGAGGGAAATATTTTGTCTCATGATTTTGAAATCAATCGAATTCTTCAAGATATTGACCTTTTTTTTGATTCAACAATAAGAATTTTGTTTAACAAGAATATGATGGAAATTCCATATCTACCTGTAGAAGAATTTGAGGAAATGGTGAATTCAGGTAGACAAAAAACGTATTGTAATAATCTCAATGAATCACCAGAACTACATGACCCAAATCACTGGAAAACTCATGAAATAAAAGAAATTAATTTTTATTCTTTATCTAATTTTATACGGATATATGGCAATATTATTAGAAGAAATCCCCGAAATAAAAGTATAAATATAATTGCTATAGCTGAACTTTTCAAAACATGGAATGGTATAGTAATAAAGCTTGAGCCTAAAATATATTCATATTCAAAAAAAGAAATTATTGCATTTTATAACGAAAAACAAAAAACTAAAAATTATTTTTATTATAAATACTATGAATTATTTACTGCTTCTATACTAGGATTGATTACAGCATCTATTTTAGAAGTGATTAAATTTCTCCTAGATTCAACTTGAATACTACGTCAACCTCTTCACAGCAGGAGTACTCAAGTTTAACTCTCCTGCTTCCCTTATCCTTTTCTGCATATCCCACAATGTAGTCTTTGGAACTCCCAGAGATTTTGCTTTTGATACGGATATGTTGAGAATATTGTCCATAATCTCTTGCTTGTTGATAAACTCCTGAGCCTTCCTCACATCAAGAGCCTGCTCATCAATATTATTTGCTTCTTTGCCAATATAGATTACAGAATCAGCCTTAACGGGCTTTCTTTCAAGTATTCCTATTTCCCCATGAAACTTTGATTCAAGATGATTAGCGTATTCTATTATTGTCCTACTAAGTTGCTTGAAATAATGTGAACCATTTTTAAGATTCCCGGTCTCATAATCAATAAAAGATTCGTAAACTATGCTCTGTGAATCGCTAGAATAAGGAACTAGAGGCTTTACAGCTTTACCATTTTCCTCTATTGTCTGGAATCCAACAAGATAGAAATTAAATGGTTTAATTTGATGCTTCCATGTCTTATTTTTATTAATCCTCTTGAATCTGTTCAGAACATTAGGAGTAGTAACGGTCAATCTTGAAATGGCAAAAAAACTGGAATACTTTCTTTCAAGATCTGATTCTGAAATTATCCTGTAATATAATTTAAGCAAATCTTCCCATACTTCTGCTTGCCAATCCCCAACAGCCTTCGGAAATGGATTTGTTAGATGACCCAGACCATGAAGTTTGAATGACCTTTCATGCTCCATGAACTTGATATTTCCATCTTCATAAGTGTAAAGAGCATATCTCTTAGAGGAAATCCCATAGAACCACATATCCACCTTTTCAGGTTTCAATAGATCAATATCAAGATTATAAGGATTCAATGGCTGGAAATAATCAATTATTTCCTGTGCATGTCCTGGAGGAACAAAGATACTATCAGTATCCATGTAGGCATGAGTAGAACCTAACTCTCTTGTTTTGGCTTCAGCCATTGCAAGAAAGAGCCTTGAACCTGAAGTAATCATAACAGCAAGCAAAGGATGATAGAAATTACCTTCCTTCTCAAATCTGTTCTCTGAGGTCTGGAAACTATCCAAACCATAGACCTGAATATCACTCTTCTTATCTTCAGGATTAAGTTCTATGAATATGCCATAGCTCATTGCATTAACAAGGATCTTAATAGCCTGTGCCCTGCTCTTTAGAGCTTGATACTCTGAATCTCCCCTTTCAAGTGATTTCATCCTTAACTTTATCTTCTGTCTTTCCTCAACAAGTACCTGGACCAAATTATCTTCTGAAGGGTCTATGTCTATTCCAAGTATCTGAGAGCTGTTCAGGTCATCCTGAATCCCTTTAGGGAGGAATTTAACAGCTTCCACTATCTCAGGTACTTTTCCAGTAAGAAGGACAGAACTAACAACATCAGGTAATGAGTACCATAGTTCAAGCTCAGAGGAAAGATAATTAACGCCTACATTGAAAGAAGTACTGTCTTTCTTGTATGCCATCCTTACAGGTAGAATATCTTCATCAGGACATAATTTGACCATTACAATGAAGTCCTTCCAATTATCCTTGTTCTGGAGATATGCAAGGGTGACATTTGCAAGCATCTTTTTTATTTCACCAGTAACAACCGTTGTTTCGATATTCTCAGCAATAACGAACTTCCAGAGATCAAGAACCATTGTGACGGTAGGGTACATACTTGTAAAATCAAGGGTTGTTACCTTTACAGGTTCTTTTCTGATCTTACATTCACACCTACCACCAAAATAAGAGGTCATTATATTCCCTTTGTGAGTATCGGGAAAGTCGGGTAGCTGTTCACTCAAAGGTTTAATTCCAAGTTGTCTTAGTGCATGTTTACCTAAAGATGCAGAACTGTATATCTTTGTAGGTGCCAAGTCTATTTGATAAAGGTCTAATTCATCTATGAGCTTTTGATAGACCTCAAATGTACTTTCAACATCTGTTACCAGATAATCAATGTACCTTTTTGTAACCCTTCCATGCTCTATATCTTTCATCTTCTGGATGCGGGTGTCCAGTTTCTCACATGCCTTTGCAAGGGAAATACGGGGCGATTGGAGCAAGACTTCAGCTAATGTCTGAACATCAAGGAAATAGCCAGCAAAATAGTTCTCTCCCTTATTCTGTTTCGTAGTTGTGAACTTGACATTGTGAGAGCCACCCAGTTTCTTAATCACAATAGGAGGATTGAAGCGATTATCTGAAAGGGTAAAAGTAAATCCTCCCCTATTCTTTCCTCTTGAATCACTAGACCTTTTTGCTATCCTGCTGAGATCGAAAGGGAGATTGAAACCTATACAAAGACTTCTTAGGTCGAACATTTCAGGATAGAACACATCCTGAATGAACTCATCAAGGTCATACAATAAGATACCACATTCCTTTGAATATGATCTAAGAACAATAGTCTCTCTTTCATCAAGCATGGAAGGATCATAGAAAAGCCCTTCATGCTGGATGAGATTCTCATAGTAGATCTGAAAATATCCTATCTTCAGGTTCTGGAACTGGTCTATTGTTGTTTCTGTATCAAAGACAAATATCCTATCATGCCTTAAAGGATGTTCATTTCCTACTTTTCGTGTATCCTTTTTTGAGTTAGATGCTTTCTGAGTATATCCTCTGACAGCTATCTTACTCATCGAAATCACCCTCAAAACCAATAAATAAAAGCTGGTCAGCGATTATCTTTAGGATTCCACCAACAGAAACAAGAAAAAGTCTGATGTTGTTCTTTCGTGAGGAAGTTTTCGACCTTATTTTAGGTGATAGCTTATTCTGTTCTGACGTGATCTTTGCATGACAGTTCTTGCATAATGGTACAGTCATTTCAGAATTAGCCCTACTGAACAAATGATGATTCTCAAGGGTTTCAGGACTGGATTCACCACATATTGAACAACAGAGAGATGTTTTCTTATCTCTCTTTTGTTTATTGATGCTTTGTTTGTATGCTTCCTTGTTCATGGTTTCACCTCACTCCTTGTAAATCTCGAAAAATTCGGGTTCTTCCTGGGCTTCTGTTATCTCATACAGTTTTTCAAGATCTGTTTCAAGATAGTGTTCTATTCCATCAGCATCCACTATCCTGAGGTCTTTGAACTTGTCCAATAATGAAGGGTCATTGGTTCTGAGTGCCTTTTGTACAAGAGCAAAATGCTCTCCTATCAATGATCTGTCCTTTGAACTCTTGGTTACAATGGATACATGTCCCTCAGTTCCAAAGATGGACATTTCGACTTCCATTGTATCGGTCGGTTTAACCTTCCATTCTTTGCCGGACTTCTGAAGGTAGCCACCAAGGTTCTTTAATGCGAACTGTCTATTGATGCCTCTTTTTTCTATAACATTGGTTAATGTTTCTCCTTTCCTTATCTCCCTCAATATCTCAAGGGACAGTTTTCTATCACTTTTCTGAGATGAGCTTAAACTGCTCCAGTCAGTCTTGCTTATATCATAATCGCTTATCCTGAGCTTTCTTAACTGGCTCAGACTCTTATCAGGGAAATACTGATGTTTTCTGATTATTTCCTTAGCATATCTGGAATCTCTAGGAAGGGCTTTTAACCATTCACCATAGGTCCTATATTCTCTGGAAAATTCAGGACGACTCATTTCTCGGTCTCCCAGAGTTTCATTATTCCCATCCTAACAACTTCAGCCTGAGAGCATCCAAACTTATCTGACAATTGTTCGAGTTTCTCCTTCAGGAAAGGGGAGATTGTTGTTAGTATTCTTCCATTATTGCTCATGGTATTATCACCATGAACTACATTCCCCGGAATTGTTATATACAGATTTGAGTGTAATTATGAGTATGAATATGAGTACCAATAACGAAGTTGATGATACAGATAATATCATAAATGAGGTAGATTTTGATACAGAGGTCATTACATATCTCAATTATGTTGGGCATATTAGGAGGAAAGAACTGGTGAATGACCTTATGTCAGAGCATAAAGATGAAAGAGGTTATTCACAAAAAAGTATAGATCGAAAATTAGGAATCCTTGTTAAGACTGGTCAAATAAAGGTCTTAAAAGAGCCTGAAGAGCTTGAAAGATATGGGATAGACAGAGAAGATGGAAAAGCTTCTTATCTCGTTTCTAAAAGGACAAGTGAACTAAAAGAATACCTCGACAATATGATAGACCTTTTGAAAAATGGTGATGATATTGAAAAAAGAGAAGCTTTGGTAGAGCTTGATACCTTCAAAAATAGTTATGTTCTAGACTCTGTTCAACTTGACCTCTTGGTTCAAAGCCTTGATACAACCAATAAAAAACTCATTATGCAGATAATTAATATTCTTTACGAGTACATTGATAAACGAAGAAGAGATCCACTAAATAGAGATACATTTATTGAGAAACTTAGGGATCTACTTACTAGATATCCTGAACGTGAAAATAATAATGACCATCTGAGGACTGCTTTAATTCACTTACTTGGATATTATAATGATCAGTCCGTTATTGATCAACTGATGAAGGATGTCAATACATTAGATAATCTATCCTCTGTGCAACCTGATTATGAAACATGGTACACAGCCACTATTCTTGAATCTAATAGAGAGCTATTATTTGATATTATCACAAAATTAAGACGAGATAAAAGGGAAAAAGAAGCCACTTTTCTTTCATCTATCAGACATAAGGCAAGGGTTCATTTAGGAATGGTGTGATTTATGAAGTTACTTCAGGGAAGGGGTAGAGATGTGGGAGGGGTCTTAATATGGATATTCAATCGAGTAAAAATATTTTGCTGTTAGGAGCTGGTTTCACCAAAAATTTTGGTGGGCTATTGGCAAATGAAATGTGGGCTGAAATTTTTAATCACGAAAAAATACAAAATCAGCCAAGACTTAGAACCTTGATGTTAAATGATTTTGATTACGAGTCTGTTTTTTATTCCGTATTAGAAGGCTTTGAAGATGCTAAAGGTTTGTTAGGCGATAAAAATGAGTTAATATTATTTGAAACTGAAGAAAAAAATGCTATGATGAAAGCAACAACATCTGCATATCATTATATTGATGAAATTTTAAGAGAGTACGTAAAAAATCGTCCTCATCCCACAGAATTAGACTATTTTAATGAATTGATTTGTCAAATTGGATCACAGAATATAATAAGAAATCCAATTGTTAATGAGAGTGGAGAAACCACTTACGCATTCCAAGATACAGGGAGTAAAAATTTCATCTTTACACTGAATCAAGATTTGTTTTTTGAAAGATTATCTAGAAAAGATAGATATGCAAATATTTCTATTCCAGGAATTGATAATAATTCAAAATGGTTCACCACTTTCTTTAATGAGCCTTTAGAGGCATCCGATTTTTGTAAATTGCCTACTGAGGACGAATTAAATGGCAGAAATATTTTAGACGAAGGAAACTATTTCTTAATTAAACTTCATGGTTCATGTAATTGGTTCAGTTTTGATGATTCAGAAATGATGGTAATTGGAAGAGGAAAAGAATCAAAAATTCAGAAAGAACCTCTTTTGAAGGAATATTTTGAAATTTTTGATGCTGTTATTTCAAGAGGTGCAGGTCGCTTATTAATCATAGGGTACGGTTTTGGTGATGCACATATCAATGAAATAATATCTAAAGCTGTGGACGAACATGGATTGAAAATATACATACTTTCTCCAGAAAAACCAGAAGCTCTTAGAAAGATGCTATGTGAAAATGATGATACTAAAAATATCTGGGAAGCAATTTCAGGTCACTTTCAATTCGTGGGAGAGGTTCTAATAAAAAATGATTATTTCAAGGAAACCACAAAAAATCATTTTCATGATACCTTTTTTGGTGAACGTTTCTGATAATGATTTCAAATGTCCTGGTCAAAACAGCTTTGTGTAAATGTCAATTTCATCTAATACAAGAAATCTACATGGAAAGTTTGGGGATGTGGGATAGCTGAAAGAGAGTAAGTACTACTGTTTTAACACAACTACTCTCTTTTTTGTGAGAATGCTCTGAGACTACCTATTAGAGAATCTACTTGGTCTGAGTTGATGTAAAGAATCTGTGTAGTAGAGTTTCCTTGTGTTTTGATTCTTATATCACCTGTTCTCATCTCATCTACGAACATACGGATTACATCTGCCATTTGTATTACTTCCTTTAATGCTTATTTTGTCAAGTAATTTATTTGAGGGACGTTTTTCTAAATATCAAATTTAAGATTACCAAGCATAATAAACGTTTTAGAATCATAAGTCATATTTACAAAATTATATTTTAGGTTTCTTTGAGAATCATCGATTTCATATAAGAAGAGCCAAGTATCTTCTTTTTTAAAAATTGGAGGAGATGTGTCATAATAAGTAAATTTAAAGCTAGCATTATTTGGTAAATTGGTTTTATTTGCTATTACATCAACTCTCCAAACCTCTTCATCGTCATCATCGGCGTCAATATTAGATTTAATTGACGAATCATGGCTATATTCAGGATGTAGAGCCGAATCTATTTTTACTAAAAACTCTTCTGAAGAGGCTTGAAGGATATAAGATCCTGAATCATCACCATAATTGTGTACTTTAAAATTAAAACTATTTTTAGAATATTGGTTAATTTCATTTGGAGGGGTAAATGTAAAATGTTCTAGATCTGAAGAAGATGAGGAAACAGTAAACATTAAGCCTCCAATTGCTACCAATAAAGTTAGTATGGCTATATCTCTATCTTTTAGAGGCATAAGTACAATAATATATTCTTTGCTAATAAATTTTTTTAATTGATACTGATAAAAACCAATCTAATTTTAAGACATGTATTACAAAAAAAGCCACTGATTGAATTTAAGTGTGAAGTTCGGTTTTTTGGAGATAACTATATCCCATAATATAATTGCTAGGTGTACTATTTGAACCTAGCAACTGAAGTTGATGCTCGTCAAGATAGAAGGAAATACAAATTCAAGGTTACTTTCCTGAATCAAAAAGTGGCATGGTGGTTGATCAAATAATTGGTGATTTTTTTGACATTAATGCATGCTACATTCGTTACTACTTTACCCACACTATATAAATTTTTTGAAATAATATAGGTATAATAGCAGTTTTAAGAAATTTAAAGTCATAATTTTGTAACTAATTTGGCAGTACCTTCGTCTTGGGCACCCTATTAGTCTTTCAGCCATATTCTCCTTAAATTCCCAAATCAAAACCATTAAATACCTCGTCAATGTACTCTTTTATACACTATTGATTTCACTTTTTTATAGAGGTATAACTATGGATCATACAAAGATACTACTTGATGAAAATGAAATGCCAAAACAGTGGTATAACATACTTGCTGACCTTCCGGTGGAGCCACCACTGAATCCGGCAACCAATGAGCCAATGAATCCAGCAGATCTTGAGCCTATATTTGCAAAGGAGCTTATCAATCAGGAAATCAGTTCTAAGAAATACATTGACATTCCTGAAGAGATCAGGGAAATATACACACTATGGAGACCATCACCTTTGCACAGGGCACACAGGCTTGAGAAGGTACTGGGAACGCCTGCAAAGATATACTACAAAAATGAAAGTGTCAGTCCTGCAGGAAGCCACAAGCCAAACACTGCAATTGCACAGGCATACTACAACATGAAGGAAGGTACCGAAAGGATCACAACCGAAACAGGTGCAGGCCAGTGGGGCAGTGCACTATCACTTTGCTGTAACTATTTTGACATTGAGTGTAAGGTCTACATGGTAAGCTCAAGCTTTTACCAGAAGCCATACCGTAAGTCACTTATCAACCTCTGGGGAGCAAAAGTAGTTCCTTCTCCAAGCCCTGATACACAATTCGGAAGAAAGATCCGTGAGATGTATCCTGACACAACAGGAAGTCTTGGAATTGCCATAAGTGAAGCAATTGAAGATGCTGCCCTTAACGATAATACAAAATATGCACTTGGCAGTGTCCTTAACCACACCAGTCTCCACCAGACCGTAGTAGGTCTTGAAACACAGGCACAGTTCGACAAGACAGAGGACTACCCGGACATCGTCATCGGATGCTGTGGCGGTGGAAGTAACCTTGCAGGTGTAAGTCTGCCTTACATCAGGGACAACCTTGCCGGCAAGACCAATACAAGGTTCATAGCTGTCGAACCTTCTGCATGTCCAACTCTTACAGCAGGTGAATTCAAGTATGACTTCGGTGACATGGCACAGATGACTCCTCTGCTTAAGATGTATACACTCGGTTCAGAGTTCATACCACCTGCAATCCACGCAGGCGGTCTCAGGTACCACGGAGCATCACCAATTATCAGTAAGCTTGTTGCAGATGGTATCATGGAAGCAACATCATACCACCAGGTAGAGGTGTTTGACGCAGCAGTAACATTCGCACGCAGTGAAGGCATCGCTCCTGCTCCGGAATCAGCACATGCTATCAAATGCGCAATCGATGAAGCACTCAAATGCAAGCAGACCGGTGAAGAGAAGACAATCCTGTTCAACCTTAGTGGTCACGGTCACTTTGACATGGGTTCCTATGACAAGTACTTCAGTGGAGAGCTGAGCAACGAATAAATTTAGTTATTTATTAAAACAGGGTTAAGTGGCATGCAAGGCATGCCACATACTTTTTCTTTTAATTCTTTCAGTTATCTAACGTTTTGCCAATTGATCAGTTAGATTCCATATCCTTTTTGTAAACAATAGTGCGGTATGGGAATGGTATTTCGATACCTTCTGCATCGAATCTCTTTTTGACCGCCTCTCTGATATCACAACCGATATCATATGCAATATCCCTGTCTTCAACCCAGATAAGAAGCCTTAAGATCACAGCAAAATCTCCCAGTTCCCTGACACGAACACTCGTTACTTCTTCTTTTTTAATATCAGGGTGATAATTCTTAAGCTGGCTGAAAGTCATTACTCCATTCTGTTTTCTGGCTTCACATATCATGATATGTCTTGCTTTGTCAATATCAGAATCATAACTGATCCCGATATCAATCGGCCAATTCACAGTCGGGTCCTCAATGGACCAGTTGATTATCGATTCCTCACTTATCACACTGTTTGGAATGATGAGTCTCCTGTTATCCCATGTCCTGACAACGGTATGCCTGAGTGTGATATCTGTAATTCTTCCATACTCGTCCCTGATGGTTACAAGGTCTCCAACTCTGAAAGGCCTGAATGCTGCAAGTGAGATGCCGGATATGATATTTGAGAGTGTACTCTGGGCTGCAAGACCAAGCACAATACCGGCAAAACCTGCACTGGCAAAGAGGGTTATGGACAGTGCTTCAAGTGATGGTATCAGGTTTACGACAACAAGGATGCCAAAAATATAGATAGAAGCAACCGCCGTATGCCTCACAACTCTATAACTTGTCTGGTCGACATTCATTTTTTTGCTTACAATTTTGAACTGCCTGGAAAGGATATGGTCAACAGACCGTGCAAAAAAGACAGTCAGCAGTATTGTAAGTATTATGAGGCTTACATTCACAAGCTCCCAGGTAATCCATGCTGGTATAGTTATCAGGTCTGCCATATTAACTCTTAAACATATTAGCAATTGAATGAATATGAGTTTATTGCAGCTAGCTGAAAACTCAGTATCAGTTTTTTCAAGTTTCAAAAGCTTTATTTCACATTGCTTCAGAATATAAAGTGGAGTGAACAAATCTTTCAGGTAGGGTGTGTATGTAGGGTAAGAACTCAGGAGCAATAGCCATAGATAAGTGAAAGCATTCCGTTCTTTTTATTTTTTTGATTTATTCTGTTACGCCTCTGCCAGGTATACTTGTGCACTTTCAAGTGAGTAAGGGGTTAATATGAAAGAAATATATGACAAAATGGCAATAGAAGCCATGAATGCACAGAAAGCTGTTGTAAGTACCATTAACAAGAAACGTGGTACCGCCTTTAAAGTAGAGGATGCAAAGCCATACGTGGATGCAGTCAATAAAATGCAGCCCAAAGGCGATCAGTGCAAAGAAGTATTTGATCTGCATGTAAATTCGGTGAATACGCATTTTGAGACACTTTCCGGCTTAACTGACAGTGTAAAACCGGAAGATGACCCATATGTCGAGCATTATCAGACACCTCCTATACTGGATATATTGTACGAGGAAGATCATGCTTTCAGGGATTCAGTGGAAAAATTCATTGACAGGATTGGCAGGTCAGAGGCTCTGATAGGTAAGGAATCAATTCGAAGATATGGGGGATTTTATGGTCCTACCTGTGTGGTCGACTTTGCCTTTGTTCCTGGCAGTACAAGCAATGTGGTCAACAGGATATTGCAGAAAACAGACATTCCAGTAGATCACAAACGTGCAATCCTCTCTTCCAAGTCATGGGGAATGAATACATCATACGGAATAGGTTCTAAGTTCCAGATGGCAATTGAGAACGGCAAGACTCCTGATGAAGCTGTTAAAGAAGAAATAGAGATGCTTCAGATGGTCTATGATGCACCTATGGCTGCGCAGGCCAAGCTTATGGACGAAGCTGGTCACACATCCTTTGATGTAAAGAAATACATGAACCAGTACAAGCAGAAAATGAAGCCAACTATCAAGGCTGCAATGGATGCTGATGTTTTCTACGGCAATATCGTCACAGTTCCTGCATATGGTGTGGGGGATGTTGCTCATCACATATCCCAGTCGATGTTCAACATGACAAAAGATGATGTTATCATGGCAGTCATCAATGCCGTAACAGACGTCATGGACGGGACCATGAAGAATGCCATGGGCAAGTTCAAGGATGAATATTCACCGCTTACCATTGCAACAGATGCAGCCGCAGCAGCAACTACAAAAATACTCTGGATGGATGGATTCACAACTATGATGGTCCTTGACCTGCTGGTCAAGAGATACCACAACCTTGTGCTCAACAACCCAACAAGAGGTGCCGCAGCTGAACTTCACAACGTTGACTTCATCGACCTCATCGAAAAGGGTGAACGTATCATTGACCACAAGCCAAGGGGTATGGGTGGCAGAGTCCAGGGCATACCTGTTGATCTGAGTCCAATTGAGAAGAACGAGGTTCTCAATAACCCGCAGCGTTACACATATCCTGCATGTGCCATCACTGTAAGGTTCTCCGCTCTCATGCGGCTGGCTGACTTCCCATGCCTGCTGACAAGTGAACCAGTCACCGCTACAATGCTGACCAATATTATAGCTCTGCATAAGACAGAACCACATTCACCGGCACGTACCTGTAAGTTCTGTGCAGCTAACTACTTCGATTACAAGTGCAAGTATTGTAACTGGACGGAGGCAGTTTGATCACAGATGTGCCTCAATGAGGCGCATTTTGTTTTCAGGCAGGTGATTTTATGTCAGAACCGGGTCTATTTAAAAGATCCATCGCCGAACTGATCGGGACGTATGTGCTGGTGTTTTTGGGAACAGGGTCTGTGGTAACAACAGTCCTGCTGATCCAGGGCACGAGTTCCATACCGGGCAACACTTTCAATGTAGGCATTGATATCGCAGCATGGTTTGCTATAGGCATAGCTTTTGGACTAGCGATAATTGCCATGATATATGCCTTCGGTCACATATCAGGAACACACATCAACCCAGCAGTGAGCATTGCATTATGGGCAACCGGACGGTTCCCTGCAAAGGATATGCTTGGATATATCATTGCCCAGTTGATAGGTGCAAGTCTTGCATCTTTCACTATTGTTGCGATACTTGGTTCAAGGGCTGTTGCTACAGGTCTTGGTGCAACGGGTATGTTTGATGGTGTGAGTTATGGTCAGGCTATACTTTGTGAAGCCGTTGCAACTTTTTTCCTTATGCTGACAATTATGGGATCAGCGGTGGATAAAAGAGCACCCTCAGGTTTTGCAGGATTAGCCATTGGTTTGGTGGTGGCTGCAGATATCATTGTGGTGGGAAACATAACTGGCTCATCGCTTAATCCGGCCCGTACTTTCGGACCGTATCTGGCGGAATTCGTAATGGGAGGTACGAATTTCTGGTGGCAGTTCCCTATATACATTGTAGGACCTATAGTTGGTGCTCTTGTTGCAGCTTTACTTTATGATTTTGTAGCAGGAACGAAGGAAGCCAGTTGAGAGCACCACATAATGCTTCTTCCTTTCTTTTTTTGTATTTATGGCATAGTGATCGACTTCCAGTTTTTACAGATAGGGCAATTTTAATTAGATATAACTCTCTCTTAAATCCCAGTTATCATGAAAATTGAATCTCTGGACCTACCAGATGAAGTTATCCGTTTCTACCTTGATTCAGGCATAAAAGAACTCTATCCGCCCCAGGCGCAGACAATTGAAAAGGGATTGCTGGAAGGTAATAATATGCTTGCTGCAATTCCAACGGCTTCCGGAAAGACGCTACTAGCTGAGCTTGCTATGTTAAAAGCAATCGCTAACGGTGGAAAAGCACTCTATATTGTTCCTCTGCGTGCCCTTGCAACTGAAAAATTTGAGCGGTTCAAGTCATTCTCCTCCATAGCAATAAAAAACGGTGGCTTGAAAGTTGGCATATCCACAGGTGATTTTGAATCGCGGGATGAGTGGCTTGGTTCCAATGATATTATTGTTGCAACATCCGAAAAGACCGATTCACTCCTGCGTAACGAGACTTCATGGATGCAGGAGATTACTACTATTGTTGTTGATGAGGTTCACCTCCTTGATTCAGTTAACAGGGGTCCAACACTGGAAGTTACCCTCACCAAACTTATGAAGCTCAATCCCGAATGCCAGATAATTGCTCTTTCGGCAACAGTGGGGAATGCTTATGAGGTTGCAGACTGGCTAAAGGCTAAACTTGTGCTCAGTGAATGGCGTCCGACCGACCTGCATGAAGGTGTTTACTATGGTGGCAACATCAATTTCAGGAGTTCACAAAAACGCATCGATGCTCCAACCCAGGATGATGCGATCAATATCCTTCTGGACACATTGGAAGATGGTGGCCAGTGTCTTGTTTTCGAAAGCAGTCGTAAGAACTGCGTTGCCTTTGCTAAAAGAGCAGGAAACAAGGTTTCAGAGTTGCTTGACAAGCCCACACGTAAGTCACTTAATGAGATTGTCGAGCAGATCGTTGAAAGTGGTGAAACTGAGGCAACCAACGTTCTTGCACAATGTGTAAGGAACGGAACAGCATTTCACCATGCTGGCCTGAACTCAGCACACCGAAGACTTGTCGAGGATGGTTTCAGGGACAACAAGATCAAGATGATATGCAGCACTCCGACCCTTGCGGCAGGTCTGAACCTTCCGGCAAGAAGGGTAATTATCAAAAGTTACAGACGTTATGATCCAAATTATGGGATGCAGCCAATACCTGTTCTGGACTACAAACAGATGGCAGGCAGGGCAGGCAGACCGCATCTTGATCCTTATGGGGAATCTGTCCTTATCGCCAAATCATATGACGAAATGGCAGGGCTTTTTGACAACTATATCGATGCAGATGCAGAGGATATCTGGTCCAAGCTTGGAACCGAAAATGCCCTGAGGACTCATATCCTTTCAACCATCGTGAATGGTTTTGCGACCACGAGGGATGGTCTGATGGAGTTTATTGAGGCTACATTCTTTGCTCACCAGAATGATACATGGGGTATTGTGGAAGTAGTGGATGAATGTCTTGAATTCCTGAGGGACAATAAGATGCTTGAAGGTGAAAAGACTCTATTACCTACTGCCCTTGGAAGGCTTGTGTCTACTCTATACATTGACCCTCTTTCAGGTGCTTACATAGTTGACGGGTTAAAGAAGGCTGATAATATTACAGATCTGACTCTATTGCATCTCATTTGCAAGACGCCGGATATGAGGCAGCTCTACATGAGGTCCAATGATTATGAGATTATCAATGATTTTGTCATGTCTCATAGTGATGAATTTGCAGAGATTCCGCCTCGATCCAGGGAGATTGATTATGAATGGTTTTTGGGTGAGGTAAAAACTGCTCTTCTGATACTTGACTGGATAAATGAGAAGTCACTTGAGCAGATAACCAAGAAATTCAATGTAGGTGAAGGTGATGTGCATGCATTTTCAGACATTGCTGTATGGCTGATGCATTCTACTTCAAGGCTTGCAGGTCTCATTTCTCCAGAACTGTCCAATGATGCCGTCAGCAAGGCTGTGGTGTTGGAAAAGAGAATACACTATGGTGCCTCTCCTGAACTTATTGAACTTGTCAGTATAAGGGGAATAGGTCGTGTGCGTGCCCGCAAGCTTTATGATAATGGCCTTAAGACTGTGGCAGACATACGAAACTCTAATCTGGATACTGTTTCAACTCTTATTGGTCAAAAGACGGCAGCAAAGCTGTTCAGTGAGGTAGGCATCCATTTAAAGCTCAGTTCGGATGATTCTGGGAAGGTAAGCTCAAAGGCAATGAGTTCATTGATGGAAAATGAGCAGATGACTTTCAGCGACTTTGAAAAATAAGGTGCCAACTCAGATGAAATCCTGTTTGAGACGTTAGTTTTAACCGTTATATATGATGAACAGGTATAAGCATCAGGAAATAATCATAATCATTTACTAATATCACTGATAATTAGCAATTTTACAGTATCCTTTCCGGGGAAATATCATGCTTTACAAGAAACTATCCGAACTTACCGATGAAGAAAGAGGCAGAATAATTGGTCGTGGTGGAGAACTTGCAGACGTTGGGGATACTGTTGCTGCTATCCTTAAGGATGTAAAACAGAATGGTGATGCAGCTCTGCGGGAATACACTAAGAAATTTGATGGTGCTGATATTGAAGCTATCGAAATCTCAAAAGAAGAGATCGATGAGGCTGTAAAAAATGTGGACCCTGCTCTTCTGGCACACCTTGAATTTGCTGCCAGTAATATCAGGAAATTCCATGAAGCACAGATGCCAAAAAAAATGTGGTTCATTGAAATATCTCCGGGCATTGAGCTTGGGCAGAAGGTCACAGCTCTTGAAAGCGTGGGTGCCTATGTGCCAGGTGGAAGAGCATCATATCCTTCCACTGCCCTTATGACAATAGTTCCCGCAAAGGTTGCAGGTGTCAAGAATGTTGTTATGTGTACACCTCCGGGTAAGGATGGAACAGTTAATCCGCTTACACTTGCGGCAGCAAAAGTAGCTGGTGCAGACCACGTTTATAAAATCGGTGGTGTGCAGGCAGTTGCCGGTATGGCATATGGTACTGAAAGTGTGCTGAAAGTTGACAAGATCGTAGGTCCGGGCAATGTCTTTGTGACCGCTGCAAAAATGCAGGTAAGGGACATGGCAGAGATTGATTTCCCGGCAGGCCCCAGTGAAGTGCTTATCATAGCTGATGATTCCTGTAATGCCAGAATGGCCGCATCGGATATGATAGCCCAGGCAGAACACGATCCGAATTCAGTTTCTGTTATTATCACAACATCTGAAAAGCTTGCAGAAGAAGTGCGGGATGAGGTTGTCAGGCAGGCAGCAAAAACCCTTAGAACAGAGATTGTGGCTACTTCTCTTGAAAATGCCGCAGTGCTGGTGGCCGATTCTATGGATGAATGTATTGCGTTTTCCAATGAGTTCGCTCCGGAGCACCTTGAGATAATGGTTGAGGATTCTGATGCTGTCCTCGAAGGAATAGAGCATGCAGGTTCCATATTCGTAGGCAATTATTCTCCGGTTCCCGTGGGTGACTATGCATCCGGTACCAATCACGTATTACCTACAGCAGGCTACGCAAGGATATACTCCGGCCTGAATATTGATCATTTCCTGAAATCTTCAAGCATACAAAAAATCAGCAAGCAGGGGCTTGAAACACTAAAAGATTCTGTCATTTCCATCGCCGAAAAAGAGGGTCTGAAGGCACATGCAGATTCTGTAAGGGCAAGGTTTGAATAACTGACCCTTTTATTTTTTTCTGTTACAAATCGGTAATTATTTAATAGGTGAATACATACATTATTTTAATAAGTTCTCTACGAACTGGAGGTGAGGGAGACTCATGAAAATAAGAGTTGTAAGTTCGCGAGAGGAAATACCGCAATTGAATCCAAATGAAAAGGTAATTCATCTTGCTTTCAGACCATCGAACAAGGATATATTTTCACTTGTCCAGACATGCCCAAAAGTGGAAGTGATCCAAATCCCGAGTTCTTACAGACGTACAGTCTCAAAGTCCATCGAGATGTTCATGAAAATGCAGAACATCAAGCTCGTTGAAGGTGATGTGTGGGGTCACAGGAAAGATATTAATGAATACTATAGTATCGCTCCGGCCTTGCTCGACAAGATCAAAGAGCTTAAGTCAGAAGGCATGTCTGATGAAAATATAGTGACCAAACTGGAACGTGAAGGAAAATTGAACAGGGAAATGCTGTTCTATATATTGGGTAAAAAGTAGGATTTCAAAAGGGTAGGATAAGGTGCGGTATCTAACGGTACAGCACTCCATTCATATTTAGTTAAGGTTTGTTTTTAGCCTTAAGATTCTTTTTATAAGATCATCTTTGTTTTCATACAATCGGTTTGTTTTTTCTTTAGATTATAAAGTTACCTTGTTTTCATCATGTCTTCGGGACGATGCATATTTATAACTTGGTAAGTTCATTATCATCTAAAAAAGATATACAGGATTTCATTAACATGGCCCAGAAATATGGTAAAGTCTATTTGGTTGGTTCAGGCCCGGGTGATCCGGAACTATTAACGCTCAAAGCACGCAGGCTTCTAGATACTGCTGAAGTTGTGGTATATGACCAGCTTCCAGGGAAGGCTATTATTGATTCTATCTCTGGAACTGCTGAAAAGATAGACGCAGGTAAACATGCAGGTGAACATACCCTCACCCAGGACGAGATAAATGCTCTCATCATCCAAAAGGCAAAGGAAGGCAAGGATGTAGTTCGTCTGAAAGGCGGTGACCCATACATGTTTGGTCGAGGAGGGGAAGAGGCCCAGGAACTGATCGCTGAAGGCATTGAATTTGAAGTTGTGCCGGGCATAACATCTGCTGTTGCTGTTCCTGCATATGCGGGCATACCTGTGACCCATAGGGATCATGCTTCAATGGTGACTTTCATCACAGGGCATGAGGACCCGACAAAAGAAGAAAGTGCACTTGACTGGGAGACACTTGCAAAATTCGATGGAACTATTGTCATATTCATGGGCGTGAAAATGCTTGGCAGGAATGTCGGGGAACTCATGAAATACGGCAAGGACCCAAAGACTCCCGTAGCCCTTATAGAAAGAGGTACGAGGCCGGACCAGCGTGTTACAACAGGTTTCCTTGATAATATTGCTGAGATCGCAAAAGAAAGAGGTGTCAAAGCTCCTGCAATTACAGTAGTAGGAAGCGTTGTCACACTTCACGATATACTTGGCGAACAGACTTCAGGCAGTTTTGAATAGAAGGTATTTCCTATGGCAGAACAAGTCAAAAGACCGTTACTTGCAATAATGAGGCCGCAGCGCTATCTTAAAGAGTCAACCGAACTTGCAGATTCCATGGGTTTTGAACCCCTGGCGGTTCCTATGATCGAACTTGCCGACATGAAGGATGAATACTTCGATGGGTTTGTCGAAAGGGTTCTCTCCGGCGTTTCGGACTATGTGATCATTACAAGTGCCAATGGGATTGATTTTACTCTTAACAAGATTCCTTCCGATAACAGGGAAAAGTTCATTGAGGCGTTGAATGCTACAAAGGTCATAGCCATTGGTCCGACGACCCGGAAAGCACTGGAAAATCTGGGTATCAATGTAATTGGAATGCCTGGTGTCTACAGTTCCGAAGGACTTGTGGAATTCCTCTGTCCTAATATAAAAGGCAAAGTTGTTGACACAGCCAGGAGTTTCTATGGTTCCTCCCTGCTTATAGAGGGCCTTAAGGACTGTGGTGCTGAAGTACATGAAACCAATGTTTATACGCTTACCAAACCGGAAGGTGACGTACAGGAAGATTTCATGCGCAGAGTGCTTGATGGTGATGTCGATGTATTTGCGTTCACAAGTTCCATGATGGTGCGTAATTTCTTTGAACATGCGGTAAGCCAGACCACAAAGGAAGAAGTAATCAACATTATGAACAATTCCGTAGTTGCGGCCATAGGCATACCTACGGCACAAACACTTGAAAGTTATGGCGTGAAGGTTTCAGTTACTCCGGGGAAATTCACTTTCGAAGATATTCTTAAAAAAGTCCAGGAATTGCTGAGTTAAGCATTTCCTGAACATTCCTGTTTTTCTGTGTTATCTACCATAGATGTAATATATGATGATGATATAGAGTTCGCACATATTCTAATGATTTTCTTCTATTCTTCTATTTCGGAGTCCTGATCATGATAGGTATTTCAAAACTCTATTGCAGAACCGTGGAGCCCTCGGATGCACTTCGCTATGGGCGTGATTCAAAAAAACTTCCATCCCACCTCCTCCAGTTCTCAAAAGATAAAAAAACGGTTGTAGTGTGGAATGTTACTCAGCGCTGCAACCTCAAATGTGTTCATTGTTATGCACATTCAAAGGATATTGATTACAAAAATGAGCTTACGCTTGAGCAAGGCAAGGCACTCATAGATGATCTTGCTGATTTTGGATGTCCTGCTATTTTGTTCTCAGGAGGGGAACCCCTGATGAGAAAAGATCTTCCTGAACTGGCAGGTTATGCCACATCAAAGGGCATAAGAGCTGTGATCTCCACCAACGGAACCATGATCACGCCGGAAATAGCAAGGAAGCTCAAAGACATTGGCCTTTCCTACGTAGGGATATCCATTGATGGTATGCGTGAGACCAACGATAAATTCCGTGGCATCGAAGGCTCTTTTGACAGGGCAATGCAAGGTCTTCATAACTGCCAGAAAGAAGGAATCAAAGTTGGACTGCGTTTTACTATCAATCGCCATAATGTACATGATATTCCGGCAATATTTGATCTGATAGAAAGGGAAAACATCCCTCGTATCTGTTTCTACCACCTTGTATATTCAGGACGTGGTTCTGATATGATCAACGAGGATCTGTCCCTTGAAGAAAGCCGTCAGACTGTAGACCTCCTGATAGATAAGACCAGGGACCTGCACAGCAAGGGTAAAATGGTGGAAGTCCTCACAGTTGATAATCATTGTGATGGTCCGTACATATACCTGCGTCTTCTGAAAGAGGATCCAGAGAGAGCTGCTGAAGTTTTAGAACTCCTGAACATGAACAGAGGCAATTCTTCCGGAATTGGCTTTGGCTGTGTATCATGGGATGGTTCTGTTCATCCTGATCAGTTCTGGAGACATCACTCCTTTGGAAACATAAAGGACCGCAAGTTCAGTGAAATATGGAGAGATACCACTGATGAACTAATGGCAGGACTTAAGGACCGCAAGCCGCTTATCAAGGAAAATGCAGACAGGTGTGCCAAATGCAAATGGTTTGATGTATGTAACGGTAACTTCCGTGTACGTGCTGAATCTGTTTATAGCAATATATGGGCAGATGATCCGGCATGCTACCTTAGTAATGAAGAGATCGGTTACGATGATTTCCAGTAACCGTTCTTTTTCAGGTATGCATCTGTGGGATCATATAGTCTACTAATACATATGCCATGATTACCATTATAATGGCCAGAAATGCAAATTTAAATACGAGTTTTACGATCATGCATTCATCTCTTTACTTTTCATCGGCTTTCAGGATGCCTTTGTTTAAGGGTGGAGATGAACACGTATAAAAAAGATGTGGCAACCGATGCCACAAATACTATATTTTTAATAAACAGAATCAAACTTCTATACAGTTCTGCCATACACCGTGAACGTTGCAGTATTCAAGAGCGCAGAATGACTTGAAGTCATCGATGTTGTTCACGTGGAAAGTTGCAACAGGGTCGGTGTGTACTGGTTCGAAGGTCATTTTTCCAAAGTTGACTGTTTTTCCTTCTTTAGTAACGCCGTAGAGTTCTACCCATTCGATATGATGTTCGACTGTGTTTGGGTGTGGCACTTCTTTTCCGACGACTACTCGTACAAAGTCAGCTTTTGATTGTCCATGTCCTCTGATAAGCTCTATCTCAGGAACATGTTTCTCTTTACCTTCAACATCCTTCCCTTTTAAAATATCTCCGAATTCCATATTTTCACCTTTTAATGTAATAGTAATTTTTTATTATTCCTTTGCAGGCGGATTGAAAACTCTTGCTTCAAGTTCCTTGTCAATCATGAAAAGGCCGTTCCCGTCCTTGCCTACAAGTTTGAGCTTTGCTATCATTTCATTATCATTTGCTTCTTCCTCTATCTGCTCTGTAACGAACCACTGGAGGAATATCTGGGTTGCGTAATCCTTTTCTTCATTTGCAAGGTCTACAAGTCCATGTATTGACTTTGTTATGAACTGCTCATGCTTCAATGTTGCTTCAAACATCTCTAATGGAGTTCCAAAGTTTCCTGGCGGCTTTTCGATGGCATTCAGGACTACTTTTTCACCCTGATTGTTCACGTAGTCATATATCTTCATGGCATGACTCATTTCTTCATTGTACTGAACCATGAACCAGTTGGCAAAACCATTAAGTCCTACGTAGCTACAGTGTGCTGACATGTCCATGTAAAGAAATGCAGAGTACATTTCCTTATTGATCTGCCCGTTAAGGGCTTCTGTCATCTTTTTGCTTATCATTTACTTTCTCCATTATTGATTTTTAGATAATTAGAATACAACAATTTCGTAGCCTTCATCCATATATCGTGACATGCTTGGATGTCCGAACATTTCATCACACAATGGCAAAAGCTGCTGCTTTGCACTTTCAAGACTCTCCATTTTAGCTGCACAGGCCATGCATACGCAGTCTATCAATCCTGCATCCTTTGCTTTTGTGTAAAGGTTGGTAAAGGGTCTTTTCACATCTTCTGCTTCTTTTACAAGGCGTGTTGCAGAACCTTCTATGATCAATTTGACATCATAGCCTTTCTCTTTCAAATCAAGTGTATTCATTAAAGCATGAATGAAACACATTTCCTCCCCATTAAAAGCAAAAACAGCTATCTTTCTGGTCATAGGATCACCTTATGTGGTAATTTACCTCGCCTTCCCCTTTGAACTATTGAATAGATTTGTATAAAGTGTTTTCGGTTTCCTGATATTTTTATTCAAAGTACGAAGGTACCGTTGCAAAATGATTCTATTCTCTGAAAGAACAAAATAGCAGAAGAATACTAAATTCTCCTCCTAAATGTTTTGTCCATTTGCATATGACTGGGCATACAATAGGACACATGGTCCAGGCGGCACCATCAAACATTCGTCAAGGAAATGTTTGCTTTCAATCGTACACCAGTGACCTTTTGTCCATTCTGGGTAATCTGTAAGGTATTCTGTCGTGCAGGAACTTGCCTCTTTTTGAAAACATTTGAAGGTTCTGCTCCTTTATGTTTGTTATACTGTCTGTAGGGTCAGTATCTTTGGTTCTAACCAGATAATTTAAATAATCTGACACCACTTAGGATAAAAAAACACAATCAATACATTCAATTACGATATTAATTGATTATACTTATCGGAGAGTCACAATGACCATTCCAAAAGAATATGACCCACACATTATAGAGCCTAAATGGCGTGATTCATGGAATATGTCCATGTATCATTTCGACTGGAAAGATGAAAGCAGACCCCAGTTCATAATTGATACGCCACCACCATATCCTACTGGCAATTTCCATATTGGTAACTCCCTTAACTGGTGTTACATCGATTTTGTTGCAAGATACAAGCGTATGTGTGGATATAATGTGATGTTCCCGCAGGGATGGGACTGCCACGGTCTTCCTACGGAAGTGAAAGTAGAAGAAATCCATGGTATCACAAAGAACGAGGTTCCAAGGGAAGAGTTCAGGAACATGTGCCGTGAACTTACTGTTGGCAACATCGAGAAAATGAGGAACACGATGCTCAATCTCGGTTTCTCAACTGACTGGAGCAATGAATTTGTGACGATGGAGCCGGAGTACTATTCCAAGACCCAGAGGTCTTTCAGGAAAATGTATGACATGAACCGTCTTTACCAGTCCGAACACCCGGTAAACTGGTGTCCAAGATGTGAAACAGCTATTGCTTTTGCAGAAGTTGAATATGATTCAAGGGAAACAAAGCTTAACTACCTGTATTTTGACGGGCTTCAGATCGCTACATCCAGACCTGAGTTACTTGCAGCATGTGTTGCAGTGGCTATCAATCCGGAAGATGAGCGCTATAAGGAACACCTGGGCTCAACGGTCAAGGTGCCTCTTTTCGGTCATGACGTCAAGGTTATCGGTGACAAGGATGTAGATCCTGAATTCGGTACCGGTGTAGTTATGATATGTACCTTTGGTGACAAGCAGGATGTAAGATGGTGGATGGAACACGATCTTCCACTGCGAAAGGCCATTGACAAGAGCGGCCTTATGACTGATATTGCTGGTAAGTACAAGGGAATGTCTATTCCTGAATGTAAGAAAGCCATTATTGAAGACCTTGAAAAAGCAGGTCATCTCTTTGAGCAGAAACCACTTGAACAGAATGTCGGTATGTGCTGGAGATGCAGCACTCCTATTGAGATCCTTTCCGAACGCCAGTGGTTCATCAAGATAGACACCGATGAGGTGTCAAAGGCATCAAATGATATCGAGTGGCTGCCTGAGTATATGAAGGTCAGGCTTGACAACTGGACCAATACAATGGAATGGGACTGGTGTATATCCCGCCAGAGGCTCTTTGCAACACCAATACCTGTATGGTACTGCAAGCACTGTGACGAGGTAATGGTTGCAAAGGAAGAATGGATGCCTATTGATCCAACACAGCAGCAACCACCTGAAGCCTGTAAATGTGGCAGTACTGAGTTTGAAGCCGAAGAGGATGTTCTGGATACATGGATGGATTCATCTATCACAGCACTTCATGTTTCAGGATGGCTTACTGATCATGAGATGAGGTTGCCTGCACAACTTCGTCCACAGGGACACGATATTATCAGGACCTGGGCATTCTATACAATATTACGCTCTATGGCTATAACTGGTAAAAAACCGTGGGATGCCATTTTGGTAAATGGTATGGTGCTTGGAGAAGATGGACACAAGATGAGCAAATCACTTGGTAACGTCATAGCTCCTGAAGAAGTTATCAAAGACTACAGTGCAGACTCTTTCAGACAATGGGCGGCCATCGGTGGTTCACCAGGGTCTGATGTGATGTTCCGCTGGAAGGATGTTGTATCTGCATCAAGGTTCTTCACAAAGATGTGGAGTATCTATCGGTTTGCAATGTCTCATCTCGAAGATTACGAGCACTGTGATATGGATGTATCCGAGCTGAAGATAGTCGACAGGTGGCTTTTCAGTAATCTGAACACTCTTGTAAGATCAGTTACCGGGTCAATGGATGCCTATCAGTTTGACGAGGCATTCAAAGCTGTCAGGGGTTTCACATGGGATGTCCTTGCAGACAATTATATCGAACTTGTCAAATCACGTCTGTATGGTGATGACGAGTCCGGAAAGAAAGCTGCAAAATACACTTTATATGTTGCAATTGACACTCTTTCCCGGTTGCTTGCTCCATTTGCTCCGTTCTTTGCAGAGGAAATGTTCTCTCGTATCGGTGATGGCAGTGTGCATGTTCATTCATGGCCAAAAGTTTGCGAGTCCATGATAGATGCTGACATTGAGAAGTCCGGTGAATTCATAAAGGATGTTGCAAGCAATGTGAGGAGATACAAATCCGAGCATGGTATAGCACTCAATGCTCCTCTTGAGAAAATAGAGATATATGGAAGCCTTGCAGACATAACTGATGTACTGGGCGCAACGAACTCTCCCGTAGAGGTTATTGCAGGTGAGCCTGATTTCGAGCATGTTCCTGTGAATGTCAAACCTAATATGGGCGTGATCGGTCCGAAATTCAGGGGACAGGCAAAGGACATAATCAATGCACTGATCGAAGAGAATCCTAAAAAGATCGCTGATGAGATTGCAAAAGGAAAAATAACTGTAAAAGTTAACGGTGATATGCTTGAACTTGACCCTGAGTGTGTTGAGGTGGAGAAGGAAGTTGTCTCAGCAGGAAGGTCAGTTGATGTTCTTGATATCAGTGGAGTTCCTGTAGTTATTGTAAGATGAAGTTTTTAAGGATGCATTATGCGGACCCTGTCCGCATAAACTTTAAGAGCATCCGCCACTTATTTTAGCATAGTAATTATCAGGGTAACAACAATCGGGTAATATTTATCTGTTTGACAGGTGATTAGTTGAAAATAAAATCCAGGGTCCAGCTAAGAAAATCAGCAAAGAATCAACTCTTGAGTGATATTACTTCTATTTTTGGTGAAGCGGTAAAGAAGCTCGAAAGCAGCAAGTTTGAAACGGCAAACATCGATGATATGTCCCTCATACTTGTTGATGGGGAACCGCTGCTGTTCCAGATAAATGGCTTTTACTTCCCTACTGTAAAAGGTGTCCTTAAGCTGGGTTTGATGAAGAATGTGGTGACAGTAGATTCTGGTGCTGTTCGTTTTGTTATAAACGGTGCTGATATTATGTGTCCGGGAATTGTTGATGCTGATCCTGATATAAGGGAGAATGACCCTGTTATCATAATTGAAGAAGCTCATAGCAAACCTCTGGCCATTGGGACAGCTTTGATGCCGGGGGCAGAAATGAAAGGAAATAAAGGCAAAGCTGTAAAGTCCATCCATTACGTGGGTGACAAGCTCTGGAACTTTGACATCTGAAAGAAATCATTAAAATAGGATGAGTTTTAATATAAATAGCAGCAACAGTTCATATATAACGTCAGGTAACGTTTTAAGTAGTAGTGATATTATTAATATAACAATGTTTTTGAATACATGAGGGCGAATTATGGCAAATATCGTGAACAAATTATTTGGTAGCAGCAGCAAAAGCTCAACCACTGAGGATGAATATACAGAACTTGACCTCACCAAGTATGAAGAAGTAATGGATGATGAACCTGCAGAAACCTATATTCGGGTTGCAGAGCTCACAAACCTCAACGAGCTGACCTCACTCAAAAAAGAGATATATGACGGTAATATCGTAATGATCGATATATCCAACATCAAAGTGGACAAGTTATTACTTGACCGTGCTTTGAAGGACCTCAAGGAGGTCGTGATGGATGTACATGGCGATATCGCCGGCATCAAGGAAGACCAGGTGCTTGTAACACCGATGGGTATCAAGATCGACAGGTCAAAGATCACTGGTGGCAGATATTGATAGATAGAGACTCCTGCCATAGTTTTGAAACGAGAACGTCATGTCCGCTTTGCCATGAAGATCTGGTGATCAGTTGGCAAGGCGATGATATCCCTTATTTTGGCGAAGTGATGTATATTACTGCATTGTGTAAATGCAGCTTCAGATTCGCTGATACCATTATTCTTTCCCAGAAAGAACCAATGAGGTATGAGTTGAATGTAGAGGGTCTTGAGGATCTCAACAGCAGGGTCATACGTTCCACTTCCGGTACCATTAGGATACCTGAGCTTGGGATTGACGTAGAACCCGGTTCAATCTCCGATTCTTATATCACCAATATTGAAGGTGTTCTTGACAGGATATACAAAGTAGTCATCACTGCAACCAAATGGTCAGTGGACGATGAAGAGAAACATTCCAAGGGGCTTGAGATACAAAAAGCCCTGGAAGAGGCTATGGATGGTAAAAGGTCCCTTACTGTTATTATAGAGGATCCTTTTGGCAATAGTGCTATTATTTCTGACAAAGCTAAATCCTGTGTACTCTCTTCTGAAGATATGGCACATCTCAAGACCGGGATGATTGTCTTTGATGTGAATTCTTCAGAGATGGAACTTGATGCAAGTGACTCTGAGCATCAACTAAAGGAATGATATTTTCATTCCTGCTTTTTTTATAAGATACTACTAAAGTATTCATTTACTTATCCTGTCAACTGGCAGGCGTGAAAGAATGATTGGATGAGGGTATGAAATTCCTTGAATGTTTCCTCATTATAAGCAAAGATATACAATAGGCTTTATCGTCACTCTCATTTTCTCCTTTTTTATTTTCATTTAATCTGTTACGCTTTAAAACCGTGGGCAATGAAAGGAAATGCCTATAAGCAATGTATCTATTAATGTAGCCAAAATCAAATTTAAACAGGTGAATAAATGGCAGAGCAAGAAAAAGAGGCTGCGCTTCCTCCAAAAGAGAATTTCAGTGAATGGTATAATGACCTGCTTCTAAAGGGTGAGATCATGGACGTACGTTATCCTGTCAAAGGGTTATATGTGTGGTTCCCATTTGGTTTCAACATCAGAAGAAATGTTTACGATATCATTCGTAGATTGCTTGATAAAGATCATCAGGAAACCTTGTTCCCACTTCTTATCCCGGAAAATGAGTTCATGAAAGAAGCAGAACACATAAAGGGTTTTGAAGAAGAAGTCTATTGGGTAACTCATGGGGGAACTTCTCCGCTGGATGTAAAACTGGCACTCCGTCCTACAAGTGAGACTGCTATATATCCAATGTATAAGCTGTGGATCAGGTCTCATGCAGATATGCCTCTTAAGCTCTACCAGATCGTTAATACATTCAGGTACGAGACAAAACACACACGTCCTCTTATAAGGCTACGTGAGATCACATCTTTTAAGGAAGCGCACACAGTCCATGCTACCTGGGAAGATGCGGCATCGCAGGTTGATGAGGCCATAAGACTTTATACTGATTTCTACCGCCAGCTTGCTGTTCCTGTACTTGCGTCTAAGAGGCCGGATTGGGATAAGTTCCCGGGTGCGGATTATACAATAGCTACCGATGCCCTCATGCCAGATGGTAAGACTCTGCAGGTAGGTACGGCTCATCATCTCGGCGATAATTTTGCGAAGACATTTGACATAACCTATGAGGATGCAGAAGGTGAGCAGGTCTATGCTTATCAGACCTGCTATGGCATCTCAGAACGTTCTATAGCTTCCATGATATCAATACACGGTGATGATAAAGGTCTGGTTCTTCCACCTGCGGTTGCTCCTGTACAGGTTGTAATTATTCCTATCATTTTCAAGAAGCCTGAAGGTGTCCTTGAAGCTTGTGAGGATCTAAAAGCTGCTCTTGAAGCGGCTGGCATACGTGTAAAAATGGATGCAAGTGACAGTCGTCCTGGTGCCAAGTACTATAAATGGGAAATGCGTGGTGTCCCTGTAAGGCTTGAGCTTGGTCCAAGGGATCTTAAGAACAATGCAGCAATGCTTGCCCGTCGTGATACTGGTGAGAAGCAGCAGGTGTCCCTTGATAACATCACGGAAGATGTTCTTTCCCTGCTTGGTGAAATTCATGAGGGTCTGTATGAAAAGGCAAAAGCAAGCGTTCAGGAGCGCATCTTTGAATGTGAGGACATTGCTACTATCAAGGAAAAACTTGCTGAGGGTATTGCAAAGGTATTCTGGTGTGGCAATAAGGAATGTGGTTTGAAACTTGAGGAAGATATCGGTGCCGGTATACTTGGTATACCCATTGACCAGACAGAAGGCTGTTCCGGTAAATGTCCTGTGTGTGGCTCAGATGCAGACACTCAGGTGTATATTGCCAGGACCTATTGAAGTTCCTCTGGAAAAAGTCATATACTCCCTCTAAAATACATCTAGGCGATTGGTATGGATACACTAGCACCTGAAAAAGTCCGGTTACCTGAAAAACCGTTGTTCGTATGTGTTCTCGCAAATACGGAGACTGCCTACATAGAAGGTTTGTCTGCTGCAGGCAAGACTGCAAAACTTACAGACTATACGCCGGCAGGCGATGCGGAAGTCCTTGAAACAGGAACTATCATAGACATTCCGATCCTGCCAATGACTCCTCCGTATGATACGCCTACGCCAGCTCTCATTACTCGTGCAGCGCTTTCGATTACAGGCGTTCCGCATGTGTTTGTGAATGCAGGTTTAAAGATTCTTCCTGCAAAACAGGTGCCTCTTGTTGATATTGGTGGAATGCCTGGCGGGGATATCAGGAATCCGATTGCGGTGCACAATGTTGAAGATGCATTTAAAAATGCATTCAAACTTGGTGAGGAGCTTGCAAAAGATCATGATCTGATCGTAATCGGTGAAAGTATCCCTGCAGGAACAACGACTGCAAATGCGGTGCTTCAGTCACTGGGTTATGACGGAAATGTCAGCAGCAGTTCCAGTTCCAATCCTCTATCACTCAAAAAACAGGTTGTGGCTGAAGCTCTTCAGTCATCTGGTATAAGCTATGGTTCTTTGCGTGATGATCCTCTCAAAGCAATAGCATCTGTCGGTGATCCGATGATGGTTGCAGTTGCAGGAATTGCTGCAGGCCTTGGTGATACTCCTGTTATTCTTGCAGGTGGCACTCAGATGGCTTCGATATTTGCTGTTATCAAGCACCTGGGTTACTCTACGGATAATATTAAAATTGTTACGACCACTTATGTTGTAAGGGATGAGTCGGCTAATTTCGTAGAACTGGTCGGTGAAATTGGTGCCAGATATGAAGGTGCTGATCCTGAATTTGGTAAATCTACATTCAAAGGTCTTCAACAATATGAAGTTGGCTTTGTAAAAGAAGGCGTGGGTGCAGGTGGTGCTATTTATCTTACTGGCCTGTTCGGTTATTCTATGGGTGATCTGCGCTTAAAGATAGAGGAACTTTGTGACGAGTTGTGTAAATTCGGCGATATTGGCCGGGTTGCTGACGAAAACATGTGATGTAGGGGGTGCTGTACCGCTAAATATATCTTTGATAAGATGTATTCTGGGGGTACTGCCCAAATATATGGGGCTGTGGCCTAGCCCGGCATGGCGATGGGCTCCAGCGGATAAATGATGAGCAACGGGTCTACTGAGACTAACCCGACGGGGTTGGTTTGTGAGGAACCGTTGGAGCACTGATATGTGCTCATAAACTGAAGGCTGTTAATGCAGCTGTTCGGAGAGACCCGTCGATCGTGAGTTCGAATCTCACCAGCCCCACTATAATTCCTTGCAGTACAATGGCTTTTCTGCAAGGTTAATTTTTCTATGCCTAAACTATATATGTAGATAGAACTATATAATTAATAGTAAAAATTAATCTAATAATTTTACAAACAATTACGTAACAAATACCGGGTTACCACCAGATTTATATTGCAATATATTTATTTAATTTACGTGTAAACAGGGAGCCTATGATTCATGCGAAATCAGGATAAAGTACTCATTGTTGACGACGAACAGGCCATAGTGGAATTAATGGGCCTTTACCTTAAATCAGACTATGAAGTAATTCCTGCTTATAGTGGGCAGGAAGCTCTGGATAAGGTTAAAAGTGAAAAGCCTGACATAATTCTGCTTGATGTGATGATGCCTGATATGAATGGGTATGAAGTTTGCAGGGTTTTGAAAACATCTGTTGAAACTCAATTCCTTCCTGTTGTCATGGTAACTGCACTATCTGGGAAAGATGACCGTATCAAAGGGATCGAAGTGGGTGCCGACGAGTTTCTTGGTAAACCTGTTAACCGGCTTGAACTTGTTACTCGGGTAAAATCTCTTTTGAGGATGAAGCATCTTCAGGACAAGATTCTTGCTGAGCGGAATGAAGCAATGAATTATCTCGACATTGCAGGTTTTATTATTTTTGTTATTGATGGGGATATGAAGATCAACCTTGTGAATACAAAGGGCAATGATGTTCTGGGATATGGTGAATTTGAATTGATCGGCCATGATTTCTCAAAGGTCCTTGTGCCTGAAAATCTGGAAGATGAAGTAAGGACTCAGTTTGAAGGCGCTTTAAAAGGTGAATCTGAGCTGCCTGAATTCATTGAGCATTCTGTTATTTCAAAAGAAGGCAAAGAAATCCCGGTGCGTTGGTATGATGTTGTCTTGAAAGATGTGGATGGCAATATTACTGGTATTCTATGTTCTGGTGAGGACCTGAGTAGATTCCAGTAACGTGCATGCTTTCATAATGTATCTGTTTTCTAAAGATCAATGATGGGGCATTTATTCTCTTCATCTTCTTCTTTTCTGAATATGTTTTTCACAGGATATTCATTTATGATGTAGTATCAGGTGAATTCCTGTGGCTGCAATCATCAGGATAGTATTGTTAAAATAACATCAATGGAATAGTTCTATTTCATCCTGTTCATTTTTGTCCTCATTTGTAGTCTGGCTATTATTTCAATAAGATGTATAATTTTAATAGTCTATGTTATGTTTAAGTCTGGGTGTTCTCCTGTAATTCCATTTTCTTTATTGCGTGGTGCAAAGGTTTAAATTCAATTACGTTAAGTAGTAGTCCTGTTTCATTGTCGGGATAAGTCCCGTGGGAATGTAGCTTTACAAAAGCTGAACCGTGAAACTAGAAATGAAACTAAGGTGAACAAATTGTCAAAATCATTTTACGCATACGTAAGAGACGCATGGAAAGACCCGGACAGCACTTATGTCCATGAACTGAGATGGGAAAGACTCCAGGAATGGAGGAAGGAAGGATCTGTTACCAAGATCAGGCGTCCAACCCGTATAGACCGTGCCCGCTCCCTTGGATACAAGGCTAAGCAGGGTATCATTGTAGCCCGTGTACATGTACGCAGGGGTAGCCTGAGAAAGTCCAGATACATCCGTGGAAGACGTACTCAGCGCATGGGTAAGAATAAGATTACCGCTGGAATGAGTCTTCAGAGAATGGCTGAAGGTCGTGCAGGCAGGAAATTCCCTAACATGGAAGTTCTCAACTCCTACTGGGTCGGTGAAGATGGTAAATTGAAGTGGTTCGAGGTAATCCTTGTAGACCCAAGCCACCCTGTTATTAAGAGTGATAAGAATCTTAACTGGATCTGCGGCAGTTCCCACAAGGGACGTGCAGAACGTGGTAAGACCAGTGCGGGTCGTAAGGGCAGAGGTATGATGTCACGTGGAACAGGTACCGAAAAGACAAGGCCAAGTATCAGGTCAAACCTTAACAGGGGCAAGTGATCCACTATATTAACTTGCGCGTGATCGCGCACTCAACTGAGGATATTTCCAGGGTACGCGGTGCCCTGGACTTCTTTTTATGGAATGCTATTGGCAAACCCGAAGGTACTGTTACTGATGACTATATTGAAGTAACTGATATTGAGGGTCATTATGGTAATTCCTCTGTGATGCTCAGTTCTCAGATCACTCGCAAATCGGACTCTGTAAGACTTGCCAGGTTCATCCGGGATCATATGTCTCCCGAAGATGTTGAGCTCCTGCGCAGTGAAATGCCTGACAGGCTGGATGACGATCAGTTATTCCATATGAGGTTTGATAAGCAGGCTGCTTCCCTTGGGAAGTTAGTACTGAGTTCTTCTTCCGATGCTATCATTGTAAAGGTAAAGATAGCCACTTACCCTCAGAACCGCATTCTTGCGGGTCAGATAGTGGAGGAATTGTTTGGCTAGATTCAATTTCTATGATCTGAACGTCTATTCTGTGCCTGAGGGTAAAAACACGATTGAGGAAATGGCTGCTCTTGCGAGGCATTTTTGCTATAAGGGTATTGCTATTACCAATCCTTCAAAATCATGTCCTCCTGAAAAGTCTACTTTAGTAGATGGATTAGAGGTTTTCAGTGGTGTTGAACTGAATGTGGAAAATGCTTCAAAGGTGCATGGGCTTGTAGGGAAATATCGGAAAATGGTTGATATTATTGTCGTCCGTGGTGGCAATGAAAATATAAACCGTGCAGCCGTAGAAAATTCTGGCGTAGATATTCTCTCCAATTGTGGTTCTTTAAAGGACAGCGGGCTGAATCACGTTCTGGCCAAGTCTGCAAATGATCATGATGTTGCAATTTCTTTTGATCTTGGGGATATTATAAGTCAGCGTGGTGGAAGAAGAGTAAGGGCTTTATCAAATTTCAGGAAAAATCTGAAACTTGTACGAAAGTATGATGTTTCTTTCATTCTTACTAGTAATGCAATATCTTATTATGACCTGCGCGCTCCTTATGAGCTAATGGCGCTGGCAGAGCTTTTTGGTATGAGTCGTGAAGAGGCCATTTCCGGACTATCGACCACTCCTGAAAAGATTATATCAAAGAATCGGCCTTCTGCTAATTATGTCTTTGAAGGCGTTGAAATTGTAACTGATCCTTCAAAAGCTGCTCTTTTGAATGAAGGTGATGATGTATGAAAGTACTTCCGCCAACAATTCGGGAGAACAAAAGGTATCTTGCATTTGAACTTATCGCGGATGGTCCGGTGAGCAGAGATGACCTGATAAGGGAGATATTTTCTGTATCGGGTAGTTTGCTTGGTGACCTTGGTTCAAGTGAATGCAACATATGGCTTTTTGCCTTTGAGGACTTTAAAGGCGTAATAAGTTGTGACCGGGAGCATGTCCGGCAAACACGTGCTACTCTTGCTACAATTACCAACGTAAAGGGTAGAAGAGTTAGTCTTCATATTCTTGGTGTTTCAGGTACGGTTCTTGGTGCAACAAAAAAGTATTTAGAGGGTGTGGATATATTTAGCCCCGAAGAACAGTCACATATAAATGAGTAGAAAGCATATTTCAGTTAGTTATCGTATATATTCTATTATTATTTACAAATAAATTAGGAGATGAAGTGAAGATGCAAATGACACCACAAATGGGATATGATCGTGCCATTACAGTTTTTAGTCCTGACGGACGTCTCTTTCAGGTAGAATATGCAAGAGAGGCCGTTAAGAGGGGTACAACCGCAGCCGGAATCAAAGCAAAGGATGGTGTGGTATTGCTTGTGGACAAGAGGATCACAAGCCGTTTGATAGAGGCTGAATCCATTGAGAAAATATTCCAGATCGATGACCACATTGGTGTTGCTACTTCAGGACTTGTAGCAGATGCTCGTGCTCTTGTAGACAGGGCAAGGGTAGAGGCCCAGGTAAATATGGTTTCATATGATGAGCCAATAGGCGTTGAAGTTATTGCCAAGAAAATATGTGATCACAAACAGACATATACTCAGTATGGTGGTGTTCGTCCTTACGGTACTGCTCTTCTGATAGCAGGTGTTGATGATTCCAGTCCACGTCTGTTCGAAACAGATCCAAGTGGTGCATTACTTGAATACAAGGCAACAGCTATTGGGGCTGGTCGAAATGCCTTTATGGAAATATTTGAGGCAGACTACAAGGCTGATATGGATATTGATGCTGCCATCATGTTAGGCATGAAAGCACTCTATACTTCAACAGAAGGAAAAGTGGATGCAGCTACTCTGGAACTTGGTGTTGTAACACTTGAGGCCCGCCAGTTCAGAAAACTGTCTGAAGAAGAAGTTGCAACATATGTTTCAAGGGTTCGTGAAGAGCTCAAAGACACGGTCGAAGAAGAAAAGAAAGACGAGTCTGAAAGTAAGGACGAAACAACTGAATAAATCAATATTTTGTGTTATGGGGTGAACTAATATGGTATCTCTTGATGAGTCTGTAATTGCAAGGCTCAAGAAAGGAAAAAATCATTTTGAAGTCTTTGTTGATCCGGAGGGTGCGTTTGCGCTTAAAAGGGGAGAGAAAGTAAATATAGAGGATATAATCGCTGTAGAGTCTATATTCTATGATGCTCATCAAGGAGAACAAGCTGCAGAGTCTGATTTTGTGAACATCTTCAATACCAATGATGTATTGGAGATTGCTGAACAGATTATTCTGCATGGGGAGCTACAGCTCACCAAAGAACAAAGAAAGCGTATTTTGGAAGAGAAGACCAGACAGGTCATCACTTTTATTGCGCAAAATGGTATTAATCCCCAGACAAAAGCTCCCCATCCACCATCCAGGATCGAAAAAGCAATGGAAGAAGCAAAATTCCATATCGATCCTCTCAAAAGTGTTGATGACCAGGTAAATGCTGTAATGAAAGCCATTCGTCCGATAATTCCTATAAGGTTCGAGGAAGTTGATATTGCTGTAAGGATTCCGGGTGAATTTGCAGCAAAGGCTTATGGGGATATCTCTAAATTTGCAACTCTTGTGAAGAATGAATGGCAAAATGATGGTTCATGGGTGGCAGTTGTAAAAATGCCTGCCGGCCTGCAGAATGATTTCTATGGCCTTGTCAATCACCTTACAAAAGGGGATGCTGAAACTAAATTATTATGAGGCCGCATAATGGAACGTGAAATTGTAATTCCAGGGCAGCTATTGTCCGAAAACAAGGCTGATTCTGGTCCGGGTACTTACGTAAAGGACGGAAAAGTCTATTCCCTTTTATACGGAGTAAAGAATGCCAAAAATAAGATTTCTGTAATTCCCTTTACCGGTAAATATATCCCATCACCAAGGGACTATGTTATTGGTACGGTTATAGGGGTCACTCCTTCTAACTGGATATTTAACATTAGTTCTCCATATGATGGATTACTGCATGTGTCAGAGTATCCAAGACGTGTGGAATCTGACAAAATGTCAGAAATTATGGGTGTTGGCAGCTCAGCTTTGCTTCGCATAAAAGATGTAAATTCATCCATGAAGGTAGAACTGACCATGAGAGAACGTGGTCTGAGGGCTCTTAATGTGGGCCGGATTATTGAAATAACTCCTACAAAAGTTCCGCGTATCATAGGACATGGTGGTTCTATGGTATCTATGCTTAAGAAAGAAACAAATTGCGAGATATTTGTGGGACAGAATGGAAGAATATGGATTAAAGGCAACGATGCTGAAATGGACCTTCTCAATGAAGCTATTGAGCTTATAATGAAACATTCTCACACCTCCGGCTTGACGGAGAGGATCTCTCATTTCTTGAAAAATGAGGATGATGTTGTTTCTGGGAAGGATGAAACTGTTTTAGAGGATGATCTCGCTGTGGATACGGAAGATGAATGCGAGATTCGGGAAGAAGCCTGTAGAAAAGTGGATGCGTTACTGGACGATGATGATAATTGATCCAAATGTATCTCTTTTAGATCAACAGGGAAAATGTGCAAACATTGGAGAATTAATATGAGTGATAAACCTGAAAAGTTCATTGATGAAAAAGGATTACGTCTTGATGGCAGGCGTGTTAATGAGATCCGCCCTATGAAAATGGAGATAGGTGTACTCTCCCGGGCTGATGGTTCATGTTATTTGGAATGGGGCAAAAACAAGGTCCTTGCAGCTGTATATGGGCCAAGGGAGCTCCATCCAAGAAGATTACAGAAAGCAGATTCTGCGCTGATAAGGTACCGTTATAATATGGCTGCTTTTTCCGTGGAGGATCGCATAAGGCCGGGTCCTAGCAGAAGAAGTATTGAGATATCAAAGGTCAGCCGTGAGGCATTTGAGCCTGTTGTGCTTACTCACCTTTATCCTGGTGCTGTAATTGATGTATTTGCAGAGGTTCTTCAGGCAGACGCCGGAACCCGTACAGCAGCTATAAATGCAGCTTCCATGGCGCTTGCAGATGCCGGTATTCCTATGAAGGGACTCGTCTCTGCCTGTGCAGTAGGGAAGGTTGATGGCCAGCTGGTACTCGATCTTAATAAACCGGAAGATAATTACGGTGATGCTGATATCCCAATGGCTATGACATCTGAAGGTGAGATCACTCTTTTGCAGATGGATGGTGACGTAACGCAGGAAGAGTTCAAACAAGCAGTTGAACTGTGTAAGGAAGGATGTCGCCAGATACTTGAGATTCAGAAAGAAACTCTCAAGAACAAATTTACCAAGCTGGAAGAAGTGGAAGTATCTGATGAAGAAGAAGATGTAGATGTCTCTGCTCTTGTTGAATCTACACTTGATTCTTTAGAAGAGGATGAAACATCTGAAGATGTTGAAGACATCGAAGAAGAAATGGAAGTGGAAGATCTAGAGGATGTTGAAGCAGAGGATGAAGTTGAATCTGTGGAAGATCAAGAGGATTCTTTCCGGGACGTCGATGAAGTGGAGATTCCTGAAAATAATGATGAGGATGTCCCTGAAGATGATGAAGAGACTGCCTGAGTGATGTGGTAACCATGAGTAATCAATCAATGTCTATACTTAAGAAAGATTATATTTACAACCTTATGCTCAAAGGAAAACGTGAGGATGGTCGTACCTTTGATGCAATAAGAAATATAGATATCAGGACCAATGTAATTGAGAAAGCAGAAGGTTCTGCATGGATCAAGCTGGGAGAGACCGAAATAGTGGTAGGTGTTAAAGTTCAGGTAGGAACTCCGTTCCCTGACTCAGCTGGTGAAGGTGTAATTATTACAAGCATGGAGCTCAACCCAATTGCTTCCCCTGATTTTGAGGCTGGTCCTCCTAAGGAGAATGCAATAGAGATGGCTCGTGTGACTGACAGGGGTATCCGTGAATCAGGCGCAATTGATTTAAGTAAGTTGTGTATTACGGAGGGAGAAGAGGTTTGGATGGTATTCATCGATATCCATGTACTCAACAATGCAGGGAATATTCAGGATGCTGCCTCTTTGGGTGCAATTGCAGCCCTGCTGTCTACCACCGTTCCTGGCAAACGTGAGGGACGTGGGGAGGACATGCCTATGCCTATTCGGGATATGCCTGTGGCAATCACGCTGGTAGATATCGGCGGTGAGATGATGGTTGATCCTGATCTTGATGAAGAAACTGTCTGTGACACTCGTATAACGATCATCTCTAATCAGGATGGCTCTATATCAGGAATGCAAAAGAGCGGTGACGGTGCACTCACTGAAGAACAGCTTTTAAAGGCTGTGTCCCTGGCATGCCAGAAAGCATCAGAACTAAGGGAAACTCATCTGTTGAATATTTAAACGGACAGATTCAATATAATTAAATTCACCATTTCAAGGAGATAAGATTCATGGCAAAAAAGTATACAAGAAAAGGACGTGTATCCAGATCCGCTGGTAGGTTTGGTACACGATATGGTAGGAAGGACCGTAAACTGGTAGCGGACCTTGAAGAAAAGATGCGCATGCCTCACAAGTGCTCAAGATGTGCACGTCCTACTGTCAAGAGAATAGGCACTGGTATATGGAAATGTACAAAGTGTGATCATACCTTTGCAGGTGGAACTTTCCTGCCTCAGACCAATGTGGGTAAGACAGTTGCACGTTCTGTTAAGAAAGCAACAGAAGCACTCGAGTAGGTGAATATGGCCTATAAATGTACAAGATGCAAAAGAAATGTTGAGATAGATTACGAGTATACAGGTATACGCTGCCCATACTGTGGACACCGTATCCTTGTGAAAGAGCGTCCAACATCCATCAAACGCATCAAAGCAGAGTAAGAAGCGATGTTAATCACTTCTTCTCGCAAACCTTCTGCCAGCACGCGTACTCTGTGTAAGCATCTGGCATCTTTTTTCGGTTGTGAATATGCCAACCGTGGTAAGATGGGCATGGGTGAGGTTCTAGACCTTTCTCATGATACTCCTCTCATCATAGTGGGTGAATATCACGGCAACCCTGGTAGTATTGTTTTTTATGATCGGGGGGGTTACTGTGTGCTGTCGCTCCATATCTCGATGTTGCCCACAGAGTTTTCGTATCCCCGAAAGTCCGGTGTTATTCCTTCAATAGGGGGGGATAGTGAACTTGTATCTGTCATATCTGATGTTCTTTATCCAGATGGCTCGAATGACTCCTCAGTTGTTCTGTCACTTGGGATCTCAGGTGATAGGATGGATTTCAATGAACAGGACAAAGTGCTTTTCAGTCTGAGGGTGAAAAGTCATAAAATATATGATGGTGATGAAGATTGCTCTTGATCACCAATTCTATATTTGAAACACCTGCTGCTCCTTCCATCTATCGTTCCCTGAAACCTGAACTTGAAACTATGATAACTGACAGGTCTTCTGTTGAGATGGTGGTTGAGGGTACATCTCTGCATCTTACCGTAAGGTCGGATGATCTTGTTGCTATGCGTTCAACACTCAATACATGGTTACGTCTTATTCAGGTTGCATCTGAGACTGCATCCTGTCTGATGTGATCTGTAAAATACTATCAATTTTTCTGGCTCCAATTTTGTATCTAAGCTTTCTCTTCTCATCATTGTTTTGTATCTCTATGTGTACATAGAAACATTAAAATCACTTTAGGTTTATTGACATGTCAGGTGAAACCAAATGAGTACACAAATACCCCCGCAGATACAGAACCAACTGGCTCAGTTGCAGCAGGTTCAGCAGCAGGCGCAGTCCCTTGCTATGCAAAAATCCCAGATAGAGTCCATGCAGAAAGAGTCTGAGATGGCACTGGAAGAGCTGGAAAAACTTCCTGAAGACGTTGTTGTTTATCGCAGTGTCGGCGAATTACATGTCAAATCAAGCAAGGAAGAAGCCGTTTCTAAATTGAATGAAAAAGTAGAGACACTTTCACTCAGGATACAATCCATTTCAAGACAGGAAGAAAGGATCTCAAAGCGTTTCACACAACTTCAGGAACAGATTGAACAATCCATGGGGAACCAGGCTCAATAAGCCTCTTCCCTATGCTGATGACATTGCCGCTATAAAAAGCCGGTAATGTTCAGAGGTTTCCATGCAAGTTGAAGAAACGGAGTTTTTTAATAAACTTCTGGATTACAACAATATTCTTTATCTTTGCCATCGAAATGCTGATCCAGATGCAGTAAGCAGTGCATTTGCCCTTTCTGAGGCCCTGGGTGGGACTATAGGTCTTGTGGACGGATGCAACAGAGTTGCTTCACTTCTTATAGATAAACTCAATATTGAAGTGGTCGAAAAACCCGATCCATCTGAGTATGATATTACTCTGGTAGTTGACACTTCAACCAGTTCACAGCTCAATGATATCAAACTTGGCAGGTATTGTGTGATCGATCATCATGCTACTACAGCTTTAATTGAGAATGCCGAGTTCTATCTTCACCGTCATGCAACATCAACTGCAGAAATGGTCTTTGGTATCCTGCAATCCATGGGAGCTCCCATCATGCGTCGCACCGCTATGGGTCTTCTGACCGGCATAATTACCGATACAGGACACTTTAAGCATGCTACACAGGAAACGTTCAGGACGGTTTCTGAGATAATAGCAGCTAGTGGAGTAGAGTACGCTGATGTACTGGAAATGATGGCTGCAACTCCTCAGGATATATCGATGCGTATCGCTATGTTGAAATGTGCAACAAGGGCAACCATTGAAAGAGTCGATGACTGGCTGTTAGTAGACTCTCATGTGAATTCTTTCGGAGGAGCTGCTTCTTCTATGTTCCTTAACGTTGGTGCAGACGTGGCTCTCATCGGTACGTCACGTGATGCCAATATACGGGTTAGTGGAAGGGCGAAGCGTGAAGCTGTTGCTGCAGGTGTGAATCTGGGGAAGATAATGGAAGATATTAGTAAGAACTATGATGGTACTGGAGGAGGACATGCAGGAGCTGCTGGCATAGATGTAGTTGCTGACATGGATACCATCATTTTCGAATGCAAATACAGGATACGTGATATCCTTAGAGGAAAACCCAATCCTTCGATATGTGATTCATTGAACGAAGAATCTCAAGAATCAGAATGATCTAATAAAGGGCGATTAGATGATAGAGTACTGGAACCCATTGGTTGAAAGGATGCCAGTTGATGAACTGGATAAGATGCAGGAAAGGAAACTAAAAAGTCTGGTTGATTATGTATACCAGCATTCAGAGTTCTATAAAAAGAAATTTGATGCTGCAGGTGTCAAGCCAGGGGATATCCAGTCAATGGATGACCTGAAAAAATTGCCTTTTACATATAAATCAGACCTAAGGGATACCTATCCTACAGGTATGTTCTGTGTTCCGAATGAACAGCTTGTTCGTTTCCATGTTTCTTCCGGAACAACTGGAAAGCCCACAGTGGTTGGCTACACACGTAACGATATCAATGAATGGGCTACATCCCTTGCAAGGGCGCTGACATCTATTGGGGTCGGACGTGGTGATGTTATCCAGATAAGTTATGGATACGGTCTTTTTACAGGCGGTCTTGGTTTACACTATGGTGCTGAAGAAGTAGGCTGTACAGTTCTTCCGACAAGTTCCGGAAATACTGAAAAGCAGCTTGATCTGATGCAGGATCTTAAATCCAGCGTAATGGCCTGTACTCCATCTTACTTCCTCTTCATGAACGAGGTTGCAAATAAGGCAGGCATTAGTATCGAGAACGATACTCAGCTTCGTGTAGGTATATTTGGTGCAGAGCCATGGTCTGAGGAAATGAGGTCCAGGATCGAGGAAGCCACAGGTATCAAAGCATATGATGTATATGGTACTTCAGAACTCAGTGGACCCCTTTGCACAGAATGCCAATATCAGGATGGTATACACATCTGGGCAGACCAGTTCCTGATAGAGGTTATTGATCCGGAAACCGGAGAGCAGCTTACAGAAGGTGAGCGTGGAGAACTTGTAATCACTACGCTGGCCAAGGAAGCACTTCCACTTATACGATACCGTATTGGTGATATCACAGTTATCAACAAACAGCCTTGTAAATGTGGACGAACCCATCCGCGCATAATGAGGGTTCTGGGACGTGCTGATGATATGCTCATTGTCCGTGGTATCAATGTGTTCCCCGGACAGGTCGAATCAGTCCTGATGACTATCCCGGAAGTTGGCGAGCATTTCATGATAGTTGTTGACAGGGTCAATGAACTTGATATCATGAAGATCCAGATAGAGATGACCGATGAAGCATTCAGTGACAAGGTCAATGATATCATCTCTTTGGAGAAAAAGGTTGCAGCAGCACTGAAAAATGTGCTTAACCTTGCTGTGAAGGTAGAACTTGTTGAAAAAGGTACAATTCCAAGATCAATGGGCAAAGCCAAGAAAGTGATGGACAACAGAAAGTTATAATATTTCGTAGGACAACATAACTTTTAATAAAATTGCAGGTGCTAACATGGAAGAGAAGATCATCAAACAAATTTCCCTTTTTGCTGAGAATAAGCCTGGTCGTCTTGCACACATTGCTGAGAACTTCAGGAAGGCTGGTATTAATATCAGAGCATTCACTATAGCCGAAGCAGGAGACTTTGGAATTATCAGGATGGTCGTTGACAAACCGGATGCAGCACATGAGGTTCTTCATGATGCGGGTTTCACGGTTTCCGAGACCAGTGTAATGGGTGTGGAGATGGAAGATGTGCCCGGAGGACTCGGAAAGATAGCAGATGTCCTTGGGGAACAGAACATCAATATTGACTATGCATACGCTTTCGTAACAAAGACTGAGAAAGCTCTTCTTATTCTCAGGGTCAATGACATTGAGGGTGCTATTAAGGTTCTTCATAGTGCAGGTGTCAAGCTTATAGATATGGCTGATATTCAGGAGATATGATTTCCTGAATTGTTACTTATTTTTTTAATGCAATTAGGGCTTTGGTATTTTTCTTTGATTTTGTTGTTGCTTATAAGCGTCAACCACCACAATTTTATAGTATCTGTTGTCATTCCCCTTGAAATGACTGATACTATCAATGCAAATGGGATAAATAAACCGAAGTCTAAACTTGGCGGTTCCCATACTACCATAATCGGCGGCCGAAATGGTAAAAAGATAGTATCCTTATTGAGCCGGCATCCTGATATTAAAAAGATAATACCTTCAGTGATAACTGTTAAAGGTAAAGGTAATTCAGGAGGCATGCTGACTGCCAAGGTACAGAGGCCCGATGACAGGGGTAATCTGAGGCTGCTTCTTTCACATGGCACATCCTTTCAGGAACTGCGCCTGGTAACTACGGTTGGTAGTTTCACAGAAGGTGAGCGTATCATGAAAGAGCTCAATTTGTTGTTGCTTGATGATTAAAGGTGGTATATTATGTTCATTGGAATTGATCACGGTACGACTGCAATGCGTTTTGCTGCGCTTTTCCCGGAATCCGGAAAGGTGCTGAAGCTGGAGATTCCAAGAACTGAAGCAGCTGATATGACCGAATCCCAGCTAGTATCATCAATGGAAGATGCTTTCGGTATCAAGAGTGTTGATATCTCCCTTATGGCGGTGACATACTCCATGGGTGACGGCATCACGGATATTGAGAACATTCGAAGCGTTAATAACCGCGGTGTCAAAAGTATCGAGGGCGCTGGTAAAAAAACAGGTGGTGGTAGCCGTGTTTTTGATTCAATTGTGTCATCGGGGATTCCAGCGGTCGTTATACCTGGTATCCATGATGGGAGTAATACGGACCCGCGGCTGAATATCTTCTCTCATTCCACCAGTCCGGAGAAAGTAGGTATTGCATACCATGCATTTTCTCTTGGATATACTGATTTCGTTCTTTCTGATATAAGTTCCAATACTGTTACAGTAGGTGTTGCCGGTGGAAAACTTGTTGGAGCCATAGATGCCTGTATCTTTGCACCGGGATTGCAGCATGGTCCACTGGACGTGCAGGCCCTGAGGGATGTAGATGCCGGAAAGATGAGCGCAAATGAAGCATTTGTGCATTCGGGTGTTCTCAAGAACACTCCTTTCTCAGACAGGCATGACCTGATCAAGGCAGCTGAGGGCAAGGATTCACAGGCCCTTCTTGCACTGGATAGCATAGCTCTCTTCGCTGCCATGGAAATTGCAGGCATGCAACTTTTGCTGAAAGACTATGATTCAACTGGTGAGATCATCATAGAGGGCTCTGTTGGTGAGATTCCCTATGTCGTTGACAAAATAGAAGGTCATCTTGGTGTAAAGGTTCACGTGCTTGACAGGTGGAGTGCTGCTGTTGGTTGTGCTGAAATTGCAAAGGCTATTAATTCTGGTTCCCAGGATATTCTGGGTCTGAATGTTAATTTTCAGAAATGATTGTTTGATATTTCAAACTTAACATTATAACACATGTACTATAAATTGTAACCTATATATTTGAAACTTCAAACAATTTGCAGTATGGTTTATTAAAAATCAGATGATATGTAGTTGATGATACTCAATACAGTGTGCATTTACCTTCAATATAGATGACAGAAACTCCTTTTGTTTTCAGCTTTTGTTGTATAAGGTTTCTGAGTATATCCTGAGTTTTATCCGAACCTTCTGAACTGATGCTTCTGTCAATATCAAAAACTGTCGTGTCAGGTACAAGAGTTCTCACAACATCATGAAGGTCAGGTGTCTCTTGTCCGCCTGTCATTGCAGCAATTTCATTCTGGAGTATGATTACAAGAATGTCAAAACCACAGCTCACTGCATTTATGAGTCCTACAATGCCGGAGTGTGCAAGGCCAAAATCGCCAATGACGGCTATTCCCTTTCCGGGGAAACCACATGCAGTGGAGATTGCACCACCAAGTGCAAATCCTGTGTTGACTGCATTGAGGGGGTCCGGTGCCGTGCGTATGGAACATCCCATATCTCCTGCAACCGGCTCTATGTCATGCAGTACATTGTAAAGTGGCATGAATGGACAATCGCCACATATGGGTCTTGATCCCCTGCTGACAATGGTCTGGATGTGTGTATATTTTGAAACATCATCCTTATCAATGTTCTCAAGGGCAAATTCCACATGCTCTTTTTCAATCATGCCAACAGGAAGATGTCCGCTTCTTTTTCCAAGAATGCTGTCACATGTACTGATGTATGATTCAATGAATGCTTCACTTTCCTCCACGACAAGTATGCGCTCATGTTTGCTGATGAATTCCTTCACCACATTTTTGGGAAATGGTGACACAAGGCCAAGTGCCAGATGCGAATAGCCAGAGTAGACCAGTTGTGTGGATAATATGTCGTTAACTATTGATGATGGGTATCCTGAGGATATTATTCCTACTTTATCTCCGTTTACCTTCATAAGGTTGAAACGGGAATTCTCAGTTTCATGGCTGAGAAGGGGTTCGGATTCTATATGGAAGCGCTGGTGTTTCCCATGCATGGTGAGTTTCCAGATGTCCCTGTCAAGCTTCTTTCCTAGTATGTTTGCCTCTTCTTTCTTGCCTGCTGTTCTGGTTACGTTTTGCTCTCTCTTTTCCAGCCTGTCAGTGATTCTCATGATGACTGGAACTTTAACCTCTTCCGAGAGTTCAAAAGCCCGCTTTAATGAGTCATAAGCGTCTTTTGGTGTTGCCGGGTCAAAAACAGCTGTTTCTGAAAGTGGTCCGTAGAATCTGGAATCCTGCTCATTCTGTGAAGCCTTTGCTCCGGGATCATCTCCTGCAAGTATGACAAGTCCTGCACCGATAGTATGCATCATTGCAGTCATGAGCGGGTCTGAAAGCAGGTTCATGCCTACATGCTTGACCAGTACCATGGACCTTATTCCGGTTACTGAAGCACCCAGTGCAGCTTCCATGGCTGCCTTTTCGTTGGTGAACCAGTGGATATCGTAATTGTTGGAATCTTTTTCCTTAAAAAAGTAGTCTGCAACAGCAGTTATGGGATATCCGGCAACAGCAGTAATGAACCTCACATTGCTGTCAATAGCTGAAAGATAAATTGCTTCAAGACCGGTTATATCCTTATTATCTGTCATATCTTTGTTATTCGAGTTGTGAATCCAGCGTGACCGATTCGTCAGGCCGTGCAAACCATGCAAGTGCTGCAAGTGCTCCTATGACACCATTGCCATCCAGCCAGATGTCAACATTGTTGTCTTTTGCACATTGCATTGCGTATTCTTTCGTGAGCTCGCCACTGCGGCATTGTTTGCTGTACTCGTTCATTTTCTTCGCATCAAAATCAGAGAGGACGACCATCCCTGTCTCATCGGAAACACTGTACTTCAGGAGTGCTGCCTTTATACTCTCAAGCAGTTCCTGTTTCGCGTTCTCGTCCACACATGCGAATTCCAGTACTGTGGATACGCAGTTCTGTGTCCTTGCTGATACCGGGAAAAGTTGTACAAGTGAGTGGGAAAGATAAACAGACTCGATACAGTCCAGTTCCTTTGCCATATTATGGGTAAGTGTCCAGGTGGCGCCTTCTTCCTTTGTGTCCGTGTCATCGATGCCGATGAGCACTCTCTCTCTTTTAGGGACCACGATTGTTCCCTTTGCAGCACGGCCACCGCCGGATTCGGTATAGTTGCAACACAGTACACCCTCTGCGAATGCCCTGCATTTTGTAGCACCTACTCCGCCTCCCCCAAGTCCTGCATATGTAATATGGACCTCATCTCCTTCCACAACAACAGATTCGATTCCTGCCGCAGCAGTGGATGGCTTAAGCTCGAGGGCAGATGTGCCGGTTTTCACAAAGTATCTGATCATGTTCCCTATGGAACGTGTATTCAGAATGAGTGGCGAATGTGAATAATGGAACTTTGACCATGCGGCACCGCCATAGCAGTTCGTATGCTCAACGATCTCTGCATATTCGTTGTTCCTGTCGCATATTGCATATATGCCCCTGTATGGAGTTGTATAGGGGTCATTAAGTTCTATCTCTTTCATTTGTGTGCTAATTGCCGGTTAATACCTTAAATGTTTTGTTAGGTATTGGGGATATTATCTCACAAATCCTTCATCTTTCAGACTAACATACCTGCCATCTCCAATGACAACATGGTCCAGCACATCGATACCCAGCAACTTGCCACCTTCCACAAGTTTTTCTGTTACTGCTATGTCCTCCCTGCTTGGCGTGGGGTCGCCCGACGGGTGGTTATGTGAAAGTATGACTGAGGCGCAAGATTCCATGAGTGCCGCCTTGAACACCTCTCTGGGATGTACGATATTAGCATTCAGGCTGCCTATGGAGATGAGCTCCTCCCTTATCACATGGTTCTTGGTATCAAGGAGCAATGCTACAAGTCTCTCGCGTTTGTGTTCCCGCATCTTGGGGTAGAGAAGTGAATATACGTCGGCAGGTGACTTTATCTTTCTTTTAGGCTCATCACTGAATCCTTCAAGCTTGCGGGCAAGTTCAAAAACTGCGGCTATTTGTGCAGCCTTGGCATTTCCGATTCCATGCATCTGGGTGAGTTTTGAAATGTTTGCCTGGCTGAGCTGTTTGATATTGTAGTCCGAGAATATTCGACTGCACATATTGATCACATTCTCTTTCTGTGACCCTGTCCTCAGGATAATGGCCAGTAGTTCTGCATTGGAAAGTGCTTCAGGTCCGTATTTGAGCAATCTTTCGCGTGGTCTCTCATCTACAGGCATGTCATGGATACTTATTTTGTATTCACTCATTGCAATGGCTACAAAACAGTAGGATATAAACTATTCGTAATTTATCTATTATAATTTTTAACAAATCTTAAAAATAATCAATATGAGTTATACTGCGTGCTATTCGCGTTGTATACTTATACGATGAATTCTCATAAACTCTTTCTATGAAAGTCATTTGCGTTGCAGGCTACAAGAATTCCGGCAAAACCACATTGGTCACATGTCTTGTTGAGGCTCTTTCCAAAAGGGGTTCTGTCGGTACTGTAAAACAGATGTTGCATCATCGTTTCAATCCGGAGAATACCGATACTGGTAAACACTTTGATGCAGGGGCAGATGTAGTTGCCGCCATCACAGATATCGAGCTTGTGACAATAAAGCGAAATCCGACACTTCAGGATGCCCTGAATGCACTTGCTGACGGAGGGGCTGACTTTGCCATTGTCGAGGGTGCAAAAAGCAGTGATCTTCCCAAGATATTTCTTGGAGAGGTCGAAGGCTCCGACGATGTGTCTAATATTCTTGTTCAGCTACCCGTAAGGTCGGAATGGGATATTGGTGCATTGGTAGAACTCATTGTTAGCCAGCCGGAATGGGTGACTCTTGATTCCCTCATTAAGAAGGTCCGTTCGAATCCGGACATCCGTCTATCTGGTGGGATTGCAACATTCACGGGGATCGTCAGGCGTGTGAATGATACTCTGGAAACCACTGCCATTAATTTCGAAAAATACGAAGGTGTTGCTGACAGGGCAATTGAAAAAATATGTTATGAACTCAAGGAAAAGGACGACATAATAGACGTACTTATTCATCACAGGGCAGGTCTTATCAGATCAGGCGAGGACATTGTCTATATTGTTGTTGCTGCTGCCCACAGGAAAGAACTTTTCGAAACACTTGTGGAGGCGCTTGAGCGCATCAAAGAGGAAGTTCCTATATGGAAGAAGGAATTCACTATTGAGGGTGATTTCTGGGTCCATGATAAAATGTAAAGAAGGGATCCAAGAATAAAATGATGGGTTTTTACCTGTTCTTCAGTCCCATCTGCTCATCAATTTCTTCTGCTATCTCTTCCAGTTCCTGGAATATACGTTCTGAGTCTTTTCTCATTTCCTGGACTGCAGCCTTGAGGCTACCTCCACGAATGTAGAGTGCTCTTTTTTGCCTGTATATCAGACCAGAACTAATAAGATTTCTGATGTGGTGGTTGACCCTTGACAGGTTCACATCCAGGTTTTCTGCAATAGTATCTGAAGATATCTTTCCTTCTCTTTCGGAAAGTTGTTGCAGCAGGTCATGAACTACCTGTGTGGCAATGTTCTCAGTATCTCTTCCTGAGGATAATCCGAAACTGTTACAAAACCAGCGGATATCTTCTTCAAGTTTTTTTTCCCGGGGTTTTTCCAGATTTATCAGGATTATCTGTTGTGGCATAAGATTACTCTATTTAACTATCCCTATATAAACCTTATTCTCATTTTATCGATATGATTTCGATAAAACTGACAAAACATGCATCTTTTACAAAACATTTAAATAGGAGTTTTACGATATAATTGCTCAGCTGACTGGAACGATTCTGCCAGAATAAAGACAATAGAAATTAACAGAAAAACAAAGCTGAATAGCCGGAAGAACAAAGATATCTTAATATCCATAAAACAAAAGGTGAGATAGTATGAAATTTGGTTTAACAAAAGTGACACCAGCAAGGAGTGGATTATGGAGTCCAATGGAAGAGATAGTACAGATGCAAGACATGTTGAACAACATGTTCAAAGAAAGGAATTTCGGAGACAGATGGGCAGAAACCGGAATACTTGCACCACTTGTGGATGTTAAGGATGAAGGTTCAGAGATCACTGTTACAACCGATCTACCGGGAATTAAGAAAGATGGTATCGATCTTGATGTCAGCGACAATATGTTGACAATATCCGCAAATTGCAGCACTAACAATGAAGAAAAAGATAAAAGCTATTTGCGCAGGGAAAGGACCTACAGTTCATTCTCAAGGGCCATTACTCTTCCGGAAGCTGTAACTACCGAAGGTGCAAAGGCAAAACTTGAGGATGGTGTGCTTACGGTAACCCTTCCGAAGTTGCAGATCGAAGAAAGGAAAAAGATACTCATCGAGTAAGTTCAGCTTGTATGGGTAAGCTTTGCCTGCAAGTAAATGAAATGTTAAAAAGATAATTCTTGCAGGCATTATTTTGTGCGTAAATCCGGGTATTTCCTGTCCTTAAAAAACGTATCAAAAGTAATTTAAACAAACATTCTAAATTAAAATGATGGGATAATGGGGACATCAATCCCGGGGAGTTTATAAAATGGATCTTAACCGTTTCACGCAGAAGGCTCAGGAAGCTATTCAGGATTCAAGTACGATTGCTGCAAGGTACAGAAATCAGCAGATAGATTGTGAACACATGTTCCTTGCATTGCTGGAGCAGAGTGGTGGACTTGTAACTACATTATTGCATAATATGGAAGTTCCGGTGGACCGTCTGAAGCAGAAGGTTGAAGCTCAGCTTGCAAACCTTCCGCAAGTCTCAGGCCCGGGTGGCGAGCAGGTCTACATGACTCAGACCATGAGGCGTATTCTGGATGCTGCAGTGCAGGAAGCCGGAAAGATGAAAGATGAGTATGTGAGCGTTGAGCATCTCCTGCTTGCAATGGTTGGAGAAAAGGACAGCCCGTGCGGTAAGATCCTTGCAAGTGAGGGTGTTACGCGTGATCGTCTACTCGATGTTATCAAACAGATAAGGGGGAATAGGAGAATTACTTCAGAGAATCCGGAAGACACAATGGAGCCACTTAAGAAGTACGGAATAGATTTCACAGAACTTGCAGCCCAGGGAAAACTGGACCCGGTCATTGGCAGGGATCAGGAAATAAGGCATTCCATTGAGATCCTTTCCCGTAGAAGGAAGAACAATCCTGTGCTCATCGGTGAGGCCGGTGTCGGTAAGACTGCAATTGTCGAGGGACTTGCACAGCGTATTGCAAAAAGGGATGTACCCGATGCCATGAAGGATAAGCGTATCATTGCCCTTGATATGGGTTCACTTATTGCAGGTGCAAAGTTCAGGGGTGAATTTGAGGAAAGGCTGAAAGCGGTACTCAAGGAAGTTGCTGATTCAGAAGGCCAGATAATTCTCTTTATAGATGAGATACACACCATTGTAGGTGCAGGTGCCACAGAAGGTGCCATGGATGCAGGAAACCTCCTGAAACCGATGCTTGCACGTGGCGAGCTTCACTGTATAGGTGCTACCACAGTTGACGAATATCGCAAGTATATCGAAAAGGATGCTGCACTTGAACGCAGGTTCCTGCCGGTCTTCGTAGAAGAGCCTACGGTGGAAGATACTATTTCCATACTGCGTGGTCTGAAGGAGAAGTATGAAGTCCATCATGGTGTACGTCTGAAGGATTCAGGGCTTGTTGCAGCTGCTGTAATGAGTAGTCGCTACATTGCCGACAGGTTCCTTCCGGACAAGGCTATCGACCTTGTGGATGAGGCGGCTGCAAAGAAGAGAACTGCAATTGACAGCAAGCCGGCAGAACTCGATGAGGCCGACCGCAAGATAATGCAGCTTGAGATTGAGCGCGAAGCACTCAAAAAGGAAAAGGATGCAGCTTCAAAGGACCGCCTGGATGCCCTTGAAAAGGAACTTGCAGACATCAGGGCAGAATCAGATGCTATGAGGGCCAGATGGGATCATGAGAAGGAAGCTATCTCAAAGCTTGGTGCCCTGAAACAACAGATGGAAGATACAAAGGTCCAGCTTGAACTTGCTGAGAATGACAATAACCTTGAACTTGCTTCCAGGTTGAAGTACGGAACTCTCATTCCATTGCAACATGAGTATGCTGAAGAGGAAAAGCAACTTCAGGAGATGCAGGGCGACATGCTCCTCAGTGAGGAGGTCGGCGAAGAGGATATTGCCGAGGTTGTCAGCCAGTGGACTCACATACCAGTTACAAGGCTCATGGAAGGCCAGCGTGAAAAACTTGTTCATTTCGAGGACAACCTTCACAACCGTATAATTGGCCAGCATGAGGCTGTAAAGGCAGTGGCTGATGCTGTCATACGCAACTATGCGGGTATCAAGGACCCGAAGCGTCCAATTGGAAGTTTCATATTCCTTGGTCCGACCGGTGTTGGTAAGACTGAGCTTGTAAAGGCACTTGCAGCTGAATTGTTCGATAATGAAAACAACATGGTGCGCATTGACATGTCAGAATACATGGAAAAGCACACCGTTGCAAGGATGATAGGTGCACCTCCTGGCTATATCGGACATGAGGAAGGCGGCCAGCTTACAGAGGCGGTACGCAGGAGACCATATTCCGTTGTGCTCTTCGATGAGATCGAAAAAGCTCATCCGGATGTATTCAATGTAATGCTGCAAATTCTTGATGACGGCCGGCTCACTGATTCAAAGGGGCGGACTGTGGACTTCAAGAACACTCTGATCATTATGACCTCAAACATCTTCGGCGGTGACCTCACTGAACTGCTGAAGTCAGGTGATGAGCTGTCCCGTCCGGAACAGGGACTTCCTGATAGCGGTAAGGGTGGCAAGATTCTGGATTATGCGACCTTGCAGATGCGTGCAATGAGTGAGCTTGGCAAGTATTTCAGGCCCGAGTTCCTTAATCGTGTTGATGAGATCGCCATTTTCCATGCATTGAAGCCGGAAGAATTGGTGAAGATCGTTGATATCAAGGTTGCAGACCTTGTCGAAAGGCTCAGGGATAAGCGTATCAGTCTTGAAATGACTGGTGCTGCAAAGGCCTACCTATCAAAGGCAGGATACAGCGAGACCTTCGGAGCCAGACCACTAAAGAGGGTCATTCAGAATGAGGTTGAGACCCGGATAGCCAAGTTGATAGTTGCAGGTGAAGTGCCCGAAGGTTCCACAGTGCATGTGGATAGCAATGGCGCAGAACTGCTCGTTGATGTAAGGTCAACAGAATAAGCAAAAAATCAAAAAAAAGTGCGAATTCGAAAGTGTGGATGCGGTTGCCGTATGAGCAACCGGTCCATTTATTGTTTTCCAATTTACTTAATTAAAACCCAAGTGCCATCCTTATGAGCACTATAAGTCCGACGAAAAGGTCAAGGACTATCAATCCGCCAATGACCATACCTCCGAGTTTCAGGTATTTTGTGTCAAAGTCCAGTATTGAAAGGGCATTTTTCACCGAGTCCATTGTATCGTTGGCTTTCTCGACAGTTCCTTTTGCTTCCACAAGGGTCGCATTGACATTATCGAGCAAAAGGTCGATACGTGGCTGCTCCTCAGTCCTTACATTTTCCAGAACACCATGCAGTTCATCCAGTGTCTTTGGAATTATTCCCGGTTCTTCGACCCACCTGTTAGACAGGAACTCGTATTTTCTCTCCATTTTCAGGGACTGCCTGAAATAGAATGCCTTCTGGGCCTTCATCAAGTCATAGTTTCGCTGGTAACCATCGAACTTGGTACTGAGGGATGCCGATATCTTTGCACCGTACGGCTGCATCATGGACATCGGATTACTGGGTGATCTCTTGATGGATGTTGCGATCCTGGCCATATTTGCAGCAGATATGTTTGCAGTCTCTTTCTTTGCAGCTGCTGCACTTACTGAGCTGCTTGCTGCTTCTATATTGCTTGTGGATGCTGTCCGCATCACAGGTTGGGAACTTGAAATGTTTCTTACAGTCCTGTTAATGATGCCTGTATCAATATTTTTAACAGTATCTCTAATGTTTATGTTCTCTTCGATCTTTTCAGATTCTCTGACAACATCGGTCACTCCAGTGTTAACTCCGATGTCATCTTTTATTGACTCTGCTATGTTTATATTATCGAGTATGTTTGTTGCACTTATTACGTCATCAAGTACATTGCTGGCATAGATGCTTGCTTTTGGTACATTGATGGCTCCTGCTGTAATCTCAAACTTGTTTTCAGGGTGTATCTTGATGATATCTCTCAGTTGTGCTGTAACTGTATCCTTTCTCGAGATAAGCCCTTCATAGTAGAGTTTATCTGTCTGGATCATCTCTAACTGGTCCCTTATCGAAGGGCTGAGTTCTGCAATTGAAACAGGTACTTTCTTTTTGGTGACAAAGAGCTTCTTTACTTCCTTGAGGACCTCTTCGCTGACGTCCAGATTATCGTCGAGTGATGCTAGTATGTCCTCGATCATTGGTTGCTCGATCGTGTTCAATCGTTCAAGTACTTCTTTAGCGTTGTAAATGCCTGTTGTGACAACACCTGGTTCCTGATAGAATATATCATGTATCTCCTGATTTACAGCTGCCAGCTTTGCCATGAGCTGGAACTTCTCTATCACATCGGTGAAGTCTGAAAGTATGTCCCAGAAATTAAAATCAAAATTGCCGGTGTCATTAACACCTTTTTCTTTAAGTTTATTCTCAAGCCGTGTCTTTTCCTGCCTGAGGGAGTCAAGCCTTGCTTTCTCCTCGTCCCAGAGGTCTGCCTCACTTCTTGGTGTCAGTCTCTGGATAGTGAGGAGTTCCTCAACTTCTTTTAATGTAGAATTCAACTGCTCGCCCACAGCTTGTATTGTTGAGCCTATCACTGCAATTGCCATACCAGCTTCTTCGGCAGCATCGCCTGCATCTTCAGCTGCATTTCCTGCCTGGTAGATAGCTTTACCAACTGTGTATAATCCACCTGTAGCAACGCCTGCTACGACATCAAACCATCCCATATTTTTTTCTCCCGTTCTCTTTTATCTTATTATCCGGAAGAGGCAGGGCCCCGTTTACACTTTTGACTACGGGGAGAATTGCACATCCGCAAATGTCCTGATTCCCATTCCGGATTCTTTAAAAGACTTCATGAATTTTATGAATGGCTTATAATATATATGTTGCCTATATTTTCTATATGATTTATAGGCTCATATACATCTACTCATATTTTTAAAACAGTTTTCAGGAGCTCATGTCAATTCTTTGCCCTTTGGCCCAGAGCTCCTCGAATTTATCTTTCAGTTTCCCTGCATATTCCTTGTCATATACTTTCAATTCCCCAAAGACCTTTTTTGGAGAAAGGGGATCAGGAATAGGTATGTGTGTAATGTATTCATCGATCAGTATGAAGTCATATTCACAATCAAGGATCTTTACATCGATGTTTTTCTTAATAATGCTTCTAAGGGAAAGGTCGTCTACTTGTTCGATCTTATCTTTAAGTGCAGTCAGGAAAAGCTCCTCAGGTATAATGGTCCTGATCTTTATTCCCTTCTCTGCCGCTTTAATGAATTCATCAATAACCGTAGGGATAAAAGTCTTTGGATCGATGCATTTTTCTTTTTCCAATATCTTTTTCAATTTGGCAGGTTTGACATGCAGGATCTCTTTTTCAGTTTCTTCCAGCATATTTTTGATATTCTTTATAATGTCCTCTTCACCTATCAAAGTAGACCAAAACTGTAATTCTGTATGTTCGGGCTGGGAAATGTCTGAAAATCTGGTTTCCAGCTCTGCAACTTTCAATTTGAAATCATCCAGCTCATTTTTCGTATCTTCCTCTTTTTTATTGTAGAGGTTATTCAGGGCTATCTTTGGTTTAACTGCCTTGTATTTCCTGGGTCTTGATCTCTGGAATTCAACAAGCCCCATGTTATTAAGATTGGAAAGTACTTCGTATATCTTTCCAACAGGTATGTCTGATCTGCGTGACAGATCCTGGGCACCTGTAATTCCTTCTTTTAATAAGGTTGCATACGCAGAAGCTTCGTATTTTGTAAGTCCCAGATCTCTTAATGCTCTTTCATTGTCCATATTTTCACTGTTTGGTTGTTTTTTTACGGGTGAAATGTTTATCAGGTTCTAAGTTAAAACAACTATAAAGGTGTTTTTAATATGCATGTAATTTGACTAGTTCTCACAGGGTCATCTTTATAAGTGTGCGAAACATCGACATACTTGACGATACATAGTCATCAATTTGTAGTAAACTCATTAAAGGTGTTTTATGATGCGATCAAATTTAGAAAATCCGAAAAGACTGATATCTTCCGTTGAAATATTAAAAGCTCATGTGGAAGATCTGCCTGTTCGGAACCTTGATACTGATTGGATAAAGGGAAATAAAGTAGACCTTAACTTATTGATGAAAGACCGGCACCCAAGGATTTGATTCGGGTATGTTTCCTGGATGTTGAATGGTTATTAATTTGGAATGTCACAATCAACATGTTTTTTTGAGAGTACAATCCTTATATAAATTCCTTGTATATACAGGTACATTCAGTCTTATTATTTTCGAGATCAATTATTATTAACTCTAATTTTGGATATATACTTTGTAACTGTGGACTTTTTGTCATATATGTGTTATTATTGCCAAACTAATTAAAAATAAATCAATTCTGTCGATATATAGAAACACTTATCTACTAATAATGCAGTTGTACTGTTGTGTACCATCAACCACACGCTTGTCGTGTAGTTAGTACCACCCTATCCAACCCCCAAACGAGGCATCCTTTCCAGGATGTCTCAAAACCTATTCACTATATTTTATAGCAGAATGTTGATGGTGCATTCCTCTCTCTTCATAGTTTCATTATTATGCCACTGCTTACGATTCTGTTTTAACTTTTAATCAGTTTATTAATGGGTAAAATCCTTATATAGAAAAACATGTTATTAAGGCTCAAATTAAAACAACTAATACAGAGTTTTTTTATTATCATAATTAAACATAAGGAGTGTTTGTCATAAAAAACATCTTTGAAAAACTGGGTGTCTTCATTGAAGACAATACGATACCTATCCTGCTAATCACGTTTCTTCTCGTGATTATTTCATTTCAGGGTGCCCAGTACATAGGGATGGCATCAGGGACTGATACTTTTGTAGATAAGAACTCTCAATTGTACCAGAATTATGATCATCTTTACCAGAATCTCTTTGGCACCGAATCAATTGTAATAATGATTGAAGGCACTGATGTAACAAATCCTGAACTTCTCAAGGCAATGGACAGAGCATACGAGTCCACAGTCAATATTCCCGGAGTAATTCAAGTCAATTCCCCATCATCTATAATCAAAGATGCTAATTATGAGATGACTGGGCGGAGTGAAATCCCGGATGATGGAGAAGTGATCGATGAAATTATCAGTTCATCAGTTCCAGCATATTATCTTCCTGATGAAACTCATGCTATTATGTCTGTAGTCGTTGAAGCAACTACCTCAGATGATACGAAGGAGGAAATACTCAGGGAAACCAGAACATCTGTTGAAATGGCAGATTTCCCTGGGGATTATAATGTAATTGTGACGGGAGATCCTGCTTTTATGGTCGAAATGAATGAAGCAATGAATTCCAGCATGGGTACATTGCTCATGATCTCAATTCTCCTCATGGTAGTAGTGCTATATCTTGTCTTCAAACATGTAAGGTGGAGACTTCTTCCGCTTCCAATAGTCATACTTGGTATTATTTTCACTTTTGGAGCCATGGGTTATCTGGACATCCCAATGACGATGGTTTCCATGTCTGCCTTCCCGGTACTTATTGGACTTGGCATCGATTACGCTATTCAGTTCCATAATCGTATTGAAGAAGAACTGGAGCATGGTACCAGTGATGAACAGGCAGTAATTAACACCATCAAGCATACCGGTCCTGCAGTTCTGATCGCACTGATAATAACTGCACTTGGTTTCTTCTCATTGTTTACATCAACTGTTCCAATGATACAGGATTTCGGAAAACTTCTGATGATCGGTATCGTGATGTGTTTCTTAGCCTCATTGTTTGTAGGGGTTACAGTACTATACGGCTTCCATAAAATTTCAGAGAAAAATATACTCTCTAAAATAGGGCTGAAAAAGCAATCTTCTAAGAAAAAAGTATCTGTAATGGAACAATCTGAACATGAACCGGATTTCCTTGAAAAGGCGCTTAAAGGCATATCTGGTTTTTCGATGAAGCATTCAGTACTGGTTATAGCAATTGCAGGTTCCCTTTGTGTTGGTGGACTTTATGCAGATACTCTGGTCTCTATTCAGACCGATACACAAACCTTTGTACCCCAGGATCTTCCTGCATTGATCGATCTTACACACATGGGCGAAATATTGGGTGGAGAAGATCAATTAAACCTGATAATAAAGACTGATGACAACACAGATCCGGAACTACTTGAATGGATAGATGAGTTCTCACAGCATGAAGTAGGGGGAAGGAGTCATATTTACGGCTCAAATAGCATTATTGATCTTATAAAGGCCCAGAACGGTGGAGAAATCCCTGAGAGTTCAGCAGAGGTTGCAGCGTTGTATGAACAGATACCTGACGCTCAAAAGGAACGTTATCTTAACGGAAATTCCATACTTCTGGTCAACCTTGAGATTGGCAATGCAATGAGTGAGCTTGGACTGATGGGTATCGGAGACCTCTCAGATATAGTGGAAGACGATATCCTCTGGATGGCACCTCCTCCGGGAGCAGAAGTAACCATAACCGGAAACTCTGTTGTTTTTGTAGAGGTTATAGGTGCTTTGACATCCGGCAGAACCATGATGACATTACTGGGAATCATATTGGTTTTTGCAGGTCTGCTTGTGATATACCGTGATCTGTTGAAGGCTTTAACTCCGGTGATAACCATGATAATGGTAGTTGGCTGGTCTGGAGGTCTCATGTATTACACAGGTCTGGAATATACCCCCATGACCGCAACCCTTGGTGCGCTTATCCTGGGTGTTGGTTCAGAATATGCAATCCTTATGATGGAGCGCTATTTCGAAGAAAAGGATAAAGGTGCAGATCCCGAACAGGCAATGGAAGAAGCAAGTGTGAAGATTGGAAAAGCCATCGTCACATCTGGTGCAACCACTGTGTTTGGTTTTTCTGCATTGATAGCATCACCATTCAGTATTACCAGCAATTTTGGCCTGATAACAGTTATAGACGTATTCCTGGCTCTGCTGGCTACGTTTGTGATCTTCCCTCCCGTAATTGTCACACTTGACAAATTCAAGGAAAAAAGAAGAGCACATGCAGCGATCAGCCGCAAATCCAAACTCATTGATACACGTGAATCAAATACCATTCCGGAGGTCATAACCACATGAATGGCACATCCAATAAAGTTGACAAATCAAAACTATACTTTATCCCCTTACTGGTATGTATCCTTCTTGCAGCCACCTTTGTGCTGATGCCTTCGGCAACTGCAAAGGAATACATATCCCCTACCTATGAATATACGAACAATTACTACAAGGCTTACGGAGAACCTGACATATACGCATCAGTTCTTGGAGACACAGAATTCGAACGCGGTGAAACTGCCCAGATAAGGGTCATGTTATCCAACAAGGGTGTATTGTATGGTTTCAAACCAGGCACCAGCATAGATACTTCAGAGGGTGTTCATCAATTATCTCTCACAGAGCTACAGTATGAAACTCAGAGAACATCAGCATATGGGATAAAGGCACATCTTGTGTCCTCGACTGATCTGATAGAGATTGATGCAGCAACGAATAGTAAAACACTGGATGAACTGCTTGCCGGTGAATTATCAGAGGATCCTTTTGTCTTTACGGTTACTATTTCAGAGAATGCTCCCGCAGGAACATATCTTCTTGAAATGCCAATGAATTATGAATATCCGGAAGATGTAAGGATGACAGCCGGTGAATCTATCATACTTGGAATGCCTGATCAGGATCATGCAACTTATTATGAGACCGTTGAACAAACGATCCAGATCCCTGTCATTGTAGTGCCTGAAGCTAAATTTGAAGTCAGCAGTGTTTCAGGAAATATTACTGCAGGTAGCACTAACACTCTCAATATAACCTATACCAACATCGGTGAACTTCCTGCAGAAGATGCAGTTGCAAGGTTGATAATGATGCAACCATTGAGCACTGACCGCCCTATACAATCACTTGGTACGATGCAACCCGGTGAGAGCAGAACCATATCATTTGATATTACTTCTGATTTCCAGGCTGTTGAGAAAAGCTACGGTATTGACAGTGAGATCAAATATACAGACGTAGACGGTGAAGATGCGTTCTCAGAGAATATGAAAGTCGATGTCTTCCTAAAACAGCCTGAAGGAAAAGTCAATGTAACCGGTCTTGCTATTGCAGGACTTGTAATTATGGGAATAGTACTGGTAATCAAAAATATCAGAAAAAACGGATCGAAGAAATCAAATAAATAAGAGAGGGATGCTTATGAAAACAATTAATGCTAAAAAGATAATTCCGGCATCAATTATTCTAATTATGCTGCTTGCACTTCCTGTGCACGCTGAAATGACAGTAACTAGTATGGAACTTCCTGAATATTTCAACTTTGATGATAACTATTATACAGTTTACGGAGGGCCGGATGTAAGCGCAACACTTGTAGGCGACAATGAATTTTATCGTGGGGATGAGGTAACTCTCAATCTCAACTTGATGAACAAAGGTGTTGTAACTGGTTTTAAATCAGAGGATGAAGCTGATGATTCATCAGACCTTGAGCAGAAAATACAGCAAACAGAAATGGGTTATGAAGCTCAGAGGACAACAGCCATTGGAATCGTTGCTATTCTTGTATCAGAAGACCCAAATATCAGGGTAAAGTCAGGACCACAGGAAGCAGGTACTCTTGCCTCTGGTGAGCAGGTAGAGGATCCGGTCATGTTTAACATCGAAGTATCCAAGAATGCTCCTGCTGGTGAATATCCTCTCAACCTGCAATTATACTATGGATACCAGGAGAATGTCCAGATAGATGGTGACGATGAAACTGACCTCGGTATCACTAACATGGAAGTCGGACTCTGGTATGCTGTTGGCCAACAGATGCAGGACATCTCAATCATTGTGAGTGAAGAGGCTGATTTCGAAGTTGTAAACGTTACCGGTGAACTTGAAGCTGGTTCAGAGGGACTTTTGCATGTTATTTACAAAAATACAGGTGAAGAAGCTGTGAAGGATGCCACGGTCAGAATAAGTTCCAATGATCCATTCAGCACAACAGATGACCAGTCTTTCCTTGGTTCAATCGCACCAGGTGAAACTGCAGAGGCAGTATTCAAACTGAAAGTTGATGAAACAGCAGTACCAAAGGTCTATGCCATCAATAGTGAGATCAAATACGAGGATACTGATGGACACAGCCGGATATCGGACACTATTAAGATACAGACAGAAACTCTTCCTGCCGGTTCTTCTGGCTCAGGTATGGGTATGTACGTTGGAATTTTAGTAGTTCTGATAGTCCTTGGGGCTGTTTTTGTAGGTGCAAAGAAATACATGGGTAAAAAAGAAGGAGATAACTGATCTCCTTTTTTCCTTCTTTCTTTATTTGTTTTTTCTTCTAATCAGGGGTTGATTTTATTACAATGCTCTTAACATCTCTCCAGAAACTTGGTTTTACATCATATGAAGCAAAGGTCTTTGTGGCTCTTGTGAAGAATGAAAGTGCCACAGTATCAACCCTGCATCTTGATTCCGGGGTTCCGAATTCAGCTATATATGGTGCACTCAAAAAACTGGAACAGAAAGGCATCATTGAATTCCAGAACACAAAACCAATGCGTTACAGGTGTATTCTTCCAGAGGATGCCATACTGAAACTCAAACGTGATTATGGGGATGAATGTGACAATGTTCTTGACCAGTTGAACAGAATATATGGTGAATGTTCAACTAACAAGAGTGAAGAACTTATGTGGACCATCAATGGTATCAGGAATGTTACGGATCGGGTCATGCAGATGTTTGAAGGTGCTCAAAAAGAGATCATCATACTTAGTTCCTCAACGCCATTCTATAAGCTTGCTGACAGGTACAAATCCCTCAAAAAAGACTACACTACAATGATTGGTATTTTGAACAAAAAGACAACTGATGAAGGTGTCAGTCTGAAACTTATAAGTTCTTGTGAGGAAGAAGCCCGAAAATTATCTAATATTGTTCCTCTTGCATCCGTTCGGATAAATTCCATGGAGAAGAATCCACTATACTTGAAAAGTTTTGTTGTTGTTGTAGATAATTCAGAGATGCTTGTGGATATCTTAAAAGATGACGATGGTGAGGCCGACCTGACTGCCATATGGACAAATGGAAAAGAATTCTCTTCTACAATGTCACATCTGCTCAATGCCAAATGGGAAACTTCCACAGAATACCATCCTCTATGAGGTGCATTATCTTGAAGAATAACTTTATTTCAGGTTCCTTTCGCATCTTACAGTTTGCTATTTTTCTTGGATTGATCATACTTCCGGCTTCTGCAGCAGACAGCGTAGTCTTTTTCCCCTCGGCTGCAGAAGTATCCACACATACCGGTGAATCAATCAGCTTTTCCACATCTTCTGTCAACTCATCAGATGTAACCTGGTTGCTTGATGGTGTGATGGTGCAAAAAGACCTTTCATGTACATCTTCAGTATATCTCGTTTCTAAGAATGAGGCTGAAGCTTACAATCTGACAGTCATTGTTGATGATGGGACTAACGTTTTAACCAACGAATGGTTTCTGGAAGTAATTCCTGATTTTGATGTAACATTCTCGCCTGATTCAGAGTTTATAACTTCAAGGCTTGACCGTGAGCCGGAATTCTCTGTGAATGTAAGTGAAGGGTCAGATATTCTCTGGTACCTGGATGATGAATTGATCAATACTTACGCCAATGAAAATGATTCAAGCTACATACCATCTGTTTCCGAAACAGAGAATTATAGTATCAAAGTCCATATTTCCAACGACAATGGCAGTGTATGGAATCAATGGTATTGGACAGCCACAGCAACTCCTTCACAGATAATATCGGGCAGTAGCAGTGGTGGAACTTCTTCAGGTTCAGTGTTCTCAGCTGAAGATTACAGCAATGTCAAAGCTAAATATGTCAGCATGCAGGTAGTCAATAAGGGTGCAGTTACAAAATTTTCATTCCCTGACGAGAAAAACCCATTTGATTATCTTGAGTTTAAGTCAACTGTGAATTCCGGCTATGTTAAGACTACTCTGGAAGTCCTGAATAACAGGTCATCATCTGTGTCAAAGAACCCTGATAATGCTGTCTATTGCTATTCTAACATAATTCTCAGCAATACTGTTCTGGAAAGCAAAATGGATGATACTCGTATTATCTTCCATGTAGATAAGGGATGGATAGATGAGAACAGGATTGATGTTGATTCTATACGGCTGAACCTGTACAGTAACTCTGACTGGAAATCATTCCCTGTCAAAGTGGTAAATGAAAACGATGGTAATGTTTCTTTTGTTTCGACAACAAGCGGATTTGGTAATTTCGCTATAACCGGAAAAGCCAATGAAACACTTGAAGATGACATCGTTGTTGTGGATATGGGGGGCAGCACCATGTCAGATCCTTCTGGCAGGAAATCGGATGATTCGGGAAATAGAAACAATTCTAACTCTGAAAATGAAGATGTTCTAGGATCAGTCCTGAGATCCATGAAGGAACTATTTATAAAAAGAAACCCTGTAAATAATTAAAATTTGATTGCAGGTATAAACATGGCATTAACTACAAATTCCAAAGTATGGAGCATAATGTTCCTTGTTTTTGTATTTTTAAGTGTTTTTTTCTTCATACTTTTCCATTTTGAAGACCTGTTCATTGTTCTTATCATAGGCTCCATACTTGTCCTGGTAACTGACAGGACTTTTATGATATTCAATAAACGCTTTGGGGACAAATCGTTATGGGCCAGAAGGATATATGCGATCATACTTCTGTCCATTGTTGTTTTTCTCTTCTCCATATTCATGCTGAGCCAGCTGTCTGATATGAACTCGCTGGTAAGTTCGCAGGAAGATTATGAATCAGGTATAACGAATCTTTTTTCCACGTATGGTGATTTGTTTGCTCCTCAAAATAGGAATTTGGATGGAGCTCCAAATGGTAGTGCAGGGCCAATACTTTCCGGTGAGGACATGAGATCGATTGGAGATTATATATTCAGTTTCTTCTCTTCCATTATATCCAGATTATCTTATTTCCTTTTCACTGGTCTACTGATAATACCTATGATGTTCCGTCTTTATTTTTCAAAGAAGAATGTGATAGTCAATGATCTTATCGGATTCTTTCCTCTGAAGTATCAGGACTGTGTGGATTCATCTATTTATGATATTGGAAGAAGGCTTGGTGATTTCTTCTCTGCCAAGATACTCGAAAGTGTTATTGTCGGTGTGATATGCTGTATCGGTTTCTATCTTGCAGGTATCAACGGATGGTTTTTCCTGGGTGCTCTTGCAGGCCTGCTTAACATTGTGCCATATATAGGTCCGGTAGTTGGTGCCATTCCGGCAGTGATAGTTGGTTTTATTGTCAGTCCTACCACTGCATTGTTTGCAGTCATTACTGTCATCATCGCCCAGCTTGTGGATAATCTCTATCTGATTCCTTATATGATATCGGGAAAAGTTGCTGTAAATCCTTTACTCAGTATCCTGCTTACCCTTATCTTTGCTGATATGCTGGGCGCTCTGGGGATGATACTTGCCATTCCTATATACATTGTTTACAAGGTAGTATTAACTGAGTTTTATCATGAACTGTTGAAGATATATCCTGATGAGTAAGATTCCCAAATTTACAGATATTTCCTCCATTTCCAATCATCTTTATTTCTAATTACATGTTAACAACGTTAACATTTTGCTTCGCTGTATATCGATTTTATTGAATTGATGGTAAGGTTGATATAACAGTTGTGCATAATATATGCACATCCGAAAAAACACATCTTTTTCTAATAGGAGATTAAACGATGAACAACGAAGAAATTCAGAGATTAGGTAAAGAGCTCAGAGACGTCCTTAATATCAGTACTTCCCCAGTTGCAGTCCATCTGGTAAAGGCAGATGAAGAGATTCCTGAAGGTATACCACATATAGGTGAAACCACAAGGCACTGCCAGATGGTAGACAACTCAAGGAGACTTGGTACCCAGTTCTATTCTTTACTTGATGACCAGATGTGTAAAGGTGGAGCTGCTGTTATGGGTCTGACTGAAATGAGTCCAAAACTCAAGTCCGGTGAAGTTTATTATAATTTGAACCACTTTGCTTCCCTTGAAGCTGCAAAGTCAACTATGGAGAAGGTTCCTATGGTGGGGGCAAATTCTATAAAGGCTATTGTCTATTCCCCTCTTGAGAAAGCTACATTCAAACCTGATGTTATCCTTGTTATTGCCAAACCGAAGCAGGTCATGGAACTTTCACAGGCTCTTCTCCAAAAGAATGGTGGACGTGTGAATGCAGGATTTGCAGGTAAGCAGAGTGTATGTGCAGACGGTGTTGCCTATCCATACCTTACCGGCGAAGCAGGAGTGACCATTGGTTGCAGTGGAAGCAGGAAATATACTGAGATACAGGATGAGGAAATGATAATGAGTGTTCCTGTAGACATGTTACCTGCTCTTGTAGAGTCTGCAAAATCAATGTTCGGCAGCTACGCCTGTTAAGTAGTTCATATATAATTCAGTACTTTAAGGGTACTGAATTCTTTACTTTTCATAGATTTAAAAGTCAATTCGCCACAATTAATAATTATGCATATTGCATAATATTTGAAAGAAACAAAAGTTCAGGATGCTTTGTAATATTTGTCATTTGCATCTTCTGATTCGATTATACTTTTTGCTGATATCAATTTATCAATAATTGGTTTAAGAGTTTGTTCATCTATTCCAAGTGATGCAGATATTTGCTTAAAGGTGCAGGGTCTTCTTAGTATGAGGTCATAGACCTCTTCTTCTGTATTTTCATGTTTCATTCTTGAACGTTTTCTTTTCAGGCCCTTAAGTACCAGTTTGACACGCTCTTTTCCAAAAACTTCATCAAATCTGGATGCAATTTCCTTCAGCCTTTTTTCTGATACAGAAATGATATAGTTCTCTGCCGGTGGTCTGCTAACAGTGAGTATTTCTATTTCATCGGGATTGATTTCCATGAGGACTTCTATCAGTCTGCCAATCTCTTTGTCTGTGCAATTAATAGGGAAATCTATCGTGGAATCAACAAGCATTACTTCAATTCCAAGCTTTGGACGTTTTTCCATGTTCATTATAGCCTGCAGTCCGGTGATGATATTCTCAAGTTCAATACCTTCAGCAGGCCGGTTGATTGCCTTGAATGTTTCTTCATAACCTGATACAAGCGTTGCTACGACCATATCTGCTCCAGCAATATTAGTGCGCACATCTTCTTTATCAACAAGTGAAGAATTTGTAATCACACAAACTGGATGTTTGCTGACATCTTTGACACCTTTTATCATTTTTCCAAGGTCAGAGTTTAATGTGGGTTCGCAGGTTCCTGAAAAGGTAATGTAGTCAAGATCGTCAATGTTCCTGTGGTATGACCTGATGCCTTCAATGACTTCTTTGGCTGAAACTGCTCCTTTTACATCTTTTGGATCTGCAATTTTGTAATCCACATGCCCAAGCTGGCAATAGACACAATCGAAGTTGCAATTCTTTTTAGTTTCGGAATTTTTGATTACGTCAATACCAAGTGATCTTCCAAGTCTTCTTGAAAGGATTGGCCCATAGATGATTCTTGTTTTCATGTAGTAGGTCCTGATTTGTAACTATTTGCTAATCTTTTAGATTTCTATGGAATATCCGGCAGATATCTTCTGGAACTTTTCAGGATACATTTTTCTGATTACATCCTTATGTGATGTACAATGCCCTGCTCCAATGAATTGCATATCTTTGAATACTCCATACTCCTGGCTATCATGTAGTCCACCAAGGACACCGGTGATATTGCCAAAAGAAGATGCTTTATCGATTATCAATAGCATACCCGGATGAGCACAACCTGTAAGGACATAATTCCCTGGTTCACATTCAAGTACCAGAGACTGTTCTTTAATGCCAGTTCCGGGTTTTTCCAATTCACCGGTTGTGTACACATGTTCGCATATTTTCTCAGGAGAGCCTATGCCATAGAGTTTTTTACTTATCCTTGATGTGATCTCTTTTTTAAGACGGGGAGAAAAACTTGATGGAACATATACATTGATATCCGGATTTCTGTTCAGAAATGTGGTCACACCACCGATATGGTCCCAGTGCTGGTGTGAAAGGACAAGAATATCTATAGATTCCGGGTCAATTGATAATCTGTTCATGTTTTCAAGAAGCACATGTCCATCCCATCCGGTATCAAAAAGTATGTTATGGTCTTCTGTCTCTATCAAACAGGCAAATCCCCAGCCACTTTGCAGGCCTTCCTTCGCTTCGTTGTCATAAATCACGGTAAGTTTCATAATATGACTCCTAAATCAATCTGTGATTCCAAAATTCTTCTTTAGATAGTAACCTGAGTAGATGGCTCCTGCAGGATTATGTGCAAGTACGCGGTCCTTGACTATCAGGGTAGTTACCGGAGCCACAGAATGCTGGGTGAATAAAATATCATGGCCGATGCACAGGCCTATTATTATGTTTAGCTGAGTACCTTTCTTTTCCAGCATCATAGCCTGGCCTATTGGGTTACAGGTTGGATCAAAGGTATCAGGATGGAGTTTTTCCAGTTCATAATCCTCCTTGTCTATGCTGGAGACCTTACAACATACGGAAAAGACATCAAAGTCATTTTCAAGTATTTTATGGATAACTTTTGCTTCCTTTTCCAATCCTACACAAAAAGCAAGTCCCAGTTTATTATAACCCAGCTCTTTTGCATAGAGGATTATCTCTTCGAGCCTTGTTTTTTGCATATAGTACCGGGCTTCGATCGCAGCGGATGTTTTCATTGATTCAAGTTCATTTCCTTCATAATTGATGTCATCAGTTATACCTGCACAGTCCTTGCCTTCCCGGCACATTTTATCATCACAATGAGCACATTCCATTCAGAACCACCATATCAATTCAAAGGTCAGTTGTCTATATTTGTATATTGCCTCATATGAGATAAAATAAACCTGCGAAATTACTAAATATGTATGGTTTAAGGAAAAAGTATTCTATAGAAAGCTATACAGATCAATATCTTCAGATTAAAATCTGCGATAAGATCAACGTTGAGATACGCACTGTAAATATTTTCGACATATCCCTGTTATTGAAGATGAAGAATTGCTACAGGATTAAAAAATAGAAAATAGAAATGCTTTATTTACATAAAGCATAGTTTTTTCAGCCTGGAATAGATCGCTATCCTTAGTTATTGTGATCTTATTCCGTAGTTGTTCCGTCGAAGTCCGCTTCATTGGCTTCAGCTTCTTCCTTCGTGGCGCGCACGATTCCATCTTTGTGGTGTGCCGGTGAATAGATAGTATAGAGTTTAAGTTCCTCCGTTTCCGAAGTGTTGATGATGTTGTGCTGCGCGCCTGCTGGTACTACCACTGCAACCCCATCACCCAGTTCATATTCATTGCCGTCAATTATGCACTTTCCCTGTCCACTCTCAAAACGGAAGAACTGATCATTTTCCTCATGCACTTCCATCCCGATATCTTCCATGGGCCTTAGGCTCATAAGTACCAGTTGGCTGTGCTTTGAGGTGTAGAGAACTTTACGAAAATTATTGTTTTCTAAAGTGGCATCTTCGATATTGATAGAGAATCCTTTCATACCACTTAATATGGGTTATTTGCATATAAAATCATTTGCAATAATATTTGCTTTAAACTAAATAATTACCTTAAATAATTAAATCAAAATAATTGTTAATTATTTATCTGTGTTTTTATACTTCTGTAAGTGTAGAGCAGAGGGACCAATTCAGGTTTTATCAGATGAGCTTGAAAAATCTATGTAGTTGATTTTAATATGTTTTTTACAGGGATGAAAAAATCTGAAGGTCATTTTTGTCTCGCTTTTTGCATCGGGCCTTCATGGATTTTCTCAAGAGCTTCTATCATTTTCTCAAGGTTTTCATAAGGGATGCCTGCTATCATTTCATCATTCCTGATGTCTGTTGATCTACGACATCCGAAGCATCCTAGACTCATGTTCACGTTTCCTGAGACAATTGGAATTATCGTGGAATCCACACATGTGGCCTGGAAGGCTGCTGTGCTGAAAGCCTGCCGTCCTCCTTCAAAGAAGGTTGCTGCAGGGACAAGCCAGTAAAGAGTTTCTGGAACATCAACAAGTATGACTACATCAGGTTCAATATCAAAGTCTTTCAAAGGACCAACAACCGTGGCAATAGTGCTTCCCTCTTCAAATTCAGAGCGCTGGTTTATCATATTTGCAGCAGCATCACTACAGTCGAACATACCTATATTCGCATGGAACTCTCCTTCTTTAACTTTGGGTGGTATTGGTACCAGTCCAAGACTTGAAGCACCGACGACACATGCATGTTTACTGGCAGGAATTACAAAAGATTCTCCTTTCCTTGCCCTCATTATTGACTGGCAGTGTCTTATATTGGTTTCAGGTTCCTTAAACCCGTCCGGAATTTTTTCTCCTTTCCTTATAATCTTCACTGCAACTGGCTCATATCTGAGTTCAAGCATCTTAACGAGTTTCTCTGATATCTCTGCATTGTTCATGTTTCCAACTCCCTGAAAATCCATACTCAATAATATTTTAGTACGTCATTTATCTTACTGGTTTCGATACTTTTGTGAATAATACTAAAACCTTACAGTATATTGTGAGCAGATATGATCGATAAACCAGAAGAATTAACCGTGAAATTAAAAAATAAAAACTAGAAAAAGCAGTATTAATTATCGCCAGTACATTTTTGTTGCACTGAAAAAAAGAGTACTGTGTCAATGACACAGCTTAAAGGACTTCCTGTGCTCTCTTGAAGATGAGCTCTGCAATGAGCTTGTCGCTTCCAAGAGGCTTTGCGTAGACGATCCTGACCTTCTGACCATCGAGTTCGAGTTCACCTTCGTTTGTCTCAGGGTCCAGTTTGAGGATTGCAGGGATGTCTTCTGTGATGTGGATGCCTGATGCAAGGAATACTGGTGCTGCAGCGATGGTTGTGACACCTGTACCTTCAAAGGACATGAGTGCCTCTTCTACGGTAGGTTCGCTGTTCTCCATGAATCCTGCTTTCACAACATATTCAGGGTGGTTCTCTGCAATCATGTTAGCGATCTCTGTAACTACCTGGTTGTTGTATGGTAATCTGCTGCCGTGTCCAATAGCTAAAATTCCGATTTTTTCACTCATAATGTAACCTTCTTTGTAAAATATAGTATTATTCTTAATAGTATTTGTGTTACTTAACGGGGGTAGTAGGGTGGTTATGGGATATAATGTTTTTTGTTTGCTATGCATTTGTAACGGTGTGATAACTCATTCAGTCTGAATCCTTCCTTCCCCAGCATAAACATACAAATTCTTCCCTCTCACAAAAGCCACCAGCGCAATCCCTGCCTTCTCTGCCAGTTCCACAGCCTCACGCACAGTGGCACCCTTGCTTGCAACAAGGGGGATGCCTGCGTTCACAGCTTTAGATACCATGGTGGATGCCAGTCTGCCAGTAGTTACAAGGGCGCATTCTGAAAGGTCAGTACCATTCAGCAGAGCTTTGCCAACAACCTTGTCCACGGAGCATGCTCTTCCCACATCCTCGCAGAAAAAGAGTACTTCTCCCTGATTGTCGCAAATGATGGATGTGTGCGCTCCTCCGGTCCTGTGCCATATCCTTCCTACTTCTTTTAACTGGCCTACTGCACGAATAATGGCACCGGTAGTAAATTTAGCATCAGAATTAATGTGTTTGATAACATCCTTGCGATATGATGTTGTTCCGCATCGTTCAAGATGTATTAATTCTTCCAGTTCAGGAATGTTAATTTCAATTTCGCAAAAAATGCATCTATCTTCTATCCTGATCGAATCAACCTTTGTATCAGGTTCTATGAATCCCTCGCAGACGAGAAATCCAAGCGCAAGCTCTTCAAGTTCCATCGGGCTTGCAAAAAAAGTAGTTATATGAACGTTATTCACGAAAAGGTCAAACCTTTCCTCAACAATAACGTCCACATTGATGTGTTGTTTACTGTTCTCAGTGATTTCCAGGCACTTCATAGGGACGTAAAAGGGAGAGGAAATATCTTCCTCATCCTTTCGAAAGACCTCAGTCTTTCTGTTCCTTTCTGAGTACCATTTCTCACTCATGCTTCCTTTTTGGCCTTTACCTTTGCAAAGAGCTGTTTAAGGGTGTCCTCATTGCTCTTTGTTTCAGGGAATGGTGAGTCTGTGAATGGCTCGAAGTATACAGGCACATTGTCGAGCCTGTAGAACGTACCGTCACATTCCATAGCATCAATTACACCAGGCAGAACCACGTCTGCTGCAGTAGTAGATGGACATGGTGCAATATCCAGGCAGATCATTGGTATGTCTGCAAGGTACTTTGCACTCTGTGCAGGAATGTGGTCCATCAGGTCTGCTGACATGACAAATGCAGCGTCGACGTCCTTCTCCCTGAGCAGGTCTACACAGGTTGTCTCTCCAGGGTTGTACCTTGGGTATCCCTTTGTAAAGTCAAGTCCGAATGGGTAACCGTAAAGGTAGGATGCAAGCTGGTTGAATCCTGCTACATTACAGTGGCCTCTAAGAGCACCGATGTTACACTTGGTGTAATTGTTCATCTCTTTGACGAAGTTCAGTGCGATCTCAATGTTCCTGTGCTTACCGTATGAGGATGAGACACCAAGACCTACGTATATAGCGACGAAGTTTGATTCCTTCATCATTTCAACGGTCTGCTTCATTACTGAAATTGGAATTCCTGTAACTTCCTCGACGGATGGGTGTGGTTCCTTTCCGTTAAGGATTGTGAACATAGCACTAAGGAGCTCGTAGTCAGAGTTTGGGTTAAGCTGAAGGTGCATGTCTGATGCAGCGGTTGTAGGGGTTTCCCTTGGGTCCACTGTGACCATGGTCCTGTCAAAGCGTCCTCTCTTGGTCCAGTATCCTCTTGGGAAGACACCATACCTTGACATGTGTCTTGGCATGGATTCCAGTGCGTTGACACCCCAGTATACGATCATGTCAGCTCTGTTCTTTGCCTGACCGGCGGTAGCTCCTACCATACCGGATTCCTGAATACCCATGACAGTTGGTCCGTGGCAGATAGTTGCGTTTGAGTCTGCCATTCCACCAAGGTATTCGGCAATGTGAAGTCCTACTTCCTGAGCTTCACAGGATGTTTCGCTTCCAAGGAAGAAGAATGGCTTCTTTGAATTTACAAGGATGTCTGCTGCCATCTCCAGTGCTTCGTCCCAGCTTACGTCCTTTACCTTACCATTCTCTCTGATGGTTGGTTTAAGGATCCTGTGATGACTTACAACTTCCTGGAATTTGGCGTTACCCATCTTGCATGCATTCTGGACATCTATTGTACCGTTCTTGACATCCAGATCTACCTGAACGTCATCACATGAACCTCCGCAAACCGGACAGATAATGTTCTTGTAGACCATTTTATTCGCCTCCCATGTACATCTTCAGGACAACTTCCTCGGCGCTGAGGATCTCGTCGTCTGTAGGTTCAACAAAAACAGGGCTTCCCTTGTAACGTGGTGAACCGGTTGAGAATGTGTCAGGCTCAACAACTACATTTGCCCAGATGGACCTTGGTATGAATACCTGACCGGATCTCATTGCTTCAGTCACTTTTGTGCTAACTGCAACTGAGTATTTTCTATCTCTTGATATGACTGCCACTTTTTCAGGGCATCCAAGATATGCGAAGTCTTCTGCACACATCCAGCAGACCGCACATTCCTTTGTGTAATCGTCGGTGTACTTGCTTCCACCTTTTGCAAGTCTACCTTCATCGATTGTACTACCTGTATTGAGTAATGCTTCCATGAATATCACCTCACAGACACTCGTTGTTGTCACAGGATACATATAGTGTACCTTTTCCCTTCTGTGGGATGGCATAGTCGCCTGTGAACTTCTTGTATTCTCCGGGGCACTCGATGTCGTTGAACTTGAGGTCAGACTCAATGTCTACAAGCTCAAATCCAGGGGTGAATCTCTCAATACATCCACCTACAACAATGGTACCGCCGGTCATTTCTGCTCCAACGGTTCTGACAGCGTTTCCTTTTACAACGATAAGTCCAGAGCTAATGCGGATTCCGCAGAAGTGTTTGACATTACCGTTAATAATTATCTCTCCGCCACTAAGGCCGCCGCCAACCTGGCTTACAGCATCTCCATCAACGGTGATGCGCCCGCCGGTCATGCCTTTCCAGCTACCGCGGTATGCACAGCCAACGTGGTCCTTTGTGTTTCCTTTAATATGGATGGAGCCGCCTTTCATTTCCATTCCGGCCCATGATTCAGCGTCACCTTCTACGATGATCTCTCCGCCTTCCATTCCAGAGCCTACATGCATTCCTGCAGAGCCTTTGATAAGGATTTTACCGGCTGTCATCTGTTGTCCGATACGCTTTACTCTTGGAACGTCTCCATCTACTATGATGGTAGTATCTTCTGCTGAGCTTCCACCGTTTCCTTCAACTGTAAAGAAATCAGTGAGTGGGTACTCTGCAGGTCCCTGCCACACGAGTACTTTTCCAATCTCATCGGCAGTTTTTCCGGCAAAGTTGTCAGGTGTGACAACCTCTGCCTCTACGGTAAGGTCGAAATTTCCTATTGGTTTAAGAATTACGTCTGCCATTAAAATCACTTCTCCGCATTGACCTGGATCGGTGTTGGGTTTGCCAGGTACTTTTCTGGTGTTGGATATCTGTCAAAACCAATTGTGTAGTACTTGAACCACTTCTTTACATCTGCAAGCATACTCTTCTCATCGTCTGCATCTACTGCAATGTCAGTGTAGAATGTGTTCTTCTCAGGAATTGCAACGATCTCACCCATCTGGGATACGACCTCTCCTGCCTTGATGGTGTATGCAGCGTTCTCAAAGCCTCTTATGATGCTCTCATAATCGTTGACCTCAAGCTTCTTTGGATCGATATTGTAGATAGCAACGTCACCGTCTGCACCGACGCCAAGGGTACCTTTCCTGTATGACATTCCAATTGTCCTTGCAGGGTTTGCACGGGTAAGAATGGCAATTTCGTTAAGTGTCATTTCCCTTGTTTCTCCGCCCAGGCCGGTTCTGTCCTGTGCCCACTTGTGACATTCGGCGAATGTGTCCTCTCTTGCCTTGTTGGACATAAGCCATGCAATGACCTGTGGGTATTTTGTAAATGGTCCACCGTTCGGGCTGTCGGTTGTCATGATGCTCTTCCATGCGTCCTTGACGTAGAGAAGTACTTCAAGACCCATTGCCCACTGTGAACTGTGTATAGGGTTGCTCTTCAGGTATTCGAATGGAAGTACACCTGATCCACATTCACACTCTACATCTGTGTTTGACCATTTGTGGCCGGTAAGTACGTAGAGGTCGTGGATTGCAGGACCGTCACCGGTCATAACTGTTGCGTCACCGAAAGGCACACAGCCACTGTCCATTACAACGTGGTCGTTGCTGTTGACGTAGTCAGTGATTCCTTTTACACCGGACTCGAAGTCTCTCCATGATGTACCACCGAAAGCATTGAACTGGCAGTGTGTGAGGTAAACTGACTCATGCCTCTTTGCATTTCTCTTAGTCTCTGCCCATTCAACATCTGTGTTTGGCTTTGCCTTGACACTCTTTGGTATTTTGAGTGAGTCCCTTGTAATTTCCCAGCATCCAGGGTGACCAAGGTTGTTTGCGTGCAGGTGCACAGGCATTGGGATTCCAAGCTTTTCGTTCAGTTCAGACAGGCTCTTTATCATATCTTCAGGTGTGACCTCGAAGTGAATGTTTGCCTGGTCAAGAGCTCCAACGTTCTCTCCCCATCCCCAGTTCTCTACTCCACCAGGGTTGACACATTTTATACCATAGGTCTTGTGTGTCTTCATCATCCATGAGATGTATGCTGCTGCCTTATCGACATCTCCTTCCTTGAGATATCTCATGAGGAACCAGTTGTTACCCAGTACAAGGTATCCGCCCATGTCCAGCATAGGGGTTGAACGCATTTCCTCGTGTGTGTGGCGTGCTTCCATTGGTGGGACAGCTGCCTCGAAAACAGTTGTGTATCCCATCTTGGAGTACTCGTATCCTCCAAGGTAAACTGAAGGTACAGTGTATCCTGTTCCGGAATGTGTGAGTGGTGTTCTCTTCTGGTAATGCTTGTAGTGGTCCTCTGGTCTCATCATCCTACCAGTATTGACCTTTGCTCCTGCTACGTGGGAGTGTGAGTCAACACCACCGGGCATAACGGTCTTGCCCTTTGCATCAATTTCCTTTACATCTTTCATGTCTGCGCTGGAAAGTTGAGTTACGACTTTTCCGTCTTTGATGAAGATGTCCATGATTTCCCCGTCAATCTCATTGAGGGGGTCGTAAACGTAACCGTTCTTGATTGCAATAGTTCCTGCCATAATTATTCCTCCCTTGTCTCAAGTACGATGGCACTTACCGGGCAGATCATAGCACATGCACCGTCTGAACCACAGAGATCCTGGTTAACGACCTTTGCTACGCCATTCCTTACTTCAAGGACCTTTTTGGCATCGACTTCGTTAAGGTATCCTGCTCCAACGTTATCGTCGGTTGCGTTTACAGGACAAACAATAACACAGTTTCCACAACCAAGGCATGCATCTTCATCGATGACAAGTGTGGAGGTAAGTGTAGGTCTCTTCATTTCAGCATTGAGAAGTTTCTTCTCAAGAAGCGCTTTCTTGTCAACTTCAGGAATAATGGCTGTTTTTGTAACAGTAATTGCTTCGACAGGACAGGCCATGTCACATGCACCACAATAGATACATGCATCAGCACGCTGTGCAATCTTGTCAACCCTTTCTCCTTTTTCCCAGTCAGGGTTGAAAAGTGCATTACATGGGCATGTGTCTACGCATGTGCGACAGGCAGTACAGGTGTTCTCGTCCCTGAACCATGTTCCTTCAAATGGTTTTTCAACGCTGATAGCTTCAGCAGGACAGACAGCTTCACACCATCCACAGTGTATGCAACATTCGGTGTCGATCTTTGTCTCGCCGTCAACACTTGCGGTTCCATCGTTTGCAAGCCACTGTTTTACTTCGATGCATCCCTGCGGGCAGATCTGCTCGCAAAGTCCACAGTGAACACAGTTGTCATTGACAGTTGTGTCTTTAAGTGCAACGCTTATGTAACTATTGTCATTTACAGACTCTCCGGCCTGTTCCAGTTCAAGTGCACCTGTTGGGCATGTCTTAGCACAGATTCCACATACAATGCAGAGTTCTGTCTGGTTCTCGAGGAAATCTTTGTCTATAAGTCCTCTTGCAACGGCTCCTACTGAACCGAGAACTAATGAACCCTTAGGACATGCCATAACGCACGTTCCGCAACCGATACACTTCTCTGATGTGTATAACAGTTGCTTGTCGTCTTTTACTCCAAACACTACTTCGTTCATCTGATCTTCTCCGTAATCCTGCCTATGAATGCAAATGCTTCCAGGTAGATGTCCTGTAAATGATATACAGCAGTTCTGCAAATTTATCGCAGATATTGATACTGATGTCTGCTAAAGAACATTTATCAATCGAGCATTTTAATGTGTTTGCGGGCATGAATACGCCTTTTTCAACAAACTTATCCTTTCAGGCAAAAAGCCATTCTGGTTAGCCTGCTTACAATCTTGACTCTAATGATCGTGTCACTATACTTAAATGATCTCCGAATCCGATGGACCGGAGAATTGTAATTATAGTGACACGTATTTGTTATAAAAGTATCGTTTGTACCTGTTGTTGTTTGCAGTCTACAGATAAGTGTGTGTTTTCTCTGTATGATACGAATAAAATATTATTATTGACGGTAGGGTATTCGGTGACTTTATATACCACTAATCATCCCCATATTATATGGGATATGTAATTGGGTCTTAAATCAATCATGTAGCTTTATTTGATACTATCAATTTTTGACCAAATTTTAATGTTTGCATGGAGATGGGAATATGCCTTTGATGAGCATAATAGGTTGCACAGAATTCGAAAAGGAAATCGTGGAATTATTAGCAGAAGATAAGATGATCGATCACCTGCTTGTTGTGAATGGGTCCAAATCTTTAGGACTTATATCTTCTCTCAAAAAAATGGGTTTAGTCCCGGATGTACTTTCTCCGGAAAGAATACCCAGTGGTTTGAAGAAAAGTAAAGGGTTCAATGTGCTTGTAACTCTACAGGATGTTAATGTATATCAGTCGCCAAAGCACATGAAAAGAGAGATTTACGAAAAAATAAAGTTCTATGGTTTAGTTTCCAATGGTATCCTTATAATCCATAGTTCATGTGGAAGTATGTTTGATAACGCACTTTTGGATTTTTCTAATAGTCGTTTTCTCCTTGAACTGTTATCTTCAGAAAATGAGGATAATATCGGGGATAAAACTGGTGAAGGCTTTTCAGACAACAAAGATATCCATACTGAAATTATAGAACAATATAGAAGCAGCTATAATAAACTTAAGGAACAGATACTTTCATAACGGTCATATTCTAGAGTAGGATTTCTGTTTTCTCTTTTTTGAACATTATTCTTTAATAGTATATAGTACTGGTATGGAGAAATACAGTGGTTCACTTAGAATAAGTGATACACTCTTGTCAATCTATAAAACGTTACAGGGATATCGGAATGGTCTTAAATGGAAGTGCCTATGCACTTGGTGCTGGTACGGTTATCAACGCAATAGCCACATGGAAAGGTGCGGCTTTTGGTATCGATCTCAAAACATTTGCAGATGTAAAACTATCAGATGATATGTCCGGTATAACTGGTGTTATCGAAGGCATGCCGGATGCTGACACAAAACTTATTGAAAATTCGGTATCTTATGTACTTGAGCATTTTGGCATCGATATGGGTGGCACTGTAACAACAAGATCGGAGGTTCCCCTGGCAAGCGGTCTTAAAAGTAGCAGTGCTGCAGCAAATGCATCTGTTCTTGCAACCCTTGCTGCCATAGGTGAAGAACTCGATCCCTTTGAAGCAGTTAAAATAGGTGTAAGGGCCGCCCTCGATGCAAAAGTGACCATCACCGGGGCCCTGGATGATGCATGTGCTTCATTTTATGGTGGCTTTGTTGTAACTGACAACAGGGAAATGAAGCTACTAAAAAGAACAGAACATGAATATGACGTATTGATATTTGCACCGGATGAAAAGTCATTCAGTTCCAATACCAATGTTTCACGTTCCAGAATGATTGCTCCGTGGGTGGATATTGCATATGATCTATCCCTGAAAGGCGACTTCGAAAAAGCCATGACACTGAATGGATTCCTGTATTGCAGTGCACTTGGTTTTGATACCGAGTTCCTTATGCGTGCACTGGAAATTGGTGTCAAAGGTGTCTCTCTTTCAGGCACCGGCCCATCTTATGTGGCACTTGTCACAGGGGACCAGGCAGGTGAGCTGGAAGATGCATGGAACGACTGTGGTACCAGCGGAACCATGATAAGGACTAACATAAATAATAAGGGTGCAAGTAATATCTTAGTCTAAGTTTAAATTAGCGGGGAATACATGTCCACTATCAAAGAAGTACGTGAAGAAATAGAACAGATTGATAGCGAGATCATACAGCTTATCCATAAAAGGGTTGGTATGGCTGCAAAGGTGCTCGAAGCTAAGAAAAAAGAAGGGATAAACATCAATGACCCTTCACAGAACACCGTGGTTCAGGACCGCGCAGCAGATGCTGCAGTAGAATTGAACCTTGATGCTTCTGCTGTAAAAGAGATATTCAATATATTGATACGCATGAATATAGAGCGTCAACAAGAGTTAAGGGGCGAAGGAAATCTTCCTTAGGAGAATAAAATGGTTGATATTGCATTAGTAATGGGTTCTGAATCTGACCGGTCTGTGGCAAACAGGGCAACCGGCGTTCTTGACAGCACAGATTATTCATATGATGTCCAGGTCATATCGGCTCATAGGAATCCTGACAAACTGGATGAGTATGTTGGACAGAGTGATGCAAAAGTGTTCATAGCCATAGCAGGTCTTTCTGCTGCGCTGCCCGGTGTTATAGCTTCAAAAACAAAAAAACCGGTAATAGGGGTTCCTGTAAGTGCAAAGATGATGGGTCTTGATGCACTGCTATCAACTGCCCAGATGCCTCCGGGTGTACCGGTTGCAAGTGTGGGTGTTGATAACGGGGCAAATGCAGCCTATCTTGCAATAAGAATACTGGATCTGATTCAGTAATCTATTTTATTTAACTGGAATATACACTGCTCGTCCCCATTTCCTATGGTTTCGAGCACATCAACTTCCATATCCTGTCCGTAAATATCCAGGATTCTTGAGAATATGCCCCTTGACAGGGTACAGAGTATGGGGTTTAGTTGTGCTTCTTCTTTTCCCCATGGGCAAACATTTCCATGTATTGTGAAAATAGTGTTTTCAGTTGCCAAAAGTTCTGACTTAAACTCAGCTCCAAGCTGGTTTATTATCTGACAACATACATCACCTATGCATTCATAGTTCATGTTCTCGTTTTCAGAATCTGCATTTTCCAGAATAGCTTCTACGACCATATCTATCATCTGGTGTATAACAATACTTTTTTGTTCGCTTGGTAATGTTTTTAACAATACCGGGATGATCTGTGTGAGTACAGACCTGATCTTATTTTGGAGATTGAGTTTATCCCTTTCTGCCAGAAGATCATAATGCATATTCTTCAATTTAAGTAATGAGTTTATACGTGTCAAAAGTTCCATCTTGTTGACTGGTTTCGTCAGGAATTCATCAGCTCCTGCATTTATACCAGCTATCCAGTCATCTCTTCCTGAAAGGGCTGTTACCATTATTACTGGTGTGAATTGGGTTTCAGGATTGCCTTTGAGGATTTCGCAGACCTGATATCCATTAAGTTCAGGCATCATGACATCAAGAAGTATCACATCGGGCTTTTCACTGTCTACAAGCTCAAGTGCTTCTTTCCCGTTAATGGCGGAGACGACTGTATATTTTTCCTCAAGATATGCTTTAAGCAATTCTATATTCATTATCTCATCATCAACGATGAGTATTTTTGGATCAGAGTTAGAGGATGTAATGGTAAAATCTCCTTAATGCCTTGTTTGATACGTTTTTGACCGGATGGTATGTAGTTATTAATTATTTAATTATATAATTAATTTTTTATTATATATACATGATGGCTTTGCTGTATATGTTCAAGGACTCTGGTGATTATTCAAAGTTATCACTACTCGTAATTTTAAAAGATGCAAAAAAAGTTATTGAACTCTAATATTTATTTCAGAGTTCTACTATTTTGGCTTTAGAACCTTTCAAGCTTATACCTGCTGATGTGATGTCAAATACAGTGATATCAAGGGATATCTTCGTACTGCGCATTTTAGGTATACTCAAAAAACGTTCATTTTTGCCAGTATATGGATTCTCTTTAACCATTAATTTGACAGAACCATAAGTCGAATAATCTGCTATCTTATGTGTCATTTCATAGGCCGCTTCGTCCATGATGTATAGCATAGTTGTTGCTTGCTTTGCAAGTAAGCGATTGATGGTGTCGAACTTGTCCCTGAATTCCTTAGCTCCAAGGCCAAAAGCAAGAACGCCTATATTATCGATAACAGCTACCTCAGTTCCTTCAGGAATAAGCCTTACAAGGTCAATGAGGTCAATTTCCTCGAGATTGAATCCTTCCTGGTCTGGTTTAATATACCTGTCCAGGCCTGTTTCTTCTATGATGTCGATTTCATTATCACTGTAATCGTCTACCAGATGTGCATCTCGGGCGATGGATCTGGTTCTGAACTCAATAACCGGTTTTATTTTAAGCAGCCCCTTCTCTATAAATGAATCAAGTCCAAGCCCTAACATTGCTGCTTGTTCCAGGAGATCCTCTGGTGTTTCTTCAGTTGCAATCATTATGCATTTCTTTCCGTCCATGCATGACTTATGTAGAAAATGTAATCCAAATATGGTTTTACCGGCACCCGGGACTCCGGTAATGAGTATTCCTTTTCCTTTAGGGTAACCACCACTGATCTTCTTATCAAGATTCGCTATTCCTGTGGGCATTCTTTCCATTTTTATCACGTTAGGCCTTAATTAGATTTATCTTTCATCGGTTTATATATAATTAAGGACAATATTATATAAATATATTCTTGTTTTTAGGTTCTATATCATTTCACTTACCGTGAAGCCCGTATGCTGTTTTATTTGTGGTGGATTTTGTCATTTCCTCTCAACCTTGCATGTTGCTTTAAACTTTTTTTCTTGGTCTCTGCTTACGAATAATATTTATAGATTCAGTCCAAAAAATAAGAGGGGGCTGGATTCCTCATTTCGATTCTTCAGGATGGGGTCTAATTGAGGGATTATTTTAATTCAAGTGGCACAATGCCGGATTTTATAATCAGATCGTAAGTTTGTGCTTTATCTATAACCGGGTGAACGGAACTAAAAGGGGAATTATCGTGAAAATTGATCTCAATTTAAAAATAGGGGGTGCAGCGGGTCAGGGGCTGCAAACCACAGGCATGGCTTTAGCCAAGGCATTGAAGAAAAGCGGATTCCATGTTTTTGCAACACAGTACTATCTTTCCCGAGTGCGTGGAGGGCATAATACTTTCCAGATACGTATCAGTGATTCTCCTGTTTTTGCAATGAATGAAAACGTGGATATTTTACTGGCTCTGGACAGTGCTTCTATCGAGCAGCATCTGTCTGAATTGAGCGATGGCGTTGTAGTCGTTGATTCTGATGAAATTGAAGTAAAACAAACTGCAGATTCTATTTTTCATGTTCCAATGCTGAAAATTGCCAAAGATGTCTGCGGTGATAAGATATATTCCAACTCAGTTTCCATGGGGGCAGTTATTGGTCTTTTATGCCTTGAACTGTCAGATCTGGAATCTATACTGAAAACAACCTTCAAAAAGAAAGGTGAGGAGATCATCCAAAAGAATATAGATGCAGCACGTGCAGGTTACAATTATGTGAAAGAGAATTATCCAGGGGGATGCAAATTCGAGATAAGTGATTCAGATGAAAAAGAGAACATGATGCTGGTCAGTGGAAATGAGGCTGTAGGTCTTGGTGCTCTTGCTGCTGGTGTGCAATTCCTCGCAGCATATCCTATGACCCCTTCAACCGGTGTTATGACCTATGTGGCTGCAAATGCCGATAAGTTCAATGTGGTTGTTGAGCAGGCAGAGGATGAGATTGCGGCACTGAACATGATCCTTGGTGCTTCCTTTGCAGGTGCGCGTTCAATGACAACAACTTCGGGTGGAGGTTTTTCCCTTATGGCTGAAGCTCTTGGGCTTGCCAGCATCACAGAAACACCTGCCGTTATTTTCCTCTGCCAGCGTCCGGGACCTGCCACAGGCCTGCCGACAATGACTGAGCAAGGGGATCTCCAGTTTGCTCTTTATGCTGCCCAGGGTGAGTTCCCAAGGTGTATACTTGCACCAGGCACGCCTGAGGAATGTTTCCATCTAACTGCAGAAGCCTTTAACATTGCAGATAAATACCAGATACCTGTCTTTGTCATGAGTGACCAGTACCTGGCAGATTCACTATTCACATGTCCGAGATTCGACACTTCAAAAGTAAAAGTTGAAAGGCATCTTCTATCAGATCAGGAATTAAGGACCAAGAAAGAAGAGTACAAGCGCTACAAGTTAACTCCGATGGGAATCTCTCCCAGGACCCTTCCCGGACAGGCAGGTGTACTTGTTGTTGCTGACAGCGATGAACATGATGAGTTTGGGCACATCAATGAAACTCCTGAAAATCGCATAAAGATGAATGACAAACGTATGAAGAAGCTGGAAGTGCTCAGGGAAGAAATGCCTGCAGCAAAAGTTTATGGAAACCGGGATGCTTCTGTTACACTGGTAGGTTGGGGTTCTACATATGGTCCTCTTGCAGAAGCTGTGGATATACTGAATGATGGTGGTAAATCTGTGAACCTTGTTCATTTTACTCATATACATCCGCTTCCTGTTGAAGCAACCCGGAAATTGCTATCAAAAGCCAAAAAGACAGTTTGTGTGGAGAACAATTCTACGGGGCAATTCTCGCGTCTTTTGAAAGTAGATGCCGCTATAAATGTCACAGAGCACGTGCTCAGGTATGATGGTAAACCCTTCAGTCCTGAATTCATAATTGCTGCTCTTAAGGAAAAAGAGGTGATCTGAATGGTCAGTATGGATGATTATGGTAAATTTGAAACTGCATGGTGTCCCGGATGTGGTAATTTTGGTATCCTTAAAGCTATTAAGCAGGCACTTGTGAATCTGGGACGCTCACCACATGAAGTGTTCATAGCATCAGGTATCGGTCAGTCAAGTAAGCTACCTCATTATCTAAAGTGTAATGCTTTTAACGGATTGCATGGTCGTTCATTGCCACCTGCCACAGGGGCCAAGATCGCCAACCATGAGCTAACCGTTCTTGCCGTAACCGGGGACGGGGATTGTTATGGTGAAGGGGGCAATCATTTCCTGCATACTGTCAGGAGGAATCCTGATATTACTATGATAGTACACGACAATCAGATATACGGTCTTACAAAAGGGCAGGCATCACCAACAAGTGAAATGGGTATGAAGACAAAAGTCCAGACCCATGGTGTGTTCAACATGCCTCTTAATCCGCTGTCAATGGCTATATCTCTGGATTGTTCCTTTGTAAGTCGCGGATATGCCGGTAATATTCCTCACCTGACCAAACTTATCGAAAAAGCCATACAACACAAAGGTCTCTCCCTTGTTGATGTGCTCCAGCCATGTGTTTCCTTCAATAAGCTGAATACTTTTAAATGGTACTCTGAAAGGGTATATGAAATGGAAGAAACGGGTTATGAGTTAAATGATCGTGTTAAGGCCTTTGAGAAATCATTGGAATGGGGCGACAGGATTCCTCTGGGTGTTTTCTATATGAATGAGAAACCAAGTTTCGAGAATCATCTTGATGTACTCATTCAGGGTCCACTCTATAAGAATGTCCCTAAGACAGAATTAGTGAATGAACTGATCGATGGTTTCGTCTGAGCATAGATTATAGTTTCATTGCTCTCTGGGTAATTTGATAGTGAATGTGCTGCCTTTTCCGGCTTCACTTTTCACTTCAATTGTCCCACTGTGGAGTTCAACTATATTTTTTACGATTGATAATCCCAGTCCTGTTCCCTGGTATTTTCTTGTCATCGATGAATCTACCTGGTAAAATGGGGTGAAAAGTTTATCCTGTTCTTCTTTGTTCATTCCTATGCCATTATCGATTACAGAGAGTTGCAACAGTTTGTCCTCAACTGTTAATGCAACTTCTACGTGGCCTTTTTCCGGAGTGAATTTCACAGCATTGCTCATGAGGTTATAGAATATCTGCTTGAATCTGGTCTTGTCAGCATATATTCTTGTATTCTTTGAAACCTGGAAGTCGATAGTTATGTGTTTTTTCCTTGCAAGGGGGCCGATTATGTTGTACACATTTCTCATGATGTCATTAACATCAAATTCCTCAAAGTGCAGCTCTATTTTCCCTGCTTCTACTTTTGAAAGGTCCAGAATGTCATTGATAAGTTCAAGTAGGTGTTTTCCACTTGTGGATACGTGGTTTGCAAATCTCTTCTGCTTTGTGTTCAGTTCACCAAAACTGTCTTCCTGCAACATTTGAGAATAGCCTATTATAGCGTTTAATGGCGTTCTTAATTCATGGCTCATTGTTGCAAGGAACTCACTCTTTGTACGATTTGCTTCTTCAGCTTCCATTTTAGACATGAGCATTGCTTTCTCTGCTCTTTTTCTTTCAGTTATATCTTCAACACTGAAGATGACTTTCGCATCATCATATAGGTCGATGTAAGCAGTTGAGGCCAGTACATTCAGTTCAAGTTGTGAACCATTGGGCAATTCAATTGTGGTGATTCCTTCTCTTTTATGAATGTTCTTTCGTGTTTTGAATGTCTCTATCATGGCAATATGGAAGATGCATCTGGTACATTCTTCTGTGGTTCCACACCCATTCCCTTTTGATGCATTAACACAGGAGAATATCTCGCCTGATTTCTTACCAATGGATGCTTCTTTCTTAGTTTTTGATATTTCCATACATTCCTGGTTTATGTCCTCAACAATTCCATTCCTGTTCACAAGTACCATGGGTATGGGGGCAAGCTCAAAAATAGTATCAAGTAGCTGTGCCTGTTTTTCAAGTTCAAGCTCATTTTTTTTGCGCTGATCAATATTGCGGCTGATCCCCAGGAAGAATTTAAAGTTACCTTCACCGTCAAGGACCGGATTGATATGCATCTCTACCCAGACGGTAGAACCATCTTTACATGGCTGTTCTAGTTCTATGGTGCGTGGGATATCTGGAATAAATCCTTTTTTGAATGTACTGAAGAAAGCATTCCATAGTTTCATCAAGTCCTTGTATGATTTGGGTGTAAATCTTTCTTCAATAGGTAAACTCCTCAATTCTTCAGGAGTAAATCCTCTTAAGTTTTCAACTGAAGGGCTGACATAAAGAGTATTACCACTTGAATCAAGCATCCATATTACATCATTTGCATTCTCAGCTATCAGGCGGAACATCTCTTCGCTTTCTTTTAAGGCATTTTCCGCCTCTTTTCTTTCAGTAATGTCTGAGCAAACGCCAATTGTTCGAACTACTTCCTTTGTAACATCGCCAAATATGGGTATTATCTGCTCTTTCCAATACGTTATTTCACCATTTTTTGCCAGCATGCGATACTCAGCATGAAGCACATCGCCCGTTTTACGGTAGTTATCTATTATTTCCCTAATATTTTGCAGATCATCCGGATGCACTCTCTCAAACCAGGCCTCGAGGGTTTGCGGAACGTCCTCCGAGCCATAGCCAAGAACGTCATGAATGTCTCCATACCATTCCAGATGGTCATTTTTTATGTCCCATTCATAGATCAGGTCGTTTGTACATTCCGCTGCAATCCTGAAACGCTCTTCTGCTTTTTTGCGGTCATTGATATCGCGGATAACTCCGGTGAACAATCTAAATTTCCGATCATCATCTAAAACAGGGTTTACGGTCAGCTCTGTCCATAATGTTGAGCCGTCCTTGCATAAGATCTCCATTTCAATTGCCGGAGCTTTGATAGGTAGGCCTTTTTGAAGTTTAGCACAGAAAGTGCCCATAAGGCTATTAATATACTCAAAAGACTGCTTTGTTACCAGTTCTTTCATATTCTTTTTTAGCGTTTCCTCCTGTGTAAAGCCTGTAATCTTTTTTACAGAAGGGCTGACATAAAAGAATTTACCTGAGATGTCCATTGTAAAGATAATATCATGCACACTTTCGGCGATCATATGAAAAGTGTCATCTCTTTTATTCAGGTTGTTTGCAGCCTCTTTGATTTTATATTTGAGTTCATTTCGTGTATAAGGCTCCTTGATGTACAATGCCTTATCTGACATGGCAATTATGTCAAAAAAACATTCATCTGGCTCGGATATGATAAACAAAATAGGTGAATCACTTTCAGAGGATATTCTCATTGCGTATTCCACAATGTCTCTGGCAGTGTCTTTTTCAATTTTACAAATAAATATGGATCTTTCAAAGGGACACATGTCTGTATGGTTACCATAGTCTAAGTGGTGTACAGATATCTTATTACAGATGCCCTGAAGATCGTTTTTCAGCTTAAACGAATCGTTTTTGGTGTGGTTGAGGAGGACTGATCTTGTCATGTAGTTCCTCTAAATAAGGTGGATGTAACAATGTTCAACAAATGAACACGTGATTTAATTATATTATTCTCCGTATTTAAGCGTATCATTAATCTATGGATTAATCACTTTTTGGGATTGATAGCAAAGTAATTTTCAGATACTATTAAGCCTTTTTGCCTTAATGACAACCAGTTCTTCAAAAGAGCATTTATCCCTGGCAATAGTCTGTGGACTAAAACCATATTGTTCCATTTCCTGCATAACTTCTTTAATGCCTGTAAGGGATGAAACTAATAATAGGATCATTCCATCAGGTTTTAGGTAGTTACGTACTTGTTCCATGAATGGTTTGATGTCCTTGCGACCGTTGATACCTCCGTCAAAGGCATAATTCAGCCACCCTGGAACTTTTTCATCATCGGATGTTGGAAGATATGGGGGATTGAATATCACAACGTCAAATTGATTTCTGGCTTTAAGCCCTGTGAACATATCCGTCCTGATAACATCGATACCATTGGATTTTGCACAGCTTGCAGCTAAAGGGCTTATTTCTGTTCCCACAAGCCTGATATTCCGGTTGGCTTTCAGAACTGCAGATACAAAACCTGTGCCTGTGCCAATTTCCAGGACATTCATATCATCATTGATTAACTCAAGGGCGGTATCTGCAAGTAAATAGGAATCTTCGGCAGGCTCATATACCTGGTCAGCTAGCCTGATCATTGCATTTCGATGTTTGATTGTAACCATATTCAAAAAAGAATTATTTTTGTTTGTGCCTGAACATCGTGTTGGCAAGTTGTGCGAATTGTTCAGGTTCAAGATTTTCAGGTCTCAGGTTAAGCAGTTCTTCCGGCAATTCATTTATGAATTCATTCATATCTTCGATGCCAAGTAGTTGTTTGTTCCTGAGTATGGAGTTTCTCATCTTCTTACGTCTCTGCCCAAAAACCGCAGTAACGAAATCAAGGAAGTATTTCTCATCCAGTACTTCAAAGTCAGCTGGTCTGGGTATAATTTCAACTACTGCAGAGAGGACTTCTGGTGGCGGGGAGAACGCTCCTTTTGGAATTTTCATAATCATTGAAGTGTCTGCGAAATAGTGTGCATTCACAGAAAGGCGGCTGTAGTCCTTTGAATTAGCATGTGCTACCAGTCTCTGTGCAAACTCGTACTGGTACATGAGTATGCCGAGTTTGAAATTGTATCTGAACAACTTGAATGTTATCTCGGATGATATGGAATAGGGAAGATTTGAAACGACCTTGTCAAAAGGTGGAAAATCAACTTCGAGTACGTCTCCATGGATAATGGTGAGTTTATCTGAATCTCCAAAACGGTCTTTCAGGACATCAACCAGTTCAGGGTCTCTTTCAATGGCAATTACATGAGCTGCTTTATCCATGAGCCTTTCTGTCAGGTTGCCAATTCCTGCTCCTATCTCAAGTATGATCTCGTCAGGTTTGATATCAGCAGCCTCGACAATCTTGTCAAGGATTCGCTTGTCAATTAAAAAATGCTGGTCATGGTATCCGCCGCGGATACCATATTTCCTAAGTATGTCATAAACCAAAAAATGAACCCCTTTTATTAATTGCGTGTACGACGTGGGGGTATTGTGAAGAGTCTGTACTTGATATTGTCGTCCTTTAGTTCATCTATGATCCTGTTGACGATAGTCTTCTCCGGGGAGTGTACTCCTCCGACTCTTTCGTGAAGCTCTTCAAGGGTTTTGAAAGGTCCTTTTTTCCTTTCGTCTATAATGGCCCACATGAGTTTTTTCCCAATACCCGGGAGTAATTCAAGCATGTGCAACCTGTTTGTGATCGGATGAGCATCATTAAAGAATTTGACAAATTTATCTTCATTATGCTTTACAGTCTTTTCAAGAATGTAAGGCAGCTCAAGTTGGGCACCATGGCTTAGGTCCTGGTATGGTATGCGGTGCTTTACATGGTCTATGAGATCCCTGTCACCATCTCCTATGTATACCCGGGACTGGATGTCCGGTACTTTCCCTTCTTTAGGTACAAGTTCCATTAATACGAAATGGATCTCTCCGACAGCCTGTACAAGAGGTTTCTTTTGATATGAAGGACGTTTATCATCAGAACTTCCGTATGGAAGATAATCTAGAATCCATGCATATTCTTCTTTCTCAGGTGGCTTTCCCCTTGTTGTCATATAATTTCCTCCTGTGGCATACCTGCTGCTATTGGTGCAACTTCTTTCAAAATTAAAAAAGGGATGTATCGAATATAAATCTAATCCATTGCTTCTTCCACAAGGTCTAGTATTTGATCGAGTTCTTCATCCAGGAGTGTGAATCTCTCTTTTGCATAAAGTGATCTAAGCTCATCTCTTGTCTGTGGCATTATGTCTGCCAGTCTGATGGCTATCTCGGGCTTCATTTTTTCAAGCTCAAGAAGTTTGTTAACCAGATTCCTTGCTTTTTCAGGAGTTGTCTTTGAGAACGTTTCTGCATGATTGATAGCTTTACGCAGTTCATATCCAAGTTCTTCCTCGTCTTTGAGACGTTCTTCCATTATCTCGTGCAACAAACCCTTTACTTCAGCCAGGGTTAACAATTCTTCACTCAGAACTTCTTTTACTATCATTGGTATACACTCTATGCATTATTTGGGGTTTAGGTCATCTTCCGATGACAATAAGATATATTTATATCGTTAAATACGCGCAATAAAGATATATCTAACGATAAAAAAAGGTACTTCAGGTTATTGAACCTGAAATTCCTGCGCACTTAGTATTTCTGTGGTTTCAGGTGCTGTGGGAGGGATATGAGCTCTTTTGTAGCATTTCCGTCCCTTATCTGTAAGAGATAAGCGCGGCCACGCTGACCAATAACCTTTCCGGTCTTACCCTGGAATCTTGCGTGTGGCATTCCTTTCTGTATGCTTGGGTCAATGTCGATGTGGACCATCTGTCCGGTGTCGAACTCCTGAATTGCCTTGCTGATTGGTGAGAGACCTCTTTCTCTTGTGGTTTTCTTTAACTTATACCTTGTACCGTGTTTTTCGCCGTGTGATGTTGCCATGATTATTTTCCTCCATTGATTAAATGATTAGCTTAATTTATAATTATTCAAATGTGATGTCTTATGCATTAAATATCGACTTTAACGACATTAAGTTCAGCTACTGTTGCCTGTATTCCTAACTTTTCCGTCAGGCTTGGTACAGTTCTTCCCTCGTCTCCGGACGTAAGTTCCTTGACATACAGGCCACCATCACAGTGTACTTCAATGATGGCATACTCATCTGTTTTCTCTATGAGCTGCATGTTATGAACATATCGTTTTCGGACAAGATCCGCTCTTCTGTGGGATACTCGCTGTGGAGTCCTTTGATGTATTTGTACTCCAACAAGGGAGCCTATAGCATCTGCAAGATTATCCGTGGAAACAGGCTCTTTGAATGTAACTTTAAGGTTATAAACTTTATCCGCCTTTGCAGACTTTATATTTTCAACTACACTCTTTTCTACTATCTTAAGTCCTTCTACCTCTACTTTGCCACCTGCGAACTCATTTATCTTGTTTTCCAGTTCCCATACATCTATACTTCGAATAACAGGATTCAGTGCCTCTACAACAAAAGGTCTTCCAGTTCCAAGCATAAGGGCATCGATATCTTCACGTCCGGCTCCATGGAACTTTGTATCTGTTCCTTTTGTTGCCTTAATAACTTCTTCAGAGATAAGCTCGTCTACAGACTCTGGATATTGTTTCCCTGTATTGTCGCATTGTTCACAACCTCTGCCGCCACAGCTTCTGCATGGCCATCTTGTCTGCGGGATTCCTCTTACGAGTTTCCTGTATCTACCCTGTATATAGAGTGACTTTACCTGAATGCTAGTAGATTCCTCTGCAATATCCAGAGTCACAACAACGTCAGGCCTTTCGAACTCAACTTCCTTTCCGGTGCGTGCAGCTATGAGTTTACCGACCTCACGGTTCATTTCAGTTTTGAACTGCTCTGCCTGTGTGATCCCGCATTCACTCCATAATATCTCTTCATTCTCGCCTATCAGGCCACTTACCTTTGTGCCCACAAGGAATGTGGAGTATTCTCTTTCTCCGATGCTTTCGACCGCTCTGTCAGCCCATTGATCAAGTTCATCAAAAATACCCATGCATACCCAGCACTTCTCATCTTCGCCATGAATCTTCAGAGTCTTTCTTGCATAGTTGCTGCTCTTTGCCAGTTCTTCGAGTAATGACTCGTCAGCTGCCTCTTTGAACAAAGCGTCTCCTTCCATTGCAAGGCTTAATTTGATGGCCTGTCCTCTTTGTACATTGGTGAGGCCTGTGGATAATTTGGCGAATTGCCTTCCCATGCAATGGTCGCAAATGGGTCCTTCGTTGATTATCTTCTTAGCGGTTTCAAGTATGGTCATTGGATCACTTTTATGTATGTAATTCTTTATTATAGGGCTTTATAAGGATGATTGGCAACAGATGGATACTATATAATATAACCTTTTTTGGTTATGCTTCTTTCCTGTCCAGTTCATTATGAATTATAATCATACAGTGGTCTGAATGGAGTGAAATAGGGCCTATATTAAGCGTCTGCTTTGCCACTCTGGCAATTATCTCTTCTTCCTCTTCGGTAACTCCCATATGGTCGCCGAGGACAAATACTGCATCTGTATTAAGGTCCGTATATTCTCTGATGTCTTTTCCATCTTCTTTCAGGTAATATATATCCCTGCCAGCATCCTTGAATTCCGCAAGCAGTTCTTCAAGTCCTGCACGACGTATCCATACGCCAGGCGTGGATTGTGTTTCATATTTAATAGCATCTCTTTCAAGTGCCTTCTTTATGAGGGAACCACTGCTTCTCTCATCGGGGTTGAGGTACTTCAACTTCTCTCCGTTGAACCTTATTATCTTTCCAGGGTCCGGATCTCCCAGTAGTACAAGATGGACATTAATATCGCGTCTCATCCCGTGTGAAAGGAAAAGTGCGGAATTGACGCACCTGCAAAGAATATCCATTCTTCCGGCGGAACCGGGCAGGTCGTTAAGTGAAAAGTCCCCTGTAGTTAATGCTTTATGTCCAATAATCACAAAATCTTTCATTTATTTACCTCTGTTTTATTTCTCATCCTTGAGTAATATTTTTGCAAGAGCAGCTGCAATCTGCCGGTAGTTCATATCATCGTCTGCAATACTTGTGATAAAGTCATCATATTTGTCCAGGTGTCCTCTCCTGATCTGCATCCTGATATCATCGGCGATACGATTCTCTTTAATTCTCTCTATGTCTCTATGGCTGGGAAGTTCTCTTTTAATGATTTCCGTATTGGTGATATTCATTATGTCCTTCAGTTTCCCTAATTCTTTGCCTGATACAAATGAATATGCAAGTCCCGGTCGGCCTGCTCTTGCGGTTCTTCCTATCCTGTGGACGTAGGTCTCAAGTCCCTGGGGCAGGTCGTAGTTAAAAACGACTTCTATATTATCAACATCTATTCCTCTGGCAGCTACGTCAGTTGCTATCAGGATCCCAATATCCTCGTTCTTGAACCTGTCCATCCGCTGTTCTCTTTTCTTTTGTTTGATGTCTCCATGAAGTGCCTCGGCAGGATGTCCTCTTGAACCCAGTTTTATGACTAATTTGTCAACATCCTTTTTTGAATTGCAAAATACGAGTGCGGATTTGATATTCTCGGCTTCTATAAGTCTTTTCAAAGCCTCTGGTTTAGCATTATCCTTTATTTCAAAGTAATATTGCTTTACCTGTGGAACTGTAAGTTCTTCTTTAATTACTTTAATGTGGATAGGGTCTTTCTGGTATTGCTCTGTCAATCTTAATATGGGTCCGGGCATCGTTGCTGAAAAGAGCAATGTCTGCCTGCCGGATGGGGTGCTATCAAGTATTTTTTCGATATCTTCCCTGAAGCCCATATTCAGCATCTCATCAGCTTCGTCAAGTATCACAATACTAATATCATCAGTATGCATCGTTTGTCTTTCGAGATGATCTATCAATCGTCCCGGTGTCCCTACTATGATCTGGGCTCCTGTTTTTAGTGCACTGATCTGGGAATCGACTGACAGTCCTCCGTATATGGATATCACATTGAGTTGCGGGATGTATTTTACAAGTTTGCTGAGTTCTTCAGATACCTGGTTTGCCAGTTCTCTGGTGGGGCACACTACCAATGCCTGGGTCTTTTTATTAGTAGGGTCCAGAAGTTCCATCAGGGGTATTCCAAATGCTGCTGTTTTTCCTGTACCGGTCTGTGCCTGCCCGATGATGTCTTTTCCGTCCTGGATAAGGGGGATGCATTTTTCCTGGATCTCTGTTAGTTCCCTGAATCCCATTTCCTTAATGCTTTTCCTTATCTCCTTTGAAAGATAAAGTCCACTGAATGTTTCTGTTTCCATTTTATTTCCACTCTTGAGAAAACCCGATGTTAGTGATTATCGTAAATTAAAAAAGTGTAATGTGTTGGCATTAACTTTTTAGTTTAGTTTAGTTTAGTTTTCCGGGCCGCATATTTTTCAGCTATCTTTGCAGCCTTCTGTGTGACTTCTGTGGCGCTGTGGCCTATTATTCTGATCATTGCTTCCTTTCCAATGCCGCCCTTGTCAGAGATTATGTCTGGCACGCTTCCATACTTTTTAATAGCATCTTCTGTCCCCCAATCCATAGTGTGTGTATTTTCAGGTTCTTCATCTCTGGAAAATGAAGAGATGCTGAAGTCAAGTTCCTGGCATATGTCTATGAGCTGTTCGGAATATCTTATATTTACAGCAGCTCTGGATATGGGGTCATATTTCATTGATGCCAGTATTATGCGGGCAACATGGCTGCTCGCACCAAATTCAATGTCGCCAACAACATGTACAGTTCCTTTAAGTTTCACGATCCTGCCTGTAACGGCAGCTATATCTTCTGTTGACTCTGCAGCTGGCAATGCCATTGCTATGTTGCATCCGACTTCGGGGATAAGTCCTGCAAATTCTTTGCATCCTGTGAGTATCCTCACTCCTTCTTTCATGTTCTGCAAGACTGTATATCTTTCAGAGTTTTGCAGGATACTGGCTAGCTGGTTAACAGGCCCTACTCCTTTTCCAACTGGCACACTTCCTTTGATGGCTTCCACCACGAAGTCCTTTGCTACCTTTGCAGCTTCATCAATTTTGTATCCCTGCGCAAGGGATGATGCCAGTGCGGCAGAATATGTGCATCCTGATCCGTGTGTTCCACCCTTCACGAAAGTTCCGGGTATTATTGTGTAAGTGTCTTTTTCGGAATCATATATTATGTCCGATGCATCGAGGTGGCCGCCGGTAACAATTACTATTTTGACACCTGTCTGGCTGATTACTTTTGCAGCTTCCTTTGCTTCCTCTACATTAGTTATCTGCATTCCGGAAAGGATATTTGCTTCATTTATGTTTGGTGTCACGACTTCGCTTACGGGTAGAAGTTCTTCCTTTAAGGTTGATACGGCATCTTTTCGGAGCAGATCTCCTCCGGCCTCTGCTGCCATAACGGGATCGACAACCAGTTTAAGATCATGTTTTTTTACCATCTTTGCAACGGTTGATATTATATCTGAAGATGATAGCATGCCTGACTTGGCATATCTTATATCCATGTCATCACAAACGGCATCTATCTGGTTCTGTATTACTTCACAAGGGATGTCATATGCACTCAGAACTCCGGTTGTGTTCTGTGCGGTCACTGATGTGATGGCACATGCAGGGTGCAGTCCTATGGAAGCTATTGTTTTTACATCTGCTTCTATTCCTGCTCCTCCACCTGAGTCAGAACCTGCAATTGTAAGTATTACTGGTATTTTGCTCATCTTAATCCTCTTTGTATCGTTATTGCCGTGTGACGCAGCTCTTAAATGTCTTGTTAGTTATATATTAGTTGGTTAGCCGAACCTATATATCTTTGCGATATGGCCAGTTTGTTTGTGTAAAAGCTGTCATCTGCGATAGTTTTATATACTGAATCTGCGACATTGGAGCATCGCAACATGTATAAGTAAATAAACAAATTTACAATTTAATACGCGTATAATTATTCGAATTTATTTAACTGAGGGCGACTAAAATGGGAAACAGACCTCTTGATATATTGAACGATGCTTTGAACACACCTGTAATTGTGAGACTTAAAGGCGCAAGAGAATTTCGTGGTAAACTCCAGGGTTACGATGTTCACATGAACCTCGTACTGGATGATGCGGAAGAGCTTAAGGAAGGAGAGATTGTGAGAAAACTGGGTAGTGTTGTTATCAGAGGTGACAACGTAGTATATGTTTCTCCTTGAAACAAACGTAATCTATAAGAACTACTAGCCGTATCAAGGGTAAACTCTAAGCCATCCATATACTGGCTACAACTAATACAAATTAATTTCAACTCAAAGGTGATTATAAATGTCAAAAGGTACTCCCTCAATGGGTAAAAGGCAAAAGCGCACGCATGTGAAATGCAGGCGCTGTGGTAGTGTTTCACTTAACATTCATACAAAAGAATGTACTTCATGCGGCTTTGGAAAAACCTCACGCATGAGAAGCTACAAATGGCAAGCAAAGTGCAAATACTGAGTCTTTTTAGACTAGGACTATAAATGCGCGAAGAATGCGGTGTTGTGGGGATCATCCAGTTCAATCCGGAACTGCATCCAGTCCCTTCCGCACTTCGTATCTACTATGCGTTATACGCTCTTCAGCATCGTGGCCAGGAATCGGCTGGTATCACTGTTCATGACGGCAAACATCCGGGAACTATTAAAGGTATGGGCCTTGTGCCTGAGGTCTTTAACAAGGATGATCTTGTAGGTCTCAAAGGTGATGTTGGTATTGGTCATGTGCGCTATTCTACTTCTGGTGATTCACGCATAGAAAACTGTCAGCCATTTATCGTTAATTACAAAAGTGGCAGTGTGTCACTTGCGCACAATGGTAATCTGGTTAATAGTCATGACTTGCGCACACAGCTTGAAGCGGAAGGGCATATTTTCGTTGCAAGTTCTGATACTGAAGTAATTGCTCATCTTTTGGTAAAGGAACTTCTCAAACATGATGTTGTTGAGGCTGTACGTAATGTAATGAAGCAGCTCAATGGTTCTTATTCTCTGGCCATCATGATAGATGACCTTCTCATGGCTGTAAGGGATCCACTTGGGTTCAAACCGCTCTGTATAGGTACTATTGATTCTGGGTTTGTTGTTGCTTCTGAGAGTGTGGCTATTGATACGCTCAACGGGAAACTCTTAAGGGATGTTAAACCTGGTGAACTTGTAATCTTCCGAAATGGCGATGTCGAATCACACCAGTTATTTGATGAAAAATACTCTGCTCATTGTGTCTTTGAGTATGTTTATTTTGCACGCCCTGACTCTATAATTGACGGACAACTTGTGTACAAGGTTCGTGAAAGGATTGGAGAAAGGCTGGCTCGTGAACATCCGGTTGAAGCTGACATGGTTTCTCCTGTGCCTGATTCAGGTATCACATCTGCGATTGGCTTTTCCAAGGAATCAAAGATCGATTATGAAGAGAGTCTCATGAAGAATCGTTATATCGGTCGTACTTTCATTCTTCCTGGTCAGGCAATGCGCGAAACTGCTGTACGTCTTAAGATGAATACCATTGGTGAGAACATCAAAGGTAAAAAAGTTATTCTTGTTGATGACAGCATCGTAAGAGGTACTACTTCCCGTCGAATTATAGATATGGTTCGCAATGCCGGTGCTAGTGAGGTGCATGCACGTATAGGAAGTCCTCCTATAGTTGCACCATGTTATCTTGGTATTGATATGGCTTCAAGAGATGAGCTGATAGCAGCCCATAAAACCATACCTGGGGTTGAAGCTGTGATCAATGCGGATTCATTGGGTTATCTGAGTATAGATGGTCTGGTGGAATCAATTGGTATTAACAGGGATGAACTGTGTCTGGGATGTCTTACATCTGCTTACCCTGTGGAGATTCCTGGTGAAAATATCTGCCAGAGAAGACAATTGAAACTACATGAATTCTAGTTTCAACATTTCCTTTTTTTGTGATGGTGTCTTTGTCAATAAATTAAACACGCACACAAAGTGTGTGGCTTTATATAGTGGCAGGTTATGACTTATATTTAGCAAACTTTGGAATGCTAATATTCATGCAAGGATGTACCACCCCTTGCTGGATATGGTTTTTTTTTCATTATTCTACTTATAGTTGGGATATTAATTTTATTTTTGCTATCATTCACACGTAGTGTCCTCTAATGTGCTTGCAATATTGGGACCAAAATATTAACAAATAACAAAAGACAACTTCTTCATCATTTTGTTTCTAATCAGAATCAGGAAAATAGGTATATGGGGCCGGGATCGAGAATCGAACTCGAATCGTAGCCTCCACAGGGCTACAGGATAACCGCTACCCTACCCCGGCTCGAAGTAGGTGCTTTCCTTGAAAGCACCCTATAGATGTCCGTTTCTTAGATAAATCTTTTCATCAAAAAGTATTTTCGAACTGTGGATATGGCCTGTTTTATTTATATCCTGTCTTATTTTTTCAACTTCTCTATGGCAATTTCGGCAGCCTTTTTGCCGGATAGCATCATTCCACCAAAGACCGGTCCCATTCTTGGGGCACCTGCAACGGCATTAGCTGCCATTCCAGTGACTATGAGCCCTGGGTATACCTCTCTTGTAGTTTCCATTAACATACGCTCTCCTACATCAGCCCACATTGGTTTTTCCCCAACAACGCCCAGTTCTCCAAGTTCTGCGCCTGGTACCTTGCGCTGGACAGTACTGCAGACGCCTGCATCATGTCCTGTTCCGTCAATAACAACCTTTGCACGCACTGCAAGAGGGTCTACATGAAGGCGTGCCATGGAAACCGGTCCCCAGTTGATGACAAGGCCACAAACTGCGTCATCCTCACGAATCATTACGTCTTCTACGTCAATAAGATTGAATATCTCCACACCTGCTTCGGTTGCACCGCATATCAGCTTTGCAACAGATTCTATGGAGCTTGCAACATAGTATCCTTTTTCGTATTCGTGGTAGTTAATTCCGAATTCATCAAGGATATGTTTTGCCTCTTCCTGGACCACTATTCTGGGGAACATCATCCCTCCTCCCCACATTCCCCCTCCTATTGAGAGTTTTTTCTCAAAAAGAACAGTTTTTAAACCTGCCTCTCCAAGATATTTGGCAGCAACCAGATTTGCAGGTCCTCCGCCTACGAGTGCTACGTCCACATCAATATAATCAAGGAAAACCTTTGAAAATTCATCAACTATGGCTCTTGTAATAACGATCTCATCTAGTTCCATTTTATTTCCTCATCAGAATTAATATCAAATTATCAATTGGCTCTGATAGGTCTATCTTTATTAAAGTTAATGGGGCAAAAGGACGATGCACGCTATTTTAATCAGTTTTTGATTTCAGAATCATTTTGGCATTTTTTCAGCCGGACCCAGAATATACTGCCCTTTCCTGCAGGATTATCTTCAACGCCCACTGTTCCACCAAGAAGTTCAGCTATTTTTTTGACAATGGCAAGTCCAAGTCCACTGCCTTTCACACCTGTTTTGTTTACTCTTTTGAAACGGTCAAATACAAGCGGCTTTGCCTCATCTGATATTCCTTCTCCAAAATCAGTCACGGTTACTTTCCACTGATAGTTGGAGTCGATGACATCTACGAAAATTCTTGTATTTTCCGGGCTGTACTTTATGGCATTCGATATATAATTAGAAAATATCTCTTCGACAATAGGATTAAGCATGGCGAAACAACTGTCGCTTACTTTCAATTCAATTTCCATATTCTTTTCCAGAAGGTGCTGGTCGAATTGCTCTATCACACTTATCAGGATGGTTTTTATGTCCATTCTGGCAACATTCAGCTCATCAATGGATTCCAATTTAGCAAATTGGGCAGCTGTCTCTATCATTTCAATAAGCTTGTTATTGTTCTTTTGTATATTCGCGACATATTTTGCTTTTGTGGGATCATCTTCCATCTCATAAAGCAATTCTAAATATCCTTTTATGTTCCCTGCAGGATTGAGTATATCATGGCGCATTATATCTGTGAACAGGTCCTTTAGCTCATTTGAACGGAGAAGCTCTTCTTCGACTCTCTTTCTCTCGTCAAGATCCATTGTAGTTCCTGTGAACCTGAAAGGTTCATTGTTTTTGTCCCACTCTGTCAACTTCCCTCTGGCAAGTATCCACTGCCACTTTCCTTTGCTATTCCTCACCCTGAATTCAGACTCTAAGAAAGGTGTTTTTCCTTGCAGGTGCTTATTGATATTTTCCTGTACTATTTTAAGGTCGTCCGGGTAGGTTAGCTTTCTCCAGCTTTCAATGTTACCTTCGATGTCTGCCAGGTCATATCCCATCATTTCGGCCCAACGTTCATCGTACATGACTTCATTTGTCTTGAGGTTCCAGTCCCATGTTCCAAGATTTGCACCTTCAAGTGCCAGTTGCATAACTTCTTTTGTCTTTGCAAGTATGCTTTCAATATCTCTGCGTTTTGTGATGTCACGTACAATTGCAAGGGCATAATTATACTGGTTAAGGGTGGAAAAAGTGACGTTTATTTCAGCATGTAATATGCTTCCGTCTTTTCTTGTCAGTATTTTATTTGGTTCAAGATAACTGTTTCCAAAAAGGTTCCGAAGGTCATTCTCCCAGAAATTATCATTGAAAAGTGAGTGGATATCGTGTTTTTCCATACTGAGGATCTCATCTCTGGTGTACCCAAGTTCCTGGCATGCAGTTTCATTTACATCTATGATGATGTTCTTTTCCATATCAATAACAAAGATGAAGTCATTAGATCTGTTTATCAGATTCTTGAAAAGGGCTATGTCTTTGAGGAATGACCTATGATTCAATGCCATGCTTATAAGTTCTGAAACCACTTTCAGCGTCTGGGAGTATTCCTGGAAACAGGCATCAGCCATGTTATCATTTTCGATGCTGATGAAACCTATTGATTCACCATTTGATTCCACCGGTATTATCAAGAGGGACTGTAATCCTCCTGAAAATATGCTATTCCTTTCTCTGTCTGCATTTTCGCGAAGTTTAGTGTCTTTTGAGATAAAGATTATTTCTTTTTTCTTCAGTTTCTCTTTTATCCATGGAAAGTTTGAAAAGCCTGCATTTTCAAAGATGCTTTTCTGATTCTGATGTTTGTTCCATTGGTGTGATATGTAGGGGTTACTGTTATTTTTATACAGGAATAGGGTACTTTTTTCAGAATCACAGAGCGTGGCCGTTTTCTGTAAAGCTTCATGTATGGTGCCGTCAATGTCTTTTGGAGTGATGAACATCGATATGAGTGAAGATATCATTACCTCTATCTTTGCGTTGCGTTTTACAAGGTATTCAAGTTCTTCACGTTTTGTGTCCAGTTCAGTAATCTTTGTTTCCAGCTCTATGTTCTTTTTTTCAATATGGCTACTGGCATAGATTATGGCTATGAATGTGAATCCTATCAAAACCGAACTGATTACTATGGAACTTGTATCCTTTGAAATTATGAATGGTGCAAGTAATACGAATCCTAATATACAAACAATCAAAAGAAATACGGTATTTGCAACACCTGTTATTTTCATATTCTTTATCGTATGTTCACTTTTCATCCTACTAAATATATTGTTTTAATTAGTATATTTATGATTCGTTTGTATATTATGGGGTTTAAATTTGTTGTTCGTTCCGAAACCTTTAAGGGTTAGATTTAATAGTTTCCTTAATTCATTTAGTTATTAGAAGAAAAAAGAGATGATATTTATAGTACGGACCGCCCAGAAAACTAGCTCTAAATCTACTCGTGAATCAAATACAGAACCTGCAGAGTGTACAGCAGAGTTCCTTGTCATGGAGCCGGCAGGTTATCCTATGGCCAGTGTCCTTGATGAGTACCCTGAGATCACAGATCCTGGTGTTTTTGAACATTATGCCAGAGAACAGTGGAAAGGTTACAAGGCGCATAAAGGTGATTATCTTTTTGACCGCCGCATGTATCCTGATTTTGCTTACAAGGTTGCCGATGTTGAACCTCCAGGTTCGGTCATCGGGCAGAATACTCGTATTATTGTCAGGGATACGGTTGCGGGTAATGTTCCTACAATAGAGTTTAGAAGTGATGTTACCTTTGATGATGTCATAGGTCAGCAAAATGCGCGTAAGAAATGTAAACTGATAGAACGCTTTCTGGAAGCACCTGACAAATTTGGTAAATGGGCACCACGAAATGTCCTCTTTTACGGACCATCCGGTACTGGCAAGACCATGCTTGCAAAAGCACTGGCAAATAAAGCTCATGTGCCCATTATTCCTGTAAAGGCTACGGAACTAATCGGTGAATTCGTAGGTGAAGGCGCCCGACAGATACATCAGTTGTATGAGCGGGCACAGGAAATGGCACCATGTATCCTTTTCATCGATGAACTGGACGCCATTGCTCTTGATCGCAGGCATCAGGAATTGCGTGGGGACGTTGCAGAGATCGTGAATGCACTGCTTACGGAGATGGACGGTATTGTCGAGCGTCCGGGTGTATGCACAATTGGGGCTACTAACCGTACTGATACGATAGACCCTGCTGTAAGGAGTAGATTTGAAGAAGAGATCGAGTTCACGCTGCCTGATGAAAAAGAGCGTCTTGAAATTCTGGAGTCTAATATAGAAACCTTCCCCATCCCTGCAAAAGGTGTTGACCTTAAGGCAATAGCGAAGATGACTGGGGGACTTTCCGGAAGGGATCTTGTTGGCAAAGTTCTTAAGACTGCACTTCACAATGTTATCATAGAGGACAGGGAATTCGTATCTGCTGAAGATTTGCTTGCTTCAGTCAAGAAACTGAAGAATATCCCACAGCCATCAAATTCCGACAGGATGTACATTTAAGCATATCTTTTTAAACCTGGCAAATATATCGGTGGACTATGTCTGAAGTAAATGAGTCTGACAGATTTGAATGCGTTGTCGTTAATGTGATTGACTCCCTTATATGGAAAGGAGTCGTCGTCCAGGAGATCGAATCTGGAGGTCGTGTGTATTTCGGAAAGGTCAAAGCAGAAGGTTTTAATTATGGCCCTGGTGACATTCTTTATATAGGTGTGAAAACCCTTCCTTATGAACTTGAAGAAATGACCATGGAAGTTTCCCTCTACGATGCTGACAACCAGCGGCTTGACTGGACCTTCCTTTAAGTTTTATTTTTTATATCTTATATCTTATTCTTAATTCATTTTTTATCCTTGTATGGGATGTCAAGTTCCATCATGTCCTCGGCGACAACCACTTTTTCGAAAATATCTTTAGCTTCTTCAAATAGCTGACTTGCATCATCTGAATATCTGGAGCTTATATGTGTAAGTACGAGTCTCAGCACATTTGCTTCCTTTGCCAGAGCCGCAGCCTCCTGCGCAGTTGAATGCATAGACTCAATTGCCCATTCCTGCTGGTCGCTTGCAAGTGTGGAATCGTGTATAAGGAGGTCTGCATCCTTACTGGCTTCAAGTATGGCTTTACAGGGCCGGGTATCTCCTGTGTAAACTATTTTCCTTCCGGGGCGCCCATCTCCCACTACATCTTTTGAGTGGATTAATTTGCCATCTACTTCTACGGATTCTCCTCGATGAAGTTTGGAAAAGAGTGGTCCTGGTTGAACTCCAAGATCGATGGCTTTCTGGCGGTTGAACTTTCCTATTCGTTCATTCTCTATGAGGGCATATCCCAAACTGGGTATGCTGTGTTCTGTTTTTAAGGCCATTATGGAATATTCATCCCGTTTGATGATATCTCCCGGATTCAGGTCAATGGCATCGATCTCAAAACGCAGTTTATAGTAGCCAAGTGCACTGAGTATTTTGGCGAATTCATGAACCCAGTGGGGGCCATAGATTTTCAATGGCTCAGTTCTTCCATGGAATGACATTGTCTGTATGAGTCCAGGGATCCCAAGTATATGGTCTGCATGGAAGTGTGTTATGAATATGGAGGATAATGCTTTCATTCCGGTCTTAGCCCGCATCATCTGTTGTTGTGTTCCTTCTCCACAATCAAAGAGCATCAGCTCGCCTTCACGGTTGACCATAATGGCCGATGGATTGCGTTCAGGTGTTGGGAGTGAACCTCCAGTTCCAAGAAATGTTACGCGAAGCATAGCTCTATATAAGTGTTATAATTATTTATGAATTGTCTATACTTGATAGTTGGCAATGGCAAATTGTATCTATATTGCTTTCTATTTTCTGTGTGAGTGCCGTTATGAAACCACTCGAAAACTTCATATAGCATCTTATTATTAAAGGAACGTCCATAAATCATACCAGATTTAAACAGAATTCCTAATGGTAATTCATTCACAATTATATAACAATCATAAGAGGATATATCATGAAATGGCAAGGCAGATCTAGAAGGAAATACACAGGTGCTAAAGTTAAAACGGCTCGTGGTAAGAGGAAATTCGAGCTTGGTCGTGAATCAGCTGATACTCACATTAACGAGACAAAGAGGAAGAACGTTGCAACCAGAGGCGGAAACAGGAAAGTAAGGCTACTCCAGTGCAATGTTGCAAACGTAACTGACTCACAGGGTAAGACTCAGACCGCAAGCATAGAGACCGTAACCGGAAATGCTGCAAATGGGCACTACATCAGGCGTAACATTCTTACAAAGGGTTCCATTATCAAGACATCTATTGGTAATGCAAAGATCACAAGCCGTCCAGGTCAGGATGGTGTAGTGAACGCAGTATTGCTCGAATAATCGAGCATTTTTTTTTTATTTTTTAATTTGTTCGTCTGGTATTATGGGGTTGCTATATATGGATGATAAAACTCGTCATATTCTGGAATGCCTTGAAGAAGATGCAAGGACAAGTCATGAGAAAATCGCAGCTATGACAGGGCTTACTGTCGATGGGGTTAGTAAAAGGGTAAAAGAACTCGAAGATGCTGGCGTGATTCGTAAGTACAAGACTGTCATTGATTGGGATATGGCAGGTGACGAGTATGTCTACGCAGTCATCGAGCTGAAAGTGACCCTTGAGAGGAAACTCGGCTACCAGGATCTTGTTGAACGCTTGTACAAGTTCCCTGAAGTGCGCTCTGTAAGGCTGCTCTCAGGACAATATGATCTCTCACTTACCGTTTCAGGCAAGTCTATGAAGGAAGTTGCTTTCTTTGTTGCAGAGAAGATCTCCACTCTTGAACAGGTTCAGCATACAACAACTCATTTTGTCCTGAAGACCTATAAGGAGGATGGCGTTATCCTCTACGAGCAGGACCATGTTACACGTTTACTGGTGACTCCCTGATTAGAGTCATATCATACAGGATGTATAATATATGAGAAAGGCATGCAACTCTTCGGAATTTGTAGCGGATGTTATGAAGAAAGTCCCTCCATCGGGCATACGTCGCTATTTTGATCTTGCATCAGAGATAGATGACGTGATCTCTCTTGGTGTAGGTGAACCTGATTATGTTACTCCGTGGCATATTAGAGAAGCGTGTATCCATTCCCTTGAATGTGGTGAAACCTCATATACTTCCAATTATGGTCTTATTGAACTGAGGGAAGAGATCTCAAATCTCTTTTCCACAAAGTACGGTGTTGATTACAACCCTGCTTCCGAGATATTGGTAACTTCAGGTGTCAGTGAAGCTCTTGATGTTGCAATCCGTGCCATCACCAATCCTGGTGATGAGATCATTGTAGTCCAGCCTTCATATGTAGCCTATGTGCCTTCTGTGATGTTTGCAGGTGGCGTGCCTGTAATTGTTTCAACGAAGCTGGAGAATAATTTCAAACTGACTGCCGAGGAGCTTGAATCTGCTATTACAGACAAGACCAAGGCTGTTATTATCAATTATCCTAACAATCCTACCGGTGCCACAATGGGCAGGGAGGATTTTGAGGCTATCGCGGATGTTGTCTGCGAGCATGACATAATGGTCATATCCGACGAGGTCTATGACTGCCTTACATACAACGGTGGACACACCTGTTTCTCCTCACTTGAAGGAATGCGTGACAGGACCATCCTGTTGAATGGTTTTTCCAAAGCATACGCAATGACTGGTTTTAGGATGGCATATGCAATGGCTAATCCGAAGATCATCAGTGCTATGATGCTGATACACCAGTATTCCATGCTCTGTGCTCCAATCACGGCACAGATAGGAGCCATAGAAGCCCTCAAGAACGGCACAAATGAAATGGAAAAGATGGTCCGTGACTATGATCGTCGCAGACACCTTATCATAAGTGGCCTGAACAAGATAGGGCTCGACTGTTTCGAGCCAAAGGGCGCATTCTATGCTTTCCCTTCCATAAAGAACACTGGCTTAACTTCCGACCAGTTCGCAGAACGTCTGCTGAACGAGCAGAAGGTCGTCACAATCCCAGGTAATGTGTTCGGTGAAGCTGGCACAGGTTTCCTCAGGTGCTCATATGCAACTTCCAGAGAAGAAATTGAAAAGGCACTGGAACGTATCGGGGCTTTTGTTGATAGTCTGTGAAACGGGCTTATTTTTGATTTGTAATGGAATTTTTAATTCCATTTTTTAGGTTGTATAGTGATATTTTGCTCGTAAATTCTATTTATTAGCTTAATTTCATTTAAGTCTCTCTTTAAATCCACAATCTCATAATTATGAGTCTCATTATATTGTTCAATGTAGATATATTTAAGTAGTAACAACAAATAGTTGAAATTGTAGTCACAGAATCTGGGATTCAGTTTCTGCTGACTAATTGGTGGTACGATGTGTTTCATCGGAAAAAGCTGAAGTAAAAAACGCATCATAATTAACAGGACGTGGATGGATTCCCTCAGCACTCAATTCATATCTCTCCCAAAAAAAGCTTTTGCCCACGTTCTGTTCTTCAGCATATTTTGTTTCATTCTAACCACTGAGTAGCATAGCAACTCATCATCTTATTTTGTTAGTAAAAAGTTGAACTGAAGAAAAATATGGCTGAATATTATTATCAATGAGATGCATTAACAGCAAGAAGTTCTTTTGGAGGACATTCATTTCTCTTTTTAGATCCTAAAATCATATTCACTTTCCTCACAACATCTGATGCATCACTTCCATAAATATCTGCACCAATTGCCTGAGCCCATTCGGGGGTTACAGGAGTACCGCCAACCACTGTTTTCAATGAATCACGAATCCCTGCTTCCTTTAGTTCTTTCTCAAGGGTTAGCTGGTTAGTCATTGTTATTGTCATCAACGCAGATGTAGCTACAATATCCGGGTGTATGCTCATCGATTTTTCAATAAAAGTTTCCACCGGTACGTCAACGCCAAGATTAATGACTTCATATCCATCTATCTGAAGGGATGTTGCAACGATATCCTTACCAATTGAATGTATGTCTCCTTCAATAGTTCCAATAATAACAGTACCTTTAGATTTCATGTCAGAAAGCATGTTTTCCTTTGAGGGTATTAGTACTCTGACCCCAGCTTCCATAGCCTCAGCGGCTGCGATCATGTGGGGCAGGAATATTTTACCTTCCTTGAACATTTCTTCTATCCGGTTGATGCCTGCATAGAATCCCTCTTCAATCACATATTCTGGTTCGATTCCTGCTTCAAGTGCTTCCATTGCAACATTCTGTGCCATGACGTCATTGAGTGTCATGATGGCTTCTATGGCCTTCTTAATAATATTGTCTCTTGCTAGCACTTGCAATCACTTCTCTGGATTATTGAAAGTTCTGCCCGCATTTCAATGTGGGCAACAAGTAACTGTATTCCTTGTTGTACTATATATATTTTTTGAAGCAATGCTATTGGTGATAGTACATAAAGTGATCGGAATGTTAACGTCAGATTTCTTTTTACGTCATTATTCTGCAACTATCAAGAGTACGAATACTCATGTTCATAGGTAAAAACAAAAGCAATAGCCATTAAAGAGCACGAAGAAAATGATCTCATTGATTAGCGGGTGCCTTGATGTGCTGGATGACTTATTACTATTCTGTAAATGCGGTTATGCATTTTGAGAAATTAATGGGGGAAAAATATTTATTAAAAAAGTGTGTGGAAAAGTATCTGGACTTGATAATCATGTATCCATGTTTTATCGTCAGGACCTTTCCTTCGTATTCATGATCGGGTTTCGTGCCGACTTATGTTCTCACTGCAATCTTTATTCAGAAAGCTGTCAGTTCATAACCTTTTGCAGGCATGTTTGTAATTCCCGGATTTACTTCTGGACTTTCGCTCATAAAAGTCTCACTTATATCCGGTACGTTTTTCAAACCATACAGGCTTTGTCTTGCATCCTTGAAATAGAATCTTTCCTGCAGGAAATCCTCATCCTTCAGCCTGTTAAGCGCGTACCTGATGGTGCGGGGAGGGAGGTAGCTTTGTTCGGCTATCTCCTTTTGAGTCAGGAGGCCGCCGTATTCAAGCACCTTAAAGACAAGTTTTGCTGAAGGTGGCAGTCCTTCAATTGTTTTTCTCAGCTGTTTGTCTTTTGATGCTTCTTTATTCTTCTTTATGTGTATTTTTTCTGCGTAGTTATCAACAAAAACGATCCCTCATTTTTATCACTCCATTTTATAAATTAAAGGTAAATGTTTCCATGATATTTCATGTCAACTGAAATTTCACGATTGTGAATTAACAATTGTGAATTGTATTTATCGTTTATAAAGATTTCGACACGTTTTCTAGGATCATGTATTCTGATTATCTTTTTTTTGGTGACCGGGTGGAAACGCATGGCCTTATTTGCCTCTATCTTAGTTTTTATATCAGTGCACGTGGAACTGTTTTCATTCAACTGATAATACTTAAAGGTGAAAACATGGCAAAAGAAACAATCGAATTAGACCTTAAAGGGGAGACTTGCCCCCTCACTTTCGTAAAAACAAAACTACAGTTAGAGGGTCTGGACAGTGGTGACCGTCTCACGGTAATTTTTGATTATGCTCCTGCGATATCGAATGTGCCAAAAAGTGTGAAGGCCGAAGGTCATATCATTCTTGGTATAGATGTGGAAGAGAATGATATATGGAAAGTTCATATTGAGAAGGCCTGATTTAATCTGTTCATTTAATCTGTAAATCTTTTTAAAATAAAATCCGGGAAGGATTCGTCACATGTATTGTGACAATAGTCCTGTATATTTTGTTCTTTCAGGAAATAAGGCTTATAGCACTATATGCTATAAGACCCGCAATCAATGGCGAAGCTACCCACATGACAACAATACGCTTCACCGTTCCGTTTCTTATCGTATTGATCCCTTCATTGGCACATCCGATCCCAATAACTGCTGCCGGTACAATTTGCCCCAGAGCCACCGGTATGCCTGAATAGGAGGCTGCGTGAACGATAATTGCTGCGATTGCCTCTATGAAGACAGCACGAATAGTACAGAGCTCTGTAATTTCAGTTCCAACTGTCTGGAGCACTCTTCCTCCTATCAGTATAGCTCCTACTCCAAGTGCGATTCCTCCTACAATGGAACCTGTTGTCTGGTCCATGAAACCTGCACCAACAAGGGGACCAACTGCATTGGCAGCATTGTTCGCACCTGCTGAATAGGCGACATAACATCCGGTGACTGTAAGGAGTTTTGCAATGGTCTTACGTATCTGGGCTTCAGACTCATGATCTATAAGCCAGAGTAAAACTTTAGGATGGATATATTTTCCACTAAGGTATGCGAGTATAAATGCGAGTGCCGGTGTGACTATCCACCAGCCAGCTATCTGTGTGATCAGCTGGATATCGAGTACTCCGAAGAATATGCCGATTCCTATGATCGCACCCACTGTTGACTGGCTTGCAGATACCGGTACCTTCAGTACGTTCCCGATGAAAATACTAAGCGCTGCAGCAGTAATTGCAATAATGGCAGCAGTGAGTGTTATTGTATTGCCGGGGACTATCCCTTTACCGAGTGTTTCTATCACATCCCCTCCGCTGATAACAGCACCAAGCAGGGAGAATATGGCTATCAGTGTTACTGCCTGCTTTTTAGTACGGGCTTTTGCACCATATGCTGCTCCCATGGAAGCTGCTGCATTGTTCCCGCCAATGTTTATTCCCATAAAGATTGCAGATGCAATTGCAGCCAGTACTATGATCATTTGTTAGTCGCTCCCTTTCCTTTTATTGTGATGCTTTTATCTGCCTGATTGGACAGTATGGGACAAATCAAAGTGAGCTTGTTATATAGCACTGGAGAATGGGGCCAAAATTACCACAAAAAAGCCTGCAACATTTGCCCTTTTATATACGTATATATCCCAATCTGTGAAAGTGGGGGCGATAACAAATGGATGAAAAGACAATTAATTATAACAGACTCAAACAAGGTGGTTTTCTTGTTCAGAGGCAACCAGAAGACCTTTTCTCCATACGACTTCGTGTTGTAGGGGGTCAGCTGACCTCTGAGCAGCTTCGGGCACTTGCTGATGCTTCTGATAAATACGGAAGGGGCGAGGTCCACATAACCGCACGTCAGGGACTTGAGATATCATACATCCCATTTGAGGATGCAGATAATCTCCTTGATGAACTTGAGGGGCGGGGTGTCCGTCAGGGTACCTGTGGTCCAAGGGTTCGTGGTGTGGTTGCCTGTCAGGGTAATCGCGTTTGTCCCCGTGGGTTGATCGATGCGGAAGACATCGCAAAGAAGATCGACGATAAATATTTTGCAAAGGAACTTCCTGGCAAATTCAAATTTGCAGTAACAGGCTGTCCTTCATCGTGTATGAAAGCACAGGAGAACGACCTTGGTGTAATGGGAGGGCTCGAGCCGCAGTGGGTAGAGAAGAAATGTACCTATTGTAAGCTCTGTCAGACTGCCTGTCCGGCTGATGCCATCCGGGTAGAAAAAGGAGCCCTGCATTATGAAAGGGACAAATGTATCCTGTGTGGTCAGTGTCGCCTTATATGCCCCAAGGACGCATGGGCAGTATCCAGGGAAGGGTACACTGTCTATGTTGGCGGTAAGGTTGGAAGATACCCAAGGTTCGGTGTCAAACTAACTGAACTCGTAGATGAGGACACTTTATTCGGGATAATTGAAAGATCCCTGGAGTTCTTCAAAAAGGAAGCAACTTCCGGCGAACGTTTCGGAGATACAATTCAGCGTGTAGGTTTTGAGCAGTTCAAAGCATTTGTGCTGGAGTGAAAAGGTCCCTGCATCAACAGTATATATCTGTGATGCGGGTCCTTTTTACATTATATACAAAATCTCTGCATGAACTTACATATTCGATCTAAATTATCGGGAAATCAAACTATGCCAGAACAAAATGCGGAATTAGAAAAAGAGATAGGACAATTGGCTGAGGACTATAGGGACCGTTCTCCACAGGAAATCCTTCGGTATGCCCTCAATAGGTTTGAAAGTGATATTACCATTGCATTCAGTGGTGCTGAGGATGTCGTGCTCATCGATATGGCTACAAAGATCATGCCGGGTGTGAGTGTCTTCTCTCTGGATACTGGTCGTCTGCACCCTGAAACATACAGGTTCTTCAATGTGGTGCGGGAACGCTATGATATCCCGCTTGAGGTATTCTTTGCTAATAGGGAAAAGACTGAGGAACTTGTCCTGAAGAAAGGTATGTTCTCATTCTACAGAGACGGGCATGGTGAGTGTTGTGCTGTCAGGAAGGTAGATCCGCTCAGGCGTTCTCTGGGTACAAGGGCCGCATGGATAACAGGCCAGCGCAAGGACCAGAGTCCCAACACACGTTCAGAGATCCCTGTAATGGAAGTCGATACGGTATTTGGTGAGGGCAAACTTATAAAGTTCAATCCTCTGGCTAACTGGAGCTCAAAACAGGTATGGGATTACATCAGAGAGAACGATGTTCCTTACAATGAGCTTCATAAGAAGGGATACGTCAGCATTGGGTGTGAACCATGTACCAGGCCGGTCCTGCCGGGACAACATGAGCGTGAAGGGCGCTGGTGGTGGGAAGAAGCCACCAAGAAGGAATGTGGTCTTCACTCTGGAAATATAAGGCCCCGTGTTTGACAGAAAAGAACCCGGGAATATCATATATAAGGATCAAATTGAGAATGTCATTTAATACATCTATACAAATTAATGGAGGGTCAAAATGGCCATTAAGGAAGAATCTTACCGGCTTTCAAATCTAAAGGCACTTGAAGCCGAAAGCATAGGTATCATTAGGGAAGTAGCTGCAGAATTCGATAATCCTGTAATGCTATATTCGGTAGGAAAGGATTCATCAGTGATGGCTCATCTTGCGATAAAGGCCTTTTACCCGAAAAAGGTACCTTTCCCATTATTGCATATCGATACCGGATACAAGTTCCCTGAGATGTATGAATTCAGGGACTATTACACAAAGAAGCATGAGCTTGACCTGAGGATTCACAGGAATGAGGAAGCTCTCAAAAGAGGGGTAAATCCTCTTTCCGTTGGAACGGTCAAATGTTGTGCCGATCTTAAGACGAAAGCACTCCTTGATGCATTAAAGGAAGGAGGTTATGATGCAGCATTCGGAGGTGCCCGGAGGGATGAGGAGAAATCAAGGGCAAAGGAAAGGATCTATTCATTCCGCGACAAGCATGGACAATGGAATCCTAAGAACCAGAAACCTGAGCTATGGAGCCTCTTCAACTCAAAGATCGACCCGGGAGAATCCATCAGGGTATTCCCACTCTCGAACTGGACAGAGCTGGATATCTGGACCTATATCTACCATGAGAACATCGATATCGTCCCTCTTTACTTCGCAAAGGAAAGACCTGTCATAGAGAAGAATGGTCAGCTTATCCCTGTTTACACGGATGAGCATGAGGGGGAGGTCAAAGATGTCATGTGCCGCTTCAGGACACTGGGGTGCCACTATTGTACAGGTGCAGTAAAATCCGAGGCAGATACCCTGCCGAAGATAATTGAAGAGATGATGGTTGCCCGCCATTCCGAGCGTATTACAAGGGTGATCGATCATGACCAGGATAGTTCCATGGAACAAAAGAAGAAGGAGGGATACTTTTGAGCTCTGACTCTCTGATCGAACAGAATCAGAATATCGATCTGTTGCGGTTTGCCACCGCAGGCAGTGTAGATGACGGTAAATCGACACTGATCGGCAGATTGCTATATGATTCAAAATCAATATTTGAGGACCAGTTGAATACTATCAGGACCTTCTCAAGGGCCCACAGGAACCAGGAGATCGATTATTCCCTTGTGACAGACGGTCTGAAGTCAGAAAGAGAGCAGGGGATTACGATAGATGTCGCTTACAGGTTCTTCTCAACCCCAAAGAGGCGTTTCATAATAGCCGATACTCCTGGTCATGAACAATATACAAGGAACATGGCCACGGGTGCATCCAATGCATCCCTTGCACTGATCCTTGTTGATGCCAGGAACGGGGTCGTGACACAGACTAAGAGGCATTCGTTCATCTCGTCCCTGCTGGGTATCCGGAACTTTGTAGTTGCGGTCAATAAGATGGATCTTGTGGACTATTCGGAAGAGGTGTTCGATAATATCGTCAATGAGTTCAACGCTTTTGCTGATAAATTATCGGATGAATCTGTCTACTACATTCCCATAAGCGCGCTTAAAGGTGACAATGTCATCGAAAGGAGCGAGAATATGCCATGGTACAAAGGATCCACATTGCTTGACTATCTGGAGAATGTGAATGTCTCAGGTGGTCGCAATCTGGTTGAGTTCAGGTTCCCTGTCCAGTATGTTAACTGGGGTGGAGGCGATGATTTCAGGGGCTATTGTGGTACAATAGCTTCAGGTGTTATCCACAAGGGGGATAAAGTAAGAGTGCTCCCTTCAGGAAAGACGAGCAAGATATCAAGGATCGTCACGTATGACGGGGACCTTGATTATGCCTTTGCTCCTATGGCAGTGACACTTTGCCTTGAGGATGATATTGACATAAGTCGCGGTGATACGATCGCGAAGGTCGATGACCTTCCCGGAATTGCCGGAAGCCTTGAGGCAAATGTAGTATGGATGGATAGTACTCCCCTGGAGATAGGGAAAGATTATTTCATCAAACATACTACCAGCACGGTGAAGGGTAATTTCGAAGAAGTGGTCCATGAGTTCGACCCTGATGACATCAGTATGAAATCATCAGAGTTCTTAGGTCTGAATGGGATCGGTAAGGTCAAGATCGAGCTAAAAAGCCCGATATTTGCCGATATCTATTCCGAGAACAGGGCAACGGGTTCGTTCATCGTGATCGATCCCCTCACAAACCAGACTGCTGCTGCCGGTATGATCACTAAATACAAGCAGGTATCTCCTGATAAGGCATGTAAAGCTGTAAAGGCCAGGATCATTACGTATACGGGCGATAAAAAAGAAGAGGCAAAGGTCAATTATGACCGCCTTTCCATGCACGGTACACATTGTATCTACGTAGATGATGATCTGCTACAGGAAACTCTTTGTAAGGGTGTCCCGATGGACAGTGTCAAATATACAGAGATGATCGATGACCTGTGTAAGATCGCTACAAGATCGGGTGTGTCGGTGGTCGTGTGCTCTGATCATCTGAGCAGTTGAATTTAAATCCCTGCCATCTTTCATGATTGGCAGGTTTCTTATCTTTTTTAAAAATAGTAAGGGTTTAAAGTTGAAGTTCCTTCACAAAACGAAGGTCAAAGATATCTTCCTGCCTGAGCTTGTCTGAAATATATCCAAGTTCATTTAACACATCCACGAATCGCATGGTAGATGCCATGTAATTTTCAGAGATGCCTGCTGAGTATTTGGGTGATACTTCATACATATCACGTACAAAGTCCTCATCAACTATTTTTATCGTTCTGGAAATCAGTTTTGCTGCTTCTCCGGTATGCTCACAAATGAATGCGCTGGCTTTCTCGTGCAATTCTATGAACTTTAAAAGAGTCTCTGACGAGTTTTCAATTATATCGCAGGTTGCAACTATCCCGTAACTTGGATTATCGGGCCATAGCTTTTCAGGTGGGATCACTATCTTTGCATCACAGTATCTTTTTGCAACAACGGCCAATGATGGTGTTCCAACTGCAACCTTTATGTCTCCATCTGCTATGGCTTCAGGAATCATGTCAGCCCATTCATAGTTGAGAACATCGATATCGTTCTCATGGCCTGTATCTTTGATATAATTCCTGATGATCACGTCATGGATAGAGCCTGCTGGCGGACAGGCGATAGTAAGTCCTTTGAACTGGTTTAAAAAAAGTGTACTATCATTTTTGTATTCATCAAAAGTCAAGAATTCAGGTGTAGCTATCATCACCGTTCCTTCAACATGGCCACCTGCAACACATTTGATCTGCAGTCCTCTGTCAATTCCTATCATTGCAGGGGGGAGGCCAATATATCCTATGTCTATCACATCATTTTCAAATGCATTGACAATTGCAGGCCCGCCGCCAAAAAGTTTCCATTCGGCTTCTATTCCTGCCTTTTCCAGCCAGTCCGTTCCCATCAATATGAATGAGCTATGGTACATGGTTGAAAGATGTCCGATCCTCAATCTTTTCATAAAATCACCGTTAAACTGGCTTTCAAGTTCTATCTGAGGGCTTCTTTTCGAAACATTCTGTTTCCACGATTCGCTCTTTCATGTTACTTTCAGTTTTATCCTCCGCTTATCGCAGGAAGGATTGATATTTCATCGTTGTCGGTTATTTTGGTGTCCGAGCCGCAAAGGTGTCTTATGTCCTCGCCGTTGACATAGACATTGACAAACCTTCTTATTTCTCCGTCCTGAAACAGGTTTGTTTCAAAATCCTTGCCGTACTCAGTGACAAGTTGCTCAAAAAGAGCCTTTACTGTAGTATCGCCAAGATTGATGTTCGTAGCTCTTGTTTTTGTTATGTTGTTCAAGGCCGATGAAAATTTTACAAATACCATTTTTGTTTCACCTTTTTGTTTTGAAACCATTACCTTTTACATATACAACTGTTCTTTTATCGGGGCTAATATGGCCGCTTTCTATGTCTATTTATCAGAAAATCATGCATATTTAAAAAAGCAGATACGAGTTGCGATCTGTCATATGGCAGAGTCACAATACATATTCATTCATGGGATGTCACAGGTAATTGTGATCTATTGTTTTAGGGAAGGTAAAAATGATAAGTGAGTTTACTGAAGAGCAGATCAGGCGGTATTCGAGACATATTATACTGCAGGAAGTTGGTGGGAAGGGGCAGCAAATGCTGCTGTCCTCAAAAGTACTCTGTATAGGTGCCGGGGGGCTTGGTTCCCCTATAATACAGTACCTGGCTGCCGCCGGAGTCGGGACCATCGGTATTGTTGATGATGATGTTGTCGACCTTAGCAACCTTCAAAGACAGGTTATTCATGGTGGCAATGTCGACCTTCCTAAAGTGGAATCTGCAAAAAGATACGTTGAAAACCTCAATCCTGATGTGGATGTTATCACTTACCGTGAAAGACTCAATCCAGATAATGTTCTTGATATCATAAAGGATTACGACATCGTAGTGGATGGCTCTGACAATTTTGCCACAAGATATCTTGTGAACGATGCCTGTGTGCTTGCGAAGAAACCTCTTTCACATGGCAGTATCTTCCGTTTTGAAGGTCAGGTGACTACTATCCTGCCGGATGAGGGTCCTTGCTATAGATGCCTTTTTGAACATGCGCCACCAGCCGGAATGGTTCCAAGCTGCCAGGAAGCCGGGGTCATCGGTGTACTTCCGGGTATCATTGGAGTTATTCAGGCAACCGAGGTTATCAAATACCTGCTCGGATTCGGCGAGATGCTGAAAGGCCGGCTTGTCTTCTATGATGCATTTAACATGTCGTTCGATGAGATAAAAGTCCGCAAGAATCCTTCATGTCCTGTATGCGGTGAAAATCCTTCGATAATATCAATAGAGGATGAGAATTACCAGCAGGGCGGTGGAGTATGCAGTATTGGGTAGATGGAAAGAGGGTCACACAATGAAGATGTTAATGTTCGATACGGAATACTTTTGGTTTGAGACCTTCAGTAAGAACCTTGATCATGTGGATGATCTTGAAACAGAAGAACGGATAGAAGATACTGCAGTTGCTTTCATCCATGCTGAGGTAGAGGATGAGCCACGAAAGGATAAAGTGGTAAAAAAGGCAGTATCAAATCTGAAATGGTATCTCAATAAGGTGAATAAGAACAGGATAGTACTGCACTCGTTTGCTCATCTGTCTTCCAGTAAATCCTCTCCTGAATTTGCGATGGAAGTACTTTCAGAGATCAAAACAAAACTGGAAAATAAGGAAGTCGAGGTTCATACAACTGCTTTCGGATACTTTTCAGAATTTTCCATTCATGTTCGCGGTGAATCGCTGGCAAAAGTGTTCAAGGAAATCTGAGAACATCCCACTTTAATTATTTTTGTTTTCGATATCAGTAAGGTATTCCTCATTGAACATTTTTGCCATAAGGACTACGTATGATATTAACAGTGGTCCTATAATAATTCCAAGCAGGCCGAACAGGTTTAGTCCGATAATAACTCCTATGAGTGATTCCAGGGGGTGGATTCGTCCTACTTTTTTCTGAATTACTGGTCTAAGGAAATTATCAATTGAACTGAGGATGGCTCCTCCAATGAGAATTCCTACGGCGGTAAAGTAATCCTGCTGGACAAGTTGGATCATGGCTGCAGGCAGCCATATAAGTGTCGCACCCACTACTGGCAGGAATGAAAGAAGGACTGTAACAAATCCCCAGAGAAATGCCCCCTCAACTCCAAGTAGGAGAAATGTTATTGTGAGTATTGTTCCCTGTATAATGGCAATTATTCCTGAACTGATAAGCGTTGCATTGACAATGGACTTGAATTCTTTCTGAAGGATGTCTGTATTCTCCTTGCTGAATGGTATTGCATTCTGAAGCTTCATCGAGCATCTTGAATCCATTCCTACAAGCAGGTAAAAAAGAAGGAAATACATAATTACAAATTCAATGATCCTTTGTCCCAGGCTTTGAATTGCATTTACAAGCATGATACTAAAGAAATTAGCAGCTGATGAGGCCACCTCTGTTATCTTTTCACTGAGATTGATGCCAAGTGGTAATCCTTCAAGATGCAGATTACTTATGTAGAGATTGATAGTTTCCACATATCCGGGGAGAGTGCCCGTGTCAAACAGGATATTTTGTATCTGGATGATAACAACGGTTATTAGCAGGTATAAAGGTATCATTATCAATATAATTGTGAGAAAAATGATTCCAAAAGCCGCGATATTTTTGTTTATGTTCTTTTTCGTCGTCATGTACATATAAAGAGGTTTGAAGACCACGTATAGGATAAAAGCTCCAAAAAAAGCGTTGATGAAGGGATATAGTGCATAAATAAGTACCGCAGCCAGTACACTAAGTACCAGAAGTGCCTGTGGCATCTTGCTTGAGTGGTTCATTACTTCTACCATTTCTTAACCATAGTATTTAAGGTTAATATTCAGGATAGTCCTGTTCAGATAACAGCTATATCCTATTGGATAATTGTTTTAGTCAATGATATCAGGATATATCGGTCTTTTCAGAAAAACTCTGGATAAGTGGATAGAGGATGATGGTATCACAAATAGTGCAGCTCTTTCTTTTCATGCACTAATAGGCCTGCCTGCTCTTCTTCTCTTTGCTCTGTTCATAGGTAGTATCTTCCTGAAACAACAGATTATCGAGGCTGCCATTATTACAGATGTATCACTGCTTGCAGATGATCTTTCCATGCAGGCTTTGAATATGCTTTTCACACAGCTTTCTATAAGCAGCTCCCCTGGCTTTGGAATTATCTTGAGTTTCCTGATATATCTTTGGAGTGCAGGTAACATATTCCTTCAGCTCCAGAAGATGATAAATAAAATGTGGGGTCTGAGGATTTCTAACAGGAGCTGGCTTCATCAATTTGTCCGCAAAAGGGTCTCAGCTCTAGTTGCAGCTCTGGCATTTGGAATGCTTGTGGCAATGAGCACGGTTTTCGAACTGGTATTCTTTGTTATTTCCGATAATCTGGAATCAGTTCTTTCCATTTCAACCGGTGCTGTGAAATATGCGAGCTTTTGGATAAATTTTGCAACTCTGATCGTTCTTTTCATATACCTTTTCAGGGTGCTTCCGGAAGCAAACATCGATTTAAAATATGTTTTTACAGGTTCACTATTAACAGTTATCCTGCTTACGGTAGGTAAGTATCTGATAGGAATTTACCTTGCTTACAGTAATATAACTACTGTCTACGGAACTATAGGTTCAATACTTATCATTTTTCTCTGGATATATATGTCTTCCATATTTGTCACTTTCATGGCTGAATTCATAGGTGTCTATTCAGAATACGATCATTAAAAGCTGTTTCAAGTGTCATGTTGCTCTTTATTTTGCATCATTGATTATATACATTAGGGTGTTGCAATGCCCTTTAGTACACCCTATGGAGCTTTATGATTTGTAATACTATCTGGTCATACATCAGGTAATCATTTTCAAGCGACGTGTATGATTTTATATTACATTTTCATACACGTGGTTGGTGTCTTTTTTCACTTCGATTATCATTTGTAGTGTATGATGGGAACATATAACTATTATTCAATATGATATGTAATAAGGGAGTGCATAAAGGTGAATTGGGAACTGATTGACTGGAAAAAACTGATAATTTCAATTGCCTTATGTCAGCTAGCTGGCATAGTTGGGGGACTCTTCACTTACAGTTCCATTCCAATATGGTATGCATCACTTGTAAAACCAGCCTTCGTTCCTCCAAGCTGGCTTTTTTCAGTGGTATGGCCTCTTCTTTATCTTCTAATGGGTAGTGCTCTTTATATTATATGGAACAAAGGCTTACAATCTTCTGAAATAACAATAGCAGTAAAAGTATTTGGAGTCCAGCTGTTTTTGAACATCCTCTGGTCAGCTTTGTTCTTTGGGTTGCGTTCTCCCTTCATGGGTTTTATTGAGATCCTTGTCTTATGGATTGCTATTGTAGTGAATATTGTGTTGTTCTACAGAATATCAAGACCCGCCGGAATGCTTCTTGTGCCATACATTCTCTGGGTGTCTTTTGCTGTCTATCTCAATTATTCTCTCATGGTATTGAATTCCTGAAATCTTCCGTGTTCTTTCTTCTGGGTACATGATGTGCTATGTCTGCCGATGTAACCGCTAGATGCATTGTATAAGCATACCTGGCTTTAACGGAAGCACCATAGAAATTAAGAATGCTGCAAAGCTTACTGGCAACAGAAGTTATGGTAAATGTGCCATGAAAGATGGGCCGGTACAAAAATAAAATAGTGAATTCCAACAATATCTCAAAAATATGATGTGTGTGAGATCTGCTCAGCAGATAAATGTGGGGTCAGCATTTTTAAATGCTGTTCCCTTTTGTTTTTACAGGATATCTCTCAGAGCATTAGCTGCAGTGTAAACGCTCCCTATACCTCCGATATAGTTTGCTATGCGTACCGCTTCCATAATTTCTTCCTTTGTTGCTCCTTCAGCCATTGCCTGCATGGCAAGTACTTTCACACCATCGACTGCTCCATGGTCTGCATCAAGTGCCATAGCTATGAGTAATTTGTATTTCAACGGAATACTGCCTTCAGAAAGTGCATTTTCGAGTGCTCCTTCTATTATATTGAAAAATTCACTGTCTTTTTCCTGTATGATACTCAGTGGGTGTCCTTCCATATTCTCATCTCCTTTCTTCTCATATAGCTTACATCCTGGATTTGATACTGTTGTATAATAATGTGGTTGTATGATATTTTATTGTTTACATTCGGTCTTTTATTCTTTCTTTGGAGGCGGTGGTTCAAAAAACTTAAGTATGACTCTGGTCATTTATGACCGTGGTCATATTTACAATGTGCCACAAATGAGGTAGTATGTCCCTGCGAGAAAAAAAGAAACAGGATACAAGAACTCGTATCTTTGAAGTATCCGGCAAATTGTTCAAGGATAAAGGTTTTGAAAATACCACAGTTGATGAGATCACTAAAGAAGCTGGCATAGCTAAAGGCACATTCTTTAATTATTTTCCTAGAAAAGAGTCACTTTTGTGTTATTTCAGAGAGCAGAAAGAAGAATTTATCTTCAGCATAATGGAAAATCAAATGTCATTAAATGCTCCTGCGAAGGAAAAAATAAAGAATTTCCTTGTTCTGGTTGCAGAGAACTATGAAAAGGACAAGGAGCTTCTGAAATTATTATTCTTTGAGCACAAACGATTGGTTATGAACTCTGACCAGCGGCCAACTGAGAAAAAACAAAGGCATCAAAGGCAGGAACGTTTTATCAGTATGCTCTCTGATTTTCTCAGGGAAGGTATGGATCAGGGTGAAATTAAGAAGGGAATCGACCTGAAAATAGCATCAGAATCCCTGAATGCTATTTATTTCCACTCACTGATGATGTGGCTCCATTCTGATACAGACTACTCTTTTTCCAGGGATATATCCGCGAAGATCGATATAATATTCGAAGGCATTGGTGTATGAAAAATGTATGCAATCACAGTTGAGAATCTAGTTAAGAAATTCGGCGATTTTACTGCCGTGAACGATCTCTCATTCGAAATAAAGAGTGGTGAGGTATTCGGTCTGCTTGGTCCCAACGGAGCCGGCAAGACCACAACCATGTCAATGCTTTCAACAATGCTCAAACCAACATCCGGAAAAGCATCTGTCAATGGATTTGACATCCGGACAAATGAAGATGATGTACGTAAATCCATAGGGATAGTCTTCCAGGACCAGAGTCTGGATGAGGAACTCACGGCCTACGAGAACATGGATTTTCATGGAAGGCTTTATCGTATTCCTAAAAACACAAGGCAAAAAAAGATAGCAGAACTCCTGAAGCTGGTGGAACTGGATGATAAAAAAGACAATCTTGTGAAAACATATTCCGGTGGTATGAGGCGCCGTCTGGAGATTGCAAGGGGTTTGTTACATGAGCCGAAAGTACTTTTCCTGGATGAACCCACTCTTGGACTTGATCCGCAGACAAGGAATCACCTGTGGGATTACATAGCGAAGCTCAATCAAGAAAAAGGTATCACAATAATCCTCACCACACATTATATGGAAGAAGCAGACAAACTCTGCCACAGGATAGCAATAATAGACAAGGGCCAGATAATAGCAATGGATACTTCCGAAAAACTCAAAAATGACATTGGTGGTGATGTTATTACTATAGTCTCTTCTGAACGGGACAACCTGTATTCGGCTATAAAGTCCCTGCCTGCTATTAAGAATATCGAGCTTCATGATTCATCTATCACTATTGGCTTGCAAAATGCGGAAAAGCATGTTGCACAAATCGTCAACATGGCATCTGAAAAGGGTATCCTCATTGATTCCCTGTCAATTCATAAACCAACCCTTGAAGACGTGTTCCTGCACTTTACAGGCAGGACTATCAGGGAAGAGGAAGCCAGCACCAAAGACAAGATGCGCATGATGCAAAGAGTAAGGAGATGATCAAATGGACATAGTTTACACAATCTGGTTAAGGAATGTGAAACGTTATCTTCGTTCAAAAAGCAGGATGGTAGGTAGTCTGGGTATGCCCATGTTCCTTCTGCTTGTCCTTGGATTTGGCCTGAACTCCGTGGTTGCTATTCCGGGTATGGAGCAGGGATACATTGGTTTCATAATGCCCGGGATCATTTCCATGAGTGTTCTTTTCACTTCAGTGTTTGCAGGCATACAGATAATATGGGACAAACAGTTCGGATTCCTGAAAGAGACACTTGTAGCTCCGGTATCTCGGCTAGAGATCATGCTTGGGCAGACCTTCGGAGGCGCTACCACTGCTGTTATACAGGGATTCATAATATTAGTCCTGTCATTATTCATGGGTCTTGATATCAGCAGCATTTCAGGATTTGCAATAGCTGTCATCTTCATGTTACTCATTGGAATTTCCTTTACAGCATTTGGAATTGCCATTGCTTCAAGAATGGAGGATATGCATGGTTTCCAGCTCATAATGAACTTCGTTATCTTCCCGATATTCGGATTGTCAGGCGCCCTGTTTCCTATTGACAGCCTGCCGGGCTGGGTTCGGTACCTTACACTACTGGACCCTCTTACATACGGGGTTGAAGGTATCAGGTATGGTCTTCTTGGTAGTTCCCAGATAGACCCTGGCATAAGTTTTGTAGTTCTTTCAGGATTTACTATTTTGATGGTAATACTGGGTTCATACCTGTTCAGGAAAATAAGTGTCTGATGGATAGTATAAACAAAGTATCTCAATCTTACTTTGTAATCAAGCGGTTGTAATATAATCAATATAAAAATATCATGGAGTCTGCTATACAGGCTCCGGATGTTATTTATTTTAGCTATTTTTGATTTGGTGCCCGTCCTTATTTAGGGCCTATGCTCATACCTCACTTTCATAGGCGAAAAGCGCCCAGTTTGCATTAGTCTAATCGTATAATCGTAATAAACCAGTATTCTTTTATATAAGCAACATTATAACAAAAGTGACATTATAACAGGCATAAATATTCGTGTATGTATAGCCGTATGTGGATACTTGCTGATTATATGGGCTTGTTTATTGGCTGGTTGGGATGGAATATATGCAAAGATTACTGTTGCTCGATTCTAATAAGGAAAAGGATTCTGAACTTGGATCCAAAATTAAAGAAATGGGGTATCCATTCTCTTCGATATTAGTTTCCGGTCAGGGAAATTTTGATAACACATCCATCAAAAAAACAGATATCATTTTTTATTCATATGATGAAGTAGAGTTTGATACGGTCTTCAATGATCTTTCTAATCTACTGGCAGATAGTCTTGTTATTTTTGTAGTTGGAAATTGCAGCACGGCTTTATTTGACAGTATGGCCCGGTTCAGTAACTCCTGGTATCTCAAGGAACCTTTTGATAAAAATGAACTTGATTTCATTGTCCGTATGGCATCTGCTGAGGGTAGTTTGCATGAAGGAACGGCTGTCTGTGAATTTGAAAGCATGGAGCATAAACTGGAAGAGCAAAAAAAACTGGTCAATGTAGCCTTTGATCAGGCTCCTGTGCTTATGATGATAATTAATAATCATTTCCGGGTGGAAATGATCAATGCAATTGGACTTGAGATAATAGGAAAAGACCCTGGCGACCTTCTTGGATTGGCAGGAGGGGATATTTTCTCATGTGTCAATTCATTCAGGGGTGAAGGATGTGGCAACACTCCCGAATGTGCAGTATGCTTCATCCGTACTATCGTCGCTGAGACTTTCAGAACGGGTGAGGATTATCACAAGATTGAAGGAAGCATGGGAATCCTGAGAAATGGTGTTGTTTCAAATCATGATTTCCTGATATCTACTGCATATTTGAACTTGGAAGACGAAAAGAAGATCATTCTCTATATGGATGATATCACAGAACGTAAAAGGGCTGAAAAGACCTTAAAGGAAAGTGAGGAGCGTTTCCAGGTCTTGTATGAGAATATGCCGGGTGGAACGATAATCATCGGAACAGATTATGTTATCGAGGATGTGAACCAGCGTACATGTGAGATTACTGGCTACAGGAAAGAAGAGCTTTTGGGTCAGTTATGCGACATTGTTTGTCCCAAAGGTTCACTATCAAAAAAATGTCCCATATGGATCGATGGTCTTGAGGGATTTCAGGGAATGGATACCGCTATCAAATGCAAGGATGGCAGTAAGACTCCTATATTAAAGAATGCAAAGAAGATCTTTATCGAAGGGCAGCAATATATTCTGGAGAATTTCCAGGATATATCCGAAAGAAAAGAAGCAGAAGAGGCTATACTCACTTCAAAGATCACTGCTGAGGAAGCAAACAGGACCAAGAGTGAGTTTCTTGCAACTATGAGCCATGAACTTCGTACGCCTCTGAATGCTGTGATCGGTTATTCTGATCTTTTGCTTGACGATGCCTTTGGCATGCTCAATTCACAGCAGAAAAGGTCGATAGGTCATATTTCTCAAAGTGGGAAGCATCTTCTAAAACTGATAAATGATATTCTTGATATCTCAAAAGTTGAATCCGGGAAAATGGAACTACACTACGAGGAATTTTATATTCGCGAAATGTTAACCACTGTGTTGAATATTATTTCCCCGCTTGCAAGGAAAAAGAGCATGGAATTTGAGATATCCATTGTTCCTGATAAATTATTGATAAACGCTGATAAGGTTCGTTTCAAACAAATATTGTTCAATCTTGTCAGCAATGCAGTGAAGTTCACTCAGGATGGCGGCCATGTTCTGTTAAAAGCATATCAAAAAGATAATATGGCAGTGATCTCGGTCATAGATACGGGTATAGGTATCTCATCTGGTGATATTGCTAAACTATTCCTTCCTTTCCAGCAGATAGATTCCACAATTTCAAGAAAATATGATGGCACGGGTCTTGGACTATCGCTTGCGAGAAGGTTCGTTGAAATGCACGGCGGTGAGATGTCTGTTGAAAGCGAATTAGGAAAAGGCAGTAACTTTACTTTCAGAATCCCTATTGGTGTGATAACAAACTGATTTTTACTAAGCCATAAGTTCCTTATCAAAATTCTCGATAAGATCATTCATTTTCTGATACCATTGATCTATGGTCTTTTTAATCATCCCTTTGACCACGGTAGGTTCAATAGCAACGTACTCATAATAGTATCCACCGATGGAAATGGATTTTGTTTCCCTGTACACGAGGCCTGCAGAAATAAGATTTTGTAATGAGCGATATGCTGTACTTCTCTCGCGACCCAGTAACTCTCCGAGTTTCTCTGCTGTCATGGGCCCATTCTCAAGAAGTGTCTTGTACGTATTTATGTCAAGTTCTTTTAGGCCGAGTATACATTTTGCCATGTCCTCGCATTTACATTCGGCTCTTAGCATTTCAGGGATAGAACTTGCCATATTATTTCCTCGCATCTTTCAAAATTAGTTTTACTGATTATGATTGTACAATTTGCACAAAACCGATTAAAGATTGCGTCAATTATATATATAGTTTGCCAGAATTCTATCTTCCTTGACAATAATACCTGAAGATGAACGTTCAAGTCTCCCGCTTGATACGGATGAGATAATATACCATCCTGATATGATACGTGCAAATGAGTGGGTACTTTCTGAATATGAACCACCAGTCCGGGATTTCTGCATATTTGTTCCCTGCGCTAAGAAAAAACCATATCATGAGAGTCCTTCGCATAAGATATTCGATAAAGTGATCTTTGAACTGCTTGAGCCTGAGGATGTGCATATCGTTGTTTTCGGAACATGCGGAATCACTCCCAGGGAGCTTGATACGGAATATCCCTTCATGGATTATCAATTCATGCTTGGAAAATGCAATGTGGCAAAGATCAAAAGGGATTTCATCAAAATGGAAAGCCAGAGGTTATCACAATATCTTGAAAAGACGCGTGATAACTACAAGCATCGAATTGCTTATTGCATAGGTGATTTCAGGAAAGCTATGGAGCTTGCAGTTGAAATGTCTGGTGTTGAAGTAACAATAGTTCCGAAAGAAGAAACTGTAAATGAGCATGTTCAACTTGGAAAGAAGTTCATCTATGGAAGTCTAAACCAGGCAAGTTACCTTCAGGACTTTTCAAATTCAATCTCATCCATTGTCGGAAAAGATGCACAAAAAGCTGCTTGCGATGATGATAATGGAAAGACCAATGACAATGATTGGTATTTATATTAAAAGTGATTTTCAAAAAAGAAATATTAAATAAGTGGCTTATATTGCCACTATTACTCGAGGTATGGTGATTGTGCGAGTACTGATATACCATTGTCTGAAATGTTAAGTACACGAACTTCATTGATAGTGCCGGATCCTCTCATCTTCATTATGTAAATTGAACGCTGTAGGTTATTTCCGGTAATTATGCGGTCAAGTTTGATAACTGAATCTGCACCATATTCTACCATTTCATCAAGCCCGAACATTGACCCCACTGTTATTACAGAAGTCACATTATGCTTACGGAACACGCTGAAAACATCATCGATCAGTGTTCTTAATTTATAGTTTGATTCGATAGCAAGGAAAAGTGCTTCAATTGAATCTATAAAGATACGGGTTGGCTGTATGTCCTCAATTTTGCTTTCAACCAGTTTCTTGAAACTCTTGATAAGTTCTGATGGTGCTATCTCAACGCTTTTCTGAAGACGCAGACTTGGGTCAGTGATATCAACGAAGGTAAGCAGACCCTGATTGACATATTCCTCAAGGTTCCAGTTAAAGGAAGTTTTCATTTCCTTTACGATGGATTTTGATTCCTCAGAGGTGATGATACACATTACTTTCTCGCCTTTCTTTGCTCCCTCAACGAGAAATTGTGTTCCAAATATCGTTTTACCTGTACCAGACTTACCTGATACGACATTTGCAGTTCCTTCGAAGAATCCTCCACGTAACATTTCATCCAGTCCGGAGATTCCGGAATTCACTCTCATTGATGGGTCAGCATCTGTCATATAAACCACCTGTTAATGTTATATATCTAAAATTTTGTTCCCAAACTTCTTTAATGTAATGCTTTAATATATACTTTCATTAAAAAGTATATGATGATTGTCATTAGTACTTTTTTGAATATAGTTTATTATGCCATCCTTATATAAAAAAGCACGTATTTAATTTATTCACTTCAATTATTTACTTCGTTTTATGGCTAAAAAGTGATTGGGCGTGAACTATTTGTATCATTGTAACCAAGTTCGACTTATAAAAAAGATACAGGATGCTGTTTATTTATTAACGGGAGATAATTATGACATCAAGAAATGATCTTAGCAGAGAAAAAAAAGAGCTTCTGGAGGATGTAATTTCCGGAAAAGTCTCATTTCATAAGCTTGACAGTATGACGGACAAGAAAACTGCTGTCATGTTAAGGAGATTTGCACTCGAGGATGGTATGGATTTCAATTTTGATCACATACAGAACTTCTCAATAGATGTCGAAGATGCAAGCAAACGAAATATAGAGAATATGGTCGGAGCTATCCAGATTCCTCTTGGGATAGCTTCCTCGTTGAAAGTAAACGGTGAATTTGCGGAAGGTACGTTCCAGATACCGCTGGCTACAACAGAAGGTGCTCTTGTTGCCAGTGTTAACCGGGGCTGTTCCGTTATCACAAAGTCCGGTGGTGCAAATGTTCGCATATTCCGTGATCTTATGACAAGGGCTCCTGTCTTCAGACTGGAGAATGTGATAAGGTCTAAAGAGTTTGCAGACTGGTTGCAGGACCCTGATGTTCTCTCTCGTATGAAAGCCAAAGCATCTGAAACCACACGATTTGGTGAGCTTGTGGATGTTCAGGTATTTGTTACGGGTAATACTGTACATGTTCGTTTTTCCTATGATACGAAAGATGCTATGGGGATGAACATGGTGACTATTGCAACAGATGCGGTTCTAAGTCTTATAAAGGATGAATTCGGTGCAATCCCTGTCTCTCTTTCCGGTAATATGTGCACTGATAAGAAGCCGGCTGCAATAAACTCTATACTTGGAAGAGGTAAGACAGTCGTTGCGGATGTTACGATACCTGCAAAACTTGTAGAGGAACGTCTCAAGTGCAAACCCGAGACAATGGTTGAAGTGAATTATCGCAAAAATTTACTTGGTTCTGCACGGGCAGGGTCCCTTGGATACAATGCACATGCTGCAAACATCATAGCTGCAATGTACCTTGCCTGTGGTCAGGATCCTGCTCATGTTGTTGAAGGGAGCAGTGCCATAACTACAATGGAACTGGCTCCGTATGGTGATCTATATTGTTCTGTCACTCTTCCTGCAATGGCCATAGGTACTGTTGGTGGTGGCACGAATCTGGGTCCGCAGAGTGACTGTCTGAGATTGCTGGGTGTAAAAGGCTCCGGGAATCCTCCGGGTTCCAATTCAAAAAAGCTGGCTGAGATAATCGCCTGTGCAGTCCTTGCCGGTGAACTCTCCTTGATAGGTGCACAAGCCGCAGGGCATCTTGCAAGAGCTCATGCAGAACTTGGAAGATAAAAATTTTAAATTACTGGTACAAAGGGAATTTCATTTTATCCCTTTGTGACAATCTATTTTTTCCTGTCAAGGAAGTAAGCGATTCCCAAAAACGCAATCGCTATCATAATAAGAGTTATCCAGTTTGATATCTTACTATTATCAAACCCTGGTTCTTTTGCTTCGATAATATCATCTTCAGCTTGGTCAGGTGTACTTGCCAACATCATTTCTTCATTTTCATAATTTATGGAATTTTGTTCACTATTCAATGATTCTATGTCATCATCCTGTGCCGGAATGATGTTGAGTTCGCTCTCATCAGCATCTTTATTGTTATCATTTATCTCTTTAAAAGTGCCTGATGAGTCAGTAATGCTGATTATTGAATCAAAGGTTGTTACAGGTAACTCTTTTCCCTGTTCGTCTCCCAGCACAAAGTCTGTGATCCTGAGCTGGCAGGGTCCGTAATCTGATTTTGCTTCAAGGTTGATAGTACAAAAAATACCTTCATTTATGATGCCATCTCCCATTATAAGGGCACCATATATCTGTGATACAGTTCCTGTGGATTCATCTATATTTCCGGAGTTAAACATCACCGGTGAATTGCTGCTTGCAAAAAAGTTACCTTCCTCAATGCTATTAATGGTTACAAGCGAATTATCATAACTCAGATCAAGTTGTAAACCGTAAATCGCCGTATCCGGCTCAATATAAACCTGTAGCGTAAAGTCCTCTCCAGTTACTACTGTCTGTGAGGATGGTAGTATACTCACACTTGTGGCTGCAGTTGCTACGCCTGAGAGGATAATGAAGCAGAATGCGACAAATACTGCATATGTCGCAATCCGTATAGTTGATCTGAACATAAAAGGTTCCTGGCTTACTCTATTTTATTTTTTGCTTTTTTCAGCAACTCTGAACATTCATCCATTTTTGCTGCGGCCATTTTAATATCCTCTGATATTTCCTTATAGCCCGCTGCCTCGATCTTTGCAGCCCATTCGCTAAAACTTTTACTGTGGCTATCGTTGTGTTCTACCCAGTGTTCAATAAGGTGCTCAAGTTTCGGCTTATCAAGTTCCATTGTAATATCTCCGGATGTCTCTGTAATCTTTAAATTTCACGAGGGTCGGTGATTTCTCCTGTAAGTGCAGAAGCAGCTGCAGTTGCAGGTGATGCAAGGTAGATGTAACCGCCAGTACCCATTCTTCCCTTAAAGTTACGGTTGGCCGTTGAAATGCATACTTCACCTTTACCGATAACTCCCATGTGCCCTCCAAGACAAGGTCCGCATCCCGGTGAACCTATTGTAACTCCTGCTTCAAGGAGAGTTTCTATTGTACCTTTCCTGATGGCCTCTATTAGAACATTGCGGGATGCAGGTACTACAATAGTCCTGATGGCAACCTTTTCTCCTTTGAGGATGGATGCGGCAACTTCAAGATCTTCCAGCCTGCCGTTCGTACAGGTTCCTATGAATGCCTGATCAAGCTTTGTGGGCTTGATATCAGATATGTCACTGACATTGTCTACCTGGTGAGGGATGGCTATCTGTGGTTCAAGCTCATTTGTATCAAAATCGTATTCTTTTGAATACGCTGCATCCTCATCAGCGTATACGGGCTCATAGTCCTCGACTGCAATATCCTTAAGGAAATCAAAGGTCGTGCTGTCAGGGGGAACTATGCCTGTCTTTGCTCCCATTTCAATTGCCATGTTACAAAGGGTCATTCTGCCTGATATGGAAAGGGATTCTATTGTGCTTCCGTAGAATTCAGCAGCCTTGTATGTTGCACCGGCAATTCCAAGCGTACCTATTATCTTGAGTGTCAGGTCTTTTGCGTAAATTCCTTTGTTGAATTTGCCTTCAGCAGTTATCTTGATACTTTCCGGTACTTTGAACCAGAGTTTGCCGGATGCGAAGATCTCCGCCATATCAGTTGCTCCGACTCCGGTACCAAACGCTCCGAATGCTCCGTAGGTGCAGGAATGTGAATCAGCTCCGACAACTAGTTTTCCCGGCAGTGCGAATCCGTTCTCAGGGAGCAGTTGGTGGCATATACCTTCGCCTATGTCATAGAAGTTCTTGATGCCCTGGTCTTTTATCCATCCTCTGATATCGTGTTGTAATGCAGCAGTGGTGTCTGTATTTGCAGGTGTCAGGTGATCGAATGGGATTACTATTTTTTCAGGGTTCCATACTCTTTCTTCTTCCATCTCCCTGAAAGCTCTTACAGCAAGGACACTTGTGCCATCATGGGCCATGGCAAAATCTATGTCTGCCATTACAAAATCGTTAGCCTTCGCTTTTTTTCCTGATGCGCGGCTGAATATTTTTTCGCTTATGGTGCTCAAAAGATTAACTCCGTTAGTGTAACTGGGATAAGGATTGGTACAACATCCGTTATTAACTTAAAATCTTCGATAGAAACGGTTGTTGATTATAAGGAGTTATAATGCTCCCTGTAAAAAAGATTTTGTGCTGCCAATGGCAGCAAATAATTAAAAAGATATTATGCAAGTCTTTTCAGCTTTTCAATATTATTAAGCACGTATCTGCTTTCAAGAAGGATTTTTTGCTCTATATTCCGGACGATTTCATCAAGAGGAGTGACAAGTCTGTAGAGTTTAACCGGTCTGCCTTTACCTTCTGTTTTCTTTTCTTCTCTTATGTCTACCCAGTTATTGTCTTTAAGGTATCTCATTGCAATACTAACTTCAGGTTGTCTGAGGTTAGAATTCTTCTCAATCTCACGCGAAGTGATTTCTTCTCCGCTGGATAGGCAGGCGAGAGTTAAAGCTACAGTTCTGTTCATATCTAATTTCCTGAGCAGTTCTACGATCTCATATTCTTTTTCACTCATGCCACTGGGTTTTTTATTTCTCATAAAATCACCGGATTATATGCAATAAATTTCGTTTTGTTTGGATTTCCAGCCATGGGAGTATAATATCTAGGATGGTCGGTCCGATATTTTCTGAATGGTTAGGCCCTGTCCCTGGCATGTAAGTCCTTAAACATTTTCATTAAGACTGCACTAATATAAGTCTCTATTATATATTAATATTTTTTATATTAAAATAGTAAGTCTATAACATCTATTTTCAATGATATATTATTGGCAATGTAGTTATTTGAGGTATGGCTTTAGCTAATGGAGGATAAATGGTGATTTTAGATTTACAGGTGAACAACTAAATATTCAATATCTGGATGGATAAATCGAACATATATGGCCAATCTTCCAAAGGCAAAAATAACCAAAAAGATTGTAACCTATGATACTATTAAAATATTCAGAATAGAAAAAGAGAATTATGGTGGGCCCGATGAGATTCGAACTCATGGCCTCACGGTTATCAGCCGTGCGCTCCACCGAGCTAAGCTACGGGCCCATATTGCTTGTGCTTCACGTGACCCTTCATCACGCGACACTCCAAATACGCATGCAGATACTTAAAGATGTTGGTTGAAATGGACTTTCAGTCCTCATTTTCTTTTAACTGACAAAAGTTCACACAAGTCCGCAGCGATAGATTTATGTTATATAATGTGCTGTATGACTTGATATTCCGGGCTGGTAGATCAGGGGAAGATCGCTACCTTGGCATGGTAGAGGCCTCGGGTTCAATTCCCGACCAGTCCACATAACTATTTTTCAGGCAACAGTAATATACAACAAACAACTACACAGATGTATATAGTTTATTATACATTTGTAGTTATTATGTCTACAAACATTCTTCTTTATTCTCCGGGCAGATTCGGAATTATTTGTACCATCTCGTTACTATCCTAAGTGGTTGGGTGAACAAAGTCTGCATTTGATGATGTACCAGATTCAGCAGTTAGTGCCCTATTTACTCTTTTCTTAAGCCTGAGGTTGTATATGGGTCAAAATATTGACGAATTTTTGATGATATCTTTTCAGTAATCTTATATACGTTAAAGAATCACATTAATATGTTCGTCAAAATTATTATCTATGTTGTGTGTGGTGTCAGTTTTTAATTAGAAATGTATAAATGCAAATGGTGATTATTTGAAAAAAATACTATTATTCATTCTAGTGTCTTGTGTTCTGTTTGTCAGCGGCTGTAATGATTCTGATAATTCACAAAAAGTTGAGGCAGGGGATTATATTTCTGTCAATTATACCGGAAGTCTGGAAGATGGGACTGTGTTCGACACTTCCATTGAAGAAATTGCAATAGAAGAAAATATTTACAATCCTTATAGAAATTATGAACCATTACCCTTTGTAGCGGGTGCAGGCCAGATGATAAAAGGGTTTGATGATGCTGTAATTGGTATGGGGATTGGTGAGGAAAAAACAGTTACTATACCTCCTGAAGAGGCTTATGGTGCATATTGTCCTGAATTATTGATTCCTGTACCTGCAGAAGATTTCGAATCTGCCAATATAACACCGATCATAGGTCAGAAAGTAACTTATCAAAATCAGGTAGTGACAATTGCCAATATATCTGAGGAAAATGTCACTCTTGATTGTAATCATAATCTCGCAGGAGAGACTTTGATATTTACTATAGAATTGGTTTCAATAGAAAAAGCCTGATCCATGTGGTTTATCTATGGAAAAAGAAGAAAAGATCGTTGTGATTCTTCTGTGCATGGCTTTGCTGTCACTAACGATAGCTTATGCCAGCTTTTATTCTGGAGATGATGGCAGTAGCATAGGGGAGTTTAGCTCTTCTTCTCTGCCTGGTGAAGATGTCCGGCTTGAGGGGGATGTACTTTCAAAGAGTTTTACTTACACTGGTGGTCACCTTTTAATGGATATTGATTATGGTTCTGGGGTAGTCAAGGTCTTTGTACCTTCCAATAATGGTGCAAACGATATAGATTCGCAGATAAATGAGAATGACCATGTACTTATCACTGGCATTGTGGATGAGTACGGAGGAGATCTTGAAGTGGTAGTTCAAAGCAGTGGCGATGTCGATCTTTTGAAATAGGTACTAATAAATTGTTTGGATAATGCGTTAATTGGTCGCTAAAGATATATGCAAAAATCACATCTTACTAAAGTATGAAAGCCTGTATAATGTGTGGCGGGGAAGGTACCAGGTTACGTCCATTGACATTTGCTCGACCAAAACCAAGTATTCCTATTTTGAATAAACCTTCAGTTGTTCACCTGATCGAACACCTGTCAAAGGAAGGTTTCAATGATATCGTTATCACTTTGGGATATATGGCTGAGAAGATCGAAGAGGAACTTGGGGATGGGCGCATATTCGGAGTTCATATTGATTATGTCTACGAAAAGGATAAACTGGGCACAGCCGGTGGTGTGAAGAACGCTGAAGAATATTTGCGTGACAGTCCATTCATAGTACTCGGTGGAGATCATGTATTGAACCTGAATCTCAGGGAAATGTTCAGGTTCCATGAAATGACAGATGCTCTTGTAACGATAGGGCTTCTATCTATTGATGATCCTCGTGAGTTTGGTATTGCTGATATGAATGTTAACAACAGGATAAATCGTTTTCTTGAAAAACCCGGTCCCGGTGAGATTTTCAGTAATCTTGCAAGTACTGGAATATATGTATGTGATCCTGAGATATTCGACTGGATACCTTCAAACAAGAAATATGATTTTGCAAAAGATCTTTTCCCGGACATACTTGCCAAAAAAAGAAAGATAAATGGTATCCTTGCAAGAGGTAAATGGACTGATGTGGGAAGTCCTCAGGCATACAGGCAGGCTCAGCGTTGGATGCTTGAATCCTTACCTGGCACTACTATCGAAGGTCATTTCAAGACGCAGGATGCTCGTATTAAAGGTCCTGTTTCTTTTGGTCACAACGTTTCTGTTGGTTCTAACTCTGCAATTGTTGGCCCTATAGTCATTGGTGAGAACACGACAATAGGGGATAATGTTCTGATTGGTCCTTATACGGCCATAGGTTCAAACTGCGTAATCAATAATGATTCAAGAATTCTGTCATCCTATATATTCAATGATATTACCATCGGTAGAAATTCAAATGTATCCGGGTCTACAATTGATAATGGTACAAAAGTGGGCAATAATTGCAGCCTTGAAAATGGTACTGTCATCGGTCCAAATGTTATCATTGAAAGCGATGTTACGGTTCATTCGAACGTGAGGATATGGCCCGAGGTATTGATCCCGTCTAAGTCTAAAGTGAAAGAAGACATCTTCAATGATGCCTATATGTAGTATTTTTCTAGGTACTATATGGTTGGGGATATGAATAAGATTAAGAAGTGGATTCTGATATCGTTATTTATAAGCCTTGTTTCCGGTTTCATTGTGGTTCTTTTCACATTTGATTCCGGAACGATTGGTGCTTTAACGGAAATAAAGCCTGTATATATGCTTGCAGCCGTATGTATCCATGCCCTGACCTATGTTATTTGGGGCTTGAGGACTCGTTCTCTCTGTAAAGCATTAGGTCATGATGTAAGCTACATTAAATCATTTGAGATTGTGACTTCAGGAACCCTTGCTGCATCTATTACTCCTTCGTCCTTAGGTGGTGAACCTCTCAGGATTCACTTGCTTCATGGTCAGAAGATCCCCCTGGGAAAAGCAACTGCTGTAGTTATTGGTGAAAGAGTTCTGGATGGTATTTTTATCCTTGCGCTGGCACCTTTATCTATCTATGTCATACGTGGAGTTCTTGAAGATTCCGTTTTTGATTTTATGTTCATTTTTGCCGAGCTGGGGTTAATTATCATACTATTTCTTACATTGTATGCTTTATGGAAACCTGGCCCTACTAAAAAGGTCGTATATTTCTTTGTGCATCGATTAGCACCTATTCTTGGCAAAAAAACAGATTCCGCTCTTGAAAAAATAATTGAAAGGGTTGACTCTGAACTCGAACATTTCCATGATAGCATCTCAGTATTACTGAATGAAGGAAGAAGGGGTCTTGCTTTTGGAATACTTTCTACGATTGCTTTCTGGCTGGTGGACTTTTCAATGCTATATGTGATATTGATGGGCCTGAACCAACACCCTGATATCGTTATTGTTTTTGCCTCACAGATAATCGTAATAGTGCTGCTTGTTATTCCTGCTACGCCGGGGGCCAGCGGGGTCGCAGAATTTGCAGGAACGACTGTTTTTTCTTTATTTGTAGCTTCATCTGTTCTTGGTATTGCAGTTATTGCATGGAGAGCATTCACATTTTATATGAATGTCCTGGTGGGGGGATTCGTCAGTTTCAGGATACTTAAAGATACGGAATTCATCAAAAACTTTCTTAATTGAAAAGATTTCTTAAAGTTTAATGTAGGCAAGTAGTTCTTCATTGCCGATTCTTTTTAGAAAATCATCTTTATCTGAAAAAGGAATCTGGCTATATATGAGCGCGGCCTGTTTTTTTCCGATGCCGGGGAGTTCTTGTATAAGTGATGCGGGAGCAGTGTTTATATCAAGTGGGTATGGAATTCCGGTAATTGATCTGTGCCCATGCCGGGTCACGGTAATATCTATAAACTTTCCAAGTGGGAGATTTGCAGGGATTCCTGCAAGCAGTGGGTAAGAACCCATCTGTCTTCCAAAACACATTTTTCCATCATTGACTTCACACATGATGTCTCGAAGTATTGTCCCGGCAGGAACTACCTTCTGAAGCATTGGAAGGTCTATATCTTTTCTAACCTTCTCTTTGTACTTTAGAAATACTTGTTTATGCTTCCTGACAAGTTCGTCGTTGCCATACATTAAGGTGCCCGGGAAGGCCATAACCTGCCTTATGTTTATCCTTCGAAGCAGGAGATCAGAGTCAAGGACATTTTTCAGGAAATCATAGTTCAGGTCAAATGTCTTTTTTGATTCTCCCATAAGGCCATGTACAAGGTTGATTCCGGGAAGTATCTCTGGCATTCCATTGCTTCCTCGTATTCTTCCCACTTCATTTATGATCTTAATGGCTTCAAATATTTCATCAGGCATCGCTTTTAACCCATTGGCTTTCACAACACTGGGGTCTGCGCTTTCCATCCCAAGTGCTGCTACGTCTCCTGCAGTGTGGTATTTTACAATGGTTCTGAATATTTCCCTGCATAATTCCGGGTATGCTGATATGGTCCCCGGGTTGGCATTGTCCATATGCAATACTTTTAGTTGCGGTGCCACATTCCTGATGCCTTTATAGAGGGACAGTATGGCTTGCGGATCCGGTTCGGCTATTTGTCCGCCTTTATCCCTGGCATGGTAGCTCAAGATGTCGGGTTGTCTTCCTATCCTGAAATAGCTGGCACCCATCTCATATAATCCGGTGACTTCGGAAACAACATCAATGATGGGGCGGTAGTCTGAGCTTCCGTAGGATGGCTCCGTGCAAAATGAGCAGTGCTGGTTACGCCCGCATCCTCTGTACGTTTCAAGCTCACACATCACATTAGGGTAATCTGGATGTTGTTTGATGATGAACGTTCCTTTTACGGCCCATCTTCCAATTTCATCAACTGACCTGAAACGATGCTGACATTCTTCTATATTTTTTATATTTTCTTCAAGAATGTCATAAACAAAGGCTTCGATATCTTTCTGGCAGATAGTCACATCTGTGGAATTTATCAGGTTACTTTCGGCCTTTTTTCCACCTTCCAGTGAGAATCCAAGTCTTATGGGTCCGCCCAATATTTTCAAACCACTGGATGCACTGAATATGCTCTCTATCTCTGCCAGGTTTATTGGTGTTGAACGCAGGTACTTTCCGGGCACAGTCATACCTGCTACTATTATAACAATTTCAGCTCTTTTTATAAGCTCGGCAGCATGGACCATTTTTTTGCGCAGCTCATCGATAGTGAAAAAAGAGATGTCTGTTTCTTGCAACCCTCTCTCCCGCAATGCGCCTGCGATATATCTTATGTATGGTGATATGTATGGTGGTACTCCAAAACAGGCGGGTTCATCAACATATCCATCGATTATTACTGCTTTCATGCTTGTTCCTTAATAATACATTATTCAATATGTATTTTTAATTATAGTTAATTTCATATATGTATCTAAGCACATTAGTTGCCGAAACCTTTTCTGATGCTTTTTTATTTTTAATTGGCTTTGGAAACTGTCTCTGGCTCATATGGTAATGTTTAAAGTATGTAACTCTCTTGTGTGCTCACCGTTGGAACACTTCATGGATATTTAAGTTAATGGTTACTTGTTCTTGTGTTTTTCTTTCCTTGTTTTGATGTTAGTAGTAAAACAAGCAGGGGTGCATTTTTCTTAAAATAGCTTACAATTCACACGTCATATGGTGTATGAATTATGTAATACGCATGGGTGATGGGCTGCTTAAGGTTAAGTATTCATCATACTCTTATGTGAGCGCCGTTATGCATATTATGTGGATATATCCTCGTCCTACAGTCCTCTTCAAAATTCTCTTGATAATTGCCATGCGGCACATACTTCTTATATATTCCTTTTTCCATTACGTATAGTAGTTTAGATATTATGCAGTAAACGAGGTTTTCTAATGAGAAGTGACAAGACCAAGAAAGGACTTGAACGTGCACCCCATCGTTCACTTTTGAAGGCAACAGGTGTGACGGATTCTGAAATGAAAAAACCGTTCATCGCGGTTGTAAACTCCAGGAATGAATTGATACCTGGTCACATTAATCTTGATAAGGTTGCAGAGGCAGTAAAGGCAGGAATAAGAAGTGCCGGTGGTGTTCCATTCGAATTCCATACAATCGGAATATGTGATGGTATTGCCATGGGTCATGAAGGAATGAAGTATTCCCTTCCAAGTCGTGAGGCTATTGAGGACTCTATTGAACTTGTCCTGCAGGGGCACCAGCTTGATGGAATGGTCATGATCACTGCATGTGACAAGATCACTCCTGGTCATCTTATGGCAGCAGGAAGTCTTGATATTCCTGCCATCGTCGTGACAGGCGGTCCAATGATTCCCGGATTCGTTGATGATGAGTACAGGGATCTTATCTCTGTCTTTGAAGGTGTGGGTGAATGTCAGGCAGAGAAAGTGTCTGACGAGAAATTGAAGCTGCTGGAGGATTGTTCATGTAGTGGTGCCGGTTCATGTGCAGGTATGTATACTGCAAATACCATGGCATGTATGACCGAAGCACTTGGGCTTAGTCTGCCTGGTTGTGGCACAGCTCATGCAGCAGATGCCAAGAAGATAAGGCTTGCAAAGGACTCTGGTGAACGTATCGTTTCCATGGTCAATGAAGGCATCAATCCACGTAGCATAGTCACGATGAAGTCCTTTGAGAATGCCATCATGGTCGATATGGCAATTGGTGGAAGTACTAACACAACTCTTCACCTGCCAGCAATCGCTCATGCGTTCGGTCTTGAATTGTCTCTTGATGTATTTGACAGGCTGAGCCGAAGTACTCCTCACATTATCTCCCTTAAGCCTGGTGGGGCACATTACATGCTTGATTTTGAGAGGGCCGGCGGAGTTCAGGCTATAATGGCACGATTGAGATCTTTGCTTAACCTTGATGAAGCTACTGTGAATGGCAAGACCGTAGGTCAGAACCTCGATGATCTTATAATGGTCAATCCGAAGCTCAATGCAAGGATAATTGGTACTCTTGAATCACCTATACATGAAGAGGGCGGCATTGCTATATTGAAGGGAAGTCTTGCTCCTGATGGCTCGGTTGTCAAGCAGGCAGCAGTCGATCCTAAAATGCTCAAACATAGTGGTCCTGCCAGGGTGTTTGATAGTGAGGAAGCAGCTATGGAAGCAATCCTTGCAAAGAAGATTGTTGCAGGTGATGTAGTGGTCATACGATATGAAGGTCCGAAAGGTGGCCCGGGTATGCGTGAAATGCTATCTCCTACATCAGCTATTGCAGGCATGGGTCTTATCGACAAGGTTGCACTGATAACGGATGGTCGTTTCTCCGGTGGAACCAGAGGTCCTTGCATAGGGCATATTTCTCCGGAAGCTCAGGAAGGCGGGCCGATTGGTCTTGTAGAAGAAGGTGATATCATCGAGATAGATATTCCTGGCAGAATACTGAACCTGAAAGTTTCAGAGGAAGAACTTGAAAAGCGCAGGGAAACTTTTGTTCCTCTGGAAAAGAAAGTTACTGGTTATCTTGCACGATATAGGAAATTTGTCAGTTCTGCAAGTAAAGGCGCTATCATTGATTGATGCTAGATAAAACAGGTCCATATGGACTTGTTTCTTTCCTTTTTTAAAATATGACCGATGGTTATTTTAGATTTGATTGCCTGAGTATTATTTAATGGAAAGAGTGGGCATTTGTTCGATATGTGGTTCGGTATCTGGTATGCACACATGTGCTATATGTGGAAGACTCGTCTGCAACGGATGCTATGATTTCTCCAGAAGTGTTTGTATCCAGTGTTCTTCAGGTATGACTTTTTCTGAGATGTCATCTGAAAGATCCGGGTTGATTTGAATCATTTTAACCTGTGGAGTTGCTCAATACCATTTTCCTGTTTGAGCACAAGTACTTCCCTTGCCACAAGTTCCTGTATTTTCCTGTCAATATCTTCCTGGCTATAATGGCGTGAAACAAGGCTTTTGATAATTTCTTTCTTCACTTTTGCGCCGCGCGGCATATACATCAGTATGTTCCCCTCAAGTTTGTCTAATTTAGTATCATCACTCTGCTCTATCATTGGCGCAGGTGTGAAAGGTGTTGGTTGTGGTGGTATATTATGTACTTCTGGCATACCTTCAAAGTTTGCAGGCTGCACCATGTCCGACAATTCAAATGTAGGCATTCCTTCAGGTGGTTTGAAATCTGGTACTACTGGCGTATGCTCTGGTGGCTTAAGTTCCGGCATTACAAATCCTAAATCCTGGTTCGTTTGCTCCGGTGGTTTCAATTCCGGCATTACAAATCCTGAATTCTGGTTTGTTTGCTCTGGTGGCTTAAATTCTGGCATTACAAATCCTGAGTCCTGGTTTGTTTGCTCTGGTGGCTTAAGTTCCGGCATTACAAATCCTAAATCCTGGTTCGTTTGCTCCTGTGGTTTCAATTCCGGCATTACAAATCCTGAATTCTGGTTTGTTTGCTCTGGTGGCTTAAATTCTGGCATTACAAATCCTGAGTCCTGGTTTGTTTGCTCTGGTGGCTTAAGTTCTGGCATTACAAATCCTATATCCTGATTTGTTTGCTCTGGTGGTTTAAATTCTGGCATTACAAATCCTGAGTCTTGGTTTGTTTGCTCCTGTGGCTTAAGTTCTGGCATCACAAATCCTGAATCCTGATTTGCTTGCTCTGGTGGCTTCAATTCCGGCATTACAACTCCTGAATCCTGATTTGTTTGCTCTGGTGGTTTTAGCTCTGGCATTACAAATCCTGAGTCCTGGTTTGTTTGCTCTGGTGGCTTAAGTTCCGGCATCACAAATCCTGAATCCTGATTTGTTTGCTCCTGTGGCTTCAATTCCGGCATTACAAATTCTGAGTCTTGATTTGCTTGCTCTGGTGGCTTTAGCTCTGGCATTACAAATCCTGAATCCTGATTTGTTTGCTCCGGTGACTTAAATTCCGGCATTACAAATGCTGAGTCCTGGTTTGTTTGCTCCGGTGGCTTAAGTTCTGGCATTACAAATCCTGAGTCCTGGTTTGTCTGTTTCAAGATTATGGGTGTTGCATTTTCGATTTCTGGTTGTGCCATTTCAAGTTCCGATTCACTTCTTTTTTCCGCCACTATTTCAGACAACTTCATTTCATGAATGGATTCTTCGAAGCTTTGCTGTATTTTATTTTCGGGTTCAAATTCTGCTTCTTCGGTACTATTAATCATTGTTTCCTGTACTGGTTCAGCAAGTTCCTGTTTAACTTCTTCATTGTCTGGCAATGGTGGCTCTATTTGTTCTACAGTTTCTTGTAGCACTGGTTTTAAGTTAACCTGGGCTATGGCATCTGCTTCTTTAAAAATGTCATTCGTTCCGATGTGTGCAAACTCTTCGATTGTCTGGGATTCAAAAAGTAATTCGTCATCCAATGTTATGTTTTTATCCTCTGTTTTATGTGCATAGATCATGTCTGATTCATTTTCTACGTTTTCGAGGACTTCATTTATTCCTGGGATATTCTTTTCGATCATTTCCAGGCGATTAAGTACTATGTTCACATCATCTCTGAGGATTGCAAATCTTTCAGTCCATGGTATAATATTATCTGTTGGAACATTGTCTAACATGTCCAGTTCCCTTTCGATAAGTTTTCTGATGAACAGGCTCTTATTCTCAATTACGTCCAGTTTATCAAAAAGCTCATCCGACATGCTTATAGTAAGTCGTTTCATAGCAATCTCTCTTTGATGTATTTTTATGTAGAATCATACTAATGTATGCATATATCATACATATATAATTAATGCAATTATATTTTTATTTCGATGTATGTTACTACCTGTGCTTGAAATCTCTTGTTTATTCAAAATAAAAGACAAGCTAATGGAGGTACTTAAGCATATTAAAAAAAAGTAAATATGTGAATGAAAATTCACATTGATTTCTTACATTCCGGGCAGGCTTTGCCCCTCGTTGTTGAGATAAATGAATGCTTTGGGGTTATACACTTGCACATGGGGCACAATTCATTATTCTTGAATATCTTTTCCACTGCCTGAAGATCTGCCTCATAAATATGTGTGTCCCATCCGGTGGCTATAAGTGACTCTATCTCGTAAGGTAAGTCCTGTTCCTTGAACACCTTTTTGAATCCTTCTACAATGGCAGGGATATTTGCGGGGAATCCACCGAACGCATCCCATGATCTATACAATATGTATATCCTTACCTGGGTGTCGTTTAAAAGCTCTACTTTATATGCTATCCAGCATGGCTGGTCTTCATATTTAGGGATGTGGACTTCGTTCTCCCAGAGGACACCAACATGTCTCCTGGATCCTGGGCGCAGGTTGCTCACATTTTCCTGCAATGTATTATATGCTGTTTGTCCGTACCTGAACAATTGCTTAGCATAGCAGTAGTCGAATTTCCTCTTGTCGTCATCTGAAAGTGAAACGTACCAGTCTGCATACTCTTCCGTGAGTTCTTCCTTGTACTTCTTTATAAGGTTCTCTCCAAAAGGTACGGCAGGATTGACCTGCATGTTGTTCACATCCTCTATGTATATAGTGGCGTGCACTCTCTTTGTCATCGTTTTGTAGTCGGGTTTGTGCTCCTCCCCTTTTTCATAGATCTCGCTGATCAATTGAGACCATGCCGATGAGATCGTTTTTGCTTTTATCAGTACAGCTTCCATGTCACTCATTCCCTGTTGAAGTCAGTTTACTTTAGATGATGCCCTTTTGAAATAAAAATTATTTTATTAAATTAGATGTATCCTCACGGATATAATCATTGTTATTATTCATTGGTTGTTTGTGTGTCATATTTCCCAACCAGTGCACTTGCAAGCATTATAGCTTTAGTGTAGTGCCCTCCAACTCTGGATGTGTCAACAAATACATAATCATCCATTAATATTGGTGCGCCAAGTCCGTCTCCTCCTCCGAGGAATACGAGTGTCCTGAATATGAGATTGCCTGATATGCCATCGGGAGCAAGTATAAAATTTGCTTCCTTTATTGCATCCTCAATTAGTATCGTATAATGTTTTGCATCGATTCCCTGCTCTCTTATCCTGTTGACAATGAAGTCTCCTTCGGCAAGTGTCTGGTCTACACGTGGGTTACGTCCCAGGTCTCCCAATCTTCCTCCTGAAAGGATGCCTACCACTGGCTCTATGTTGAACCTGCGGATGTATTCAACTCCAAGTTTGATGAATCCTATCTTGTCCGCAAGCTCGTTCCCTTCATCTATGCCCACAGGTGCGATAAAAAAAGGAGTTCCTTCATTTGTTTGTAACAGGGCTATTCTGTGCAGGCTTTCCTGATTTAATATTTTCTTGAGGTGCGCCAGTGTTTCCGAAGCCCCTGCGGTTCCTCTGACTGCAGCATCCACATATCTGGATTTTAACAGGTCTCCAATTGTTCTTTCAGGGTCATTGGTTCCTATTATCTCAAGATCTGTTCCTATTTCTTCGATATCTCTTTTGTTACCCACAAGCAACACATGTGCATACCCTGCTTCATGTGCATCTCTGGCACTTTTCAGCATTTTCGGGCTGGGGTTACGTACTCCTATTGCAACTCTTGCCTTATTTTGTAATGCCCTTTTTTCGATCAGGCTAAGGAGGTTCTCTGTACTTTTTGATCCCATGGGGTGATACCTGCCATCAGTAATATCAATCAGAACAATCAAAGTGATGCAAACATTAATTACTTTTCCTGAATATTGGGTTAATAACATGACTGTGCAGATGGAATGGGCAGAAAAATACAGGCCAAAGACACTTAGTGATATCGTGGGTCATAAAAAAGTGATAGATGACCTTAAAAAATGGGGTGAGCAATGGGTGCATGGTGCTCCTGAATTAAAAGCAGTGCTTCTCCATGGTCAGGCGGGTATAGGTAAAACCTCTTCTGCATATGCATTTGCAAATGATATGGGTTGGGAAGTTATAGAGCTCAATGCCAGCGATCAGAGGACTGCAGGTGTGATTGAAAAGGTAGCAGGCTCAGCATCCAGGATGCAAACTCTGACTGGTTCGTCTGCAAAACGGCTTATTGTACTTGACGAGGCCGATAATATTCATGGAAATAGTGATCGTGGCGGAGCACGCGCAATTGTTGATATTGTCAAAAAAACAAGTCAGCCAATCCTGCTTATTGCTAACGACCTTTATGGTATTTCTTCTTCATTGCGTTCATTATGCCTGGAACTCAAGTTCGGTTCAGTACAGTCTCGTTCCATGGTACCGGCACTTAAGGATATTGCACGGCAGGAAGGGTTAATGTGTGGTATTGGTGTGATCGAGAAAATCTCGGAGTCTGCAGATGGTGATTTCAGAAGTGCTGTAAATGATCTGCAGGCAGTTGCCATGGGTCGTACAGAGATTGATATCGAAGATATTTCCACATCTGAGCGAGATACCAAAGAGTCCATATTCAAAGTAGTGGGGAGGATCTTTAAGGGCAAGGATATCTCTTCTGCTCTTGAGGCAACTTATAATCTTGATGAAACACCAGAGGATCTTATTCACTGGGTGGATGAGAATCTTCCATACCAGTACACAGGTAAAGGCGAGGAAGCACTGACTCCCGATATTGTCCAGGTTTATTCCTATCTTTCGCGTTCCGATCGTTTTCTGGGGCGTGTGCGCAGGCGGCAGAACTATCGCATGTGGCGTTATGCAGGTATGCTTATGACTGGGGGCACTGTTGTTTCAAAATCGCGCAGTCGTGGTGGTTTTGTAAAATACCAGTCTCCTTCTCTCTGGCGTAAGATGGGGCAGATGCGTTCCAAAAGAAACATGAGGAACAATATAGCTGTGAAAGTTGGAACTCATTGTCATGAATCAATGCGTTATTCCCGGCTAGAGGTTGCAGGACTCTATTCAAAACTTCTGGAGACAGATGTCTATTCAGTAGAAGTTGTTGCAACACTTGGGCTTGATATGGATGAACTTCTTTATCTTCTGGGTGCCAAGAAAGTCACTAAAAAGATTCAGGCTCTTTATGATGAAGCTCAGGAGTTACGCAAACATGTTCTTCCTTCGGACGAGCCTGTCTTTTTTGTAGAAAGAAATGCTCCTAAAAAAGATCCGTCCCAATTGAGCCTGGATAAATTACCAGTTTCAAACAATGATGTGCCTGTTTTAGAGGAATCTTCGTTCCCAAAAAAGGAACCTTTAAAAAAGCCACAAAAAACTCTTTTTGATTTTTAGGTGTTTATTAGGGGGTGTATTGTTCTTTTTATGATGTATGCCGTGTATAGTAAATGATATCTATTTTTAAAAGGCTATAAAACATCATGCATATTCAAATACACATACTATACAATCTCTATTTTACTGCAAATTTACTCGTATGTGGTTTCCCATCTATTTGCCTATGAACATTACTGTGGCTACTTGTTTAGATTCTCATTATATGTGATTGTTTATACAGTTGTACTATTTATGTATGATTTGTCCAAGTGGGTGGAATAAGGCACTCTGTTATTTTTATAAAAAGTATATGCGATAGTATTCTTGGTAATAACGTTTGTAAAACATCTGGTTATTGAAGTACGATAAACACAGTCAGCTACGTATGTGGGGGTATTCTGTGGGTTCTGCTTCAGTAAAATCAAATGAAAAATATGGAGTGGAGTATGAGCGGGTTGGGGAGTGGGGGTTATTGTCAAAAAGAGGATAACCCGCTCATCTACATTCTAGTATGCATACTCTGATATATAAACACTTTGCTACTCATCATCATTATTATGAGGTCGTTTCCCGATATGTCTGATTATGATATCTACTGTGCTCGATATTACTTTTAATTAACATGGAATATTTCATTGAAAACTGCTAAATACCTTGCATCCCACTTCAGTGATAGTGATACAATGGTAATCGGCGTAACTATGGTAAATGTGCTGCCTGGCAGCGAAAGAACAGCTTTCAATGAACTCCACAAGATTGAGGGAATAAAGGATATCTATCATGTATTTGGTGAATATGATTTTGTTGTAGTGATTGAGGTGGATGATCTGGGAAGTCTCAATAGTATTGTAGACCTCATCCGTGAGACTGGATCTGTCACTGCTACTCAAACTATTGTGGGTGCAGAATTGAAGTGATTCGTAAAAAAGATTTTTATATATTCCGAGTTATTCTTTTCTGGTCACAAGGGATAGTGGCCAACAACGGACGAGGAAGATATTCTTATGGATAATCCAATTGCAGAAGAACTTGCAAAAAACCAAAAATCGATAAGTGTTGCAGAGTTCTTTGAAAAGAACAGGCAGATACTGGGTTTTGATTCTGCTCCGCGAAGTTTGATAACAACGGTCAAGGAAGCAGTAGATAACTCCCTTGATGCGTGTGAAGAATCAGAGATACTGCCGGACATATTCCTGCACATAGAAAGGGCCGGGAAAGATAATGTAGTTATTATCGTTGAGGATAATGGACCGGGAATCGTTAAGGAACAGATACCAAAGGTATTTGCAAAGCTATTGTATGGTTCCAGGTTCCATGCGATAAAACAAAGCCGTGGCCAGCAGGGTATAGGCATATCAGCTTCTGTGCTTTATGCTCAGTTGACTTCGGGTCATCATACCAAGATCACATCAAAGATAGGTCATGGAAAACCTGCTCACTATTATGAGCTTATGATAAATACAAGTACCAATGAGCCCGAAATTCTTCTTGACAGGATTGTGGATTGGGATCGTCCGCATGGTACACGTATTGAAATGGAAATGGAAGCTTCCTACGTAAAAGGAAGGCGTCAGTCCATTTATGAATACCTTAAGGCAACTGCAATTGTTAATCCTCATGCCCGGCTCACTCTGATAGAGCCTGATGGTAATGAAGTGGTCTTTGAGAGGGCAACGGATAAACTTCCTGTTCCTGCAAAGGAAATATTGCCGCATCCTCATGGGATAGAACTTGGTACTCTCATGAAGATGTTAAGATATACTGAGAGGCAAAAACTCTCTCCTTTTTTGAGGTACTCTTTTTCAAAGATTGGGCATCTGGCATCTGAAGAGATATGTAAAGCATCAGGTCTTGATTCTGATCTTGATCCTCATGAGATGACCAGGGAGCAGTCAAGGAAACTGCTTGATGCATTCTCAAAAGTTAAAATAATGGCTCCACCGACAGACTGTTTGTCTCCGATAGGTGAAGAGCTTATTTATAAAGGGCTGGAAAAAGAATTCAGTGTCGATTTCATAGCCACGACAACAAGGACAGCTTCGGTATTTTCCGGTAACCCATTCATTGTGGAAGTCGGTATTGCATTTGGCGGTGAATTGCAAAAGGACGACCGTGTAGATATAATGCGCTTTGCGAACAGGGTTCCTCTTCTGTACCAGCAGGGCGGTTGTGTAATTACGCATGCCATCGAGTCTATTAAATGGAAGCAGTATGGATTGAACCAGCCAGGTGGCGGTTTGCCTTCCGGCCCGGTAGTTATTCTGGTACATGTTGCTTCAACAAATGTTCCCTTCACATCTGAATCTAAAGATGCGGTTGCTGATATTCCTGAAATTAAGGATGAGATTGAGCTTGCTGTAAAAGAAGTTTCAAGGAAACTGAATAGGTATCTTAACAAACGCGACAGTCTCAAGAAAAGACGTGAGAAAGAAATAATAATCACAAAAGTGCTTCCAAAACTTGCAAAGAAACTGGCTGAAACTCTTGATAGAGAGGTTCCTGACATAAATCCGGTAGTTGCAAAGGTCATGGGTAACCTTCTTGTGGACCGGATCGTTGAATCTGACGGTAACGGTGGAGTAAATGTGTCTATACGAGTCAAAAATTTTTCCAGCAAGAAGCAGGATTTCAAGGTTCATGACATGGTTCCATTTGAAATAGAAAATGCAGTGCCTGAGCCCAAGGTCATAAATATGGGTGGCGATTTCGATTATATATGGAACCTCACCGTTTCTCCTGATTCTTCCAAGGTTGTAAAATATTCTGTAGCAACTCTTGATGATGCAGGTATAGCAAGACTTCCGTCCCTTATAGTTGAAGGCCTTGATGAAGAGCTTGTTACTGGTGCTAAAGCTATAAAGGGGTGAATGAATGGCAAAAGAAATATCTCCACAGAGAAAAGAGCATGATGAGGTCGCAAGCAACCGTTTATTGGGTCTTGCAGGGGAATTTTACGACCAGTTCATTGATGAGGTCGTCCCTAACGTATCTCTTCCCAGTCGTACAAAGGCAAATATCGAATACAGTGAGGATAGTGATGTCTGGGTATACGGTGACAGGGAAACAGAGAGAAGTGCAAAGACTGTAAAAGGTGCTTTCCAGTTATTGAAAACATCTCATGTGATCGATTTTCTTGTAAACAACCACCTTGGGCAAAACAGGGGCTCAACTTTAAGAGAGTTGTATTATATCTCGGAGAACTGGGATATAGCCAAATTCCGTGAACAGCCCGAAAGTGACAGGCTTATAGAGGATCTCGAGATCATATCCGGTCTCCAGAGGGAATACTTCCACATGCGTCCTGAGGAGGATGGTGCCACTATGTTCGGTCCGATTCGCCTGCGTGAAGAAACAAAGCGTGGGGACCGCGTGATCCATTGTCAGGAGGATATTGGTGAGAGTGGCTACCAGATCCCGTTCAATGTGGAGAATATCGAATTTTTGGATACTGATGCGAAATTCATTATTGCCATTGAGACTGGTGGTATGTATGCCAGGCTTATTGAGAATGGTTTTGATGAAAGGAATGATGCCATACTTGTTCACCTCAAAGGCCAGCCTGCACGTTCAACTCGTCGTATCATTAAGAGAATGAATGAAGAAATGAACCTTCCGGTTGTTGTTTTCACTGACGGTGACCCATGGTCATATCGTATTTTTGCTTCTGTGGCATACGGTGCTATAAAAAGTGCTCACCTTTCAGAGTACATGGCAACCCCCGGTGCCCAGTTCATTGGTGTTCAGCCCTCTGATATTGTGGAATATGAGCTTTCCACGGATAAATTGACTGATAAAGACGTGGCTGCCCTGAGGAGTGAACTTACTGATCCAAGGTTTGAAAGTGATTACTGGAAAGAGCAGATAAGCTTACAACTTGAGATCAACAAAAAGGCTGAACAGCAAGCCTTTGCAGGAAAAGGTCTGGACTTTGTGACAGATAAATACCTGCCTGAACGTTTGACAGAACTCGGGATACTCTGATATCCCGTTTCAATTATTTTCTGTTCCTTGGTTTGAAATTCCTGCATATTGCACTCTGGGATACTTTCATTGCTTTTGTATCCGTGTGATGGCAAATGCCATTTTTCTGGAACTTGCATGAATTGCAGGCATATACTTTCAGGTTGAGATTATCCTGTATCATTTTTTCTTTTATGAGGTCTTCTCCACAACCTTTGTGGTATTTTATGTCTCCTTTGCTGCAATTCAATGCCTGTGACAGAAGTGTACTTACTGCAGGTGGTTCCCGTCGTGTATATGTCTGGTTCACAGCCATTTTTTTTGTAGGTATGAATGCTGAGGCTCTTTTTCCTCCCATCTCTTCTATGGCTTGATTCAAACTTTCAATATGGTCTTTGATCTTGTCGTTATCTGGTTGCTGTTTTAATGCCTTGTTCATAAAGTTCAGGGCTGCCTCGTTCCTTCCGAGTTTTTTAAGGGCAAGACCCTTGTTATACAATGCAGGAAGAAAACCTGACATGTTGTATTGGTTCAGTATCCTGTCATAGCATTCAATTGCTTCGTGGAACTTCTCTTTTTTATGAAGGAGCATGCCTTTGTTATTCAGAGCAGTGGGATTGTTGGGGTCTAATACCAGTGCAAGGCCAAAATAATGCATTTTCTTTTCAGGGTCTTTTTCTTTCAATCCCTGTTCTATCCATTTATCGGATTCTTCAGAAGTCCTTTTTCTCATTGGTCGGAATAATAGTGGAATTCTATATTATTCTTCTTGCCAATCAGTGATTCATTTAAAAAAGCTTATATAGCAAAATTGTTCAAACCACACATCATGTTTTTGAATGAAACTATTCCTCTTTATATTAACAAGTTCGTAAGTTCTCAGTCCGGGATATTCGGTTCGGATATTGCAGCCGCTGCAATAGTTCTGGTCGCTTCTGTTGTAATTGCTTTTATTGCTGATATTCTGTTTGAGAAGTTCTTCCTGCATTATGCTGCAAAAACAAAGTATGATTGTGATGATCTTATTGTGAAAGCACTCAAAAAGCCGATATTCTATACAATATCGTTTGTCGGTGCATTCATTGCCGCAGAAATCATATTTTCTGGAAATGTTGCAGTAGAGGTCATAATGGGATTACTCCTTACGGCTCTTGGTGTTGTATGGGTACTGGCACTTCTGCGAATCAATAGGATCCTTTTTAAACATGTATTTGCAAGTATTGTCCGTAAGACTGATTCCAAAATGGATGATGAATTGCTACCTCTTTTCAAAAACATAATTGATGTTCTTATTGTCTTCTTTGGTATCCTTGCAATACTTAAGGGTGTTTGGGATGCAGATATATTGCCTCTCTTTGCTTCGGCAGGAATTGTAGGTCTGGCTGTAGCTTTTGCAGCACAGGATACGATATCCCAGTTCTTTGGCGGCATTTCAATTTACTTCGACCAACCCTTTAAAAAAGGAGATCGGATCGAGATTGATGATGGTGAGATTGGTATTGTTGAGGAAGTCGGCATTCGCAGTACAAGGATAAAGAATCTGTACAACAACATGATCGTTATACCCAACAGCATAATAGCGAATAGTAAAGTGACCAATTATACTTCTCCTGAGGAAACCATGATGGTAAAGGTAACTATTGGCGTTGCCTATGGCTCTAATGTGCAGAAAGTAAAGGATGTCCTTACTGATATTGCAAAAAGTACGAATTTCGTCCTAGATGATCCGGCTCCATATGTAAGGTTCGATAATCATGGGGATTTCAGCCTTGATTTTGCAATAATAATGTGGGTGACGCATCCTGGTGAAAAGTTTACTGTCATAAACGAAGTAAACACAAAGATCAATGCTGAGTTCGAGAGAGAAGGTATTGAAATTCCTTTCCCCGTTCGGACTATCATCAGGCAGAATTAATATTGTTTTGTTAGCAGGATATTCTCCTGCTACTATTTTATCAGGTTCAATCTAGGCAGTTGTAGAATCTGATATCCATTTAAGGTATTCTTCTTCGCCATCAATTTCCCATGATATGATTGCTGGGAGGTCGTAACTGTGCATTCTTTTTATGCATTCTGTGATGGCTTCTACTCTGCAAGTTGTTGTTTTTATGGAAAGTGCAATTTCCCTGTCCTCTTCTATTTTCCCTTCCCACATGTAGATTGAATCAATCGGGTGCATATTAACACACGCAGCAAGCTTTTGCTCAACGAGTTTATGGGCTATTCTTTTAGCTTCCTCTTCATCTTTTGTTGTTGTATAAACTATTGAGAACATTGCATATCACATCGTAGCTTTAAACAATGGTTATATATTTTCAGTCTCTATTTATATTAATGTCCAATGATAATCCTGTTATCTATCGCGAGGTCCAGAAATTCAATCAATTCTGGGTTAGGCTACTTATCATTTTGCCTGCTGCAATGGCATGGTATGGTGCCATAGAACAATTAGTATATGGGCGTCCATATGGTAATAATCCTGTATCTGATCAGGGTATGATCGCTATCTGGATTATTTTTGGTTTTCTCTTTCCTTTGTTCATGATGTCTATACGTCTGATAGTTGAGGTAAAAGGTGATGGCATTTATGTAAAGTTCTTCCCTTTCCATTTATCATACCGGCATTTCCTATTTGAAAATATTAGTGCGTATGGTGCCATAAGTTACAGGCCTATTCTTGATTATGGGGGGTGGGGTATAAGGTGCGGTTCTAAAGGTAAAGCTTACAATATAAGCGGCAACAGGGGTGTTATGCTTCAATTCAGGAATGGCAGGCATCTGATGCTGGGATCACAAGAAGCGGAAATTTTTAAGATGGCTATAGACCAGGCTCAAAATAAAAAAGTGAAGTAATTCATTCAAAACGATGTTTCATCCCTGTTTTATCTCTCTGTCATACAAATTATGAGTTTTCATACAAGTGTTGATTGCTTCATAATTATCCTATTTTTACTTTCATACATTTATTCTTTTTATTTCTGAGTTAATTGGTGTATAAATTTCTATTACGTGATTTGTATTACTAAATACGAAATGTATTGTTTTGGTTTGTTTGATATTTCAAATTTGAAATATACAACAAAACATATTCTTTTTCAGGTATACACACATTTGCTTTTTATTATATATGGTCAATTAGTTCTTCATGGACAATGAGCTGACTGAAATGGAGGATGTTGAACTTGAACATTATATCCCCGCAATCTCGAAAAAAGATATCATTGACATTATCATTGCTTATGACATCAGTTTCATCAGGAATTTCGGATCAGACCTGTTCTATGTTGAGATGGTTGATGGTGAACCGCTTGTCCCTATGAATCCCAGGGGGGATTATCCTCCCGGAATAGAAAGATTATTCAGTCTGATGGCCAGGGAAAGGATCAGCATTATAAGTTACAAGAATGAAAAATTAGTGAAAGCATATTTCCCGGTAAACAATAATGATCTCTGATCTGCAAATGCGTTGCCAGTTCATATTATTGGAAAAATTTATATAATATTCAATGTTACTACCCAAAATATTGCTGTAACTGGCACTTAATATTTGTCTTTTCACTGATCGGGTTGATGTTAATGGTATTTCCTGTTGTATGGGTGTATTGGGTATTCAGTCTCACAATCGTTACTTATGTGTCTGCATTTATTATCAACAGATACAAAGAATATGGATTTGCTGCATTAGTGGCCTTTTATACAATTTACCTTGCTGCTTCTCAGATTGTGGCAACCCGTTTAATAGAATTCGACCTTGGATTCTACACTTTCTTTGCTCCGGCTGCAGTATTCCTGTACCCTTTCCTTTCACAGGCAATTGATATGATCAATGAGGTATATGGCGAGAAAAAAGCCCATATTGCCATTATCATTGCTTTCGTTACGCAGGTTTTGCTGATAATGTTCATTGTAATGACCAATAGCCTTAATCCTGCTCCTTTCTTTGAGTATGAGACTGCCTGGCAGAGTATATTCTCACAGGGAATACGGATCGTCCTTGCATCATGGGTCTCTTTCCTCGTATTCCAGAACCTTGATGCCTATGTGTTTGCGTGGATGAAGTCACACTATCCAAAACAGGTATTCTTAAGGAGCGCATCAAGTGATATATTGAGCTTGACCCTTGACAGCCTGATATTTGTAGTACTTGCTTTTTATGGAGTTGCTCCACTTGTTCCTCTTATAATCGGACAGATTGTGGCTAAGAATCTAATTGGCTTGCTTGATACTCCCTGGTTTGTATGGTATAAGCGATATTTGGAAAACAATTCTTCCATTAATAACCAATAAGCTGCGCCCAAATTTCTTTTCAGGAAATAGTTTTTTATAGCTTTAGAATCTATAAAAACAAAGAGTGGAATGAATTCACTATATAATCTAAGAGACTGGTTCTACGAGTGTGACAGGTTTTTGTTCCTGGCGGAAGTACATTACCATAAGGATAATGTTATTCCTTCAGAGCATAAGTTTGCTCATGAACTGACAAGTTCCTGTCTGGACAACATGTTTCAAAGTATCAGAGGCATGACCAAAGAAGCTGATAAATATATCAGTTTTGACACATGTGTTAGTCAGGATGAATTATCCAATTTGAAGGAAATACTTGACAACATCTCATCCGGTAAATGGGATAATATGGATGTTGAGTGTATTATTAAAGCACAAAAAATAGTTCACAAGCTTGCAAATGCTGTTAATGCCGATATTCTCCAGAATAATGAATGTCGTGGCCATCCGCATATTTACAATGCATGCAAGATCAAATAACATAGCCTGAACTTTTTTATTTTCTGTTTTTTCTTATGATTGTTGAAGATGTGCCGTCATCAGCATACATGTCAAGTGGTATCAGATCACAGATATCGGGTATTTCCATATCCTTATCGATGTCCGCATTATTTCTTCTAAATACCATGAATCGAATGTTATATTTGTGAAAATGATCCAAAAGGCTTTTTTTATCTTCTCCGTCCCTGTAATATTTCTCATTGAAAAGCCTGTTAAGGGTATCTGTGCCTATCAGGAATATGGAATTGGGGAAAAGGATTGCTTTCTCTGCAAATAAGGGTGAATTAGTGAGAAAAATATTTCCCATATATTTTTCTTCCCTGTATTTTAATAGTGAGTTAATTCTTTCTTTAAGAGATATATAATCAATTGGTGGCTTGTCAACATTTGCCAGTGAAATTTCGAAGTTAACAGGCTCTTTGTATTTATCAGCAGCGATTTTTGCCATCTCAATATGTTTGGTATGGCATGGGTTAAAGGAGCCTGAGAATATGATTCTGGGTTCGTTATCATTCAGTCCCAGATCTATCTTCAAAGGTTGAATTTCCTTTTTTGAATTGATGCTTTCAAGGGTTTTAAGTAATAATTCTGCCAGGGGTAACTCTGCCTTCGCCTCATCTTTAATAAGTTCCTTAACTATTTCTTTTTTAAACATGGGGTATTGCAGTTTTTCATCTGGATTGCATGTAGCTGCTATATTTTCAATGATATATTCGGTTGCAGCTTTTTCCTGTTCTTCCCGGTTGGTATTTTCTTTTAAAAAAATACTTGATGTAGTTGTTTTAAGATATGATTGTGAAGCAAAGTGGATCTCATGTTGCCTGCCTTTACGCTCATTTGTGATTCTTGCAAGTTTGCAGGTAACACCAATACCTACCAGTTTCTCATGGTTATTTTTCCCTGCCATTGAGTTTAGGTACAATGCATGTCTGTAAGCTGACATTGCCATGTCCCTTGCAGTATCTGTTGAAGCATATCTTAATGGTTCTTTTCCGATAAAATTATCAAGAGACTCTTTGCTATAGGGGACGATTGCTTCGATCAGTGTGTCTGAACCTCTGCCATAACGCAACAATTCACCAATCGATTCTGTGCCACCGCCGGTTATTGCCAATACGATTCTGTATTGCGAATCATGTATCATGCTGATTATGTCCGGAATCTTGGTGTCATCTTCATTTGTGTGCATCACGTTTCATTCCAAGTTGCAAACGTTTTCTATAAATGGGCTATGTCTTTCAGATGTTTAATATCTATATCTATTTACTGTTTTTTCTCATCTAATCATTAATATCCTCTTATTATTATAACAGTAGTTGTATGTGTGCGATATGCTTTTATAGAGTAAATAACTACAATATTATCATTCATTTATTATATTTATTGACTTTATCTTCATGTTTATTAACTTGAAAACAGGCAGTGGTATTCTTCGTATAGCTACTCATGGGCTTGTTGCATGTTATGGTGGAAAATATGATTAAAATAATCTGAGGGAAAAAATGTCACATATACTTGTAATAGAAGATAATCCTGTTAATATGGAACTTACTGTAGACCTTCTGGAGTCATATGGTTATCAGGTCACTCCTGCAGAGGATGGTTTCATAGCTCTGGAAAAAATAAAGGATAACCATTTCGACCTCATCCTTCTGGATATACAATTGCCTAAAATGGATGGGTTGGAAGTGCTCTCACGCTTAAAGGATAATGGAAGTACAAAAGATGTTCCTGTAATAGCCTTAACTGCACATTCTATGCGCGGGGATGATGAAAGGTTCATTGCAGCTGGATGTATTGATTATATCTCTAAGCCAATTGATATTCATAGTTTCAAAGAAAAAGTAAAATATCATCTTGAAGCTTCGAAATGAGTACTAGGCCAAAAAGGGATTAGAATAGGATATGAAACTGCGCTCCAAAACGTTACTTGTTTTTAGTTTCACTCTCTTTTTTCTTGTATTGACACTATACATAAGTGCAGGTTCAATCATATTTCAGAGCTTTGAGGATCTTGAGCGCCAAGATGTCTCTGACGATATGGGCAAAGCGCTTGATTTCTTCGACCATTTAAAATTTACCCGGGAAATAATTGTTCAAAACTGGGCTACAGGGTTTGATACTAATGAATTTATCCAGAATAATAATTCGGGATACATAGAATCAAATCTGGCTAATGATAATTTTAAGGAATTAAATTTGAACATAATCGTTTTTCAGGATGCTTCCGGAGAAATTGTCTACAAAAAAGCATATGATCAATATACTGATGAAGAGATTCCTTTCCCGCAGGACCTGATTGATATTCTGTCGGAAGATAATCCGATGATGCCGTCATCTGATAACAATTATGCTGCTTCCGGTCTTGTAATGCTATCAGAAGGTCCCATGATCTTTGCATCACGTCTTATAAAAGAATCCCCTACAAACAACACTTTAAAAGGTACTGTCATAGCTGGCACATTCTTTGATTCTGGTATAGTTACTTATTTTTCGGATGTCCATAAAATACCTCTGAATTACCATCTGCTTCAGGGTTCAGAACTTGATCCGGAAATAGGACATATGATGGAATTCATCGGGGACGGTAAGGAATCGGTTTACATTCAGCCAGCCAGCGAATATAGTATAATGGGTTATTATGTTCTGGAGGATATCTATGGTACACCTGCATTATTGCTGGAGGTCTCAACACCTCGTATAATCTATCAGAAGGCCAGGACCACATTTGCCTATTTCCTTTATGCTATCATCTTTATAGGTTTTCTGTATGGTGTGGTAAGTACAGTATTCCTTGAAAATTCCATACTGTCCAGATTGTCTTTCCTCACAAGGGACGTAGATGCTGCAAAAAAAGATTATTCAAGTTCAGGTAAAATATCCGTATCAGGCAATGATGATATTTCTTCTTTGGGATCCAGTATTAATCACCTGATGGAAAGACTTGATGAGAGAGAAAACCTTTTGTCCTCTATCATCGAATCATCTTCAGAAGGTGTGATCGTAATTGATGAGAATTACAGGATCACACACTTTAATTCCAAATTTATAAGGATATGGGATATTCCTGAGCAAATTCTCACAGAAATGGATGGGCTTAAGCTACTTGATCACCTGAAAGATCGAATGGTAGACCATGAAGATATGCTTGAACGTCTGCGTAAAAATCATATGTCTGCAAAAAGGACATTCAGTATAGCGGAATTTAGGGATAACACATTTTTTGAAGTCTCATCTTTCCCTCTGGTTCAAGATGAGGAAGTCGTTGGTCGTATCCTGAGTTTCAGGGATATTTCCGAACGAAAAATGGCTGAAGATTTTCTTCAGGAAAAAGATCACAGGTACAGATTGCTTTTTGAACACTCCAATGATGCTATTTTCATTATAAAGGATGAGATCATTCAGGATTTGAGCAATAAAGCTTGTAAGTTGATATGTGAATCAGACGATGAAATTATTGGCAAATCCATACTTGACCTCGTAATTGAGGATAAACAACATTCAATACATGAATTGATAAAAAGTGCCTTGATTGATTCTTTTAGTAAACGTGAAGTAGAAGTGAAAAAACCCGATGGCACATTTATGGATGTGGAGATTACTGCCACAGTTGTCGATACAGAGAATAACCTGATTCAGCTAATAATTCGGGACATTACAGAACGAAAGGAAATAGAAAGACTGGAGCAGGAAAATAAAGAAAGGATGAGTCTCATTCTTGATAACATAAATTGTGGCGTCATTGTTGTAGATGCATACAGCCATGAAATTGTTGATATTAATCCTACTGCACTGGACATTGTTGGTTTCAAAAAGGAAGATGTTCTGGGAAGGGTATGTCATAATTTCCTCTGTCCGGCAGAAAAAGGCAACTGTCCTATAACTGATCTCAATAAGGTAATAGATAGGTCGGAAAAGGTAGTGATGAGATCAGATGGGACACAGGTTCCCATTCTGAAGTCTGTTGAAATCGTGGAACTTGGGGTGCACAAGCTATTCATTGAAAGTTTCTTTGATATAAGCAAAATCAAGGAAACAGAGAACGAACTTCTGGATCAAAAAGTACATGCTGAAACTGCGAACCGTGCCAAGAGCGAATTCCTTGCTACCATGAGCCATGAATTGCGTACTCCTTTGAATTCTGTTATAGGATTTTCAGACCTACTGCTGGATGGCAACTTTGGTGACCTGAATGAGAAACAAAGCCGTTTCATGTCAAATATATCCACCAGTGGAAAACATCTCTTGAATCTCATTAATGACATACTTGATATTTCCAAGATAGAAGCCGGAAAGATGGAACTGTTTTATGAGATATTTGATTTTGCAGACATGATCTCAGATATTCACTTAATGATGAAACCATTGGCAGCAAAAAAAGACATTTTGCTGGACTTTGAAGTGGAGCCTAAGAATATCTTGATAAATGCTGACAGAAGTAAATTGAAACAGGTACTTTACAATATCATTGGCAATGCAATAAAGTTCTCTCCTGAAAATGGTAAAGTTCAGGTTGATGTTTCAACAAAGGACAATATGCTTAATGTCAGCATAAAAGATAGTGGAATAGGCATATCCAGGGATGATCAGGTAAAACTTTTCCAGCCTTTTGTACAGATAGACTCAGCCATTAATAGAAAATATGAAGGCACCGGTCTGGGTCTTGCCCTTGTGAAGAATCTTCTTGAATTGCATGGTGGAAGTATCGGTGTGGAAAGTGAACTTGGAGAAGGTTCTACTTTCTTTTTCTCTGTGCCAATTAATCATGAGATCAAAGATCTAAGCCTTGGATTAGTTTCTATTAGTGATGCATCTTTGAACGATACCTCTTTGTCTTCTGAAGATAATTTTGTTATTTTGGGTCCAAAAGGTTCCACGGGTTTTGAGCCACTTATCCTTGTAGTAGAGGACGATGTCCACTCAAAGGAACTACTGGGTATAATGTTGAACAAGGCGGGGTACCGTGTGGTACTTGTTGAAGATGGTGCAAAAGCCCTTGAAATTGCAAAAAAGATTCATCCTTTTGCAATAACCCTTGATCTTAATTTGCCTGGAATGGATGGAACTGAGGTTCTGGAAAATCTTAAAAATAATAATTATACTTCTTCAATCCCTGTACTTGTATTATCCTCACTTGGTGAAAAAGATGTGGGGATGGTTGTAGGTATTGTTGTAGGTATTGTTGATCACTTAACAAAGCCTATCGATAGTAATCGTCTTCTTCAGATACTCTCTGATCTGGAGAAAAAGTCAGAGGGAGAATGATTAAAGATCCTGGTGGTAGATGATCTCTACTTTGAAGGCTGATTGTCGAACCATACCAATTCCTTTGATAGTATGTACTGCAAAAGATGTGGACTGTGAAGAAATGGATTTCCTCAATAAAAACGCATGTGTTATTATCCAAAAGGGCATGTTCTCAAAAAAAGACCTTTTGAATTGTATAAAAGATGTAAAAAAACTATCATCTTCAGAAAATTAAAAATAAAAAGAAATATCATTCAGGAATGATATTGTCGGTCTGCAGTTCAAATTCATTCGTGATACCATTCACATCAACGGTGTAGATTCCTTTTTCAAGACCATATACATCCAGAACAATTGTATTTTCGAATGGGACAATTGCTTCAGTGCATATTGCATCTGCAGGTCTTGTTGTTGTTATATTGATGGTGAAGGTATTTTTCTGATCGTTAAATTCGATATTCTTCTCATGTATCTGCGTACAACCATCAGGTAGGTATCCGGTTGCGATCACATGTATCTGAACCGGAAATGATTCCAGGATAAGTATCTCTGTATCTTCAACAACTGCATTATTGTACACATATTCACCATTGAGCTGATCAGTGGTTTCTGTCTCATTGTCTAAAACGGTCGGCGGTTCAGCACAGCCAAGAGAAAATGTCGCAATTGTGACAATGACAATAGTAAGTAAGACAAAGATTCCTAACACAGTATTATTGTTGGTTTTCATAAACTCCCTCTTTTAACCCCATTATCTCAATGTCATTCCATACATAAATGTCTTGCTTAAACTACGAATTTGTTTGAAGTTAAGCTATTGAATCCCAATTCTGGAAGTAGCTTCAGCTTTTTGATGCCAGTATCTGAGTCTATGAATCCGGGAAAAGCAGGTTTAATTTTTCCATGTATCTGGCTAATTCTTCATCTCCCCTTTCTGAAGACATTTTTCCCGCAGCAAATGTTAAATGCATATCCAGTACTTCCATCCCTACATACTCGAATGTGCAGTGGTTGATGTATTTCAGTAATTCATGGATATCTCCATGTTTCCCTCCACTGGAATACCAGTCTTCTTCTGCACCGGTACTTATTACCATCATTGCTTTCTTGCCTTTCAGTAATCCGTTCTCATATACTCTTTCTTTTATCGGGCTGAATGCAAAACCTGCTGCAAAAACCCTGTCTATCCAGCCTTTCATTATTGCTGGCATACCGGTGAAAAATATTGGGAACTGGAAAATCAGGACATCAGCCCATTTTATTTTTTCCATCTCTGTCATTATATCTTCAGAGAACGTACCTTCCTTGCTTGCTGTCATTTGTTCAAGAAATGGATTGAATGAGTCCGTTTTCTTGCGTTGCAAAAAATCATTTTTATCAAGTACTGGTTTGAAATCCATTACGTACAGGTCGGAAAGCCGTACATTGTTGCCTTTGTCCTTCAGTGTTCTAATGGCCATCTCTTTCATGGCTGAATTGAAAGACTTCGGTTCAGGATGTGCAAAAATATATAATATATTCATATTACCCCCATTTACATCTTTTATTTTGTATTACTTATACATTTGTATAAGCAGTACTATTTGCAAAGGGGGTATTATAAAAGTAAAAGTACTTCCTTTTCCTGGCTCACTTTCTCATAAATTCTATTATGTCATTCAGTAATTCCACAGTCTCTGTAAGTCTGTAGTTTTCTATATCCTCATGAGTGTGAATTGATTTGAAAGAATGTGAACCTGGTTTTATCTTTGGATTGATAGCTGCAACCATTTCTATAAGTTGATCGATTGCCTTTGGATTGATATCGAATTCTTCTTTTCTTTCTGCGAGCACTTCGATCAATTGCCCAATACCTTTATGCGTGTCATTCTGGAAGTCATAATAAAGAGATATTTCTTCGTCGGATACTGGGTGGAAATTGATTCTTATAATGTCTATCAACAAATTTCTGATCAATTCTTTTGAAAGCAAAAAAGTTGCCATAAAGAATCCACGCTTGTGACATGAATTTATCTCTGCTCTTATTGAATTGTAATGTTCATCAGAAAAATCGATATCCATCAGTTTTTCCTGTTCTGATATTGAGGATGAAGGTTGTGTGGACATCGGATTTATCTTCACAAATTTCTCAAGTTCAAAGGAGAAATCGGTTATCCTTGAAGTAGCCTGTTCCAGGATCGATAGCTGCTCTTTCAGCCTCTTAGTAGTTATTCCGTCCGTATAACTTTTTGGCTTATCCTTAAAATATACCCCCTGGATGTAATCCTGTATGGTATAAGTATATTCATTTGTTCCTGAACGGTTATTTGTATGATATAGACTCTCAAATCTGGCTGCTTTATCAGGAAGCATGCTTCTTACGATGGGCAAACATCTGGTGTACCATTTTCCATAGTCCGAAATAAACTCATTTCGGTTCTTTTGATAATCATGGTCACTGATTGCAATTTTATCTTCAAGTAATTCCAGGAGTTCATCAGCTATTCTTATCAGGTCCGATATTTCCTTCTTTGATGCTTCACTGGTCTTTTGTCCGGTCACATATTATATTAAGCAAGTACTAATATATAATTATGTATATTCATTTAGCCAAAAATGAATAGGATTTTATCCTATCAATTTAAACATATTTAATAAATGTCAAGGAGTGGTGTTTCAATGGATATTCTATGGCTTGAACAATCAGATGTAAAAACTGTTCTAAATATGCCTTTAACTCTATCCGCAGTAGAAAATGGTTTTAGGGAACATGGCCTGAAGAAAGTGCAGATGCCTCCCAAATCGTATCTCTATTTCAATGAGCATAATGGTGATTTGCGTACAATGCCATCATTTATGGAAGAACAGGATATTGCGGGAGTTAAGATAGTTAATGTTCATCCTGATAACAGGGAAAAGGGGCTTCCAACCGTCATGGCTGTTATTGTTCTTAACTCCACGGAAACCGGTGCTCCACTTGCTATAATGGATGGTACTCACATCACTGATATGAGGACCGGGGCTGCCGGGGGAGTTGCTGCAAAATATCTCGCACGCCCGGATTCTCACATCGTAGGTATGGTTGGTACCGGGGGTCAGGCCCGTACCCAGTTACTTGCATTGTCCGAGGTAATGGATATTGAAGAAGTGAAAGTCACCTGCAGAAATATTGCTCATTGTGCTTCATTCGAAAAAGATATGAAGCCGTTTATTAACTGTGATTTCACACCGAAAGATGGCATAAAGGACGTATGTGATTGTGATGTTCTGGTGACGACAACTCCTGTAAGGGAGCCTGTTGTCATGTCAGAGTGGGTTCATGAAGGTACTCATATCAATGCCATAGGTGCCGATGCTATGGGTAAACAGGAATTGGATTCCGTTTTGCTCAAAAGATCAAAGATAATCGTTGATGATATTGTACAGGCATCACATTCGGGAGAGATCAATGTCCCTCTGTCAAAAGGAGTAATATCGCAATCCGATATTTGCGCTGAACTTGGTGAGGTCGTTGCCGGAATAAAACAGGGAAGGCAGTCAGATGAGGATATAACTATATTTGATTCCACAGGGCTTGCTGTTCAGGATCTTGTAACTGCTAACATAGTCTATACAAAGGCTGTTGGGATGGGCATCGGGAAAAAGATAAAGTTATTCTGAGCAATTGGTAAAAGAGAATAATATATTCTCAAATACTTTTTTACAGGTACTTCATATCTTTTCGTATATGTCTCCTGTACTCATGTTCTCTATATTGTAAGCTTTCATGAGCATTCCGTAGACACCAACTTTTCCACCATATTCCATTCTGCCGGTAATTCGTAGTTTATCATTTTTTAGTACCGGACAGATACCGGAATAGAGCACTACAAGCCTGTGATCATTATGGTCTACTGAAAAGATACTTATGTATTTGTTGTTAAGCCATCCAAATACAATAATAAATGGTATTCCTAAAAAGGATGTTACTCTGTTGACGATATCTGAATCTGTGACTGCGTAGGCTTCAATTATTTCTTCTTCATCCATTGTTTGTGACACCTTCGATAGAATACTTTAATATCAAACAGTAGTGTAAAGTTAATACTTAACTATATTTAATTTATGTATTACATCAACTTTATATCATTTAATTTTTAATTTCTTTGCATGGATATCAGTGATTTTATTTCGGTTCCGAGTTTCCAAATGAAATAATTTCCTTTTCAAATTCGATACGCAAAACAAAAGTTGATATCTTGAATAACATAGAAACATGAAATTCTTATACAAGAAAAAAAGTATGATTATATGTGGAAGGATTCAAAGAAGAAAATGGAGAAGAATTTGAAACAGAGAATTTCTCTGAGTTAATAAGATATACAGTTCCCGGTTACATCGTTGGTCTGCTTGCAGGTGTACTACTTGATATATTTGGATACCAGCGCAGTCCTATTGGGCAATGGCTGGTAAGGACGCTTGCCGGTGAGGGGGAAAGTATATTTGAGGGAATCTATTCCATACTTTTATGCACTCAGTGACCAGATAGGGGCTAATATATCAGGTATCCTTTTTCTAAAAAAGAAAGAAGGCCCGTGGGTTGCTACTTTAGACCGTTACATCCATCATCCGGTCATGCTTGCAAGTCTGGCAGTGATACTTATTGTGCCAATAGGGCTTTTAAGTGCACGTTTTCTTGGTTTTAGCCCAAACACACAGACCTTTACGGCTCTTGAAACAATTGCTGCAAACCTGTGCTGGATACCACCTCTTGTTGGCTGGTATGTTGAAAGAAGAAAATAAGCGTTACCAGTATGCATTTTTCTTTTTCTTTTATTTGGTAAATCTGTTAAAGGCATTTTTCACTACTGCGAAAAAGCAGTCAAAATCAGAAGTTCAACATAATCTTTAAATACTCATCATACATACATATGGAGTGTCAAGACTACATATGCAGGATGCAAAATTCCTGTAATGCATGAAGGTGTAAAAAATGAAGAAAACAACGTCAATACTCCTTGCTGGTATGCTCATTGCAGCCATTGCGGGGATAGGTATAGTAAGTGCAGCAGTCGATGAAACCGATGATTCTACATTCTTCGGTCAGATGTACGGCTGGGCAGGACATGGTATGAGATATGCCACTGGATATGGATATGCTAACTGCCCTGTTTACGGAGCATATGCATCTGATGCAGCAACAGTTGAGCTTGAGGTAGAAACCGTCGATGAGGCAATAGATATCGCAGAAGACACAACCGGACAGACAATCTCTGAATCAAATGTCTATCAGATGGGCAGATGGTGGGTCTTCACATACACAGACGATGATGACACTGTCAAGCAGGGACGCATTGATGCATACACCGGTGAAGTAATAGATGACTTCTATGCAGGTTCCACATACCAGAGCCAGGGTCAGTATTATCAGGGCGGACGTGGCATGCGCGGAAGCGGCTATGGCGGATATGGTGGATGTGGCGGAGCTTATAGGTATTGATCCATACCAACAAAAACTGACAATCAAATAGGGGAGGTCGAAAAGTAATAATACATCCCCTCCTATATACTCTTTATTAAAAATATAATTTTTAAGGGTGAATAGAAAAATGATGGGCAGCAGCATGTATGGTTATGGAATATGGGGTCTTCTTTTGAACATATTGCTTATTCTGGCTATAGTCTGGGTAACAGTCACACTTCTTAATAGGTCCGGTTCCGGAAGCTCTGGAGACAATGAACGTCTGGCAAGGGTTGAGAAGGATGTGGAAGATATCAAAAAGATGGTAGAGGATATCAAAGAAAAACTCGATGAGATCTAATTCAGACGTTAAAACTTGAAAATGAAAAACAGAACTAAAAACAGCAGGCTCTTAGATGACAAAGACACTTCAACAGATAATAAGTATCGGAGAAGCTATTTCCCATCCGGTTAGATTAAAACTCCTGTATCTGCTTTCAGAAAGAGAGAGATACATATATGATCTGGCCAAGGATCTTAATCTTTCCCGTCAGGTTGTCCAGTTGCACCTTAAAAGGCTGGAGAATGCGGGATTTGTCGAAAGTGACCTGAGGCTTGAAGATAATGATAACCGGGCAAAAAAATTCTTCAGGCTGAAAGAGTTCGATGTAGAGCTGGGAATTGATGACCTGAATGTAATATTTGAAGGAATCAAGGCTTAGACCGGATCAGCCTGAAAACATCCCATAGGGCCATATTTTTTACATTGATAACATTAAGGCCTGCTTTTTTAACATTCCCGACCGTCTCACGGTTTATGTTCACTCCAGTTAATGCTGCTGTTATGGGATTGAAAAGATCCTCGATAAAAGCAATAATCCCTTTTTCACTTTTCATGTGCTCGAGGTTGATGATAATACCATCTGGTTTGCAAACCCGTTTCATCTCTTCAAGTGCGAAAACAGGGTTTGGGATAGAGCACAACACAAAAGTTGTAACTACGTAGTCAAAAGTATCATCCTTAAATCCAAGTCTTTCAGCATCCATCTGGAAAAGGGATACATTATTTCTTTCGCTGGCTTTTTTCTTTGCATGCGAAAGCATTTTATCACTGATATCGATTCCAACAACATCGCACTCATTCGGGTAATAGGGTATGTTCTTTCCGGTTCCTATGCCTACATCCAGAACACTGCCTGATAATTCTGATAAAATGTCTTTTCTCCATTTGCTGAACCGCATATGTTCCATAGGAATTTCCATAATGTCAAAGATATAGGATATGCGGTTGTATTTAGAAATAATTGACATATAATTCTCTTTGATGTCCTTGTTAAAACAGTCTTTGGGTCATTTTCCGGGTATCATTGTATATTCTGGTCTTAGAGGTTCAGTATTTGTGATTGAGGATATTTTATGTCACTATACATACGTTTATATGCATGGGCTACTTAGTGTAGCCTATCCTAATATTCAAAACGGAGCCTAAATTATGTTTACAAGCTTTATGATAACATTTCGTGAAGGTCTGGAAGCATTCCTGATCGTGGGAATTATACTTGCCTACCTCACCCAGACGAAGAGAGAACAACTCAAACATCACGTATTCACAGGTGCAGGACTTGGTATCATTGCCAGTATTATAGCAGCTGTAGCATTCAATATCCTTGCCATACAATTCGAAGGGCGTAATGAGGAAATATTTGAAGGCATTGTGATGCTTTTTGCTGCTGTCATCCTTACTTCAATGATTATCTGGATGTCAAGGGAAAGCAAGAATGTAAGTTCATCGATCATTCAAAAAGTAGACAGCAATAAGAAGTACGGGATTCTTGCCCTTGTATTCATCTCAGTATTCAGGGAAGGCATTGAAACTGTATTGTTCCTGGGGGCTGCAGCAATGAATACGGACAACACTTCTGTGCTTTACGGTGGAATACTTGGAATTGCGGTGTCACTGGTCGTTGCCTATGCAGTGTTCAGGTACTCTTCCCACACAGATATACACAAGTTCTTCAGGGTAACCAGTATATTCCTGATACTCTTTGCAGCCGGTCTGACTGCACATGGAGTACATGAACTTCAGGAAGGCGGTATCATCCCAATAGTTGTGGAGCATGTATGGGACATAAACCATATCCTTGATGAAAAAGGAGTTGCAGGTTCGGTGATGAAATCACTGTTCGGTTACAACGGCAATCCTTCACTACTTGAGGTGATCTCATATGCAGGGTATTACATTGTAGCGGGAATCGGTCTAAGTATTCCGCGCAAAACAGTTCAGGCAGCATCTCCTGCCTAAACTTATTTTATATTTTATACTCTTTTATTCCTATTCACAATAACTGCTATCAATAATCCCTATTTACCTCCCTGTTCTTTTTAAAAAATATCTTATAGAATAAGATATTACTTTCCAACAGGAAGCATAAAAGGAAGGATAGCATGGTCTTAAAACAGGAAGAATTCTGGGAAAGAGATAATTTCCTGGTTGTAACAGATGGTACAAAACCTGCCATAAAATGGGCAATAGATGAACTCAAAAAAAGAGGAAAAGCACTTACTGTGCTTGACTACTCCGACAAGCCGATGGAAGGCTCTATTCAGGACATCTCATCTGTGCCGGATAGTGTGAGGAATGTTGTGATGGGTATCACAAAAAAGGAACCTGCCAGAGTCATCGAAAAACTGGCTGAAAGAGGTATCAGTGAGTTCTGGGTGCACTGGAAGACCGACACATGTGATGTAAATCATCTTGAATACGAACCTGGCCTGAACATAATCACCGGCAGATGTCCTATGATGTATCTGGGTAGTGGTGCAAGTATGCATGGTTTTCACAGGTTTATCGCAAAGGCTTTTGGAAAGTACTGAGAATTAACTTAAACTTAGTGATATTTGGCATCCTGCAAAAATATAATAAGAATGGTAGCATCCTCTTTAATGAAGTGAGGATGTAGGGATGGTAAATACCCTGTCCCATCTGGGAATCGGGCTTTTGATAGCATCAGTTGCAGGACTGAACAGCAGGCAGATCAAGATAGTTGCCTTCATGGCAATTCTTCCAGACCTTGATTTCATATTGAATGCACTGTTGCTTGCAATTGACCAGGATCTGAGTCATCGGGCTTACAACAGTCTGTATTACTTCTTTGGTCACCGTGAGTTCATGCATTCAATTCTTTTTGCATCTCTTGTAACACTATATATCTGGTTCAAAGAAAAGAACGGGATTTTGACACTTGCTTCCGGTGCAGCTATATTCAGCCATATATATCTGGATTATGTTACCAGCTGGAAGATGCGACCTTTCTTCCCGTTCGTGACGGATTCCTCAACAATAGGGGCCATTGATTTCTTTGATCCGGTTGTTACGATTATTTCTTTTATACCCATTGTTTACATTTTAGCAGAACATGCAAAAAAGAACGGATATCTCAAAGATGGGAATAACTGGTTATCAGGGCTTTCAAAAGGAAAGCATGAAATATTTTACAGGAACCTCCTTATAGTATTCACTATCTGGTGCCTGTTGAATCCTGTTGCAAAAGCTTTGCTCATAGACCATATTGAGGAAACAGAAGGTCATAACATAGGTTATCAGGGTTCTTATCCAATATCTCCGGGTAAATTCCTTTCTGCCTATTCCTACAATGACTCATATTACAGAATATTCACATCAAGCTACTGGTCAGGAATAGAAAATGCTGCATTTGTCCGGAAGTATCCTAACAATGAGGGTGAATTCATAGAATACCTCTCAAAAGCTGAAATATTATACGGGAACAGTCTTCCTGGGGAGATCGATTATCCTGTATATGACGTTTCCACTTATGGAAATAATGTAACAGTAACTCTTAGTGATGCAAGGAATCCCCTTGCACAATACTGGGCTTATTTTAAAACAGATTACGTATTTGTTTTCGATGAGGATACTGGAAATTACCAGGTCTACATTAAAAGAAATGGTCAGTATGGTAAACCGGTACCTATGAACTTGTTCGAGTAATTCTATGGACATGAAGTTCCGTATTAAGTACACGTTAATTTTATTCCTGTACATCTTCCTAAAAATACCTACAAACTCCTTATATACGGGTTCATAATTATTGTCATGTGCAGTCAATTACAAGGAGATTGTGGTTTTGAGGGAAAATGAGAGCAATTTGATTATGGATATTAAGATCCATGAATTTGTTAACAAGAATACATGGCATCTGCATCTTGCCCTGCACGCAAACAATGTGTTGGTGGGGGTAGCATTTGCAAATCTTGGTAATTCTAAGTACGATAATGAAACCGTGGTAGCTGCAATACAGAGCCTGAAGAATGAATATTACAAGGCTATTGGTTCTCCAATGAGGTATCAGTATGGAAGGCTTACATTCCTGCCTGCAGACCCGGGTTTAGTAGCAAAAGAGTCACATCTGACATCTGAAATAAAGATCAGACATGTTTCTGATTTAGATAAAGCGGTGGCTTAATCACATTAATATGAATGCTGGCACAAACGATCCCCTCAGATCAATGCATCCTCTTGCATTAACAACATATTTGCTTTCAACACGCCAGCATTTATATTTCCTTTACAGAATGTAATATTTGATGTTGTTTTTAATCAATTTTTATCTTTTTATCAGCCGTTCCATCTTGGCACAATACTTTTAACATTGTACTCTCATACACATTTTAAGGAGGAGTTGGACAATGTTGGATGATGATGAACTGGATGAACTTATAACTGCAAGACCTTCTGAAAGGGAACGTGTAAAAGCCGAGCATGAGGTAATACACAAAGCAGCTTCACATCCGGTAAGAAGACAACTTATAAAAGAAATCGGTGCTTTCGGAGCCACAAAAGCTGAGCTTCTCGAAAAAACAGAACTAGATGAGAAAGTATTCAAATACCACACTGAATTCCTCATCAATGGGGATTTCCTGGACATAAATGAAGATAAATATTACCTGAGCGACAAAGGACTTGACCTCCTGGCCAATATCTGATAGGCAGGTTTTGTCATATGCTCAATAGAAAGCAGGACAGGATTGCAGTTATTACAGTTATTGCATTCATTTGCATTTTTTTCTTATTGGTGCTTACATCTGGCTGTGTGGAAGACTTGCAGGAAGAAACCAATACTTCCGGAGAAGCAACTGTATTTGAGGGAAATAAACTCACACCTATCTCAGAGCAGCGTAATAACGCTATTCAGGGTACCCAGTACATCGATCAGGACACTTACGAACTTTATGTCCATGGGTTGGTTGGTAATCCTGTTAACCTGAGTTATGAACAGATTCTTGCCTACCCTTCGGTAACAAGGTTCGTGCGTCTGGATTGTGTGGAAGGCTGGGGTTTTGATGGGAAATGGACAGGTGTAAGCCTGAATACAATATTCAATGAAACAAGTATCAACAGTAACGCAACTACTGTCATATTCTATTCTGCCGATGGCTATTCCACAGCACTTGAGCTTGATTACCTTGTGGAGAACGACATCATGCTGGCCTATGAGCTCAATGATGTAACACTGCCTGCAGACAGGGGCTTTCCTCTTCAGCTTGTCGCAGAAGTAAAATATGGTTACAAATGGGCCAAGTGGATAACCTCAATAGAGGTCACTGATGAACCTTACAAAGGATATTGGGAAAGCGTGGGTTACAGCAATAATGCGGATGTTGACGGACCTGCTTTTGAGAGATAATACTTTAATCATCTTTTTCGTTCTCTTTTCAAAGGTCAGTTTTGGACAAAACGTTAATCTATATAAGCCGTAAATATAGCTCCAATGGACAGTATCATATCAATAAATGGTCTTTCAAAAATTTTTGGCCACAGGAGGGCGCTGAACAATATAAACCTTGAAATAGGAAAAGGTGAGTTCGTTGCGATTTTTGGTCCCAATGGAGCCGGGAAGACCACTCTTCTTAAGGTAATGTCCACCATAATCGAGCCAACCAGGGGAACTGTGCTTATCAATAGCATTGAAAGCAAAAAAGATCCTTCTAAAATAAGAGGTATGATAGGTGCCATCTCCCATGAGACGTACCTCTATGATGAGCTTACTGCAAGGGAGAACCTGGTTTTTTTCTCACGCATGTACGGTATTGGAAAGAACGAAATTGATGAAAGGGTGGAAGATATACTGAAAAGTGTCGACCTCTTTCAGCGTGCCGATGACAGGACTGCTTCGTTCTCAAGAGGAATGAAACAGAGACTTTCCATTGCAAGAGCCATGTTGCATCATCCTTCAATTTTGCTGATGGATGAACCCTATACAGGACTTGACCAGCATGCGGCTGAAAATTTTGAACGTGTCCTCATGAATACTGGTAACTCCGGTATGACCCGGATAATGATAACACATAACATTGAGCGGGCTTTTGAGCTATGTGACCGCATGCTCATAATGGACAGGGGAGAGATACGCTTCGATAGATCCAAAAAGGACATTGGCACTGTTGAGAATTTGAAGGAAAAGTATCTTTCTATTATGGCGAAGGATACGGATGCAGAGGGTCTGAGCAATTTGTAGGGTGGTGTGATATCAATGATAAAAAGCCTCTACATTGCAGCAAAGGACCTGAAAGCGGAGTTTCGCACAAAGCAGATGCTCAATTCCATGCTTATATTTTCATTAATAGTCATTGTTATATTCAGCATCTCATTCGGGGATTTGCTCAGCCAGCCCGACATGGTTGCAAAACTTGCCCCGGGTGTGTTATGGATAGCTTTCACTTTTGCAGGAACTCTGGGATTATCCCGTTCCTTTGCAGGAGAGATTGAGAACGGATGTCTTGAAGGATTGAAACTCTCACCAATTGACAGGGGTTCTATCTACACAGGAAAGACAATATCAGGTGCAGTACTGATGTTCACTGTTGAGATTCTTACAATCCCCATCTTCATTGTACTTTTCAATTACAACATAACCGGGATTATCGGACTTGCAATCGTAATTTTCCTCGGAACCGTCGGGTTCATGAGTGTGGGAACATTGCTCTCGGCACTTTCAGCAAGCACAAGAACAAGGGAGATCATGCTTCCGGTACTTTTGCTTCCGCTTATCATCCCTGTCATAATTCCGGCGGTTATGGCAACCGGAAAGATACTCGTGGATGGCAACATTGGAAATATACTTTCGGAACTGCGATTGCTTCTGGTCTATGATATGATATTCTTCATAATCGGACAACTTGTCTTTGAATATACTATCATGGACTGAAAATGTCAGATTGGGAATGGGAATTGGAGACTGGTGGCTGGAACCGCGGGATGTATGAAAAAGATTTAAACCAGGAGCTTTAATTAGGCAGAGGAATCAGCATGCTTATTGACAGGAAAAAAGAGATAATAATTTCAGCTATTACAGTCCCTGTTATGCTAATTGCCATGTGGATGGTCTTTTTTTACCTGCCTCCTATGAAGGGAAATGCAGGTGAGGTACTTGACAGCAGTTTCAATATCTTCTATTTTCATCTGCCAATCGCAATAGTATCTTATCTGGCATTCACAGTGGTCTTCATTGCAAGCATAATGCAGCTTAAGGGGAACAACAGAAAATGGGATATCGTTGCTCACTCTGCTGCTGAAGTAGGGGTTGTATTTGCTTTCCTCGTACTTGTGACAGGGTCTATATGGGCAAAAGCCACATGGGGATGGTACTGGGTATGGGAGCCTCGGCTCACGACTTCTCTTGCACTCTTCCTTGTTTATCTTGCTTACCTGATGCTTCGGCAGGCACTTGAGGAGCCGGAGAAGAGAGCACGTCTTGCGGCTGTTTTCGGAATTGTCGGCTTCATGTCCGTTCCACTTAGTTTCTTTTCAATACGTTTGTGGCGTTCAGCCCATCCTCTGATGTTCGGTGGCTCTTCCTATGGAGGCAGTGGTGGAGGGCTTGAAGGTAGTTCACTTCAGCTGACGCTTATGATCAATATGCTGGCCTTTGCACTGCTATTTGCATCAATGCTTATTTACAGGGTAAACAACGAAGCCTTGAAGGAAGAGATAGAAGAAGCAAAGTATAATTCTGCATGAGGATAAGAAAAACATATAAGCCACTGATATCATTATTCCTGCATGTTGTTTGAACCTATAAGACTTGGAAATATGGAAGTTCCAAACCGTTTTGTGCGCTCAGCCACCCATGAGTGGATGGCAGAGCCTGATGGCACGCCGACTGACAGGTTAGGTGACCTTTATGAAGAGCTTGCACGCAATGACGTGGGACTCATTATCACAGGGTATGCATACGTCAACCCTAAAGGTAAAAGTGACCGCCTACAGCAGGGGATCTATGACGATAAGTTCGTAGAACCTTATAGGAAGATGGTTTCCAGGGTCCATGAACATGGAAGCAAGATCGTTATTCAAATCGTACACGGCGGCAGGCAAACAATGCTGAGTGCTGAGAATCCCATTATGCTTGCTCCTTCTGCTGTGACAAATAAAAGGAACGGTGTCACTCCTGAGGAAATGACTGAAGAGGAAGTTCTTGAGACGATAGAGGACTTTGCCAATGCTGCAAGAAGAGCAAAGGAAGCAGGTTTTGATGGTGTGCAGCTTCACTGTGCCCATGGTTTTTTGCTCAGCAATTTCATTTCTCCCTATACCAACAGGCGCAAGGACAGGTGGGGTGGTTCTACTGAGAAGAGGACACAGGTCATTGTAGATATCATCGAAAGGATACATGAGATGATCGGGGATGACTTCCCTATACTTGTCAAGCTGAATGCTACCGATGGTTTCCCGAAGGGCACGAAGAATGTCCTTGATGCCCCTGAATGCGTTGAGATAGCAAAGATACTTGCTGCAAATGGGGTATGTGCAATAGAGGTCAGCGGTGGCATTGTTGAAGCAGGACAGCAGATGTTCAGAACAAAGATCAATGACGCGGATGATGAAGCATATTACAGGGAATATTCCTGGATGATAAAAGAAGCCGTGAACGTGCCAATCATACTGGTGGGTGGCATACGTTCTAAAGCTGTTATGGAAAAGATGCTTGCTGAAGAGTATGCTGATATGATTTCCCTTTGCAGACCGCTAATATGCGAACCTGACCTTGTTCCGAAAATAAGGAATGGTGAAACAGAGATTGTAAAATGTGTATCGTGCAACCTGTGTTCCGATGAGAGTGGAATAAAGTGCAATTATAATTTTGATTGAAGACAGTTATACGAGGGTTCAAGTTTCCTGAGGAACTCAACCAGGTGGATGTGGTCTTCAATAATCATGTCTGCCTGATGGAATTTTTTCGGATCAAGGTATGTTGGTATTGCTACACAGTACAAACCTGCCTTTTTTGCAGACTCCACCCCCATGGGTGCATTCTCTATCACTATGGCCTCATGACTTGAGATGCCAAGCATTTCCATAGCCTTTAGATATGGGTCTGGCTCAGGTTTTCCATGCTGCACATCGTCAGCTGTGACAATCTCCCTGAATATTCCGGGATATTGGGATTGTACTATGTCGTAGACTATCGGCCTGTCAGAGCCCGATACAACAGCCAGGTCGAATCTCTGCTTCAGGTTGCTCAGGCATTCCTGCATTCCGTCAAAGACCTTAAGTTCTACTATCCTGTTGAACTCGGCAATATATCTCTCAACAATATCCGGGATGTCATAATTTGATGCATCTCCCGTACCTTTTTCAAGCAGGAATGCAACGATGTCCACGGTCCTTTCACCTTCTCTTTCGAAGATGTCCTGTTTATCCATTTCCACGCCTATCTCATCAAAGATGTGCTGGACCGCTTCTGCATGATATGACATCGAATCAACAAGAACGCCATCCATATCGAATATTACTGCCTTTAACAAATCATCACCGTTAGGTGGAAGCATCAGTCAGCATTCTATAAACCTGTTTTGTCTTCATTGGATGACCAGTATGCAGCCAGAGCAGAGCCCATGATGTTGTGCCATATGCTGAACAAAGCACCAGGCAGCGCGGCCAGAGGTGAGAAATACTTTACAGCAAGAGCCACACTCAATCCGGAATTCTGCATTCCTACTTCGATTGCCAGGGTCCTTGCATCCTTTTCATCAAGTCCCAGTGTTTTTGAAATGAGATATCCACTGGCAAATCCGAATCCGTTGTGGAGGATGACTGCTACTATCACCATTTTTCCGGCAATGAGGATGTTATCCTTGTTCAGTGCAATGATTATGGCAATGATGAGAACGATAGTAGCTACGGATAATGCCGGAAATGCGTGCCTGAATCTTTCGATATGAGTGTCGAAAAGTGTGTTTATGATTATTCCAAGTGCTACCGGTACGAGAACTATCTTTACAATGCTTATCATCATGCTGCCGATTTCCACAGGCACTGCCTGTCCGATATATAGCCATGTGAGTGCAGGGGTCAGGATGAAAGCCAGCAATGTGGAAACAGATGTAAGTGTGATCGAAAGGGCTACATCTCCTTTTGCAAGATAGCAGATGACGTTTGAAGCTGTCCCTCCTGGGCAGGAACCCAACAGTACCATTCCTGCCATGATCTCAACGGGAAGGTTGAGAATATATGACAGGATGAAGGCAATAAGTGGCATCAATATGTACTGCATTGCAGTTCCAAGGACTATCACACCCGGTCTTTTGAGGACAAGCAGGAAATCATTTGCTGAAAGGGTGATTCCCATGCCAAACATCACAACTCCAAGTAGCGGGGTAATTGCATCCTTATAAGGGGAAAAGGCAGCAGGATAAGCGAAGGCTATGATCGAGAAAATGATTGCCCAGAGTGGGAACAGGGAGGTGAATTTTCTTATCATGATCTTGTCCTGAAATCGACTTACGTGATGTATGTGATGTTCACAACTATTCCATATAGTTTGGAAGTTATAATATAAATAGTACAGTTCCTTATTAGTTGAATCATGAGACTGGATGCATACCTTGTTGAAATGGGTTATTTTAAATCTAGGGGAAGGGCAAAGACAGCCATACTTAATGGTAATGTCAAGGTTAGCGGTACCATTGTCAAAAAGCCTTCTAAAGATGTCAGTGGGGATGCTGAGGTTGATGTAGAGGAGGGACTTGATATGCCCCGTGGCTACTTCAAACTCAAGAACATACAGGATGCTACCGGCATAATTGCCGAAAATGACAGGGTCCTTGACCTCGGATCAAGCGCTGGTGGATTCATGCTGATGGCATCTGAGATCGCTTCTTCTGTCAGGGGTGTGGAGTACAGCAGGGACTTTAAAGCAGAACTTGGAAAGATAGCTCATGAGAAAGAAAATGTATCTTTCATGTTTGGTGATGTCTTCCAGATACCATTAAAGGAAATGTCCCCGGAACAGGTTGATGTGATACTCAGCGATATGACCGTTGAGCCTATGGCTTCTCTTTCTGCTCTTCAGAGAGTTTTACCACTACTGCGGGATAATGGGAAATTACTTCAGGTAATCAAGATTGAGAAACAAGAGAATCGCAAACCTATACTCGCGAAGGTTGAATCAATGGGTCTGACAATCCTTAATGTTCTTGAATCGGAAAAGCAGGAGATATATATCATTGCACAAAAAGTTGTATCGGATGATTCCAATCAGCAATTCTAAAAATTAAGATTCGTATGTCATATAGGATACTCGGAGAGGGAAAGCCCGTCAGGTTGTTTGTAGCAGGCCTGCATGGCGAGGAATGGAAGGATACGTCTGACATACTTGAGGGCATAGAAGCACCTCAGAAAGGTACCCTTGCAATTATTCCACTTGTGAACAAGGGGAACTATATCTCCACACTTGATGATAATTATTTTACAGATATCGGCACCCCTATAATAGAGGCAGTGGAAGAACTCAGGCCGGATATTTATATAGAAATTCATTCTTATTCTGCGGAAAACCTCATCAAGCTGACAGAACCTGAAAGACTAGATCGCATAGGTGTTCCGGCATTCAGCAGGCTTGATCATGATGTGCTTCTGGGTTCTGTTGCACCATATATTCGCAGGAAGTATTTTCCACAGGATGCACTCTGCCTGACCTTTGAGATACAAAAAGAGAATGCGCTTTCCAAGCAATATGCTGCGAAGATCATAGACCAGATGAAGGAATTCGTATCTAAAGAAGATTTTCTCAAGTGCATGCTTAAAAGATATCCTAAACAGGCAAAAAAGGCTATTGAGGACTACAGGAATTTTTATGGCTTATCGAATGATGATACTCCAACTTTATAAATTAGCTATGAAAGATAACACTAATAAATAGAAAAAGATTGGAGGAAAAAAGGTGCCAGTGTGCCTAATAATAAAAATTAATATTAGGCATACTAGCTGAGAAGGGTATAGTATGCAATGATTGCAACGGTAAGTGTGGTCAGAGTCGTGGCAAATTTTGTGAAATTGATATTGTTGTTGTAGTAGTGTTCTGTCATGATTTATCATGATATACTACAGATTGATAGTATATATACATTGCGCTAATCTATCATGATTAATCATATCTATTTAAAATTTTATTTTAGTTTCCTGCTCAATGGACGAAGCAAGATGTGCAAAGTCAATCCCTAGCGGGGCGGCTTAATTAGAAAAGAATTTAAAAAAAAGTTTGAATGAAAAGAGGTTTTACCCTCTTTACATCATTTATGCCATATCGTAATTATGAGGGTTGTGCTCAGGAGCTACATCCATCATTGACTGTTCTCTTGCACGAAGCATGTCATCGACACGCAGAACTAATATTGCTGATTCTGAGGCTGATTTAATGGCCTGTGTTTTTACTCTAAGTGGGTCTACAATTCCTCTTTCGAGCATATCTACAACATCACCGGTATCAATATCGAGACCTGCATTCTTTACAGTGTTGTGTTTTGCACGCAGGTTGATAAGAGTGTCAATGACATCAAAACCACAGTTCTCGGCAATAACTCTTGGAAGTTCTTCAATAGCTTCTGCGAACGCAATTATTGCGAGTTGTTCACGGCCTTCAATAGATGATGCATAGTTCCTCAGAGCCTGAGCAACTTCTATCTCGGATGCACCGCCACCTGGTACGATCTTTCCATCTTCATAGACTGCTTTTACGACATGCAATGCATCATCGAAAACACGTTCTATATTGTCAGTGACATGTTCAGAACCGCCCTTTATGAGAATGGTCATGGTCCTTGCATCTTTGAATCCCTTAATGTAGGTCTTCTCCTCATGCTCATCTTCCTGTTCTATAAGTTCAGCAAATCCAAGGTCATCAGATGTAATTTCATTGATATTCCTTATAAGGGCTGCACCGGTAGAGTGTGAAAGAACATTCATGTCCTCATCCTTTACACGCCTTGTAGCGTACATGTTTGCTTCCTTAAAGAAATGAAGTGCGTAATCATCCATTTTCTTAGAACAGAATACTGCATTTGCTCCGGTGTCAATGATCTTCTGGATCATCACTCTGAAGTTTGCCTTTTCCTGCTCTTTGAAACTAGCTAACTGGTCAGCACTGTCAACCTGGAGCTTGGAGTTTGTGCTTGTCTGGGAAAATGTGATCTCAGCATCAATAAGGGCTATCTTTGCATTTTCAATGCGGCGTGGCATTTCGTTGTGTAGTGCTTCTTTCCTGATTGATATGCCGTTTATGAGCTTAGTATCATGGATTGTGCCGCCTACTTCCTTTGCTATGACAATGTCATCATCAACGTTGACCTGGCCTTCGTATTCGATAGCGTAGATAGCATCTACACAGATCTTTGCAAGGTGGTCGCCTGCCATCTCTGATGCTTTTCCTGTGATGGAAGTGTTTGCTATCTTCTCAAGCATTTCATTGTCATTTTTATCCACTGTTATAGCGTAATCATTGAGGACACTCAGGGCCTTCTCGGTTGCCATTGCGTAACCTTTTACGAGAACCGTAGGGTGGACACCAGTCTCAATGAGTTTCTGTGCCTTGTCAAGCAGGGCGCCCGCCATGACCACAGCGCTGGTTGTTCCGTCACCTGCCATCTTCTCCTGAGTTTTTGCAATCTCTACTATCATCTTTGCAGTAGGATGCTCGATATCCATTTCATCAAGGATCGTTGCACCATCGTTAGTAAGTGTTATGTCACCCATGATGTTAACAAGCATCTTGTCCATACCTTTTGGACCAAGAGTGGTTTTCACAATACTTGCAACTGCTTTTGCAGAAGCAATATTCATTGACAATGCATCTTTTCCTGTAGTGCGCTGTTTGCTTGGATCAACGATGATTAAGGGTTGATTTCCATATCCTGCCATGACTTTGAACCTCCAATAGTATAGTAATGTAATTTGTCAGTATAATATATGAGTGAAACTAACTGTATGTGGTTCTATAAAAACATTACGAGTCTAATCTTCGCTTTGTATCACTCTGTTATCATTCTCAAAGCATTTAAGCCATAAAGACATATGTGCGGACTATGCTCACTTTCATAGGACTTGGCCTTTTTGATGAGAAAGATATCTCCCTCAAAGGACTTGAAGCTATAAAAAATGCTGATATGGTATTTGCCGAATTCTACACATCCCGATTAATGGGTAGTACTATAGAAGAACTTGAAAAGCTCTATGGCAAGACAGTTCACATACTTTCCAGGGAAGATGTGGAAATATCTCCGGAATGGCTTGCCGAAGCAAAGGAAAAGAATGTAGTCTTCCTTACTGGCGGGGATACTATGGTTTCCACAACCCACGTTGACCTGCGGCTTCGTGCAAAGAACCTGGGCATTGGGACAAAGCTCATACATGGTTCTTCAATTGCTTCAGCCATTTGCGGACTTTCAGGACTGCAGAACTATCGCTTCGGAAAAGCTTCCACCATACCTCATCCATACACAAGTATCCGTGGGAAAACCATAATCTCCGAAACACCTTACGATACTATTAAACTCAACAAGGAACACAATATGCATACTCTGGTCTTCCTGGATATAGACAAGGACAAGGGTTACATGACCGTTAATCAGGCACTCAGTCTGCTCCTTGAGATAGAAGAGAGACGCGGGGAAGGCGTTATGGAAAATGCCATCGTTGTCGGTATCGCCCGGGCAGGCTCTGATGAACCTGTTGTAAAGGCCGGGTATGCACATTATTTGAGGGAGGCAGACTTTGGTGACCCACTGCACATACTTGTAGTTCCTGCATCCCTGCATTTCATAGAAGCAGAGGCTTTGGTCAAACTCCTGGGCGCACCGCAGGAAATACTGGATGAACTTGATGACTAAGGGAAGATATAATATTACATAATAAACATAAAAGCAAAGACCATGAATTTGAGGGATGAAAAATGGTAAGAGGTTCAGTAGGCGTAATTTTTGGAGAAACAGGAACCTTTGAGTTCAAAGTAATGGTTCTTGACAGCTCAAAAGTGTACAGGGGCGCATACATTAAGGTCTGGCATGACGCTTCTTCCAATGAGAAAGATCACACCTGGGTGCTTGGTCAGGTAATGGCCATTAAAAGGTCCAGTGATTCATTTTCCATTGAAGAGGCAATGAAAGGGCAACGCGCGGACAAAAGTGATGACAAGATAGTTGCCGAGATCATGATAATAGGTTCAAGGGACGAAAACGGTATGCTCAGGTCACCTGTCATACCCTTCAGTCCTGGCAGTCCAATATTTGCATCCGATGAAGGATTGACAAGAGCTGTGCTTGGACTCACGGGTAACGAGATGGATATCGGTCTGCTTGAAGGCACGAATATCAAGGTGCAGCTTAGTGTTAATAGTCTTGTGCAGAAACACTGCAGTATACTGGCAAAGACCGGTAGCGGTAAATCCTACACTGCCTCGGTTTTGCTTGAAGAACTACTTGATCAGAATATTCCGCTTCTTATTATAGACCCGCACAGCGAATACTCTTCCTTAAAAGTTCCCGGAGAAGGGAATGAAGAGGATTTTTCACGCTTTGGTGTGGTTCCCAAAGGGTATGGTTCCAAGATAACGGTATACACACCTGCAAGCAAATCATTGAATCCTGATGCAGATGAGCTTTTCAGGCTGAACGGGATGAACCTTACGGTCAAGGACCTTACATCGATCTTCCCTGATAATTTCTCGACCACGCATACCGGGATACTCTATGAGGCTATACAGAAAGTGCGTGCTGAAATGGAAACGTATACCATTGAAGACCTGATATTCGAAGTGGGCAATGATAAGAGCAAGGCCAAGTGGAATGTTATAAGTGTACTTGAGCAAATAAGGGATACAGGCATACTATCGCCTAATCCAACGTCCATAGAGGAGCTGTTCCAGAAAGGAAAAGCATCTGTTATTGACTTTAAGGGAGTTACACCTGACCTGCAGAGTATGATTGTGGCGAGTTTGTGTACCAGCCTCTTTGAGGCACGCAAGCTGAATCATATTCCTCCGGGAATGCTTGTTGTAGAGGAAGCCCACAACTATGCACCCGAAAAAGGGTTCAGTAAGACTACAAGTACTGATATTCTCAGGACCATAGCGTCCGAGGGAAGAAAATTCGGTCTTGGTATGATGGTCATTTCCCAGAGACCTGCAAGGATAGACAAGAACGTACTTTCACAGTGCGGCACTCAGGTCATCATGAAAGTCACAAATCCTAATGATCTCAAGGCGATAAGCAAGGGTCTGGAAGGCGTTACATCCTATGTAGAAGAAGAACTCATGCGTCTGCCACCGGGAGTCGCCATGCTGGTAAGCAACGAGATAGAAAGGCCGGTGCTTGTGGATATCAGGATAAGGAAATCAAAACACGGCGGTGAGTCTGTAAACGTGCTCAAGGCCGCAAGAACGGTCACACCTCCACCTCCATCTGCGATGATTGTTGAGAATCACGAAACATCGAGACCTGCTCCTGTTCGCAGACCGATGCCAGAGCTTCATCCATCAGTGAGCGAACCTGAATCAGATATGATAATCAATATACCGGTTGTAGATATACCTGAAACGGCTTCTGGTATCACTCCTCCTCCGAAGAGGCAGCCTTCAAGAGCACCGAGGGCTGAGAATGGAGCTGAAGGAGGAGGAAAGTTGTTCAAAAAGTTGTTTGGGGCGAACAGGTAATTAACCATGAGCACCGTTGAGGCAAGTGAATATGGCTGCTGACCTGAATGAAAAAGTTAAGAGATATGAACGACTATTAAGGGAAGCACTTGAAAAGGCGAAATTTGCCCCGATACCTCAATCCCACATGTATAAAGCTGCCAGCGACTATCATAACATGGCAAGTTCATACTACAAGGATGGTCTTCACTTTGTTGAGTGTGATGATCCTGTCAATGCGCTTGTTTGTTTCAGTTATGGGCACGCGTGGCTTGATGCAGGGGCAAGGATGGGCCTTTTTGATGTTGATGACGATGTGTTATTTACTATATGAAGGTCATTTTATTTGAAGAAGAAATGAAGTATAAACTGGAGATATCTAATGTCAAATTATCATGTTACACTTGAAGCTGCCTGGTTGGTAAGAGATGTAAAATCAACGGATGACGCAATAGGCGTTGCAATTTCAGAGGCTGGAAAGCGCCTCAATCCTAAACTTGACTACGTTGAAGTAGACGTCGGAACGACATTCTGCCCGGCCTGTGAAGAACCTTTCAGCAGTGTATTTGTAGCTGCAAACACCGCAATTGTCGGTCTTGTTCTTGAAATGAAAGTGTTTGATGCAGAAAGCCCTGAGCATGCCGCAAGAATTGCAAAATCAGTAATTGGAAAAGCATTGAGAGATGTTCCTCTTGATGTAGTGGATGTCGGGGAATTCGAGTAAGGGCGTATCGGACATGGACAGGACGATCACTGTTGTAGGACATGCTGCCATAGACCTGCTCTTTGATGTTGAGAATATCGCGGTTCACAATGAATCGCACCCCATAATCAATTATGATCAGTATTATGGGGGCGGAGCTGCCAATATTGCCATTGCCATTGCTATCCTTGGTGGTAATGCCCAGTTGATCTCGGCAGTTGGCGGGGATTTTGCATCATCAGGCTATGAGGCTGAACTTGAAAAGCACGGTGTTGACCTATCCCTGTTATACAGATTCCCTGATGAGAAGAGCACCCGGGCTTTTGTGTTCACCGACAGGGACCACCACCAGAGTACATATTTTCACTGGGGTGCATCTGTAAAGCTCAAGGAATTAGACCCTCATGAAGTTGATTTTGTACATCTTGCAACTTCTGATTCCGCATATAATGCAAAGATAGCCAAAAAAGCCAGCTTTGTTTCCTTTGATCCTGGACAGGATCTGGTTACGTATTCAAAAGAAAATCTTGAAAGTATTCTTGGCAATACTAACATCCTTTTTACAAACAAGCACGAGATACAGCGTGTCTGTGATATGACTGGGAAATCATTTGAAGAAATTCTCAGTATGATCGAGACTGTGGTTGTGACCTATGATTCCAGTGGTAGTAAGATATACAATAGTGGAAAAGAGATGACTATTCCGGTAGTTCCCGTAAAAGCTCTCGACCCCACCGGCGCAGGTGATGCTTACAGGGCAGGATTCCTGCTTGCATACACACGCAACTATTCACTGGAAGCCTGTGGAAAGATAGGATCAACAGTTGCTTCTTTTGCTGTCCAGAATATTGGTTGCCAGACTGATCTTCCTACGTGGGATATCATGAAAGCTAGATATGAAGATAATTTCGGAAAGTTTCCTGAAAGTAACTGATTTCAGGATATTTTAACTTTTTATTTTTTTAATTTTGATTTTATTTTAGGCTCAGAGTCTCTTCTCTGCATTATATAATTATAATAACAAAAAAACAAAGGGTTTTTATATAGATGTAGTTATATAATAATCGATGATAGGTCCGGAATATGGTATAGAAGATATAGATAAAATCAGCTCTGATATTGTACTCGGAGCAGATACAGAAAAACCTGGTAAAATATCTATCTTTTTAGACAATATCAAATCTGGACTTCACCAGTTAAGATACCCGCGTAAGAAATTTCCGGATTATGATCCTGAGTTACATGGGCCACTTGTCGAGTTTGAAATTCCGGTAGGATTCGAAGAAGTTGAAAGATATTGGGTAAATGAGCCGTATTCTTTCATTTCGATCCTTGTAAAAGGAAATGTATATCTTTATCATGTTGCTGAACCGATGCTGACATTGTATGAAAAAGATATTCTTGAGAGGGTCTATGATGATCTGCAGGATATCCTGAGTGTTGGCGGGGTAAATTCCACAAGAGATAAAGAAACAGTGCTTATGGAACAGGCATTATCACTTTTCAACAGGTACCATGCGCATCTGGAACTGGCATCTGCCTTCCGCATCATCTACTACCTGAAGCGGAATTTCCTGGGACACGATCGTATAAATTCTCTAATGCTTGATCCCTATATAGAAGATATTTCCTGCGATGGAATAAGCGTACCTATTTTTATGTATCATAATAAGTATCGTAACATCAAAACAAATGTTTCCTTTAGTGAAGAGGAGATCAATTCTCTTGTGATAAAACTCTGTCAAAAGGGTGGCAAACATATTTCCGTAAGTGAACCAATGGTCGATGCGACCCTCCCGGATGGTTCCCGATTACAGGCAACACTCGGTAAAGAAATAACCACCCGGGGAAGTTCATTTACAATCAGGAAGTTCAGGGGCGACCCGATTACTCCTATAGACCTCATTAACTACAAAACCTGTAACATTGAAATGATGGCTTATTTCTGGCTTGCCATCGAAAACGGTGATTGTGCCATATTTGCAGGAGGCACAGCCTCTGGAAAAACCTCTCTTCTGAATGCTGTATCTCTCTTTATCCCTCCACTATCTAAGGTCGTATCTATAGAGGATACAAGGGAAGTGACACTCCATCATGATAACTGGATTGCAGGTGTCACGCGTAAACCGCTGAATATTAACAGTGCTGGCGAAGTTTCCATGTATGATTTGCTGCGATCAGCCCTGCGACAGAGGCCAGAGTATATACTTGTAGGGGAAATAAGGGGTGAAGAGGCACTGACTCTTTTCCAGGCCATATCTACCGGTCATGCAACCTATTCAACGATGCATGCAGGTGATGTGCAGACTGTGGTCAACAGGCTTGATAGTCCTCCTCTTAATGTGCCACATGTCATGCTTCAATCATTGGATATACTGAGCGTGCAGATCCAGACCTTTGTGAATAATAAGAGGGTGCGCAGAACGCAGAGTCTTGTAGAGTTTACCGGGATAGATACCAAGACGGGATACATACGCATCAATGAGCTATACAGATGGGACCCTCTAACAGATACTTTCATTCGCAATGGTGATTCATATACTCTTAACAAGGTCATGACTTCAAGGGGCTGGGACCGAAAAAAGTTGTCAGAAGAGTTGGACAGAAGAGAACGTATTCTGAAATACCTCTGCGAGAAAGAAATGAGGGACTATGTCCGCATATCCCTGGTTGTACAGGCATATGATGCAAATCCGGAAAATGTCCTTGATGCAATTGAAAATGATACTCTGGATGAATTGATAGAACAGAGCGTGTAGGTGCCTTAATGAATATCATTGATTCTGCTGCACACCTTATATTTGGTAAATATGTACGAAAGCATATTCACCGATATGAAGGGCAGAGGTCCATGATACGTAAAGCAGGTATGGGGGTCCTAATTGAGCAATATATTGCCCAGGTATACTTCTTTTCTGTTTTGATGGCCTTTTTAGCCGGTTTAACAGGAATATTGATCGGATATTACTTTTTAGCTGATATAAGGCCTTATATGTTGGGGATTGAAAACTTCCCTTTCTGGATCACAACTAACTTTCATGTGTTGGTAAGTTTCGGACTGGGTGCTGTTTTTTTTATAATAGCTGCATACCTTACCTATTACATATTTATGTCACTACCTGAAATACAGGCAAATGTCAGAAGCACCCGTATAAACCAATCACTTCCTCACAGTACGGCATACCTGTATGCAATGAGTCGGGGAGGCGGGCTGAATCTTCTTGATATCATGAAATCACTGGCCGAGAACTATCACATCTATGGTGCATCTGCAGAAGAAATAGGATTTCTGGTCAAAGATATGGAGTACTATGGTACTGACCTCTTAAAAGCAATTGACAGGGCAGGACAGAGAACTCCTTCCAAGAAGTTCAAGGATTTTCTGGATGGACTTACATCTATTGTTACAAGTGGTGGGGATGTTAGTTCTTATCTTAAGGCAAAGAGTGATCAGTATCGTCTGACAGCTACTAAGGAACAGAAGATCTTCTTTGAAACTCTGGGAGTACTGGCAGAAGTATACATTTCTGCTTTTGTCGCAGGTCCGCTTTTTCTCATAACTATTCTTGTAGTTCTGGGACTTATGAATTCCAGCGCAGCCAGTATGCTTGAATTTATAGTATATGTAGTGATTCCGATAGGAACAGTTATCTTTCTGGTACTTCTCAATTCGTTGACCAATGATAATCCTAAAATACCTGATTTTTACGTGATGGAGAAAAAGCTGAATAGCTTCCCATATGTGCCCATAAAAGAAGGGGATGTGACTGAAGAGCAAAAGAGGAAGCGTATCAAATATTACTCCCGTTTCATCAAGGCTATGGACAAGGTCCTGCATCCTTTCAGCCTTTTTACAAGTAAACCTTCATATGTATTACTCATCACTATTCCATTGGCAGTAGCTTATTTCTTTTTCAAGGTAAATAATTACGTAAATATTGCAAACATTGTCTATTTTACCAATTTTAATACTCTGACAATGATTATTATTGATGATCATATCTTTATTGCCTTGCTCATATTGCTGGTACCTTTTATTATATTCGATGAACTGCGTACTTATCGTATAAAGCAGATAGAATCAACGATTCCTGATTTTCTTTACAATCTTGCAAGTATCAATGAGGCTGGCATTCTGCTTGTGGATGCTATCGTCATGAGCATGCAATTGAAGATTGGTGTCCTGCATTCAGAGGTAAAACGTCTTGTTAGTGACATATCCTGGGGAACAAAGCTGGATGATGCATTGCAGAAATTCGAATTCAGGATTCGTACTGATATGACAAGGCGTATAATCAATCTTATAATCAAGGCAAACGAAGCTACAAGTGATATCAAAAGTGTGCTGACAATAGCTGCGAATGATGCGGATATGCAGAGACAGCTTAAGAAAGAGCGTAATGCAGAGATGTTCGTTTATGTCTTTATAATCTACATATCATTCATGGTGTTTTTGTTCATTGTTTACATTCTTGCAGCTTATTTCCTTCCGGCAATGCCTGCATCCACAGCAGGTGGACTTGAAGGCGTTGCTTTCATAGTTGATTTTGATCTTGAAAGGTACACATTGTTATTCTTCCATGCGGCTATGATACAGGGTTTCGGCTCAGGACTTGTTGCAGGAAAAATGGGCAGTGGAAATATTCATGCAGGTTTGAAGCATTCTATAATGATGATGTCTATAGCTTATCTTGTGTTCGTATTTTTGATATGAGGGTGGGATGAGAATGTGGATAAGAATGCGGCGGCATAACATAAATAAGAAAATTCATACAGGAACAAATGCTGGTTCCGGGGTCATAACAGGAGAAGTGATGTAGGTGAAAATTAAAAAGCTGGAGTTTTGTGAAAATGCAATTTCTAGTGTGGTCTCTGCTGTTCTTCTCCTTGGTATACTTGTATCTGTAATCACTGTTATCAATGTACAGTATATCCCGGAGTGGAAAACCGCTGCTGAACAATCTCATATGGATGATGTTTTCTATGACATGGCAGAGATGAAAAATGAAGTTGATATTCTCTCTTCCTATGTCAGAACAGACGCTTCCACAAGTCTTTCTGTAAGCATTCCTATTAAGATGGGAGGTGGTTCTTTACCTATATTCAGTCCAGGTAAGTCTGGTGGGAGATTGGCAATAAATGAAGAGAACTTCAGCCTGAATATTGTGGCAAATACACCTGGTCTTACTTACAACAGTGATTCTGTTCTCCTGGATTTAGGAACTGTAAGTTATATGTCAGACAACAATTATTTTGTTGACCAGAAACTAGTTTATGAGAACGGAGCTCTGCTGATCTCACAAAATGATTATTCTCTGATGCGCCTTGCACCTCAGATTGGTATGAAAATGACAGAGAATGAGACCAATATCACCATGAATATCAATACTATTGATATCAATGGTCCTAAAAGAAGTATTAGCAGTAATTCAGTTGAAGAACTGAACCTCAGGACGAATGGTTCTGATTCCCTGTATTGGGAGGGTATAGTTTTCACTGATATGACGATGATAGTGGAAACATCATATCCTTCTTCGTGGGTAACGTTCTTTGAAACATTGGCAGAGGATGCAGGTATAGATTCGGCGGGTTATTCAATAACTTCAAATGAAACGGCAGTTGTATTTTTCCTGGAAGGAAACACCGGGGAAGACATTAAGCTCAATGTAACAAAGACTATTTTTGATGCCAGGCTGAATCTGCTGATATGAGTACCAGTTTGGCCAATGACTTTTATCTATCATTTAAAGCTTAAGTTCATCAATGATGAGACTACATTTTTAAATGGGGATTTTTGATGATCAAAGAAGCAATGCTTTATGAGAAACTTGATGATGGTAAAGTACAGTGTAAGCTTTGCAGCCACAGGTGCCGGATATCGCCGGGAAAAAGAGGATTTTGTGCTGTGCGGGAGAACAGGGAAGGCACTCTTTACACGCTAAACTATAATGTTGTTTCAAGTGAGGCACTTGACCCTATAGAAAAAAAGCCGCTTTTTCATTTCCATCCAGGTTCCTTGGCATATTCACTTGGAACAATCGGCTGTAATTTCAGGTGCAAGCATTGTCAGAACTGGACTATATCGCAGATAGATATAGACGAGGCTAATGCCATTGAAATGAGTCCGGAGGTGGCTGTTGAAAGGGCTGTGGCTTCAGGAGCAAAAGTTATTGCATGGACCTATAATGAGCCGACCATCTGGTTCGAGTATACTTATGATTGTGCCAGGCTGGCAAAGGAAGCAGGACTGGCAACTGTATATGTGACCAATGGTTACATTACGCGGGAAGGGCTGGAACTGATATCTCCGTACCTGGATGCTTTCAGGGTTGATATCAAGGCTTTTACAGAGGAGTTCTACAGGAATATCACAAGTGCAAAACTGGCACCTGTTCTTGAGTCCTCAAAGCTTGCAAAGGAACTTGGAATGCATGTTGAGGTTGTGAACCTCATTATACCAACGCTCAATGACTCTCCTGAGGAGATACGGGAGATGGTGGTGTGGATACGTGACAATCTCAGTGCCGATACTCCTGTTCATTTTACACGCTTCCATCCCTACTATAAGTTACAGGATATTCCATCCACTCCACTGAAGACTCTTGAGATGGCATATAATGTTGCTAAAGAGGAGGGTTTGAAGTATGTGTATCTGGGGAATGTCGCCGGAACTGAACATGAGAATACGTTCTGTCCTCAATGTGGGGAGTTGCTTATTAAGAGGGGAATGTTTAGTATCGAGCTGAATAAACTGGCCGATAAACAGACTTGCCCGCGCTGCGGCGAAGTTATTAATATCGTGTCCAGGCAGTGAGGCAGGGTGCGGGCATTGCATTGTCTTCCGGATGATATAAAATCTCGATTTATGTAACCAGTGAAAGTTACCATATATAAACGATGTGTATTCTTCATCCCCTCTGCTTCCACTGGAACGTATATATCTTATGATACATTATGCTCATAATTATGATGGGGCGTAAAAAGTGGCGAAAAAAAGAAGATTTCAAGTCATTGCAATCAAAAGGTTTAAAAGCAATAACTACCTTAGAAGGGTTCGCGCGTAAGCGCCATGCCGAGAGCCGCAATAACTCAGTTGGTAGAGTGTCTGGCTGTTAACCAGAATGTCACAGGTTCGAGCCCTGTTTGCGGCGCTTCAAATCTTTTCTCAGATTGGGCCTGTAGCTTAGCCAGGTTAGAGCGCTCGGCTCATAACCGAGCGGTCACCGGTTCGAATCCGGTTAGGCCCACTAAAAACTTTGGCCTGTCAAATTCATGATAACTTATCCTTTTCTAAAGTAAAAACTACTCTCGTTTCAAAAGGTTTAAAAGCAATAACTGCATTAGAAGGATTCGCGCGTAAGCGCCATGCCAAGAGCCGCAATAACTCAGTTGGTAGAGTGTCTGGCTGTTAACCAGAATGTCACAGGTTCGAGCCCTGTTTGCGGCGCTTCAAATCTTTTCTCAGATTGGGCCTGTAGCTTAGCCAGGTTAGAGCGCTCGGCTCATAACCGAGCGGCCACCGGTTCGAATCCGGTTAGGCCCACTTAAAAACTTCATTTTTACATTACTTTCTATCAATGTTGTTACCCACCAACCAACCACTCCCTCTGTTCCTGCATGAGTACTTATAAGGAAGCAATAATAAATTCGATGACAAATGGATAAGTGGACTGAAAGGACCTTTCAGGCAGATACTAACGAACCTGAAACCCTTACAGAGGAAGAACCGCTTCTGGTTATAGAGAACAGGTTCCCTGGAAGGGATTACCACAGGAATTTTCGTAGTGTTCTGAGGAAGAGCAGCTCTTCATATAGAGATGCAGGCTATACGATAATAGATGATGCCAGCTTGCTTCCGGAGACACTTCCGGTTCTGTATAAGAGGATAACTACCTGAAAAGGTATATTTCTAATTTCACTTTTGCTCTTCATCTTGTGAATAAAAATAAGTCTGATCAGTTACATTTGATTATAGAAGATCATAGTATCATTATATCTTATTTATCAGAGTGGATTCGATGGAAAGAATATACAAATATTATCCGGAAGATTTTGGAGAACTAACTGCCAAAGTAGTACATATGGACCTTCTTTTCGATATCTTTGATGATCATACAAAGGTAAGATCAGATCTCAAATTAAGAACACTTGCTGATCCGATTAATGAACTGGAACTGAATTGCAAGAAACTTGAGATACTCTCCGTGACCTGCAAAGAGTATGATATCGATCATGAATACAGGGAAAAGGACGATATCCTCCTGATAAAGTTCGGCCAGACAGTACCCGGGAACACTGATATTCTGATAACGACTGAGACTATATGCAGACCTACAATGAACATACTGGAAGGTCTATATTATGATGAGACCCCGGCAGGTGCCCCGCCACAGCAGATCACACAGTGTCAGCAATGGGGATTCCAGAGGATCGTGCCATGTATCGATGACATGACAGCTAAATGCACCTACACGACTACCATCATTGCCGATGAGCGATATACGAATATGATCACCAACGGTGACATCATAGAGGAAAGACACTCCATCGGGAATGGAAGGGACATGATCGTTTATGATAACTCGATAACTCCAATGGCCACATATCTGTTCTTCCTTGGAGTTGGTACCTATGAGACATTCAGAAAGGAGTTCGAGTATCCTGATGGATACACTTTTGATCTGGAATTGCTGGTGCCACCGGGTTCTGACCCAGTAATAGCTCAGAGATCTCTTGATATTCTTTACGATTCCATAATGTGGATTTATCTTTTTACCGGTCCCAGACAATATGAACAACTGGAAATACGCCAACAGCTCATGGATATGGTCAGGCGAAGAGACCTTCTTAAAAATGAAGGCAAAGCTGCCAATGACAAACTGGACCTGATAAGGGAGGAACTGAATAGTGTTGTAGGGACCATACAGACCGGATACAGGTACACAGGTACCGTTTACAGGGAGATCGGCATGCAGAACTCCAATTTTGGTGGTATGGAGAATGTGGGCAACACCACCATCAGTACCAATCGTATAATGCCATTCCCTCAGATGACCGACAATGCTTTTGAATATTTAATGAGGGTGAAAGTGCATGAGTTCTACCATAATCTGAACGGTTCTGAGGTCACCGGTAAAAGTCCTTTTGAGATATGGCTCAACGAGGCAGTAACTGTCCATATAGAGAGGATGTATCATGCATATCATTTCGGTGAGGATTATAGTCGGCTTCAGGAAGTCCTTGACCTTCTGGCTCCTGGGTCCGGAACTTTTGCACTTGACCGGGGAGCAGCTTCCATGCCGATCATCCCTGATGGGTTCAATGATCCTGATGATCTCATCAGCGCTGTGACCTATGTAAAAGCACCTGAGTTTGTAATGATGATAGAGAAACTCATGGGGAAAAGTACATTTGTTGAAGCACTGGATGTCTATCACTCCCGATATAAACATTCAAATGCTTCAAGCTGGGAATGGATTGAAGCGATGGAAGAGGTTTCAGGACAGAAGTTCAAAGATATGGCAAATATCTGGCTGAAACAGACACAGTTCCCTGTGGTCCATGTCAAAACATCCTATGATGAGAATGAAAGGACCTACACATTGTTATTAGAACAGGAAGTCCCGGAAGGTGCTTCTTTCTGGCATCTTCCTTTCAGTGTAGCTCTTGTTGATGAAGAAGGAAATGACCTTGCTGAAGTTATGGAACTGATGCATGGTAAGGAGAAGACGATAGTTGTCAATGATGTTGATAAACCTGCATTCTTATCCCTGAACCGTGTTTATTCCTTCTTTGGAAAAGTGGTTCATGATGTTGATATAGATGAACTGGTCTTACAGGCAAGAGTGGACTCAGACCTGATAAACAGGTTCATTGCATTCTACAGGATCGTAGATATGGAAAAAATGAAGCTGATCGGTAACAGCGATTCTCTTCCATCAAAAGAGTTCACAGACCTGTATAATGAGTTCGTCATGGACAATGACCTGATGAATGAAGCAGGTGCTCAGTTCCTGACCATCTTTGAGTCCGTGGAGGATGAGGGACTTTCACACAGCTACCAGTTGTTATATGAGGTTAAGAAGAAACTTCTCAAAGCAGTAGCAAGCAGACATGAGGATTCTCTGATAGCACTTTATAAGGTTTACAGCGAAAAGGAATATGATGGTCAGGACTACCTGAACGAAGAAGTGACTGCTATCAAGGATCGTCAGGTAAAGAATACAATTCTCTCTGTCCTTTCCACTCTTGATACTCCCACAGTGCATCAGATGATAAAGGCACAGTTCGAGACAGCTCAGAATGCTACTGATAAATTAAGTGCTTTCAGTTATTATCTTAACAGTTCAGCACCTGACAGAATCCCGCTGATGCAAGCCTTCCAGAAGGAAGCACAGAAGGATCCGGTAAGCTGGGAAGCTTTCCTGAGGGTTGTAGGAAGCAACAGTAGTAATGATGTATTTGATCTAGTAAGGAAAGTTGGAAGTTCCAGTTCTTTCAGGATAGAGCAGGCAAATGATCAGAGAGCACTTTACGGAAGCTTTGCATTTAACCGAAAGAGATCCCTTCAGACCGAAGAGGGAAGGAAGTTGCTTGAAGATATAGTCCTCAGGTTGGCAAAGGTCAATGAGTACAATGCTGTAAGCATACTCAATGTCCTTGCTAATATCGATAGGATGGAGGAAGAGTATCACATTCCTCTGGTGGGAATGATGGCTCGTTTCCTGGAACAGCTCGATAAGGACAGTTCACCAAGTGTCTACAACAGGATAAGGAAGATACTGCTCAATACTCCGAAGGCCGTGGGAAGATATGAAGCGGTCAATGGTAAGGTCAATATCGGTTAAAAGTATGAAATTGACCGATATCAATTTTATTTTTTATAAAGGAGGAGATATGGATAAGCAAATGGTCAAAATGGTGGTGATACGGTCAGACACGTAAAAGCCTGAATATTCATTTCCCTATTCCTGATCGCCGATCTCCCGAAGCATTTTCTCTTTGTCAACAGGGATCGCTAGCTCCTTGAAATGATCTATAATATCAAGTCCCCATTGTCTTGCCTGAGGTCCATAGCTTATGAGTTTCAGATGATCGAGCACAAGGTCCTTGTTAAACAATGTTATCATGAAAATATCGTCGGTGACTGTGATCGATCCTATGGGTATTTCTTCTTTCATGAAGAACAATTCTGACCCTTCTGACTCGAGTATTTTTTGAAGATATTTTGAACCGTCCTTTTTCATTCTGTCGAAAACTGCTTTTGTGAGTATAAGGGTTACATCCACTCCTTTTTTAGCAAGCTGGGCATAATTATGCGGACACTGGGGATGGAAGAATGAAGCAAGGGTCCTGATATTCTTTGACTTTGCAAGGCTCTCATTGAACTCCTCCGGTGGCTCAAAAAGATATATCATGTCCGGTCTTTTAAGTTCACATTTTCCAAGGTTCCACAAGCGACTTCGAAATTCCTCGGGAATGCTGCTGATGTGACGGCTCATCCAGTAATCATAGTTCTCCTCAAAAACATCGATGGTTCCAAGAAGAGGTTCCATTTTTTCAACGAGTATCCTGGCAGCTTCTGTCAGGGAATAAACCCTTTCATTGCACACAATAAGGTTAAGCTTTCTCAACTTCTTGATCTGGGGAAGCATGGCACTGGAAGTAACATCGAGTGCTTCTTTTATTTCTTCGATATCCTTTGGACCTTCCATCAGCAGTAAAAGAAGCTTTTTTCTTTTTTCGGAAAGGAAGATCGCATCTATAAGTGAATCTTTCATTTATGTTTCATCCTGAATTTAAGGAAACTGTGTATATCTCATATATTAAGCATGTTAATTTATTATATTTATTTGGTTTTGACTATTTCAAAGCCCTCACGATTTTTAACGCCTTTGTTTATTTTGATCCCTGTGATGTTTTTTCATTATTTTACGATACAGTAGAGGGTTAGTATATAAACGTTCAGTCTTAACATCTACTTGTTGACGTCATTAATTCACAGTTGATCGCGATTGAAAATGTGTTAGAGTTCAGTATCAGTGAGGCATCATCCATGACCAGTTATACAATCAATGAAGCTTTGAAAAGCAAGCTTGAAGAGATGTTTGAAAATCGTGTATCTTTCAGTGAACTTGAAAGGATCGTCTATTCCCATGATGTGGGAGTCATCCCTGACTCTGTCAAAAAGACCATTGCCACAATGCCGGATGCAGTCGTTCAGCCTGTAAACTCCAATGAGGTATCTTCTCTTGTCAGAATTGCAATTGAGAATAAGATCCCTCTCATCCCAAGAGGTGCAGCATCCAGTGGATTTGGTGGAGCAGTTCCTGTGGCAAATGGTATTGTTATCGATTTTTCAAGAATGAACAATATCATCTCCATTGATCCCGATGATCTCAGTGTGGAAGTTGAGCCCGGTGTAGTATGGTCGGAACTGGATGAGAAACTCAAAAGAAAGGGACTTGCATTGCGTCTGTATCCGAGCAGTGCACCCACATCTACGGTGGCCGGATGGGTCGCTCAGGGAGGTAGTGGCATCGGCAGTTATGAGTACGGCACTTTCCGGGACAACATCGTTTCGGTAGAAATGGTCGATCCCATGGGTGACCTGAAGGTAATGAAAGGAGATGATATAGACCTTGTTTATGCTCTCGGAGGTATCACCGGCATAATCACAAAGGTTACTATCAAAGTGAAAAAGGCCGAAGGAATTACGCCTGTTCTTGCGGCATTCACAGATGAAAAGAAATTACAGGCAACACTTGATGAGATAAGGGGTTCAGGAACTGACCTGTGGTCTGTAAGCATCCAGACACCGGGCTATGTGGGACTGAGCCAGCAGGCAGCAAATGAAACAAAGATGCCACGGGGCAAATACATTGCACAGTTAGTTTATAGCCAGTCCCATGCTGAAGTTGCTTCCCTGATCGAAAATATTGTCAGCAGCAACAAAGGTGAGATTCTCCCTGAAGATGTTGCAGTTCATGAGTGGGACAACAGGTTCCGCACAATGAGGCTCAAGCGTCTTGGTCCTTCACTGGTTGCAAGTGAACTTATTGTACCAACAGATTCACTGGGAGATTTCCTGAAGGCAGTTGACAGGAAATTCAAGGGTGAGTTCGTCTTTGAAGGCATAATGGAAACTCCTGACAGGCTTATCATGATGGGATTCATGCTGGCCGATGAAAGAAAGACCAATTATCCACTGAAATTCTCATCGTCGCTCATAGTTGCCGATATTGCGAAGAAGATGGGGGGAAGACTTACTGCCACAGGCATATTCTTCACCGATGATTCAAAGGAGCTGCTGGGAGAGACACTGTTCAACAGGGTAGTTGCTTTCAAGAAGGAGTTCGACCCTGCACATATAATGAACCCGGGAAAGATCCTGCCACCTTCGGTTGAGAAGAACTCTCCTATAAAACAACTTTCCATTGCCATGAAAGGTGCCAGCAAGGGTAAATCCTTAATGAGCTTTGCAGGGAAGATCATGGATGGGAAAGATGTGGAATACAAGTATGGCGACAAATTACCTGAGGAGATAGGGAAGGATGCATTCATCTGTGCGCAGTGCGGAGCCTGTAAGACCACCTGTACCATGTATGACGCAGACCCATGGGAAAGCAGATCTCCAAGGGGTAAATGGTACCTGCTTTCCGAATATCTGAAAGGTAATATCGAATTCGATGAGGAATTCGCATCCACAATGTTCCTGTGCGCTACCTGCAAGAAATGTGATCTAAAATGCCAGACAGACCTGTCAATAGCTCATAATTTCATAAATATGCGCAGCATCATGGGACAGAAGAACTTTGAGAACACAGGTCTTGGGATCATCAGGGAGAATGTGCTAAATGCAGGAAACTTCTGGGGACTGCCAGGGGAAGCGCTTGAGTGGAAGGCTGATGATATGAAGATGGCTGACACGGGAGCAATCGGATACTGGCCAGGCTGCTGGTCTTCTGCTGTTACAAAGAACATGCCTCAGAACATAGTCCGAATACTGAACAGGGCAGGTGTCGAACTGGTTAACCTCGGAGAACAGGACAATATATGCTGTGGCCTTTACCTTGCACTCGGAGGATATACCGAGGACTTCGTGAAGACTGTTGAGAAAAATATCAACCTGATCAATGAGAAGGGTGTAAAGACACTGCTATTCTCCTGCCCGGGATGCTTTGCCACCTTCACCGAACAATATGCTGCTGTTGCAGAGATGCTTGGTCTTGACTGGGATGTTGAGACAAAGCATGTGGTTGTCCTCCTTGATGAACTTATCAGGGATGGAAAGCTAGATATCGAGAAGCCGGTTGATAAGAAGGTAACATACCACGATGCATGTCATGTATCAAGGTGGTTCGGTGCCTATGAGTATCCAAGGAACGTAATAAATGCCATTCCCGGTGTGAATCTTGTGGAAATGGAACACAACAGAGAAGATGCTCTCTGTTGTGGTATTGTGACATCTTTCGATGACCTGCCTACGGTTGCCCATTGCGGACAGAAACGTATCTTTGAGGCAATGGACACAGGAGCAGATTACGTCATTACCAATTGTGCGGGTTGTGCATCACAACTCAACCTTACCACCAATATGATGGAAGCACCTGTTAAACAGAAGGATATAACGGATATATTGTGTGAATCCATGGGAATAGAGGTCACATATGATCCAACGGAAACGATCGGTCAGTTCATGAAGCAGGCGATAGAACTTCTCGGCACAAGTTGTGTTCGCCATAAGTGAGGTAAATTGTCACAGGGAAAAGGCCGATAAGTCGGTCGTTTTCCTCCTTTTTCTTTTCTCTCCTCAGAAAAATGCAGAAACATTATCATAATTAGCAAGGAACCACAGGCCGAAAACAGCCATGAAAGCTCCGCAGAAGTAGAGTATCCTTTCATGTGTTCTTGGTGAGAACAGTTCTTTTCCTCTTGAGAATGAAGATGAGACTGCTACAAGGAATCCAAGGTCTGCGAGCCAGTGTCCCAGAATGAACACGATAACTGCGGAGATGCCTAACAGGTATTCCTGAAGGATAATAGCACTACCTGCTGTCAGCCACCATATGACAAGGGAAGGATTCAATGCAGAGGTTATGACTCCTGTGGATACAGGGCCTGATGACAGTTCCTTTTTACTGGATGATGAAACAATATCCATTGTTGAAACCTTCTTCGCACTTTTGATGAGCACCATTCCGAAAAGCACCATTACCAGACCGCCTATTATGGATATGCCTGACATGATACTCTCTCCAAGAAAAGCGGTGGCACCAGCAAGGATAAGCAGGAAAATGGCTGTTTCCACAAGTGCATGTCCAATAAATACCCAGGGTCCGGTTCTCCATCCGTTCTTCATGGAAATGCCAATGGTCGCGAACATCATGGGTCCGGGAATAATAGCAGCAGATATGCCTACTGTGATTCCCAGAACAAGAGCTTGTAACAGATCTATAATGTCTATCACCTGATAACCAAATTAAATATACAATAATGGCTATATATTTAACAGGTTTGCTGCATAATATCTGTTGAAGTCTCAGCATTCTGATTTTATAATATTACCAAAACACCTAAGTAATGTCCCCGCCTCCATTGAGCTAAAATGAGTGAGAGCTTGTTTTGTATAAACCGAGTTGATATTTTGGCAATAAAAGACGGAGATACAATAAAGATAGATTATACCGGCACACTTGATGACGGTACTGTTTTCGATAGTTCTGCAAATCATGATGAGCCTCTTGAATTCACAGTAGGTGCCTGTCAGGTAATACCAGGTTTTGAAGAAGCTGTAAGAGGTATGGAAGTAGGGGAAGAGAAGACTTTCAGGATCGAGGCTGCTGAAGCATATGGTGAAGTCAATCCTGCTCTTACCGAGACCGTTCCAAGTTCACTTCTTCAGTCTGATGCAGAGATCCATGCTGGAATGATGATCATGGTAGGAACTGCTGACGGTAATCAGATGCCTGCAAAAATAACAGAAGTGACTGATGAGACTATCACAGTTGACCTGAATCACCCACTTGCTGGCATGGCACTGACTTTTAGTATAAAAGTCGTTGAAGCATAAATTATTATTTTGAACCCATTATTCGGGTTCAACATCCAATTTTTCAAACAGAAGCGGAAATTTACAAATTCTAAAAATAAGTTTATTCATTTCATTTTACTGATAGTTTTCTCTTTTAGCTCCTTTACTTTAGAATCATCTGGCTTTTCCTTTAAAGCTTCATCAAACATCTCAACAGCACCAACATAATCACCAAGCCTGTGAAGGGCTATACCTTTGTGCTTCCAGACAACGCTTTTTCCATAACCCAACCCTATCAATTTATTAAAGCATGAAAGAGCCATCTGGTTCTGGCCAAGTTGAAGGCATGTAATACCTTTATTCATAAGGGCAGTGGCATTAGAAGGCTGCAATTGCAAGGCCGCCTCGAAGCACTCATATGCAAGCTCCTGATCTTTCTGCTCTCTCCCAGCCTTAATTCCTTCCTGTATCCACTCTGCTGTACTTTTTCTGTCACGCTGGCGGAGTTTCCTTCTTGCTCTGTTAAGTGCAGCATTATGGTCGAATGGCCTGTCCTCAGGTTTTCTCTGTACAGGTTCGACGGTCTCTTTCTGACCCGGCCTTTCAGTTTTCCTGATAACTTTCCTCTTCTCAGGGATATATGCAGGCTTATTGAGCATCTTTCGGAGTATCATTATCGCCGCATCCTTATCAAGAGGACTGTTATTGTTACCACATTTTGGTGACTGGATACAGGAAGGACAACCATCTAAGCATGGGCAGCTCTCAATGGACCGCAGGGTCACTTCCAGCATTTCAACTATTTTACCATAGCCACTTTCAGCATAGCCAACTCCACCAGGATGTCCGTCATACACGAATATTCCGCTTTTCCCTGATAGGTCATCGTGCTCCGGTGTGGATACACCACCAACATCGTTCCTGTCGGCCAGCAGGTGAAGTGGGTACATTGCTATCATAGCATGCTCAATGGCATGTATACCGCCTGCAAGATCCCGGTCATACTCGCTCACAAGTAGGGTGAACTCGAAGGGCAGTTCAAGCCACAGGGCTTCTGTCTCAAGTCTGAACTCCGGCATATCCAGAGGCAGGTTTCCAAGTTCTGTATCTGTTCGCTGTTGGAACCTCTTGTAACCGGTCACTTGCTGGGTAACATCAACATCACCAAAACCTACCTTGACATCAGGGTAGGTTCCAAGAGGCTTCGTATCAACAACCTCTCTGACAACGATGTCAGATGATACCAGGGATCTTGTATAATACCCGTCCTGTGCCTTCTCTACGTGTATCTCTTTCTTGTTGTGGTCCAGTTTTGTAACGCAGTAAGGAGTTCCTTTGTTGATGTATACTGCGCCCTCGAATGCTTCCCTGTATGCCCGCAGTCTTTCAATATCCTTTTCCAGAGGTTTTCTGGTAGCTTTGTCTATGATCGTGTAATTATTATCATCTATACTGCGTATGGATAATCTCATGTGCGGGTTCGGATCAAGTGATCTCTTTTCATTTGTTCCTTCCAGCAGCCCCTCTTCCTCAAGTACCTTCATGATAGTATCGAACTCAGGACCGAAATATTCACTGTCCTTTGCTCTTAATGGAAGTTCTTTTGCAGCACATACCAGATGGCCTGCCTGTATGTAACGGTTCGAGACATTGACAACAGCTTCTTCACATTTCCTTCTGAAGAAGTCCTGTGGATTTCTCATGTAATATTGGTCAAGAGCATTGGAATCGGCCACAAGTGCAACTATGCTTTCCCTGCTTCCACGGCCTGCTCTTCCTGCCTGTTGTCTGGCGCTCATGATAGTTCCCGGGAAACCATCCATAATACAGGCATCAAGTCCTCCAATATCGATCCCAAGTTCCAGGGCATTTGTGGAGATCACACCATCGATGTTACCTTTTGCAAGTTCTTTTTCTATGGTTTCACGTTCATCCCCGTGATAACCTCCTCTGTAAGGGCTGATCCTTTCCTCTCCTCCTCTTTCTGCGAGTGTGTTCTTTGCCTGGACGTACATCCTCTCAACTTTCTGTCTGGACCTTGCGAAGGCTATTGTCTGGAGGTCACTCTGGACGAAGGTGGTGAAAAGGTCAACAGTCTCTCCGAAACTTGCTTTTCTTCGGGTGATGTTATTTGAACTTGAATATAGGGGAGGGTTCCAGAATATGAATTTCTGTGGCCCCTGGCCTGAACTGTCATTATCGATCAGGGTGAGATCCTTTCCGGTAAGAGCAGAACTGTGAGCTACCGGATTACCAATGGTTGCAGTACAGCATATGTACTGTGGGTTTGATCCATAGTGTTCGCAGACACGGTTCAGTCTTCTCAGGAGATTTCCCATGTGGCTTCCCATGACACCGCTGTATGAGTGGCTCTCGTCAAGGATAATGAAATTCAGATTGGAAAGGAAATGTTTCCATTGATGTTTCCACTGCAGAAAACTTAAATGAAGCATTTCCGGATTTGTAAAAATTATCTTGGTATTTCCGTATTTCACGCTGTCCTTTTCAGCCTTGCTCATTGAACCTACAAATCTGTCGATGTTAACATTGAGTCCCATTGTATGACTTAGTTTTCTGAAAGTCTCAAGCTGGTCATTAACAAGGGCATTAAGTGGTGATATGTAAAGTGCTGTGGCATGTGGCTCTTCCAGGAGACGCTCAAAAACAGGTAGCATATAGCATAAAGATTTACCACTGGCAGTGCTGGTGGAAAGAACAATATTCTTCTTTTCCCTTGCGGCTTCAACAGCATCGGCCTGATGAATATAGAGTTGCTTAATTCCGTTTTCATTTAAAGCATATCTGATCAGTGAGTTAAGTTCTATATCCCTGTATTCTGCTTCCCTGGCGGGCACGTCCTCAATGTGAGTGATCTGTCCTTCATATTTTCTGGAAGATTTTATGTTACTGATCAACTGGGATATTTCCATTTTTGGCTAGCTCCGCTGACTATTACGTAGTTCATCATTTAAAGATTATATTCTGGTTTCAAATTCAATTGATATCATGGGTTGACAATAGTTTCCAATGGAAATAAGCCCGTAATTACCCTTAAATACCCATGCTGACAACGAGATTCCTTTTTTAAATTTCATTGGACCCGATACGGAATTTGGTCCACGCATAATGTTCTTATATGAGAATGCAATTTCCTGTCATTATCGTGAAATCGAGAGATCAGTTTATGTGTAAATGCACGGAAAACGATAAATTTCTGGAAATCCAGATTATAATATAATAAGTAAAGTGATGATTAAAATGGTTCCAAAAAATTGCTTTTTGACTAAAGGTGTTGGTGTACACAAAGACAGGTTAGCATCTTTTGAATTGGCATTGCGCGAGGCGCAAATTGAAAAATACAACCTCGTTACTGTTTCCAGCATACTTCCGCCCAATTGCAAACTGGTTGCCAGGGAAGAGGGAATCAAGCAACTACCAGCTGGAGAAATTGTGCATTGTGTTCTTGCAAGGAATGATACAAATGAACCACACAGGCTTGTATCAGCAGCTGTTGGAACAGCAGTCCCTGTTAATGAGAACAACTATGGTTATATTTCTGAACATCATACGTTTGGTGAGGATGAATCAACAGCAGGAGAATATGCTGAAGATCTTGCAGCAACTATGCTTGCAACTACCCTTGGGATTGAATTCGATGCTGACTGTGCATGGCATGAGAGGGAACAGGTCTACAAAACAAGCGGACACATAATAGATACAACTCATTACTGCCAGACAGCATATGGCGATAAAGACGGTAAGTGGACAACCGTTATAGCAGCAATGGTCTTTGTTGAGTAAAAAGGGTTAAAAACCTTTTTTCTTTTTTTAGACGAAACTTTAAGTGCAATTATTCCAGCGGCCTTTAATTCTATCAATTAACCTTTCGGACCATTGATATATGTTCGATACCTGCGTCTAAATAGGTATTACCGTATTCCTCAAATCCAAATTTACTATAGAAACCGGTTGCGTAAAGCTGTGAAGACAGATGAACTTCTTTTGCTCTCATTGAGATTGCCTTTTCAATTAGTTTTTCCATCAGCAAAGTTCCAAGATGCATGCTACGGTACTCTTTGAGAACACATATTCTTCCTATAACGAAAGAGTCGCTGTACCCAAACACCCTCCCTGTGGCAACAGGTGTCCTATTGTTGTAAACAACCAGATGAAGGGATATAGCATCATACTCATCGAGTTCAAGACTTTCATCAATGCTCTGTTCCAGCACAAAAACATTCTTTCGAACATCGTAGGCATCACTGAAATCCTCTGATCCTTTAATCCATTTTAAGTGCATATTGATATTTTCCCTCTTTCTTAAAAGAAATAATAATATGGACTTAAATAATTTTTCTAATCCATATGCTGATGTTGTTCTAAAAATAATATGCTATCAAGAAACCTCATAAATCGAAAAACTTAAGTAACTTATAGTTTATCGGTAGACGTCTATAGAATATATAGGCATATAGCAATCGGAGAGTTAATATGAATAAATTTTTAAGCATACTCATGGTTTTCCTGATGGTCGGACTTGTAGCCGTATCAGGTTGTGCAGACACAGCTGAAGAACCAGCTGTTGAAGATGTAGCAGAAGATGTTGTTGAAGAAGCAGATGCAGCAGAAGATGTAGCAGAAAATGCAACAGAAGACATGGCAGAAGATGTTGCTGAAGAAACAGATGTAGCAGAAAACGCAACAGAAGAAGTTGTTGAGGAAGTAGCTGCAACAGAAGATGTTGTTGAAGAAGCAGCAGAAGAAGTTGCTAACGAAACAGCAACAGAATAAATTACTTTAACTATATATCCATACCCTGATAGTCTTTTTGAACAGAGGTTTGAAAGGCTATCAGTATGTATGATTCCTCTCTTATTTTCCATCTGACATTATTTATTTCTCATTTTATTTACTGAATATTCTTTGTCTGATTATCTAATCATTTTTCCAGAAATATAAAAGTCGTCTGTGCCTATTGTTTTTAGTAATACATTTTAAAATTTAAAATAGAAAGACTTAAGTGTATTGCAAATTCACGCATATATGTCTATAATTTATAGAGGACATTTCAGGGAGGCTTAAAAGTGAAAAAATCATTGAGTTTTTTACTTATGGGAATATTGATTATTGGATTTGTTGCTGTTTCGGGGTGTGCTGATCGCACAGATGAAGCTGCAGCAGAAGAAATCGTGGACGCAGTGCCAGTATATATTGTAGGGACAGAACCTTATTTCCCACCTTTTGAATATGCAGATGAGAATAACAGTAATGAGATCATAGGTTTTGATGTGGACCTTATAAATGCAATTGCAGAAGACCAGGGTTTTGAAATTGAATGGAAAGACCTGGAATTTGATGCACTTATACCTGCATTACAGTCCGGTCAGATCGATATGATCGTTTCCGGTATGACAATTACTGAGGAGAGGGAAGAGTCCGTTGACTTCAGTGAACCATATATTAATGCAGGTCTTTCACTTGCTGTAGCTGCTGATAACGAGGAGATCAAGAGTCTGGATGATGTTCGGGGTAAGGTTGCTGTGGTCCAGCAAGGTTCCACAGGAGCTATGAAGGCTGATGAACTCAAATCAGAAGGCATAATCGAAGAAGTGATCTATCTTGCACACGTCAGTGACATTGTTATGAATATCCATAGCGGACGTGCAGATTTCATGATAAATGACCTGCCGGTTACAAAATCCTACATGGTCCAGAATCCGGGTGTAATAAAGATAGTCGATGACGATATACAGAGTGATTCCTATGGTTTTGCAGTAAAGAACGGAAATACTGAGCTTCTTAATATGCTCAACGCAGGTCTTGTCAATGTTCAGGCAGATGGGACATACGACGAGATTATGGGGAAATATTTCTAAATATTCTTATTCTGAATATGCAATTTTCATTTGCATATTCTCTATATTATATTTTGTTCAGCTGAAACTGAAATACTGAGTAGCGATAAATTTATATGTCGTTCATGTGTGCCTACTTTTAGGACATATACAGGTAATTTTCACAAAAAATCGAGGTAATACCCTTGTCCCTTTTATCTTCATATCTGGAACACATAATCAAAGTTTTACCTGACCTGGTAACAGGGTCAATGATAACAATTGAGATAACATCTTTCTCTCTGTTTTTCGGAATGATACTTGGTACGATTTCCGGTCTTGGAAAACTATCCCGAAAAAAAATGTTCAAGTATCCCAGCATTGTTTACATTGATTTTATAAGGGGAACTCCCTTACTGGTTCAGATATTGCTTTTCTACTACGGTATTCCGGGTCTTTATTCCAATGCAACGGGAAATCCATTGCAGATAGACCCGATACTTGCCGGTATAATCGTATGCAGTATAAACAGTGGAGCCTACATTGCAGAGATAGTGCGTGCCGGTATACAATCCATAGATAGGGGACAGATGGAGGCAGCACGCTCACTTGGTATGAATGAAAGACTGGCAATGAAAGAGATTATCCTTCCACAGGCATTCAAGAGAATAATCCCGCCTCTTGGAAACGAGTTCATTGCTCTTTTAAAGGATTCGTCACTTCTCGCTGTAATTGGTGTACATGAACTGCTAAAGACGGGTCAGTTATATATTTCCAGAACCTTTGCAGCTTTTCCGGTATATATTGCTGTAGCATTGATGTACCTGATACTGACAATTGTAATATCACGCATAGTTGCATATTCTGAAAGGAGGCTTGGTGTCAGTGATAGAAGTTAAAGGCCTTTACAAGAGATTCGGTGAACTTGAAGTATTAAAAGGTATCACTGTAGACATAAAGAAAAATGAAGTGGTTTGTGTCATAGGTCCTTCGGGCTCAGGCAAAAGCACTTTCCTCAGGTGCCTTAATCTTCTGGAAATGCCAACATCCGGTGATATCACCATCGACGGTGAAAAGATAACTGATAAAGGTATCAACATTAATAAGATACGTGAGGAAGCTGGCATGGTGTTCCAGCACTTTAACCTGTTTCCCCATAAAACAACACTTCAGAATATTGCCCTTGCTCCCATAAAGGTCAGGAAGCTCACAAATGAGGAAGCTGAAAAACGTGCCCATGACCTGTTGAAAAAAGTGGGACTTGAAGACAAGGCAAATGTTTATCCTTCTGCACTTTCCGGTGGACAGAAACAAAGGGTTGCAATTGCAAGGGCACTTGCCATGCATCCAAAGGTTATGCTCTTTGATGAACCGACATCAGCACTTGATCCTGAAATGGTGGGAGATGTTCTTGATGTTATGAAAGACCTTGCACAGGCGGGTATGACCATGGTAGTTGTCACTCATGAAATGGGATTTGCAAGGGAAGTAGGAGATCGGGTACTTTTCATGGATGATGGTGTCATAGTTGAGCAGGGAACTCCCGAAGAGATATTTTCCAATGCTAAACACGAGAGGACAAAATTGTTCCTCAGTAAAATACTGTGAATGAAGTGGCAAAAACTAAAAGTTGGAAATTAAAAACAGATGGTTTGATGCTGAGATCATCTGTTCACTTCTTTTCTGCAAGGTCTTTTATGCCTTTCTCGTCCAACCTGTATATTACCCATTCTTTCTGGGCTTCACCACCAAAGTGTTCATAGAATTGTTTTGCAGGATTCCAGTCAAGCATACTCCACTCCATTCTCCCACAGTTTCGTTCTTCTGCAATCTGTCCGCAACGGACCATTAGCGCTTTTCCAATACCCATTCCGCGGAATTCCGGATGGACAAATATATCTTCAATATACAAACCGGGCTTACCAACGAAGGAAGAGAAGTTATGAAAGAATATTATAAATCCTGCTGGTTTACCGCCAAGCTCAGCTATTATTGCTTCTGCATACGGTCTTTTTCCAAAGAGTGCTTCTCTAAGACTTTCTTCTGTTGAAAGGACATGGTCGCTAAGACCCTCGAATTCGGCTAATGACCTTACAAAGTCCATAATGAGGGGAATGTCCTGTTCACCTGTTTCCCGGATAATTATTTCATTTTTCCCTGGATCGTTTTCCATTATCTCACCTTTGAGCTGTTGCAAATCAATCAATAAATGCAGGTTTAAAGAGCGTCAACTTCTCATTCTATTAGAATACTAGTATTTTTAATAAACCAGTGAAAACTGCTAATAAGGAATAAAAAGATGCAAATTGCGAAAATCGTGGTAATAAGTCTTGTTGTTTTTATACTGGTAACTGTACTAGTTACTCAGGTCCTGCAGGATAAGATCTTCTTCTCGCTGTTTGTCGGCATCCCTTCCGGAATAGTGGCTTTTGCGATAAGCTTTGTTTACCTGTACATGCAAAAGAATGAATAGGAATTAATGAATAAGGTACTGATATGCCACTGCTGACAATATTATCGTGCAAAATTCTTCAGGATGAGGTTGTTCACATTCTGGAAAATGATCCATCAGTAGATGAAATACTGGTTGTTGCCAATGGGCAGGAGGATGACTTTGCCTCCAAACTTCAAAAAACAGGTCTCAAGTTTCGGTTCTTGTCTCCTGATAGATTGCCTGATGATACTGAAAGCTACAAGAATGATCCCACTCGTTATTCTGTTATGGTGTATATGGTTGAGCTTGCATTACATGAGTTTCCAAAGATCCTCAAAACAGAAGTATACAAACTACTGGAAGAACTAAGCAAGTATTCCAGCGGTATCCTCCTCTTTTATGGGCTTTGCGGAAATGTGTTTGACAAGATAGAAACCGATTTTGAACATCTTGGAACATCATGTCCTGTGAGGATACTAAGGGATGAAACACGAACAGTTGATGATTGTGTAGGTGCTACTCTGGGTGGCTGTAGTGAATATCTTTCGACTCTCAAGAAATTCAGTGACAAGGGGACATTCCTGTTCACACCTATGTATGCACATGCCTGGCGTGAGATCATGAGAGTCGACCCTGAGAAACCTGATAAAACGATTAAGATGCTCAGGAAGGTCAATGAGATCACCGGATACAAACGGGTTGCCAAGATAAAGACCGGATTATCCCATACAGATAACTTTGATGAGAAAGTAGCTGAGTTTGCAGAGATTTTTGATTTTGAGGTTCTGGAAATCGAAGGTTGCCAGAATATATTTGAGGACTGCTATACTTCCATCAAAAAAGAGATAGTCGGTTGCTAGTGTAAACTTTCCGTATTTAATGGTTGTACGCCATAGTAGAAAGATTTATACCGTATGGAATCCCAGTTTTTAACAGGGGAAGGTCTTTATCGCTAATGCAGGATGTAAGAACCAGACATATATTCATATTGTTTTTACTGACCTTTGCTTATGCAGGCATATCATGTGAATCGCCAAAGATAGTGTCAACCAGTTCTATAGGTGATGAAATGAGATCAAGGGAAGAGTTACTTAATGAAGGTTACGAAATAGCAACATTTGCAGCCGGTTGTTTCTGGGGTGTGGAATCAACATTTAGAAAAGTAAAGGGTGTGGAATTCACTCAGGTGGGCTATACCGGTGGATCAAAGGAAGATCCAACGTACAAAGAAGTATGCACAGGAACCACCGGGCATGCAGAAGCTGTAGAGATTGTTTTTAATCCATCGGTTGTGCCTTACGAAAAGTTATTGGAGCTTTTCTGGGAATTGCATGATCCTACCAGTCTCAACAGGCAGGGACCGGATATTGGAACACAATATCGTTCTGCTATATTCTATCATAGTGCTGAACAAAGAAACGCTGCCATAGCCTCAAAGATGAATCGGGAAAAATCAGGGAAATATTCCAGAGAGATCGTAACTCAGATATTACCTGCAGGACCATTCTATCGTGCAGAGGAATACCACCAGCAATATTTCGATAAAATGGGTAATGATGGCGGATGTATTCTAAAATATTAAGGTATTGTGCGGATGTTATGATCAATTTGCGTTTACGATCATAAATATCGGCTTGCCTTTTTTCTTTATCTGCCTTTAGTAATGGTAATTGTGTATCGACAAATTTAATACTCCTCTGTTTGAAACAGTTACCATACCAATTTTGATTTTAAATGTAAAGAAAAGACTATTTATAAAGTTATCAAATAATTTAGATCTGACCTTAAAATAAATGCTAAATCTGGAAAGCATCGAACATTTTTAAGAGGAAACTTTATATTTCCCAAATAATGCATGAAACAAAACCGCATCTTGGGGTGACAACCTGAAAGAAAACAGTTCCGAACAAGAAAAACGTATAAACGAAGAGAGATACCGGTTGTTTTTTGGAAACTTGTCCCATGCTGTTCTTATTCATAGAAAAGGACAGATAATGGATGCCAATATTGAAGCGTGTAAGTTGTTGGGCTACACCAGGGAGCAATTGATAACAAAGAATCTGCTTTCATTTGTTGTAGGTAGGGACAATAATACTGAGAAAAGTATCAATGGTGAATTCGCCCAATTTGAACTGAAACTTAGAAGAACTGATGGAACAGTAATGGATGTGGAAATTACTTCATCTCCAGTAGATGAAGGGGATAATTCAATTCAGGGAATTATAATATGTGACATTACAGAACACAAAAATGCTGATAATAACCTGAAAAACCAGCTTCATTTTGTGGAAACACTATTGGATACCATTCCAAGTCCTATCTTTTATAAAAACAAAAATAACGTCTACATTGGTTGTAATAAGGCATTTTCAAAAGAAATAATCGGTGTACCTAAAACAGAGATAATTGGAAAAACACTGTTTGATTTCCCTTATTCGATACCTTATGAGATGACTTCTGTGTATCACAAGTACGACATGGAACTAATGTTACATGGGGGAACACAGGTATATGAAGGAATTGTCAGGAAGACCGATGGTACATCAGGTAATTTCATTTTCAACAAAGCCTCTTTTACTGATTCAAGCGGGAAGATAATTGGGATAGTTGGAGTGATGCTTGAGATAACTGAATACAAAAAGGCAGCAAATTCTCTTATTGAAAAGACAACATTACTTGAGGGGTTACTCGAGTCTTTACCGGACATGGTATTTTTCAAGGATATGGATGGTGTATATCTTGGTTGTAACCCAATTTTATCAGAATTCATGGGCCGTTCTGTGGAGGATATCGTTGGAAAGAATGATTTTGATCTTTTTGATGAAGATACAGCAAGATTTTTCCGTGAAAAAGATAAAAAAGTAATTGAATCCGATAGCTCTCGTAAAAATGAGGAATGGTTGGATTATCCTGATGGGTATAAAGTACTCTTTGAGACATTTAAAGCTCCTCTTAAAACACCGGATGGGAAACTTATCGGTTCCCTGGGTGTTAGTCGTGATATCACGGCCCGAAAAAATGCAGAGCAACTAATGCTTGAAGCAAAAATAGCGGCAGAGATAGCAAACCGGACAAAGAATGAATTCATAGCGAACATGAGCCATGAACTTCGTACGCCATTGAATTCAATTATAGGCTTCTCTGATGTTCTGCTTGAACAAATGTTCGGGGAATTGAATAATGAACAGGAAAAATACCTTGGGCATATATCGGGTAGTGGTAGGCAGCTATTAGGTATAATCAATAGTATTCTCGATATTTCTAAAATAGAAAATGGGGAAGTTGAGCTTTATTATGAAAATATGAATATTGTTGATCTTATTCATGAAACTATAAAAATACTCAAACCGCTTGCAATTCAGAAGCATATCAGTATAGATGTGCAGGATAGGTCTGTCACAGGAACATGTGAACTTGGTAAAACTCAGATATCACAGGTTCTTTACAATATTATCGGAAATGCGATAAAGTTCACTCCACAAAATGGATCGATATCTATTTCCATCGTGGAAAATGAAGACACTTTTGAGGTATCGGTGAGTGATAGCGGGATTGGTATTCCTGAAGAACGCATGGAAGAAATATTCCTGCCATTCAGGCAACTCGAATCCCATGCAAGCAGACGATATGGGGGGACAGGACTTGGGCTTGCTCTTGTAAAAGAGTTCATCGAGATGCATGGCGGGGATATATATGTGAAAAGTGAATCCGGAAAAGGAAGCAATTTCATATTTACAATACCCAAAAAAGTAAACGGAAAATGAAAGCAAGACCCAAAAACCTATAAACTTAAAATTAAATGTATAAGTGGTGAGGATATGCAGGAATTTACGATGGAAGAAGTTGCAAAGTATAATGGTAGAGATAATGAAAAAGTGTATGTTGTCTACGATGGCAATGTCTATGATGTAAGTGCCAGTGAGTTCTGGGACGGTGGGGAACATATGGGATTACATGAGGCAGGAACAGATCTGACCGAGTCTCTGGATATGGAAGCCCCTCATGAGACTGATGCACTGGAAGGTTACCCTGTAGTGGGTACGATCAAAAAGTAAGCAAACAATGTTTTTTAAACAGTTCAGTTTTAGTATTATAGTAGTTTTACAGGGGTAGCTCGAATATGAATGATGAACCTTTATCAGGTTCACTTTCAACACGAATTTTTCCTCCGTGCATTTCTATATATTTCCTGACAATTGTAAGCCCAAGTCCTGAACCATCATAATTCCGGTTCAATGCCGACTCTATCTGCCTGAAAGGTTCAAACAGCTTTTTCTGATCATCAGGATGTATGCCTATACCTGAATCCTTTACCTCTATTTCGATATTATTCAGAACCCTTTTTGCAGATACATGAATGGAACCGTTTTCCATGGTGAATTTTATTGCGTTTCCTATCAGGTTATAGAGTATCTGTTTTAGCTTAAGCCTGTCAGCAGTTATGGTCCTGATATCATCATCAATATCAAATTCAAGAGAAAGGCCTTTCTTTATTGCAAGGGTTGAAACAGTTTTCTTGACTTCATCAAGTACATCATAAATATCGAACTCTTCTGTAACCAGATCCATTTTTCCTGCTTCTATCTTAGATAGGTCCAGAATGTCATTTATAACTTCCAGAAGGTGCTTGCCACTGTTTGAGATGTTGGTGAGGTACCTTGTTTGTCGTTCATCAAAAACATCATGTTCATTATAGATCAGCATATCTGAAAAGCCTATAATTGAATTCAATGGTGTACGAAGTTCATGACTCATATTGGCAAGGAACTCACTCTTTGCTCTGTCGGAAGCTTCCGCAGCAATTTTTGCTGAAATAAGTGCTTCTTCTACCTTCTTTCTACTGGATATATCATAAAAACTCTCAACTAGATACTCTTTTCCTTTTAGGTTGACAGAAACCACTGATTTTATGATGGGTATTTTCTTTCCATTTTTGTCTAAAAGGAATTTTTCAGACAGGTCAACTTTTTGACCAAGGTCTATTATGGGGCATTGTTCTTCCTGGGCAGGACAAACAAATTTATGACAAATATTTCCGATGATAGAGTCCCTGGGAAGACCTATCATCTCTGATGCAACTGGATTTACATCGGCTATTGTTTTATTTTCTCTGTCAATGAGTAGTATTCCACTGTTTATGTTGTTGATAATAGTTGTCAATCTTTCCAGAAGGTCATGTTCCATATTATCCAGACGTTTACGTTCTGAAATATCACGGATGATGGCAGCGGCATTCCATGTTCCATCGGATAGCTGCATTGAGGATAATGAAAGTTCGATTGGGAATTCAGTTCCATCCTTTCTTTTTCCTTCAAGTTCGATTGTGTTACCAACAACCGGACCTAACCCTGTTTCTGTAAATTTCTTGAAACCAGACTTATATGCTTCAAGATATCTATCAGGTGAAATAAAACTGTGAATATCTTCACCCATTATCTCATTATCAGAATACCCGAACATTCTTGTAGCTGCATCATTCCAGAAGATGGTTTTACTTCCATTGTTGACCATTATTATTGCATCATTGGCAGAGGTGGCTATTTTTGAGAATTTTTCTTCACTAAGAAGTAATTTATCTTCCGCTTCTTCTCTTCTGACAATCTCTTTTCTAAGTTCATTTTCACGAGACAACAATTCTGTAATTTCATTGAAGGTATAAAGTCGCCCGTAAATAGTCTCATTATTTAAAAGAGGCAGTGAATATGCCTCAATGGTCTTTCCATCCTGTAGTTCTATGAAAGATCTGTGTAGAATTGATGAGAAACCTCTGTCTACAACCCCTTTTTCAAATTCTTCCGGATTTTTGGTCTTTAAGCTGATTGCTTTCAAGATCAGTTTTGCATCTTTTTCAGATTCCATTTCAGGCGGTAAATCAAACATCCTGATAAATTCAGGATTAATAAAGAGTATTTCACGATTTGTATCAACTGCAATGAGGCCATAAGTAACAGATTCGATTGTGGACCTGAATATAGAACTTGTTTCCTGCAAAGAATTCAGCATGGAATTGATGTTGTCTGCAAGGTCAGATAATTCATCATCTCCATTCATGTAAAGGCGGGAGTTGATATCAGCTTTAAAATCAATTGTCTCAATTCCATTTCTTAGTGAAGTTATTCGGGATAACAGATTCTTTTTCAACAGGAAAGACAAAAGAAGGGCAAATAATACTGATATCAGGAGGGTCATGTAGAATGTTGCTGATATAGCTGCAAGTCCTTCTTTGTAAATGAGTCTTGACATCTCAGTTTTCGCTATAAATGATGGTTTTCCGTAAATATCTTCAACTAGGAAATAAGCTGAAATAATGTTATTATTATTTGTCTTTATAATGTAATTTTCATTCAACAGTTGCTCTTTGATAGATACAAAATCAGAAGGCAAATCTGAATTTTCAAAGGACTGAACATTAATAGGGAGTAATGTTTGTTCCTCCATTGGTTCTATAAATGAGTCATCAAGAAACCTTCCCATAATAATAGTACCGGCAACAGGACCTGTATAATCGCTTTTTATAATTGGCCTTGAGACAACTATGACAGGCGAATTCTCTAGCGTGATGATGCCTGAAAATGATGAGTTAATTGAAGGATGGTGCAGCAGGATGCTACCTTTATAGAAATGTTCAAGAAAATCAGGGTCTATAGTGATCTCTTTTTCTTCTGTCAGGTCAACAGCTTTTTTGTAAACGAGTTTTCCATCTGTATCGTAGAACATTACTAAATTGATATTCAGGGTTGTAAAAGTTTCAAGAAAATTAAAATTTGATGTGATGTAATCTGAATTATTTTCCAGCATGAATTCATATGTTGCATCCCATGCAGACCAGTCATACAAGGTATCATCCATATGGTATATCTCATTCTGGAATGCTCTCTGGACTCTTTGTGAATTATCTTTCAGCACATCGTTTTCAATTTGTTCCGTATGGCTCATGAAGACGTAATGGGTAACAGCTGCTGTTAGTAAAAAGAGGAATAAAAAAACTATTCCCAGAGTTATTGTTGTTTTGTTATAGATCTTCATACTGTCACCGTGGCCTGAATGCAAAAAGGCGTACAATCTGCTCAATTTTATGTGCTTTACAGAATGAGCTGAAATATCCATCAATTTTAAATAATCAGGTATACGTTTTTGATGTGCAACTTATACTCAAAGTATAATTTATGCAATTAGTATACAATAAGATGTATAAATATTATGTGTATTTATATCAAAAGAAATGTTTGCGACTTATCGTTATTTAGAGAAGGTTATTTTGGAGCTATCTTTATAATGTATGCTTGTTTATAGGATGCAACACACAGGTGATGTTTTGGTAAGAGTACTTGCAACAGGAACATTTGATCTGCTTCATCCGGGACACATACTCTATCTTAGCGAAGCAAAAAAGATGGGTGATGAACTCTATGTGATAGTTGCCAGGGAATCTATGATCAGGCATAAACCAAAACCGATAATTCCGGATGAACAAAGACTGGAAATGGTAAGTTCCCTGAAGATCGTTGATAAGGCCATTCTTGGAAGCGATTCTGATATTTTTCTACCTATAAAGCAAATACAACCTGATATAATTGCGCTTGGATATGATCAGGGTTTTGATATTCAGCAACTTGAAAAAGATTTATGCGATAAAGGTTTTGCCTGTAAGGTGGTACGGGTTGGAGATTCATTATCATGTCCACTTTGCAGTAGCGGGAAGATAATTAAAAAAATACTTGAACGCTACAAGTAAGCAAAAGTTAAAACCGTATTTTAAAAATGTAAAATAAAAAAGGACATATCAGACAAGTGCTGTTTTTATCCTTTCTAATCCTTCCTGTATTCTTTCCAGTGATGTAGCATAAGATATTCTTATGAAATCCTTGCCGCTTTCACCGAAGGCAGAGCCCGGAGTGACTGCAACGTGTGCATCCATAAGTAGTCTTTCTGTAATGGCATCACCATTTCCATACTCGCTCACATCTGCAAAGGCATAGAAGGCACCACCAGGTTTCTGGCATTTTAGACCAATGGCATTAAGGCCGTCTACAAGAAGGTCACGTCTCATCTTGAACCTGTCAACCATTTCGGTTACTGGTTCCTGTGGTCCTTCAAGAGCTGCAACGCCACCGTACTGGACAAAGCTTGTTGCACTGCTGACGGAATGGGATTGTATCTTTAACATACCTTTGATGATATCCGATCTTGCGTGAACATAACCAAGTCTCCACCCGGTCATTGCGTAGGCTTTGGAAAAACCGTTGACTGTGATGGTTCTGTCCTGCATACCTTCAAAGGAACCAATGCTAAGGTGTTCCCTGTCGTAGATTATCTTCTCATATATCTCATCGGAGAGCACGAGTATATCATTATCGATAGCTATATCAGCTATATTTTTTAAGGTCTGCTTATCATAAACAGCTCCAGTTGGATTTCCTGGGCTGTTAACAACTATAAGCTTTGTTTTGTCAGTGACGTACTCTTCAGGATTCTGAGGCTTAAAGCCATCTTCTGCATCAGTTGGTACCCATACAGTGTTGGCACCTGCAAATTTAATGGCAGGATCATATGAGACCCATGCAGGATCAAAAAGTATTGCCTCATCTCCATCGTCAAGTACTGACATCATTATTTCAAAAATGGCCTGCTTTGCACCGGGTGTGATTATTATATCCGAAGCCTTTGCATCCAGTTTGTTCTCTGTACAAAGCTTGTTGGCAATAGCATCCTTAAGTTCCGGAATTCCGGCAGAAGGTGTGTAATGCGTTTCACCCCTGTACATTGCATCTGCTGCTGCATCACATATGTGTTTAGGAGTGTTAAAATCAGGTTCACCCAGAGTGAAGCTGATTATATCTATACCTTCCTGTCTCATTTTGTTGGCAACATTTGCAGCTTTAATCGTTGCCGATTCTTCCACACGCTCGAGTCTTGATGATGCCATGGAACTATCCAACCATTTTTTTAGTATGAACCCTTAAAGACGTTGTACGAGTTTGACTGCTGCTTCCACAGCACGTTTTGCATAGTCCACACGCTGGTGAGCTTCCATTCTGGTCATGCCTGGTCCGGCAATTCCCAGGGTCACAGGTTTGTTATATTCAAGTGAAAGATCGGTAATCTTCCTTGCTGCATGTTGCACAACGATCTCGTCATGTTTTGTTGCACCTTCAATAACAATTCCTATTGTAACCACTGCATCAATGTCATCGCGCTCACAGAGTTTTTTGATAGCAAGGGGCATATCATATACTCCTGGAACCAGGATCTTTTCCACTACCTCTACTCCAAGGAACTTTGCATGCTCCTCACCGAGCAATTCCATCTGGAAAGTAAGGTCTCTGTTAAATTCAGCTATTACAAATCCCAATTTTATGGTCATGATAATCACTTAAGATTTTTATATTAATTTATATTTTCCATCATTTCTTTATACGACATCATATCCTTGCAGGCCCGACATCCTCAAATCCCTGTCTTTGACCGGTGCCTGCTTCCTTTATCAATTTCTCAGGTCTGGATAACATTTTGACAACATTGAGTGCATGTTCTCTTGATCTTTGTTCCATAAGGAAGGCCAGTTCTTTTTCATCCTTTGCCTCATCCTCATGAACAAAAACCTCTATGATATGGGTATTTGTCATAAGCTGCGCCTGGATAATTCCAGTAGATGCTTCATGTGCGCATATCTTATCCTGCTCTTTGCTGCCGGGCATGCCAAGAGCTATAACTATGTCGCATCCTTCCTCATCTATAAGTTTTTTGGCTGCCACCGGGAGATCCTTTATGCCTGGAACTGTTCTGCGCATTATCTTTGCAGACATGTTCTTCTGGATCTCATCGATTGCAGCTTTACCCATGTTAAAGCGTGCAAATGTAGTGTCTACAACGCCTATTGTTGTCATGCTCACCTGATTAATATTAAAGGAGGGTATCCAGCACTTCGCTGGCGGCTCCCACGCCGATTCCCAGTTCGGATATTACTCCTCTCTTTCTGAGGACTACTTCAAGTTCCTGTATCGTCAGTATGATATCTTTTGGCTGTACATTGCCCATGCTTCCAATCCTGAAGATCTTGCCGCTAAGGTGATCCTGTCCTCCCGCGATGGTGATACCTCTTGCCATCATATCTTTCTTTATATCATTGCCTGTAACTCCTTCTGGAGCTTTCATGGCTGTGACTGTGTTGGAATAGTGGCTGAATTCATCATTAAGCTGCGGGAACATTTCAATACCCATTGCATTTGCTGCTGCACGGACGGCTTCAGCACATGTTGCATGGCGCTTTATCCTTGCATCCATACCTTCTTCCTTTACAATATGGAGTGCTTCCTGAAGGCCGAAGAACAGGGGAACTGCCGGAGTATATGGTGTCTGTGACTTGTCGCCGCTCTTCTTGTATGCTTTAAGATCCAGATAATATGGCAGTGATTCCTTTTCGTCCATAGCTTCAAAGGCACGTTTACTGACAGAGGCCATTGAAAGGCCAGGTGGTGCAGCGAGACATTTCTGTGAACCGACAACAGCAATATCGACACCCCATTCATCTACTTTAACGTCATCTCCTCCGAGGGTTGTCACACCGTCCATTATGAAGAGTACGTCGTGTTTCTTTGCAAGCTTACCAATCTCCTTTGCAGGATTCTGAATTCCTGCTGAAGTTTCATTGTGGACAAGGGTGATTGCTTTTGCACCTTCTTCAAGCTTCTTTTCGACTTCGCCCAGATCAAAGGAGGAACCCCATTCATTTTCAAGAGGATTTACTTTTCCGTACCTCAAGGCTATCTTCTTAAATCTTTCACCGAATTTTCCATTTTCAAGGGTAACTACAACATCGTCTTTGCCTGTTGTACATCCAACAGCTGCTTCCATTGCGGCAGTACCTGAACCACTTAAAATAAAAATATCATTTTTTGTCTGGAATACGTCAGCCAGAATTTCACAGCAGTCATCATACATTGCTGAGAACTCTGCTCCCCTATGATTGATCATAGGTTTTGACATTGCCCTGAGAACACGAGGTGCAACAGGAACTGGTCCTGGCATCATAAGAAGTCCATCTTCTAGATCCATATAAATCTCCTGATTATCTTTGACCTGTAAATTATGATTTCATTAATGTTCAATTACGTTAATTAACTGTACTATTATCATGGTATGTTACCTGCATGATATACAATTAAGTTAGCCCGAAAGGGCAACTTTTGCCTGATATGCAACCTTCTTATTTAACTTTAGCCAGACACATTATTCACTCAGCAATTTCAGTATGTCGTACTTGGTCACGACTCCTGTTACCTGTCCTTTTTCCAGTATCAGGACCGCCGGATTTTTCTCCAGCATGTAGGATGCAGTTTTGACATCTGTGTTTGGGGAGAGTGTCGGGAATGAATCACCCATTATATCACCTATTTTCATATGTGATACAACAGAAGTCTTCTTATCCGTCATTGATCTGACTATCATATCTTCTGACAGGCTGCCAACAGAAATTCCATCCTGTATGACCGGTATCTGTGATATGTTGTACTTTTCCATGATGTGGACTGCAGCATCGATGCTTTCATCAGGTGATACGGATATCAGGTCCCGGTTCATTATGTCCCTGACATAGATGTCCTCTCTTTCGATATCATTGAATACATCGATGATCTTTCTGAGGGTCGACAGTCTGGGGTCTACATCCCCCGCTTCTATTCTGGCTATAAGCGGTTGACTGACACCTGCCCTTTTTGCAAGATCACTTTGTGTAAGACCAAGGTCCGTCCTTTTTTGCTTCAATTCATCAGGTGATGGAAGTTGCATAGGTATTACTGAAGGTAATTATCCTATTTAAATCCAATTAGGAAATAACAATTTTTCGCTTATGAATTAAGCCTGAAAAAAGAAAAATAGTGAAAAGATGAATGATCATTCATCATCAGGGATTTCCATCTCCATTACAACGCCTTCACTGTCAGACATTGTAATCTTTCCATCCATAGCTTTCATTTCCGAGACCATATTGCCGTCTTCGTCGTAGGCTGTCCACATGAAGGTTTCCTCATTCTCATTGGACCAGAGATACTCGACTTTGACTATGCCGTTCTCGTCAGCTGTGTCAGTTTCGTAGACTGCCTGACACATCTCTATCCCATTAATAACTTCTTTACCTACTATTTCCATGGAAACGACTTCACCCGTGTTTGGATTAGTTGTAGTCCAGACAGATCCTACGGGACAATTTTCATCATCAGTACCTTCCGTATAGGTGACTTCGTATTCCTGGCCATCTTCATCCTCAATGGTAACGGTTGATGTTTCTTTATCGCTACACCCGGATACTGCAAGTGACAATACCAACAATACAAGAAATACAATCATTTTCTTTTGCATAAATATACCCCTTTTTCTTATAAAGTTAGATTTGTATCACAATTTAAAGGTATCGTTTTATTCAGATGTCGAATTTAATTATACAGCGTGAACAAGCCCACTACATATCCTAAATAGGCGGCTAGTATAACTCCACCTTCCCATCTTTGTAGCTTTCTTCCTGTGATTCCGAATATCACAAGAAGCACCATTATCAGGATCATAAGTGGAAAATCATATGCAAGAGATTGTGGGAGAATGGTCAATGGTCTTATCTGTGAAGACGCACCAAGGATAAGGGCAATATCCATTGTGTTTGCACCAAGTATGTTGCCTATGGAAATATCCTGATGTCCCTTTAGTGTTGACGAAACAGCAGTGATCAGCTCAGGGAGTGAAGTGCCCAGTGCAACCAGTGTGAGGGCAATTATCATCTCAGGAACACCAAGCCATTCTGCAATAGTTATGCCTGCATCAACGAGAATGCGGCTGCCTATGACAACAAGCATAGCACCTGCAATAAAAAGGAGAATATCCTTCTTTAGCTGGCTTAACGGTACTTTTTCTCTAACACCCTCATTTCCGTCAAAAATAGCGCGCTGAAGGCGGAAATTATAATACATGAATCCAAGGAATACCATCAACAACAGAATTCCGTCAAAAGGGGATACTACACCATCGTATGCCACAATTATAAGAAGTATTGCAGAGCTCAGCATGAACCCGCCTTTACGGGTGAAACTGTGAAGTTCTATCGGTATTGGCTTGATGATAATAACGGCACCTAATACAAGGCCTATATTGCATATGGCGGAACCGACAGCATTTCCAACTGTCATTTCTACATGGTTGAGGTAAGCTGCCATTGCAGAAACCGTGAATTCAGGTGCAGTAGTTGCAAAACTTACGATTGTTGCTCCTATAATTATCTTTGGGATACCACTTTTCTCAGAAATGGATACTGCAGATTCTACAAACCAATCAGCACCTTTTGTGATCATCCCCAGGCTTACAAGCAATAATACAACTGTCAAAAGCATGAGAGTCCATTATATTCCCATGAGATTTAAAAGTAAGTGCGAACAGAAAACAGAATAAAATAAAAAGAAGAAAGGGTTCAGAAAGAACCCTCTTAAGAGTTCATTCCAGTCCCAGCATGGTGACAGCTGCAACTATCAGTATGCCAAGACCCACCATTCGTACAGAATGCTTAATCATGCTCTGCTTTGCCAGTTTGCCGGAGTACATTCCAAGAATTGATAGAACTGATATGCTGCAAATGATTGCTGCTTCAAGCATGTGTTCATCAAGAAGTAAGAATGGAAGTATAGGGATAAGTGAACCGAAAAAGCTTGCTCCCCCGTGGAAGAATGAGTCACTCCATATCTTTTTCTTTGTATTGCGTTCTAGTATTGTGCTATTGAGGCTGCGAAGCAGGGGCTTTTCCAGTTCTGCCAGTTTACCGTATTCTACGGCACTTTCAGCAAGATATGAACCGACACCATTGGTAAGTGCCAGAGCAACAGCTCCACCCAGTGCTGCATTCATTACAATAGCGGGATCACTGGAAACATGGGATGTGCCAATTACCACACCTAATATTGCAAGTATGCCATCGATACTGCCAAGGATTATGTATCTGCCATGCTCAGTTTTAAGTTTAAAGCGTTTTGCCTTATAGCGATATGTTCTATCCATAATTATCTTCTATCCTAAAGTCAATTTAAAGATACACACAAAGCTTATTTTGTTTTCGGATATTACCAAGGTTAAACTTATTGCATATAATAAAAATAAAGACCCGTCAATCCACAGAGGAATGATCCTATGAAAGTTCACCCAAGATGTTCATATTGCCTGTTATCCAGGGTTCACCTGGAAGCAGAACTGTCAACTGATGACGAAGAGCTTATGCATAAAGCAATTCTCGGTGGTATAGAAGTATTGAATTCACTCTATCAGCCGGGAATGCCCGCAGCAGAACTGTCTACGCCTATGCACAGGAAAGCCTATGAGATTCTGAATGACAATGATCCATATCTTAAAATGAAAGAACTGAGCAGCAAGACCGCAGCCAGGTTCATGCCTGTCATACGTTCACATGTCTTTAACGGTGATGGTGACGATGTCGCTACATTCAAACGTTCAGTTCTTGCAGCTGTTATAGGTAACTATTTTGATTACGGTGTCATGGGACTTGAAGTACCTATTGATGTGTTTGATGAGACGTTTAAGGAACATTTCAAGCGTGGACTGGACATAGATGATACTGAGAAGATGCTGGATAAGCTCAGTAATGTTGTATATCTTGCTGATAATTGTGGTGAGATATTAATAGATACTCTTGTGTTTGAGATAATCAAAAAAATGGGCGGAAACATAACTCTTGTTGTCAGAGGTGCACCAATACTGAATGATGTGACAATGGAAGAGGTCAAAGAGTTCGGCATTGCTGAAAAGGTCGACCGTGTACTTACAACAGGTTCCAATGCTATAGGAGTTCGTTTTGAGGAAGCGCCACAGGAGCTTAAGGAAGCACTTGAGAATGCTTCACTTATCATAAGTAAGGGAATGGCAAATTACGAGACATTGTCAGAAGAGAATTATAGACCAATAGCATATTTACTTAAGGTGAAGTGTGATCCTGTGGGAGAGGATATCGGTGCACCTAAAGGCTGCTCAGTAGCCCGGTTACTTGAATAGGAGGAACATTTATGTGTGAACTGAAAGTAATTCTTATCAATGGCGAAACCCGTAACATGATAATGGAATCTGTTACGAAGATGGTCGTAGACGGGGAGAATATCGACCTGTATGGTATACTCGGGGAGAAAGAGACTGTAAAGGGGTCGATAAAAGAGATCAATTTTGGAACCGGGGAAGCTATTATACTTCACAAGTGATTTTTTGCGTTACTAAATATTCATTAATAATTTGAAGTCAAGTACAAATAATATAAGATAGGATGGAATCAAGATGTCAAAAGTAAAAGTTGCAATAAACGGATATGGTACGATTGGTAAAAGGGTTGCTGATGCTGTTACCGTTCAGGATGATATGGAGATAATCGGTATCGCTAAGACGAGGCCAAACTACGAAGCTTTCGTTGCGCATGACAAAGGCTATGATGTTTATACCCTTGCTGACAAGGTCGATGCCATGAACAAGGCCGGCATTCCTGCTGCAGGCACAGTTGATGACATGATAGCAAAAGCTGATGTCGTTGTTGACTGTACGCCAGGAGGAATCGGTGAAAAGAACAAGGCACTTTATGAGAAAGCAGGTGTAAAAGCTATCTGGCAGGGTGGCGAAGACCATGAACTTGCAGGCTGCTCCTTTAACGCAGAAGCAAATTATACTGAGGCACTCGGAAAGGACTTCGTAAGGGTCGTGTCCTGTAACACTACAGGCCTGTGCAGAGTGATCTATCCTCTTGACCAGGAATATGGTGTAAAGAAAGTAAGAGTAACACTCATGAGAAGATCAGCTGATCCGAACGATGTCAAGAACGGACCTATCAATGCTATCGTGCCAAACCCGATCAAGCTCCCTTCCCACCATGGACCTGATGTAAAGTCCGTTTTACCACACATTAACATAGCTTCAACCGCCGTGAAGCTTCCTACAACCCTGATGCACCTGCACACCCTTAACATTGAAATGGAAAAGGAATGCACTGCTGATGATGTCAAGGCATTGTTTGCAAAACAGTCACGTGTAAGGATGATAGGTCAGGGAATAGGCTCAACAGCAGAAATTATGGAGCTTGGAAAGGACCTTGGACGTCCAAGGGGCGATATGTGGGAGAACTGCGTCTGGGAAGACTCCGTTACAATGTATGAAGGAGAACTTTACTTCTTCCAGGCTATCCACCAGGAATCCGATGTAATTCCTGAGAACGTCGATGCTATCCGTGCCATGATGGAACTTGAGACCGATGGTGCAAAATCCATAGCAAAGACAAACAAGGCAATGGGACTTTAACATAAATTCAATCCATATGCATTGCACAAGTGATTTCCTGAATCTTTGTGATAGGATAGCCGATGCAGTGCATAAATCAATAAAGGGGCTTGTCGGCACACCTGAAGCCGGCAAGGTCCTTTACATTGGTGCGGATGGAACACCCACCAAACTAATAGATGATGTTTCCGAAAAAGCTATTTTTACATTACTTGAAAAGGAAAAGAACCCTTTCAGGGTTATCAGTGAAGAGGCAGGAGATAAGATTATAGGGAAGTCTCCAAAGTATACTCTTATCATCGATCCCATAGATGGGACATATAATGCATGTTCCGGAATTCCGTTTTACAGCCTGTCAATTGCCATTGCAGGAAATGATCTGAATGACCTTTGCTTTGGGTATGTAAAAAACCTGGCAACAGGGGATACATTCTATGCAGAGGTCGGGGTAGGTGCTTATCTTAATGGGATTAAGCTGAAAACATCAAAGAATTCAGAAGTCAACAGATTTTGCATGAGTATTTATGGCTATAGGCCTAATATTGAAGAAGCTGCAGTTCTATCAAAAAGTGTCCGCAGGGTAAGGGTACTTGGAAGTGTGGCACTTGAATTATGTTATGTGGCTGCTGGAAGAATTGATGCATTTACAGATGTCAGGGGTACAATGCGCACGACTGATGTAGCTGCTGGCAAACTCATTATAGAGGAAGCCGGGGGTATTGTTACCGACGGATGCGGTGAATCTTTAAAGCTGGAAGACAAAGTAATGAGCAGGGTTAGTGTAATTGCATCTAACGGACATGCACATGACATGATCTTAAAGCTTTCAACAGGGATAGTACATGAAAGTAAGTAAAATCGGAATTGTATCGCGTTTTGACCAGCAGGAAGCTCTTGATATGGTCAAAAATATCTATGATACTTTTAGTTCTAAAGTGGAAATAGTGCTTTCTCCCAAGACCGGGGAATACCTTGGTATTACAAAGAACTTGATTCCCGTTGAGAAAATGCGTGATGAAGGTGTGGAACTGATTATCTCTGTTGGGGGGGATGGCACAGTACTCAGGAACATCTCTAAAATGGATGATCCATTACCTCTGCTTGGGATTAACATGGGGACTCTGGGTTTTCTCGTGGATGTACCACCGGAAGATGCTATCAAGGATATTGAAGATGTGCTTAAAGGCTTCTCATATACCGAGCGCTCCCGGCTCAGTATAAACTTAAATGGAAAAAAATTGCCTGATGCGACCAACGAAATAGTGCTTATCACAGCACGACCTGCCAAGATACTCACTTTCAGGATATCGGTTGATGATTCACCGATAGAGGATATGAGGGCAGATGGTGTTGTATTTGCAACTCCTACAGGTTCAACTGCTTATGCAATGAGTGCCGGAGGGCCATTACTTGATCCAAGGGTTGATGCATCTATAATAGTTCCACTGGCTCCATTCAAGCTTTCCGCAAGGCCATGGGTGATACCTGGTGACAGCATCATTAAAGTCGAAATGACGATACCCGAGAAAGAGGCTGCAATTGTAATTGACGGTCAGCATTCTTACAGCATAAAAGAACATGATGTTGTCACACTTACGAAGGCCAAAAACCCGGCAAGGTTTGTAAGCAGCTCTATAAATGGTTTTTATGAGAAGGTTCAGAGCAAACTTACCTGATAAATAATAAAAGCAATAAATATCGCGCAACTGGTTCCATATATTGTCTTTAGTTATCTTTACAGGAAGAATAAATAATGGCTGCATACAACTGCCTTCTATTCACTAGATAAAAGTTACTCTTGGACATCTATATAAAAAATCCAAAATATCTAAAAATACCTAAATGTTATATAATGGAACTGGAATTTGACCAACAATCACAGGAGTCAATATTATGTCAGAAAGTAAAGATTACTCAAGAAACAAGCTTGTAGATTATTTGAATTTGCCACCTCTTGATATTGAGATTTGTGATGTGACACTGCGAGATGGTGAGCAAACGCCGGGAGTGGTCTTTACAAGGGAGGAAAAGATTGCCCTTGCTACAAAACTTGACTCTGTTGGCGTGGAAATAATTGAAACTGGTTTCCCTGTGGTATCTGTTTCAGAAAAGGAAACCGTTAAAGAAATCGCCAATATGGGACTTAATGCACGAACATGTTGCCTTTCAAGATCAAAACTGAGTGATGTTGAAGTCGCTGTTGATTGTGATGTTGATTTTATAAGCATATTCATTGCGATGTCCGATCTGCATCTCAAGTACAAATATCATAAGAGTTGTGAAGAGATGTTTTCCTGTGCTATGGAAGCTGTCGAATATGCAAAGGACCACGGTGTAGGTGTAAGGTTTGCAGCAGAAGATGGTAGCAGGACAGATGTAGAAGTATTGAAAACTGCTTTCAAGGCTGCTGAAGAGTACAAAGTTGATTATGTGAGTATTGCGGATACTATAGGTATTCTTACTCCGAGTACTACTCACTATCTTGTCAGTGAGATCAGAAAGACAGTAAAGACTCCTATTTGCATTCACTGCCATGACGACCTTGGTCTGGCAACAGCAAATACAATTGCTGCAGCAGAGGCAGGTGCCAAACAGCTGCACACCACTGTTAACGGCATAGGTGAGCGCGCAGGTAATGCTTCACTTGAAGAATTGCTTGTTTTGTTGAGGATACAATATGGTATCGACAGGTATGATACCACAAAACTGACTGATCTTTCGGCAATGGTAAATGAATTCTCCGGACTCAAACCTGCAGTCAACAAGGCGATTGTCGGGGAACATGCTTTTTCTCACGAATCGGGTATCCATGTATGTGCGATACTTGAAGAACCGCGTACATATGAATTGTTCAGCCCGGAAATGGTGGGTGGCAAACGTCATCTTATCGTGGGTAAACACACAGGTATGAAAGCTCTGAAAGGAATAGTAGGGAATATGGGCTATGAGCTTTCAAAGGAAGAACTTGGCACACTCCTTGACAGGATAAAGAACTGTACCGAGACTAAACATGGCATATCGCCATCAAAACTTGAATCGATGGTAATTGAAACAAAGAAGCATTAATAATCTATTAATGCATCTTTTTTGTTTCGTGAACTGCGCACGAATTCACCATCTTTAGCACCATTTCCGCTCTCTTCCTGTGGGTGCATATCATCATAGTAATTCATTTCATCGTTGTCGAGTATAATGACATAATCTGCTGAGTTTCTCAGGGCTGTTGAAAAACCAGGCTCGACACCAAAGATAATAGTCTCTTTGCCATGTTCGTTCGCTTTATTTAACAATGGTTTGAAATCTGCATCCCTCGTGACAAGTGCCATTGTATCAATAGTGGGATTGTAAACAAGCTCCATTCCTTCTACAGCAAGTCTGACATCAACATCACTGGAGCATATTATAGGTTCAAATCCATTATTCTCAATGGCTTCTACAAGTTTATCGGATGCATACTGGTTCAGGAATACTCTTCCGATCTTGACATTACCATATTCTTTCAGAACATCCCTGATCTCTTCAAGATTTACATTGAACTCTTTGCGCAATACATTTGGACCATCTACAAGAAGGCCAATGCTTCTTCTTCCTGTTTCTTTTTTAGTACTAAGATATTTGACAATAGAATTAAGTCCGGTTTTCACGTTAGCCATGATGCCTCACTATAATTATAATAATAATAAGATCGACTTTAATAGTCGTGTTCAATAATTTCTATAAGTGCAATATACGTTATAAATATTATTATGCAGGTTTCTAATATAATTTATTACAAAAACCCACTATCTCAATGATAGCTGCATAGCTTCAATTCAGTTCCGGTCACACTTTCCCATGCATTCAGTGTTCCAGAATTTCCGCTAGCGATTTCCTTGTTATGTTCGTTCTTGATATTGGGTTATCATCCAATATGAAATAGTTTACAAACCTCCCACTAATTCTCTTTCTTGTAAAAAGAATTTCTCCGCCATGTTTTATAAACGTATCCATTATTTCTTCAAACTGGATTTTCTCCATATCTGAAAGTTCTATCAGGCTTTCCCCATCAAGTATCCAGTTATAGACTTTAAGAAGTGTCACTTCACGTACCCTTTTGAGTTCCTCTGTATCCTTGAAATCATCAACGTATACTGAGCGTTTAAGTTGTGGTGACCAGCCTGCCAGCTTCTCCTGCATATCAATGAACTGGATCGGGATAACTTCATCTTCTTCCGGTCTTGGAAAAAGTCTTGCAAGATGATTTGCAGCTCCTGCCAGCAAGATCACCTTCTATAATATGTGTCGTTATATGATCCGTATCTTGCCTGCGCCCTTTTGATCCGGGATCCCATAAGCAAACCTATGAGAATTCCACTCAGGTGGGCAGTGTGGGCTATCATGTCATTTGAACCCAGCAGGACAAAATCAAACAATGCAAAGAGAATCAACGCATGAGTGATCTGCATTGGAATGAAGTATACATATACTCTGATATCAGGGGCAATTATTGCAAGGGCTGCAAAGACACCCATAATGGCACCACTGGCACCGACTACGGGAGTAAATGGTGTGCTGCTGGTCATTGAATATGCGATGGCAGCAACAAGACCTGCTGTAAAGTATACATATAGGAATACTTTTTTTCCAGCCCTTCTTTCAAGTTCAGGACCAAAGAAAAAGAGTACAAGCATATTAAAAAATATGTGTGTGAAATCTGCATGGATGAACATATGTGTTACTAATGTCCACGGATGTGACAGTATCAATGCAGGGACCAATTGGAAAGCCTGCTGATAACCGGGTATGATTATTTGCAATATAAAAGAAAATATGCAAAGATAGATGATTGCCATTGAAGGACTATTTTTCATGGAATAACTGATATTTCGGCCAACGCCTTTTACAGCACTTTTTGCTGCATATTTAGCAGTATTTTTCAAGGCATCCTTAAACACATCATCGGTTCCTGTGCTTCCATATCCGGGGCTACCGCTATAGGTCCTGTCCTGTTTGATCTGTTCCAGTCCTACGCAGGCATGTTGCTCAGGAAGTCTGTGCCTCGAACAAAAGTTTTTTCCACAAAAACGGCATTTAAAAGGTATATTTTCTTCTTTACCGCATATCCAGCATTTTTTGTCCAAATAGTTCACCATGATAATAATGCTTCTCTATGGTATACTGGCATCAAATAAAACTATTTCCAAGAAACATACAAAAAGAGAAAATATATTAACAAGAATAATCGTGACAGATATCGGAAAACTTATATGTGAAAATTGTATATTCATTTCATTCATTTACTCTAATTATATACTCTTTTTTGACAGAACCGTTATGTGAAACACTCTATATTAATCACCAATAATCGTGATAGATTCTGGAAACTTTTTTATATAGGGTGGTGTTATTAGAACATCTTACACAACAGTTTCAAAAATGTTACTAAATCAAAAAGACGTATTAATTAGTTATAATTTAGTGTTTTTTCGTAGCACTTCCACGCCTAAAAAGGAGGACAAAAAAATATGAGCGACATATCAACTGGACAATTTTCCATTGACGAACTGGAAAACGTTCAGATCACAATTGGCAAGATCGTAGGTGCCATTGAGAAAAAAGCGAAAGAAGAGGGAGTTGAAGTAGGACCTACTCCAAAGCCAGGTATCTCTGGCCTTAGGGACTGGGACCACAAGTTGCTGTCACGTTACCAGCCCGTTTATACTCCAGTCTGTGACCAGTGTTGTTACTGTACCTTTGGTAAATGTGACCTTACCGGCAACAAGGAAGGTGCATGTGGTATCAACATGGAAGCTCATCAGGCTCGTGAAACTCTTCTGAGGGTTATTACCGGTGCTGCTGCACACTCTGCACATGGACGTCACATCCTTCATCACCTTATCGATATTTATGGCCGGGATAAAGCTATAGATGTAGGTCCCTCAAACCTGATTGCACCAAACACTCAGGCAGTAACAGGTATCAAGCCGGAAACCCTTGGCGATCTGGAAGAAGTCATGAGCTATGTTGAGGAACAGATCAATCAGCTGCTTGCTACTATCCATGCAGGGCAGGAAGGGGCAGCTATTGACTTCGAGTCAAAGATCCTCCATGGCGGTATGCTTGACCATGTAGGTATGGAAGTATCTGACCTTGCTCAGATGTCATGTCTTGGGATGCCAAAGGCAGATACTGAAGCACCTCTTGTAGAGATCGGAATGGGTTGCATCGATGCAAAAAAGCCTGTACTTCTTGTAATTGGTCATAATGTTTCTGGTGTAACATACATTATGGATTACATACATGACCACAACCTTGATGATAAGATCGAGCTCGGCGGCCTTTGCTGTACTGCCATTGATATGACACGTTACAAGGTAGAGAACGGTGGCCAGCCAAGGGCCAAAGTAATCGGTACCCTTGCAAAGGAACTCAAGATGATCAGGTCTGGTGTACCAGATGTTATCGTTGTGGATGAACAGTGTGTCAGGGCCGATGTCCTTGAAGAGGCAAAGAAGCTCTCTATTCCTGTTATCACAACAAATGAGAAGATCATGTATGGTCTCCCAAACAGGTCGAATGACAGTGCAGCAGAGATCATTGAAGACCTTTCAACCTTCAAGGACCCGGGAGCACTTATCCTTAATTACGATACCCTCGGAGAGGTAGCCCCTGAACTTGCTATCAAGATGTCAAAGATCCGTGATGACATGGGTATCACTGCACTTCCAAGTGATGAAGAACTTCAGGAACTTTCCGAGAAATGTGTCCAGTGTGGTGCCTGTGAACTTGATTGTCCTGTCAACCTCCCGATAATGGCAGCCATGAAAGATGGTGTTGACAAGGACTTCCGTAAGTTCGAGGAACTCCATGACATCTGTATCGGTTGTGGAAGATGTGATCAGGCATGTCCAAAGGATATCCCTGTTCTCAACATGATCGAACAGGCTTCAAAGAAGCTCATCATTGAGGAGAAGGGATTGATGAGAGCCGGAAGAGGTCAGATAAGTGACCCTGAGATCCGTGAGGAAGGTGTCAACCTTGTTCTCGGTACAACACCAGGTATCATCGCAATGGTAGGATGTTCAAACTATCCGAACGGTACAAAGGATCTCTACAAGGTTGCAGATGAGATGCTCAAGAGGAACTACATCGTTGTTATGTCCGGATGTTCAGCAATGGACCTCGGTATGTACAAGAACGAAGATGGTCAGACCCTCTATGAGAAATATCCTGCAAAGTTCCTTGCCGGTAACCTCATCAATGTAGGTTCATGTGTATCCAACTCACACATCACAGGAACAGCTATTAAGGTAGCTGCAATTTTCGCTCAGAGAAATGTTACAGGTAACTACGAGGAGATTGCAGACTACATCACCAACCGTATCGGTGCTGTTGGTGTAGCATGGGGAGCATACTCACAGAAGGCTATCGCGATTGGTTCCGGATGTAACAGGCTCGGTATCCCCGTAGTTGTCGGACCACACGGTTCCAAGTATAGAAGGGCACTCATCGGTAAGCCTTATGATGAGGCAGCCTGGAAGGTATACGATGCAAGGGACGGATCAGAAATGCCTATCCCTTCCGCACCTGAGTTCCTGCTCACAACAGCTGAATCCATTGAGGAACTCTTCCCGATGCTTGCAAAGAACTGTATCCGTCCATCTGACAACAGTATGGGAAGGATGATCAAACTAACCCACTACATGGAACTCAGCCAGAAATATCTCGGTCACATGCCAGAGGACTGGTACAAGTTCGTAAGAACGGAGACAGACCTTCCACTTGCAAAGCGTGAGGAGCTTCTCAAGATCCTCGAGGCAGAGCATGGATGGGAGATTGACTGGAAGCGTAAGAAGATTATTTCAGGTCCTACAATGAAGGCAGATGTTTCCGCTCAGCCTACAAACGTAAAGAGACTCTGCAAGGGGGAATGTTAAATGGTAGATACAACCAAGAACACACTGATCTACTCCACTTATGGCAGAAAGATGGCAAAACCTGTAAACCCCAATGTTGCAGGCAAGATGCTTTCAAAGGCAAAAAGACCACTTCTAGTCGTAGGTTCTGAGATAGTGGACAATGAACAGCTTATTGAGAAAGTTGTTGCAATTGCAAAGAAGGGAATTCCGGTAGCAGCTACCGGACATTCCATTACAGCACTTGTGAACAAGGACATAGGTGCAAAGTACATCAATGTCCACTCACTGGGTCATTTCCTTGGTGATAAGAAGTGGACAGGTCTTGACGGGCAGGGTCCCTATGATACGGTTATTTTCATAGGGCACAAGAAATATTATCTTGACCAGGTTCTTTCAGGAATCAAGAACTTTACAGACCTCAAATCGGTTGCAATCGAAAGACATTATATGCAGAACGCTACACTGTCCTTTGGTAATCTCAAACCAGAGGTACACCTTGAGGCGCTTGACGAATTAATTGAGAATATTTAATTTTTTGGTGACAATACGGAGAACTAATCATGGCAGATGAATTCCCTTTTGAAATCTCCCCTATGTTTGAGGGTGAGAGAATTAGAAAAGATGGTATGTATGTAGAACTCGCAGGTCCGAAGTCAAAAGGCTTTGAACTTGTAAGGGCAGCAGACATGGGCGATGTGGAAGACGGTAAGTTCACCCTGATAGGTCCTGATCTTTCAGATATGGAAGAAGGTTCCAGATATCCTCTTGCAATGATCTACAAGATCGCAGGAGAACTTGTAGAAGCTGACCTTGAGTCCATTGTGGAAAGAAGGAACCACGAATTCCAGAACTACATACAGGGCTTTATGCACCTGAACCAGAGAGACGATGTCTGGATGAGGGTAAGTAAGGATGCAGTTGCAAAAGGTCTGACTTCCTTTGAGCCTGTTGCAAAGGCAATTATGATGCTTTTCAAGAACGAACTTCCATTCATAGAGGGTGTCGAAGCTATCTATATCACAGATATGGATGAGATCGAGAAAGAGATCGAGAATGCAAGGGGAGTTTATAAGGCAAGGGATGAGAGGACTCGTGACCTTCATGATGAGGATGTTGACACATTCTACGGATGTACTCTTTGTGCATCATTCGCTCCAACCAATGTTTGTGTGGTAACACCAGACAGGATCTCACTTTGTGGTGCTATCAACTGGTTCGATGGAAGGGCAGCAGCAAAGGTAGACCCTGAGGGTCCACAGTTCGCAATTCCAAAAGGAGATGTAATTGATGCAGCATCCGGAGAATATACCGGTGTCAATGAAGCAGCAAAGAGGCTTTCAAGTGGTGAATATGACCGTATCAAGCTCCACTCATTCTTTGAGTACCCACACACATCCTGTGGTTGTTTCGAGGTAGTAGGTTTCTACATCCCTGAAGTCGATGGTATCGGATGGGTAGACAGGGACTTCGCAGGTACAGCTCCAAACGGACTTCAGTTCTCAACTATGGCAGGACAGACAGGTGGAGGTAAGCAGGTTGTTGGTTTCCTTGGAATCGGTGTCAATTACTTCCGTTCACCAAAGTTCATCGAATCTGATGGTGGATGGGACAGAGTCGTATGGATGCCAAAGATGCTCAAGGACAAGGTAATGGGCGATATTCCTGAGGAGATTCGTGATAAGATTGCAACCGAAGAGGAAGCAGCAGATGTCGAGAGTCTCAGAACTTTCCTCAAGGACAAGGAACACCCAATTCTTGAGAGGTGGGTAGAGGAAGAAGAGGAAGCACCAGAAGAGGAAGAAGCACCTGCAGCAGCAGCTCCACAGGGAGGATTCGCTGCTCCACAGATGATGCAGATGCCTTCAAACTTCATGCCATCCATGCCAATGATGAGTGGCGGTGGATCCGGTGGTGTGAAGATCATATTGAAGAATGCAAAGGTCAGCATCGAAAAGGTAATCATTAAGAAACAGGACTAAAGAGGTCTTCTGTGGCTAAGATTATTGCAGTAACAGGTAAAGGTGGAACAGGGAAGACTGCAACTACCAGTCTTCTCATCCGCCACCTTACGAAAGGTGACAAGGTTGTCCTTGCCGTTGATGCGGACCCTGATACCAACCTTCCCGAAACACTGGGATGTGAAACCAATAAGACAATTGGTGATATCAAGGAGTTCATGCATGATGAGCGTGATAATCTTCCTCCTGATGTCAACAAGGAATCTATATTGGAAGGAAAGCTCTATGAGGTCCTTGAAGAGATGCCGGGATATGACTTGCTTGTTATGGGCAGGCCTGAAGGTTCAGGATGTTACTGTTATGTTAACAACCTGCTTCGCGGTATCATGAACAAGCTTGTGGCCAATTACGATGTACTTATCATCGATGCGGAAGCAGGTCTGGAACATTTCAGCAGGAAGATCTTCAGGAACGTTGATGATCTTGTAGTTGTCACCGACGGCTCACGCAGAGGTTTAAGGACGGCCGAGCGTATCCGGGAACTTGTGGGTGAGTTGGAGACTGACGTCTCTAACATCTATGTTATTGCAAACAAGGTCACAGATGCAAACCGTGAGAGGATCGCCATTACTGCTGAAGAACTTGGTCTTGAACTGATAGGAATGATCCCTGTGGACGAGATGATAATTGAAAGAGATCTCGCCGGGGAACCTTTATTTGATCTTCCTGATAATTCCGCAGCAGTGCAGGAAATTGAGAAGATCGCTCAGAAACTTGGTTTGTAACAAATATTATCATATGGTGGAATGCACATGACAAAGAAAATGAAATTATCGCAACTTAGCGATATGTTGCAGGACCTCAATGTGGAATCACTGGAAGGAGTGACCATCGAAGGTGACATTGAGCTCAATATTACAGGTGGTGGCGGACTCAATCCTGCACTTGCCTATGCACTTGGAAGTGAGATATCCCAAATATCCCTTCACATGGCTAACATCGGAAGGATCCTTGGATTCCCTGCTGAACAATTGTTCGCATCTGCTTTTGGAATGGGTGAAATGCCCCAGCCTCAGGCACTTCCAACTTCTCCGAAGATACAGGAACTACTCGCTTCCAAATTTGAGGTTGCAAAGGTTGACAACTGGAAGAATCCTATCCAGGAAGTTACACTTGGTGCAACATCAGGTGACGGTGGCTCAAGGAAGAGCACTGTAACCCTTGGTGGCGAAAATGCGCTCCCATATTACTTTGATGCAGAGATGCCTCACAGAAACTACGTCACAATGGATGTCTTCGACATGCCAATAGGAATGGCAAAGTCAGTTAAGGGCAACTATGAGGATGTTATCAACGACCCGGCCGAATGGGCAAAGAAGGTCGTACGTGAGTTCAATGCTGACATGGTAACTATTCACTTAATTTCAACAGATCCGCTCATCAACGATACCTCTGCAAAGGAAGCAGCAAAGGTCGTAGAAGATGTTCTGCAGGCAGTTGACGTACCTATTGTTATCGGTGGTTCAGGAAACCCTGAGAAAGACCCTGAAGTTCTTGAGAAGGCAGCTGAGGTCGCAGAGGGTGAGAGAGTACTCCTGGCATCTGCCAGCCTTAACCTTGACTATGAGAGAATAGCAAAAGCTGCCATGGATTATGGACATGTTGTCCTTTCATGGACACAGCTTGAGATCAATGCTCAGAAGGAACTTAACAGGAAACTGATGAAGCAGTGTAATGTCCCAAGGGACCGCATAATAATGGACCCTACAACCGCAGCACTGGGATATGGTCTTGACTATGCTTACACTAACATGGAGCGCATAAGGCTTGCCGGTCTTATGGGCGACGATGAACTCACATTCCCAATGTCATCAGGTACTACCAATGCATGGGGTGCCCGTGAGGCATGGATGGTCTCATCCCCACTTAACCAGGATTCTGACTGGGGACCAAGGGAATACCGTGGACCTATCTGGGAAATTGTCACAGGTCTTGCACTCTCACTTGCAGGTAACGATATGTTCATGATGATGCATCCAACATCAGTTCAGGTGCTCAAGGAAATCACACAGACACTTTACGGATCAATTGAGTCCGAAGAGATAGACATCACCAACTGGATTGGAGCGGAGGTGTGATAAATGAAGATTAACAGTCCACTCGAAGCTTACAAGTTCCTGCCAGCCACTAACTGTGGTGAATGTGGTGAAGCTACATGTATGGCTTTTGCAGCACACCTTATTGACAGGTCCCATAAACTCACAGATTGTACTCCAATACTCGAGCCAAAATTCAAGAAGAAGTATGAAGAGCTTGATGCACTTCTGGCTCCTGAGATAAGGGAAGTTGAAATCGGTGTTGGTGACAAGATCGCAAAGATCGGCGGAGACGATGTACTCTATAGGCACAAGCTTACATTCTTCAACCAGACACAGTTAGCATACGATGTATGGGACACAATGGATGAGAAAGCTCTCGTTGAGAGAGTAAAATACATACAGGACTTCAAGAAGTTCTATGTAGGCAACTTCCTCACCGTGGATATGGTAGCAGTACGCTGTACATCCAATGACCCTGCTAAGTTTGCATCAGCTGTGAAGAAGGTTGTTGAAACAACAGATCTGCCTATCATTCTCTGTTCATTCGACCCTGCAGTCCTTAAAGCAGGTCTCGAAGCATCTAAGGGTAGAAATCCACTTCTCTACGCTGCAAACAAGGACAACTGGAAGGAAGTCGGAGAACTTGCACTGGAGTACGACGTGCCTGTAACACTCTTTGCACCAAATGACCTTGACCTTCTCAAGTCACTGGCAAAGACCTTTGCAGCAATGGGTACTGAGAAACTTGTACTTGATCCGGGAACATTCCCGACCGGCAAACAGCTCAAACAGACCTTCACCAATTTCGTAAAGGTACGCAGGGCTGGTATTGACGGTGACCGTGAGATCGCCTATCCGATAATGGCAGTGCCATTTACAGCATGGATGGCTCATGATGATCCTGTAAGTGCATCTTACTGGGAAACCGTGGTCGCATCAGTGTTCACCATCAGATACGGTGATATAATGATCCTCCACAGTACAGAGCCTTATGCTGTCTTACCTGAACTGCACATTCGTGATACTATCTATACAGATCCGAGGAAGCCTGTTTCTGTTGATCCGGGAATGTACAAGGTAGGAGAGCCAACAGCGGATTCACCTGTACTGGTCACAACAAACTTCGCTCTCACATACTACACAGTAGAGAGTGATATCGCATCCAACAAGATTGACTGTTTCCTCTGGGCAATTGATACCGATGGTATTGGTGTAGAGGCTGCAGTGGCTGGTGGACAGCTTACCGCCGCCAAGATCAAGAAGGGAATCGAAGAATCAGGATTTGACCTCAAGAAAGATACAACACACAACACCATCATTCTTCCGGGACTTGCAGCACGTCTGCAGGGTGACGTGGAAGATGAGACTGGTGCCAATGTTATGATCGGTCCTGCAGATTCCGGTAGGATCCCTGGCTGGATGGAAAAGAACTGGCCGCCACAGAAGAAATAAGACTGCTTTGAAAGGTGTTATGCCGTTCACATGGCACCTTTCTTTAAAATTTTAAAATTTGTACATGGTTTTGATTAACACTTTTATGTCCAAACCAAAGCTATTTTTTGAACACAAAATTATTATACTATTTACATGTGGTTTTACGTTGGGATAAAATGGATATGATCATACGTCGTCACAATAGCATAGAACTGACAAAAAACGGGATGCACTGCGTCATTATTGGTGATGTTAAAGATGTAAGGGATGAGCATATTGAAAAAATGGCTGAGTGGGCAAAGTGCTTATGGGATTATGATAAGATCACCATGTGGAAAAAATCCGATTCAATGAGTCCTGGATATTTTATACGTGACAGTGAAGACGGTAGGTACAAAGTACATGTCCTTGATCTCGATCAAAAAGCAGAACTTTTCGGAGCCACGCGAAAAGATAGTCCGGCAAAGCTGGATAATTGGGATAAAAAAGAATTACTTGCTTATGTGGACTGGTTTATTGAATAGGCATATTTTAACGATATATTTAAAGTAAAATGTGGGGATTATCGGCGAAAGCTCAATACCCACAATCATCGATCAGCATTTCCTGGATACAATCCTGTTCAAATCAACAGAAACATTTGATTCAAGATATTTCAAAAACTCACATTTTCCAGTTTTCACAAAGATGATGCACTTTTGACAGTAAAGCTTTTTGTTTTTTTCTGAATAACCCAGCTCTTCTATCAGACACATACGTTCACTCCACCACTATTGATGGTAACTGTTACCATGTCTTTTGCGGAAGTTATTCTTCCGCAGTCTTTGCAATAATAGAATACATTAGATCCTAGCAACTGTCTCTTAAGTTCAGTGCTACAATGTTTGCAACACAAGTTTTCTTCTTTTCCCATATGATAATCTCCCACAGATTCCCAAATGCAAAGCTATTTATTTAGCACCCATTCCGCCAATCATGAAGCGCATGAATTCCAGATCTTCTTTATCGATTGTTTCTTTGAATTGTCCGTTGATAACTAATTGCAGATTGCAATCAGTTACATTATTTAGACATGTGTTCACATGTTTTTTAATATTACGCATAATTTTCCCTCTTTTGTTACTATCAATCTCTAATTGACATGCACAAATATATACACGATGCATATAATCTATATATTTTGAAGCTTAGTATGTATTTTGTAAAACTTAATTTATTTTGTGTGCATGGGTTGTGGTTATAATTTGTTGCATTTTTCATCACATGGGGATTCCAAGTCTGATATCCCTGGAATTCCAATAATCAATTATTGCCATCATATATTGTGAGTTTATTATATTTAAATCATTATAGTTATTAATGTTATTTTCGATAGGTTCTGATAGAGTTCCAGGGGTGGTTTAGATCTTCAAACCTCTTCGAAATAAAAAAGTCCTACTTACAATGCATATATCGAGATTCTGTATAATGAACACTAAGAATCTCTTTTTTAGGTGGTAATTCAACGGTATGCTGAAACATGTATAAATACTGATATAACAAATTGTATAAGCAGAGGTATTGGCATGAGTGAAGTCTTTTTTAGATCAGCAGAAGAAATTGGGCCTGAAAACACCCAGATTGACCAGATAATCGATATTTTTCCAAAAATATCACCTGTCAGGAAAGGCGATATTGTCGCAATAAAAATACATCCGGGAGAATTGGGAAACACTACGTATGTACGTCCTGTTATTGTAAAGACAGTGGTGGATCTTGTAAAAGAGGCAGGTGGTATTCCTTTTGTTACGGATACGACCGTACTTTATAGTGGAAAACGTTTCAATGGTGCAGATCTGCTATGTACGGCTGCTACAAATGGTTTTACTCACGGGAGTATGGGCGCCCCCATTATTTGTGCCGACGGGCTCTGTGGTGATGATTTTGTACCAGTGAATATTGGAGGGGAAGTATTAAGCGAGACCACCGTGGCATCAGCTATCGCAAAAGCTGACTCGATGATTATGATATCGCACTGCAAAGGCCATCCTGCATCAGGATTCGGAGGGGCGGTGAAAAACCTTGGAATGGGGTGTCTGGATAAAGCAGGCAAAACAGCTGTTCACAAAGTTGGGATGCCTGACATTGACCTCGATAAATGTGTAGGATGCAAAAAGTGTCTCAAAACTTGTCCGTGGAATGCATTGACAATCGAGGGTGGGAAAGCCGTTGTGAATAAGGATCAGTGTAGAGGTGAACTCTCCTGCCTTGGAAGCTGTGCTTATCATGCTATTGTTCCTCCTGCTGATGCTCCTTTGAAAATGCAGCAACTTCTGGGGGAAGCCGCCATGGGGCCCATTAAACTTCTCCCCGGGAAGATCGGGTACATTAACTGGATATTTGATCTTACGCCAGGCTGTGATTGTTTCAACTTCTCGGCACCAACTTTTACAGGCGATATCGGTATCACAGCTTCAAAAGATGCGGTGGCAATCGACAGGGCAAGTCTTGATCTCATAAACGAGAAGATGAATCATGAAAACAGGGGCTGCATCAACAATATCTGGGGCGTGGATCCGATGGTACATCTTGAATATGCGAGAAAGATTGGTGCTGGCAGTATGGAGTATGAATTAATACGCCAGTAGACAGGCGGTTTTATTGCTGAGCGAAAACAATATCTAATAAACTATGATATCAAATCCAATGAACAGTACTGTATGCCCAAAATGTGGGAATGAAACACCTAAATTATTTCAGGGGCGTTGCAAGGACTGCTTTTTAGAGAATTTTACCCTTGCAGAAATAGCTCCAGTGCTGCACGCAAAGATATGCGCCAGTTGTGGAGCACGTAATATTAGGAATAAATGGATCAATTATGGTAATCTTGAGGATATAGTCATCCAGACGGCGGAAGATGCACTTTTTGTACATGAGATAGCTGAGGATATTGAGATATATGTAAATCCCAGAGAACTTACTCCTCACCTCTACAGGGTGCATATTGAAGTGGATGCAATGTTGCTTGATGAGATATTTCATCAGGAACTTGATACCGAGATACGTATAGTCCGTGAGTCATGTGATATGTGTAGCCGTATATCCGGCGGATATTTTGAAGCTATTCTGCAGATAAGAGCAACCAACCGAATTCCTGCTGAAGAAGAGATGAAAGAGTGTATCAATATCGCTAATGATGTAATGGCAAGAATGCGCAGCAAGGGTGACAGACTTGCTTTTATAACTCATTCTCTGGATATTAAAGAAGGTGCTGATCTTTATATCGGTTCCTCAAATGTGTGCAGACACATCTGTAAAGAGATTGTTTCCCGGGTGGGGGGCAGTTTTAATGAATCGGAATCCTTACAGGGAAGAAAGGATGGCAAAGATATCTATCGTATTACTTTTTCACTGAGGCTGCCTGAATTTATGCCCCATGATATTATTGAACATAAGGGAAGGGTAATAGAGGTTAGGAAGTTCGGTAAAAATGTCACAGGTGTTGACGTTGAAACCGGGGCACGTTTTATTGGTACGTCTGATGAACTAGAAGGAGCAACACTCATTGCAAAAAGAAAGGATCTCCAAAAAACAATGCTTGTGGCAATTGAGAACAATGACCTTCTTGTACTTGATCCTGACACCTACGAGACAGTAACTATCAAAAAACCGGTTATGTTCACTGCAGAAGCAGGTACAGAGATACCAGTTATTAAAACAGAAAAGGGACTTCTTGCTGTTGCGGATAAATCAAAATAAAAAGGTCCGTATAGCTATGAAAAATATACTGGTTATAGGTTTTAGTACTCGCAATATAGTTTGTTCCGGCAAGAGGGCCGGATACAATATGTATTCTATCGATGCTTTCTGTGATTATGACCTTTTACAGTGTTCTGCAGGTGCAAAGAAACTGGACATCGGGGAAACATTTGACGTTGATAACATCTGCCTTGAAGAGCTGGCAGGAATCATTGAAAGTTTTAATGTGGCTTTCGATGCTATTATACCAGGTTCGGGTTTTGAGACAATTGGTCTGGAAAGGCTACCATACAGGGTACTCGGTAATGAACCCGAACTCATGAAGGAAGTATCGGATAAATACCGCTTTTCCACATTACTAAAAAGATTGAACATAGCTCATCCAAAGACAGTCCTTCTTTCTGAGATCGACAAATTGCAGTTGCCTGCAATGGTAAAACCTGCATGTTCCGGTGGAGGTATATTCAACACAAAAGTTGAAAATGAGGATGATCTAAAGGCTCTTCATGAAAAATCACGAAACACTAATATCCCGGCCTGTAAGAGCATTATGATTGCCCAGGAATATATTGATGGTACTCCTGCGAGTGTTTCAGTAATATCCACGAAGGAAAAAGCAATTGCTATTGCCGTCAATGAGCAGCTTATCGGGATACCCTGGCTCACAAAAACCCCATTTGCGTATTGTGGTAATATAACACCTTATGTTACACCTTATGCCTCAGAAATGAAAAAAATATCTGAAGAATTAATACTTGAGCTTGGCCTGGTAGGTTCAAATGGTGTTGATTTCATTATAAGTGAAAACGGACCGGTAGTCATTGAGGTAAATGCCCGGTTCCAGGGCAGTCTGGATAGCGTCGAAATGGCGACCGGAATAAACTTGCTAGATGCTCATATGAAGGCTTTTGAAGGAAATATCAATATAGCGGAAATCTCTGAAATTCAGTATGCAGGTCGTGCAATAGTTTATGCCGGACGGGAAATGATGGTAAATGAAGCCGTTCAGAAGAAGCTACTTGAAATGAACGTGTGTGACATTCCCAATGTTGGACAGGTTATAAATCCCGAAGAACCCGTGATCTCAGTCTTATGCTCTGGAAAAGGTCGTGAGGGTATTTTGGCTGGTATTGAAGAAAGCGTTATCTTTATAGGTGAATCATTGAATCTACTTGATTCCAGATAATAATTTGAAATGGACTGGTAATGTTAAAAACCAGTCAAGACTTGCAAGCAAAGATTAATATTTGAATACACTGCATTAAGCATGTACATCATGAGGTGAAATTTTTTGATAGATTTGAATGATCTGGTTGTCAGAGGTTATCTAGTTCGGCTGGTGGGTGAAGAAGGGCTCCAGATGATAGAGAACATGCCCGAAGGAGAAGTTACTGACGAACAAATAGCAGAAGCAACGGGTATCCTATTAAATATAGTTCGAAGAACTCTTTTTATTCTTAATGAGAACAAACTCGCAGTATGCAGGCGCGAACGTGACTCCAGCAGTGGATGGCTCACTTACCTTTGGACGCTCGATATGACGGACATAGGCCCACAATTGATGAAGGAGAAAAAAAGGCTCGTAAAAAACCTTCGAAACAGAGTTAAGTTCGAGGAAGACAATGTCTTCTATAATTGTCCTGAAGGCTGTATCCGTATGAACTTCAATGAAGCTACAGAATGCGAGTTTCTTTGTCCTGACTGTGGTGAGGACATGATGTATGAGGATAATTCCGAATTCATCCATAAAATAGAAAAGCGCCTGGCTTTCCTTGATAAAGATAAATAGAATGTTATCACGTGAAGATGCTCTTGATATCCTAAAGGTTTCGGGTTGCAGCGATAAAGTTATAGCTCATTGCATAACTGTTGCTGACCTTGCTCTTGAAATTGCTACAAAACTGCGGGATAAAGGCAAGGATGTAGACCTTGAAATTGTCGAGATTGGCGGGCTGCTGCATGATCTTGGAAGGGCCAGAACTCATGGGATAGACCATGCCATTATGGGTGTGGATATTGCAAAAGAAAATAACATTGCGCCTGCAGTTCTGGAGATCATTAAGCGTCATATCGGTGCCGGGATTACAAGGGAAGAAGCAGAAGCTATGGGACTTCCAAATGATGATTACATTCCCGTGACGCTGGAGCAGAAAATTGTAGCCCATGCAGACAATCTTGTTATGGGGACTGAAAGGATATCTCTTGACCGCCGCATTTTGAAAATGCAGGAAAAGCAGATCGATAAAAAGAGCATTGAGCGCGTGAAAGCACTTGCCGAAGAAATAGGTCTTTGTTAAGCAAGGGATAAATATATATATAAAAATTGCTTATGAGTAACTGATTAATGCATTAAGATGCATAGCACATTTTTCAAATTTATTTTCTCATTTTTGTATGAGGTATAATTAATGGTTAATGATAAACATTACAAGGGTACAACCACTGTAGGTATAGTTTGCAATGACGGTGTTGTTCTTGCAACCGAGCAGCGTGCAACAATGGGGAATTTCATTGCAAGTAAAACTGCAAAGAAGGTATATCAGATCGATGATCTGGTTGCAATGACCATTGCAGGTTCTGTGGGCGATGCGCAGCAGATTGTAAGGGTAATGAGTGTGGAATCCAAATTATACAAAATGAGACGTAAGGAGTCCATGACCATTAAAGGTCTTACAACTCTGTTGTCAAATATGCTCAGTGGGCAGAGATATTATCCACTTATGGTACAGCTTCTTGTTGGAGGATATGACAAGAATGGACCTTCAATTTATTCACTTGATGCTCTTGGTGGAAGTATTGAAGAGACAAAAGCAGTTTCTACAGGTTCAGGTTCTCCCTTTGCATACGGTGTACTTGAAGACCGCTACAAGGAAGATATGAATACCGATGAAGGTGTTGAGCTGGCTGTCAGGGCACTTCACAATGCAATGAAGAGAGACTCTGCATCCGGTGAGAATATAGATGTTGTGGTTATTAAGAAGGACTCATATACCAGACTTGATATGGAAGACGTCAAAAAAATGAGGGAAGAATTTTAACTTTGTATAACAATTCCTTAATTTCTTTCATTTGAACTAGCATCTATAGCATTTTGAATATAGTTTTTTAACTATATCATATTTTTCACTTTTTTATAAGGAAGGCTGTTTTAATGGCGGTAGAAGAAGTACTATCTGATCTGAAGAAGAAAATAGAAGAAAAACTACCAATTGGTACTACTATTTCTAGTGTTGAGTTTGAAGGCCCACAGCTTGTTGTTTACACAGAAGAGCCTAAAAAGTTTGCAGATAACGGCAATATTGTCAGGAATCTGGCAAAAGCACTGAGGACACGTATTGTTGTGCGTCCCGATCCAAGAGTGCTTATGCCACCAGAGGAATCAATTGAAAAAATAATACAAACCGTTCCAGAAGAGTCTGGTGTATCCAATTATCACTTCGATCCCGATGTAGGTGAGGTCATTATAGAGGCTGAGAAACCGGGACTTGTAATAGGAAAACACGGAGAGACTCTCAGGGAAATTACAAAAAAGATAGGATGGACACCAAAGGTAGTGAGGACTCCTCCTATTAAGTCACGTACTGTTAAGAACATACGTGAATTCATGCGTACCAATCACAAAGAGAGAAAAGATATCCTCAAATCTGTAGGGAGAAAGATACACAGAGGATGTACTTCAAAGGATGAGTGGGTAAGGATTACATCACTGGGTGGTGCAAAAGAAGTCGGAAGAAGTTGTTTTATTATTTCAACTCCTGAATCACGTATCATGATAGATTGTGGTGTCAATGTCGGTTCCGATGACAACATGACTCCTTACCTCTATGTTCCTGAGGCATACCCTATTAACCAGATAGATGCTGTTGTTCTAACACACGCCCATCTTGATCACCAGGGTCTTGTGCCACTTCTCTATAAATATGGTTTTGAAGGCCCTATTTATTGTACTCCCCCAACAAGGGACTTGATGGCACTGTTGCAGCTTGACTACATCGATGTGGCTGCAAAGGAAGGCAAAAGACCTCCTTACAGTTCAGCGGAGGTAAGGGAAGGACTCAAGCACACAATTGTTCTTGATTACGAGGAAGTAACTGATATAGCACCTGATATAAAGCTCACATTCCATAATGCAGGACATATTATCGGCTCTGCAGTATCTCATTTCCATATTGGGGACGGACTTCATAATGTGGTTTTCACAGGTGACTTCAAGTATGAGAAGACAAGGCTCTTTGATGCTGCAGTTAATAAATTCCCTCGTGTTGAAAGTGTAATCATGGAATCCACATATGGAAACTCCAATGCTATACAGCCAACCCTTCAGGAAGCGGAAAAGAATCTCCAGAACATCGTTAATGCAACGCTTGCAAATGATGGTGTCGTACTGATACCTGCTTTTGCGGTGGGAAGAAGTCAGGAAGTAATGATCGTACTGGAAGATGCTATACGCAAAGGCATTATACCAAACGTCCCGGTCTATCTTGATGGTATGATATGGGAGGCAACAGCCATCCATGCAACATATCCTGAGTACCTCAACAACGACCTGCGCAAGCTTATTTTCCAGAAGGGCCAGAACCCATTCCTTGCAGAATGCTTCAAGCCTGTTGACTCCAATGAACTGCGTCAGAAGATCATCAATGAGCCACATCCATGTGTGATACTGGCAACATCAGGTATGATGAATGCAGGTCCTGTAGTAGAATATTTCAAGGCGTTTGCAGAGAACGAGAATAACACTCTTGTTTTTGTAGGTTACCAGGCAGACGGAACTATGGGTAGAAGGATCCAGAAGGGCTGGAAAGAGATACCCCTGTCAAGCAGCAATGGAACCCATGTTGTCAAAATGAACATGAAGGCAGAGGTAGTCGATGGTTTCTCCGGTCACTCTGACAGGAGACAACTGATGGACTACATCAAGAAGATGAAGCCACGCCCGGAAAGAGTCTATACCGAGCACGGAGATGAGCGTTCATGTGTTGACCTTGCAAGCTCTATCCACAAGAGAAACAAGATGGAGACTAAAGCGCTTACCAATCTTGAAACAGTACGGTTGGTCTGACCGTACTTTTTTGTTTTTTTATTATGTTTTGCTTTTTTTAGTGGTTTATTCTGTTTCTACTAACTCTGTTTTTCTTCAAGACCTTTAAGATAATCAATAAGTTCTTTGTGATCTTTAACTATCAGGTCAGCTTCCTGAAGTTTTCCCGCATCAAGATATGTCGGTATTCCTACGCAGAACATGCCTGCATTCTTAGCAGATTCTATTCCAAGAGGTGCATTCTCTACAACAAAACATTCATTTTTGTCCAGTCCCAGCAGTTCAACTGCCCGGTTATATGGTTCAGGGTCAGGTTTTCCTTTTTTGACATCCTCTCCGGAAATTATAGCATCGAATATTCCTGGATAGAACTTTTCCATAAGTGATGTTACAATTGTCCTGTCTGCACCGGATGCAACGGCAAGTTTGAATTTAGGTTTAAGGGAATTCAGGCACTCGTACATGCCTTCAAATGTCTCTGCGCGGTTCTTCTCAAGAAAATGTGCTCTTTTCATTTCCAGTATCCTGTCATACATGTCCGGTTCAGGAACCCTGCCGGCTTTTTCAAAAAAGATATTGATAACACCAACATGGTTTGACCCCTCGATGTCATATATCTCTTCTTCAGTGACATTGATACCGAACTGCGCAAAAACATCAACCCATGCTTTTGCATGATATGGCATTGAGTTAACTAGAACTCCGTCAGAGTCAAAAATTATCCCTTTGAACATATGTGTTCCTTGCCGGTATTTTCTGATAAACGTTGTGGATGTACACATTCTCTTTTTAATAGATATGGAAATCATTGTTTACTCCAAAGATGCAGTTAATATGATCTCTACAGGGCCGAAAAAAACGTGATCTTCTGGTGACTTCACCAGAACATTATGATAAAAGCCACGATCGCGACCATTATACCGTTCTGCATCATCAGGGATACGAACATGATTTTCACTCCAAGCCTGGGGCTGAATATACCTGCATAATATGGCAGCATACTCTTGATCCTGGGAACACTGGCCAGTATCCTTCCAACAATAAGGGCAAGTATGACATCTTTTGGTGTAAGCATTTCTGCCGTTAGAAGATTACCGGCTATGGTGTAAGCAGCTATATTGCTGGCAAACCATCCGGCCACAATGGGCAGACCCTCGGCAGGAACATATCTGATCAGAAAAGAGTTGCTCATCAAGGATGATGCCCAGTCAAATATACCGGTCTCCATGAGCTGGAAAACAATTATAGATACCACTGCCATGGTTAGGACTATTTTTTTCAGTGATCTCCCTGATTTTTTAGAGGCCCTTCGAAGTGCTTGCCCGAAAGGGATCTTCTCGATGTTTGCATGAATCTCTCCGTGGGGTTTAGGTTCAAGGAGAACACGTGCAGCAGCCAGAGCTATCAATGTCTTCAGAAAACCGATAAGTACCACTATACCCAGATAGATAAGGCCGGTGGTACCAAGTAGTACGACAACAACAGGCAGCAGATCCCTTGAGAGCACTATGCTTGATGGGAACGAGTTGACCATTGTAGCGATGATGGTCTCTTTTCTATCGATGTAGTTATCATCATGCAGCTTTGCTATCATGGAATTTCCCGCAGCAGATGAGCCAAAGGATGTGAGAAAACTCACACCTAGCTCCTCTCTGAGATTGCCAAAACGCATCACAGGGGATGCAAGGAAACCCAGTTTTTTGACCCATCCCATTTCCACGAGAATATCCATTATAATGGTCCCTATTACGATGGGAGGGATAACCTTAATGAGATAATCAAAAGATGAGTAAAGAGCATCGATCCACATTTGACTCCCATATTCTCCCATACAAGATAAGAGTTTTAGTAGAGACGATCTATTAGTGGAGTTATGCTCTGTTATTAAAGACTAGAACTTGGTCAATAAAGGAACATACGACAGAAAATTACTCAGTATTTCTTATTCAGATCAGAAAAAGCCAGATTTTTCAAAGGAAACTTTGTATTATATGAAGAAAAAACAGTATAAAGCCACACTTTATACTGCAATTAAATCATTATCTTCGCATTCCTCCCCCAGGTCCTCCTGGCCTGTTTCCGCCGCCCATCATTTCTGCTTGTATCTCATATATCTGCACGCCATTTACAATCACAGTTCCTCCATTTATGTAAGATTCTTCATCTACATCAATTCCGGAATTACAAGTGATCGTTATGTAACCATCATTAATGGTTACCGAGCCATTTGCATCAATCCCATCAGTGTCACCACTGGCCATCTCTATATTAATGGTCCCGCCATTAATAATGATTTCAACATCATAGCTCGTACTTTTCCTGGCAGCATTGATCCCATCATCGGTTGCGTAAATATCAATATCAACATCATTGATCACTATGTAAGTAGCTTCAATTCCTTCAGAAGCTCTTATAATTGTGATATTTCCGCCATCGATCTGTATAAAGCCGGCAGCGGTTATCCCGTCATCAGCTGCATAGATCTCAAACGTTCCATTGTAGATGTAAATGTTCCCTAAACTATCGTCTTCATCATTTTCACAATGGAAGGCATCTTTTGAAGAATCAACATCAAATGTTCCATCGTAGATCATAATCCTATCATTAGCCTCAAAAGAATCCAGTTCTGAAGTTACGTAATAAGTTCCTCCGGTTATTTTCAGATCATCTTTACTGCTAATTCCGTTTTCTGACGAAACTATTTCTAAAGAACCTACACCATTGAAGACCAGGTCATCTTTTGAAAATATGACTGCATCGAGATTCGTATCTCCCTCGCTAACAAAAGCTCCGGTTGTTTCCATATAATTCTCACTATCTGTGGTAGTAATGAAAACTTTGTCTGCTGACTTAACGTAAACAACTGGCATATCTTCATTAACGATATTCACACCATCTAGAACGATCTGGACCTTGCTTTCATCCGGTGCATCTACATAAATAGTAACTTCAGTAGCATCTCCACTTATTACATAAACTCCTTCTTCGGAAATTATAATATCAGTGTCTGACTCAGCTTCTATATATGTTGCATCTTCCAGGTCTGCTTCCTGTTCTAAGTCCCTGTCAGTAAATTCTGAGCTTGCTGCATATATGGAAATATCTTCATTAGTTTCTCCTGTAATTGTGGAGACAATACTTCCTTCACTACTCAGGTCATTATTATTTTCTTCTGTAGTTGCAGGGACAATACTTCCTCCAACACTTAAAAAAATAAGTAATAGGGCTAGTAAAGTTCCCCCTATCAAAATATACTTTTTCATTTTAGTTCCCTCTTATAATTTCATAGGTCTGTGGTGTTGTAACCGGTTATCAGGAACACTTTCTGATTTCCGTTCTGACTTTTGATGGATTGGATGAACTCATGCTTGTTGGCGTTTTTCTTGAGTATTATGCTGTAGACGAGTTCTGTCACTGTTCCTGAGCGGACTGAATCTATTCCTATAAGTTCTGCTGATTGTGTGTATTTGACGAATGTCCTGTCAAATAGTTCTTCAAAATCAACATCCTTGTCAAGCTGGATTTTCAGTATCTGGCTCATGGCAGGTCTTGCAAACCAGTCAAATTCAAACATTATAAAGATAAGAGCACCGATGACACCGGTTGCGATGATTGCCAGCATGTAGAATTTTGTACCCGTTGCCATACCGATCGCCATAGCGAAGAATATGAAACCAATATCACGGATCTCTTTCACTGCATTCCTGAAACGTATGATGGACAATGCACCTACAAGTGAGAATGCGCGTGCAATGTTCGAGCCAACTATGAGCATGATGATATCTACGACCAGTCCCATCATGATCAGAGTGTGAACGTAACTCTGGGTGTAAGATGTTCCTTTATGCGTGCGTTTGTACAGCCATCCGATAGCTGATAACAATATGAAACCTAAAACAAGACCAACAAAAATGTCGGTGGCTGTGAAGGTTCCGCTTAAGTCTTCGAAATCCAATAGACTTTCAATATCTACTGCCATTTAATAAACCTCGATCTTTCGGGGGAACTCGTTCTCCATATCCAGCCCTGTACAGTATTTGCTAATTCTAATGAGTCTGTAATTGTTCTGAGCGATGAGGTCTGTAAGCCAGTAAGGTACCTTCTCATTGGCTTTAATCTCCAGGATCACCCGGTCGGGCGATACTATATATTTTCCAAGATTCTTGGAGGCCAGGTCCAGGTCATTAATCCTGTATCTGATGTTCGAGTCAAAGGTTATCCTCAGACCGTTGTCATAATCCGTTCCTGTATATGCATGTCTGAAATAACTTGTAATAAGTGTTGGCTGGAGGTTTCTTTCCTCGATCATTGCGAGAACCTCTTCCATGACCGGCCTATCCTTTTCATCATATTCATCGGGTAGGCGACGCTCATCGCAGAGTGTCATGGCATCCCTGTAAGGTATTGCAATCCTGCGCTTCTGTATTGTTTTGTCGTATCGTTGTTTGATCTCGACGAAAACAATGGAAGCTTCTGTTATGTTCTCTTCGGTTTCGTATATACGAACTCTGAGCTTTTTCCGGAATTTCAGCCCATCAATCTTTTCCCAATAACATTGAAGATCCGGACTATCATAGTACAGACTTGATATCACATAGTCCCCTGAATCCCATGCATACTGGTCAGGAAGCATGTAAGCCGCTATCTGCTGTTTTAATTTGCGTGCCTGTTCCATTGAGAGCAGATACTTTAATTCGAACCGATTGAACTTTCGAATTGGTTCCATTCTTTTCCTCCCTATAATTTGATCGTCTTAAATTATCCCTTGCTGTTGTTTTGTAGGTAATTTTTTGGTAGTATGCGATATGAATTTGTTATTATTGTTAGAAAGATCACATGTTATTTGGTGTACGATATGTATGGTGGTACATTGTTGGTGGTTGGTGATGATGGTGGTTGGTGTTACGCTAACATGTGATCTTACAATTCGAGGATTCTCAAATGCAAATATAAAGATACTTATGGTAAAAAAGAAGAAATAAAGCATTAATTTCAGATTAAAAGAAGATAAAGTTTTGAAATATAAATAAAGCTATGATAATTGTTATTTAATTGATTAAATGCACTATAAAGCTTCATTTTGGATAATCGTCTTAAAAATCAAATCTAGTAGTCTATTTATAATCCATAATTTCATGTGGGCTGCAATATGCAGATAAAATTGAAAGTATTTTTTTACAGAGCCAACTATATCATTTTTACCTTGTAGATTAAAAAGTAGCTCACTTTTAACTATCTTCTTCAAAATCAACCGTGAATCGTCAATATATACTAATGTAGATTTTACTTGTGGAACTGCTGATATAAGGAATAATATTTTATATCTAACTATTTCATATGAAAATAGCCAGTGGATAATTTGGCACATTTCTATAAAATTAAGAGCAGAAACATCCGGTAATTCTCTGATAAACGTTGTGGACAAACATATCAGGATTAGCTGATATCGACAATGATTTATTCCAGCATATTGAATTTTAATTATGGATTCAAAAGATACTGACAACTCCTTTCGCGTCTGTCTCAGTTGTGGATATCAGCGTGGTTTCCATGTTCACTTTAAAGCTGTCTCTGAAGGAAAAGCAAGATTGGGACTAATATGTCCAAATTGTGGCCAGAGTTATGATATTGGCTGGCTCACTGCGGATGTAGCAGGTCTGGAGCCAAAAAAAGAAGATGTATATGGGGAAATGGACCATTAGGTCTTTTTCAGTTTCTCCATTTTATTTTTGATCTTTAAGGCACTATCACTGTGTTTCTTGTGAAGATTCTCAAACTCTTCCTCGCTGAGTTTCTTCTTTTTCCTGTCTTCCTTTATTTGTGCAAGGACTGCAAGTTCTGCTTCGTAAAGGTCTTCAAGGTCACTTATACTGCCCGAATCATTCTTTTTGTAGAACAATGCAGCAGCTACCACAATAATCAGTAATACAATTCCCACAATGAGGCTATAATTGTCCCACATTCCTGTTTTTGTGCCGGAATTCTGGTTTATGAGGGTGATACTAAACTCATTGAACTGCGGAGAAGACCATGCATAGGATGTGTAATTCATCTCACTGATGACTTCGTCAGCTACAAGTTGCAAGCCTGATACTGAAGTAATTGCAGGAATCTCGCTTTCTTCATGATGGACAATTATTATGAGTCTTGACACGGGATAATCAAATATTCCATCTTCACTGATGACTTTTCTGAAAGTCTGTTCTTCCTCGTGGCTTTGTACCACATACCTGATACCATAAAGAAGTGGCATTCCACTGGAACTGGTGTCTCCATAGGATGGGAAAGAAACGAAATCTCCTGTCCTTGAGTAGTTGACAGAAGTGGCAGTGGTGCTGGCAATCATGTCAGTTACCTGAAACTGCATTATCTCCGCATTCTCCGGAATCCATAATACAAGTTCCTGACTGTTATTTGCTGAACTCGCAGAATAAACAATGGATTCACTTGCAACCAGGTAATTATCATCCTCAAAATATACCTCTATCAGATGACTGAATTCTGAGACGCCCGCTTGTTCAGAATCTGTAGAAATTGCAGATGGATTACTTATATTGTCTGAGTCATTGGATAATGCCAGGGCAGGGCCCTGCAAGAATATACAAAAAATACATAACATCAGGAATACTGATGCATATCGCGCTATGTATTTTCTGGAATTTATGTCCTTATTAGATGGTTGTTTTTTCATTTTATCACAAAATAATTAGATAGAAACTAATAAAGTACACTATATATCTCTATTATCCTGTCATTTTTCAGGTCGACGGACATCGAACTATTCTATATAAAGGTTTCGTGTTTTTCTTCGGAATTGACTTTTATAACAACGCATTTGATTCAAATATGCGTATATTCATCATAAATAATAATTCACATTAATAAACGTTAAATATAGGTAATGGAATCTAAGGTTTCATGGATTCGTTTACAGCAATTACGTTAGCGGTTTTTTTGCCATTTATTTTGGCCGGTATATTGCCTGCCATTGAAAAACTTCTAAAGGATAAAATAGGATGGTACGCGTCCGCAGTTGCATTCCTGAGTTTGTTGTTGGTTGCTCAGGCGGCACCGGAAATAATACACGGGGAGACTATTCAGAGATCTATAGAATGGCTTCCTTCACTGGGTATAAACCTCTCTTTCTATGCCGATGGCCTGAGTGTCATGTTCGGTTTCATTGTATCCGGCATTGGTGTGATAATCATGTCATATTCCAACGGATACATGTCAAAGAAAGAGGATCTTCCCAGATACTACCAGCAACTCCTCTTCTTCATGGGATCAATGCTTGGTATGGTATTCTCGGCTAACACTATTCAGTTGTTCATTTTCTGGGAACTTACCAGTATCACATCTTTTATGCTTATCGGATACTGGCGAAACAGGCCTATGTCAGTATACGGCGCAACGAAATCATTACTCATAACCGCAACAGGTGGTCTGTTCATGCTTGCCGGATTCCTTGTATTGCATGCTATTACCGGCACGTTTGATATTCCTACTATATTACATAACGAATCCATGAGGGAAATGATACACGGCCATGAACTTTTCCTCGCTGCGCTAATCCTCATATTCATTGGAGCTGCTTCTAAATCAGCACAGGGTCCATTTTACATATGGCTTCCAAATGCAATGGAAGCACCAACACCTGTCAGCGCATTCCTGCATTCGGCAACAATGGTCAAGGCCGGTATCTATCTTATAGCAAGGATACACCCAATATTCTCAGGAACAGATGCCTGGTTCTTCCTTGTAAGCGGCATCGGTATATTTACAATGCTTCTGGCAGGTTTCCTTGCTTTCCGCCAGACTGACATCAAAGGAATACTTGCATATTCTACCATAAGCCAGCTCGCCTATCTTATGACAATGTATGGTTACACCACATACCACGAACCCGGAATTGGTGTTGCCGCTGCAACTTTCCATCTTCTCAACCACGCAACCTTCAAAGCATGTCTTTTCCTCGTAGCAGGTATAGTTGCTCATGAGACTGCCACAAGGGACATTACGAAAATGGGAGGTTTACGAAAGGAGATGCCCATCACCTTTATTGTAGCTACCATTGGAGCACTCTCCATGGCAGGTATACCGCCTCTGAATGGTTTCCTCAGTAAGGAGATGTTCTATGAGGCATCTGTTGAGATGGGTGCATTGCTCGGCTCACCATATAATATACTCATCCCTGCACTGGCAGTGCTTGGTGGTGTGTTCACATTTGCATATTCCATCAAACTCATTGATGGTATATTCCTTGGAAAAAGACCTTCAAAAGGATTGCCTGAGCACATACACGACCCATCAATGGTAATGCTCGCACCTGCTATCTTCCTTGCAGGACTTATAATACTATTCGGACTTGTTCCTTCAATACCAGTCCATTATTTCATAGACCCTACTGTTTCAGGAATATTGCTTGAGGAAACACAACTTCATGTAAAACTATGGCACGGATTCACAACATCACTTATGATGACAATTGTCACTTTTGCACTGGGGATCCTCACATACACACAATACGGAAAGATCGCAGAATGGCAGAACAGGTTCAACGCACGTTTCCCATGGATAAGTGTCAACTATTATTATGATGCAACCGTGGAGAATGCAAAGAAGGTAACATCAAAGTTCTCCAACAGGATGCAGCCAGGTCCTGTTAAGACATACGTGCTTGCTCTGTTGTTACTTACCATCGCAATGTTTGCAATACCTGCAATATTGCTGGCATCAAGCCTGATACCACAGAATCTTAATTTTGATATTCCACTATATGAAGGTCTTATCTTCATGTTTATGATAATCGCAGCATTTGGAGCTGCATTATTGCCAAGATATATACCTGCGATACTAGCTCTCTCCGGATTGGGGTATCTGGTAAGTCTTCTGTTCATATACCTGCAGGCTCCTGATCTGGCGCTAACGCAGGTATTGGTAGAGACACTTTCAACCATAATCTTCCTGCTGGCAATCGTGAAGATCCCGCAGAAGTTCAAGGAGCATGTCCCAGCAACAACTCTTACAAGGGATCTACTCATTGCCGTGACGGTGGCTTCAATGGTATTCATTCTGCTGATAAATGCCAACCAGGGAATAATTCCTCCATTTGAATCTCTCTCACACTATTTCATCGAGAAGAGTCTTCCACTTGCAGGCGGGCACAATATAGTCAATGTGATTATAGTGGATTTCAGGGGATATGATACTCTTGGAGAAATATCCGTTCTCTGTCTTGCAGCATTTGGTGTCTATAACCTGATACACAGCAGGGGTGATGACGAATGACAACCTTGATAACAAAAACAATAACAAAGATATGTTTGCCTTTAGTCATCCTCTTTTCAATATCCCTCTTACTTGCGGGACACAACAATCCCGGAGGCGGATTTATAGGGGGTGTCATGTTCGCGTCAGTTATTGCACTGACGTACGTGGTATATGGTCTGGATCACATCAAATCATTCTTCAATCCTGATTGGGGTAACTGGTTTGGATTCGGGTTACTATTGGCCTCGTTCACAGCCTTTTCAGCAATCGCATTTTCACATAACTTCTTCAGAAGTGCTGTGGAATTTGTCCACCTGCCATTTTTCGGAGAGGTGGAACTGGTATCTGCCGGATTGTTCGACATCGGAGTCTACTTTGTCGTAATTGGCGGGCTGCTTTCTATTTTCAAAAACGTAGGTGACGACAAATGAACAATACACTGCTTTCTCTTACGATAGCTATACTGTTCGGTATCGGTACATTCCTTATCCTGCGCCGTGATATTGTCAGGGTGATCATTGGGCTTGGTGTACTTTCACATGCAGTCAACCTCCTGATCGTATCAACCGGAGTGTTTGCAGGAACAAAGGTCCCGATCATTACAGATGATGGCGGACATGGAGCTGCCGAAGCCACAGGAACTATATTCACAGACTCATTGTCTCAGGGTATTCTCGCACCTGTACTTGCTGCAGGCAATCATGTGGATTTTGTGGATCCTCTGGTACAGGCGCTGGTACTTACAGCAATCGTAATCAGTCTGGCAACGACTGCATTCATATTGATACTTGCATATCGTATCTATGAGGAATACGGGACAACTGATATCAAAGAACTCAGGAGGCTCTGGGGATGATATCATTGGATACTCACTTACCAATTATACTGATAGCTACGCCAATATTGCTGGCGTCTCTCATGGTGCTTTTGAGAAAACAACCGGGAATTCAGAAGATCCTGAGTGTTTCAGTTTCATTTGTTATGTTCATAGTAAGTATACTCCTGCTCCTGCAGGTCTGGTCCGGTGGGATACAGGTATATGAGGTAGGAGAATGGGGTAAATACGGTATCATGCTGGTTGCCGATCTGCTCAGTTCCGGTATGGTCGTCCTGACATCATTTGTGTCATTCTTAGCACTTATTTACTCACTTGATTATATCGAGGAAAAGTCATTGAGTGCATCCTACTATCCGCTCTTCAGTTTGCTGGTGGCAGGACTTAACGGTTCCTTCCTTACTGGGGATATATTTAATCTCTTCGTATTCTTTGAGATACTTCTGCTCTCTTCATGCGGACTTGTAATCGCCAATGAAAAAGGAGGAGTTACAAAAAGTTCAGACAAGATGGAGGCAACTTTCAAGTATCTTGTACTTAACATGCTCAGTTCCATTGTAATGCTGATAGCAGTAGCTTCCCTTTATGCAACAACAGGTACACTGAACATGGCAGATATCTCCGTTAAGCTCAGTGCAATGAGTGCAGCCGGAACGCTTCCATGGTATGTGTTTGCCATAGCATTGATGTTTGTGGTGGTTTTTGGTAACAAGGCCGCAATATTTCCGCTTCATTACTGGCTTCCGGATGTGCATCCTACAGCACCATCACCCATAAGCGCAATGCTTAGTGGTGTGTTGATAAAAGTTGGTGCCTACGGAATGCTGAGGGTATTCTTCCTTATATTCATCGATACGCTCTACATATTCAAACCTGTGATAATCTATCTCGCACTTGCAACCATTGTGGTCGGAGCCATATCAGCTGTTGCCCAGACAGATGTTAAGCGCCTGCTTGCGTATTCAAGTGTCAGTCAGATAGGTTACGTGTTCCTTGGGATTGGTTTTGGCAGTGTTTACGGACTCACAGCAGCTCTTGTGTATCTTGTGAACCATGCATTTGCAAAGTCCATGCTTTTCCTTACCTCTGGTGGTATTATCCATCATGCAGGTACAAGAGATATGAGAAAAATGGGAGGCATGGTCGATAGTGCCCCACTTATGTCAATGATGTTCCTTGTAGGTGCAATGTCCATTGCAGGGCTGCCCCCTATGGGCGGATTCATTGCAAAGTTCCAATTATTCGATGCGGGAATCACTGAGAAATATTACTTTGAGATCGCAATAGCACTTATATTTGCAGTATTCACCCTTTTCTACATGTTCAGGGCAATGTTGCTGATGTTCTGGGGTGAGAAAAGAGATGTTAATGAACATGGTGAATATTCCACACATGGCACATCCCCGTTGATCGCTCTGCCAATAATCATGCTTGCACTTGGAGTTGTAGTATTCGGACTTTATGCAGAACCGCTGATAGCTTTTGCAAATGCTACCGCTAATCAGATACTTGACCCGCAGCTCTATATTGATGCTGTAATGACGAGGGTGGTAAGATGAAAAGATACATCGCCTATTCAGCTATACTTGGTCTTGTATGGTGTTTTGTCCACGGTACTGTAAATGTTAATAATTTCGTGCTGGGGGTGCTAATTGCACCATTTATCATAAGGCCATTCAAACCCCTGTTCAATTTTGATATGGAGTTTTCATTCGGCAATGCCATTAAGAAGATTCCGGCACAGGTTACATACCTGTATGTGCTTATCAAGGAGATAATAAAAGCAAACGTAATGGTTGCAAAAATAGTGCTTCAGCCAAAGATAGACATAAAACCGGGTATAATTGCAGTACCTATCAGGACCAAAACAGATCTTGGGATAACTGCTATTGCAAACACTATCACGCTTACGCCAGGTACACTGACAATTGATATGTCAGATGACAGGTCCATTCTCTATGTTCATGCAATAGATGCAACCGATCCTGAAGGTGTAGCCCAATCCATACGGGATGATCTGGAAAAATACGTATTGGAGGCATTCGAATGAATACAATGTTACTTGAATATTCACTTCTGTTCATGGTTATTGCAATTATACCATGCATGTACAGGATCATCAAAGGACCGACTATCCCTGACAGGGTTGTGGCCCTTGATGCAATGACAACGGTAATTGTGGTGATGCTTGGTATCTACTCATTTGTAAAAGGGTCCGCTTTCTTCATGGATGTGGCACTTGTACTTGCCATCATATCCTTTGTGGGAACAGTCACAGTTGCAAAGTACCTTGATGAAGGGGTGGTATTTTGAGTACCGTTTCAATGGTTTTGGAAATGCTTAGCAATGTTGTCCTGGTAATCGGATTATTCTTCGTGTTCCTTGCAATGCTAGGACTTGCCAGACTTCCTGATGTGTATAACAGGTTGCATGCAACTACAAAGATAGGAACTCTCGGTGCTTTTGGAGTTATGCTTAGTATACTACTGAAGGTGGGCTTTTCCCCTATAGGTGTTAAGGCAATTACAGTAGCTCTTTTCATCCTGGTGACTTCGCCCATAGCAGCCCATATGATAAGCCGTGCAGCTCACCGACATGGAGTAGGTCTTTGTAAGGAATCTGTAATTGATGAATATGGAAAAGCATGTTCATCTGCATGCTCAATAAATGACAATGAGTGAATAATAGCAGCTTCTGGCGTAATGCCAGAACAATTCTTTTTTATATCGTGCTTTAAACTTTAATTGTTTTGAATATATTCAGATCTTGCATTTTTGCAGTAACATCTGAAATGCCCAACAAAAACCAATATTAAACTTCCCAATTATTTATCGTGAGCGGGTTGGGGAGTGGGGGGTTAGTGTGGGAGTGGGGTTAAAAAATGTACCCGCTCACAGCGTGACTAGATGAAATAATCATATATAAGTATTACCTTTTACTAGACTGCAACCTGCATAAATGTCACAATTGGATAAAATAGACTGATTGATGTCATAATTGTCATCTTAAAGTTATAATGATTCTTGGGGAAGATGAACAAAAAACTTATGAGCCTTATCACCTAATAATGGCTGCAGTCTATTGAATAGTCTAAAATAAAAAGGCACTTCTAAAATGAAGTCGATTTTTTAATATAATACCGAATTATGAAAAAGAACACAAAGGTATTCTACATAAGTGAAGAAGATCGGGAAGCTTCTATTGTGGAAGCAGCAAGAATTCTGAAAGAAGGTGGAACTGTTGCTTTCCCCACCGAGACTGTCTATGGACTTGGAGCTGATGCTCTCAATGAAAAAGCAGTACTGCAGATATTTGAAGCAAAAGGCAGACCGGCAGATAACCCACTTATAGTTCATGTGGATTCAAAGGAAAGCTGTCTGAAACTTGTCAGGAGTATACCTGATAAAGCATCCCTCCTTATGGATAAATTCTGGCCGGGTCCATTGACTCTTATTATGGAAAGGAAGCCGATAGTTCCTGATGTAACAACAGGAGGTTTAGATACCGTAGCTGTCAGAATGCCTGAAAACCTGATCGCTCTGGAACTGATAAAACGTTCGGGAATACCTATAGCTGCACCAAGTGCTAACCTTTCAGGAAAACCAAGTCCTACAACTGCAGAACATGTTTTGTGTGACCTTTCCGGAAGGATAGATGCACTTATAGATGGCGGGGAAGTTTCCATTGGACTTGAGTCGACGGTAGTTGATATGACCTCCGAGATCCCTGCGATATTAAGACCTGGTAAAATAAGCAAAGAAGAACTTGAAGAGTGCATAGGTGAGGTCAAAGTTGCTTATGATGACAAAGTGCATCCGGAAAGCGAGACCGTCCGTTCTCCGGGAATGAAATATACGCATTATTCTCCGGAGTCAAGTGTTATCCTAGTTGAAGGAGAACATGAACATGTAGTTTCCAGGATAAAAGAGCTTATTGTTGATCTTAGTCTGAGGAATGCAAAAATAGGATTGTTGCTTACAGAAGAATCACATAATAATTTTTCAGAATATCTTTCATATTCCATGGGTAAGAAAGACAAACCTGAACAAGCTGCAAAGAATTTATTTTTTGGACTTCGTTACCTCGATGAAAGAAACATAGATATAATAATAGTGGATGGTTCTTTTAGGCCGGATGGAATAGGAATGGCTGTTTTTAACAGAATTCGCAAGGCTGCAGATATGATAATCAAAGTGTAGTGGTTCTATGAATGAAGAAAAAAAGCATATTATCCATGAAAAGCAAAGGTATGTCAGTATCATCTATCGTAATCGAAAATTGCTTAAGGTCAATGTACTGATACTCAGTATAGGTCTTGCACTTTCATATCTTGGACATGAAGGCATAGGGGAACCTATAATCTGGTTGGGCATAATAATATTCGGATATGCGACAGTGTCCATTCTTATGGCAAAAAAACAACTAAAACAGTAATTTCGAAGTGTGCAGATTTTACTTATAAGAACTACTAATCAATCCTTCTCAAAACAGTTTCTATAAGCTTTATTTTGTTTGGAAACCAAAAGGAGTATGGTGGTCGTAATTTGTCTCCGTATCCCCCGCTATTAAGGGAACATTTCGCTTTCGTACCACTACAGATACCACCAAACAAGCAAATAGAAGGAGATAGAGGCAGGGCTTTCTTAACCTGTCTCTTATATTTATATCATTGTTTTTGCTATTTCAGGATTCTTTCAATTTAAAATATTTTTGATTTTGATTATATCTTTATTGCAGATATAGCAATTTCAACAATTCCAATTTAATGATGAAAAAGCTCAATAATGAAGGGGAATACTCACTGTCCTGTAAAAATGAAAATATTCTAATCCTTAATAATTATCCATAATACAGTTTCCTCTCTATTTATTTCCTGTAAACGCAAATATATGGATTGTAATCATGATTTTGTCTCCATTTTTTATTGTATAAGGCATAGTCTGATTAAGAAATAGTATCAACGTACCCCCACCGTACCACCATAAACGGAATCAGGGGAATAGATGGTCTATATGACCATTTATTTCCCACAATTCTTTTTTGATATGTTCTCTTTTTATGTTTATATTTGCTCAGTATGTTTCTTTGTAAACAAATCGGAACCTATATATCTTCATAATTGAAAAACGGATATTAATTACTGAACAAATAGGCCGTTGTGCCTATAAAACCGTAACGGGGGTTACATAATGTGGGGTATTAACAACATTGTCAAATATACTGTCATGACTCTATTGGTCCTGATGATAGCCATTGGGAATGCATCTGCAACAGCATCGATTTCTATATCTCCTGAATCGCATACCGGTCTATCTCCCGGTGAAACGTTTAATGTGAATATTGATGTTAATTCAGGTGTTAGTCAGTTATCAGCGGCACATATTAAGTTGGACTATGATCCTAACGCTTTTGAGGTAATTGGCATCACAAAAGGAAGCCTCTTTGAAAATGATGCGCTTATAGAGCCGGAAAGTGGTGATGATGGAGATGGCACGATAACCTATGGATTCGCTGATTCGAACTATGACGCGCCAGGAAGTGGGACATTGATATCCATCGAATTCCAGATAAAGGATACTATTGAGGGTGTTTACAGTCTCAGTTTCAAGGAAGCGAAGCTTCTTGATCAAAATAAAGATTACCTTGTCGGTGAAGCAACCGGAAGCTCGGTGGTAGTTGGGGATGTAACAGATGATGCTTCAACACCTTTGGAAACCATTGATCTTGCAAGCCAGACTAAAAGCACATCTGGCAGCAGCAGCTCATCAACATCTGTCGTGGAACCGCAATTAGGATATGCATATATTTTTGGTTTCCATCCTGATGATTATAAAGTAATAGGACGATATGGAACAACTCGGAATGATGAATCCTGGTCACAGAATAGTCTTATACTTGAGAATGAACTTGTAACTGAGTTCGAAGGCCAATATCTATTCCCTCAAGGTAAGATTGTATCGATTGGCTCCAACTCTGCTGGATATCTGGTAGTCGTATTCTATGAACCACTCATGGTCGATCGAACTGAGATGGATGGCATCTATGCAATAATTGACCAGAATGCACAGGACATGGACATAGGTAACGTTCCTGTGGAATTTGCTGAGGGTACGATCTCAGATGTCAGTGACCAATTGCAGGAATTGATCCAAAGGGTACAGGCAATTAATGAGATGGAACTTGGAGATTTCATGAATAATGAAAGTTCTTTGTATGATCCTACAGTAGTGGCTACAGCCGGTAAACTGCCACAGATAAACACTGAGAAGGAATGCTGGCAATGGTATTTCCAGGATTCATATGCCATTTCTCTTAATGTAAGTGATGAGATGGATGATTATTTGCAAAGTGGTATACTTCTGAGTACGGGATTATCGCCTGACGGGTACTTTGAAGTAAAGATCAATGAAGAAACCGATGCAAACAAAAAATCACTTATCACTGATGTATATCAGCTTATGAACAGAGAAGCCACGAACATTGGCGTAAGCGAAGTTCCTGTAGTTTTCAAACTGGGTAGTCCTGATGAAATAGAGGATAGGCTAACGTCAACTCAGGAAGAGGCATCAGATGAAGTACAGGGTACTGAGGGTGAAGCAAAGGCGACACCAGGATTTGGTTATCTTATAGGTATCTTGTCCATCACACTGGCGTATTGTATGAGGAGTAAAACATAGTTATAATCAGAAGGAAGAACTCATGAACACGATAAGAATGATACCTTTCCTAAAAAGGTTTTTTCTTTATCTTACTATTTTATTTCTGGTGTGGGTCCCTATAGGCGGGAGATATTTTGCCGCTTCCGTTGTTATTGTGGACCCTGCTAATTTCTTTTTGTTTTATCTCCCGTTGAATTTCATTCCTTTTGTAGCTCTGGTACTTGCTACGGCTCTTGAAAGGAAGAGGACCATTAAAATATTACTGATAGGCCTTATGTTAACGATTATTTTCAATTTAGTGGTGATCTATTTGCAAATACTTTTCTTTTCTTATCAGGATGCGTTTCTTTACATGTATGCTATTGGGCGGATAGCTTTTCCTTTCCTTTTATGGCTGATCTTTACTTATGACGTAGTTGTTGTTCCTTTACAAAACAAATCAAATGTGTGATCATTGTCCTCTTTTTATTTTTAGCTCCTTACTATTTTCTAATGCCCAGTCCTGTTGATTTGTTTTTCAAGTAACATTGTTCAGGAACAATGTTTCTTATTTTTGTTTGCTAACTAAATTCTGAAGTTTTATTTCTTATCGGTTTATAAAATCTAACTTCATATCATTGTTTGGGGTTGTCGGTGGGATTGTCCAAGACAGCTTCACTGGGGTATCATTGAACGAATGGAGACGGAGTCATGTTTGATGGTATCAAAAAGTCATATGACTTTAAGAAAGGAGGATACTAACAATGAAAGTGAAGTTCCAGCATAGGCTTTTAGTAGTTGCTATTGCTCTACTTACTATATTTTCAATAGCAACTTCAGCAAGTGCTGCTGAAGACGCAAATTCATTGAGGATATACGGTGAAGAAGGACTCAGTGCAGCATTCCCATACACTGATCCGGAAGCACCATTTGATCCAATGAATATAGAATCGCCAGAGAAAGATTTTGTAACGTTTAATCCGGCCTTAATTGAAGATGATATTGTGGTAAACAATATCGACTCCAAGCAAAAGGTCTTTACAAGACAATGGTTTGTGCCAGAGTACACTGAACCAACAGGTATGGTTTGGCTTGATGACTTCATACGCTGTTTTGATCGTACACTTGATACGGGTGAAGTTATAGAAGAAGAAGAGGTATTAACTGAAGATGACTTGAGGGCTATATCTCTTGATCAATTCGAGAAGCCAATCAAAAGAGTGGAATGGGTGCCCAATCACAACGAGTACACTTGGGAAGATGTAGTTACAGACTACACCTACATGTTCGTTGACAAGCACTACCAGCCAAGAGCAGCAACTGCAAAGAGCACAACAGGTGCTTATTGGACAACCTTCTGGTTCCCTGTCGCAGATAATGATGATGCACAGATTGGTCTTGATGGTTATGACATCGACTACGATGGTGTCGATGACATGGTTGTGCTCAAGAAAGTAGGAGATTTCAATTACGATGGTTACAAGGACATAGATATCAGTTCTGATCTTATATCTGTAAAAGTCGGTGACAAGGTACAGTTCCTCGATCATATCGTAGAGATCGATGATATCTATTATGATGGAAGCGGTGAGCTTGCCAAAGTTGGTGTGAAGGTTTACTACAACGGTAACAAGGAACCTGAACTTATAGGTACACTGCACGAAATCGATGTCGAGAAGGGAATCCTTAGTGCAGGCCGTCACACAGTAACAGATGACAAGCCACAGTTCTATGAACCATGGTATCTTAAAGTAGAGGCTACCAGTGTAGGCAGTGACAAGGTTCTTCTTACAGTAGGACGCCAACTCTATGAAAGAGAGACATTCTTCGTAGATGGTGCAGAATATGACGTCGCCAGGATCTATGGTCCTGAGTACAACAGTGTTAAGTACATCACTATCAGAAACCCTGTACCAGAACACCAGGATGTTTCAATAAATGACCTCTCAGTTGTCAAGGAAATGGTTGACAATGGTGAGTATCTCCCATTGCTGCCACCACTTAACAAGGTGCACACAATGGTTGATGACATAAACATTCCTCACAATGAATACGAGATCTGTCCATACACAGGATATGAAGGTTCTATTCTGAATGAAGCCGCTCCTGATGGAGAATGGTATGAGGATATAGGAATATCTGATGCATATGATACTGTAGAAGAACGTAAGATCTACGATGTTGATCCATTGCTTATCTACTTCATCAACAAGGATCTTGAACCAAGGTTCCACACCAACCTGCTTGAGCTGCTTGACGAAGGTGAACTCAAATCAGTTGATGTGGAAGTAGTTGAAGCCTGGAAGTGGCTACACATCCGTACAATGCCAGACTTCTACAAGGAATTCGTCTATCCTGAGCTGCCTGATATTGATGAAGGTACAGGTGACTTCCTGTTTACAAGTTCTTTCAGAGCAGAGAACTCAATATTGTGTGATGACGTTCCACAATACGTCTGCAACTTTAAGAACATCGTCTGGCCACAGAGACTTATGTTCGTCTATGATCAGGTAACAGGAGCCGAGGATATCTATGTCAACGAGATTGACACAGAGACCAATGGACTGAGAGTCTATGGTGAAGATGGACTCACTGCAGCATTCCCATACGAGGATCCTGAAGCACCATTTGATCCACTGAGTGATGAAGCTCCAGAAAAGGACTTTGTAACACTTAACCCTGCAAAGATAAAGGCAGGAATTGTTGTGGACAACAAGGACTCACACGAGAAGGTCTTCTTCAGACAGTGGTTCGTACCTGAATACACTGAGCCAACCGGTATGGTATGGCTTGATGATTTCTACCGTGTTGATGGTGATTCAAGAGAACTTCTAACTGAGGAAGATTTGAGAAAGCCTCCACAGGATTGCATAGTTGAATGGGTACCAAACCACAATGAATACGTCTGGGAAGATGTAGTGAACGAGTTCACTTACATGTTCATTGACAAGCATTACCAGCCAACGGCTGCAACCGCAATGAGCTCCACTGGTGCTTACTGGACAACATTCTGGTTCCCAGTTGCAGACAATGACGAACAGATCGGTCTTGACAGCTTTGACATCAACTATGATGGAGTTGACGATATGGTGCTGCTCAAGAAGGTAGGAGACTTCAACCATGATACTTACAAGGATATCAAGATCAGCTCAGATCTTCTGTCTGTAGGTGTCGGTGAGAGGGTACAGTTCCTCGACCACATTGTAGAGATTGATGACATTAACTACGATGGAAATGGTGAAATTTCCATGGTATCTGTCAAGGTATACTACAACGGTAACAAGGAACCTGTGCAGATAGGAACACTACACACAATTGATGTAGAGTACGGAATCCTTAGTGCGGGTCGTCACACTGTAACAGACAACTATCCACAGTTCTATGAACCATGGTATCTTGAAATTGAAGGTACAGGTGTAAACCATGACAAGGTACTTCTTACAGTAGGACGCCAGCTCTATGAAAGAGAAACATTCTTCGTAGACGGTGCAGAATACGATGTTGCCAGGATCTTTGGTCCAGAGTACAACGATGTCAAGTACATCACCATAAGGAACCCACTGCCAGAACACAAGGACATTGCACTCAATGACCTTTCCGTTGTCAAGAAGGCTGTGTATGACGGTGACATCATACCTGTGCTACCACCATTCAATGGTGACCACATTATGATAGATGATATCGATGTACCACACTACATACCTGGTGGAGAAGACACGACCTGCTACTACGGACAGTGGTTCGATTCAACTGCAACCGACGACCTGCTCTGGTATCATGACATGTACATCAACACACCATATGACACAATTGCAGAACGTATGTTCGATGTGCCAGCAACTGAGATCTACTTCACAGGCAAGGACTATGAGGACAGATTCCACACCAACCTGCTTGAGCTGCTCAGAGAATGTGATGGTGTAGTTGCTACAGCAGACACAATTCCAGTTAAGTCATTCGAGACCTGGAAGTGGCTACACATCTACACAATGCCAGACTTCTACAAGGAGTTTGTCTATCCAGATGTGCCAAATGCAGGCGGCGAAGGCGACTATCTGCTGACAAGTTCATTCACAGCACCAAACTCTGATGTTTGTGACAATGTTGAACTATCAACTGAATTCCAGAGGATTATGTTCACATATGATCCAACGGATGGCACAGGTCTGTACATGAACGGCGGTGCTCCAGTAGTTGAACCACCAGTTGATGAGATGAAGGGTGACTACGATGGAAATGAAATTGTCAACTTCGACGACTTTGTTGAATTCGCAGCATGCTACAACTCAGTAATGGGTGACAGCAACTACAATGCAATCTTCGACTTCGATGACGATGGTGACGTAGACTTCGATGACTTCGTAGAGTTCGCAGGAGTATATCAGTCTTAAGCCTGATATAAGAGGTGAAATCATGACAAAAATAACACATAAGGGAATGGCAGGATTAACTGCCACCCTTTTAATATTTTGTGCATGTTTCATGGTAGGCGTAGGACTTGCAGCTGCTGATCCTTCGGTGTCAGTAGATCCACAAACAAATGAGTATGATGCAGGCGATACGTTTCAGGTTACTGTAATGGTTAATTCTGATACAGATAACCTCCGTGCCGTGAACCTGCAGCTTGATTACGATCCGGCAATACTCTCGGTGAACAGTGTAACCGATGAGGACTTGCTTGGAGCGGGAGCCCTTGTAGCACCAGGCAGTGGCGACGACGGTGCAGGTACCATATCCTATGGTATTGCATCTACCAGCGGTGTTTATGCACCGGTAGCCGGAACAATGCTAACCATTGAGTTTGCAATTGATGCCAGTGCAGCAAATGGAACCTATAACCTTGACCTGAATGCTGTATCGCTTAAGGATCAGGATAACGTAGCTATTCCAGGAGTTATAATCACAGATGGAACAGTAAAAGTTGGAGATGAAGTAATTCCAACACCTTCTGAACCGGAAGTGGAGATTAGTCCGGTAGCAAGCGGTCCTGTTGGTCCCGGTGACACATTCCAGGTACAGGTAGAAGTGGATTCTGCTGACTACAACCTTCGTGCTGTAAATCTGCAGATGAATTACGATTCATCCGCACTTATGGTGAACAGCATTACTGATGAGGACTTACTTGGAGCAGGAGCACTTGTTGCACCTGGAAGCGGTGACGATGGTGCAGGCACCATTGCCTATGGTATTGCTTCTACCAGCGGTGTTTATGTACCGGTAGCCGGAACAATGCTAACCATTGAGTTCGAAGTGAAGGCAGGCGCAGCAAACGGAACCTATGATCTTGACCTGAATAGTGTCTCTCTCAAGGACCAGGACAATGTAGCTATCCCTGATGTAGGTGTCACGGATGGTAGTGTTCAGGTATCTGGAGACGGTCAGGTCCCCGATATGCCAACAGCCATGATAGTACCAACATCAAGCGGACCTATTGCAGCTGGAGATACTTTCCAGGTGGATATAGAGATAGACTCTGCTGACTACAACCTCCGTGCTGTAAGCGTGCAGCTTGATTATGATCCTGCAGCACTCATGGTAAACAGCATGACCAATGGCTTACTGGGACCGGGAGCACTTGAAGCACCTGGAAGCGGTGACGACGGAGCAGGTACTATTACATATGGACTTGCAGCCACTGGTGGTGTTTATACTCCAGAGGCCGGTACATTGCTGACAATCGAGTTCGAAGTCAAAGCAGATGCAACAGATGGTATCTATGATCTTGACATGTACAATGTAGTTCTCAAGGATGAAGCAAATGCTGATATTCCTGGTGTTATAGTAACTGATGGTATGGTTGAAGTTTCAACAGTGCCTGAGGTTGAAGGAATAGCACTCCTGCCAGGATGGAACTTGATATCAATTCCACAGACACTTGAGAATGCAGGCATTGACTATGTACTCCAAGACTTCAATGATACTGAAGTAGACAGTGTCTTCTATTATGATGCTTCTACTGGCATGATGGTTGTACCGGATGACTTTGAACCATTGAAGGCATACTGGGTGCACAACAACCTGAGTGAGACTGTAGTGATCAATGGAAGCTATCTTACACCAATGGTACCTTCCACACCTCCATCACTGACACTTTATCCAGGATGGAACGCAATTGGTCACACTGCCATGGTAGAGCTTCCTGCAGAGGTTGCTTTGTCCACGATTGATGACTGCTACATCAAGGTCATGGGACCATGGATGGCTTCCACAAGTGAGTTTGCTTACGTAGGCTACAATGGAGAGGAAGGAGTTATCAATGGTAACCAGGTAGGCACCGATGTCTTTGCCATGAATATGTATGAAGGCTATTTCGTATTCGTAGATGAGGAGTGTCTATTGGGCTGAGGTGAAAGAAACATGAAAAGTTTGCAGTGAGATTTCTCACTGCTTTTTTGATTTATCAAAGGTGGGACGTATGATAAGCGATAAAAAATATGGTGTTTCATTACAGGTTTTGATAATTTTATTCTCATTCATAGTAGTAGCTGTACCTGCTGCAGCCATTTCTCCTCCGGTAGTATTAGAAGGGAGTTTAATGCTTGATGGAAGTCCGGCACCTGTGGGTACCGAAGTGGCAGCTGTTGTTGATGGCCAGACAGTTGGTGAAACAACTGTAACGAATACAGGTCTTTTCGGTGATGAACGAAGCAACAGGCTGGGAGTGAGCTCTGATTACAGTGTAGTCACGATCTATGTGAATGGTGTGGAAACAACAACATTGGACCTTAGCAGTTACCAGAGTGGTGAAATGATTTCCCTTGATCTTAGTGCAACTACTCCTGCATCTCCTACTACAACTGGAACGAAATCTTCAGGTGGTGGCGGAGGCTTTAGTAGTGTTACTACGGAGACTACCGAAGAAGCTGTGGACACAGGATCTGAAACATCACAACCAGATGAAACAATAGTTCAGAGTCCAATAGAGGAAGAAGTAGCTGATGAAGTAGCAGGTGAAGAAGAATCATCGCCTGTAAGTGGTGTCAGCAGTATGATTGCTATATTTGGTCTTATTCTTGTAGGGGCTGTAATTGTTTCCTATAGATACAAGTCCAAGAAATAGATCGAATCTGCATGTTGGAATGAATTTTTCTTCCAACATTTATTCATCATGAGTGGGTAGTTGCAGGTGGAGAAAAGAAACTGTAACTAGTGGATGTGGTTATATTAGAAGAAGCAGGACTGCCATTAGTGTGGAAATTTTAAAAGCTGCATTGGAGGGGGCTAAAAAAACACATATAGTTTACAGTGCAAATCTGAACTTTGATATGGTTAACAGGTATCTTGAAATGTTAGAAGAAAAAGGCCTTCTTGAACATAAAGGAAACTTGTATATCACAACTGCAAAAGGTAAAGAGTTTCAGGAGATTGCAAAGGAATTAGGTCTTTGATTTCATAGTCATTGGTTATTATTGGATAGCCACTGACAATTTCTCAGTTCACGAATGCATTGTTTTTTTGAGGTCTAACTTGTACATAAAATGTAGGGACTTTGTACAGTATCTGTCTTAATTATTTATAACTATGTGCACAGTATATATTAATTAATACACTCTATGTACACAAATAACTGTATATAGGGGCATGATGTTTATACCTATGACCAAACTAACCATATCCTATAAAGCTCAATAATTGGGCATAATAGGTTTCTCTGGACAACTCCACGGAAGTATAGTCCAAAAGTCATGGAGGAAAAAAAATGCTGACCCGAGAATTAATATATGGATTGATTCCCTATTCAATTCATCAAAAGATTGTGAGATGGAAATGCAAATTCAAAAAGCAGGATAATCTTCTGATAGAAAATCACCTGGCATTATATCCGCATTCTCTCGACATAAATAAAGTGGTAAGAGATGATCTGGATAAGTGTGTTGCTTTTTTACCATATTGTGCAAAACCCCTTGGGGAACATGAATGTCCGACATCGGACAAGGTCAATAATAGGAAGAACCAGAAATGTATCAAGGTATCTGGTGGAAAATGTGATGTACCATGTTCACTCGGTGAAATGGTAGATGTTCTTGTAAAACATGGCTTCAAAAAAGATCAGATATTCATAATAGATCGTGATTCCAACCTTTTCCCCTGGCTGCAGCAAAAAAGGAAGGAAGGTTACGAATATTTCATGCCGGGCACAGGCTGTAAATACGGCGTATCTTATGCCATAGATTATATTGGTAAGAAACTTGGCTATAAGGGTTGCATAGCCTTTGTAGATGATTATTGTTCTCAAGACAAAGACAATGGTGTTTGTAAATGCATGAACGATTATCTGGGAATGGAAGGTATAGACAAGGGCAAAAGGACTAAGATGCATAAAGAGACCATTATCCTGATGGATCGTATCCTGTCGGGGAACTATCATAATATGGTGGATGTTCCTCACAAATCGCCTAATACTAATGAAAATCCTTCCAGTACATGATTCATTACTATTGAAAATATTAGGGTGCTTTCCTTATTTATTTCTCTACTATAAATATATATCAAGTTTGCAGGTTTTATTTGTATTTTTTTTTGTTCCTACAAAAAAAGATACACTATACGGTATTTTGTTGCAACGCCAAAGTTTTATTATCATGATTATGCTATCTTTATTTGGGAGATATGCACATTCCAAAGAATGAAGCATTTAAGAGGTGGGGTTAATCAACGAAAATATCTGTCTTGGAAAGATTATATTCATTCGTTCCATATTCGATAAATAAAAGGCTCATAGAAAACAGATTGAGTTACAATCAGGTAAACAAAATTTTGCTCAGTCATAGCGTAGCTATCTCCTCACCTTCTGTTGATATGCAGAAAATAGTTAAAGATGAGCTGGACAGTTGCATCTCTTTTCTTCCTTATTGCGCCAAACCTTTTGGAGATTATACTTGTCCTGTATCTGATAATGAAAAATTAAGGAAAAATAGAAAATGCTTAAAACTGGATGGCAGAAGTTGTAATGTTCCCTGTTCGCTGGGTCGTATGATAGATGTTCTGAAGCAACAGGATTTTACAAAAGACCGAATTTTTATAATTGATAGTGATTCTCATCTCTTCCCCTGGCTCGAAGAGAAAAAGAACGAAGGTTACAAATATTTTCTTCCGGGTGTCGGATGCCATTATGGGGTGAGTTATGCATTAAAATATATTCAAAGGGAAATAGGGTTAGAAGGTTGTATAGTATTTCTGCAGGATAATGATCCTTTGGACAAACGTCATGGTGTATGCAAAAGTATTTTTGATTACAACAATATGGAAAAGATTGACAGGGGCAAAAAAACAAAGATTGGTGAGGAATCCCTGAAAATAATTGAAGATATACTATCCGGAAAACTCTATCTTAAAACGAAATAAAATGAATAAGGATCATTTATCTTAAACTCTTCCTTCTGTTTATCCTTCTATTCAATGTTTTGTAACTATCCTACTTCAGTATGCTACGGAGTATTCCTACTGATTTTTGTTTGCTACGATAATAAATAGTGTTCTATGTAAATTATTCCCTAGTAGTAATAAATCTTTTACTTATAAGGGTGGGGCAAATGACAAAATACAATTTACTTTTTGTGATAGCTCTGGTGTTGCTCGTGATGTCGGGGACAGCAGTAGCTATCACTGTGGATGGAGAAAGAAGTATAGATGAATGGAATGAGAACTGGAACTTTGGCCAGGTAAATGGTACCAGCTATGATTCAAATGGTCCTTTCGGAGACAAGATGGTTGTATTCCAGAATGGGGGCTGGTATGATGAGGACCCTGCTGCAGATGCAGGTACCAACTTCAATGAGAATCTAAGTACGGAAGGTCCTTATCCCAGTGGATATGATATAAAAGGACAGTATGCTCATTATGACATAATCAATGACACGCTCTATGGTATGTCTACAGTATACGGTCTTCCTGGCGATCTTGACGGTAATGGGAATATAGTCGGCCTTACGGAAAATGGCGATATACTTGGACCAGTTACTGGAAAAGATCTCACAGGAATCGGTCCTGGGGAACAATGGAGTATCATGATATTCCAGGGTGATAAAGCACTGATAATAGTGATTACAAATAATGACTGGACTGTTAGCACAATAGGCTTTACAGGAATTGATGAGAATGATGTAATTGCTGCAAATGGTAATGCAGGTGGTCCTGATAACTGCAGTAATTGTGTATATGAGATATCAGTACAGAACCTGGCTCAATATTTCGATATGACTCCTGGTCAGGGATTCAGTGTGGCTTCGAGTGCCGGAGGAAACCTTGACATTGTAGGAGAAGACATTGCAGCAGTATTCTTTGAAATACCAAATCCAGAAATTGATATTGAAAAATCAACTAATGGTGAGGATGCTGATGCTGCACCAGGTCCTGGAATACCTCAGGGTAATGAACTCCTGTGGACCTATGTTGTAACCAACACCGGTAATGTGCCATTGGAGAACATATCGGTCACAGATGACAAACTCGGTTCCATCACTGACATAATCAATAATGGTGATGGTGATTCGACACTGGCGATCGGAGAAACATGGATCTATATTGCAACTGGAATTGCTGAATGTGGTCAGTATGAGAATAATGCTACAGCAGTTGGTTTCTTTGATGTGATACCTGTTTTTGATATTGACCCAAGCCACTACTTCGGTGAATGTCCTGATATCGATATCGAGAAAGCTACTAACGGTGAAGATGCTGATGTTGGCCCTGGTCCTGGAATCCCGGAGGGTGATGCTGTTACATGGACCTATGTTGTAACCAACACAGGTAATGTCAATCTTACAGACATTCAGGTAAGTGACAACATTCTTGGAACTATCACCAACATAATCGATCAGGGTGATGGTGACGATGTACTTGCCGTCGGTGAGGTATGGACACTTGAAGCAACAGGTGTTGCTGAATGTGGTCAATACGAGAACGAGGGTACCGTTACCGGTGATTCTGGTGACACTACTGTAAATGACAGTGACTTGAGCCACTATTTCGGTGAATGTCCTGATATAGATATCGAGAAAGCCACAAACGGTATCGATGCTGATGTTGGTCCTGGTCCTGGAATCCCACAGGGTGATGTTGTTACATGGACGTATGTTGTAACCAACACAGGTAATGTCAACCTTACAAACATTCAGGTAAGTGACAATATCCTCGGAACTATCACCAACATAATCGATCAGGGAGATGGCGATGATATACTTGCCATTGGTGAAGTATGGACACTTGAAGCAACCGGTGTTGTTGAATGTGGTCAGTACGAGAACGAAGGTAGTGTAGCCGGTGATTATGGTGACACTACTGTAAATGACAGTGACTTGAGCCACTACTTCGGTGAATGTCCTGACATTGATATCGAGAAAGCCACAAACGGCGAAGATGCTGATGTTGGTCCTGGCCCTGGCATTCCACAGGGTGATGCAGTAACGTGGACCTATGTTGTAACCAACACAGGTAATGTCAACCTTACAAACATTCAGGTAAGTGACAACATCCTCGGAACTATCACCAACATAATCGATCAGGGAGATGGCGACGATATACTTGCTGTCGGAGAAGTGTGGACACTTGAAGCAACGGGTGTTGCTGAATGTGGTCAGTACGAGAACGAAGGTAGTGTAGCCGGTGATTATGGTGATACTACTGTTACTGACAGTGACTTGAGCCACTACTTCGGTGAATGTCCTGACATCGACATTGAGAAGGCCACCAACGGTGAAGATGCTGATGTTGGTCCAGGTCCTGGACTACAGGAAGGTGATGTTGTTACATGGACGTATGTTGTAACCAACACTGGTAATGTCGATCTCACAAATATTCAGGTAAGTGACAATATCCTCGGAACTATCACCAACATAATTGATCAGGGAGATGGCGACGATATACTTGCTGTCGGAGAAGTGTGGACACTTGAAGCAACCGGTGTTGCTGAATGTGGCCAATACGAGAACGAAGGTACTGTAACCGGTGATGCTGGTGATACTACTGTAAATGACAGTGACTTGAGCCACTATTTCGGTGAATGTCCTGACATCGATATTGAGAAGGCAACAAATGGTATCGATGCTGATGTTGGTCCTGGCCCTGGAATCCCACAGGGTGATGTTGTTACATGGACATATGTTGTAACCAACACTGGTAATGTCAACCTTACAAACATTCAGGTAAGTGACAGTATTCTTGGAACTATCACCAACATTATCGACAATGGTGATGGCGACGATATACTTGCTGTCGGAGAAGTGTGGACACTTGAAGCAACCGGTGTTGCTGAATGTGGCCAATACGAGAACGAAGGTACTGTAACTGGTGATGCTGGTGATACTACTGTTACTGACAGTGACTTGAGCCACTACTTCGGTGAATGTCCTGACATCGATATCGAGAAGGCCACCAATGGCGAAGATGCTGATGTTGGTCCTGGCCCTGGAATCCCACAGGGTGATGTTGTTACATGGACGTATGTTGTAACCAACACTGGTAATGTCAACCTTACAAACATTCAGGTAAGTGACAGTATTCTTGGAACTATCACCAACATTATTGATCAGGGAGATGGCGACGATATACTTGCTGTCGGAGAAGTGTGGACACTTCAAGCAACCGGTGTTGCTGAATGTGGTCAGTACGAGAACGAAGGTACTGTAACTGGTGATGCTGGTGATACTACTGTTACTGACAGTGACTTGAGCCACTACTTCGGTGAATGTCCTGACATCGATATCGAGAAGGCCACAAATGGTGAGGATGCTGACACTGCTCCAGGTCCATCACTTGATGTTGGTGATACTGTCACGTGGACCTATGTTGTAACTAATACTGGTAATGTTGACCTTACAAACATCCAGGTAAGTGATAACATCCTTGGTGCTATCACTAATATTATCGATAAGGGTGATGGAGATGACATACTTGCTGTAGATGAGGTATGGGTGCTTGAAGCAATAGGCAGTGCTTCATGTGGTGACTATGCAAACCTCGGTACTGTAACAGGTGATTATAACGAGATCACAGTAACTGACGAGGATCCAAGTCACTATAATGTTGTCTGCATACCTCGTATTGATATCGAGAAATCAACCAATGGTGTTGATGCTGATGTAGCTCCAGGACCTACGCTTGTCTATGATTCAAATATCACCTGGGAATATGTGGTCACAAACACTGGTAATGTACACCTTACCAACGTGACGGTCACTGACGATAAGCTTGGTGTCATAACAAATATCGTGGACAAAGGAAACGGTGATGACACTCTTCTACCGGGTGAAGTATGGATATACCAGGCAACAGGTAAAGCAGAATGTGGTCAGTATGCCAACATTGCAGATGTTGTAGGTCATTATGGTGCTATTCCGGTAACTGATAATGACCCCAGCCACTACAATGTGAACTGTGGACCTGATATTGATATTGAGAAATATATCAATGGAAACGATGCTGACCATGCTCCTGGAGTTCTGCTTGCTGTAGGTGATGAGATCATCTGGACCTTTATTGTGGAGAACACAGGCAATGTTCCATTGGTGAATGTGGTTGTTGATGATGACAAACTGGGAATAATACCTTCATCAAGCATTATTTCGAAGAGCATCAACAATGATGACATTCTGGATCCGGGAGAGGTCTGGACATACGAGCTAAGGGATAGCATGCAGGAATGTGTTCCGCAGCACACGAATACTGCAGTTGTTACAGGTGAGTTTGAAGGTGATGAAGTTACAGATGAGGATGCAGCCAATTACTACTGCCAGCCTGTAGTACCACTGTTGAGTCCTGTTGGAATGGTGGTATTCATCACATCTCTTGGACTTGTGGGGGCATTCTATCTTAGGAGGGGGGATTAATTCCTCCTTTTCTTTTCTTAAAATAAGTTCTGATTTTACCTGACTTAACAATTTAACTTATGTTTGCTTAAATTTGCAGAGTTGAGTATTCCTTTTATACTTACTTTAAACCAAACAGTATTTTTCCGAAATATTTTTACGTAACAATCCTACTGAATTTAGTTTGCTGTATTGCTATATATTGTGGCAACTAACTCTTTATTGTTAATATATTCTTTATAAGAAGGGAGCGGAAAATAATGAACAGATTACATGTAATGTTCGGAATATTGATCATTTTATTCTCCGTCCCCAGTGCTGCGGCAATATCCGTGGATGGGGTGCGTGGAGTTGGGGAGTGGGACGAAGGCTGGGCCTTTGCACAAACAGAAGGCACAGGTTATGATTCCAACGGTCCTTTTGGAGATAAAATGGTTATATTCCAGGATGGAAATTGGTATGATGAAGACCCTCTGACCGATTCGGGTACGAATTTTGATGAAAGCATGGCTACGGCAGGACCGGCTGAAAGCGGATACGACCTTCGGGGATTTTATGCACGTTATGATCCTGTAGGCGATGTACTTTATGGTATGTCTACAGTATACGGTCTTCCGGGTGACCTCGATGGTGATACAAGCATATCCAGTGTAATAGCTAATGGTGACACTGCAGGTGCTGTAACCGCAAGACCTATCACAGGTATTGGTGCTGGTGAGCAGTTCAGCATAGTACTTACCCAGGACACACAGAGTGTGCTTATACTTGTCACCAATAATGATGTGACTGTAGCTATCCTTAATGGTGCCTTCCCTGGTTTTACTGAAGCAAATGTAGTTGCGGCTAACAGTCAGGCTGGAGATGCAGTATATGAGATATCTATCGCAGGTCTTAGTAACTATTTCGATCTGAGTGGCGGTGAAGAATTTGAAGTAGAAATAACTGCCGGAGGCAATCTTGATATTCCTGGTGAGGACAGGGCACTTATATTCATTGCAGTTCCTAACCCGGACATTGATATTGAGAAGGCAACTAACGGTTTTGATGCAGATAATCCAACAGGACCTGAACTTCAGCCTGGGGATGATGTTACATGGACCTATGTTGTTACTAATATGGGAGATGTGCCACTGGAAAATGTTGCTGTTACTGACAACATTCTTGGTGTCATAACTAACATCATAGACAAAGGCAATGGTGATGATATACTGGACATTGGTGAGATATGGACCTATGAGGCGACTGGCACTGCAGAATGTGGTCAGTATGCTAATGTTGCTGACGTTGTAGGTTACTATGGTGTCATTCCGGTAACTGATGAAGATCCAAGTCACTACATTGTAAGATGTGAACCTGACATTGACATTGAGAAGCATACAAATGGCTATGATGCAGATTACCCTTCAGGTCCGCAGATTGCTGTAGGGGAGACCATTACATGGGAATACTTCGTAACCAACACTGGAAATGTACCACTGGAAAATATCGTTGTTGAAGATGATGTGATCGGTACGATCGGGGATGCTAAGATCGTTTCCAAGAGTATTAACAATGATGATATTCTCGATGTTGGAGAAGTATGGACCTATGTGGTTACAGATACTCTGGAGGAATGTGTTCCACTGTACGAGAACATTGCTGTTGTAACCGGTGAGGATGAGCAAGGTACTGTCGTAACTGATGAGGACCCAAGCCACTACCACTGTCAGCCTGTTGTCCCACTGCTGACGCCTGTTGGTATAATGGCTATGGTCGGTGCACTTGGAATACTTGGAATTGTCACGCTGAGACGTCGTGATTAATTCCAATCCTTTTTCTTTTTCATAGTTTTTTTTTTCTTGGAGGAAAGATGGCTAAAAAAGAAAAACAATTAAAGGGTGCCAGGAAACATAAAACTATAGAAAAAGTAGATGGTCCTTTAGTTCATAGTAAGGGTAATGTGCATGCATTCTTGAAAAAGAACGAGCGCATTCTCAGGTTCATAGGGCCGTATCTCTTTTACATAGCACTTTTCACAGGGACATATGTATTATTTCAGGAGAAGTTCGTTTTCCTGAGCACATCGACTGCAAGTGCCCTTTCAGTTCTGATGTCTCTCCTTGGAGTTGAAAGTTCTTCTTATGGTCAATCCGTTTACATGAACGGCTTTTCTGTCATGGTCATAGATGAATGTACAGGAATGTATGAGCTACTGGTTTATGCAGGATGTGTGCTTGCCTATCCTACGACATTACGTAACAAGGCACTTGGTATCGTTCTGGGAATACCCGCAATGTTAGTTATAAACATGTTCAGGCTGGTTTTCCTTTCCTTTGTAGGATTGATGTATCCTGCACTTTTCAGCTATGTACATTATTATCTGTGGCAGATAACATTCATCTTCCTTATCGTGATGCTCATGTTACTATGGATAGAAAAGGTAGTGAAGAGTGGAAATATTTGAAGGGGGATAATTTGGAGGTATGATGGGTGATGAAAACCTTTGATATGGCCAGTTGTTCTGAAAAGATAGAATTTTCAATAAAGTGTTCATCCTTAAAACACGATCTAATATATTGTTTCAACTATGCATTTGAGTGTGGGTGTTACTATTAGACGAACCAAATCAACAATAAGTGTGGAAATATTAAGGGCTGCATTGGAGGGGGCAAAGAAAACACATATTGTGTACCGTGCAAATCTGAACTTTGAAGTTGTGAACAGGTACCTGTCCCTGTTAAAAGAAAAGGGTTTGATAGAACAAAGAGATAATCTGTATATTACAACTGATAAAGGTAGGGAATTCCAGGAGATTGCAAAATATTTAGGTATGTGAATTAACCATAGTTCCTGCAACCACTATCTCTTTTATATCTTTAGCATGGCATTGAATTATCATACTATTTTCTTAAATCTCAATAGGTTTTTAACCGATAACCCGTATAATAAAGCTGGATTTTCATGAATTTCATATTTCATGGGTATTAAAAATCATAAAAGGAGGCCATATTATGCTGGAGATCAATAATCTAACAGTTGAAATCGGCGGCCGAAGGATACTGAAAGGCGTTGACCTTAATGTTGAAGCCGGTTACACTAACGTTCTTTTCGGACCAAACGGAGCAGGCAAATCCGCACTTCTTATGACACTGATGGGATTTAGTGGTTATAATGTTGTAGAGGGAGAAATAATTTTCAAAGGAGAGGATATCACCAACATGTCGGTCTTTGAAAGGGCGCAAATGGGTATGGGTATCATGACCCAGAGACCTCCTAATATGAGTGGTGTTAAACTCTATGATCTTTTGAATGTTATTACTAAGGACCTTAAGGAAACTGAAAGTCTTGCTGAAACGCTGGACATGGTCAGGTTCTTTGAAAGGGATGTTAATGTAGGATTTTCTGGTGGAGAGATCAAGAGGTCTGAACTTCTCCAGCTTTCCGCACAAAATCCTGATTTTCTTCTTCTGGATGAACCTGAGTCAGGTGTGGATCTTGTGAGCATTGAACAGCTTGGTCAGACGATAAACCAACTCTTGCAGAAAGATTGTAAATGTGCCGGTGACAGGTGCAAGCATGGCAAATCTGCACTGGTAATTACACATACCGGACAAGTCCTTGATTATGTCGAAGCTGACAGGGGCTATATCTTGTGTAATGGGACCGTCATGTGTTCCGGAAACCCACGTGAAATGCTGACCGAGATCAAAGAACAGGGATATGAGGAGTGTATCAAATGCAAGCTGATGAAGATGTGAGAAAGAGGGCAGAGGCTGCACTCAAGAAGACTGCTGCTTATGGGGAGGATTTCGACCTTGATGAATACTCCATTGCTTCAAAAGATGTCGAAAAAACAGAGGATCTTGGTGAACTCAGTGAAGAGGATCAGAGGACTCTCCTGAATGTGGGATTCACACCATCTGAGGAGAATCGTTCAGGCAGTCTCATTATGCTGGATAACGCTGTCACACACACATCTCTGCGCAACAAGGATGTCGTGGAACTGATGTCCCTCAAAGATGCAATGAAGACTCATGAATGGGTTAAGGATTATGTCTGGAAACTGGTCAAACCGGATGCTGACAAATATACTGCAATGAGTTATCTTCAGGAAGCGGATGGATATTTCATCAGGGCTCCGGAAGGCAAAAAATCAAAAATGCCGGTTCAGACATGTTTGCTTCTGGGTTCCAAGCAGGTTTCCCAGACAGTTCATAATATAGTCATCGTTGAAGAGGGAGCAGAACTTGATGTTATAACGGGCTGTTCCACAAAACATGGAATTGAAAAAGGTCTTCACCTTGGAATCTCAGAGATGTATGTTAAGAAGGGAGCAACTCTGAACTTCACGATGATCCACAATTGGGCAGAACAAATTGGTGTCAGGCCAAGGACTGTCGTTCATGTGGAAGAAGGTGGTACATACATCAGTAATTATGTAACCCTTAAACCTGTCAAATCCATACAGGCATACCCGACTGTTGTCCTTGAAGGAAAAGGAGCCTTTGCAAGATTAAATACAATTGCTGTGGCACATCCTGATTCGGAGCTTGATCTTGGAAGCAGGGTTATTTTCAATGCAGAGGATACAAAGGCTGAACTTATATCAAGAACAATTACCACAGGAGGCAATATCATTGCCCGCGGTGAGATGATCGGTAATGCAAATAAGGCCAAAGGTCACCTTGAATGTCATGGACTTGTGCTTGGTGGTGGAATGCAAAGGGCGATTCCTATACTCGAGGCAAATGTTGAAGATATCGAACTATCTCATGAAGCTGCTGTGGGCAGAATAGCACGTGAGCAGATCGAATATCTCATGGCAAGAGGACTTACGGAAGAAGAATCCGTGGGTATGATCGTAAGAGGGTTCCTTGATGTTGGTATCCAGGGCATTCCGGATGAATTAAAAGCTGATATAGATGCCACAATAGAAAAGATAGGAGAGAACGCTATCTGATTCTCTCATCTAAAGTTAATCAATTATCTGAGGAGAATAAATGAATCAAAAATATGCAGCAATATTTCTAGCAGCTATCATGGTAATGTCTATTTTTTCATACTTTGTTGCGAGTTTTATAGGAGATTCCGGCAACGATGAAGTAGCAGCAGATGTACAGGATGCACCAGGTTTTGAGATTATTGACGGGACGCATTTTGAAGCAGATATAAATTCCATCTCTGATGGGCTTGCAATTAGTCCTGAGGGTATATCAAATGCAGCATACATTGATTACTCTAAAGTATATGGCACTCCGCTTCAGGCCTTTGCACCAAATATCACCGATCTGTATTCAGTATACAATACTCTGATCGTCAAAAGATACTCAGCATATAACGATGATGGTTTTGCATTTGAAGCACATGTGCTGTCGCCGGAAATTGTAAATTTCCAGTATATGCCAGCAGAAACTTATAATGGTTATCAGATTCTTTTGAGGGGCCAGGAACTATACAATGTTATAGGTACTCCTACGTTATTGGGACAACAAAGCAGTCTTGAGGATGTTATCGATGTTTCATCAGGTATAGCAAATGCTTCTACGGACTATGCGGAATTACTTGAGTACGTGGAACCGGGAGCCGAATACCAGATGCTGAGTTCTAATGATATTCTTGCTGACCAGCATTATCTTGAATTCAGAGGAACGGGGGATGGTAATTACACAAGGACAGAGATTTTCCTTAATCCTTCGGACTCTGCACTTAGTACAATATCCGCTCTTGAAGGCAACAGTACTGAAAGGGGTTTGTTGTATGATACAACCATTGAAGATGATGGAAAGATTGTAAAGGTCGTTGTTACGGCTAATGAATCAAATTTCTTTAATCTTGCAATGGAACAATACTGGTGATCTCAGATCACCATTCTCTTTTTTTAGAAATATCCTGCCACAAGGTTTATACCTGAACAAGTTATTTAATGACTCCAATTGCGCATTATGCAAACATTATATCTGCAGATGCAGTAATTCAAAGCCAATACTTTGGCATTTAACTTTGTGTCAGTTAATTATTGATAACTTTATTACAATCGTAATTGGCCAAATTAGCCGGATAACGGCACACAATGAATAATGAAAAACCATGAGTATACATCATGGTTTCGAAGGAGACTATAATATGGCAGCTAAATTTGATGTTCCAGAAGAACTTGTAAACAAAGCACTTGAGAGTGTAGAACTGGCAAGAGACACAGGTAAATTAAAGAAAGGCATAAATGAAGTGACAAAAGCTATCGAGAGAGGCATCACAAAGCTTGCAGTAATTGCAGACGATGTCGATCCTGCTGAAGTTATTGCACACATTGCACCACTCTGTGAAGAGAAGAATACTGCATACATCTATGTAACTGAGCAGAAAGAGCTTGGTGCTGCCTGCGGAATAGGTGTTGCTTGCTCTGCTGTCGCTATTATCGACGCTGGCAGGGGTAGTGAGCTTGTTGAAGACATTGCACAGAAAGTAAGTGCACTTAAATAATCCCGATACGTGAGGTATCACTATGGCAGATGAAGATACAGGCTATGCGGCTGAAGTCATCGATGTTATCGGTAATACCGGTATGCATGGTGAAGCCAGCCAGATCCAGTGCCGTGTGCTTGAAGGCCGTGACAAGGGCCGTATAATCACCAGAAATTGTGTTGGTCCTGTAAGACTTGGTGACATCATGATGTTGATCGAGACTTCCAGAGAAGCTAAGAAACTGACTACCAGATGAGGTGACTACAATGGAACAAAGAAAATGTTCTTTTTGCGGTGAAATTCTTGAACCGGGAACTGGTAAGCTCTTCGTAAAGAAGGATGGTTCAACTTATTATTTCTGTACATCCAAATGCGAAAGCAACTTTGATCTCGGAAGGTTACCAAGACGTACAGTCTGGACCGAACAGGGTAGAATCCACTTGAAGAAAGCATAATTGGGTGTTCTAAATGGAACAGACATACATTATGATCAAGCCAGATGCAGTACAGCGTGGACTGATGGGCGAGATCATTTCAAGAGTAGAGAAACGCGGTCTTAAGATCGCAGCTATGAGACTTGGTGTCATGAGTGAAGAGAGTGCAAAGGAGCACTACAAGGAACATGCTGAAAGGCCATTCTTTGCTTCACTTATTGAGTATGTAACATCAGGTCCTTCTGTTTCCATGGTAGTGGAAGGAAAGAATTCCATTGCTATCATGCGTGCAGTGAACGGTGCAACAAATCCTGTTGATGCACTCCCTGGTACAATAAGGGGAGATCTTGCAATTGAAACCGGCAGGAATGTAGTACATGCTTCCGATTCAACAGAATCCGCACAGCGTGAAATCGCTATCCACTTCAAGGATTCAGATATAGTGAACTATTCAAAGATCGATGAGGTTTGTCTCTACGAGTAAGTAGTGACAACTCAGGATGTTTGCGATACTTATATTAGCAAACGTCCTGAAGTATCCTTTACTCAAAATTGTTTTCCAATTATCCTAACTATCTTTGAAGGGGCTTGTGCATGGCTGTAAATGAAAATCTACGTACACCAATAGTTTCTGTAATGGGACATGTCGATCATGGAAAAACGACTTTACTTGATATGATCAGGGGAAGTGCCGTTGCCGAAGGAGAAGCAGGTGCTATTACTCAGCATATAGGTGCGACTGAGGTTCCGATTGAGAACATTGTTACTAAATGTGGGGATCCATCCCTTAAAGACAGGTTTATTGTCCCGGGACTTTTATTCATTGATACCCCTGGACATCATGCATTCACTTCTCTGAGAAGCAGAGGAGGCGCACTTGCAGACCTTGCTATTGTGATCGTTGACATCAATGAAGGATTTATGCCTCAGACGATTGAAAGCCTTCACATACTTAAGAGGTTCAAGACTCCTTTTGTAGTTGTTGCAAACAAGATAGATAGGATACACGGCTGGAACCCAAATAAGAATTCATCTTTCCTTGCTTCGTATAACAAGCAGAGCGAACGTGTGAAGACCGATCTTGACAACAAATTCTACGATATTGTCGGTGAGCTTTACAATTTAGGATTCAATTCTGAAAGATTCGACAGGGTCGGCGATTTCCAGCGTAATATCGGAGTTATTCCGATCAGTGCGGTTACTGGTGAAGGTATTTCCGATGTGCTCATGATTCTTCTCGGACTTGCCCAGAAATTCCTTGAGGGAAGCTTGCATTATACTGCAAAAAGCCCGGGAATCGGGACAGTTCTTGAAGTAAAAGAAGAGAAAGGTCTGGGAACAACTATTGATACTATTCTTTATGATGGGACCATCAAAAAAGGTGACATTATAGTTGTGGGGAGCCTTGGCGATCCAATCCAGACAAAGATCAGGGCATTGCTGAAACCACGTCCGCTTTCTGAGATCAAGGCTGAAGAAAAATTCCAGCAGGTAGCTGAAGTCACAGCTGCAGTTGGTGTGAAGATATCAGCCCCGAATCTTGAAGGTGCACTTGCAGGAGCTCCTGTAAGGGTTGTAAGCCCGGAGACCATCGACGCTATTACTGCAGAAGTAAAAAGCGAGATCGCAGATGTCCAGATAGATACTGATTCTGTTGGTGTCACGATTAAAGCTGATACAATAGGTTCTCTTGAAGCTCTTGTAAATGAGCTCAGGAAAGAAGAGATACCTATAAGAAAAGCACATGTCGGTGATGTCAGCAACAGGGATATTGTGGAAGTTTCAGCAATTGAAGATCCATTCTATTCGGTCATTATCGGATTCAACGTGAAGGTTCTTCCTGATGCAAAAGAGAAGCTTCAGACCACTTCAGAAGTAACACTTTTCAGGAACGATGTGATATATCGCCTGATAGATGATTACAAGGACTGGGCCAAGAAGCAGAAGGAACTTGCGGAGAAAGAGATATCCGATACCATCATCAAACCCGGACGATTCAGAATAATGCCTGATTGTATATTCCGCCAGAGTAAACCGGCTGTGGTAGGCGTGAAGATCGTCAGCGGAGTTGTGAAGACTAACGTTGATGTTGTAAACACAGATGGTGAAGTCGTTGGTAAGGTAAAAGGTCTTCAGCTAAGGGGAGAGAACATCTCCGAGGCAAAGATTGGCATGGAAGTTGCAATGGCTCTTGAAGGACCAACCGTTGGAAGGCAAATAAAGGAAGAGGATACACTCTTTGTGAATGTCCCAGAAAGACACGCAAAGAGGATTGAACATGAAATTTACGACTCAATGACGGCAGATGAATTAGAGGCACTTGATGCATTTCTTGCAATCAAAAGAAGGGATAATCCTTTCTGGGCAAAATAATTCGAATGCATATTCATAAAGGCATATCATAACAACAGGAACAATAAAACTAATAAGGAGGAAAAAGTATGGCAGATTTTAAAGTAGTGGTAGCAGATCCTAAGACAAAATCATATCAATTTGATGTCACAGGCGCTGAAGCCAACAAGTTAATTGGAAAATCTATCGGAGAATCCGTAGATGGAGCGATCGCTGGTTTACCAGGATACACACTGAAGATAACTGGAGGAAGTGACAAGAGCGGAATGGTCATGAGACCGGACCTTCCTGGACCAAGGAGGCAGAGATTGCTTGTTGCAAATGGGGCAGGCTATTCCCCTGTTGCAAAAGGAGTACGCCGCAGAAAGATGATGCGCGGAAAAGAAATCGCTCCTGACATAATCCAGATCAACACAGTTGTTGTAGGATATGGTGACAAGACTATAGAGAAGATCCTTGGCGGCGACGAAGAGCCAGCTGGGGAAGTTGAAGCAGCAGAAGAGTGAGTTTCTCACTCTCTTGCTTTTTTACTTATTTTTTCATCCCTTTATATCGGGCTGTTCCGAATCCTACATCGATTATTTTGTTTTCTGATAGCAATTTTGAAAGGAATTTATTTGCTCCTTCTGTGCTTAAACCTGTCATTTCAGCCACATCGGATGCATCGAAGGCTTCATCATTTACTATCAGAGATTCAATATCAGTTTCAAGAGCAGTGTATGTTTCCAGATTATGCCAGACTTTTAGTCTGTCAGCGTTCTTCACATTGCTGTTGAAAAGTATCTCATTAGTTTCCAGATTGCAGAGATATAGTGTCATACGTGGATGCATATAATTTTGTACCCATTCCTTAATATCAGGATTCCATCCCAAGTTCAAAATACACAGGCTCTTATACTGCCCGGCTGGAACTGCGTTTGCTTCTCTTTGTACAAACTGTATAATAGTTCTCAGATCCTCAAATGGATGCCAGTATGTTTCAAATGTCAGAAGAGGCTTCAAGACAGTATCCATTATGTTTCCGAAAATCAATTTATCAGATATATTTACCTTCCATTTCCTTTTCCCTATATATTCCCCGTTGAATGATACTTCTGGTTGGTATGAGGAATATTTGTGTTCCAGTATGTTCATGTAGTTATAAAGTTTTGAAAGCACATCCGTTTCAATATCTTCATTTCCGTTTTTCTCATTATCATTTGCCGGATTTGTTCCAGAACTCATAGATGGAACCATTATTAATCTGGACTTATTCAGGGAATCTGATAATTCACCTGTCTGCCTTTTTCCGGTCGAAGTTATCTTTTGTGACTCTTCTTTGACTGAACGCTGTTTTTCGTCGGACATCACTCTCTCTGCACTTTTTGATTCCATTTGTTTTAATTTGAATTCCTTAAGAATATCCCTGTCAACAATAATGCGATCATTGAACGCTTTTTTTAAATTTTCAATAAGGCTTTCCAGCAGAAAAACATCAATCGATTCTGTCGAACTTATCAGTGAAGAGAATGTATCTTTCATCTGTATAGATTCATTCAGCAAATTATCCTCTGTTCTGTAGAGTTCCTCCAACGAACCCTTTTTTCCGGAGAAACTGTCAAGTTGTTTATTCTTAATATCTGCAAGAAGCTGGGATACATTTGTCCTTATATTGCGAAACTGGAAATTAAGATCTGCTTCCTTTTGAGCATAAGTTCGCTGAATAAGTTTTTCAACAGAGCTATAAACATCGTTCAGGTTCTTGATCATAATTTGCCGATTACTCTGTTCCAGCTCCCTGGGGTCTTTTAGCACTTCCATCTTAATCTCTTCCGGATCATTTATGAGCGTATTCAACTTTATTTGAAATATAAGCAGTTATAACTATCAATTAGATGTTTTATGATTTAACAATTAGCAAAATATATTGTATGTTCATGCAACTTCATGTGTTCCAAGATCAATCGGTTCTTGCTGACAAAGAACTTCATTCACTTCAAAAGAGAAATTGAGATTTCCAAGATACATCTTTCCAGAATTTACAGGTTTTATTGCAAGGGATGTATATCCGGATGAATGGGGTTGTATTTCAGGGATGCAGGCACCAGTGTTATGGCATTCTATAAAAGAAGAAAAGCAACTGTTAAAACAAACGTTATTGATGACTTCATCTGATTTGTTATCTACATAAATGCCTATGGCATTACCAACTTCGCTGTACAGTGCATCAGGGATATTGAGTTTAACATTTACTTTAGGAAGTTGTATATAATACTCTCCAAAAACAACAGGCCCAATCTTACAATTGTTGTTGCCGAGAGTAAATAATATATCAAAATACCCCATGTCTATTGTGCCTGTTACTTTTGGTATTACCTGATATGTAACATGATAAGATGATCCTGGCGGCATAGTTTTTGTATCTGAAAATGCTGTATCATATTTCACTCCTTTTGCGAAAGAAGATTTCAAATGCAGGTTGGCCAGGTCAGCATTTAATCTATTTTCCATTTTAATAGATATTGTAGAACTTTGCCCGAATCGTAGTGGTTCAAGAAGCTCAACATTTAATCCCATATATGAGTGAGAAACGTCAATATTCCCAAAAAAGATTGGGGGCTTTTGATGTTTATTTTCGTTAACCTCAAAGTACAGGTCACAATAGCCCATGGACACAGTTCCTGATGACAGGGGAACGAAAGAAAAAGACGAAGGTACTGACGACATTGGTTCAAGATCGCCCAGATTTAAAACAGGTTTATCGCATCGAATAGTTGCAGGGAATACTGCTCTTACCCAGATGTTCTCTACCGGTTTATCGGTGGGATTGTTTACCCTGAAGTAAAGCATATTGGTGAATCCAATTTCAGCAGGTTCGCTAAATTTGTATTCTATATTTACAGAATCAACGGCCTGCATCTCTTGCACCTGTCTTCTTTCAATACCGACCTTCTTTTCATATATCCAGAAGATATAGATAATGGCATAAAGGAGAAAAATGTATATTGGTGCACTGGCAGCATATACCAGGTCAAATTTCTTATTAATGGATAGAATAAGGGATACAATCAAATATGTGGAAAGTACGACCCACAAGAATGCGTATATCTGGAAAAAAAGCCCACTTCTACCTCCTGCTTTATTATGAAGGGCATGGGAAAGTGATTTAGCAATATCTTCAAGGGGTCCAAGGTTCATCTAAATCGCCTATCCATAAATAACTAATTAGTTTATGGAGTTTTGATTATAAATATATTATTGCTTATATCCCTTCTATATTGCCTTTGTGCCGTATTCAATGCAAAAATCAGCACCCTTATCCAATGCAAATAATCACTTTTGAAGCAGTTCTGCAAAGACTTCTTCCTCACCTGTCTTCTGGATGGCGGATCTGGCTTCTATGTACCAGCTAACTATGGATGGCTTACGTTTCTGTAAAACAGTTTCGAAATCCTCCAGTCGTATTTTTCGTGCTTCTCCGCCTCTTAAAGCTTCACCAAGTGGAATATCTGCAGCTTCCTTGCATATGGCTGCAAGGTCTGCACCGGAATAAGAATTCGTGATGGAAGCAAGGTGCTTTATATCAACATCATTATCAAGCGGACGCTTTTTAAGATGTATCCTTAGGATGGCTTCCCTTGCATCGAGGTCAGGTTCAGGAACAAAGACGAGTTTGCTAAAACGCCCCGGACGTCTCAGTGCAGGATCAATTGCCCATGGTTCGTTTGTGGCTGCAAGCACAAGTAGGTTATCAGATGCAGTATCCACACCATCCATCTGTGCCAGCAACTCATTTACCACTCTCTTTGCATAGTCTTCGCTTTCACTGCGCCTTGATGCAATAGAATCTATTTCGTCAAAGAATATAATCGATCTATCTCCCTGACGAGCTATATCAAAGACCTGCTTGACATTCTTTTCTGAAGCACCAACCCATTTGCTGACAATACTGCTGGTTTTGACGCTAATGAACTCCGCTCCGCATTCCTTTGCAGCTGCCTTTGCCATCATGGTCTTACCACATCCGGGGGGGCCATAGAGTAAAATGCCTTCTCCAGCTTTCTGCCCATACATCTGGTAGAGTTCTTTGTGCGTGAAAGGATAGATGATGGCTTTGCGTATCTCTTCTTTTACCTGCTCAAGACCACCAATATCTGAAAAACCTGTTTTAGGTATCTCTTTGAGAAATACATCATCTTTTGAAAGGGATGAATCGTCATTATTTGTGGAATCTCTCTTGATTTGCGTATTTCCGTCAGAAGACAAAACAGCTGGACTTTTTTTCAATGCCTGTGCCCTGGCAAAAAGATGCTCAGCAAGATCTCGCTGTGTATTGCGGTCAATGCCCTCAGTGGAATTCATGGAGGCATCATTGTAGAGCTTGGCAGCTTTCAGGTATAGTTCACGAGCCCTTTCTGGTTGTCCTCTGTCTTCCAGGTCTTTTGCAGCTTTTGCATATCCGCGAGCCTGGGCAGCAAAAGTTATGGCTGAGTTCAAATACGCACCCCTTGATTATGAGTCTATTATAATCCAGAAAAAAGATACCGGTTTATTCGGTATCTGCCATTTCTGATTCTATCTTTTTGGAAAGTTCATCCTTTTCAGGAGTCTCACTTGATAGTTCAGCAAGGAGTTCTGATCTCAGCGAATCCTGCATTTCAGAGAGTTCATTACCGCCACTCATTGCAGCATCCATGGATGATGTCATCATGTTTGTTGCAGTGTTTACTTTCTCCATGGAGGTTCGTATATTTGTTACAGCACTCTCAAGTTTATTAGTGTCAAAACCAAGTTGTTTCTGCCATTTCCCCAGATCCTCGCCAATCTCAACAACTTCCTTGAGTCCGGTTTGCATCTCAATTACGTCGTTCATGGACTGAGCCATCTCTACCATGCTGCTGATGGTGTTTACCTGTCCTTCAACAAGAGAATATCTGCGTGATGCAACTCTGAACTCCCTGTCATTTCCCTTTGCAAGAGCTTCCTTTGCCTGCTCACGGGATTTTTGTTGCTTTCTCATGAGTTCTTTTTCACGTGTTGTCAGCCTTTGCTCTGAAATACTCAGTTTTGTTTTCAGTTCTTCGGGTGATACTTTCTTAAATGGATTTTTTAATGCCATCACAATTCCTCTTCCATTTTTTTCTGTTTTGCATATCTTATACACAGTTTCATAGCTTCAGATCTATTGATTGCTATTCCCATTTCTACTAGTGTATCCAGATATACTTTACTATCTTCTGAGATTCTTGCACTTACCGGGTAAGAATTTGCCATTGTTATTCCAACTTGACACTGTTTTGTATGCTTATGTATACAATGGAAAACAATATATATAATATTTCCTCAATACATAAATAGGAATACAAGTCAAGCTTATAGAAGAAAAGGTGTTACAATCATGGTGTTCAAATGGAAAAAAGAAGCAGATGACATTGCAAGGGTGGTCCCGAAAAAGGATGTTAAAGGTTTTTTCAGTAAAGCGGTGATTCTTTCTCCGAATGAAAAGGCAGCCATGGTAAAGAATGGAGTTGTTGATGAAATAGTAGAAAGTGGGAAATTATATGTAGGCGGTCTCTTAAAACCCGGTAACATCGGAAAGGATGTGGATGTAGCCCTGATGGATACTTCTCCTAAGGATCTGCAATGGTCACAAGCCGAATTGTGGACTCACGATAACCAGAAAGTAGCCTGTAACGGTCTGCTCCGATTCAGAATACAGGATACAAAGCGCTTTTTCCAGATGCTCTATGCCTACACAACACCTGATAATAAGGGAACCAGAGCACTTTCAATACAGGACGTATACAAACGTCTTGAAAGTGAAGTGCTGACCCTTGTTCTTGAACCAGAGGTGAGGCAGGAAGACATAGAGAAACTCTATGGGAACAGGGACCTTCGTCTGAACATTGAGAATGAACTTGAAATGCGCCTCAGGTCTACTTTATCCATGTGGGGACTGGAAATGCTGAAATATACAGTCCAGTGGGAGCTAGGTTCCTATGGAAAAGTAATGCAGGCGACCAACGATTTCCAGACAAGGGAAGAACTTGCAGAACTTGATACGCTTGCAGTTGAAGGCGATCTTGAGCGCAGGGGCAGGGAAGATGTGGCAGGTCTGCGTGCTGACCATGCGACCGTTGCAACAGAGAAGGAGTTCCATCGTGACCAGAAGCTAAAGGATGTAAGGTCCGATCTTGAAGCAGAAAGGCTGCAATATGAAGCTGATATGCAGGAAGCCAGGGAAGCTATCGGCCTTAAGGAAGAATTAAAAATTGCAAAAGCCCGGGGTATGCGTGCAGAGCTTGAAGTCGAACAGGACATGAAAGACCGCGACCATGGTAGGGATATGGAATACCTGAAACATATAACCGAGGCAGGTGGGAAGGATGTTGCAAAGACTGTGAGTGAAGGACGTGAATACGGACGTATGTCGCCGGAACAGCTTGAAGCTCTGGCTAAGGTCAAGCAGAGTGAAGCTATTGCAAAAGAGGACAAGGTCAGTTTCATGATGGAAGTTGAGGACCGGGAGCGTGCAGATTCATATCGCAGGCAGGAACTTGACGCTTCCATGATGGGGGCAGCACAGGGTAAGAAATCACCAACTGTACGAAAGTGTCCCGGGTGCGGTTCAACAATTCCTTCAGAAGCAAGTTTTTGTAGCCAGTGCGGTAAAAAAGTTACAGATATTTGATTCAAAATACCTGAACGTACTTCGAAACACGATCTAAGCGAAGATAAAATAATATCAGGATAAAGACATTATTGCAAGGTAAGGGTGGAATTTTGGCACAAAAAACTCTCAGGCTCCTGTTCATACTGGTTCTGGCATGCAGCATCTTTAGTTTGAACACAGCTTTAGCTCCAACGTCCGGTTACTATGATATTAGCCTTGTTGAAGGTGAAATTGCAGAGGTGCAGGATGGTTATTATCTAAATGTACTGGATATTGACACGTATGATGAAACGGTAAGATTTGCAGTTTCATATTACGATACCATTCTCATGGACCAGTATTATGCCAGAGGGGATTATTTCTATTATCAGGACAGCTACCTTACTCTTGAATTCAAAATTGATGATGTATATTACGACTCCTTCTATGATTATGATTACGTGGTCCTTTCAGATATTTACATCTATCCTGATTATACTGTTACTTACGATGAAACAGAAGAAAGGACTCGTGAGACTGATTACTACACAGGTTATGATTACCCGGACAGTTCAAGCACTTCCGTAGAAGATGCATTTTATGAAATGGTCGGAACTCTTGTTGTACTCATGGTAGCAGTTCTGATACTGCGCAAAATGTCTAAGAAAGGGAAAGAGAAGAAAGCCCTGAAAAAGCAAAAAAAGGAAGCTGCATTATCACCAATGCCTGTAAGTGAAAAGGCTTCAAGTACAGTTGGAGCTGCCGGGGCTGGAGTTATAGCAGATGCTGCTTCAAAGCGTGATTCTGTCGTGATCAAGTCGGCTGTCCAGTACAAAGGCGCAAATATTCTTTATAAGATCAAGGTCGAAAACACTTCTGATGAACCAATGGGCGATATCAAAATAAGTCTCTTTGTTCCTGATGTATTCCTCATTAAAGAAAATCAGAAGACAATTTCCATGTTGCAGCCCGGGGAAGGGAAAACTGCGACATTCTTTATCAGGCCAACGGGTGAATGTGGTAATTGTATACTGGCAGGAAATATCCGTTACTATGATTACAGCCAGAAGAAGCATGTTCAGGTAGATCTCAGCAACAAAATGGTGGATATAGTCTGTCCTGTACTCAGGGTCAAAGAGATCGATGAAACTGCCTGGAGGCTGAACATCAGCTCGATGATGATTGCAGAAGAGGATACTAAAGACTTGGAGATTCCGGCAGAGAATCTCTTTGACATGGCAACACGCATCCTGAAGGATATGAACATGTATATGATAACACCCGAAGTGACATCTACACAACAACTGTTCACGGGTGTTGCAAGGTTCTATGCAGAAGGTGTGGCTGGTCTGAAATATGCCGCATATGTTGAAGTGGTGGGTAAACGCAAATCCCGTCTGATTGTGAAAGCCTGGGCTGAAAAGGAAGAAGCTCTTACAGGTTTTTACCATAAGATCCTTGAAGAGATCGAAAAAAGGACGGATATCAAGCTCTTCGTTGATGATTCTGTCACCCATTACAACATAAGCAATACCACCACAATACAGGATAGTGTGATACAGCGTTCGAATATCGGTGGCGATAAAAGAAAGTGTCCTCGATGTGGAAGGGGAGTAGAAGCTAGTGAGAAGTTCTGTACCAATTGCGGGCAGAAGCTTGATCAGTAATAATTTCAAAGAAACATCCTCTCAAATCAGAAAAGATTCTTTTATCTGATTTAATCTTCTTTTTTAGACATTCAATAGAAAACTATATATTTAATAATGCGGAAGTATCATTCCGTATGTGCTGAAAGACGGCATATGACTTTTTACAATCACAATAGGAGGTTACCAGATGAGACTGGAATTTATGGAGAAAAAGTCGAGATTTGATGAATTTGAACAGGAATACCGGGACTCAAAGGCATACCTTCGCAGATCAAGGCAGTTCCAGGCCGAAGGGCAGGACCACAATGTGGTTTTCAACGTTGCTTCACTTGCACTTGAACGTTATCTTGTTGCTTTGTGCTATCTATATGATATGGAACCGTATAATCACAATTACACCTGCTTGATGGACACAGTAGAAATGTTCATGGATGTACCGGAAGAATTGAATAAGGAAATCAGGTCCCTGGATGAGATATTCGGTATTTGTTCCATTGACGATTATTATCATGGTGAGCCTGAGCTATCCGATGCAAATAGGATTCTATCAATGTGCGATGCAGTTGAGGGATTGTTTGACCAGGAAAAGATTTCATCGATTAGAAAGTCTTTAAAGATAATGGAATCTGAGTTGTAACACTAGAGGATATCAATATGCTGTAGAATATTCTCAACAATTATTTTTTTGAAACTACGGATTTGTTTTTGGATATTATTTTGTTTAGTTAACACTATATTTCCTTACTCCTTAACTTAACAGTATCCTGTAATAGAAACTCTTTTATACCAGATATACCAAGGAAGTATCGTTATGTATTGTCGAACATAACACTCCAAAATTGCTACTTCGAATGATGTTATGTCCGAAAGGGCATAACATACATTCTGATATACCATGTACCTGTGATTATCACGCCTCCGGAGAATCCTGCAAACATCAGCTCTCTTGATGACCTTACAAACGATGGTGTCAGTGTAGTATTTGGTGATTCCGAGGCAGCAGCTATCGGTGTTCTTTGTCAGAAAATGCTGACGAACAAGGGTATCTATGAGCATGTTGAGGAAAATGTAGTTGCTAAAGGTGCAACCGTCAACGAACTTGTCACCTACGTCTCACTAGGTCAGGCTGATGCATCAACAGTATGGGAAGACCTTGTCAGGGACAATGAAGATGTCAATATGATAGAGATACCTGAAGGTGATAACATCATCAAGATAGTACCTATTGCCACTCTCAAGTCATCAGAAAATCCTGAACTTGCAGATGAATTTGTACAATTTGTTATTTCTGATGAAGGTAAAGCAGTCTTTGAAGAATATGGGTTCACACTCTATCATGATATCAAAAGATCCTATTGATCCAAGTGCTAGTAATTCATTTTCAGGAGTTCTTAGCGAGGTTATCAGGATGAGATCAACAGTCAAGCTAATGATAGATGCGGGAATTCCTTTCAGGGTTGTACTTACAAAAAGAGCCTATGGTGATATGCAACTTTCAATAGGGTCAAATGTCTGCCTTACTTTTAAAGCATCAGCAACGCATTATTTAGCGATGAAAAATAAGAAAAAAGAGCGAAGTTACGTTTAAAGTAACTTCTTTCCGGCATTAGGTCCGGGGCCACATTCAAAGATATCTGTTATCTTCATTTTGATAAGGAACTTTGCAGGGAAATGCTCACCCCTTGCTTTTACTATCTTACGCATCTCATCAAAGTCCTCTCCACGGTCAATGATCCTGATATTTCCTTTGATCTGGAAGCATCCCTTTATCTCAGGTCCCCAGACATAAAGAGCACCCTTTGGATTTTCCCTGAGATTCTCTATTGTCTTGAGGAAGAAGTTATCCACGATCCAGATCGTCTCTGCGTCTTCCTGAAGGAAGCACATACCGATTGGGATTACGTTTGGAACACCATCTTTTGATGCTGTTGCAAATGGGAATATCTTCATCTTTGCGAATTGTTCTTTCATCTCATCTGTTAATTTAACCATTGATATCACCTCTGCATGTATAAATAAAAGATACAACTTATCTACACATCAATTAAGTTTAAACTTTTTCATCAGTGTGCTTGTTACTGATGGATGGTGGCAGTAGCGAAAAAAAGAATAATTAAAGAAATGAAAAGTAAAATGTGTGATTTATCAGAACAATTTATCAAGGAAGTACTGATGAACCCTTGTATCAAGAGTAAGTTCAGGATGGAATGCCAGTGCCAGTATATTTCCCTGTTCAGCAGCTACGACCATGTCATCGATTCTTGCAAGGACTGTGACATCATTTCCTGATTCCACAATTCCCGGTGCCCTGATAAATACTGCATTGTAAGGTGTGTCAAGGAACGGAAGTTCAAGTTCTATCTCAAAAGAATCACGCTGTCTTCCGAATGCATTCCTGTTGACCTTTGTATCCATAAGGCCAAGTAAGTGCTGGTGCGTTTTTGCCACCTGTTCATCGCCTGCCGTCGCAAGCAAAATAAGACCTGCACAGGTGCCCATTATGGGTTTACCTGCTGTATTCATATCCCTTATCTCATCTGCTATACCTTCACGTATCAGCAGTTTTCCAAGAGTTGTGCTTTCTCCGCCAGGGAGTACAAGTGCATCACATTCAGGAACTATCCCTTTGTGTTTGATTGTGACAAGCTCTGCCTGTTCACCACGCTGTTCAATTGCTCTTTCAAGAGCCTCAACGTGTTCGGAAACATCTCCCTGAATAGCAATAACACCAATTTTCATAAGATCACGTTTTAAGTTAAATGAATTTAAAAAAGAATAGTTGGGATGGGATTACCATCCACGGTTCTGCAAAATATCTTCATCAGGAATGGAGCCAACACTGATACCTTTCATACCTGCGCCAATACCCTTTGATACCTCTGCAAGCACTTTAGGATTATCATAGTTGTTGACAGCCTCAACAATGGCCTTTGCCATCAGTTCTGGATTCTCTGACTTGAAGATTCCGGAGCCAACAAACACACCATCAGCACCCATGCGCATCATAAGAGCTGCATCTGCTGGTGTTGCAACACCGCCTGCTGCAAAGTTAACAACAGGAATACGCTGCATTTCTGCGGTTTCCATTACAAGCTCGATCGGAGCTTCAATATCACGAGCAACTGCAATGAGTTCTTCCTTTGTCATGCCCTTTAACATGCGGATCTCTCCAAGGATCTGCTTCATGTGCTTGACAGCTTCACTGACATCACCAGTTCCAGCTTCGCCCTTTGTGCGTATCATTGCAGCGCCTTCGTTGATTCTGCGAAGTGCTTCACCAAGATTTCTTGCACCACAAACAAATGGTACAGTGAACTCTGTCTTGTCAATGTGGTAGCTGTTGTCAGCAGGTGTGAGTACTTCGGACTCATCCACCATATCAACACCAAGAGCCTCTAGAATTTCAGCCTCTACAAAGTGACCGATACGTGCTTTTCCCATTACAGGAATAGTTACAGCAGCAATTATGTCTGCAACTATCTGAGGATCTGCCATTCTTGCCACTCCTCCTTCTTTTCTGATGTCAGCAGGTACGGCCTGAAGTGCCATAACAGCAACAGCTCCTGCTTCTTCTGCGATCTTTGCCTGTTCTGGGTTTACGACGTCCATAATTACGCCACCTTTTTGCATCTTTGCAAAGCCGCGCTTTATAAGCTCAGTACCGTGTCTTAATTTCTCAAGTTCCATAATATCATCCTGAATTAGTTATGTGAATTTTAATGCTTAGCTACTCAGACTACTTAATATAGTTAATGCTTAAAAGCATTTACATCTAGTCTTCTTCAGCTTTTAATCTCGCCACACCAACAACCTTGTCGCTGGCACGAACATCCATTATTTTTACTCCCTGCGTGTTCCTTCCCTGAACGCGAACATCCTTCACCGGAATGCGAATGATGATACCTTCTGAACTGGTGAGGATAATGTCGTCATCTTCATGGACTGATTTGACATTGATGACAGGTCCGTTACGCAGGCTTGTAACGATGGTTATGACACCACGGCCTCCCCTGTGCATTGATCTGTATTCCTCAAACTCCGTCCTCTTACCAAAACCATTCTCGGTCACTGTGAGAAGTGAAGCGGTCTCGTCTACCATATCAAGGCTGACTACCATATCACCGGCTTCCAGGTTCATTCCACGGACACCCCTGGCACTGCGACCCATTACACGTACTTCATCCTCAGGGAATCGTATTGCTTTACCATGTCTTGAGACCATTACCATGTCCCTGAAACCGTCAGTGAGTGCAACATTGACAAGTTCATCATCGTCAGCAAGGCTTATGGCAATTATACCTTTCTTACGTGGGTTACTGAAATCGGAAAGCTGACTTTTCTTGACCGTACCCATGCGTGTAGCCATGAAGAGGAACATATCCTCCTTAAACTCACTAACAGGTATCATGGCCGTTACCAGTTCACCTTCATCAAGTTCAAGCAGGTTAACGATAGCTTTGCCACGGGACTGCCTGCTACCTTCCGGTATCTCATACACCTTTCGCCAGTGTACACGGCCCCTATTGGTGAAGAACATTATATAATCATGCGTAGAGGCAACAAAGATGTCCACCACGAAATCCTCTTCCTTGGTATCCATGCCTATTACGCCTTTTCCGCCTCTGTGCTGCTGGGAATACGTATCAACAGGAAGCCTTTTGATGTATCCGCTGTTGGTGATTGTCACTACCATATCCTCTTCAGGAATAAGGTCCTCATTCTCCAGTTCCTCAACAGAGGATTTGATGGCAGTTCTTCGCTGGTCACCGAAGCGTTCTTTCAGGTCTTCCAGTTCCTCCCTGATAATGCCATATTTCTTTTCTTCGCTTTCAATGATCTCTTTCAATTCAGCAATACGCTTGACAAGTTCATCGTACTCATCATCGATCTTCTGCCTTTCAAGACCAGTGAGCTTTTGCAGGCGCATATCAAGAATGGCCTTTGCCTGTAGTTCATCAAGCCCGAATTCTGAAATGAGTCCTTCTCTTGCATCTTCCACAGTTTTGGAAGAGCGTATGAGTGATATGACCGCATCAAGGTGATCAAGGGCGATCTTCAGACCTTTTAATATATGGGCCCTATCTTCTGCCTTTTTAAGCAGGAACAGGGTACGTCTCTGTATAACATCGACACGGTGTTCCAGGTATATTCTCAGTATTTGTTTCAGGTTCAGTTCCCGTGGTACATCATCAACAAGTGCAAGATTGATTATACCAAAGGTTGTCTGCATCTGGGTGTGTTTGTAGAGCTGGTTCAGTACTACATTTGCATTGGTACCACGGCTCAGTTCCACAACAACACGTATTCCTTCACGGTCGGATTCATCACGAAGGTCTGTTACACCGGTGACTCTCTTTTCCCTGACAAGGGTGGCTATATCCTCAATGAGTTTTGCCTTGTTGACCTGATAAGGGAGTTCTGTGACAATTATACGGTACTTGTCCTTTTTCATCTCCTCTATTTCGGCAACAGCTCTGATCAGTACTTTCCCACGACCTGTTTCATAAGCTGATCTTATTCCCTGGGAACCAAGTATGACACCACCGGTAGGAAAATCAGGTCCTTTGATCACGGTCATCATTTGGGAAATTGTCACATCGGAATTATCAATGAGCATTAAAGTTGCATTGATCACTTCAGTAAGATTGTGAGGTGCCATATTGGTGGCCATACCCACAGCAATACCAGTGGAACCATTGATAAGAAGATTTGGAAGTTTCGCCGGAAGAACAGTCGGCTCCTGAAGGGAACCATCATAGTTTGGACGTGTGGAAACAGTCTCCTTATCGATATCTAAAAGCATCTCATCGCATATCTTGTCCATGCGAACTTCAGTGTAACGCATGGCAGCAGCGGAGTCACCATCAATAGAACCGAAGTTACCCTGTCCGTCTATGAATGGATACCTCAGTGAGAATTCCTGGACCATCCTGACAAGGGAATCATAAACCGCAGTATCACCATGTGGGTGGTACTTACCAAGAACGTCTCCCACTACACGGGCTGACTTCTTGTAGGCTTTGTCGTAGGTGATGCCTGCCTCTTTCATGGCATAGAGTATCCTGCGGTGAACCGGCTTCAGACCGTCCCTTGCATCAGGTAATGCACGACTCACGATTACACTCATCGCATAGTCCATGAATGACTTCTTCATCTCATCTTCAATGAGAATAGGGAGTATCTTTTCACCTGTTTCCGTAGGCTGGATGTCAAAAGGAACCTCATCTTCGGATGTGTTTGATGAATCGTTATCCTGAATATTTTCATTATCAATATTATCTGCCATTTTTCTTCACCTCATACATCCAGGTTAGCGACATCTTTTGCATGTGTCGTGATAAAATGCTTACGTGGGGCCACATCATCTCCCATCAGGACTGTGAATATCTCATCTGCAGCAACCGCATCTTCCATTGTGACCTGCAGTAGTGTCCTTGTCTCAGGGTTCATTGTTGTTTCCCATAGCTGTTCAGGGTTCATTTCTCCAAGACCCTTGTATCGCTGGAGAGTTACGTTCTTGTCACCAATCTCTTCCAGCTTTGCAGCAAGTTCGCGGTCAGAGTAGACATAATAATCTCCCTTGCCTTTCTTCACACGATAGAGCGGAGGCTGTGCTATATACACATAACCGGCATCTATCATGGGTTTCATGTACCTGAAGAATAGTGTAAGTATAAGTGTCCTGATGTGTGCTCCATCAACATCCGCATCAGTCATAATGATAACTTTGTGGTAACGTGCCTTCTCAATATCATATTCGTCACCAATGCTTGTTCCCATGGCTGTGATAAATGAAATGATCTCATTGTTCTTGAGGATCTTTGTCAGACGGGATTTTTCAACGTTGAGGATCTTACCCCTGAGAGGCAGAATGGCCTGGTATTTTCGGTCCCTTCCCTGTTTAGCTGAACCTCCTGCAGAGTCTCCTTCCACAAGATATAGTTCACTGAGTGATGGGTCCTTCTCTGAACAATCTGCAAGTTTTCCTGGGAGTGTGCCTACTTCAAGTGCGCTCTTTCTTCTTGTGAGTTCCCTTGCTTTCTTTGCAGCTTCCCTTGCGCGTTGTGCATCCAGTGCTTTTTGCAGGATAGCGGTGGCAACCTTGGGGTTTTCTTCCATGAATTCAGAAAGTCCTTCAGAAACCATGGATTCCACAATTCCTTTTACGTCACTATTACCAAGTTTGGTCTTGGTCTGTCCTTCAAATTGTGGTTCTGTCAGTTTGACACTTATAATGGCAGTGAGTCCTTCACGGATATCCTCACCAGAGAGTTTTAGGTCACCCTTGGCAAGATTGTTCTTTTTGATATAATCGTTAGCAACCCTGGTAAGTGCCGCCTTAAAACCTACAAGGTGCGTACCGCCTTCATGAGTATTTATGTTATTGACAAAAGAGTAAACATATTCAGCATAGTTGTCCGTATACTGCATTGATATCTCAACAATGGTATCGTCCTTTGTCCGCTCAAAGTATATGGGGGAATCATGCAGGACAGTCCTGTTGACATTAAGGTGTTTTACGAAAGAGACAATACCGCCTTCGTATTCAAAAACTTCTGCAACAGGTTCCTCAGTTCTATTGTCTGCTATGCTGATCTTTATGCCTCTGTTGAGGAATGCAAGTTCACGAAGTCTTGTAACCAGAGTATCATATGCAAATTTAGTGGTCTCAAATATCTTTGAATCCGGCATGAAAGTAGATTTTGTTCCTGTGCCATCAGCCTCACCTATCTCAAGCACGTCATCCACTGGTGCTCCACGCTGATAACGCTGGTAATATACCTTTCCATCACGCTGAACCTCAACTTCCATCCATTCAGAGAGTGCATTTACAACAGATACACCAACTCCATGAAGACCGCCTGATACTTTATAAGTATCCTTATCAAATTTACCGCCTGCATGGAGAACGGTCATAACGACTTCAAGTGCTGATTTTTTGTACTTGGGGTGGGTTCCTACCGGAATTCCTCTTCCATTATCCTGAACGGTGATAGTTCCGTCATGGTTTATCGCTACGTCTATCTGTGTACAGTATCCGGCCAGAGCCTCATCAATACTGTTGTCAACTACTTCATACACAAGATGGTGAAGGCCCCTGCTATCAATACTTCCGATGTACATGCTCGGTCGTTTGCGAACAGCTTCAAGTCCCTCGAGTACCTGGATATTGCTTGCATCATAAGCCTGTTTTTCACTCATTTAAATACAGCTCCGTGAAAAAATTCATAATCCTCAAATAATAATGTCTAATCTATACATCTCTAAAACGTATACTCAATCGTCCTTCAAAATACAGTCAAAGAAATATTTATTTTGAATCTCTAGGCTCTTATTTTTATCTAATTAGCTTGGCTTTTTATTATGCATTCATGCTTATTAAATGTTTATATAAATTTGTTTAAAAAAGTGTATGAATAAAACTTTAGCAACTCTGATAAGCTAGAAATCCTTCTAATTTGATGCTAAATCATTCCAAAAAACCCTATTATATATAAAATACAACGATAATGCTAAGTTAACTTTTTTCCATTTAAGAATAGCAATTGGATTAAAAAATGAAAGGACAGTTGTGTCCTTTCCACTATCTATTCTTCTATCCTTTCTTACTCTCTTGCTGCGTAGTACATATTTCCAACAGGTATGCAAGTGGCAGCCATATAGGCCAGTGCTCCTATGATGGGTATTTCACCCACAAGAAGCAGGACAAAGATACCAAGTGCCATCTTTGTCCAGGGTTTGGATTCTTTCCCGACTTTCATGAACAAATATTTTCCAAGCCAGAGAGCTGTGAATATCCTTGCGATATAGAGAGCTGCAAATATCAAACCCATGAGTAGCATCCCCAGAGGGATACCTATCAGGGTGACAAATAGCAGGAATACGAGTACAAAGGATGCTACAAATATTCCAAGACCGGTGAGGAAAGCTTTCCCAGGTGCTTCCGGGGTCTTCGAAGCTATATTTTGTATCTGCTTTGGCCAGATTGCCATTCCCAGAAGGCCTATCAGCACAAGTGCAAGATATCCTATGAACCATAAAATTATAGAAAATGAATCATTCTTCTTGTCATCATATTTCTCCTGCAGGAAGTCGGTCTCTTTTCCTACTGTTTCGGCTGGAACATCTGCACTTTCAGGACTTCGGTATTTGAGATTGCCAGTAATGTATGCATCCGGCAGTACCACAAGCTGTCCTGTGGTCAGGTCTACACTTCCACCCACAGTGCCACCAAGTGTGACTTCACCACCAGATCCTGTGATGTTTCCACCTATATCTCCAAGTAAGTTCAACTGGCCTGATGCAGATGTGAAGTCACCACCAACGGCTCCGGTATCGGATATTTTAGTATCACCTGTAAATGAGATAAGGTCATCATGTACATATCCGGTAATTGTTAACGTCCCGGCTGCAGCTCTTACATCATCACCTACGTTACCTGTTATGGTAACATCCCCGGCAGCTACTATAAGGTCCTGTGTGATATTTCCCTGAATGTCCACCATACCACCGGCAACGATCAAATCCCCGTTAATAGTCCCTTTGATAATTATATTGTTACCGGCGATGTAAACATCATCATCTATAACATCGTCTATGACTATTGTATCCCCACTTTCAATGGTGGTAAAAGCTGATGCAGGATAGCTAAGTACAAAGACAACAATAAGCAATTTTAACAAAATACGAAACTGGATTTTCATACTATACTCCCCTTTATTGATTTGCCCCAAACAGCATTGTATCCTATGGAACAAATGCTTAATTAAAAGTTATTGTTCTCAATGAACAAAAAAGAATCTGGCGGTTTTACTGAGGCTTTTAATTATCTCTGGAATAAACACTTATGTACTTTCACCCAAGATTAGTCCTGAACAGGATGAACAGATCAGAACTCCTAAATGAACTCAAAAAAGAGGCCCGATACATCTCCAATGAGGACCTGAGCCTTGCCCGGGCTGCTATCATGGGGGCTGTAGAACACGTTCCGGAACCGTACAAGACGATCTATTCATCTGATTACTTCACTTTCCTTTACGAGAACTTCCTCAGGTTGAAAGGACATAAGGAGATTGGGATCGAAGAAGAACTTGATGCAGAGGAATACGCCTCCCTTCTGGGCAGCATAAAGGATAAAAGCTATCCAGATGACAGAAAAAGAGAGGCTTTAACAAGACTGAGTAGTCTTGTCCTTGCATATCTGGTCTTCATAGTAAAAGAGCCATTGCATCCTGTTGGGATGATCTTTCCGGGTGGCATGAGGATAACTCAGAAAGAACCGCATTATTACTGTCCTGTTAAGGGCAAGCAATCAGAGACCAATATCTCTTTTTGTGAGTTCTGTATCTGTAAGGATAATTCAGAATTAGAATAGGATGCAAAAAATGAAAAAAGGAGGTAGTGCCTGAACCTGAGTTCAGGCTTCGAATGCCAGTGCCTTTGTTGGACATGCAGTTATGCATCTTCCGCACTTGATACAGTCCGGTTTCTTGCTGTTGTTGTGAACTTCAAGCTGCATTGGACAGCTCTTTTCGCACTTGTTACAGTTGATGCACTTTGAATCATCGACCTTCAGCTGGTACTTGCTTCCGCCGATGATATTCTGGACAGTTCCCATTGGGCAGAATGTGCACCATGTACGTGGACTGATGCTTGCTCCTGTGACCAGTGCGATAGTTGTTGTTACAAGGCACATGATTACGAAAACCATGCCTATCTGGTTGATAAGTCCCTGTGTGCTGAGCAGCCTGTAACCCATGAATCCCATCATCAGGAGGAACAATGGGATTCTGATCCAGTAGCTTCTGAGAATTGCAGGGATCTTTTTATTGCGTGTTATTTTGCCAACCCAGAAGTCATTGAAACTTCCTCTGGGACAGAGATTCCCACAGAACCATCTTCCCCTGAAGTAACTTGTGACAAGCAGTGTTGCGAATACAAGCATCAGGAAATATCCAAGCAGCGGGAACCAGAGTCCTGCAATTGATACGATAATGACAAGTATTCCAAGATGTGGAGTAATTTTTAGCACTTTTTCACCCTTTATTAATGATGTTTTAAATTTGATGGATTGAAATCGGTATTAATACGTGAAATTCAATTGATTCACTGGTTTTCATCTGCCCATGACTGGAGTTCGCTGTCAACACGTTTTACCCAGCTGTTAACGATCTCCATGATAAGTTCGTGGATATCCTTCTTGCTGCGTATTTTATAGACAAAGAAATATCCACCACCATCCATGTTGTTCTGGGAGCGAATGAGTATCTTCCTTTCATAGAGTTTCTTTACACTTCTCTGAACCGTTGAAAGGTTAAGCTCCAGCTCTTCGGCTATGCTTTCTGTTGTAAGCCAGTCCTGCCCGTATTGCAGGAAATATTTCAATATCTGGAGTTCGGCTTTTGTAAGGTTCAGACCACATTTGATGACAGCTTCGATTTCAAACTCTTTACAGGCAAAGTCAACCATGTAATACCTCTGTTATCTGACAGTACTGTATCAAAGCATCAGTAATATATAAAGGGTTTCAAGTACTGTAGAAAACTGTAAAAAAACAGAAGTACTAAAAAAGAGTTAAAATGGAACTTACCTGTAGCCGCCTATCAGGCGGTTGATCTCCTCGCTGCCGATGATGCCTATTATCTTATTATCATCATCGACAACGGGAAGGGCAGAAATATTGTTCTGTTCCATTTTCTTAGCAGCAGTTTCAATGTCCTCGTTTCCTTTTACTGTGAGGACATCCTTTGTCATTATTCCATCAAGGGTTTTGCACTTAAGTGCAACTGCCTTGGAAATATCCCAGGAGGTAACAATTCCTGTCAGTTCATCATTCTCTGTGACTACCGGCAGATGTGTTATTCCTTTTTCAAACATTACCCTGGCTGTTTCCTCTATGCTGATACCCTGCCTGATCGATACGATATCATTTCTCATCACATCGGAAACAATTGTATGTGAAAGGAAATTGCCTATCAGATAACCTAACTGGCCGGATTCCAGCAGGAATGCATCATGTCCGTAATTGGATTCTATCTCCCTGTAAGTTACATCCAGCTCATTTGCACTTAATGCGGATACGATCTCTCTGGACTGGTAAGGTGGATACAGCCAGTCAGAACTGACAGCAACTATGAGGAACTTTGCTTTTGCAGTCTTCATTCCTTCTATTAGTGACTCTTTTCTGGAAAGGTCGAAGTAATCAAGTGCCTTGGTTATATAGAGATAGGAATTTGCATCAAAGCGTTTTGTGAATGACTGGCCCTGATAATGCAGGTAACTCTCAACCTCAAAATCAAAACCAAGGTTGTAATCATATTGTTCTTTGTTCTGCAGTTTCCGTCCGAATTTCTGGTGCATTGAAGCGTCGCTCAGGTATGTTATGTGCCCTATCATTCTTGCAAGTGCCAGTCCATGCGTAGGTGCAGATCCAGAGTAATAATCCCCATTATTCCATTTGGGGTCGGATAATATTGCTATTCTGGCGACCTCATTGAATGCTATCTGTTGAGGTGATGAACGGGCTGTGGTTGCAATAGCTATTGCTTTTGTCACATAGTCCGGATATGTGACTGACCACTGGAGTACCTGTACTCCTCCCATTGAGCCGCCGATAACTGCAAAGAGTTTTTGTATCCCAAAATGGTCCACAAGCTCTTTCTGTGCTTTTACCATGTCGGCAACGGTGATGAACGGAAAATCAGCACCGTACTGTTTTCCAGTTTCAGGATTTATGGAAGAAGGGCCTGTAGAGCCCTTACATCCTCCAAGTACATTGGAACAAATAACGAAGTACCGGTCGGTATCAATGGTCTTACCCGGCCCGATCATTATGTCCCACCATCCGGATTTGCTATCCCCTTTATGCAATCCTGCTGCATGTGCATCTCCCGTGAGTGCATGGCAGATGAGAATTGCATTACTTTTTTCAGGGTTCAGCTTTCCGTAGGTTTCATAGGCAAGCTGCACATCCCGGAGCTTTTCACCGTTTTCCAGTTCAAGTTCGTGAGGCAGGTTGAAAACCTGAGTTTCAACAATGCCTATGTTTTCTTTTTTCATAGTTTTTGCGACCTTTCCAGTGCCTGGCTTATGTCTGCTATAATATCTTCAACATCTTCAAGCCCGACAGACATTCTGATGAAATCATCGGTTACACCTGTGGATTTTCTCTCTTCGAAAGTCAGTTGCTGGTGTGTGGTTGAAGCCGGATGGATTACAAGGGTCTTTGCGTCACCTATGTTTGCCAGGTGTGAGAGCAGCTCTACACTGTCAATGAATTTCTTTCCGGCTTCCAAACCGCCTTTTATTCCAAAACCAAGGATTGCCCCGTATTTACCATTCAGATATTTTGTGGCCAGTTCATGGCTTGGATGGTCCTTAAGTCCCGGATAGTTCACCCATTCGACATCAGGATGCTCATTAAGGAATTCTGCTACTTTCAGTGCGTTGCTACTGTGCCTCTCAACCCTCAATGGTAGTGTTTCCAGTCCCTGAAGGAAGAGGAATGAATTGAACGGACTCAGTGCAGGTCCGAGGTCACGTAGGAGGTGAACCCTCATTTTGATTATGAAAGCAATGTTTCCAAGTTCGGGGAAATCACCAAATGTTTCCCAGTATTTCAGGCCATGGTAACCTGGATCAGGTTCTGTTAATCCTGGGAATTTCCCGTTGCCCCAGTTGAAATTACCGGAATCTACGATAACTCCGCCAATTGAGGTACCATGTCCTCCAAGGAACTTGGTTGCTGAGAGTACAACGATATCAGCCCCAAAGTCGATGGGTTTGGTAATGCCTATACCTACGGTGTTGTCAACTATGAGTGGTATGCCTGCATCATGTGCAATTTTTGAGATCTCTTCAAGGTTGGGTACGTCAAGCTTCGGGTTTCCGATTATCTCTGTATAGATAGCTTTTGTTTTTGGAGTGATGGCTTTTTTGAACTCTTCAGGTTTTGTAGAGTCAACAAAGTGCACTTTTCTTCCCAGTCCCGGGAATGTATTATTGAATAACTGGTATGTTCCTCCATAAAGGTTATCGGCTGCAACGATCTCATCTCCAAGGCCTGTGACACCGAGTGTTGCAAGAGTGATAGCGGACATTCCGGAAGAAACAGCAAGTGCACCAGTGCCACCTTCAATTGCAGCTACTCTTTTCTCAAGAACATCGGTAGTAGGGTTCATGAGTCTTGTGTAAATGTTCCCGAACTCTTTCAGTCCGAAAAGATTTGCTGCATGTTCTGCATCCTTGAATGTATATGATGCTGTCTGGTAGATTGGTACTGCACGTGATCCTGTTACAGGGTCAGGTTCCTGCCCTGCATGCAAGGCCAGTGTGTTAAATCCAAATTTCTTCTTGTCCATGTTGTTTCCTCTTGGTTTGTTGAATGCAATTTGATTGCGATATTACCAGATTGATGTAGTTTTATATATATGTTTGCATAAAGGCAAAGAAAATTATAACCTGTAGTTATGGTATGTTTTTGTCTTTTGAATATTTGTTATACTTACTCACTCTTTTTTGTTTTTTAGTGTTCGGGGCAGAAAATAAACCCGGTTTTAAAATCGAATAAAAATAAAAGAAAACAGCCAGAAGCTGTGAATATAAATATGATTCTGTTCCCGTAATAAAATACGGTCAAACAATAAGCATTTTCAGGAATGCAACTTCCCTGACCTTTGGACTTTCAAGTACCTTTGCAGTTGAATTCAGTTCCTGTACAAGCTTTCTGACGTTAGAAATGTGTTCCTTTGTATCAAGTTCTATCATATTGATGCATATTATCTCTGCACCTTCTACCTGCTTTCTTGCATACTCTATAAGCTGGTCTGCTTTTGTTTCGAAATCAGCTGAATTGATAATTAGTATACTCGGGAGCAATTCGGTTTCAGGAAGTGCCATTCTTTCAACATCTGCTTTCAGCTTATGGGGAAGTACGGTTTCCTCGGTTTCAATGAAAACCGTATCAGGATTGAATTCTTCCTGAAGGGTCAATAAGTTGCTTCTGATATCTGTGTCAAGAGAGCATGGTATACACACGCTGTTGACTTCCTTTGTCTTAATTCCCAGTTCTGAAAGTGTCTTTTCATCATAGTCTGCCTCCCCGGTTTCCTGAACGATAACACCTATTTTCTCTCCCATTGAGTTAAGGTATTTTGCAAGGTCAAGAATCATTGTTGTTTTACCACTGCCCGTTGCTCCGCCTATGATGCTTACTTTCATATTGTGCACTCCATTTGTAATTGAAAAATCCTTAAATGCCCTGATAATGTTCTATTCTGCCGCTATATCTTGGCACTCTTTTCTATCTGCAGTTAGCATTTCTAAAGCCTAAGCTAAGCTTAGAGTTACCAGTTCATTTTGCAGTTCACAGCAATCCCACATCGCTGAAACACTGCTTAATCGTTTACGTAATTGTTACTCACTCTATTATGAGATTTACTGATTAATAAACTTTCAGTATTGAATAGTAAAAATTTAATCAAAAAAGATAATCAGGTGGTTAATATAAACCACCATTTTCTGGCTATCGGGCGGCTTGATTATGTTTTATCCTGAAAGTATCATACAAAACCAGATATTATGTCTCTATTTCCTGTTGTAGTTTCTTCATTTCCTTTATCTCTTTTATTCTTCTCAGAATGACTTCCCCGAGGAAGATAATAAGAGCTGCAAGCAGGAAGTATATTTTCTGGCTAACACTGTCACGTACAAGCTTTTCAGAGTTCCCCTGTGCTTCCTCAAACAGTTTTGCCCTTGCTTCGTTCACAGAATAGGTGCTTCCGCCATATGATTTGATCAATGCAGGAAGTTCCTCATTAAGCCCCACATCACGGTACTCGAGGGCATAATTCACTGCTACCGGATATCCGGAAAGGTCATGCAGACCTATAGGACTTGGGTTAATTACAGCTTCATAGACATTGTTCCCTGTAAGTGATAGGTCAAGAGCATCACCATCCAGCTTCAGGGTGGGTATGCCTTCATCGTACATTGTCAGTTCGATGGTTACAGGTGTACCGTACCATGTATCTGGTGCATTTACAACAGCTCCTGTTTCTTCCCTTGGGTTACCGATCGCCCAGTTCACGGTTGAGGATATGAGCTTTGAATTATTGTCAGAATACAATTGGGTGGCCCACATGTTCTCTCCACCCTGTCCGTTATCAGTTGAAAGGGCAGCAACCCTTCCGAGTCCGTATCGCCATGTGGTCAGTACAGGTTTTCCTGTACTTGTGATAATAAGCCGGTCTGCTCCTGCTTTTGGTGTAACGTCATCGTATCCTGTAATGCTGCCTTCGATCTCAATGTCCTTTGTAATGAAATGTTTGGTATTGTATTCAATAAGAGGGTACGTACCAATATCGGCAGTCTCTTCATCCTCGGTTTGCTGAAGGTCTTCAAATTCTATATTTGCTCTTTCACCTTCATCAAGGTGGAAGTAAACACCGCCTACTTCATTCATCAATGTTTCTGCATAGAAATTTCCATAATTATCAACTTGTGATGGCGCACTTGACCTGATGTGTATGTAGTAGAGATTCACACCTTTATCCACTATATCTTCTGCAACCTTAAGACTTTCATCATATGATTTTTCAATTCCACCATCAGAAATGATTATGATCTCCAGTTCTCCAACTTCATTATCCAGCCACTCATCTGCTATCGCCAGTCCTTCGTTAAGTGACGTTTCACTTGTACTTCCAGGCGTAAGCGTTGCCATCTCAGACTCAAGGAATTCAATATTCGAAGCAGTCCCTAGGAATTGTAGTCCACCGGATACATCCATACCTTCACTGCCAAAAGCAATGACTCCAAGATAAGCATCTCTCAGGTTGTCATTGTGAAGTATATTAATGGCGTTTCCAAGTATATCTGCAATAGTTCCGTGAGCGGCTGTACTTTGTGATATATCCAATATCAGGACAATGTTCCTTCCGCCGCTCCAGTCAGTAGGCTTTGAGAGGACCGGTAATATCTCTTCGATAGGGGAGTCAAGGTAATCTCCATAATTATAGGAACGGTCTCCTCCCACTACAACAATACCTCTGCCGTCATTGAGGTAGTCCTGTAGTTCTTCTACATTGGCTTCTGTGAATGAGTTCGCATGAGTATTATCGATAATTATTGCTTTCTTGGTATCGATATTGTTAAGTTCCCCTGAAGTTGAAACATCATAGAGATTTAACAATATATCTGCAAGCGGGGAATTGGTTTCAAGACCGATTGCACGAATAGTAGGTTTAGGGATAGCATATACAGCTTTGTAATATTGATTGTTGATAGGATCAACATCAGAGCTGGAAGGCTTGATAATAGCTTTCAGAGTATGTGCGCCAAGTTTTGTGAATTTCACCTGTGTTACAGGTATGCTTTTCTCACGTGTTGTTTGTGTGACCTTGCCACTTCTAATGAGCGTATCATCACTATATAATTCATAATTGTAGCTTATTTCCTGGTCCATTGCCTGGGATACTACAATGTCGAACTGGTTCTCGTTCTTGAGAATGACTGTCTTATCACCTACGATCTGCACTGTCAGATCATTCTCTTCCAGTTCAGGTTGAACATAATACACTGTAGTGCCGGTTTCCTTTGCAAACTGCAGGGCATCTACCAGTTCTTCACCTGTATTGCTGTTACCATCAGTGACCAGCACTATCTGGTTGTCTCCTGTGGCATACTGCACAATAGCATCCCCAAGAGCAGTGCTGTCTCCTGTGAGCCGGACAAGTGATGCAGAAGTCTTAGCAGTCATGGCTTCATAAAGTTCAGATGCCGTACCGTTAACGAACAACTCCATACTGTCAGTCTCATCCGAGATTATCACAAGGTCAGGATTATCATCTGTTGTGATCCTTGGTACGAGTGTGAAAGGTGATGCAAGAGCAATGATGAGCAGTATAGCAACAACGATACGCGAGATAATAAGTCCTTTTTTAGTTCCCTTCTTCAGTAGATAGAGGCCTGCAATAAGGGCGGGGATAATCAGCAAGAGCATCTCCGGATTTTCAAGTTGGACCATCAAAGCTCACCTCTTTTTCTGATTATCAGCAGTTCCAGTATTACCAGGATGAAAACAATGATTATCATGTAAATGTCCAGATAGTTCTTTGCGGTATAGGAGCTGGCACGAACAATTTCAGGCCCATTGTTTACCTGTGAACGTTCTATTACGTCATCTCCTTCAAGAGTAGTATCAGATTCCCTGTCGTTATAGAGATTAACAGCTATTTCTTTTCCAGCTACCTGGTAGACTCCGCTTTGATCATAAAGCACACGAGTTACTGTTTCCGTTCCGCTGGGAGTCTCGATATCCTGTTCCTTTGCCAGTGCTGAAATAGTTCCTGTCTTAAGGTTATAGTCCTGAACACTACCGGTACCTCCGAGCCATCCTGCCAGCTTGAACCAGAATACAGGATACTCAGGAAGATTATGGAAATTGTTCCAGGCATTCTCGCCGGTAATATCATTGATTCCGAAATAGACGACTGTTCCATCGCCGACTGAATGATATGCCAGCACGGGAACCTTTTCTTCAGTAGCGACAAGTGTAGTAGAATCGATCCTTTCGGTTACATTCAGGAATTGGTACATGGCAACTTCTTCGTATTTGATATCCTCACTAAGCCTTGTTTCCTGAACGACCTCAAGGGTCACACCATTGTCTGCATCTTCAACAGACTCCGGTATTAAGGGGAGCAGTTCCTGTAATTCCGTCTTTGCGTTTTCAGTTGAAAGTGCCTCACTGGCGATAAATACAGCTCTTCCTCCATTATTGAGGTAGCTGTTAAGAGATGATATTTCATTGCTTGCAAGTGCCCTTTCCTTATTTGCAATAACAACAATACTGTATTTTGACAGGTCATCAGGTACTCCATCGATCTGTTTAAGCTGAATGGTTGGTATCAATGAAAGTGCAACCTGTGATGGCAGGTTTTCAACATCTGTTACATAGAGCAATTGTCTGTCGGATACCTTAGGAATGGATATGTAAGCGATATTATCAACCATAAGGCTGTCATCATCTGTTAATCTTACTTCTGTAATGCCCGTTCCAAGATTTGTGATCAGGAGTTGTTTTGTTGAATGTGCCGGGATGGTTAGTGAAGCCTCATTTGTCTTCCCATTATCAAGATTCTTGATATCAACATCCACTACCTGTCTGCTGTTCCTGTAGTTCTTCACAACTCCTGTATAGGTATAACTGCCATCTACAGCCTCAATGCTTCCCTGGATGAATCCTACATTGTCAGCATCATTACCAACAATGATGAACTGGACGGTAAGTCCGTATGATTCAGCAAGCTTCATTGCATTAACTGGGTCATCACCATTCCAGCTAGTAAAATCGGAAATAACGACAATATTGCCACCTTCATCTGAGAGTAATCTCATGCCAGCTGAAATGGCGCTTGACAGGTCTGCAACTGTCGCTTTTGCTTCAAGGATGTCAAGTGTGTCATAGGTTGCCTGCGAACCTTCACCTTCAAGCACTGTTACCGGAGTGCTCTCTGCAAGTATGATGCTGTTCTTCTTGCTAACATAATCTTCGGCTTTTGCTATGGCATCGCTGAATCTGCTGTCAGTCTGCATGCTTGCAGATGCATCTATAATAAGTACCGTGTGCTCGCCGCTGAGTGCTTCCTGTGTTTCAAGAAAAGGCGATGCTGCGGCCATTGCAAGGAGTATGAGCACAAGTAATTGTATAAGGAAAAGCGGGTCTTTTATGAGTTTTGTAATAGATGTATAGAAACGTTTTTTCTCTTCCTTGATGTCCATAAGGAACATGAGGGATGGGACCAGGACCTGAAGTGGCTTTGGCCTGAGAAGGTAGAGCAGTATCAATGGTATGACACTTACAAGACCTGCCAGTGCAAGAGGATTATCAAAAGGCATTACCATCTCCTCCTGCTGATGGTGTGGAAGAACGCGTCAAATATCGGGGTGTCTGTTGTGAACGTATAGAATTCTGCACCAACTCTGCTGCATGTATCCTTGATATGGTTAATATGTTCTGTTAACTTTTCCTGATACTCACTTTTAAGATCTTCACTGATGTATGTGTCCAGTTTTACTCCTGATTCAAGGTCTATGAGCCTGCTGTGACCGTGGATAGTGAGGGTGCTTTCTGTCCTGTCAAGTACCTGGACAAGTATAAGGTCATGACCTGAAAAACGATATATTGCAGATTCGATCTCCTTTGGGTCCTGAAGGAAATCTGAGATAATTATGACAAGTGAACGTGAATGGATTGCTTTTCCGTACAGGATGGTGCATTCATCAATAGCTGTCTTTCCACCTACCCTGGCCGTTTCAAGTCGCTCGATTGTATTAAGCAGGTATTTTCTTCCTCTTCTGGGTTTTGTGATGTCCACATCTTCTGCAAATGTGGATATTGCAAATTTATCGTTATCCTTTGTAACCAGATAGGCAAAACCAGCTGCAAGCATTGTAGCATACTCGAACTTACTTGGGGCAGCTCCGGCAGTATAGTCCATACTCTTACTGGAGTCCAGCAGGATGTGTGTTGTCAGGGATTTGTCTTCCTCGAACTGGCGTACATAGAGTCTCTCAGACCTAGCATAAGCTTTCCAGTCCACGGATTTGAGTTCGTCACCACGGTTGTATTCCCTGTAACCAATGGTGTCCAGACCTCTTCCGCTATGGATAGAGCGTCTGCTACCTGCATAGGCAGTTGACACTCTTTTCTTTACCATGAAGGTAAAACGGTCAAGCTGCCTGAAAAAATCAACATCGATATTATGTCTCTTGTCGCTCATAGCCAGTGCTCTGCCCGAGTTTTCTGTCAGAACTTACCTTTTTACTTTATTTTTTCAAGCAGGCTCTTGATAACCTGGTCAGTGCTGAATCCTCTTCTTTCTGCCTCGAAGGTGAGGATGATCCTGTGCCTGAGTACAGGATATGCCATTGCATCAATGTCCTCTGCACTTACATAGTTGCGTCCCTGTATCAATGCCCGTGCCTTTGCTGCAAGAATGATTCCTATTGATGCCCTTGGGGATGCACCGTATTCGATGAACTCGCTTTTGATACGTGTTGACATGACGATCTTAATGGCCCTGTTCTTGATATCATCGGCAATTGGTACATCTCTTGTCAGTTTCTGCAGGTCAAGAAGTGTGTTCTTGTTAACAACTTTACCAACAGTAGGCATGATGGACTTCGTGTAACGGTTAACGATCTCTATCTCATCTTCGTAGCTTGGATAATCCACAAGTATCTTAAGCAGGAATCTGTCAAGCTGTGCTTCCGGGAGAGGGAAAGTACCTTCCATCTCAATAGGATTCTGGGTTGCCAGTATGAAGAATGGTTGTTCAAGAATGAAGGTATCGTTACCGACAGTGATCTGTTTCTCCTGCATTGCTTCAAGCAATGAGGACTGTGTCTTTGGTGATGCACGGTTGATCTCATCGGCAAGTACGATATTGGCAAACACAGGTCCCGGCTCGAACTTGAATTCCTTGTGTCCGTCACTTTCTTCTATGATATGTGTTCCTGTGATGTCCGCAGGCATCAGGTCTGGTGTACACTGTATTCTGCTGAAGTTAAGGTCCAGTGATTTTGCTATGGTTGAAATGGTCAGTGTCTTTCCAAGACCCGGGTTACTTTCCACCAGTGCATGTCCATTACATAATATTGCAATTATGATCTGTTCCACTGAAGCTTGCTGGCCGACAACTACCTTTCCAATCTCGTTGAAAAGCGTTGCAAACATATCGCCGGCCATTTTGTATGTTTGCGACAGGTCCCTTGAATTCAGGTCGCTAGCCATTTATTATCTCCTTTATCGTTGTCCTATAAGTGTAAAATTATGAATGTAATGTTCAGTTCTTAGCCATTTCCTCAAAATACGATTTGATCACGCTTTCATAACCCTCAGGAAGCTCTTCATAATATGCCTGGGATGAAATGATGCTTATTTCGTAAGGTGAGGATTGGTCAAAGTCTTCATCAGCCTCTTCTGCTTCTTGCTGGTTTGAAAAACCTGTACCTGTTCCGGGTGGAAGTGTAAGATCAACTTCTGTTCCTTCCACAACAATTATCGCAGTTTCCCCGGTAAGGTCTTCAGTTCCGGAACCATCATCGTCGCTGCCCTCATCAGTTATGTCGTAAAGGTCACCTGATGTGTCTTCGTCTTGAGGCAACAATCCTGCATCTTCTAAAAGTGTTATGACATCCTCCGGATTAAAGTCCGTATGAATGTCATTCGACATAATAATACCAAGTGTTGATGCAGAGGCCAGTATAAGTATCAGGCCCAGTGTAAGCCGTCTTCTTTTCAGAAAAGCCGAAGACTGCACTTTTGAAATGCCTGAAGAGACAATATTTAACAGGTCATTCACTATTATATTGTCAGTTTCCCTGTTATCGTATGCAGTACGTAGTTTTTCCTGTAGGTTTGGATATTTTTCTTCTACTAATAATAAAATCCCGGTCCTGTCATCACGTCTGTGTATCAGGAAGGTCAATATCAATGCCATGAATGCGGAAATAAGAGCCAGTGCAACATTTTCGAATGCAATACTTATGCCTGCAAGATCGTAACTTGTTCCTGCCCTTACTTCAAAAGTAGTCATCATGGCAAATACTTTATCCATATTCAACAGGAACATCAGGGTAAAAAGTACCAGTGAAATTGTCAGGAAATCCAGTATCTTATAGACCCTACGGTATTTTTTAAGGGCAGACTCCTGTTTCTTTACGAAATCCCTGATATCCATGGTGGCACCGTTTATTTTGATTCAGCAGAAGATGCTTGCTTTTTCAAATACATCTAATTAGATTCGCAATAAGAATCAAATTCAGGATATGATCCGAGTATTTTCAACATCCCTACGTTTGACTCTATATTAGATATTGCATCTTTTATAATAGTATCGTTTATATTTCCTTCGAAGTCAATGTAGAAAACATAATCCCCAAGTACTTTTTTGGAAGGCCTTGATTCAATCCTTGTCAGATTGATATTGGTTTTAGCAAATTCACCCAGAATAGCATAGAGAGCACCGGGGCGGTCACGGTCAAGATAGACTATTATAGAGGTCTTATATGAGCTACCTTGTTTATCCTTTTTTATGTATTTTTGGACACTTTCCGGAATATTGCTTCTTGTAATTATAACAAAACGGGTATGGTTATGTTTTCTATCCTGAATATTTGGCATGACAATATTCAGATTATACATTTCAGCCGTCTCGGGTGAAGCGATAGCTGCCATTTCCTCAAATTCAGTGGCAAGTTTTGCCGCATGGGATGTACTTCCCGTTGTCCTCAACTCAGCGGCAGGGAAATGATTTTTCAGGAATTGGCGACATTGTCCGAGACCCTGTGGGTGTGATAGTATCACTTTTATCTCTTCTTTTTTACCTCTGGATAACAGGCAATGTTCTATAGTGACGATTGTCTCTCCAATGATATTTACATCATTTTCAAGTAATCTGTCCAGTGTAATTCCTACAGAACCTTCAATAGAATTTTCCAGGGGCACAACACCGATTTCACATTTCTTGTCTTCCAGCAGGGAGAATACATCCTGTATGTCTGCACAATATTCAAGAATATCTTCACCTTCGCGTCCGTTCTTTTCTATCCATTGCTCTGCAGCTTTTTCAGAATAGGTTCCTTTAGGGCCAAGTACGCCGATTATCATTCTGTTCCCCAACGATAGTAAATTTAAAAAGTCTTTTCATTACTGCTTTTCAAGGGCCTTTGCTATTTTTATCTCTATATCAGAGTGTCTGTTATCAAGTAATGTCAGGTCTTTTTCTGCATCAACAAGAGCTTTAATATATATATCATCTTTCTCGTCGGGCAAAGCTGTAATATCGGGGAAATTCTTAAGATCCTGGATCATCGGTTTGATCTCTTCTTCTCTCTGGGCAAGCAGATCAACTATTTCTTTCATTTCATTCCGTGTGGTATCATCCTTTATTTCCTTAATTTTATCTTCCATTCCTTTCCTGCGTGTACTCAGACCATCTGCAGTAGTATATATCCTGTCAAGCATCTGTGCCAGGATAGCCTTATCAAATATTATTTCTTCAGTCTTGGTCTCAGGAACCTTCTCTTTCTCTTCAGCCCCGGTTTCCTTAGGTGGCATACATACATAATCCTCGCTGAATACTCTCTGGTTCATATATGTGGGGGAAACGATTTCAATATCGGAATTATGCAGGGAGTCTATAACGTTCTTCTTAAAATCAGACCTCGCAGTGATTATACCTTCAACATCCTTGAGGAGGCCTCCGACCTTATAACTGATAGAGAAATCTCCAAGTTTTTCAATATGGACAAAGGGACTTTCCAGACCCGAGACCTCTGCAGCTCCCAGAAGGCTTTTCTCAATATCTTTTCGGGGTATGTTGTAACCCAGAGAAACGCTTGATGTGATTATTGTTCCTGATGATCTGATGGTCTTGAGAGGTTTTGAGACCAGGGCAAGATTGGGTATAGTAATGAGGTCCCTATCGATGGACTGTATCTGGGTATGAAGGAAATAAATTTCAGTTACTCTCCCAAAAGAGCTATCTGTTTTTATGAAATCCCCTACCCTGAAAGGATGTATCATGCGAAGCATTATCCCGGCCATCGCATTCGCCACAAAAGTGGTTGATGAGAATGCAATAACAGCACCAATAACTATACTTACAAAGGTAAGTATCAGGTTTTTGTCTTCAACATTTATTGGCAGGGTGAATATGATAAACAGTATGCCAGTAATAAGAATTGCAACAAAGATGAGTTGTTGTATCATTCTTTCTCTTGAGAATAGATTCCTTTTCCTGAAAAGGAAATCAAAAAGAATGATTAGCGAGAGGGTAACCAGTAAAGAAATTATACTTGGTATGAATTGGTTAATATCCATATTCTTTCTCCCGATTGATAATTCCGGCTTCCAGATAATAATGATGTCTCATCATATAAATATGGTAGATGAGCTCAATGACCATGATTAATTCTGCTTTACAATTTCCTATCAATACATTTGTTTATCGCTCTTTTCAGACCATTCCCTGAGCAGTTTAAGGCACTCATCCCTGTCAGTGTTAACTAACTTAAGTCCCTGATCCTGTGTTTCTCCCCGAATGTACCTGTAAAAAAGACTGTCATCAAAACCAATGGACGCAACGTCTATTTTGTTGGACCCGTAATATACTGTCTTTATGCGTGCCCAGTAAATGGCTGCAAGACACATGGGACATGGTTCAGAACTGGTGTATATTTCGCAGTCTGAAAGGTCGAATCTTTCCAGAATCTCAGATGCCTGCCTGATGGCGAGGACTTCTGCATGGGCGGTAGGGTCATTGTTCTTCAATACTTCGTTATGAGTTTTGGATAATACCTTCCCGTCTTTCACAACAATCGCCCCGAAAGGTCCACCATGATTGTGTTTAATTCCGTGACGTGCCTCATCTATGGCCATTTGCATAAAGGTGTTCATGGGACATTATCATTATTTATTGGTTTTAAGTGCAGTGGTAGATGATCGCATAATCTTCAAAAAATAAAGCTTTATAGTATGATTATTACTCGTTAGCTTGCTTTATATGCTCTTAATAGCTTTTAGAAACTTTATATGCTTTTGATTGTAAATTAAAGCTTTATTATTACTTTTTAATTGTAAGTATCTTTATATTCGAATTAACGAATCCGGGAATTGTAAGATCACATGTCTAATTCCATAAACCACCACCAACCATCATCACCAACGTACCACCATACGTATCGTAACACCAACATGTGATCTTTCTTCTATTCACATATCATATTCATTGCATTCATATGGAATACAAAAACCAAAAAGAAAAGAAAAAGGAAATCGGAGTTTAGAAATGAAAAAAACAACACTCAACTATATTGTGGATCTTCCGTTATTGGCACAGTCAGTCATAGTAAGCGTTACAGGAGTTGTCCTGATGTATGGAAGCCACGGCGCAAGTTTCCTGGGATTTGATAGTAGGGAATTGCTCCACATGCATGAGCAGATAGGAATCCTGATGGTTGCATTCTCACTCATCCATGTAGTGTTACACTGGAAGTGGATGGCCTGCACAACAAAGAATTTCCTCACAGGTAAGAGCAGTTCATCTACAACCCGTAAGAGTGGATCATTTGTACAATGTGAGGTGGCAAATCAACTTGAAGAGTAAATTAATGTATTCAAATTAGATGTCTGGTTTTTTCCAGACATTCTCATCCTATTTTTTTCGTATACCATAAACCTATTATCTCTTAGAGCATTTTTCTGTATAAAATAAAGGTGGAACTATGCAGCTAAAAGTACAGCCTATTGATATCAAAGTCGGCAAATACAAAGTGGTGTTGAATACAATTGACGCCAAGGAACTGGGAGTTAACGAGGGTGACAGGGTAAGGATCAAGGATCACACAATTCTTACAGCCATCGTCGATTTTACAGAAGATATGATCTCTCCCGGAATGATAGGTCTGTATCATGAGGTGCAGGAACAGTTGCAAAGAGAATGGACAGAAACGGTAGAGGTCGAACCGGCTGATAAACCAAAATCCACCCGCATCATCCGAAAGGTCATGGATGGTCACAGACTTGAAAGGGATGAGATATATGAGCTTGTGAAAGACATCGTTGAAGAAAATCTCAATGATATCGAGCTTGCTGCATTCCTTACTGCCACTTATATCAAGGATCTCAGTGAAGATGAGACCGAATGGCTCACAAAGGCAATGATAGAAACCGGTGAGCGTATAGAATTCAGCACTTCCCCTATAATGGACAAACATTCAATAGGTGGCGTGCCAGGTAACAAGATCTCCCTGCTGATTGTTCCAATTGTCGCAGCCAATGGTTTACTGATCCCAAAAACCAGCTCTCGAGCCATAACCGGTGCCGGAGGCACAGCTGATCTCATGGAAATACTGGCTCCGGTGGAGTTTACCGCTCAACAGATAAAGGAAATGACTGAAAAAGTAGGTGGTGTCATTGTCTGGGGTGGTGCTACTAATATCGCACCTGCAGATGACAAGCTAATAAAAATAGAGTATCCGCTTTCTATTGATCCACATTGTCAGTTGCTGGCTTCCATTATGGCTAAAAAAGGTGCAGTCGGTGCCCAGAAGGTTGTTATGGATCTCCCTACCGGTGCAGGTACTAAACTACCTGATGTAAAGGCCGGAAGAAAGCTTGCCAGGGACCTCATAAGTCTTGGCGAACGTCTTGGTATGGATGTTGATTGTGCACTAACCTACGGGGCATCTCCTGTGGGAAGAACAGTTGGTCCTGCACTTGAAGTCATAGAAGCTCTTAAAGTCCTTGAAACAATGGAAGGTCCCAACAGTCTCATCGAAAAGAGTGCTGTCCTTGCAGGTATGCTGCTTGAGATGGGCGGAGTTGCTGCAAAAGGACAGGGTCGTGAACTTGCAATTGAGACACTTAAGAATGGTAAAGCACTGGCAAAAATGAAAGAGATAATTGCAATCCAGGGTGGCAATCCGGATGTAACTCACAAGGATATTAAGGTGGGTGAATTCACTGCAGAATTAACAGCCCCAACCAATGGTTATATTCTTGAGTTCCATAACAAGCGTATTGTTCAGATAGCAAGGCTTGCCGGTGCACCAAATGATAAAGGTGCAGGCGTCAGGATCCACAAGAAACGTGGTCAGTCCGTTGAAGCAGGCCAGCCTGTTCTTACAATATATGCTGAGAAAGAAGAAAAACTCGCAGAAGCTATCAAAAGTGCCAGGGAGGATCTCCCCATAGTCGTTGAGGGTATGCTTCTTGAGAGAGTAGATGACATAACCGAAGTCTGATAGGTATTCCAATGAAAAAGATAGTAATATTAAGGCTTGGCCACCGTCCACAGAGAGACAAGAGGATAACCACGCATGTGGGTCTGACAGCAAGGGCTTTTGGTGCAGAGGGCATGCTCCTGGCATCCGAGGACAAGAAGCTTGCAGACAACATAGCCGATGTTTCCACAAGGTGGGGAGGAGACTTCTACGTTAAGAACGATGTCAGCTGGAAGTCTGAAATAAATAAATGGAAAGAAGATGGCGGAAAGGTCTGTCATTTATCCATGTATGGAATAAATCTCCCTGATGCTGTTCCGGAGATTCGTCAGTGTGACAAGCTCATGATCGTAGTGGGTGCGGAAAAAGTACCTTTTGAAATATACGAAATGGCTGACTGGAATGTTGCAGTTGGCAACCAGCCCCATTCAGAAGTTGCAGCTGTGGCGGTAACCCTAGATCGTATCGCTGATACTGACCCTCTGAGAAATGAGTTTAAGGGTGGCGAATTAACAATCGTTCCTGAAAAATGTGGTAAACAAGTTATTGACAACAGATAATTGGATTTTACTAAGGGTCCCTTTTTACCGAAGGACCCCTGTATATCCTTCTTCTTTCGTAATCACCGTATCCGCGGTGTTTTGGATCTTCTTTTTTCTTCAAATGCTTCTCAAACAATTCTTCGAGATCATCCTCATCGATATTACCATCTGTTTTTTCATTGTTTTCTGGCATATGATCACAAATTATCAAATTGTTTTTATGAGCGGATCATGGTCTATGAATTCCACATCGAGTTTTAATTTATCCGCAAGCACCGGGCAGAGATTCTGCATACCTGGATTCTCTGTGGCGTAATGTGTTGCATCAACAAGGAGCATGTCGTTGAAAGAGCGTATTATATCATGCTTCAGTTCTGATGACACATAAGCATCCGCTCCGTATTCTCTTGCAGTTTCAATGTATTCCGACCTGAAACCACTTCCTCCGAACACCATTACTTTCTTTATTTCGTCCTTGTTCCCAGTATATTGGATATGTGTGTTCAGGCTCTTTGAAACAAGGTTGACAAAGGTTTCTGTTGAACATGGGGTTATTGTCCCGATTCTGCCAATAGGAGTTTCCTGTATATCTGATAATCCAAGCCTGTTTGCAAGGGCATCGTTTATGCCACCTTTTGCCTTATCGAAATTCGTGTGCATGGAGTATAACGATATGTTGTTATCAAGGGCTATTCTGAGACTGTCTGCCAGTTTTTTGTCAATGCAATTGATAGAATGAAAAATAAGTGTATGATGTGTTATCAGAAGGTCTGCACCGATCTTTGCAGCCCTGTTAAGCACGTATTCTGTAGGGTCCAGTGCAATGGCTATCTTGCGAATATCATTTTCCAGGTTTAGTGTAAGGCCTATTCTTCCAATATCAAAGTCTTCAGCAAGTTCAGGAGGTGCTACTTCTTCGAGAATCGGAATAATATTTTTTAGTTGCATAAAGCAGGAATAATTTTGAATTGATTTGAACCTGTCGGAAATACTTTGTTTACTGTTGTTGGTATAATTATTCTTTCTATTTTATTTAATAAATGTGTATACAATCGAAGCATTCAAATAGGTGCATTGTATATTTATAATAAATAATATATTATATGTTTGAATTAAATACTCGAGGATAGTTTATGAGGATAAAGACAGGTGTAGAGGGTTTTGACGAAATGGTGCAAGGCGGATTGCTTGCAGAACGTGTTTACCTTGTAAGTGGTCCACCGGGTAGCGGTAAGACTACTTTTTGTGTGCAGTATCTGGCGCATGGTGCAGCCCTTGGTGAAGTAGGTCTTTATGTAACATTACTTGAAAGTCCGCAAAATATCATTGATGATATGTCCAACTACTCTATTAGTGTGGTCCCTCTCATAAAAATGAGAAAACTGCTTTTTGCAGACCTTGGTCCACGAATGGAATATGGATTCATGGATGAAATGAGCGAATATATCACTCCTGAATATGAGGTCTCAGCGACTTCAAACGAGCATGAAGCTCCTTCTCCTGCTATGGTATTCAGGGAAATAGCAGCCTATGTGGCAGAATATAATGTCAAAAGGCTGGTAATAGATTCCGTCTCCGCAATAAGGTTCACCACAAGGGACATGTCCCTTCAGGAAAAAGAAATGAGCCGTTTCATAAGGAATCTTAAGAAACTGGGCTGTACTACTATACTCATATCTGAAATGACCGATCCAAGTGCTTATTCCACTGAACAGTTTGCAGCACATGGTGTTATTTTCATGCATAATTTCCTCTATGACCGGACAATGACCCGTGCATTGCAGGTTATTAAAATGAGAGGTACAATGCATGATTGCAATATGCGCTCAGTAAATTTCAGTGACAGAGGACTTGTAGTCACTGATCTTCTTGAGTGATGGTGTTTACAAATGGTAAGGTTCTTTGTCAAAAAGGAAGAGAAGACTCAGCTAACTGATTCAGAGATTGCTGAGCTTTCAAAAAATGCTTATGACCTTGGGTTTGAGGTAGGATACCATAAGCATTCTGAGCTTGGATGGGTCAGTGAACGATATTCAATGCTTGAAGATCTTGCCAAAGAAGCAGGACTTGATAAACTAGTCAAAGAACAATATGCCAAAGGTAAAGAAGGAGGCGTAAGGGCCAAAGAAAAAGATATGAATGCCGGTCTCTCTAAGAAGGAATCTGAAAAGCAACGGGAAGAATCAAAAGCAGCTTACAATGCTTTCAGTATACATCATCAGGAGAGGCTCATTGAATCTGGCTACAGGAGTTCTCTTGTGAATGAGGATTATGTTTTTTCCATGATCCGGCACCCTTCCTTGATGAATCTCCCTGGATCGACTTCAAGAACAAGAGCTCTTGATCGGCCTTCTCAATTACGTGGATTTAAACCCCTGTATCCTAAAAATTAAAAATTTACAATTAATCTATGGCTGGGATGTCTATGTTAGCAAAAAAAGTTTTTTATCTGTCATTCATTGTTTTCATTTTGTTTACTTCTTCTGCAATGGCTTATACCGTTGATGATATTGAATGGAGTGACAGTTCTGATGCAAGTGGAACCCTACACTGGGGTGGTACACTTAAATGTGACGAATACACGATAAAAGCGGAAGATTTCAATGAGGGTGGCTATGTAAGTATTGGTATCTACCGTGACGGACAACTACAAAAGAAATCGCCCGCACGCGCCGGTGAAGGTTTTGAATTCCGTGATACGGAAAAGGGTGATGATCTTCGTATCTTTGTAAAAACTGTGACTCTCAACATTGATGAGTGGACCGGCAATATGGAAGATCCGACTGTTGCCATAGAGGTTTACGAAAGGGGCATACCTGAGATGGACATTGTGATCGAGCCTGAACAGGATACATATGATCCGCGGACAATTTCCTATCCAACTATAATTGCAACGATTGCTATCACCAATGAAGGTGATGCCAAAGCATATGATATGGATGTGGATATTGATGTGGATGGTATGGAACTGATAGATGGCAAGTTGAGTCATCATCTTATTTCTATCGATGAGGATGAAGTACTCGATCCAATAGAGATCAAACTGGAAATCCCACATTACTGGGAAGAGACAGATGTGGACATTACTGTTACAACAAGATCAGAAGATATCAATGGTGAAATACACGAAGACGTTGAAACGGAAACTATCACCATAGAACCGGTAGTAGAACTGATGATCACAAAGAGTGCCACTGAAGAAATATACATGGATGAGACTGCACATGTTTCTGTCAGTATATGGAACAATGGTATCTACAGCCTTAGTTCGGTGTCAGTCACCAACCCAACTACAGGTGATCTTGAAATCCAGGACAGTGTTGATAATGAAGTTACACTTTCTTTCACTTCAAAGGAAACAAAGGCAAAGGTATTTGAATATACTTTAAAGCCTACAAAGACTGGCAAATATTCAATGCCGGCAGCAACTGCTACTTTTACTGCTCCTGATGGAAAAGAATATACCTTCACTTCAGAAAAGCCCACTATCCAAATAGATGGTCCTGATATTGTTCTTACTAAAGATGTAAGTCCTTCATCTGTAAACCCCGGTGACGATGTTACTGTAAAGGTCACAGTGAAGAATCAGGGCACAAGGGACGCAAGCGTTCATACATCTGAAACTATTCCTGAAGATGTTGTTTTTTTAAGTGGGGATCTTAGTTTTGATGATGTTGCCGTGCATGGTAAGACCTACTCATATTCTTATGTCCTTAAAGTAAATGAGATTGGAGAACTGAAGCTTCCTGCGACGACTGGAACATTCATTGATTTTGAGGACTATAAGGGTGAAAAGATATCCAATATGCCAATAATCACTGTGCTTGATCCGTCACCAGAACCTGAAGAGAGTACATCTGCCAGCAGTTCAGGCGCTAACACTGATCAGCAGGTAAGTACCAGTGACCAGGGGTCAACCTATACCAGTGATATTGCTGAGGATAGGGTAGAGCCCGGCTTTGAAGCAAGCTTTATGATACTGGCGCTTTTCGGAGTTTATTTCGTATCCAGACGCAAAGACAGGTCATGACTTCATGAGGCTTCGAATACTTCTGTTCATCGGACTGGCTGTGCTATTGGTAAATTCCTGCATTGTTGCGGGCGCACAGTCAGATGAAACCGAATGGCTTGATGCTCAGGAGTATACTCTTTACTGGGGAGATGAAATAAATCATAGCGGGTACCTCATAACAGCATCTGATTTTTCCCCGGCTAAACCAACAGATGATGAAAATGATTACGTTATGCTCACCATATCAAGCATTTACCATGATTCGTGGGGTGCAATACTAGCTAATAATACGGGTATATCCAACAACACTGTTTTTGATGAGCGGCTTAACATAACAGCTATTGAAATTATTACTGGCAATGACATTCCTGTTCCATATGCTACTCTCAGTGTTGCTATTGCTAATTCAACGGGTTCTTTACCTGTGAAAATAAAATGGATGGATGCAACATTTGAATTTGAAGAGCGAATCAGCAATGAAGTGTATATTGATGAAAGGGCTTATTTTTCGCTGAAAATAAAGAACCTGAAAGAAATTCCTCTGGAATCGGTCAGTATCAGTAAGTTCATTCCACAGGAATTCGTCTTTGATCCGGACTCTGAGATACAATGGAACCTTTCATTCGATCCTTATGAGACAAAGACGCTGGAATATTCACTTAAGGCTTTGAAACCGGGAACTTATGAATTCAATGGTTCTCTGATTACAGTTGAATATAATGGAAGGATTTATTCCAAAGAACTGAATACTTCAGACCTGACAATTCATGGTCCATTCCTGAATATAAGTAAATCAGTGTCTACTGATAGTGTCGGCTTGCATGATCAGATCAATATAACCCTAAATGTTGCTAATGAAGGTGACAGGTCGGTTCGTTTAGCGGTTTCAGATCAACTGCCTATAGGTGCTGTTCTTATTTCCGGTGATACTGGAGTAAACAGTGTTCTCCATTCGGATAGTAGCATTTCATTAAGTTATTCAGTACGTATGGACAAGGCAGGAGATATTATCATACCTGCGGGCCAGGCAAAATTTGTTGACTCAAAGGAATATGAAGGAATAGTTTACTCGGAGAAACAGCTGATACATGTTCTGGATCCTGATGAAACAATATATGCCGAATCCTATGATGATTCAGCTTATTTTGATGAGACTTCGTATGATGGCGAATATCAGGATATAGGCGATATTTCAGAAACTGTTGCTGATGTAGCTGAAGAAGAAGAAGATCATGGGAAGTTACAGTTCTTGTATGACATTCTGGGTTCCATAACCGGATTCCTGAAGAATACTAAAGACAAAATACTATAAACTACTATGAATGTTATTCTTATAAATGATCTTTATTTTCTTTGTTCCACTTATACAATCAATAGGATGCTTCCATGACAATACCCAATAAACATGAAAAACATAGTACTTTGATCCTGACCCATGGGGATTCGGATGGTGTTTGTTCAGGTGCCATTGCAAAGAGTGCTTATCCTGATTCTGATGTTTATTTCACATCACCTCTGGGTATACTGGATGAGCTGCAGCTTGCAGATGGTTATAAGAATGTAATAATATGCGATATCGCCGTCGATGAGACTAAATGTGTCGACCTCTTCAGGCGGCTTGAAGAAATTGCGTCAAATTCCAATCTTACATATATCGATCATCATCCTTTGCCTGATAAATGTATAAGTGTGGACTGGATGTACCACGATCTGACGGTTTGTGCATCGGAGCTTACCTATAAGGTATTTGAAAAGAGACTTAGCCGGGATATGCGCAGGGTGGCCATATACGGTGCCATAGGGGATTACTATGATAACACTCCGTCTGTAAAAGAGTGGCTGCGTGATTGGGATAAGAGAAGTCTTTTCTTCCAGGCTGGAACGCTTATACAGGCACTTATCTATTCCGGAAGGAATTATGATTTCAAAAGGAAGCTACTTTTACCGCTTTCACATGATATTATCCCTACAGAGATTCCTAATGTGTTCAAATATGCAAAGGAAGGTGCAGATCTTGAGGAAAAGCTGCGTATCCATGTAAAGAAAGAGGTCAGGACTCTTGAGAACCTGGCATACGTGGTGGACCCTAACGGTTATATGTCAAAGTCTGCTATATACGCTGCTTCTTATGGAAGAAGGGATGTGGGTATTGCGGCCGAGTACAGGTATAAGAGAAATGCCTACGATATGAGTATGCGTTCGCGGGGTACAGTGGATCTTAATAAGCTCTTACGTCGGATAACCCCGCAATTCGGTGGCAGTGGTGGCGGTCATGCAGCTGCTGCAGGTGCGAGAGTACCAAAAGAATCTTTTGAAGCATTTCTCCGTGAGTTCAATAAGGCTATCGGAGAAGAAAAACGTAAGGTCAAAGTGGATTAATATGGCAAAAAAAATAGATGAATTTGAAGGTATTAATTTTGAGATACTCTTTGCAGGAAGATCGAACGTAGGTAAATCTTCCGTTTTAAAGCAGATAACAGGAAAGAACGTCAAAGTGGGCAAACGCCCGGGTGTGACACTAAAACCTACCCACATACGTTACTCTGACCTGCTGCTTACAGACCTTCCTGGTTTTGGCTTCATGAGCGGTGTGAAGGACCGCAAGCAGGATATTGTGAAAGACCAGATCGTACGATATATTGAGAATAATGCAGAAAGGATAAGTCTTGCAGTATTGGTTATTGACGGTGCGACTTTTCTCGATATTGTGCAGAGATGGGAAGAAAGGAACGAGATTCCTATTGATATCGAAATATTTGAGTTGTTCAAGGAGCTTGGTATCGATACGATCCTGGCGGTCAATAAGACTGACAAGATCGGTGATGGTGAACTCGATACGACCCTGGATAGGATATGTGATAAACTTGAAATGCTGCCACCATGGAAGCAGTGGATAGATTGTGTGGCTCCTACATGTGCCAAAAAAGGTGATCTTAAATCCCTGAAATCACTTATCAGGCAGAGATTGCATGATGTAAAAAGAGATGATCTGTTCCAGTATTTCTGAAATTCGAAGTTTACCTTATTCTGAAGGAAGCTCCAAGTTCAGTTGCTATTCTCTCACATTCATTGGTGTCAATATCCGGTTGGCTGACAACGGTCATACGGGTCTTGATACCCACATCAATCGCTTTTTTTGTAAAGTCCAGAAGTGCCCGGTATGAACCTTCAAAGACAGGTTTGCACAATTGGTTGTATTTTTCTTCAGATTCGGCGTTAAGACTAACAGAAACTGCATCAAGTCCGGCTTCTTTTAGTTCTGTGACAACATCCCTGCCAGGGTTCATGAGTGCTGCGTGGCCGTTGGTATCCAGCCTGACAAGGCTTCCTTTTTTGTGCAGCCAGTTGGTTATGTGAAGTACAGTATCAAATCTGCATGTCGGTTCGCCAAAGCCGGTAAAAACGATCTCATGATATTTAGTAAGGTCAAGACTTTCAAGCTCTTTTATAATCTCTTCTTCAGAGGGCTCTCTTGAAAGACGAAGATTGTAACCGTAAACTCCGTCGCAGATGTCGCGAATACAAAATACACAATTGGCACTGCATTGGTTTGTTATGTTCAGATAGAGGTTACCATATGCTTCATAGCAAATCGTATCCTTGAGCATAGGAATACTGTTGTCAGTGTCTGGCATTTATGTCCTCCTGTAGCTTTTATTTTGTCCAGTTGCCGTTTGGGATCATGTCGTAGTCGATTGCCGGTATTTTTTTAAGGAAATAGATAAGTGCTTCAATCCCCGCTTCAAGTTCTATTTCTTCCCTGAAGTACCATTCGCCTTCGTAATTATCCAGTATATCAAGGGTCTGTGGAGTTATATCGTAGACCTCACCATGTATGAATGATGGTGATGATTGCGATGATTTTTCATCTTTCAGGACGCCCGGGAAAAGTCCAAGATCAAGCATGGTGTATTTTTCGATTGTCCTTGTTGTGCAGATATATTTGGAACCATCCAATAACCGGTGGTTCGGATCTCCTTTTTTAAGGGTGCCGTAGACGAAGATGTACATTCAACTGAGTCCCACGTTCAGTTTTAATAATGTCTTCCTGACAGGTTCCGGAAGTTGTCCACACTGGATGGCTTTCATCTGTTCCGGAGTTATCATTTTGATGGCTGTGGACATAAGCCTGTCGGAAAGCATGAGCTTGTCCATTAGTTTGCGGACATAGACTGCAGTCTTTATCTCAAGTCCCATCTGCTGTCGCCATCGGGTCTCATAGTCCTGAAGCTGGCATTTACCTGCCAGGAATTCAGCAGCAGTCTCACCTGCAAGTTTGCCCCCGACCATTGCGGTTGATATGCCGCCTCCATTGGTTGCGATTATATGGCCGGCAGCATCTCCTGCCAGAAGTGTATTATGATTTGCAGTTACTTTTGGTGCTCCACCTACGGGCACGAGTCCTGCTACAACGGAAGTGATGGATGCTCCACTGAGCTTTTCACTGGCTATGGGGTGCTTGTACATGAAACGTTCCAGATAATCCCTGGCACAGAGGTGTTGTTCGAAAAGAGCTTCCCTGATGCCGACACCGATGTTTGCTGTGTCGCCTCCCTGGGAGATTATCCATGCGTATCCACCGGGGACATAATCTTTGCCGAAGTACATTTCCACAGCGTCTTTGTCTACGTCTACGCCAGCAAGCTCATATTCAAAGGCAATGCCCGTTCCCATGGGGTCATCATCACGCAACATGTTGTTGGCTTTTCCTACGATTGAGTTGGGACCGTCTGCTCCTATGATCACTTTGCCTTCTACTTCGAATTCGCCGAATGCTCCGTCCATGAAGAGTTTTGTGCCTTCTACTTCGGTGACATTTGTTCCGACAAGTATGTGTGCTCCGGCTTTACCTGCTTCTTTTGCGAGATGTTTGTCAAAGCGTCTTCTGTCAATGGCATCGGCATCCACATCAAAACCTTTGGATATGCCATTCGGAGCTATGAAACGCTGGTATGAGGCTGTTGCGTGTATGCAGTTTGAAGGGATCTCTTCAAGGGTGACAGGAAGTTCTGCATTAGGTACGAGTTCCTGCAGAATGGGATAATGGGGGAGGAAGCCTCCACATTGCAGTGGTACTCCTATGTCCTTTTTCTTTTCTATCAGGAGTACGGAGAGGTCTTTTTCAGCTGCGTACATGGCTGCTGTGGAGCCGGCTGGCCCAGCACCCACAATGATTATGTCATATGAGTCTTCAGGTTTCATGTCTGTTTTTTGGGTTGATTAGATAAGAGTGTTTTACAGGGTGATATTGCACCCGCGGGTCTTTTGCCTATGGCTCAATATACTTATCAAGAACCACATTCTATTAGATATATCTAACTATTATCTAATATTATCCATTATGGTGAGAGATATGATAAGGGAACACAGGAACAATGTCTGGGTAATACGTACAGGTTATTGCGGTCAGCAGGAGGCTGCTTGTCTTGAGAATGGCTATGTCTCGTTTGACCTGAACCTGCATATCACTGACCTGTTCGGGAAGGAATTGCTGGAGATGAAGAACCAGCCACAAGATTATAAAAGGTATCTGCATTTCGGGGATAAGTATAGGGATTTTGACCAGAGGTTCAGGAAAGAGTTCGAGGATGCCCTTAAGAATGTCGATTATTCTGCTGACAGGCCTGAGGTAGTAAAGAAGATGAAGCGGCTTAACAGCAAGCTGAAGCAGTTCGATGAGGAGGTTAAGCAGTTCGATGCTACCATGCGGAAGTTTGATGATTTTGAGAGGCTGGAACAGATGAAAAAAGCCCTGGTCACCAGGCTTAGTTCTCCTCCTATAAACCTGCTTGAAAGCTGGGCAAAGGATGTGCTTCACTTTACCAATGATATAAGGATCTATGATCTTGTTGTACTACCCATCATGTCTGAACAAAAGGTGGCAATTGGCAGGGTAAAGGATCATTACCAGTATCGTGAGGGAAAAGGTGTTCTGAGTCATCACAGAAGGGTTGACTGGCATGATACGAGGGTTCCTATTGAGAATATGTTCTTCGGTTTTGAAAAGATACTGGAATCGGATTCATCTATTACGCTTCTTGATGGTGATGAGCGGGAGTTTGTCTTGGGTATTGTCATTGATGATACTTTTTAATCTTTTTTTGTGATTTGCTGGCAAAAGATTCTTAAAGACATATGAGTATAGCGTGCAGGTAATTCAATTCATAGATTTTATCAATGAATCTGACTATTAATCTAATAACTAATACTGAGTTGATCGATTTGGCAATTGAGAAAGGCGATTTCATAAAAATAAACTATACCGGTAAGTTCAATGAAGGACAGATCTTTGACACAACCGATGAACAGCTTGCAAAGGACAATGGCATCTACAATCCACGCGGTGTTTACGGTGGAGATGTTGTAATTGTTGGCTCCGGCCACACTATTAAGGGTCTTGATGAGGATTTCGTTGGTAAGGAAGTCGGATATACCGGTTCCATTACAATAGCTCCTGAGAAGGCATTCGGTCCACACAATCCTGCTCTTGTTGAGACAGTTTCCATTACAAAGCTCACTGAGCAGTTCAAGGACCAGAGGCCATACCAGGGAATGCCTGTGGAACTTAACGGAAGGCGCGGTGTCATTGTACAGATCATTGGCCGCAGGGTACGCGTAGACCTCAACCATGCTCTTGCAGGTAAGGAAGTCGAGTACGAGTACACCATCGAAGAGAAGATCGAGGACAAGATCGCTAAGGCACAGGGCCTTCTTTCACTCTACACCGGAATGCCTGAGATCGAGATAGAAGTAACTGATGATGTTATCAGAGTATTCACTCCTATCGAGCTCGGATTCAACCAGAGATGGATGGTCTCAAAGCTTACCATCGCAAGCGAACTTATTGACAAGCTCGGCATTCCTAACCTGGAATACGTCGAGAAGCACCCATACGTTCCTCCAACCGCTGTGACAGAGGCAGAAGCCCCTGAAGCTCCTGCAGAGGAAGAAAAAGCTGAAGCAACAGAGGAATAATCTTCCTCTTTTCCCTTCACTTATATATCCCCTCCACATAAATTACATAATTTACTAAAAATCTCTCTCAAAATCAAAGACAATTACTGTCAATATCGATTTTGAATCAAAACCCTTATATCTTAGGTCGCTATTAAGATACCATCCGACATGCTGAGGTAGCCAAGTGGACTACGGCGCCGGTCTTGAAAACCGGTAGTGCTAACGCGCTGCAAGAGTTCGAATCTCTTCCTCAGCGTTATACTCGTTGTTCAGAGCCCCACACTTTCACCGTGCTTACAAAAACCCATTATATATGGGAGTGGAAGTGTGACTCATGGAATTATACGACTATAACAAAAAGATTGCCAATGCTGAAAATCTTATTTTGAATTCTCCTTACTCTGAAAAGAACAAAGAGCTTATCTTCGAGTTTGTAAATGTGCTCTATGCAGAAGGCATATCAACTGCTCGCGTTTTGAAATATCTTAGTTCTCTCCATAATCTGTCAAAGTGGTTCAATAAACCTTTTCCGGAAATTACCAAAACAGATGTTTATAAATTGGTAGGTGATCTGGAAAGGTCCGATCGTAGTGTTTGGACCAAACGAGACTATCGCGTTGTTTTGAAAAGGTTCTTTAGATGGATGAACAATGACAAAGATCCAGAGATTACTGCATGGATCTCTACAAATGTCAAGCAAAAAGACCGTAAGATGCCTGAAGAACTACTCACTGAAGAAGAAGTCAAGAAAATGCTCGAGGTTGCAGAGCACCCTAGGGATGCTGCAATTGTAGCTGTTTGGTATGATTCTGGGGGACGTGTTGGTGAGAATGGTACTCGCAGCATCAAACATATTGGATTTGATCAATATGGTTCCTACGAGATTGTAAAAGGCAAAACAGGAATGCGTAGAGTTAGATTGGTTATGTCAACTCCTTACATTGCAGCATGGCTTTCAATTCATCCGATGAAAAATGATCCAGAGGCCCCTCTTTGGGTAAACATCGGTAGACATTCTCATGGAAAACCAATGAAATATGATGCAATCCGGATGGTTCTCAAAAGATTGGCTAAAAAAGCAGGAATAAAAAAGCGAGTATATCCTCATCTTTTCAGACATACAAGAGCCACAGAATTAGCAAACCATCTTACCCAAGCACAAATGGAATCCCATCTTGGATGGATACATGGATCGGATATGCCTGGAACATACATTCATTTGTCCGGTCAACAAGTGGATGATGCTATATTGAGTATATATGGATTGGTTAAAGACGAAGATAGAAAGCCGATACTTACATCTGTGAACTGTCCACGTTGCAAGACCATGAATGGGCCAACATCCGATTTCTGCTGTAGTTGTGGAATGGCACTCAATGCATCTGCAGCAACTAATATCGATGACATGCAACAGTTGGGTATGCAGTTGCTTCTTGAAATAGGAGCAAAGGATCCAAAGGATGTCCGGGAGTTGCAGGGATATCTGGGTAAATTGAAGGAAGTGTTGTCTGACAACAGCTCAGCTTCAATAAGTGACGAGTAGATTCACGTGAGCTATGGGTCTGTAGTGGATTCTATGTATGTGTCTCCTTGATTGAATATTTGCACTTCCCGTTCCGTCCCCTGTGCGATTTCTAAAGGTACAGATTTTTGTCCTCTTATGCCTTCACCACGCTGGCTGTTCCTATCCTGTCGTCCGTGGTCAGGTAGTCCGCTGGCGAATATCTGAGCCCGGTCTTTATGTCTGCAATTCCACCACCACCACCTGCTGCAATGGCCATAAGTTCTGTGTACCAAGCCGTGCCGGTGCTCTGTGCCGGTGCTACGATGGTGGCCATATTATCCCTTGCCGTTTCCCCTGCGATCGACCCAGCGGTTGCCTGGATGTCTATAAATTCATGTATTGTCGCCGCTACTATGCTGGCCGATGTTCTGGTGGTCTGATGCAGGCCATATTGTGAAATATCGACGGCCGCTTGGCTCATTGAATTGGCGAGAAGATGTGGGATATCCTCCTCGTCTAATATTTCGGCTATTATAAACGACCTAGAGCTTGCTTGGATAGATATCCCGGCGGACATTTCGTAGTCGATGCTTGCCTGGGCGGCTATTTCCACGCTCGTCGTTTCGTCAGGGTTTATGGTGCTGCCGATGGCCCCGGCTGTGGTTGCAACGGTGCCTATTGTCACCGCTGTCGTGTCGACGCTGGCCAAACTGCCAGACGTGGCTGAAATGGAGTCGATGGTTGGTGTCGGTGCCGGGGTTAGTGCGATTACTGTACCGTTAAATCCTCTATCATATTTTTTAGGGGTTACATTTGCGGTCCCGGTTGATCCTGCCGGGTCGACAATGCTGTCACCCACGCCTATCGTCAGCGATATTCCGTAAGAATCCGAGCCGGTTCCAGCTGTTGCATCGTCTACGGCTTCGGTGACCGTCATATTTTGGGAGGTCCAGCCGCTGTAGGTGTAGTTGTCATTTGCTGCAACGACCCACAATGGCTTACAACCGTCCACGGTGGTGGTCTGCCCACCAATTGTTAGCGGTGAGGCCGAGCCTATTGCTGGCCAGTGTTGAAAAACGTTAATAGGGGCCGATGGGTTTATGCCCCTAAAGGCAATAACCTGGCCGATCGAGCTCGATCCACCTCCATAAAATTCAGGGGCTGTTTCGTCTGATGTTGCTATTTTCCAGGATATCTTTATCCAGCACGAAACCTCACCGGTCCCGTACACCGTCGCTACAAATGTCGTCCACCCGGAAGGGGTGGCGTTATGGGTTTGTTTCGCTAATTGGAACAATAACAACAGATCCCCTTCCTGCCAGCCTGCAGGCAAGCCTGGGGATAGGGTTACTGCGTATCCGTCCGCGAACGTGCCAGTGCCTATGTAGGAAACACTTGCCATTCAATCCCCAGGGGTTTAGACTCTCTGCTGGGTGTGCGTGACGGTAATTGTGACACTCTCTCCGTCAACGTAGTTCTTGTCCGCGGTCAGAACATTTCTGATAAGCATGTCATCGCTCGCGTTAAATATGGCGATTTCCCTTATTGTAACGGCTCCGGTGAAGTTGAAGGTGTGAACCCATTTGGTGACCCCAGTTGCCTCGGTTGCCGGCGCTGTTATCGTCCCCGCTACGTCCCTGGCCGAACCGTTCAGTGTGTTCTCTGACCCTAGGGCGGTGTCGGTGGTTGCTTCTGCTGTGCTGCTGCTGCCTGTCGCCATGTAGGTAAAATCGGAGGCGATGAGGTTTGCGACCCTGTCGAGTCCTGCATCTGGTATTGTTGTCATTTATTTTCCTCCTGTGGTCTTTTCGTTGTCTCTGTGCCATCCGGGTGGATGGTCGTGATCTCTGTTACTTTTCCGGTATTGTCTATTCTCTTCAATTCGATAGTGTATTCACTTCCTGTTCTTGGATTCTTCATGATGTCTCCCTCTGGAATGTGATCGTGTACGTGTATTTTCCGCTACCCCATAGCACTTCTTTGTAGGAAAACGGGGGTGTGATGTAACAATTGGTGATGTTTTCTAAACCATCTGTCAGGGTTCCCTTGATCCCGATCTTCGCTAATAGTGCTGTGATTTCGGACAAACTTTCGGTGTAGCATTCGTAGGTCCTGGAAAATCTCTGCTCGCTGCTTGCTTGTATGGATACCTTGCCTGACAGAAGGGTGGTTGCATTAAATTCGAAATCTATTATCTTCTCAGGAATAAGCCTTGGACTAAAGGGAATGCCATCGAACGTCGTTGCCATTTACATCCCTCTCTGCACTCTTTTTTGTGCACTTTGGCGTGTCATATCCTGCATGAATTTCTCGAATGGATAATCTGCAGACAGGGTGACGTTCTGGATCACAAACTCGTCTCCTGCATATGTGTTGTTAGTGGTGTTGTTGCTTGTACTGAATGTTCCAACCGCATTGTTAAGACCCGACGCCAGCATGCTATCCATCTTTCCAACGGACTTTTTTAGAGGGGATACAAAGAATGCATCCCAGTTCGGAAGTTCTGACAATGGTCCAATCTCAGCAGGACTATGAGGAAGATATCTGGAAATGCCTGAAAACGCATCCGATACAGTGGTTGTCAAAGGATTCACCATTGACTTTATCCCGTTGATGAAGTTCTGTATCAATTCCTTTCCTGAAAGGTAGAAACTGCTACCTGCTGATGAGAATATGTTCAGTATAGGTTCCAGTGTATCTAATATAATAGAATACAGAAGATCCATGCTGTTCTGGACGATATTCTGCAATGTCTGCCATGCACCTGCCCAATCACCCGTGAGTACCTGTGCAAACAATAGAATTAGGTTGAGCACCTGACCGAGCACGTATTCAAATGTTTTCAGAATCAGAGGCATCCAGACCATTACATTATCGACCACATACTCTGCAATGTATGAAATTAATGTTCCAAGGACGGACACAATAACAGCTACTGCAGATGTGATCGTATCTCCATTTGCTGCCCACCAGTCACTTATCCTATTCATGGCACTGGACACAAATTCCTGCACAATGGGAATAAGAGGTTCAACCGCAGTACGGATGTTTGCCAGTGTATCCATTACCACTGGAGATACTTTGTCCCAGCTCTTCCATATCAGAATAGCACCCAGTGCAAGAGCAGCAATTGCTATTCCCACAGGACCTGTAACGACTGCAATCAAACCACTCAAAGATCCAGCCAGACCGGCACCACCGAGGAAGGTTGTTATTGTTCCGATGGCACTGATGGCAGAGCCTGCTACTATCAGTACGGGACCAATAGCAGCAGCTATTGCAGCTATTGCTACAACAACCTTGAGTATTGGTTCTGGGATTCCTGATACAAGATTCAAAACCCCAGTGAAGGCATCGACCAGTGGCATAAGGCCTTCAGCAATCACATCTCCAAAGGTTATCATGACATCTTGAAGTGCGGATTTGAGTTCCCGTATAGCTCCTCCGGGTCCACCTTCCATCTCCTCTGCCATTTTAGCTGCAGCACCAGCGGAGTTCTCCAGCAGTTTTGTCTGATTATAGATGGCATCTGACCCAACAGATAACAATGCAACCATACCAGGTCCTGCTTCCTGACCAAACAGTGCCATTGCATCTGCTGTGGACAGACCAACATTGCTCAGTGTTTTGATAATATCAGTGAAGGACTGCGTAGTTGGATCCACATCTGCAAGTGTTAGCTGGTATTTCTCCAGCACTCCGGCAACTTCAGTGGTTGGATCTGCAAGCCTTGTCAAAGCCCCTCTTAATGCAGTACCTGCACGACTTCCCTGGACACCGGCGTCTGACATTTTTCCGATGATGGCAGCAGTCTCTTCCATGGATATCCCCATTGCAGCAGCAAGGGGAGCAACATAGGACATTGCCTGACCAAGTTGAGTGATATCAGTATTAGAGGAAGCAGATGCTTTGGCAAGGACATCTGCTACCCTTCCGGCTTCACTCGCCTGCAGATTAAAACCAGTAAGTACATTTGATGCGATATCTGAAGCAGTACCAAGGTCAATGGCTCCTGCTGCAGCAAGGCTAAGCATATCATCGATGGATTCCATTACCTCTGAAGTGGAGAAACCCGCCATCGCAAGATACTGCATACCTTCGGCAGCTTCACTTGCAGAGAAACGGGTCGTTCGGCCAAGTTCCCTGGCAAGGTCTGTCATCTGCTTGAACTCATCGCCAGTAGCTCCTGATATGGCTTTGACCTTTCTCATGGAATCATCGAAAGAGGAAGCTGTATGAAATGCCACGGCTCCAAGACCCAGAACAGGAGCAGTAACATATGTGGAGAGTGTTTTTCCGGCAGAGGTCATCTGCTTGCCAGTTTCCTGGAACTTTTTTCCCATCTGGCTGGCCTGTGAACTCACCTCATCAAATGCTTTCTTGATCTGGCTCACGTCTCCGATGATCGAAACAATGAGTTCACCGATGGAAGTCATTTTCACCCTCTTTTTATCTTGTTACCGTACAGCTCGTAGAATCGTTTCATGTCTGGTTTATCGCCAGAATCCGTTTCTGACACTTTTTCCTGTCCACTCAAAGCCTCTCCAAGCACACCCCAGAAAACCCTGGCCTGCATCTCAACTGCCTGTATTCCTTTTTCGTAATAGAGCATGACCTGGTCCGTGGACATGTGGTCCAGAAGATGATCAGGACTGGCCCATGAATACATGATTCCCATCTGGGCAAATATGTCCCCGATGGTCACTGACAGTTTTTTTCAGTATCCTCTGCAGGCTTGATCTCCTCCAGTTTCTGGATGATCGGTTCCAGGACGAACTTTGAGAACTCAACAAGGGTGAACATATCCACATTATCCATGAGCCAGTCTGCGGTTATCTTTGGATTTGAACGCTGACAGGCAGTTGCAACCACCTCGACAAAACTCTCGATGTTCTTGCCGTTCTCGAGATTTTGTATCTTCTCCGGAGAGTCTGTCATATCGATGAGCTTCAGGGTTGCACGTGTTGAGAATACTGAAACATCAACTTCTTTTCCTCCTATCCTTGCAAAACGCTTCACTGGTGCAATAGTATCGAAATCCTTCATGATATCAGAGCTCATGTTCAGACCCCCTGCTCATCGTAGATCTCATACAGCTGGTCACCTGCTGTTCTGCTAACATCCAGCACTCCTTTCATCTTCAGATGTGGCATTGCAGGATCGTCTCCATCGTCTGCAGGGAACTCGATGTTCTGGCCTTCGTTGACCGTGGCCTTGTAGAGTGTGATGCGGAATATCTTATCGTTCTCATCGGTATTGGTGATGCGAACCACACGATCTGATATCGTGGTCTTACCACCGCTTGTAAGAGTGGCAGCAGAGCTGGGAGTATAGGAATAGTCCACCTTGACACCTTCACCGTCAGAGATGACAGTAGAATCTGATATCCTGGCAATGCAGGTGTACCCATCGCTGTCGACTGCTACAACGTAGTCGGTGTTCCTGACGGCTGCATTGTCTGATGCATCTGTAACCACAATGCTGGAAACTTCAGTCCCATCTCCATTCATGTGATCGAGCTTTACAAAATCAGTGCCTTCAAGAGTGTGTGTTTCATCGGTCACAGATACAGGTGTTCCTGCAACCGTGGAATATGTGTCCAAGTCACCTCTTATGGTGTTTAGGTTTTCCAGGTCCACTTCCATCATGTCACATTCAATGTATGCAACATGTTCCTTGATGCCAACCTTTACGATTCCAGCATTATCGGATTTTACCTCGACATCTTCCCATTCTTCCTTGAACACTGCATTACGGATGGCGCCGATATTGACAAGCGATCCGATGGTTGTGCCTATCTCCAGTTTTCCTGAACCGAACCGGATGGCATTTGAGTTCTGTACGGTTGTTTGTGCCATGTTATTACCTCATGTGTATGATCTTGAAATCTATCGGAATGTGAAAAATACCAGAACCATCCTCTATAGCATCATGCGAATCAAGGTACGCTATTTGCTTGATGAGATTCCCATCAGCCACACCTTTGTACCGGTTCAAACAGTCGATAACGGCATTAGATAACTGCTGTACCTGGGCATATGTCTCGGACCAGCAGGAGAACTGATACCTTGGAGTTGCAAAACCGGTCACATGGTCGATTGGATTGCTAATCTTGTGGATGGATATCGCTGGCATTTGGCAATCAAGCGGTAATCTCAGCGGATATATCCTGTCGCTGACAAGATCTGTCACTGAAGTGTCCTGCAATAGCAGATTTCGAAGAGCTCCATGAACAGACGTCATTTGTACTTCCTGATCACCTGCTGAAGCTTGAGGTTGATCGCCGTTTTGATCTCGTCGGTGTTCTCATCCAGAGCAGGTCGGAGGAACGGTCGTGGTTGTTGATGGTATCTCCGTCCTAGGGAATCGGTATCATTGAATCCTTTTTCAAGACGCATTGCATAGTTCATGGTGGAGCCGACCATCACCTCACATCTTTCGTTCGACTTTTCAACAGATACAGGGTTGACCTCTGCGAGATTGCGGAACAGGTTACCTGTTATCCTGTGTGGGAAATCATCCCCTCCCTTTCTGGAATTCTCCTGGGCAGCCCTTACAACAACATCTCCTCCTGCAAGCACACCCTCCTCAAGGACGTCGGCAATGTCCTTACCCAGTTCCTGCAGGTTCTTCTGCAGCTTTTCAATTCCTCTGACTTTGAACTGGAACATATCGTCACCGGATTATCTGCACCACGATCCCTGCCAACTGCAGGACCACAACCACCGCCAGGCCGAGGAAAGCATTCCTTCCCAGCCAGCGGTTCTGTCGCTCTTCCAGCACACGGATCCTTTCTTCGTGGTCCTCAATGGAGCACTTCTCAAGTACGCGGATCCTCTTCTCATGATCATCGAGCTGACAGCTCATCTTGTCAATGCCTGCACGAACATGCTTGACATCGTTGTGGGTCTCAATTATCTTGTCATAAGTGTCAGTATCGATCTCCATTATTCCACTGCCTTGAGCTTGCATTCGTAATGATGAACTGTAGAGTTGAACAGTCGGGTAATCGGTTTGATAGACAATACATCATAAGAATGGGAATAACCAGGAACCGTGCTGCTTATGGTGTCACCTGCTTCCACAGCAACACCAGAAGGTAGTATCACAGAGACCTCTGAAACACTATGCTCCCCGCTTTCAAGCACGTCTATCCGGCCAGGTTCATCGGATGTCAGAAAACGGCAGGCTGATACGGTGCTGTTCTCTGCATAGACAGGAGAACCGTATTCGTCTGTCCCGGTCTGGGTCCTTGAAATAATGGTGCATTCGTGGATCAGACCAATGGTATGGATGGTCATTCCTATTCCTCGCTGTTCACCGTTCTGATACCACTTCTTCCATATGGGATCGAGAAAGCCCGATGTTTGTACCTGTTTATGTATGAAGTGGCCTTCTCACGATGCATCTGTATGTCAGCATCAACATCGTTTGACTGCTGTTCGGACCCCAGTTTGACCTGCTTTGCAAGTTCACCGGTGTACTTCATTCGTTCCAGAACGGTTGCAGCTGAAAGATGTATGCAGGCTATGTTCAGTGCAGGTTCCGTGCTCTCCGTACTCGCACCGGTTTCAAGAGAGATCTCTGCCGATGTGTGAGTTATGATGGCAAGTATATCATCATCCGTTACGGATTCCGGAGATACGATCGTTTTTACTTCTGACACCGAGCATAGCATCTAGGTTCACTTTCCGGTTGCTTTTCTCTTTGGGGTCGTTTCTTCTTCGAGTATCACAAGGGTATTACCCATTCTTTCAGCTCTTTCTGCAGGAATATCGAACATATCTCCCTGCCTGAACTTCATTTCCTTTCCATCGATATCGATAGCAAGGTTTTTCACGTTGACCTGGACCTTGACCATGTTTTCACCTCAGATTGCACTGGTCTTGCAGATGGCTACGTCCTGTTTTATTCTCAGGATTCCTGCACTGTAGACACGACCGTTAAGATCGCCTGTGTCTGGGTGTTTTGAGTCCACGCCATGCTCTGTCTTGAAATCAGATGTCATGTAGAAGTCGACATAAGGTTCTCCGACGTTCTCTGTTGGGCATACAAAACCTGTACCTGCAGTCAGTGTGTTGGTACCGAATACCTGTCCGCCGTTGAGCATGTCCAGGATATCCGGCATTTCCTTGATACCGTTTGCACTGCGGCTGGCCATCAGTTGCCTGCGCTGTGTGGTTGCAAGTACCCAGTTGAAGGAGAGACTGTCAACAGGAATACCATCATCGTCCATGAGTTCATAGACACCTGCCAGTGCATCGGTGGCATTGCCATATGTCCCGAAGTCCTTGCTTACAGCATAATCGTTACCTGCTCCCTGGTAAAGTCCATTCATATCATAATTTGTACCGTCATTGCTGACACCCATCATGATAGCCGCATTCTCTGCCTTTGCTGCCTTGTATGCTGCAGAGATGGAAGATGCTTTATCAACATCCACTCCGCTTCTAAGCCAGCTTTCATAAATGCGCCTGTCAACCGTGTAGTCCTTCCAGTAGACAGGTATTTTGGAGTTGGTAAGGGAAACTTCGATCTTGTCCTCGTTACCATCACGGAAACCATATGATACGTATCCGTCACTGACGTCTGTTATTCTACCCCAGTCAACGGAAGTTATACCGAATCCCTTCTCCGAGGTCACATGTACCAGTTTTCTTCCGATAAGTGCGTTCCTGAGAGCAGGGACAAGAGAGGAGTCTATTTCTTTTGAGAATGTTGCGAGTGCGTTTGTCATGTTTTTCACCTCATATGAGACTCAGTACCACAATATCTGCAGCAGCTGAGCTTGCATCAACTGATTCCTCAGCGATGGCCACTATCTCGTCGGTTCCGACAATGCCTGCTGCAAGCTCTCCGTCAGCAGCTGCCTTAAGACGTGCACCTTTGGTCACGTTCTGACCTGATGCAAGGCTGCCAACAATTAGGAAACTGCCTCCATAGAGGACAGCAGCCATGTCATCCAGTGCGTAGATGGTATCGACGTCAGTGGGCATGAATGCAGGATTGGTCTGCTCGTATCCGAGCCATCCCATTGTAGCACCAGCTGCGGTGTTCACAACCATATCGTCATCATTGGTACCTTTCTTGACAAGCCTACCTGGGTACATGTTAGCGGCATTTTCGATCTTAAGCTCCTGTTCCAGAGGACTTCCACCAGCCACTATCTTGTTTGCTGGCTTCACAACACCTGAGTATGCCATTATTCCACCACCCATTCATTCTTGGTGCTGTCCCATCTACCTACGGTACCCATGCCTGTTGAGCTAGGGTATTTGACGTTCTCAGCTGTTGCTCCGAGCTTTATGCTTCCCAGGTCCTCAGCAAGCTTTTCGATATCCGATGCTGACAGGTGCTGGTAATCTTCATCCTTTGTCTCGAGGTTCAGATTCTTCCTGGCAGCAGTGAGACTGCCCATCGCACTGACCCTCCTCTGCTCTTCCTTGTATGCTACGATTTTGGCAGTGGCGATCTCATCAGCTTTACTTGCCACCAGCTCCTGCACCTTTTCCAGAGGAACGGATATGGCTTTGTCTTTTTCATATGAAGCAACCACTTTTTCGAGATTATTAACCTTTGTTTCAAGTTCTGTATTAGCAGCCTTCAGATCCTCGATATCCTTATCTTTGGCTACATTGTCCTTTTCGAGCTCAGCAAGTTTTTCGTCCGGTGAAGGATCTCCACCGCTGTTAGAATCGTCTTTGTTATCTGTCATAGGATCACCTGATGCGATGATTTTGAATTGATGAATGTTACGTACCGCTACCTTTCCATCTTCTGATGCTGCTATGTTCCAGGTTGCCTGCTCCCACGCAGGGTTCTGGACAAGGGTCAAGGACCTGGCCTGGACTCCACTAGCCCAGTTATCATCGATAGAATCGGCCAGAGAATAGACACTCCATGTGTTTTCCCAGGTTCCATCCTGGATCTTTCTTTCAGCTACGGAGTCGGTTACCGATGCTCTTGCTTTGATCTCCGAACCTTCACGCCAGGCATCGACAATCCTTCCGATCTCAGCATTTGGGTCTTCAGAAAAATCACAATCGTGGGGAGCATCTCGTGGGCATATACGAAGTACAGAGCCTTTGAGAGAGGAGATGGCATTATCTGCTTCTGAAAATGGAATTCCCCATCCGTTTTTGTTTATCTCGCCGAGTGGAAATGCAGTGCCTTCAATAGTGATAGCCATCGGCGTTAAAGTACAAATACAACGGGTATAAAAAGATTATACAACTGAAAACTAGAGTCAACTACAGTTTCAAGTCTCGGTATTGATTGTTTCGTTCAAAAAAAGTTCAATTAAAAGACAATAATGACATTTTATTACTGATTCTTATCCCAATTTTACTACTTACAGCTAAGTTAAAAAGGCACATTGTCTGGAATCGTTCATTCATCATCTCTTAATATTTGACAACTATTATTCATCAGTCTCGGTGAGTAAATCTCTAAAGTCTAGGTAGCCACTGGCAAGTAATCTGTCAACAAATTCCGCTGCAGTTTTATATGCCACATCGTCCGTACTTTTAAGTGCGGTGCCAATGATAATTCGCATATGATCAACAAAACTATGAATTCGCCATTTATTCTTATCACTTTCAAAGATTTGAGCTAAACATTTAACTGTAAAGAGTGGCATGGTTTTTGAGAGTTCAGCCAAGCGCTCTATAACAAGGTGATCTGGATCAATCTTACCATTGGTTAGTTCAATAAGGTCTTCAAGCTGTGAAATAGCCCAGTCATCGTCAAACTTTGCGGAGACGAACCACCAACCAAAACTAACAAGTTCGGTGTTTATATTGTCTTTTTTTGTGGCGCGAATTGCGTTGATACGTGTTTCCCATAATTTCTTTAACCTCTTAAGAATCTCGGAATCAATGCTTTCCTTTGAATTATAGAGATTTCGTCCAATAAACTCTATAGCTTGTCCACGAAACTCTTCAGGAGCTTTTGTAAAGAAACGTGTAAGCACCCCATCCGGCTCATCTATATCTAGCTTACCACGCCAATAATAAGTCATTGTGTGTTCAACAAGGTTTTTGTCATAATTAAACAAAGGCTTTTGATCTTCAGATAAAGACTCAATATTGTCAATTGCACGACTATACTCCTCTCTCAATAAATCTAAGACATTATCATAGGGTTTACAGTAGACAATATAGGTCCTCCATGCGGCATCATGTAAGTTTCTATCCATTGGGAAAATCTTTGTTGTATTCTGAGCTGCCCATTTTTCATCAAGCAGAACTAGCCAAGGGAACCATTGACCGTAAACAGAATGGATTGCTAACGATGGATCTAAATTTGGGTCGAGATGACGTTCAAGAACGTCTCTCACTTCTGGCATTTCTTCGAACCCACTATCAACGCGCTCTTTACTGTCTGTTGTTTCCTCAATATGCTTCCTTATCCATAGTGCATAGCGCATTACTGCACGCATTGCTGCACCACGAGTCGTGTTAATTGAAAGCATAGCGGGACTCATATTTGAACCCCCATACTTCTCTTCATGTTCCATCGTTGGGTCTGGGTCATCAGTGATGGGGCTTAATACATCCCACGCAGCAGTGCGTAGGTCAAACGGGATCATATTTAATTTGAAAGCGATCTCTAACAGGTCTGCAATAACTTTCCGGGTCCATCCCCTATCAGGATCTGTATCCATATCCTCAATCTTTCTTTCTAGAATTTCTCGAGTTTGATCAATTATCCTGTGACAAAGATCGAGTACTGGTAGCCATTGAAAAGTTTTCTTTTGCTTTAATGCATCGCGAAAACCAGAGAGTAATGCACGTGTATATGTAGGGTCTAGATTCTCAAATCGTCCAGCTTCGATAGAAAAGGGTTCTGGTTCCAAGGATACTAGTTCGGTCAGTTGGCGACCAAGGCCTTCTGGAGAAGCACTCATGGGAGATTCAGATGGCGACCATGAATTCAAAAAAGATATAAGTTCATCTATATTCATGGATTTGAGGTCTTCAATGGCTTTCGGACTGATTGGCCCAACCCATCCTTTGCTAAAATAAGAATAAAATTCAGGATGATCAAGTTCACCGAATTCTCCCTTGAGAGTATTGAACTGTTCTCTCCATTCTTGATCCAGAAATGCTTGAATTGGCCATAGTTTTTTGTATTGCCATCTTCTGACATAACTTTCAATTTCTTCAGTATGTGGTTGATTTCCATATTCTCGTTCCCGAAGATCAAACTTTTTACCCACATCGACAGCTTGCTTTATCATATCTAGATAGGCTTTTTGAACCATTGGGGAAAAATTGTCGAACTGTTCTGCAACTAATAGATAAAATTCATGATGTAGATGGATATCATCAAAAACATTTGGGTTAATTACCAAATTAGCAGTACCATCTGGATCAATTTCTGGCCATTTGCGTCTTAAATACAGGCCAATACGTTTAAAAAGCTTGAATGTCTGCCCCTCGATGATTTCTAATACAATCTTGCCATTTGTTTCTATCAATTCATCTGCTACATCCCTCACCGCTGATACAATCAAATCATTTATTTCATGGATCCTGTGATTTTGATCATGTTCTTCTATAGCAGGTCGCCAAATGAAAGAATATTCCTCTACAGTTTCATCCGTAGATTCGTCACTGAAGCGGATTACATCAACTAACAAATCACATAGTAACTTAAGTGCATCCTCCTTCGCGGTTATAACAAGATCTGGCATGTTATTTTTGAGAATCTGTTCATAATACCAAATATCGAAGCGAATAAATGGACTAGAAGGCATTAATGAGATATTTTCTTCCTTATACTTCCTCATTGTTGGATTTACAGCAAGCAATGTACGAGCTAGGTTAAGCGCATAATTCACTTGGCCACCACGTGCGAGGTGACTTATTAGCTTGCCATATATTTCAGGAAGGAAATATAAGTGCTGCTGGGATTTAATCCAATCAATTTCTTTTTTGATCAATCTTACAGCTAGGTCAGGTGGCATTGCAAGCGCTGCTTCGGCAAAATCTTCATGCACACGAATGTTCTCTGTCTCTGGAATTTTTATAATAGTACTAAGAACAAGTTCAGGTGATTTCGATGCCATACGTACTAGATATCTTGATTCGGGCCAAGGTGGAAAACTGATGTAACCTTCTTCTTGCTCAGGTAGTGGGGGGTGTTGAAACATACCATTACTATATAGTGGTTCAATCCACTCGGGAGACGTTAAATGATTAAAAAAATATACATAATTAACAGCTCTTTTCCGAATTTGATTGAGAGCTTTTTCGATAATTTCTGGCTTAGGCATTACTCTCACCCTCTAGAATTAATTCGTCAATCTCCTTAATGTCGATAAAAGTTTGTGGAAGCAATCTCTCAAGAAGAAATATCTCTAAAGCTTCCAGTTTTTGATAAAAAATTTCACTTGTAGTGATTTTTTGGTGATGTGAAACGCCTTGGAAAAAATCTCTAATTTCGGACCATTTTTTGATGTTTGAATCCTCTAAATAGTTTGGCAAAGTCAGTCCAGAAATATCAAGTTCTCTCAAAACTTTAGCAACCTCTGCTTTTCTACGAGGGTAGTGATTATTGTACCATTCAAAAAAAGAGTCTAATTTTGATAATAGTTTGGAAAGTGGTCTGTCAATTTCACCTTCCCATTTTTGGTTATTTAAAGTCTTGGATTTATTAAGTGCATTTAACCAAACACCTTCTAAATCAATCACTTTGCTTTTGAGTGATTCACCGTGTGCTTTCATTGGTACATCCAAGATTGATGGTAGCTTTTCCATTAGTTCACGGGCACCATGTGCTGCAAGAGCTAAATGATCTGGATTTTCATTTTGTTTTAGTGCTATTAATGTTCCTAGATAAATAGTAGCTAACATCTGATTTTTACCTAATAGAACTCTATATAGATCTAGCTGTTGTCCAAGCAACTGCATTTTAGTCTCATCATTTTTTATGACTAACACCATAGAGTTTTGATTAGCTTCAAGTGATTCATGCTGCTTCTCTGACATACTGACATTTTCCAACTTTTAATATTACGTGATACAAATATTAAGTTTTTGAAGTTATACTGAGTTTATTTTCAGCCTTACTTTATTGCTAAAAACTATTAAACAAATATCTTATAATGCTTTAATTCCAGAATCTAATAACGCATTGAATGTCTCCTTTGTACCCTCTTTAGGCACAAAAATTACCATCCCATCTCTTCCTCTGCTAAGAATTACACGATAACAATTTAGAGTCACTTGCATAGGATCCTTAGATTTATATCTGACTCGTCCTCTTTTTGACCACTGATCGTTTTCCCAATAAAGGTCATCGCCCCAACAAACAATTGGTAAATCAAGTTCCAGTCCCTGGCATTGGAATTCAGTAGTAGGTAAGTTGAGTCTGCAACAAGAATACTCTGAATCAGGCTCATCGTTAAACCAAGGACCTGGCTTTACCCGTTGCATAGCATAAAAAGCGTTGTCAATTCCGTATTTCTCTAAGTTTTTGGCTTTAGATGAGCAGATAAAACCATATCTTTTGTCACTACATTCAGAATATCTCTCTGTAGCATAGTTTTTTGCAACATCGATGTTGTTTGTAACGTAAACATTAAAGTTTTGCTTTTCCAAGTTCATTGAGATTTTTTGAGCAAGTTCTAATTCCCCATTTAAAAAAGCATCTATCCACTTATCAACATCTTCTGCTAAATGTGATCTCAATGTTGCATTTAGGTTTAGTTTTTCGCTTGTGACAATGTCCTTAGCATCTGAAAATATATGTTCGATCTTACTTGGACAGTGAACAATCCATTCTCCCTTTGTCTCTTTGATGGCATCGTTCCATTGAACTAATCCACTTTCTTCGCCTAGATGAATTTCTTGTCCCTCTCCAATAAGACCAACTAACAGAGTTCCATTAGGTATTTTTTCACCAATACTGAGGAAATCAAGTGGTTCAGAATTGGAGTGATTTCTTTTTTCTTTAACTCTTTCTGCGTCCCACGCCCTTTGAGCTTCATCGAAAATAATAATATTTTCATTTGGGAAGTCTGTGCTATTTCCACCATATTCTTTTAGAAATCCATGAACATCTTGAACAAATACTTTGCTTTTCAAAGTATATTGTAGGACCTTTACCAAGGGCCCGTTACCAGAAAGAAACACAGCATTCTGTTTATTCTCATCAAAATTATGTGAGTTGTAAACGACTTGTAAACCAACAAGCGTTTTTCCAGAACCAGGAACGCCAGTTACTAAAGCTAAGTGTTTTCCATTTTTGTTTAAAATCTGGTTTGATATATCCTTTAATTCGTCTACGGCGTCATTTACCCCTAAACTTTCAGCTTTTCTAATTTGGGGCAACGGTTCATGATCAAAAATTAATTTTGCAGCTGAAATCAATGATGGTAAGGGAGCATAACGGCTATTGATCCATTTATCAGGATCTATAAGGTTCCCATCTGTTGTTTTGTTTAAAACTTCATGCAATTGTTTTGGCGACACAATGGTAACACCTTGTTTTTCAATTGCAAGATTTTCCATGAATGTGATTAGCAATATGGGTTCAAATTTAACATTAGCAGACCCCGCATGATAATTTGATAAATCTCTTACATATGCTTTCAATTGATCTATATGCTGCTGTTCTGCGTATTTCATATCTTTACATTCGATAATGAATATTCTATCTTCAGCAATAATGAGAATATCTGGTCTTCGTCCTCTTTCTCTTGGCAATTCATATTCAAATACTAAATACCATTCCAAAGCATTCGGCTTTTTTTCTATCAAAAGAGGCAATTGGTTTTTAAGGGTATCATATTCATTTTCCCATGCTGTGACCTGTAAACCTGAAGGGTTACAATTCATACATTGGGAATGATGTAAAGATAACGAATCAATAAACTCTGACTTTTTTACATCCATAAACTGATTTATTTTTCCTTTCCAACCAAATTTTTGCATACTGATGTAGATATCACTGTAAGTATATAAGTATCACTAAATGATTACGTGTAGACCCTTTTCTAACATTATCCTTTTCTCAATATCCTTGTCCAATATAATCTTAGATATCCGATATTTCTCATCAAATCTGTCAATATTCTCAAAGGCTTTCTCCACAATCTTCTCATCGGCCAGTTCCTTAAGGAATTCACCTTCTTGATTCATCTGATGAAGAAAGTCACGGTTCTCGTACTCTGCATCAGGATCGATTTTCCTTGTAATAGACACCGGTTTTAGACTTGATCGACAATGGTGATGCAAAGGAGGCCTGTATAAATCTAGAGAATGTAATTTTGTAGAGAATATTGTACCATGTAAAGCTCTGCACTGATCACTTGTCCTGTCATCAAGTTCAGCATCAAACTCAACGTATTCCACTCCCCGCTGACGATATCGGTACACAGTTGTATTGGTGGCAACATCTGCAGTGAAAGTCCTGGCAAATCTAATTGCCTTGTATCGTTCTCCTTCCCAGAGGTCTACTATCCTTTTGGCCAGCTGGTTGGGGTGCATCGTATAGATTGCTTCATCTTTGAGCATCTGGACGATAGATTCTACAACATTATCTGCCAGCTCTGTGGATATCCTCACAGCTTCTTCTGTTAGTACGTATGAATCTTCGATTGCAGCCGCAGAAATCTCCTTAAGTTGTTTGTCGGTGTACAGTAAAGATTGTTTGATGATCTTAGTGATGATATTGTCCAGTTGATTCACGTAGGTCTTGGAGCCAAATTCTCTGTGGACATTGCGGAAAAGCTCTTGCTTATAGTTCATGGTCCTTAATCTGAATGCTCTCTTTATGGTGCGATCTAGAAGCGAGATAAGCTGGTTCTCGACCAGGATTAGTTCTGGAGATTTCAGGAGTGACATCTTATCGCCAGATCAGTCCCCTTCCACAGGGAATCCACCCCATTTGAGAAGCTGTTCTTTTGTAAGAACGCCACTATTGTACCATTCTATCACATCACGGGATTCCAGCTGTGGTCGGCTAAGCTCCTCGAATTCTATCCATACAGAATCTTCCGTTTTGTTCATGAGTCGAAGACGCATATTGATGGCACTGTTGGCGATATTCCGGACAATATGCTGCAGACCTTCAAGAACGACCATTCGGTCCTCTTCAGACACATATCCGGCAGCATAAGTAGACCCTTTTGTATCTCCCATGCTGAGAGGAGATTGTAGCAAACCTATCTGGATATCTGTTTCAAGTGATTTTTTGAATGACATTACGTCCAGAGATCCCTTTGCATCTACGGGAATCACATCCAGACCCACTGCAGCAATATCCTCGTTCTCCGAGAGATACTTGTGCTCATCAAGCCAGGCATCTATGACCTTCTGAGCATCCTCGATGCTGACAATCTCCTGCTCGACCAGTTTCTCAAGGAGCTTGAAGTCGATCAGATACCTGCCATTGCCGTATTTCTTCACAAAAGAAACGTATCCATGGTTGATGTTTAGCAAGTTTCGGATACTAAGCTCAATAGGTTCCATCATGGAAGCACCATAAATACCGTATGTATCTCGCTTGAGAGGATCCTTCTGAACAGTATCCCATGCATTGTAGGATCCACAAACCACATCACTGATCTTCAAGATCTTTCTTTTGGCCTTGTCACTTTCATTGATAACAATAGATCCAGTGGGGGGTGTGAGGATTTCTTTAGGGTTCATTTCGCCAACAGTAAAATCCTCAGGAAGAATAGTTGTATTCTGCATGAGCAGGGGTATTAGAGAGAATGTCTCTGCGTTCCCGTTGGGTAGTGCCACATATGTTCCGTCCCTGCAGAGAAGCCTGGCAAGTGTCTGCACCTGCTCAAGGAAGTTGACCTTAGTGGACCATCGCTCAAAATCTTTAATGATCTTGGAACCGGTTCCATCAAACTGCATGCCTTTTACCAGGGAAAGTGCCAGTTTGTTCAAAGATGTGGAAACATGTGGCGTACAGGTTGAAAGTTGCTGGTAGTACTTGAACCGGTTATCAGTATCAAAGTTCTGATATCCTCCGAACTTCGTCGATGTATCTGTCCTTTTCACACCAGCAGAGGCCATGAGGGTAATTGGCTTAGTATTTGGACCATTGATTGTGGCATTCAGACGGACCATGGCCCCTCACAGGTGATTCTTGATTAGATCCTTTGCTTCTGCAGTGGTGATCTTACCGTCTTCTAGTGACTGCAGGACTTCGTAGACAAAAGATTTCTTCTCTTCTGTGGTCTTGTTTTTCCACCAGAATTTTGCTCTTATGGCTATGCCTGTACTAATTCCTATCAGAAAAGTAGCTGCTTCCGTTGCATATGATTCTATCATGGTTTTCTGCTCCTGGGTTCATGTTGACCACACCACTCATTTGAGGGAACTACCGGAAACCCTGCCTTCGCAACAGGAGACTCGCGTCTGCAAAACCCATATGTAATTGCCGTTGGTTTAAAAAATGTGCATGTAGAACAGGTATCACTCATGCACTGAAATCAGAATGCTGCAACTATATAAGTTTAATACACATTCCAGAAGAAGAGAACTTACAAATCGTCGTTCTCTATGAGTTCAGAAAAGTTGGGATCGACTACAAACAAAGCACCGCATGTTTTGCAATAGTATGATTTTCTTCCAGAAGGGAGGCGGATAAGATTGGGATGATTGTATTCACATCTTGCAAATAGTTTATCACCTTCAATCTCTACGGTTGCTATCCAGGACATGTTGTTGCCTCGTAAGTATTCTGTAAAAACAGTACGTTCCGACCTTATATATATTGTGTGATGCGGGGTAATCAATGTGCTTCAATGCGATTTTGTTTTTGAAGGATTATTTCTTGTTTCCTACATGTAGAAAAGTTTAAATGTTATCCTATTCATTAAAGTTATACAGTAACAAGATTAAAAAAACAACAAAAATTAATTCATGTAACTGCATCCACATCCTTATTCTATTTTGTGGCAAGCACAGCGTAGAATTAGAATGTAGATATGGATAGATGAATTAATTTTTCTTGCTTTTTTCTTTTTGTTGCGAAATCCAAGAAAAGAGGCAATTAAAATGGATATTGCAACACACAGACTTACATGTATAGAGCAGACTATCGATTATGTTTTTAATAATCGAGATTTGTTAGAAGAAGCTTTCACTCACCGTTCATACAATCCAACAAAGAACAATGAAAGATTAGAATTCGTGGGTGACAAAGTTGAGAATGCCATAATTGGAGTTCATCTATTTGAAAACTACAATATAGATGAAGGAATTCTTTCAAAGCTGACAAGCTATTTTGTAGACAACAAGCGTGTTCTTCCAAGATTATGCGTCAGTTATGGATTCGATAAACTGATAAAAATCACCGATTATGAAAAAAACACAAAGAATAGTCGTGAAAAGTGGATCCCTTCTCTTTGGGAAGCATTGATTGGAGCAGTCTTTATTGATAGTGGAAAAAACTGGTATGCCACTGAAAAAGTTATTCTTCACCTTTATGGGGAAGAACTGATTCTAGATGACGAAAGAATAAAGGACATTCTCCGCACTGATCCCGTCACTGTTGTAAAAGAACATTGTGATGAATTTGGATATCTCCTTGAATTTGATGAAAAAAGAGTCGGTGGTTTTGATCATGACCCCGAACATGTTGGATATGTTTGGATTAATGGCGAAGAGTATCAGGGAGATGTTGCGAGAGGTAGTAAACAGAAAGCTAGAGAAAATGCATGTGAAAAAGTGATATCTATCCTTGGATTGAATTAAGCTATAAGAAGATTGATATAATCTTCTTTTTCAATTTTTAAGGCTATTTTGACCAATGCCTGCTATATTTGCTTAATCGTCGTATCGTTTCCCGATAACAATGCTTTCTCCTTTTTATAGACTAAAACTAGAAATTAAATGTCGATATATAAAGGTATTTAAACTCAAATGTAGTAATATATTTAATGAAAAAAAATATAGGTGTTTTAATAACCATCGTAATTTCTTTTCTGTTCATGAATCTTGTTTCGCTGTCAACAAATGCACCAACAAGTGAAGTTGAAGTTGCAGATTTGACTTTAGACAGCATATATGAAAATACACCGAAAGCATCTGGAGAATGGGGCCAAATCCAAGAAAACACATATTTTTATTCAAAGTTATCTCTTGGACTCGTTGGGATAGCAACAGGGATTGCAGGTTTCTTAGGTTTTTGCAACAAAGTTAAAGATGCATTTTAATAATTGGTGTTGAATTATCACAATGTCAATAATTTCTTTTCTTTTTTCAGTTTTTCGATCACAAGTTCTGCAGTCTCTTCAACCTGTTTCTCCCTTTGATTATTCTGCATTTTAGAATAATACTCTGCAATAAAGTCCACTGCCTGGCTCTTGTTGCAGTCCTGCTCTTTCATTACCCTGTGAAGTACTGCGGTCGTATTCTTGCTAACAGTTGCATAGAGTTTTGGTCTCATAATTACCTCGGTCTTGTTTTGATTAATGCTGAAATGTTCAGTTTCTGCGGTCCGTACCTTGATTTGCTAAGCTCTGACAATGCCCATACAAGTGCATCCACTCTATCCGGACTACTTCCTTCTCCTGGAATCCAATCACACATCTGGTCCTCAAGGGCCGGAAAGGATCCAACATGATGGCATTTTCCTTGCTCATAGAGAGCACTAATGGGCTCGGCCCTGGTCTGCTTTCCTCTGCTGGCTCTTACTGATCTGTAGGAAACATTAGGATCGATTGTCCGTAGCGTATACTCCACGAGCTCACCTCCGTTGTTCACTTCCCCGATAACCCTGTCCGCAGAATGCTTGTAGTAAGCTGCGATGATCTCCTGTGCCCATTTTTTCGGTGTTGCATGGATAGTGTAGTCCCCGAGGACATAGTATTCTCCATGCTCATCGACAGCTGCAACAACTATTCCAGTATCTGCTGAAGTCTCGTTTGACGTAACTGCCGGATCCACACCAACCACGATGCGTAGGAGATTAGGGACCTTCGACACCCTTGCATCTTCTATCATCTGCCGGGTCCAGAGTGCATCGGGGTTGTCGTCCAGGATTTCTGCGTTGAGTTCCTGTCTTCCCAGTCTGGTCCCTTCGTATCTGCTGATGATCACATCGATGAAAGCTGGTGCCAGGTTGGACAGATTCTCGTAGGTGGACCCTCTTGTCACATGGGTACTGGAATCGTTCAGAATGTTCTTGACTAGCGGAATTGGCCTGGGTGTTGTAGTAATTGCAGCCCTTGGATCATCTCCAAGCCTTAAGCCGAACTGCAGCATGTCCCAGGTTTTTTCCGGGTACTTCCAGGCTGCAATCTCATCACACCAGGCAGTGTCGTGCTGAGGACCTCTCAACCTGTCCGGCTCCTCGGCACTGAAAAGCAAAGCCATAGCACCGTTGGGCCAGGTGAGCCTACGTTTGGATGGCTCGTAGACCGGTCGGTTCCATGGAGGACACACCGACAGTATACCGGATTCACCTTCAACCATTGTATCCCTGGCATCAGCTGCAGTAGGTGCAACAAGAGCTATCCTGCGAGCTGTCCCGGTCTCTACTCTTTCTCGGATCCATTCGGCTCCTACTCTCGATTTACCCCAGCCTCTTCCAGAGAGCACCAACCAGTACTGCCAGTCACCTGCAGGAGGGAGTTGATTGGGACGGGCCCAGAACTTCCAGTCATATTCCAGCTGCTGGATCTCGTCATCGCTAAGATCATTGAGAATCTTCTGCCACTCTGACTCTGGCAGCAATGCTACTGATTCTGCCATTGATCTTGTCTCGTGTTTCATCTACGTTTATCTCGACGTTGTTCTGGGTCATATTGATCTCAACTTCCCTCTTTGCAAACTCAGCAGGACAACTGCGCTCAAGCCACCAGGCTGCAGCTTGCCAGGATTGAGTTGCAGCTTTCTGAATTATGGCAACGTTCCTGGCAATGGCCTCCGCCCTAGCTTGCTTGGTTTTGAGGTAGAAATCACGATACTGCCCAGATGTTGCTCGTTCTCCGCGCTTCATCCAATCGTAATAGGTGACAGAAGCAATTCCCACAGCATCACATGCGTGGATTACAGGGACACCGGACTTGAGGAGTTTGATCAGTGGCTCGGAGACCTCAACCATTATTTTGCTTCCCTTTGGCTTTCCCATGTGTATGCTTCTCCATTTCGTTTCAGTTCACAGTCGCCTGTCAGGTTAACATACCGTTGAAGAATCACATCGCAGTAACGTGGATCAAGTTCAACTCCGTAACAGACACGATTGAGTTGATGTGACGCAATTAGTGTCGTGCCGGAACCACCGAAGAGTTCTAGAACGAGGTCCTTTTGCCGGGATGAGTTGCTGATGGCATTTGCAACAAGAGCCACCGGTTTTGTGGTCGGATGTAGCTCAGATGTAGCAGGTCTTTCAAACTCCCATAGGTCAGACTGCTTTCTGTCCTCCACCTGACATAACCGTGGAGCTCCATCTTTCCAGCCATACCATATTGGCTCGTACTGGGTGTGGTAGTCTTTCCTGGAGAGGACAAGCCTGTCCTTGGCCCAGATTATCGTACTGCTCCAGTGGTACTTGTTCTCCTTGAGGGCCAGCATCAAATTACCCCATTCCTGGGCCGACATCACAACGTAGGTCGGACATCCATCCTTTGAGAACTGGCTCATGCAGCTGAAACTTGCCATCATGAACTCTTTGAAGTCCTCTGTTTCCATTGCATCGTTCATTATGCTCCGCTGCTTCCAGCGAGGGTTCCTTGTCGCACCGTAATTCACATTCCATGGCGGATCCGTGAAAACCATATCAGCTCTCTGCTCACCCATGAGCTTTGCAATCTGGTCTGGGTCGGTGCTATCTCCGCATAGTAAGCGGTGGCTTCCCATCTCCCATATATCACCGAGAACTGTCACTGCCTCTTCTGGTACCTCAGGTGGTTCATCTTCCACCACTTCTACCGGAGTTATGGATTCGAGCAGATCATCTACTACATCAAGGGTGTAACCAATAGCCTCAAAGTCAAAGTCCGGGATCTCTGCAATTTCCTGCAGCAGCTTTGCCAGCGTTTCTGTGTCTATTTCTGCCAACTCCGCCAGCCGGTTGTCGGCGATGACATATGCCACAGCCTTCTCATACGGAAGGTCGAGGGTTATTACGGGAACTTCGGTAAGACCCAGCTCAAGGGCAGCTTGGAGCCTTGCGTGGCCTGCTACGACCATCTTATCGGATGTGATGAGGATAGGGTTTGTCCATCCAAATTCCTTTAACGACTTTTTCAGCATGCTCAGCTGGCTTTCTGGATGTCGTTTGGGGTTGTCAGTAAACGGTTTCAATTCGCCTATCGGCATAGTAATGACTTGCATTTTTAGTACCTTTTTTTTCAATGTTAGATTTATCTATCATTTACACGAAGATTCAGATCTTCTCAAGTTTATGTCCATTCCTCAGCACCCGGAATTTCGTCCTGCAGTTGGTGCATTCAACCTCTTTCTGATCAGCTGATGTGATGAAGAGGAACTTCCTACATTCCGGGCAGTGTTTGGATATCGGTTTGAACTTGATCAGTTCACCTCCTTTATCGATTGCAGGAGAGAGATGTTAACCACCTACCCACACAAGGTCACCGTTAGGTTTCTCGTGTATCACTCCTTTCTGTTTCAATAGATCCAGCCGTTCCCCACCACAGGACACATTCAACATTTTACATTGTGCCACGATGTGCTCTCTCTTGTACGTCGTCTTCATCACAGCTCGGATCACGGAATAAATAACATCCTGACTAACTAGCGTTTCATCAGGTTCAAAGAAAGTCCCCAGTTTTTTAGGGACCTCAAATGAATTGGAAATATTCTCATCTACGTCCGGACGCACGGACGTGTCCTTGGACGTAAGTAAATCGTTATCAACAGGACTATCTGCACCATCATCCGTCCAGGCGTCCGGGCATTTTCTATATTGTAGCGTATTATGTGAATTATTATCAATACTACATACTGTAGTATTGTCTTGGTTATTACTACAATGTAAAGAAATGCTTGGACGCTTGGACGAGTTGCTCTCAGCTTCTTGTTTTTTGCCGTCCGGGCAGATTTCGCCTCCTTGGACGGATTGCTTGATAGCACAGTTCTGCCAGGTCCTTCTCCTCTCACCAGAACTTTCTCGTCCAGTGGTATAGCCAAGTTTTGTAAACCTCTTTGAAAATACGTTCTCATGTACCAGAGGAACATCGTTGTCCTGGCACCAGATAATGAACTCACTGTACATCTTGGACTTTAAGGTGTCATTGTCGGAATAGACCACACAGTCGTCTGCAAACTGTGCTATAGGGTCTGAGTTGATTCTGTAGAGCTTCGTCACCTCTTCTGTTGTAAGCTCAAAGCTATACTGACCCCTCTGCAATAGTTTCTTCAGGGCCTTCACACAGATATTGAACAGGCCCGAGAGCTCCTCTGGTTGTGTGAGCTTGTCGATCAGGTTCTTATCCGCCCTCTTTCCTTCAAAGGTGTTCGGGAACTTCAGGGGGATCCACCTTCGGAAGTAGGCGAAGTCATCACCAGGGGCTGGTGGGAGATTATTGGCACTGAATATCAGGCGAGCAGTGTTCTTGAATTTGAAAGGATGCTCGAATTTACGCTGGGCTCTTATCTCTTTCTCGTTGCCTGTGAGCATCTTGAAAGTACTGTTCTCGTAGATGGCCCTGGACGCCAGGTCCGGGAAGATGTTAGCCAACTTTCCATACAATTCTGCAGTCGAGTAAGGATCCTTCTCAAGCATGTGCAGAGATTCAGCACTGGTGTTCTGGCCTCCAAGGAACTCCCCGAAAAGTGAAAGCATGACAGACTTTCCATTGGCACCTTTGCCCAACAACATGAGAGAGTATTCCAGCCGACTGTCAGGGATCATACAGTACCCGAGAAACTCGTAGATGACCGGGACTCGCTTTGGCTCAAGCACCTCACCAATGAACTTCTCAATCAGTGGACATTTGGCGTTTGAATCGTATGCAACTGGAAGCTGCACAATGGAAATATAATCAGGAATATGTGGCTCAAGTTGTTCTGTCTCCAGATTGTAAAGACCGTTCAGCAGATTTATCCGCTTCAGATCATGATTGACACGACCCCGTGGGATCAGTGTTTCCAACTGGACATAGTTCTGGATCTCAGAGATGTGCCTTTTCTTGGAAGCATCTCCCAGGGAGTTCTGGACTATACGTGCAATGATATCTTCTCCGCCGGGAACATACACTCCGTTACGGTAATGGAAGATGTTCTTCGTATCCTCAAAGGTGATGAACCTATGCAGGGACATCACGTATTCCCCGAGCTTTTTCACCCGGAGACTTCCACGTTCGGTGAAGAAACTTCGATCCTCTTCGTCTATCTCTTCAACCTCATCCTCGAACATAAGGTTCTTGAGGATCTCATTGATGTCAGTAATCTGCAAGCCGAAGTAGTTCTTTACATCGTTGCGGATGAACACCTTTCTCATAGCAGGATCCATCTGCTTGAGCTCGTTCTGTATGAACCTCTTAGCTGCACGGAATTTATCTATGGCCTTATCAGGGATGTTCTGAGCACGAAGCTTAATCTCCCATACATTGTTCGATTCCAGCTGCAGGAAGTCCTCCTTGCTGTTATCCTGCAGGAACTCTGCCAGGTCTATCTTGTCCACGCCATCCGGTTTTGGTAGTTCAACCACTCTTACAGGAACACCCCTGGATTCGAGGTACTCTGCAGTTGCTATGGCGCCTTTCTTGCCTGTTTCGTTGTCCTCATTGTCATTGCAGATAATGACCTCGGACATGTTTTTCACCAGGCTATAGGCATACTCTTTCTGCTCGTCTTTGATGCGAACAGTGACCGGAGATATGCAGGCCAGCCCTTCCTGAAGGACCTTTATACAGTCAGTGACACCCTCGGTTATGATGACAGAATCTGCCTTTCTGATAGAATCCTCACCGTAGAACACGGAATTGTCCACTACCTTGCTGATATATTGTCTGGTTTCGGAGTGCACTAGCTGCTTGAAGTATTTCGGTACACCTTCGTTTGGATGAGGGTCCCTGCCAATGAAGTAGACTACCTTCCCTCCTTTCCAATAAGGGAATATTATCCGTCCTCTGAAAATATCACGCATCTGTCCCTTTTCATTCAGGTTGAAAAGACCGGACATTCTCATGATATCATCAGGGAAAAGATCATGCAGCTCATTCTGCAGGTGACAGTTTTCCGGAGCCCAGCCTATTAGGAGCTCATCGATCATCTTATCGTTGATACCCCATTTTCGGTGGATGTAGGCTCTGCATTCCTCTGTGAGTTTTGAGTGGTAATAGCCTGCAACTGCCCTGAAAAAAGGTTGAAGCAGAGCTTTGTCTGAAAGGAGCTTCCTGTCCTGGTGCTCCAAGACGACACCTGCTTTCTCAGCAGCAATTTCAATTATCCGTGGGAAATCAGAAACAATGTCCAGACCTTCCCTATATGCTATCCAATTGAGCACGTCTCCGCCGCTTTCTTCAGCGAAGTTGTTGTAGAGCTGGGTGTGAGGATCTACCTTCAGAGAGGCACCTGACTTTGAAGAAGGGGAGGTTGCACCTACATAGATGCTCCCCTGTTTCTTCAGTTTGATAGTTTCACCAATAAGAGCAACGATGTCTATCTTTGATTTGATCTCCTCGATGATCTCAGTGCTCACCGTTGCCCTCCGAACCGGGTGGCTTTTTCATGAATATCTCGATAAACCTGGTCCAGCAGCACATCAAGCCACCTCAACACCATTGCTGTTGATCTTCATGTCCGCTATCTTCGTCCTGTGGCCGACACTTCTGCTACGGAAAGCACTGATGCGGATGTTGGTGTACGCAGGTTTTCGGTCCACGATCTCCGTTTTCCAGATTTCCTTGGCAGCGAACTGGCTCTTGTCACCGAATGGTCTGAGTATGTGGTTCGGTGCCTTGTTGAACTCACTCTCCGGTTGGTTCGTGACAACCACTATTCCATTGTTCTTGTAAGCCCAGTTCTTCAGATCACCGAATATGGCAATCAACTTCAGCAGAGCATCACCTTTCTGCTTGACACTAAGTCTTGCATATGATGTCAGGATAGGGAAACCAATGGAATCCACGATGACCACGTCGGCTGCAGGAAGCTTCTGACAGATAGTATCAATCTCCTCGATAACCGGGGTGTACTTGTACTCACAACCTTTCAGGCAGGCAATGTCTGCTTCTGTCAGATTCCTCTCGGTGTCGAGGTAGTACACCTTCTTCCCGGAGGCAATTGCCTCCTTTGCAACGGTCAGAGCGAACTTTGATTTTCCACTGCCTGTGTCTCCGAAAACCTCAAGGACATCGTTTCCGACGTAGCTGTGAATAAGGTCCAGCAAATGTGTCGTTGTATCGTTATTTTCATAAGACGGTGAAACATTCTCTTTATTGGTGAGCTCTTCCTGACAATCCTCCTTGCTTTGGTCGGCTAAAGGTTCGTCTGACCGGAGTTCACCACCCGGTTCTGCTGAACTTTCCGCAAGCATCTTGAGCTCAGCGAAGGTTGGGTCGTTTGGCACATCGTATTCCCGGTGGTCTTCTACCCATTTGAAAATCTCATTCTTCTTGAAATCCACCCCCCAGAACACGTATTCTCCAGGTTTTTCACTGGCCTTTTTCCAGACATCGGTACCGTTGATGGTATTATATCCCATCATCTCAAGGATGGGGACAAGTTTTTCCGGGTTGAGTTTCACTTCCATGCTCACACCCCATCTCCAGCCAACATCTCATACACTGTCTGTTGCACCTTGTCCACACACTCGCGTACATCATCGGAAATGATTGCAAAAACATCACAATCTGATTCTAGCTTCCTTTTGATGGTGATCTCAGCGTGTGGTTTTACATTGCCCTTGGAATCGACGTCTGCCCCTACTTTCGTTGAGATCTCAATAGGCTCGGCATAGGTGATGGTTTGAGTCTGATCCATCAGTTTGCCCCCTTTCTCAGATCCTTCACAACGATGGGTATCATCCCTGCCTGGGACCATCCTATTCGGGTGACGTTCTTGCAGGATGCCAACTCCGCAGTTGCTACCATGTTCACAAATCTGGATGCTTTGCCTGTTATTACCGCGAACACCTCGTTATTTCCGGAGACCTTTGTCCTTATCCACTGCTGGATTTTGGCAACATCCGCATTATCGATGTGTTTGAGAGGATCCTCTTTCATGCGACCAATGCCTCCTGGCAATCGGTCGAAATCGATGTACACTTCTACTTCTTCTGTCATTGATTTCACGTCCTTTGTGTTGTATTGAAGAAACCTGCAGTTATTATGCAAGCCGAAGCTCCGGCCGGGGCTTGAACCCGGAAACGACCCTGCTGTCCCGGAGTGGAGGTCACTTTTATGGTCTGACCTCCTCATTACATTCCGGGCAGTATACAGGTCGGTTCTTGCACTGCCAGTCAACATCGAAGATATGGCCACAGTGGTCGCATATGCACTCGGCGACAATTCGTGTCCGTGCGATTGGCATGTTGTCAATGGTCATGCGTTGTTCTCCTGGATTCGATCATCTTTTCAAGATCTTCCGAGTAGTATTCGGCCATCCTCTCAGGAGAGATCGATTTGATAAACTGGTGACCGCATTCACATTTCCACCAAGATCTTGCTCCCATGCCTTTTGTGACGCCTGCATCAATGCACTTTGCAGTTTGATGATTGCATATGGGACAGTCTCTGGTCTGCCCAAGCGTTAGTTTGCAGAAGTCCATAGCATGGTTGAACCTACGTTCCTGGTGACCTTCGCTGAGCCAGTTACGGTCCTTTGTGGATCCTACCGGTCGGCCTGCATAGCCTCCGCTCTTAGACCGACCCATGCACAAGCCCCGCAAGGAATTTAACGCTCAACGCCAATTCTCCCATGGCACCAGGGATTTGCGCCAACTCATCCCATTGTTTAGGTGCCGTGTTATAGACGGCCAGTGCCTTCTCGCGTGCAAAGTCAGATGGCATTGGTCATCACTCCATTCATTTTCAATCTTGCAAATTTCGTTCTCACTCTTTCACCCCATCTGCCTGTAGTCCGGCTCTTATGTAGTGCCTGGCAGCATCACTGACATTGAGATACTTTCCGAGGTTCACGTTCCTCAACATCTTTTCATAATCACTGCAAGGCATATTCACATGCAATTGTCTATACTCTGTGATGATTATCACCTAATTATGACATAGTTCTTCTAATATTTATATGTAGCTATAATGTCATAATTAAGCGGATATGCCTGCAAAAGCATATATATGTGATAAACACTACATGATTATGTAATGACTATCCAATACAAGAAAGAGTCAATTCACGCAACAGTGAGTCCTTACATCAAGAAGCAAGCAGAAGAGCTAGTTGATACGGGTGATTTCAGCAGCATGTCCGATCTTGTCAGCGTTGCACTCGCAGAGTTCATCGGTCGTTATAAGAGGGAACAGAAAGAAAAGGACATGGGAACTGAGGAACTACTAGCAACTCTGTCTGAAAAAGACATAACCCCTGCTATGGTTAAGTTACTCAAACAGGTCTTTGAAGAGGGCAAAGTTTCAAAAAAGAATCTCCCTATTATTGTTGATGATATAATCGAATGACTTTTTAGAAGGAAAAATAAAGCTTGTTTGAAAAGTAGTAATTAGTGAAACTGGAACTTTGTCACTAGCTAATATAATCCCAGATGATTCACATGTACGTAAAAACTAAATGTCCAATATGTGGTGAGAACTCTTATCATAACCTCCGATTGCACCGCAGAAGTTTATTCCTGGGGGGTAGTAAAGTATCATGGATCATAGATGCCGATGTAACTGACTCGTGCACTCCTGAGGAGCTGGCCAAATCTGCATTATGTGTTCTGGCAGACCACGTCTATAATGGGATCTCCACTAATGAACTCTGCAAAATTCTCAAAGAGAAGTTCGGTGTCCTGGAACAGTATTGTTGTGATCTTATCCAACAGTTGAAGATAGAGATGGATATGTACTGTCCAGACAGGCAGCATTTGTATTATGTGGAAGCAAGGTCTCCGTGAATATAATTGACGCTTTAGATCCGTTCTAAATATTAAATGTAAGTAACCTCTAGCAGAAATTCTCCTTAAATACGAGGAGTTTAGTTGAATTCCCTACCATTCGATATTTTCAAGAAAGTGATGACGATGGATAACCATAAAGTTGATCATAAACTCCCAAAGGAAATAGATAAATACCTCGCAGCTCTAGCAAATTTATACGAAAATAGTGGTACACAAAATCTTTGGGAAATAGTGGTTAATGCTAAAGTAAGTGTTCATGAAGAATGGAGTCATCGTTTTGACTTTAATGAAGATATCTACGGTCATGCAGTTTACTTATATCTTCCTGCTACACTGTACGTAAATTCTTTTAATCAAAAAGAAGAACTGCAGAATAAATTGATTAAAGATTTAAACTCGGTTCATCATGTTAAAAATGAATTCATTGATGATGTTTTTTTAGAAATGGATGTTCCAGAAGAGCTTGATTGGAGAAAAGATGCTAGTGTACAACTGAATGGAAATGTTTTTGTTTCTTCTGCAGATGAAAAAAGAATATGGGGCGATGGAGGATTTAAGTTATTTCTTAGTCACAAAACCGAGGTAAAAACAGAGACGGCAGAATTGAAAAATCGGTTGAAAATGTATGGCGTTACATGTTTTGTGGCACATGAAGACATTAGGCCAACACGTGAATGGCAAAATGAAATAGAAATCGCTCTTCATTCAATGGATGCATTTGTTGCTCTATTAACCGATAATTTTCATGAAAGTGATTGGACTGATCAAGAGATAGGGTTTGCTTTTGGGCGAGGAGTTCCAATTGTCTCAATGAGACTTGGACGAGACCCTTATGGATTTATTGGCAAATTTCAGGCTCTTTCTTGCTCTTGGGAGTCAGCACCCGGAGAAATTGTAAGTATACTGATAAAATATGATAAAATGGTAGATGTCTACATTGATATTGTCAAAAATTGTAAAAGTTTTGATGAGGGCAACATGCTTTCTAAAATGTTGCCACACATTGATGCTCTTTCAGAGCAGCAAATTAGCAATTTAATATCTGCGTTTAATGAAAATGATCAAGTGCATTATAGTCTTGGATTCAATGGGAAGAAGCCTTATGCACATGGATATGGGTTAGTTCACCATCTCAATAGATTAGCAGGCAATCAATATGAATATACAGAGGATAATAAGATTATGTTAAAAAAATAATCATGTCTCAATAATGCTCCCTAATATACTCATAAGCCTTATCAAACAATTCTCGTTCTTTATGCAACTTATATTTCAACAAAGTCTTACTTAACGCCTTTTGAACATCCCTCTCACCTGCAGATGTCCATTGCCAGCCATCGAATCTGGTATATTTAACAACCTCATCAATATCATTAACAATTCTTTCTATGATTGCTGGTGTCGTTTCAACCTTGCATTCAAGGAATAATTTTGTTAATGCTTGCTTTGTATCATCAACTGCCTCTGCTTCTGTTTCTCTCTCCAGTTTGACGGTGTCACGTGCAATCTCCAGCAGTTTCTTGAGGAAATCAATACTACTGATGGCATTTCTGTAATGCATCTCCTTTACTTTCTCCAGTCTTTCCCCGAGCTCCTGGAATCTTGGATCATCTACGTGAACGTGTAATCTCCATTCAATCTTCAAGGCAAGCTTCTTCCCTTTTACATCAGCATCTTTATCCGTGAGATGATCGAGAATATTGGCATCCATTATCAGGGTTTCAAGGTCATCCCTGATTGTTTGCACGGTAACGTTCTCATGGATGAGTTTCAATGTTTTGGCACCAAGGGCATGCCAGATAAGTTTTCCATTTCCACTTGGCGGTCTTATGGATTCATACACTTGTGTAAGCCATTTGTAATCCTTCTCATATTGATCCAAAAATGAATCTGGAGATATAGCTTCCCAATGACGAGACAAATATGAGTAATCAGCTGCAAAGAAATCCCTGCTTTCATCAGTTCTCAGACAATCTTGAGCTGCAAGCAAGCCTTCATATCCATCAAGGGCTCTGTCAACACCTTCAAAGTGTGAAAGGCAAGTTTCCAAAGCACGTGGGAACTCTGCTTTTAGCATTTCAATGTTGGAAATTACGGTTTTCATTTCCTCTACATCGAAATCCAAAGCTGATGCTACATTGTCGAATATTCCAAGGTAATCTATTATTAATCCATGGTCTTTGTCTGGGTAAGGTCTGTTAACACGGCAGATTGCCTGCAGAAGGTTATGGTCCTTCATTGGTTTATCAAGGTACATTGCCTGGTTGATTGGTGCATCAAATCCAGTAAGCAGTTTTGATGTTACTATAAGGAGTTTCAGTGGGTCATTGGGATCTCTGAACCTGTCCAGCAATTTCTCTTGTTCATCATCTGTCAGAGAATAACTTTGCTTCCAGTCGTCGGGGTCCTTCTGTCTCAGCGTCATAACAACAGCAGACTCTTCAGGTGGCATGTGTTTGTCAATTTCTTGCTTGTAAAGGTGGCAGGCTTCTCTATCCCATACGACAACCTGTCCTTTGAAATCATTGGGATCTACATGTTTCTTGTAATGCTGGACAATATCCTTACATACTCTACTTATTCTGTCAGGGGTTTTAGCCAAGACTCCGTATTTTCCTGCACGGTCAGAAAGTTCAGATTTGTCACCGTAGCTAAGATCATTTTCCTTTGCCAACCTTTCAAATTCTTCATCAATGGCTTTTTTATTGATGTGTAATTCTACTGGTCTTGGTTCAAAGTAGATTGGTAGAGTTGCTTTGTCTATGATAGACTGTTCGAAAGAGTATCTGCTAAGATACCCGTTCTCATCTTCTTCAGCACCAAAGGTCCAGAATGTGTTTCTGTCTCTGGTGTTGATTGGTGTACCAGTGAGGCCAAAGAGGAATGCATTTGGAAGGGCTTGCCGCATCTTCTGACCAAGATCTCCTTCCTGGGTTCTGTGGGCTTCATCAACAAGGACTATGATGTTTTCCCTGTCGTTGAGAACTCCATCAGCTTCTCCGAACTTATGAATGGTTGTGATTATGATTTTCCTTGTGTCCTGTTTCAGTAGCTGTTCCAGTTCTTCCCTGGAATCAGTCATGACAACATTCGGAACGTTGGAAGCGTTAAAGGTTGCACTTATCTGAGAATTAAGGTCTATTCTGTCTACAACAACAAGTACAGTAGGACTTCTGAGCTCAGGGTTACGTCGAAGTTGCATAGCTGCGTATACCATCAGCAAGGATTTACCGGAACCCTGGAAATGCCATATCAGACCTTTTCTGATTCTTCCATCAATAACTCTCTGTACAATCTGTTTTGCAGCTTCATACTGCTGATAGCGGCAGAGAATCTTAATCTTCTGACCGCCTTTTGTGGTGCTGTACAAGGTGAAATCCTTCAGTAGTTCAAGGACAACTTCAGGTTTAAGCATCCTATTAACGGAGCTTTTGACTTCATCCAGCAGATCGAATGCATCTTCCTCAGTCTCTCTCCATGGCTGCCATTTCTCTATTGGTAGTTTTATGGAGCCAACACGATATACTTTGCCTTCAGTTGCAAAGCAGAATACGTTGGGCACGAAAATCTCAAGAACAGAGTTCTGGTACTCTTCAAGTTGTACCGCTCCATCAACCCATGATACTGCAGGTCTGACTGGACTTTTTGCCTCCCCTATTACCAGTGGAATACCATTTACCAACAGAACAATATCAGGTCTTCTCTCCTGATTTGTCTTGTAGCTGTACTGAGTAGTTACAATGAAATCATTGTTTTTGAGATTATCATAATCTATGATCCTGACAGAAACATGTTCTCCGTTCTCCCCGAAAGGCATGGTCTTTTCATTACGAATCCATTTGGAAAACTCTTCATTTGCCCTTACAAGCCCCATTCCCTTTGCACTCTGGATGATTGCTCGAAGCTTGTAAAGAACTTCATCAGCACGGCTTGGATCTTCAGCAATGGTAGGATTCAGTCTGATAAGAGAATCTATGAGATGCTTTTCTACCAGTACATCAGTTTCACTTCTTGGAAGCTGTTCTCTTGGTACAAATTTCCATCTCATATTTGTCAGAAGGTCTCTGACTAAATTCTCGACTGCATTTTCCTCATTGAACATTTTGAAGAGCCTCTTGGAGATTTTTTAAGTTTCCTGATAAAAAGTCATCTGTTAATTTTTTCTTTAAATTTATAACAGAAGTTAAATGGCTCTTATAGTTTAAAATATTTTCACCAGATTTCTCTAATAATTCAATTATTTCTTTTTGCTCTTCAATAGGAGGAATAGCTATATGAATCGAATCAAAAAAATCATTGGGTACTCGCTGTCGACCAGTGGTTCCTCTCATTGAAGCTATGGCATTTTTTCGGAAAAATGGAGAGGTTGCAATATAATATACATACTTGTTTAGTGTTACACCCTTCTTCCCAGATAATACAATAAATTCAGTAGAACCAAATCCAATTTCATCTTCATCCAGTACGTTTACATATGCTGTTTTTCCATTTTCAAGACATGGAGTAATCCTCGCGAGTAAAGTATCCTCTTTTGTAAATTTGGCTCCTCCATTTTTGAAAACTCTTTCTGAATAATTACATATTTCTTCGTGGAATTCAATCACATCTTCCATTGCCACATATTTACAGATTTTACCTTTTGATATTTTTCGACTTGGATTTACATTGATAGCATCAGTGAACAAACATAATTCCCAGTTTATAGGGATTTCATTATTTTTGATGGTTGTTGAGTTATTATGTCCAATCCCTTTGGATAAAAGCTCATTTAAAAGTCCTCTTTTGAAATTTTGACTTATATCTACAATATTCTCTATATGTTCAATATTCCCTTCAATAGCCCACAAAACCTCAGATACCTTCTTCTGCTCCTCAATAGATGGAATATAGAATTCCTGCTTAGCTAGTGTTTTCCATTTGATTGTAGGAGACATTGAGCCTTCAGAAATAGCATGTGCAGTTTTCCAGAAAATACTTGATTGCATGAAGCATGGAAGAAAATCAGGAACAATTAAATCACTTATGGGTCTGATAACCATTGAATGAGCAGATACAACTGCATCTCTGTCTGTTACAGCAACTTTTCTGAGATATGCATTTCGTTTTCCAAAAATGATATCTCCTTTTTTGCAAAGGAATTTGGTGGCCTTTACATCCTCAGTAGAACCAAATCTCTTAATCCTGATTTGATCAGTATCAAGATGTTCAAGTCCGATATAGTATTCTAAACCAGATTCATTTGGTTTTTCAATCCTGTCAGTTATATTTTCCGCAATTTGATCAAATCTTACTTTTATCCAGTTTGGAGGTACTTCTGAGAGATTACTTATCATTTTAAATTACCTCCTTCAAGGTAGAGAAGAGTTCGATAGTATGTTGTTTTATTTCAGTGGAACTTTTATTCCATTGTTGGACTAGCTCTTCAAGAGACTCTTCAACTTCGCCTAGCTCGTATTTCTGGACATATATTGGTACATTGAGACTGAAATCCTTTTTCTTGATTTCATCTAAAGAAGCCACGTGAGATAAACGAGGGACATTTTCATATCCCTTGTAAAGCTCGTATAATGTCTGAATATTTTCATCAGATAGGAAGGCCATTTGCTTTTCTTCAATTACCTGTTCAAGTCCATTAATAAACAGAACTTTTCCTTTTCTCTTTTCAGGTTTATTTTTAGAACAGACAACAATGCAAGATTCCATTACAGAGTTATAGAACAAATTCTTACCAAGGCCAATAACACAATCCACAACATCGGATTCAATCAATTGCTTTCTCATGTCAAATTCAGCATCCCTAAATAAAATTCCATGCGGCCAGAGTATTGCACATCTTCCAGTATCTTCCCTCAGGGAAGAAATGATGTGTTGGAAGAAAGCATAATCCGCACATCCCTGGGGTGGTGTTCCATAGATGTTTCTGCCCCAAGGGTCGTGTTGCCAGGCTTTCTGGTTCCACTTCTTTATTGAATACGGTGGATTGGCGAGAACCATATCAAACTGTTTAACTCTGTCATTTTCCACAAAAGAAGGATTTGAGAGCGTATCTCCTCTTACAATGTGGAAGTCCTCAAAACCATGGAGGAACATATTCATCCTTGCAATTGCTGAGGTAATAATATTGATTTCTTGTCCGTATAGACTTATGTTTCTGTACTCCTGGTCATTTTCCTTGGCAAGAAGAGCAGCATTGAGTAGCATACCACCTGAGCCACATGTTGGATCATAGATACTCTCGCCTGTTTTAGGGTCAACAATCATGCTCATCAGGCGTACAACTGTACGGTTAGTATAGAATTCTGCAGCAGTATGACCGCTATCATCAGCAAACTTTTTGATAAGGTACTCATAGCCTGTACCAAACTCATCTTGTGGTACACTCTTGAGTGAAAGGTTGATGGTTGAGAAATGTTCTACAAGGTCAATAAGAATCTTATCCGTCAGACGATTCTTGTTCGTCCAGTTTGTATCACCGAAAATACCTGCAAGCCTGTCAGGATTGGCTTTTTCAATTTCACTCATAGCAGTCTTTATTGCCTTACCAACATCAATGGAAACATTCCTGACATCCTCCCAGTGTGCACCCAATGGAACCTGGAATCTGTGGTTCTCTGCAAACTCTGCGTATTCCTTATCTCCATCAGACTCTTCAAGAGCTTCCTGATACTCTTCATCATAAACATCAGATATACGCTTAAAGAACATCAATGGGAATATAATGCTCTTATACTCTCCAGGATCAATAACACCTCGGAGAAGCACAGCAGCTCCCCAGAGATACTGTTCAAGTTCCTGCTGAGATATTGTTTTGCTCATAATACGCCCACCTCTTTCAGTAAAGCTTTCATTTTCTCCTCGGATTCAAGGAACTCATCGTATGCATCATTCAATTCCTGGAAAGTCTCTTTAAGGTCAATCTCTTCAACAACAAGTTGCTTCCTGACATACCTGGAAATATTGAGGTTGAACTCGTTATCCTTGATCTCATCAACATCTACTACTTTACTGATGTCTTCAATATCCTCAAACTTCTCATACCATTCAAGGACCTGCTCAGCATGCTCCTCTAAAAAGAAATTCTGATTCCTTCCCTTCTGGTATTGCTCAGCAGCATCAATAAACAGAACCTTATTCTTGTTTGCTGCATTCTTCTGGTTTCTGTATACAAGGATGCATGCACTGATGCCAGTACCATAAAACAGGTTAGGTCCAAGCCCAATCACAGCTTCCAGCAGATCATTTTCAATCAGCTTTTTCCTGATTTTACCTTCAGCTCCACCCCTGAACAATGCACCATGAGGCAACACAATCGCCATTCTGCCTGTAATTGGTGCCATGGATGATATCATATGTTGAACCCAAGCATAATCTCCGTTACTCTTTGGTGGTGTGCCTGCAATATTTCTTCCGAAAGGATCATGCGACCAGTGTTCATGTCCCCAGTTACTCAATGAAAATGGAGGATTGGCTATCACCGCATCAAACTGAGAAAGCATATCACCTTCATGGAAAGAAGGATTTCTCAGTGTATCGCCTCTGATAACCTCAAAGTCCTGGACGCCATGTAAGAACAGATTAATTCTGGCAATGGATGAGGTTGTCAGGTTCTTCTCTTGACCATAGAGTTTCAATGTCCTCTCATCTCCACCTTTATTCTTGACATAATGATAAGCTTCCAGTAGCATACCACCAGAACCACATGCAGGATCATATATGGATTCCTTCTCCTGCGGCTTGAGGATACTACCCATCAAATGAACAACGGTCCTTGGAGTATAGAACTCTCCTGCCTTTCTATTGGTCAAATCTGCAAACTTCTTTATCAGATATTCATAAGCCTGCCCCAGCATATCAGGTTCAACATACTTCTTGGAAAGGTTCTTACTAGAAAAATGGTCAATCAAATCTATCAGAAGCTCATCAGATAATCTATCCTTGTTACTCCAATTAACATCACCAAATATCTCGTACAACTTGTCCTGATTTTCCTTTTCAATCTCCCTGAAAGCATGCTGAAGTGCCTGACCCACATTGGTTGTTTTCTCCTTCACATCATCCCAGTGAGCACCTTCAGGAATTATGTAATCGTGTAGTTCTGGAAAAGATGCATATTCCTCATCACCATCAGATTCATCCAAAGCTTGCTTATATTCTTCATCATAGACATCTGATATTCTCTTGAAGAACAAAAGCGGGAATATGTATGCCTTAAAATCAGAGGCATCTACAGGTCCGCGCAAGATGTTTGCTGCATCCCATAGATATTGTTCAAGTTCTGAAAGAGTTATCTTTTCCATTATTGGAGTATCTCCTTATTCTGTTTTTATGTGCACAAAACATGTAGCTAAGCATAAATACCTATCATAACTACAATTTAACTTAGAATCGTTAAACAACTTTATAAAATTAACTAAATTATGGCCATAGTTTGAGGGAATAAAAAATAACGGTGTACCCGCAAAGGAAAGGGAACAAATACTGCAACTGATCTGTATTGGGGCACAGGTCATATTTTGAACAACGATGGAGACTATGCAAGATTGTATGATGTGAGTGGTGACGTGAAAGAGATCAAGAAAGGACAGTCTCTCATTAAAGTTGATGAAATGGAGGTCTGCGACACTGTCTCTGAAACAAAATGGCACTATGTATGATTGAATGACGACAGACGATTTCTGCAGGATACTCAAGAAATACTAAGGTGTTGCATCAAAATATTGTTGTGACTTGATTCAGAGGATGAAACTGGAATTGGGTATGTACTGTCCGGACAAGCAGCATTTGTATTTTGTTGATGCTTAGTAGAAAAGTGAAAGTAAATGATGGAGTAAAGTGAATCGCTTAAACAGACAATTTTTCCATCAATTTAAACATTTCTTTCAGTGAGTTTCTTTCATTGTTAACAGCCACTTCGGGAGTTCTTGGAAGACCTTGGCGCTGTAAGTAAAATGAATATCGTTGCTGAATGCGAGTAATGTGGGGTGGTAAGAGCCTTCCAATGCGCTTATCTTTATAATCCTTCCAGTCAGCAATTAGTATGTCTTTAAACCTAAATACGTAAGATCTTCCAGCAATCATACTAAAAACAAAAGCTGTGTTTTCTTGTTCGCTGAAATTTCCATATCTTTTAATATAAGAATCACTTTCTTTCTTAAAAGTGATTCTGTCTCCTCGAATAAGGTATAGCTTGACATCATCCAAAGTTGAGTCGCCTTTACTTCTGTCAGGAATACAATCACAATCCGGCCTTATATTAAGATAAACCTCCTTATTATTTTCACCAAAAACATCTCCAGCTAGTATAGAGTCTGAGTGAAGTCTATGATTGCTGATAAAACGTTCTCCTTCTATTACTTTTCGAATTTCATCCATCTCAATATCAGGATCTTTTATATCTAAATAGTCTTCGTGAAAAGAGAAAGGAGTCATTCTGGTATGGAGATTTCTACTTATAATTTCACCAAGTTCTCTTGATGTATTTACGCCATCATTCTCAAAATTATTCCATAGGATTGTTGGCCAAGAGTGACTCATATTGTAAAAATCCAAAAAAAGAAGGTTTTTTGCTTTACCATACTCCTTTTCCCATGCCTTCAAAGCATAGATTGAAGGAGTTGTTTGAATCCAACTATTTATTTCGGCAAATAGTTTATCGTCATCAATATCTGATTTTCTCTTTACAAAAATAAAATTAGGTTTGTCATCACTATATAGGTCGTTTTCTTTTAATTTGGAAATGATGTAAGATGGACTTTCATTTGAGAAAATAAAAACTGGTGCAAAACATTTCTCCATCAAAGATTTAAGGAAGGATATGTTCTCATCAATGAGTTTTGATTTCAGCTCATCAGGAATTTTTACTCCATCTAAAATGCTGCTCTGTAAGTCTTCCGTTAGAATAGTCCAATCCAAAAGCAAAAATGAAACCCCCTGCAAGTGATTTATGATTTTTGGATCAGGAAGCTGAGTATATTTTACACACGGAATGTTCTTTTCTTCTATCTGATTAATTATATTATTGATTTTGCTTTCTTTCCCTATTTCATCGTCAATAATAATTGCAATTCCATTAAACAGTTCTGTTGTCGGCATTTCATTTGTCCTCCCCAACAAAAGATACAACGAAATTAACCCCAGAGAGTATTTTTTCAGAATTAAGCTCTGCTAAATTTATCGAAAATCCGTTCCTTTCAAGCAGTTGTCTGGCAATATACAAACCAAGTCCACGTCCATCTTCACCCTTTCCAGAATAAAAAGGTTCAAAAATATATGGAATATCATCATGTTCAATGCCTGGTCCGTTGTCTGAAAAAATCAATTCTCCACTGTCTCCATCCAGTGTGATTTGAATTTTTTTGTCGGTGCTAGAAACTTGCTGAAGCCAATAAACAGAATTATCAAAGAGATTTAAGAACAATTGAAGAAGGACTGCATCTGTCGTTTTTGCAACTAAAGGAGAACCTATGACATTAATTTCAAACTCTATGTTTTCTTTAGTAAGAAGTCTTGTATAGATACGTTCTACTTTTTCAATAACATCTTTAACTTTTATGTTCTTGCGGCGTTTCTTAGTCGATCTGAAAAGTAGCTGTATGTCTTTTAATTGTGCTTCGATAAAAGAAAGCATCCCACGTAATGATTGCATATCTTCAAGCAGATTATCTTTGTTTAATTTTGAATGCATTGCAGTTTTGATAAGTGAATCAATTTGCATCATACATCTTTCCATTATAGCCATGATGTCGTGAGATGCTGTTTCAACTGAGAGGCCTACACCTGCAAGATCTTCTGTAGTTTCTGCTCTCCTTTTAAGATAATCTCTTTCAGTGTGGTATAATTTCTCAGCTTTTATAGCTAAATCATGCACTTTTTTATTGTCTTTGGTAGCCTTTTTAAGCTCATAAAACTCTTTGTCCACCTGTGCATTTTTTAATATATCTTGTGCATTTTTTTGTTCATTTTTATCTTTCAATTCAAGACGATATCTTGCATACGGCCCTTTTCGAATATAAACTAAAATCGTTTGCAGCAAAACAATGAGATCCTCTGTAGCATCTCCTTCCTCAATCAAACCCTCACGATTTGTCTTATCTTTGAGATTTGGGTTGTCTTTTTGAGTAATGTTTACGTATCCGAATATTTGGTCATTGCTAAGGTAACCGCCTGCGCTTTTCGTACCACGTAAAATATCAATACGCAACCAATCATCTTCAGCCTCCCCATATGGGTATACTCTGATTCCATCACGATATAGATAGACTCTATGTTGCTTCAAAATTTTCTTTTGTTTATCTCCAAGTTCATATCTTTTATCAGCATCTTTGTTTAAGTCGAAAATATAAAAACCAAACCTGAATGGGCCACATTCAATTTCCCTTTCATTTAATACTTTTGCAGCATTACCAAAGCGACTTTTAAAAACAGAACTAGATATTGAAGGATCAAAAAGACTTAACTCATGTTTGACTCCATTAATAGTAAAACTAAAACATTTCTTTTTATCATCGAAAAAACCGTTTTCAATATTCAACACGCAATTATTTTCGATAAGTGCTTTTAATTCATCCTTGTAATCTGCATCATATGTAAGATGTCTAGCATCCGCATGCATCTTGACTTCAAATTCTTTTTCTTTAATTTTAAGTCCAGAATCAATATCCATCTCAGAAAAAATAGGTTCTAAACGAGTGATGTCTCTATAAACTTCTTCTGTCTTCTTAGTTGACCATTTCCCTTTAAGATCAGAAATTTCAATAATGGTTCCATGAGAGAGTCGAGTTATTTGGTCATTTCCAAATGAAATACTTTTTTCGACTATCTGTTTAGGGGCACGACTCTCTACAGTGATAGATATCTCATCTAAGAATATGTCTTTATGATTTCCATTTTCGGACAAAAATTCGTCATCATATATTGAAAAATCATAATTTATGACATGCTCTTCATCTTCGTCTTTTGCCCTTGTGATTATTTTTATTTTCCGGCCTAATTTCAGTATAGCAAAACGTCCTATTCCTTTTTCTCCCTGAATAACGCGTCCACGACTTGTTTTTTCATTTTCGGCCTTTCTTCTTTTTTTATCGGGGGTTGCCGGATTAAGCCAATGCTTTGTTATTGTACCCAAAGTCATTCCTTCTCCTGCATCCTCAATTATTATTTTTGATTCCAATTCAGGAGTATTTTTTAGGTTTTCATCAAAACCATTAAAGGATACTTTCACCCAGGGAGAATCAGCATCATATGCATTCTTGATAAGTTCAACAAGTGCTATGCGTTCGTTTTTAATTAACTGATCACCCAACATTGTTAAAAGACGCGCATATGGGCGTATTGGGTATTGTTCTTTATTGGTCATAATTTCCTCCCGATAAGGATGTATTCTTCACTGTATATCTTCCGACCACTTTTGTCTGTTGTGAAACGACCCTGTTCGTCTCGATAAGGTGTCAATATCTTGTTACTAATTTTCCTTTTTGTTATTGTAATTTCATTGAAACCACTATCTTTTAGTGACTCCGCAAGATGTTGAGCGTTATGGATTTTAACTCCTTTATATTCAGTGTTGCCTATAATGAAAAGAGCAATTCCACCGCTATTTAGCATAGAATAGCAGGATTTTGCTACTTGTTGCATATCTAAGAAGTACTTGGCAACTGAACGGGCCTTATTTTTATGTTGATCGATTAGTCTGAAAACAACATGTGTACCTGTTTTGTTTAACCTTTTTAGTTCCCTTTCAAAATTGTAAATATGATGAAGACTTCCTATTGATCCTTCCCTTAACTCCCGGAAATCCTCTGCAAAATCGAGCCACAGGCTTGACAGTTGATGTAAGTCTGCGTATTCATAGGATGTAACGTAAGGCGGGCTTGTTATAATCATGTCCACCTTTGGTTTATCAAGTGAGGGATCAAGTAGATTTTTTGTCACAATCTCTGTGGATGCTTTACTTGAAAGATTGCTTTCTTTATTTGCCAGTGCCATGAAAGCATATTGTTCTTTAAAGGCTTGAAGTACATCTGCTGGATTTTTATGAGGGTCAACCTGAGGTTTTATGGATTTAGTGAGCCACTTTGAAGTTGGTTTCAGAATATTAGAAAATGCACATAAGAAAAATAAACGGTATTTGCTATTAGGGGTGGCTTCTTTAATTGCCATTTTCAAACGTAACAGATTTTCATAGTTTGTCTGATTATACCAGTACTTCAGACGTTCGTTTGCAGATTCATACCATGCATCGGCAATATCTATTTGATCATACGAACTAATAATTGAATTATAATAATTTTCAAGTCTTCCAGATTGATATTTATCGCTTTTTGCCCGGGCAATCAACGTCGCAACTGGATTAATATCGCAACCCCAAAAATCAATATCACACCTCTTAGCTTCAAAGGCAACCGTTCCACATCCACAAAATATATCTGCAATTTGTTTCGTTTCCAGAGATTTTTCGTGTGCATATTCAAGGGCTTTAGTGGTGATAAATGCAGGGAATTTTGCAGGGTAAGAATGAATTCTATGCATTTTTAACTCTTTTTCCGTCCCTGTATTCCAGAAAGAATCAATAGGAATAGTATCAAAATCAACTTCATCAAGATTAGTTATTTGAATCATTCAAGTTCTTCCTGGTAAATATATTAAGTGTATTATTGGATTTCGAATGTTAAATGACTTACTAATATATGATACTTGCTAAATACCTTTATTTACATTATGATTTTTATATTTTTCAGTATATTCAGCATTCTTCTTCATGTAATGCAAAGTACCTTTAGATATTTCTCCCACCAGCATCATTTAAAGCAGCTTAAACAACCGAATCCTCAAATGTAGCTATTATCCAAGAGGTTAAATGATAGCAAAATATGGGGAAACGGCTGTAAAAGCAGCTGAAATAGTAGTATCAAACAAAGAAGAGGAAGTATATGATTGTCTCTTATCTTTCGAACTTGATCAATAAGTAATGTGGAATACTTCATGTCCAACATGTCCTATATTTGTAGTGCAGTGAGTAGTTAGGCTTTAAATTGCGTGGTAAAATCCCCCTCTCAGCCTATTCCGAGTTAATAGAATGCGATTTGAGAATCATAGTTACTAATTCAGTGATATCATTCTTTGATTATTACCCACCGAGTAGTACCTTCACCTTTACTTTTGGGCCGGAGTTCGGTGTCCCAATTTCCTTCGCCAAAAGTTGTGTTAAGTATTCTCGCCATATTATTGTAAGCGATTTGAAGCCTTTCTTTTTTTTCGATAATGTCAGGCAAAAGTTGACTTATTATTACTTGAATACCATACCAGGGTTTACCATGATGCTTTATTTCAGATATCGTAATCGTGTCGTTTTTGAACGTTTCAATTACAGAGTTAATGTAAGTTTCGAGAAGATCTACAGTTTCGTCATCTTCCTCAATAACAATCCCATCTTCAGTAGTTGTAGGTACCGAATCCGCTGATGTCTTCACTATTTCTTTTTTGTACGTTGCTTTTCCAAATTTCTCCTTAAGTTCTTGGACAAAATTGCTTACTGAAGACTTATTATAACTCGGATCTCTAACACTATATAGCTCTTCAAAAGACATCACACGGATTGGAAGTGGGTAACTTTTTCCTCCTGCACTACTCCAAAAAACGCCATTTCCAACAATTGGCTCATTTAACAGGGTACTTAGAATATCATCACTAAAATGAGCATTTGCTCTTTTCAGAGCTTGAAGATCACCGGCTGAGATTAAATGAAAGGCAAACCAGTTGTCTCCTTGACTCAATATTTCATTCGATATGCTGCCGGGCTGTTGAGTAATCAACACTGCTCCCAAATCATATTTACGACCTTCTTTGACCCATTCCACATAAGGTCTTGAACTACCAGAATTCCCAAGTACAGATTGAGCTTCTTCCACTACTGCAATTGTAGGGATGGTCTCAGGAGATGCACTTGTAAATTGATCTTGGTTGAACTCGAATATCTTTTGAAGAATGATACCTGAGAGAATTAGCGCTGGTTCACCCCTCAACTGTGATATATCAATTATGCAAAGTTTACCTGATCGAAGACTGAACAAAAGCATATCTAGCATCGAACTTCCAGGATTATGCAACATACGTACTATTGCTGTCATGTTGGCTCGAGCAGCAGCCATTTCTACATTTTGATCTGAGTCCAGGTGCAGTAGAGCTTTTAGCCTCTCACCATCTGCAAGGTTGCCATTTTCATGAACTAAATCAACTAGTTCACTCCAGTTTTGATCGCTAAGACTCTTTAATTTTCTAACGTTCTGTTGTTCTTGTTTATCAGGACTTAAGGCTATAGAAATAACGTCACTTGGTTTCAGTCTACGAATGTCAAGCTTAATATCCGAAGCCACAAATGAATTATAGAACTCACTAGGACCTTTTTTCTTTGTAAAAACAACAAGTTTGTTTTCCAGCTCCGGAACATCACAAAGCCCAGGTCTGTCTTTATCATCTGGCCAGTAATATTCTCCATCAGGATCAAAAACAATTGTACCTACAGGTACTTGCTTTCCACCACGTTTTTCAATAGTAGGAGTTTCTTTATACAAATTGCTGAATAATAGCTTATTAAGATTTGATTTACCAAATCCTGCTCTCGCAAAAATAAAAGATCTTCTAGAAACAAGGTTATTGATTTGGAATCGTGGAATTATAGGTGGATTTTTTATTCTAATCCACGGTTCGTGTTTCAGTCGTTCATCAGTTCCAGCATATACGAACTCTCCAAGTGCAAAAAATCCAATCTCCACACCATCCAAATTATGCCCTGCAATCTCTCTTATAATTTCATCTGAAAGGAAAGCAACCTTACTTCCAACATGTGGTAGTCTTCTATGCGAGGGTGCAAAAACAATAGTTCCATCTTCAACTCTTACAACACCAAGCACACGAATGTCAACACGGTATTTTAGATATTGTTTGCGTAAATCTTCTGGAATTACTCTATCATCAGCAATAGCACGGATACCATAATCTTCTCCAGAACTCGAAGCAAGTCTACCTTCAGATGATATGGATGTTATTCTTCCCAGCACTGCTTCGTTTTCGTGTTCTAGCTGTACCAATAGGAATTGTCCGTGCATAGGAGCACTTTGAAATTCATTTCTATAAGGAAGCATTATTTCTGCATGAAACTCCATGCCGCCTTGGCTGAAGCCTCGAAAAATACCAACTATTTTATCTTTGGGAAACAGTTTCATCCATATCGCCTCATGGAAAGATCAGAACGGAATCTCCAAGAATCAACAATACATTTCTTTTCATTAGGAAGGAGATCTCGAACAGCTTCGAATATATGGTCTTGAAATATCTCTAAATCAAAATCAACTACTTGAGCAAATTCGTGAGCTTTTTGTAAACATCGTGGGTAAAAAGGAACTGGAAAACCATCAATGGCATCGTTGAGAAGATATCCGAATATCTCGGATGCATCATCTTTCTGTTTTGAAAATATATCCACCGCCCATATGGGATCACCGTCCATAGGCCCAAATCTAACAAGGAACATGTCTCCTGCTACAAATTTAGGAGCTTCAACATCTTTTCCTTCGGCTTCTGCTCCCCTGGCATATTCATTCCAAATATAAGCTTTGGCCTCCAGATCACGGGGAATTCTGACAAATCTGGCATCACCTGAAGGAAATACATTATCTATTGCCATTGCCAGTTGGTAACGTGTAATTACTTTACTATGTTTAGCTAAACCAACAAGGAACACACGACGATGGTCTTCTTTATAGATTCTATCCATGGCGTTTTCGACATTTTTTCGCCACTTAATGAACAGCTCACCGGAAAAAATCTTGCTTCTTAGAAGTCCATCTCTTACGATTAGGGTGTCAGTGGCAAAATTCGTATGACAAATCCGTTCATACAATACAGCCCATTCACAAAGGTCTCTATAAGTCATTACCCACCCGGGTGAGACCGAATCAGGATTATCTCGTATGTCACTCCCTTTGGGAATCATGGGGCTTAGTCGATTCAAAAAAGGTGGATCGTTTACACCAAGATCCATCATCATTTTTCCAAGGGCAGTTTTAGGAGTTCCATCTGGATTAAATTGAGCTTTACCTAATTCATCAGTGTCTGTTGAAGGTGATACAGCATCTACACACAATTCTTTCCCATAAGAGTCAGTAACACGAACGAGTTGTACATAAAAAGGATCAAATGAGAGCTGGTTGTTCCCTCCGTCACTTGCAACAAGTGAAACCGCTGTAGTGGTATATGGCTTAATCGTCCGTACTTCGCTTGCAAATGAATGAACTTCTCGTCTTAATGCATCAAGTATCTTTTTGTCCGCCTGAGTTGTTTCATATATTGCTTTTTTTAATTCGGGGAGGGTGTCAATGTCAAACGTCCGTTATCACCTCAAAACGGCATGTAAATCTATTTCCTCAGTGGCAGTGCCTAAATTTTTCTTAAATTGTTCTGACTGACGATATCCATTTGCTGATGTGCCAGCAGATTTGATATTCTTTATTTCCCAACCACATTCGGCCTTCTCTAAAGAATCTTGTAGCAACTCTGATGGATTATAAGGACTGCTTGGTAGAGATCCAAAACGGATGATTAAGTTAGCATTTGGATTACACACATCTGCAACGTTTTTCCACACTTTCGCTAATTCATAACTGAATTTGTTTGTTGTAGAATGGGATAATTGTTCAGATGAAGTATATTCAACTCTCTCTTCTCCACCTAAAAACCAGTTTCTTATCCACTGATCGGGGATATATGTGTTCATGTTATAGTAAGGAGGAGATGTAATTACCCAGTCGAACTCACCCAACGAATAATTTTGTATTTGTTCACGGCTGTCTACTTTCAGAACCCCGCCGTCTACAGAAGGTGGTAATGATGCTAATGAGTAATATGCTCTCCTTTTGACAACATCCAATAAATCTATTTTTTTTGGCAACAGTCCATGCTCTTTCCAGTATTTCACAGAATAGTTTGGCTTTGAGGCATATGTTCTAGGCATTTGATTTGATAGATATGAATCAATTGTTTTATTTCTCGGTCCATGAAGGATACCTAAAGTTAAAGCACGCAATGCAATTGCTGCCTCAGTATCACACTCGTTCAAGAATGTTTCTCTCAGCTTGCATATCTGAATTAAAGTAGAGGGATGATAGCAAAGTTCCCAAAAATCTCCTTCAGGGACATGTTCTGGTTCATCGTTACTTACAAGTATTCTATGGCACAAAGCAACGATTTCTTCAGGGCTTATGTTTGTAAATTTTGCAAGAGCTACGGCCCATGCAATAGGGCTTGCGTCAAGCCCTACAGAGGAAAGTCCTCTCAATCTGGCAGCAAAATTACTTGTTCCTCTTCCACAAAACGGGTCTAAAATCCTATCTCCAAGTTTTGCGTCCTTCAAAACATCAAATGGAAAGTTAAGAGGAAACATTGTATAATAAGGGCAAATCGTATTTAACCTTAAATAGGGATTTGTTTTTTTAGGAAGGTCTTCTAGAGGGAAAGATAAACCATTTTCAGACTGATTGTTTGTTGTCATTTTTTTCCCTCTATGGTTTTTATTATATATATCAGTCGTATGGTATAAATATTTTTATATGTTCTTCCAATTGTTACTATTCTGAATCAAAAAAACGAAATGATTAATGGCTTACACTTTTTCAGTTGTAAAATAGCTTTAGATATTTATGAAAAACAAAAAGTATATTTGAGTATCTAAATATCTGTAAAACCCTGTCAATAAATTATTATAGTAATTTATCTTTATATGTTCACATGTCTGAAAAGAAATTTGCATTCAAGAAAATTACTCCAAAATCATACAATCCAGATGATCCTGAGTCTCTTTTCCGCGATTTAAAAGGCAGAGATCCAAGTATACAAAGTCTCTGGTCTCATCAAGCAGATATTATAAGAGAGTACCACAATAAGTTTATGGGGTCTAAAGATGTTGCTCTCCAACTCCCTACAGGAAGTGGTAAAACTCTTGTTGGCCTTTTAATTGGAGAATATCACAGACTTAAGTATGGTAAAAGAGTATTGTACCTTTGTCCAACTAAACAGTTAGTTCACCAAGTTCATTCTTACGCAAAGACTTATGGTATTAAAGCACATGCTTTCGTAGGAAAACAAACCGAATATCCTACTAAAGAATTTAATGATTATGTGACTTCGGATGCAATTGCAATAAGCACGTACAGTGCTTTATTCAATTTCAATCCGCGGTTCGACAATTCAAACGTAATAATTTGTGATGATGCCCATGGTTCAGAGGGATATATTAGTTCGATGTGGTCACTGAATATAAGTTTTGATCATGACTTATTCACAAAAATTGTAAACCTTTTTGAAGATGAATTGCCGACCGTTTTTGTAAATCAATTGAAAACAAAAAGTAGGTCTCAAATTAATCCAATAATCGAAAAAGTTCCTAATCACATTTTCTTGAATCGTTTAAAGGAATTAAGTGAATTGCTCGATGAAAATATAAGTAATGAAGAAAAAAACTTGTATTATTCTTGGAGAACAATACAAGACAATTTATCTGCATGCAATTTGTTTGTTTCACGTAATGAAGTGCTAATACGTCCTTGGATTCCACCAACACTTTCACATTCTCCATTTAGCAATGCTTCTCAGAGAATTTATATGTCTGCAACCTTAGGAGCAGGAGGGGAATTAGAACGAATAATAGGAATTCCTAAGATTGAAAGATTAAGTATTCCTCATGGTTGGGATAAGCAAGGTTCCGGTAGACGTTTATTTGTCTTCCCTGACTATAATTATTCTTTGAGTGAATATATCGGTTTTCTTGCAAAAATCATACATAAACGTAACAGAACTCTTATTTTATGCCCAAATAAAGATATTGCAGACATAATAAAACAAGCTTTGATAAGAGAGGGTGTGTTGCATGATTTTTATGATTCATATTCTATTGAAGAATCTTTAGATTCTTTTACTTCATCGAATGCAGCAATTCTTTTGCTTACAAATAGATATGATGGAATTGATTTGCCTGGTGATGCATGTCGCCAATTGCTCATGGTTGGATATCCAGGTTTCACAAATTTGCAAGAGGGTTTTTTACTTTCGCGCCTTGAAATGGATTCATTGTTATCAGATCGTGTTATTACCCGTTTCACCCAAGCTACCGGTCGTTGTACAAGAGGATCAACTGATTATTCTCTGGTTATTCCAATTGGAACTGAATTATTTGAGTTTTGTTTAGCAAAAGAAAATAATGAGAAGTTGCACCCTGAGCTACAAGCAGAATTATATTTTGGTCTTGAGCAATGTAAAGATGCAGATTTAGATGACTTAGAGTCAATGGTTGATATTTTTATGGAACAAGGGGACGACTGGAAGGGAGCAGAAGAAAATATATTGTTATACAGGGATCAAACAGTTGTATCAGAAGATCCAAAAACAAAATCTCTAAGTGATGTAGTATCTGAAGAAGTTAATTTTGAATATAATTTGTGGAATAAAAATTATCCTCAGGCCATTGAATATGCACAAAGTATTATAGGATCACTTAATGGTACTCAGTTCGATGGTTATCGTGCCATATGGAATTATTTTGCAGGTTCTGCTGCTTTGCTTCAGTTTAATAGTACAAAAGATAGCCACTGGAGTTCTCTGTCTTTTGACTATTTTGACAGAGCAAAAAGCTGTGCTAACATGATTGGTTGGTTTTCAGAATTGCCTTCTTTTGTAGAAAAAGAGGGAGGTGAACCAGAAAGCGTTGATACTCTGTCTGGGTATGCTCTAGATAATATTCAGGCTTTACTCCATAAGTTAAAACCAACAGGTCCTTTGTTCGAGAAAAAAATGAAAGTTAATCATGAATATATATATGATGATACTCCGTCTGCTTTTGAAGAGGGGCTAACCGCATTGGGTAAATTACTTGGTTTTGAATCTTATCATCCTGGTGGTGACGCAGATCCAGATTCAGTCTGGACATTAAATGATGAGGTAATTATTTTATTTGAAGCTAAAAGTAGTGAGAATTCGGAAGGAGTTATTTCTGTAGATACTTGCAGGCAAAGCCAAGGTCACTATAAGTGGGCAGGTTCATTTCATAGGGATTATGAGACTTATAAGAAGAAGATATGTGTTGTCGTATCAAAGAGGTCTAAACTAGATAAAAATGCTATTGTACATTCAGGAGATTTATATTATATTCATATAGATGAAACAAGACAAATGTTCGAAACAATTTCAGGATTATTACGAAGGATTAGATCTCAATCAGGTACCTACAACAAAGAATCAATTAGAATTAAATTGTTAGAAGAACTTGAATCATCTAAGTTGACTCCTAAAGGGATTATTTCTCTATTTGAGAATCGTCCACTCACTGACCTCGCACATAATCGATGATTAAATCAACCACAGGATGTTCCATGAATATGGTTTTCATCCTGATATATTTATTTATTTGAAAATGTAAGAAATTGATTGAAAAAGCATTACATCTATGATTTTTCTAGGTACAAATTCCACCCTGCCAACCTTCTCTCCATCTTTGAAAGGCAACCCTGATAATTAAGGTGATTTGTGCATAAGTATAGGCATAAATCTACTTACACAAAGCCGCATAATCCACAACTCATATATAAGTACAAACCTATTTTTTATTGTAGGCTTTTAGTCATGTCGCCGGCCTCAACATTAACATTTTCCTAATTAATATAAGTCAATTTGAGAATCATGATCACATTATCCTTGATTAAATATATGTATCATGAGGCATTATGTAGTATTGTGAAAAGGTGAGGCTTTGGACCCCCGTTGCAGGGCTCTTCCTCAGCGTCGATATCTTTTTTTGAAATGATTTTTTTGGTTTTAGCTTAGATGCTGATTTTACGTTTAGTGCTTTGTCTCTCTGTTATTTTGAAGAATAGTGCACGTATTTCCCACTGTGCGTACTTCAAACAGATTGATTTTTTTGGTGATAAGGAGATTGTTAGTGGGGTGAAAGTTTTATGCAGGATTGAAAAGTATTTTATTTATACTGCTATGACATACTTTGGGTAGATGGCGGTAGATTAAGAAGAGATTCAGGTAACGGAGGGTCTTTCGGGTTTTGGAAGTGGGGCACAGCATGTAACCACAATTTCACTTCAGGATATATCGGATGAACTGCAGAAGGAGTCGGAGGATTAGATATGCATATACTTTTCTGTTCTTTAAAATCTATTCTTGTTCGAATAACTGCAAATCGATTTCAGGCAATACATTAAAAATTATTCTCTCAACAAGTTCTTCGCATTTGAGTTCAAATTCATTTTCTATTTCACTACCTATGCCATAAAAATAGTAGCTAAGCTCTCTAAGAGAATCATCAACACCAAGCAATTTATCTTCGATTTCAGGAGAAATATCAATAGGACGTTTGGATAATATAGATGTCAACTGTGTTGAAAATATCTTAAGTTCATTTTTGAATAGATCAAGCTCATATTCAATCCGAAGAGTAGATTGAATAGTTTGTGCAATTTCCGAAAGCTTGTTTTTGAGATTATTCTTATATTCAAGTTTTTCCATCGAAATTGCGTCTTTTCTTTCATCTTTTTTTTGGAGAAAATAAGATATTCTATTGATGGCTACTCCTCCAAAAATTCCACCTATAAATCCGAAGAATGCTGTTGAAAGTGTTTGATAATCAAAAATCATTATTACACACCTAAAAATAAATTTCTAGCATTTAATTGCTCTTTTCTGTTAATTTATTTAATTGAACGGAATAATATCTGATCATAGAAAGACATAACATGATTGAAAGTTCTGCATCTTCTCTAGTAACAGTATATCCATAATGTGGGCCGATATGATGATAGCGCCATATCATCTGGCGTAAATTTTCGATTTTTCCACTTTTTGTTTCTTCTCCTTGTTTTTGGAATGAACCCACATCAACTATGCCAGCGATATCTTTGTTCATTTCAAATTTGTTGCCGGAATATTTTCCTGTTACAATAGTTGCAAGTTCTTCAAGAATCAACCTGCATTTTGATACTACTTCATTATTTCTACCCTCATAGAACAAGGATTGAGAGTCTTGCAATTCTTGAATTATATTGTTTAGTTCATCTAATTGAGGGATATCTGGCCATAGCATTTCAAAAATCTTGTATCGCGTATAACCTAGTTTTGTCGCTAAATTTATCCATTCAATTTGTGATAGTTTGTAGGAGTCAAAGTAAACATTGTGTACAAGTGGAATTTGGTTTTGTTGTTCAATTGCTAAATTTAAGTAAAGGATATTAATAGAACCATTTATGTGTACATCTCCATTTCTTCTAGCTTTATCTATAGTTTCGAAAAGATATGGGGTGATTTGAATCTCTTCTTCAAAATAATGAGAGCCACGGTTATCAACTTTTATTGAACTATAACCAAAGGCAGTTCCTATATTGACACCTGCAAGCTTTATTTCAATTTTATAACCTAATAATTGTATAGAGTAACTCTCTGGATTTTTTAAAAGTAATTTTATTTTGAAAATCGGAATTGCTTTCTTTTCAGCATCGACTTGTACTATTTTTGCATCAAACATCTTTTTCACCGGATTTAGAATAATATAAATATATTATATGTGATTATATGTATCGCTCAATTTAATAAATGGCACGGTGGCATACTATCAAAAGAATGTCTTTAGCATAATCCTGCATACCTCCCATATTTTACTGAAGAGAGATGCACGTGCCTTTTTGTGCTTTTAGTGCTATTGCTACTTCTTAATCTCATAACAGGGTGCGGTTTTCTAATCTTGCACGTATTTCCCACTGTGAGTGCTTTAGAATGATTGATTTTTATATTATGTGTGGGTAGGATTGTTGTGGATCTTAAAGATATTCTCATCATAGCTTTAGTACTCTTAATAGTGATTGCTATTCTGAATGGCGTGCTTGCCCTGTTTGCTATTGCAATACGACTACTGATTAGTCTGATGTATCTCGTTTTGATCATAGTTGTAATTGGTCTTATTTTGCACTTTATTATGAAGATCTTTAAATAATACATTGATATATTTTTTAGGATCAATCCAATTCTTCACACCATTTAATAGTCTATATTTATATAATACTAACTATAATTATATTATCAGTAGACTATGCTTTTCATTAAAGTGTGTGATCAAGTCTGTTCACACTTCAACAGTCAGAAAAATGGGGTAAATAGGCGTTTGGCGGAAATTTGTTCTCGGAGGCATGTAGTTGGATAATCTTTTTGAAACGATATTCAATTCTGTAAATGACGGAATTGCGATATATAGCATAGATGGTCTTTTTTTGGAAGTAAATCCTATAACATGCCAGTGTTTAGGGTATTCGAGAGATGAATTATTACAGATGCACGTACTTGACCTAATACCTTCTGAATTTAAGGAAATAGCAAGTAAGCAAGTTGCTGAAAAATTGAATCAGAAAGGTGGAATCGTCGAAATGGTATGCATTTGTAAAGACGGTTCCTTGCTACCTATTGAACTTAACGTTCGCCCAACAGAGTACAACGGAAATAGGGTCAATCTGGCTGTTGTCCGAGATATCACCGAGCGCAAAAAAGCAGAGCAGGAATTACAAAATAGTAGGGAGCTGCTTCGATCTATAATCGATATTCTCCCCGGAACTCTTAATGTGGTAGACACTGAATACAATATTGTTGCTATGAACAATGCTGATTTCAGATTGAAACTGGTAAACAGTGACTCTGCCACTTCAATTCTTGGAGGGAAATGTTATGAAGTCTTCATGAAAAGGTCTTCTCCTTGCCCCTGGTGCAAAGTCGAAGAAGTTCTCTCTACAGGAAATTCAATACTTTACGAGACCACACCAGATGATATGCGTGAAATAAAGACTGGAAAAGCCTTCCAAATATTTGTATCCGCAATTAAAGATGATTTTGGTAATATAAAGGGTATTATAGAATACGGAATCGATATAACAGAGTTGAGGAACGCCAAATTAGAATCAGATGCTTCAAACAGAGCAAAGAGCGAATTCCTTGCCAATATGAGTCATGAACTCAGGACCCCTCTTAATTCGATAATAGGCTTTTCTGATTTCCTTCTTGACGAATACACTGGGGAACTGGGTGATAGGCAGTATCGATATATTAACAATATCTCAAACAGTGGAAGGCATCTGCTTGGAATTATCAATGATATCCTGGACATCTCTAAAGTAGAAGCCGGGAAAGTAGAACTAAAACCTGAAGAAGTATCTATTCACTGTGTTCTGGGAGATATTATCTCATTCATGCAACCGCTTGCAGCTGATAAAGAGATTGTGTTAAAAATGGAAACAGAACAACAATTTGACTCTCTGTCAGCGGACAAATCAATACTTAATCAGATACTTTATAACCTGATAAGCAATGCCATAAAGTTTACAGATATTGGTGGAACTGTAACGATAAAAACCAAAAGTGAAGATAATATGGCTCATATATCCGTTGCAGACACAGGTATTGGTATCTCACTAAAAGACCAGGACAAACTTTTCAAGCCCTTTAGTCAGCTTGATTCTTCTTTATCCAGACAGTATGAAGGCACAGGCCTGGGATTGTTACTTACAAAGAAATTCGTGGAATTGCATAATGGAAAGATATGGGTTGAAAGTGAAAAAGACAACGGTAGTACGTTTACCTTCGCAATTCCAATTGAATTTAAAATATAATAAATGGGTTTTGTAGAAAACCTATCAAGATCATCATCTATAGGCTGAAGTGGCAAATTCTTTCAATAACATACAGTACTTTTTGAATAATTGTAAATATTGATTTGTGCCCGAATACAGTGGATTTCAGCGGTTTCCATGGCATTTGCCTATCTTTTTCAAACAATAACATTTTGAATGACAATACTGCAAGCTATATCTATTGGATATCAGGTTTAGGAATTGTGCTTGCTCTGACAATTGTGTTTATAAATAATAAGAAAGGTAAAGAAGGACTTTAAGTCCTCCTTTTTTAAATTTTTACTATAATCTTTTTTGTATTTTCTGAACAAAAAATCGTCGCATTCATTTTGAGATAGCTATGATAAAGGTTAAATATTATACAAAAAAGATTACCTATAGAGTGGTGGGATATAATTGAAAAGCAACATTTCGTTAGCTATGGTAATCTTTTTTATCGGTTTAATTGTTTTGACTTCAGGATGCGCTTCTGATAATGATTTAAACAATACCGATAACGTGACGACAGAGAATACCCTGTCAGAAGTGGATCAGATAGAAGCTGATGATTCCGGTTTAAGCAGTGAAGATACCGGAGCGACAGAAAACATCTTGCCAGAAGCGGTTCAGGTGGAACCTGCTACCAGTGAAGATGCAGTAGTTGAAGAAACAACTGACCAGTCTTCAGATCCCAAAATACAGGAGTCAGTTCCCCAAGTGTCACTTCAGGCATCAAAACTTGGAGATGGGGTGTATTTGCTTGAACACCAGAGTGGCGACGATATGGATCTTGCTAAAGTAAGATTGATCCTATCTTCAGATGGACAGACACAGGTCTATTCTCAAATTACTGAAAATAGCGAGATAATGACTGCAGGCGATAAGCTGAATATTGATACAAACTCTGGTATCTTCACGCTAAATGGCAATCCAGTAGATGTAACTGATCCGGAGTCCACGGAGTCTTCACTCAGTACAACTAATATGATGTTCATACACGTTGCTTCTGAGCAAATTATAGCTTATATAACATTAAACTGATCATTTTATTGACATATTTCATTCAAGGATCAGTTAATGGTTAATTAGTTATACTTTTAGGTTTTTTCCTTTGTTTTTCTTTTGCTGTGCACATAATTATGCTTAATAGGCGCATATGTGTGGGTATATTGTAAAATTATGAACATGCTTCTTTTATATGTCTACATAAATATTCTCTTTCAGGTCAACATGTATAGTGAAACCATTTTGCCTTCTGCTGAAAGAGGCAAATGGTGTTCAAAGTGTAATACCTCCCAAAACTTCAGTAAAATGATAACGGACGAAACAGAAATATGAGTGAGGAACTTTTTTACCAGAATCAACTCCAGAACCTGGAAGAGATTAAATCCACATATTTTAGTCAGCTTGATGAAGTGGAAAGAAAGCGTGCTGAAATCGCTTTAAAGAAAGAGCAGATTAAAGTTGATGAATCCTTACTTATAGAAGATTCTAAAAAGATTCGCGAAGCTAAAAAGCTAATTGCGAATGAATATGAAAAGCTCGTAGCTAGAAATGATGAACTGAAGCTAGCGAAGAAGGAATATTCGCAAAAAAAAGAATTCTTCTCCCAAAAAGCATTGGAACTTGAGTCCTGCCTGAAAAAATATGAACTTGATCAAGAGTCCATTCAAAAAAGAAAGTCAGAGAACTACCGAATATTGCGCTCTATATATGAAGAAGAGTTGTCAGTCAATAAAAGGCAAAAAAGGCTTGAAATAACCAAAACTAGACTGGACAGAAAGGCTAGGGAAATTGCTGCGCAAAAGGATGAGATAGCATCTCATGAAATGGATATAGATATTGATAATGAAAAAATAGAGCGCAGACGTGAATATGTAAAACACCTCAATGAGACCCTCACCGTCCGGGAGAAGGAAGTTGAAGTCAGGCAAAATGAACTTTCAGAACTAGTGCGAAAGACTGAAGAGGATATTGGCAAACATGTAACGATCCAGAGACAACATCTTAACATGATGACAAAAGATTCAAGGATCGAGCAGCAATTGACATATATCAAAAGTCTTGAAGAAAATATACTTGAGTTAACTAGTAAACTTGAAAGTAAATCAGAAGAACTCAGGCAAGTTAAGATTTATTCAACTCTGGTTGAGCAGAATCTTGAACTTATCAGAAGAGAAGTCTAGTTTTGAATACTAAATATCAAGTCAGAACTATTTTACTCTAATTCTTTTGGAAATCTGAGGTTTTATCCTAAGATATACATAATGGTGAATCTAGTTGTTCACTAAAGAATCCTGATTCTTTATAGTAAATGAAAAAGTACTTCCTTTTCCTTCTTCGCTTTCAAGCCATATCTTTCCGTTATGCAATTCAACAAATTGTTTGACAAGTGCCAGCCCAAGACCTGTGCCACCATATCTCCTTTTGTTAGATGAATCGACCTGTGTAAAGGGATTGAATATATCTTGTTGCAGATTCAGGGGAATTCCAATGCCAGTGTCTGATACTGATACCTGAATGTCATCTTCTGTATTGGTGGCAAAAACTGATACCTTGCCGTTATCTGGGGTGAATTTAATAGCATTGCTGAGCAGGTTGAACATTATCTGTTTGAACTTAACTCTGTCAGCAAATATTTCAACATCTTTTATCTCATTTATTATTTTGAGATCAATATTCTTCTTGCCTGCCATTGGGTGCATAAATGCCTGTATTTCATTCAATGTGTTGGAAATTGGGAAATTCTCGCAATCAAGTTCCATCTTTCCAGCTTCAATTTTAGAGAGGTCAAGAATATCATTTATAACTTCCAGAAGATGTCTGCCACTCTTATTTATGTGGTTAACATGTGATATCTGTTTTTCATTCAGCTCACCGAACAATTTAGCATCCAATATGTCTGAAAAGCCTATTATAGCCGTAAGGGGAGTGCGCAGTTCATGACTCATGTTAGCAAGGAATTCTGATTTGATACGGTTATTTTCCTCTGCCAGTATCTTACCTTCAATTAGGGAGTATTCTGCTCTCTTCCTTTCAGTAATATCACTTGCAAACACAATATAGCGATTTTCTGAAAGTTTGGTAGCGTCCATCCTCATCCAATAGGAAGTTTTGTCCTTATGAATGAAAAGCAGTTCAACTGTAGTAAAGCCAGTGTTTTTAACCTCATAATTACTCTGATATGCTTTGCGTTGAGATTCCGGGGCTACGAGGTCAAAGCCGGTCATTGTCAGTAATTCCTCTTCTGAATACCCGGTAAGCATAGAGGCAGTCTTGTTAACTTCCAGGTATTTCCAGTCTTCATCAGCTATAAAAATGGCATAAGGTGCATTTTCAATGTAATTCCTGAATTTACTTTCACTATCTCGCAGAGCGTTTTCAGCTATTTTTCGTTCAGTGATGTCATGGTAATTCAACATTACTCCATTGATAGCAGGTTCATTTAGAAGGTTGCTGATTGTGAATTCTATCCATTTGTAACTGTCATCTTTGCAACGGTATCTTGCTTCTGAAGTTACTACAGCTTCTGGCATTTCAAGGAATATAGGATACAATTCCTGTGTATTTTTAAGATCATCAGGATGAATATTCTTCCAAGCAGAAACACCTATCATTTCCTCTGGCTTCCACCCGAACCATTTCTCTATATTCGGACTCTTGTATATATTGATACCATCCCTATCTACAATCGCGATAACATCAGCACTGTTTGCGATCATGGCACTCTCTTTTGCTTCACTTTCACGCAGATGATTTTCAGCCTGTTTACGCTCAGTGATATCATGGTAATTCAACAGTATTCCATTGATGGTAGGTTCATGCAATAGGTTGATAGCTGTAAATTCCATCCATTTGTAACTCCCGTCTTTGCAACAGTACCTTGCTTCTGAAGTAGATGTAGCATTTTGTTGTTCCAGAAGTCTGGAAAATAATTTTTGTGTTTGTTCCAGGTCATCAGGGTGGATATTTTCCCATGTGGAAACACCTATCATTTCTTCTGGCTTCCATCCAAACCATTTCTCTATATTCGGACTTTTGTACCTGTTTATTCCATCTTTATCAATGACGGCTATCACATCGGATATGTTAGCAATCATTGCGCTCTGTTTTGCTTCGCTTTTCTTAAGTGCTTCTTCTGCTTCTTTCTGTTCGGTTATGTCTCTGAATTCTGTTACTCTTAACTGTTTTCCTTTATACGGGACTATTTTTGCTTGTACTCTGACGGGATATTCTGTACCATCTTTGCGACATCCTATGACTTCGTAAGCCTCCTCATAGCCTGAGATCATATTGTCTATAACTCTACTTCTGAAACTTTCCTCAATAAGCAACAGTCCATCCATTCCAATCAATTCATTGGTGGTGTATCCGGTAATTTCAGAGAGTCCTTGATTACAGTCGAGAACAAGACCTTTATCGTGAATAGCAATGCCACCAAAAGATGCATTATGAAGTGCTTTGAATCTCTCTTCACTTTCTTTTAGGTCATTTTCTGCTTTCCGATGGAAAATATATTCTCCGATGCCATCAGCAATTACCTCAAGAAGATTAATGTCGTCTTCATGCCATTTTCGAGTCTCTGCACAATCATCAAATCCTATGAAGCCCCAGAGTTCCTTGCCTGTAAAAATTGGAATAATAAGTATTGAAAGAATGCCTTGCTCAGCGAGAATCGTTCTTTCTGGTTCCTCAAGTTCTTCTACTACATGTACAAAGTGCTGTCTGGACTCTAAAATAGGGAGCATTGTAGGCGCCCCTTCGTTATATGGCAGATGCTGCAGGTCAGGATTGTCTATTTGTGGTTCAATTCCATCAGACACAACCTCATATACCTGCGACATGCAAAGACCTAATTCAGGATTCTCTTCATTTTTGAAAATATATGTCCTGCTATTTCCCACAGTTTGATGGATTATATCAAGGATCTGCGGTATGAGTTTATCCATGTTGGCAGGTTCGAGTAAAAGGCGCATGCACCTGACTGTTGCCATCTCATAGTCAAGTCTTCTATTGAGTGATTCTTCAGTATCCTGAAGGCTTTTTCGGGATCTGTTGAGTTCCCTGATGCGGGGGGTGAGGTATGTAAATAACAATGAACCTGTAATTAAAACAAAAAACCATCCTTTATAGGTTTGGAGTTGCATATATTGGTCTACATCCAAAGCAAACCATCCCAGGACAATATCTGAGCATAAGATCCAGATGCTGGCTACTAATATGTATAGTGCTGTAACTTTCAGAGCCAGATTTTTACCTTTATCAGAGCTATTCATTTCATTAAGATTCCTTCCCAATGCTCAGTATCCTTCAAATGATTCTTTAATTCGAATCCTGATTTTTGTGGTAGACAATTAATTTATCAGCAGTGATTTTAAGTAATGATACTTAAAAACATCAGTTTTTATTCTGATATTTTGAATTTTCATAGTTTATGACACAATTTATTTTGGATTTTCATTTACGGCCCTTTTATTAAACTACAATATACACATGTATATGCTAATCATTTATATAATTTTATAGATATACAAGTTTTACATTGAATATTTAAACAAAACCTTTAAGCCTGTTTAGTAATATGCCACTAAAAGATGCTGTTTCTCAATGAGTTTCTGGTACTGGGAGTTATTCTTGGTTTTACCGCAGGCATATCTCCCGGACCACTAATGGCAATGACGATATCTGAAACTCTTCAGCATGGATCAAGAGCAGGGGTGAAAGTTGCAATATCCCCGTTGATAACAGATATTCTCATAGTCTCTTGTATTCTGTTTTTTCTGTTACGCATTGAAAGTCATGATTTGATAATTGCTTTGATATGTTTGTCTGGTGCATTTTACCTGATGTACCTTGGTGTGTCATCATTCAATACCAGCACCATAGATATTGATATTAGAAAAGAACGTGAAAACTCTTTTAAAAAGGGTATTTTAGTCAATTTCCTGAGCCCTCATCCTTACCTGTTCTGGATAACCATTGGGGGTCCCATTTTATTTCAGGCTCTTGATGTTGGTATATGGGGAACTGTTCTATTCGTTGCAGGATTCTATTCTCTTCTTGTAGGGTCGAAGATTATGATTGCAATGGTTGTAGGAAAATCCAGGTCTTTCCTGAAAAGTAAGTATTATCTTTATATGATTCGTGCTCTGGGCTTTGTTTATTTTATATTTGCCTTATTCTTCATTGAGCAAGGTTTAGAGTTATTGAGCTTGTAGACTGTCACTGATTATCGTTATTTGGATTACCCTTTTGATTACATGATGACAACAGGTTCAATGATTTTGAATTGATTTTCCTGTTACATAAACATTTAAGCTGATGTAACTTTTAGTCAGGTTAAAGTGCAGACTGCTGTCTGCACTTTGGTCTTTGGTTCAGGAAATTACAACACCGTATTTTGCAAACACCCTGGCAAATGCTAGCCTGAGATTTTCAGCATTAGTTCTAATTTCTGCTGAATCACCGTTTATTATTGAACTGTTCAGTACTCCAATAGCACTGTCAACCTGGGCAAGGGTCTGTTCATATTCTTCATCCGCACTTGCCGGTTTGTCTGCATCTTTTACGTCCTGCCATTCCTGCTCAAGTGTTGGGATGTATGAAGCAACCCTCTCGGTATCATTCGCATTTGCAAAAGTAATAGCTTCTTCCATTGAGGCATGGAATACTGTAAGGAGGTCGCCCATATGGATGACTCCGTTCCTTTCATGCAGACTGAAAAAAAGATCCCTCATGGGTTCAAGCGCAGTATGTGCAGCTTCAATGTCACCGGAAGCAAGCATTTCCTGTGAGTATGCTGCAATCAGTACCGCTCTTTTGATTTCACTTGTCCAGTTCTTGTCATTGGCATACATTTCAGGTGGTGCTTGTCCATATGTTTCTGATACATATGTGAGCTTCTCTACCAGTAAATTAATAGAAGCTTCGGAAGCTGAAGTGTTCTTCTGGCTTGTTGATACAAGAGCTTTGATATATGCTGAATTTGCTTCTGCCATTATCTGCGCAAACTCAGCTTCATCTACAGTGGCAGCATTAGTATCATCTTCACTTTTAACCTGTTCATCAACGCAACCAGCTACGAGGCAAGTCAGGAGTATAAGGATAAGGTATAGGGGGAATAACTTTAGTTTCATATATTTGCTCCATTAAAAACTAAGCTCTATCACAATATAAATTTATGTGGTTTCAACGGCCCCAACATTCAATTTGATTCTGAGGTGTGTAGTAATTGACGAGTTAAACAGATAGGAGGATTCAGAGAAAGCGGTCACACCTCAGAACAAATGCTCACTATACCATTTTCTTATTATATCTAATAGTTTTAATAATTTATGGTATATATTTTAATATATAATCATTTATTTAGAGCTACCTTTCTGGTCTGTATATTTAATACCCCATTGAGCCAACGCTTCCAGCACGGGAATAATCGTTCTTCCAAAATCGGTAAGTGAGTATTCGACCCTTGGTGGAATCTCAGGATACATCTCACGATTGACAATGCCATCATTCTCAAGTTCCCGGAGTTGCTTTGTCAGCATTCTGGGGGATATTCCCGGGAGGACCTGTTGTAGCGAATTATAACGCATTGTGTTTTCTTTCAAGTGCCAGAGGATAAGTGGCTTCCATTTGCCCCCTATAACACTAAGTGTAGCTTCTACTGGGCAGCAGCATCTTTGTTCATTCTCATTGACTGTTTTATTGTAAGTTGCCATAGTTTTCCTTACTATACTTTTTGTTAGTTTCTACCAAAAATGAGTGTATGTCATTTAAATATAGCTCTAACACATTAATATCTGAACACTTCTTAATTAAGTAATCATTCATGAATTAAAGGAAATGATCGAAATGAAAGTAGTAGGTTTTGTAGGAAGTCCAAGAAAGAATGGAAACACTGATGTACTTGTACAGCAGGTCCTTGACGGGGCAGCAGAAGCTGGTGCAGATGTTGAGAAATTCTACATAAATGAAATGAACATAAAAGGCTGCCAGGGATGCACATACTGCAGAGAAGTTGATGGTTGCAAATTAAAAGATGATATGGGTAAGGTCTATGATGCCCTTAAAAATGCAGATGGCTTTGTATTCGGTTCCCCTATCTATTTCTTCCAGTTCACAAGTCAGATGCGTCAGGTGATCGACCGTTGCTGGGCACTTGTAAATCCAGATTTCAGTTCTCGTATTGCAGGTGGGAAGAAAGCTATCATCGTCGGTGCACAGGGTAACCCAGAGCCAGATGCCTTCAAAGGAGTCTTTGATGAATTCACCCAGGTCCTTCAGATGTTCGGAATGGATGTCAAAGGTACTTTCGTGGATGTAGGTCACCATGCTCCGGGAGAGGTAAAGGAAAACGCCGGGCTCATGGAACAGGCTAAGGTAGCTGGTGCTCAGATATTTGAGTAATTTTTCAATAAGAGAACATGTATGATGTGCATGTTCCTTTCTTATTCTATTTTTTAATTTCCAGTTGTGTTTAAACAGCTGATGACGAAATTTATTATATGATGTGCCAAAGTAATTGCCACCGAAGATAACGCCGGTAAAAAATGGCAATTGAATTCTTAAATTAGAATATAATATCTTATTTATAATCCGCTAATTTCTGCATCCTGCATGTTCTCGGATAAACTCATAATGTTATTAGTAATGGGGCAGTCTTCAAGTACACTTTCAGCTAAGGAAATAACCGGTACAGGATTTTCCATTTCAGGGTGTCCACAATAATATGCTGTTCCAACTTTTGTTCTTCCTGGTACTCCGGCACATTTGGAATATAGGGGAATATGTTTTCGATAGTTGCATGTAGAGCACTTCATTTTTAATCATCCATTTGTTGGTGTTATGATGTACTTGTCACGTTCTTACAATTAATTATTATATCTGGCTTAATGTGACTAATATATCGGCACTGTAAAATATATTTATGTATTAATTATTATATGTATTGTTTTATTCTTCTATTATATTTATCTCAATCCCTTCATAGCATGTCTATTATTATATCACAATGTATATTTTTTATTATTTAGTACATTACTTCATACAGTATGTCTGATAATATAATAATTGGCAAATGAGGGGCATGATTTACCACGACCTTCTCATCAGTGTATCAACCACCAACCAACCAGTTTTCCATACATTGAGATTACTGTGCTCCCCAACTGCAATTAAGTACTAATTCCGCTCATGTGTTCAAAGCAACAATAAGAAATGATATGGGTATATTATTTTATAATGAGGATTAGTAATGGAAAAAAGTCACTCTTATGTGCTAATGATCATTGTTATTGCTTTTTTAATAAGTCTCAGTACTAACATGTGGTCATGCGGACCTGTACAGATAGAAGGTTTATTTTTGGTTGATGGCTCATCTTCTATTGGCTCGTCTGATGCGAATGATTCCAACAATATCTTTTCATACAGTTTTACTCTTTACAACAGCGGATCAAATGACATTTATATCACGACCATTGAACCGGTACTTTCACAAAGTCCGTATATTGTTTCATCACAGGATTCTCTTCGTCAGGAAATAAACAAACTTGTAGTATCAGGTTCTTATGTTATAGTCGAAGGGACCATTGAACTGACTGGAAATGTATCAAAGGAAGAGATAATGAATTTAGAACCAATTGTTCATGTAAATGTTTCTTCCACAGAAACGATTCCCTATTTCAATTATTGAATATGTGGTGTCCACGATACTTATGATAATTCTTAAGGGTTTGTAGACAATCACTGATATATGATTAAATGCCATAAGCCTCATTATAGGCAGCAGGTGTTAAAATGAAGCTTGAACAAAATGATAAGGATAGGATAGTATCAATAGTTGCATCCCGCTATTTTGCGGAACAGGGATGGAAATGGATAGATCTTAATGCTGAGGTTTCAAAGATACACAAGGCATATGATGACCTCAGGGACCAGTATGCTGCTTATCCTTATATGAGCAGGGACTGGTATGTGAGTAATTCTGCTACCAAAAGTATTCACATGTGTGAGAACTGGGATGAACTAAATGAGCTTGTGGAGTTTCTGAATGCTTATGGTCAGCATTTTGATTTCCTTATTAAGGATACAAAGAAATCATTATGTATAGCAAGCACAGATGGGTATCTGACATCTGATGAAAAAAATGCTATATCTACTGCACGAAGATCCCGATATAATGTCTTTGTTTTCAGGGTAGATGTACCTGATGCAATTGACTTTGAGCTCATGCAGATAGGTGGCGGAGTATAATCAGCACTATTCTATCGACACATTCATATTATGTGTGTCCTATTGCAGCCTACTTTTATATAGTATATATCTGTATTATACCCGACGTGGTTACAATTATGTAGTAACTCATTCTGTCAATGATTTACTACTTTATGAATATTTATAGAAGTAAAGTTGACTAAAATCTAGCATTAAAATAAACTATATTGAGAGGAGTTTTAATATGGAAGCTTTAATTTATCTTGCCCCTCTTGCTGGTCTCGTTAGTTTGTTATTTGCCGGCTTCTTTGCGCGCAGTGTTCTTAAAGAGGACGCTGGTTCCGAAAAGATGCAGCAAATAGCAGGTGCTGTCCAGGAAGGTGCGATGGCTTATTTGAATCGTCAATATAAAACAATCGCAGTAGTAGCTGCAATTCTTGCTGTACTGATCTTTGTTCTCCTTGGTGAGGATGGGGGTAAAATAGCAGTCGGTTTCCTTGTTGGTGCAATTAGTTCCGCAGCAGCAGGATACATTGGTATGAACGTATCCGTAAGGGCAAATGTAAGGACTGCACAAGCTGCATCAAAAGGTCTACAGAAAGCAATGTCTGTTGCATTCCGCGGTGGTGCGGTCACAGGTCTTGCTGTAGTAGGTCTTGCACTTCTTGGTACAAGCACTTTCTACATCCTTTACGGTGATGTGGATCTTGTAATCGGATTTGGTTTTGGTGCCAGTCTTATCAGTCTCTTTGCAAGGGTCGGCGGCGGAATATTCACAAAAGCAGCTGACGTTGGTGCCGATCTTGTCGGTAAAGTCGAAGCTGGAATTCCAGAAGATGACCCACGTAATGCAGGTGTAATTGCTGACAACGTAGGTGACAATGTAGGAGACTGTGCCGGTATGGGTGCTGACCTCTTTGAAACATATGTAGTAACAGTTCTCGCATCAATGCTTCTCGGATCACTTATCCTTGACTCATACGCAAACGCAATTCTTTATCCACTCATCCTTGGTGCAGTGGCAATCTTCGCATCCGTCATAGCTGTCTTCTTTGTCAAGGTTGGCAATGATGGGAAGATCATGAAAGCATTATACAAAGGTGTGGCAGTTTCTGCAATCCTAAGTCTCATTGCTTTCTACTTTGTTACAACTTCCCTTATGGGTGATATGAAATTCTACTATGCAGCTCTCGTTGGTATTGTTATCATGGTGCTGATGGTGGTTTTCACAGAATATTATACTTCAACATCTTTCCGTCCGGTAAAGACAATTGCCGCTGCATCCGAAACAGGTGCAGGTACAAACGTCATTTCAGGTCTTGCAATTGGTTTTGAAAGTACAGCACTTCCATTGGTCATCATCGTTGCTGGTATCCTTGGTTCGTTCTACATTGTAGGCGGAGCAACAGATCCTGCACTTGGTATCTATGGTATCGCAATTGCTGCAGCAGCAATGCTTTCAACCACCGGAATGATCGTAGCACTTGACTCATACGGTCCTATTACCGACAATGCAGGTGGTATCGCTGAAATGGCAGGTATGCCTTCTAATGTCCGTAAGATCACCGATGCACTTGATGCAGTAGGTAACACCACAAAGGCAGTTACTAAGGGATATGCGATAGGTTCTGCAGCACTTGGTGCTCTGGCTCTCTTCGCAGATTACAGGTACAAGGTAGACCTCAGTGGTGCTGATCTAAGTCTTGACCAGCCACTGGTTCTTGTAGGTCTTTTCATTGGTGGACTGCTTCCATTCGTTTTCAGTGCAGTTACAATGCGTGCTGTAGGTAAAGCAGCCTTTGAGATCGTGAACGAGGTTCGTCGCCAGTTCCGTGAGATACCTGGTATCATGGAAGGAACTGGAAAGCCGGAATACGGTAAGTGTGTCGACATCGTCACAGCAGCAGCTATCCGTGAGATGGCTATTCCTGGTTTCCTTGCTATAGTCACCCCATTGGCAGTCGGACTTATACTTGGTCCTGCAGCTCTTGGTGGTCTGCTTATCGGTATCATTGTGTGTGGTCTTTTGCTCGCACTTACAATGGACAACGGTGGCGGTGCATGGGATAATGCAAAGAAGCTCATTGAAGATGGGGCATATGGTGGAAAAGGTTCAGATGCTCACAAGGCAGCTGTTGTCGGTGACACCGTAGGTGACCCATTCAAGGACACATCCGGACCTGCACTCAATGCTCTGATCAAGGTAGTGAACATGGTTGCAATCCTGTTCGCGTCCCTGTTCATAGGCGCAGGAATCTTCTAAAACAAAGAACAAATTATGTTTCCGGCAAAAGCCGGAAATCCTTTCTCTTTTTTGATTTGCTTCATCCTGTAGATTTTACTCTGCAGTATCAAAGAATGTGTGTTATTCTATTTTGTACACTAAAAGTACAGTATAGTATGGACTCAGGAATTCAGTATTTTATTCTTTCAGAAAAAAGACAGGATGAAATAATCTTTGAAAATAAAATAAAATAAAATAAAGAATCTGCTCGCAGATTCTTATTTTCTTCCAAGGAAGTAGTAAGCTACAGCTCCCAGGATACCAAAAATAAAAGCAACAACTATCCAGAGCACTTTTTTTACTGGTTCAAGGCCCTTATTACTGGTCATAATATCGTAGATCACCCAGATAAAAGCTGCCAGGGTGAGCAATCCCCATAAGTTATATAACAATGACATATTTTACACCTCAAAAAAAGATAGCTTGTACTACCTATATATATTTATCTGAAAGTTGTAACTGTATATTCAACCTAATATTCAGATGTGCTAATATATCTGTGTTTATATGCTTAAATTACAACAGATTTAACTACGTGGTTCAGTTTTTCAGAAAACACGTTTTGCACGGGTGGTTGGGTTTAATGTATTTGGGGAGTGGGGTTTAAGTGTGGGAGTGGGTTTAATGTATGAAAAGAGCCACCCGTGCAAGAACAATCTAGAAAAGGCATTATGGTATTTAAGGTTTATTATTCCATCCCGCACTTTTGAAATAATAACTATTTGTATATACAGTTCTTTCATTTTACTAGTGGGATGCAAATAAATATGAGTGATACGTAGAATGTCAATATCTCGGAGTTATTTTCATGGTTGAGGACATTGGAACGGTTGTGCGCAAAGGTTTTGCGACCTGGACAAGGAATTTGAACATTTGTGTACCATTTATACTTGAGGTGTTGACAGCAATTGTATTCTTTTTCTTAGGATTGTTGGTCTTCACAGTGGTATTTATTGCTCCGGTGATCTCAAAGCAGAATATTGATCCCTCAGTTCTCTCTCCCGAAGAAGTGCTGAGCATGTTCACTTCTACATTCTCAGAGAACATGTTGATGTTGATCCTTTCAGGAATTGTTTTGTTCCTATTCTACATGCTCGTCCAGTCATTCTTTGCTGCTGGAGCCATAGGGATGGCGAAAACAGCCTCGGAAACAGGACATACGAATCTGGGTGATATGTTCCATTCAGGTGGAAAGAATTTCATTAATCTTTTCCTTACGAATATACTTGTTTTCCTGCTTGCTGTGGCTGGTTTAGTGTTCCTTGTGCCAGGCATTATCTCAATAGGTGATGTATCTCTTTTCCTGGCAAACCCTGGGAGTGCTGCTACAGGTGCATCCTTGCTCATGATAGGCATGATGGTATGGGTATTATACATACTAATCCTGAGCATTGTGTTTTTATTTGTTGACTATGCCCTTGTAATTGATGGTCTTGATCCCATCAGTGCAATTGAAAAAGGAATTTCAGTCTTCCGACGTAATATGTTCCCCGTTTTCATGATGTGGGTTCTGGTGATTGGGCTATCTGTGTTTCTGAGTTTGATAGGGGAAGCAACATCCTATATGGATGTAATAGCCCAGCTATGGTCATTTTTAGAATTTATACTCAGCACCATCGTCATACAGCCCTTGATCACTGTTTGGCTTACACGTTTCTATCTGAACAGGACAGAAAGGAAACTGTATTCATTTGAGGATTATCTTCTGGATTACTGATCACGTTTAAGAAGCTTACATGCCTGGCATATATCTTCAGTACATGCCTGTCCGCACAGGCTACATCTGGAGAGACCTTCCTGTGGGAATTCACGGCCAAGAATGCCTGATATCTTGTCAAAACCACTCAACAGGGCATATTTAGTCCCCGGGTGGTTGACCTCGAATTCATTGAGCATGACCCTTATCTCCCTTCTCATTGCCTCATGTGCATATGGACATCCTCCAAAACCCAATGGAAGGTCATGCAGGTAAGCATAGAGGGCAACCTCTTTCTCAGGAATATGTCTGAGTGGCTTCATTCTAAGGACAAGTCCTTCCAGCTCTTTTGGGGGAGCAAGTCTTACCATACGAGCCACATCTCCTTTCAGGTGATTGAGGAGAATTGTCTGTGCCTCATCGTCAAGATTATGACCGATAGCCAGTTTTGTCGCACCTATTTCCAGAGCTATCTTATTCAACAGGGATTTTCGCAGGACACCACAATAGCTACATGCCCCCTTCTCTCTTTGTTGCGGAGCTATCTCATCCATAGTAGTATCGTATTCTTCCTTAAATGAACGAACTATATGTCTGATACCAAGTTTTTCCGTTAGCTCTTTTGCAGAGCCTATCGTGCTTGGTCGATATCCTTCGATACCTTCATCAATGGATATGCCTACAAGTTCGATGTCCGGTCTTTTCCCGAATATCTGGTGTAATATGTATAGGGTAGTACTGCTGTCTTTGCCGCCACTAAGTCCTATTGCAATGACATCATTCTTCTGGATGCTGTAATGTTTCCTGATGGTGAGTTTTATCTTACGCTCAACATCCTCTATGAAATGTTTCCTGCACAGGTGCATACCTGAGTATTTCTGAAAAATGATTGCATCGTTGTTGCATTTGTTGCATTTGATCGTTTTTGTTTCCATTCTTGTAAGGTCATGGAATCTTATTATATAAAATTGTCCTGGCAAACCATTTCTAATAATTATCACATGATATTTATTTTAAACACAAAAAGCAAAAATTAAGTAATAGCCCAATGTTCCTGACTGAAAATACAGGAAAATAATAATGAGTGTGCTAACAGATGTACCCATGTGGGCATTTTTAATATCGGTGCTTGTTGGTTATCTTCTGGGCATTGTGTCCGGTCTTGTACCAGGAATTCACACCAACAACTTCGCATTGATATTGCTTGCATTCTCTCCCTTTCTCTCTGAAAAGGGATTGCCGGCCGTTTGCATTGCGGCCATGATACTATCAAATTCAATATCGCATACTTTTCATGATATTATTCCATCTATTTTCCTCGGAGCACCTGGGGAAGATACAGCTCTGGCAGTACTTCCCGGCCATACTCTGTTGCTTGAAGGTCAGGGTGCGCAGGCTATCCGTCTTTCAGCTCTTGGAAGTGCAGGTTCTGTTGTCCTGTCTCTTCTTACAGTAATCCCACTTTCATTTCTTTTCGTGAAAGGGCATCAGGTCATTCAGGCAAACATGGCATATATCCTCATCTTCGTTGTCTTTGTAATGATAATGACGGAGAAAGGTGAGTATCTCCACGGAGAAGGAAAGATACATGTGTGGAGAAAAAGATTCTTTGCATTTCTGCTCTTTGGAATGAGTGGCCTGTTAGGTATGCTCGCATTCAGGATGGAATATCTTTCATCTCCGATAATAGGCTGGGCGGAGGGCTCCATACTACTTCCACTGTTAAGCGGATTATTTGGTGCATCCCAGCTCATCATAAGCCTGTTCTCCGATCCGATTATTCCGGTACAATATGATTCAAAACCGGACCTTGAAAGGACTAAGATCTTCAGAGGAATTGTAACCGGAAGTATATTCGGTTCCATTGTGGCATGGTTACCAGGAATATCCTCATCAATAGCAACTTTATTTGCGCGCCTCTTTGTGAAGGAAGACGAAAGTTCCGGTGATAGATTTCAGGATGATGGGGCTTTCCAGAGTTCTTCAAAAGAATTCATCGTGTCAATTTCAGGTGTCAACACAAGCAATGCAATATTCGGATTGATGGCACTTGCATTCCTGGGAAAGACAAGGAGTGGTGCAATGGTAGCCATAAATGAGTTGATGAACGGTGTGTCTCTGGAAATTTCACAGGTAGTGCTTTTTTTGTGTGCACTTCTGCTGACATCATTACTTTCATACCTGTCAACAATCTATCTTGGCGATAATATTCATCATGTGCTGGAAAAACTAGATTATCCCAAGCTCTGCTACGGTATCATCTTTTTCCTTGCAGTCATGATATTGTTGTCAACAGGAGTATTCGGGTTACTTATTTTTGTCATATCAATTCCAATAGGAATGCTTGCTCCGTTTCTCGGAGTAAAAAAGAGTCATGCGATGGGCGTGATATTGTTACCTGTGATCCTGTATTTCATTTAGTTCAAGTATCTCAGTATCTTCATGTGAATAGGATGGGGAGCAGCAGCACAGTAACCTAAGTTCTTCTTCGCCGGTATTTTTGATATTATGGGGGGTTCCGGGATGAATGCAGATGGAATCTCCTTCTTCGACGAAAATAGATTCTTCCCCAAGTATCATCAGGCCACAGCCTGATAAAATATGATATATCTCTTCTGTAACCTTATGCCGGTGCAAAAGTGTGGTACTTCCTGCAGGTACTGTAGCCTCAGCAAGACTCTGGGCTAAGTTACCATGTACAAGAGGATGCATGAGTTCCCTGATGGATGAACCGTCTTTTGTGATGTAAGCTTCTACAGTCTTGCAGGAAGTTCTGATCATTATTGAACCACTACTATTCTTCTTTCTCAAAACCTGCTATCATTTCAAGCATTGTGTTCTTGATCTCTGTGACCGAATCTATCCACTTGCCTCCGACATCAATTGGTGCAAGTCCATTGAAGTCAGCTTCCATAAGGTCGGGGTCGTATGGTATTTCTCCGAGAACAGGGATTCCAAGCTCTTCCAGTTTTGGTTTGATATTTGCAGAAGTACCTTTGTTGATGATTGCAGCAAGATGCTTTACATCGATACCTTCGGAAAGTTGCTTGATCCTCTGGGCTGTTTCAATGGAACGCATTCCTGGTTCAACAACAACTATCATAAGGTCTATTCCTCGGGTCGTGCCTCTTCCAAGGTGCTCAATCCCCGCTTCCATATCCAATATAACAGCACTGGTATCTTTTAACACCACATGGCGCAAAAAAGCTTTCAGGAATGCTGAAGCAGGACACATGCAGCCACTTCCGCCTCTCTCGATGGTGCCCATGACGAGCATTTTGACATTATCCGGGCCAACAACACCGAACTTATCCACAATGTCATCGACTTTTGGATTGAATTTGAACATGCCTCCCTTTTCCCCTGCTCTCTCTTCAATGAGGTCCTGATAGTCAGTGAGTGGTTCAGGAGCCTTTTTAATCCCCAGGGAGGAAGCAAGGTTCATGTCGGCATCGGCATCAATGGCAAGTACATCATACCCATCCCTTGCCAGCATTCTTGCAAGAGTTCCGGAAAATGTTGTCTTGCCTACTCCGCCTTTTCCTGTGACTGCAATTTTTACCATGCTCAGAACTGAGAATTTATATGAATTATATTTTCCGGTTGCACTCACTCTATAGTACTTACAAGTTCCAGCATTTCATCCAGTTCACTTTCTCCGTCTATTGAGAATAGTGTGTCATTTATCGGCCAGACTTCAATACGGTATTCACCATCCGGTACAAGTCCCATAATTATGGTGCTTGTATCTTCATTTTCAAAGGCAGTGACAAAACCCAGCATTCTCATTCCTGAATCAGTAGAGTTGCCGGCTGCTGAGAATATCTTTACCATGGTTTCCGTTCCATCTGCCAGCGTAAGGTTTCTGGTGGTGGTCTCCTGAAGGTTTTCAACCTCACCATCATCCTTTATTTCATCGATCATCGTCTCCATTATTCTGGATACAAGTCCGGTCGGGAGTTTAGCTCCGGAAGGCAAAGAAAGGCGATATGTAATTATCTGAGCGCTTAGGTTTTCTGGTATTGATATAGAAAGAGGTAGGTTGTTAGATTCCTCAAAATCACTTACCTGTTTACTTATATCCTCGCTCAGTCTGTCATTATGGTATTTTACAGTCGTGGAATTGAGAGCTATACTTGTTGAATCGGTAATTGTTTGCTCGAATGAGTTCTCCTCGATGGATACCTGTGACCATCCATAAGCCAACAGTGCATTCTCATTGATAGCTGCAGGAGTTGCCTGTGGAGTTTCAAGGCATCCTGAACTCAGGGAAATTATCAATAATAGTGAAATTAAAAAACAAGCTTTCTTTACATTCAGAACCAAAGTATCACCTGAACGTACTATGTGTTTATTTATATATTAAAGCACTTGGTGTTAACGATTGTTGGTTTCCCTTCTGTTTATACATGACTCTAGCCATTTATGGTGACTTTAATATGTTTTCTACGGAGCCATTAAATAATTGATTTCAAACTTCAGTCTTCAAATAACCCTTATCCAATGCAGTCTATACAGTAAACGTTTTGTGAATGACTGATATATTGGTATAGGGTAGATATTTGCACTAAAGTATTGTTCACATAATAACTATAAGGTCTTTACCTGTTCTGCATATATCTCCTCGACGCTCTAGCTCTACCATAAGTTCGTCAACTTCTATTTTACTGATATCATGCATTTGTGTTGTAGTATAAACGTCTTCTAAGAGAAGCCGATGACTATTTTTTGAATCCTTCATCTCTTTTAATATCTCAATCATTTTTACTTTATTGGGATTAGCTTTTCTAATTTCTGGCTTTTTAAGAGAAGGCTTTAGTTCATTTTGAGTAACTTTCTCAATTGCAGTCGCATACAGGATATAGTCTCCTATTTTAGTCCTGCTGTTTGTTTTGCCTTTTAATGAAGTCTTTACTTCTCCGGTAATAGAAACTATAGCATCCATAATTGGCTCTGTTACAAGGTCTCCTTCAATCTCCACGAATAATGAATTATTTGTATCCACAGAACCATAATTATCAAGAATCTTTCCAATACGTATCCACCTATAATCAATAATGTCTGATTCATCGATTAAAAGTTCAAAACAGTTACTTCTACCACATGTCTCATTTGAACATATTTGTGGTGTCAATAATTCTTTGCTTGTGGATTGAGGAATCTCAATATTTGTTTCGCATGCTTCACATCTAAAAATAGCTTTTTTAATTTTTGGTTGAATATTCCCTACTTCTACAATTTGTCCTTTCACAGTAATTGATTTAGACAAATGTTTAGCTTGAATTTCACCGATAGGAACTTCTATTAATTCTTGCACAGTTTCGCCCATCATATCACAAAGCAACAATAGTTAGTATGAATAATAAAAGTTCCGAAGGTCAATTAATTGTTTATGGGTTGCTGTTCTATATCATACAAGTTAATCCTGAATAGGAAAAGGGCATATTCAGATATGTTAAAATAAACCTGATGGAGCAAGGATATATGGCAGGCGGTGAAGTCCATATTCCCAACCTAATGGACTTACCAGGCTACCATTATCATCAGGGATGCATCAAATGACTTCGAAGACAAGCTTGAATCGTTTTATTCAGGAGAAATTTAGTTGTCCGGTGGACAGATACAGAAAATATATCTCAATGAATGAACTAAGCAAGTTCACAATTATGCTGCCTGAAGATTATTGACATACCTTATGTTTTTTGTTAGCATTTAGAAATATGCTTAGTAATTTCCATATCATATACTTTATATTGTTGATGTTCAATAGTCCTATTGATGTACGACATGGAATCCCGTTTCAGGCAAATACGAAAAGTAATGGTGTATGTGCTTTTCCTGAACCTGGCAGTGTCTTTTGCCAAGATTGCCTATGGTTTTTACACAAACGTACTCAGTATGCAGTCAGACGGTTTCCATTCTCTTTTTGATGGAGTTTCCAATATTGTAGGTCTCATCGGCATTCAGATAGCAGCCAAACCACCTGACAAAGAACATCCTTACGGTCATCGTAAGTTCGAGACACTGGCTTCCATAATGATAGCTGTGATACTGGCCGTTGTTGCTTTTGAAATTGTCCATTCTGCATTTGACCGCTTTGGAAATGGCAATCATCCGGAGGTTACTGCAATAAGTTTTGCAGTGATGCTTGTAACAATGCTGGTTAATTATTCAGTGACTACCTATGAAAGTAAAAAAGGTAGACAACTGAACAGTGAAGTGCTTCTTGCAGATTCTGCCCACACCAGAAGTGACATATATGTTTCACTTTCAGTAATAGCAGGTTTGATAGCTATCAGGCTTGGCTATCCTATCATTGATCCTGCAGTTTCTATATTGATCGCATTTGTCATATTGCATGCAGGTGCAGAGATAATATTCCATAGCATATCCATACTGATAGATGAATCCCAGATCGATCCTGAAAAGATATCAGAGGTAGTCTGTAATGTAGAAGGTGTGATAGATTGTCATAATATACGAACACGTGGCCCTCCGGGAAACGTCTACGTAGACCTTCATGTTGAAGTGGACCCTAATATGAGCACTTATAAATCCCACACAATCTCCCATATTGTTCAATACCGTATCAAGGAAAGTTTTGATGGGATCGCAGATGTTCTGGTACACATAGAGCCGGCTCACACACGGTCGATATAAATATTATCAGGAACTCTATACGATTATGCCAGGAAATACATTCGGACATTCTTTCAGGATCACTACCTGGGGCGAATCCCATGGAAAAGCTCTGGGAGTTGTTGTTGACGGGGTACCGGCAGGACTTGAACTATCGGAAACTGATATTCAGAAAGACCTTGACCGCCGCCGTCCGGGACAGAGTGAAGTATCCACACCACGCTCAGAAGCAGATTCCGTGGAAATATTGTCCGGTGTACTTGATGGCATTACAACAGGAATGCCAGTATCCATGCTTGTATGGAACAAGAATGCAAAGTCCAGTGCTTATGATTATATAAAGGATATCCCGCGTCCCGGCCACGCAGACCTTTTCTATTCTGAGAAATACGGTATGCGCGATCACAGAGGTGGAGGCAGGTCTTCAGGCAGGGAAACCATTGGCAGGGTTGCCGGTGGTGCTGTTGCCAAGAAGCTCCTCTCGCTTGTAGGCGTTGAAGTGTTTGCCCATGTCATCGAGCTTGGCGGCGTAAAAGCAAAGCAGCTTTCCTTTGATGAGATACGCTTGAACGTTGAGAAAAACGTTGTACGCTGTGCTGACCCGCAAGCTGCTGAAAAGATGCTCGAGCAGGTGAATGCTGCACGTCTTGAAGGTGATAGTATTGGTGGTATCGTGGAAATAATTGCCACAGGTATGCCCGCTGGCCTCGGAGAGCCTGTATTTGGTAAACTGGATGCAGATATTGCCTGTGCGATGATGGGCATAGGTGCTGTAAAAGGTGTGGAGTTTGGTGTAGGGTTTGAATGCTCCCGCATGAAGGGAAGCCAGATGAATGATCCTTTTATAATTAATGATGGACGGGTAGTTCCAAAAACGAATAATGCAGGTGGCATGATAGGTGGTATATCTACAGGGCTGCCAATAATATGCAGAATAGCAGTAAAACCAACTCCTTCTATCTCAAAGACCCAGAAAAGTGTTGATATGGCTGCAATGAAAGAGATCGATCTTGAAGTTCATGGCAGGCACGATCCGACAATTCCACCAAGAATGGTACCTGTAGCAGAGTCTATGATGGCAGTGGTGCTTGCTGACCATATGATAAGGAGCGGACGTATCGGTCCTGATTCTTTGCTGGTATAAATGTCTCCTTAATCCTTTTTCTTTTTTTTTGTATTTGTATTTCTACGGTTCAGTTGTCTAATCAAGTGACACAGAAACATCTCTGCAGGTATGATAACAATAACTTAGTTAATGATGCAAAAGAAAAAATAGTAAAAAATAGAAGAAAAGGTAAGCAATATCAAATATTCAACTTGCTCATCCTTTCTACTGCCTCGTTGATCCTTTCAACAGGGCGGGTAAGTGCAAATCTGATGTAACCTTCGCCGTAGGTTCCAAAGCCAACACCAGGGGTTGCAACAATTCCTGCAGTTTCAAGCAGCAGTTTGGCAAATCCGACAGAATCGTAGCCATCAGGAACAGGTGCCCATACGTAGAATGTTGCTTTAGGTGGCTTGACATCAAGTCCAAGTTCATGTAGTCCTTTCAGGAGTGCATCCCTTCTTTTCTGGTAGATATTATTCATGTCTGCAACACATTGCTGTGAGCTGGAAAGTGCTGTAATACCTGCCATCTGGATAGCATCGAAAGCTCCTGAGTCCACATTGGACTTTACCTTGCCGATACCGGATATTATTTCCTTGTTACCGACTGCAAAAGCAAGTCTCCATCCTGTCATGTTATAGGTCTTTGAAAGTGAGTATATCTCAATTCCAATATCCATTGCGCCGTCGACACTTAAGAAACTTGGTGCCTTGTAGTTATCATAGGTCATTTCTGAATAAGCGTTGTCATGTATGACAATGATATCATTATCGCGGGCAAACTGTACAACCTCTTCAAAGAACTTTTTGTCAGCAGTAGCTGCTGTTGGGTTGTTCGGGTAATTCAGGAACATTATCTTTGCTTTTTCAAGCTTTTCCTTTGGGATTGCATCAAGATCAGGCAGGAAATCGTTCTCCTGGAGCAACGGCATGATATAAGGCTCTCCGCCTGCAAATTCAGTTCCGATTTTGTAAACCGGGTATGCAGGATCCGGACACAGGGCTACATCCCCGGGGTTGATAAATGCAAGTGGTATATGTGCAATTCCTTCTTTGGATCCTATGAATGTAAGGGTCTCTGATGCAGGATCTATGTTCAATCCCCTGCTCTCTTTGCACCAGTCAGCAGCAGCTTTCCTGAAAGCAGGCATTCCTGCGTAGGAAGGGTATTTGTGGGTTTCAGGGTTGCGTACTGCTTCGCACATTGAATCAACAATATGGGTAGGTGTTGGCTGATCCGGGTCTCCGACACCCAAATCTATAACATCTACTCCCTTTGCTTTCATAGCTGCTTTAGATTGGTCGATTGTTGCAAACAAATACGGGGGCAATGAGTTTATCCTGTCTGAATACATTTATTCACCTATAGTGGGGGCATTTTTAGTGCCATATGGCATCTATGAATCCCTTCTATTGATTCCTATGTATTTAATAGCATAGGATAAGCAAAAATTTCCAGACTGTCTATAAAATAATGTCCAAACAAAATCTATTAATATTAAAAATATAAATTAAACTAATATATTTATCATTACTACGTGGTGTGAATTATTACTTCTGAAGAAAAACTGGGTGCTCTTAGAAAGAGGGAGAGGGAGCTTGAATGCATCTATAATATCTCTGATCTTTTTGATCTGCATGTGCCCATCAAATCCCTATTAAGAGGTATAATGCAAAGGATGCCACCAGCCTTTCTTTATCCTGATCTTGCTGAGTTATGTATAGTGCTGGATGGGGAAGTATATCGGACAGGCGGGTTTGAAGAACGCAAGCAGTCGCTGTCCAGTGATATTATAGTTCATGGTACTAAAAGAGGTTCTCTTCATGTCTCTTATCGTGAGGAATGTCCTCTGCATGACATTGGTCCGTTCCTGAAAGACGAGCAGCGGTTGTTGGATGTCATAACATCACGACTATGTAAAGTGATAGAAAGAAAACATGTGGAAGAAGCCCTTCTTGATTCTGAAAAAAGATACAGGTTGATATTTGATGTTTCTCCCCTTGGGATATTTATGGACCAAAAAGGAACCATAAGCCATTGCAACAGAAGTTTCCTTAATATTTTTGGAGTTCCTAAAAGTGACGTTGTCGGTGCTGAGATATTTGATTATGTAAATGATGACCGTTTACATCAGCTTTTTGCAGGTTATATGGAATCTTCCCGTCCATTTTATGAGAACGAATATTCTGCACGAATATCTGGCAGGGAGATATATCTGAAATCTTACTACGTTCCTCTGATATCAAAGGACAATGTTATTGATGGCGGTATTGGTCTTATTGCTGACATAACATCAAACAAGAATTCCGAAGAAGAATTACAAAACCAAAAGGAACTTCTGACAAGTACTTTCAATGCCTTGCAAGACCTTATCGTTGTTGTTGATAAAGAGCTGAAGATAGTTACCAGCAACTGGAAAAGTGACATGATATGTCATCCTGAGGTTGATAACCCACATCCTATGATGTGTGATTGTTTTGCTCATAATCTGATGCCATGTGACCCTTGTCCTGTAAAGGATGTTTTTTCAACAGGTAGCATGAAAGAATTCGAACACACAGATCCAGTTGACCATAAAGTAAGGGATTTCCGTATTTTTCCGGTATACGATACCAAAGGTGATGTAATGATGGCTGTAAGCCATATACGTGATATCACCGAACGCAAGGTAACAGAAGATGCCTTAAAGCGGTCAACGTTTGAATTAGAGCATGCATACGAAGAATTAAAGTCCCTTGACAAGCTCAAGGATGAATTCCTTTCAAATCTGAGGCATGAACTGAACACACCTCTGACTTCAATAAAAGGATTTAGTGAACTTTTGTACGATGGTACTCTGGGCCAGCTGAACGATGGGCAGATGGATGCCATAGAACGTGTTGTGACGAAATCAGGCAAGCTACAGAATTTGATTGATTCCCTGCTGTTTGTAAGTACCAACCAGAATGGGACTATAAGGTACAATTTTGAACAAATTGAGTTTTCTTCTGTTCTTACTAATATTGTCAATATCTTCTTTGACACGATCAAAGAAAAGAAAATGCATATTCATATAAACGTTGATTTTGATTCATGCTTTATTGAAGGTGACAGAACATACCTGCCTCAGGTGTTCCTCAATTTAATGGACAATGCAGTAAAATTCACACCACAGCATGGGGCCATTAATCTATCGGCAGTTATAGAGAATAAAGGGGTTCATGTGATATTGGAAGATACTGGTATTGGTATCTCAGAAAAGGATATTCCAAATCTTTTCCAGAAATTCTATCAGATAGACAGTTCTTCAACAAGAAATTATGGTGGTAATGGCCTTGGACTTTACATTAGTAAAGTAATTGTAGAAAACCATAATGGGAAGATATGGGTAGAAAGTGAAAAAGGGACAGGAACTAAAGTTCATGTACGTGTCCCCTTAAAACAAAATCATTTTTCAGCTTCTTCAAGTTCACCTTCTGTGTCCTGTGAAAGACCTTTGCTAAGGTAATTATCGTTTGTCGGCAGTTCCAGATAGAACTTATCAGTGCTATCTATCTCTACAGTTCCTGAACTGATTGTATAATCAAGTATATGTCCGCCAGCTGTTCTATCCTGTGTGATGAAGTGCAGGTGATAACCTGGTACATTCATTCCTTCGACATATTCAGGCATCCAGTATCCGACAATTGTTCCTTCTGTGTCATTGAACTCAAAAACAGACTGATCCTTGGTTACTTCAACAAGTCTGGGGTAAGGTTGTTCCTGTGCTGCTACACTACGTGTTTTCATGTAGTCGAATTTTCCTGTGACTTTTACAGCATACATTATATTCTGACTTGGAAGAAGTGTCTCAATGTGCTCTGCCAACTGCTGGCTGTCCATTTGCTCATCTACTGTATCTTCAATATCAGTCTCAAAGAAAGTGATAGCTGCAAATGGTGATGTTACGGAGTCTTCAACTTCATATGCCTGGCCATCTGCTTTGACCTGATAGATTATTCCATCGAGTTCCAGCATTTCCCCATCAAGGTTGTCAAAAGTTCCAAGTCCAAAGTCGCCTTTTTCCTTGAGCTGTGCACAGCTTACCTCCCCGTCATAGACACCTTCAAGAAGAGCATCTATTATGGAAAACTGATAGATGGTATCAGTTTCTGAGTTGCTTAATTTATTATCAGTACCTGCTGTCTGATCAGCAGATTCAATGTTTTCGTTCTCTTCAGTGATGCACCCTCCTGCTACAATTGACAGGAAGATAAGCAGGATGGTGAAGTACAAGTTTCTGTTTCTCATTTCATTTCCTCACTATTGATTGCTTTAGTTATCAGCTGGTTATATATTTATCTTCTTATTTTTAGGAAGTATTGTTATAATGATGTTTTAAGTTTATATGTGGCGGATATGAAATATTTACAGAAGCCACTTATTCACTACTATACGTATGCGCAAAAATTGTAATAAATGAAAAACAGACGAAGAGGCAAAGGTGGTATAAGTATTATTTGGTTGTACCATTTTGGAATTAAGAAAATGAAAGTGAAATTACATTGCACTTTCATTAATGATGTTCTGAAGGTCAAGAAGAATGAGTAACCTGTCTTCCAGTTTGCCGACACCCTTTAGGAATTCCGCATTTATCTTCTGGGAAATTATCTCTGGTGTCTGTTCAATGTTAGAGCCCTGCAGGCGTATTACTTCACTGACCGAATCAACGACAAGGCCGATTACGGTACCCTCTATATCCACAACAACAACGCGGGATTCATCGGTTAACTCTTTTTGTGACATTCCAAAGCGTTTGTCAAGATCCATGACCACTATTATCTTTCCTCTCAGGTTGATTACTCCTTTTATGTAATCAGGGGACCTTGGAATCCTTGTTATTTCAGGCATTCGGATTATTTCCTGTACCTGCATGATATTCACACCGAACTCTTCTAAGCCAAGATTAAAAATTACAAGTTGGTGGAGATCCTCGTCAATATTATCTTGAAATCTTTCATTCACGTTAGCCATAATTTTACCTCAATCAATACGGAAATGTATTAGCACATTACAAACCGCACACATAATATATGTCTTGATAATATATTACGGTTCGTATAAATAGATTATCTAAACTGACAGAAATGTCCCGGCTGGTTCGACAATGTTCAAAAAACCGATTCTTATTTAAGTATTTAGACCAATACCACGCTAAAAATCAGGATTAAAATCAGGATTACTTTTCAATTATGTTTTACAATTACGAGGGTTCACATGAGCGATATTTTACGTAGAGGCCGCTTATCTTCAACACCTGATGAAGATATGATAAATTTCACATCATCAATGTCCGCTGACAAATGGATATTTGAGGCTGATGTCCTGGTAGACATGGCTCACACAGTTATGCTACATGAGCAGGGTATCATTAAAGAGAAAGATTGCAGCAAGATTCTCAGCGGGCTTTTAAAAATAAGGGAAGAAGGCATTGAAGAGCTAGACCACAGTTATGAGGATATCCACATTTCCCTGGAATCCCGGCTTATAGATATTGTAGGTGAGGATACAGGGGGCAGAATGCACTCCGGTCGTTCCCGCAATGATGAAGTTGCAACCTGTATCAGGATCAGATTAAGGGATGAATTGTTATCTCTGACCGAAGAGCTTTCAGAGCTTCGTAAGGCACTGCTTACCCGAGCATCAGACAATACAGAGACTCTTATGCCAGGATTTACACACCTGCAACATGCACAGCCAACCACATTTGCACACCACCTTGTTGCACATTCAGATGCTATCGGCAGGGATATTGAGCGTGTTATCAGTGCATTCTCAAGAGTTAACAAATCTCCATTGGGTTCAGCAGCTTTCGCATCAACCGGATTTAATCTCAACCGTGAAAGAACATGTTCACTTTTAGGATTTGATGCTCTGCTTGGAAACTCAATGGATGCTGTAAGCACCCGTGACTTCTTGATAGAATCAGCATCAGTGATGTCCAATATCATGGTGAACCTCAGTAAAATGGCAGAGGAAATCATCATCTGGTCAACTTCCGAATTCTCCTTTGTTGAACTTGATGATATGTACGCTTCCACATCATCAATAATGCCACAGAAGAAGAATCCTGATTCTGCTGAACTGGTCAGAGGTAAGGCTGGCACGGTAATCGGTTCACTTATGGCTCTGCTTTCTCTATGCAAAGCACTTCCTTTGAGTTACAACCGTGACCTTCAGGAAGCAACACCTAACATGTGGCGTGCAGTTGAAACCACAAGAAGCGCTGTCCGTATCACAAAAGGTATGATAGCTACCATGAAGATTAACACTGAAAGCATGGCTGAAAAGTCAGTTCTTGGTTTTACAACTGCAACAGAACTTGCAGACACAATGGTAAGGGCCGGCGGAATTCCTTTCAGGACAGCTCACCAGATAGTCGGTGTACTGGCAAGAGGAGATGGAAACCCTACACTTGCTGATGTCGATGCAGTAGCAAAGGATGTTATCGGGGAAACCTTAAGCTCCAGGGGTCTTACTGAGGTAATGGTAAAGGAAGCCCTTGATCCTGTTCTTAACATCAACAGGCGTTCAATAACAGGTGGTCCTGCACCTACTGAAATGGAAAAGGCAATTAAGATCAGATTTGAAGAACTTGAGGGTACAAAAGCAAGTATTTCAGAGCTGAATGCCGGTATTGAGGAATCCTTGAAGGTTCTTTACGGTATTGTTGAAAAGTATACAGGAAACAATGCTTAAGGCATATATTACGATTAACTTATCTCATTGAATAGCAATGAACACTTAACTTAGGCTTAGATTTATACTTAGACTTACAGGTAATTAAGTGATGATCATGGATTATGAAGAGGGCGACAGAGTAAAGGTCGAGAAGTCCGGTGTGGAGTATGAAGGCATTGTTATGCCAAGTACAACCGGTCACATTATTATTAAGATGGTCAGCGGCTACAATGCAGGAATTGAACCTGAGGGTGCCACTGTTACAATTGTACAGAAGAAAGCTGATATGGGAGCTTCAGCAAAGAAAGCAGTAAAAGCTGAAATAAAGCCAAAAAAAGGTCTTCCAAAGGTATCTATCCTCTCAACCGGAGGAACCATTGCCAGTAAAATAGACTACAGAACAGGTGCTGTAACTTCCCAGTTCTCTGCGGATGATATACTACAGGCAATTCCTGAGCTTACTGAGATCGCAAATTTCAGTGGAAAGGCTATCTACAACATTCTTTCCGAGAATATGAAGACAGAATACTGGCAGGAGCTTGCCAGGGCTGTTGTTGAAGAGATTAAGAACGGTGCTGATGGTATCATTATCGCTCACGGGACAGACACTATGATGTACACTGCTTCTGCATTATCATTTATGATAGACACTCCTGTGCCTATTGTGTTTGTGGGTTCACAGAGAAGTGCTGACAGGCCAAGCAGTGACAATGCCATGAATGCCATATGTGCTGCAAAGGTTGCAGTCAGTGACATTGCTGAGGTTACGGTTGTCATGCACAGTGATGGTTCAGATGACAGTTGCTCTATCCACCGTGCGACCAAGGTCCGCAAGATGCATACATCCAGAAGAGATGCTTTCAGGTCTATCAATTCAGAACCTATCGGTTCTGTGGATTATGCTACCGGTGAGATATCCGCTTCCCTTCCATACATTAAGAGAAACGAAAAGGAACTGTCACTCAGGGATGCGCTGGAACCAAAATGTGCTCTTGTGAAATTCACTCCTGGTACAAGTCCTGATATCCTTGGATATTTCATTGATGCAGGCTATAAGGGTATAGTTATCGAAGGCACGGGACTCGGGCATGTATCAACCGACTGGATTCCAAAGATAGAGAGAGCTACATCCAGTAATATCCCCGTAATAGTTACTTCACAGTGTCTCAACGGAAGGATATGTGACAGGGTTTACGACACTGGTAGGGATATACTGAAAGCCGGTGCAATTGAAGGTGAGGATATGCTTCCTGAAGTTGCCCTTGTCAAGATGATGTGGACACTTGGCCAGTCAGATGATTACGCTACTGTGCTGGATATCTTAAAAGAAGATATCAGATATGAGATCAATGAAAGGAGTATTGAGTGACTTATCTTCACTCGTATGACCTACATGGTAACTATAGCGATTGTAGTAATTAGATTTATAACGAATTAATTAGGTATTGAAGCGAATATCAGTTATTGAATATCAATTATAAAATTGTGAATAATTTCAGTCAGATCAGGTGAATTATATGTCATTAGCAAATCTCAGGACGCATTATACGTCACAGATTAACCCGGAGGAACTGGGTGACCAGAAGGTCACTGTCGCCGGATGGGTACACGAAGTTCGTGACCTTGGTGGAATTTGTTTTGTTGTGCTCAGGGACCGTGAAGGAAGAGCCCAGGTCACACTGGTAAAAAAGAAGACAGATCCGGAACTTCTGGAAACAGCCCGAAAACTTGTCAGGGAATCTGTTATATCTATAACAGGTACTGTAAAGCCAGAAGCAAAGGCTCCAAATGGATATGAGCTCATTCCAGATGAGATAAACCTCATCAATGAGTCAGCTTCACCATTGCCAATGGACACGACCGGAAAGGTTGAAGCTGAACTTGACACACGTCTTGATTCAAGGTTCATTGACCTTAGAAGGGAAAGGACCACAGCTATTTTCAAAATAAGGCATGAAGTACTCAGAGCTGTCAGGAATTTCCTTACAGACAATGGATTTATTGAAACTTCCAGTCCAAAAGTAGTGGCAACAGCAACAGAAGGTGGAACATCCCTTTTCCCAATCACATACTTTGACAGGGAAGCATTCCTTAACCAGAGTCCACAGCTTTTCAAGCAGATCCTTATGTCAGGCGGACTTGACAGGGTATTTGAGATAGGTCCTATATTCAGGGCAGAGGAACACGACACCCGCAGACATCTTAACGAAGCAACCTCCATTGACATAGAAGCAAGTTTCTGTGACCACTTCGATGTAATGGAGATCCTTGAGGAAATGGTTGCATACATCTATGAACAGGTAATTGACAAGGCATCCGATTCACTTGCGGTTCTCGGTGTCGAGTTAAAAGTACCGGCACTTCCATTCAAGAGAGTTACCTATGATGAGGCTATCGAGATAGTCAATGCCAACGCAGATGAAATGCTCAACTGGGGCGACGATCTTGGTACTGCTGCCGAGCATACTATCGGTGAACACGTATTCAAGGAAACCGGCGAATCACATTATTTCATCATTGACTGGCCAACCGAGATAAAGCCATTCTATGCTATGCCTTATGAGGACAATCCTATTCTTTCAAAGGGATTCGACATGATGCACAGGACAATGGAACTCTCATCAGGTGCACAGCGTATACACATTCCGGAGCTTCTTGTAAGCAGGATCGAGTCACAGGGTCTTGACCCAGAGGGATTCGAATTCTACCTTAAGGCTTTCAGGTACGGTATGCCACCACACGCAGGATGGGGTATTGGATGTGAAAGGCTTGTTATGACTATGCTGGGTGTTGAGAACATCCGTGATGTCGTACTCTTCCCAAGAGACAGGCGAAGACTTTCTCCATAATACATTCACAGGATGAGTTCTTATGAAAGAAAGAAATCCAGCAGGAGAAAGTCCTGAAAAGAAAGCTGCAGGAATTGCAGCGGCTGATCTTGTAACTGATGGTATGGTTGTCGGTCTTGGTACCGGCTCCACAACCGCTTACACAATAGCCGAGCTTGGAAGGCGTGTTGATGAAGGTCTTGACATCATTGCAGTTGTAACATCATACCAGTCAGAGATGCTTGCTATCCAGGCAGGTATCACCCTTACTTCACTTGCCGAGCACCCTGAACTTGATATTGCTATTGATGGCGCTGATCAGATAGATGCCGGCCTGAATGTGATCAAGGGCGGTGGCGCTGCACATACCCGTGAAAAGGTTGTTTCACGTTCTGCAGAACGCTTTGTGATAGTTGCTGACGAATCAAAATACAGTGAACAACTCAATCATTATGTTCCATTGGAAGTACTTCCATATGCAAAGGAACTTGTATCAAAACAGGTAAGGAAAATGGGAGGAGATCCGGTACTGCGTCTTGCATCAAGAAAAGATGGCCCGGTCATATCCGACAATGGTAATTTCATTATCGATGCAAGTCTTGGCGTTATCGAGACTCCTGTGATTATTTCTGCTCTTCTTTCGCAAGTAGCCGGAATTGTGGAACACGGTATCTTTACCAATGTAGACGAGGTCTACATCGGTAAGAAAGATGGTTCCGTAGAAATAATGTCCTGATCGAAAGATCAGGAATCATTTTTATCGTCAAGCGGACAGGCACACATTTCAAACAACGCTTCTTCTCCTGTGTGTGAACCTCTGGCGATGAGTATATCTCCAGCCCTTACAATTGTTTTCTTGTTAGGTCTGTAAACCCATCTGTCCTCTCTTTTGATGGCCATTACATGGACTCCCGTCTCAGTCTCAAGTTTTAACTGGCCAAATGTCTTCTCGACTATTGGTGAGCAGGCCTGGACCACCAGTTTGGTGATGACCTCATCGGATTCCCTGACAGCAATAGTGATGATGGGGTGCAGTTCGATATCCCTGAGGACTGTATCTGCAATGGTGTAAGCAGCATCTGAAATTGCTTCCGCAGAGTTTGCCAGCTGCAGGAGTCCTCGAAGAATATTAACATCAGGGACATGTTTTGCAGTTTCAAGTACCCAGTGCTGGAGTTCATGCTTCATAGAGTCCATTTCAGCTTCAAGAGCCTTCACTTCATGTGCGATGTCCTCATTATCGAATAACAGGGCAGAATAGGCAAGTCCTACGGAAAGCTCTCCCATGTTCTTCATTTCCACAATAATGTCAACAGCTTTCTCAAGGTCTATCAAAAATCTCTCATGCTGCATCGTCCTTGGAACGTATTTATGACCTGTTACAAGCTCAATGAACAGAGGGACACCTTCGTCATGACCGCGGGCAAAAACCACGTCATCTGGTCTTATGCGGGTCTGGTGGTTGGGGTCGTATATCCATTCATCATTCCTGCGGATAGCAATTATCCACATTCCTGCTTCTGTATCCAATTCGATGTCTTCCAGGTTCCTGCCTGCAATGGTGGATTCTTCTCTCACTGTTGCTCTGGTGATGGTTTCATCAGCTTCTCTCATTGCAAGCTTTAATTCCATGGGAATACCCATGTCCATCAGAACAATTTTGGCAATGTCGCCTGCAGCATTGGCTATATTTTCCGATGCACGGGCAACCTGAAGCACACCTGACATCTCCTCGGCCTCTTCAACACGTCTTGTGCTGAGCATGGCAGCGATCTTCATGTGATAGTCAAGTGTGTCCATCTTTTCTTCGAGTCGCATTACTTCTTCTGCAATATCCTCGTCATCATAGACCATTGCTGAATATGCAAGGTCTACCATGAGTTCGGATGTATCCTTCATCTCTATTAAAAGGTCCTTGAGATTGCGTGGGATATACCTAATTTCCTTTGGTCTCATATGTTTCTACCGTTCATTATATTCTTATTATGTATTTGTTTTTTAATTATATTATCGTTTAGATTAGGTTCAGGATATGCATTGTTATGAATATTCCGCTGACCCCGATAAGGTCGCCAAGCGTTGCGATAAGTGGGATTACCGTATCATCGGGATCCACTCCGAACCTGTGAGATGCAAATGCAATGGTAATGGTGGCTGAAAAGACTGCCAGCAGCTCAAACGAGCCGGCTATAAGGCATAGTGCCATGAGTGTTATGAATGGCATTCCAATGCCAAGCGCTTCTCCCGTTATCCAGACCATGATGCCTACGAAGATGCAGGCACTAAGCCCTACAATGAGGGCTGCGAGGACACTGTTACGAACAACGGGGTTTCTGTGGAGGTGGCTTCCAAGACCCATGTGAAAGGATGATGAGAGTCTCGCACCGAGCATGCTTCCCGTGTCCCCGCCAATTTTGATGAGTGAGGGTATTAGCACAAGTATGATGGGCATTGAGACAAGTTTATCAATTTCAAAGTTAAGGATCTGGCCTGCGAATATGCCTATGATGGATGTGACCAGAAGGATTGGGAATCCTCTTCCGACAATACCTCTTACTGTGTAGTAGCTCATATCATAAGCACCACCTTTGCAGCCATAAAGAGCATTATCATGGATACGATATCACCGATGGTGGCAATAGCAGGAGTTACCACGTTATCGGGATCGAATCCGAAGCGGAACATACCAAGTGCGAGCAAGACCGCTACAAATGATAGGATTATACCTGAGGAAACACCTGCCAGGACTGCTATCAATGTAAGGGTGAATGCTCCTGCACTTTGCAGGCCAAGTCCTACGGTTATCAGATGTCCTACAATTCCAAGTATGATCGACATCATTAAACTCAGGAGAAGGGAGCCGGAAACGTTGTTAACAAGTTCAGGATTACGGTCTATCTTTGTGATAAGACCCATGTGTATGGCACTCCCGAGACGGGAGCCCAGTGTGCAGGAGATATTCCCGCGCATACCAAGTACAGCAGGTGTGATCACTATCAGTCCGGGAATAAGTGCAAGTTCATTGCTCATGCCTGAAAGGATGAGTCCTGATATTACTCCTCCTACTGTTGCCATGAGTTCAAATGGCAACGCCTCACGTACTATGGAGCGGACACTTCCGTAATCTCCAATGTATTCCTCGACGACTTCTATTTCGTAGTCCTCGTCTTCATCACTTGTATCGTGAGCCATTACAGTGCCCTATTTCACTTTGTTATTATTTAAATGCATATCTGGATTGTTTTCTGAAAATCCCATTCATCCATGGTTAAACATAAAAGACATGTTCACATTTTCAGAATAGAGGAAATATTATGTTAAAACATATTGTAATGTGGAAGCTAAAGGAGAACGCTGAAGGAAAGAGCAACATTGGAAATGCATTGCTCATGAAGGAAATGCTTGAGACTCTCAAAGATGTAATCCCGGAGATTGAAATGATCGAGGTGGGGGTCAATGAAAATCCTTCAGCTGCTGCTTACGATGTTGTTCTTTATTCCGAGTTCAGGGACGAGGAAGCACTAAGAATATATCAGAACCATCCTGAACATATGAAGGTCGCTGAATTTGTCGGTAAGATAAATGAAGATCGAGTTGTTGTTGATTATCAGGTCTGAAATCATCCAAACATTTATTTTTTATACTGATACATTTTGTTGAGGGAAATAATGGCTCAGGATTTCCCATCAGTATTTTAAAAATAAAGGCTGCTGTCGTATTGAAACTTCTAATACCTCGGAAGAAAGGGAGAACACCGTTTTCGGTGACCTGCTGGAGAGGATATGGAAGGATTGCGTTTTTGATTTCTGCGTAGTCACTAATTACAGCCGCAGGATGTTCAGGACAATTGCGGACAGTTCCCCCACAATTAAGGCCGATTTGGTTGGATGAAGTGAAGGAAACCGTTTGTAGTTATTTCTCATCAATGGAGATGCAATCTTAAATCTAAAAACTATATAAAGGAAATCAAATTAGAAGGCCATATTTCCTGAATTATATCTCTGCCGCAATCTTCAGGCATTTTTCATCAAAAAAGGTTATATACAACTAGTTACATTAAGGAGTTGCTCGTGGGCGAAAGCGCCACCGAACAACTTTATTCGCAAACAATGTGGGCCCGTGGTCTAGCCGGTTATGACATCGCCTTTACACGGCGGGGGTCATGAGTTCGAATCTCATCGGGCCCACCACACTTTACTACTTTTTCTGATTCTAAGCTCTTAGAGAGTTCTTTTTCGTTATTGCAACATGATAGTTCAGATTTTACTTTGGCTAAGTTGGAAATATTGTTAGAATTGCAGTTAGTTACTACGTCTGTAGATGCTGGTTTTTGTTGTATGGATGGGGTGTTAGAAGGAGTAATGCCTATTTGAGGCGGAGGTTTGTAGAGCCATCGTTCTCATAAGTTGGTATTTGTCTATTCCCAACCTTGTACATTACATCTGATTCAAATTATGCCTTTCTCAGTAAATTAGGGGGATATAGTTAATTTGTAAAAACGGATCTCTTAAAAAATCATCTGACCCTCAATTAAATTGCAATTTATTAAAAAATATCATTTAACAATTCAATGAGATTACAAACTAGCAGGCATCAGTAAGAAGCTCATAACCTGGATCAGCTTATGTGATATTGAATCGCTTCCCCTTGGTCCAGAGGTCGTCGAATTTAGCTTTGAAACGCTTTGTATATGCCTCATCATGAATCTGTGTCATACCAAGACTTGTACCCGTATTGATCTGGTCTTCAATATCAAGGAAGAGAGTCTTTGAATCAAAGATCACGAAATCATGCTTTGTTTCCAGAATTCTTATTTCCATGAATTTCTGTAAATTATTTATGACGTATTCATCTTCTATTGAAGTAACAAGTTCTTTTATTGAAGGTAACAGTTGAGAGTGGGAATCCAGAATTTTAACATGAATACCACTCTGTGCCAAATTTAAGTAAGCCTTGCTGAATACTGACATTGAATCATCATATTGTGCTGATACTCCTGGTTTATACTTACTGGGAGTAACAACACATATTTCATGCTCAATATCCTCAAAAAATGAATTAACTGTCTCTTTTAGTTCATCATAATCATGGAACTTATCGGGCCAGAATATTGTTTCAACATGCTTTGGAGAATCGTCGTTGGAAAGTTGCTGTTCAATTTCAGCAAATGCTTCCCTGAGTAGTTTGAGCTCATTGAGTGCTTCTTCTTCTCTTCTTTTATACATAACTTCAAAAGCAATTTTCGTATCAACAGTCCTGTATTTTCGTGGTCTTGAAGGTTTTATCTCCACAAGGCCATACTTGTTCAGATCCGTCAAAACCTCATAGATCTTTCCAATGGGAACTCGTGATAACTGTGATAATTTACTTGCTTCCAGCTCTCCTTTTTTCAAAAGCATCCAGTAAACGGTTCTTTCATATTTGTTTAAACCGATATTTGCAAGTAACTTTTCATCCATCTTTTCACTACTTTTTAGTTTATTGTAAAGTAAAATTGTTATCTATTCTGCGTGGTATTAAGAACCACTGCTTGAACATATAAATTTGTAATTATCAAAAAATCATATTGATTTTATTGCACATTTATATCAAGTAAAATAAATGATGAATATAGGTGCAAAAATGGAATCAGCAATTTTTGAGATATTTGATGGGTTACCTAGACAGGGTCCGGGAAGTAATGAATGTACTGAAAAAGCTTTTAATATGCTTTCTTCCCTTCCTGCAGGTACTAAGATCCTTGACATTGGATGTGGTGTAGGTATGCAGACAATACACCTTGCTAGTATCTGCAAGGACTGTCATATCACTGCAACTGACATTTACCAGCCTTTTCTGGATAAACTAATGGAAAATGCAGCTAAAGAAGGAGTTGATGACAGGATCAGCACAGTTTGTGCTTCTATGGATGACCTGCCTTTTGAAGCAGGAGAATTCGACGTGATCTGGGCAGAAGGCTCCATCTTTATCCTTGGTTTTGAAAAGGGAATCAGCTACTGGAAACAGTTCTTGAAAGATGGTGGCTACATGGCATTGACAGAGAATACATGGTTCACAGACGAACCTTCTCCGGAAGTTGTAGAATTCTGGCAGGAAATATATCCTGGTATAATGAACATATCTGACACTGAAAAAGTAATCACAGCAGTAGGATATGATGTTATTGATCACTTTAAACTGCCAGTTTCTGTCTGGTACGAGTTTTATGACAATCTGGAAAAAAGAGTTGATGAAATCAGTGATAACTACAAAGGAAACACTGAGGCAGAAATGATACTTGAGTTTAACAGAAAAGAGATAGAACTATTCAGAAAACTCCCGGATGAATATGGTTATGCGTTCTACATTTTTCAGAAGAACAAACTCTAATAGCGTATATGTGGAGTGACTTGCTCATAAAAAGCAGGTCATATCCGAATACAAATCATTTTTGAAATAAACACATTTTCGTTTAAAACTGTCTCCCAAATATCCAACCTTTCTCCAACATGAGCATTCATAATAACTCTTTAATCAGCTTCAGCATCCTGTTCTAAATAGAAAATAGCACTTCGATACATAATTTTACTTTTTCAAACCCCCAAAATTCCCGACTATTTTTCTATACGCTTCCTTCGATTGTTGAACCTTGTTAAGATAATGAGCACTCCCTACTGTTGCAGGTGCTCTGCCCTGTATAAAATCAGCTAAGCTCTCAGTAACTCCTTCTTTAATCATCAAGTTAAGATGCCATTTGCGGATGGTTTTTGCACATACGCGATTGTGTCTAATTCTCTTGGCGTAATAATCGTATCCATTAAATATCACACAATTTTATTGTAAACATTGATTTCCGTTTCTTTTTCACAGAGATTTGCCATCAAAGGAACTATCTCCTTGAAATGTTCAGAATTAAAGTGCCTTCCCAGGCTGTTATTATCTTCCCATTCCTCAATCATTGTCAAGATTAGTGGATTCTTTAAATCCTGATAAAGACCATATTCAATGCAGCCTTCTTCTTTCAATGTCTCTTTGACCAATTCTTTGCTCAAACCAATATAATCTTCAATTTTTTCAGGTTTAACATAGTGTTTTGCGACTACCTTTATTGTCATGGAATCATCCTGATACTAAAAAGATTCATTATTTTTTACCGTATGAGTTGTGGTATACCTTCTCTTCCATATACCTGTCCTGCGGGCCAGCCTCCTGTACAGGATATCCAACAGGTACCAATCCCAGGGGTATCACATGTTCCGGCAAATTGAAAGCTTTCCTGAAACCCTCCACCCTGTCTTCCATAGGGTGAATTCCAGTCCACACCGCACCAAGGCCCAGTGCATGAGCGGCCAGCAGGAGATTCTGTATTGCAGCCGAACAGTCCTGTACCCAGAATCCCGGAGCTTTTTCCAGATTTGTATCTCCACAGACAAGAATTGCAAGTGGAGCATTACGGGCCATGGCTGCATAAGGACTGTATGTAGGGATCTCGTCCAGCAGCTTGCGGTCATCGATTACTATAAATGCCCATGGTTGTGCATTCACAGCTGAAGGCGCACTCATGGCAGCAGATAATAGTTCTTTGATCGTTTCCGGTGCTATGCTTTCATCCGTATATTTCCGGATACATCTACGAGAATGAATAGCTTCTAATACGTCCATAGTTTCAGAGCTCCTTTTATGCCTGAATACCGATGATTTAACAACACTCAAAAGAACTATAACAATAAATTCATGTGGCATGCAGACTAAATTATTAAACGTCATTTGTACATGTAAACTACTTCAAACTATCGAACAACGGATTTACGGAGAAACAAATGCTAGTGATTGAAAATCTCGCGAACATCTTTGGGCTTTTAGCCGCATTATCATGGGGTGCAGGGGCTCTTGTAGGTGACTGTCTACCCAAAGCAAGAATTAGGAATTATAATATCAATTAGTCCAAATCAATTATCAATTGGAATTGTGATAGTAAACGTACTGCCCTTACCTACTTCACTTTCAACTGCAATCTCTCCGGAATGCATCTCTACATAGTACTTAACAATTGCAAGTCCAAGTCCTGTTCCTCCATGAGTACGGCTTGTAGATGAACTGGCTTGTTTAAATGGTTCAAAAATAGTTTTTTGTTGTTTCAAAGGAATTCCAATGCCATTATCGGATATAGAGATCTGAACATTGTCGTTCATTACTTTAGAATCGAACCACACTTTTCCATTTTTAGGTGCAAATTTGATTGCATTGCTAAGAAGATTAAACATGATTTGCTTGATTTTCATCCTGTCAGCATTTATTTCTAGTTTTTCGAATTTCCCGTGGTCTTCAAAATCAATATTCTTCTCTTTGACCAGGGGTTCTGTTAGTACAATGATTTCATCCATTACTTCTCTGACATCCATTATTTCAGGTGCATATTCCATGTTGCCAGATTCTATTTTTGAAATATCAAGAATATCATTGATCAGATCTAACAGATGAGTGCCACTTTTCAGTATATTAGAAACATATCGCATTTGCTTTTCATTCAGGTCCCCCATTATTTTCTCATTCAATACTTGGGAAAAACCAATAACTGAATTAAGTGGTGTGCGAAGTTCATGACTCATGCTTGCAAGAAATTCAGATTTTATCTTGTTTGCATTTTCAGCCTCTATTTTGGAATTTAACAATTCACTCTCGGCTCTTTTTCTTTCAGTAATATCGGTGTGTGAACCTGCCATCCTATAGGGGAATGCGTTCTCGTCCCTCAGGGCTGCTCCTCTTGCCAGCACCCATATATAATTTCCATTCTTATGGCGGAAGCGGAATTCAATCTTATAATCGGATATTTCATTTTTCAGGTATTTTCCAAGGTGTTTCAGCACCCTCTTGCTGTCATCAGGATGGATCCCGTCTATAAGTGTAGGTAATTTATTGGGGATTTCATCGTCCTCAAAACCGATCATTGCCTTCCATCGGGGAGACAAATATATTTCATCTGTATACAGGTCCCAGTCCCATATACCATCCTGTGAACCATTCACAGCTACCAGGAATCTTTCATAGCTTCTCTGCAGTTCATTACTCTTTTCTTTAAGTGCCGTCTCAGCATTCATTCTCTCGGAAACATCTCTGCCAATCCCCAGCACACCTATGAGTTTTCCATTTGAATCATACATCGGACTTTTTATTGTTTCTATGTATTCAGGATAACCATCATCAACACGGGTGACTATTTCTTCATTAATTAAAGGCCTATCAGCCTCTAATGCTTTCATATCCTTCTGTCTAATAAAATCTGCAAGTTCTTTATCATGAAAATCATAGTCCGTTTTTCCAATGATATCTTCTTCACTCACATTATAAAACTGTTCGAACTTATGATTGCATCCGAGGAATGTACCATTTACATCTTTAAGCCATATAAGATCAGGAATAGTATTCACCAGTGTGCGCAGTTGTCCCACGGTATTCCTTAACGCAAGTTCTACTTCTTTGTGTTCGGTGATGTCTTGAAAAATAGCGGCAAAACAATCGTCTTCAATTTTACATGCGTTTACAGAATAATGTTTATTTAGCTGTGGGTTGAATGTTTGAAAATTTGCAGGTATGCCGGTGAGAACAACATTTCCATATGTTTCTATTAAGGATGTTTCTTCAACACATGGAAGAACTTCAGTAACATACTTTCCAATGATATCGGTTATTTTCAGTCCTGTACATTTCTCAAAAGTTTGATTTGCTTCTAAAAAGACACAGTCTATTGGCTTCCCATCCTCATTAAAGATCATTTTGAGGACAGATACTCCACTGATGGAGTTATTAATAATTTGATCACTTTTGCTCTTTAAGTATCTTACATCTCTTTTAGTAGCTTCATTTACAAGAAGCGCTTCCTTTTCACTTTCATTTGTTTTAGCTATATCATAGACTGTGAGGATAAGAAGGGTTTTTTCTTCAGTGTTGATGGGTACTGCACAAATATCGACATCATGGATATCATGATTATGCAGTTGATGCTTAAAAGTAAAGTTGTTTTTAACCAACTTTATCGCTTTTGAGAACTCAGCTCTTATTTTTTCTTCAGGCAATAAATCTATTTGGCTTATTTTCATTTGTCTGAGTTCTTCACATGACCAACCATAGTAATTAGAAGCAGCATTGTTAGCATTAATGATTTGCAGGCTTTCAGGGTCAATAAGAAACATAACAGCGTTATTGTTATTGATTAATTGAGTATAGTCTACCTTTATTTCATCTTGAATGCATTTGGAAGACTGTTTATCATTTTTCATTATACCACTTCTATGACAGCTTTAAAACCCACAGCCAATCGAATTTTGGATGTGGTAGATATATTATACTATTTGTTTACTTATTGCACAACATCTCGATTACACAGAACCAACTTATATAAAAGTACTCATATTAAACTAGTTTTACTGACAACATGATTAATTAAAGAAGAACTATGCTAGCTTTGTAGCATTACTGATTTTATACCCCAAAATTTCCAGTGCAAAACACTAATATTTTCATATTATTGTATGGTGGAAGTCTGTTATTTTGTTCACCATTTCTTTTTAGAATGCTACGCTTTATTAAGATAATTCGCACTTCTAAATATTATAAGTGCTTTGTATTGTATGAAGTCAGCTAAATTCTCAGAAATTCCTTCCTTGATTCGTCAAGTTTAGCTTCCATTAACAAGTATTCAGATAGAGAACCAGTTCATAATTTGAAAGGATTTGAGTTCACAGAGCCTTGTTTACATTTAACACGTCTACATGAAACGTGGTTATGAATAAGAATCATCCTACAACTAATCAAGCATTTCTCAAACCAATCGGTATCGTAAATGTGAATTTACTTCCCTTGCCAACTTCACTTTCAACATGTATCTCCCCAGAATGCATCTCTACATAATATTTCACAATAGCAAGTCCTAACCCAGTTCCTCCATAAGTGCGGTTTGCCGATGAACTTACTTGCTTGAACGGGTCAAATATGGCTTTTTGGTGTTCTAGGGGAATTCCAATACCACTATCGGATACAGATATCTGAATATTTCCGTTCATTATTTTAGAATCAAACCATACTTTGCCATTTTTAGGTGTGAATTTGATCGCATTGCTAAGAAGATTGAACATGATCTGTTTGATCTTCATTTTATCGACATTTATTTCCAGCTTTTCGAATTCACTGTTGGCTTCAAAACCAATATTCTTTTCTTTAACCAGAGGTTCCGTTAGCACTATAATTTCATCCATTATTTGTTTGAGATCTGTCATTTCAGGTGAATATTCCATATTGCCAGATTCAATTTTTGAAATATCAAGAATATCATTGATCAATTCTAACAAATGGTTGCCACTTTTCTGTATATTAGAAACATAATGCATTTGTTTTTCATTCAGATCACCAAATATTTTTTCATTCAACATTTGGGAGAATCCAATAACAGAATTGAGTGGTGTGCGAAGTTCATGACTCATGTTTGCAATGAACTCCGATTTAATCTGGTTTGATTCCTCAGCCAGGACTTTAGCTTGAAGAAGTGCCATTTCAGTTTGTTTACGCTCAGTGATGTTAGTCAGGAACAGAGTAAGTCCGATAACATTTCCTTTATCACTTTCAAGAGGACTGTACACATTCTCATACCATTTTCTTCCGAGTAAAGAATCACCGTATTCTTCAATAATCGTGAAGGCTTCACCTGCAAGTACTCTGTCAAAATTCACTTTTGCTTTTTCCGCATCTGCAGGATCTTTGATGTAATCAAGCATATTGACACCAATCTCTATTTTTGCATCCCATATATGTTCCATTGTAATCTGATGATTTTGATTGAAGGCAATGTATTGATAATCTTTGTCAAGAGCAAATATGACAACATCTTTAGGGCTCTCAATGACCTTTTGCAGTATATTGTGTGCCTGCCTATATTTCAATTCGGTTTTTTTCAGTGCTTCTTCTGCTTTTTTGCGTTCTGTAATATCAAGGACAAAACCATCTATTAAAAAAGGATTATCGCCTGGTTTTGCTTTTACATTTGTTCTTGCATTGATCATTAGCCAGGCATGTTTACCATCTGCACGTAAAGCCTCAAATTCAAAATTCTCAACATGACCCTGTTTTGCAAGGACATTGATAAGCTCGTTACGACGTTCCTGATTAACATATAATTGTTCTCCTACATTCTGCATGTATTCGAGGGTTTCTTCTTTACTCTCTCTGCCTATGATTCGTATCATCTCAGGATTTGCCTGAAGGGCTTTTCCATCAGAATTAGTACGGAAGATTCCGACAGGAACATTGTCTATGAATGTCTGGAGCTTTTCTTCATTCTCTTTAACAGCATCCAGTACCTGATTGAAACTCCTGGGTATTGCCTCTAAATCAATACCCACATCAATATTTGCTCTCTTGTCCAGTTTACCCTGAAGAGTAGCATTGGTTATGTCATTAAAGTCAGTAACTATTTTTTCAATTCCACCAGAAATAGATTTGCTTAGAAGGAATGAAGCTAAAATACCAAGAATTACAAAGACTAAAACAGCCATTATTAAACTGTTCCTAATTGCCAGTAGAGGACCTGCAAACTCTTCATAATAAGTATTTGATACTATATACCAATCATTTGGCTCATAGTAGGTGTAGCCTGCAATTTTTTCGCGACCCTCCCACTCATAAGCAATAATACCTTCTTTGTTAGTGATAATATCTTTTGCAAAGTCATACTCATAGACATTCTCACCTTCTATACTAGGGTGAATGAGAATATTTCCTTCAGAGTCCATTATATAGATATATCCAGTCTCACCTACAACAATTCCACCCATATGATGCCTTATCGTATTGATAAATGGATCTTCAAGAACACCAACGTAAAGGATACCTATAATCTCACCAGCACTATTTCTGATTGGTTCGTATGCGGTCAGATACCAGGCATTGACTACCCATGCTCTTCCGTAGAACATTTCACCTTTGGTGACAACTGTATCATACACTGGTTGCGACACTGTGGTACCGACTGCTCTTTCTCCCTCATTGGTGATAACGTTAGTAGAGATTCTTACAGCCTCTCCATCCAGTACCTGAAATACAGTAGCAGTCCCTCCTACCATATTCTTGACATTATCGACAATCTCAAAATTATTGTTGACAACATAATCTTTACCTAGTATCATTTGTCCATCAACAATTTCGGGATTGCCGTTAGAGTAAAAAACGGTCCTTGCAACTCCCAGGTCACTATTTACTTTGTCTTGTGCAAGGGAGAAAGTAGACTCTATATAGGCCTTTTCAAGGAACAATTGGTCATTCAAATACCCTTCCAATTGTGACCAGGTGCCAGCTTCTGTTTGGTCGTAAGCATAAAAACCAACAATCGTTACGGGTAATATAGTTAATAACAAAGATACTATCAATATTTTATGACGAATAGTTATTTTTTTAAAATCCATCTAGCATACTCCCAGTATCTATGAAACTATTTCACCTGAATATACATACCAAATCTGTTGTTTCCGTGTGCAACATGGCATGTATCCAGTATCCCATATAATTGAAAATTGATTAAGTGCAAGATTTGTACAAAGTATTGGAGTAACGGTGCTAAATGCCTTTTTTGAACATTCAGGACCATTGGAATGTTATTATTCCATCTACATGAATTGAATTTCTTTGAAAAACATGTAGTATGGTTAGCAATCAGAGATATTACCAATCTCAATTCATTCCATATCTGTAAAGTATACCACTGGGGATACATGTCCTCGCATGTTATATAAGGCGTCATATATATAAATATACTTAATAAAAATATATTATTACTACATGTGGCATTATATTTGTCAGGTTTTCGTCATAATTTTTGATAAAATCACAAGCAATTTTACAACCATGTGTCAGACTGACTTTTTAATCATATTATGATATTTATACCCTTGTGTTTCCAGTGCAATATATACTTAATTTTTTATTTTATTCTGTTTGGCCATCTTTATTTTAATTCACTATATTTTATAATCATGCTACTTGTATCATAATTTTGCCCACAATCTTTAATTGTTACTTTTCAATGTGAGTTTTGTTGAAATAATATGTACTTTCCATAGGTTGTGCAGGTGCTATCCTCGATATGAAACTTTTGAACATCTCAGAGAATTCTTCAATAATCCGAAATAAAGGTTAATTATTTTTGCTCTGTAGAAAACCTATTGAAATCATAATCTGTTGCCTATGTTCTGCAAGAATCGTCACCATTCATGGCAACATATTGATGTTTTATTGACTTTCATAATTGTTTGAATTTAGAGGATTTCTACAGAGCCATTATTCTGCACTTTTAAATTGATACCTGAAATCAGCTTCAGAATAAAATAGGGATCATCAGTGAGAATACACTGATGATCTGTAATTGCACACTTCGCTAGAAGAACGTGGCCAAAGTTACCATCAAGATCAAAAACAGCATAACAGGCCAGTACATCAGTTTTGCAAAGACATTGTCCTCGTACTCTATCACTGGTATCTTCCTATCTGAAGCATATATAATGGCATTGAAGGAAATTGCCAGCACCATGAAATACATAATGATATAGAAGTACTCAAGGTAAATGATGCCGGATGCCGTAAGGCTCTCTCGCAGAGAAACATGTGCTACCATCAATACCAGCATCAATGAGGCACCATACTTCAATATCTCCGAAGAATCGGTGTCTGACTTGACCTCTGTGAAAAGTGCAATGAACAACAACAATGCAATCAGAAGCAGAGGACTCATATATGTGATGAAGGGTGTCACAATGTCCCTCTTCATCTCTACATTGAAGTATAGCTCAGGATTAGCATTTTCTTTGTATCCATTGATACCAAAGTCGGTATCGTATTCATTGACTTTGTATGAGAAATAGCTCTTAGTGATATCCCAGCCTTCAAGAACAAAGTCTTTTTCGATACCAGGCGTGGATTCCGGAGTAATCGAGTAATACGAGTCCAGATCAGGGACCAGGACAACGTTATCATCAAAGCCATCGCTCCATAATCTGATCCAGACAGTTTCCATGTCAAATGGATAAGTTATGTAATCAAATTGTTCACGTAGTGTTGTTTCGAAGTACCAGCCTGTAACACCATCTTTTTCATAAGCATTGGTGATACTTGTCGACTCAGACTCCGGGAAAATAATTCCGGGAACGTAATCATCAGCAATACCTTCGACATGCTTCTGCCATACATAGCCAGTAATAACTACATCATTTCCCGATGCGAACTCAATGGATTGGATAAACATTCCGGTGGGAACCTTTAACATTGAATCACTAGTTGCTTCTTTTGTATTCACGTCATTGAGATATACCTTTTCCAGGGAGCTTTCAAGTCCGGATTCATCGTAGAGGATGATATCATCCATATTTTCAGAAACATTATTGGTCATGGTAAGATTCCATACAACCCCAATCTCGATAAAACAAAGAATCGAGAATATGATCACTATTTTCCACATGGAAGCTTTTGTAGTTCCATTTCTGGTGAAAATGATGATCGAAAGAGATGTCAGCAACCCTATGATGCCCAGTGAAAGGTATATCTTCTCATGATAGAGTTCCTCATTCATATAATGCAGAACTTCGTCATCTTTGAGCACAACACCCAGGACCATGTCGGTTTGAGGTATTTCCTCATAGAATACCCATAGTTTGTTTCCACTATTGCTATCGTACACAGTGCTAACAGTGCCTGGGGATATGTCACTGGTGATCTGACCTAATACACTGTCAGTTTTTGAAATATCTGAAATGTTTCTGGTTACATAATCCTCTATGGGATGGGAGATGACATCTCCATCTTGAGAAACAATAAATCCATATCCAGTCTTTCCTAATTCCAGAGAACCTATTATATCTCTCAAGCCTTCAAGGGAATAACTTGCATAGACAACTCCTGCAGGAGAGATTCCCTGTTGCATGGCATATGTAGATTCAAAAGGTGTGGAATATTCAAAGATGTACCTGTTGCTGCGGCTACCAAAATACGGCTCATTCCATCCTCCTCCATCGGTCAATGCACGGTGATACCATTCAGTGTTCGGTACATTCTCTTCCTCACCATTTTCCAGAGTATAATCATAGGATGCCTGGAAAAGTTGTGGCTCACCATATTTTCTTGAATAGGTTGGTGCATAGAGGGGCAGGGATTGCGGATCCACCTCATAATTCTCAAAAGCACCTTTTTCATAGGCTACACCAACCCCAAATATATTGGGATTAGAATTGATCGATCTATAAAGTAGCTCTTCAACCTGATCTTCCGATAAATTCCCGGAATTCAGATTAGAGGCAATCAATTGGGATGTATCCGAAAGGACGATCAGAGTTGAGGATACCTGTAAAGAAGCACTATGCGCTTCAAGTCTGGCAGAGTCTATCGATGATTCTAACATCTTATCTGTACCATAGATAAGATCGTAACCATAAGCTGCGACAACAAAAGAACTCACTATAAATATTACCAGGGATATTCCTATAATCAAATTTTTATAAGTATTATTGCTATGAGTGGACAATTAAGCATCTCTCCAGTACCAGTGAACAAGGTAAAATAATAGTTGCAATATAATACTATAATTATATTTAGTTACCTCTATCGAGATGATCGACCTGAGTTTGCTATTGAATCATCTTACCGGATGAAAAATGCAACAAGATTTAAAAAGCTAAAAAAGGATAATTGCTATTTATTCATCTATAATGATACGCTATCCAGTTACTCCTTTAACGACTGAGGGAGTAAGGTTTCATAAAATACATAAACCCAGAAACGGATAATTGGATGTTTTGTCGTTAGTATCTCATATTCTCGCAAATACTAGTTTTAGCTTCCATGTATGAATTGACGGCTATTTCCATCGTCCCATCAACGTGGATAGTCTCCATATCAAATATCTTTGCAAATTCAGAAGCGTTTCTGTGAAAATTACTATCTTTACAGTTTTGATTGTTGATCTTAAAAAGAAGACTATACATCGGGCTGCTAAGATACTTACTGATTTTTCTATAAGACTCAGTTGATCTGTAATCAGTTCCATTCATGCTGGAAAGCCACATCGGAGTTGCATATATAGCTCCTTTGCCGTTCCCAAGTAACATCGTTTTTGTGTAGACCTCGTTCCCTCCAAGTGCTACACTAATACAGTCATCAACAATGTTTCTTTCATTATCTTTCAGAAAATAAACATGACAATCAAGCTTCTGCAAGTCGGCCTGCACTTTTTCAGAACTATAGCCACATTTTCCATAGAAAAGAAGGATGCCATCTGATATTTTTGCCATTTCCCCGGCATTCAGATACACTTCAGACTGCAAACGATCAATATCAGAATGCAGATCTTTCCTGAGGAGATTCACAACAATTGTTAATTCCTGTTCCTTATTTCTATTTACGGCATCACTTATTTTCTTGAAGAGTGGAATGTTCGAAAAAGCAGTCATTAAACTGCCAGGTGATCTTTTGTCGATTTCTGATACGATAGGATATAATTTGTCAGACAAGAACACAAAAGGCTTGAGATCATCTGATCTAAGTTTCTGTATAAATCTGAAACTGTTTCTGTTCTCTACTACAAACAAATTTTTGATATCAAGGTCTTTTGAGAGAACATGCACCAATTCATCTTCAAGCATTTCGCAGGCAATTATACTTAACACTGGCATAATTATTATTCACATAGTTTTGTCTTTATTTCATCCTTTATCGAGAGATAACATTTCTCGAAAATTTGCTGATTACCGCTGACCTCAAAGGTACTGTACCCAAACAAACTGGCATACTCTTCGATCTTTGCATCGATATCCTTTACGTATGTCAGGCCTGTGTTGACCTTTGCAACCCTTGAATATCCTGCAAGGTCATTGACCATTTTTGCCATCTTGAGCGCTTTTTCAGGGTCTGGATGATATTTAGTAAAGCCTAGAAGTTCTTTCCATGAACTGGCATACATGGGAGTGAAGAAGAAGGCAGGTTCTTTACTGTGTGTTTTAAGCAAGTTCAGATAATTAGCTCCACCGCCTACTGTTGCTCCGATGCAGTCATCCACAATTCTTACATCATCTCTCAATATCCTCACTATGCAGCCATCTTTCTCAAGGCAGAAATCCTCCTCTACCTTACCCAAAACATTTCCACAAAGCCCGTAAAAAAGCAGTATCCCATCTGAGAAGGGTATCATTTCCCTAATACTCTGGTAGACCTCGGATTTCAGTGTTTTAGGTACTGCATGAAGTCCAAGTTCCAGAATATTAACTACTACAATTGATTCATTTCTATCCATTTCCTCGAAAGTACTTGGTATCTTTTCTAAAGGTATGATCTCATAAGATACATGCTGTTCACTAAGTTTTTCTGTAAATTCAGAAATGTTCTCGTTCTCTACGATCATGATCTTATTGATTTCAGGATCATTGGTGAAAAGCCAGACAATTTCATCCTGCATTATTTTACATGAAATAATACTCATAACAGGCATTACAAATTTCCTCCAATTTTATTTCTCTTACTGGTTTCCGTTCTTTATGGCAAAAATAGCTTAATATCTATAACCTGTCTACCTACATGTAGATAGGCAACAGGTGGATAAAAAAATCAACCCCTCCATCCAAGATCGGATTTGATCGAGGAAATTGATCTGACAAGTGTTTTCCTACCTTTAATGCTGGATAGTAGTCTGGCTCCCATCAATGTTATGAATACATCTTCCGCACGTGCTTCTACGGAGTCTGAAAAATTGAATTCCCCTTTTTCCAGTCCGGTTCTGAGAACATTAGTGATCCAGTCAAGTATATCATCCATTAGCAACTTATTTTGCTTTTGAACTTCCTCTGGAAGTTCTTCAAAACCCATGATCACTGAGCCAGGAGGACAGATCGTTTTACCTTCCTCGAACTCCTGTAATGCATAATCAAAATAGTATTGAAGTTGCTCACGGGCAGACCCTCCTGCTTTCACTACTTGTGCAATAGAAATAGCTAAGTTCTTTCTTCTTTCTTCAAGCAAGGCAACAACTAGATCTTCTTTCTTTGGGTAGTAATGATGGATCGAAGCATTTTTGATTCCAAGTTTCTGGGAAATGTCCCTATAGCTGAATCCATTATAACCCCGGCATTGCAAAAAGTGCCTTGCGTAATGGAGTATCTGTTGATTGGTAGGGTTCATATCTGTCATATAGGTCCACATGCTTCTTGTTTCTTGTATATACTTGAATAATGCTCATATAATAAATACCTACCTGCATATAGGTAGGCAAAAATAAAATGAACAAACAAAAAACCATGATTAAGGAGAAGAGATCTAAAAGCTTAAAGCAGATTCTGATGTTTGCACTTAATTTATTAGGTTTTAATCAATTGCTTTGCAAACACAGTATTTGCACAAAGACAATGCCTCTAATATATGCTTGCTCTTTACAGGGCAATAATAACTGCTACCGTTCTTGAAGATCATCCGATTTACAGTTACAAACATTCCGGGAGGGTGCAGCGGTTCTTTCACTATAAAAGCCAGATATGTGGATATTATACGAATATATTCTTTCAGGTCTCTTTGATCGGGAGCATATTCATCCATATATTTATTGATCCTATATGTAAAATCTTCAAGTTTTTCAATGTCAATCTCCTTAGATATATCAGGATGGTCTCTGTCTGTCAGTTCAGAAAACATCTTATGGTTATATCTTGCAAGACAACTGATATTGTGCCGAAGACTTCCACGAGTACTCTGAATATCTTCTGTTTTATTTTCATTAATCTTTATTAAATGCTCAGAAGATAGATTGGAAGCTTCTTTCTTCAATGAAAATAATAGCTCACAGGAATTAATATGATATTCCTCCTAATTAGTATCTGAAATCCTAGAACATGCTGTGCATTTCATAATTACTATTTTTATTGTTATTTTATTTGAATAAAATCAGTTAACTGTTCCATGCTGTACTTTAGAGTAAGATTATATCGGTATTGTAAGCGTGAAAGTGCTTCCCTTGCCAACCTCGCTTTCAACATGTATTTCCCCTGAATGCATTTCTATGTAATGTTTAGCAATCGCAAGCCCTAATCCTGTTCCGCCATGAGTACGGTTTGTAGATGAACTGGCTTGTTTAAATGAGTCAAATATAGCTTTCTGTTGTTCTAAAGGAATGCCAATCCCGTTGTCCGATACAGAGATTTGAACATTTCCATTCATTATTTTTGAATCAAGCCATACTTTGCCAGTTACATGTGTGAATTTGATGGCATTGCTAAGAAGATTGTACATGATCTGTTTCATTTTCATCTTGTCAGCATTTATTTCTAACTTCTCGAATCCGATGTTGATTTTAAAATCAATATTCTTCTCTTTGATCAGAGGGTCCATTAATACTATTGTCTCGTCCATAAATTCCTGAAAATCAATTATTTCAGGTTCATATTCTATATTTCCAGATTCTATTTTTGAAATATCGAGTATGTCATTGATCAATTCCAACAGATGTTTACCACTTTTTAGTATATTGGATATATAATTAATTTGTTTTTCATTCAGATCGCCGAATATTTGTTCATTCAAAATCTGGGAAAAACCAATAACTGAATTAAGTGGTGTGCGAAGTTCATGGCTCATGTTTGCAATGAACTCTGATTTAATTTTATTTGATTCTTCAGCTAGGGCTTTAGCCTGAAGAAGAGCCAGTACTGCCTGCTTACTTTCAGTGATATCCTGGATCATCCCAATAGCCATGTTCCTGTCAGCAGAATATTCTGCAGCGGAATGGATATCACGAATTTTGCCATCACTGGGCCTTTTAATCTTAAATTCAACATCATAACGGATGTTTTTTGTTATGAGGGCCCTCATTGCATCAAATACCATTTGACGGTATTCGGGTAGCACTATACTGTGTATCTCATCTATTGTATGATGTTCACCTTCAATTCCATAGATCTTTCTTGATTCTTCAGATGCATCGACCATACGGGAAGTGAAGTCCATCTCCCAGCTTCCGACATTCCCTACACTTTGTGCAGTGCGCAGTTGTATTTCTTTCCTCAGCAACTCCATTTCAGTCTGTTTGCTTTCAGTTATGTCTGTTAAGAACAATGTAAGTCCAATAACATTTCCCTCGTCATCCTCAAGTGGGCTGTACACATTCTCATACCATCTTCTATTGAGTGAGGAATCACCGTATTCTTCAATAACAGTGAAAGCTTCTCCTGCAAGTACCCTATCAAAATTAGCTTTTGCCTTTTCCATATCTGCAGGATCTTTGATGTAATCAAGCATGATAACACCAATTTCTATCCTGTTACCCCAGATATGTTCCATTGTCATCTGATGATTTTTATTAAAAGCAATGTACCTGTAATCTTTGTCAAGAGCAAATATAACAACATCTTTAGGGCTTTCAATAACTTCCTGCAATAGTTGGGATGCCTGTCTGTGTTTCTGTTCTGCTTGCTTTAATGTTTCTGCAGCTCTATTTCTTTCAGTAATATCCCTGCAGATGCAATATGCCAGATTTTGTCCGTATATATGGGCACCGTTAAGAGTTATCTCTACATCATATGAACTACCATCCTTACGACGGTGCTTTGTCTCAAAATGATTAAGCGATTGGTCATTAGTTCTAATTGCTCTGGATAACCTTTCACTAGTGAATGATTCATCCCAGTCCCATATATGAAGCTGAAGTAACTCATTCATAGGATAGCCAAGCATATCAGCATATTTTTTGTTCGCCTCGACGACCTTTCCATTCTGATCGATAACAACAATTCCATCGCCCGATTGCTCGAAGAATATGCGTCTTCTAACAGCTTCTTCTGCAATCCTTTGTTCACCCTTCTTTCTTTCCGAAATCTCTCTACCAATACCTAACACTCCTACAAGATCCCCATTAGAATCATACATTGGAGTTTTGATCGTTTCTATGTATTCAGGATAACCGTCAGCAACACGGGTGACTATTTCTTCATTAATTAAAGACCTACCAGCCTCTAATGCTTTTATATCCTTCTGTCTAAAAAAATCAGCAAGTTCTTTATCATGAAAATCATAGTCTGTTTTTCCAATGATCTCTTCTTCACCAACATTGTAAAATTGTTCGAACTTATGATTACATGCAATGAATACACCATTAATATCTTTAAGCCATACAAGATCAGGAATAGTATCTATTAATGTTTGCAGTCGTTTTTCACTATTCATTAGTGCAATTTCTGCATTTTTACGTTCAGTAATATCTTGAAATACAGTGGCAAAACAATCTTTGTCCACTTTATAGGCATTAACATTATAATGCTTATTTAATTGTGGTGCAAATGTTTCAAAATTAGCAGAGATGCCAGTGAGTACAACCTTTCCATATGTTTCTATCAAGGATGTTTCTTCGATACCTGGAAGAACTTCAGTAACACACTTTCCAATGATATCAGTTACTTTAAGTTCAGTATTTTTTTCGAATGCTTCATTTGCATCAAGGAAGATGTAATCTATCGGCTTGCCATTCTCGTCAAGAATTATTTTATGTATTGCTATACCATTGATAGCATTTTCAAAGATGCCTCTATATTTTTTTTCAATTTCTTTTAGTGCATTCTCAGCTCCTATATTTCCGATGACGTTCTTTGTAGTAGATATGTCATGAACTATGAGGCAAAGAAGGGTTTTTTCTTTGGTGTTTATCGGTACCGCACAAATCTCAACACTGTGTATGTCACTATTTTGCAGTTGATGTTTAGAGATTAAGTGATTTTGCATCCCTTTTTTAGTTCCAGAGAACTCAGCTCTTATTTTTTCTTCAGACATTATGTCTATTTGGCTTATTTTCATTTGTCTGAGTTCTTCACATGACCAACCATAATAATTAGAAGCAGCGTTGTTAGCATTAATGATTTGCAAGCTCTCTGGGTCAATAAGCAACATAATAGTATGGTCATTATTGAATAGTTGTGTATAGTCTGCTTTAATTTCATCCATAACACATTTTGAAGAACTTAGATTCTCTTTCATTGGATCATCATTTATTGCTATTTTTAAAGCCCAATTATTGTTGAGTCACTTGAATTTTAGAAAATAGTTTTAAGGCATATTGTGTGTTCATTATGTTAGTTTAACTTTGGCACAATGCCTATAATTATATTTGTATTTATTATATATAAATCATAACATGTTGATAGTTTTAATTATTAATGGCTTAATTAAGAATTATGCCGATTTTGCAGCTATCCTATACTCCTCAATAAGAATGGGTATATACAATGCTTTTTTGATGAATATTGTGTAATTATTATATGAGTAAAAAAACCTCTTTATTGATAGTGCAAATTATACTATGAATCATATTTAATTATGTGTTGTTTGTAGGAGAGTACATATTCATTGTAGTATCTTTTGTCGTATATATCTGGATACTATCATTTTGCTCATAAGACCGAATAGATCTACTAATTTCCACCTTTGAATTCAATTTAAAAAATAAAGGTTAACCTTGAAACTATCAGGTAGTTATGTAGGTAAATCTTGCCTCAAAAAAAGTTAATAAATATTCTGACCTCAATTTTGAAATTATAGACCGACAGTACACTCCACTCGATCTGGCATTTTTTTCTTCCAGAGCAAGCAGGTGAACTTTGATTTTAGGAGATAGTATGAAGCCCCATCTTCATGTAGAACAAGCCAATTTATCGCATGTTAGTTTCCTTTCCGAGTTCGGGAAAGAATCATTTATAGATGCATATAAGCTAACCCTTCCTATGGAAGAACTTAGGGCCTATGTGGATGGTGCTTTCTCGGAAAAACTAATCAAACGTGAGATGGAAAGCTCAGAAGCTCTTTATTTAATCTGCAAGAACTCAAAGGGAGTAATATGTGGCTACGCAAAAATTCTGAATTCTGAAGTACCAGATTGTGTCACAGATAACAAGGCAATAGAATTGCAGCGCCTTTATGTTAAGAATGAATCAAGGGGCAAAGGAGTTGGAGGGATTCTATTCGAGAATGGAGAAGCAATTTCTAAGCAAAAAGGCTTCAATGTAGTGTGGTTACGTGTATGGGATGGCAATACTGCTGCTCAGAATATTTACGTGAAGTGGGGATACACATTTTGCGGTAAAGAGTGGTATGAAGTAGGAAAAGAAAAAAGGAAAGTATTGGTCATGATGAAGCATATTTAAGCAAGTTAGATTGACATATTCTGTCTGTGTATGGATTCTGCAGGTGCTTCACATCATTTCTTTTTCTCCCTATTCTTCACTCATCATCAAGGTAAGATACCATTTGCAGTGGTACGATTATTTTTAGCCGTGTTTGCATAAAATGGTGGTAACAAGTGACTAATTTTTATAACATGTCATAAAAACATCTTATAGGATTTTGATGACTGAAAACAAATCAATGGGCCTGTTATCAGCTACTTCCATTGGCGTCGGTGCAATGGTAGGTGCAGGTATCTTCTCAATATTCGGAACAGCAACCCAGATATCCGGTAATGCAGTCTACATATCTTTCATAATCGCAGGAGCTATCGCTCTGTTAAGCACATATTCCTATGCTAAGTTGGGAGTAAGATATCCTTCCGCAGGCGGTCCTGTTGAGTTTCTTATTCAGGGTTTCGGTGACGGAATATTAAGCGGTGGATTAAATCTCCTTCTCTGGACCGGATATATATTCGGACTTGCACTTTATGCAAAAGGATTTGCCCTTTATGGAATGACCTTTATAGCTGCTGGCTCCGCGGCGATATGGTCAAATATCTTTGCCACAGCTATAATTATTGTTTTTACAGCTATCAATTTCATAGGTGCAAAGGCTGTAGGCAGGTCAGAACTGTTCATTGTATCAATAAAAGTAGGGATTCTCCTGCTCTTTGCCATTTCGGGGCTTTTTTTCATCCAGCCTGTAAACCTGTCAATCGCACAATTCCCAACTACTCCTAATATTCTTTATGGAGCAGGAATCGTATTTCTTGCCTATCAGGGTTTTGGATTAATAACCAATGCTGCAGAGGATATGGATGATCCCGGGCAGACTCTCCCCAGAGCTCTGTATCTGAGCGTTCTCATCGTCATATGCATTTATGTTCTCGTAAGTTTTGCAGTTATCGGGAATCTATCCATGTCAGAAATATCCACCTCAAAGGATTATGCACTGGCAGCAGCTGCAAAGCCTTTTCTGGGTGATATAGGATTCAAAATAATGGCAATAGCTGCCCTATTTTCAACATCTTCAGCCATCAATGCATCTCTTTATGGTGGCGCAAATGTAAGTTATCTCATTGCTAAGGAAGGTGAGTTGCCTGAATTCTTTGAGAGGAAAGTCTGGAACAGAAGCACCGAGGGTCTGTTCATCACTTCAGGTCTTGTTATTCTGTGTACGAATCTCCTGAACCTTGAAGGAATTGGTATGCTTGCAAGTGCTTCATTATTGGTGATATATGTAGCAGTCAATACATCCCACCTGCGTTTGTCCGGGGAAACCGGTGCAAAACGCTATTTGATATATGCATCTTTATTCAGCAGCTTGGTATTTTTAGGGATTCTCATCTACTATGAACTGCTCCACTCAGTAACAACATTGATCGTATTTGCGGTAGTTATTATATTCTGCTTTATAGTAGAATGGACTTATAGAAAATACTCAAGAAGGACATTAAAAACCAGATCAGTATGCGATGGGGCTAATTTATGAAAGACGCATCATCTGTAAAATCCATAGGCTACCTCTCCGCAGTTTCCATAGGTATTGGCGGCATGGTTGGCGGAGGGATATTTGCAGTTCTTGGCCTTGCTGTGAAACTTGGGCAGGGTGGGACTCCTATTGCATTTGCACTTGCCGGCCTTGTCGCTTTGATAACTTCTTATTCCTATGCAAAATTATCAGTCTGCTATCCTTCCGAAGGTGGAACTGTGGAATTCCTGAATCAGGCCTTTGGTTCGGGTTTGATTACAGGAGGGCTTAATGTTCTTCTGTGGTTGAGCTATGTTGTAATGCTCTCGCTCTATGCCTACGCTTTTGGAAGCTATGGTTCCACATTTTTCCCGGATACCATGCAGGCAGTTTTAAGACATGTGCTTACCAGCATTATTATTGTAGCATTGACCATGGTGAATATTATTGGTGCAAAAGTCGTTGGAAAATCCGAAGAGTGGATAATTGGTTTTAAAATTACTATTCTGCTTATCTTCATTGGAGGCGGTCTATGGAGTTTAAAGTCACAGCCGCTCCAGCTCATAACAGGGACCAACCCATTTCAGCTTGTAGCCGGGGGCATGATAATTTTCCTGGCTTATGAAGGGTTTGAACTGATCGCAAACACAGCAAAGGATGTAAAATATCCTGCTAGGACACTACCCCGTGCATATTATTCAGCCGTTGTCTTTGTTATTGCGCTTTATGTCCTGATAGCCTATGTAACCGTTGGGAATGTGTCAACAGACACCATCGTACAGGCTCAGGACTATGCTCTTGCTGTAGCTGCAAAGCCTTTTTTGGGGAATTTTGGTTTCAATTTAATTGCAGTTGCAGCCCTGTTATCAACAACTTCAGCTATTAACGCAACCTTATACGGTGCTTCACGTGTGAGCTTTATCATAGCCAAAGATGGAGAATTGCCTGAGATACTGGAAGAAAAGATATGGAATCGTCCAATCGAAGGTCTGCTGATAACTTCATTTTTAACATTGATCGTAGCAAACGTGTTCGATCTGTCCAGTATTTCAATAATGGGAAGTGCAGGATTCTTGCTTATATTTGGAGCAGTAAACACTTCTAATGCCCGCCTTCATCAGAAGACCGGAAGCAACAGGTGGATACCCATAACAGGTGTAATTGTCTGTTCAATTGCATTATTGACCCTGGTCTGGTACACATTGACTAACTCGCCAAAAGATATTCTCATATTGGCTTTGATGCTGGCTTTAGCATTCACTATCGAAGCGGTTTACAGAAAGTACACCGGAAGAAGCATAAAAAAGATTCATAGTTGATATGGTTTTAATCAGGTAATGGAATACCAATGTTCAGGTATTTTCAGGCTCAACAGGAATCACAAACGCAAAGGTACTACCCTCTCCCGGCTTGCTCTGTACCCATATATTGCCGTCATGTAGTTCTATATACTTCTTGACAATTGCAAGCCCTAATCCGGTTCCTTCGTGCTCGCGTGTATTATATTGATCAAGTTGTTTGAACGGCTGGAAGAGTTTGGCAGTATTCTCTTGAGCGATTCCTATGCCGTTATCTTTTATGCTGACCTCTATCATATCTTCGGAACGCTTTACACCAATTTTTATGAATCCTTTAGTTGGCGTGAACTTGATAGCATTGCCTGTAAGGTTGTAGAGGATCTGTCTGAATTTTGTCCGGTCTGCATTAATGCTCAGGTCAGGATCAATTTTTGTATCCATATCTATAGTTATATCCTTTTTTGCTGCCAGAGGAGCAATTAACATTCTTACTTCCTCTACAGCATCAGAAACATAGAATGTTTCATAGTGAAGTTCCATTTTGCCTGCTTCTACCTTTGAGAAATCAAGGATGTCATTGATAAGTTGAAGCAAATGTTTGCTACTTTTTGAAATGTGATCCATGTAATTGTTCTGCTTTTCGTTAAGTTCTCCGGGAATCTTTTGAAGCATCAGGTCTGAAAAACCTATTATGGAGTTCAGTGGGGTTCTTAACTCGTGGCTCATTGTAGCAAGGAATTCTGTCTTACTCTGGGTAGTATCCTCAGCAGCCTGTTTAGCGGCAATTAATGCTTCTTCCGTCTGCTTTCTTTCTGAAATATCCCGGCATACACAAAAGATCAGTTTTTCGTCCCCAAACATGGAAGCGTTCCCGCTTATCTCCACATCAAGTAAAGTGCCATCCTTACGTCGATGTTTAGTTTCATGGATAACGCCTACACTGTTAGCAAGTCGGGTCATTTCCATTAATTGTTCGCGAGTGTATTTAGCATCCCAGTCCCATATATGCAGTTTGAGTGTCTCTTCAAGCGTATAGCCATGCATGTCCGCATATCTCTGATTTGCCTCGTAGACCTTAGAATTCTGGTCAAGGATGACAATCCCGTCTGCAGACTGTTCTGTCAAAATACGTCGCTTAGTGATCTCTGCTTTCAGTGCATCTTCATTCTTTTTACGTTCAGTTATATCCCTGACAATAGTGCAACTGTACTCATTTCCTTCGTAGCTCATGTAGTTGACTGTGATCTCAACAGGAAAAACACGGCCAGATTTTGTACGATGGGTAGCTTCTAATGTGGCTGATCCTTTCTGTTTAACCATCTCAAACTTTTCAGGCCAGAGTTCCTTTGAAATGGTAGGATCGACATCATAGACTTTCATGGCCAATAACTCTTCTTGCAAGTATTCTAATAAAGAGCAAGCTGCTTTATTGGCATAGAAGAACTGTCCATCGGACCTTGCCCAGAAGACAGCGTCGCTTATTGTGTCCAGGGAGAAACTGATGAGTTGCATTTTCTCCATGTTTTCCCTGCACTGATCTTCTTCCATTTTCATAAAATCGTCCATTTTAGGTTAAAACATGGCGTGCTGCCTGTGTGGTATGTCAGATATGTGTCTTTGTCAAAGTGAAAAATCAGGGTATTTAATAATTATTCATGAGTTTGTGTTATGAGAATTACACGTTGATCGTGTGGTGATTAATATTCTTGCAAATAATATGATAATTCTAATATATAAATGTGTTTTTGTTGAACAACAACATGTTTTAAGAGGATTAGTGGAAATAATTATTTTTATGAAATGAGATCTCTCTAATATCGGTATTGAGTTTACATTTCCTAAAGAAGGTTGCTTGGTTATAGGATCAGTTGTTTTCCATTTTCAGTGGAATAACAAATGTAAAAGTACTTCCTTTACCAGTTTCACTTTCAACCTGAATATTTCCACCATGCAATTCCACATATCTCTTTACAATTGCAAGGCCAAGCCCTGTCCCTTCAAATTCACGAGTTAGAAAAGAATCTGCCTGTCTGAAGGGTTTGAATATCTCTTGCAGATAATCTTTTGAAATACCAGTTTGAATATTTTCGTATTGCCATTAATTACATTCCTTATTCCTTTCTCTGTACTAACAGCTTCATCCGGTCTTTCAGTTGTTAATTCATCCAGGGATTTCAGATAATTGGATTCTTCAGTGCATTTAAGAGAATCCAGGCCACTATTTTGTGCAAAATCTTTCCAGCTTTGATTTGCATAAGAAATGGTTCCATCTGGTGATAGTATAATGATTCCATTTTCCCAGAGGTCCATTGAATCCGCTTCAAGATTAAAAACAGAAGGATTGTTGATTTTTGAAGACATATCATGTCCTATTATATTATGTGTTTATTTTTATAATAGAGTGTATGTATTATTCACTATAATATATAACTGTTTAGAAATAGTAAAAATTCCAGTCTTTGTCCTATTAATTATTGGATGCTGGAAGTTTAAATCCAGTATCCTTGTACATAAGATCTTGTCTGCTGAACATATGGGGTGATGTACCTGAGTAAAAGGGGTACAATTACAAGTGTAGCAATTAAATTGCCTATGAACCACCCTTCAAATGTCACAAAAAACTCTGTCCACTGGATGACTCCATTGGTTACTAACATTAACGAGCCCCACAAGGCGCCCACTAGATTGTTCAGTACACAGGCAAAGAGAACAAATATTGTCATATCCCTTTTTGTCCGCATTCTGATGTTCACTTTGAAATATGCAAAGGCAGCTAGGGGGATAAGTACCTGCCAGAGGTCTGCAAGTGACCATGCCACATTCAATGAAAAAGGTACATCTGCAAGTATTCCGGCTCCGATCATACAACCAAGATATGCTGAAAAAGCACCCCATATTCCGTACCAAAGGGCGAATACTATCATGAATGCTACAGCAAAATACATGCTGGAAACTCCTGGTGCAGGTGATATAGGAGAATTGATAACTGCAAATCTTGATAAAAGTGAATTAACCAGTGCAAGGAACAGCAAAATATTCAAATATCTCGAAAATGACTCTATATCGGGCATGATATCTTCTCCTCCAATTTTGATATATGATGTACTGAATAATTTCTGTCAAAAATCGAATGTCTTCATTGTAAATGTATATATAGTATTCTTTTTATTTAATATATTTATTGTATAAAATAAGTCTGATTGATATATATTTATGATTTGTTTTTCCAGGCATATTGCAGTTCGCATAAGGTGGAATTCGCTATAAAAAGTGATCAAAAGGATATGGATCCGCTTCGGATAAAAGAATGGTTCAAAAGACCATATTCAGTGACAGTCACTACTCTTTTGATCTTTGTTCTAGTTTTGTATCAGGCATGGTTGTATACTGGCAACTGGCTTGAAAATATTCTTGTAAATGGCCTTATTCCGGGAGATGTGACATTCATCAAAGCTCTCACATTTATCCTTATCCTGTTAACCGCTAATATAGTTCACATGATAATCAGCAGACAGGTAGCTCTTTCAAGAACCGTGGAGGATCAGGAGAACAAACTTCATTTATACGAAGCGAAGTTCCAGAGCTTCATTGATAATGTACCTGCTGTTGCTGTCCAGGGTTTTGATTCCAATCATACTGTGCATTACTGGAATCTTGCAAGTGAAAAAATGTACGGATATTCCAAAAAGGAAGCTATAGGGAAGAAAATGACCGAACTTATAGTCCCGGCTGAAAGCAGGGATGAGTTTGACAGGATCGTTGTTTCCACACAGGACGAAAACAATTACACTAACACCTTTGAAACAACTTTCCTCAATAAGAATGGAAATGAAGTTCCTGTATTTTCCAGCTACTCCGGTGTTCCGGTAGCTGAAGACAAATTAGAGATATTTTCTATGGAGATAGACCTTACGGAAAGAAAAAGAATGGAAAAGGCACTAAAGGGGGCGAAAGAACTTGCTGAGGCTTCAAGCCATGCAAAAAGCAAATTCTTAGCAAGCATGAGCCATGAGATTCGTACTCCTCTCAATTCCATTATAGGGTTTTCTGACATTCTCGCAAATGAAAGCTTAGAACCTTTAAGTGATAAACAAAAAAGGTATGCTCATAATATATCCACAAGTGGTCATCATTTGCTTGGAATCATAAATGATATACTTGATATATCTAAAACAGAAGCTGGAAAGATGGAGCTTGAATATGAAAAGATCTCAGTTCCTTCGATAATCAATGATATAGCAGAAAAGATGAGGCCATCAACAAATGTCAGGAACATATTGATCGATGTCATTATAGAACAGGAAATCGAAATGGTTGAAGCAGATTCCGGAAAGTTGAAGCAGATTCTTTATAATCTTGTAGGGAATGCAGTCAAGTTCACTCGAGATAATGGAAATATAATCATCAGGTGCAAGGCTGTTGAAGATATGGTGCACATTGAAGTTGAAGATGATGGTATAGGGATTAAAGAACATGACATTAATAAATTATTCAAGCCATTCTCTCAGATAGATGCACCTTCTATGAGTAAGTACAGGGGTACAGGATTGGGTCTGTCCCTTGTCAAAGAACTGGTCGAACTTCATAGCGGCGATGTCTGGGTAAGGAGCGAATACGGAAAATATAGTATTTTTGGCTTCAGTATTCCCATGCATCAATTGGATAATAATAACATCATGCTTTTTTCAGCATGACCCAGAAAACACTGCCATGCCCTGCGGGGTTATCCTCAACACCATATTTGCCACCATGCAGTTCTATTATTCTTTTGACTATGGCAAGACCAAGGCCAGTTCCTTTGATGCCTTTCTTATCGGCACGATGGAAACGGTTGAAAAGAAGAGGTTTATCTTTATCCGAAATACCAATTCCAAAATCGGTAACACTGGTCTTCCACATATTATTTTCATCTGAAAAAGTTATCTCTATCCTGCTTTTAGGTGGACTGTACTTTATAGCATTTGAAAGCAGATTTGCAAAAACTTCTTCGATAACAGTATTGACCACAGAAGGACAAGGCCCGTCTGCTGTGAAGACGATTTCATGCTCTTTCATTTCATGCTGTGTTTTGAAACTGTCCAGAACCATCTTGAAAATAGGAACTATATCCATATTTTCAAAAACAATATCTTCATTCTTTTGCAGTTTTGCAAGTTTAGTAGCAGTTTCCAGAAGTTCTATGAGCCTGTCGTTGTTATCTCGAACCTTTTCCGCAAGTTTGAGCGCATTTTCATCATTGATGGTCATAATAAGTTCTTCAGTGTAACCCTTGACAACACTTGCAGGCGTTAGCAGGTCATGTCTGATAATGTCAGTGAACAGATCCTTCAGTTCATTTGAATGCTTGAGTTCACCTGCATATCTCTTTAACCTCTCTTCAGCCTTCTTTCTCTCAGTTATATCCCTTGCAACTGAGATAATTGCCTGCTCTCCTTTGTATTCAATTAATCTTGAATTAACTTCGTGAGGTAATAAGGAACCATTCTTGTGAACATCATATATCTCAAAAATAATATTCTTCTCTTTCATTATGCGTTCAGTATAGCCATCCATCATGGGTCTCATTCCTGGCCACACCAGATCTTTTGGAGACATTTCAAGCATTTCATCTTTAGTGTATCCTGTGGAAGAGACTGCAGCTTTGTTAACGTCTATGAATTTACCATGAGGTTTGTGAATCGATATCAGGTCATCAATATTATTAAATATCGTCTTGAGATTATTCTCCGACTCTACTAGCATTGCTTCCATTTTTCTGCTCTCTGTAATATCCTCTCCTGAACTTATTACGCCAATGCGCTTGCCATTTTCATCCTCAAGAGGGACATCATGCCAGAATATCAGTCTTTCTTCACCACTTTTAGTGAGTATCAGGTTTTCAAAGTATTCCGGTGGATCTATCTCCCCATTAATTACCTTTATAAAATTCTCCCTGGTAATATCCCTTACACTCTCGGGAAGGAACTTGTCAAACCAGCTCGCACCTATGATCTCATCTTTTGTGTATCCAAGAACTTCAGCTCCTTTTTTGTTAACAAACGTAATGTTTGTGTCAACACCAACTATCCCTATTATAGAACCGGCGACATCCAGGTAATTCTCAAGTTTATCCCTTTCTTGCTTTAGGATGTCTTCAATGCATTTCCTTTCGCTGATGTCCCTTAGAATCAGAAGTTTTGCTTCACTGCCTTCATAATCAATAACAGAACCTGTGATCTCAACAGGTAGCTCCTGCTTGTTTTTCGTCAGCAGATCGACATGGAATATTGCTTTATTGGCAATATTGCTATTGCATTGGTTGAGCCATTCAATGGATCTTTGATGATCTTCGGTTGGAATAAGTTTAAGGTAGCGTTCATTGATAATATCTTCATATTCATATCCGGTAATATCCAGTGCTTTCGAGTTTGCAAATCTTACGAGTCCTTTCTGAACGATAATAATTCCATCATTTCCTTTTTCCACGATGGTTGAATACTTTCTTTCAGACTCCTGCAGTTCCAACTCGGCTTTTTTTGCCTCAGAGATATTCCTTGCAACACAGATGAATGTCTTTTCATCATTGTTTGCAAGTGGTTTGCATGTGATGCTCATAGGTACTATCTCTCCACTTTTACACCTATGATCAAATTCGAATGTCGAGCTTCCTTTTACAGCAGCATCTTTTATCATGGGGGAGTTTTCAAAATTATCTGAACATTGGGTCAACAAGTCTTTGATATTCATTTGATGCAGTTCTTCTGCAGTATATCCTGTGCAGGTCTCAAAACTTGTATTGAAGTCAAGTATATTCCCATTTGAATTCACGACAAATAGGTAATCTTCAAGTTTGTTGCAGTAACTCCTCATCTTTTTTTCAATATTATCTAATTCCATTACTTTTTTTCTTTTTTCAAAAAAGAGCGATATCATTCTGGAAATAAGATGCAGCATCTTTTCATAATTATGGATTAGATCAGCATTATTTTCAATTTCTGTATCCTTGCCTGCGATTATGATCTCAATGAAGCCTTCTTTCTTGCCATTTACAGTAATATCACTGGTAAGAATAATACCAGGTTTGCTGTAGGAATCAGATTCACAATGCTCATCAAGCCATGATATTTTAACGGACATATTTTCAGGTTCAGAAAACAAGGATGGTATCCGCTCTACCAGTATCTTTAACATTTCTTCTACAGATGTCTCATCCAGTATAGTATCAACTAGATCCGCTATGCCTGCTATGCTATGTTCAGTGTTGCTAGAGTATCCATTCATTTCCCACTTTCCCCAGGAGTAATAAACGGCTGATAATTTCAATATACACTGGAATGTGATTGCATTCCACCCTACCCTACTAACCATATGCTTCTATAAGTTATAAATATATTCGCCAAAAGTATATTTGATAAAAATATTTTATAAAATTAGTTTATTTAAATCATTTCAAAAAAGATTAAAGCAACAAGAATTTGATTTAAGCATATATGCAGCTTTCAATAGAACTTATATCCTGACCTGCAACGGAATTAATAATACTAAGGTAATCCGCATTACTGATATCATTTCCAGCATTTATGAATTGCCGGTTCATTTCCTGCAATGAATCAATACCTATTTTTTCATATAATGTAAATGTCAGGTAAAATGCTTTTTTATATCCGAAGTCCACACGTTCTTCAGTAGAATCATCGATACTTTCAGGTGTGCTCCAATCCGATAGTGGATAATCATATTGATCCTTCAGATCTTCGTATTTGTCAAGGAATCTGTCACGTCTAGAGTCTGCTTCATCAGGTTCCATTTCACTAAGGACCAAATATGTATATAGGTCTGCATAACCTTCATCCATCCACAATTGGTCAAAGTTGCAGGCACGTGTCCAGTAATGTGCAAGTTCATGTATGAGTATTCCATGATTGGAAGTATATAGCAGCCATATTCCGCTTCTTCCCTGGTTATACCCTCCATATCCGCCGGTTTCAGTTAGATTTGCCTGTGTGATGGTGATATTGTACTCAGCAGGATATGCAATTCCCCATTTATCCTCAAGCAATGCCAGACTCTCAACTGTTGTTTGCATGATGTCCTGTGCCCACTGCTCTTCACCTTCCCAGTATCTTACCTTTATCTCTACATCTCTCTCTTTGAGGTGGGCTGTATCTACCATTGTCAGGCGTGGTGATGATCTAACGGAATTGACTGTATATGCTCTATCCCAGTTCTTTCCTTTTTCGAATATGTATACGCTTGAATACATTTTTACTTCTACTTTATAATCATCTCTGCCTATATGCGTATCAAAATCCGATGGTACTTCGAGTGTAACTTCTATATTGTCCCCATATTCACTTAAGGAAAAAACAGCTGTATTTTTGTTTATTTCAAGTTCGTAGTCGATGTGGAATGTATAACTTCCCTCATACCACACTTTCTGGTTGAAATAAAAAACATAATAACCTTCAGCAGATCTTGTAAATGCAAGTGTATTCTCGCTGTCATAGGATTCTATACCTGTTGCTCCATCGGGAAGATTGTAGTTGTAATTAGAGTAGTAGCCTCTCCAATATTTAGTATCTTCATTGTTGTTGGAGAATGTAATTTCCTTGGAGACTTTAACAATGCCTTCTTCCGGAAGCAGTTTGTAACTGGATACAATGTCAGTGGAGATATCATTGCTATCAGCTACTGTTACACTAATAGTACACAGGAAAAGGATGAGAAAAATCATTCCTGTCAGTAATCGACGTTTTGCAGAATATCCCATTGCTATCCAATGAGAGAACTGAATGGACATTGTTTAAACTGTTATGACATCAAATCCTAATTTGTGTACATGAAAATAGATATTATGTACACATATTCATTAAAATTCTGTGTAAATTATTAATTTATGTACTTATGATTGAATATACATGTATGAATATAATTTACGAGGGACTTCATTCCGATGGATGAGATGATTTATTACAACGGATGTTTGAAATTTTTACTTAAAATATGAAGTTGAAGAAGATTTAAAACCAAAAGTATTAATGCAACAGTATTGCAGTATCAGGTAGTAATCCTCTTATACAACACTGGAAGAGTCTCTGGAAGTGAACTGGCATCATCTATTATCGTGTATCCTGCGCCAGAGAAAATATTGTCAAGATACTTGCTGGGATCCGGATCCACGGTTATGCAGAAAAAATGTATTCCTCTGGCATTGCCTTCACTTATGGCTATTCTGGTATCTTCTTCAGCAATACTTCCTTTGTATGCGCTTTCTCCCCTGGAACTATCAAAGGGTTCGCCATCTGATAAAAGCATCATTATCTTTGTTTTTGCATTTACCTTTTCAAGTTTCCTGATCGAATGGCGGATGGCAGGTCCGAGCCTTGTGTTGGATACCGGTTCCAGCAGACTTATCCTGCGTGCAACGTTCTCCGATAGTTCCTCATCGAATTCCTTTATAACAAAGTATTCAACATCATCTCTGGTCTGGCCGGAAAAAGCATAGATCGCATACTTATCGCCTATACTTTCAAGAGCCTGCATCATAATGATAAGAGAATCTTTTTCGACATCCAATATGCTCTTTCCCTCATAGTTAACCATTTTATGAGTGGAATAACTGACATCTATAAGAAAAAGAGTTGCAACATCCCTTTCATGCTTGTCCCATCTGAGGTAGAGACCATCATCAGGATTTATTCCGCATTTCTTCTGTATCAGGGCATCAATGAAGGCGTCGATATCTACCTCAGTTCCATCGGTCTGTTCCTTCATCCTGCGGAATGTTTCCGGCTTCATCCTGTTGAATACCTGTTTGATCAGAGATATCTCATTCCTGTATTGTTTTGAAGCATCCTTATAATAATCACTGGACATACCACTAGGCTCGATCTCGTTGAGCGTACACCAGTCTGCTTTATAATCATTGATCACAGCATCCCATTCTTCATACATGTAACTGCCCAGTATCTTCCAGTTCTTGTCTGTAGCATAGGTCTGAGGTTTGACCTTTTCCTCTTGTGGCCAGTTTTCCTCTGCTGCCAGTTCCACTTCACTTTCGGGAATGAAATTCCTGATAATATTATCATGTGATCTGGAGGAAAGAGGGTCCTTCTTGTCATATGCTCCAATACTCACTCCACGATAGTCAAGGTTCTTCAGTACCTCATACTCCTTCTGACTCAGTGGACCCATATGCTCATCAAGCAGGATGTATATCCTGAAGGTCGTATCAAGGGAATCAAGAATGGATGATTCTTTCCGGAATATCCTATCCATCAGCAAAGCCTTTACCGGGTCCAGAAGAGCCTTTGTCCTTTCACCAATGTTGTAAACAGGTTCATGTCGTATCGAGATCCACAGAAGTGATTCCATGAACTCTTCTAGGTAACCTGTCGGAGTAGACCTTGTCAGAAGCATCTGGTATCTTATCCTCTCAAGGTCTGCGCGAACTCCCCTGTAGTATTCCATTATCAGGTACTCGGCCCTGGCATCTTCCAGAATGCCGAGTATTGTTCCTGCCAGCGGCTGGTTGGGGAACAGAGCTATGATGTCAGCGATATCAATGACACCCTCGGGTTGCAGACCTGACAGATAAGTTCTTTTCTTTATGGTTGTGTACCTTCTTCTGATATCTGCCATCAGTTCTGCTGCCCCACCAAGTTCTAGTTTATGGGAACTGAACTTTACATGACCAACCTCATGCATTATGCTCAGCTTGTATATCTTGAAGTTATCTTCAAAATCACCGTATTTCTTGATCCTGGGTGTAAGGTAGATGGTCTTGCCTGCAATCACAGGATTTACGGAATTGGATTCTTCCTCCATTTCTAACATCCTTCGGGAAAGAATGTTGAAATTGACACCTGATAATCCAAGGGCATAGTATCTTAGAACGCTTACGATCTCATTAAGTGCCGCAGACCCCTTAATTCTCTCAATGAATTCCTTTGAGATCTCAGACTTCAGGGAAAAATAAGTTTTTCCAAGGGATGGATTCTCTTCAAATATACATATGCCGTTCAGGGCCCACTCTTCCAGTTCATTGACATTCAGATCATTTAAGAGCGGAGGGGAATATGAAAAATAATCAATGGCCAGATCCTTATCCTGGTCAAATATCTTCATCCCGGTACCTGCCCATTTCCTGATTCCTTCAGGCCCTGCATTCTCTGCTGCATCGGGAAGATTTTCAAGGAAAACTCCTGCAAGCATCCAGTCTTTATCGAGCAGCATACGGGCAGTTCTGAGAAGTTCGCTATGATACGATGGGCTGCTCTTTTTCAGAACACTGAGGAGTTTCTTGTGATAATTCCTTCCAAAGAACCTGGATTTTATAAGTTCGATCAGTTCCTCTTCTGTGAGATCTTTGTGTTCAGCGGTATTTTTTGACAAGATATCTCTTCACTCCACGATGATAATGATCCCCCTACTCATATCTGTGAAATTTGTCCTTACTTATTTATATTAGCTATGTAGGGATAATTTCATAAAATAATGAGTTTCTGACCTTCTTTATGTTGTATCGCATGATCCTTGTGTGATACTTACGACCAAACAATGGCATATTTAATACCTTAAACATAACCATTTCTTAGGCGTTGTAGTCCGGACTAACCATTATATTCATGTATTATGTATGTCATGTTGACGCATACCTCAGTACACGAATTAATTATTCATTAATACTCCTCTCTTGGTGTTTAAAAACCAGCTTCTCGATGACGAAAGCATATATGAGTTTATATAAAGGTTTAAACACTCAAAGATGTACTTATATGAAAGGTGTTTGCGGAGATGTCCCCCATGAATTACTGGCAGCCAAAATACGAAACGATGAAAAAGGAAGAACTTGCCGAACTACAACTAAAACGCTTAAAGAAGACGGCTGCAGCGGTCTATAATAATGTTCCCTTTTATAAAGAAAAATTCAAGCAGCTTGGCATCACCCCGGATGATATAAGATCGCTGGATGATATCAGCAAGTTACCTACCACAAGAAAGACAGATCTTCGGGACAATTATCCCTTTGGACTCTTTGCTGTTCCAAAAAAGGATGTTGTGAGAATACACGCTTCTTCAGGTACAAGCGGAAAACCAACTGTTGTCGGTTACACTAAGAACGATATAGAGAACTGGTCAGACCTTATGGCAAGGAACCTTACAATGGCCGGTCTTGACAAGAATGATGTTTTCCAGAATGCTGTGAACTACGGACTTTTCACAGGTGGTCTTGGTTTCCACTACGGCGTGGAACGCATGGGTGCCATGACAGTTCCAAGTGGCACAGGCAATACCTGCCGGCAACTTGAAATGATGATGGATTTCGGTGTCACTGCAATTCATTGTACTCCTTCTTATGCTCTTTATCTTGCAGAAACTGCAAGGGAAATGGATATTGTTGACAAACTTTCTCTGAGAGTTGGTTGTTTTGGTGCAGAACCCTGGTCATCCAATACAAGAAAACAGCTTGAGAATGCCTTGAATATCAAGGCATACGATTCCTATGGTCTTTCGGAGCTTATGGGTCCGGGAGTTGCTTTTGAATGTGAGGAGCAGGATGGTCTTCACGTATGGAGTGATCACTTCTATGTAGAAGTACTTGATGAGAATGGAGAGCAGGTCGCAGAAGGCGAGAAGGGAGAACTTGTACTCACGTCACTTACAAAGGAAGCACTTCCAATTATAAGATACAGGACCGGAGACATCACAAGATTACTTGAAAGTGAGTGTTCATGTGGTCGAACAACGCCTCGTATATCAAGACTTCTCGGAAGAGCCGATGATATGCTTATTGTCAGGGGTATAAACGTATTCCCTTCACAGATCGAAGATGTCATAGTCAATATTCCTGAAGTAACAGAGCATTTCCAGGTCATCCTTGACAGGAATGTAAAGATGCTTGATGAGATCACGGTAAAGGTGGAACTCGAGGAAAATGCATTCACCGGTGAACTGAAGGACCTTGCCGCTGTGCGCAGGCATGTGGAGAATGAGCTAAAAGGCGTACTCAATATAAGGACAAATGTGGAACTTGTCGAGAAGGGTACTATTCCACGTTCAGAGGGTAAGTCAAAGAAGGTCATTGACAGAAGAAATGCTCTTTAAGTACAATGAACAATTATTCTTCTTATAAAAGGTGAAAAACGATGGCACATGTAATGGAAATATTGGGTAAGGCAAGAGTTGTTGTAGAGAATGGAGAAGTTGTAGAGGTTAGTGAACCTCTTATCAGCTGGTGTCCGATCTTTGATAAAGCGCGGGGTATCACTGAGATTACAAAGGAAGAGATTAAGAAGAATATGGAATTCCGAATCAGGGATTTTGGTCTCTTCACAGGTAAACGTCAGCTTGACATGGATATATTTGTTGGATTTGGTGCTTCCGAGACTATGATGACAGGACTTAACCGTGGTCTTCTTGACACAACGGTTACTGCATGTGATGGCGCAGGTTCTGTGATATCCAACAACCCAAATCTTGTACAGGGTATGGGTGCCCGTATTTCCGGTCTTGTTGAGACTGAACCAATTGATGAAACCATCAACGGTATAACTGAACGTGGTGGAATCGTACTTGATCCATCAACGGCAAAGCTGGATCCTGTTGCAGCTACCAGGAAGGCTGCCGGACTTGGTTACCAGAAGATAGCAGTAACCGTTGTTTTCCCGGAAACTGCAAAGCAGTTAAGGGAACTGGAATCTGAACTGGGTCTCGAGCTGACCATAATTGGTGCACATGTAACCGGTATCGACAGGGATTTTGCACAGGAGCTGTTGAACAATGTTGATATTGTAACCAGCTGTGCATCAAAAAACATACGTGACCTTGTAAAGCCACTTGTACAGGTCGGGAATGCGGTCCCTCTTTTCGGACTTACGCAAAGAGGAAAGGAACTGCTTCTTGAAAGAGCAAAGGAAGTTGATTCACCTTTGCTTGTAAGTTCTACGAAATTACCTTCATTGCCTGAAAACAGGCAGCCAAAAGAGCTGGTTTGATCATCCAGCTTTTTTAACTGTTTTTTGAATGTTTTTGATGTTATTATTGTACAAATAAGTCTTATTCTTCAGGAATTTCAAGTTTGTTTTTCTTTCTGTAAGCCATTCCGTTGAATATAGCTACAATATCTCCATCATCATCAGTTACATTTACTACATACGTTGATATCTTCGGGTTTATGGATGTTTCCTTAGCTTCAGCATAAAGGGTTCCTTTCATTGCGGCTTTTACGTAAGCTATGTCGACATTGATGGCAACTGCTACAGTCCCGTAGGAGTTGGATGCGGCGGCAAAAACCATATCTGCCAATGTAAAAATGGCTCCTCCGTGGACAGTACCCAGGATATTAAGATGTCTTTTCTCTATTTCCATCTCTGCTTTTGCATATCCCTTTGAAACAAAAGTGAGATTCATACCTGAATTTGATGCAAAGCATTCCTGTGAGAAATATCTCTTGATATCATCCATGTTTTGTTGTGTTTTCATGTTCCCCCTCATCTGAATAATGTCTATCTTCTCTGTTTTTCTGATACTTATCTATTGTTAATGAATCTTGTAAATTGTTCGTAGTTCTACAAAGCAAATGATTAATCATGATAAATCGTAATAAAGTTTATATAGAATCAAAACAATGTTTATCATGATAAAACATGACAGAATACCACGTTAATTACAATTCGTACAGCTTCGGGACATTGCTCCTCTCCCTTATGATTGCTCTGTTGACATATTACTCATTCCTTAGTTACCACGGTGTAGTTTAAGCTTTTAATGTGTACCACACAAATATACAATTGGGTCTAAGTGGGGTTTAGTGTGGAAAAGGGCAAATGGATAATCCATCATCCATTTGCTTTCTTTTCGGATGTGTGGCAGTTTTCTTCAAGTTGTTCTTATATTCTGTTTTTTAGATATGTGATTTTTAACATTTCACCTTTTAGTTGTCTCATTTCCATCTATGATCTTTGATATAAAACGAATGATGTGTTCAAACGCCTTCAAAAATGGAGTAAAATTGGATTTAAATCTTGACCCTAGCATGAATGTGATCTATGCGGATAAATCCAAGATAAAAGTAATACTGCATCATTTGATAAGCAATGGTATTAAATTCACACCATCAGGCGGCAATGTTTTAGTGTCCGTCACAAAAAATAATGATGAAGAGCTACACATTGTAATTCGGGATAACGGCATCGGTATATCAGAAGAGGACCAACAGAGATTTTAAAATGCTTTTGTGCAACTCGATGTTTCTCTCAATCGAAAATTTGCCGGCACAGGTCTTGGATTAACCATAGTGAAAAAGTTTGTCGAGGTCCAGGGTGGTTCTATATGTCTTGAAAGCACACTTGGCATAGGGAGTACATTTGAGGTAACAATACCTTTAATGTGTCCGGATTATACCTATGCTTCTAGCAGTGCTTGTAACACAGAACCGTTTTTAGAATTATTCGAAAAATCCAGCTCAAAGTATCTCATCATCCACTATCTCAACATCAAGCACATCCAGGGATATCTCTTCTCCGCTTCCGTTGAAGCATTTCCAGTTTTCAGGTCCGAAGGGATGTCCAACTATAATATGATGGTTTCCTGTTTTACTGAAAAGTCTCAGGTCTGCTTTTGAAGGTCGTATAATAGAACTGGGGTGGCTGTGTACTGACCCGACTGCTGATATATTTGGCATCATGAAAAGCTTGAGGACTGCATTTACCTCACTGGATTCGGTGCCAGGAAGAATGAGAATATCTGTTATGATTCCATCTTTCGTCTGCAAAAGACCTGCAAATTCATTTGGGTATGTGGATTTGCTTACTTCAAGTATAAAATCAAGTGTTTCTCTTGCAATACCTTTTACTCCTGCACTCATACTATAATCTTAGTCTATGCGAACATATAACTTTTTTGAAGACATTCCCTATTTAAATATGTTAATAATATTTGAATGGTAATATTAGGGGAGTGAGTGAAATGGATGCAGATTTAAAAGCCTCAATGTGTAAGGAAAGTGACAACAGTCTGGGAGAGCGGTCATTAGAACTGCATGAAAGTGCCGGTGGAGTGATTGGCATAAGTGGAAAGGTTCCACTCAATAATATAGAGGATCTGAGTCTTGCTTATACTCCCGGAGTTGCAGAACCATGCAAAAAAATAGCAGCGAATATGGATGATGTTTACAGATACACCATGAAAAAGAACTCTGTAGCAGTAATTACAGATGGGTCTGCTGTCCTTGGTCTTGGGAACATTGGTGCATATGCTGCTTTACCTGTAATGGAAGGTAAAGCCCTGATATTCAAAGAGCTCGCAGGCATAGATGCATTTCCTGTTTGTCTTGACACAACAGATACTGAAGAGATAATCAGGACAGTTAAACACATAGCACCTGCATTTGGTGGCATCAATCTGGAAGACATCAGTGCTCCCCGTTGTTTTGAGATAGAGGAAAGGTTGCGTAAGGAACTTCCTATACCTGTGTTCCACGATGACCAGCACGGAACGGCAGTCGTGGCCATCGCAGGTCTTATCAATGCTTTGAAGATTGTTGGAAAACAAATGGATAATATAAGTGTAGTTATATCGGGAGCCGGAGCTGCAGGTAAAGCAATAGCTCTCAAACTGATGTACGCTGGTGTCAGTGCTGAAAGGCTCATTGTATGTGACAGTCGCGGAACGATTTACAAAGAACGCAAAGAAGGTATGAACCCCGAAAAAGAAGAGATTGCAAACCTGACAAATAAGCAAAATATGACAGGAACGCTGGCAGATGCGCTGGTTGGTGCCGATGTATTCATAGGTGTTTCAGCACCTGGGATAGTAAGTAGCGAAATGGTTTCATTCATGGCCCATGATGCAATTTTATTTGCAATGGCCAATCCCATTCCGGAGATAATGCCCAATATTGCTAAAAATGCAGGTGCAAGAGTGGTTGCAACAGGTCGTTCGGATTGTCCAAACCAGATAAACAACTGCCTTGGTTTTCCCGGCATATTCCGCGGAGCTCTGGATACACGTGCCAGCGATATAACTCTGGAAATGGAAATGGCAGCGGTGTTTGCACTTGCAGGCATCGTTACAGATGATGAGCTCAATGAAAATTACATAATTCCGGGTCCGCTTGACAAAAGAGTTGTAGAAGCTGTAGCATCCGCAGTTGCAGAAGCAGCAGTCAGAAGTGGTGTGGCAAAGATCAATTTGCGTTGATAAAAATGCTATTATATCAGCAAAAGGTAGAGTGCTCCTGATATAATGGCACCTGCAAAGGTCGCTACAAAATTAACACCGCTGTTTGAAAGTAGTCCCCTTTTTTGTAGGGTTGCACCAAGCAGACTATCAACATTCGTTCCCAAAAAGCCGCCTGCGGTAGTAACAGCCAGGGCAAGGAACACATGATCAACTCTTCCGAAGAGGATAGGAAGCAATCCTATAACCATTGAACCCAGAAGTGCTGCGAGTTCACCGAGAATTGATACTGCTCCGTCAACTCCTGTTTGTGTGGGCTTCAGGGTTGTTATCATTATTGGTTGTGAGTGTGCAGTCGTTCCTATCTCACTTGCCAGCGTGTCGCCGGTTGCTGTGGCCACAGTGCCAAGATAGGCAAAGATTATCAGTTCTGCATGTTGCGGATATATTCCATAGCAAATCGCAAGTATGAGGGCTGCTGTACTGTTACTGAAAACATTCTCATAACTTCGGACTCCGCCCTTTGATTGTGCAAGACCGATGGATTCCTTATATTTGTATTTGAATTTGGTAAAGGCTCCTCCCAGAATAAAGAAAGTAAGCAGGAGTATGAACCAAAAGAGTTCGCTGAATACGATAATTAGCACACCAAGCAGGGCTGCACTGAAAAGTGCTGAAAGGTCAGCTATTTTAGTCCTATAGGCCAGATAGCCCAGGACCAATGAAAAGATAAGTGCAATGAACATCTGTTGTGCCGGTACTGAGTATCCGAAAGAACTGAACAGCCACATAGACATCCCCGAACCCAGTGGAACAGAAATGTTGTTATCGATACGTGTGGGTATTGATTCAAAAAGGGCACCTGTTATGGAACCAATGACAGCCAGGAAGAATAGCATATTTGAACTAACGTCTGATTCCTGCCAGTACAAAAACCATGTTCCTGCAATGTATGCTGTTATTATTCCCACGCCAAGAAGCACAATACTTGATGGTAATATATGGGATTCATGTCCATCAATGTTTTTAGGCTCATAGCGAAGAGATTGCAGTTTCTTTCTGTGGCGTATAAATTTTGCAGCACTGGTACCGAAGGTAGATATGGCGATGGCACCTGCAATCACATATAATGGAAACCGATATGATGTGAAATCCAGTAGTGAACTTATCAGCATTAAGATAAATACTGCAATAGCCAGATTCTTTGCACTCTTTAGTCCCTCATTGATATTGCCAGTTAGCATTTCTCTGGAACCGGGGAGTGGTTTTTTGTAAAGGTATCTATTGATCGGTGAATCTTCAGGAAGAAATGTCAGTCCCATTATGACAAAGAAGCTCAGTAATAATAATATCTCAGCTCCGATAAAAGGAAAAAGCAGCACCAGAAGGCCAAAGGCAGCATGAAGTAACTGCCTTCGGTATTCATGCTCCATTTTTTCAAACAATCCTAGAATGCTTTCCATGTTAATCGATTGTGTTTTGCTGATATGGTAGGATACCATTAAAGTATATATTGATAATGATAAATGTAGTATTGTGTTATTAATATATTTGCTTTAATAAAATCTCATCTGTTTTTGTTTTTCTCTGGAAAAACCACTACTTTTAAGCCATGCTATGTCTACGCATAGCATTATTTATACAAATATCTTCAAATAATAGTAACTCTTAAAATCACAGGCCTATCTGGTAAAGACTCGGGGAGAAGAACCCGTTCTGAGAAATGTTTTGCTTTTTGCTTTTGGCAAGGTGTGAAAATTCTCTTGTTGTATCCATATGATTACTTTATGAAGGTATTTCTATGCAGGAAAAGATCAAAGAAATTGCAGCTCGTGTAAAGGAATTACGTGATATTTCAGATATTTCCGTTAAGGAGATGGCTGAAAAGCTAACATTACCTGTTGACACATATACTCGGTATGAGAATGGAGAGGAGGACATGCCTGCAAGCATTCTCCTTGAGATCGCCCAGAATCTCAATGTTGACATGTCCGTGCTACTTACAGGTGAAGTACCAAGAATGCATGTGTTCTCTGTTACCAGAAAAGACAAGGGTATCAGTGCTGAACGCCGTAAGGACTACAAGTACCAGAACATTGCTGCTAACTTTGCTCACAAGAAAGCTGAGCCTTTTGTTGTGAGAGTTGATCCAAAACCTGAAGGCACCCCAGTATCCATGAATTCTCACCCCGGGCAGGAATTCGATTATGTCCTTGAAGGAACCCTAAAAGTAACTATTCACAATAATGAGATAGTCCTTGAAGAAGGAGATTCCATTTTCTTTGATTCTAATTATGCACACGGAATGCAGGCAATGGGCGGAAAACCCGCGAAATTCCTGGCCGTTATTTTATGAGGAGGCAGTATGACTTCATTACTTGACAGATATATTTCACGTGTTGAATATGATTCCTACGAGGATTTTAAGGAAAACTTCAAAATAAACGTTCCTGATAATTTTAACTTCGCCTATGAAGTGGTCGATGTTTACGCAGCGCAGCAGCCTGGTAAGAAGGCTCTTGTCTGGTGTGATGACAACGGCAGTGAACAGATATTCACTTTCAAGGACCTTGAGTATTATAGTAATAAGACTGCCAGCATGCTGAAAAGCATGGGAGTCAAGAAAGGCGATAATGTAATGCTCATGCTCAAGAGCCGCTATGAGTTCTGGTTCTGTCTGCTGGCACTTCATAGAATAGGTGCTATTGCAGTTCCTGCAACTCACATGCTTACGAAGAAGGACATTGTTTACAGAGTAGAGCGTGCCGTTATCAACACCGTCATTTGCGCACCTGACGAAGGTATTCTTAATTATGTGGATGAAGCTTACGATGAGATAAGCAGCATACTGAAGAACCGGCTGGTTATCGAAATGGAAAGAACCGGCTGGCTAGATTTCACCGTTGAGATGGAAAAGGCTTCAGAGAACTTTGCCCGTCCAACCGGTGAAGAAGCAACTACCAATAATGATATCCTGCTGAATTACTTCTCATCAGGAACCACAGGTTTCCCGAAGATGGTGCAGCACAACTTTATCTATCCGCTTGCACACATTATCACTGCAAAGTACTGGCAGAATGTCACGGATGAAGGTCTTCACTACACAGTTGCTGATTCCGGCTGGGCAAAATGCGTATGGGGTAAGATATACGGCCAGTGGATAGCAGGCAGTGCTGTCTTTGTATATGATTATGAAAGATTCAGTGCTGACAGGATGCTTGAGAACGCAATCAAGTACGGTGTAACCACATTCTGTGCTCCGCCAACCATATACAGGTTCCTTATCAGGGAAGACCTGAGTAACTATGATTTCAGCTGTCTCAAGTATTGTGTAACAGCAGGTGAACCGCTGAATCCTGAAGTATATGAACAGTTCTACCGCATAACAGGAATGAAGCTCATGGAAGGTTTTGGACAGACAGAGACAGTCGTTTCCGTTGCAACTTACCCATGGCTCGAACCAAAACCAGGCTCTATGGGCAAACCTTCTCCTGAATATGATATCCTTCTCCTCAATGGCGAAGGCAAACCCTGTGAAGCCGGTGAAGAAGGCGAGATCGTCATAGACACAAGTTTTGGAAACCCACCGGGAATATTTACAGGATACCGCTCTGATGAGCAGATGACATCAAGGGTCTGGTATGACGGATATTACCACACAGGCGATATGGCATGGAAAGATGAGGATGGTTATTTCTGGTTCGTCGGCAGGGCTGATGATATCATTAAGACCTCCGGTTACCGTGTCGGTCCTTTTGAAGTGGAGAGTGCTCTTATAGAACACCCTGCTGTACTTGAATGTGCTATCACAGGTGTTCCTGATCCAGTAAGAGGACAGGTTATCAAAGCAACAATTGTACTTACAAAGGATTACACTGCAAGTGATGAACTGAAGAAAGAGCTTCAGGACCACGTAAAGAAGGTCACTGCACCTTACAAGTATCCACGTGTTGTCGAGTTCGTACCTGAACTTCCAAAGACCATCAGTGGAAAGATCAGACGTGTGGAAATACGTGACCATGATAAGGAAAGTTCACAGTAACTTTCCATTTTACATGTTTGATATTTAGTCCCCGAACCATAAAGTAAATAGATGCTTATTGCCTCTATGGACTATTCCTGTTTCCGGGATATTATTTTTATCGAGTAAAATGAGGCATTATATTATGTCAGGCAAGAAAGAACCGTACCCGGTTATCAATATCATTGAGTGTAAAGCCTGCGGACGTTGCATTGTAGCATGTCCGAAAAGTGTCCTGAAAATGAGCGATAAGCTCAACGAGAGAGGATACTACTATGTAGAATATGCAGGCGAAGGCTGTACAGGTTGTGCCAATTGCTACTATACCTGTCCTGAGCCGCTTGCTATAGAGATACACATTCCGCTTAAGGAAGAATGAGCTTAAGGTGAGAACACATGGCAACACAATTAGTAAAAGGCAACACAGCGGCTGTCATTGGCGCATTATACGCTGGTTGTGACTGTTATTTCGGTTATCCTATCACTCCTGCAAGTGAGATATTGCAGGAGGCTTCCAAATATTTCCCTATGCTGGGAAGGAAATTCGTACAGGCAGAATCAGAAGAGGCTGCCATCAACATGGTCTACGGAGCAGCATCCACCGGCCACAGGGTCATGACTGCATCTTCCGGTCCAGGTATCAGTCTTAAACAGGAAGGGGTTTCATACCTTGCAGGTGCTGAGCTTCCCTGTGTAATAGTCGATATTATGAGAGCAGGTCCGGGACTTGGAAACATCGGTCCTGAGCAGGGCGACTACAATCAGGTAGTAAAAGGCGGAGGACACGGTAATTACAAGAACATAGTACTGGCTCCTAACTCCGTTCAGGAAATGTGCGACATGGTCATCAAAGGCTTTGAACTTGCTTTCAAGTACCGAACTCCTGTTTATGTACTGGCTGACGGAGTACTTGGTCAGATGGTCGAGTCCCTGCAGTTCCCGGAAGTTTCAGTTAAACCGGAAATAGATACCTCATGGGCTGTAAGTGGAACAGCAGATACCAGAGAGAACCTTGTTACATCCATATTCCTTGATTTCAATCAGCTTGAAGAATTCAACTATGAGATCCAGGAGAAATATGACACTATAAAAGAACAAGAGGTTGATTACGAGGATTACATGACAAAGGATGCATCTATCATCCTTGTATCGTACGGAATCAGCAGCCGTATATGCAGGTCAGCTGTGGACCAGGCAAGAAAAGAAGGTATCAATGTCGGTCTTTTCAGGCCAAAGACACTCTTCCCGTTCCCTGAAAAAGAATTGAAGGAAATTGCTGATTCAAGAGAATGCACATTCGTCTCTGTTGAGATGAGCAATGGTCAGATGCTTGATGATGTCAGGCTTGCCATCCAGTGCAGCAGACCGGTAGAACTTGTTTACCGTCTTGGCGGTAATCTGATAACCATGGACCAGGTGCTGGAATGTGTAAGGAAGATTGCTGCAAGGGAGGAATAAAGATGGCAGAGAAAATAATAAAAAACTCAGGTCTGTATCCTGAATTCTCCCGTAAGGGAGGCGCTGCATCTACTGCCACTCACTACTGTCCGGGATGTGGACACGGTGTCATCCACAAGCTTATTGGTGAAGCAATGTCCGATATGGAGATACAGGACCGCAGTATCATGATAAGTCCCGTAGGCTGTGCTGTTTTCGCTTACTACTACTTTGACTGTGGAAATCTCCAGGTGGCACATGGTCGTGCTCCTGCTGTGGGAACCGGTGTTTCAAGAGCACAGGATGATGCGGTAGTTATTTCCTATCAGGGTGACGGTGACCTTGCATCCATAGGTTTGAACGAGACTCTGCAGGCAGCGAACCGTGGTGAAAAGATGGCTGTTTTCTTCGTGAATAACACTGTTTACGGTATGACCGGTGGCCAGATGGCACCAACCACTCTCATCGGAGAGAAAACTGTCACCTGTCCGGATGGAAGGGACCCAAGGTTTGCAGGTTATCCACTGCACATGTGTGAACTTATCAACAACCTTAAAGCTCCTGTATTTATCGAACGAGTATCCATTTCAGATATATCCCATATCAGAAAGGCACGCAAAGCTATCCGTAAAGCTCTTGAGATACAGCGCGATGGAAAAGGATATGCATTTGTGGAGATTCTTTCTACCTGTCCCACAAACCTGAGACAGAACTCAGAGCAGAGCACTAAATTCGTGAACGAGGAAATGGAGAAGGAATTCCCACTGGGTAATTTCAGGGATCTGTCTGATGAAACAGAACCACTTCACAGAGCAGATAGTGTTTTTGAGAAGCAGGCAATCGACTCACTCTTCAATCTTGAGACCGAATCATCACTGGATGCGGTTCTTGATCCTTCACTCCCTGAAGTCCAGATAAAAGCAGCAGGATTTGGAGGTCAGGGTGTGCTTAGTATGGGTCTGACCCTTGCACACGCAGGCTGTGATGGACAGCGCTTTGTTTCATGGTATCCTTCATACGGTCCTGAACAAAGAGGTGGCACATCCAATTGTTCTGTCGTAGTTTCAGGTGAATCTATTGGTTCTCCTGTGGTCTACACTCCTGATGTCCTTGTTGCAATGAACCGCCCATCACTGGAAAAGTTCGCTGCGGATGTTAAAGAAGGTGGCTACATACTCTACGATTCAACTATTGGTGAATGTGATATCCCCGAAGGTGTTACAGGAATAGCCATACCCGCACTCAGGATCGCAGGAGATGCAGGTTCTGAAAAGGCTGCAAATACTGTCATGCTCGGAGTTATCATGGCTCTTGGAATAACAGGTCTTACTGAAGACAATTTCAAGGCAGCACTGACTGAAACCTTCTCCAAGAAGCCAAAGCTTATTCCGCTAAATCATGCGGTTCTTGAAGCAGCGGCCTCATGGGCAAGAGAGAATATCTGAATCCGACATTTATTTTAATTAACCGCTACAGGCTTTATGCCTGTAATATTTCTTTTTTTGAAGATAGATTTTAATAATTGTAAGTTTTTATTCTAATATGGGAGCGGCAAAAATGACTGAAAGCAATATAATCGAAGTTAATGATTCCAACTGGGACGAGTTTCTTGTGAATCAGGAGAAGCCCATGGTTGTTATGTTCTATCTTCCTACCTGTGCTCATTGTAAGGAAATAGAACCATATTTCAGGGAATACTCAACTGAATTCCATGCTTCATGCACTTTTGTCAGGATGAATGGCCTGGAAAGCCCCATGACAGCAAGGAAATATGGTGTAAGAGGAGCACCAACTTTCAAGTTCTTCTGCAAAGGCCAGGCTATCAGGGAAGAAGTGGGTCTTGTTTATCCGTCGATACTTCGAAAAGCCATTGATGATCTAATAAAACATGGTGACGAATGTGTCCTGCACACCTCACCCCTGCCTGATGAAATTTCGCCATATGAGTGAACGAATTCTTTTTTATTCTTCATTCTTTTTTGATGAACTCACCCTTTACATACTGGTAATATAGTGGTTTCCCGGTTGCAATTTCAAGTTTGGGTATATCGTCATCACTGATGTTCTCAATGTACTTGACCACGGAACGCAGGCTGTTACCGTGTGCAGAAACTATGACATTCTTACCATTTTCAAGCTGGGGGAGGATATGTTCCTTAAAGTAAGGAATTGTGCGTTCATAGGTATCCCTGAGACTCTCGCCACCCGGGGGTTGTACATCGTAACTTCTTCTCCAGATAAAGACCTGCTCTTCCCCGTAAACTTCCTTTGCTTCCTGCTTGTTCTGGCCCTGAAGATTTCCGTAGAAACGCTCGTTAAGGGAATCACTTGAATATATCGGTATTTCGGAATCATCGAACCTGGATGGATGATATGACCATTCATCTCTTTTTTTGCTATCATGCAGGAAAATACCTGTTTTTTTCTGCCTGGCAAGTATCAGGTAAAGTGTTTCCTGTGATCGTGATAATTTAGATGTGAAAGCAACATCCAGATCAACATTCTCAAGTTCATTTGCACAATCCATTGCCTCTTTAATACCTTTTTCACTCAGGGGTACGTCAACCCATCCCGCGAACCTGTTCTCAAGATTCCATCTTGATTGTCCATGTCTTACCAGTATCAGATAGTTCATCGAATATCCCCATTTAACTGAATAATAGTTTGTTTGCAGATTATTAAAACCTTGAGGTTTTCTAAGGTAACTTTGATAAGTGTACCCGGACATTATTCATCAAGCTATGAACACAGAAGAAAGATCATGGGAGTCGGATTTCCTGCCATTGGTTCGTCCACCGCAAAAAAATGGTAGTAATGATACCTATTGTTTTGCATTTAAGGACCGGGAACTATTGCTGGTGAAAGGGAATAACAGTTTAAGGCTGCCTTCACTTGAAGAGATTGGGAATATGGATATCGATATTCTCAGGACACAGTATTTGGGTGAACTTAAAGATATTTCCTGTTTTTCAGTTGAGCTTGATAATTCAAATGCTGTTGCTAGTATTGTTGAGAATGCCAGTTTCGTATCTGTCAGAGAACTGCCGGGTATTCTGGAAGAAACACTTGCTTATCTTGCAGGAAAAGCCGTTCACATCATGGAGTGGGACAGGAACACTTTGTTCTGTGGAAGGTGCGGTTCCGCTACATCACTCAAGGAGAACGAACGAGCAAAAGAATGTCCTGAATGTGGTTTCCTTGCCTTTCCAAAGATATCCCCTGCAATCATTGTACTAATAGAAAAGGATGACAGGGTACTGCTTGCCCGTTCCCCTCATTTCAGACCCGGACTTTACAGTATCTTAGCCGGTTTTGTAGAACCAGGTGAATCAATAGAAGAAGCAGTTGTAAGGGAGGTCAGGGAAGAAGTAGGCATATCGATAAAGAATGTCAGGTATTTTGGAAGCCAGCCCTGGCCTTATCCGGATTCACTGATGATAGGATTCACTGCAGAGTTTCTGGAAGGAGACATAAAAGTTGACGGTGTTGAAATAGAGGAAGCCGGATGGTTCACAAAAGACGAAATCCCAGTCGTCCCGGGAAAAACAAGTATATCCGGCTGGCTGATCGAATATTTCATTAACAAGCATTCATAGTTTGCGAAGCTCTTTTTTTCGGTATGGGGAATAAAGGTACTTCCTTTTTCTTTTTCGCTATTTGCTGCCATAGTGCCTTTGTGCATTTTGATATATTTCTGTCAGGCTTTTTCAAGCTATATATACTTCTATATATCATATACTCCTAATAAATAGAAAGAGTCTTTATGCACAAGATTTATACTATCTGATTACAAATAATTAGTAAGAAATGCAAATTGCATAAAGATAATATCAGCTTGGAGAGGTGTGAGGATTGGTGTTAAAAAGAATTATTTATATTACATTGTTACTGCTTGCCTGTACTTTATTTGTGCAAACATGCACTGCATTGACATATTCAGGTGGAGGGGAATGGAACTATTCTGAAGAGATAAGTATCAGGGAAAACTCAGGGAACAACCTGATAAATTACCAGATACCCATAGTTCTTAACAGTTCTAATTTTGATTTTTCCCTCGCAAGTTCAGAAGGTGAAGACATACGTTTTTCCTCTGGTGATAAGCAACTTCAGCACTGGATAGAAGAATGGAATGTTGCAAGAGAGGAAGCGGTTGTATGGGTAAAGGTTCCGTCCATTGCGGCAGAAGGCACTGCAAAAATAACAATGCACTATGGCAATCCTGATGCAACGGATATAAGCAGCAGTGCTTCTACTTTTGAATTCTATGATGATTTCAGTGGCTCCAGTTTATTTGGAAACTGGGAGTCGTATACCACAGGTGGAAGTGAGCTAAAAGTTTCCAATGGCGTATGCAATCTGATAGTTCCAAAATTCCATCCGGAGGATGTTGTGAGTATCAAATCCAAGGACGAGTTCCCTGTAAACTCCATGTTCGTAGCCAAAAGAAAGAAAACCACTACAGGAACCGATAGTCGTGGTCCTGTTATAACACAGGGATTTGTGGATCCACAAAGAGAGACAAAGAACCAGGTATTAACATCTACCGAACTTCAGAATGAGACAAAAGTTATCTGGATACTTGAAAACTCCAAAAGCGATGCACGTTATTTCCCAAGAGACCTTACAGCCGTCAATGTAGCCGAAGGTGACTGGTACACAATTGGTGTTGCATGGTATATGGAAGATGAATTTGGTAAGATTGCCTGGTTCAAGAATGGTGTGAGAGATAGCAGAATGGACCTTGCAGCAACAGAAGAGAACAATTATATTCCTGTTACAGATATGAAGGTATATCTTTTTGCAAGCACCTATTCCGATGTTTCTGATAATACCGGTTACGCATCCTTTGATTATGTCTACGTGCGGAAATTTGTTTCTGAAGAACCCACTGTGATGTTCGCAGGCACTATGGCAGAGGAAGAAACAGTTACAGAAGCAGAGCCTGTCAGGATAAATATAACCCCTGCAAGCGGTCTGATAAGTGCAATTCGCATCTTCGATACGGCAGATTATGATGACACTGCTATCGTCGATCTCAAGGACAGCGGAATAAATACTGTAATGTTGCTTACCGATGGTGATAATGTATGGAACCTGGAAAGATTTGTGAAGAAAGCTCATGACAATGATATGCAGGTCTATGCAATGATATTCAATGACCCTAAGAGTGATTCAGATGAGGATAACTCTGTGTATGTCAAAGATGTGCTGGAGCAGGTCATGGATTACAACAGCAAGTCACTTTCAGCTTTTGATGGTGTTAACATTGCACTTGATCCGTGCAGCGAGGACCCCGAGGAAGCCTGTGCCTTGAACCTTCTCATTCTTGAGGATGCGCGTGAAATCGCAGGAGACAAACTTGCTGTGGCTATTGATATTCCTTCATCATATGCTCTGGCAGATATTCCCGCGGTTTCAGCAAATGCAGATCTCATAATCCTCCAGACATATTCTCTGGATGAGAGCTACCCTCAAACCAAGGACGAAATCATAGATTCCATAGCATCAAAGATGGGTGAGATCAGGATATCTGATTCAAAAGCACTTATTGGAATTGCAGTAAATGAAGGTTTCATGACCGATGCCGATGTCCAGAGCTTACTGGAAGAGCTTCAGGATTACTATGCAGAAGATACTGCATTCATGGGTACTTCCATAGTTGTCTATGAAGATTACGAGGAGTATAGCATGATCCCTGAAACAACAGAGGAAAGCAAAGGAATACCAGGATTCTCCGGACTATTCGCCATTATCGGACTGCTGGCAGTATCATACTGGCAAAAAAGAAGATGATGTGATATTCACATCATCTGATTCTATTTTCAAATTTTATTCTTCATTTTTCAGAAGCTCAACTGCCAGGTCCCTGAGTTTGAACTTCTGGACTTTTCCACTTGCAGTAAGCGGATAATCATCTACAAAGAAAACATGTTTCGGAACTTTGTAACGTGCTATCTTTGACAGACTATAGTCCCTGACATCCTCTTCGGTAAGTTCAGTTCCTTCCTCGGGAATTACAAAGGCTCCGACTATCTCTCCGTATTTCTCATCAGGTATGCCAACGACCTGTGCACTCTTGACGCCTGGCATGGTGAACAGGAACTCTTCTATCTCCCTGGGATAGATATTCTCGCCGCCACGGATTATCATATCCTTTATACGACCGGTAATGCGGTAGTATCCTTCATCGTCAACTGTTGCAAGATCTCCGCTGTGCAGCCATCCGTCCTTATCAATTGCAAGGTCAGTCATTTCAGGCATCTTGTAGTATCCTTTCATGACATTGTAACCGCGACAGCATATCTCGCCCTGGACATCCGGTCCGACAGTCTCTCCCGTCTCGGGATTTACAATCTTCACTTCGATCTCAGGCATGGCTGTTCCTACCGTACTGACACGTCGTTCTATAGGATCATCTGTACTAGTCTGTGTAAATACGGGTGATGCTTCAGTAAGTCCGTAGGCAATGGTAATGTCCTTGCAGTTCATGTCATTGATAACACGTTTCATGGCCTCTATCGGGCATGGTGAACCTGCCATGATACCAGTCCTGAGTGAGGAAAGGTCAAACATCTTGAACATCGGATGGCTGAACTCTGCAATGAACATTGTCGGTACGCCGTAAAGGGCTGTACATTTCTCTTTCTGGACAGCAGCCAGCACCATAAGCGGGTCGAACAGTTCAAGTAACACCAGTGTGCCGCCATGTGTGAGAGTTGCAAGTACACCGAGCACAATTCCAAAGCAATGGAAAAGCGGGACCGGAAGACAAACCCTGTCTTCTTCTGTGAATTTCTGTCTTTCACCGATGTAGTAACCGTTGTTAAGTATATTGTAATGAGTGAGCATGACACCTTTAGGGAAACCTGTTGTTCCTGATGTGTACTGCATATTGATCACATCATTCTTATCAAGTGTCTGCATGATCCTATGGATATCTTCATCGCTTCCATGCTGTCCCAGAAGGAGCAGTTCACGAGTACTGTACATTCCTCTGTGTTTTTCCTGACCGATGAAAATAACATTTTTCAGGAAAGGGAATTTCTCGCTTTTAAGATTTCCACGACTTTGTGTCTTAAGCTCAGGAACCAGTTCATAGATCGTATCAATGTAACTAACATCCCTGAAACCGTCGATTATGGCAATGGCTTTCAGGTCAGCCTGTTTCATGACATACTCGACTTCGTGTATCTTGTATGCTGTATTTACCGTGACGAAAACGGCTCCTATCTTTGATGTTGCGAAAAGGAAGGTAAGCCAGTCAGGCACGTTTGTAGCCCAAATGCCTACATGGTCACCTTTTCCAATCCCAATTTCTATAAGACCCTTGGCCAGCATGTTGACGCGTTCGTCGAATTCTTTATAGGTGAATCTCAGGTCCCTGTCCGGATAGACCAAAAACTCCCTGTCAGGGTCATTCATGACCATTTTCTCAAAAAAAACGCCCACTGTATCATTTGTAAAAGGCATGATTATATCTCCATGGTATCATTTACAACTATCACTTTCTTCCTGCAGGTGCTCTTCAAGCTCTTTCCTTATGTCATCAGGTACGGGGACTGACTTCTTATTGATGAAATCGTAGTGAACGATAGTGGATCTGCCTATTGCACCAATTTTATCATTTTGCCATGCTTCCTGGGTAACTGTGAATGATGAGTTTCCAATCTTTGATATGTAAGTAATTATATCGACATCCGATCCGTAGAACATTTCACCTACATAATTGTACTCTGTCCTTGCCATGATCAATTTCCATTTCTCATAGCTGAGGTCAAGGTCAGGAGTGAACAGTCTGAATACAGGATTACGTGCCTGTTCGAACCATATGGCAATGGCAATATTGTTAGCGTGTTTCAATCCGTCAATATCACCGAATCTTGGAGTAACAGTTGTTTTAAACATATTGATCTTCTTTTTTAGTAAGGTGCATATACGACTGCCAGTATCTTTGCATCTTCACTGCCCACTGCATGGACATGATGAGGAACTATTGAATCGTAATATATACTGTCGCCGGTTGAGAGTTTGAAGCTGTCCTTTCCATAAAGGATCTCAATCTGGCCGTTGAGTACGTAAATGAACTCTTCTCCCTCGTGAGATGATTGTTTTGCATCTCCTGATTTTGGGGGATGGACGTCAATGATAAAAGGCTCCATGTGCCTGTCAGCTTTGTCAGTTGCAAGTGAAAAGAAGTCAAGAGTACTTATCTCGCAAGCATCACAATTGCCGGAGAATCTTACTACGTTCTTTGAAGCACCGTCTTTAGTAACTACAGGTCCGTTGTGAGCAGCATCATCAAGGAAAGTTCCCAAACGAACTCCCAGGGCTCTCGCGATCTGCATAAGTGGAGTCAATGAAGGAACAAGTGCTCCGTTCTCAAGTTGCTCGACAAGCTCGGTGCTTGTGTTACTATTGTTTGCCAGCTCTTCCACAGACATTTTCTGCATTTCACGTATCTGGCGGATCTTGTTTCCCAGTATATTCTTTTCTGCCATATTTTTTCCTCAGTTGTCAAAAACGCGTTCTATGGCTTATGATACTTTAAGTTAAAAAAGTATTGATTTATCATTATCATTCAACTGACAATGATAATCATTCAGATATCCCCTGCAATCATTGCTTTATGGTAAGCCATTGCCAGAATCCGGTTCACAAGAGCACTGGCTTCCTGTTCAGAATCAACCATTCTCACAGTAACCTGGCCATTCCGAAAAAAGTTCATTTCCTTGATCCCAATCTTTATTACTACCATACCAAGATTTTCCGAATATTTACCATCGAGATATTTTGCGATCAGAGGAAGGTCTGGTTTTTCATCAAGATGTGCGATGATCCGCAGCTTCCATGGGTCTGCTATGCATGGAAGAACCTTTTCTATATCGTTTACTTGCATTTCCTCCTCCATATTAGTGAAATGTATTTTAAAATTTATTGAAGCGATTATACTTAAATATCTCGCAAGCATTGTATTAAATGTAGTTCGATTTATTTTTAAAAAAGGTGATATTAAATGCACTTTGGTCTTGGTATCGATGCCGGTGGGACATATACGGATGCAGTACTCATACGAGGCTCAGACGGAGCTATCGTGGATTCGAAAAAGGCTTTTACAACATATCCTGATTTGCAGGAAGGAATAAAGAATGTACTTGATTCACTGGATCAGGAACTTTTGAAGGATGTAAATCTTGTTTCCGTTTCTACTACCCTTTCAACAAATTCTCTTCTAGAAGGTACGGGAACAGCTGTTGGTCTTATAATCGTGGGTGAACAACCGGCACAAACAGAATTTCCATCACAGTATGTTCTGTGTGCTTCAGGCGGCCATGATACCAGAGGTGATGAGGCCTGTGAACTTGACCTTTCTTCAATCGAAGATTTCATTCTCTGGACAAAAACAAAGGTCTCAGCGTATGCTGTTTCAGCATATTTTGGTGTCCGAAACCCGGAGCATGAGCTGAAGGTCAAAGAGCTTATCACTAAAATGACCGGAATGCCGGTAGTATGTGGATATGAACTATCCCAGGAACTTGGTGCCTATGAGAGGGCGGTCACTGCTGTCTTGAATGCACAGCTGATACCTATAACATACCAGTTCGTCAATTCTGTTGTCAAAGATATAAGAGCAAGGGGGATCAATGCCCGTCTTCTGATGCTCAAGTGTGATGGTTCTGTCTATAATATAGAAGATGCCCTTGAAAAACCAATCGAAACCATCTTTTCCGGACCTGCTGCAAGTCTTCTTGGTGCTTCATATCTCTCTAAAATGGAAACCTGTGCTGTTATCGATATTGGAGGAACCAGTACCGATGTTTCCATGCTGTACAATGGTGTTCCTGAAATAAGTGTATCGGGTGCTGTTGTAGGCGGGTGGAAAACACGTGTAAGGGCCATGAAGATGGAAACCTCTGCAACAGGTGGTGACAGCCATATATGGATCAAGGATGAGAAGGTGAGAATTGGTCCGAAAAGAGTGATACCACTTTGTGTTGCATCGAAGATATATCCTGGATTTACCAGCAAACTCAAAAGAAGCAGGGTTATTTCCAGAACAACTATGGATGAGAACTTCCAGCCTACCAAGTTCTTTGTAAGGACAGGTTATGAGGCTTCAGATGTTGATGATAATGAAAAGGAAATTCTTACATTTATGGGAAGTGACCCCATCTCAGTTACTGAGATGTCAACTGTTATGAGCAAGACCACATCCTCAAAAGTACTGGATTCACTTGTCAAAAAAAGGCTCATTCAGGGAATCGGATTTACACCCACCGATGCATTGCATGTGCTTGGGATTTACACAAAATGGGATGTCAGTGCGTCTGAGATTGGTGCACTCAATCTTTCAAAATATATCCAGAAGGGAAAATATGATTTTTGCAGTCATGTAAGGGAACTTGTGGCAAAGAACATGGCAGCCGATCTTATGTCCTATATCCTGCCACACCATCCGGCTGAAATGATAGATGATCTGTTGAGTCACGAATATCCTGCCAAATTCAAAGTTGAATTGCCGGTGGTATTGCTTGGAGGTCCTGCACAGGCATACGACAGTGAGCTCAGGTCCCTTATAGAAGCAGATGTGGTGGTACCTGAGTTTGCAGATGTTGGAAATGCAGTGGGTGCTCTTGCCGGAAAAGGTGTGAAAAGAATTGAGATATCAATAATGCCTGCTTCCATTGAGAATCCTGATGAGGATTTCCTGCTTTTTTCTCCTGTGGGGAGGGAACGTTTCCAGAGATATGCTGATGCAGTGGAATTTGCAACAAAACTTGGAACCGAACTTGTACTGGATTATGAGATGCGGTGTGGAATACTAAAACAAGATACAAAGATAACCGTGTCTAAAAAGACCACATCACCTGATAACTGGTCCCATCCTCCACTGACGACACGGGTAATAGTTGTAGGTATAGGAAATCCTATGATGGTCCTGAAGGACTAGAATGCATGCTTTTTGGTAAAAGAAAAAGCAATATATAACCACGGGACGTAAAATATAATCATGCACAGATTGGCGGAACTTCTGGAAAGCTCGAAAAACTGTGTTTTCCTGAGCGGAGCTGGAATTTCTACCTTATCAGGTATACCTGATTTCAGGGGTAGCAATGGTCTGTACACAAGATATGATGCGAATAAGATATTCGATCTTGAATGTTTTCGTAATGATCCCGCTTATTTTTATTCACATGCAATGGACTTCATCTATAATCTGGATAGCAAGAAGCCTAATATTATTCACAATACTCTGGCCACTCTGGAAAAAGAAGGATTTGTTAAGGCTGTCATTACCCAGAATATTGATCTGCTGCACCAGAAAGCAGGGTCTATTAATGTTATAGAGATCCATGGTTCACCTGCAAATCACAGATGTGTCTCCTGTAACAGGGATTATTCCTATGATGAGATTTGTGAAATGTTAAAAAAAGAACCAGTTCCTTATTGTTCTGAGTGTAATGGGCTGATCAAACCAGACATCACGTTCTTTGGGGAAATGCTTGATCATAATTCGTTTACAAAAGCCGTAGAAGCAAGTTCAGGAGCAGATATTTTTGTGGTAATCGGCTCATCACTTGTGGTCCAGCCAGCAGCCAGTCTTCCACTCTATTCACTGGAAGCCGGGGGAAAGCTTGTAATAATCAATAACATGCCTACTCCCCTGGACAGATATGCGGTTCTTAAGTATAATGAGCTTGGAGAGGTTTTCAATTATCTTTCCGATCATTTCAGGGAGAGATAATACTCTTTAAGAGCCATCTTTTCATTTTCAGGAAGATCATGCCATCGCATCCCCAGAATGGCTCCTTCCAGTGCATAGAGCTTGTTTATACATGAGGTTTCATCGATGGTCATTATTCTTTCGAATACTTTCCTGCTTCCAAGCTTGGCAAGTTCAGCCGGAGTTTCTACTCCGACCTGCTCAAGCTGTTCTTCTATCTTTTTGCCGATATTTGGAAGTTTGACAAGATCACCCATACACTTCAGCTTTTTCAGTATTTACCGGTGGCATCCACAAGAATGAAAAAGGAGTCACTTTCTGCTTTGATGATCAATGGCTCATTCTGGTTTATACGAGCCTGATCATAAATTTCAAGTTTTTCCCCGCATACATCAAGCTCTCCTTCAATCACATAGATGAAAACATATCTGGCGATATCGGTTAGAAGGTCGAACATCTGTCCCTTCTCCAGTTTTGCAATAGAAACAGTTACATTAGCACGTATTTTGAGAGCACCTGGGTATCCCTGTCCGGCAACATGAACAAGTTCGTTCTTCTGTGACATCACATCAAAGTTCTTTTTATTTGATGTAGGTGCCATGTTCTCTCTTAATGGATTGATCCACATCCTGCAAAGGCGTGTGTCTTTGTCTGTGAGATTCATTCCTGAAAATGATATGCCTTCACCAGCAGACATAACCTGTACATCACCGGCTTTCAGGACCTCTTTTGCTCCTGTACTGTCTTCATGGGTCAGTTCTCCTTCGAGAATGATCGTGATTATTTCTTTGTTGTCGACGGATTCCGGCTTAAATGCTTTTCCTGCCAGTAAAGTATCATCGTTAAAGACCTTAAGGTCTCCAAAGTGAGTGTTCTTCATGTCCAGATAATCCGCATAGGAAAAGAGCCAGTAACTTTGTGATGATTCGGTATCCACAAGATGTCTTTCGTTTGATTTTACAATCTTTATCATGATGATCTTCCTTGATTTTCTGTCTTATCTGGCATTGGTGTTTAAGTATTTGACTGTCAGGTATGTTTCAGTATGTCTTCAGAAGATCTTATAGCTGAAGCTAAGTGCAAAATAATCTAAAACAGAATCAAAATGATCATGGTAAGCGACTGGAATCAAAATAGAGTTAAAGAAAAGAGAATAGAAAATACCGCTTATTCTTCAGCGGCATTTTCAAACACAAGTTCAAGTACACCGTTCCTGTAGCTTGAGATCATGCTTGTCGGGTCCACTTTGCATGGGAGGTCTATTACTTTTGAATAGCCGGTACCACTGGTTATAACGGTTAGTTCCACATGGGACTCGTAAGAGTGATATTCCACACTATTTTCTTCAACTCCGAGATCTGCCATCAGGAATACCTTATTCTCTGCCTCAAAGACATCTATGAAAGGTTCCTGGTTGAAGATATAGAAATCTCCCTCAGTTTCTTCATCGTCATCTTCGTACTCGAAGGGTTCAACTCCATGTTGACCTCTAAAGCCAAATATTGTCGGCTTTTTTCCTGGCTGGTTGATTATTGTAAAACCATGGATCACAGGTTTGCCGCCATTTTGCTTGATACTGCTGGCGAACATTTTCATGATGTGCTCTATCAGTTCATCAATGCTTGCAATCTTATCCTGTGAATCGTCATCACCGGAGTAATGATCCTTGTCATTCATTCCTATATCCTCTTTTCTACAAACTCATCTATCAACAAACAGTTCGTTTCGAACATTTCCGAAACTATAATAACCCCTTATTGTTCTATAATATGCGAACAAGTCATATAAATATTATGCGTTCTAAAAAAGACAGGAATGTATGCCTTTTTGACACTTTTCCAATCAACTATTTATTTGTGAACCGAGTTTTAGGGAACCAGACAATAAAAGAGGAAGACCAATGGTGTCAAAACAAGTTCCTTTCACAAAGGAAAAGCTAACAGAGATAATTGAAAAGTATCCTACACCTTTTCATATTTACGATGAGAAGGGAATCATTGAGAATTCAAGAAAGCTCAAAGAAGCATTCAGTGAAGTAAACGGTTTCAAGGAATATTTTGCTGTAAAAGCCCTGCCAAATCCGTATATCATGAAGCTGCTCAAGGCCGAGGGTTTTGGTGCTGACTGCAGTTCCCTTCCGGAACTTCTGCTTGCAGAAAATACCGGAATTGTTGGCGAGAATATCATGTTCAGTTCCAACGACACTCCTGAAGAGGAGTTCATCAAGGCAAAGGAACTGGGAGCTATCATAAACCTCGATGATATCAGCCATATTGAGTTCCTCGAAGAGGTTGCCGGATTACCTGAGATCGTCTGTTGTCGTTACAATCCAGGTCCTCTTAAGGAAGGAAACGCTATCATCGGTAATCCTGAGGAAGCAAAATACGGTTTTACAAGGGAGCAGCTTTTCGAAGGCTACCGGATGATGAAGGAAAAAGGTGTCAAAAGGTTCGGTATGCACACAATGGTGGCTTCCAATGAACTGGACCCTGAGTATTTCATTGAGACTGCAAAGATACTCTTCGAGCTGATAGCTGAGCTATCAAAGGAACTTGATATCAAATTCGAGTTTGTGAACCTTGGCGGTGGAATAGGTATTCCTTACAGGCCTGACCAGGAACCAGTACCTTATGATGTCATTGCTAAAGGTGTCAGAAAGGCTTATGATGAGATCATCAGAGGAAATGGCCTCCATCCACTGAAGATATTCCTGGAATGTGGAAGGGTAATTACCGGACCATACGGTTATCTTGTGACCACTGTTCGCCACCTGAAACATATCTACAAGGACTACGTGGGTACTGATGCATGCATGGCCAACCTCATGCGTCCGGCTCTGTATGGTTCATACCATCATATCACTGTGATGGGAAAGGAAAACGAGGAAGCTTCACAGCTTTACGATGTCACTGGTTCACTTTGTGAGAACAATGACAAGTTTGCCATTGACAGGCTCCTTCCTGAAGTTACCAGAGGAGATGTCCTTGTAATTCATGATGCAGGAGCACACGGTCATGCTATGGGTTTCAACTATAACGGCAAACTCAGGTCAGCAGAGATACTCCTGAGATCCGATGGAAGTTTTGTAGAGATAAGAAGGGCAGAAACAGTGGATGACTATTTTGCAACACTGGATATGTCAGGTCTTTCTGCCTTTGAATGAATATTATAATATTCATTCACTTTTTAAAAACACGCATTTAATGGCTTTGTAACTGATTTATTTTTACACAAATGTACATGATTTTTTCATAACATACTTATAGGTGTCCATTAACCTGTAGTAATGTTGCTTACTTTATGTTCAAAAACTGGTGATTTGATGAATAGACTACCAATTACGTTACTGATGATTGTGTCGATATTGCTCTCCTTTGTGGTGGCACCGGCAAGCGCTGTACCGAACGATGATGAAAAAGTTCCTGTTCTTATTAAATTTAAAGGGAAAACAGACGCTCAGCTTGTAAAAGCCAATGGTGGAAGTATAAAATACGAATATGATGTTGTTCCTGCCATTGCCGCAGAGCTTCCTCAAAAGGCAATAGATGCTCTTTATAAGAATCCGAATATTGAACTTATTGAACCTGATAGAATAGCCCAGATAACAGAAGAAACAATTCCATGGGGAATAACCAGGGTTAATGCGCCTGCTACTCAGGCACTTGGTTTTACCGGTAGTGGTATTAAAGTCGCTGTGATCGATACCGGTGTTGATTACAACCACCCTGACCTTGCAGCAAATTACCTTGGCGGTTATGACTACGTTAACGATGATAATTATCCGATGGATGACCACAGCCACGGAACCCATGTTGCTGGTACCGTTCTGGGAATTGATAATGAAATAGGAGTGCTTGGAGTTGCTCCGAATGCAGGTTTCTATGCTCTTAAGGCTGCAGACAGCACTGGGTACGCCACATACAGTGATATTATAGCATCCATCAACTGGGCTGTGAATAATGGTGCTGACGTAATTACCATGAGCCTTGGTGGTTCCCCTTCTTCCACACTCGAAGCTGCATGTGATAATGCATATAACAGTGGTGTTGTGGTCGTTGCAGCAGCCGGAAACTCCGGTGGCGCAGTAATCTATCCTGCAGGCTATGATTCTGTTATCGCAGTCTCAGCTACTGATTCCAATAATGTTAAGGCTTCATGGTCATCATACGGTCCTGAAGTAGAACTGGCAGCTCCTGGTGTATCAATATACTCCACTATGCCTGGATCTTCATACGGCTACAAGAGCGGTACAAGTATGGCTACACCTCATGTGACTGGTGTGGTTGCTCTTCTGCTCAGCACAGATGTATCAGGAACAAACCTTGACCTCGATAAGGATGGTACATGGGATCCTGCAGAGGTACGTGCAAGACTCCAGAGCACAGCAACTGATATTGGAGCAAGCGGACAGGATGACTACTATGGCTATGGACTTGTCAATGCCCTGGCAGCAGTCTCCGATCTGGAACAGGCACCTGCTGTAGAGGACCCAGTTGAAACGGTTACACCTCCTGCTGATGAAGCACCTGCAGGAGATTCCCCGGTAGAAGAAATGCATCTGAGTGATCTTTCTGTTACTACAGATTACTCTGTTAAAGCCAACAAACATGTTTTTGCATATGCAATTGCAACAGCTACTGTTGTAGATGTTGATGGTAATCCTCTATCTGGCGCAACAGTTACCGGTGACTGGAGCGGCCTTGTTTCAGGAACTGTTTCTGCTGTGACTGATTCAAGTGGTGTTGTTACATTCCAGTCCGCCCAGTTGAAGAATCCATTAGGAAGCTTTATCTTCACAGTTACTGGTGTCACACTCGATGGTTATACATACAATTCCGGTGCAAACGGATTTGAAAGTGAAGTAAGTGCTGATTTCACTTTGTCATTGAAGTAAGGGAATACAGGTACCAATCGGTACCTTCTTTTTCTATTTTTTGAAATTCTTTTCTGGTTTATGGTCATTTTGACTGCCAATGATTATAGTTCTATTTTTATAAAATTAGGCATGCTGTTAATGTGAACATGTACATTTCAGGCATTTTTCAATATCCAATCCGGTATAATTAATACTAAAAGGCTAGTATCATTGATTGGGGATATCTATGCAAGTACAGACCGGAAAGAGAATTGAGCTAATCGATATTACGGACAGGGTACGAAAACACGTTAGTGAAAGCGGTGTGCAGAACGGTATCTGCGTGTTAAGTACAAAGCATACGACTACTTCGATAATTGTCAATGAGAATGAGTCAGGTCTTGTTTCTGATATTCTGAAGCTGCTGGAAAAGCTTGTTCCACCACATGCAGGCTATGCTCATGACAGGATTGACAATAATGCTGATTCCCACTTGAAAGCTGTACTCCTTGGTAACAGTAAAACGATGCCTGTTATCAACGGGAAACCCTTGCTTGGTACATGGCAGAGCATCTTTCTTGCGGAGCTGGATGGTCCCAGGACAAGAGAGGTCACTGTGACTGTTATCAGCAGTGACTGAAAAAGTGTAAGAAAACTTATCAGGAAAGTATCAGAAAGAAAGCAAAAAAAGTAAAGAAAAAATAGGAATAAAAAAGGTTTATTCGCTTGTTTTTTCGTAGTCAGCGTGTGCATAGAAGCATCTTTTAGGAGAACAGACGGCATCTGCGCTCTTGAGGTTCTTGAGTATTTTGCTGACTTCTTTGCTGTCAAGACCTGTTGCTTCAGCGATCTCGCCCGGTCTCATTGGTTTTGCTGCATCTTTAAGCGCGTCAAGTACTTTCTGTTCATCGTCTGCCATGTTTTATTCTCCTGTAATTGATTGCAATAAATGTGATCGATCATAATTAATTTAGTGTATTTAGTTGGTTGCAATTAATCGAATGCTTCCCTGATGGATTCAGCCAGTTCTGCAATGTTGTCTGTTGAAGGATGCAATTCTACGATGGTGTGCATGTTCCCCTCACCGTCACCAACACGTCTGGGTATGATGTGAACGTGCACATGTGGCACTGTCTGTCCTGCAATCTCCCCATTGTTGATGCCGATATTCATTCCTTCCAGTCCAAGTGTCTTTTCCAAGGTCTTTGCAACCTTGTTCACAAAAGCGAACAAAGAAGCTGCATCTCCTTCTTCCATATCCGTGAACCTGCCAAAGTGCTTCTTAGGAAGAACAATGGTATGCCCCTCAGAACATGGATATATGTCGAGAAAAGCATAAACAAACTCATCTTCATACACCTTATGCGAAGGAATCTCACCAGCAACGATCTTGCAGAATAAACAATCCATATGAATCACCCTCTTTCTTTGATTGTTGCAATATTTAATGATTGTTGTTGGGCAAATCCCAAAAGGCATTATCAAGTAAGTGAATAATGCTGGAAGACATTAAGTGATGTGTTCCTTGATTACATAGACCATCCTGAAGCACAGTTTGAAGGGGATGTTAGGGTTCTGCAAAGGAGACATCTGAAGCCCAAAGGATGTGTTTACATTAACAAGGAAGCCAACAAGGTTGAAATCCAGGAGCTTGAGAGCAATAAGGTTGAAACTTATCTTGATATCAGTAAGATTCATGAATGGATACTTTCTCTGGAGCAAAAAGATGCACGGCAATGGAAATCAAGGATAGGGGTACACTGAAGAGAATTAAAGATAAAATCAGACAAGGTAAAAAGCTAAATAACGAAAAATGAGCGGTGAAGGTGTTAGTAAGCAATTTTTGCCTGATTCGACCTTTAAAATCACCACAATAATCCTACATTCATTTCCTTTAGATTGTTGCAGGGAGTTTTTCTTTCCAAGCATTGCAGAAATCTCTGTAGACTGGACGGAAGATAATCAAGATAATCACCGCTAATACTATTGCAATGTTTGAGGCTATAGCAAAATATTTGACAAGTACAATGACCAAAACTTCCGCAGCATTTTTTTTCCCTAACTTGAAAGCTTCAGCAAGCATATTTCGGGGTTCATTATCCTCAGATGAACAAAGTACATTGTGTATCCCTATCTCCAATCTTTTGAAGATCCATATTCCGAGTTTCTTCAATTTGTCTTCAAACCCACTTTTGTCCTTTTCATGAACAAGTGGCCTGTACTTACTGCTCTCAGTTACATTTGTTATATTTGCTTCGTAGCGTCTTCCAAGCTCCATATAAAGTTTGTTTTCATCAGTTTCCAATAATGTTTCCGATAATGGTAATAGATTTTCCAAATCTAATTCAGTTTGCATATTCAATTCAGACACATTTGTAACCCCTTTTAATTGACGTATTTAGGCTATTCAATTAATTACAGCCAAAAGCTCTCCTGCTTTCAGCTGATTTGGTACAGAATTTCACGTTAATATTCCCAAACTAGAAGAGATCTGAGTGAATACCCCTAATTCATATCCCTTCAAATATTATTTATTTTCTTCAAACTATTTAAATTTGATATATTATCTTTTTTAGTTATAAATATAATTGGCATTATCTAAAATTCTAATATTAGTTGCAATTAAAATTGTTTAGATCGTAACACCATAAAAATATAAAATGGCCTCCCATGAAGTTTATAAATCGCTTGTGTGTCACAATGACAAAAGCATTGTCCTATTTAGAGTTGTATATATCCCAAAAAGCTACATAGAGAGGTTCAATCTAAACCTCTCCATCTAACACAAAAATCTCTACTCACGTTTCCTTAACACCAACATCACCCCAATAATTCCCACAGCAGCATACAAAGCCTCAAACCCGGGTGATTCTTCTTCTGCGGTTTCTTCAACGGGAATTTCCTCCATAACCATCTCTTCTTCAGCAGGCATTTCTTCTATCGCTTCTTCCGCAACCTCGGAATCATCCACAACTACACTCTCGTCCATTCCCATTTCTCCAGGAGGCATACTGTCGGTTACATCTTGCTTCTCGGTTTCAGGTATTTCCACAAAGAGCGAGGTGTATGGGGTCACAAACTCGAATTCAAGTGAGAGGTCGGTAACTGCAGTAACAAGGTCGTCAGTTTCGCCTTCCACCTCGATCCTGTCAAGCAGGTCGTTGATAGTTTCGTAAGCCCATAATCTTGGGATGAAGGAATTTTCTGCTTTTGGCAGAATTGTGAACTGGTTGTTGAATTCCTGGGTTCCTGAGCGGCTGGTAGCTTTGATCTCAGAGCTTATGGTGCTGGTTCCGGTGTTGTATTTTCCGAGTACAATAGCGTCAGAGCCTGCAAACAGGCTGCTTTCTACAGTGTTCACAATATCCGATACCTTTCCGTTGTAACTGAATTCTATATCCGTTATCAATGGTGTGGATATGGTTGCATAGAAATCGCTGATACCTTCTTCTGCACCAGTGGTGGAGGTGAAACGCTCGGCTTTACCGTTATTCTCCAGACTAAGCGCCCTCAGCGACTCATAATATTCCTCATGCTCAATTCCAAAAGCGATGCTGAATATGGAAACATCCACCTTGTTAGCTTCCATGACATTCTCACGGATCACATACCTGGAAGTAACGCCGGAGGTTGGTTCACCATCAGTGAGGAATACTATTATCGGGACATTCTCGGTTTCATCGTTGAACATTCCAAGTGCATTCAACAGAGCGTCATTGATATTTGTGCCACCGTCGGCGTTCAGATTGTCCACAAATTCTATGGAATCCTTTTTGGAGCTTGCATTTGCTTCCATCAGTTGTTCTGAATAAGTATGCACTTCTCCGTCAAAGAATATCACATTGAAACGGTCGTTGGCCGGCAGACCATAGATGATATCAGAGAACACACTCTTGACCTGATACATCTTTTCCCCACTCATTGAACCGGATTTATCGATAACGAAAATGATGTCCTTGTTGAGTGCTTTTGTGCCCAGGTCATCCTCTGTGGGTGAGAATATGTGCATCATATACCCCTGACCGCCTGTTTCGTAGAAGAGCATCTCTCCGTTCAGGGCAGGGTTATTGGTCGTGAAAATAATATTGAGGTCGGAATCAGGAACTGATTGTGAGTTATATGTCACCTGTCCTTTGGTGGATGAAAGATATTCTGTGTTTGCTTCGGCAAATCCGGGAGTTTCCAGGCTGAGGATCTTGTTCACAGAGCTGATATCCACATTTACGGACAGGTTGTTTATATTGCGATAACTGCGAAGCGGCTGAGTATATTCATATTCCCCAAGGGTCTTTTTCAATGCCTGTTCATAGGTCAGCCTGACAATGATACTCTGATGAGGTTCAAAGTTCAATGCATAGCTGAACCTGTCCTTGCCTGCATCTGTCAACAGTCCTGCTGACCTTCCTTCAGATACGGCTTCCTCAAACTCTTCTTTGGCCTGAGTTTTTGGAAGTACCTCTGAATTGTATTCCTCCCCATCGATGATTATGGTAAAATCGGATATGAATGCATCTTCGGATTTGAATATACTAAAATCATCATAGGCAGCTTCATCTTCATTGCTTGTTATTTTCTGCTCAACGGTGGTAACTGCATATCCGTTGTTGATATCAACATCTATACTCATGTAATCGACCGATGCAGTAGCCATAGCCGGTGAGGCCGCTAACAATATCGACAGAAGAATGGCTAGTGGAAGATAAATTTGTTTAATTGCTCCTGTTTTCACATATATTCCCCCTGACAACAATTCCAGTAACTTGTTGAAAAGTCCTGTTTTTGAACTGTTATTCAGTCTGATATGCTTAACAATGTATAATTATTCCTACTTATATCTAGTGAATTTTAACAGTGTGGTGGGTGAAAAAGTATCGATATGGCATGTCAAACAAAGAATCTAAATAAATTACATCCATATCATTTATGGTGAGGGTTATAGTTGAATTTCAGTAGAAAACTGATCATAACGGCATCAGCAATCATCCTGCTTCTGCTCTCGTTCGCATTCCTTGACATAGGTGTAAAATCAAGCATCACAAATGCAGAATCTACAACCAGTGCATATTCCAGCGGAGAAACTGAAAATCTTCTCTCAATAGATATCATTCTCTATCTCGATCAGGAAAATGGTTTTGACACGATGGTGGAAAAACAGTTGATAACAACTTTTGAGGAAACCGGCTATTCAGTGACCCTTACAGATGAAATAAAAGATGATTATAGTTCCCAGTTTGTTTTTGTGAACGTTATTGATATGAATATGTTCTACACTCCGTTGTACTCAAAATCCTATGTTGATGTCATGTTCGGATTTTCCTCTACAGGTAAGACAAAGTATCTGGATATTGAAGGTTCAGGTGACAGGAAAGCGGTTGTATTCTCATCAGAAGATGAAGATGATTATCAGTTTCTTGCACAGGGCGATGTCACTTTATATGATGAAACAAAGGGTATTTTCACCTACAACTCTTACCAGAATCATATTGCCAGGGAGATTGCCAGATCAGTTGCTTCAGAGTTAGATTCCCAGCTAAAGACCCGCAATTGAATCCTGCAAAAAAGCTATACAGTTTTCGTTTCAGCCGATGAGGTTGCTATAAGAGCAATACTTTCCAGCAATGGCTCTACGGGCCAGCTATCATATTCACTAAATAATGGCGATATCGATGTTGATATTGAATGCAAGAGCTTTTTGAAGAAGGCAGCACTTGCAGCTTTGAAAGCGTTTGCGTAGTGATATTTGTTTTTTGTTTTTGATTTTGGGAAGGGGGATTCTCAAAAACCTCAAATATTCGTTGATGAAGAATCTATCAAGTAGAATGTGTTGGCTCTGAATCCTGAAAAGACAAGAGAATATGGAATTAAATATAGGAGACGCTCAAGAGAATGAAGGACAGGATATTGAGTGGTGGGAGTTCAATTTCAGGATAAAAAAAGTGAGGAAATTGATAAGTGGATTTTGATTCATGATTAAAACTAGATGTAAGCTAAAAACTTCTGATTAACTATTTCTTAATCCTTTCTACGCTGAAAGAAGAATGCCAGATCAAGTATAGTAGCTATCGGAACTGTTATCGTGGGAAACTCTAAATTTGGACACCTTTTCATCACTATAAATAAAATTATAGAATCCAAAACTTTGTAATCATTAAAAAAGAAAAGTAGATTCTTATGTTGAATCTGAATCAATCTGTAGGAACAATTCTTATTGAATCAGTACCTTCAATGGGTATACCATCATAAGTTTCGCCTGTCAAAGTTGTATCAGCCTCTCCCAAAGCTATTCCAGTCTCTTTAACCTTAAATTTAAGCACAAGATCCTGATCCCCGTCCCCATCGACATCTTCAATTGTCCATCTTAGTGGTGAAGCTGAGGCAAAAATCACAGTAGTGGGGTCTACAGTGGATGCATCAAAGTCATCTGTAGTCAATATTGCAACTGAGATTACACCATTACTTTTCAGATTTATGGAATTTGGCTCTGAACCAGGTTTGATGTCAATGTCAATATCTATATCACCACCGTTAGCCAATGCAATGCCTGCAGCCATTGTCATTAGTAATAATGCAATGGCGAAAATAATCAACTTGTTTGTTTTCATTTCTATTTCCCCCATGAATCCAGATATGTTTGGATTTTTAGATATATTACACTAGTTTCTCTTTAACATTGAGTATAGTCTTTGCGAAACAATGTTCCTTCAAAAGTTAGTAAAGTTATTATGAAAATAGACGCATAATATATCAGATGCTATTTTTTAATAAATGCAAGCTTATAAAATAACAAGTATTATTCATCAGATTTTTGAAAATAATTTAATTTACATTTAAAAATGAGAATGGTGTTTATTTTATCGGCATCAACGTCCATTTTATTTCTTAGTATTTCTAAGGAATAATGTTTCGCATTGTTTTATGTACCATGAGCAAAAGATGATGAAATGTATTCTAACTAGCTTAGAATATCGTACCACCTTTCTCAACTAGTTATGAATACTATCGTATCGCCGGACACCGATATAATTATCGGTGTCCTTTTTGGAAAACATCTGGATTTTTTGATTTGTTAGGATTGTATCATTGTTTAAAATTACTGTTGCGTTTTTTGGTTATTACTATCACCCCAATTGAATGTTATAGGATTCAGATTTGCCCCCCCTTCTATTTACATAACGTCTTTATTGAATCCAAGCACATCAGGAACAAGCTATGAAAACAAAAACTCCGCCATCCTCAATCCCCTCCAAAAAAGTCCTCCAAATCCCCACCGACACTGAAGGCATTCTCATAGAGCGGCCAAACCGTTTCCTTGCCATCGTTGAGATAGAGGAGAACGGCACTAAAAAGCAGGAAAAAGTCCATGTGCATGATCCCGGCAGGCTCATTGACGTGTTCTATCCAGGTAACAGGGTGCTTTTGAGGAAGGCCAACAATCCGAAGAGAAAGACAGGATGGGACATGATAGCGGGGAGGATATCTGATAACTGGATACTCATTAACTCGGCATTTCACAGGCAGATATCCGGCTGGGTTATTGAGAATGGGGTTGTGGATTTTTTCAGTAATGCAGACAGTATCCTGCCAGAGCAGAAGTACGGTGACAGCAGGCTTGATTATCTGATCCTGAAAGAGGGTAAGAGTATATGGGTGGAGGTTAAGGGCTGCACACTGGCAGAAGGTAGGGTTGCTTCGTTTCCTGATGCTCCGACCACGCGCGGAAAGCGCCATCTTGAAGAACTCATCAAGGCAAGGACTGAGGGATATGAAGCCGCAGTGCTCATTCTTGTTCTCAGGCCGGAAGCAGAATGCTTCACGGCAAACGGGCTCATCGATCCTGCATTTGCAGAGACTTTTAAGAAGGCTCTGGAAGCTGGTGTAAAAGTGTTCCCGCTTTTATTCTCATTTGAGGATGGGGTGATATGTTATCACTCCCAGCTTCCTCTTTGCGATAAGGTGCTCTCTGCGGAAAGCTAAAAGCAGGATTTCCCTTATCGATCCGGTTTCACCAGCCAGCAGTGGCAGTTTGACTGGAAGATATCCCCGTGGGCAAAATTAGCTGCAAGGCAGCTTCCCCTGCAAACAGGAAGCCAGTCGCATTGCTGACAGCTACCGTTAACATCCGAGGTTTTCAGGCTCCTGAAATAATTGAGGAAACGGGAATTGTTCCATATCCACTGGAAATCTTTTTCTTTCACATTCTCTGCTTCTGCTCCCGAAAAATAATTACATGGGAGTACCTCTCCGCTGGATGTGACGGTACAGTAGGAAATTGCACCATCGCAGCCTATTCTCGTATCAGCATCAATCTCCTGTTCAGGAGGCAGGCTGAAAGTGCATTCGAATTCCATTGGAGCTATATTGACACCATCCTCCTCTTTCTTAGCATGCAGGAATTCTGTCAGCTCTCTCATTCTGGCAGGAGCCACTTCCAGTTCATCCGCATACTTCCCGCGTCCGAACGGGACAAAAGGGAGGATACGGAATGTCTGCACTCCCATCTCATTCGCAAGCTCGTAAAGGCGGTGGATATCATCAATATTCATTGTAGTAACTGTGGCTGCAAGGGTAACAGGAACACCTGCACGTATCAGAAGCTCTATTCCATCCTTCGTTCTCTGCCACGACCCGGGATGCTGGCGGAATTCATCATGCACAGCAGGTTCCGGTGAATCAAAACTTACCTGTACACAGGCACCTATACTGGCAAGTCTTTGTGCAGCATTCTCGTCTATCAATGTCCCGTTGGTGGCTACCTGTATCGAGATACCTTTTCCTGCTGCATATTCAGCAATGTCGAAAAAGTCCTTTCTTACCATAGGTTCCCCGCCACTCAGTATGAATTGACTGATGCCGAAGCCCGCACACTGATCTATAAACTTGCAACACTCGGCAAAGTCCAGCTCCTCTCTGCCCTCCTCTCCTGCGCTTACAACACAGTGCTTACACCTGAGATTACATCTTGATGTCAGGTCCCACAGAACAGCTAAAGGCGGTGGCAGTTTCCAGTAATTGAGTCTTCCTCTTCGCCACCATAGCATCCCGTCCCCTGTGAGCTTTTCAAGCAGACTAGAACTCATATCAACAACAGTATTCCTGTCAGTTCTATAAGCTCCTGAGATTTCCGTGATTATTTCATCAAGGGTCCTGTATCCGTCACAGAGCTTCAACAGCCAGAAAGCAGGCTCATTCAGCTCATTTTCTACTCCTGTGATGGGGTTTTCTATGACCCATACCTCATCTTCATGTTTTATCCTGAAAGGAAAATATGGCACAAGCTCATTTCTATCCAAAATAGAAAAAGGTCCGGGAACAGTTCCCGGTTCGTTTTTCGGCAATATCACTTTAGTTCCCCAAGCATCACAAGGGTCTTCTTTCTCCAGTCATGCATCTTAGCTTCCGATATTCCAAGAGCCTTCGAAAGTTCAGTGATTTTCTTTTCATTCTCTGTAGCCTTCATGAAATCTCCCAGTGTCAGGATAGATCTTCCCTTGAAAAGATTTGCAGTTTCAGGACCGATTCCTACAATTTCAATTATATCCGTTTTCAGTGTTATTTCAGGTCTTCTTACACGGATGTCCGGGATATATGGTGGCAATGGATCAGGTCCAGGCAGACATGAAAGTCCCGGAGACGGTGGGCATGCAATATGCGGTGAAGGAGGACACACTACTATTGGAGATGGCGGACATACAATATCCGGTGCAGGTGGGCAGATATATGGTGACGGAGGGCATGCGAAATGCGGTGATGGCGGGCAGATATATGGTGACGGTGGACACAGGATGTGTGGTGCAGGTGGACAGATGAACGGAGCTATCCAGCATATCATCGGACATGTGACCGCAGTACCTATGCCAACAGCAGCGAAAGCGTTTATAATGCTTGCTCTCCAGCGTGAATAATGCGGGTTGGTTGCATAGAGATCGTCAAGCGAATCCAGCACAGCATCCCTCATATCACTGAAATCAGAACTTGATACCAGATGGGTTGTAAGCGCCTGATAGTAAATAATACCAAGAACATCACGTCCAAGTCCTTCACATATCCTTATACCACGATGTGTCCCACCGGTTGCTATCAGGTAAGCTGCTTTGTTCATGATACCGCTGTTTATGTGTACTCCGCCGTAATCCTGGGCTCCGGTGTATTTATCGGTCATATGATCTGGCTGATGGCCTGCAAGAACACTGTCTATCGGATTTGCCGGATCATACAGGCCGCCATTGGTAGGGTCTTCCATATTACGTGACCCTGGTGCAGAAGCCAGCAGCCATGCATCTTCCCCGAAGATCCAGTTACCGGCTATAAGGGCGGCGAAAACATCCGACATGGACTCGTTCAGGGCACCTGATTCCCCGCTGTAAACAAGATTTGCAGTGTATTCAGTGACAGCATGTGTCCACTCGTGTGCTATTATGTCCAGTGCGCAAAGAGGATCATATTTTATCCCATCACCGTTACCTATCTTGACATAACTTCCATTCCATGATGCATTGTTCCAGTTTGCTCCGCAATTTGCATAAATATGCATGTCAGCGCCGGCATCATCGTAGCTGTCACGTCCGTGAACGGTAAAGAAGTAGTCATACACCATTCTTGTATAGAGATGACAATCAACGTCAGGTCCCTGAGATGCTGCAGACCAGTTGTTATTATTATCTTCAGATACAGGAGCAGGAGGATAGCCTCCGTTAGCATCGTGGGTTGTTACCCTTGCAGAACTTGGTAACCACTGGTCGTCAAGCTGATATTGGGCAGAACCGTGGTCGTGTACAGTATTAATAGTTACAGCACCGGAATATCTTCCGATTCCTGAACCGGTGGTCCGGGTATGCGTCTGTTCATTATTGTATTTCCAGACAATTTCTCCGCTTAGTGCATCAACAAAATATTCCCATTTTGCAGGCGTATCGTCCCCTTTAAGGTCCCTGTCCATACCATTGACAGTCACGTGCCACACAAGATGGGGTTGTTCCACAAATTGTGTAAGTATCATAAGAGCAGGCTCTGCATGCAGGCGACCCAGGGAATTGTTCCTGTCATCACCAAGTGCTACTTTTAAAGCCTGTTCATCAGTGATCTTTGGTTTTTCAGGCAGGTCTATTCCGGGTGTAAGTTTCCCAGTTGTTCCTTTTATTTTATTATTTGCGTCAATATGGACTATAATTTCACTGCCAAACACGGGCAGTTCTTTGTAAACCTGCTGCATGCGTACATGTCTGGCTCCAAGCCTGTCAGTATCTATTCTTTTTAGCAGCATTTCCTTTTGTACAGAATCCAGTAAAAAAAGTCCTTTGTTCTGATCAAGGAATTCAATGGCAGCAATACCCGGATCTAAATGCTCTGCCTGTGCAAGTACTCCTTTTACTCGCAATGGGCTGCCGGTTTGTTCGTCCCACTTTATCTCAATATTTGCATCTATCTTTTTTAGATTCTCTAATACGTCTGTTTGTTTCTTACTCGGATTATACATACCTGTCTCCCCTGAGTATAGTTCCCACTAACTAACATTACTGATGTTCTGATCATTGAGAATATTGCTTAAGTTTTCAGACTTAGAGTACCCCTGCTAAGTTCTGACTAAATACCTCTCCCATTTATATTTGAGGGCTTATAAATTATAAAGTTTACTCTCAAAAACATTTTAATATTTTTATTTATCTCACAAAAAGATTCCTGTATGCTCTGCAATCAATTCCAATCCCAGGATTCATATTGCCAATAGGGATGAGAGCAGATAAATCTCTAAAGCTTTCTAAAATTGATATTGAATTCGTCATTTGTTAAATACTTATATATGTATCTCCGCTCAAATTAACTTTTACGGGGTTATGGTATGGGTTTACTTGATGTTATACGGGAAGTGGTGAATCATTCATCCATACTTACATCACTTACAGAGATCGACGGTTTTATATGGGGTCCGCCGTTGCTGACATTATTGATTGGAACAGGACTCTTCTACACATTCCGGCTTGGCTTCATCCAGATAAACAGATTACCCCTTGCCCTGAAATACGTTATTGGGTCAAGAAAGGCTGAAAAAGGTTCGCAGGGAGACATATCCAGTTTTGGTGCCCTTAGTACTGCCCTTGCAGCTACAGTGGGGACCGGTAACATTGTAGGAGTTGCAACGGCAATAAAGACAGGTGGGCCCGGTGCTCTTTTCTGGATGTGGATAGCTGCATTTTTCGGAATGGCGACCATGTATGCGGAATGCCTGCTCTCTGTAAAATACAGGACTTTCGATGAGAATGGACAGGTTTCAGGAGGTCCTATGTATTATATCAAGAATGGTCTTGCAGACAGGTCCTATAGCGGCCTGCTCTCCAAAATGTTTGCTGTCTTTGGTATTTTCGTCGGATGCATGGGTATAGGCACCTTTGCCCAGATGAATGCTATAGTTGATTCTGCAAAGATAACCTTTGATATCCCTGTCATCTACACTGGTGCAGTGGTCACCGTATTCGTGTTCCTTGTGATCATCGGTGGTATCAGGAGCATTGCAAAGGTTGCACAAGTGGTGGTTCCTTTCATGGCTATAGCTTACGTTCTGGGATCAGTATTGATATTGCTTCTGAATCTGGACCAGGTACCCTCTGCAATCTCCCTGGTGTTCAGGTCAGCTTTCAGCAGGACAGCAGCAACAGGGGGCTTTCTGGGAGCATCCATAATGATGGCAATACAGTTTGGTGTGGCAAGGGGTGTTTTTTCCAACGAAGCGGGACTTGGTAGTACGCCCATAGCTGCTGCTGCCGCCAGGGTCAAAAGTCCTGTAAAACAGGGTCTGATCTCCATGACTGCAACTTTCTTTGATACTATTATTGTCTGCAGCATGACGGGAATGGTACTCATCATAAGTGGTTCATGGAAGGGTGAACTTGCAGGAGCCTATATGACGAACTATGCGTACTCATCCGTACTGGAAAATATTGGTACTTATGTGGTGGGAATAGGATTGATGTTCTTTGCCTTCACCACCATACTCGGCTGGAACTATTATGCAGAACGCTGTACTGAGTTCCTTTTCGGTGTGAAAGCAATACTACCTTTCAAGTTCGTATACATATTAATGGTATCAATGGGTGCATTCCTGACCCTTGATATTATATGGGTACTGGCTGACATATTCAATGGCCTGATGGCTGTTCCCAATCTGATAGCCCTGATAGCATTAAGAAAGATTGTAATATCCGAAACAAAGAACTATTTTGATGAGATGAAAAAAGAGTCGTGATAAGTTGTTTTATTTTCAGAAAGCCGTATAAAAAAGAGTTTCTATTATTTCTTCTCTTTTTTCTTTTCACCCTCATCGGAAGTTTTGCACCACTCATCGATTATAAGATCATCAGCACTCTTCTTTTCGTCCTCTTCGGTGGGGACTTCACACCAGTTCTGAATTTCATCATCAAGTGATGGTATCTCTATGTCTTCGGTTTTTTGTTCTTTTTTATCATTCTTTTTATCCATCAAATGCCTCCAGAATCAAGTATCTATCTTCATGTTCAAAAATGTTTTCGCGTGCCGTTCTTATTTTGCATTGTTATTTTAAGTTCTTATTTTTTAATTAATCCTCAAACAATAACAAGCCTAAAAAATGAATGATCACTGGTGAAAAATCGTTGTAACTAAAACTCCGGTAGTTATATCTATTCTGGTGAAGTCTGTTTCCGAAAGTAGAAATAGAGTTAGTTTTAATCATTTTATGGAGATTGGTATGAAACGGATTGTTTTAGGATTCCAGCACGTACTTGCGATGTTCGGTGCCACTGTCACTGTTCCGCTGGTCGTTGGTTCTGCAATAGGGCTTCCACTTTCGGATATTGCAGTGATGATACAGGCTGTTCTTCTTGCGATGGGAATTGCAACCTTGTTACAGACATTTATCGGTTCTAAGTTCCCCATTGTTCAGGGTTCGAGTTTCGCCTTCATTCCAGGTCTTATTGCAATCGGTTCCGGGATCGGACTTGCTGCGGTGGAAGGTGCCCTGATAGTCGGGGGTATTGTTGAAGGGCTGACCGGGGCGTTAGGACTTATCGGTAAACTGAAAAAGCTGTTCTCACCCCTTGTTACGGGCATAACCATCATGCTTGTGGGTTTCTCTCTTGCCAATGTGGCTGTACAATATTCTTTTAACTATTTTGCCGATGCTTCCGGAGCTACTATTCTGCCTTCTTCTGTAATTGCCCTTACGACATTCATTACCACAATACTTGTTGCACTGAAAGCGAAAGGAACATTCAGGACCATGCCGGTGATTGCAGGTGTACTGGTCGGTTACATTATGAGTATTGCATTCGGACTGGTTGATTTTACTCTGGTGACAAGCCTTCCGTTTTTCAGCCTACCTAAGTTGCTTCCCTGGGGCACTCCGGTTTTTGACATAAGTGCTATAATCATACTTCTTTTCGCATTCATGGTCAGCATCATTGAAAGTGTGGGTGATTACCATGCTATATCCACTATTGCAGACCTGTCAATTGACAATAAAAAAATAAATCGTGGTATTGGTTCGGAAGGTCTTTCATGTTCCATTGCCGGTGTATTTGGTGCATGTGGTACCACCAGTTATTCAGAGAACATCGGTCTTGTGGCTCTTACAAGAGTTTCCAGTGTGCAGGTTGTGCAGATCGGTGCAGGTATTCTCATATTGTTCTCACTTATCCCTAAATTCTCCGGTCTGCTGGCATCAATTCCTGCACCAGTACTCGGTGGCCTGACAACAGCACTCTACGGAATGATCGGTGTTACAGGTCTTAAACTAATAAAGGACAGGGTGGAGCTGAATGACAGGAACACGCTCATTCTGGCAAGTTCGCTGGTACTGGGTCTTGGTGCCCCGCAGCTTCCGGCAGAATTCCTGGCAAATTTCCCGCAGGTAATTGCAAGTATCCTTGCATCCGGGATGGCCGTAGGTGCCATATCAGCAATAATAATGGACCAGTTGCTCAAAGAGTAGAGAAGATGCTAATAACAGGTAATCAAACTAATACATTCAAACACAGGTGGTAATATGATAAAAGATAATAGATGGAATGGTGTTTACTCATTTGAAGATTCTCCGTACCTCATGGAGATCCTCACCGAACTTCGTTCAAAAGAAACGGAGAACATCAAATTCAGGAAAGGTCTGGTCAAGTTGGGAAGATACATGGGCTATGAGTTTACCAGGACAATGGATTTCAAAAAGACCAGAATCGAGACCCCTTTAGAGAAGACAGATGGTGTTGCTTCTGGTGACAGGGACCATGTATTCATTATTACGGTTCTCAGGGTCGCCATACCTCTTATGGAAGGTCTCATCAAGACACTTGAACATGCAAGGGTGGGAATCGTCTCTGCTTCAAGGGGTAAGGCACCGGATTTTGAAATTGAGATGAATTACATTAAGGTTCCGCGTATAAAGGAAGAGGACACCTTGATAATCTCAGACCCGATGATAGCAACCGGTTCTACTCTCCTGAAGACCATTACAGAGATAAAGAAATGTGGTAATCCGAAAAGGATAGTTATAATAGGTGTGCTTGCAGCACCCGAAGGGATAACTGCGATAAAAGAAGAGTTTCCTGATGTTGAGATATATGTAACAAAGATAGACAGGGAACTCAACGACAAAGGTTACATCCTTCCCGGTCTGGGAGATGCAGGTGACAGGGCGTTTGGCGAGCCAATTAACATTTCCCTGCTTCCTATGATGCATAATCTCGAATAAGATATCAACAGTATTTCCCGGAAAAGAAGTACAAAAATAGTAAAAAGGATCTGTTATCCAGGTAACAGATCACCTGTTTTTATTCGCTGACCTCAGTAATGGTCCTTATTTCGATCAGCTGTCCCCACATGTGGAAACTCATCAGGTCGTTTCTTGGGTATGCAACGAATTCGACCATGTTTCCATCATTTTGAAATTGTTCTGCAAGGTTTATCGGGTCATAATGTGACTCATCTTCAGCGATAATACCGTAGAATCCACCTTCAAGTTCCAGATATGCAATTGTTCCTGTTCCTTTTATAAGTTCATCTTCCTCAAGAACCATGACATTCAGTTTGAAGGTGTCTTCAGCTCCGGTCTTTTCTTCCCATGGACGCATGTAAATTGCAGATATATTTTGTTCACCCGTATCAACGACTTCGAATGTCCACTGGTGGAAACCACCTGCACCAACTAGTTTCTCAGTTCCTTCTTGCTGTTCATAATTGTCTTCTTTGAGTTTCAGTCCATCGCCGTGAGTCAGGTTCCATGAATAACCTGTTGTGGGATTCTCTGTGAGTTTCACGAGGATTGTGTCTCCCTTTATGGCATATACTGTATTCTGACTGTCATTTTCTGAATAGGAGCTTGTGATGGGCTGCACCATGTCAGTTATCTCATCTGCGGTGTTATTATCCTCACTTGTCGGCAATTCTCCCTGCACATTATCTTCATCTGATGCTACACATCCTGAATTTAGGATTACAAGTGAAAGTATTGCGATTAAAGCAATGATTTTGATGAATTTATTATTCAAGCATGTCATCTCCCCCTTTTTGTTCATTAATAATTGTTTTTTAACTATATACGCATTTATTTAGCTATGGGCTTGTAGCCGGGTTTCTGTCAATGTGCATGTCATTATATTCTCAATAGATATATTTAAATAATATAAAGTAGTACATAGGCTGCCGATACCCGGCAAAACAAAAAAGGTGAAAATATGGATTTAGCAACAAAACTGAGATACAAGGTTATTAACCTGAACCATTTCAGACGATGTATGATGAGCAGGATGCAATATCAGCTATCTTCATACTGGAAAAAAGAGGCAAATATCCCTGCTTTCGACATGAAACCGGCAAAAGCTTCCAGCTTAACAATATGATTAACCTCCATGAAAAACGAACTGCCATCTCTTAATAAAAAACGGTTAAGCATAAACATTTGTAAGGTCTGAAGTCTATGTGGGTGCAATGCACCCAATCCCTCCACAACCTCCATTCTATTTTTTTATAATTCATCGAACTCTATGCTGACCCTCTCTGACTTCTTAGCCAGATTCTTTGAAAGCATACCGGTTTCCATCCTGCAGACGTGAAGAACTCCTGCGGGTACAAGGCATATAGGTGTACACTGTACTTCTTTTGCTCTGTCGATAACGAAATTATCTTTAATGTCCATGGTTTCCATCATGGGGATTTCCATGTGTGACATTTTCTTGATCTTCTCACAGGGTGTGTCGATATCTATAATAATATTACTTCCGTCAAGTTCCCCTGTAATCTTGTGAGTGAACCCACATATTGCTGAATTGACCCGAACTGTTGTTGCCATTTTTAATCACTTGATCATTCGTCATTGAATTCTATGCTGACCCTTTCGGATTGTTTTGCCAGCGTTTTTGAAAGCATACCCAATTCCATATTGCATACGTGCATTACTCCCGCAGGCACAATGCATGTTGTGCAGCAGACATCTTGTGCCTGATTCATGACATAATTTTCCTTTATGTTCCGGGTTTCCTTTTTTGGTATCTCCATGTGTGAGATTTTAGCGACCTTTTTGCAGTCAGTTTCAATATCTGCGATGATGGTCTTTCCATCAAGTTCTCCAATTATCTTATGCTTGAACCCGCAAATAGCTGAATTTACTCTTACTTCTGATGTCATGGTATGTTCTCCTTAAATCTCCATAAAAGTTCTATAATTATAGTTTCATTGAATGTGGATGGTTTTAAAAGTTTGCGTCTAAGTTAAAAAACAGCTGTTTTTTAGCAGTTCTGTCCGCTAGCTGCTGTAATTCATAAAAAAAATGTGTTAGAATAACACAATTTAAGAATGCATATTTATAGACTACTTTTCTTCGTCACCGGAACAACTGCAACAGACATTTCCTTTCAATATCTCTTTCCAGTCTCCGATCACGTCATGTGTCCAGCAATCATCAGCACCGGCTGCCTCTCTCATGGTGAGTGCAAAGATATATGAGAGATCCTTAACTGTGGCTCCTGCTTCCAGAGCACCTTTGAAATGTTTCAAAACACATGGTTTTGATCTGGCTTTGATTGAAAGGGCAAAACAAAGGTACTGGTATGTTTTTTCGTCAATTGGCCTTTTTTCGGCATAGAGTTTGTCTATTTCATCAAGTTTCTCGGTAAATTCGGGAAAGAACTCTTCAAGCATCCTCATGATTATATCTCCACTGTTTTTTTCAGTTAACACTGTTAATCCGGCATTTGGTAATACGATTCAGTGCCAGATACTTCAAAATATGTTGAAGTCGCTATTTAAATCTAATTGCTGTTTTCACCCTGTGTAAGAAATAGGTCTGATCAACGGGTTTCAAACCTGTATCCTGAAGTATTTCCCAAACACTCTGGGACTTTTCTCAATAACTGCAATATAAGCTCCAAGCAGAATGAATATGCAACCTATAATGGTGTTTGCAAGCAAAGGTGTATGCAGAATGGTAAAATCAAAAAAGATGCCGCTGACAGGTTCAAGCAACGCAAGAATACTTCCCTTCTGTGCTTCTATCTGCGAGATACCACTAACATAAAGGAGTGCGGCCATGGCGGTATTCACGACCCCGAACAATATTAACAGGTTCAAGTTATCTGCAAAAACGGGTTTAGGAACTCCGCCAGCAAATGGCAAAAGTAAAACAACACCTATCAGGGTATACCAGAATAGCTGGGCAACGCTTGAGTAATCATCCTTGATATAACGGATAGTTACAATCTCACTGCCAAATGAAAAACCGGCAAGGATTCCTGCAGCTATACCTATTATGTACCCATTGCCCGCTGCAAATCCGGTCGTTATGCCGGACATATCAACAATGAACAAAAGTCCGATAAACGACAGTACCAGCGCTACTATCCCTTTACGTGTTATCTTTTCCTTGAGTATGAGTGGTGACAGCAGAGTAACATACATCGGTGCCGTATAGAGCATCAGTATTGCAACTGAGAAACTTGTGTATTTTATGCATATAAAATATGTGAAAAGTGTAGTAGTATTAATAAAGCCAAGCAACAACAGGTATCGTTTCTTTTTCCGTGGTATTATCTGGGATAACTTTCCCGTGAGTATTATGAATACCAGAAGCGAAAGCACACCAAAGAGCTGCTTGTAGAATATCATTGGTCCTGTTGGTACATCTTGCAGGTAATCAACGAATACGCCTAAAAGTCCGAACAGAACAGAACCGGTAACAAGTTCAATGTACGGTTTTTTTGATCCCGGGTTCATAGATGGGAAATGGTGATATGGATTATATAGAATTTGGTGAGTGTCAGGATTTACGAAACTTTTAATATTTCAAACCCTACATCTAAATGGGGGTAAACATATGGCAACATTCATTCATATCGATGTACCAACGGACGATCTTGAACGTGCAAAGAAATTCTATTTTGATCTTTTTGACTGGGAATTTGAAAAACCATTTCCAGAAATGGATTACTATCTCTACAAAACGACTGGCCTGAATGGGGAAGAAGGTATCAGGGGTGGAATGGGTCTTCGGGGAGAACCTGAACAAAGAATTACCAGTTATATCGGTGTTCCGTCTATTGAGGAATATACAGATAAGATAGAAAAAGCCGGAGGCAAAGTGCTTAATCAAATGCCAGTACCTGGCTGGGGCTATCTCGCCATCTGTCTTGATACCGAAGGAAATATGTTTGGCATCTGGGAAGATAATAGTGAAGCCGTATAATCTTTAGCTACAGGGTATTGCAGTCTTTTTATTTTTTATTACTGACGGGGATGTCATTTACAAAAATGAATATCCACTGCTTATTTTTTATTATGTAAATATGATTTATTTCTTCTTTAAGACGTTACCTTTACATATCAGACTTACACTTTAAGTAGCCATTAGAACTTTGTATATACAAAACCTTCTTAGCACAATAATTTATTCGTGTAAGCAGACATGCACCGCATAAAAAACATAAATTCTAGTAAAGGAGGCTCAATGCTAGATATAGACCCGACAGGTATCCTTATAAGATACAATGTCAAACTCGAGAGTGAGTTATCCACTGATGAAGTAGCTAGAGAACTTTTTCCTTCAGATGTACTTCTAAGCAATATAGTTGAGGCAGTTTTTGAGGGCGATGAAGATGAGGTCATCATTACTCTCAAAGAGGCAGTAAAAGCTGGCAAAGATCCTATATCCCTCATAGACGATGCTCTCATGGTAGGAATGGATATCGTATCTCAATTATATGATGACGGGCTCCTCTTTCTCCCGGATGTGATAATTGCATCCCATGCCATGACTGATGGAATTGAATATTGTAAAGAGATATCCGGAAAGACCCATGAATGTAAGGGAACGGTTGTATCATATGTTGTTGAAGGGGATATCCATGACATCGGTAAAAAGATATTGACCGTATTTTTGAGATCAAATGGATACGATGTCATAGATCTTGGAAGCGACGTGCCTATAGATGAAGTTATAATTGCTGTGCTGAAACACAGACCTATTATGCTCACTGGTACCTCCCTGATGACAACGACCATGTATTCCTTTATGGAAGTTAATAACCGCTTACTTGAAAATGATATCAGAATACCATTTGTATGTGGTGGCGGGGCTGTAACCCAGGACTTTGTGATGAACTATGAATTGGGTATATATTGTGAAGATGCTGCAATGGTCCCTAAAATTGCAGATATGATAATAAAAAACAAAAATATAGATGAATTAAGGGAACAATTTCATGTACATTAACACTATTAGTACAGAAAAATAGAACATAATAGGTGGCTCACATCCAAAATCATATCCCTCTTGTGTAGATTGGATTGAAGGAAGTATAAAACTTAGATGAGAGCCAAATATTAATCTGCATCCTTCATGTATTTAATATCTCCTTTTTAGTCAGGAAACACTAAAGATATGGATAATTCATTTTGATTCTAAATAATCATATATGATTCATCTTTGTGTAAAAAATGTAAGTAGATAATAAACAGCTATAATGGCGTAAGGATATAATATTGTTAAAAAAGGGGGTCATATCATCAGTTCTGAAAATCTCATGGAAACAAAACATCCCTCTTGCCTGAGGGACGCGGAACTTACAGGTATTGGTCCCGTTTTTTCATTTCTCTGGAGCAATGACAACAAGAGGTCAGTAATATCGGTTTCAGATAATATCTCCCTTTTGGATTATTCATCCGAAGATTTTAGTTCAGGGGAAATAGAATACTCTGATATTGTTCATTCACAGGATTTTCAAAAACTAGATGAGATTTTATCTAAATTCAGGAAGGATGACAAATCATCGTATTTTTCAGCAGAATACAGGATAATGGCCAGAGATGGCAGAACATGTGAAGTAATCGAAAAGACCTTTGAGATCTTACAGGATGGAAGCAGTCTTCTTCATGGACTTGTATTTGTAACGGGGAGTCTGGAACATACAGATAATGCTTCTATAGCTGCCGAAAAACAAAATATGTACTGCCAGAATATAGTTGACACTATACAGACTCCTCTTTTAATACTTGACAGTGCATTCCATGTTCTCTCTGCGAACAGGTATTTTTATGACCTCTTTAAGTTAGGTCCTGAAAAAACAGAAGGAAGACTTTTTTTCGACCTTTATGGAAGAAACTGGGATAGGCCTCTACTGAAATCATTCCTTGAAAAATTGATGGCGGAGAATGTTTTCTTTGATAATCTGGAGCTGGAGTGCAATGTAGAGGGACTTGGTAGCAGAACAATGCACCTTAGTGCAAGACCACTTGAGATGGGGGTTGATAATGAGCTACGTATCCTTCTTTCAATAGAAGACATCACGGTCCGGAGAATGTCTGAAATAGAGCTTAGGGCATCTGAAGAAAAATATTCCACGCTTATTGAGAAAGGAAATGATGGTATTCTCATTATTCAGGATGGACTGCTCAGTTTTGCCAACTCTAAATTCTCCCAGATGACTGACCTCGAAGAAACCGATCTAACAGGTCAGAATATCCTGTCATATGTTCCTATGGAATATCATCGCATGATCACCAAACGTTTAGAAAAAGTCCTGAAAGATAAACGTGGTGTCAAAAGGAATGATGAGGTAGAGTTCATCAAAAAAGATGTTAGTACTTTTCCTGCAGAGATAAGTCTCTCATATATACTACATGAACAACGTCCTTCCGTAATGATGGCTGTCAGGGATATATCGGAAAGAAAGCGTGCTGAAGCTGAGCTTAAAGCATCTGAAGAGAAGTATTCCACACTTGTAGAGAAAGGAAATGATGGTATAATTATCCTTCAGGATGATTCATTTAAATTTATCAATTCAAAGTTCTCTGAATTAACCGGCTATTCAAGGGAAGAATTGTATGAAAGGGCTTTCATGGACAATTTACCAGTTGATTATCAGCGGATGATCAGCAAACGAATTAAGAAAGTCCTGAAAGATGGGCGCAGCATTCGCCGAAACAATGAAGTTGAATTTCTTAAAAAAGACGGCAATACATTCCCTGCTGAAATAAGCTTGTCTTTCATCATGCATGAAGGTAAACCGTCGGTGATGGTGGATATCAGGGATATCTCTGAGAGGAAGCTTGCTGAATCAGAGCTTAAGGCTTCCGAGAAGAAGTATTCCACGCTTGTTGAAGAAGGGAATGACGGTATTATTGTTGTGCAGGATGGAGTTCTCGTTTTTGCCAACATGAAATTCTGTGAAATTACCGGTTTTTCTAGGAATGAAATACTGTACAGGCAATTTGAAGACTTTTTAGTACTTGAGTACAAACGCCTTGTTACGAATAAGTTCAAGAGAAGTCTTGAAAAGAACCGCAAGGCAACTCTGAAATATGAGATAGAGTTGATCTCAAAGACCGGAAAAAGTACTCCTGCGGAAATAAACTCCTCTATAATATACCATGAAGGCAGGCCGGCTATAATGGCTATTATCAGGGATATTACCGATCAGAAAGAAAAGGAAAGGGAACTCCTTGAGCTCATTGAAGTTCTGAAGGTTCTGGAAACGGTTATCAAAAGCAGTCCTGCAGTCGTGTTTTTCTGGAAACCTTACGAGGACTGGAAAGTGGAGTTCGTTTCAGAGAATATTTCCCAGTTTGGATATGAGGCCAATGCGCTAATGTCAGGTAAAGTGCTTTACGGCGACATTGTTCATCCATCCGATATGGAAAGGCTCACAATGGAATATGACATGTTCTCAGGTGAGGATCATCTATCCTTTGAATATCGCATACTCACAAAAGCCGGTGAAGTCAGGTGGGTGGACGAAAGATCTGTTATTAAACGTGATGCTGAAGGTAATGTTCAATATATTCAGGGTATCATTGTTGATATCACCGAGCGTAAGAATGTGAAGAATTTCATGCAGATCGGCTCGGATGTGGGTATGCTTTTCAGTCCGTTGGGTGATGTTGGTGATATGTTCTCCCAACTTGTGGAATTTACAACCCAGATGGATAATCTTGATTGTGGTGCTCTCTATCTGGTTGATGAAACCACCGGCGATATGAACATAGTAGCTCATTCCGGTCTGTCTTTGGATTTCGTTAAAAGCACACGGCATTATGGTGGTAAGTCAATCCACGCCAGGCTTCTTAAAACAGAATATCCTCTGTATACGAGGTATTATGAACTGACCGCCATGATCCCCGGAGATAAATTAAGTTATGAAGGTCTTGAAGCTACCGCCCTGATTCCTATTAGGTATGGTATGGAACTTGTAGCCATACTTATGCTTGCGTCCCATAATGCATATGGGGTTCCTTTTGAGGTTCGTGATTCCCTTGAAACCATTGCTTCTCAGATAGGTCCTGTAATAGGTCGTATGCGTGAACAGGCGGATATCCAGAGGGATATAAGAAACCTTCAGGTTATTTTTGAATCAATGGAAGACATGGTGTTCATGCTGGATAATGATGGATGCATACTTTATGCGAATCCTTATTCATGCACCAGGCTTGGTTATTTGGAAAACAGCCTGATAGGAATGAATCTTATCAATATCTATCCGCAGAAAATGCTCCTTGAGGCGGCAGCAGAACTCAAGGTAATACTGGAGGGCAAGGCGCATATTTGCACAATACCATTTGAGTCGTCTTCGCATGAAGTAATACCTGTCGAGATGCGTTGTTCAATGGGGCAACTGGATACCAATCCAATAACGATATGCGTCAGCAGAGAAATGGTATGATATATCTCTTTTGGTTCAGTTCCATCTTTTTTCTACCTTTTTTGTTTTGTATTTAAAATACATGTATATTTAGGATGTAATATCCGGTGAATTTTTCATTTTTATTCATAATCCCGTTCAGAATCATGATTTTGCCAGTTACTCTTTGAATTTTATATTATACGTATCTAAAAATAGAAATTTTGTACTATTTAAATGTGATGGTGCTTTTAGCAGTAACTTTTTTTCATTTTATTAGTATTTAGATTTTTAGCTATCAGTAGACATTACTTTTTTTTATACTTCTGGTATTCTATTATTGGTATACATTGGACTATACATTTCTTTTTATATGATTATCTTTTTTAAAAAAACAATTCACAATATATAAACATTTGCCTATTAATTGTAGTTGCTGAATTACTCAAATGCACAACAATTTTAAAAACAATATCAGTATCTGGTATATTTTATTATTATTCAAAACGATTAATTATTCTCCAATGCATACTTTTATATATGTGTATCTTTCAAAGATAACATTTATATAGGATGGTAAAAGTGCATGTTTGAGGTTCAATAGAACCTTTTTGTGTAGATTGGATTGAGCTTGACCCAAGCTCAATAAACTAAACTATCCAAATTGAAGGAGGTATAGAATGTTAATAGTAGACAAAGAAGGTATCCTGATTAGATACAACGTTAAAATGGAAAAATCAATGACCCCTGAAGAGGCGGCAGCAGAACTCTATCCAAAAGATGAGTTATACCGTGCAATCGCAGAAGCGATCTTTGAGGGTGAAGAAGATGACGTAATTGAAGGTCTTGAAGCAGCTATCGCAGCAGGCAAAGACCCAATAGCACTCATCGACGATGCACTTATGGTAGGTATGAAGGTAGTAACAGACCTTTATGACCAGGGTGTCATTTTCCTTCCAAACGTAATGATGTCAGCAGATGCAATGCTCGAAGGTATCGAGTTCTGTAAGACCCAGTCCAACGAAACCCCTGTACAGAAGGGTAAGATCGTGTGCATGGTCGCAGAAGGTGACGTACACGACATCGGTAAGTCAATCGTAGCAGCACTTCTCAGAGCAGCTGGATACGAAGTTGTCGACCTCGGAAGAGATGTACCATCCGCAGAAGCACTCGCAGCTGTCAAGGAACACAAGCCACTTATGATGACCGGAACTGCACTCATGACAACAACCATGTATGCATTCAAGGAAGTCAACGACCTTCTCGTCGAGAGCGGAATCACAATGCCATTCGCATGTGGTGGCGGAGCAGTAAACCAGGACTTCGTTTCAACCTACTCCCTCGGAGTATATGGTGAAGAGGCAGCAGATGCACCAAAGATGGCAGATGCTATCCTTGCAGGCGCAGACATAGCAGCATTGAGAGCGAAATTCCACCAGCACTAAGGTGATTAAAATGGCAATTAACAGATTCACAACAATGGCATACTCCGAAGCTGACGAAATGGTCTTCGGTAAAGCAAAGAAACCTGTAAAAGCTGGTCTCGGTCTTGAGATCGGAGCAGGATACACAACCGCAGAAGTAAACTACGCACCAAGGCCAGAAGCCGGTGAGTCCATGGAGAAACTCGTAAACGAGTACCAGAGGATCACAAAAGACATCATGGCAAGAATGGTTCAGGTCGGTTTCCCATCCGTAGTACTTGAAACAGAGCACGTCCAGCAGATGACCAACAACCCAGCATGGGGAGCAGCTGTTGCACACGCACAGAAGACCATCATGGAAGAGTACTATGAAGAATATGGAATCAAATGCGCACTGAGACACACCCCTGGTGACATCAGAGAGCACAAAGAGTTCATGGACCTCAGAGGCGACAAGATGACTGTAGTCATGGAGTCCTTCGACCAGGTCGCAGAAAGCGGCGCAGACCTTCTCTCCATTGAATCAATGGGTGGAAAGGAAATTTTCGACTACGCAGTACTCAGGAACGATGTTCCAGGTATGCTCTACGCAATCGGCTGCCTTGGTTCAATGGACATGGACTACCTCTGGCAGGAGATCGCAAAGGTCGCACAGCAGAAGGGCGTAACCGCTGCTGGTGACACAGACTGTGCACAGGCAAACACTGCAATGTTCATTGCAGGTGGTCTCCTTGACAAGAACCTTGCACACACACTTGCAATCGTCGCAAGAGCAATCTCAGCTCCAAGATCACTCGCTGCATACGAAGCAGGCGCAGTAGGTCCAGGAAAAGACTGTGGATACGAAAACATCATCGTAAAAGCAATCTCTGGTATGCCAATGTCATTCGAAGGAAAGACATCAACCTGTGCACACTCCGATGTAATGGGTAACCTTATCATGCAGTGCTGTGACCTCTGGTCAAACGAGTCCGTTGAATACCACGCAGAATTCGGTGGTACAACAGTACAGTGCTGGTCAGAATCCCTCAACTACGACTGTGCATTGATGAACACTGCACTTAAGTCAGGCAACGAGAAGATCCTCAGAGACCTCCTCATGGCTTCCGACAGATTCAGAGACCCACAGTCCTACATCCTTGCATACGACAACGCATACAAGGTTGGAGAAGCAATCGTAAAGGACGGAGAAGACATCTTCCTCCGTGCAAAGAACGCTGGAATGGAATGCTGCAGCATCCTGAACGGCTCCGAAGGTCTCGAAATGACAAAGTTCGAGCTCGGTGCACTTGCAAAGGCAACCGCAGAATTCGAGGCACTCACATCAGAGTCCGAGACATTCATGAGCGAATGCATGGAGAAATACTCCGCAGAAGTACCAGTATTCAAGCCAGAGAACTACGCTCTCTAAATGTAGTACTAAGAAGTTTTTCTTCGGAAAAACTTCTTTTCTTTATATTTCAAAAACGAAAATATATTCCAATTATCAATTCACACTTAACTCCACAATAAAACTCATAGGCTTTACAGAAAAAAACGGAGTCACAAACGCCATCAATTCTACCTCCAACTCCACAACCTTCACTATTATGGCATGTGTATCGAAACTTCCCCTGTAAAGCCTTTGACACTTTCTGTTGCATATCTTTTCTGATTCAGGTAACTGGATGTTCTTTACTTTGATATTTATACAGGAATTCTATCCTAAGATGTATAGATAAAATTCATTTTTCGATTATATTTCATCACAAAGTTTTGTTTTGTGTACACACATCATGATTTCATGCACATATGTCGTGATTTTGTATTCATTACCCTGATATGCACAAACAAACATCCATGAGAATGGTGCCTTTATGAATTTTTTAAAACGATACAATTTATTCTCTATTCTTATTCTATTAGCAATAATTGCGGTTTTAGGCTTAACTGGACACACCAGTTCAGAGCAGTTCGATGTAAACGAAATCAGTGTAATGCCTTCTTCTTATCAGGTGGAGCCGGGAAGCATGTTTACAATAGAAGTTGAACTTCTGCCGGTTATGCCAATTTCAGGTGCACAATTTAGTGTGTACTATCCGGAAAATGGTTTTTCTGTGCTAAACGTTTCAGAAGGTGATTTCTTCTCCCGTTATGACTTATCTACTGTATTTGAATTAAAGAACGACACATATGATGGTACAAGTTCAGGAACTATCTATTGTGCTATACTGGGAAACCATTCTGTTGCAGAATCAGGGACAATTGCAGTTCTTACAATGGGTGCCGGAAATTATACGGGTTATCTGACAATTGATCTTGAAGATGTAATTCTTAGTGATGCTTCTTCAAGTCCTGTAAATTATATAGTTAACAACGCAACAATACTGGTAGATTCAAAACCTGAATTGGTTGATATTGGAACAGTACAGGTCACTGAAGGAAATCTACTAAATCTCACATTGAAAGCAACAGATGCTGACAACGATGTACTTGTATTCTCTGTGAATTCACTCCCGGATGGTGCAACACTGAGTAATTCATCCGGATCTTTGATGTGGCTACCAAACACCAATCAGGTCGGAGAACATTCTCTTGAATTATCTGTAACAGATGGATATCTGACTGATACAAAATCTGCAGTTATTGAAGTTCTTCCATCTGATCTTTCACCCATCGCCCATGCAAACGGTCCGTACGAAGTAAGGACAGCAAAGAAACTCCGTTTCTCAAGCACCGGTTCCTATGATCCTGACGGCACTATTATGTCTTATACGTGGGACTTTGGTGATGGTAATGTGGGTATTGGTCCAAGTCCGTTCTATACATATAATAAAGCAGGCGTGTACACATTAACTCTCACTATAACGGATGATGCAGGAAATATTGGTATTGATAAAACAACTGTTACTGTTGAGAATATATTCAAGTTCTATCTTGATAAGTTCAACTATTAATAAAGTAAAAAAGTGAATCAGGACAGGAGGCGCTAAGCTTCCTGCCATCCAAATTCAGCCATAGTTTCTGCATCACTTTCCTTAATTTTCAAACTATACTGGCACATACCATCGTTTAAACTCCGGGAACTGAAATCAGATATTTCTATACCGTGAAATGTGCTGAAATATGCAATTACCAGTTCTTCTTCAGTTGGTTCCATCAGGAAATTGATATTTCCTTCAGCGTACCAGAGTTGCCATGGTGTCTGGTCACATGCCTGTTCTGATTTCATTTCTACAACTTTATCCAACATGCTTTGAGTCATCTCATTCCACATGTCATCAATTATTACAGATTCTACAATTTCATTGTATAATCTTATCTCAACGATGTGGTTGGTAATGACCTGTGTGACCATCTGGTCAGACCTGTTACCGTAGCCACCGTGGCTGCTGTTGAATGTGTAAGTGAGGATGTGTACTTCAGGTTCTTCCTCATTGTACTGATGGTCTGTCAAAACGGGGTTTGAGCCGTCAAAACTGTACGTTGGTGCATTCATGATCCATTCTCCGGCCATTGCTTCTGCATCCTCTGTAGATATTGCGGCTGCATAGCGCTTCAGCTTTAGCAATGCTTCATCTATTTCCCTGAGTTTATCCGGCATATAATCATGGAAATATGGGTCCACTTTTACAGTTTTGGTAGTTCCGTCCTGGTCAAGTGAAATTTCCACAGTTCCTGTATCAGCAACAATGGGCTGCCCCTCCTGTGGTTCATAGAGTTTATCCATTTTAGTGAACTGATTGTCTCTGAAAAGTTCAAGCAGGTTGCTGCGTGTTTCCTCATCAATAGGTTTGATGTACCTGGCTGTCAGCTTATTTTCATAATTATAATAGCTGAGATTGACCGTCGTAGAGTTAATAACTAGCTCCTGTACTGCCATGCTTTGTAAAGTAAAAGCTCCGTATGTCAGGTGAGTGATTACTGCGTCATCAGAAATATCAGTTGTATCATTTTCTGTACATCCTGCGCTTAGAATAGCGAGTGTCAGGATACATATCATTATCATTCTTTTCATGAAAATTCCCCAAAAAGTCTTCCTTATAATCAAGATATATTCAGCCTATTTCTATTTTTGGTGTAATTTTTTACAGCTATTACCATGCAGATTATCATCAACTTATTGAATAATTGCTTAAACTTCTAATCAATTCGCAGTTATCGATAAAAGAATGGATGTTATCCCGATATAACAACAATTGCGCAAAACGAAAAAAGAATTAAGGTCGATGGATACATTACCATTGACAGTTCAATTTGCCAGCATCTGCCTGTTGGGATGATTATTGTCTTCTTATGGAAAAGGAAATGGAAGTTTCAGGCAGTATTCAGATGAATACAGTTATGTTTTCTTTGTGCTTCAAAAGCAATAAAAAGAAAAATCAGATCAGCACGGATATATTTCCGTCTTCAATCTGTGTTTCAAAAACCTCAACTTTTGGGTCATCTATGTCAATATATTCGCCTGTGTCAACATTCTCTCCTGTGCGAATATCGAAACCCCAGTTATGGCATGCACATTTGAGTGTATAGTCTTCCAGGGTCCCGTTCTTAAGCGGACAGCCCTCATGCGGACACTCATTCAGGAGAGCATATACTTTGTTGTCTTTCTTTATCAGGGCGATCTGTTTATTCCCTGATTTGATGACCTTTATTTTTTCTTCTTTCAAATCGTCTTCTTTGATTGCAAATACCCACTCTGACATAAGTTTCACCCACTGATATTTTACATAAGTATAAATCCTTCTGCATACTTGATGTAGTAATAGTATATTCTCATAAAATGCACTGTTCTTCGCTTATAAATAATTGACGTGGAGTAATCATTATGGTGCAAAGTGGATTTTTCTCGACATAAGTACCGACAAGCTTAATTCCCTTGGTGTCGTTACAAAAGCACTGCTCTTTTTTGTTTTGCATTACAAAACAATTTGGAACATCAATTCTTAAAGCGGGCCAAATTGAAAACAGATTTCGATGATGTGACTTCATCCTATGTTTTGCATTGATGGCCACATAATCACAGGAACTATAATATGGAATCATCAACTTTTAAAGACCTTCATTTATCTAGAAATATCGAAAAAGCAATTGAAGAACTAGGTTTCGAGGAACCTACTCCAATTCAGGCTCAGTCTATTCCTCATATATTAGAAGGCAAGGATGTTATTGGTCAGGCGCAGACCGGCACAGGTAAGACTGCTTCATTTGGAATACCTGCTCTGGAAATGGTAGCACCTAATAGCAGAAATACTCAGGTACTCGTTCTCTGTCCTACAAGGGAACTGGCAAATCAGGTTGCCGATGAATTAAACAAACTTGCAAAATACCAGCAGACAAAGATACTGCCAGTGTACGGTGGACAGAACATCGACAGGCAGATAAAGGCTCTCAGAAGTGGTGTTCAGATTGTGATCGGAACTCCTGGAAGAATAATGGATCACATCGAGCGCAAGACACTGAAGCTAAACAATGTAGAAATGGTTGTCCTTGATGAAGCTGATGAAATGCTTGATATGGGATTTAGAGAGGACATTGAAAGTATCCTCAGCAGTGTCCCTGAAGAAAGACAGACCATTCTTTTCTCAGCTACAATGCCTGCGCCAATAATGAAATTGGCTCAAAGGTTTCAAAAAAATCCGGTGCATGTCAAGACCATTCATAAGGTGGTTACAGCACCAAACATGGAGCAATCCTATTTTGAAGTTAAGCATCATATGAAACCCGATGTCCTTTGCAGGATGATCGATATTTATGATGTCAAATCATCCCTTGTATTTTGTAATACTAAGAAAAAGGTGGATGAATTAGTTAGTCTTCTTAAAACCAGGGGTTTTCTTGCTGACGCTCTTCATGGTGATCTGAAGCAGGCCCAGAGAGAAAAGGTAATGGCAAGTTTCAGGAAAGGGGAAATAGAGACCCTTGTTGCAACTGATGTAGCTGCCCGTGGTATCGATGTTGAGAATATTGAGGTTGTATTTAACTACGATATGCCACAGGATGAGGAATCCTATGTACACAGGATCGGAAGGACCGGACGTGCAGGAAGGCAGGGTATAGCATTCACATTTGTGACTCCTAAAGAGATCTATAAGATCAAGAGTATCCAGAAGTACACCAAGACAAAGATAAAGAATCAGAAGGTCCCAACCAGAAGTGATGCTGAGGATTTCAAGGCTAATATGCTTTCAAAGAAAGTTAAGGAAACTATTGATGAGGGCCACCTTGGTAAATATATGCACTGGGTGGAAAGCATGTTAGATGAAGATTATACTTCTATGGATGTTGCTGCCGGACTTGTCAAGATGATGCTTTCCGGAAAAAAATAATTACATATTCGGGGGAATTGTTGCCGGAGTATAATCCGGCATTTTCCCATCATGTACGATTCATGTTATATAGTTTGAGCATGTCTTATAGGAATAGAATCAATTATCCCTGCTATGCTTAAAAATCAGATTTTTCAGCAATGGTCATGGATGAATTTTGTTTTATTTAAATTGGATGTTTCCACTATTGTAATAATCCGCAGGCAGCATTTTCATGATGTCTTTGTTTTTGAATAAAGCAGGAATAAAAAGTTTACAAGCACTGAGGTATTAATCTGGCTAATTATAGAAGTAATAAAAGAAAAAGTAATGCAATGGGTGGAAATCCTGAGGGGCAGGAAGTTGTCAGGGTTAGAACTCCACGCAAAGAAAATGGCGAGGTTCTGGCGACAGTATCCAATCTTCTAGGGGCCAACAGAGTAAGGTTGCAATGTATGGATGGTGTGGTCCGTATGGGTAGAATTCCTGGATCAAAGAAGAAAAGAATGTGGGTCCGTGAGGGCGACATTGTTATAGCTACTCCCTGGGAGATCCAGGATGAGAAAGCTGATGTCATATGGAAGTACACTCGTCCCCAGATCAACTGGTTGGAACGTAAAGGCTTCCTTGGATGAGATGAATTATATTATTCATCTTTTCTAATATCTATTTTATATTCATATAATATCTTATTCTGATCTTCACCGGGCAATAGCTTGGCCTAAATTCTTGGTTATCAATATATTCTTGGATATGTCTGCAACTCATACATTAGTTTAAGCTACAAAATGTAAAAAAATAGTTAGAACGAATATTGTAATAATTAAAAAGAGTATTGAAGTATCATATAATGATACTTCTGTAATAAGATGAATGTGTTTATTCTGCGACTTCGCCGAATGCGAACTTTCTCATTACTTTTGTAACTTTAATTGTTACTTCGTCGCCTACGGATGTACCTGGTACAAAGATTACAAAGCCGCTTACTCTTGCAATTCCGTCTCCTTCTCTTGCAAGGTCTTCGATTGTTACGTCGTATGTCTCTCCGGCATCTACAGGCGCTGTGGTTTCATTTCTGTTAAACATTTAAATTCACTTCCTTTTTATAGCTTAAAATATCTGAGTAAGCTTAAAACATAATGCAAAATAGAAATCTACAGTTAAAGTAAATGCCATTTAATGTCAATACGTTTAGCGAATAACAGTCTTATTTTAAAGCAGCCTTTCTATGACTTGTTTGTATATAAGTATTGTGCATGATATTGATTTCTTGCAAAAATTCATTCGTATGATATTAAATCTAAACCCCTCTGAAATAGTTTAATGGAATATTTGTCAATCACTTTCAAATAAATCCGGTTTAAAACTCCATATTTGCCAAACAGTTTTTCTGTCAGCAAAAAATAATGAAAAAGATACTGCCATCTCTATTTCTTACAAAACCCATAACTGCTCTTACTATGGTAGGTTTGATATTTCCTTTATGCCTTTTAATAATATTTCTCTTCCTGCATAACATTCAGTTAAAATCTTTTATAATGGTATTTCTATCAAAAGAGAAGCTTACATTTTCATAACTGATCACTTCTACATTGACACCGGTCATTTTTTTCTCGCCAAGTATTCTCTAATGTACTGGCTGTTTCAACATAGGATGCATACTTGTGAATATTGTTATCTAAGTAGATGTCTTCCCTTCGTATATGTTATCCAAAGAATAAAATTAGTTTCTTATTCATTTTTGTTGAAGATGTAATTTATTTAATGTGAAACGGGAGGAGTTATTGAGAGTAGATATTCATCATTATGATGATATATGCAAATATAGATATATTTATATGATATAAAAAAGTAGTAAATTATGTAATCAACAAACATATGAAAAACGGAAAAACGAAAGGTGTGAAATGTGGAGATTTCGGTTTCATCGAATCATCCCCTCAGACTTTGCCTTACATTAAAGGTAATATCTACTCTTCCGCATTTTGCCCTTAATATCTGAAGTGGAGTATGGGCAGGGAACCCGGAGCTTATGTTTGTTGATAGGTTATTGTCTTTTGCGGGGGGTTTACCCCCCTTCAACTTATATTTGGTTTTGTATTTTTCATTGTTGCAATGTGATGCCTGTTTTCAACTACTTTTTATATTTTAAATCCACGCTCTGTATAAATCTATTTTATAGTAGGTGTAGATTTATTAACAATGTTTATATAGTTCGGCAACCTATTTCTTATAGGTGAAGCAGTATGAAGAATAGCACTTATATCGAGATTAAGCGAGGTTTTGTTCTATTTTTGTTGTATCTGTTCCTAATGATATCACTGGGGTTAATGTCCAGAGTGACTCATATTATCTGATGAATTGAATTATTCATCAAGTCCTTTCTTTCCAAAAATATAGTTTGCCACTCTGATGGCATCCTTATCTCCTGTTTCTTTTCCTTCATCGTCACTTAACTTCACTACAGGTATACCATCGATGCTGTGAAGCTTTATAACCATATTAAGAGGAGGGCTGGACCTGAAGAAATCATAGTTATTGGTAATGCTCGTTCCAATCCCGAATATACAGTTTATGCGACCTTCGCATTGCTTCTTGATCTCTATGGCATCTGAAGCAGATAGTGAATCACTGAAAACAACTACTTTTGTTAGTGGATCAATGCTCATTTTCTTATAATGCTGTACGACCCTGTCTGCAAACTTCAGTGGATCTCCACTGTCATGGCGAACACCGTCATACAATTTTGAAAGCTTCAGGTTGAAATTCCTGAAAAATGGTTCCGAACCAAATGTGTCGGAAAGTGCGATTCCCAGATTACCTTTATAGACGTTGACCCAGTTCTCCAGTGCGAACAGGTTGGCATTGCGTAGTCCGATGAGTGCTGAATTTCCCATTATCCATTCATGGCCGATGGTACCTGTCGGCTTAACACCGTATTTCTTAGCAAGGTACACGTTACTTGTGCCTGAGAACGTTTTACATTTATGGAGTATCCTGACAGCAAGGTCATGGATCTCAAAACTGCGCCTCCTACGAGTTCCGAATTCTGAAAAACGACAGCTGTTCTGCTCAAGCTCTTTAGCGTTGCTTAGCATAAGTTTTTCGTATTCTTTCAGGAGAGTTTCATATCCGTATCCATCACCGTGTTTCTCATCCTTCCAGTCTGTTTCTATTATTTCAAAATAGAGTTCAGAGATAGTGGCCATGAGGATTATCTCCCAGAGGATACTGCTGTGCCAGGGACCTTTTATCGTGAGGTCAAGGTCTGCATCCCCGGTCAGTCCCACAATCACCTCAGATGGGTCAAAACGATAGTTTTTAAGATACTCGACATAACTGGGTTTAAAATAAGTACACTCTGCTCTCAGCCATGTGTATTCCTCCTCTGTCAGGATGAGCTTTGGTATGTCTTCATCAATGATCCGTCTCAGTTCTTCTACAAACTCATTTGTGAAGCGTTGTTTTCCCCTGTTGGTAAAACGATATTCTGCAGATGCCTGTGGAAACAGCTCAAGGATTGCCATCTGCATTGTCAATTTATAAAGATCATTATCCAGTATTGAGCAAATCAAGTTGTTTCTTCCTGTGTGATTATTAATAAGTAATCGCTGTAAGCCTTCCTACATGCGTATAACTTTTATCTATTTATCATGTTTGCTTGTGTTCTGTATTGAAGTTCTACTACACAATCAGAAGTCTGTACGGTATATATTAATATAGTTTTGTGTTATTATTGTGTACAGCTATCACGAAAAAGAAGGGATCAATTTTGAGCGGCAATATCATTAATGAGAATAATAACGGAATTTACTTGCAGCAATTTGAAAGCCTGCGTTCAGAGATCATCTCTTTAAAAAAGGATGTCAACAGGGTACTTGAACGCTCCAACCATCATCGTATGGATGCTCTGTTCACTGAAGTGAAAGGAGATTTGTCACGGCCTGTACTTCATTATCTGCTAGAGGATACAAAAGAAAGCTTTGAAGAAGGCTTTTGCATGGAATGCGACAAAAAAGAGATATGTAAACCTGCATTTTCCAATCTCCTTCATGAAATGGCCTTACTTCTCCTTGAGGATAGGGCCACAGAGGACGCACTGGCTCATTTCAGGGAAAGGTTTGATGAACTCAAAGGTTTTGCAATCACAGATGATTGTGATGGCTGTGTACAGACTGCTTCCAGGGTATTTGACAAACAGATAGGACTGATACGCTCGTTCAACATAATATCTAAAGAGGAATTGAATTCCGCGAACAATGTGAATATCACTGATATATCCGACAACGTTGTCACAGATGTATGTGAACCTCTTGCCAATAAACAACGCCTGGCTATTCTCAGGTCCATGAATTCCGATACCAGTAGCTTTTCAGAGCTTTCAAAGATAACAGGTCTCCGTGGTGGAAACCTTCTCTTCCATATACAGAAATTGCTGGATACGGGTATGATACTCCAGAGAACAGAGCGAGGGGATTACATGATTACAAAAAAAGGCCATTTAACCTTAAAAGGAATGGCTGAGCTATATGAAAAGCTCAGCAATATCTAATTATTCCGATTGTGGTCAATTAGTTGGGAACTGAAGAAATACAGTTATTTTTCAGAATAACCTTGTCACTTTTACTGGCTCACAATCTTTAAGTTTCATATAGATCGCCATGATCTCTTCAGCGCTTTCTTTTCCCATTCTTTCACTTATCAGTTCAAGGAAAAGTGTCATGTAATGGGGTGGTACGCACCCAAGGCTCTCTTCTCCTGTTTTTATAAGTGACAAAAGGTACTCCAGATCCTCATCATCCAGGGCTGATATGCGGTTCCTGAAATCTTCCTCACTTTTTGCATAATGGTTTGAAAGTGGTGGAAGTATGGATCTGTATGGTGCTTTTGAACCTGCACATTCAAGTCCTGCACATTCCGGAGCTACCTTTTTCAATACTACTATGTCTTTAGGGGATAGTTCTCTTGCCATATTCTCACCTGATTTTTTCTTTATTATTTTAAGGGTTGTATTTGAGCATGAATATGTGGGTTCTATTGATGTCTCTATAACACACCTTTGAAATAGTGACCCTGATCGTATTCTTCATCCCTTGAGGATTTCAGCTTTATTTGTTTTCCATCAAGTGCCTTTCTGAAATTACGTGTGATGTCTTTTACATCTGCTTTTTCATAAAGGGAAAGGTCAAGCCTGAGCACATCGGCGCCGGAGTCACAAAGTTTGTCGAGTTCCTCTATCATATTCAGCACAGTTGAATTGTAGATAAGGGTGCGTTCGTTTTTCCTTCTAACCGGGAATGACCCTTTGGTATTGTCTACGAGCAATACCTCACTTTCATCTTTGATTATGCCATCATCAATGAGGGGCTTTAGCAGGTCATTCTTTGTCACAAGCAAAAGTTCGCGTCCATAGGCCATGACCTCGATCTGAAGGGCCGGGTCAGTGTTGACACATGCATCCTGAGTTTCCTCAAGATTCAGTTCACTTGAAAGTGTTACGCGGTAAGCACCGGATTTATTGAATGCATTTGTTGTGTATGCATTGAATGGATTGAACTCCTTCTGGGCAACGAACGGCACATTCAATTCATTTGCCAGCCGGACAGGTCCGTAATTAGAACATGCAAGTTTAAATCCTGCATCGGTGACCTGCTGCATCTGTTCTTTTAATTCCGGCATGTCCTCTTCAAAGCTTATCTGCGGTGTCATCAGGACAAATTCTATATTCTTTTCCTTCAGGCCGTTAGTCCTGAGAATATTGTCCTCATTCATCAGTTCAGCGAACAGGTGAATAGGTGCATAAATAATGTCAGCACCGGATTTGGATGCAACGAAGATAGAATCAATGTCTGCTACTTCAACACTTAACAGGGGTATTTTCGACTCTGTTTTGGTTTTTTCTCTATTATATCCGGTTGAAACGTCAGGACAACTGCGGTTCCTGCCCAGACGTGGGAATCTGGAATTGAACAGTTCCTCAACTGCTTCCCTTCTGGTGCCTGAAAGAGCTCCAATGGGGATGAATATATTGTCATCCACATCCAGGATTATATCTTTTGCATGGAATGTTGTATCGCCCAGTTTCCCAAGGGCTGTTATTATCTGCTCCTGGCTTGTGGGAGAACTTTTTGCTTCCTGCACTATGTAATCGCTGATTGCTTCAGTTTCCATATTCCTGCTTTTCACACTAATGCGCAGTTTTTCTCCCTTTCTTGCATGGATCTTTATTGTCAGGGGAGTGGATTGAAGTTCAATATTTTGCAATCTTTCAAGCAATTGCGGATCAGTGGAAACATAGACCTCATCATTGTTCCTTACGGATTTACTGGTCTTTGCACTTATCAGTAAAGTGGCATCCTCGCCTTTCTTAGCAATCTTCACAGCTTCCCCGTTAACAAGAATTCCGTGCACACGGCAACCGATAATTCTTACTGGGGTGTTTATGCTTATGCCGTCATTCACTTTTATGTCATGGAGGGGCTGAATGGTTAGTTTACCTTCTTCCTGTGACTTCGTTATATTTGCTACCTTCCCAAGATACGCGCCATAATTTGCACTGTATTTGCGCTGTGTGACGTCGTTTTCACCAAGCACGAAGCCTCGTGTAAAACCTCTGTAGAACAGTTTTGCAAGCTCGTTCTCCATTTCATCCAGTTCATCACTGTTGAAATTTTCACCAGTATCACATAGTTTTTCCGCAACGCTTCTGTAGGTTCCGGCACTGGCAGTCACGTACTCAGGTTTCTTCATCCTGCCTTCGATCTTCAGACTCATTACACCAGCTTTTATAATATCCCCGAGTCCCGGGAAAGTACAGAGTTCTGCACAGCTTATCGGATAATCACCTACAAGTTTGCTGTCTATGATCTCTCCGTCTACTGACAGTTTGAAAGGCCTTCTGCATGGCTGGAAGCATGCGCCCCTGTTTGCGCTTCTGTCCGTAATGGCAGTGCTGAACAGACATCTGCCTGAAAATGAATAACAAAGAGCACCATGAACGAAAAGTTCTATTTCCACAGATGTCTTGTCTATGATACTTTTGACCTGCTCGGTAGTCAGTTCCCTTGAAAGTATAACCCTGGAAGCACCTGCATCCCCAATGAAATCAACACCCTGCGGATTGTGTATTGTCATCTGGGTGCTTGCATGAAGGGGAAGGTCCGGAAAATGCTCTTTGAGTAAAAAGAACAGGCCAAGGTCTTCCAGTATAACAGCATCTATGTTGTATGCATATGCCTTGTGAACAATATCAATTGCTTCTTGCATCTCATTTTGCTTGAGGGGTATATTCAGGGCCATGAACACTTTGACACCATAGGAGTGTGCAAGATCGATGTTATCCCTGAGTTCGTCAACGGAAAAATTAGTTGCACCCTGACGGGCATTGAATTGCCCGACTCCCAGGTAAACAGCGTTGGCTCCTCCTTTTATAGCGGCTCTCAAGGCTTCAGGGTCACCAGCAGGAGCCAGGACTTCGGGGGGTGTACAGTTTGAAGTTTTATTACTATGCATGCAGATCAGATTCTTGTTAGCTTGAATGATAAAACGATAATTATGGTATTGGGCGCAGGAACGGAAAGGAACAATAAACCTTTCCGTGTCGGCTTGTAATATGTTCGTCTAATTTAAAACAATTTCCTTGAGCATTTTGACTCTACTGGTCCATATCATGATATTGGGGCTCAACAGTGGTCCCTTTACCTATAAGCAGGTTGTATGAGTCATTTGTTTCGTTGTACTTGACGAGCACATTGAATAGTTTAATTATACTGCCATATTGGGCTTTTGTGATAACTTCGTTGTCTTCTGAAAGGTTATGGGTTGGCAGTACTGCGTAGACTGCTTTTTTTGAAGTGCCGTCACATATCCTGTAAAGCTTGTACCTTTCATCACCCAGATCTTCCGACATCAGTGAGCCTATCACATTTATGTGCTTCTGGTTGTGCATATCTATCTTGGACATGCGGGCGAATTTTGCTTTGTCAGGAATAATGAGATTTTGCCTTGATAATTTATCTTTCCTGAGTATTGCATATGAGTATTTGATATCGGTATTAATGTAGCGATATGGTTCATTACATTCTGCAAGTTTCAACATGAGTCTTGTGGGCTCGATGTCTCTTTTGTGCTCAAAGCTCCAGCATGTCTCAAGAGTGCATTCGCCTGACCAGATGAAAGAACATGGGCTGTAGATCTTGATGCCCATTCTCTTCAGCATTATAGTGAGCGTTCTCATCCCTGTTGAATTGACCTTGTCAGCAGGTTCTATTATTATAATACTGCCATCCGGTGAAAGTTTTCCTGCCATATTCTTTACAATATCGGCTTTTTGCTCCATGCTCAGGTCTTTCATTTCATTCAGGACATTGGAAAACACCATGAGGTCAATGTTATCCGGCAGTTTTTCAACATTCAGTTTGCTGACATCAGCTCTGATAGGTTCTTCGATCGTAACGTTTGATTTTATGCCAGCATACTGTGGTACAAGGAAATTGTATGCTTCGATGTTCTCATCGAATAATTCGATTGTATGGATGTTTGCCTTTCGATCATCAAGGCGGTTGTAAAAGTCAATAATGGCCAGTGGAATAGTACCGGGCCCGGTTCCTACATCCAGTATTTTCATACGGTTCTTCAACATACCTTCTTTTGCAAGGTCATGGAGTAGATACTGGAACTGTACAAAATACACAGGGAACTGATAAGCAAGATATCCCAGGGTGCTGTATCCTGTTTCGTAGCTTATCTTCCTGGAACTACCTTCTTTCCAGTAGTCAGCTTTCTGGTCACGGATGGCTTTCCTGATCTTTTCCATGACTATTTCATCATCCCAGTTTTTGCTGGTTTTCTTCTCGATATATTGTTCGACAAGACGTTCCATTTTCCTGGAGACTGCAGTTGACTTGAAAAAGCGCTCATTCTTTTTTATTTCGTCAGCTGTCAGTTCTATCTTCTTGAGAGGAGCGGCACGAACTATCCTGAAATCCCCTTCATCGGCAACAACATCGACTCCAAGGTCAAAAAATAAGGGCTTCAGGGTTTTGTATACCTGCTTAACAGATGTTTTTTCCTTAAGGTAGTCTGTAAGCTCCGATAACATGAACTCTGGTTTCATACGTGAAACGTATTTGAATGTGGATATAATCTCCCTGTCTGACATTATGGTTTCATAGCCTTTCCCACATGATAAATATACTGATGAAAGTTTTATACCGTACTCTGCACTGGATGCGTCCCAAATCGAATAATTTAAATAGTAAACACACATAATCAACTTTAGTTGTCTTAAAACAATTAAAATGGTCTATCTCCAATGATCAAGACGACCGGAGTGGGTTAATTCCAATGGACGAGGGTTCTCCACAAAAAAAATCAGGATGGATTATATGAAACCTGAAAAACAACTATTCAATAAAATAATAGATAAAGCACGGGAATCCGTTCTAAACTTTGACAGCGGAGAAGCCGAATCTGCCGTCCGTGAAGCGGTTGATGCTGGCATGGACCCTGTCGATCTTATAGAACTTGGATTTATCGAGGGTATGAAAGAGATGGGGGATCGTTTCGAAAAAGGTGATGTTCCTCTCTTGCATATCTTTGCAGCATCAAGAATAATGGAAAAGGGTCTTTCATTGCTCAAATCCTGTGCAATGGAAAATAAACTGGACCTGAGAATATTTGGTAATATTGTTATGAATGTCTGAGTCCGGGAGATTCAAATTAATTTCTTTTAATTCATTACTTCTCTTTTTCATCTTTTTTTAGAACAAAGCAGCTCATACTGTAATATTTATTAATGATGAACATCCATTTTTTATTATGGATAGTTCTGTCACATATGAACAACTCCTGATGCGACGGTCAGATGTCCTGATAGCTGACGGACAATATGAAGATGCTATATCCTGTCTGGATGAGATACTAAAAGAGCACCCTGATGATGAACATGCTCTCTCGATGAAAGGACTTGCGTATTGCCTGATGGGTGATTCTGAAAAAGGCATTGAATGTCTGGAAGAAGCACTGGAAATTGATCCATTCTCAAAGGAAGTTCTCATAATCTTTGCAGATGCCTGCCTGCGTTCTTCAATGCCTGAGAAGTCATTGGGGATACTGGACCGGGCAATAAGCTTCTATCCTGATGATGATGGACTTGTAATGTTAAAAGAAGTCATTATTATGGTCAGGGACAAAAATCGCAGTAATTTGTGTTTCAATTAACTGCAAATCATTAACTATTTAAAATAACACTTTCTATTATTTTATATGGGCTGGTATGTAATAGACGCAGTTGAACGTGCAATGGAAAGGACACGGACGTGTCTTTTTGAGCCGGTCGACATATGGAAATGGTTGAAACTAACTATAATAGTCTTATTTATTGGCGGTGGTTTCAGCAGTGGTGGTAATGGAGGATCCTACAATAATTATGATGGGTCCGGGTCAGGCTTTTCCAGAATACCACAGGGGTTTATTGATGTCGTTACCAATTTTTATGAGCATCTGATGTCTTATTCCGGGGTTACACTTCTCATTTTGGCTATAATATTGATATTCCTGTTCATTCTCCTTCTGAGCCTTATTGGAAGTGTGATGGAGTTTGTTTTTGTGGAATCACTCGTTCGCAATGATGTACGTATAAGGGAGTATTTCAGCAGGTATTTGATGAAAGGTGTGGCTCTTTTCATTCTGCGTATACTTATAGGTCTGGGAACTCTTCTGTTTTTTGTAATTCTTGCATTGCCTCTGTTATTTATGACTGGTATTATGAATGAAGGCATTGACCGTCTGGGTGGGGCTTCAATTATGCTTCTGGTAATGGGACTTATAGCCATTCTCTTTATAGTTGCTATCATTGCAGGCATAATAGGATCATTCATCAATCTGGCTATACCTGTTTCCATGTATTCTAAAAGAAGTATATATTCAGCCTTATCCCAAGTGTTGGGACAATTCAGACATGACTGGCAGCAGATAGTAGTGTATTGGGTAGGTCGTTTGATACTTGCTATTGCAGCAGGCATACTTGTGGCAATTCTGGGACTCATAGCAATTATTGCATTGGGGATATTGCTTCTTATTGTAGACTTCATTCTTTATTTTGGTTTTTCAGCAATAATTGCGAACACCACTGTGTGGCTCCTGTTCATTCCGATACTGCTTGTCGAGTTTATCATCTTCATATTTGTGATGACCTTTGTAGGAATGCCTGTAAAGGTTTTTATGAAATACCATATGCTCACTTTCCTGGAAAAATGGTATCCTATTGGTATTCCTATGTTTGATTCTCATCATAAGATAGGTGAGAGCAACATGGATGAATGGCTGAATGAAGCTACAGCGCCTGATGAATGAATCTGTTTTTTGGGGCAGACAACAGTTTGCCTTCTAATGCTTTTTTTAGATTTGTGTAATTCTTCTTTTAATCGGGTTGCAGATTTTTTAATGACACGAACCGTTGTCACAAAATAGATATCATCTGTCGTCTTTGTACGGTTATGACCAGAATAGTCCTTGCTTCTGCATCTGCAAGAAGAAAAGAGTTGTTAGAACAACTGATAGGCGCGGATTTCGAAATCTGTATCAGCTCCTATGCTGAAGACACGGGCAAGGGTCTGAAGCCGATAGAACTTGTCATGCATCACTCTCGTGAAAAAGCAATTGATGTGGTGAAAAATCGTGAGGAAGGCATAATTATCTCTGCTGATATGATTGTTGTCTTTAAGGGTGAGGTACTTGGAAAACCGGCTGATGAAGGTCATGCAAAAGAGATGTTGCAAAAGATCAGCGGACAAAAGATACAGGTTATCACCGGGTTGACCGTGATGGATGCCGGCAGCATGAAGGAGGTTACGGAATGTGAGATAACTGATGTCTTGATGCGTGAAATGCCTGATAAACTAATAGATGGCTATGTGCAAACGGGTGAATCTTTAGGCAAAGCCGGAGCTTTTGGAATACAGGGCAAAGGAGCCATACTCGTTGAAAGATTAGAAGGTGACTATTTTAATGTCGTGGGTCTTCCCCTTTTCAGATTATCAAAGCTGCTTGAAAAATTCAATATAAATGTTCTGGGTGTGTAAACTCAGTTTTGATCAAAGCACAATTAGTTGAAGGTACAATATTCAAAATAACGTAAAGTAAACAACAAAAAATAAAAAAAGGAAGAAGGAAAATCAAAATAAGATATTTTCAGATTTCTCTTTTCTTCTTTCTTAGAATTCCAACAGCACAAAGCATGGAAATTACCAGCATAGGAATTTCAAATCCGGGGGATTCTTCTTCTGCGGTTTCTTCTGCAGGCATCTCTTCTTCAACAGGTATCTCAGATTCAAGGAGTGCATATGTTGTTGGCGTCTCCAGTTTCAGGTCATGGAGTTTTATGGATGTACCGGTTTGTCCACTTGAAGTAATCAAACCATCTGCGATGACCTCCACTTCAAAACTGTATGATTCATCGGCTGGAACTGTCATTCTCACAGTACCTCTTGTCCTTTGACTTTGTTCTACGTTTGAGACAACGACACTGCCAGTGTATCTTGTGTACTGGTCAACAACTGCTGTGACAACAATAGTGACTTTATCTGCTTCATCACCCTGATTGTAGATTCCGGGTGAAGCTTCAAAGATAATGTCCTCACCATAGTTTGTTGCCTGTATGGTTTCTATCATAAGGTCGGTAAGTATCACATTTGAAACCGGGGTAGTTGTCTGTTCAATGAGTCGGATCTGGGTAATGTACTCATCTACAAGATTATTGTCCTCGAACAATTCTACCATAACCAGCTGCTCTCCACTTTTCGGAACGTTGAAAGTGAGGGACTTGTATGTCTGAGAACCCGCTTTAAGGTAACCCACATTCTCCATATGGTCCGATGTAATGAGGTTCGTATATGGGTCCTTTGTTTTCACCTTAATGGAAAGTGTACCTGTATCACTATTCAGGGGGTTTTGTACATAGGCAGTTACCTTGAGTTCGAACTCTTCATCTGCCGGTGTTGACATTACATCCACATTGGTAACAATGGGATGTCGTGCTTCTTCGACCACATTTTCATTCAGGCATCCACTGCAGATACAAAAAAGAAAAATGGAAAAGAACAGCAGAAAGTTCATAACTTTCATGCTATCGCCTACAGTTTAACTGTCAGAACTAAAGTTTGCTCGTCTACTATATGGTCGCCATACATTAACCTGACATAGACATCAGTCTCACCGTTTGGTGCATCTTCTTTCACAGGTATCTCCAGTCCTTTTGTGTAGGATGTTCCACTTTTTGCCATGGCCTGGGTTATATTCATGGATGCCTGGTCTGCTATGAGCTTATTGTCAACATCTACAACAACAGTTAGTATTCCGGCAGGTAAGGTGCTCTGGCCTTCATTCTTTACTGAGAATGTAATGGTTGCATTATCTCCTGCTTTAAGTTCCCATGTTTCTGCTGCAGATGTACGCAGTGAATCCATATCCGCTACAAATCCAAGGAACTGGAGTTTTGCATCCGGGAGTATCGTTACTTCTACAGGTACTGATTTTGTCTTTGTCATCTGTAATCCTTCATCATCTGCTCCGGAAAGGTAGCTGATGGTCACTGCAGAGTCATTTACATCTGTATCAAAGGCAGGTGCCATTATCTTAGCATTGAGGATGGAAGATTGTGCAGTATCTTCTTTTCCTGCAATATTAACAGAATCTGTTCCTGTAACTGTAAAAGGCATGTAACTTGAAACCATCACAGAATCAATGGACTGTGTAGCATTGTTAGTTACTCTCAGGGAGATATCCTGTTCCTGGAATTCCTTAATGACTACAGGGGGGGAAGTAAGGAATACATTTTCAGGACTCACAGGGTCTACGGGTTCAATTGTTGTTGTACAACCTGATATCAATATCAGGGCTAAAAGTGATGTGATCACTATTATTTTCTGGACTAGTTCTCTCATAATTAGTACCTCACTTCTGAAAGTACTTAAAAGTTTAAAAATCCTTTGATAATTTTTATATTAAGAATCTATTTATTATTTATCAGTATTATTAAATTAGGTTACTAAGCAATAATTTAACTATATATCATTAAAAGTTACAGTAATATTCAGTAAAAGGAATCTTTAAACCAGATTAAGGATAGTCTTTTAAATAACCCGTATCCATTGCATTATGGAGGAATCCTGTCTGCTTGATCTAACATTGAAAGAGCGTTTTATTTATTCCCTGGAAAGAAAAGATGTGGATAAAGTACCTGTTTGTTCGGTGACCCAAACCGGAACAGTTGAGCTTATGGAAATAACCGGTGCCAAATGGCCTGATGCACATTATGATCCTGAGAAGATGGCAACGCTGGCTATTGCAGGACATGAGCTTACAGGACTTGAAGCAGTAAGGTATCCTTTTTGTAATACAGTTATAGCTGAGACCCTTGGATGTAATTTTGATGAAGGGTCTATAGATACACAGCCTTACCAGCTTGATTTTCCATGCAAGAACAAGGAAGATGTTGCAGGGATTATTGTTCCCGAAAACCTGCTTGAAAGCAGGAGAATAAAAATAATGCTTGAAGCCACGGATATAATAAAAAGCAGGGTTTCAGATGATGTTCCGATCATAGCAGGGATGATTGGACCTGCAGCTATTGCTTTCTATCTATGTGGTGCGAAAAACTATCTTAGATGGTGTATAACTGAACCTGAACTTCTAACGCAGCTCTTTGCTATGGGTACTGAGTTTTGTATAGAATATGCCAATGCTCTTTTTTACCGTGGTGTGGATGCAGTAGTCATAATAGATTCCGAAGCTGGTCCTGATATATTCCCACCACCACTGTTCGAGTCTCTTATACTTCCTCATTACCGCCTACTTACAGAGAGAATGGCCGGTCATTCTATTCTTCATATTTGTGGTGATGCCACAGACATTCTTGACATGATGGCAGAATCAGGATTTCACGGACTTAGTATAGAAGAAAAGGTGGATCTTGCTTATGCAAGCAAGATGGTTTCAGACAGGGTATGCCTTATAGGTAATATATCTCCTGCTGCCACCTTGCTTGGTAAATCTCCCGAACACATCAAAAATGAAGCAAAACAATGTATTATGGATGGGGCAGGTATTCTTGCACCCGGCTGTGGGATAGCCCCGCGTACTCCTATTGAGAACATCAGGGCTTTTGTGGCAGCAAGGGATGAATTCTATACGAAATAAGGATTATTGCATGTGGATAATACTTGCAATAGTACTATTATAGTATCCTCTCGTAGACATCTGTCCAGTGAAGCTGGGAGCCGGCTGCAATAAACATCGAAACGGATAATGCTTCTGCTATTTCATCTTCAGTAGCACCATTATCCTTTGCTCTCTGGGAATGTATGGCGGTGCATTTCTCGCATCTGAGAAGTACTGAACAGGCTATGGCCATAAGTTCTTTGGTTTTGGTATTAAGGGCTGCATCTTTGAATATGGATTCACGCATTTTTCCAAAGGCTTCTGCAGTTTCAGGTAATCTTTCATTCAAATACGTCATGATATATCCTCTGCTGTAGATTTGTTTCATGATTAAAAGGTTATAGGTCAGATCATTCTGTGAATCATATATTTACTGTTTTGTTTGCTTAGTGTATGTATTTTTATCATTAGCGAGTATTAACAATAGGCCTATAAAGAGGTTTTAATCATTGAAAGGTTGGATTCTTTATAAAACACCTCAGATCGAACTGAGTCCGGAAGCTTATGAAATTCATCGCCTGATAGAAACGGCAAGCAAAAAAGGAATAGAAATTGAAGTTGTCTCTCCTGATCAGTTCGACCTTGTGGTCACAAGGGAGGACCGCAAGAGTATATTGCTTAATGGTGAAGTAGTTTCCCTGCCGGATTTTCTCCTGCCACGAATGGGTGCCGGCACTACCTATTTTGGTATGGCGGTAATAAGGCATCTGGAAAGACTTGGCGTATATACTTTCAATTCAGCCCAATGTATCGATACTGTTAAGGATAAACTTTACTCCCAGCAAATACTGGCGGAGAATAATATCCCTGTTCCAAAAACCATGCTTGGTAAATATCCTATCGATGATGAGCTTGTTGAAAGGTATCTGAAGTTCCCCCTGGTACTCAAGACCCTTTCAGGTTCAATGGGAAAAGGTGTTTTTTTGTGTGATAATAAATCACAATTCAACGACCTGATGGAATTGATCCACGTAACAAATCCAAAACTGAACATAATCCTCCAGGAGTTCGTTGAAAGCAGCCGGGGAAAAGATCTCAGGGTATTTGTTGTTGGTGGAAGGCCTATAGCCTGTATAGAACGTAGTTCAAATGACAATAATTTTAAAGCAAATTTTTCCAGGGGGGGGCAGGTCACACAATTTGCGATGACTCCTGAGGTCAAGTGGTTAGCAACAGAAACTGCAAGACTTTTCGGCCTGGAGATAGCTGGAATAGACCTGCTTTTTGATGGAAAACACTTCAAGATATGTGAAGCAAACTCTTCTCCAGGCTTTAAAGGCATTGAAAGTTGCTGTGATATAGATATTGCCGATGAGATCTATAATTTCATAAAAGTTCGTCTTGGTAAATTTGAAGATTGAATCATATGAGTATCATTTAAAATAAAGTGCATATACACATATAATTAGTGTATGTACAAAAATCTTTTTTTCACATGTTTTTAGTGATGTTCTTTTTATAATTTTGATATAGTTTTGCACACATGTACATTATAAATATATGAAATATGGCTGGAAAAGTATTGTTGCTTTCATTGATATTTTGTGATTATGTGCGCGATATATAATCTATATTGTGGCAACAGGTATTATTTTTTTGTTCGTGTGCCGTGGAACTAGTCACCACATTTATATATATTAAAATTATATAGAACTTGTGTTATATTGTGCAACTTATACTTGCATATGTGCAATACATCATTCACAACTGTTAATAAATTTCATTTAATGTATATACAATATTAGGATGTGGTCAATTGAATTTAAAAAACATTACTATTAATCGGAAGATCATCGCATTCGCTTTGATACTTACAATCTTGCCTGTGACAGCCGTTGGGCTTTTTGCATACGATCAAACTGCAACTGCAATAAGAGATCAACTTCATGAAAGACTTGACGAACAGGTATTCATGGAAAAGCAGTATATAGATGCTGTATTTTCGGTTGCCCAGGAAAGTCTGATAGCCAATATGGGAGTTGCAGAAGATTCTTTCTATTCACATGGAAATGCAAAACTCTCTGATGGAAAGATAGTACTTGGAGATGATTATGTTGTTAATAGCGACAATGGAATCGTCGATAATGTCCAGAAGCAAATTGGCGGTGAGGTAACGATCTTCCAGGTCAATGATGGTTCTGCAAGCAGAATAGCAACAACCACCCGTAATTCAGATGGAAGCCGTGCATTGGGAACACGGGTGTCTGATGAAGTTTATAATACAGTGGTTATCAAGGGTCAGACATACAGTGGAAGAGCTGATGTTCTTGGCAGTTATTACGTAACAAATTACGAAGCTATCAAAGATGCAAGTGGAAAGACCATTGGTATCCTTTCAATTGCTTCACCTGAAGAACATTACAGGCAGATTATCAAGGAACAGATGTCTACAATTACTTTCGGTGAAACCGGATATATGTATGTAATGGACTCTACTGGTGATGTTATTATTCACCCGAGCATAGAAGGAGATAATATTATCAGCAACGATTTTGCAAAAACAATGGCTGCTGAAAAAGACGGTGAGCTTGTTTATAACTGGCAGGGACGCGATAAGGCAATAAGTTACACTTACTATGAAGACAAGGACTGGATCATTGCATCAGGTACTTACATCGATGAATTCGAGGCTCCTGTAAGGGCAATCAGAAATGGTCTGGTAGCAGCCGTTCTTGTATTCGTTGTTCTTGGTTCCGCTGCAGCATTCCTTATCAGTAGGTCAATTTCAGGTGGAGTTGAGAAGATCGTTTCAGACTTCAAGAAAATATCAGATGATGCTCTTGAAGGCAAGATCAACACCCGGGCTGAAACAGATGTTGATATTGATTTCCTTGCGATTCCAAGTGGTCTTAATGATATCCTTAACACACTGACAAATGTCATCAATGTGGTCAGTAAGAGCGCGAACAATGTTGCTTCAACAGCAGAAGAAATGTCCGCATCCGTTGAAGAAATGACTGCTGCATCCACACAAATATCCACAACAGTTGGTGAGATAGCTAAGGGTTCACAGGAACAGTCTTCCAGGTCAGAGGATGTTGCAAAGACAATGAATGACATGACCATTGGTGTGCAGGATATTGCAAGCAATGCTCAGCAGGCAGCTGAAGCAGCTATTGCTGCAAAAGAGTTCATATCAGATGTAGGAAGGCAATCCCAGGATATGCTTGTGCAAATGGATGCTATCCAGGGTGCTACAAATGAGTCTGCAACTGTCATCAAAGAGCTTGAAGGCAAGTCTAATCAGATCGGAGAGATCGTCGAGCTTATTACCAGTATTGCAGATCAGACCAACCTGCTTGCACTTAATGCAGCAATTGAGGCTGCAAGGGCAGGAGAGCACGGTCGTGGATTTGCTGTAGTAGCTGATGAGGTCCGAAAGCTTGCTGAGAATTCAGGAAATGCAGCAGCCCAGATATCACACCTGATCACTGAGATCAAGGATGGAACACATGCAGCGGTCACATCTATGGAATCCGGTACAAGGACTGTTACAGAAGGTGTCAGTGCACTTTCAGTTACTGTAGAGGCTGTACAGGGAATAGTGGAACAGAGTAACAGGGTTGCCCTTATGGCAGAGAACATTGCAGCTGCAGCACAGGAACAGTCTGCATCCATTCAGGAGATTACTGCGACCATTGATGAAGTGGCCTCTATCTCACAGGAAACGGCATCAGGTACAGAGCAGACCTCTGCGGCTGTGGAGCAGCAGAACGCATCTATGATGGAGCTTGCAAAGAGTTCACAGGAACTTGCAGAGATGGCTACTGAGATGCAGGAAATAGTTGCAAAATACATAACTGAGTAAATGAGAGGGGTATACTCCTCTTTACTTTTTTTTCAGTGATCAGGCCACTATTCCTTTTTTATTTTCATATTTTCTTTTTTTGTATTTGTTACTCGTCAAATATAAGTATTTGAAATGAAAAATTCTCTATTTGAGAGTATAATAATGATGAGTGTAGCCGGGTTGTGGAGAATTCTACCGGAAAGTTGAAAAATGATATGGATAAGTTGGGTACCAGAGTGATAACATGTCAGGATCAGATCTAGATAGTAAAAAAGTGTTAATGGTTGTCGCACAAGATGGTTTCAGGGATGAAGAGTTCTTTGAACCCCTTGATATGTTCGAGGATGCAGGAATAACTATCACTATTGCAAGTAAGACAACAGATGAAGCAACTGGAGCACTTGGTGGAAGTGTAAAACCTGATGTTCCTATAGATAAAGTGATTATTTCAGAGTATGATGGAATTGTCATTGCAGGAGGGCCGGGTTCAAGAAAACTATTGTGGCCGGACAAGAAGCTGCAGAAGCTGGTTGCAGATGCCTTTGAACAGGAGAAGGTTGTGGCTGCTATATGCGTATCCCCTGTGATACTTGCAAGAGCCGGGATACTTGAAGGTAAAAGGGCTACTGTTTTCAAAGACTCTGAATCTATCAAAGAGCTTGAAAAAGGCAAAGCAATTTATGAGGATGCAGATGTCATCGTAACGGAGAATATAGTTACTGCACGTGACCCTGCAAGTGCTGAGGCCTTTGGAGAAGCTGTTCTTGAAGCTCTTGAGAAATGGTAAAGCCGGATATCCGGCTTAATTTTTCATCTTTTTTTTTGACTTTTTCTTAATTCGTTTTGTGCTTTAGACTAGGGCTTGATGTTCATGAGGTCTTTAGCAATGGTGACGTTGCCAGCAAAGTATTTCCTTATGTGGTCCACAGCCTCTCTCTCATGTCCCTGCATGTGTGGATAGAGGTGTGTCAGGTAGAGTTCCTTTACGTTGAGAGGAGCCTCATCCAGCATGAGGGTGAACATGTCAGGAGTGGTATGATTGGTCATGGGGAAGCCCAGCGGGAATGAGCATTCGTGTATGAGTATATCTGCACCCTCTGCCAGCTCCATTACTTCCTCACATGGCTCGGTGTCTCCTGTGTAAACAACGCTTTTGCCTTCGCTCTCAATGCGATATGCCAGTGAGTTGTCCGTATGAACGGTCTTAGCACACCTGATGCTGCAATTCGCATCCTGTCCGTCCGCACCCACCGGCCTGAATTCATCCCCTGGCGAGAGTTCCGTGATATCCACGGTGAACCTGTCTTTTAGATACTCATAGACTTCCAGTGTCTTCTCAAACCATTCACGGGTGCCCTGAGGCCCGTATAGCCGCATCTGTGTCTTGCCTACAAGCCAGTTGGCCTTGAACAGGGCAAGTACATCCCCCACATGGTCCAGATGCAAATGCGTGAGCACGATGCCATTAATATCCTTATGTTCGTGCCTGCTCTCCTGTATTCTACCAAGAACACCGCACCCGCAGTCAAAAAGCAAGGTCGTGCCCTCTATATCTATGAGCACACCAGACTGTACCCTGCCAGCCTGAGGTATGCCAACTCCTGTGCCAAGAAACGTAATTTCCATACCTGCTATAATAAGGCTTAAGTAACTTAACTTTTATTAAAGGGATGTTCGAAACCGTATGGCTGGCACTTAGATACTAATTCTCACTGCGAGGGTCGCCCAGCTAGGTCAAAGGCGCTGGACTTAAGATCCAGTATCGAAGGATTTCGAGGGTTCGAATCCCTCCCCTCGCACTTTATTTTCGGGATATAGTTAACACTAAAAAACGGAACTTTTGTGAAAAATTCATAGTTGGGACTATTTTCACAGTATATTTAGAAATAGAATTAAAGATACTTGCCAAAAGATTAAGTACTGTGAATACTAACTAACATTGGTTAAAAAATAATGCTTTTAAGTAATTATATAAACATCGTTTATGATAAACTAACGTTTTTAGATAGTATTTTGAGTTTAATTAAAGAAACAATCATTTCATACAATCTCAAATTTATTGATGAAATGCCTCATTTATTAACAATATTTAATACTGCTCTTCCATTGATAATTGCTCTTCTTACTTCATTTGGAATCTATGTTTATTATAACAAAAACAAATATGCTCTTTCTTATAAGTTAGAAAAACCTCATGAAATAGACGCATCACCAAAATCAGTAAATAATGTAATCGAAAATTGGGTTTCTTTCTCCAAATTATTAAAATACACATGTGGTTTTTCCTTTTTGTTGTGGGTATTTTGGTCAATTTTACTAATATTTGTGTATCTAATATTTGGTTATGTTGGAGTTAAAGTAGGCATAGCGATTATTCTTTCGCTGCACATATTCGTCATTTCAAAGTTATATTCAGTAATGTACAAAATCCAAATAGAAGAGGGAAGAAATAACTACGGATATATTTCAATTTATACATTATTCGTGTCTATTACCAGACTATTAATTTATGTATTTTTAAATTTATACAATGTACATAAGAAGTCTTTTTTCTCAACCGTTTCATCAATACTGGATAAGCTTTCCATTGAAGGCAATGTGAGATATATTTTCTATGCTGTTTCTTTAGTTTTTAGACTATTAATACTACCAATTGTTTTGATTCGCGTTTTAGTGCGCTCATTTGTATTTATATTAATTTATTTAGCAATACCAGCTTCTCTAATATTAAATAGTCTTGAATTTTTTATTCTATATGAATCATTACTTTTGGTTTATTTTGTTGTAAAATGTATGCCTTTATACCAAAATGTAAGAACAATGTCAAGAGATCCCTTATTTGTAAATATAGAAATGATTAATGGAGAAACAATAAGTCATTTATTATTGTATCAAACTACTCTTTCAGATTATAGATTTAAAAGTTATATTACACAAAAAGAATTCATTGTTCCCCACTGTAATATTAAAAAAATATGTGAAGACTATGGGTTTGAATTAAGACAATTAGATAACTTAATTGAACAGAAGCATTTTCTTATATCCGATTTCAATAATTTAAAGTATCAGCAAGACACAATAAAAATGCTTATACGGGTATTTCAAAATCAATATATGCATAGAGTTTGGTACAAAAAAGCGATACTCTATAAAAGAATGAATGAGCCAGATCAAATGAAGCTTTCTTTAGAAGAGGCTATTAAAAGTACAAAATCAGCCTATGTTTTTCCGACAAAAAGCAGAAAAGTTTACTTGCAATTTATTTCATTCCTTAAAAAAGATAAGGAATTTTATGATGAGAGGGATAATAAATGGTTTATAGATTTATTAGATGACACTAACAATAATGTATCAACCTCTTAACAGCCGGAGTATTCAAATTGAGATTTCCATCCCTTATCCTTTGCTTTATTCCCTGAAACCTGCTCCTTGAAACTCCGAGAACTTCCGCTTCAGATTGTGACATGGTAAGGATATTATCCATTATCTCTTGTTTATTGATGAACTCCTGTGCCTTTTTCACATCAAGCGCCTGCTCATCAATATTGTTAGCTTCTTTGCCGATATAGATAACAGAATCAGCATGAACATGTTTTCTTTCCATTATTCCAATATCACCATCAAACTTGGATTCTGGATGATTGGCATATTCTATTATTGTCCTGCTAAGTTGCTTGAAATAATGTGAGCCTTGCTTAATCTCTCCTGTTTCATAATCAATAAATGGTTCGTAAACAATACCCTGAGGTTCATTTGAATAAGGAGATAATGGCTTTACAGCTTTACCGTTTTCCTCAACAGTCTGGAATCCTATATTATAGAAGTTAAATGGCTTAATCTGCTCTTTCCATGATTTTCCTTTATTAATCTCATCAAACCTATGTAACACATTAGGAGTACTAACAGTAAGCCTTGAGATTGCATACAGGTTGGAATACTTCTCTTCAATATCAGTTTCCGAAATTAACCCATAGTGCAACTTAAGAAGGTCTTCCCATATCTCAGCCTGCCAATCCTCAACGTCCTTTGTAAATGGGTTTGTTAAGTGTCCAAGTCCATGTAATTTAAAAGATCTCTCACTTTCCATGAATTTGATTTTGCCATTTTCATAAGTGTAAAGAGCATAGCGTTTTGAGGATATCCCATAGAACCACATGTTCTCTTTTTCAGCCTTCAAGAGATCAATATCAAGACTATAAGGGTTTAGAGGCTGAAAATAGTCTACAATCTTCTGTGCGTGTTCAGGAGGAACAAAAATAGAATCGGTATCCATGTAAGCATGGACCGCACCAAGCTCGTTTGTTTTTGCCTCTGCCATAGCCAGGAATAACTTTGAGCCTGATGTAATCATCACACCTAGCAGAGGATGGAAATAATTGCCAGCCTTTTCAAATCTGTTTTCTGAAGTATTGAAGTCATCCAAACCATAAACCTGAATGTCACTTTTCTCATTTTCAGGATTTAGCTCAATAAAGATTCCATAACTCATTGCATTAACAAGAATCTTAATAGCCTGTGCTCGACTCTTTAATTGTTGGTATTCTGGACTATCTTTGTCAATCTTCTTCATTTCAATCTTAATCTTCTGCCGTTCCTCAACAAGCACCTGAACAAGATTATCCGTTTTAGGATCAATATCAATTCCAAGCATCTGAGATTTGTTTAATCGTCTCTGAACTCCTATTGGAATGAACTTGATAGCTTCAGTAATCTGAGGCACTTTTCCAGTAAGAATTATTGAACTTATGACATCAGGAAGAGAATACCATAATTCTGAATCAGAACTCAAGTAATTTATACCTACATTAAAAGAAGTGCCTTCCTTCTTGTATATCTTCCTGACAGGCAATATATCCTCGTCAGGATGCAACTTTACCATTACGACAAAATCTTTCCAGTTTTCTTTATCCTGAAGATAATCAAGATCTACATTTGACAGCATTTCCCTTGTTTCATCAGTGACTTCTTTCATCTCAAGTGATTCAGCTATTATGTACCTCCAGAGATTCATTAACATAGTAATGGTTGGATACATACTTGTGAAATCAAGAGTTGTTACCTTTACAGGATGTTTCCTTATCTTGCATTCACATCTCCCTCCAAAGTAGGAAGTCATAATATTTCCCAGAATTTCGGGAGAAAAGTCAGGATTCAAATTCAAAAAAGATTTAATCCCTAATTGCTTCAGAGCATGTTTTCCAATTGATGCATTGCTGTATATCTTGGTTGGTGGAATATCTATTTGATAGCGATCTAGTTCCTTAATGAGTTTTTCATAAACTTCCCAAGTTGCACGAACATCCTTTATCATGTAGCCGATGTATGTATCTGTAACTTTTCCATGTTCATCACTTTTTGTCTTCTTTGTTGTTGTATTGAGTTTCTTGCAGGCTTTTTCAAGTGATATCTTGTTAGTACGAAGAAGAACCTCTGCTAATGTTTGGACATCAAGGAAGTATCCTGAGAAACGATCTTTACCTTCATTGATCTTGGTTGAAGTGAACTTGAAATCATGTCCCTCTCCCATTTTTTTGATAATTATGGGAGGGTTGAAACGATTGTCAGAAAGTGTAAAGGTGAGTCCACCTTTATTTCTTCCTCTTGAATCACCTACATGTTTTGCTATCCTGCTGATGTCAAAAGGGAGATTAAAACCTATACAAAGTGTTTTCCATCCGAATATTTCTGGATAAAAAACATCATCTATGAATTCTTTGAGAGTATAAAGAGCAATGTGTTTTTTGTTTGCATAAGAGACAAAAATATCCTTTTCTTTATCAGTAAGTATAGATTCTTCATAGAATATGCCCTCATGGTGAATGTATCCATTTTGATATATCTGAAAACATCCTATCTTCATGTTTTGATACTGATTAGTCGTAGTTTCAGTATCAAAAACCAATACATTATCATGTCTTAGTGGAATTTCCTTTGGCCTGAAAAAGGAGGTATTTGATGAATCACTCACTTTATGAGTGTATCCTCTAACAGCAATCTTAGACATCGACAGTCATCCCCATACCAAGATTGATTAAATGCTGTCCAATCTCCTTCAGTAAAGCACCAATTGAAATGATACCAAAGGCCCTTTTGTTTTGCAAGGAAGATTCACTTGATCTTTCTTTAGGGCTAAGCCTGTTCTGTTCGGCAGTTATCTTTGCATGACAGTTCTTACAAAGGGGCTCTGTCCAATCCGAATTACTCTTTCCTTCAACATGATGGTTTTCAATGGTTGCAGAGTGATCTTCTCCACAAATGCAACATGCCATTGGTGGCTTTTTTCCCTTCTTGTTTCTCTTAACGTAGGTTGCATATGCTTGTTTTTCCATAGTGTTCACTCCTTAATTCGGGTATATTTCAAGAAATTCAGGTTCTTCCTGAGCATCCCTTATTTCATAGAGCTTTTCAAGATCTGTTTCGAAATGATGCTCTTTGCCCTCTGCATCAATGATTTTCAGATTCTTGTATTTCTTAAGAATAGGCTTGTCTGGATCTTTCAAAGCCCTCTGAACATCATTGAAGTATTTTGCAATCAAGCTTCTATCCTTGGAAGAAGCAGTTACAATAGTTTTAACTCCACCCTTAGAGTAAATCAGCATTTCAACTTCTAAGCTGTCCGTTTTGTTAACAACCCATTTTCCATTGGATTTCTGAAGATTATTACCAAGATTCTTTAGTGCGAAGTCTGTTCTCAATCCTCTCTTCTTTAGTACTTGGGTTAATGATTCACCTTTTCTCAGGGATCTTAAGATCTCAAGAGAAAGATTTCTCTCCCTTTTTTGTTGAGAGCTGAGAGCTTTCCAAGGTGCTTTACTCAAGTCATAATCATTCATCCTAAGCTTTCTCAATTGGCTCAGGCTTTTATCTGGAAACATTTGATGCTTCCTGATGATCTCCTTTGCATACCTGGTATCTCTCGATTTAGCTTTGAGCCAATCTCCATAAGTTCTAAAATCTTTGGAAAACTTAGGACGGCTCATCTCTCTTCCTCCCATAGTTTCATTAAGGCTATTCTTACAACTTCAGCTTGAGAGCATCCAAAGAAGTCTGACATCAATTCGAGTTTCTCCCTGTAATAGGGAGCTAATGTTATTGTTAATCTGTTTACAGGTGACATTTTTTACCTCACCAATAACCAAAATAACCGCATGTTTTATATTCAAATTTGACCTATAATATGACATCTAATTTGATGCTATTTGGCATTTAGTTAAGAGAATATAATTCCTATTTAGAGATATTTGGCTTATAGTTAGAAAATACAACATTTGTAAAAAAAATGAGGTATTCATATGGATAAACAAATGAAAAGCAAAGACTTTGATGAAAGTTTGAAAGAATACCTCTCTAGCTATGGAATTGTAAAGAGAGCGGATATTTTAGATGCCTTTAGAGGTGAGCGCAGCAAAAGATCAATTGTTCGGCACTTAGAGAACTTGAAAGAAGCTGGATTCATAGAAAAATTGTCTGCCAAACAAGTCACAAAATATGGTATCAAGCCAAAAGATTATCGTGAAAAGTACTTTTTGCTAAAGGAGAATACAGAAATAAAAAATCATATTGATGCTGTCTTTAAGCTCTTTGATGATGGTGATTCTGAAGCTAAAATCGCTGCTTTAGGGGAAATGGATACTTATAGTAATTATTACTTTTTAGAACCTTTGCAATTAGATATTCTGGTTAAAAATCTTAGTGAAAAAGACATTGAATTGTCATATCAACTAATGGTTGTTATTCACCACTATATTGTGGATAAAAAGATTCAACCAAGTGACATCAACTTACTGCTTACCAAGTTGAGATCGCTTTTGAAAAATATACCACCTATGTCTCAACAACGTCCTGTTCTTCGAGGGAATATTATTGCCTTACTTTGCAAGTATAATGATGAAACTGTAATTGATCAACTTATCAAAGATGCCGAAACAATGGAAAACTTCGCAGATGTAAAAGACGAGTATGATAAACTATATGCTGCCAAGTTAATCGAAAAGAATAGGACGAAGCTTTTCAATCTTGAAATTGAGTTGAGAAATAAAGGTAAGCACAAAAATGCCAAAGTTCTTTCTCAAATAAGGGATCAGGCAAGAAAGGGAATAGATATAGCGGTGCTTGGTGGAAATGTTAATACTCTGAGGAGTGACCTTAAATGAGATTTTTACTGTTAAACGGTCATGGCATTGATATGCGTGTCAATGGAGCTAAACTTCATGTCAAGAATGGAAGATTCTCTACCACTGAAGAACCTGAAGAATACGTATTCTCTCCAAAAAGAATGGACATTGATAGTGTTATTATCTATGGAAGAAAAGGAAATCTTACACTAGATGCTATCCGTTGGTTGATAAAACACAATGTTCAGATATCAATACTCAACTGGGATGGAAAGTTACTGACTACAATGCTCCCGCCTGAAAGCACTAATGTCAAGACAAAGTTTGCTCAATACCATGCTTTTGAGGATGACAAAGCAAGAGTCAAAATAGCAAAGAATTTTATAGATGCTAAATTCGATAAAACTCAAGTGGTACTTGATTATCTAAAACAACGCTATCCCGAAAGTGACTATGATTTCACAGAAGATTTCAATAAACTGAAGAAGACTAAAACCATTAAGGAAATAATGGGTGTCGAGGGTGGAGTAGCCTACAAATACTGGAACGAGTTCTCAAAAGCTATTCCTGAAAAATACGATTACGAATCAAGAATAGATTCAAGCCGTAGGCCCAACGGGGCAGGGGACATGGTAAACACTATGCTTAACTATGGCTACGCTTTGTTAGAGGCAGAGGCCCTTAGGGCCATCAACGCTGTGGGGCTAGATCCCCACGTGGGTTTTTTGCATGAAATGAATACTAGCAAGAATAGTCTTGCTTATGACTTACAAGAACCTTTCAGGTTCTTAGTAGATCTTGCTGTTTTAAACCTCATAGAAAGAGATTGCATGGAGAAGAAAGATTTCATTAGAACTGAAAGTTATTCCTTGCGCCTGAGGCCCACTGGGGCTAAGAAACTAACTGAAGAGATCAATCTATGGTTCAACAAGAGAGTTAATTACAAAGGGAATATGACAATGTGGAGTTATGTAATGTTCCTGAAAACTAGGGAATTAGCTCAGTATCTAGTTGGTAAGAGACAGGAGACAGATTTTGTAGAACCACAATATGAGACAAAGAGACAGGATACAAACGACATAAGACAGAAAATACTCAGTATTTCCTATTCCGATTGGAAAAAGCTAGGATTTTCAAAAGGAACATTACATTATATGAAGAAAAATGCAAAAGCAGATACCCCTTTTACACTTAATGCACATAATAAAGAGCGTTTGGATAAGTGGGAAAAACTTGTTGCAAATGGTTGATTTTGATGGAGACATGTAGTCTCCTTTGTCTTTTCATGCTATATTTAGGAGACAATTCCAAGAGACATGAGAGACAAATGCAAAGGACAGACAAGAGACAAATAAAAAATATTATATAGTAATGATGTGATTAATCTAAATGCCATTTTGTATTATTTTGATTTTTTACTTCCTTATAGCAAAATAAACCAAATATAAGTATTGAATAGACAACATGTACGCATCATAAAATTACTATAAAATGATTATTAAGAATAGTTTAAAAGAGGGATTTTACTAAATGAACATTCTCCAATACGAATCAAAAATTTGGGCAACTGCAGATTTATTACGTGGCAGTGGAATTAAAGAATCAGAATGGCCGTCATACATGATGCCATTTTTTGCTCTTGTTATGATTGAAAGCCGTCTTGTTAGAATGTTTGATGATTTAAAAGCTGAAATTGGCAAAGAAGCATTTGCTAATATAGAAAAAGATGACCTATACAATATGATTAAAGATCAGGGACAGGGTTACAACATATACATTTTTGAACACGACAAAATCCTAACTGATATCTGTAAGAATGATAAATCATTTGATATTGATTTTGACGCTTATCTCAATGGTTTTGATGGCGAAACCAAAGATCTTCTTGGCGTGGATGTTACAGAAGGCGAAAAATTCCTCGATATCAAAGGTGTGGTCACCAAGCTCAAAGCCAAAAAAGTATTGTTTAGCTATACTAAATTATGGGCTGAGATTAACCTTAAACCTTTTAATAACTCCGAAATAACCACACTGGAAGAACACATCAAGCGTAAATGGGCAGATATTTCAGCAGAAACAGCTGGAGAACAATATACGCCAGATGATGTAATTGCACTTATTGCCGAGATTATTTCTTCAAAAATAGAAGAGTCAGACAAACTGCTTAAAATATACGACTGCACTTGTGGCGGCGGTAATATGCTGTTTGGGGTCGAAGATCGTATTAATGATAAATTCAAACGTCTTACCCAGACTTACGGTCAAGACTGGAACGATCCACTATATGCACTTGCTAAGATTGAAAGCCGTTTTCGACCTGATTCTAAAATTGAACATGGCAATACTCTAGTAGAGGACAAGTTCTACAATGAAGAATTTGACGTAGTTGTTGCAAATCCTCCTTATGGTGTGAGCTGGAAAGGATATCAAAAGGATATTGAAAACGACAAAACTGGAAGATTCCATTTTTTGCCATCTGTCTCCGATGGGCAGCTTTTATTCATGCAGCACCTTATTTCCAAGCTTGATTCAATCGGTATGGGAGTAGTGGTACACAACGGATCCAGCTTATTCAGTGGTGATGCTGGTTCAGCAGAAAGTAATATCCGCAAATGGATGCTTGATAGCGATATTGTGGAAGCAGTGATCCAGTTACCGACAGATGAGTTTTTTAACACTGATATTTACACTTACCTCTGGGTGCTGAATAAGAATAAACAGTCGCAGCACAAAGATAAAGTAATGCTGATTGATGCCAGTGAAAAATTCAAGCCATTGAAAAAGAATAAAGGTTCCAAGCGCAAAGAAGTGGATGAAGTCAGCCGTTTAGAGATTGTTGAAACACTTACAAAATACCTAGACAGTGATTACGCCCGTGTATTCGACAAGGAGTTTTTCTACTTCAACAAACAGGCCATCATGCTCACCAATGTAGATGAATATGGTAATAGCTTTGAATCGAAGTTAAAGAAAGGCAAGAAAAGTGAAAAGCTTACGCCAACAAAACTTACCAATGGTGAGCGCGAAATGAGCGAGTTTGTTATCACATCCTTTGATACAACTCAATACGATTCCTTGGATGATGTCTTTGCACAGGACATCAAGCCCTTTATTGCATCCCTGAATTACAAAGAACAGCCTCTTGTTATCACCACTGCTACGGCACAGTACTGGTTTGATGCTGAGCAAGAATCGCTGATTAAAGAAACAAATGGTAAAAAAGAGTGTCTGGGCTGTGGAAAAATAGTGGTAAAATCTGCTTATAAAAAAGCGAACAAAAAAAATCCAGATCGCATTGAAATCACCGTTGAGCTCACACCTGATTACCAGAAAGATTATGAACTTATTCCCTATCACAAGGACGGAGCTGCAAATCAAGCGGAGATTGCAGACTTTATGGCAAAATACATCACCAAACCATTTGCATACTTAGATAATCTGGTGGGTGTGGAACTGAATTTCAATAAGATATTTTACAAACCAGAAAAACTGGACAGAGTAATTGATATTTTGGAAGAGATTGATGCGCTTGAGATGAAGTTGAAGGAGTTAGAAACGGGGCTGTCATTATGATGACGCATAATATGGCAAGATATGATGCTTACAAATCAACTGATTCTCTTTGGTTCAATGAAGTCCCTGTTCACTGGAAAAATGGAAGGGTTAAGGATTTTGTAGACATTAATGCTTTAGCAAAAGTACCAACTGATCTTAACGATGATGATTTAGTTGAATTTGTTCCCATGACAAATGTAAATGAGGACCTTGGGGAAATAAAACAATTCAACTTTGTTCCGATTAATGATGTTTCTAGTGGTTATACCAAATTTAGAAATGGGGATGTGATATTTGCAAAAATCACCCCCTGCATGGAAAATGGTAATTGTGCAATTGTGAGTGGTCTTTCGCATAATATTGGTTTTGGTAGTACTGAATTTATGGTATTTCGCACTTCAAGTAAACTGACACAAAAATATTTACATTACTTTCTATATAATGAACTTTTTAGAAGAAATGCTGAGCCATTCATGAAAGGCACTGCTGGGCAAAAACGAATCAGTAGTCATTACATGGCTACGCATTATTTTGCATTACCTCCTCTTGATGAACAAAAAGCCATTGCAGCTTACCTCGACACCAAAACCACACAGATTGATCGCAAAATAGACATGCTAACTCAAAAGGTCACCCAATATAGCAAGCTCAAACAATCTCTGATTAACGAAACTGTCACCCGTGGTTTAGATAAAACCGTGGTAATGAAAGATAGCGGAATTGAGTGGATTGGTGAAGTGCCAGAACATTGGCGTTCTCTTCGAATTCATGATTGTGCAGTACCAACTAAAAATAAAAATATAGGGTTGCAAAATAAAAACTTGCTTTCCTTGAGTTATGGCAAAATTAAGAAGAGAAATTTTAACACTAGCTTTGGTTTGCTACCTGCCTCTTTTGAAACATATCAAATAGTAAATAATGGAAACATTATTTTACGTTTAACTGATTTACAAAATGACAAAAAAAGTCTAAGAGTTGGACTGGTAACGCAAAAAGGTATTATCACCTCTGCATATCTCTGTTTAAAATTCAAGAATTGGATTGATCCTGTTTTTTCGTATTATCTCCTTCATCTATACGACATATCAAAAGTTTTTTATTGGTATGGAGGTGGATTGAGATCAACAATGAAATTTGATGATATAAAGGTGCTACCTTTTTTAGTTCCACCTCTTCTCGAACAAAAAGCAATAGCCACCTATCTCAATACAAAAACATCTCACATTGACTCCATTGTTGAAACTATCAATGCCCAGATAGAAAAACTTAAAGATCTGCGCAAAACATTGATTAACGACGTTGTGACCGGCAAAATTAAAGTTGTATAAGGAAATGAAAATATGAATGAACTTCACCTGCAAGATAAGTTTTTAATTCCATTTATTAGAGATGAGCTTGGTTACCGCGAAGTAAAAGCCAATACAGTAACAAGCTCATTGATTATAGAAGAGGACTTGCAGGAGTTTATTTCTCAAACCGAGCTAAATAAAAAACCTTATGAAACCTTGCTGAAAAAATATAGTGGTGACAAAGACAAACTGTTGAAAGACCTGATTGAACTCATCCAGGAACGTAGCAGCAGTAGCCGTAATATGGCACTGTTCATTAATGCTAACAAGTCTATTACCATGAAGGGCATTAAACTACACCTATTTTACACAAGTGACAGCGTAATTCATAACAATGTACTGTTTGATGAGAATATCTTTTCAGTGGTGCAGGAACTGCCCTATAAGTATAGTTATAACGACAAGCAGATATTTTCTTTCCGACCAGATATTGTGTTATTTGTGAATGGAATTTATCTGGGGTATAGTGAATTAAAGTCCAATTACACAAGTCAAAATGCTCGTAAAAATGGACGTGGAAAGGTAATTAAAGATTACTTTGAGGCAATTAGAATCTATCATAAGCATTTTGATAGTAATGATATGTTGAGTGAAAAAGAGAAAGATTTCTATCGCAAAGATTTCTTGAAGATATTTGAAAAAGCAATTCATATCACCACTACAGACATCGGTGAAACTTATGTTATTCGTACTATCATAGATTATTTCGATGAAATGCTTACCACTTGTCGTGAAGGCAAGTTTGATCGTGAAGAGATTGAGAAAAAAGCTAATCGTGTGTTTAAGCCATATCCATTGCTCAAACCCGATGCCGAAAAGAAAGACAAATTGAAAGAATTATTTACTGTGCTATATGGCAAAGATTTCATTGAAAAAGAAATTCTATATTATAATTTTATTGAACGTGATGTCTATACCACTAAAAAAGGCAAAGAATTAAAAAGCGAGTCAGGAAAGCTGATTTCACCCCGACCCAAACAAAAGTTTGGTACGGATAAGATCATGGCAAAAATTGATGAGTTTTTGGCACACGAGCAAGAAGACGATTATTTTGAAAAAATACTAGAAAAACAGCTTATTGGTGTATCTGAAACCAAGAAAAAAGAGTTGCTGAGAAAACGCAGAGCTTATTCTAATAATAAAAATGTATATTCCTTGTTAATGCAGTATGCAGCAGGCTTTGGTAAGTCCAATATTATTGGATGGTCTGCTTTACAGCTTAAAGATTTACGGCACGCTGATGAGTATGTATACGACAAAATCATGATTGTGGTGGATCGTTTACAATTGCGCAGTCAAATTGATTCTTTAATGCTCAACATGAATATCGACAACCGTATGTATGTTGAAGCCCGCAACAAAAAAACTTTCCAAGAAGCACTTGAATCCGATACGCGTTTAGTGATTGTGAATTTGCAAAAGTTTGGTTCTGTACGCGAGATGCTGGATGATGAAGTGTTGCAAAAACTTGCCGGAATGCGAATTGTGTTTTTGATTGATGAAATTCACCGATCCAACAGCGGTGACCAGCATGAAGAAATGATCAGTATCTTCGATGAGTTACAATCGCCATTTGATAACAATGTACAGTATTCTCATATGCGAAAAAAGAAGAATCTAATCATCGGTTTTACTGCCACGCCAGATGATCATACGCTTGCTAGATTTGGAGAATTCAGCGGTTATGCAGAAAGTGAAAAACTGTGGAGACCATTTGATTCATACACCATGAAAGAAGCGATTGAAGATGGATATATACTCAACCCATTAAAAAATATCGTGCCTGTGGCCTCCAAGATGTTGTTCGATTTACCTGTAAATCAGTTAAAAGGTTTTACTGAAAAAGAATACAAAGATGCCCAGAAAAAACAGATTTATGAAAACCGTGATCGCATTGATGCAATTGCTAAATATGTGGCTGACCTGTTGGTAAAAGATGTCTATCGCCAAATACGCGGAACAGGCAAGGCGATGCTTGCCGTATATTCAATTAAAGCTGCGATTGCTTATAAACAGGCGGTGACCAAATATTTTAATATTCTAATTCAAGAACCAAAATATGCAAAGTACTCTGAGGCACCGATTCACATTGTATATTCCAGAAATCAAGACGAGCAAAGAGCAAGTGTTCTTAACGATGATTTGAGTGAAGAAAAGGTAATGCAAAATTTTGCACTTAAAAAAAATGGATTAATAATTGTGGTGGCTAAATTACAAACCGGTTTTGATGAGAAAAAGCTGCACACGCTGTTTTTAGATAAAGAAATTAAAGGCATTAGTGCGATTCAAACTATTTCCCGCGTTAATCGTACAACCAAATACAAAAACGATTGCAAGATTGTTGATTTTTCTTATAACAATGTGAATGTTCAGAATATCAAAGATGCTTTTGAACATTATTCCAATGTTGTTGTCAGTGACTTTGATCCCTTTGGCGATAAAAAAATACTGGATATCTTATATGTAGAACTAAAAAAGTCAGACATATTTGGTAAGTTCTTTAGTAGATTTATGGCGATTTACAATGATAAAACTAAGCGAGATGATCCAGAAAGTTATCTGGATTTTGAAAGCAGTTTAGAAAAGTACATTGAAGTAAATCCCAAGCGCACCGCCGACACAAAAGCCAAGGGATCACAGTATTTTACAATCTTAAATCGCATTGAATATGTGATTGAATTGGATAAAAAATACTGTGAACCGAGTTTTTTATTCTTTTGGCGCAAGTTCAACACTTTGTATAATATGATGCATCGCAGTGATGCTATAAAAGATCCGATTGAAGTTTATTTTGATAATCAGATTGGTATTATTGAAGTTGAAACTGAAGATAGAAATGAAAAGGAAAAGAAACCCACTCAAGTAGCAACCGGCAAAGAACCAAAGGGTGATTATCAATTTGATATCCTTGCAATCATTGCTGCACGTAACGAACATGAGGCTAAAACAGCCTTGCTTATTCAAGACTTTGAATCTAAAATTGAGAACTTTTTTGAATATGTACGGAATGAGAATGACGGTAAGCGCTTGATTGTAAAAATTAACTCTAATTCATCAGAGTCGGAAATATATGAGGACTTTGCCAAAATATATAGACGATACAAAGCACTTAATCGTCAGAAAGTTGGGGATTATTTCTTCCAAGAAATGGATGATTTGGTAAATAAACTGTGTGACGATTTTCAGTTTAAAATATCTAAAAGTTCTTCAAGTTAATTTTTGGATTTATTGAAACATCACAATTTACTCTTTTTTTATCATTGCATTCATGATTAATTGCAATTTTTATATCTAAGTAATTGGCAATTTTATTTCTTAAATTTTAAAGCGTACACTTTTTAGACGTTATATATATCCCCGCACTTTATTTTCGGGATATATACAAGCGGAAAAAAGTGTACGGCGTTTTGCATTTAGCCCACACAACCATTGTTTCCAAAAAAAGTGTACCTTGAAAAATATAAAATAAAATTAAATGAGCGAATATGTATAATCGCCTGTTTTTTGATAGGTATAACTCTCTGATATTTTATCAGTAGTAGCTAAATATCCATGGATGTCGTCAATTGAATAATATTCTATGTATATGGTAAAATTATCAATGAATTCAGAATCTTGGGGAAGATACAACTTGTAATCAAAGTTTACAACTTCGTTTCTTTGAAGATAGTGTCCTTCAGAACTCGACCAATCAAATTCACTTCTGTCTTTATACCTAGATAATACCTGATTAGAAGATATGGTTACAAAAACATCACCATCATCACCAACATTTTTCATTGTGACACGAAAGTCTGCCATATAATCATCCCAGTCATTAAAAGTCAACGAATTAAAAACAACTTCATCGTTTTCTTGTATACATGTCAAAGGATTGGGAGGTTCCATATAATCGCCAAGTGGATTGAGTAACAATATACCTACAAGCCCAACAATTATAGCTCCAAGAATTGTTGCAATTGTTTTATTTTCACCTAGTATATCAACCATAATCACAATACAATATAAAAATATAAATATTTTATTCATATTTCAATAGCTTCAGCAGGAGGCAAAAACAAAAAACTCCCGTATCTTTTCAATATCATGCTATGTCTAAATATGAGTTTCTCAAGCTCTTGCATTTCAATCTTATTAGTTCCTTGCTGATATACACACATCCATTGGGCTTCAGATGCCTTTTTTCCAAAATCCAGTATTCCCTTCAAATTTGGCTTTAGTTGTAGATATTTATTAACTTTACATCAATAATTTTTTATTAATTTAAGATATGTAAGTGTGTCTAATTTTTGAGTTGATGGTATGACTAAAATAGAGGATTTGAACAAAAAAGTTGATGAATTATGTACAGAAGCAAAAGAAATTATGGATATCATAACTAAAAAGGATACCACATTTCTTGATTTAATGTATTCTTACCAAAAATGGTACACTGAATCTATGTATGTCATCAAACAAGTAATACCTGATAGGCTACCAGAATTTAAAGCTCAATATGAATCACCTAAGAATATACACAAAGCAGAAGCACTAAATGTTCTTACTTACTCAATTAATGATTATTTTAGAAACATTAATGTGACAAAAAATGGGGAACAAATGTTTAATCCCAAAGAGGTTGTACTAAGTAAATTTTTAATACAAGCTACAATTTTGACATCTGCACGAGAAGGATTGAAATCTTCATTATTTGATATTCAGGGTATGTTACAAGCTGAAATACATGATAATGAAATATCTAAAGCAAGAGAGCTTTATAAAAATGATTACTTAAGGTCTGCAGGAGTAATTTGTGGTGTTGTTTTAGAAGGTCACTTAAACAATATATGTACATTAAAACAGATAAAAATGAAAAAAAGAACCCCTACATTAGCAGATTATAATGATGCTCTTAAAAATGAAAATATCATAGATTTAACAAATTGGAGATGGATTCAAAGACTAGGAGATATCAGAAATCTATGTGCTCATAAAAAGGAAAGAGAACCAACTAAAGATGAAGTTCAAGAACTAATAGATGGAGTAGACAAAGCAATAAAAATTATCTATTGATAAAGATAGTTAATAAAAAATATTAGAAGTTGCTATTTTCCTCATCTCCTTCGTATTCAAGCTAAATTCCTCTTCTTGCACCCTTTCCTTCAATTTTTTAAGAGTACTCCTATATTTAATTCCTATTTTCCTAGCTTCAGCAGGAGTAATGTTGAGTACATACTCTCTTATCTTTTCAATATCGTGATACGTCTCAACAGTATTGCTTTCAAGTTCCTGCATTTCAACCTTATTGGCTTCCTTGCCAATATACACGCATCCTTTAGGCTTGAGATGTCTCATTGGAAAAAGTATCTGTGGATAGTTAACAAGAAAAAACGGAACTCTTAGTTTAAAGTTGTAATGTCTGTCAGCTAAATACAAAAAACACTAGAATACTATACCTATAAAAGATAAATATCGATAAATCAATATTGAAAATATGCTGTAATTAAAAATTATATATACGTCTCCCTCAATATTTTCATTCTTTGTTCAGAAACATCGTCTTTCATTAAAGCGAAAAGTAGTCTGTCATGCCATTTGCCATCATTTAACCAATATTTTCTTTGTCGTCCTTCTGGCTGAAAACCTGCTTTGATCATTGTTTTTTCAGAACCTATGTTTCCTTCTACACAATCCCCGGTAATCCTGAATGCATCGATGACATCAAAAGCATAATATACCAAAAATTCACAAGCAGCATTTCCATATCCTTTTCTCCATTGACTATCATCAATCTGATATCCAATAAGATAATTTCCGTTCGTGAATTCTACTGGAATCAATGCGCATTGCCCTATAAAAGTGTCTGTATCTTTTTCCCTGATGGTGAATACATGGAAATCCGGAATTTTATCATCCTTTAAGGAATCGTCTATTGAACTGATCAATGGCGAAAAATATGCCATCGTAGCTTCTTCTGTATTTGGTCCGAAAAACAAATATTTGCAGACACTCTTTTTTGAAAGCATTGAGGCTATATCTTTTAAATCTGCTTCTGTACAATAACTAAAAATAATATTGTTCTTGTTCCATTTTAGCTTCATTCATGCCCCCCAATTTAAAAATATTCAATGTTCAGGATATTTTATAATTTGGTTATTGCACTCACATTTATTGGTTTATTTAAATGTAGAGGAACTACATGATATATACGCATGTACCTTCCACATATTCCTGGCCTTTTCCTAATATGAGTATTCAAGATGAACTATTAATTACAGCATTCACTACAAAACATAGAATAAATCTTTCACTCCCTCCAATGCTCCGGCTTATTCAAAGCATCAGCACAAATAACCCTGCCCTTAACTTCATCACTAGATTCTGGGTTTAAAGGATAGATCATCCATGCACCTGCGTGTTCTTCTGGAATTGGATAAGGTGCATCAAAACCCAAACTTCCGGCATTCTGCTTAAATCCATACTTTGGATAATAACTTTCATGTCCGAGAACAAATACCATTCCAGCGCCAATTTCTTTCAATTTCTTCAAACCTTCATTGATTAACATTCCACCTATTCCTTGTTTTTGATGTTGTGGTTTTACTGCAAGAGGTGCAAGAAGGTAAATTAACGGAGATGTTTTTCCATTTAAAGTTGCTTTTGTAAATAAAATATGTCCAACTGCTTCATCGTTCTTGAAAGCCAACAATGATAAAACCGGTGCTGCGCTTTTGTCTTCAAGAAGTTCAGATACTAAGATTGCCTCCTTCTCATAACCGAATGCTTCTTTTTCTACGCGCATTACATCATCAAAATCAGATTCTTTTGCTTCCCTAATATGAACATCTTCTTTCATTTTTATCATTATAAATTAATGCATAATTCATTTAAAGGCTTTCCAATCTCCTCCTCACATGAGCATTCAAACTATAGGGGGAGATAACGACAATGAACATTTCTATCAGATTAGAAGAAGAAAAGGACTTCAAAACTGTAGAATTCCTGACTATTATCATCGTTTTGGTTTTGTCAGTGCTAAAGAATATAATATCCGGACATCCTGGGGTGACGATCTTGATGCATTTATGGCATTGGAACTCTAGATTGTAGTTTGATGGACATTTCAGGAAAATTCTATGAGGACGAGGTTTTTAATATTGAAAATGACGAGCTGGAGGAATTTGAAAAGCAATTTCCCTACAAAGAGAAACATGTTAAGGACACTCAATTAGATCTATAGATAAAGAATTGGGTTTGGGTTATTTTCTTTTCTCAAGTGTTCTGGTTTGTTTAAGGCATCTGCATATACTACCTTGTCTCTAACAATAGACTTAAATATAATTACCTCAGTAAATGCCTTCCGTAGATATGTCGTTAAGGACATAGCTTTAAGGAGGCTCATCATGCAAAAACCAGAAAATCATATATTTATTTGTGCAAGCACAAGACTGAACGGAAAAGTACAGGGCGCATGCAAGAACAAGGACTCACATGATTTGGTAGCAATGTTTACCGAAGCAGTAATGGACAGGGATATGGAAGGTGAAGTGATGGTTACTGCAACCGGATGTGTAGGTCTGTGCGAGAAAGGACCAATAGTAATGATCTATCCTCAGCAGGCATGGTATGGCGAAGTAACTGAAGATGATATTGATGATATACTCGATGCATTAGCTGAAGGTTCAGTCGTAGAAAGATTAAGCATCTAAAGAGACTGAATGTAATATTATAAAGCGAATTGTTCAATTATATTGAATAATTCGCTTTTTATTACTCGATAATACTATTCCTGTACATTTTTCCAGTATGTCTCATTTATACTATAGCTGTTTTAAATGCATATCCGGTTTTATCTTATTAATCGAGTTATTTAACTCCTCAGAATTTTCTTAGTTCCTGATAGTTTTTGTTCTCAAGGAATAGTTCTCTGTCCTGATAAAGTCCTTGTTTTCAATAGTTAAGGGATTATTTTAAGAGCCTCTCCATGTCCTCTTCTACGGTGGTGTTCGGTGTAATGTTGAACTTATCCACCAGTACCTTGAGGACATTTGGTGAAACAAATGCCGGTAGTTTTGGACCAAGGGTAATATTCTGTATTTCAAGCCTCAGTAAGGTAAGCAACACAAGGACTGCCTTTTGCTCGTACCATGCGATATTGTACGAGATCGGTGCCTCGTTAACATCTGTAAATCCAAGTCTTGCCATAAGTCCCTGTGCAATAACGATAAGCGAAAACGAATCATTACACTGTCCTGCATCCAGTACTCTTGGAATTCCATCAATGTCTCCAAGGTTAAGCTTATTGTAGCGATATTTCGCACATCCGGCGGTAAGTATGACAGTATCCCTGGGTAATGCCTCTGCAAAATCTGTGTAGTACTGCCTGTCCTTGTGACGTCCGTCACAACCTGCCATGACAATGAACTTCTTTATCTTGCCTGCTTTGACAGCATCGACTATCTTATCTGCATTGGATAATACAGAATTGTAAGCAAACCCACCCATGATACTACCTTCTTCCAGTTGTACCGGAGGTTCACAGCTTTTCGCCTGCTCGATGAGTTCCGAGAAATCTTTCTGGCCATCTTTAGCTACAATATGTGTTGCACCGTCATAGCCTACGGAACCTGTGGTGTATAACCTGCCAATGTAGCTCTCCCTTGGAGGGATTATGCAATTGCTTGTCAGTAATATTGGTCCGTTGAAACTCTCGAATTCCTGCTTCTGATGCCACCATGAACCGCCATAGTTGCCTACCAGATGTTCGTACTTCTTAAATTCAGGATATGAATTTGCAGGCAGCATCTCACCATGAGTATAGATGTCAACACCGGTTCCCTCTGTCTGATCCAATAGTTGTTTCAGGTCTTTCAGGTCATGACCGCTTACCAGAATTCCCGGATTGTCCCTTGTTCCAATATTGACCTGTGTAGGCTCCGGATTTCCGAATGTAGCGGTATTTACCCTGTCAAGGTCTGCCATTACATCAAAACCCTTTTCCCCACATTTCAGGACCAATGAGGTGAGATCCTTATCGGTCAGGCTGTCATCTGTGGTTGCCACAAGGCCTTCTTCTATAAATGAATTAACTTTTTTATTGGTATTTCCAAGCATCATAGCATGGTGTGCATATGCTGCAATTCCCTTGATACCAAAGATCAACAGTTCTCTTAATGAGCGGATATCTTCGTTCTCTGTTGCAAGTATGCCGGTATCCCTGTCCTTGAGGTTTTCCGGGCTCAAAGTTGCGATTTCGGGTAGATCGTTCACATCAAGTGAATTGTTATCCATAAGTTTCTGCTTGATCTCACTTTGAAGCTTGAATCCTCTGTCGATACGGTCCTGAATTCCACTCGCCCTGAAATCGGTATTCGTTATTGTTGAGAACAGTGCATCAAGCATAAAATCATCAGTGCCATTTTCGGAAATATTTGCTTTTCTTGCTTTCTGGTTGTAGAATGCAATACTCTTAAGCACATAGATGAGATCATCCTGAAGGTCTGCAACCTCCCCTTTCTTACCGCACATACCGTTTTTTGTGCAGCCTTCCCCGTTCATTGTTTCTTCACATTGGTAGCAGAACATTTTATCACCTTTTTAAGGTATGCTGTGCAGGTATATCTATTTACTTTGAATAGTTGAATGGCAATGGTCAGTGCTTATTAAAACAGAACCTGCCAGTCGATCCGTAGTTCCTGATTCGAAGAGCTATACAATTGTCTTCAACTCGGATGAAACATCCCCAATTAAAGCAGACTGCAACGTTGGAAATGGAAGCTACACACTGGAAAGAAGCAACCTTATTTTATCATCAGGACCAATGACACTTGCTTACTGTGCTACCGATTCGCTGGATACTCAATATCTTTCCTTATTGAGCAATGTAACAACTGTTTCAATTGACAATGGCAAGCTTGTTCTTGGTATAGGGGAGAATGGCTACAAAATGCTATTTGTTAAAAGAAACACTTGACCCAATGTCTATCACATTAGGAAGAAGGAAATGATGAACTAATTTGGTGGTTATATCGGAAATGTACTTCTTAGATGATAATACTTATATGTTTGTATGCCTATTGAGATACCTAACGTCCCACAAAACTGAATAAAAACATGGCTGGTGCAAATGTGGAATTGATAGGATATAACAACACAAGTTTCTGTTCAATGGGAACACCATCATAAAAACTTTAACCTGAATGTCATGCAGGAAAATAAGATGCTGTTCAAAGACATATCAGGGGGAATAATATGAAAGCAATCGATGAAACAATGAGCATATACCAGATATTAAGTGAATATCCTTTTTTACTAAAAATATTCAAACAGCATGGAATGGGGAAATTTGAGAAAAAGGATGTTCTTGAACAACTTGGTCCTCTATTAAAATTGAAAACAGCCCTGACAATGGTATTAGTGAACAAGGACTCTTTTATTGAGCTCCTGAATCAGGCTGTTCAGGACAGTGAAGCAAAAGGAGATTTCACCCTTGCAGATTCTCCGGAAAGGCAAAAAGAGCTGACCCTTCTTGCTCTTTTACCATGTGGAATGAAGATGCCCTTTAACCGCGCACTTGATGCATTTTCAGCTGAATACAGCAAACAGACAGGCAATGTACTCCATTCCCTTGTAGAAGGTAATGTCAATCATGAGATCTCATATTATGCCTATATGGATTCGGTTACATCGATAGAGGAACTACCGGACATAATTATCAGTTCTGACATAAACAGCTTCTACCATAAACCCTTCCAGGAGAATTTCCTTAGTAAGGAATATTTCGTGGATCTTGCTGCATCTCCCATGAACAGTGATTTTGAGTCTATCGGTTTTGCAGACCCACGTGGCCAGTTTACCATGATCTCAGGAAACCTTCTTGTTCTGGTTACAATAGATGAACTTATGGGGGATAATGCCAGACCGGAATCATGGGAAGACCTGCTAAAAGAGGAGTTCAGGAACAAGGTTGTTATGAGGGGACAGAACGGCTTTTTCTGTAATGGTGTACTGCTTCCGTTCTACCAGATGTACGGTATGGAAGGGATGAAGAAACTTGCTTCATCGATATATGCAGGCCTCCATCCATCTGAGATGGTCAAAATGATAAACAGCAAAAAAGATGATGTTCCGCCAATGTATATCATGCCTCACTTCTTTGCCAAGAAAATTAAGGATACATCCCGGGTAACGATCACCATACCTTCAGAAGGAGCTATTGTAAGCCCTGTACAGATGCTAGTTAAAAAGGATGCAACAGAGCGTGTCAAGGAAATCACTGATTTCCTATGTGGTAAGAAGTTCGGTGAGATATCTGCCAATGCCTTCTTCCCCACAACGAACCCCGAGGTTAAAAATAAACTTGAAGATGTAGACTCAATCTATTGGGTGGGCTGGGACTTCCTGCTGAATAATGATATAGGAGCACTTAAAAAAGAGATTGCAGAGGTCTTTAATAAAAAGTTCATGCTGACCGGAGGTGTTGTGTGAGACTTGTTACAGTAGCAGGTCCACCTTCATCAGGAAAAACCAGTATCATTATCAAGACCATCGAAGAGCTCAGACACAAGGGTTTAACTGCTGGTGTTGTTAAATTTGATTGTCTCTCGGCTCAGGATGAGGGGCTCTATTCAGCTCGTAATATTCCTGTCAGGACCGGTCTCTCCGGAGGTCTCTGTCCTGACCATTTTTTTGTAAGCAATATTGAAGAGGCTCTCAAATGGGCTGAAGAACGGAAGTTCGATTTCCTGATTACCGAGAGTGCCGGTCTTTGTAACCGCTGTTCTCCCCATATCAAGGATGTTCTGGCAATTTGTGTTATTGATAACCTGAGTGGTATCAATACACCTAAGAAGATCGGGCCAATGTTAAAACTTGCAGACATTGTTGTTATTACTAAAGGGGATATCGTCTCCCAGGCAGAGCGCGAGGTCTTTGCATACAAGACTAGACAGGTCAATCCCGGTGGAATGATAATTCAGATCAATGGAGTAACAGGTCAGGGTAGTTTCTATCTTGCAAAATTCATTGAAAAAGCTTCTGCAGTTGAAACCCTTCAGGGAGCCACACTTCGATTCACAATGCCAGGAGCCCTGTGTTCATACTGTCTTGGAGAGAGAAAGATAGGGGATGACAGGCAGATAGGTGTTTCAAAGCTGGTAAATTTCAGAGGAGATGATTAGGATGAGGACGGATATGCTTCATATGACTATAGATGAACTCATGGAGATGATGCCCTGGATAGCGGATTTCTTCTCTTCATTTGCAATTGATCCCTCACAGTTAGGGAACAAGAGACTGGAAGAACTGGGCTCGATATTTGGTGAAGATTATTTTGAAGAAAAGGGAAGTGACTATCAAACCTTTATTGACGGTTTTTTCCAATTCATTGAGCAGGTCAAAGTTCTTCAACAGGGGAGCGTTTTCACGGTTGAATCTCTGACCGTGCTTCCCGGGCACAATAAGAGTGGTGAGAAAGAGACCTTTTCGGTGGAACTGAAAAAGGGAAAAGTAACAGCCATTGTCGGCCCCACAGGATCCGGTAAGTCACGTCTTCTGGCTGATATCGAATCTCTGGCTCAAGAGGACACTCCTACCAAGCGCAGAATACTTGTCAATGGCAGAGCCCCGGATGATGAGGAACGTTTCTCAACTGAAGGACACTTCATTGCGCAGCTTTCACAGAACATGAATTTTGTTATGGACCTCAGTGTAGAGGACTTTCTGACCCTGCATGCCGAAAGCCGTATGGTTGATGAGATATCCCATATTGTTCAGAAAATATATGATACTGCAAACATTCTGGCAGGCGAGCCCTTCAGCAGGGAAACTCCGGTTACCGAACTATCAGGAGGACAATCAAGAGCCCTGATGATTGCTGATACCGCACTTCTCAGCCCTGCATCGGTCGTCCTGATAGATGAGATAGAGAATGCAGGAGTAGACAAAATAAAGTCGCTGGAGCTTCTGGTAAGTAATAACAAGATCGTTCTGATAAGTACACATGATCCACTTCTGGCCCTGTCGGCTGACCAGCGACTGGTCATTAAGAATGGCGGGATCTCAAAACTCCTAAATACCACACAAGATGAGAAAAAGCATTTGGAGAGCCTCGAAAAGATAGACCGGAAAATTAGTCATCTCCGAAATCAGTTGAGAACGGGTGAAGAGATTGATCTTAGTGACCTTCTGGTGTAGGTTTGTTTTATGGGCATAGTGAATGATACAAGGATTGTCAGGTAAAGAAAGATAACCATAATAGAGGAAGTATTCTTAGTTAAAGAGGATGTGAATTAAATATTCCCAAATCATTTAGTGTCAATATGGCAGAAAGGAAAAAAGATGTGAGTGAATACGAATTACCCGACGATCAAAAAAAAGCCCTGGATAATTGGATCACGTTAAATATACTCCCACAAAAAACACCAGAGAAACCTTACGCCAGTTATGCGCTTAAACTTCTGTTTGAGGAATCACCAGATGGTTTCTTTATCACAAATCCGCAGTTTAAAGAAGCGATGGTCAGATGTGGATTCTCACCTGTAAATAAAAATAAGTTAAATTGGGATTTCCGAGTTTCCCTAAAACCTCCAGAGTTGAAAAAATCTAAAAGAGGTTAGAAACGGGCATATATTGAATGAGAGGGTAATAAATCACTTTTCCTCTTCGTCATTATGCTTTTTATGCTTGTTATACAATACCAAATACAAAGAACCAATGCATATATAGAGTGCTCCTAATGCCATATATGCGCTGTTTTCACCGATTCCTGCAGCGATAAAAAAGCATATTGCTGCTACATACCATAAAACCGCTATAATTGAATAATACTTTTTTTTCATGTTGCTCATTATCCTCTTATTTTTTCTATATAAGAAATTTTTGTATTACATAGGGGCTTGCGATAATATCATTATAACTGGGTGATAAGCTAAACTGTCAAGTAAAGGAAAAGTTATAAGCGATGCTGAATGGAAGAAATTTGTTGAGGAATAAACATTGAAACGATGAACCAGAGTATTATTCTTTCTTTTTAGCATCCCAACAGTTTTCAAACTTAGGATCTGGATTCTTTCTCTACATAACTCATAAATCCAAAGGCTAAATATAATCTTAGTAGTCATTAAAATGAAGATTTTTTCAAACCAAAGAAACATGGCCGGTAAAATAATGGATGATATTGAGATAAAGCGCAAACAAGATGAGGCTATCAGGAAAGAGTACGAAGAAGGTGAGGAGAAAAAGCCTGCTGAATCCATAAAAAACTCCATTGGTATGGAGTTTGTGCTTATACCTGCCGGTGAGTTGTGCATGGTTTCAAATGGATATAGCCATGAAGGACCAGTTCATAAAGTGATCATCTCAAAGCCATTTTACCTCGAAAAGTATCCAGTGACCCAGAAAGAATGGAAAGCTGTGATGGGTAATCATCCTTCGTGTTTTGAAGGAGATGACAGGCCTGTTGAATGTGTTTCATGGAATAAAGTACAGGAATTCGTTAAGATGCTGAACGCAAAGGAAGGTACTGACAAATATCGTCTTCCATCTGAAGAAGAATGGGAATATGCCTGCAGAGCTGGCACGACCACCAGATATTCTTTTGGTAATGCTGATTCGGAATTGGATGAGTTTGCCTGGTATTATTACAATTCAGAACATGAAACCCACCCCGTAGGCAAAAAGAAACCGAATCCCTGGGGATTACATGACATGCATGGCAATGTATGGGAATGGTGCCAGGATGAATGTTATAAAAGTTATGAGTGTTCTCTGGCTGATGGTAATGCCTGGGAAGCTGTTGCCAGCTCTGCTCCAGCCCTGCGTGGTGGTAGCTGGGTCAATTATCCCAAAAAATGTCGTTCTGCCTATCGTAGCAGCTTTAACCCGGACTATGGAACATACTCTCTTGGCTTCCGTCTTCTCAGATCTGTTTGATTACTTACGGCTCTACCAATTTACAACTTTATTGCAAAGTAGCAAAAGACACGCTTGAAGTCTATAATGAAAACAAAAATACTCAAACAGTACTGTTATAGGTGGAATTATTTAGAAATACTTTCACAAGCATTCTCGTCCCTTCCATTTGAGACAACATTCCATGACCGCCGGTATCATATAGTACCAATTGCGATTGATCTATTTTATTGTGGGCATTTTCTGCATGTTTGTAACTCACCAATGCATCGTCTTTAGCGTGGATGATTAATGTTGGTGCACGAAGGTTAATTGTAGGCACGGTATAAAATTCAATCATTTTTTCATCGTTTATAGTGCCTTTATACCTTTGAGACATTGGATGCATTATATCAAGCATTTCCTGAGCCAATTCTTTCTGCTCTGGATTAAAAGTTTCATATATTTCTATAGGAATTCCCATCAGGTCCAGAATCGCAGGCTGAAAGAATCTTGTAAGGAGCCAATATGCATAATCAGACTGCTGGACGGTGTGAATAATACCAACATAAAATGGATCTTTGTCATCTGGTGCTGGACCCATACTTACAGCAGACACCAATATCAATGCTGAGCATCTGTCAGGATGGTCGTTGGCAAACTGTGTGGCTGATGGTCCACCAGCTGATACGCCAACAACAATTACTTTATCTATATTAAAATTATCCAGAAGAGCTTTATACGCTTCAGTTTGCAATTTTATCGAAGCATTATCTGGAATGGGTGATCGAAGATATCCATATCGTGAAACCGAGATGAATTTATATTCGTTTCCAAAAAGGAGTTTGCCCAACCAAAGTCCCTGATCATAACCACCTCCTGCACCATGTAGCAATAAGACAGGTTTCCCTTCCCCCTTTATAGCATACTCAATATCTCCGTACTCTGTTTCCAAAACACTACTGTCCGTAGGCAATCGCTTTTGTGCTTCCGTCATAGTATCATGGTAATTCGGATAAGTTAGAGCAATTAGTATAACCGTTGTACAAATTAAACATGCCAATATAATTAGTAAAATATTCCTGATTTTACTCTTAATTTCTTTCAAGAAAATCACTTCTGATTTGCAGTCACTATACCCAGACTTAAGTCCAAGACCTGTTTACAACTCCTAAGCATCTCGATTATTTATTTTATTTGGCAATATGTTTCACAACAATTTCCCAACATTTTATTGTAATAATCCTCCCTATAATATTCCATAACTCCCAACTTTTATAATCTTTCCGACTTTCTACATGAAACCCCAAAACTGTAAATTTTGATTGAAAATAATAGTCTCATCTTTTTAAATCAGAGATTTAATGAGCATATTCCAGTTAATAAGGAAAGAACGTTCTTAATAATCCTCCCTATGCCTTTATACTGTTTCAACTTTTGAGGGTGGGATTGAAATGATAAATCATATCACCAATCTATCATTACGTAAAGCTGCAATTATTGCTGTTTTTAGTTACCTGGTTATATTCGTACCTGGTATCTTAGCTAATAAGAATTTTTAATCCCATAATCTATTTAGTATAGAACAGAATATCAGATTTAATAAATTTGGATGTGAGTAAAATAAAATCAATGGTCATTATAGCATTGTTTTTGCTGATAACGCCTGTGAGTATTGTTTCTGGAGAAAGCGGTGTTGATTATGATGCATACAAAGAAAAATGGGATCTACTGTATGAGGACAAAAATGACTGGCTGTGTGTGGACTATGCAGTAAATTATGCAAGGAACAATCCTGGTTGGAACGTGGTTATCCTTTCACCATCACCAGCTTTCAGGTATCAGCCTCACATGGCTAACTACAAGATCGATGGAAACATGCTTTTGATCCATGAGCCTCAGGTCAACCTCACATATGAACTTGAGATCATCAATGGAAGCATGACAGTTCCTTTCTATGAGGATTATCCGGACGATTTTTCAAGTCAGTGGGCAAGACCCACTTATTTCCATTTTATTGCAAATGAAACAGATGTGGTCAGAACATATTATTCACTGCAGGATAATCGCGATGAGTTCTTTGATTATGAGAATATGAGCAGCTATGAACCTGTAAACCTTACATCGGAACTTGATGATAATGCCTACACAATGGTAATACAGGACAATACCAGCAGTAAGATCGATAATACAACCACATTGAATAATACTACCACTGTAGCATATAATAATGAAAGCATTGACGAAACGGAAAGTTATACTGCAAAAATCATTCGTTTTGGAAAATTGATCATAGGTATGTTTTCATAGATAGAACATCAAATATTGTGGGTATATTATTTGTTACAAGCTTTCAGTATTGATCTGATTGATATTTTATTTATTCCAATAGCTGTGCAGGAACGGTTTTCGTAGTATGGTTTATCATAAAAGGATTAAATGAATATGCAATGGTCTATGTATCTACAAAGCAGATTTGAATGAGATAAAATAAACATATAAGAGTAAAGAGGGATAAAGCCCCTTTTGTTGTTTATTTGCCAATTTCTGGGCAGTAACCGTATTCTCCCCCGCTTTATCTTATACGTGCAGCTACCACTTTATATTCGGGACATTGGGTATCACTGTCGCAAACGTCAGATGTTAGATTATTAATCATAACTTCAGAAAAGTGGAAAGTTGTGCTTAATATCCCTTTTTTTACCGCAGTTGAGATCCGGGCTTTGATATCTGTTTTTCCACGTGGTGATTCTACACAGACCATATCGCCATTATTGATCGAATATTCTTTTGCATCATCAGGATGTATCAAAAGTACATCTTCGGTAACTATTTGTTCATTCGGGGTACGACGGGTCATTGCTCCGCTGTTGTAATGTTCCAATCCACGGTTGGTTGTAATAATGAAAGGATAATCTTTGCTGTGTTCCTGCAGCTCTGACGTTTCCTTATATGTCTGTTTATAGAATGCTCCCTTGCCCCGTTTGAAGTTTTCTTCATGCAATGTAGGAGTATCACCACCGCCATCAGCCACAGGCCATTGCAATCCGTTCTTGCCCAGATTTTGCCAGGTAATACCTTTAAAGAAAGGAACTATTTGAGCAATTTCATTTAACACATTTTGTGCCGAGTAGTCAGGTTGTGGATATCCCATGCGTTGCATGATCTCCGTTATTATCTGTCCATCGGGTCTGGTGCCGGATAAAGGGTTAACTACTCTGTTCACACGTTGTACGCGACGTTCTCCATTGGTGAAGGTACCTTCTTTCTCCAAGAACGAAGCAGCGGGTAGTATAACAGTAGCAAGCCTCGCGGTTTCGGTCATGAACAATTCCTGTACAACCAGAAGCTCCAGTTTGCTCAATGCTCTTATAACCATCTGGCTATTTGAGTCCGTTTGAACCACATTTTCTCCGATTATCCACATAGCTTTCAGTTTATCCTGCAATGCAGCTTCGTACATCTGCGGAATATTATAACCTATATGTTTGGGTAATTTGGCGCCATAAAAATCTTCATACAGGGCATGTATCTCATCGTTGGTCACATCTAAATAACCTGCACCCTGATTTGGCTGACAACCCATATCGGCTGCACCCTGTACATTGTTTTGTCCACGCAATGGATTAACACTCACACCCGGAAGACCTATATTGCCTGTGATCATTGCCAGATTAGCAATCAGCATAACAGTTGAGGTACCCTGTGAATTCTCGGTTGCTCCAAGCCCATGGAAAGACATTGCATTTTTTGCGGAGGCATAAGCAATTGCAGCTTCATGCACCAGATTACGATCAACACCCGTTATGCTTTCCAGTTCATCAATGTTCTGCGATAGGATATGTTGTTTGAATTCTTCAAATCCTTCGGTGCGTTGTTCTATAAATGAAGTATCTATCAAATCCTCTTTAATGATATAATAAAAGAAAAGATTCATCAAAGCCACATTAGTACCGGGTTTTAGCTGTAAATGGTAATGAGCATAACGTGCCAGTTCGGTCTTACGGGGATCGATCACTATCAGTGTTGTATCCTTCATGGCGGCTTGCTTGATCTTTGCACCTGTGACCGGATGTGCATCCGTAGGATTAGCCCCGAACACCAAAATACAATCGGTGTGTTTGATATCGTCAATTGAATTGGTGGCAGCACCGGTTCCAAAAGTGCGTTGCATACCTAAGGCAGTAGGGGAATGGCATACACGGGCACAGTTATCGATATTGTTAGTGCCGATCACTGCACGCATGAATTTTTGCATCAGGTAGTTTTCTTCGTTGGGACAACGTGCTGATGAAATACCGGCAATATGGTCCGGGTCATTTTTTTTAATGATCCTATTCAGTTCTGATGCGATAAAATCATAGGCTTCATCCCAGTTTGCCTCCACAAATACACCATTCTTTTTGATAAATGGTGTTCTGATACGGTCGGGGTGATTATAGAACGAGAATGCAAATCTTCCTTTTAAACACAGATGACCAGAATTGACTTTGCTATCCCATGGGGCTTGTATAAATCTAACTTTTTCGTCTTTAACAGCTACCTCTAAATTACATCCTACGCCACAATAAGTGCAAATGGTTCGGATCTTTTCATCTGCAATAATGGATTTGGATTCGTACACATCCGATATTGCAGAAGTAGGACATGCCTGTGCACAGGCTCCGCAACTTACGCAGGATGATTCAATAAAAGATGTATCCATACCTTTAATGACCCTGCTTTCAAATCCTCTTCCGGCCATGCTCAGCACGAACATTCCCTGGACTTCGTCACAGGCTCTGACACAACGTGAACAATTGATGCATTTTGACAGATCAGAAGTCATATAAGGATGACTCAGGTCTCTGGTCCTGTTCAGATTATCTTTGCCAACCGGATATCGTACATCTCTTACACCCACACGTGCAGCTACTTCCTGTAGCTCGCAATTGTTGTTGACCTCGCAGGTTAGACAATCCAGTGGATGGTTGGTAAGTACTAATTCGATAATGTTTTTACGCAATTTTAAAATACGCTCTGAAGAAGGATATATGTAGATTCCTTCCGAAACCGGTGTATGACACGAGGCCATCACTTTAGCTGGTCCATCCTGTTCTAATGCAACATCCACACTGCACACTCGGCAGGCACCAAAGGGCTTTAAATGAGGCGTATCACATAAGGTTGGAATCAGTTTATCGCTATGTGAGCGTTTCACGAATTGCAATATACTTTCGCCTTTCTGAATGGCATATGGCTGGTCATTGATATACGCTATTTTGTTCATGTGCATCGTTTTTTCTAACATCTGATTATCTATTGTCTAAAAGTAGATTTGAAAAAATTCATTGAAAATAAACTTTTAATTCGTTGTCAAAGCCTTGCAGCGCATTTTTTACGGGTAAAGGAAGTCCGCCTCCCAGGGCACACAGGGAACCTTGTTGCATAGTGTCCAATAAGTCGCTGAATAATTGCCGATCAATTTTATAATTGCTATCGGTTGCTTTTTGCAACAGTTCGAAACCACGTGTCGAGCCTAATCTGCAGGGGAAACACTTTCCACAGCTTTCATGCGCTGTGAACTGGAACAGGTGTTTTATGTATTCGATAATCGGGAAGTTTTCGGGAATACTTACAATGGAGCCATGCCCTAATAAAAAGCCATTTTCAGCAAATGATTCAAAAGAGACCTGTAAGGAGTTAATCATTGATACCGGAACCAAACCTCCTAATATTCCTCCAATGTGCAAAGCTTTTACATCGCTCTTGAAACCGCTACCTAATTCTTCGATTACGGTTTTAAGCGGAGTGCCCATTTCAACTTCATAAATCCCGGGTCTATTAAAGAAACCATCCAATGAGATTAATTTGGTGCCTTTAGATTGTGACGAACCTATCCGGTTAAAAGCATCTCCACCGTGTTCAACAATAAAGGGGACATTAGCAAAGGTTTCAACGCTGTTCACCAGCGTAGGCATATTGAATAAACCCTGTTGTGCCGGGAACGGTGGACGAACGCGTACTTCAGGGCTTTGTCCTTCTATGGATGAAAGCAATGCCGTTTCTTCGCCGCATATGTAGGCACCCTGAGCTTTGATCAATTTGAATACGAACGAAAAACCTGAGTTTTGTATATTATTTCCCAGTAAATTTAGATCTTCAAGTTCTCTGATGCTTTGCCTGATTACCGTCTGTGATTCAGGATACTCAGCCCTGATATATACCACACCGGTATTCGCACCACTTACGTAACCTGCTATCAGCATACCTAATAAAACTCTCAATGGTTGTTGTTCCAATAAGTATCGATCAGAGTAGGCTCCGGGATCACCTTCGTCAGCATTGCAAACAATGAACTTATATTTGCCTTCGGCTTCTTTAATAGTTTCCAGCTTGAATCCCATCGGGAAGCCAGCCCCTCCACGCCCTCTTACATGTGCTTTATGGACCTCATCCAGCACTTGATCAGGGGTTTGTGTAAATAAGTACTTCAGTTGTTTGGCAAATAACTCCACAGTTAACGGATTTTGCATTAAGATGGCTGTTCCCTGTGCCTGAGTCCCATATGTTTCTTGTGTAGCAGTTTTTGATCTAATTAATGAAGCAATGTTAGTAATATCTTCGCCGGAGTAATTCTGTCCATTGTAATAGAATGCACTATTCTCATGGCACCTGCCAAGACAGGTCATTTCACCAATCTCTTCTTCTTTCAAGTGATTTTTCAGTTCACTTTTCACTCGTGGTTGTGTACCGGCGCATAAGCAAGCGCTTCCGTTACATACATATGCTTTTTTGCCTTTGTTTTCAGGTCGAAGAAAATCATAAAATGAGAGTGTGCTATAGATATTGGCTTCACCCAGCAAATATTCTCTGGCAATTTCTTGCATTTCCTGCAAGTCAGGTGTGCCACTTTCTTCAGCCAGCTGACCTAATTTCTCAAAAAGGTTTTCATGTAAACCTTTACGAGCGGATAAATAACTTAAATTTTCTGACATAGGATTCGTGAGTCCTGTTACAGTAGGTTGATTTTTAGCTCTAGCTAGTTTTGAGCCAAATAATAGCTATGACATGTTCATTCAGGGGATTAAGTTAAATTCGATTTTAAAATCAATTTTAATACATTATTCAATCGTAAAATCAATTGGATAATGGGTATTATTTCCCTCTGCAACTACACATTTAACTACGTTTTATGTAGTTAAATAAATATTAATACTGTAAACTGTTGTTTTTGTACAAAACGCTTTCGAGTCAGGAGCAACCATTCAAAATCTTTTAAGACACTGTAATTTTGGATTGGAGAGAAATGTTATCCATTTTTTGGCTTTTCCTGAAAGGACGCAATACCCGAAGCGAAAAGCAATGAAGAATAAAAAATAGGTTCAGACAATTTTTTAAGGGTTGCAATCAATTTAATAATGAGAGGTATCCGGATGAAAGCAGTGGTGTATGAAAGATATGGTTCGCCTGATGTTCTTGAATTTAAAGATATAGCCAAACCTGTCCCAAAGGATAATGAGTTCCTCATAAGGATACATGCCACAACAGTGAACAGAACTGACTGTGGACTGCGGGAGGCTGATCCTTTTATTGCACGCTTTTTCACAGGTCTCATCAGACCAAAGAATAAGATACTTGGGACTGAATTTGCCGGGGAGGTCGAAGCAATAGGCAAAGATGTGAAGCAATTTAAAAAAGGCGATCATGTCTTTGGACATAGCGGAGATAAATTTGGTGCTCATGCTGAGTACATTTGCCTGACCGAAGATGATCCGGTGGCAATAAAACCGGATAATATGACCTATGAAGAAGCTGCCTCGGTTTGCGATGGTGCAATACTGGCATTGACCTATCTTAGTAAAGCAAACATTCAGAAAGGGCATAAAGTCCTTATATACGGAGCCTCCGGGTCAATTGGTACTGCAGGGGTGCAGCTTGCCAAATACTATGGGGCTGAGGTTACAGGAGTATGCAGCACCACGAATTTAGAAATGGTGAGCTCTCTGGGAGCAGATGAAGTGATTGATTACACTAAAGAAGATTTCACCCAAACCGACCAAACGTATGAAGTTGTTTTTGATGCGGTGGGTAAAAGTTCATTTTCCCGTTGCAAAAATCTTCTAAAAGCAGGTGGAATCTATTTCTCTACAGAACTTGGATACATGGCCCAGAATCCATTTCTGGACTTGTGGACCTCAATGTTCGGTAGCAAAAAGGTAATGTTCCCGCTTCCAAAATACACCAAAAAGGATGTTCTCTTTTTCAAAGAACTTATCGAGATGGGAAAGATAAAAGCTGTTATTGACAGGCAGTATACATTGGAGCAGATTGTAGAGGCTTACATGTATGTCGAAAAAGGGCACAAAAAGGGAAATGTCGTAATAACTCTGGACCGTGGCTCTCAATGAATTGTAATGTACGGTGTAAAAGACGTTCTTTAGTAATATACAGTATATTTAAATAATAGAAACTCAGTATATGACTTCCGTCCACTATTGCCAAGCATACTTTCACTTCAAGGAGTCTCCACAATGAAATTGCCTATATCCATAAAGCACGCACTGATCGAAGCAATGATCAAACAGTACACTGAGAATTCCCCATCTTCCAGGATTGGTGAAGAACCTCTCATGTTCTCGGTCCCACTGGCAAATATTCAGGAAGATGCAGAGGATTTCAAAATAACTGAATCCGACATTAATGCCACGGTTGTCGAAAATCCCGGTTCCCTGTCCCTCAGCGAAGAATCCGGTCCCCTGCTTTTTGTTCCACCTTTTACCCGGACCTGTGAGCGCTATGATGAAGCTCTCAATTATATCAAGGAAAACACATTATCCAATAAAAAATTCACACTTGAGTATGACCCTGCAATTAAGGAATCCCTTATCTACCATTTCTTCAGTGGTTCCATCGTCATGATAGTGCCTGATGGCATGACCAGCCTGTCCCAGCTAAATTTTGCTCTCATGGCTGGTGGAAGTAAACTTCGTGCGATCATGGATAACACAGGTGGTGGCTGGGTTTATGTTTTCCCTAAATACATCATGGAATACATGGAATGTGGCAAAACACCAGTGATGGATACCAATGTTCAACAGGTTCTCGCAAGTTATCTTGAAGATATATTTCCCGGTGAAGACTAAAGGTTCGATTACCTCTTAAGCAATTCAAACAATCCTACCTCAGATATCATCATTCTCATGATGGTCTTTTCACTTTTATATTTTCTTTAATTTCTCTGATAAATCATACTCTCTTTTTTTATCCATATCTTAGATTAGTAACAATTATCAGAATGAAAGTTTCAAAAAAAATAATTCAGTACAGGTCAATAACTAATTGGGTAATGATTTTCTTAAAAACATTTAAATTGTGTAATGGGGGAGTTAAATGAAAATTAAGAACAAAATATTGATTTGTATTTTTATTACTTTATTCTTTATAAGTGTGCAAACTGTAGAAGCTCATGATTTTCTACTTGCACAAGGTACAGAAGAGCAGATAACTTTAAATGGATCATATCAAGGTGATCCTGTAATCTACGAAGACATAATCGCCTGGAATGACAAACGCAATGGTAATTGGGATATTTATATGTACAATATCACTTCTGGAAACGAATCTTCAGTCACTACAAATGAATTTGACCAATATTATCCTGCAATCTACGAGGATAGAATTGTTTGGTATGATAATCGCAGTGGTAACGATGATATCTACATGTATAATATCACTTCAGGCGATGAAGACCAGATTACCATAAATGAATCCGCTCAGTTAGATCCTGCAATTTACGGAAACTTCATAGTATGGACTGATTACCGTTATGGTCCTCTGGGTGACATCTACATGTACAATACCACTTCATATACTGAATTCCCTGTGGCTGTGTACCATCAATCCCAATGGACTCCTGCAATCTATGGGAATAGGATAGTATGGGGAGATACCCGCAGTAACTGGAACATCTACATGTACAATGTCAGTTCAGGTAATACAACTCAGATAACAACAAACGAATCTAAGCAATATATTCCGGTAATTTATAAGGATCTTATAGTTTGGTATGATGAACGTAATGGTAATGGTGACATCTATATGTATAACATTACTTCAGGTAATGAATCTCAGGTAACTACAAACGAATTCAATCAGTACTATCCTGCAATCTACGAAGATAGAATTGTCTGGATGGATAACCGTACTGGAAACTGGGATATCTACATGTACAATATCACTTCAGGAAAAGAATACCAGATTACTACAAACACATCCATGCAGTCTAATCCTGCAATCTACAAAGACAGGATTGTCTGGATGGATTATCGTAATGGTAATTCGGATATATACATGTTCACTCTGGATCTTGTTGAAAAGGATCCATCAGAAGCAATTGGAGATTTCAAAGAACATGTTTTTGGTCTGCATAATGCAGATGCTTCTACCAAAAAAACCCTCAATGTAAAACTTGATAACGTTATCAATAAGCTTGATAAAGAAGACTATGACAAGGCTATCAAGAAACTGGAGGATTTTATTAAATTCGTTAATGAGATGGTAGAAGAAGAAAGATTGGATAGTGCTCAGGCTGAGTTTCTAATTGATCAAGCGGAGAGACTCATTAATCTGATACAAAATTATGAAGGGTAATTACCCTTCATTGATCTTTTTTGCAGAAACTATCCTCATTCACTGCTGTTTATCCTTCTTCAGTAGTAGTACCATAAAGACACCCAGCAGCAATGCAGTTATAATAGGCCCTGCAGTTGGTACAGCGTTCGGTTCCCAACCATTGTCATCAGGTTCGTAACCATAATACTCACCAACATCTTCATCGCTTACAACAAAACCGTCGAACTGGGCTGTGACGTTTGCAGTGTTGACGTAATGACCATATTTTGCAACATCATCCATTTCACATTCCATTGATTCACCCGGAGAAAGTGTATTCTTTGGACATGGGATGATACCCTGTTTGTCATCAGTCAGTACAATGTTTCCAAGCGGGACATTTCCTGTATTGGTGATAATGTATTTCCATGTTATAGTATCACCTATGACTATTCCCGTAAGACCATCCGTATCTTTATCTAGACCATTGGTATATTTTTCAACATCAACGCATGGTATTACTTCAAGGAAACCTGCATCCAGGGCCATATCAATTTCTCCTGGATCTAGTGCAATACAGGTTGTTAGTCCCGTAGCAGGGTTAGCATCACTATCTGCAGTATCATCAGCACCCTGGTTCTGCGGACTGAAGATATACCCTGCAGGGAGGACAAAGCCTACAGAGTAGTTACCTGATTCAAGGCCTATGAATTGATAAGTCCCGTTTGAATTCGTGATTGTTGTAGCAAGATGATTACTTTCACAATCAAAGAGTTCCACGGTCACATTGGGGATACCTGATTCATTTGTATCCTGTATTCCGTCATTATTAAGATCATTCCATGCAAGATTTCCTATGCCCCCCCACTGAATAGATGTAACACCTGCATCCCTGTTCTGGTAATCAGTACCTGATCCAAGGAAGATACAGGTGGTAAGCCCTGATGTAATATCGACATCGCTATCTATGCTATCGAAAGTACCCTGATCCTGTGGACTGAAGAAATATCCTGCTGGAAGTGCAAACTCGATATAATATTCACCTGGCGTAATCCCTGAGAACTGGTAAAATCCGGTTGCATCAGTTATTGTCATAGCAAGGAGATTTCCATAACAATCATAGAATTGCACAGTCGCACCGGAAAAACCTTGCTCTCCTGCATCCTGCATACCATTAATGTTGAGGTCCTCCCAGACAAAGTCACCAATTGAAGCAGGCTGATACATACCAGCATCCCATGTATTATCCACCTCTCCTGAACCAATTACATCAGGATTCGTTCGTCCTGTTGTAATATCAGCATCACTATCTATGGTGGCATCGGCACCCTGGTCCTGTGGACTAAAAAAGTATCCTGCTGGCGGAACAAAACCTATTGAATATTCACCAGGTGTCAATCCTGTAAATTGGTAAAATCCGTTTGAATACGTAACTGTCGTTGCAAGGAGATTGTTGGCAGAATCATAGAGTTCTACAGTTACACCGTCGATTCCTGTTTCATTCTCCTCCTGTATACCATTAGCATTGAGATCTTCCCAGACAAAGTCGCCGATTGAAGCAAGCTGATGTATACCAGCATCCCACGTATAATCTATCTCTTCGGGATTAAGTATTGTACAAACTGTCTGTCCTGTTGTAGCATCTGCGTCACTGTCCATGGCATCATCAGCACCCTGGTCCTGTGGGGTAAAAATATATCCAACAGGAGCTTCAAATTCTACGAAATAATCACCCTCTTCAGCTATGAAATTGTAGTTTCCTACTGCATCAGTAACTGTAGTATCTACGAGATTACCATCACAACTGTATATATTTACGGTCACACCGGCGATTCCCGGTTCACCTGGATCCTGTATGCCATTAACGTTGAGGTCTTCCCAGACAAGATCACCCATGGAAGAATTACCTACTGCGGCAGACGTCGTAGATATTAATGCTGCAGATGCGATCAATACAAGTAGAAATCTGATTCCTATCTTTAGTGAATTACATTTAGAATGATTCAAAATTGACTTTACAAAATGTTGATATGCCCTAATGATAAAACCCCCTTATAATCAACCAAACAAGCAGAACAATGTCTGCCGGTTAGAACTCCTATAATAGAATATGTTTGGATGCTGATATTAAATCAAATGAAAATAAAATTCAGAACAATGTTCAGTAACATCAAAAGGTAATGTTATAAGTATGGAAAACATTTCTTAAAAAGTAAAATCAGACAAATACTGACTTCAAATATCCAAAAACGATGTCATTGAACTTGTCATATTGCTCGATCGAGCATACATGACCGCAGTTATCAATTATTTCAACCCGGGAATTACTTATTTTTCTGGTATACCTTAAAGTGTCTTTTAAAAACAGATGATCCTCATTTCCTGAAACAAACAGGATTTTGATATCCTCATTTAATTCATCCAGCCAGATCAAACTATTCTTTGTTTGCGGGATGAGATCCACCCACTTGCAAAACTCACTATAACCCAGCTTTTTTGCTTCATTCACGAAAATACTCCGTGATCTCCTATGGTTTTTCCTTGGCAGTATGATGTAGGCAAAAAATCTGTAAAGGATCATATAATTAATCCATCTTTTGAAATTAATTGCAAGAAAAAGCAGGAATTTCGTTCTCATATTGAACTTAACAATTCCCCCACCCATAATCAATGAATATACTTTTTCCGGGTAAAGTATGGCAAACCGTAAGCATATTAATGAACTAAAGGAAAAGCCCAGAAAATGAGCTTTTTCTATATCATGGAAATCTAGAGTATTGTTAATAAGCTGACATACTTTATCAATATCGAGATCATCATTAACTTTTTCCTTATGCATTTCCAGCACAAGCAGGTTATAGTGCTTTGAAAAGAACTCTGTCTGGTTTTTCCAGGTTCTGGCACTGCCTCCAAAACCATGAATAAATACAATCCAATCTACAGAATCTTTTTTATGGTAAACTTCGGCACTAAATCTTTTTTCTTCTGCCATCAGTTATTCCTTTCTTAAAAGCAAGGTATTTTAAAAACAGAGGGAAATTTTTCTGGTTATGCTCAGGCATTTTCTTAAATAGCTCCTCTGAAAGTGCTTCCCATTCTATGGCCCGCTCATAACTTTTCTCGGCAAGATGTTCAGGTGATTCCGGATTTGCCATATGGGTCGATTTCGCTCCACCGGCATTAACAACGTCAATAATTGCCTGAGGATTATCTATCAAAGGACATGGACGCAGTGGATTCTGTGAAAATGGCTGAGCATCTCTAAATGTAGTAAAGAACTTTGATCTGAGAGCTTCAGCAAGTGAGATATCATGTATATTTGAATCAGAATAGTGGCAGAATGCACATGGTTCAACGTCACCCTTGGCGTTAATATGCGCAAAACCAGCACCTGCTCCAAGACAACCAAAACACAGGTGACCGTTGTTCCAGAAATCAACTATCACATAGTCGTGTTTTATACAGTAATCCCTTACTTTTTCCTGTACGTATGCCCTTTGTTCAGCAGTACATACCAGAGAAGTATCAGCATCGCTGCCTACCGGAATGTACTGGAATAACCAGCCAAACCAGGCACCTTTCTTGCGCATGTGATCAAGAAATTCATCACTGGCTATTGTTTTATAGTTATTTGAATGATAACAGGCTGAAAAAGCAAATCCAATGTTTCTGGATCTTAAAATATCCATAGCTTTGATCGCTTTATCGTAAACGCCCATTCCTCTTCTAAAATCAGTTTCTTCTTTTGTCCCTTCAATGCTTATGAAAACATTCAAATTACCCAATTCAGCCATTTCGTCAGCGAATTCGTCATCGATCAAAGTTGCATTGGTAAAAGCTCCGAAAGTCATTTTATTATGCTTTTTGCATAATTTAAGAATATCTTCTTTCCTGAGTAAAGGTTCGCCACCGGTCATCAAACAATCCATGATCCCTAACTTTTCAGCCTGATTTAGAATGTCATCAAACTTTTCATATGAAATGTTGTGGCCGCTTTCATAATCCTGAGACCAGCATCCTTTACACTTTAAATTACAATTACTCGTAGGGTCTACAAGAAGAACCCTGGGAATAGAGCATTTATTTTTAAATCCATTATACAACTCTTTCAAAGTGATGAAACCACCCATGGTCAAATGAGTTGTTATTCCCCTAGCTAAAAAAAATTGCTTACACCTGTAGATGTAAGCCTTATGATGTGGGAACGGGGGTATTCTTTCTTTGTTCCCATTGATCATTAAATGTTTCAATTGCAAAACCTCAAACCTGTTTTTTAGTCACAGATACTTTTTGTGGAATTACTCCATCAAAAACAAATTCACCATCAGAATTTGAGGTCAAGCTGGTTATTTCAAGTCCCGGAACAACTGTATAGATACGAGGGAAATAATTTTCCATTACACTTACGCTTTCTTCTTCCATATATTTGCCTGGAAGTGAAATAGCTCCTAGATTAAATTCTTCCGGTTCACCATTTAATTGGTTGTTCGTAACACTGATCTGTCCCTTACTATAGATATTTAATCTATCAGGTAAAGGAAGAGGGACATCACCTGCAACATCTGAATATAGATCTTCTTTAAGTCTTTTTATATCAGCAGTACTTGATCCTTCCATGGTCCCATCGGGTGAAACTTTTACCTGTAAGTCATCAAACCACCAGAATCCAGGTGCTATCTCATTTAATAGAGCTGTCGACTCCTCTGCAGTTAAAGTAAACTCTTTTCTTTCATATTCTGAGAATTCAAAATCATAATCCTGAATTGATTTTTTTTCTGCATTCTTTTTGTATTCTTCTAATTCTTCACCAGTCATGCCTTCATACTCTATTTGCATACCGGTTTTTTCAAGAGCACTTAAATAGTCTTCATGAGTGTATTGCACCCCTAGATCTTTAGGTCCAAGTAATGAAAAACTTGCATAGACCCAGAATACACTGCCTAGAATTAGTACTAAAGCTACTAAAAATACATATTTAAGTTTACCTTTATCGTTGCTAATTGTATCACCAACCATTATCCCAACATTGACAATCACATATAATTGTAGAGGTTGTAGTTTTATTGCACTCTGTGAAAAGACGAACAAAACTAAGAACATTTCACATGTTTCCAACCACATTATATACTTTCCTATTTGAATCAGTCATATATTTTTTCTTTTAAATAAGTAACAATATTTAGTAATTAAGATTCCAAAATTATATCGCAGTTTAAACTAATTTAACTATGTGCACAATACTTGCATGTTCATTTTTTTAATTTTATGGAGGAGAACAAATGATACAGATCAAGGGGAGTAGCACTGCATTTATCATAGTGGATACACAGAATTTCGTTCTTCATGAAAATGGGTTTGGTGTTGACTGGGGTGCCTGGAACTTTGCTCAGCAAAAGAATATGATTAAGAAAACGGTCAAAGCCATGGAAATATTCAGAGCAGCAAAAATACCTATAATCTTTGTTATAATGGAACTGCGCCCTCAAATATCGCAGGCCATAAATGCGAATTTACCGGATATACCTTTCTGGAAACAACTCAGGGAAATGGACTTCAAGAAAATAAGTCCCGAAGAAGGAGAATTCCAGGGCAGGATCATCGACGAGTTCACTCCTCACCCGGAAGACCTCATAGTTGTCAAACATCATACAATGAGTGGTTTTCATAACACGGACCTCGACAGGATACTCAGGGCTTTGCACTGTGATACTCTGCTATTTGGAGGCGCTGTGACAAACCTCTGTGTTGAAAGTACGGTTAGGGGGGCTTTTGACAGGGGATATAATTGTGTTGTGTTGAGTGACTGTGTTGCTTCGGTCAGTGAAGAAGCTCAGCGGTTTGCAACAGACTTTATATTTCCTATCCTGGGCAGGGTTTGTACTTTTGAGGAGCTTGAGATATTATGAAGGCACATTCGGTAAAAATACACATTAGCTAAGTACTAATATATGATACATCGAAATATGAGCCACATTGGTTTGGAAAATTACCTGCTATAAGAAGTTTTAATAAGCGATTGAACCCTACTTAATATTGGGGAGTATTTATGGAAAATGAAAAGAGTTCCAAAAAACAGGTTTTTCCGATGTTTCCAGTAATAATATTAGTTACTGGCATATTGTGGCTAATAAATGACTTGCACATATTAACAATCGATATTCCGTGGTTTCCCATAGTTTTGATAATACTTGGAATTGGCTGGATCATAGACTTTTATAAAGGAAAGTAAAAATCAACTCTTTTTTTATGGATTTGATCATTGAAGAAATATCGTTAAATAAAGTTTTGAAATAAACTTTTAAAATCACAATGGTCTCACAAAGTCACAAACCATAAATACAACTTTCTCCAAATATAAAAAAGGAGATTGGTAAATTGGATTTATCCATTGTGATACTTGTTATTTGTCTGGTAGGATTCGCAGCCATTCACAGCCTTCTGGCAAGCTTGCCCTTTAAACGCTTCATCAGGCGGTCTTTAGGTTCTAAAGCAGACAAGTTGTATATGCCAGTCTATAACGTCATTGCGGTTATTACGATAGTGCCACTGGCATACCTACTCTATAAGAATCCGGGCCCATTTATATACATAGTACCGTCTCCATGGCGCTGGTTAATGGTTGGTGGACAGGTAATTGCTGCCATAATTGGTCCAAGGGCTTTGAAGGATGCACCACATCGATTTAGGCTGCATTCACAGCTATCTGCACCGGATACCCCTGAAGCAGGTCATCTGGATATCCATGGTGTTTATCGATGGATAAGAGATCCATTCCTGTTCTCCGGACTGGTCATAATGTGGCTAACTCCGTTTATGACAGTTAATCTGCTTATCATATACATCCTGACTACCATATATCTGATCATGGGGTCCCTGCACTGGGAAAGCAGACTTGTGGCACAGTTTGGCAACGAATATCTTGAATACCAGGAAAATGTTCACAGAATAATCCCTCGCTTAAAGGGATATCATGAGAAAAAAAGATGATCCTGATCAACTTCTTTGCATGTCCGTTACTAAATAAAAAAGAAATAAGCACACTTTTCAGTTATCGCTAATTTCATGATCACAGTTTTTCAATGAGAAATGGATTCTTTGAATTCCCACCACAGCAGCTTCCATCTCCACAGCCACACTCAGCACTATCCATATCCTTGCCCCTGAGTGCTGCACTGATCATTGCCCATGCACAACCGACACCACTCTGCACTTCAATTGCCTGGACAGGGCAGTTAAGGGCACATGCGCCGCATTCCATACATGCAGCTGGTCGCACGAGTTCAACATGTTCTTTTCCTTCAGAAAAGACCCCGTGGGGACAGACCTGCGTACATCGCAGGCAGTTGATACATTTATCAGGATAATATTGAAGCGTATTCTCAACATAAGAATCAAACATCAGATCACCTTCATTAATCTAAATATTCCAAGCAGAATTGAGATTACAATTCCTGACCCGGCTATAAAAGCCATGAAAGGTACATACCTGAAGATCTCTTTTTTAACACCGGTCCTTGAAGTGAATGTAGTACAACCTGTGAAGTTAAGGGCTAAGTATGCAGTCACAGCAGGCATGACCAGAAGAAAAACCAATGCTTTTAGTACATTAGGCCAGAGAGACGTTACGGAATCTGCAGCAAATGTAAGTGCAAAAGGGATAGCGACAATTTCCCCCAGGATCAATCCTTTAGTGCTGAAATCATGTGTTGGAATAAAGGGAAGCAGGACCGGAAATAATACGGTTCCTGTTAGTACTGTGGTGATTGCAGCAAGAGCTGCAAGAGGGCCTGCAAGGAAGTAAAGAACAATAGCAACAGCAAGCGTAGGCAATGCTGCATGAACCAACTCCATAGGTGTCAGTACCAGCCGATTCCATAATGAGAAATGAACCCTGCGCATTTCAGGTGTGGCCTTGTGTGTTTTAAGGTATTCAGCAAGGTCATTTGCACGTACGGGACCATATTCGACCCTGAATCCAGAACGACGCTGTACTTCATGTGCCGAGATTCCCGGAGCACTGAGCTGCGGTAGTATGATAGTTCGATGCTGAACAATGTCAGAAAGTCCTGACCATGAGATACGTCTTACGAGTTCTTCTGTTCCGAATGTACCCTTACCAGCAGCACACCATACATTAATGCCTTTTGTATCCAGGACAAGAATATAACAGTCAATACCAGCAAGTGCGGAGCGGAGCGCATCAAAGCTCATTGTGTAGTTTGCCGAAACAAAGACCGGAGAATCTGCATCAGGGTTTCCCAGTTTGTAAAGGTTGGGTTTGACAATATACCCCATCCTATTTACGCCCCAGCGGGCAAGGAAGTGACCAAAACGGTCTTTAAGTGTGAGAGTACTTGTAATCGTAAGGATTTCACATGCCGGAATATCGTGAGTAAAAGTAATAAATGAAAGTTTATCCGATTTCGGTGCACATGAGCACGTTGAATCTGCAGTCTTGTCATTCTCCATGTGATTTTCTTTCCTTTCTTCAATAGTGCTGTGCATTAATCAAGTGCTTCTTTTAGTATTCTTTTAAATACACATAAGGATTGCCTTTGTGCTGAATGCAGAAATAGGGCTGTACTCATATGCTAAGATATTATGTGAATCTGAATAGAGAAAGGTGAAAGAGTTGGGGAATGAAAGAGTTAATATGGAATCTCAAGTGCATGGATTATTCTTTCAGTATTCTCAGGGTCATTGAATATAAGACGGATATTTCTATTTTTGAAATAGTAAAGTCTCATATTTTCGTCGATATGGGATTGGCCTGGCTGTATCTTTATTCCTTTTGCTTTGGAAGGGGATGTGGCGTTCAGAGTTATGTCTACGAGCTTTCCGAGACTTTCAAGACAACTGAGAGATTGTGTGGTATTTTTTAATGCTTTCAATTTGATGACTGTTTTATTCCTTATATCCAATACTTCTGATGACGAATTATGGCTGACAGGTATGAGGCGACGGCAATCACTTTTTATTCTTTTTAGAATATGGCCATCGTTTTGTAAATACTCGGTTTTGATATGTTCAGATATCTTGAAGGCATCATAGGTTTCCATGTTATCGATGAATCTCAGAATACTGTCATAGTCTACAGAGATTATGGGATAATTGTTACTTTCGATCTGAATTATTTGGTTTAGAAAGATTTCCTTAGTAACGTTTATCGGGTAATTGAGATTCACAGAGTCAGTGAAAGGAAATAAGAACAGAGATTGGCGACTGGCGGAAGGAATAATATCCCCAAGATGGGAATTGATTTCTCTTACGTTGGCTTTTGTTTCGTTCTGAGCATTGTACAATAATTCGATCGTTTTGTTCTGCAAGGAATAAATCATTGTTCTGAGATCGTTATTGTTGTCAGCCATCAACCATTCTCTTAGCATTAAAATTATATATATTTTCACTGCGGAGTCCCTGATTCAATAGCAGATTTTAAAAAAAATTAATGAAATACATTACATTTAATTCATATTGCCATAATCTTTATCAATCAAACACATCGTATTTGAAATAAAATAGTTTTGGGAACACGAATGACAGTCGCTGAAAATATAAGAACGATACTTGAAGAACTCGGAAATACAAAACTTGTCTGCGTCACAAAGACAGTTGCTTCATTAAATATAAATGAAGCTATCGAGGCCGGAGCCGCCATTATAGGGGAGAACAGGGTTCAGGAATTCGAGGATAAATGTGATGGGGTCCTGCCCTGTGAAAGACACCTGATAGGACATTTGCAGACAAACAAGGTTAAAAAAGCCGTTGAATTCTTCGATGTGATCCAGTCAGTTGACTCCATGAAGGTACTGCAAGAGATCGATAAGAAGGCTGAAGATATTGGCAAAATACAGCAGGTATTCCTTCAGGTAAACATAGGAAAAGAGCCACAGAAATACGGTTTTGGACTGGACGAGATCGGACAGGTTATAACAGAGATCAGGTCACTGAGGAATATCCGGGTTACAGGACTCATGTGCATACCACCTTATGTGCCTTCTGAGCAGGCGCGGCCTTATTTCAAGAGAATGAAAGCACTCTTTGATGAATTGAAACAGGAACATCAGGGTAAAGAGGATAACATCGATATCCGGGAACTGTCCATGGGAATGTCCGGTGATTACAGGGTTGCTATTGAAGAAGGGGCTACCATGGTTCGTATAGGTTCTGCGATATTCGGGAACAGGCATTACTGAATATTCTAATATCTCTTTTTTACTCTTTTATTCATAGTTCATTTAATCTTAAGAATGTCACCCTCTTGAAGGTGATATTAATATAGAAGGCATGAGAAATACTAGATTAGTTATAGCAATATTCATTTTTAAATATCGGGCTACATATAAATAAGTTTATATATATGCCTGTGAGACCTCCATATCTCAAAAGTTAAAAGGAGGATACAAAATGCCAATGTTGTATCTGATATCCTGTCGTATGTTCGAAGATGAACTTGTTCATATATTTGAGAGGGAAGATGATAATACCCGTTTGCTTTTGATTGAAAATGAAAACATCCAGAATTTTGAAAAGAAACTGAATGAAGTATCTATAGACTATGAAAAAATATCAGTTGCTAAACTACCTCCAAAATCTGGGCGGACTGATGAATTTGTAGTGGTCCTGAATATTCTGGAATTTGCACTGGGTGCAAATCCTTCTCGCCTAAAGGATAAAGTATATGAAACCATCGAAGAAGTAAATGGATTATTTGATGGAATACTGGTTTTTTACGGTCTCTGCGGCAATGCTTTAATTTCTCTTGAACTTGATTTTGAGTATATGGGGATTCCTGTAAGAATTCTCAAAGATGCTTATGGAAATATTGTAGACGATTGTATATGTGCCTCTTTTGAAGATAAGAACGCCTATATTGAGGCTATCATGGGGGATAGGAATGGCAAAGGCACTTACTTCCTTACGCCAATGCAAGCAGCTAACTGGAGGAAGATGCTTGTTCTTACGAAGGTAGCTTCAGACCCTGACAATATCAAAATGATGAAAAGGGTTTTTGATTACTCAGGCTACAATAAGGTCGGAAAGATAGATACCGGGCTATGCTACGAAAAGAAGTTTGACAAAACCGTAGATGAATTTGCCTCGATATTTGATTTTAAAAAAGTTATATTCAGCGGATCTACAAAGATAACTGATAATTGCTACCAGTCTATTAAAAGAGAGCTTATTCTTGCATCTTCAGCTAAAAAAGAAAACCAGAACAGCAATTAATTTTGTACTTCCATAAACATAAGATTTAACAGCATACAAACTCATGCATTAATTATGGGTGACAGAGAAAAGAATGTGGGCTTTGCTGCATCCCTTAACATACTTTTCACAATAATAGAAATTATAGGCGGACTTTTAACAAATAGCCTGGCATTACTGGCAGATGCACTGCATGATTTCGCTGACAGCGTTGCCTTAATAGTGGCCTGGCTGGCTGAAAGGAAAGCAAAGAAGCCTGCAACGAGTAAAATGACTTTCGGATACCGCAGGTTATCCCTATTATCTGCTGTATTTGCAACTATAGTGCTTATTGCAGGGTCATTGTTCATATTGTCCCAGGCTATTCCGCGTCTGATGAATCCGCAACCAGTGAATGCAGAAGGAATGATCCTGATCGCAATTATCGGAGTCACTATAAACGGACTGGGATATTTCAGATTGAAAAAAGGCCTGAGCCAGAATGAGAAAATATTATCATGGCATCTTCTGGAAGACATTTTGGGATGGGTAGTCCTGCTCATCGGGGCAATAATCATCAGGTTCTGGGATAAGCCTGTCATTGATCCTTTAATGACATTGGGATTCACGGTTTTTGTATTATGGGGAGTTTCAAAAAACGCAAAGGAATCCTTTAACCTCCTTCTGCAAGGTGTTCCTGAGAATATCAACATTGATGAGGTCAGGGAATCCATCTTATCGGTTAAAGGAGTGAAAATGGTTCATGACATCCATATATGGTCTCTGGAAGGGGAAACACATGTTTTGACAGCTCATATTGTTGTTGAAGACGAATATCTGCAACAGCCTGATAAAATAAAGCAATCTATCAAAAGCAAATTAGCAAAACATCACATAGAACATTCGACACTTGAACTGGAAAGAGAAGGATTTTGTTCTGAAACAGAATGTATTTTTGAATCAAATGAATGAATGAATGAATGTGTTGATTACCATTCATCGATTATTATTAAAAAAAAGTATTTACGGCCTGTAAAGGCCGTAATCAACTCCTGCATATATCTATTCAGATATTATGTGCAGATGTCAAATGGTTTCCTGTGTACGAGACCACCGGCCTGGGCAAATCAATCCCCAGAGCTTCTATCAAAACCTCTTCAATGGTTTCTACCGGAACAAAGTTAAGTTCATTCCTCACGTCTTCGGGTACATCTTCCAGATCCCTTTCATTCTCTTTTGGCAGGATGACCTTTTTTATACCTGCCCTGTGAGCCGCCAGCACCTTTTCTTTAATGCCTCCCACAGGCAGTACTGCACCACTCAGTGTGATCTCACCTGTCATGGCAAGTTTCGGGTCAACGACCTTGCCTGTGATAAGCGATGTCAGTGCGGTGAAGAGGGTCACGCCTGCTGAGGGACCGTCTTTAGGTGTTGCACCTGATGGCACATGGATATGGATATCACTTGCAGTAAAGTCAAAGCTGCTTGCAGTGTTTGCAAGCCGTGACCTGACAAGACTCAGTGAGATCTGTGCTGACTCTTTCATTACATCCCCAAGCTGGCCGGTGAGCGTAAGCTTTCCGTTTCCGGGCATGAATGTTCCCTCTATGAAGAGAATATCTCCTCCGACCGGAGTCCAGGCAAGTCCTGTGACCACACCGGGTACTTTCTCATTTCTGGCTTCATCCTGACGGATCAATTCCTTTCCGAGGATCTCTTTGAGCATATCAGCTTTTACAATATATGGGAGTTCAGCTTTTCCTGATACGATCCTTTCGGACACGAACCTTGCAGTCCTTGCAAGCTGCTTCTTCAGTCCCCTAACTCCTGCTTCACGGGTGTACTTATCGATGATTATCTTCAGGGCATCATCCTCAACCCTGAGCTTATCAACATCAAGGCCGTGGTCCTCCAGTGTGATCGGCAGCAAATGATCTCTTGCAATTGCAAGCTTCTCATTTTTCGTGTAGCCTGATATCTCGATGATCTCCATCCTGTCAAGCAGTGGTCCCGGAATGTTTGCCAGAGAGTTGGCAGTGGCTATGAACAACACCTCGGACAGATCATATGGGACTTCCAGATAATGATCAGAGAATGTGCTGTTCTGCTCGGGGTCAAGGACTTCCAGAAGGGCGCTTGCCGGGTCTCCTGCATAGGAAGTTGAAAGTTTGTCTATCTCATCAAGGATAAACACAGGATTCTTTGTTCCCGCCTTTTTAATACCCTGCACGATCCTTCCTGGCATAGCTCCGATGTATGTCCTTCGGTGTCCTCTGATCTCTGCTTCATCCCTGACACCGCCAAGGCTGACGCGGACATATTCCCTGCTAAGGGCATCTGCAATACTCTTTCCAAGACTTGTTTTCCCGGTTCCGGGAGGTCCTGTGAAGAGTATAATGGAACCCTGTTTCTCATGCTTCAGTTTCATTACAGCCAGATGCTGGATTATTCTCTCTTTGACCTTTTCAAGTCCGTTGTGATTGTTTTCAAGCACATCACGGGCTTCGACGATATCAATGCTCTTTTTCTCTTCTACCGTCCACGGGAGGTCAAGCAGGAGGTCCAGATAGTTCCTGATAACATGGCTTTCAGGATTATGATTGCCACCGGTCTCAAGTTTCTTCAACTCTGAAAGTGCCTTCTTTTTTACTTCATCAGGCATCTTTGAATTCTCAATTCTTTCTCCGTATCCACCTTCACCTGAGATCGGATCCTCGTTTTCATTGAGCTCTTCCTGAATTACCTTCAGTTGCTCACGCAGCATAGCCTCTCTATGTGACTTACTCACATTTTCGGCAACTTTCTTTGCTACTTCAATCCGGACATTAATGTTCTCTTTCTGGTTTGTCAGAATATAGAGGAAAGTCAGATAACGTTCACGAACAGAAGCAGTTTCCAGAAGGTTTTGTTTATCTGCCAGTTCTATAGGTATGAATGGCATTACATGTCCCATGATCAGGTCAATGCTATCCATGCTGTCGATAGGCTTAACGAACTGCTCGGAACTCTGGAAACGATCACTTATCTCATGTATGGTCTTTTTTACATCTGCTACTATCTCTTTCTGGAGTTCCTCATCAAGATCATTGATGTCAGGAACTGGTTTATATGTAGCATAGAATATTCCGTCTTTATGGTACAGGGAAGTAGTCTCTACTCTCTGGATAGAGTTTGCAGAAACCAGATATCCTTTTTCAGTAGGTAGTATGGATATGATCTCGAGCAGATTTCCTGTTCTATACAAAGAATCTTCTGACATGTCTGAAAGCTCCGCTCCGCTTTTCATTGTCAGGCCTACTGCATACGCAGATTCGTCCTTTCCCATCTCAGACAAAAGTATTTCCCCGGTTGTTTTATCAGTCAGGAATTTTGTCTGACTTAGAGGGTAGACCACTATCTCAGCGAGCCTGATTACGATATTCTCTCTGTAACTGCTAGTTTGTTGTGGAGTCATTGTTTCTCTTTTTTTATTCCTTTCAACTTGTTTAGTTCGCTTTAACCTAACTATCTGTGAACAAAAAAAATCATTTCACCTTTTGTAGAATTTGTACAAGAGTATCCATATCTTTTTCATCCAAAGACCCTGCCATCCTTTCTACAAGTTTTAGCAGGGAATTACGTTCTAAGCGAGCTATTGTCTGCCCTTTTTCGGTTAAACGGATGTAAAAGATCCTGCCATCCAGAGGGGACTGTTCTCTATACACGCATTCCATTTTTACGAATTTGTTGATCATCTCTGTGATTGTGGGTTTGGAATTTCGGGTAATTTCAGCAAGTTTACTGAATGTTACTTCCTCGCATTCATCAATAGCTTTCAGATATCTCATTTGTTTTATGGTAATATCTGACAATCCACATTCAGAGAAGACACTGGAAGAGCATTCACTTTTGACCCTGAACAGGTTTTCAAAAGTTATAAATAAATGCTCTTTTTTGTTCATCATTCTAACCTGGATTGTTAGTTAGGGATTACCTAAATATAAACCTGTCGCATAAATGCATCAGTCCTGTTATGAAAAAAGCTGGCACAAAACAAACGATTAATCTAATTCAGTTACCGGCACGCAATCTTCCAGATAATATTCAAAAAGCTCTTTTGTCCAGTCAACTGCACTCTGACCTTTACATAAGACAAACCTGTTATCAAATTCTCCATTACTTTTTAACATACTTATTAGAGAATGAACACTGTCAAATGTAAAATATAAAAATTTCATCTTTTTATTGTAGACATACATCTTGAAGGATTTATTCTTAATAAAATGTACGAATTCTGTCCGATATTCCGTTCTTATTTTGTTAAGTAGTTCCTGGGAAACAATATAGTATATAGTAACATTACTTTCAAGCATTTCTGTGAATATCGAATTAAAACCAGGGTAAAGTATAGTAGTAATTACGTAAACAGTAGAGGAAACTTTGTATTCAGGATTAAGCGATTTATGAATAGAATATAATTCCGTAAGAGGTGGATGTATTATTTCACAATCCTTAAGTTCACCTATTTTCTCCAAAAGGTAAGGTGGAATGAAATCAAGATTACGAGTTCCCCAGTAATCAATACCTTCATCAAAAACATCAGTTGTGCCTAATAGAGGCACCATTTCATTGACTACCAGTTTTCCAATGGTTGTCAATTCGTAAGCGTCATCATAGTGAGAAACAAGGTAATGATCTTCCAGAATTCTCATCTGTGGAAGTAAAGCTTGCCTGGTCGTTCCCAGGGAATTGAGGAGTATCTCCATCTCCTGAGGCTCATTTTGTAATAATAAGAGCACATTCTTTCTTTTATCGGACCTAAACACGACATCAAGCAACGTTTTTTTCATGTATGGAACACCCAATCCTAATAATTTTCCTATGTTCGACACTAACTAATTAAATTGTGCTAATATTAAGTTGTTGCACATAAAGTTTATCCCTTACTTATACATTTTTTAAACTTACTTTCATGTCTCCTGAAGGCATTTTAAAGAGATATGATTGTGATACTATGATTCACCAAATCCCCATATAATTTTCTGTGAAGCATTGTTTCCAAATATTTATCCGGCTTGATGACGTAAATATAATTGGGGTTTGAATATAATCATTTTCATCTCCAGAATTACTCAGAGATTAAGATGGTTAGCCCAATACATCAATTTAGATTGATCCAGGTAAATCATGATAACAAGAGTTTATATTTCCCATTGTGAACAAGATGATTTTCTTGCTCAGGAACTGGCCCGTACTTTGTGGGCTGTGAATCTGGAGAGCTTTACCTCTCTGTCCAAAAAGACCGAGGCACTCTCTCAGGCAGAGTTAATGAGTTTTGGCATTCGCCATTCTGACTGCGTAGTATTTATTCTCACTGCGGAAGGAATAGCATCTCCTAGGGTGAATCAGGAAATAGGCATGGCGGCAGGTGCCGGTCAGCTGATAATTCCACTGGTAGAGAGCGGAGAAACATTACCGTTGCTGATACGTCATTTGAATTCCATTGATTTTTCCATAGATACCTATGATGATGCATTGGGGAAGTTGGTATACAATATAAGGCAGTTAACACGCCTGGACTGGCTGAAGATAAAATGTCCATATTGCGGAGAGGAAATGACCCAGTACATCACTCCAGAGGATGAGATTGAAAATGCACTTCTTACAGGTACCGGTCTTAAAATCATGTGCACTTACTGTGAAAAAGTGATTGTTCTAAATCCGAGGACATTCAGGCCTATTTCTCCTACATTTTAAGCTGAGACTTTACTCTGGTAAATAAAAAAAGATAAGAGGATTGTAATGGACACTCAAACAGCATCATTACACAATCCCAAATCCAGCCTGGCAGTTCATAGCGTTGTATCAATGTCTGCTTCTTCCAGAACCTGAGAAAGCTGGTTAAGTATCTCTTCCATCCTGTCTATCTCCTCTCCATATCCAGCCCAGTCGCCTTCAGCAAGATAGTCCTGTGCTTTGTTGTAATGATCCAGGGCTTGCTGTGCAAGTTCTCGTGCTGTTCCTGGTATATATGGCTGGCCAGTTTCGTCCTGCACATCGATTCTGCCTTCAACAAGCATTTGCAGTGATTCCTGCAGATCCTCAGCCATAACAACCTTCTGTCCTGATGAAACCACAACTCTCCTGAGTTCAGGTATCTCGGACTCTTCGGCACTTATGAATATAGGCTCGGTGTACAATATCGAATTACCAATCGGTACCACCAGCAAATTACCCCTTATGACCCGGGAACCTGTCTGGCCCCAGAGCGTCAGCTGTTCGGAAATATCCGGGTCCTGATCTATCCTGGATTCAATCTGGGTAGGTCCGTATATCAGTTCTCCTTTTGGCAGTTCATAATGTTTGATCTCACCGTAATTCGGCTCATCACATCTGGCTGCGATCCAGGCGATCATATTCTCCCTGTTTCGGGGTGTGAAGGGCTGCAGTAATACATATTCCAGTCCGCCACCGTTAGGGAGTTTTGTGATCATGTAATAGGGTTCCATTTCAATACTACTTCCGCGGTAGACCTCATTTGGAATTTCCCATGCATCCTCTTTGTTATAAAAAGTCTCAGCATCTGTCATGTGATAGTTCTCGTACAGGTCCATCTGAACCTTAAAGAAATCCTTTGGATAGCGGATATGCTCCTTCAGGCCTTCAGGCATCTCACTGAAAGGTTTGAACAGGTCTGGGAATATCTTTGAATACGTATTTACCACAGGTTCATCTTCCATAACATAGAAGTCAACAGTCCCATCATAGGCATCTACAACAACTTTGACGGAATTTCGGATATAGTTGATATCATAGAATTTAGTCCCGTAGTAGCTTTCAGAATATGGATACTTATCAGCCGTAGTATAGGCATCTATTATCCAGTACACTTTTCCGTCAGAGATCACAGGATACGGGTCACTGTCATACTTAAGGAACGGAGCTATCATTTGTGCTCTTTCTTCGATCTGTTGATGATACATCAAACGTGAACTATCATCTACATATTCACTCAGGATGAATTTAGATTCGCCAAAAGTGAATGCAAAGATCAGTCTTTTAACAAACGAATCGAGAACTATTCCACTTTTACCTTCATATTGTGTGAATACGTTCTGTCCTCCCTTTGGGTAGTCGAATTCTTCTTTTCCTGAATCTGCTATTTTATAGTCATTTGTGACCTCTCCATAATAGATCCGGGGATTATCAACATCGAATTCACCTGTCGGCGGGATATCCTGCAAAACAAATTCAGGTCTGCCATCACTTGTCTTGGTACTTACCGGATTCATCACAATTCCAAAACCATGGGTATAGACCAGACGTTCATTTACCCATGTTTTAGCTTCAGGTGCCAGTTGCATGGTATCCAGTTCCCTGGCTGATATCATGTATTGTTTATAGCCGTCGTCCATCTGGTACCTGTCAGTGTCAACATCATTGAACGTATAATATGTTCTGATCTGCTGGAGTTGCTTGTAGGTTTGCTCAAGAGCTCGCCGGTCCCATATTCTTATGTTCTCAGTAATCTGGGTATTATTTTCCAGTTCTGACAGGGTCAGATCAGTATTGGCTTGGAAAGGTCTTTCTTCAATATCCGATAGGCCAAAGGCCATTCTTGTATAATTTATGTTATATTCCAGATACGGTTTTTCCAGCTGGATCTCAGTGGGTTCCACTTTGAACTGCTGGTAAACATCCGGTACAAAAGAGCTGCCCATGATAAACAATATTAACAGAACTATACTGGCGATTGGTATCTTTATGTTCTTCAGTTTTACATTTGCCAGTAAAGCAACAGCAGTCAGGAATGATAATATTGTAAGTATATTGAATATTGGAAGTCTTACATGAACATCCGTGTAGCCTGCACCTGATACTACTCCCTGCTGTGAGAACAATATCTCATATCTGTTGAGGAAAAATCCGAAAGCAATTAATGCAAACAGAAATGCAAGCAATGTTGATATGTGGATAAGGACCTTAACGGGCAGGTCATCCAGTATATCCTTTACACTATTTGTCGGATACAGGAAGTAAGAAGATTCAATATTGTCCGTTTCAACTGTTTTTGATCTGAATATGGGTTCAAGTCTGATCATGTAGAGGATCAGGACCATTATGAGTGAAATAACGGTGAGTATCAGGAATACGCCCCTTATCATATGAATGAACGGGAGCTGAAATACATAGAACCCTACGTCATTCATTAGAATAGGGTCAGTTATTCCAAACGATGTGCTATTCAGATAAAGGAGAATTGTTCTCCAGTTGCTGCTGAATGCCAGCCCGAAAATGAATGAGAATGCTGCGATTACTATTAAAACAACCTGAGAATCTATCTTATCATATGTGAGTTTCCTCTCAGCAAGTATCTTACTGATGGAATTACCTGCAAACTTTGCATTTATGTAAAGGAAGGCAAAAGCAAGTATGAATCCAGGTATGATCGCAATTAATTTCCATTGTAATATTGTTGTGAACACGGACGTATATCCGATCATATCAAACCACAGATAATCAGTATAAATTCCCACAAGGGGTCCTATACCCAAAAAAAGTGCCAGAATTAAAAAGAAAATTATTCTTATATCTCTCATAACATACCCCTTATTTTAGTGTTCTATCAAAGAATGTAACCATCTGCCAGTAGGCATCTTCGGCTTCGAAACTATGTGATAACTCTATTCTCCAGCATGAGTCCATGTGGCTGTTTCTTGTGCAACCCGATAACCTAACAAAAACTATTATTAACAGACAAAGAAGTGAATATTTCATTTAAACCCCAATTAAAATATACAATACTATCTTATTTCTATAATGCGCCTGCCTATAGGCAAAAATAGAGTCATTTTTAGCAAGTGCTATTTGAATAATTTATTAAAGTACTGAATAGAATACAGTAGATACCTATATTTTATCTATTGGCACAGCATTTTTTAAATAATGATCAAAAAGCTCTTTTCCCCATTTGAGTGCCAGGGGGCTACTGGAAACCAAATAATTATGGTCGTAATCACCATTTTTATCCAGGAATCTGATCATAAAAGAATATTCATTGTAGCCAAATGACATGAAACGCATTTCTCCGGGATACAAATACAATTTGTTGAGGCTGCTATTCAGCAAACTCCTGAAATCATCATCTGCTTCCTCTCTTATTTTAGAAAGGAGCTCTGAAGAAACTACCATACAAAGCTTCACCCCATTTTCCTTGAAATCTGCAAGTACTGATGGAAATGTAGGGAATAAGAATGCAGTGACAGATGTTTGGTAATTTGATATTTTAGCTTTTTGAAGGACAGGTTTATTTGGTTCGGAGATCTCTGTCACAGGTACGCTTTCAGCCAGAGTATATGGTGCAAGTTCCCCTATTCTCTTTAAGAGATGTGGCGGAATAAAATCAAGGTCATGAGTCCCCAAGAAATCTAAATTACCTTCAAAGACATCAGTGATACCTAATAAAGGAACCATCTCATTAACAATGAGCTTTCCAATATTTGTTAATTCGTATTTGTCGTTCGCACCGGTGATAAGGTGATGATTTTCCAGAATCCTGATCTGTGGCAGCAATGCAGCTCTTGTTGTATCCAGTGACATGAGAATGAACTCCATTTCTCTGGGTCCGTTCTGCAACAATAAAAGCACATTCTTTCTTTTCTCAGAGGAAAACATGACATCGGTCAAACTTTTAGACATATGGGACACATCCTCTTATAATCAGATTACGTTTACAACCTCTCTAATTGCAAATTTAGTATTTGACTTATAACTAATTGTCCACATGTGTGATGATTATTCAAAAACAATATTATGGTTCTGCTATCAAGGTTGCATCCTTCAGATAATAATCAAAAAGGTCTTTGCCCCACTGAAGTGCTTTTGGATCTGAAAAGAATAGCTGTTTATTATCATATTCGTTGTCTTTTGATAACAGCCTTAAGATTAGATGATAATCACTTAATGCAAAAGATCCGATTTTAATATCTTGTTCATACAAATAAAATTTGATGTTTTCATGCATTAGATGGTTTTTTAAATCATCATAATATTCAGTTTTTATTTTTCTTAGCAGTTCTTTTGTAATTATAATAGATACATCTATATTATTATCAATAAACTTATATACTGTAGGGGGGAAACTTGGATGCATAAAAGTGAATATGAAATACAATGAACCGGAGCTGTGTGCCTGTTCAATAAAATCCTTGTTGATTTCATACATACTTACCAAACTGGGACTTATAATTTCAGCATTTTTGTTCTCATTTAACCTTTTTAAAAGATAAGGTGGAATGAAATCAAGGTTATGAGTGCCCCAATAATCAATATCAATGTCCAGGAAATCAATAGTATCCAATAAAGGAGTCATTTTATCAACTATTAGTTCCCCAATAGTTGTCAATTCATAAGTATCGTTATAATGAGTGACAAGATAATTATCTTGCAGAATTTTAGTTTGAGGAAGTAACGCCTGCCTTGTTGTTTTCAGGGTTTTTAGAAGTGTTTCCATTTTCTTTGGTTCTTCCTGTAACATTATCAACATATTTTTTCTTTTTTGAGACTTGAATAACACATCGAGTAAACTTTTTTTCATTTTAAAAACCATCCAACATATTAAATCACGTTATTGGACTATATAAGTAAATTGGAAAATATGGGTGCAGAATCTTCAAAAATCTTCAAAACTGAATCATATCATGTTAGATCATCAAATTATATTTTGTTCCAGTCTATTTCCTTTAGAATTTGGGAGAGATATTTATACTATGGAAAATAAATGAATATAGTAAATGACTCCAAATCCGGTATCTTCTGGAGTTACAGAGGGAAAGGCACTTTTTCCTTTATACACGATCACTTTCATAGGTACACTGGGATTTGGAATTATCCTTACATTCCTCATATTTCTTGTAACGGACTTTGGTGGTAATGCACTGATATATGGTCTGCTTGTTTCAACCTATCCTGCTTTTCAATTGATTGGTGCTCCAATCCTTGGGAAATGGTCTGATATTTACGGGAGAAAAAAGATCCTGCTATTAAGCCAGATAGGAACGATGGTTGCCTGGTTCATCTTTCTTGTTGCTCTTTTCCTGCCGATAACTTCACTAATATCAATTAAGTCCGATCTACTTGGGATGTTCACTGTTACACTTCCTCTGCTAGTCCTTTTCTTTGCCAGGGCACTTGACGGGATAACCGGTGGAAATGTATCCGTGGCAAATGCATATTTAGCTGATGTAACGCCGGAAAAGGAAAGGAACAAGAACTTTGGCAGAATGTCTGTAGCGTCAAATCTGGGTTATGTAGCAGGTCCTGCGCTTGCCGGTATTCTGGGTGTGACAATCTATGGAGAACTGATCCCGGTTTCAGCAGCTTTTCTTATATCCGTCGCTGGCACTATCATCGTAATTATTCTTTTACCTGAGACCCGGACCTGTAGTATTAAGGAATACCCAAAAACAGGTATAAGAAAAATCCTGGGACAGGAACATAAAGAGTGTTATCAGGTGGAAGGTGCACAGAAGATATCCCTGAAAGAGATATTCATGCTGGACTATATACCCTTCATGCTGGCACTGTACTTTTTGATATTTTTGGGTTTCAATGTATATTACACTGCATTCCCTGTCTTTGCCGTTGATGTTCTTAAATGGAATCCGGCACAACTGGGTATTTACTTTTCTATTATCAGTGCAATGATGGCTTTTGTGCAGGGTCCAATTCTGGGAAAGCTGGCAAAGATATATCCTGAATCCATTCTGATAATAGCAGGATGTTTTGTTCTTGGGTTGCAGTTCATACTGATCGCCACCGGAAACCTGCTGATGATCTATCTTGCAGGAGTATTCTTTGCATTTGGTAACGGCATCATGTGGCCATCGATCCTGTCCATGCTCTCTAAATTTGCAGGAACTGTCTATCAGGGTTCTGTACAGGGTTTTGCTATGAGTGGCGGTAGTCTGGCAAGTATCATCGGACTACTTGGAGGAGGACTACTATATACGCAATTAAAAGCAAGCTCTTTCCTTATTGCCGGTGCAATAATATATCTGGTATTTTTACTCTCCTTCAGGTTGATAAAAGCCGAAAAGAGCAGGATGAATAAGAATGATTGGGACTTAAACTGAAAGACAAAATATAGTCCTTTAAACGCTACATGCAGGAAAAAAGAAGCCGCAAAGTTCTATTTACCAGTTTGATTATTCTATTTCAATATCAAAGACATTCAAAAGAGCAATCACTTCAGGAATAGAGAACTTAGTCTTTTTCAGGAGATTATTATTCGGGTCTATATCGTAGTTCTTTGCATTCCTGAATGATGTGAAGCTCAGGTTTGTATTCCTAAAGAGACTGTTCATTAGATCAGAGCCTTCAAAATTTGCGTTTTTAAGGTTTGTATTCATAAAATCACAGTCATAAACCTGGCAATTTATAAAATCAGTATTCTCCAGATTTATATCTGAAAATATTGAATAGGATAGAAAAGAGTCTTCAAATCCGATTGTAAATATAAAATCATTGCATTTTGAAAAGTCCAGGCCCTGAATTTTGCAGTTCCTGAACCTTACATCCTGAAATCTTGTGTTATTCAAATCTACATTTGGCAAATTGCAGTTTTCAAAATTACAATCAATGAACTTTGAATTTTTAAAGGATATACCTGTAAAATTGGTGTTCTCAAAAGATTCTCCTTCAAACTCTTCATCCTGGTATTCCATATTCTATAACAGTTGTTTCTATCTAATATAGTTTTTTTATCTCATCTATGGAAAATCAAGCCGCTATGATTCAACAGGTCATATAATCTCACTTTTATGAGGTCAGTTACAACAAAAGCCACCAATGCATACAGCCAGACAAAACCTGCAAGTTTCCATCCAATTGGCGATATGTAGAAACCATAGACCACAACAAGAGTCGCTAGCAGTTTCGTACCGATGGTTGACCAGAAGAGAATTCCACTTGGTCTTATGGACCAGAAGGGACCACGGGTACGGGCAAGGAATATTGTAAGATGCCCGGCAACTGCAAGTTTAAGGAATATGAAAGATTGCAAAACATTCTGGTCCAGATTCAGCACATGCAGTCCGATATAAAAGACTATGAATGAAGATATAACGCCTATAATTCCCAAAAATGTTGCCATACTGAGAACTTCTCTGATATTCCACTTTTCAGGGATATTGGAGTATTTCACATTATCGTATGCAATAGCCATGATTGGTGCATCATTGAACAGGGCAAGCAATACTATCATGATAGCGGTCACCGGATAAAAATTGAAAGCCACAATGGAAATTGCAATAAAGAAGAGTACACGCACAGTTTCGGCTATGCGATAAATCGAGTAACTCTTCATGCGCTGGAAAATTTTCCGGCTCTCTTTAATTGCATCAATGATAGTTGAAAGTCCGGGAGCTGTGAACACGATATCAGCAGCTGATCTTGCTGCATCCGTAGCCCCGGCAACTGCAATACCCGCATCAGCTTTTTTAAGAGCAGGAGCGTCATTAACCCCATCTCCTGTCATACCGACAATATGTCCTTCTTCCTGAAGGAGTTCCACTATCCTGTACTTATGTTCCGGGAAAACCTGAGCAAAACCATCAGACCTTTCAACAATCTCTTGTGCTTGAAGATCAGTTTTATCCTCAAGCTCTGAGGCAGTAATGATGTTTGTATCCATACCGATTTGTTGTGCAATCTCCTTTGCAATTGCAACATGGTCACCCGTAACCATTTTGATGTCAACACCCATGGACACAGCCGTGTCTATGGTCTGTGCTGAGTCGTCGTGTGGCGGGTCATACAGGCCAATAAGTCCTACAAAACTGCATACTCCCATCTCCTCACACCTTGCAACTCCCAGAGCACGATATCCCCTGGAAGCAAGAACATTTACTTTCTCATCTACTTCTTCTTTGATAGCCTCCTTATTTACTGTCATTTCAAGGATGACCTGTGGTGCTCCCTTAGCAATCTTAAATTGCCTGCCATCCGGACTTTTAATGCTGGCTTCAGTGTGCTTTATAACAGGGTCGAATGGTTTGAAATCTGCCGTTTCATAAGCATCAAGCTTTTTATCCATATTTTCCATGGTTTTTATCTTTTTCAGGATAGCATTATCTATGGGATCATTATCCTCTTCTCTGGAAGCCAGAGCACTGTAGACCAGAAGATCCTCTTCAGTGAAATCAGCAAAGGGTATAAGTTCTGATAATGTCAGCTCGTTCTTTGTTATTGTGCCGGTCTTATCCGAACAAAGTACATCCATACCTGCCATTTCTTCAATAGAAACAAGTTTACTTACAATCGCACCTTTTCCTGCAAGATTGGTTGCACCCACAGCCATGGAAACTGAAAGGACTGCAGGTAATGCTGCAGGTATTGCAGCAACCACCAGGACAAGGGCGAACTGCAACGTTTCTACAAGACTTTCCTTTCGGAAGATAGCAACAATGAAAACTATAGCAACCAGTACGGCAGCCAGAAAGATGAGGTAGTCACCAATTTTGATAATAGCTTTCTGGAAATGGCTCTGGGTCTTAACATCCGCCAGCAGTCTGGTGGTCTTGCCAAAGAACGTATCCATTCCAGTGGCAAACACAAGGGCACTCATTTCACCTTTCTGGATAACAGAACCGGAATATGCAATGTCATTTGAAGCTTTATCCGCTGGCAGGGATTCTCCTGTTAGTGCGGATTCATCAACCTGCAGGTAATCGCCTTCAACAAGTTTCAGATCAGCCGGTACAATGTCACCCGAGCGTACGCGGATCATGTCCCCTGGGACAAGTTCCCTGGCAGGTATCACATTCCATTGCCCATTACGCAACACTCTGGCCTGTAAAGCCATTTTACTTTTTAGCAACTCAATAGCATTATCAGCCTTATTTTCCTGCCAGAAACCTACTACACCGTTAAGAATCAGTAAAAGTGAAATAATGATAAAATCTTCCCAACGCTGTATGATTGCCGAAAGTATGGCAGCTATCTCGATCATCCAGGGAATTGGACCCCAAAAATACCCTATGAATTTTATGAAAGGACTTGTTTTCTTTTCAATAAGCTCATTATAGCCATATTGTTGTAGTCGTTCACTTACTTCAGCATCAGAAATACCCTGCATACCGGAATCAAGTCTGGCAAATAGTTCATCAGCGCTCAATTCTTTCGCGTTCTCAATCTTTGACGAAGAAGTTTCATTCATATCATGTATCCCTCATGGAAACTCACATGGAAAGACTTCCAAACTCACCCCAATGAATCACAAAGTATGCTATGGTCCAGACCAGAAGTATGAAGTAAACAACATAAAGAAAAATGGTAATAGGGCCATGGGATTCGGCAATTATCCCTCCAAACTCTTCTGCATGGGAATTTGAATCTTCCAGATAATTTTGAGCAGATAGTTCACTTTCTACGTTCCCACCGTCGTTAAATTCCACAATTATACAACCCCCTTTAAGGAAACATGATGTGGATTTGAAGAATGAAAGGTTCCCCAACCTTTACTTCTTATTAAGAGTGAGAAATCTTACTATTTAGTTATATCTATAACTGTACAATTTTTCATATTTTAGTATTGTACAAATTATATTAGATATAACAAATCTGGATGTTTAAGACCTACCCCTTATTCCGGGATAAAAAGTATTTAAATATCCAACAACCAAATTATTAATAACTGGAAAATGGGGTGAGTATATGAAATATAAATTAATTCTTGTATTGTTCTTAGCAGTAATATTGTTGGTAGGAGCACCTATGACATCAGCAAAATCAAGTTTTCTGAGTTCTTTCAATAATTACTATGATACCGGAGACACCAGACTAGATTCCTGCGTAATCTGCCATACAGGTCCGAATGGTGGTTCATTAAATTCTTATGGAAGAGCATCTGGAGGAAATTTTGTATCGATTGAAGATCGTGACTCTGATGGTGATGGATTTAGCAATATAGATGAGATCAATGCGTTGACTTTCCCAGGCGATGCCAATGATTTCCCTGAACCTGTACCTGAACTCATATCTGAACCTATCGACAACGTAACTGAAGCACCAGTCGAAGAAATGATAGACAATCAAAGCATTGAAGAGCCAATTGTCAATGAAACTCAGGAAGAAACAACTACTGAGGAGCAAAGTGAAGAAACAACAACTGAACAGCAATCTCCGGGATTCGAAGTTATTCTTGCAATTGCTGGAATATTGTCAGTAGTGTATCTGAAGCGAAAGTAAGCAGAAATAAATCAAATTATTAATGCGTAAACCTGACAGATATATCAGGTTTTTTCATACTTTTCCTGGATCCATTTTTGCTGTCCAACAAAACATAAATACACAGGAACCAATTTTAAAATGTGGATTTAAGTGGTGGTTCCTGAATGTCTGAGAGTAATCTGGAAAATGATCTGAAGGCTCTTATGAAAGAGCAAAAACTTGCTGTTCTCGCTACATCTCATGATGGGGAACCGTATACCAATCTCGTAGCCTTCGTGGCGAGTGATGACCTTAAACACATCTATTTTGCTACTCCTGTTGCCACAAGAAAATACTCATATCTGAATGCTTCCCGAAAAGCTTCAATGATGATAGATAATAGGTCTAACAAAGAGAGTGATTTCAAGGACGCTATGGCTGTGAATGCAGAAGGTACTGTTCTGGAAGTTGAAAAAACCCATGAACTGAATTCACTCTATCAGGAAAAACATCCCTATCTCAAAGATTTCCTTAATTCTCCTTCATCGGCCCTGATGAGAATGGAAGTTAAAAGATATATTGTTGCTAGCAGGTTCCAGAATGTCGTGGAGATAGATATGGCATGAAGGAACTTGTCATTTCTATGGAGGGTATAAATGAAAAACACAGAGAATTTATCGGATCAAAAGCATTCTCCCTTCATACACTTCATGATGAAGGATTAAAAGTTCCTCCATATACGTGTATTACTACCAAAGCCTATGAAAAATACCTGAGATCCAGCTCACTGAAAGGGCGGATAACACTGGAGCTTGCCAGAAAAGATATCAAGGATATGCGCTGGGAAGAGATGTGGGATCTGTCCCTGAGAATCAGGAATTTCTTCCTGAACACGCCAATTCCTGAAACACTTGAAAAGGAAATAAGGGACAAGCTGGACAAATATTTGACCGATGTTCCTGTCGTAGTCAGGTCTTCCGCTCCCGGAGAGGATACAGGTAGTACATCCTTTGCAGGCCTTCACGAATCCTATGTAAATATCCGTGGCCTGGAGGCCATAATTAAACATATAAGACTTGTCTGGGCTTCCCTGTGGTCCGATGCAGCTTTTCTCTACAGGGAAGAATTAGGACTCGATATAAAAGACAGCAGTATGGCAGTGATGATCCAGGAACTTATAGCAGGTGAAGTCTCAGGTATTGTTTTCAGCAGTAATCCGGAAAATAAAGATCAGATGGTTATCGAAGCAGTCCATGGTCTTAATAAAGGACTTGTGGATGGTGATGTGGAACCTGACAGATGGATACTTGACAGGGAAAACTCATCCATTATCCAGCATACAAGCCCGTCGAACCGTGAAAGAATAACACTCCTGAAGAACACAGGTACTGCACTTGAAAAACCGTCTGATAAAATATCAAACACGGTTCCTTTAAGCGAAAGAGAAGTTCATGAGTTGTATGATATAGCTCTGGTTCTGGAGAAAAGATTTGGCAATCCCCAGGATATTGAATGGACTAAAAAGGACAATGAGACATACATTCTCCAGTCAAGACCCATAACAACCACAGATGACAGGGAAAAACTCTGGTATCTCTCCCTTAAAAGAACAATGGCTAATCTGCAAAAACTTCGCATAAGGATAGAGAATGAACTAATACCAGAAATGGTAAGTGATACCAATGCCATGAGGTCCGTAAAATTAGAAAATATGGATAATATTGGACTTGCCAGAGAGATCATGCGAAGAAAAGAACTGTATGAAATGTGGGAGAAACGATACAAAGATGAGTTCATCCCCTTCGCACATGGAATGAGACTATTTGGTCAGGTTTACAACGATGTGGTAAAACCGGATAATCCGTATGAGTTCATGGACCTTCTTTCCAGTGCCGGCCTGCTCAGCATCAAAAGGAATGGCCTGCTCAGCAGACTGGCAGGCATGCTGAGAAATGATGTTTCTCTTATGAATAATGCAAAGAACAACTTAATTGAAGGGGATTTTAAGGACGATTTTGAGGAGTTTTTTGAGAATTACGGACATTCCGGTATTTTCAAAAGCAGGGAAGAATTGTTAAAACTTATAATGGAAATCGCTTCAAACCCTGAAAAGGAAATGCCTGCTAAAAAAGACACCACTGATATGGAAAAACACTTCATTGCCTCATTTTCCGAGAAGGACAGGGCATGTGCTGAAGAATTGCTTGACGTAGGACGCATAAGTTACAGATTAAGAGATGACGATAACATTCATCTTGGCAGGATCGAAGATCAGTATCTGCAATCACTGAATGAAGCTAAACACAGGGTAGTATCAAGATCATTCAGCATTGATACAGGTGATATCCTTGATGATGATGAGCTCTTAAAATCGCTTAATGACGAGACCTATATTCCTGTAAAAAAACCGGACGTTAAAAAAGAGACTTTAAACAATAAGGAATACCAGAGGCAGATTCAGGGACAGCCTGCGGGAGAAGGACTTGTAACCGGCATCGCTCATGTGATAACAGGGAACGAGGAACTTTTCAACATAAAATTCGGAGAGATACTAGTATGCGATGCCATTGATCCTAATATGACATTCGTTGTACCTCTTGTAAGCGGAATAGTGGAACGCAGGGGTGGTATGTTGATACATGGTGCCATCATTGCAAGGGAATATGGGATTCCCTGTGTAACTGGTATACCGGATGCAACACAAATAATCAGAAACGGTGATGAGGTCACAGTGGACGGGTATCTGGGAATAGTAACCATAAGGAGAAAGTCAGGTACAGGATGAAAAAGTGTGACGTTTTAAGATGACGGAGGTAGTATGTGTGTCAGAAATCTTATTCTGGTTCTATCTAATTAATTCGGTTCTGTTGATCAACCATGAAATAGACTCAGCTTATTGGAAAGAATGGAATCTCTTCAAATTGCCAGGTGGAATTACAGGATTCCTTATGATACACATCCCATTGATATTCCTTGTTCTATACGGATTGGTCCTTGTCTTTCAGCAATCTTACACAGGCTTGATATTTTCATTGATCCTGAGTCTTTCCGGGATTTTTGCCTTTACAGCACACATGTATTTTATTCAAAAAGGCAGGGATGAGTTCAGAATACCGATCTCGTTATTTATCCTGTCAGCAATTTTGATAGTATCGCTGATACAACTAATTATCACGCTCAATTTAATTATTAACTGGTAAGATAATTGCGGGATAGAAAAAGAGAAGGGGCAAAGAGATGTAAATCTATTTGCAAAAACTTCAAATTCAATGTTAACGAAGTTCTCCAGGGAGAGTATCATGGATAAAGATAATAAACCTGTAATCAAGGTTTCAAAAAATGGACCACTTATTGTGAAAAACCTAAAATCACTCAGGAATTCAAAAGGTGTTTTCATTGAAACCCGTTCTACCATGACACTGTGCAGATGTGGGGGATCTGAAAATAAACCATTCTGCGATGGAATGCATCTGAAGAATGGATTCTCAGGAGAAAAAAAAGATGACTGTATTCCTGATAAAGTAGACAGCTACGAAGGAAAGCATATCACGATCCATAATAATAGGGGAGTATGTTCACATATCGGTCACTGTGTCTTCAATTTGCCGTCAGTATTCAGAAAGGGTATGAACCCCTGGATTGATCCTGATGGTGCAGAACCGGAAGAAATAATAAAGCTCATCAAAACCTGCCCATCAGGAGCATTAAGTTATACCATTAACGGGGAATTGCACAAGGAATATCCTCATGATCCGGAAATCTTTATCACAAGGGATGGACCTTACAACATCGTTGGTGGAATCAAGCTTGATGACCCTGATGGCTCAAAGCCTGAAACACAGGATCATTATGCCCTGTGCAGATGCAGTGCTTCCAAAAATAAACCGTTCTGTGACGGTACCCACCTATTTATTGAATTTAAAGACAGGAAGAACTGAATCTTCCTGCTTTTCATCTGTTTTTAAAAAATACTTTTTATCTTTGAGATAATATTGTCTGATATTATATGAACCTCCATTGACAGAACCATCCCCGTAGTGGCTGCTATAATGAAGCTCAAAGGTATTTTATGAAGATCAACACCACCAATTAAGAGCAATGCAATCACTACAATTGCAAGATTTAGCACTATTGACAGGGGACCAATAATCGGATGATGTGAGAATCCCCTGTGTTTGAATGCAACCTTGTAAGGCCACCAGATTATCCTGAGGAAACCCCATCTTTTGTAGGGTTTACTGTTTATATCGAGGTCCGGACTCAGGAAGAACGTTGCAAACAAATAGGACACAGAAAATGCCAATATCATGTAAGTGTTCAGATAAACGGAAGCTATGGCAATTTCTTTCCATATAAGGTAATAAAGGCCGAATATAACTGTCAGCAGTACTGCAGCGTTTATTGTGTCATGGGTTTTTCCATCAGGCATTGTTCATCTTCCCTCATAAAATGTTTTAGTTCACCAACTATGTAGGTGTTATTATAAAAATAATGCCGAAAATCAACCTGCACATCAGTTATTTCAGAAATCTTATCAGGATATTTGCTAAGTACCTTTTTTTCTAAAGATTGATTCCAAATATATAAACTCTCGCAGGATTTAGTTTGAATTGGAGTATTGCAGCTTGTTCTGGAGCTGTGCGTATGGGGGTTGATATCATGATAGCAATTCGTGGAAAATTTGTAATGGCATTATTCTTATTTTTATTAATTGTAAATATTTCAGCAGCTGCAACGATAACTGTTGATGATGATCCGGGAAAAGATTATACTACAATACAGGAAGCGATTAACGCTGCAAACGACACGGATACTATACTTGTGTATCCGGGAACGTACATCGAGAATGTGATGGTTAACAGGTCGGTATCAATAACATCACAGTCCGGTAATCCTGATGATACTATTGTCGAGGCTGCGGATGGTTTTGATAATGCGTTCAATGTTACCATCGGTGATGTGTTGATCATGGGATTCAATATCACAGGAGTGGATGTCGGTCCTTCTTGCGGAGTGTATGTTTCAGATGTCGAGAACGTCAGAATAGTTAACAATCATCTTATGGATAACCCAAGCGGTATCCGCTTTAATGCGACAAGTAACAGCAATATAACGAACAATTATATTTATTCAAGTGGCTTCGACGGAATTCTGCTATATTATGCCAGCAATAATGTAATTGTAAATAATGTGATTATCGAAAGTGGTAACGGAATATATCTTGCATCATCATGTAACAACAATACCCTGACCGATAACACTGTGCTGGAAAGTCATTTCGGCATCTGGATTTCCAGTTCTGAACATAATACACTTATTGAGAACAATGCATCTGAGAATTATGATGGATTCTACATAGCTGGTTATGATAATATACTGAGCAGGAACATTGCACTCTCAAATACAAATGTTGGTATTCTGATCGAGGGTGGTAGGAATAATACCTTTACAGAAAACCTTGCAACGAATAATCTTGAAGGTATCTCTCTTCGTCTCTCTAAAAATAATACGGTAAATCATAACAATGCCAGTTTCAATAATGAACAAGGCATAATAGTGAAGAGAAGCGAATACAACATGTTTAATTCTAATGTCGCGTCATCAAACAAAGGCAATGGTATAGTTCTTGATAATGACAACTATAACAATACACTTGAGAACAATACGGCACTGAAGAATGATGATAACGGTATTTTCATTGTGGGTTCACACAACAGCACAATAAGCAACAACACTGCAGCTTCCAATGCATTGGTTGGTATTCATCTGCTTGGGTCAAATGACAACTATCTTAGCCAGAATATTGCAAAACTGAATAACAAAGATGGTATTTATATTGAGTATTCATCCGGCAATGTGCTGAACAATAATAGTGTGGATTCCAACATGGACAGAGGTGTACGTCTGGCGGATTCCAGCAACAATATCCTGAACAGTAATATCATTTGCAACAACAGTGTATTTGGTATTCGTTTGTCCAATAGTGATAACAATAGCATCTACAACAACTATTTCAACAACACGAATAACACTGAGATAGCAGGCACCAGCAAAGATAACTCCTGGAATATCACAAAGACTACCGGTCCGAATATAATAGACGGTCCTTTCCTTGGTGGAAACTACTGGGCAGAACCTGATGGAACTGGCTTCAGTCAGACCTGTATAGACGCGAACAACGATGGATTCTGTGATACACAGTTTGACCTCAGTGTAAATGATACCGATTTCCTCCCGCTGAATCTAAATCCGGCTATTGATATTGAAAAACACATAAATGGAGTGGATGCGGATACTCCTATTGGAGTAGCTCTTCGGGAGAATGAGACTGTAACATGGGAATACATAGTCAATAACACTGGTAATGTTATCCTGACAGACATCACAGTTACCGACAATAAATTCGGAGCTATATGTTCAATTGAAAAGTTAATGCCCGGCCAGAGTTCCGTATGTACTGTAACGGGAACGGTTGAGTACGGCCCCCATGCAAATCTAGGCACTGTGCTGGGAAATTATACAGGTATTGAAGTTGAATTACTGCTGAGTGATGAAGACCCTGCCAACTACTTTGGTGCGAATCCATCAATAGATGTTGAAAAGTACACCAATGGTTTTGACATGGATGTAGATTTCACTCCGGGAGTCTATATTGGAGATAATGTCAACTGGCAATATGTAATTACAAATACCGGTAACGTAACACTTTCCAACATAGTGCTGAGCGATGACATGGAAGGCATAATACCCTGTCCTGTAAATTCCCTTGCACCAGGTGAATCCATGGTCTGCGAATGGGAGGGTGTAGTATCAGAATATGGTCTGTACCACAATACTGTCAATGTAACTGGTGATTTTGAAGGCCTCGTAACAAGCGATGAAGATACCGGAGTGTATTACGGTACGGAAGCAGATGATGGTGATTGGCAACCTCCTGCAGTTCCGACTGCCAGTCCTCTGTTAACAGCAGGAGTCCTGGGAATGTTCACAATCCTTCTTCTCAGAAGAAAATAAGATAACTGAAGCATCCTTCTATAAGGATGCTTTTTATTTTTGCCTGGAGACATAAGTTTCAAAGAGTTGATTGAACTATATATATATATAAATTCAATGAAAACGAATGACAGGAATATGGGTAAATAATGCGAATATCAAAGAAAAGATTACCTACGACAATCGAATCCGATGCGATGGTTATTCAGGAAGCAGTATGTGGAAACATGAATGTCGGGTATGGAACATATAACGAGCCCACTGATATTGGTCCTTTGCTTAAAGGATTGCCTGATGATCGTTGTCAGTCCTCACACTGGGGATATGTGCTGAAAGGGAGCATGGTAATAAAATATAAAGACAATGAAGAAATTGTCAATGCCGGGGACATTTATTACCTTCCGCCAGGACACATAGCTGTTATGGAAGCTGGAACCGAGATAATCGAATTCAGTCCGGAAGATGAATACAGTAAAACAATGGAAGTCGTAGAGCAAAATTTGTAATGCCACATGTGGTGTTGAATCTTGATAATGCATTAACCAGTATGCAATCCCAATACCAGCTTCTCTTCTCTTTTCTTTTTTCTTTGTACCAACCTCCAGTAAAGCATTTTTTCACAGGAATATATCTAAAAAATATTCGGGTAAATTGCCCTAGAAAATGATTTTAAAAACAATGTTTAGAATCATAGTTCCCATACATTTATAATTTTTTAGTCTAAATTATAACTTTAGTTAATATAGTCGCCAGTTATTTCAATTGTCAGTGGGGAAATACAAATGAAAACAGAACAGCATGTGAAAATTGGTTTTGGGGCATTATGTTTGTTTTTTATATGTCTTATCGGTACAGCGTCTGCAATCACTGCATCTGATGAAACGGTTTTAATGCAGGGAATAGGAGAAGACTATACAGAAGGAGGATACCTGGATACTGACTTTGGTACAAATATGATGGCAGACTGGTGGTATTTGAATGGTCATACAAAGCTTGTGGCAGATGATGGGGAAGAAAAGGATCTTGGATTCTTTGTCACCCTGGCACATCAGGAATCACCTCTAATGGTAGCTTCTGACGGAACACAGCTCTCCTATATGCTCACATTCTACGGTCTTTATTACGACAACAGAACAGCACTTTTCAACAAAGCTGATACTTACATTCCACAAGTTCTTCTTGAAAATTATGTAGGAATACACACGCCTTATGTGGACTATATGTTTCCGGACGGGATGAAAAGTTACAATGGTTCACAATCGGAGGGGTATGAATTAAATTATAAATGTGAGGACATGGAAATGAATCTGCTGTTCTTCACTGATGCAGACAAAACTGTGGATCAGGCTGATGATCCTCTTAGATTCATCACATACGAACACGCCTGTGGAAATCTGAGTGGCTCAATAGTCATTGATGGTAAAAAGTATACAGTGCAGCAGGGTGAAGGATACATGGACCACATGCTATCAATGACAAGCACAGAAATAACATGGCCAATGGAGATGCATGGCTGGAGCTGGTCTGAAGCAAGTACGGATAACTATCAGACAGTTTTCTACGGTGTAAGGGATATAGTAGGTGACGGCTATGATGAATACTCATACAAACATCTGATATTGATGGAAAAGTGCAGTGGAAAAATTATCTCTGAATATTTCGGAGATGAGGTAGACGTTGTTGAAAAGAACTGGGTAGACGAAAATCAATACAACAGAAGACATCCACTTAGTACCACATTATATACATCTGACCTGAAGATTGATATTTATGCTGATAATATAGCTGTCTTCAATTACACGACACCTATCGAGAATGGTGGATTCGTTGATTTCATGGCCCACCAAAAAGAAGGTACAACTATCCGGTATAATGACAGGATCGAAGAAGGAAATGCTTTCTGGGAATACCTGGTAAGCGATATGGGAGCACTGGCACAGCCAGAAGCTGTGCCCACAGCAACTCCTATGCTTACAGCAGGTGTATTGGGTATGTTTACGATTCTTCTTCTCAAAAGAAAGCAATAGCCTCAAACGGAAGCATCCTTGTAAGGATGCTTTTACATATTTTTTAAAGGAACAATCTTTAGGAACATTGTTTCAAAAGTGATATTTTAAAGTACCCGAATAGATACATTTAGAAATAATACTTCTGTTGCAAAAAATATTCAACTACTTTATTGTTTTCTTATTGGGTGATGTAAAGTGTTATGGGTGGGGTACATAGATGATTACTATAAAGAATTTCTTAATCAGGGTCGTTTTATCTTTTATTTTAATAATAGCAATGTCCTGTATAACTGCATCTGCATCTTCAACTGGACCAATATATGCTGGTCCAGATCTTGATACGATTGTAGGTTCTGAAAATTCAGACTTTCTTGAAATGAATGCTGGTAATTTTGCAGAATTTATTCTTGATGAAAAGCTACGGATATACGGGGGAGATTTTGTATCGGGAAGAACAATAGAAGAAGAGGGGCTGGTCTATACCACAAACATTGTCCAGACAGCATACGCGGGAGAGTTTGCTGATGAGAATTCAGACATAAACAAAGGTACTTTCCCGCTTATTGGACTCTTTACAGAAGAATACGTTTCACTTTCTGACGATGATGCAGGCGAGCTTGTAAAGCTCCTTATCGACTCAGATGACAGGTACACACTCGGTGCGGATTCTGCATTAGAACTTGGAGAAGGATACGAACTCACTGTAAAGCAGATCGATGTTGATGGTAACAAGGTATGGATGGAATTATCCAAAGATGGAGTATTCGTAGAAGATGAAGTTATCGATATAACAGCAGGAGATGCAACCTGGGACTACGATACAAATGTCGGAGACCAGGATGATGTAATTGTCTTCAGGGCACTTATTACTGAGATATCTCAAGTTGACAGTCTTGTAGTCGTGGAAGGTCTCTGGTTAATTGATTTCCAGAATGTCAATGAGATCAATGTTGCGGATGAGTTTGGTGTAATGGAAGTAGACAGTATTAGTGATTCACTCTTGATAGTGAATTACGAACCAATTAATTTACTACCTGATTCAGTACAGGAAATAGCGGAAGGACTGAAGTTCAAGGTACTGGATGATAACCTCAATCTCACATTTTATCTTTCAAAAGATGCAGACCCAATATATCCAATAGCTGATTTCACTGCAAATACAACATTCGCAATCTCCCCATTAACAGTTCAGTTTACCGACCTTTCTACAAATGCTGATTCCTGGGAATGGGATGTAGATGGTGATAGCATTGTAGATTATATCATCAAAGACCCGGTACATACATACACATCAATCGGCTCTTACAATGTCACACTCACTGCAGGCAACATGAATGGTAGTGATACAAAGACTGTGAATGATTACATTAGTATTGTTGTTCCAAGAGCGAATGTTTCAATCGAACCGTCTTCAATACCTATATCAGGTAATCTTGAACCGGGAGATATTTTTCAGGTGTCGGTGGAAGTAGACTGTGAAGAGGATAATTTGAGAGCTATCAGATTAGACGTTGATTATGACAGCAAGTCACTTCAATTCAACAGTGCAAACTATGAAGGACTGCTTGGATCAGACCCTTTGATATTGTCACGTTCCTCAGAAGGAACCTACTCATTTGATCTAGCAGCCCCTATAGAGACAGCTAGTCCGAAACAAGGTACATTACTCACGCTGAACTTCCAGGTGAAAGCCGAAGCTTCAAATGGCATATACGATCTTGACCTGAATGATGTAATCCTTAAGGATGTGAATGTTGCCACCATACCGACAATGGTCAATGATGGTCAGGTTTCAGTTACAAATAGTAGCACACTCACAGAACCCACCGTAAGGGTAGTTGCAGATATGGGTCCTTTTGCACCTGGTAATGAGTTCCAGGCCACCATCGAAGTAAATTCAAATGGATACTCACTGAATGATGTCGGTCTTCAGCTAAATTATGACCCTTCGGCTATCATCGTCACCGGCATTACAGACGAAGGTCTTTTTGGTTCAAATACAATGGTTGAACCTGGAAGCGGGGATAACGGTACAGGCCTATTAACGTATGATATCAGTGCTACCGAGCTTAACCTTCTACCAATATCCGGTGATATTCTTACTATTGACTTTATGGTAAAGGAGAATGCAACTGATGGTGTATACGACCTTGAACTGGAAAATGTTCTGCTCAAAGATGAGAATAATACTGCCATACCGGATGTGCTGGTTAGCAGTACAACTTTCAGAGTCTCGAATGTGTCGAACGTGATGCCAATAGTTGACATAATATTGCCAAATGACAGTGATATCATTTCAGGCCTACAGAACATTGAAGCTGTGGACCTGTCAGGAGATGAAGATGTAGTTTCAACAGCTTTCAGAATTTATGCCGACACAAATGGAGATGGTCAGGTTAATGATGGAAACGAATGGTTAAGCCTTGGAATTGACAACAACGGAAGTAATGGATGGAATATTGCATTTCTTTCCAATGAACTCCCTGATGGCAAGTATGTGCTTCGTGTGGTCATGACAGATGGTAGCGGCGTAAGTTATGCATACAGATCAATAGAGATCTATAATGCTGATAGCCCATTTAGCATGGCAAAAGTTATTTCGAAAACAGGTCCTTTTGTGCCAGGACAAAATTTCCAGGCTACTATCAAAGTGATCTCAAATGGTTATCCACTGAAAAGTATCGGCCTTCAGTTGAACTATGACCCTTCAGCCATCAATTTTAAAGGTATCACAGATGAAGGCCTGCTCGGTAATAATACAACGGTAGGAACCGGAATTGGTGGTAACAATGTAATAGCTTCGGTGGTCTATGGAGTCAATGTAACAGAAGCCATCAATGAATCCATATCAGGCAATCTTTTTACAATTGATTTTGAAGTAAATGAGAATGCAACTGAGGGAACATACAGTCTGAATCTGGAGAATGTCGTGTTCAGAGATGAGAATGATACTGTAATACCTGATACTGTAGTTTTCAATACTGTAATTCTGATAGCAAATGTCTCGAACACAGATCCAGTAGATGAGAAACCTGGAGATGAGATTCCTGATGAAGAAGAAGGCATTACCGGTATCATTCTGCAACCCGGATGGAATCTCATATCATTCCCGGAGTATATGGATGAACCATCTATTGACGATGTGCTAAGGGCTTTCAGCGACGATGAGATAGACATTGTGTTCTATGACAATGCAAATTCTGGTATGATGACAGTACCTTCTGAATTTGAACCGCTTAAAGGGTACTGGGTACATAATAAAATGTCTGGATCTGTTATTATAGACGAGAACTATCTTAATCCGAAGATACCATCAGGACCCCCCTCCCTAAGATTATATCCTGGCTGGAACGCAATTGGTCACACGGTAAAAATTCAACTCCCTGCTGAGTATGCCCTCATTACCATAGATGACTTCTACACCGAGGTAAGAGGTCCGTGGATACCGGCAGAAGAAGACTATGCATATGTTGGCTACAACAATAAAGAAGGTATCATTGGAGGAAATCAGGTAGGTACAGATGTCTTCAGCATGAACATGTATGAAGGTTACTATGTATTTGTTGAAAATGAATGTGTGCTGGCATGACTGAATATAGATAGAAAGAGGCAAAAGACCTCTTTTATCTTTCATTTTAATAGGAAAAAACTGGATTGAACCTGTAAGTCTATTACCAAAATACCTATATAAAGTAGGCTACCTCGAATGCATAAAATGAGCTAAACTCATTATATTTCATTTTACCACAAAACTGAGTTGATAAATTGGCAATAAAAGATGGAGATACAATTAAAATAGATTATACAGGTACACTTGATGACGGTTCTGTTTTTGATACCTCAGAGAATCGTGGACAGCCACTGGAATTCACAGTAGGTTCAGGCCAGGTCATAAAAGGCTTTGATGATGCTGTAAGAGATATGGAAGTGAGTGAGGAGAAAGAGTTCAGACTTGAACCGGCAGAAGCATATGGTGAATATAAGGATTCTCTGGTTGATACCGTATCCCGTGACCTTGTCCAGACAACTATGGAAATGGAGATCGGTAAGATCTTTCTCGTGCAAACCCCGCATGGACAGCAGATGCCTGCAAAGATTATAGACCTGACAGATGATGAGGTTACATTTGACCTGAACCATCCACTTGCAGGTAAAGCACTGACTTTCAGGATAAAAGTTGTAGAAGCATAAATTTAGAATGGCCCATTAAATGAAAGAAGAAGATTTTCTCGTTTTCAACGAATGGTTTTTCCACTATGTAGGTTCATTCCATACAGATGATCGCTTTATTCGAAAGAACATAAAGCTCAAGGAAGAACATAGCCTGAGGGTATGTGTTAATTCTTCCCTGATAGCAATATCTGAAGATCTGGATGAAAGGGACCATTATCTTGCAAAAACTATTGGTCTTCTTCATGATATAGGTCGTTTTGAGCAGATCCGTAAATACAGGACTTTCAACGATTCCGAATCAGAGAACCATGCTCTTCTGGGAGTGAAGATTCTAAAGGCAGAAGGAGTTCTTTCAGGCCTGCCTCATGAAGAACAGGAAATAATCTTTACAGCTATCAAAAATCATAATGTACATATTTTACCTGAAGAGCTTGATCAGCGAACTTTATTCCATTCTAAGATCATCAGGGATGCAGATAAGCTGGATATCTATAAAGTCCTTACAGACCACTATGCCATAAGGGAAATGTCTCCAAATCCTGCACTTTATCATGGATTGCCTGATACTTTCGAATATAACCGGGACCTGCTGGAAGATATCTTCAATAACAGGGTCGCAAGCGTCAATAAAGTCGCAACATGTAATGATATGAATCTCACACGTCTTGCATGGTTATTTGATCTCAATTTCGTGGAAACTGTCATCCTTGTCAGGAAAAGGGACTACATCAAAAAACTGGTAGCTACTTTGCCACAAAATAGTGAGATAGATGAACTCCATGATTACCTGAACAGATACGTGGATTCAATTTTGTCAATTTCTAAAGAAACCTATTGTGAGTGCTAATGTTGACGTGACATCACATCTTCATACCAGCACTACAAGCTTATCGTTTTCCTCAAGTATCATATCCATAGCTGGATTAACTACATTCTCCCTGTTCCTGTAGATTGCAAGCAGAGTCATCTTATCCTGCGCCTTCAGGTCAAACATTATTTCGCCAACTGCTTTTCCCCTATACTTTTCCGGAACATCCATTTCTACGAGATCGTGACCTACAAGAGATGTTGTGACATCTGATATCAGATCAACAACAGATGGCTCGAAAACTGCCGATGCAAGTAAACGTCCTGTAAAAGTGTCGGTATTGATAACATGGTTAGCACCAAGTGATTTCAGGGTTCCGTATCTCTCTTCTGATGTGATGGTCGCAATGATCTCAGCTGATGGATTAAGTTCCCTTGCAAGGGCCGTGGCGAGTATATTAGTGCTATCGTTTCCGGTTTCAACTATCACATGTTTTGCTTCAGCTATGTTTGCTTTCATGAGATAGACCTTTTCAATTGGACTTCCCTTGATAAAATGGACTTTACCTTGAAATGGATTCAAGTCATATATCTCCGATACAAGGCAAATATCCTGAAAATCAGCTATTTCCATTATTGTGGAAGTAATGATTTCATTTGAACTTCCAAGAATGACAACATGATCCTTTTGAGTTGAATTATTCAAACCTCTCACCTTTTTCTGATGCATTTCATATATTGATACGGCAACAATAGGAAGCATAAGCACACCTATACCCATGGTTGGAATATACAGAAGTCTTGCTAGTGGTGAACTTGGGGATACATCTCCAAAACCTACTGTAGTTAACGTGGCTGCTGTGGCATATAGTGAATCAACCAGACTCTTCTTGTCAAGGAAATAAAGAATAAGTACCTGAACAGTTGCACTACCTAAGAAAAAAAGCAGTATCCTTTTCTCACTACACTTTATGGACTCAATTAATCTCATAATCGAGTCATTCATCTTTTCCAGCGGCCATAACACCATATCAATCAGCACATGTTATTATAACATTATTAATATAAATGACTGCTAACAACTTTAACATTTATGTATATAAATTTATCATTTTAGTTATGTGCTCAATAAAATATGACTGTTTATTTTCTGATTTCAAAAATGCTTAGATTGGTATTTATTTTTCTTGATTTGGTGTTCCCACTACTTCTTTTTAGATTAGGTCCCAACACCTCATCATTATGATAATCATTATATAATATACTATAGATATATTTATATAGCTAAAAAATATATTAGGGATTGCAGTCACACAAGCTGAAGATTCAGGCTGGCTGTACGACCATTCGGTGGTACGATATGGACTTGATTGAAAATAACTGAAGCTAAAAACGATAAAGATACACGAACGCTAACAAACCTGTCCCACATTACTCCCACACACACACGCGTCAGGTTTGTTACGTTCAGGCTTTAGTCATCACGCTTATCTAAATATAAGATGGAGTATGAGCGACAGGGGAAATTTGTTCCTTTGAGGAACAGGGTTATTGTCATTACATTTTCCCCTTTACTTTTATCTGGATTTATTGCATTTTTCTTTTTATTTTGCTGAATATGGAAATTCGATCAAGAATGAGATCATAGAATAATCACAATTTTATTCAGAAGAATGAACCAAGAACGACAAATAGTACTAAACTTGCTGTCAGGTTTGCTATGATCGAAGCCTCAAGTCCCTTTTTCCAGTATAGCCATCCAAATACGATTCCGGCTATTCCGTTCAATAAGATAATACCCATAATATGCATTCGTTCCATATCCATTGATGAGGATGATGCCAGATACCCAAGACCATAGATCAGGCTGACTATAAATATTGCTAACCAGACACCTACGTTTGTGGGCCTGTTATCTGACGTCTTTTTTATTTTCCATGATATCCAGACAAGAAGTGTCATCAGGAAAAATCTCAATACTATTTCTTCCACAATACCTGCATAGAATGAATACATGACCCGTTCCCATAAAGGTGGAGCCATTAAGCGGGTTATCAAAGGTTCGGTGAACATTGAAAAAACGAACCAGTCCAGAATAAAGATGACGGTGCCTAAAAGAGCACCAAGTAACAAGGATAATTTCATAGTAGGTGCAAAGCTTTCAGGCAGACCGTTGCCTTCTAACAGAGATTTTAGAATGGGAACTTCCAGCCCGACTTTATTACCAAGGTATAATCCTGTAAAAATGGATACTAAAAAAAGTATTGTAGCCTGGGCAAACTGGGTTGCCAGGACTATGGGCAATGAAACACCAAAATCATATATCGCATCACCTGCTATCGAAATAGAATAGGGCAGAGCTAAAAACAGGGTGAACTCAGCTACCACGAACAATAGCCAGTAAACATTCCAATCTACAATATCCCTGAGTTTCATCCCTGCTATTCCTTTTTCAATCTACTGTAAAAATAGCTTACATTGACTCTTTTGATGCCTTTGTGAAATACTCGATAGCCTGTGCCAGTTCTTCATGGTCCTTAGCATATTCTGCAATGTCAATGTTCTTAAGATAAGCATCGCATGCCTGTACCAGAGCCATTGCACCTGCACGGGTTCCACCGGGATGAGCGTGGACACCGGAACCCATTGTTGTTATGAAATCCACATTCTCCATTACATCAATAAAAGGTTTCAATCTTATAGGATTCAGTCCTCCTGAAACTATAGGACAGCATTTCTTCATACCCCTCCAGCTGTCGTCCTCAAGGATAACATGGTGTGCCAGATCCTCATTCACAAGACCTATTGCATCCTTATCTGTTTCCGGTATCTTTGTCCAGCTTTGCTTGAAGAAATGACCATTTGAACTGAGATACTGGATACCATGTGCAGCAACAACATCCTCTTCAGGGGTCCCTTTCATCTTACCGACACCGGCAGTTCCCGTATGGATTCCTGAAGCACCGGCAAGCCTTGCGAATTTGGATAAAACCAATACTGAGAATCCCAGTGGGTTTTCCGGTCTGGTAAAAGCTCCATGGGCTGCCCTGTGGAAGTGAATGAAAACATCCGGGTATCTTCGCCTGAGCGTTTGCACAGCCATCCATCCGGCAGTTATTCCGTCAATGAGAAATGCATAACTTCCAGGTTCAAACCCTGCATTGATTATCATTTCACATCTTTCGATCATGGTGTCAAAATCAGCAGCTGAAACATTGAAAGAGTGAACCTTTTTCTCTCCGGTTTCTTTGACCGCCTTATCCATGGCCTCTTTTACGTGTTTTACCATCTTGTCATATGGACAGAAATCCTGGTTAGCCTGAGGCTCGTCATTCTTGACAAAATCCCCACCTCCTGCCCAGAAATCATAACATACTTCTGCATATTCTGCTGAAGTAAGTCCCATCTTAGGCTTTATGATAGTTCCAAGGATGGGCCTGTCATACACATTCAGGTATTTCCTCATATCATCAACAGTGTAGCTAGGACCGTCATACTGCTCAAGCATCGATGGCGGGAACCAGACATCCAGCAGTTTCAATGCTGCCACTTCCTTCATTCCAAGGATGTTTCCTACAATATATGTAAGGATGTTCTGGACATTGCCTCCCCTGTCAAAAAGTCTCCATGGATAGGCTATCCATATAAGTTCTCTTTCCAGGTCAAGTTGGTAGACCAATGCATTCATTGTTCTGGAAAAAGGAGTTTCCGTGGTTACTTTAAAATTAGTACCTGTAGAGGATTCAGCAGCAACCTCAGCGGCAGCCTGCAAAACATTGAACTTACCTCCGGGCACCATGTGAAATACACTAAGGAGATATTCTCCGTTTGTCGGGTCTGGTAACTCCAGGTTTACATACGCTTCCTGTTTGGAGTTAAGGGACTTGATCAGATCATCATGAATTGAACTCATGTAATAAAAAAAGTCTGCAATGTATTTTAGTTTTTGGCAGGGATAAGCAGGAACAACGTACAACAACATGTACTGATTTTCTGTGTTTTTTTACATCTTACAAAAGAATTTAACCTATTGAAGAGTATTTCATTTTATGGATGGGGATGTCAGCTGGTATCGTGCTACTGCAGAGGAAACTTTCAGTCTTCTGGAAACAAGTAAAGAAGGACTCAGTAAGGATGAAGCTTCTTTTCGCCTATCAAAACATGGGTACAATGAAGTTGAAACAAGGAAAAAGCATGGACCTGTCTATCTATTTCTAAAACAGTTTGCTAATCCTCTTATCTATGTGCTGATAGCAGCAGCCATTGTAACTCTGATACTGGAAGAATATGCAGATTCCGCTGTAATAACAGGTGTTGTTTTTGCGAATGCTATCATTGGTTTTATACAGGAACGTAAGGCGGAACATGCCCTTGAGTCACTAGCGAAGATGATGCAACCCGAAGCCATTGTATTAAGAGAGGGATTGCGAAAACAAATATCCAGCAGAGAACTGGTTGTCGGTGATGTGGTGCTTCTTGAAGCCGGTTCCAGAATACCTGCTGATCTGCGTTTGTTCCAGACCAAGAACCTTCGCATAGATGAATCAGCCCTTACCGGTGAATCTGTAGCTGCTGAAAAGAATACTATTCCAATTCCCGGTGAAGACATAGCTCTTGGTGACCAGAAAAACATGGCATTTTCTGCCACACTCATCACACAGGGTATTGGCATGGGAATAGTTGTGTCAACAGGTACAAGTACTGAAATAGGAAAAATATCGGAACTCATTAGGGAATCCGGGGCTATTTCCACTCCCCTTACACGCACCGTTAATAGCCTTGGAAAAAAGCTATTCATTGTAATCACTTTTGTTTCGATCTTCACTTATATTGTGGGCAGATTGCAGGGTTTTGATAATCTGGAAATTTTCCTGGCATCTGTAAGTATGGCCGTTGCAGCCATACCCGAAGGACTGCCAGCTCTTATCACCATATCGCTTGCCATAGGTGTCAAGGCAATGGCCTCAAAGAATGCCATTATAAGGAACCTGCCTTCTGTGGAAACCCTTGGCTCAGCAACGGTCATCTGTTCAGATAAGACGGGCACACTCACTATGAACCAGATGACAGTTACCTCTGTCTACACCCTGGAAGGCCTGTTTGATGTCACAGGTGATGGTTATTCCACTGAAGGTGAGTTCTTCCGGGATAAAATGCGTGTTAACGCCCAGGATTACCAGTCCCTGCTTGATACGCTTAAAGCAGGAGCTCTGTGCAATGATGCTTACATAAAAGAGGAGGGAGGAATAAACGGCGACCCCACCGAAGGTGCTTTGCTCGTATCAGCGATGAAAGTAACCGGTTTCCATCTACCCAGACTGGATTCTTTGCCCTTTGAGTCTGAAAAAAGATTCATGGCTACTCTCCATGAGGACGAAAGTGGTTCAAATGTTGTATATGTAAAAGGCTCTCCTGAGAAAATAATCAACATGTGCCATTCACAATATGACGGACAGAAAGACACCGAACTTGAAGCAGGAAAAATACTTGAAGCCGCTTCCGCAATGGCATCAAGTGGTCTGCGTGTTATCGCAATGGCATACAAACACGTAGACAAATACAAAAAAGAACTGTCCGTGGAAGATATCAATGACCTCACATTCCTCGGGTTACAGGGCATGATGGACCCTCCCCGGGATGAGGTAAAGGAGGCCATAAAGAAGTGCAATACTGCTGGTATCAGGGTGATAATGATCACAGGAGACCATGTACTTACAGCTAATAGTATTGCCGGACAACTTGGCATTACTACAAAAGGAGCCCTGTCAGGATCCGACCTTGACAGCATGTCAGATGAACACCTGTTGGAAAATCTAAAATATATATCCGTTTTTGCTCGCACATCTCCTGAGGATAAATCCAGAATTGTACGCCTGTTGCAGGAGAGGGGAGAAGTAATAGCAGTAACAGGGGACGGAATTAATGATGCACCAGCTCTTAAAAGAGCTGATATCGGGATTGCCATGGGCAGGTCAGGTACGGAAGTTGCCAAGGAAGCCTCTGATATGGTGCTTACAGATGATAATTTCGCATCCATTGTGAATGCTATCGAAGAGGGCAGGGATGTCTATGATAAGATACAGAAGGTCATTCTCTGGACACTACCCACCAATGCAGCAGAAGGGCTTGCTATTCTGGCAGCAGTATTGCTGGGAATCACAAATCCTCCGCTTCTTCCAATTCATATACTGTGGATTAATACCGTAACAGCCATCGGACTGGGTGTGCCTATCGTATTTGAACCAAAGGAAGATAATCTTCTGAAAAGGCATCCACGTTCGCCTGACGAACCTCTTCTACTTCCCATTATAAAGCGGAGGATAGTTACTGTAGCCTTGCTGATGGTAGCAGCAAGTTTCCTGCTCTATTTCTTGGAAATAAATAGTCGGGGTATGAACATATCAAAGGCACAGACCATAGTACTGAATACCATTGTCTTCTTTGAAATATTTTATCTCTTCAACTCAAAATCCATCTATGAGAATGTGCTTGGACGCCTGTTCTCAAATAGGATCATGCTGGGTGGCGTAGCTCTGGTCCTTCTTTTACAGCTTTCCATTACCTACAGTCCTTTAATGAATGATGTACTGCGTACGGCTCCCCTGGAAATATTAGACTGGATGATCATAATACTTGTATCAAGTACTGTGTTCTTTGTAATAGAAGCAGAAAAACTGGTTTATAAGAGGGTTCAGAAAAAAAGAGGATATTGACAGAGCTAGAAGAAAAGTCCAGAGGGATTCCCTAGCTTAAAATTGGAAAATTAAAAGTCAAAGGATCACACCAATGGAATTTCCTCACTTCTTATTTCATCAGTCAAAGGGTCCAGTTCATCATGATAGATTTCGATGTGATTGGAGACCTCTTCTGCCTCAGAATACTTAGCGATATGAAATATACCTTCACCCTCATGTGCAAGTGGAAGGTTTGTTTTCCCAATTATGATACCAGATGTTGAGCTTAATACTTTGGTTTCGATCTCACCCAATGGATCGCTTATATAGGCTAATATGTCATCCTTTTGGACCAGTGTACCTAAAGGTATAATAGAACGCAATATTCCACTCTCCGGGGCTCTGACCCAGTGAGTGGACCTGGAAATTCGAGTGCTATTCTCTTTTTTCTTCCTGCTCTTTTGTCTCATACCCAGAAAAGACATGACTTCAAGAATACCTCTCACACCTGCCCGAATAGCAACTTCGTCAAATCGGAGTGCTTCGCCTGCTTCATACAAAATGACCGGTATATTTTGCTTGCGGGCTGCCTCACGCAATGAACCATCACGAACATCAGAATTGATTATAACAGGCACACCAAAAGCACGGGCCATAGCTTCTGTTTCGGGTTCATCTTCCAAAAAAGCACGAATCTGAGGCAGGTTATTCCTGGCAACAGCCCCAGTATGAAGATCGATCACATGGGTGCACTGGCTTATTATTTCTGTCATCAGGATGTTGGCCAGACGAGATGCCATGGACCCATTCTTTGAACCCGGAAATGAGCGGTTCAGATCGCGCCTGTCAGGCAAATAACGGGATTGTGAGACAAAACCAAATACATTTACAATTGGAATAGCAATGATGGTGCCTTTTATGTTATTGACAGTTTTATTTGCAAGGATGCGGCGAATGATCTCCACACCATTGATCTCATCCCCATGAATTGCAGCACATATCAGCATGCATGGGCCTGGCTTACGGCCATGTACAACATGCAACGGCATTGATGCTGATGTGTGGGTATAAAAACTGGGAATGGGTAACTCGATAGATTGCCTCGTTCCCGGTTGAATAGTTACGCCTGCAATTGTAATAGGGGGTCGCATGGATCAACCTTTTCCACGGGTTCCGGTTTTACCGGGTTTGCTGGCTTTCTCACTATACTCAATGATCATACCTGCAATATCCTTACCTGTAGCAGCTTCTATACCCTCCAGACCCGGGCTGGAGTTTACTTCCATTACCAGTGGACCGTGATTAGAGCGTAATATATCAACACCTGCCACGTTAAGTCCCATGATCTTTGCAGCACGTACAACAGTTGAGCGTTCTTCCGGTGTTATTTTGATAACCTCAGCAGAACCACCCCTGTGTAGATTTGACCGGAATTCACCTTTTAATGCCTGTCTTTTCATGGCTGCAACAACTTTACCACCAATAACTAAGCAACGAATGTCCGCTCCATTGGCTTCACTGATGTATTCCTGAACCAGGATGTTGGCTTTCACACCCATGAAACCTTCTATTACACTTTCTGCAGCTTTCTGCGTTTCTGCAAGTACTACACCAATGCCCTGTGTGCCCTCAAGAAGTTTAATAACAAGAGGTGCACCACCGACCATTTTTATCATGTCCTTTATATCATCAGGCTTACTTGCATAGCCTGTTACAGGCAGACCGATGCCTTCGCGGGATAGTAACTGTAAAGAGCGCAGTTTGTCTCTGGAACGTGTGATCGCAACCGATTCATTTAAGGGAAAAACTCCCATCATTTCAAATTGTCGCAGGACAGCAGCACCATAGAATGTCACAGATGCACCGATACGAGGAATAACTACATCAAAGTCCTCAAGTTCCTCACCTTTGTAGTGAATGGATGGTTTATGGGAAGTAATGTTCATATAAGCTCTCAATACGTCGATCACTTGAACTTCGTGTCCCCTTTCTTCTGCTGCTTCAATTAAGCGACGAGATGAATATAGTTTAGGATTTCGTGACAATAAGGCAATTTTCATTTGTCAACCTCAGATTTCAAATCATATACTTTGTTTGTGTTAAGTTTACCACATATAAATGATGCACCAGGATCAACCATCATCGAATTATCTATTGCACTGCGACCGAGTAATATCCTGAAAAGCATGGTGTCACGATCTGTAAGTGTTAATTCAATAGGGTAGCGACGGTTTGCAACAACAACATCTGTTTCGATAACGTAACGCAGCTCTTTATGACCGCCAGAATCAGTCACTTGACGCTGGTCTTTTAGAGGCGCAATGCATTCTACCTGGAAATTTTGGTTTTTTTGTATTGGATGGACAAAGAACCGGACCATTTCAATACCATCATCTTCGTAAAGGTCAATATTAAAAGCATGTAGAGCAGACGTTCTTGCACCTGTGTCCACTTTAGCCTTGATGGCATGTAAACCGAGGTCAGGTAACGCGACCCACTCCCTCCATCCAAGAATTAATACCTGGTCTTTTTTACTCATAAGAACCTGTTAAAGTAGCTAATCTGTTTTTGATCATTTGCCATATAACTTTCCATAAAAACCATTTCTATGAAAAAGATCTGTTTATTTCTTTTATTTATATATGATATGATCTTAATTTCGATAACGTGTATTTAAGTATATAGATGTGGTGGAACGAAGCGACCAGTTTATCCTATTCTTTAAAACCCAGATTATATGCAGGGCATTTCTGGATAAGCATATAAGCATGTAATGTACAATATTTATATTACTAATAAAAGTGGGGTGTGAAATTTGTCACAAGAAGATTCTAGCAATAAATTATACTATATTGTCTTTGCCCTGTCAATAGCTCTGGTGATAATGGCAGCAGTGCTATATGCCAGTTCACAAGCAACATCACAACAGAATACTGAACAGACCATCTATATGAACGGATATGCGGAAAATAAAGTAGTTCCTGATACAGTATCATTGAGCATAGGTGTTGTAGTCCAGTCTCCTACCTCAAAGGAAGCAGTTTCTGAAAATGCAGTCCTGATGAGTGCTGTTATAGATGAACTCAAAGCTCTTGGTCTGGAAGACAAAGACATCCAGACATCATATGTGTCTGTATATCCCGTTTACAATTATGATGGAAAGGCAACTATTGAGGGTTACTCTGCTTCTAATAATGTGCAGGTAACAACCACGATGCTTGACAAACTGAGTGATATAATTGACAGGTCCACTGCCGCCGGAGCCAATCAGATTGGAAGTATTTCTTTTTCAGTATCTGATGAGATGCAAAAAGAACTCCGTGAAGAGCTTATAGACGAAGCAGTGGCAGATGCAAAGTCAAAAGCCGATATGCTTGCCAATAGTCTGGATGTTAAGATAACAGGTGTACTTACATCATCCGTAAGCGACAGCAGTGGGTCCAGATTCTACTATGAGGTCGCAGAATCCTTGCCAATGGAGGAAAGCGCAGTTTCTACGCCCATACAACCCGGTGAATCAACCGTTTCAATGTCTGTCCAGGTGACATACCTTATCGAATAATGTTCATTGCCACATTCAAAAAAGGCCAGGAACAACAAGTATTATTAAAATTCCAAAAAGGATGAATTATGGCACATATGCCCTGAACATCCTCCTTTCTTTTTCCTTTATGCCGATCATCAGGAAAGCAAGCTTAGCGGAAACTTTATACTAATTCAGCCCCTAAAAATTTCAGGTGCATAAGAAAAAGATGATTGGATGAAGAAACTATTATTGCTTTCTGAGGGTAAATCTAAAAATGCAGATATTTTACAAAGGATAAAATCCAACGGTTATTCTGTTTATGAGAGATTATTGAACACTGAGAACCTGGATTCTTTCGTCCAACATGAAAAAATCGATGTTATATTACTTTATTTTGGATCAAAAGCTGCTTCTGAGATTGCGAATTACAAGAGTATCCACGAAATCCGAAATGTTCCTATTATCCTTATTGCTTTTTCACTGAATGATACATATCTTCAGCTTCTTGAAGAATTCTCATTTTCTAATTACCTTATAGAACCCATCTCCGATGATCAATTACGTGCTTCAATTGAATTGAGTTGCTCTAAACACGTGCACAATAATTTAAAGAATAACTCTGATATCGAGCCTGTAACTGTTGAATATGCAAAACGGTACAGAACAATTACTGAGATGGCAGTTGATGGTTTCTGGTACATTGATGTGGAAGGCAGGATTCTCGAAGTAAATAGCAAGTACTGTGAAATGTCAGGCTATTCATATGAAGAATTGCTGGGTATGAGTGTTTTCAATCTGGAAGCCTATATGACCCTTGAGCAGATCATATATCTTATAGACAGAACGAAAAAAGTCGGCAAAGACCTTTTTGAAACCCATCATCGCAGGAAAGATGGTAAAATACTGGACATTGAAGTAAGTTCCATTTACTCCGATATGATTCCTCCCGGAATATTTTGCTTCCTGAGAGACATAAGTGACCGCAAAGAGCTGGAACAGTCATTTAAGGAAAGTGAGCGAAGTAAATCAGTTATTCTCTCAAACCTGCCTGGAATGGCATATCGCTGTAATTATGACCGGGACTGGACAATGCAGTTTGTATCAGAGGGCTGCTACGAATTAACCGGGTATAATCCTGAGGATCTTCTTGGAAATAGAACTATTTCCTTTAATGACCTGATAGAGCCGGAATACAGAGAACATCTGTGGAATAAATGGGAAAGGACCCTTGCCAGAAATGAGACATTCCAGGATGAATATACAATAACTACTGCCTCCGGTGAAAATAAATGGGTATGGGAGCAGGGTAAGGGCATCCGTGACGATAAAGACAATATAATAGCTCTTGAAGGATTCATTACTGATATAACCCAACATAGAATAGTAGAAGAAGAGCTCAGGGAAAGCGAAGCACGCTACCGCAACCTCTTTGAAAACAATCATTCGGTCATGCTCATAATCGATCCTGACAGTGGAGTCATTATTGACGCGAATCCGGCAGCAGTTAAATATTATGGATGGACACGAGAAGAGCTGCAGCTAAAAAGTATCATGGACATTAATACGATGTCTCCTTCTGAGATAGAAGAGGAAATGGGGTTTGCAAGGATAGAACATCGTAATTACTTCCATTTCAGACATCTTCTGGCTAATGGTTCTGTAAAAGATGTTGAAGTTTTCAGTGGCCCTATTACAAGAAAAGGACGCACATTGCTTTATTCTATAATTCATGATATTACAAAACGTAAACTTGCAGAAGAAGCCTTGCTGAAAAGTGAAGAGCTATTCAGGACCACTTTATACAGCATTGGTGACGGGGTAATTACTACCGATACAGCCGGACGCCTGCAGCAAATGAACCATATCGCTGAGGAACTGACAGGATGGACCGAGGCTGAAGCAAAGGGCAAGCAGCTTGAAGAGGTCTTTGATATTATAAACGAACATACAAGGCTGCCAGTGGAGATCCCGGTTCGCAGAGTGTTAAGAGAAGGACAGATAGTAGGTCTGGCAAATCACACACTGCTGATCTCGAAAGATGGTACGGAAATACCTATAGCAGATAGTGGTTCACCAATTGTTGACAAAAATGGCAGGATAGTAGGGGTTGTGCTTGTGTTCCGTGACCAGAGTGATGAACGGACTGCCCAGGATGCAATAGCTGAAAGTGAAGCACGTTTCCGCCTTCTTGTAGAAAATGCACCTGAAGCCATCTTTGTTCAGACAGACTGGAAGTTTGCATACCTCAATCCTGCGGCATTAAAACTTCTGGGTGCAGATTCTCAGGAACAATTTATAGGGCAGCCTGTTCTTGATAACTTCCATTTTGATTCACACACTTCTGTAAAAGAACGAATCCATCTCCTGAATGATAAGAAACAGAGTGTTCCAACAATAGAGGAAATATGTCTTCGTCTTGATGGAAGCTCTTTTCTTGCAGAAGTATCTGCGGTTCCGGTCACTTATGATGGTTCTGAGGGAGCTCTTGTGTTCTTCCGCGATATAACTGAAAGAAAACAAGCCGAAGAAGAGATACTCAAGGCAAAGATGGTATCTGATAATGCAAATCGCAGTAAGAGTGAATTTCTGGCAAATACAAGCCATGAACTAAAAACTCCTTTAAGTTCTATTATCGGTTTTTCAGACCTGCTTCTGGAAGGAAATATGGGAGAACTGAGCGATAAACAGAGAAAATACGTCGGCACTATTAACCAGAACGGTCACTTACTTCACAACCTGATAAACAATATACTTGATATTTCCCAGATCGAATTTGGTGAAATGGAACTGAACTGTCAACGGTTCAATCTGGCTAATGCTATCCAGGATGTTTATTTAATGATGTCAATATTGTCTAACAAAAAAGACATTACAATTACAATGAACATTGCCCTGGAACAAACAGAAATTGTGGCTGACAACATAAAGATAAAAGAAATTCTGTATAACCTGATAGATAATGCCCTTAAATTCACCCCAAAAGGAGGGACAATAACGATCAATGCCATGCAAAGGGACAGTGAATATGTACAGATGTCTGTTGGCGATACAGGCATTGGAATCTCTATGCAGGGCATAGAAAGAATATTTGACCCATTCTATCAGGCTGACGGCTCAAGCACACGCAGATACAGGGGAACCGGATTAGGTTTAGCAATAATCAAGAAATTTGTCAAAATGCATGGCGGCAATATCTGGGTTAAAAGTGAAGTTGGAAAAGGAAGTGTATTCTTCTTTACAATTCCTATAAACAAATATCTAGTTGTAAAAGAGTGAATTTTTGAATTTGTACACCAACAACAGGGTAGAATCAGTTTTAAATACTTAAAATAACATTAACGTTAAAATATCAAGTATTAATTTGAATAAACTAGTATAGTCTTATTTTATTTATTTACTTACTAGCTCCTGATGGTACTTGTCTAATCATATAAAGGAGTAGATATGAGAAAAGAGCAATATGATTTTCCTCTAGGTGATTTCATCTCTGAGGACAACTTTGATAAGATCAAGGAATTTTCTGAAGGTAAAGAAACACCATTCCTTGTTGTGAATCTGGCAAAAGTTGAAAGAATGTATGATGAGCTTGTCAAAAACATGCCTTTTGTGAAGATATATTACGCAATGAAGGCAAATCCTCTTGATGAGGTCATAACGGCCCTTAAGAATAAAGGATCTAATTTTGATGCTGCCACAATATATGAAATCGACCAATTGATAAGACTTGGAGTCCAGCCAGAGAAAATAAGCTATGGTAACACTATCAAAAAGGAAAAAGATATTGCTTATGCATATGAAAAAGGCGTTCGTCTTTTTGTTACGGACTCAGAGAGCGACCTGCATAAAATTGCACGAAATGCTCCGGGATCCAGGGTATTCTTCCGTTTGCTAACTGAAAGTGACGGTGCAGACTGGCCATTATCCCGAAAATTCGGCTCTCACCCGGATATAATCTATGAACTGATAATTCAGGCACATGACCTCGGTCTGGAACCTTATGGCCTCTCATTCCATGTAGGTTCCCAGCAGCGTGATATAGGACAATGGGACAATGCTATCTCAAAATGCAAGTATCTTTTTGAAGCTGTAGCCCTTCAGGGCATCAAACTCAAAATGATCAACCTTGGTGGCGGATTCCCTGCCAAGTACCAGTCTCCTGCCAACGAGCTTGAAACATATGCTCATGAGATACTCCGTTTCATACAGGAAGACTTTGGGGAGGACCATCCGGAGATAATCATTGAACCAGGTCGCTCACTTGTGGCTGATGCCGGAATAATTGTCACCGAAATAATAATGATCTCCAGGAAAGCAAGGCTCAATCAGTATAAGTGGGTGTACCTTGACATTGGTAAGTTTGGTGGTCTTATTGAAACCCTGGATGAATGTATAAAATACCCAATTTACTCAGAAAGAAAGGGTTATGAGGAAGAAGCGATATTAGCAGGTCCAACCTGTGATAGTATGGATATTCTTTACGAACACCATAAATATTTCTTCCCCGAGACCCTGGAAGAAGGAGATAAACTATATATTTTCACTACAGGGGCTTACACGCAAAGTTACAGTTCCGTGGCTTTTAATGGTTTCCCACCATTGAAGGCATATGTGATAAAAGACTTTGGACAGGAAATGGAGTAATTCCTTTTCCTACTTTTCACACTTTTTTTTCTTAACATTCTTCTTTCTTATTACTCTTCAGGCTGTAGTCCAATCGCTAAACACATATTCACTATTGGCATTAGAATCCCATGCCCATATACCAACTCGATATTTTTCACCGGCTGGAACGTGGAGATTTGATACAGTATATGTCACAGTATCATCAACGTTCAGATCCATATCTGTATCAGTTTGAAGGTCATCCCAAACCATGCCTTCAGTGGTGCTTTCAAGTGTTGCATAAATAACCAGATCCTCAGCAACCAGGGAACCTACATTCTCAACCTCAATTTCCAGGTTCACATAAGAAACGTATCCATTACTTTTTGCAGTTCCACTGAATCCGATTCTCAGCTCAGGATATCCCCGAGTGATTGGCAATACTGTTGCATCTGCATTGATATATTCATCCGGAATAACGCCCACATTCCATCCTGAATTTGTGGTTTCCAGATAGTAGTATCTTGTACCTGAATAGTCATAATAGCTACCTTCAAGGTTATCATCACCTTTCACACCTACAGCCATATGTCCTGGTAGTTCTATGAGTGCGACCCCATAGCCCATATCATAAAGAATAGAAGCCAGAAGAATAGATGAATCTTCACAATCCCCACCTCCGTGATATAATGTCTCAAAAGGGAATCTGGTATATTCATCATATCCTGAAGAAGCACTATCACTAACATACGGCAATGACTGTACAAAAGCCATGGCAATATAAGGTATCTCATTTCTGCTGTAACCTGCATCATCTGCAAGCTCTCCCATCTGTGTTGTTATCTGGGAGATCAATAAATCATCATACGGGTCATTTACAAAATGCGTGTAATCCCGGTAGCGGCTTCTTTCTGAATATGTATCATAGGCTTCAATATTGTATTCGTATTCCACTGTGAATTCCGTATTTTCATATTCCCATCTGTAGGTTCTGGAAATGGTGTCTTCATTAATACGAACCTCAATTTCCCTGACTTTACCCTCATAGACCTCTGTTTCCAGTAAAATCTCAGGTTTTATCGTATATGTAAGCTCAACAACAAAACTATTATCGAATATTTCATCCACATGGATAGAATAAATGACATTCTGGTCTTTGGTATCCTTCACACTATAAGTATGCCCAGTGAGCATTGTGCGTGTAGCGTATTCATTGCCATCTTTCCTTAAGGAAACCAGAATTCTTTCCTCTTGCTTATCAACATCCAGAACTTTAAGTGAATAGCCGTTTTCAAGTTCTAATATCGCTGTTTTCTTAAGGGCCGTTGTATAGCTGGTTGAATCAATCTCCAGCATTTTTTCTTCATTTGACTCATTAATGACCTTGAAATCTTCCGGAACAACACCTGAGGTATTGTTGTTTACATTGATACTTTCTGAAACAACAGGCTCATCACCTGCTATACACCCACATGAAAAAACGATAGTAAGAAATAGAACTAAAGTAAGTGTCAGACCCTTGTACTGTTTCCAGATGTTCATGCTATCTTCTACCAGATTAGATTGCAATCTATATCATCTTTTATGATGCCGCTCGTATTTTCATTCAGGGTCTGTATGTGAGTGTTTGTTCTTCTTCCTTTTTTCTAGAATCTCAACTAATTCCGGTTTGAAATCACACATTTACCATTGGGTTAAGTACAGAAAACACAGAGAATTATATAGCTAATTCTTGCGAAATACCAATCAAGCTAGAGCTGTGCAATGTTTTTGAACGAACCTGCCGGGTCCTTAAACCCAAAGTTTACTATTTCCTTAAGCTCACAACTAGACTACATTCATCAGAAATAAATTGCTTTAAGTTAAAACTTAAATAATTGTCAAAAAAGTGCTATAAAACTAGGAATATGTAAAAGATTTTGGTAGCCCGGCACGGATTCGAACCGAGGTTGCGGGATCCAGAGTCCTGCATGATTGACCACTACACTACCGGGCTATGGTGAATGCATTCCCTTAATTGTAAAGGTTGCATATTAAGATATCGGTCGGATGATTACTCCAGACCTTCCGGATTTTCATTAAGAACTGCAGTCCACCACCATCTGGCCATATCTACCAGATCCTTACTGAACTGCCCGGAAAGGCGATACTCCTGATTTTTGTGAGAAATAAGGCCAGCGCCTAGCAGTTTGTTGCGCATGGCATAGAATGAGGCACGTCCAATATCCAGTTCTTCGAGAAGAGCTTCCCATTCACTGGTTTTTATAGGATTTCCACTTTTTTGGCGATCTTCGACCATCATGAGAAATTTCTGGCCGCGAATGGCAGTTGCCTCTTCCTGGAAAAGTCGCCTCATCAAATTATAATAAGGGTCCCTGGAATGTGTTATGCGAGAATTGGAATCCGAACGTACTACCAACGTAGTAGATGTACGTGGTGCATTTTTTACAATAGACATTTAAGATCTCAGGTCTAAGAAAATACAAATATCAGCAACTTGAAGCTGATGATTTTGATTCTAATGCATTTCTTATGAGGTCCTCATATTCTTCCTTCAAAGAATATACTATAGGAGTCTTATAAGATTCCTTATGAGATCTAAGCACACCTAATTTTGAATAGATGTAACCTACCATTGATGCTACTGCACTACGGGAAATATCATATTTTTGAGCGATATTCGTATGCAATTCATCAACCGTTGTCTCCTTTGCATTTAAGAACAGGGATAATATGTGACTGCGGAGCCCATTACAATCAAGTTCAATGAACTTTTGCAATCTTCGTTTTATTTTTGCGCGAATTGAGTCCATAATTTCACCTCATATATAGCACAACCTTTTATATGCACTTTAATCTATATATATGTTTCTAAACTTTTGTAGTATGAAGATTATAATAACTGAGATGTGGTAAAATGACTAAATATGATTAAAGCATTCCGTTATCTCTCAGTTTTTTGGTGACTATATGGATATCAGGTACGATGTTGAAAATAATGTAGTGAAGGTTGAAGATATTGACCTATGCCCTCAGAGCCTTGACATAAATTTTATTGGAGTTTGCAGCCATTGTAATTCAGATGTATTCAGTATGAGCTATCATCCATATGAAGATGGAATGCTAGTGATTGCAAAATGCAATTCGTGCGACAATATCTATGCCATCATATACGATAAAGACTGGAATTGGCAGAGTGAGGAAACGATATCTCAGTTCTTTGATCTTAAGAGCTGCAATGATCTAAAATTTCTGGATAGCATCAACAAAAAGAAGCTTGCGGCTGTTTTCACCCCTGCTGAAATTGATTCCATGTATACAAAAGCACGCGGTGAAAAGTATACTCGCCAATACCTTTACAGAGCCAGAAAAAAGTATGTGGATTTTGAAGACTTATTCGGAATTAAGATTAATATCTGAATACACGTTCATAAGTAAGGTATTAATTTGTAGAACAATAGTTTTCAAAAATAGGTGGGAACTTCAGAGAATTTTATAAAAAAATAATTACTTATAAAATAAAAAAACAAATTGAAAAATAATATTAAACAGTTTAATTAAAATAATAGTATTTTTATAATATATGTTTTGATTTCAATCTGATAGAGGTTGCGATAGAAGAATTGTAAAATAATACTAGTTGAATTATTTGAGTATTTGTGTAATAAATAACTACTTTTTTTAAATTTGTTTACTAAATTAATAAATTATAGTATAAGTTATATTGTATTCAAGTAGTTTACTGGAACTAACAAAAATAGCAACCTTTGCACATACTTTAAGGCTCTGCCCAAAAACGTGTCCTTTTCCAATATTCCATTTTTAGCATAGCAAAAGTGTTTGAAAAATATGCAGATTTACCACGTTCTTTAAATATAATGATTCCCACATATACAACTGTGGAAGGTACATTTAAAGGATTGGTATCATAAAGCACCAGTTATAATGCTGGTGCATCCTTTTTTTAGGCAAGTTGTTATAAACCTTGGTTATATATCAAGGGTTATTTATACACTATATGCAGAGTGAAATAACCGATAAATAAAAGAACACGGAAAAAGTCCTCAGAAACAACCTTTTTGTATTCTAAGTAAAATTCAATTATCTCATTATGATATCAAGGCGTCACGACCTGATTCCTTCATAACCTCACATTTTTGTGCTGCCTCTTGAAATAAGGCTTTATGCCTGATTTTGAAATGTAAAAAAGGCGGTACGACTGCAAAACGCCGATTATGAGGTTGCGGCGTTATCCCTTAATATTCGATTTAACTTGGCAAAAATATAGAATAATCACCTCAATTTATACCTCTTAGTTACATATCAGATACTGTTAACTTATATACGAGTACATTGTATAGCAAAAGGTAAACTGTTTTACAGTTTCGTACCACCCCCAAACCCCCACACGAACATCGATAACAATTATCGGTGTTCTTTTCTTTAACGAATTCATATCCTTTTTATTGATGCTTATTTTCAAACAGCTGAGCTAATTTTACCTGAGCATTTATATCAGCTACAAATCTTGTAATTTAGAAGCAAGTATTTGCTATGATCTATTGAAAAAAAGAACCGATTTTATCGTTTTATTTGCTCCTAAAGAACATAATTACTAAGTAGTAATAAACTTATATCTTGACACGTAGACAGATGAACTTTTAAGTAAGCACCGGTGATGGATATTGTATTCACTCCCACTGTTATAACTATTGACATTTAGCGCCGTTCAAAAATATAATGCCGTTAAAATTTAATCTGATGCTTAAAATGAAAATGAGTTTCTTTTTTATATTGTAAATTCATAAAAGGAAGGGGGCTTTGTATAAGATGGGGTGGGACCTCATAAAACACCAGCTACATAGCTGGTGTTTCACATTTTTATATTAGTTCCATACTTTTCTTTAATCACCGCAGGCAACTGAAATCAATGTCAGAAATTATAAGATGAAATCCAAGCATAGGAAACGGCTACTATCTTTTAGTTAATAATAATGTTATTTCAAAACTTGTGCCATCGATAAAAGATGCGGAATCAAGGTTGTTATTATAAGTTACTAAACATTGTTTCTTGTTTGTTTAAATATGAAGAAAAACAAAAAAGGAATTGTACACCATTAAAAATGATAACACGGGGGTTAGGTATGTAGATACCGAAAAGCGATATTTTCGGTGTCTTTTTATCTTATCGGCCTATGGGATCCCCTCAGAAATGCTCGTTTCAATCTATGCCCATCAGGCCATTATTCTTATTTTACCTACGGTGCTATGAACAAATTATTCTAGTAAGGAGATCTATAGCAAAATGCATTCCTATATCCTATAATGTAGGTTTCTAATCAGAAACCTATCTATTGATATAACATTATCTCATTAGTATAATTGGAACTTCTTTTAGTACCACCCCCAATCCCCCACACGAACACCGATGTATATTATCGGTGTTCACTCCTTCCTTTAACCATTTAAGATGAAGTTTTTAGAATAACTGACTTTTATACTTGTTCAAAAACTCAAAATACGAGTGCATCACCTTTGTTACAAGTTAAGAAACATTGTTTCGTATAATTTAAAATAGAAATAAAGACATACAGTTGCATGTCTGGCTATGAGATCTAGAAAAGAGTGGTACGACTGAAGGACGCTTACCGTGGGGGTTGAAGCGTCTTACTTTTATTATCGGCCTGATAGATTCCAATGTACCAACTATTTCGCCAACCCAATAGGGGCCTTATCAGGCCACAATTTTCATTGTCCAGGAGGTGTTTTTACCGGTTTAGGTGTTTTTAAGATCCTATACAAATACATTATATCTTAGCTTTCTTCATTCCTTCATTTTCTTGAAATATGAGGGTAAAACATGTACGAAATACTTATCTTATCTTTAACAACTGGTGCAAGTTTGCTAATTTATACATCTGTCTTGTATAAGTTAAGAAGTATTGAAAACCGGGTTAAATATTGTGAAAACTTCAAAGTTTCTCCAAAATAGCATAATGTAACTAATTTTAGTTATATTTTATTTGGTTTTTCTATATCCTTTACAATATAATACGACGTAACAATATATAGCTACGTTTAATTATTACGATGTTATAATAATAGAATATTATCGACTTATATTTATAAAGACATACTTAATTAAATTGTTGTTTTCGTATACTTGCGAACCAAAACAGCAAATTTCTTGATTTTTCCCGGTTTTCCCAACAAGTCACCAGCATTTTAATAAAATAGCCATTCCCCAATAACTATCAGTAATGATATCTAATTTATTTCAATAGTTGTATAACTTTCATATGAATTAAATTAAGCTATATTTATATAATAGTTTTAGACATGCTTTGTATAGAGGTTGGATGCTGAAAAAACCAAACTAAAACTAACGTCAATAATATAAAGAGTGCTTAAAATATCGAGTACATTATAATCTTATTTTAAATGACTTAATCATTACATTCTCAAAAAATATACTGAATATTTCCTGATCTCAACGCTCGAAAACACAAAAAATCCATATTCTTATAGTGTATATGAATGGATAATTAGAATTCTCAAAAATGGCAAAATGGGTATGTTTTTCTAAAATCGGTTATTCCATAGTATATATGAATACACTAGTTCTAACCTTCACCAGAACCATGATCTATTAGAAAATAGTTGGAAAAATTATACCTGATATAGCACCTACCGCATTACTATAGTCTATGTAATAATTGTATGCTGGTTTAAAGCATTATTTTCAAGATCAAAGACTAATTGGTTTTAAATTAGTAGACAAAACATGGGTAAAGTATAAAGTTGTAAACAAAATATATTCAATGGATGAAACTGAGTGAAATGTAGCATAAAACTTTACTTTTTAATAAAATAACTGAATTATATAACATATATTACGCATATACATAAAAATTACAAATGTCCATATGATTTTTAATGATGTTACTAATTTTATACATGTGTTTTTATATATACATAATAAACACTTTTAGCCTATACTATGCAAGCTACAAAATATAATATAAATATATGTTGATAAAATTAGTTACTATCCAATAAAATTTGCATTTTAACTTATAAAGTTATTATTTTGTTATAAATATTTTAACAGTTTGGTGATTTGTTTGCTATTTTGTGAAGTATATATTGCAGTATGGATTAGTGAACTCTGCCAAGTTCATTGAACTCACATTTTTGAAGCGTTTTTGAAGCATATACTTTACTATACATATCTATATCAGTGATTATAGCCCCACAGCAAAATAGCCATCAAGTACATAATTATTGACTACAATCTCCTAAACCTAAATAGTATGCCATGTAATTGAATATTCCTATAACAGGTGAACTATATGGATAAAAACCGGTTTTTGATCTATTCAACAGTATTTCTTATCATGGCATTATCTAATTCCGTTATTCCGGTACTGCCTGAAATATCTTCAACCGGACAAATAAACCATAGTAGTTTTATAACCACATTACTCTTTTCCGGATACTTCATTGGAGCTTTACTCACCATGATCCCCTTTGGATTAATGGCAGATATATATGAGCATATAAAACTTATTGTGCTTGCAATTGCACTCACTTTCTTCGCAGGAGTAGTACTCACATTTACGGAAAACATCTACCTGCTCATTGCCGGCCGACTCATCGAAGGTATCGCTTGTGGTGCATTCTTCCCTGCAGCTTATGCAATACTTTCCGGCTTCCGGGAAAAGAACCGCTATATCGGAGAGTTCAATTTCCTGCTTAATGCAGGCCTTGCTGCCGGAGTATTGACTTCAGGATTCCTGGCTGAATGGTCAATTAAAGGTGCAATCATCCTGTTCACCATTATGGCTGCACTAATATTATCTATCGGAATATCTGCTTTATTCACAAAGAACAAGGCTAAAAAAACAATAGTAAGAAAAGCAATCCCTGCACCAAATTTCAGGAAGATAATCAATAAAACATTCGATCTCAAATTCATGCGTACATGGACCACCGCATTCCTGATCTTTGGAATAACAGGAGTGATGCTTGCTTTTTATCCCGAATACAGCAAGGATACGCTAAGTAAACCAGAACTTGGGATTGTCATCGCCATACTTTATGTCAGTTCCATGGTCACCAACATTATTGTCGGAAGAATGGGCCTGGGATTTAAAAAAATGGTCTTCGCAGGAATCCTGCTGGCAACCACCGGCGTAATAATAGCCATCAAGTTCCCGTTTTTAGGTTTCGCACTAATTGGCATAGGTTCAGGAACAGGAATGATCGGACTGCCGATAGCTGTCTCACACATGCCTTTAGAAAAAGGTCTTGCCATGGGAATCTTCAATACATACACTTACGCAGGACTTGCATTCATGCCTATTATCGCAGGATTATTTGTTAATCTGGGTTATCAGGCAGTGTTTATCTTAAGTGCTTTTTTTATGGTTATGTCTCTTTTCCTGAAAGATGGGGTGAAAAGTGAGGAATGAAATTATTTACTACTATTTGCAGATTTTATCTTTAAATATAGCATCAGCACAACAAATTAATCACAAAGACAAATAATAAATCCTGGAAATCTATGCAAAGAGTCTTTCAAAATAAAGACTTAATATAGCTTCTTTTTGAAACATGCCCGGATAAAAATACTCCAATAATAATTTAAAGTAATTTTAGAGCATATCGTTCTAAAAATACAAGCAAAATATAGAACAAAGACTTAATATGGCTTCTTTTAACTACTCCCCTGGACAAAATTCCTCCGATTCCACATATTATTGATTTTTAGTTATAACCAATTTTTTGAAACCTAATCTTTTTTTTGAATTGATATTATTTATAGAATTACATCCCGGAAACAAGAAACAAAGATATTTTGTAAACTCGTGTTTTGAGATTAAGAACTTACACAAATTTTATACAATTTTAGGGCCTATACATTAATAATAAAATAATTAAGTTCCAAAAATTTGCACGACTTCGTAAACTATATGCAATAGATTAATCATGCCACTTTACATATGCAACCCCTATCAAATCAAATCAGTAAACTAATATATAAAAATAGTTTAATAGAATTATTTACTTTTTATAAATTAATATACATCAATGATAATTTTTGGTATGTTGTAGCTGTAACTATATATTGTTACACAAAATAATACACTAAAGTAATGCTTACTCAACGTAGCATGTAACAAAATATTATTACACAAAATTACTTCGATTAAAAGTATGTACTAAAAAAGTCTGAAACATAAGATAAAAAAGAACAATACAATTCCGTACATATCATTTAATAAAATGTCAATTCAAATAGAAACTTTATTATGTGGATAGTCTCTTCCATGAAGAGATGACAGCTGGAAAAAACGGAATGAAGTATAAGGGTTCTGAATACAATAAGCACATCAAGCAAAGCATTATAGCCTTTAGGTTCTGTGCACTCTTCTTTTTGCTCTTGTTCCTGATTCCAACATGTAGTGCAGATGATATTGCAGAAATAAATCATGTCAATACTCCCCAGGGTGCTGTTATTCTTATTGTTGATGGACTCAGTTCCTGTTATGTGTATCCCGAGTATACGCCTTATGCTATTGATGGAAGTATGCTGGAAAAAGCTGAGCCTGAAAATATATTACAGATATTTGACCAGAGTTGCAGGGTACTGGATGTGACAACTCCGCAGACGTTCACAGAGGGAGGGCATTCTGTGATCGCAACAGGATATTCGAAAGCGGATAGTGTATTGGTGGGTTCTTTTGGAACAACGATATACGATGTGGCGCATGATAATGGATATCTCACTTTTGCCATCATGGAAAAAGGAGATTCTTCAGGTATTCGCAGCAAACAGAATGCAATAGTCCATGATGCTGAGAACTCAATTACAGAACCGGAAATGGTCATAGAAACAAATATGCTTTCAGGGACGGGAAAAAGCATATCCCTTTCAGTTGCAGACCTGATGCAGGAAAATTCCCTTGAGTTACAGGACCAGTTGGATAAGTATCCTGAAGGATCACAGCAAAGATATGACGCCTATGATATCTGGGTCATCAAGACAGCAATTGATATCGTGGATCATATGGATACAAAGTATCCGCAGCAACACTATATTCTCACATTAAATGTAGGGGCTGTGGATTGTGCTGGCCATTACAAAAAGAATAGCGGATACATTGCAACTATCGAAGGCATCGACAATGCAACCATGGACCTCTATGAAACATGTCTGGAAAATGATATGGCGTTTATACTCACCGGCGATCATGGCATGGCTTTTCCTACAACCGATTCCCGTGGAGGACATCAGGCTGATAAGTACTCCGTAATGACCGAGTCACAGAAAGTACCGCTGGTCATTGCAGCAACAGATGTCGACATCGGAATAATAGAAGGAGAATTCGGGCAGGAAGATGTTGCACCTACAATACTTGAAGTCCTGAACCTTCCCGGAAAACTGAGAGCTGCGGATGGTACAGCGATTCCTGTAAAGGATTATGTGAATTTGAAGGTCAATGTTCCTGAAGAAGGTGACCTCACCCTCATGAGAAACAATGAGATACTTTTTGAAAGCAAAATTAGTGAAGCTATTTCATTTGTAGGCCTTGAACCGGATATTGATTATGTTTTAAAATATGTATCCTCTGCAGATTCGGATGATGAGGTTGAAACACTCATAAATTTAGGATCAAGCACGATCGTGGATATATTCACTTCATCAAAACAGCCCACAAGCGATAAATCCTATCAAAACCCACGTTATATTGTAGGTGGAACACTCATTGTAGTGGTGAATCTTGCAGGACTGATACTTATACGCAAAGTATTGAAAGAATAGATTCACTGATTATTAATCCGCCAATCCATTGGCCAGTAACCAAATAATAACAACAAGGTCGGATGGCTTTGTGCCATAAAGACTTACATACCCTTCTTGAAAGAGCATACGATATTTTCAGAAAAGAGAATGCCCTTATTCGCATAAATTCAGCCAATGTAATGATAGTTGGCGATATACATGGAAACCTGAAGGCACTTGAATTCCTTCTGCAAATCAGGCAGGAATTAGAATGCAGTGACCTTATTTTTTTAGGAGATTACGTTGACAGGGGAAAGAATTCAGTTGCTGTCCTCTCCCAGCTTCTTGAATTAAAACTGAGAGATACGCAAAAGATCATTCTTCTGCGAGGAAATCATGAAACTAGAGAAATGAACAGCCTTTACGGATTTTATGATGAGATCCAGGATGATGATCTGTTCCTTGATGCAAACAGGACCTTTGAGGAAATGCCAGTTGCAGCACTGATCAATGATAGCATCTTCTGTGTGCATGGAGGCATTCCGGGAGCGGTAGACATTAAGGAAATAAACAAAGGAGAATCATTTCCCTACCTCTGGAACGATCCATCCGAATCAAATGGGATCACTACTTCATTCAGGGGACTGAAAGCCCGGTGTTTCGGACCGGACGTGTTCAACGAATTTAGGAGACTTAATCATCTTTCTTTAATGATACGAGCACACACTGCACTTTCCACTGGCTATAAATGGTGGTTTGAAAAAAGACTCCTTTCTCTTTTTTCCACTCCTGAATATATAGGTAACCCCAACGTTGCTGCATTTTCTGTATTAAAAGGCAGAGAATTATCCATATTTGTCTTTGGAAAAACAGAAAACGACAGTTACGGACTTATTAGCAATAAATTTTGATTCACAATTGTTAAATATGTAAAAATTCATAGTATTAGTTGTTAGGGAACATTTAAGTTATCCGGTAACAGATATAGTTACGGGGAGATCGTATGACTGAAACGAACATTGATGTTAGAGGACAAACCTGTCCAGTCCCTCTTGTGGAATGCCGTAAAGCTATCAAAAAAGCTGCGCCTGGCGATGAAATCGTCATATTAGGCACCCACCCTGCTTCCAAAAAAGAAATTCCTATGGCCTGTGAGGCAATGGGACTTGAGGTTATGGAAGTTGAAGATAAGGATAATGAATGGAAAATACGTATCAAGCGTTAGGAGGGATTAGATGGCTGAAAAGGCTGTAATAATAGTTCACAGCGGCGACCTTGATAAGATCTACAGTGCTATGATAGTTGCAAACGGTGCACTTTCAATGGGCATGGATGCTTCTCTTTTCTTTACATTCTGGGGTCTGGAGCGTCTGAAGAAGAATGGTTTGGATAAAGGACCATTATCCAAGATGAATTTCCTTGGACTCGGGAAATGGATGGTCAAAAGCAGGATGAAGAAGGCCAATGTAGTCTCACTTGAAAAGCTGATGACAGATTTCAAGGAGCTTGGCGGAAAGATAATTGCCTGTGAGATGACAATGGAAATAATGGGAATAAAACCAGAACAGCTACACAGGGAATGGATAGACGATTACGGTGCAGTTGGCACTTATATAATGGAAGCAAAAGATGCCAGTATAACACTTTTCATATAATAGCACTTACCATATAACTTACAAGTTACGTGTAAAAGCAAGGACTGTTTTAGAGGAGACACAGATGTTAGATAAAATGATATATCTTGATAATTCTGCCAGTACCCGATTAGATGAAAGGGTAATGGATGCAATGAAACCTTATTACTTTGATACCTATGCGGTAGCCACATCCGAATTCGGTTACTCCATGGGCATTGATGCAAAAGAGGGACTTGAAGCAGCCAGAGAAACGATTGCAGCATCCCTTGGTGCCTCAGCAGAGGAGATCGTGTTCACATCCGGAGAAACAGAATCAAGCAATATGGCAATCAAAGGTGTCTGTGCAGCCTTACAGAAAAAGAAGGGAGAGCACATTATTGTATCTAAGATTGAGGATTTCTCTGTCCTGAACACTGCAAAGAACCTTGAAAAAAAAGGATACACTGTAGATTATATCAGTGTGGATGCAGAAGGAATTCTTGACCTTGAAGAACTTAAGAATAAGATACGTGATGACACTGTCCTTGTATCCATCCAGCACGCCAATCAGGAAATAGGAACCCTTCAGGACCTTGATGCAATTGCAAAGATATGCAAGGAAAAAGATGTTCTTCTGCATACTGATGCAACACACAGCTACACCAGAGTTCCAATAGATGTATCAAAAACACCCGTAGACCTGATATCCATGTCAGCTCACACAATCCACGGTCCAAGAGGAGTCGGAGCATTATATGTTCGCAAAGGCACACCTCTTGATAAATGGATGGATGGTGGCTATCAGGAAACTAACCGCCGTGCCGGGCTTGAGAACATACCCGGAGCCGTTGGTTTTGCAAAAGCTGTGGAACTTGTGACCCCTGATGAGATCGAGTTCCTCAAATCACTGAGAGATTATACATTTGAAAGGGTCTTTGATGAGATACCGCATGTAACCCTCAACGGTAGCAAAACACAAAGAACACCGCAGAATGCCAATATAACTTTCCACTATGTTGAAGGTGAATCAATGACACTTCACCTGGATATGAGAGGTTTTGCAGTGAGTACCGGATCAGCCTGCTTTAGCCGTTCACTTGAAGCAAGCCACGTTATACTGGGTATCGGTGGTGACCACGAACGTGCACACGGATCCATCAGATTCACATTCGGACGCTACAACAGCAAGGAAGATGTGGATGCTATTGTAGATGCAATGAAAGAAGTAGTAAGCCAGCTAAGGGCTATCAGTCCCCTGTTTAACAAATGAGGTGAGAAGATGAAATTCCCATACACAGAAAAGGTACTTGAACACTTTAAGAATCCCCGCAATGTAGGGAAACTGGAGAATCCGGACGGAAAAGGACTGGAAGGCAGTCCTGCATGTGGTGACATGGTTGCCGTTTACCTGCAGGTAAACCCGGATACACAGATAATTGAGGATATCAAATTCGAATCATACGGATGTGCCTCCAACATTGCTACTGCTTCCATTATTACAGAACTTGCAAAGGGCAAGACCATAGAAGAAGCAAAGAAGATCTCATGGCAGGAAGCCACTGAAGAGCTTGGGGGACTGCCACCTGTAAAAGCACACTGTTCTGTGCTTGCAGTTGAAGGACTAAGAGCTGCTATCCGTGATTATGAAGAAAAGCACGGTCTTGTAACCGAACAGGAACCTACAACACCAGATGTCCTTAGAAGCAGGTTGAAGCATGTCATGAATCCAATGGCCGGACTTGACATTGTCAGGACCGAACTTGTAACAAAGATGGAGATCAATGACGGCGTTGTAAGGATACTCCTCGACCTTCCATCTAATCACCAGTTTGCAGCAAACATCAAAGAAGAGGTCCTCGAGAAGATAGAATCCCTCTGGGATGTTAAAGAGGTCAACGTTGTCTTCACAGAGTGAAGATAACACTATTTTTTATTTATTTTGTCTTCGCTTTAGCCGGGCTATGATAACAACATAGTTCTTACCATATTTCTTTGCACATTTAGGACAGGTGGTATACCACATGAACCATTTATCAAGCTCATGACCCTGCGCCTGTGCATATATTTCAAAGTCATCTGACCACTTTCTAGTATCCTTGAAAGGACCTTCATAAACCTTGCTCAGAAATCTCCCGCTTATGTTTACATTCTCTGCATCAGGAATCTCTTTATCGACTGCAAGATACACATCCATATTCCATTTTGAAGTATGGTCGGAAAGACAAAGATAATCCGGTATAGTTGCACCGGCTTCCCTCACTTTCCTGTCAAGTCTTTTCATTACTCCGCCAAAGTTTATCGGCATGTAAAAAAGCGTCAGGACCTTATCTTTAATGAATCTCTTGTTCTCCCATTCAATGATCTTCCCATCCCACGGCATGGGGTCGAATTTCGGACAGCATTCTTCTTCCATTAGAGTGTCACCCCTTGTTACCTAATTGAATGTTTGAACTATAACTATAAAATATGAAAGGTCACTGAATGATGGCAATCCTTTCCACCATTAACACCCCAGGATGAGTAAACAACTGCCAACTCGACTGCTTTTTAAATGATCGGGCACCATATTAGATGACATGACAAAGGACAGCAATTCAGTGATGGCTAAAGCGGCAGAACTCGGCCTTACAGCTTACATGCTGAATGCATCTGATATAGATGTAGAGAACAGGGCAAAACTAAAGTGTGCCTATGGTTGCAGGGGCTACGGAAAACGCCTGAGCTGTCCACCGCACATCATTTCTATTGATGAGTTCAGAGAGATTCTGAAGGAATATAACACTGCTATCCTGCTTATTGAAGAACATGATACTTCTGCTGAAAAAGATATATTTAAGGCCTGGTCAAGACTTCGTAAGGGTACATTTCACAAGATGCTGGAACTGGAACATGATGCTTTCAGAAAGGGTTTTACATATGCACAATTACTCCGGCCAGGTGCATGCAATGAATGCGAAACCTGCGGAAATGAATGCAACAAACCTGAAATGAGGCGTTTCCCCCCTGAAGCGGTTGGAATAAACCTGTCCAAACTCATGGAAAAGAAGGGACTGAAAATGGAATACTGTAACTTTGACAGGGTCAAATGTGTGGGAATACTACTTCTGGAATGACCGGTCATTACAGTGTCTTGATGATTACGAGGGAAAAATGTGAGAGTTAATGAAGACCTGAGCGTGAATGCAAATGATCTGGAAGAATTTCAGGAAATTATCGGATTCAGGTTTAAAGATAAAAGCTACCTGATACAGGCATTATTGCATGGCTCACTTTTCAGCGGTGATAAAGAAAAACTGAGTATTTTCAGGAAAGCTAATAATCTTGAAAACAAAGATTACGAGAAACTTGAGTATCTAGGAGATTCGGTTCTGGGTCTGATAATTGCTGAATATGCATACCATGATACTAAGGTCAATGACTATGCAAAATCAAAAGGACTCACTATAGAAGGCGTTTGTACAAAGATCAAGGTAATACTTGCTTCCAATGAGAATCTCAAACCTGTAGCCTGCAAAATCAAACTCTCAAGATTCGTATTATCCGAAGGACATGTGAACATTGATGGGAAACTGGCGGATATAATCGAAGCACTCATTGGGGCGATATATCTTGATGGCGGTTATCGCAACAATATTGACGATGATAGCAAGGATAATACCAATCATACAAACAACACTGATACCAATTATTCCATAACAAGAGACTTTGTTTACAGATTTTTTGATATAGACAGTGCTCTGGAAAAAATATCCATATCAAATCCAAAAGGAATTATACAGGAAATGTTCCACAAGAACGGTCTTGGGAATCCATTCTATAAGGTTATTGGTGAAGAAGGACCTGATCATGATAAACATTTCACAGTAGGGCTGTATCTTGATGATGATTTGCTTGCAACCGGTTCAGCAGATAGCAAAAAGAAAGCTGAGCAGACTGCAGCTGATCATTATCTGAGACATCTGGGAAAAAGTAGTTGCCCATAGTTCATAGTATTTTTAAGCAAATATCACTCTTTTTTTAATTTATGGGCTAGCAGGACAATGCAAGGATTACTGAGGGCTGATTGGTAATCATCAGTTCATTGACATAAAGGATAAGGCTAATCATCCTGATATCCCGTATATCTGATATTTCAGATATATCTATTTTTCCAGAAATTGAAACTTCCTGTCTGATACATAATTCATAATGATTTTATTAATATATTTATAAATATGGCATTTCATCAATAAGTTTAAATAAATTGTCATAACTTCTCATATTAAGTAGTCATTGAGTTGATTCTTCAGGAAATTAAACTCATAATAAAAGGTGGTAATCAATATGTTATATCCAAATCCTCAAAACCAGCATCCAAAGATCAGTGAAAAGGCATGGGTTTCTGAAACCGCGATCATTGTAGGAGATGTAACGATCGGGGATAATGTGTATGTAGCTCATAACGCCATCATTAGAGCAGATGAACGCGGTTCCTCAGTAAAAATAGGAGATAACTGCAATGTGCAGGATAATGTGATAATTCATGCCTTATCCAATTCAGAAGTCATAATAGAAAGTGATACTTCACTTGCACACGGATGTATCGTTCATGGGCCATGCACACTGGGACAGAGATGTTTCGTCGGATTCGGTGCTGTGGTATTTGACTGTAATATCGGAGATGATGTACTGGTTCTGCATAACGCTACTGTTCGCGCTGTCGAAATACCTTCTGAGAAGGTTGTATCAGATGGGCAGGTAGTTACAAAGCAGGATGATGTTGGAGCTCTCGATGTGATAACACCTGATCTTGCAAAGTTCAAGAGCTCTGTCATTAATGCAAATGTAGAGCTTGTTGATGGTTACAAAAATCTTGCACAAGAAGCCTGATTAAAAATGAGATATAAGCTTAGAAAAATATCTCATACATTATTCTTTTAATTCCTCTTTCTTAAAGGAGATTATATTTACATATGGTTAAATATAAGTTTCTTAATATAATCAGCCAGCAATATGATTGGTTTTTTAGTCTCTTTACTCGCTCTTGTGACAGGTTATTTTATCTATGGGACTTTTGTAGAAAGTGTATTTGGGGCAGATCCAGATAGAAAAACACCTGCATATACTCAGGAAGATGGTGTTGATTTTATCCCTCTTAGCTGGTCCCGGATATTTTTGGTCCAATTTCTCAACATCGCTGGTTTAGGTCCTATATTTGGTGCTATCATGGGAGCATTGTTCGGTCCTGCAGCTTTCCTGTGGATTGTCCTCGGCAGTATTTTTGCAGGTGGTGTTCATGATTATTTTTCAGGAATGCTAAGTGTTCGACACGATGGAAAAAGTATTTCGGAAATTGTAGGATTATATCTGGGCAAGCATGTCAGAATAGCCATGGTAGCATTCTCAATCATTTTACTGCTGCTTATAGGAACTGTTTTTATGGCAGGACCGGCAGGACTTCTGACTAATTTAGGATTCACAGGGATGTTAGCCCTACAGAATTTCTGGCTGGCAATCATTCTCATTTATTATTTCATAGCCACTGTTGTCCCTGTTGACAAACTCATAGGCCGTATCTATCCCCTGTTTGGAGCCATCTTAATAATAATGGCTTTAAGCATCGGCTCTATGATTCTGATAAAAGGCTATGAGATACCGGAGATAACTCTCAGGAATCTTCACCCTGACAATCTTTCTTTATGGCCTATGCTTTTTATAACAATTGCATGTGGAGCTGTCAGCGGATTCCATTCAACACAGTCACCAATTATGTCACGATGCCTGCCAAATGAAAAATATGGTCGGCATGTCTTTTACGGAGCCATGATCGCAGAAGGAGTTATCGCCCTCATATGGGCTGCTGCTGCCATGTCTTTTTTCCCGGATGGAGTCACAGGATTAAATGAAGTACTTGACACCGGAGGTGCTGCCTTAGTAGTAAATAACGTATCATTAGGATTACTGGGGCCTTTTGGAGGAGTTCTCGCAATCCTGGGAGTTATTGTTTGCCCTATTACTTCCGGAGATACGGCTTTTAGAAGCGCACGTTTAACCATAGCTGATGCCATGAACATGGATCAGGAACCTTTAAAAAACAGGTTAATGATAGCTCTGCCCATATTTGCCATTGGTTTTGCTCTGACACAGGTCGACTTCAGTATTGTATGGCGTTACTTTGCATTCTCAAATCAGGTATTAGCAGCCATAGTTCTATGGACGTCTGCTGTTTATCTGGTAAGGAAGAACAAATTTCATTGGATAGCTACTATTCCGGCTACATTTATGACAGCAGTTGTAATAACATATATTTTACAGGCCCCTGAAGGTTTTAGTTTACCAACCAGCATCTCTTATCCAGTTGGAATGGTAGGTGCAGCTGTCGCTTTGTTCCTATTTATAGTCAGAATATCCTTTTTAAATATTAGTCAGGAAGCAAATCTAATTGAGGATATATAACTCAGATAAGCATACAGCAATGCTAATTATCGATTTGAGCTATTGAAAATGAATATTGTACTTATTGCATCAGCCAGTAAGATATCACATTTAAACAAAGGAACTGGGGCATGCTCTATCATTTTCTACAAAAAATAATTGAGGGTTATCGTAATTACTGATATCCCTCTTCTTCAAATAAATCTTAGCTGCCTGTTTTCCACAGGAAACCTTATGCCAGTATATCAGAAGGAACTTTGTAATGCGGATCTTCCCAGTGATTGATGTCAATTATGGCAGATGCGTTGTCCAGCAGTATTTGACAATCTTCACTTAAATGGCGCAGATGAACTTTTTTACCAATCTTTGCATAGCGTTCAGTTATCTTATTTAATGCTTCAATTGCAGAATGATCTGCAACTCTTGATTCTTTGAGATCAATAATTATCTCATCCGGATCGTTTAGGACATCAAATTTATTTTGAAACTCTGTAACTGAACCAAAGAACAACGGCCCAAAGAATTCGTAGTGTTTTATTCCGTTTTCATCAACTGTTTCTCTTGAACGTACCAGTTTGGCATTCTCCCAGGCAAAAGCCAATGCGGAAATGATAACACCTGCAATTACCGCTACTGCAAGGTTGTGGTAGATTACAGTTATGGCTGCGACGAGCACCATAACAATCACATCCGTTATGGGTACTTTACTGAATATTTTCAATGAAGCCCATTCAAATGTTCCGATGGCAACCACAAACATCACTCCAACTAATGCTGCCATTGGTATCATTTCAATAAGTGGGGCTCCTACCAGCACAATAAGTAATAGGCCAACAGCTGCAATGATTCCTGATATTCTGCTTCTTGCACCTGAATTTATGTTGATGAGACTCTGCCCTATCATGGCGCAGCCGCCCATACCTCCAAATAAGCCGCAAACAAAATTGGCAACACCCTGTGCAACACTTTCTTTATTTGCCCTGCCTCTTGTTTCGGTCATTTCATCTATCACGGTCAGCGTCAATAGACTTTCGATCAAGCCTACCAATGCCATGATAATTGAATATGGGAATACAATTTTCAGTGTTTCCAGATTAAGTGGGACCTGTGGCAGATGGAATTCAGGTAAACCGCCTGCAATAGATGCAATATCTCCAACTGTTCTGGTTTCTATCCGGAAGAAGATGATAATGGCCGAAACAACTATAATTGCAGTTAGTGAAGCAGGAACAGCTTTTGTCAATCTGGGCATCAAATAGATGATAGCCATTGTCAGGCCTACAAAGCCCAGCATGACCATGAGTGCCTGTCCACCTAACCAGTGTTCTATTCCATTAATGTCAATAAATTTGAACTGGGAAAGCTGAGCCATGAAAATAACGATAGCCAGTCCGTTCACAAATCCAAACATTACTGCATGTGGCACAAGCCGAATGAATTTACCTAATTTCAAGGCCCCAATGGTAATCTGGATAATACCCATTAGAACTACAGCGGCAAAAAGATACTCGACTCCGTGTCGGAATACCAGGGCAACAACTACAACTGCTATTGCACCTGTGGCACCGGAGATCATTCCTGGTCTGCCGCCTATGATTGCTGTTATTATTCCAATGATGAATGCAGAGTAGAGTCCAACCAACGGACTAACATTTGCTATTATTGAGAAAGCCACAGCTTCAGGTACAAGGGCTAATGAAACTGTCAGCCCGGACAAGACCTCATTTTTGAGGTTCAAATCATTGTTCTTTAAATTTTCTATAAATGCCATATTAATCATGTTTTTAAAATTACTATGCACGCGCAAGTTATGTCAACGCTTTAAACTGAAGATACACCAATAATTGTAGGGTACTTTGCGAAAAACGTTACTTCAGATGGAATCATGTTGTGATCATTCATCTGGATATGGAATACTTTGAATTACTAGTGGAAAAAGCAAGAATATCTCAAATAATCGCTTTATAACGACTTATCATCGGTTTCAGGACAGAAATTATTTTAAAGGCAATTTGAATTATTATAATTGTTATAATTGCGATAATAAAACTGCTTTCATATCAATGGAAATTATCCATTAGAACTCTTTATGATCCTGATCCCAATACCGTTTGATTCATCCATCCAGTATGCACCGCCTATTTTGACGGAGCACCATAGAAGCGTCTGTCAGTATTTAAATATATAGCATGTTTGGGCTTTATAGAAAACACTTCATATCCTATTATAACATGAAGATTTCAAAAAAATTAATATTCGGAGTATTTTTTAACACAAAAAATCATTAGAGAAATTCTACAGAACCTGGATTTAGTCTATATCTAAAAAATCGGGCATCATATGACTCGAAAAGCTTTAGATTGATTGTTATCCGCCAGTCTCCTGAAAAACAGACTTTGCGAATTCGAAAATAAGATATAATACTGAGAAAGAAAGGGGATGAAGATCAGATAAATTTCCCATCCATTTTTTCCATGACTGTTTTTCCCATGTCTGTAAGAACATATTTTTTCCATGTGGTCTTGGAAGGAGTGAGACATTCTATAAGATCCTTGTCTTCAAATTCCTTTATGGCATGACTGATGTTCTGGGTAGATCTTTGCGTTTCCTGTGCTACTTCTGAAGCATTGGCTATCATGTGTTTTTTCATGAATTGCATAAGAATGAGCCGACGGTCAACGCTTACGATCCATTTTACATGTTCATTGATTAAGTCTTCTGTCATGATCATTCCATCTCATTAATTAAAATCATCGTCCAAATGCCCTGTTAGGTTTGAAGTTGGTGTTAACTACTACAGATTACTATTTAATCAATTCTGTATATTTCGCATCAGATACCTGGCCTGTATACAAGTTCAACGAGTCCTGAGCCGAATACCTGTGTAGCAATAAGTTCCAGCTTTATGCTCTTTTTTATGTCCCTGAAAAGTGGTATTCCTTTTCCAAGTACAATGGGCTGTACCACTATTCTGAGTTCATTGATAAGGTTTTTGTTAAGAAGCTGGGAAATGATGGATGTACCGCCTACAACCCATATTGCCCCTCCGGACCCCAGCATCAGATTTTCTGCAGTACCTATCGGATCGTCTGAAAATATAACCCTTTTATCTTCAGGACATGGATGCTGTTTTGTGAATACATAGCACTCTTTACCTTCATAAAGCCATTTACCAAAGCCCAATACCTGATCATAGGTCTTATGACCCATAAGCAAAATGTCCACTTCATGCATGAATGCATCGAAATCGTATTCTTTATCCGGCAGCAGCCAGTCAACATTTCCATCTTCTGCTGCTATGAAGCCATCCAGGCTGCATGTTATCAATAATACTACATCCCTCATTTTTTCCCACTCTCGTCTATTAAATGCTATACACAGAATTATCAGGTCAATACATATGGAAACTCAGTTATTTTCCATTCATCTTCCTGCTTTACCAGTTCGATCTGTTTTGTAACTTCCTCAAATTCCGGCTCAACCTCAATGAAATTCTTGAGCGAGAACTTGATAGCTACAGAGGATTCATTTACAAGTACATCAACCACTGATGTGTCCTCATCAATGTATTCTTTAGTTACTTCTATGAACTCATACTTATCAGGATTCACATCCTTGCAGATGCCTACAAAACCTGCAAGATCGGTTTCACCCTTGTAGTCTGATGACATGAGAGTATAACACGAGTCATAATTCCCTTCATCAAACTGCAATGCAAAGCTCTCCACGGTCTTTGCGGGACTGCTTCCAATACCTGCGCATCCGGCAGTCAGAATAACTGCCAGCATCATGGTTGCTATTATCACTTTTTTCATAGCCCACTCCCCTTTATATTAAATATTTAGTGATTATTTAGTTGGCATACTCACTTTCAATTTGTTCTTTTTTCTATATATGAGCAGCTATCCCTACATTGATCGAATCTACTCGATAGTATCACCGGATACCTGCTTAATGTACGGACCAAGGATCATATCCTTATAAGCTCCACCTGCAGGAACCTTCGGATAGAGTATCTCTTCCCTGTCCGTGCAGATTTCAAGGAAACAAGGTCCTTCTGCATTAAGGAAAGCTTCCATACCGTCTTTCAGATCGCTTCTGTAGGTTATCCTTTCTGCATAACAGAATCCAAATGACCTTGCAATCTCTGCAAAGTGAACATCTTTTGGTCTCTGTGTTCCCGTTCTCATTCCATCATAGGCTGCATCCTGCAGGTTCTGGACCATGCCATCACTCCTGTTGTTCAGCATGAGTATCTTGATTGGCAGGTCAAGTGATGCAATTGTATGCAGTTCTCCCAGATTCATCCGCAGACTGCCGTCACCGTCGATTGCTATAACCCTTGCTTCAGGGTTTGCATAATGAACACCGATAGATGTTGGCATGGAAAAGCCCATTGTCCCAAATGAACCAGAGGTCATGAAGGATTTCGCCTTTTGCATTGGCAGGTACTGGGCTGCAAGCATCTGGTGATTGCCAACACCCGTGGTTATCTTTGTGTTACCGTCAACATAAGTTGAAAGCAAAGCCATGACCTCGGCTGATTGGATGTATTCGGATTCACGGTTGTAATTTAGTGGCCAGGACCTCTTCAGGAATCTGGCACGTTCCTGCCAGTCATGGATATTCAATGTGATGTTGTGCTTTTTAGCATAGTTCAGCAGGTCCATGATGGCTGTGGCAGCATCCCCGATAAATGAGAATTTAGGTCCTCGTTCTATCTTTATCTGGTGCATCTTCTCGGGATTGATATCAATGTAGGCTACGTCGGTGCCTATTGCAAACCCGACCTTTTCCGCGACCCTGTCATCCCAGCGGACACCGATAGCGAAGAAGAAGTCGTTCTCCTGAATGAGCATGTTAGCATAAGGTGTGCCGAACATTCCCAGCATACCAAGGTTGAGGTCATCTCTTGCGTCAACTACACCCTTTGCCATTAGAGTGTTAACTGAAGGAACCCCGAAATACTCGTTGAACTCCCTGATGGCGTGACTTCCTGCTTCTGAGTTGAGACCTCCTCCCAGATAGAGAAGCGGTCTTTTTGATCTGAGGAACAACTGGTAGAACTCTTCGCATTGTTCTTCGCACAGGTGCCTGTCATCGTGATAACTCTCCTCGAATCTTAGGACGTTCATGTTCTGGTATTCATGCATCTTCTGCTGTTTATCCAGAGGAACATCTATGACAACAGGCCCGGGCTTTCCAGACATTGCAAAGTAGTAGGCATCCTTGATTATTGACTCGAGATCATCGTCATTTGATACCTGTATGACCTTCTTGGCCGCATCCCCGAAAACTCCCTTAACGTTGATGTGCTGGAAGGAGTCGGTGCCTATCTTATGTTCAGGGACCTGCCCTGCGAAAACAAGCAATGGAATACTGTCACCAAAAGCATCAGCAACGCTGGTCAGTGTATTGGTAATGGCAGGTCCGGATGTGACTATGGCTACTCCTACTTCACCACTTGACCGGGAATAACCGGCAGCACTGAATGCCGATGCCTGCTCGTTGGCATTGATGACTATCTCAATATCACTCTGCTGAAGGGCATGGAATACCGGAAGTATTGCCGCTCCCGTATAACCAAAGATTTGTTTGACCCCAAGGTCCTCCAGACTTTTAACTAAGATCTCTGCTCCATTCATTTCTTCCATTTTCAATTCTCCGTGGAAAGAACGATTCCAGCACAGGATACACTAATCAGTAAATTAACCAAAAACAGCGCACTTGAGCCAGAAAAGTTCTGATTATCTTGCTCAAGCGTGTAACACTACCACTACTACAGACACATTGCGTAAAGTGTGAGTTATGGTAGGATTTGACATTATTAGATTGGAGGGTGGAAGTGATATTTAAGGGTTTGGGAGTAAGGTTCTGGTGGTTCAAATCTTCTCACTATAGAGTTAATAGGGGTATATAGTTTACTAGAAAAAACGGAACGATAGAATTTCGGTTCTATTAATTTAATGTTTAACTCATCAACATAAAGTTAACAAAAGTGAATATTTTCTCTGCTTTAGTCGATATTCTATAAAATTAGAAAATAATTAATGGTAAAGAGCTTAACGAGCAGATAGAGAAAAAATAATCGAGGGCTTAGAATTGTTCTTCAGCCCGCCGTTTATAGACAAAAATCATCTATAGCTAAGCATGGCATCAGCCACCATCTCAGCGTTCCGTGGGGTTGCCATCTCGAATCCGTAGTAACTTCCATACTTTGGGCGCAATGCATCAGTTGCATTCTTGGCAATAGCATCGAACCATGCAGGGAGGAAAGCAGTGTGTGCATTGACCTTGTCTGCATCGACACCTGTACCCCATTCGACTTCGCCCATAGCTTGACCTACAGCCTGTTTGAGATCAGAAAGGAAGGAGCGGTAGAACTCAATATCCGCTTTGTCTCCAACATTGCCATGCCCCCCGCTTAAATAGGTCCAATCCAGGTTGGCGAGCTGTTCGACGTTCGCCTCGTAATAGACAAAATTCTCTGAACCGGCAAAGGCCCAGAAGGGCAGCTGGTCAGGATTAACGAGGTCAGGCAGGTGTGCCACTTTTTCCTCAAGAAGCAGCCAAACTCCGTGGTCATCGCAATGCGATGCACGCTCGAATCCATGAAGTTCGACGGTAAGATCTTCGAACTTGAAGGACCCTTGTGGCCAAGCTACCGTTTCCGTGGGTGCAGGGAGAGAACTCTTGAGGAAATCCATCTTTTCTGCCGTGGCTTTCGAGGCAATAATTCGCTGTATGGCTCCATCCTCTGTAAAAATATTAGCGTCACCGATATGATCGGCATGGGCATGAGAATACACGATCGCAGTCAACGGAAGACTGGTGACAGATGCTATTGCTTTCTTGATGTATTCGCTTTGTCCATCGAGAGCATCAAAAAGCAAAACGCCGTTTTCGCCAACATAGAATATCGTTCCGTAATATTGACCTTGATACCAGTATGTGCGTTCTGTCAGGCGTTGCAAAACATATTCCTGCATTGAGTTCCTTGTAAAAAGGTTGTCGATCTTCTCACCTGGTTTGAGTAGACGTGTGATAGATGGCTCAACATAAGTTGCACTTACCGTTGATGGTGCTTCTGTAATAGATGGTCTTTTCATCATAATTTCTCCCATTTCCCTTATAGAGTGCCCAGCAAAGCATTGCGAACATCTAAATAAAATATATCCTCTTTATTCTATAAATAATCCCTTAATGCAAGAATTTGTTTGTTCACTTTCTCATTAACTTCTTCTCAATGAAGGTCTGTGCTCTCTGAAGCTCCAATTCCTCTTCATCAATGTTGTTGGCTTCCTTCCCAATGTAAAGGATACCATTGGCGTGAACGTATTTCCTTTCCATAAGCCCAATATCCTCATCAAACCTGGATTCAGAATGATTGGCATATTCTATTATTATCCTGGATAAGTTGCTTGAAATAATGTAATGTGAGCCTTTTATTCATTGGGCCACGAAAATGATATATTTTAAAAAATCAAAAGATAAAGGTAGATATACTTTAGATGTGCCTTTAATTCATAAGACTCTGATAATTACATATCCGGAAAAAGAATGATACCTGATTACAAATACAAACCCGGCATCTATTATCTTTCAACCTTTATCGTAACCTATGTTCTCTGGTTTGCAGGAGCATACTTGAGCTTTCATGATGGTGGAAGCGGTCTATACATACTTATAATGCTTCCCGGACTTATGGCACCATTTCTTATCTCTCTTATTATGATCTACCGTTCAAAGAATGTGGATTTGAAAAATGATTTTATTAACAGACTTACTAATATCAAGTTGATACAACCAAAAATCATGCCTGTATTTATCTTGTTAATGCCTCTGACAGTTCTGGCATCCACACTTATTTCCCTTTTTTTCGGAGAAACAGTATCACAATTTCAGTTTGCGGAAGGTTTCTCTTTCTCTGCAGGAGCCGTTCCGGTATTGTTGGTTCTCCTGCTTGCGGCCAGTTTTGAAGAACTCGGATGGCGAGGTTATGCCTTTGACAGCCTGCAGAGTCGGTATACCTACTTTACAGCATCGCTTATTTTCAGTGTACTATGGTCATTATGGCATTTTCCACTGATATTTGTCAACAACTCCTACCAGTATGAGATATTCAATGAAAGTATCTGGTACGGTGTGAACTTTTTTATTAGCATCATTCCAATGGGAATGATCATCAGCTGGATATGCATAAAGAACGGAAAAAGCATCATTGCCGCTATAGTCTTTCACTTCATTATTAATATGTCCCAAGAACTGCTGGATATAACCCAGAACACAAAGTGTATCGAGACTGTTATTCTAATACTTGTGGCCGCTGCTATCATTGTATATGATAGGAAAATGTTCTTTTCAAAAGAGCACCTTGCAGAAAAGACTGAATGAGAGTCCTGTTTCTTTTTATTCAATTAAAAATGTTAATACAATCACAGAATGTACTATTTCTAAGATATGTATAATATGTATATCTCTAATTTACCCACATCTCCAATCGTCCCCTTACATGAGCATTAAGAGTAAAAGATTTATCAGCTTCAGCATTCTTCTTCCTGCCTTCAACCTGCAACTATCACTGTTCCCCAGTCTTCAAATGCTTTCTTGCAATAGCTACCCCTTTCCACTTTTTCTTCTCAACTCCCTTCAACCCGATCTCAGCCTTGTCTGCCTGGAAGGCCAGCTCATCGCTGAGCTTATGATAACTGTCAAACCTTTCCTGAGATAGGAGCCCTTCGTCGACTGCTTTTCTGACGGCACAGTGTGGCTCATTCCTATGTGTACAATCCTTGAAACGGCAATTTTGAGCAAGTTCTGAAATATCGGAAAATGTCCTGTCGATACCATCGGACGAATCTCCTAGCTGGATCTCACGGATGCCGGGGTTATCGATGAATATTGTGCCGTTCGGGAGAGTAAAAAGCTGTCTGACAGTGGTGGTATGTCTTCCTTTATCGTCATCTTCACGTACACTTAATGTCTTCTGAATATCGTGGCCTAAAAGAGCATTGATGAGGGTGGATTTGCCAACTCCTGAGGAACCGACTAGAGCTATCGTTTCATCCGGATTCATGAAAGGGTCCAGCTTTTCCAGATCAGTACTTGTAAGAGCACTAAGAGTAATCACCGGAACATCATCAGCGGTATCTCTTATTTCCTGTATCGTTTCTGACACGTCATCCGGCAGGCTCTCGACAAGGTCAATCTTGTTAATGAGAATGACAGGTTTTGCACCGGAAGAATGAACGATGGTGAGATATCTTTCAAGTCTTCGCACGTTAAGGTCATGTCCCACAGCCGTGACAATGAAGATCGTATCAATGTTCGCAGCTATCAACTGTTCTTCACTGGACTCACCTGCAGAACCTCTGGAAAGACAGGATGTTCGCGGGAGAATATCTACGATGGTGTATGAACCTATATCACTCTGATCAAGCAGTACAACAAAGTCCCCGACTACCGGCTGTTTGCCGACCTTACGCATAGCTCCTGATATTGCTGCCTGTATCTCTCCCTTCTCAGTAAGTATATTCCAGACCGTCTTATGTTGGGTTGAGATCCTCCCGGGAATATATGGTCCTTTATAAGCTGAAAATGTAGACTCAAGAGAAGTGTTCCAGCCGGGAATAACACTGGTGTCTGAAACATCACTTCCTTTGTTCCTGTATTCACTATTCATAACATTAATTCAATATGTTATTATGAATAAACTTTTTGACAGAAGTAACTGGAACATCGAAGTGACAAATCCTGAAAATGCTCCATTCACGATCAATTCCGGATCTCTTTAGCACCTACGAAGGTTATCCATAACATCCATATAATCTCACCCATTGTGAAGATATCAACAAAGGCTGGCACAGATCCTATAAGGAAATATGAGACCGTTGCTCCGAAGTATCCTAATGAACCCAGATATAAAAAGTATCCAATCCATTTTGGGAACATTCCCGATCTGATAACCAGCGTGCCAATTGGTATAAGCCACAAACCCCAGAAGACCTCTGCTAAGTGTATTGCTTCAGGCATGAGTATTGCCATCAATGAGAAAGGCACTCCTAAAAGACCGAATATGACTATCAACGATGCCTGTTCCTTATCGGTATCCATGAATAATTTGTACAGCAATAACGCAATCACTATCTGGAACACCTGTACAACGATCTGACCTAACTGACCAACTTTGAATAATGTAGATTCACTGGCAAGTGTCGGTGCGTATAACAATGAAAATATGCTTATGACAGTCCATACCGGATAAAGAATTCTAAGTTTGGTTATGGTCTTCACAATAATAACTTTGCTGATTTAGCATATATATTTTGGCTTTTTGATATAATTGATGTTGTGATGTAAATAGAAGTTTGAATTGGTGACTATCTCGATGTTACCTTTTTTCTCTGTGAAAAAAACGGTTCCGCACAGCCTACTTTTAAGAGTATTTAGAAAATCTTAAGCCTGATTATCAGGCTTTAATTTAAGTATACTTAGCAGGAAAAAGACAATTATGGCTTTAAATTGATTAAAAAAAGCTTTATTAAAACTTTATTCACTTAGATATTCTTTGAAAAACAAAATAAGAAATAGATACCATCAGGTATCCATTTCTCCAGCAGCTTTCCTGGCCTTGCAGAATAACACATTCTTACCGTTCCACATATCAATCTCAGGCAACACCTTATCAGAACATTCGATGTCCTCAAAACCTTCCGGTTCCAGCATCTTTTTCAGATCATCAGATGTGAAAAAGTGAGTCCAGAAACGATAGACATCTGAATTCTCAGACTCGTCCGTCACTATATGCTGGTACAGTATTACTTCCTCATCCTGATACAGGAAAGAATCCGAGAGTATCAGGTATGGCCTGTCCTTCCAGAAACCGGTCTCTTCCACCTCCCATGTCCTTTCAGAGACTTTCTTTTCGAGATCCATGTCGCTCAGGACATCAAATATGAAGATTCCACCTGGTTTTAAGGCCCTGTGAATATTCCTGATAAGTATCTCTCTTTCATGTGGCTTCAGGACACCAAAGTCGGTGAAGACCATCATCACAAGGTCGTACCTGTTCTCCTCGTTGAGTTCAAGATAGTTCTGGTTCACATACTCGATATCCAGACTTTTTCTCGTGGCTTCCTTTCTGGCATACTCGATGGAATTCTTTGAAAAATCGATACCTGTGACCTTATGTCCTTTCTCTGCCATCATCTCGCAATACAGGCCTGGACCACACCCGAGGTCGAGTATGTTCATCTTTTCCATATTCATCGAATTAAGGATCCAGTCAACCGTACTCTCGATACTTGACCTTCTCCGGCTTGCCAGATCGATATCCGGGTTAAGATGGATGTTCAACAACTGTTCTGAAATGTGGGCATCCGTCCACATAACTGCATTTCCTTCTGCGTATAACTGTGGTTTCTTTGTAAACTCAATAATATCTTTAAAATTCATAATGAGTTCTCCTTTTATGGGAAAATCCCGGGACTCGAAATCTTCGATTAACCGCTAACAACTTTCGAATAGAACAGGATGCTTAGTTGTTGTTCATCAGGGTATATAGGGCAGTCATGCTTATTAAAAATTAGTGGTGTACCGGTATAGTTGAACTTGCAGAAAGATAATTGGATAGAATACGATTTCACATCAATTATCTTCCACCCACTCATCACTAACCATAACTCCATCCTGGAATGTGATCACCCTGTCAACATACTTAACATGCCACGGCTCATGCGTTACCATCACAATGGTCTGGCCGTAGTTGTCATTAAGATCCTTGAACACTTCCAGCACCTGTTCAGAGTTTCTGGTATCCAGATTTGCGCAGGGCTCATCAGCAAACATAATGTCGGGTTTTTTAGCAATAGCCCTTGCAATGGCCACCCTTTGCTTTTCCCCACCGGATAACTCATCTGGGATCCTGTCATGTTTATCCTTCAGGCCGACCTTATCCAGTGCTTCAAGGGCTGTATTATAAGATTCCTTCTTCGACTTTCCTTCCATCATGGAAAGAATGTACACATTCTCTGCAGCGGTCATCTCGTTGATAAGAGCATAGTCCTGGAATACATAACCCACCTGTGTCAACCGGTAATAACTCCGCTCCGCTTCAGGTAGACTGGAAACCTTCAGACCCCGGATGGTGTATTCACCTCCTGTTGCATCGTCCAGAAGTGCCAGTATCCTCAAAAGAGTCGTTTTGCCACTTCCCGAGGCACCCATGATCGCTACAAATTCCCCTTTCTTTATCTCAAAGGAAACACCATTCAGAGCTTTGACAGTCGTATTCCCTGAACCATAATACCTTTTCAGGTCCTTTACTGTAATCATTCTCAGCGTCCCCATATGGCTTTGAGTATACTTTCCTTTGATACGCTCCATGCAGGCAGCGTTCCGGCAATCACCGACAGAGTGAGCATTGTAGCTATGCTCTTGATAAGCAGCATTACATCTATCTGTGGTCTTATCTCCATAGTCTCGTAGAATACTACAGGATTTGCCTGGAAGTAGAGCATAAGTGAGAGATACAATATCAATCCTGCAAATATTCCGATAGAAACATAGAACATACTTAAGAATGCATAAGAGAGAACTATCGACCTTGGAGTGATCCCCACGGCTTTCAGTATGCCGATCTCCTTTTTCCTGTTGAGTATGTTGATGTAGATTATGATAAGTATCAATGCTGCACCGACTATCAGACCCACGAATTTCGACATAGTGTCTATAGCACCCAGACTTTGCATTGCCTGCCTGATAAGGGTCTCTGATTTATCAGCCCATGTGAAGATCTTTTCGTTGACCCCGGCTTCCCTGATCTTGTCCTTCATTTCATCTTCACTATCCTGCTCATCTATCCTGACCACTACACTGGTAGCCTTGCCGCTATCCAAGCCGTATACATCTTCTATTTCCTTGTAATGGACCATAGCATTCAGGTCCACAAGTTCGAAATTACCTTCCATGATGCCTTTGACCTTATAGGTCCGCTTCACACCATTGTTGTATGTTACATCAACAAGTGATCCCGTTCTGGTTTCACCCAGATCATCATAAATTTCACCAAACGTCGTACTTGTACCTGAGATAATAGAGCCGATGATGATCTCATCACGGGAAAGCTCCCCCAGAAAATCCCCTTCTTTGATAATGTACGGATACTGCGATATCTCATATTCTTCTGTGGGAACCACACCTGTGACGGTCGCTCCCACTACATTCTGTTTATGTTCGATAGATGCGCCCACATCCAGTCTCTTGGTTGCAGCCCTCACACCTTCCACAGCACGGACCTTCTGCAGGACATTATCGGCGTTATTGATGTAGGTGTTGTCACCTGTAGGCTCGATAACAATGTCCCCATAAGGATAATCCCGCATGAAACCTGTGAACAGGACCGTCATCCCCCCTATCATCGAAGGAAGAAAAACAAGATTCATAAAGATAAGTGAAAGCACAAAAACAATGAAAGCCAATGTTTTTTTGTTGCCTCGCTTTATGCTGCTGCCTGCAATGAGAGCTCCAACCCTGATATCATCTATCATATCGGACACCTCTATTCTTCTGTGTTCTCACCCGGGATGCTACCGCCTTCCATTAGCTGCTTGATGATCTCATCCTTTGACTTTTTTGTCCTGTAATTGTTGTAGGCAAGTCCACCGATAACCGCCAGAAGCAGTAATACAACAATGATTGTTCCTGCCCCGCCGCTCTTTTCCATAACTATGACATTGACCTTTGTTTCGATCTGTTCCTCTCCGAAATCATCGATATAAGTGATAGTCACCGGAATCTCGAACTCTCCCGACTGGTCTGCAATAAAAGTGATAACCGCAGGTCCATCCTCATCAGGGTCAAGAGTTCCGATGAAGGATTCTTTCAGTCCCTTGAATGGATGATCTGCATAGACACGTATTGAGTTAATTGTCCTGTCACCGGAGTTCTCGATCCTCATGGTAAGTTCAACAGTATCATCCATTTGAGGAAGGATTGGATCGACCTTTACAGATGCAAGGTTCAGACTGCCTTTCTTATCGAGTACGGTTATCTGAATGTCATATTCATCCTTTTGCTTGCCATAATCGTCTTCATATTCTACAATAACAGGAATGTCAAATGTTCCTGACTTGTTTGCTTTGAATTTGAACAATGCAGTTTGACTGGCATTTAAATCAAGAGTTCCAATGGTAGAGCTTTTGATCCCTTTAAAATCGTGATTTAACTTAACGATTACAGATTTTGCTATCCCTTTTCCTAGATTTTCTATCTCCAGATCTAAGTCAACAGTATCCCCCTCATACATATATTCAGGATTGGTCTTGACAGAGGATATCCTTGGTTCTGCATGTTCACCTATAACAAATACTTCAACGTCATAATAGGTAACTTGTTCCACAGCCTGATTTCCATATGCCAATCTCATTTTTATGATATGCGAACCTGGTTTTGCATCAGGAGTTGTCCTCATATGGTATATCAGCTGCCTTCGACTGTCATGATAAACAAATGTAGGAATATAGGCAACAAGGTCTTCTGTAACTATAATATCGGGAGGGATGCTGATTATTTCAAAAGTGATGTCTTCCGGAACTCTTGTACCGCAGTTCTCAAGACCGATGCCTATAGTGAATTCTTCATCAATGCCCACTGAACTGGGACTTATATCCTCTACAACCGCAGTTAAACATTCATCACCGGAAGCTCCTGCCAGTGCAGTAGATGTCCCTGCCAGCATAATGAAAAAAACTGATAATAGCACATATGGTAATTTAGTATTCAAACTCACCCTTTACTCATCCCCTTTTGAATATTTTCTGTAAATTCACTTAAATTCTTGAAAATCAGATCTAATGCGACCATCTGTTGATAATACTCTCCGATCAGTTTGAGCATAGCTTCAGAATCATCTGTTTTGCTCTTTTGACATTTTTCAATTATTGCAGGAAGAGATTTAAGCGCTGGATTCACAAAAGCTTCATTCTTTATTTTTGCTGCATTAATTATCATTGTCAGCAAATCTCTTTGAACTGAGAAGTACAATTTTTTTGAACCGGCTTTCTTTGTTTTATCTGCAAGAGTAATTCTGCTAAGTAATTTCATTGTCGCGCTAACAGCTGAAAAACTATACCCGGTCTTTGCGGAAAGTTCTTCTAAAGTTAGCGGATCTGGCTCAGAATAAAGTACTGCAAGTAGTTTAGAGGAAAGTTCATCGAGTCCATAGGACTTCATCCCCTGATACACAATATCTTCAAATTGCTTTCTGGCAGTTTCCATATTTACCCATTGTTTACATAATTTACTGTAATTACAGTATTTTGTGTAAATTAGAGTTTATATGCACGTACATATATATCTTTTGAATGTATAGATGAACTTAAAAGTTGAAGATATTACGTGGAACTTACACCTAAAGTAGCCACAAAATCTGTATTTCTTATATTGTTTTCATTTTGAGTGATACCTGAAACCATCCAATGATCAAAGTCTCCAAAGCTGTACGAATTAATGCATACTGAAGGAAACACATAATCATGCGATGCCTTCTCCTTTTATGAGAATCTACTACATTGTCCATGTTAATAGGAAAAGTATCATCAAACCCATAAATTTGAATAAAATCCTGGAAAGGGTTTTTCCTTTCGGAATAAATGAGAACATTCAAATATACATTTTTCGTAACATTAATAAAATACATAATAATCAATTAAAATTTTTGAATTATCAATAGATGTTTGAGTTTAATATTGGTATTTATAGAGGATTAAAATCAAAAAGTTAATAAATAAATAGAGTAACATAAAAAGTCACAACTAATTGCCAAACCAAATGGCTGGGTGGTAAAATGAAATCAAAAATAATAGTAGCAATGCTCTTGATAGGCATAATAGCGTTTTCAGGATGTACTGACATAAGTGACTCATACAAACCTGGAAGCTTCGGGACAACCGAAGAAGAAATGCAGATCGTAGATGCAGTAACAGACAAATATGGAGATATGACAGCCACAGGCGAACCACGACTTCTTGAAGTAATGATGACATCATCAACACAAAACTTCATACCAGTCGATAAGGTACTGAAATATTCAAAGGACTCAGAAGAATTGTACGCATGGTTCATCTATGACAACTTTGACAACGACATAATAAGTGTGGAATGGATTTACCTTGACAGTGATTACTCGATCCACACCTTTGAATCAGAAACTGGCGAAGACTTTGGACGTGGAACATTCATACTCGAAAAACCAGATGACGGCTGGCCACTCGGAGATTATAAAGTAATCATAAGCGGAGCAGGAGTCGAAGAATCCGTAGAATTCGAGATAATAAACGGAGATACTGTTTCTATACCACTTGATCTTCTAGCCGGTACAACAATAGGCAGCCAGCAGGCAGACTTTGGAAACACAGGAACAACAGAAGCATTACCAACCCCACAAAGCGGATTCACAGCAGAAAGCACATCATCCAGCTTTATAGGAGACTGGACTTCAAATTGGGGCGACATGACATTCAAAAAATCAGGAGATAAGATAATCGGTGAATACACACACGATAAGGGAAAACTTGAAGGTGTTGTAAACGGCGATGTATTCATAGGAACCTGGTCCGAAAGCCCTTCATACGCAGAACCAAATGATGCAGGTGACGTGGAACTTAAACTAAGCAAAGACGGCAACTCATTCGAAGGAAACTGGAGATATGGCTCTGATAGTTCATCATGGAGCGGTGGCTGGACAGGAACCAGAGTAGCACAATCATCAGGCACAAGTTCATCAGACATAGTACCTGGCTGGTATCTTACAACAGTCGAAGACTACGGTGACAAAGTAGTAAGCACAAACGACTACTACAGCTATGATGTAGACTACAAAAGAGGCAATGTCTGGACCAGTAACACAGGAGATGAAGGCGAAACTGTACAGGTAAGAACGATCAGTGAAGAGCCAGAAGACTTCTACGCTGCTGAAGAAGAGATTGTGATCAACGTCAGAAAAGAAGGCTCATTGATTGCACCCGGTGATCTCGGACTTGAAGATTCAAGCAACATAGACATAGACGCAGCAGATGTCGCGATCGACAGAGCAACCTCAAGCCACTATTATCTGGAAGATGAAACATATGGAGCTTTCTTCAAGATGGGATGGCATGATGCAACCGGTGACGTAAAACAAGGTACGTTCAAAGCAGATGCACCATGGGAAAACGCATTTGGTGGCTCATTCAGAATAACTTACACATACATCAATGGTGGAGCCTACAGAACAAACTACATATACGAATGGAGAGAGTAATTCTCTACCATTCTCTTTTTTCTTTTGGCTCACTACAAAATTGAGTGAGAAAATCATATCAACTCATTTCCATATTTTATGGAAACTGCACTCATTATAAATTATTCTCCTTTATTTCCATTATTGACAGCATCCTGAATAATGTATAATTTTCTTCTCCACAACCATTAACTGTGAGCATCGTTGAAAAAATGCATGTTTTATCATTGCTGAAAGAAAGAGTATCAAAAAAAGTGAGAGTTTGTTCATAGTCTCCAACCTTAAATCACACAATTCCTGTTGTAAGTAAATAATTTACATTATAGACGAAACTCAAACTGAAAAAGCAATATCATCAAATCCCTATCAAAAACCCTTAAATATCCCATTTACCATTATTGTTGTCATGACAACAGTTGTGCCGGCAACTGTACACTATAAGGAGCAGAACATGAACGACATACCTCTCGGAGCATTCACCTCTATAATCTATCGCAGTCAATTTGTGAGGATAAACAATCGAATGAAAGAACTCGGTCTTTCTGCAGGACAATTCTTCGTTCTTATAATACTTTCAATCGAGCAGGGTATCACACAGGACACACTTGCAGGAAAACTGCTCATTGACAAGGGAAGTATAGCCCGGGCAGTCAATGTCCTTGAGGATAAGAGTCTTGTCAAACGCATAACCGATGAGAACAACCGCCGCGCTGTGCGTCTTTATCTAACTGAAACAGGGAAACAGCTCATTCCAGAGATCGTAAGAATAGACAACGAATGGGAAGAAGCTGCATTTTCAGGATTCACAGAAGAAGAGAAGACACAGGCAAAGGAGCTACTCCACAAAATAGCAAAGAACAGTTATGAATCCGCTTATAAAAAAGGTGATAAAAAATGGAAGGAATTTCCCCTGAAAGACCTGCAATAAATGGTCATAATAAAAATTCAACGCAAAAATATGAGAGTTTAAAGCTCATCGTAATCCTTAGTGCATCCATGCTGACCATCATGGGTGCAGCCGCGGTCGCACCGGCATTGCCCAAGATGCTCGAGTACTTTGCCGACGTTCCGGATGCAGGCCTGCTGATATCCATGATAGTAACATTACCGGCACTGGGTATCATAATCAGTTCTCCTTTCATCGGCATCCTTGCTGATAAATATAGCAAGAAAAATCTGCTTATAGCATCCCTTGCCACATTTGCATTAGTAGGAGCCACAGGTGCGATCCTCAACACTCTCTATGTCATACTCGCCTTCAGGGTATTGCTCGGAATAGGCATTGCAGGAATGTCCATTTGTGCCACAGCCCTGCTTGCAGACAATTACTCCGGTGCCGAACTTAAGAAAAAAATTGGTCTGCAATCGGCATGTATGGGTTTTGGAGCCGTAGTGCTTGAAGTATCAGGCGGCGCCCTTGCAGATATTAGCTGGCACGCTCCTTTTTACATTTACCTCATTGCGATGCTGATAATCCCGGGAGCCATGATCTCCATCAGCGGGTCTAAGAAAAAGAGTGGTCAGGGAGAAGGACAAAAGGACCATTCCAATGGTCAAATGAAAAACAAACAGCTGCAACTCAAAAGTATCTCCCTTATCTACGTAGCAACATTTGTACTGATGGTACTCTTCTTTTCAGTGCCTACAAAACTTCCATTTGTCCTTGACGAAAAAGGCATTTCATCAGCATTTCTCATCGGAGCCTTGATATCCATCCCCGGACTCTTCGGTACAGTAGGGGCACTCGGGCATATCAGGGTTTCAAGATACCTGTCAGAGGTAAAGACCAATCTCTTTTTCTTCATTATGTTCGGAGCAGGCATCTTTACACTCTCCATAGCCCCTGACATTGCAACACTTATCATAGGATTGATAATAGCCGGCATCGGCTTTGGAGTTATTAACGCCACAAACTTAAGCTGGCTTGGAAGAATTGCTCCTGAGAGATCACGCGGAAAGATATTCTCCGGATTTACCACTGTTCTCTTCCTTGGACAACTGGCAAGCCCCCTCATTATTCAGCCCATACTCAAAACAGGTACGCTCTACGATGCCTATGCATTCCTGGGAATTGCCGGAATCGTGTTGGGACTGGTATTTGGTGTGGTCAGTATCATAGACATCATTGAGCAAACAATCATAATTGCTGAGCATCCTGTTACTGTGGAATCAGGAAAATAAGAGAATAAATTCAGATAACAAAAGATAATCGAGAACAGAATTAATTCTGTCTCGGTCTTTTTTACCAACTATTGATCTGGTTCCTTCATAACTTACCTTTAACTTTTTCTGAGACTAACCATAAAGAGCTTTCTTGGAAGAGGTCCCTCGTCAAATTCCTTTATATCAATTATATCATACCCTTCAGAAAGATGCTCTATTTTCTCTTTGCTCAGGAAATGCACGATAAATCCACCCTCTATCTCCCACATATCTTCACACCTGTGAATTCCTAATCTATATTGCGAGTCTCCAGTATGTCGTGTTGTGAATATGTTCAGCCCACCGGGCTTAAGGACTCTTTTTATCTCTTTTGAGACAGATTCAAGCTCAGAGATCGTTAGTGGCATACAGTAAAGCATATGTGAATAACACGCATCAAAGGTTTCATCTTCAAATGGAAGAGGTTTTCTCACATCGTACTGCAAAGTAGTTATATGCTCAGATAATCCATTCTCCCGGGCTTTCTGCTCTATAACCTGAATTCCTTTTTTAGAATAGTCAAGAGAATAGACCTCAAATCCATTTCCCGCAAAAAATAAAGTATCTCTTCCCTGCCCGGCTCCAAGTTCAAGAATCTTAGCTTTTCCCTCCTTCCTGAAGGTTTCAGCCGCCCATTGAGCAGGTAAACTGGGTTTTTCACCGAACTTTGCATTATTATTTGAAAACACATTTTCCCAGTGATCCTGTTGTTTTCTAAGAATTGTCTTATCTATGCATGAATCTCCCTGCACCATAGAATCACTCTTTAATCCTTCTTTAATCCTTATATTTCCCTAAGGAGCCGCAAACCAACACGACTGCTGTTACGGCGGGCAATCGGCGGATAGCAATACCGACTTGCAGACCGGCATCCTGCGGCTGACGTTTGCCAGCTGCCTCCTCGTAGTACCCTCATTATCTTTGAAGAAACATCAGCATCCTCCCGGGGACTACCGTCTGCAGGAGCATCTTCATAACTATCATGATACATGTCCTGCATCCATTCCCAAAGATTTCCATGCATATCATACAATCCCCATGGATTGGGTTTCTTCTGGCCCACAGGATGAGAGCCAATATCCAGATTACCGCAGTAACAATATTCATCCAGTTCGGAGTCATTGTCACCAAACGAATACCTCGTGGCAGTACCCGCCCTGCATGCATATTCCCATTCAGCTTCAGAAGGCAGACGATATTTACCAGTACCCTCTTTCTCACTTAGTTTCTTAATAAAATCCTGTGCAGCATCCCATGAAACTCTGTCAACAGGACTGGCGTTTCCAACAAACTTGGAAGGGTTACTGCCCACTACCTCAGTCCACTGCTCCTGTGTGACCAAAAATTTACCAATATAGAATGCTTCCCCTATGCTAACTTCATGAACAGGTCTTTCATTCTTATACCAGTTAGTTTCATCATCAGGTGAACCCATTTCAAATTTGCCTGCGGGAATCAATATGAATTCCATGCCAAGGGAATTTGTGTAAGTATCTGGAAATCCTGATTCCTCACTTTTTAATAGACCATCAGTTTCTGCTTTCATAATGAACATTCCATCAATAAAAGCAGTCATAACTTCTTATGACTGCATAACCACAGATTATGTATTCTCTGTCTCGGTCCATTTAGGAATCTTAACATGGAATGAACTTCCCTGTCCGACTTCACTTTCTATCCAGATATTACCCTTATGCGCATCTACAGTATCTTTGCAGATATAGAGACTTGATTCAAGACCCTGGTACATCCTTGCAATGGAGTCATCCACCTGATACATCTTGTAGAACAAACGGGGTATCAGGTCTTCATCTATCCCTTCGCCTTTGTCGGTAATAGTGACATGGAGATAACCATTTTCCTCACATACCCCTACCCCGATACACTTTCCTTTAGGTGTAAGACTGATAGCATTGTGAATAAGATAGACAAACATTTCATTCAGTTTTTCTTTGTCACCCTTGATCGGTGGAAGACCTGTTGGAATATCCTTCTCTAGCATCAGTTCTTTTTCATCTATCAGCAGTATCTGGTTAAGCAGGACATCAGAAAGAACACTGCCTATGCTTACCGGCGCGAATGAATATTCAATTTTGCCTGACTGCTGGAGGTTATTGTATAGAATTGCATCCACAAGGAGTTTCAACCTTTCCGAATTGCTTAACAGGATGGAGATAGCCTCTTTTTGTGAATCATCCAGAACATTCAATGTTTCATCATCAAGTATATCTAATCCATGCACAAGATCATGGCCTCTTTTCATGCTATCCTCAAGGAATTCCGCCTTGATCATATTGACAGATCTGAGCTTCGTATTAGCCTTTGAAAGTTCTTCGGAGTACTTACTCAACGCACTTATCAACTGCTGCCTCTGAATGAGTTTCCACATTCCCTGTAGTAAAAGGGTCAGCTGACGAACGTCTGATTCATCATAATCCTCTTCCTTGTTTCCGACACCAACTACTGCAACTATATGATCCCCGTCAAATATTGGGACATTCATATGCCTTACCAATTCGACATGTCCTTTAGGATACCCTTTTTTCAATAGGCTTGGAGCTGCATAATCATTGGTGATGATAGGTTTCCTCTGCTTTACAGCCTCTCCCCATAATCCGGTACTCTTTACAGGATAGATGAACTGTTTATTAGTTATACCACATTCACTCATTGCAGAGTTTGACCAGGAATGCATGATGAGTTCTGTTTCACCGGCATTCATGAATGCAAGATATCCCAGTTTACTTTCAGTTAGACGAACAGCTTCTTCCTTGACAAACTCAGCGACCTCATCTAAGGAAGCAGCTGTCATCTCGTTGAGCGTGATCAATGCCTCCAGTCGGGATTCGTTCAATTGTTTTGACTTTTCGGCTTTTTTACGCTCGGTAATATCACGGCCAACTGACAGTATAGTCTTCTTTCCATTGTAGTTGATCATCCGCGCATTAATTTCCAGAGGTATGATAGAACCATCCTTGCGAATAGCTGCAGCTTCATACATTGCCTTATGATCCCTGTCGATCACTTTGAGAAGTTCAGAAGCACGCTGTACATACCAGGAAGGTACGATATCAAGAGGGGATGATTTTAGAATGTAATCCTTCGAATATCCAAGGCTGTCAACAACAACCTGATTCACATCTATAAGATTCCCGTTCAGTTCACTTACATATATCTGGTCATTGATGTTATTGAAAATGGTTTTGAACTTATGTTCGGATTCCCTGAATGTTTCATTAGCGATCCTGTGTTCGATCTCTATAGCTGCTAGGTCTGCGTTTGATTTGAGATATTCAAAACATGCCTTTTTTGGTGCATTCGGAAAATTAAAATACATTATGAAGACACCAAGTATCTCACCGGTGGAAGCCGTTATCAGTTCAGCCCAACTGGCCTTGATGCCTGCCTTCTTTGCAACGTCCCTATATAGTGCCCAATATGGATGCTCCTCTATATCCTCAACGATAACCCTTTCTCCCATGTAAAGTGCTGTACCGCCCGAACAGACCCCATATCCGATTTCAACACCTTCTATAGCTTCTTTGTAGACTAAAGGAAGGTTTGGAGCGATTACACGACATATATGCTGCTTATCCCTATCAAGCAACATAACAGCACATGTCAGACCGGGGCGGATCTTTTCTGCATTTGTGACAAGCAGTTCCAGAACACCCTCAAGAGATATTTCAGTAAGAGACTTCCCCTGAGCATTTTGACGTTGATGGGTAATCATTTCATGGTGCTTACGCTCGGTTATATCCAGAATCGTACCTTCTATATGTGCATCATTACTGCCATAAGACCTTATATGAACCCTGTCTTCGACATAACGAATCTCATCAAATCGGGTTACTAACCTGTATTCCTGAACAAATTCAGTTAGTTGCTTGTTCAGGTGCTTAAAAGTCTTTAAAACACCTTTACGATCCTCTGGATGAATAAGGTCAGCAAATTTAAGTTCCCCTGAATAAAAATCATCAGGTGTGTATCCAAATTGTCTGATATTATTGGATACGTACTTGACGGGGAAATTCTTCTCAATTTTCCTTGAAATCACAATAACGGGACTATTATTTATTATTGATTCCATGCTGATTTCGGGATCTGGTTCTCCAATCATGTTTTTAACCATTCATTATATTGATTTCAAATTGTTCTTACACAAATGCAAATTTAAAAAAAATATTGTAGAGGATCATACAACAGACAGATCCCCGGCAGAAACAGCCCTTATTTGCCTGTAATTTATAGCTTTTACAGGACATGCACCAATACACCTCTTGCAGCTCATACCCAGACAAAGGTGTGCGGTGTAATCCACATATATGTGTCCGTTCTTGGGAACCACGTGTATGGCTTTTTCAGGACATTCACGCTCACACATCAGGCATTGCATACATCCATTAGATTCCTCTTCAATTAACATATCGAAATCTTTTAGTATTGCCAGACCCTGGTATCCGGTATCTTCAATATCCTTGTTAACCCTCTGTTCAATCGTTGGAACATGAGTGACATCAGGTAGTCTTGGCAAGCCGTATGCTTCAAGGAAATCATTGTACATTTCAGCCTGCATACCCTCGGTCCAGTAAGAGAGCTCACATGCATATATATTCTTAAAAGTCTCATTGGAAGCCAGCATAATATGATCTGCTTTTATCCTGTCAGCAAGATCAACTATCTCCTGGAGTTTGTAGTTCCCAAGGACAACGTCCCTTGCAAGTTCCAGAGATGTATTTCCAAACTGGACTATCTCTTTGGAGAAAATTGGAGAAAGGCCTATCGTTCTTCCCTTGGCAGCATCAACATATGTGCCTGATGCACCTGACATGTACATGTACTTCAGGTCTTCATATTTTACACCGGATTCTATAAGCAGTGTCAGGTGTGCAGCCCTTATGGCACCTATGGCTTTTCCAGCCTCTGCAATATCTTCATCCGTAAGGAAAATACCCTCACCCAGAACAAGTTTTCCAGTAGGCAATTCCGGTAGTTTTTTGATCAGGCCGGTACTGATTGCAAGTGAGATTGCAGAGATCACACCGGTTCCGGTAATTCCCCTGGGCTGAACTTCACCCTTTTCGATAATAATCCCTGTTACCGGATCTATAAGGTCACCTTTTCCGGGTCCCATATTCTCATCCAGTACGGTTACTCTCCAGAAACCATCCTCTTCATTCACATCGGAAACAGCACCCGGACTTGCAAGCATTCCGCATTTGATACCCTGCCCTTCTATAGAAGGTCCTGCTGCTGCACTACAGGTAACGATACGGTCACCGACCTTCAAAGCCATTTCAGCATTTGTCCCGTAGTCTGTTACAATTGCTATATCATCCTGGTTGATGAAGTCGGTCTTGACCATCATAGCAAGGGCATCAGCTCCTATTTCATGCTCTATCGATGGCAGCACGATTATTTCACATTCATCCAGACCGGAATCTTTGCCAAACATTTCGCTACCCTTGTAGATCATCAGACCTCTTTTTACATTTTCAATACCCAGCCTTCTTTGCATATTCTTACCGGCATAGGCAAGGTCTCTTATTTCTATATTCTGAAAAAGGGATAGCTGAATAGGATTACCACATACAGCCATTTTCTCTATCATGCTAAGAGGGATATGCAATTCATCAAGCATTTTGTGAATTGTATGGGTCATTATCTCATTCGCACTATCCTGACCTACCTGAATTGCAAAACCCAGGTGATCGATGACGTTTCCTCCTGGCAGGGGGTGTCTCATTGTCATCACTGTTTTTATGATGCCTTTGGTTTTGAGATCCAAAAGCTGCAATCTAAATCCACTTGTTCCCAGATCTAATGCAATTCCATACAAACAAATTCCTCCTATTATTTTAAAATCTGAATTATTGATAGTCAATTGTCAATGCGATTATGCATAGAAATAATCTGTAAAATAACTATAAATAACGAATTCGAACAAAAAATAAGAGGCGGCGATATAATCAATGTCCCGAATGAAAATAATACGATTGATAAAACAACAGCAATAATTAAAATAATACGATTGATTTAATCGAAACGGTATTCTGATATTTGGCCTGAAGTTTCAGGTAAAGTAATTAATTGAAAGAGGACAATTAATATTTTCAGTAAAAGTGAGAATAAACATTTACTTTGCAGGATCATTAATAATGTGGAGAGATCCTGCAAAGCGTGTAGATGGTGGTATAAACATCGCACAGTTATTGAGAAATGGTATTTGGTAAGATTCCCAGGGGTTGAACTTAAATTATGGAGGTAGATTTAGTAGACCCGTTAACTGTGAAATTATCTTTGTGCATCTACACTTTCTCTGTCCATAACGGACAGGTGTCGTACAAATCACAGTATCAGGTAAAAGCATATATAATAACCTATGGTTATCAATTAAAGATAATAATATTATCAATAACTCGTTTTCAATTCAAACTGTAGATTTAGAAAATGAGAAATTCAGAATCACAGGCTTGCAGGAAGACAGAGACTAAAGAACTATTAAAGCCTTTGATTTAATCAAAAGCATGAATACTGCCATGCATTAAATTCCCACTGGACAAATAGAATATAGAAGAACAGATATAAAATACTTACTTAACCTGTTCTGCAAGTTGCCTGTAATGATAAAAGAAATCCTGACCCCATTGTCGTGCACTTTTATGGAAACTGATAACCTTTTTGTGGTCAAACAAACCCTTCTTGTTAAAGAAAGAGAGCAAAAGGAGATTATCAGTTACAGAGATTGCACCTGGTTTTATGATATCTTCTTCACATACAAATAAGTGAGAATTCTGGGAATTCATAATTGCGTTATACTGTTCAGTATACTCATCCCTTAATCTTTCATATACAGGTCTGGTAAGGATCAGATTGTAGTTCACTTCTTTTTTTGCCAGTTCAGCATAATTATAAGGGCATGTAGGACAAAAATATGAATAGAATGTACACACGTTCTTTGTCTGTTTAAGGCTTGTAAGCAACTCTTTTGGTGGTTCGAAAAGATGGTTGAGATCTGGTTCATGTATCATTATCTCTCCAAGATCGCCAATTCTGTCCAGCAAAGGATCAGGTACTGCACCCAGATCACGACTTTCCCAAAAATCCTTATTATCCTCAACAACATTTAGTGCTTCTATCAATGGTTTTATCTTTTTCAAAATAATTCTACCGATATGAGTTAGCCTGTACTCATCGTCCTTTTGTTCGATCAGGCCCTGCTCAATAAGTATTTTTACCTGAGCCATAATTGCGCTGGTAGTGCCATTTATAGACTTTTTTATGTCATCAATTGTTGCTGGCCCATCCATTAACATGATAAGGGTATTTTTCCTCTTTTCCGATAGGAATACTGTACTTATCAATTCTGTTTTCATGGTAAGATCACTTGCCTCATTTTTGGTGAAATTAGATTTTTTATCCAATCAAATACAACCAATCTGTGAATAATATGAATAATATAACATCGATCGTTTTTAGCATTCTGAACCTGGTCTTTACTGACCCGGCCTTTCACCGAAAGTACTATGGTATCTTTTTATTACAGAACCAATGTAGTTAGACGTCGTTCTTGTAGCGCTTTTTGACATGAAATTTGTCAGTGGGAACTCAGTATGGCAGTGTGTACAACAGGCACGTTCACATCCCCTTATTAAACTTGGGCATCCTGCACATATTTTTGCTCTTGAGTAGAACAGGTTGAAAGATTTACCGCATTCCGGGCAAAGAAGCATTCGATTCGCATCGTAGAAGCTCTTATTAACTCCTTTTCTTTGCAGTTCAAAAGAATACCGTTCATCACGTTTCAGGTCGTCAATATATCTTTTCTCATCTAACATCTTTTTTTCACCTTTTTGACTGCTAGTATGAGTTTCAATACCGAGATATATATAACAAATTATTAAGAAAAATCAAGTAAGCACAGGAAATCATCAATTGAACAAAAAACAATGGCTTTGATTTAATCAAAGCTATGAACATAACATCTACATTAAATATAAAAGACGGATGTATCCATATTTCTAACCCTACAAAATACTGGAAACTATATTGTAAAGATAATTCGATATTCATTCTGTTACTCTTTTATTACAAAATGGCCGAAAAAACAGTAGTATCTTGTCAGAAATAATCAATTATGAGGGATAAATGGCATTTGAAAAACTATTTGAAACGAGTAATATCGGCAAATGCAAACTGAAAAATAGAATTATCATGGCACCTATTGGTAATATCAATATGGCTGACCAAAATGGCCGTCCCCTCGACAAGATGATAGAGTATTTCATCGAAAGGGCAAAGGGAGGAACAGGTCTATTGATCACAGGCCTTGTCCCTGTTTCTTATGGTATAGACCCTACCCTTACAGAAGAGAACAACACAACTTATTTTCCCCGCATAGATGGTTCATCGAGAACCCGTCTTAGCGGCTGGAGAGATCTTACAGCAGCTGTGAAACCTTATGGCTCAAAGATATTTATCCAATTATCCGCAGGCCTTGGGAGAGTAGGGTCCCCTGAACCTGCATTGAAAGGAAAGATATTGAGATCAGCTTCATGGAATAGAAATTTTTACATTCCACAGGTTCCTCATCTGCCACTTTCTGACCGTAAAATCAAGAAAATTGTCAAAATGATGGGTCAGAGTGCAGCCAATGCGAAGACAGCAGGATTTGATGGTGTACAGATACATGGTCACGAAGGATATCTCATGGACCAGTTAACCTCTGCACCCTGGAACAGGAGAAAATTTGGCAGGTACAGGAATAAGTTCCAGTTCGGTATCGACGTTGTCAGGGAGATCAAAAAACGTTGCGGAGAAGATTTTCCTGTCATGTACAGGATAGACCTGACACAGGCACTACAGGAGAGCTACGGAGACAATGTATTCAAAAGACGTTTTCGTGGAAAAGAAAGGACAATTGAAGAAGGATTGCAGTTCTGCAAGGCACTCCATGAAGCCGGAGTCGATGCTTTTGATGTTGATAAAGGCTGCTACGACAACTGGTTCTGGCCTCATCCACCAGCCTATTTTGACGATGCTGTTTATGCCAGGGAAATGGCTGGAAGATTAAAAGATTTTTTCAGGCAGGAAAATATCGATGCAAAAGTAGTAGCTGTGGGAAAACTGGGGAAGCCTGAAAAAGCTGAAGAGGTACTGAATAACAACTGGGCAGATTTTGTAATGCTCGGAAGACCTCTTCTTGCTGATCCGTACTGGCCTGCTAAAGTAAGGGAAAACAGGGCAAAAGAGATAATCCATTGTATAGGGGATCAGGAAGGCTGTATAGAATCATTCAAAAAAGGTGGACATCCCTGTTGTTCAGTAAATCCCTACACAGGTTTTGAAGATACAAAAAAACTGGTCAGAGCAGATATCATTAAGAAAATAGCCATAATCGGAGCAGGACCTGCCGGCTGTGAAGCGGCTATCACAGCTCATAAAAGAGGCCATGAAGTGACCCTTTTCGAAAAAAGCGAACGAATTGGAGGACAACTGTTTACAGCCAGTAAAATGGCCATCAAACATGATATCAGAAGATATCTGGACAATCTCCAATACCGGATAGACCTCCTTAAAAAAGAAGGGCTTAAAGTTGAATTCAACAGGGAAATAAAGACAGATGATATCAAAAGTAAGTTTGACGTGATAATCTGCTGTAACGGAATGAAAACCTTTCTGCCTTCAATAGAAGGCCTGGAAACTATCAGGCATATTGAAGCCAGGGAATTCTTGAATAAGGAGATGGATCTGCCTGAAAACATTGATAATGTTCTGATAATAGGTGGAGGAATGATAGGTTGTGAGATTGCTTACTCTCTGGCCTATGAAAAAGATATCAACGTAACAGTAGTTGGCAAAAACAAGGAACTTATGCCTGAAACTGTGCTGGCCAACCGTGCCCAGATGTTGTGGATGATGATGGGTAAAGGCTCACCTTCCGGTAAGAAGGAAAATACCTTGAAACGACCTGTCAAAGTGTATAATGCTTCAAAGGTTATCGGGTTTACAAATGGCAAAGCCCACATAAAAGCGAACAGGGACAGGAAGGACCCTTATACCCCCTGGAAGTCATTGATTCCGGAAAATGTCAAAAATCCCTTTGAAAAAGAGCTTTACTCGGATAAGGTGGAAGAGATACTGATCGATACAGATTTTGTTATTTTTGCTATAGGAGGACAGGCAGATGATTCACTTTATTACGATCTGCTCAAAGCAAAAGCTGCCATTGAAGTATATTCTGTCGGAGATTCGACAGAACCCGGAGGGGTCTGGGAAGCTATTAATGGAGCTAATGAGATAGCCAGAAACATTTAATTTGCTTCCATATGATTTTCCTGACAGAGAATGAGGATTTGGCATTTGACACAGTGATATTATTCATGCTTTTGATATTATCAAAGGCTTTCTTTTTTGCTCCGGTGAAGTTTTCCGGCACGTCATAAATCCAGATTACCGGATTTGCAAAATCCACATTTTGAACTGAGAATACCTTATTGATAATATGTAATTCTTTGATTAATTACTACAAGTTATTATATATATCCATATCAGCTAATGGTTTATTGTCAATAATTACAGGTTTTAAGATCTGTTTTATTGACCTCAGAAATAATTTGTGTAACCAATGGGCAGGAATGCAGAAAATGGTAATACCCCATTCCTGAACGTTGATAACAAAAATTTGGAGGTATTCTATGGAAGAAAATGAGATCATCAACGGTTTGACAGATGCTGTAGTTAACGGAAAGAAAGACCTTGCAACTGAATTAGCTCAGAAGGCACTGGATGAAGGTATTGACCCTTACATCGCAGTTATAAACGGTCTTGCAAAGGGCATGGAGATCATGAGCGAGAGATACGAGAACAAGCAGGCATTTATGCCACATCTTTTGATGGCTTCCAATGCAATGTACGGTGGTATGGATGTACTCATCCCTCACATCAAATCAGAAGGTGCAGGCGCAAGAAAAGTTCTCGTTATTGGCAGTGTTGAAGGAGATGTTCATGACATCGGAAAGAACCTTGTCAAAACAATGATGAGTGCTGTAGGTTTTGAAGCAGTTGACCTGGGAAAAGATGTACCTATCGAGCAATTCGTAGAAGCTGCTGTTGAACACAAAGCAGATGTCATATCCATGAGCACACTTATGACATCAACAATGGACAATATGCAGAGAGTTATGGACGGTCTCCAGAGCAGAGGTATCAGGGATAAAATGAAGATCATCATTGGTGGTGCACCTATTACTGCTGATTTTGCAGTTGAGATCGGAGCAGATGCCACAAAGACCGATGCAATGGAAGCTGCAAGATGGGCACATGAAGCAGCCGAAGCTCTTGCACCTGGCAGATGGGATTAAGATGAAACAACTGCAGAAAATCTAATGCACAACAACCCTGCTCGTGATCAGCAGATCTGATCGTAGCACCAATCGAACAGATCTGGATCTTCACAGTAAAATTGCCGGAATCCAACAATCCTGGAAAGGAATCAATCGCATATCAACCATCAAGCCGGCAATGTGAACAAGAGTATGAGGCAATAGATTTTTGCAGGACAGTGGTTGGGATCATTATCGATTAAGGGAGAACTTATCGATTATCCCATGGTTCCAATCACTTTACATTTCATTTGAAAAAAACGATTTCTATCTAAATAAAATATCTGATAATTATTATATTTACATTTACAAATTTACATTTCAATCGATTATAGGAGTTCAGTTCAATGGATGAATACACACCTAAAGAGAGATTAGCACGTGCATTAAGAGGAGAAACTGTTGACAGAATGCCAGCTATATCTGTTACACAAACAGGAACCGTAGAACAGATGGAAGCCTGTGGTGCATTTTGGCCGGAAGCTAACGAGGATGCAGAAAAAATGGCAGCACTCGCCGAAGCAGCCCACACCGTAATAGGCTTTGAAGCTGTACGTGTTCCTTTCGATATTACAGCTGAAGCTGAGTTCTTTGGTTGTGACATCAAAGCAGGTACAAAAGAACAGCAGCCATCTGTCGTGGGACATATTGTTAAATCAATTGAGGATGTCGAAAAACTCAAAGACTACGAGATCAACAATGGAAGAGTTGGCGTTGTCTGCGATGCTATAAAGATCCTTGCAGAAAAGTATGGCGATGAATTACCAATAATGGCCAGTATGCTAGGTCCTTTTTCCCTTGCACAGCACATGAATGGTGACGATTGGTTCATGGCAATTATGACTGATGAGGAATTTGGATTTGCACTTATGGAACTTACAACTGAATTCAACATTGCCTATGCAAAGAAAATGGTTGAGAACGGAGCAGACACCATGGTTATCATTGATCCGACAGCAAGTGCCATGCTCATAGGTGATGAGTTCTACCAGAAATTCGTGGTTCCTGCACACAAGAAAATTGTCGATGCAATGCGTGAACTCGGTGTAGCTACTGTACTTCACATTTGCGGAGATACCACCCCAAGTCTTGGACTCATGGAATCCTCCGGTGTAGATGCTATCAGCGTTGACCAGAATGTGGATGTTGCAACTGCCCTCAGCAAAGTTGACCGTGCTGTCCTCGTTGGAAACCTCGATCCTGTAAGTGCTCTCTGGAAAATGACACCAGAGGACATCAAGAAAGTCTCAAAAGGTATATTGGAATCCGGAGTGGGATTACTGGGTCCAGGATGCGGAATTGTAAGCAAGACACCAAATGCCAACCTTCAGGCAATGGTCGAAATGGCTAAAAGCCACAAATATTAAGATCAAAGATAATTTCTCCGGTTGATATCTTTCATGTTCAAAAACGTTCATCTCTGAGAAATTATTCCTTTGGTAGGGGAGATAAAAGCCTGAGAAATTAAGTTGAACAAATACCAGTTCATCAGGTTCTATACGGCAGATCTACCTCCACACTTCCCTGGCCAGTTAACCTTCCTGGCCTTTTTATTTTTTAAATGGTCATTCAATAAAATGTGAAAAATGTAGTGATAAAATGATATCCCAATTGAGAGTGTTTTTAGGTATCCAGAATCTCCAACTACCCCTGTCCATTTACTCTCTTGGCAGCACACTTAATGAGAAAAGCAAACTTCTTCTTAATAGTGCACAGTACTTTGCCGCGTTCATGCTCTCTGTGATATTCGGAGTTCTGATCTATTACACAAATACTGTTGATGAAATAGTACCAACAGTGATACTTTCGGTTCTTTGGATACTATTCTGGAAGAACACCGATGAAAAGGGCAGAATATTCCTTGTCATAGCATCGGTTTTCGGATATGTGCATGAAATTCTTGGTGTCAGGTACGGATATTTTACATACCTCGGAGGATTCATAGGTGGCTCTCCCATATGGCTGATACCGGGTTACGGAACAATATTCTGGTCATCCCACAATCTATGGAAGAACTTTGAGAGAAAGTATTCAAAGGAACAATGGTTCCATTATAGCAATTATTTCGTAGCTATAAGTCTGGCAGCACTGTTTGCCATTGATTATATTGTATTTGACCTGTCCACTGACCTTGCAGGAATACTCATAAAATTTGCCCTTGCATTCATGCTTTTCAGAACACTCAATGGGTTCAGGCTTGCTTATTTTGTGGGATTCTTCACGGTATTGACAGAGCTTTCGGGTGAATTACTCGGTACATGGTCACATCCGGACTTTTCACTTTTATCGCTTATGGCAGGATACGTGTTCCTCTTATGGGTATGCCTTACGATAAATGATCTTAGCAAAGGCAGGAGTGGCAGAAACACAAAAGAATCAGCAGCTGCAGCTGTGCTTACTACTTTCTACATATTGTCATTACTTGGTCTGATCTCAGTATAAGTTACAAAAGACAAAAGATGTGATAAACTCAATGCAGCCGGATATTAAAACAATATTCAGACTTCAGCAGAATACTGCACCTATATTGGCACTTACAGATGCAAAAGAAAGAATCGAGCGTCTGTTACGCATTGATAATTATCTGAAAGATGAGAAACACCTTGCAGAACTCTATAAAGCCCTGTACAAAGATCTGCGCAAGCCGGAAGTAGAGGTCATATCAACTGAAGTAGGAGTCATTCAGACGCAGATAGCCTACCTGAAAAAGAATTTAAGCAATTGGGCACGGGACCATAAAGCCTCCACTCCACTACCATTGATCGGTACCCGTTCCTACCTTCGTTATGAACCCAAGGGAGTGGTACTTATTATGTCACCCTGGAACTTCCCACTGAACCTCTCCCTTGTTCCTCTGGTCTATGCCATAGCTGCAGGTAATGCTGTCATGTTAAAGCCCAGTGAGATCTCATCCCATACTTCTGTCTACATAAAGAACATGATAGAGGAATTGTTTGACTGGAACGAAGTTGCTGTTATTCAGGGTGATGCTTCGGTAGCCAGTGAACTACTGGAACTGCCGTTCAATCATATTTTTTTCACAGGCAGCCCACGGGTTGGAAAAATTGTCATGGCCAAAGCTGCAGAGCACCTTTGTAGCGTAACCCTGGAGCTTGGAGGAAAATCACCTGCTATCATAGATGAAACTGCAAATATTCCTAAAATGGCAAAACGCCTTGCTTGGGCAAAATCAATAAATTGCGGACAGACCTGTGTAACTCCCGATTATCTCATCCTGCATGACTCAATAAAAGACTCCTTCATCAATGAGTTCGAATCGTCACTCAAAGAGTTCTATGCACCTTCTGATAAGGGTATAGACCAATCACCGGATTATTGCAGGATAATAAATGACCATCACTTCCAGCGACTTAATTCCCTGTACGAGGATGCACTTGAAAAAGGAGCATGTGTACTGACAGGAGGTGAACTGGATGGCACTGACCGTTTCATTGCCCCTACTATTCTCGATAACATTTCAGAAGAAATGAGCATTATGCAGGAAGAGATATTCGGTCCTCTGCTCCCTGTAATAAGCTACAGTGACAGGTCAATGGTGAAGAAAATCATCCACAACCATCCGAATCCACTAATGCTCTACATAGCCAGTAATGACAAAAATAACATCAGGTATTACATGGACGGTAACCCTGCCGGAGGAACGGTCATCAATGATTATATGCTCGGTTACAGCAACCCGAACCTGCCCTTTGGAGGAGTGAATAACAGTGGCATGGGAAAGTCACTTGGATTTCATTGTTTTATGGAGTTTTCCAATAAGAGAAGCATAATTCATCGTAAATGGGGATCACTGAGTATGATCTACCCTCCATATAATGACCGTGTCCAATGGTTAGTGAAAATGATGTACCGGTGGATGTGACCATGAGCGGTAAGAATGATTTCAAAGCTCATCATGCAAACTCCGTTAAAAGAACTGCATTGATTACCGGAGGAGCAGGGGGTATCGGACAGGAATTGGCAAAGCTCTTTGCACGTGACAGTTACAATCTGGTACTGGTCGATAGAAATGAAGAGGACCTGGAATCTGCAAAAAATAAATTGCATGCCGTTAATCCAGATATTCGAATACTGCTGCTGGAGCAGGATCTAACGAGTCAGGATGCTGCAAAGAAGGTATATGAATTTACCCAGAAACATGACCTTCAGATCAATGTGCTGGTTAACTGCGCAGGTTTTGGCACTTACGGTTTTGTCAATGATATTGACGATGACAGGGAACTGGATATGCTGCAACTGCACGTGATAAACCTCTACCGTATGACACGTCTTTACCTGAAGGATATGGTAGAGCGGAATGAGGGACAGATAATCAACATGTCATCAATATCGGCCTTCCAGCCAAATCCTTATTTTGCTACTTACGGTGCCAGTAAAAGTTTTGTATTGCAGTTCAGCAGGGCACTGAATTACGAATTGAAAGAGAAGGGATTGAATGTGAAGGTGCTGGCTGTCTGCCCTACTGCAGTGAAGGATACAGGATTTAAGGCATTTGCCGGGATGGAACACACCAGAGCTTTCCGTTCATGGATGGTGGTCAATGCCAGCATTGTTGCACGTGATACATACCTTGCAATGGAATGTGACAGGGATCTTGTCATTCCAGGCAGGGGTTTTGGTCTGTTACAACGTATCACCAGCCGTCTGCCTGTAAGTTTGCTGATGAGGATATCACGTTCAGAGCTGAAGGAAACCGCCGGGTTCCTTTCAAGAGAAATGTTCACCTGCTCTTCTGAAAAAGGAGCAGATCAATAGATGTATTTGAGGTGATTAAAATGGATATTGGATATAAGGAAAATGCAAATAATGATGTCTGTGGGATGAAAGATGTTCATATTCCTATGAGCTCAGTTTCAAGTACAGATAACGTGCCCGGTTGCAAGACAGATTGCCTTGTCTGTGGTACCGATGTCGATTACCTGAGTGAGCCGGTAAGTGCCAGCTGCTATTATTGCGGAGTTGAGGAGGGGACATACTTCGTATGCAAAGAGAAACATTATGTGTGCAATAATTGTCATTCTAAAGATGCAATCACCATTATCGAGAATATCTGCAAGACCACATATCTTGCCGATCCGTTGTCGATAGCAGAGATTATAATGGAGCATCCGGGTATTCATATGCATGGACCGGAACACCATGCTCTTGTTCCAGCAGTTCTTGTGGCTGCCTACCAAAACTATATCGGTGAAACTGACAAAAAACCCATTCTTGAAGCGATCAAGCGCGGAAGTAACGTTCCCGGTGGCTATTGTGGCCTTTACGGAACATGTGGTGCAGGAGTCGGTGTGGGAATCGCAATGTGTGTCCTGCTGGAAGCCACTCCCCTGAAGCCTGAAGAAAGATCACATGCCAACTGGGCGACATCAAGGACTCTTAACTCCATCGCAGATGCCGGTGGAGCCCGATGCTGTAAGAAGGCAACCCGTATCGCACTGGAACAGGGAATGAGATACCTTTCAGATATGTTCGACCTCGAATGGTACAAAAAAGCAGACTTCCACGTTAAGTGCAATTACACCCAGTACAACAAGGAATGTGACAGGAATTGCAGGTATCGAAGTGATGCCTGAATCCTATTTTCTTTTCAGGAGATTCATTTTATTGTGATCTGTGATCTTATAGTAAGGTAATGGAAATGCAAAAATTTATTTAATGGCGAAATGTATCGCCATAAAAACGTGATCATGTATTTGTACAATCACTTGAGCCTATTCTGAAGACGTTCTCTTTCTGAAGACCGTATCAAAGATCAAGTGGATTCAATTCTTCTCATCTTTGAATTCAACATCATAGTGACTGCCGTCACAGAATGGTTTATTTTTTGAGGCTCCACATCTGCAAAGGGAATAATGGTCCTGGGTTTCGGGTTCTGAACCATCGGGATCATCAAGCCTGATTCCTGTAACATTGTAAGGTCCATCTTTTAGAATTGAGATTTGCGGTTCTTGTGAGTATTCCTTATGCAATTCTCCGTTGATGGTATAACTCAGCGCACCGGAAGGACAGGACCTGATGAGAGCTGCTATTTCTTCCGGGTCTGCAGCATCCGGATCTGCCCAGGGATCTCTACCCCTTTCGAAAACCGAAGGCAGATTATGAACACAGTAACCTACATGGCAACACACACCTCTGTTACGATAGATGCTGATATTTTTCCCGACGTAAGTCTCAACTCTGTCGGGAACACGGTCTTCTTCTTTTTCCCCGGAAAAACCCTTCATTGCATGTGTTCCATCACAGAATGGCATATTCGATGACCCACCACATCTGCAAAGTGTCATAACGGGTTTTGTGTCAATGAAAACACCCTTTGAATTCCTGAGTGTTTTTACATTTTTCGCAATGTATGGGCCATTTTTTGATACTTTTATCGAAGGTCTGACATCTTTATCCACTGGAATACCTCTCTAAATTAAAATCTGTGTGCATCCAATTTCTAATTTTTGCAGGAAAGTACATCATAAAGAAATCAACGAGAACCCTACACTACACGTCAAAAAACTCAAAGGCTCTCCAAAATCTCCTTTGTATTCACTAAAAGTTGGAGTTTATCGTGTTATCATGAGTATCGAGGGGGGTAAGGTGAAGAAATAATAAAATATCGATAGAGCAAAAGCAGTTCATTGGTTCGAATCATACTCTTAGCGCAGCTATATTGGGTAATAGGTAACGCCAAAAAACCGAACTTTCAATTTTAATTGGCGATGTTTAATTAACCAATAAAGGAAAAAAGTGTATACTGACTAAATCTCAGTTACCAGAATAGAATCTTTTAGGTAATAGTCGAATAATTCTTTTGCCCATTGAATTGCATTTGAATTAGAACATAAAATATGTTTATAGTCAAAGTGACCTTCTTCTTTAAGTGGGCTTAAACTAAGATTGTAGTCATTGTATGCAAAAGCTAGAAAATCTATTTTTTTAGTATAGATATAGAAATGGGTTAACTCACTATTGAATATCTTTACAAAATCGTCATAATGCTGAGTTCGTAGTTTGTTGAATAGATCTGTTGTTACAATTGAATATATATTTACATTATGTGAAAGAAGATCAGAAAATAAGTCTACAAAATGAGGATAGAAAGAGGTAGCAACTCCATGCAAAGATTTGGATTTTTTTGAGTTCTCATGGAAATTTTCATGAATTTCGCATATTTCATGTAGTGAAGGCGCCAGTATTTTACATTTTCCAATTTCATCTATTCTTTTTAACAAATGAGGAGGGATAAAACTAAGATTATGAGTTCCCCAGTAATCAATATCATTATCAAAAAGCTCAATATTATTCAATAAAGGGACCATCTCATCAGCTATCAGTTTTCCAATAGTTGTTAGTTCATAGTTATCATTATAGTGAAACACAAGATAATGTTCTTCTAAGATCTTAATCTGAGGAAGTAATGCTTGTCTGGTTGTTTCCAGTGACTTGAGAAGAGCATCCATTTCTTTTGGACCATTCTGTAACAATAGTAGTACATTCTTTCTCTTATCTGAAGCAAATATAATATCAAGTAATCGTTTTTTCACTTAAACCACATCCCATTAGCAAATATTGCTCTGTTGTGGTTGATACATATTTATTTTATTTAAATAGGCTTGTTAATAACAATTATACTATATATATATTCAATAATTTTTTAACCATCAATTATTTTACTTCTTCTCTCTCACATCCTCAGTCTTCCCTAACATGAGTATTTAGAGTAATAGCTTATCAGCTTCAGCATTCTTCTTCATGTAAAGGAGAGTTCCTTTTAAGAAACCCATTTCTTTCCATTCTAAAAGTAATTTTCATACAATGAAAATATAAACTTCTAAAAATAAGCATAAAAATACAAACATTGTGTCAGTGAATATTAAAAAAAGAAAGTAAAAAGTAACTACTTTTTAAACACTTATTTATTCTTCCCTAGGAAGTAATATGCAATTGCTCCAAGAATACCAAATATTAATGCTGCAAGTATCCAAACCACTTTCATTATATTAGTTAGACCTTTGTTCTGAGTTGCTACATCATATATAACCCATATGACAGAAATTAATACAATAAGACCCCATATTGTTTCTAACATTTCACATCACCTCAATAGCTATTTATAAATTAATATAATTAGGTTGCATTTGTATATATATCTTACTTAATTTAAATAATCAGATTATTTTACAACCATTGATTTCCTTTTAAGGCATTGTTCTCAACCCCCTTCCCAAACATCCAATCTTTCTCTAACATGAGTATTCAGGCTAAACGGTTTATCCCCTTTAGCATTCTTTTTCATATAATGCAGTGTCCCCTTAGAAAATTCCATTTCCTTCCATTCAGAATAAGAAATGCTCAATATCTTCTTCCTGATCTCATCAGTATCCTGTCTTTCAGTCATGTAAGAATGAGTAATAAAATCAATTTTCCTCTTTTTACCGTTCAGAAATTGAGCCAACTCCCTTGTTTTAAACAAAGGAACATAGCTCCATATCATTGATTTATCCTGATAGGTTACTTTTTTATTCATCCAAGTCTGGAACTTCTCTGAAAGCTTCTTAGCTCTTGATGGCTTCACCCTCAATGAATAGCTCTCTGTTCTGATGAAGTCCTTGTTGTCCACAACTTCCATTTAAAACAGGCTAATGGCATCGTTTTCAAAAGAAAATAAAGACTGCAAGTCAGTTCGAAGCTTAAGAAGGGGCTAAATAACAACAATTCATAGTGGAATACAAGGAGCAAAAACCTATGCGAAATACGAGAAAAATACTTACTTTACTTTTCATATGCTTTTTAGCCACAGCCACTCTTTTAGTATCCGGCTGTACTGAAACTGTTGATGATTCGGAAGATGTGAACAACGAAGAAATGGGAACTGAAACCATTTCCATAAATGATGTAGCTGATATTGAATGGCAATGGTCAGGACTTATTGAAACGGAACCTGCCAGCCAATCCGTAGTTCCTGATCCTGAATACTACACAATTGTCTTTAACTCGGATAATACATACTCAATTAAAGCAGACTGCAACGTTGGAAGTGGAGCCTACACACTGGAAGGTAGTGATCTTACACTATTACCAGGACCAATGACACTTGTATACTGTGGTACCGATTCGCTGGATACTCAATATCTTTCCTTATTGAGCAATGTAACAACTGTATCAATTGACAATGGCAAGCTTGTTCTCGGTATAGGGGAGAATGGTGACAGAATGCTTTTTGTTAAAGAGGGAACATCCCCAGAAAGCAACGAAGAATCCGAACCTCTTAGCAGCTTCAATGGAACCATATCTTCACTCGAAGATGGGGCTTCTTATCCAATGCTCCTGCTTGAAAGTGAGGAAATAAGCAACTCAGGATATACAGAAGGAATTAAATTTGTGATATCTGAAGAAACAGTCATAGTGGATCCAAATGGAGGTCTTTTTGATTCAGAGAATCTAAAAGAAGGAATGAATGTCAGGGTTTTCTTTGGTCCGGCATTGACCAGAAGCATTCCACCTATTGGGCAGGCCGAATTAATTCAACTTAAGTAAAATTACTTTTTTCTTTTTTTATTTTTACCAGGCATCTATCATATGATTGTTGAAAATATTATTTGGACAAAGATCATACTCCTTGTCTTATAGTATCTTCATTCTCCTCAAGAACACTCTCATGGATGAACACATTATCATACAGCAATGCTGCAACAATGCCACCAATTATCGGACCGATCCAGTAGACCAGGTGGTCTGTCCAGTAACCTGCGATAAGAGCCGGACCAAAAGACCTTGCAGGATTCATTGATGCACCTGTGACCGGACCACCAAAAAGAATGGCCAGAAGAACAAATGCACCAATGGCAAAACCTGCCATGCCCGGCGGGGACCTGGTATCAACTGCAACACCGAATATTGTGAAAACGAGCAAAAAAGTGAGGATTGCTTCAATGAGTATACCAGTCTCAGGTCCGACATTAGCTCCAAGACTTGTTGCTCCGAGATTCACACTGCTCACTGCAGAAGGGAATATCTCCATAAGCATTATACTGGCTGCACAGGCTCCTGACATCTGGGATATAATGTAGACAAGACAATCCCTTAATCCTATATTCCGGGTTGCTGCCATTGCTATGGTGACAGCAGGATTAATATGGGCACCTGAGATGTGTCCAATGGCATATATCATCACCATGACTGTAAGACCGGTGACAGCAGCCATGCCGGTCAGACCCAGATAACCGTGTGACAGATGGTCAATTGCATTCGAACCTGCAGCTATGAACACTAGAACAAAAGTCCCTACAAATTCAGCTACATATTTGTGAAACGGACTTGTCATGTTTCAACCTTAGTTACCGGTCCACCTTTCGATGTCACTGATCCTCTGGTCCACACATGCACCACAGCTACATGGCTCATCGATAATTGAAGTTATATCCCTTGTCCTGTAACGGATAAGAGGCATACATTTTCTTCTCAGGGTTGTGACAACAAGTTCACCTTTCTCACCCGCTGGCAGGATTTTTCCGGTTTTCGGGTCTATGACCTCCACAAGGAAATCAGGATTGTTCAGGTGGAATCCATCCTGATGCTCGCATTCTATGGCATTGGCAAGGCCCAGCTCTGTCATTCCCCATTGCCTGAGGGTCTTGCATCCCCATACGCTTTCTATTTCTTCTCTCATTGTTTCGGTCAATGGTTCGGATGAACAGATTATCCTCTTGATTCCCAGCTCGCCGGGTTTTATAAGCTCACGGGCCTGCTTTGAGAGTTCATAAAGGAAAGATGAAGTTCCTATAATGAAAGTCGTACCGGATTCTCTCATGGTATTTATCTGATCATGCGCATCAAGAGAATCATTGATAACAGAATTGAATCCTGAAAGGGCACATGCTTTGCTCAGGACAAGGCCGGGGTCCCATGTTGCTGTTATTGTCGGATACATTATCTGCAATGTATCGTTCCTTGAATCCATTCCGGCCATCTTCAGGCCTGATATAACAGAATCCACGATCTCAAGTAATTCATCCTGGGTGTATGCCATCCTTTTCAGCATATTAGTAGTGCCTGAGCTTGTAAACTCACGGGCAATATTCTTTCTTGAAACGCAAAGGAAATGATAGGGCTTGTTTGCAAGTTCTTCCTGCTCTGTGAGGGGAAGCATCTCGAGGTCCTCATAGCTTCTTATCATTGAGGGATCGATTCCCGTATTTTCATACAGGTCCTTGTAGTAAGGGCTGTTTTCCAATACGTATGACAGTAGTTCCCTGAATTTAATAAGCTTGTACTGTTTGATATCTTCCCTGTCGGGTTCCTTCTGACCGAACAGTGCTTTCAGTTCCTTACTGTTTTTGATATCATTTTTGATCTTGACCAGACCCCACTGCTCAAGTGGATTCCCGTTCTGAAGGTATATCTTTCTGGATTCGAGCTTTCTTTTTGCCACATTCATACGAATAGATGTGTTGATCCTTGAAGGAAGACTCACGTTCATGCCTCCGTCTTTTCTGTTATTCAGTTAATGAGATTTAAAAAAATAAATGATAGTTTGTTCAGGCAGCGTTTCGGTACAGGAAATTCCCGTTGCAATCGGTCATATTGTAATTACAGAATGGAATGAACCTGCCATCCTGAGTTACTACGTGGATGCAACAATTTTCAACACGGTCCTGTTCATATGACCAGACATCCTGAAATGCCATGGTTGAGATAGTGAGATAAGTATTCTTGCTCATTTCAATGAAATCCGCCCATCCTCCACCCAGCTTGGAGCCTGAATTCTTAGGAAGAATGTCCACAAGTGGCTTTTCACAGCATGAGCCCTTCACTGTAATGTCACTGAGAGATTTTTCACAACATGAGCTCTTGATAAGAAGATCTCCGCAGGAAGAAGTGGATTTCTCATCTTTTTCCAGACCTTTCCAACGGCCCATTATTGATTTTTTAGTCTTGCTTGCTACATCAAAAGCAGATTTTGCAGCTCCCAGTGAAATATTCGTCAATGGCAGGAATCCATCGCCTTCGACCAATGTGAGACATGTGGCTCCGCAGTGAGCATGTGGCATGAGAGAAGGGGTGAAATTCTTAACCTTAAGTTGTCCGTCTGTCTGCTTCTCGATCTCCTGCAGGAGTTCCAGTATGGTTACCTTGTCTGTCGTATCCGATGGTGATCTTCCTGAGTGGAACACTGGCTGGAAGTGTACGCCTCTGACAGCCGGAACTTTGCTGGCTGCAAACTTTATAATCTTGCCAACTTCATGCAGGTTGTAACCATTTGCCACCAATGGAACAAGAACTACTCCTATTCCAGCCTTTTCACATCTGTTGATGACTTCGGTTTTGACGTCCAGCATTTTTCTTCCCGTTCTCTGCATGTAAACGTCATCAGATACACCATCAAATCCAAGGTAAATTGCATCAACACCTGCAGCTGCTATTCTATTAAAATAATCCTGATCCTTTGATATTCTGATACCATTGGTGTTTAATTCGATATGGGTAATCCCTATTTCCTTCCCCATTCTGATGATTTCCGGAAGGTCGTCCCTCAGAGTTGGTTCACCGCCGGATATCTGGATGCATGTGGGATCGTTCTGGCATTTCTTGACCGTCTCGAACATCTTCCTTATTGTATCCATATCCGGGTCAAGGCTGGCATCCATAGATGAATTGGCAAAACAATAAGTACAGGCCATATTGCATCTGTCTGTAACTTCGACAATTGCAAGACAGGTATCCTGTTTATGAGAGGGACACAGGCCACAGTCAAAGGGACAGCCTCTTTCTACATCTGTCAGCGGTGCCCTGGCTTTTGCCCTGTCAACATCGAAACATTCTTCCATTTGCCGATAATGGTTCACGTCCTCAGAAACAAGGGTTATAAAATTGCCGTGATCAGCACAGTTCTTCATGATGTATACTTTTCCATCTTCAACATACTTGATGCCTTCAATCTTAGCAAGGCATTCCGGACACAGACTATGGACTGTTCCTATTTGTTCCATAATATCCCTCTCAAAAGTTTGTTTTTTAATTCTCGGAGATTTGAGAGCTGGTTAAGCTCTCTTTTCTTCCAGAATTGATTCTGCAGTCTTCAGGGTCTTTGCGACACCATCGGAAACATAGAATTCATCACATTTTGGACATACAAGGCCTGGTCCCGGTCTTGTAACACCCATATATGTCATGTCTACATTTCTTTCCAGTGCGATCTCGCCACATTTTGCACATGTCCAGTCGCTTGCATCGTCATAGTCGACATCATTGAGCTCTCCGCCGGTGAGACCGAGAATACTCATTTTGTGAGCATACACATCAAGCAGTTCGGAAGGTGAATAAACTGCATACATGGTCAGGTTGTCTGAAACACCTTTTGCAATTGAAACATCTCCATCCCGTGCTTTCAGTTTTACACCACTGGATTCTGCGTTGTCGATCAGTTCCTGGATCTCTTCCTTCTTGAAACCGTTGTCCTTCAGTGTGTTGTCAAGTTCTTCAGTTATTTTAATATCCATAATGAAACACTCCTTAATTTTTACTTATGTTGATGCGATCTCCATCCTTAGAACTTCTCATACTTTCCGTGGTCTTTTGCAGCCTTCACCAGTGCATGGACATTTACAGGTGGTGCGTTGGTCGGACATTCACATGCAGTTCCCAGAATGAATCCTCTTGGACTGTCCTTTCCGGCAAGTACCTGCTCTTTGGCCTGTTCATAGACCTGTGCAGGGGTTCCACGGTCGACCAGCTTTGTATCGACTGTACCGAAACAGGTACATCTGTCACCGAAGTGTTCTACCAGTTTGGAGGTAGGGAAGATGTTCTGTCCGTCATACCCGATCTGGACGATGGTGAAAGGACTCATTGGAGCGTTCTTCCACATCTGGAAATCATCGGTATGGTTTCCACAAAGGTGGTAGTATATACCTGGACCTGCTCCTGCATTCAGGACTTTCCTGACTGCACGGGAAACTGGCTGGAAACTGAACCTCTTGATCTGTTCGGTATCCATGAGATCACCACTGGCGATAACTGAACCAGTGATCATTACATTTGCACCGTATCTTTCAGCTGTGGCTTTACATGCATTTACCATGTGGTCACCGGCCTTTACACAGAGTTTGTCAACAAGTTCAGGTTCTGTGATCATCCACATGAATACATCTTCAATAGCAGCCCAGTTGGTTGCTACTTCCATTGTACCGCCTAACTGAGTGATAGGGGCAAACATGTGAGGAAATTCTTCTTTACATGTGTCAAGTGCTTTGTAGTGGGTCGTAAGTGTTGGACCTTTGGCCAGGTCTTCGGTTTCAAGTACCTCGAAGTTGTCTACATCTTCAGCAGTCTTGATAGGACGCTTTGTAATACCGGGTGGAGAATTGGTCTGGATCTTTATTTCAGCCCCATAGTCCTGACCCCAATAATCAGCGTATAAGTAATGGCCAACAGGAGTGACATCATAAAGTTCACAGGCGTGGCATACCATTCTTATTGCTTCATCAGGGTTCTGATAAAAGTATCCTGCATTTTTCCTAAACAAGCTTGCAGCATGGGACAGAATAATCGGGTCTACAATAACTCTTTCTGATGGTTTGTCAACCCAAGGTGTTGTCCACAAACTTCCTGCATCTTCGAGCCAATTTTGATCTATTGGTGCATAATCTTTTGCTGGCATGATTTGATCACCCATTTTCTTATTTGGTTGCCAGGAATGGGAAATTTTTCAATATTTCCGTTCCTGTTATCTAATTCATATTAATATTTTACAGATCAACAGAACAAATTCTGCTTAAACGAATTCGTTATTGTTGACCATAACAAAATAGCTGAGTAGAATTATATATAATAACTTCAGGTAATTAATCGATAGAGATATTATTGTCAATCAGGTATTCTTTGTTCAAATAATGATTAAAACAAATGTTGTACTCCAGATTGATGACGTGCAGGAAAACTTCAACATGGAAAAAAAGAAGACCGTTGATAATATCAAAAGCATGAATATAATCAGGGATAGATTAGAGCAGAAAAAGGAATGAATAAAAATAATAAGAGGTCAAAAATGGCCAATATTAGTAAATACCAATTAAATGCAAATTTAACCTGAAAAGCTCAATAAAGTCTTTTTACAAACTCTACTTCACTTTTTCTGATTTTTCCTTGTAATGTAAAAAGAGGTCTTTACCCCACTGACGTGCACTTTCTTCAAAACTGAGAACTTTTTTGTGATCAAATATCCCTTCTTTGTTGAAAAAAGCTATTAACATCATATCATCTGTGATAGAAAGAGCACCCAATTTCAATGTGTCATTATTACATATGTATAAATGTGCATTTTCTGATTCCATCATTGCATTATACTGGTCAGTATACTCATCCTTCAACCTATCATATACAGGTTGGGTCAGGAGCAGATGAAAGTTTACATTTTTATTTGATAGTTCTGCATAATTGTAGGGACATGTCGGACAGAAATATGAATAAAAAGTGTATACGTTTGTTGTTTGATGAAGACTTTTAAGCAATTGGCTTGGTGGTTCAAAAAGATGATTCAAATCAGGCTCATGAACTAAAATCTCTCCAAGCTCACCAATCCTGTCAAGCAAGTATTCAGGAATGCAACCCAGGTTCCTGCTATCCCAGTAACCTTTATTTTCCTGTACCACATCCAGTGCTTCTACAAGTGGCTTTATTTTTTTCATTATGATCTTGCCAATATGGGTCAATCTGTACCCGTCTTCTTTTTGCTCAATCAACCCCTGCTCAAGAAGTATTTTTACCTGAGCCATGATAGCACTGGTAGTTCCGGTGAGAGAATCTTTGATCTCATCAACTGTGGCTGGTCCGTCCATTAACATAAGTAGAGCACTTTTTCTCTTTTCAGACAGAAATACTGTGCTTATTAATTCAGCCTTCATTGCAATTTCCCTTCTATAGTTAATATGATTTGATAGTATAAAATTTTGTGCATGTTTCGATTTAAATCGTGTTTTTTACAAAAGCACGTAGATAGTTATCCGATATCTACTTCATTTTTATCAACATGTTTACTTCATGTGCAAACTCTATGATTTCCGTATGTTTAAGCTCCCTTCCAGAAATTCAGCTGTATTGTATGCAGACTAAACAATGTTGTTTGAGATGAATTCACTCTTACGATCATGTTCATTTTCGCATAAAATGATACTTTTAGGAGTCTTTTAGTATTTATTTGATGTGTTAACACCGTGAACATCAAATTTCCAAAGTAGCTTTCAAGGAGTAATTTCATCCCACTTCAATACGAAGCTTTACTCTGGAGTTTATAGCATTTACTCTCTGACACAACTATAATCCTATTTTTTTCAGTATGCATATATATTTCTATTAAATGATAAAAAAAGATGATAACGATATGAATGCAACTTCGAAACTTATAAATATAGGAAACATAAATGATTCATCTTAAAAATATTTCATTTAAAATTGATTCTCCTTAACATATGTTTGAATTCCACCTCACCAGTCTCCAAGACAGGACTGACATTCTTCGATCGTCCTGTTCTCGAGAAGTTCAGTATTCTTCAATACCTGTTTTTCAGAAAAATCCCGCTCGCCAACAAGAAAATCAAACAGTGCGTCTGATTTCGGTTTTTTCCATTTAATGCTATAATCCGTAGTTACAGGTGGATTCAAAAAGAATTCCCTGATCTCTTCCACTGAAGTACAGGCACGGATATCCTTATTTTCTTTACTGATAACAGTGCTGATATCTTTGTGTTTACGAATGAGTTTTAGTGCGGTTTTTGCACCCACACGATGAATTCCTTCATTAAAATCTGTGCCAGTGCAGATGGCAATATCAATAAGCTGTTCACGAGTGATGCTTAGCTGCTCAAGAGAATCTGTAAGGGAGATATGTTCCGGCGTTTTTACAACATACTCCTTCTTTCCCGGGACCTTTCTTTTTCCAGTGCTTCCCAGATTACGGATGACATTCTCGGCTCCGAAAAGGAAAACATCGTAGTCCTGTGAACCCACGAGATCGGCATGCCCACGGGAAACCATGAATGCCGCCTGGGCTTCAGCTTCGGATTCTGCCTGCAGCCATGGGATACCCATGAGATCAAGGAGCTTTTTTGATTCTTCTAGTATCTGCGGGGTTATTCTGGAAGTACCCTGGGCATATTTTTTCATGTCCTCAAGATTGCCTTCATCCTTTGCAATCTCATAATTAAGCGCTGCATTCTCTTTGCACTCCTTGCGTTTTTCCAGTGTTTCTTTCTTCATCTCAGGAGGTTTGCCATCAAAGATGAAGACTGGTTTGATGTTTGAATCCCTCAGTTTACTGGTCCTTGAAAACAGACCGGTGAGGTGGGATGTTGGATTTCCGGAGGAATCTGTAAGAAGTGAACCATCCCTCTGGCGAATGGCACTAAGGAACTGGTAAATTGTATTGTATGCATCAATTGCTATCACTTTTCCTGAAAGTTCCTCGTAAGTGATGGGGGTTTTTGTGAGTAAGGTTCCTATTTGTGTGCCCATGATGATTTTCCTTTTTTAGTATCCTTTGATCCATTGGTATTTTGTTTCCAATGGTCATTCTGGTTTATAGTGGTATTCCAAAATACACGATTATTTTATCTTACTTTCAAGACTAATGTCTTATGTACTATGGAACTCAAATAATTATTATTCGTTCAAAGGGGGAGTAAATATCGCAGACAAAAATAGCAAAGTATCGGAGAATGTCCCGGGTCCATATTATGTCGATGAAAGTTGTATCTCATGTCAAATATGTACAGATGAAGCTCCGGACCACTTTAAAATGGCTGATAACAATTCAACTTCTTATGTTTTCAAACAGCCGGAAAATGATGAGGAAAAAAAGCTTTGTGAAAAAACTTTGAGTATTTGTCCGGTTGATGCTATCGGAAACGATGGTTAAAACCGATATTGAATTACGTAAATTAAATTACAAATGGAGTGGGACCATGACAGGAAATGCCAAGTACGTTCGCTGGTTTGAGGAAATAACTATAGATGACGTGCCTTCGGTGGGAGGTAAGAATGCATCCCTTGGAGAAATGTACAGAGAACTGACAGATAAGGAGATCAAGATACCGAATGGTTTTGCGATAACTGCAGATGCCTACTGGCATGTACTGAAGTCTGCTGGCGTGGTGGAAGAACTCAAAGCAACGCTTGAAGAAATGGACATCAATGATATCACCGATCTTGCAAAGAGAGGCAAGAAAGCAAGAAATATCGTACTTGATGCAGGCATCCCTGATGACCTCTGGGCAGAGGTTAAAGAAGCTTATGACAAACTTTGCGAGCAGTATGGAGAGGATACAGATGTGGCAGTTCGCAGTTCAGCAACTGCTGAGGACCTGCCGAATGCCTCTTTTGCAGGTCAGCAGGAGACATACCTGAACGTACACGGGTATCACTCATTAAAAGATGCCTGTAACAGGTGTTTTGCATCACTTTTTACAGACAGGGCTATCTCATACAGGGTGAACAACGGATTCGATCATTTCGCAGTCGGCCTTTCCATAGGCGTAATGAAGATGGTGCGCTCGGATCTTGCAGCTAGCGGCGTGATATTTACCATTGACACTGAATCAGGTTTTGAGAACGTCGTCTTCATAACCGGAGCTTACGGTCTTGGAGAGAATGTAGTGCAGGGACTTGTCAATCCCGATGAGTTCTATGTGTTCAAACCTACTTTAAAAGAAGGTTACAGGCCTATTATCAAGAAAAAGAGAGGCAGTAAAGAGATCAAGATGATCTACGGCCGTGGTGATTCCCGTGTACTGACCCGTAATGTGGATGTGCCGGAGACTGACAGGAAGCGTTATTGTATTGCGGATGATGAGGCTCTGACGCTGGCAAAGTTCGCAGTGACCATCGAGGACCACTATTCCAAAAAGAGGGGGAAGCATGTACCCATGGATGTGGAGTGGGCCAAGGATGGCGAAACCGGCGAGCTGTTCATAGTACAGGCAAGACCGGAAACCGTGCAATCACTGAAGAGGAAGGATGTGCTTGAAACCTATTACCTTGATGAGAGTGCAGATGTCATTGTAACGGGAAGAAGTGTAGGTTCGAAGATAGCTGCCGGTAAAGTTCATGTGATTCCTGATGTGTCTATGATCTCTGATTTCAAAGCAGGGGAGATACTGGTGGCTGATACTACAACACCGGACTGGGAACCTGTGATGAAGCAGGCTGCTGCTATCATAACCAATAAAGGTGGAAGAACCTGTCATGCAGCCATTGTCAGCCGTGAACTTGGCATCCCGGCCGTTGTAGGCGCAGAGGATGCAACGGAAAAACTGAGAGATGAAATGGATGTCACGGTGAATTGTGCAGAAGGGGATGCAGGTAAAGTCCATGAAGGAATCCTTCCGTTCCACATTGAAACGGTTGACCTGAAAGGGCTGGAGAAGACAAAGACGGAGATCATGATGAATCTGGGCAATCCAGAGGAGGCTTTTGCAATGTCAATGATACCAAATGACGGTATAGGACTTGCAAGACTTGAGTTCATCATTACCAGTTATATCAAAGTGCATCCCATGGCACTTGTGCATCCTGAAAAGGTAGAGGATCCGGAAGTGCTGGAAGAGATTGACAAACTCACAGGCAGGTACGAGAACAAGGCGGACTTTTTCGTGGAGAAGCTGGCTCATGGTGTTGCAACGATCACTGCTTCCTTCCACCCGAAGCCGGTGGTAGTGCGTATGAGCGATTTCAAGTCCAATGAGTATGCAAGCCTTATGGGCGGCGAGTACTTCGAATTCGAGGAGAACAACCCCATGCTTGGTTTCAGGGGTGCCTCACGTTACTATGACGAGCGTTACAGGGAAGGCTTCGCCCTTGAGTGTAAAGCCATGAAAAAAGTGAGAGATGAAATGGGACTGACGAATCTCATTCTTATGATCCCATTCTGCCGCCGAGTAGAAGAAGCCAAAAAAGTCCTCGAGGAAATGAACAGGAACGGCCTGGTCAGAGGAGAGAACGGCCTTCAGGTCTACATGATGACCGAGATACCAAGCAACGTCCTGCTGATAGACGAATTCAGCCAGTACTTCGACGGTTTCTCCATCGGTTCCAACGACCTCACACAACTGACACTGGGCGTAGACAGGGATTCCGAAATCCTCGCCTCCTCCTTCGACGAACGTGATGAGGCCGTGAAGAAAATTGTCTCAATGGCAATACAGGGAGCAAAGAGAAACAACAAACACAGCGGCCTCTGCGGTCAGGCTCCCAGCGATTATCCCGACTTCGCAGAGTTTCTGGTGAAGGAAGGGATTGATTCTATCTCGCTGAATCCTGATTCTGTGATGAAGATCGCGTTGAGAGTTGTCGAGGTTGAGAAGGGTATGGAGAAGTAAAGAGAGGAAAATAGACTTTTCCTTCTTTCCTATCTACCAGAACACGTAGTTCAAATCCCTCCCATCATATTGAATATTCAAAAGCTTTTACATCCCACTTTCCTCTTTTGGCACCGGCCTGATAGACACTATCCATGAAATCCAATATTGCCTTTTTTGGGTCAGATAATCCTCGCACATCATCATACATCAAAAGAGCCATGCCACCTCCTTCAGGCGACCAAAATGCTTTCTCCGGGCTCAAAGGTTCATCGGTAAGTCCTTCTGGTTCGGGGTATACGGAAGCATAGAATGCCGGTTCTCTGATATTCTCATCCCCTGGCCAAAAACCAAAGGCTATTAATTCATGCGAATAGGCTTCGCTATTCACTGGACCGGCTCCTTCCCATAAAGGCGCAGGTCTTCCAGAATAAAATATTAATGACAGATCCCTATGATGCCAGAAAAATTGAACTGGTGAACATTTTCCCAGAAATGTTCCTCTATAGGTCTGGAAGATCGAACTTACCTGTACAAGAATACGCCAATATGTATTCACATATTTTTCATCGTATGACGCATGTTGATCATCTGTTTCGAATGGTTCTGTACTAAAAGGTGTATCATAAGGAACTGCCCAGATATTCACAGTTATACCGAGTTCTGAAAGAGCTGAAAATAGTTCTTTGTAGAACTGGGATACAGAGAGCCCCTTTAAGGCTATTACCTTTTCAGAGTTTTTGCTTGTACTGATAACCAGCACATGATCAATGAGATCAAATTCCATCTCGAATATCATATCTTCGTAGGGAATGGGGCCTGTAGTGAGCCCTCTTGTCGATACATAGGACGTAATGTGCCACCAATGATTCCTTTTAGGAAATAGTTTGAGGCGGATCTTCCCGATTATTTGCAAAAATAGATGAAGTGTGTTCAGTGTATCTTCCCATTGTTCAATAGGAAGAGATGGAAATTGTTCTTCTTGATATGTGTTGTTCATAATTATTACTCCCACAGAAATCGTTAAAGATGAATTCTTTAATACTCTCAATAAAAGTATGAGAACAATGATATAAAAGTGATAGGACAAAATAATATTTCAACAGAGCCAAACGAGTATATAATAAAAAAACCAATTAGTAGTGGGGAGCTTAGTTGTATTTTTCTACCAATGCAGAAGTTTTGTTTTAACAGAGAGCTACCGAACTGTAAAGAACAATTAAGGGGAGTAAAATGACTGTTGAAGAAAATCTGGAATTGATGATAACATTGGACGATGCCTGGAATGCACAGGATTGGGAAACATTCAACAAACGCCATACTGAAGATACAGCAGTTTATTGGCCAGGACAAACTGATCCAACAAGGGGAAGAAAAGCGCATAACGAAGAAGCCATAGAGTTCTATAAGACCTTCCCGGACAATCATGTTGAGAATAGACCGTATAAAGTACTTTTTGGGCAGGGAGACTGGACATGTTCAGTGGCCGTACTTTCCGGTACTATGAAAGGTCCGATGAAAACTCCTGAAGGAGAGGAAATTCCACCTACAAATAGGAAATTCAAAGTGGACTTTTGTACCGTGGCTCATTGGAAAGACGGACAGATCGTTGAAGAGAAACTTTTCTATGACCTTGTAAGTGTAATGAGACAAATTGGTCTGATGTAACCCATATTTTTCACAAAAATACAAACAATATGGACTGGGATTAAAATATCATGGAAATTTATTCCTGGTCTATTAGCTTTGATTGTTTTAGCCTAAGATGCTATTAATGGTTGGCCGATAATGAAAGAATTTATTAACTCAACTTTAACTTAGGCTACAAATTATCTTCCTCATGTTCCTAACCTTAAAATTCAAATTCCCTTCCTTCTCTTTTTCTTCAAATAAACCAAATACTCCTATACTTGATCCCTATTTGTTTTTCTCTTTCAGGAATCAGCTTCAAAATAATTGTTGCAACTCAGGATTTTTGTATGTAAAATTGGCCTATGAAAAAGAATAATACAAAATTGTGCGTAAGCATTTTGTTTTTGCATACAAAGTCACATCAAAAAAATATCTGTCTGCTAACATTCTAGTTTATTCTAAAAAAAGAATTTATGTAAAATCGTTTCTTTCAATTTATGCCTTTTTTGTCAAATATTCGCCAACTTGTTGAAGTTCTTTGGCAAACGTCTCATAATCGTAATGTTGGGCATGGATCATGGCACTCCATCTTGAAGTGAAACTGGCCATAAATGCAGTTTCAGCAAATTCCTCTTCACTGGCCCCCATCATATGAGCCACATTTTTATGGAATAATTCGCAATAAGGGCATTTTAGATTGGCTGCAACAGCCAGTGACATAAGTTTATCGTATTTAGATTGCGAAACTATGTTTAGTAACAATCTAAACCAGCGTACAAAAATAGGAGCTAACTATATCCAGGCACATTGTTTTTTGGACATAGTTACAAGAAAAAAAGAACTTTTTAGATAAGAAGGAATAGATTTTACATCCCAGAGCTTTGCTTCGATCAATAAATACGTTATAAACAGTTTTTTATATGAATATCTTTTGTTTTTAATATGGGGAAAGTGGATATGTTAGGTTTCTTTTGGTATGAATATCAAGATTTCAGATAATTTTACTGTTGATTTTGTAGAAACAGCCAATTAAATGTGAGTTTTAACAAAACTGTTGTTTAATTGGGTTTTTTTCTTGTTCCCTATTTCTCCTGGCTATATGCTCCAACTCTGTGAGCAACGGTGGTGGAAATAATGATGAACATAAAAAGTTCGGAACTTATTGGGTTACTGGTAATTATGGCAATTCTGTTCGCAGCCATCGGTTGCGTTGAGACTCCTGAATCTACCACATATTGGCCCACTGAGGGCTGGCATAACAATACTCCTGAGGAACACGGATTCGACTCAGCTAAACTGGCGGAAGCGCTGCTGACCATGAGGGAGCAAAACATCAACATCCACAGTTTACTAATCATCCGAGATGGTGAGGTTTTGCTAGACGCATATTTCTACCCCTATGACGGCACGACCGTCCATGACCAGGCATCGGTGACAAAAAGCGTCATGACCACCTTGATAGCCATCGCCGACGAAGAGGGGAAGCTGCAACTCGATCAGCCCATGCTCGCGTACTTCCCGGAGCGAACCATCCAAAACGTTGATGCCCGCAAAGAAAAAATCACTGTGCGCCATCTGGCAAGCATGTCAGCTGGGCTGGAGTGTACAAGCGAACGCGATGAAGAGACCCTTAATGAGATGATGGCAAGTCCGGACTGGATACAGTTCACACTGGACCGCCAGGTGATCTGGGAACCTGGCACCCATTTTGTTTACTGCAGCCCGGGGATGCACCTGCTTTCTGCTATCCTGCAAAATGCGACCGGCATGGCGGGTCTTGAATACGCTCGTCTGAATCTTTTTGAACCTCTGGGCATCCGCGATGTCATCTGGTATACTGACCCTCAGGGTTACAACATGGGATCAGCGGATCTCTACCTGCACCCGCATGATATGGCTAAGATCGGTTATCTGTGGCTCAACAAAGGTCAGTGGGATGGTAAGCAGATAGTCTCCCGTGAATGGGCGGAGGACTCGGTCAAGGTGCAGATGGTTACAGGAGGTGACGATGATTATGGCTATGGCTGGTGGGTGCCAAAGGACGAACCTGTGGCATATAGCGCCATTGGAAGAGGAGGGCAGCGAATACTAGTTGTGCCGGACTGGGACCTTATAGTGGTGACAACGGGCGGAGGTTTTGATTTTGACGAAATTGAGCCTTTGCTCATCCCTACCATTGTGGACCTGGATCATGAGCTTCCTGCTAATCCAGCCGGAATGGTCCAGCTTGAAGCAGCCCTTGATACCATTGCACAGCCCCCCGCACCCTTGCCGGTGACACCACTGCCCGAAATGGCAAGGGAGATCTCCAGCAAGAATTTTACTTTTGACCCTAATCCTTTGGGAGTGGAGAAGATACGTCTCGAGTTCAATGATTCGGATGAAGCGATAACGTATCTTATGTTTACTGAAGAGGAACAGATGCTGCTTTGGCCCGTCGGTATGGATGGTGTGTATCGCCTGTCCCCGGGAGATAATGGTTTTCCGCTTGGTCTGAGAGGTTACTGGGCAGATGAACAGACCTTCGTACTGGAATACGACGAAATCGCAAACAATGGTAACATCATTCTGCGGATGAGCTTTGAGGGGGATCGAGTGGTAATGGAAGGACAGGAGGCTGCTCATGAACTTAGCTTGAATTTCGAAGGCGTGCAGGAAAAACCATAATGCTGTATGCTTTCCACTATTATACCCTGAAACTTTAATCTCAATATCCGAAAATTCGATGCAGAACGCATGGAATAATTTGAATTGGTTCGATGATCAATATATGTTGACTCATCGAAATCACTTCTAATGTTTTATAGCACTTATTTCTTTTTTCTCTTTTTTAGTTGAACACAATACTTCCATCATTCAACAACACCCTTCCCACAACTTCAACCTCACCCTAAAATGAGCATTTAAGCTAATGGTTTTTCATCTTCAGCACTCTTTTTCATATCAAGAAACATGACCTTGGGTTTTGAGTCCTTCTCCTCAAATAATTCATAATAATATGACCGCCAGTTGCTTATATTAGTAGTTACATAGTATAAATTGGTCATAAGGGAGTAAGCTTGAAAATGGAGCAACGTTCAGAACGAAATTAGAAGCGTTCCGTAACAAACTTCATTTGCGCGTAATTCAAATGAAGCGAAATTCAGACCGGAGTAAAAGCCGGTTCCGAAATAACCTTCATCAACGCAGAGCTGAAATGAAGCGAAATTCAGGACGGGATAAAACCCGATCCCGTAATAACCTTCAATACCTTGTGACCACCTGATTAACTGTTTTAATTAAGCTCTTTAAATAATTTCTTTTTGAATACTTCATCTCCTGAAACCTGCTTTTAGAAAAACCTATAGTTAAGGCTTGTTTTTGTGACATACCGTATATCTTATCCATTATCTCTTGTTTGTTGATAAATTCTTGAGCCATGTTCAAATCAAGAGTCTGCTCGTTAATGTTATTGGCTTTTTTGCCAATATAGATAACACAATCTGCCTGAACATGTTTTCTTTCAAGTATTCTTGGTTCCCCATGAGAACCAAATAAAAACCCAAGCATCTTCTCCCAAATTCCAATCTTATGCAGATGAATTTTTATACTTAACCAACAGAATTCAATATATTATCAGGGAGGTTTTAGTGATGGTTACAAGACATATCAATAGAGTTGGGGTATTCTCACTCGGGAAGATCCTTGCAGCGGTTTATGGAATACTGGGGCTCATATTCGGGGCTCTGATAACTCTTATGTCCCTGGGGATGGGATCCATAATGGGAAGCCAGGGAGCATTTGCAGGTATCATGTTTGGAGCAGGAGCGATCATAGCATTACCCATCTTTTACGGAATCATGGGATTTATCGGCGGTGTGATCGTAGCTTTGATATTCAATGCTGCAACAGGAATAATAGGCGGTCTGGAAATAGACGTTGAATAAATTACAGGATTTAAACAATATCTTCTTTTTTTATTTTCCAGGTAACTGCTAACTGTTTATTCAATATGCTAAGCGCCTTTAGCGATGCTAAGTAGCAATGTTCCTTAATTTAGATTCAAAAGAGATATGGCTTTTGAAAACCAGTTTTGATATGTGTATAATTTTTGACCAGTTGTCACAAATTATTATTCGAATTTAAGTAAACAATATGAAAAAGGAACAGGGAGTGTTAAACAAATGTTGTTTATGGATATAGTCACGTGGGAACCAAAGGACACCGACGAAGTACTGAGCCGCTTTGAAAAATGGGAATACCCGCAAGGTATCGAGGTTATCAGCGAATGGGATGATCTGTCCTCATGCCGGCACATAGTAGTCTATGATGCAAAAAACTCTGAAGCCTATCTTGCTGCCACCTTCCCCTGGAGGGACATCTGCTATTTCGACAGTTTCCCGGTGATGGAATCAAACGCCTGTATAAAATGTCTGGCTGATACATGGAATCAAATGCCTGTGTAAAATACCTGCCTGATACATGAAATGAACTGTCAGCACTATTTTTACATTGAATAAATCCGTTGCTCAGCATTTAATCGGGCAATGGAGCTTTTTTTAATAACCAGATAAATCTGTTTTCTGAATAAAGATGCAAGATTATTGTATCAAGGCTCGATCCAGACCTCAAGGACCCTGTCCTTAATCTCATAATCCTTAACAGTAGTAATCTTCATATCTTTAGGATTCTCAACCCATCCCAGATCATAGTCTTTCTTGTCCCTTCCACCGCAGCAGACTTTCCTTGTGATGGTCAGATTCAGCTTGACACGGTCAATATCTTTCTCATTGATCTCATCTGCGATATCCTGATATCTTTTTTGTATAAGAATCATGAAAATTCCCCACTCATAGAATATAGCTGCGTTTATGGAGAAAATCATTTGTATTTATTGGAATAAAAGGATAATTAAAATTGGACTAAAAAAGAAAGAATCACATCAATAATTTAGCCAGTATTGGAGCAAGGAATACAGTTACCAGCCCGGCAATACCGATAGCCAGACCACTCATAGCTCCTTCAGTTTCCCCCAGCTCAACAGCCTTGGTCGTACCGAGAGCATGGGATGAAGTGCCAATGGCCACACCTACTGCAACCTTGTTGTCGATTTTGAACAGCTTGCAGACCATTGGACCGAGTAGAACACCAGCTATACCTGTAAAGACTATGGCTGCCACGGTAATCGATGGCAGACCTCCAAGCTGGTTCGATATCTCGATCCCGATGGGAGTTGTGACTGATTTAGGGATCATGGAGATGCTTATAAGTTCATCAAGTCCGAACATCTTGCACATTATAATTATGCTGGCAATACCTGCTGCAGAGCCAATACTGATACCGGCAAGAATGGGAACTACGTTCTCTTTCAGCAGGGTTATTTTCTTGTATAGGGGAACGGCCAGAATAACGGTAGCAGGACCCAGGAAGAATGATATGAACTGCCCGCCCCTGTTGTAGTCTTCAAAACTTATGTGAAAACTCAGAAGAAGAGCTATGATCATCAGCATGCTCAGTACAAGCGGATTCATGAGGGGCGAACCCGTCTTTTTGTAGAGAAGAGCACCTGCGTAGAATGTCAGCAGTGATATTCCGATACCGAAAACAGGAGACCCAACAAACTGGGAGATAAGTTCACTCAACTGACTGCCTCCTTTTCATCAGTATCTGGACCGTCATACCGGTCACCACTGCAATTATGAAGGTCGATACCACTGAAATGACCACAAGGGCAGTCCATTTTCCTTCAAGTATTGTAAAACACGTTATCAATCCCACTGCTGCCGGGATGAAGAAAAATGAGAGATGCTTGAGCAGAAAATTGCTTATATCCTCTATCATGGGCAGCTTGATGATGCCTGTCAGAAGAAAGATCAGTAATACCAGCATTCCCAGAACATTGCCGGGGATAGGCAGATGAAGATAATCATGGAGCAGGTCACCAATGATGCAGATGGCAAGAATGATTGCAAACTGGATGACATACCTCATTTGGGATCACTTTCGTTTTTGTGGATCAGGACCAAAGTCCTGAGTATAAGGCAAATGGGCAGCACCTTCAAAATAATAGCTTTGCACCAATGAGCGCGAATAACTACCTGACCGGAGTTAAATCTTTCTATCGCTGTTTCGATATCGAGTTACCAACACTTCCCAGAGCAGGTAATAAAGCAAGACAATTAGAGAGACATAATAAGCCACTGTAATTATCCTATGGGTTTCTCTGGGCTTCGTTATGAGGCTAAAATAAATTCGTAATAGTGGTTTGGCAAGCCAATTATTTTTCATTCATTATCCAGTTGCTGCTATGAAAAATTCTCCTTCAAAATCATTCAACTTTTCTGCATAGACGGATGAAAAGGGAAGGACACTTCATCTTTCCCCTAACCGATACAATCCAGCCAAACAGAAAATCAAAAGAGATACTGTAAACAGATTGTCATATCCAACCTTATTTTCAATGGATTCTGAGTTGGAATATAAATCATCAGATTCTGCTGATTCAGATGCAGTTGACTTTTTCGATTCTTCATTAACATCCAAATCCAAGCCTTCAACTGCAGATGTTGTTATATTTTCACTTACCTCTGCTTGTTGAAAATTATCAGTAGAAGTAGACGAAAAGCCTGAAGTCTTTGAATCACTTACACCGGAAGCAACATCATTTGAATCATCGCTAACCAACTCTGAAATTATAATTTGTGAATCACCGCTTACTGGAATGGAAATTCTATTACCACCTTGAGCAGGCAGTTGTCTCCCAAGGACATTTCCACTTATAAGGTATTCACCAGATTCCTCTGTTTCTGGAACTTTTAGTTTGTATTCAATCGTCGTGACTGTACCATAAGGAACATTATTAGAAAAGTCACTCCATATCCATTCATTGTTCGACGCTGAGTATGTAAAAAGTTCAGAACTGGTTACTTCCACTTCCCACCCTGAAGGCACCATTTCCTGAAGACCAAGCGTAACAAGTTCTGTATTTGTAGTTATACTAACTGAAACTACTAATGCATCTCCTGTATTTATCCCATATTCCGAGATTGATCTTGATACAGTAACCTCATCTGCTGTAACCAGTGTTACAGACAGGATCAATACAACAAATGTAGCAGTTGCTACAAGAAAACTTCTTTTATTCAAGACAATAACCACCCAAACACCTTATATCTTTATTTTTACTTTTCAAATTAATATATAATTCTTCTCTTATTATATCAGACAGAAATCCTGATAGACAACTGATTTAGAACCACAGATACACTCATCACAGGAGATTGAATATATCTGCATCATCTGGAGTTTATTTTATCCAAACCTCCAGCTATAAATCAAATCCTGCAATCTAACAAGATCAACAAGCTCACCTGTTAAGGTTTGTACTCCAAATCTCCAGCAGTAGATTGCATCCTGTAGCTCGATGAGGGTTATGGATTCACCACCATCGGAATCTGGGTCATTCCAGGGATTCCAGTCATTTGTAGGATTAAGCCATCCATTTTGATCCATGAATGGATATGCATCTGCAAAATCATCTGTTATATTATAGGGAATATCCCCTATACCATCACTACCCAATACATTTTGAGAGAGACCACTAAAGTTGTCTACACCCAGATAATCATTCCAGTAATTTCCACCTGTTGGGTACTCCATGTTCCAGATATTGCTTCCAAGATCATTTACTTGTACAGAGTTATTCACAAAGTTGTTATGCACTACTGAATTGTTATATGAACCGTACAGGTCCATACCTATATTATTACCAGTTATTGAATTCTCAAAGATATTGCACTCTTGAACAGAGTCCAAATATATACCGGTAGTACAATTCTTTACAGTAAAACCTGTTATATTGACATTGTTTGCTGATACAATAATACCATTTGCATCTAAATTACCATCTATGACAGTATTGTTCTTATTTTCCCCAATCAAATTCAATGGCTTATCGATAAGAACTTCCTCTGAATATATACCATCATAAACAAATATCGTGTCTCCGATATTTGCATCATCCAGACCTTTCTCGATAGAATTCCATTCATGTCTAATTGGTGAATCTACGTAATCATCATCCACATAAATGGATTTTATCTCCTCTATATTCAATGTAAACGGTACATTTTCAACTGAACCATTGTTATCAGATATCACAACCGAACCTGTAAATGTAGAACCCGACGTTACTGTATCGGGAATATTCACTGTAAGGTTGGCGGTGATTTCAGAACCTGCCGATATTGTGTAGTCCGAAACATCTATGTCAATGTCTATATAGGTGATCTTTTCATTATATTCATTAGTTAAGTTAGATAAACTAATGTCAGATAAAATCAAATCGCTGAAGCCACCATATTCATTAATAGTTATGCTTTCTTCAATTGTATCTCCTAATGATCCTGAAATATCAATGCTAGATGGCATTGCACTAATCATAGGAGGCAATTTAGGAACCTCAGTAATAGATAAGCAATATGCTTCTTCACCTTCGGTTTCCACTGCTACAACTCTAACTGAATACGTATTTTCTCCTGAATTATTTACAATGATCCATTCCGGTATGCAATCAGAACCAGAGTAGGAAGCACCTTGGATTTCATTTTCGATAAGACCTGTAGAATAATTTAATCCAACATGGTTTCCGTCTGAATCATATAGATGAAGATCTAAGTCACTTCCTGGATACGTAACAGTATAAATTACTTGTTCCGTAGAGGAATCAGTATCGTATATTTTCTCTGCCATTTCCCCTTCTACTAAAACTCCATTTTGAGTATATTCTAACATCTCTTCATTCTCATCTGAAAATGTCACTGTGCCCCAAAAATTACTTTCAGCATAATAAGATGTTGCAGAAACTGTGGCTAAATATTTAGTATATAACCCAAAAGAATCTCCATTTGGTACTATGTAATTAAAATCAATTTTCAGGGATTCACCTGCTGGAATTTCTGTATATCCTTCACTGCCAGCAATTGAGATTACATCATTCGCATCTACACTCAAGTCTTTTTGAGGATATGGCTTTACGTCCACAAAAACATTAACTTTTGCATCATTTTGACCAGAATTCTCTACCAGAACATAGCCAGTTCCACCATACCAATCACCATTTGTATCCGAATCTAAAGTTGCTGGAGAGAAGTATACTTCTTTAATCTCAAGAGAATTTATCTGAGGGTTAAGGCTGAATTCAAGAGATTTTGTAAAAATGTCATCCACTGCAATAACCTCATTTTGCATTGAAAACAATGAGTTAAAACAATTGAAGACCAGCGTTTCACTGTAAGTTAAATCAACTTCTTCAAAATGATAATTTGCTATGGCAGACATTCCAGTAAAGTAAACACTTTCAGCAATCAACATGCCTCCGCTTAATCCACCAGAAGGAATTACAGCAATACACTTTGCTAGTCCAACAATAGGGACCGCATAAGCCGTTATTCGGGCATATTCAGAACTCTCTTCTTTATCCAGTATCAATTGATCAATGGTCTTGTCAAAAGTATTGAGACAACCAATTTTTATCGTTGATGCAGACTTGTCTTCTGGGTTCAGATATACAACATTGCGTTCTGAACGTAAGCTTTGATCTAAATCTGTATTTAATGTTTGAAGATATAGCAGTACGTCTTGTGTTGGATAATCCGTCAAATCCTTATTTCTAAATTCATCCTCAAATTCAGAATAAGATGTTTCAATATTTTCAAGATTAAAGTTGCAATATATCCCTTCTTCGTTATAAAGAATTTGTTCTTTAGATGCTTCTCTTATATATGTTTCCAACTCGTCAAGAGTTGGTTCATAATGGTAAGACTTTATTTGGTTTTTATAGCCTACAATAACGTTATTGTAACCAGTGTTTGTTGAATCACATACTTCAATACCCAAAATACTTCCATAACTGTTTCCGAAACTTTCAATCGAATAAAGATCCTCAAAATTTGAAGTTTCTTTGAACCTTAAACAGAAAACATTAGTTGATCCTTCATATAAAAATGAATATATTATTTCATTGTTTATTGGAACTTCATTATCTATATCTCCAATAGTTATATCTGCATCAAGCATTTTTCCTACAATTGTAAGGTGATTTTCCCCTACTTTCTCAAAGAAACCATTCTCATAACGATAAATTTCTATGTAACCATTTTTGTCTGCAACACCAATTTCATTTCCATTATCTTTTGTATTATCAACATCTCCTACACAGATTCCTGTTGCTTCAGATGAACCTTCAAAATCTTGAGTGGAGACTATGTTTTTTAAGCTACTGTCAAAATTAATAATCTCTATCTTTGTTTTGCTATCTTCTGAATTAAAGCATAAAATGCTTAGATCACTAGAGTCGTCATTAAGAACATCGCCAATCGAAAGATCAAGGATTTCATATCCCTCTTCAATTGCCATATTAATCGAACATTCTGTCTCAAAAAATTCAAGATTGTTTTCATTAAAATCATTCACACCTTTGTATACATAGGTGTTGTGTTTATCGTAGAATAACAAATCATTAATGCCATCGGAATTCAAATCCTCTGACAATATTTTTAAATCACCGTTATATTCTGGTCCGATACTATCGTCATCCCAAACCGATATATTTTCGAAATCACCTTTGCTAAAATTATAAGTATACATCTTAAGTAAAGATGGTAAATATTTTGATTGTCCCCCATCATTCCATGTTTTTGGTTCAGTTAGAACAATTATTCTATTTTCATTTTCATTTTCATATTTTGTGAAGCTCTGTATAGATAAAACACCAGCATTCACATCTCTGCATTCAATAATTCGATGTCCAAAATCTACAGAACTATACGAATTCAACAATTTCTGGGCAAGTTCTTCATCATATCCCTGGTAAAACTTGTCTATGACTACATCGAGACCCACATCCACAACATAAAATACATATGAAGTAACACTGGTAACACCATTAATTAGTTGTAAACCACCCAGTACAAAATCACGTTCCTCTTTATCATAAATTACTCTTCCAACCTTTGCCTGCATAGATGCAGTTTTTTCTACATCATGATTGATCTTTTCAATCGATTTATCCTTTAGAGCAGCAATCTCATCTAAAATTTCCTCTCGATCAGCTATTCCATTATTGTTATTATCAACAGGATCTCTTGTCACGATTCCACTAATAACTTCATTTACTTCCCCAAAAGGTGTGTAGTAAGCTGAGATGGTTATATCACATGGAGTTTCGGTATATATACTAGAAACGGTAGTTGCTGTCCATTCAGCCGCATAAATCCCATCTTCTGCCACACCATCATTGTGTTTTCCATCATCATAAAGCTGAATAGTATCATCTTTATTTGAAAATGATGCACGAACATAACCTATTGCAGAACCCGGTACACTGTTTCCGATGTTTTCAGTCACCTTTGCTTTTACAAGCTGAACATCGCCAGTCTTCAGTTCAAATACATCTGCTGGAGACAAAATATCAACATTCATGGAAGTAGGATCTATTCCAGTATAAATTTCAGTTCTTGAATTGTCCTCATCACTTATCTCATTAAGTTCTTCTCTTGCGTCAGCTACAACTTTGATAGTATCAGTTCCACCGGAATAAGTGTAAGTGTAATCGAAAGATTCAATACTCCACTCACCTGGCTGCAGGGAATCAACATAATCGTATTTTATGTAATCATCCATATCATTGATATAGAGATATGAAAAAGTAGACCCTGCCATAATTGAGCCTGTATTTCGTATTCTATAATATACAGCATCATCTTCTACAAAAATATCAGAAATAACAAGGTTAGAACTTGGATACACATTTTCAGTATAATTGTCAACATACCAACCCTGCTGGTCAATCTTTTCCCCTGATTCTGGATCGCGTACATAGTCACCAGTGCCATTTTTCAATGCGGCCCTTACATAGAATTCAAGTTTATCCGCACCTTCGTTGGGTTTAACTTTAATTGTGAGTGTTTTAGTTTGGCCGGTTGCCCAGCTAGAATCACACAATTCTGCAAGAGGGTTGATTGATGTTATTTGACTAGTCTTGCTATAAAGTGTGCTTCCAATTGGATACAATTTGTTGTACTCATTGCCTGTACCAGAGATCTCTAATACTTCTTCATTATTGGGGAAAGATACGGAAATGTATCCCTCGTCAGCAAACACTCCAGTGTTCTTTACAAACACTTTGATTGTCGCATTATCTCCCTCATAAACACCCATCAAAGGTTCTACGACAACACTGGTAATTTCAGGTGCAGGGGAACCGGGATACTCACTTGAAGAATTATCTAAATTCAATGTCATGACAGCAATCTCTGAACCACCTGAAGAACCAGATGGATTTGCACAGAAAACAATCTTTTTACCATCGCTACTCCAATGAGGATAGGCATCAGGTACTTTATAACCATATGTTAATCTGACCTTGAAAGTTCCATCTAAATTCCTTAACCAGAGCTCATGTTCCCCGGTTTCTGCTGATGAGTAGACTATGTAATTCCCATCTGGACTAAAACTTGGATACCAATCCATATAAGATGGATTATCTGTCAACTGACTTAGATTTGTACCGTCCGAATCGATAATCCACAGGTCACGTTTGTTTGCAGAGCCTTCTGCACTAAATATAATTTTCTTGCCGTTGGGACTCCAGTCTCCAACAAGGGGGCTATTTGAACTTAGTATTTCATGTTTGTTATTTCCATCAGAATCCATTATGCAAAGTTCGTTATCCTGTGAATAAGCAATTTTTGTACCGTCGGGGTTCCAGAATGCACCTGACTCTATCTTCGATGAATCGGCAGCCAAGGGAACCCTTGTTCCATTGTTAAGGTACACTTTATATACATCATACCAATATCCATAAACTACTGTTTCTAATAATTCATTTCCATCTGGACTAAGATCACTAAAATAATCAAGCTTCCCTTCACCAATTCCAGTTCTTATTTTATTAGAACCGTCAGCATTCATAGAATAAGAATCTCTGTCAGACCAAGCCACTCTTTCAAATGTGTAAAATATTTTTTCATCATCAAATGACCAGACAGGAGAACGTTCAGGTTCAGCTGCGTCTGTAAGTAAAGTGATATCCTGCACAATCTTATCCTGTGTAAGCTCCTCAGCAATCTCCCCAGCCTTCTCATACCTCTGGGCTTCAGTTGTGTCACCCCACATCCAGTGTACATAGAAAGCGAATTTCTGGTCCTGATTTATGGGTTGAGTGATTGGAGCTTCTAAAGTTTCACTGTAACCTCCCGACTCTGGTGAACGATCAGCATACCAACACCAATCAACCAAACCAGCAGCATAATACAAAGGATTAGCTGAATTATCATAAGAGATTCTTCCTCCCCATATAGCATCATTGGCCTGAGAAGACTCCACCCACTCCCAATCTTCTTCTTGATCAGCTTTTGGTTCTACTATAAGACAAGTATAACCATCATTTGTATCTTTGTAGAATTGATAAGGATGTGACAAAGATATGTCTGAAAAATGAGCATTGGTTATTGTAGCTCCTGTGTTAGCAGGGGTAGCAATCTGTTTAGTGCCACCACTAAATGTCACAGTATTAGTCAACTCAGAATCCGGACTTGATCTTATTCCTACAATATCATTGACTTCAGGAGAAACGCACCAGGTGAACATCAACGCATAGGTAGATTCCATTGAACCTCCAGTCCGTGGTATTACCTTTGCATCACCATTCGGATAAATCTCCCATCTTACAGTTCCTGTAACTGTTTCAAACTCAGAGGTAAAATCAATAATTACTTTTTCTTCTGTCGCTTCGACTATATTATGTGAATATGCTCCACCACTCACACTTCCTGCATATAGTTCACCACCACTACTCTTTGAAGTGATTGCTCCCCAGCTTGCAAAACCAAAATAAGGATATTCAAGAGTTGTATCCTCAAACCCAATATCCTCATCATAAATTCCATCGCCATCATGGTCCACCCAGAGTTCACGGGCGAAACCACCGTTTGCAAGGTAGTACTTAACTCTTGGAGTTTCGACGATGACACCGTCTGAGACTTCAGAAACTGTAAACTCACCTATTTTTTCACCAAGTGTCAATTCATAGATAGCTCCTCCGGAAAATAGGATTTTATTACCGTTCGGATGCCAGTCAGGAGTATGGCCTTCAACTCCGTCTTCATAATAATTTGTTAGCTGGGTCTGCTCAGTACCGTCAGCTTCCATAACCCACAAATTTTGATGTGATCCGGCTACTTTTTGATAGCTTATGTATTTCCCATCAGGACTCCAATCCGGGCTACCTTCCGTGACAGAACCAAAGGTCAACTGTTGTTTACCTGTGCCATCAACATTCATGGTCCAGATATTAGTGTAAGGCCAAGTGCCAGAATAGTAAGCAATTTTTGTGCCATCTGGACTGAAATATGGATCTCCATTGTATAATCCATCGTCAGTTAATTGCACTTTGTTTGAACCATCTGAGTTCATAATCCAGATATTACCTTTCTTCCCACCATCATAGTAATCACAGTATACTATTTTACTTCCTTCTGGACTGTATCCAACACCTCCAAAGTCCAGATTCTGATCAGTTGTAAGACATGTCTTTTCAGAGCCATCTAAATTTATCGTGTAAAGACCATAAGTTCCTGAAACACCGTACAGAGAATCGCGGAACAATATTTTGTCTCCAAGAGGACTCCATTCTATACAGTATAACCAATTTGAATCAGGAACTATTATTTCACTTAAATCTTCGTTTGTCAAATCAAATATCCACATTGAGCTGGAGTCAGGATTTCCATTATTTGTACAAAAAACTATTTTGTTACCTTCAGGATTATAACTTGGATTTGATTCTGTATCCAAATCAATTATTTCCTTGATCCCTTCATTCGAAAAAGTACTTGCTAATCCTATACCACATGTTGCTACTATAATCAAAATAACAGCTATGCCACTACCACTAACTTCAGATTTTAATCTCATATTCCAACCCCATAATTTTATTTCAAATTCAATCTTTACATAACAAACCCCAGTGGTGTAATGACTTTAACAAAATAGGCCTCATTTCATGCTAACAATAAGAGCTACCTACCCACCCTTACATTCAATTCACTACACCACATTTTAATTCATGAAAATAATTGAGTACAAAACTAAGAGTTCTACACAAATCAATATCCAAACCTCCAGCTATAGATTAGATCCTGCAATCTGACAAGGTCGACCAGTTCACCTGTGGAAGTATCAATACCAAATCTCCAACAGTAGATAGCATCCTGCAGTTCGACGAGAGTTATCGCTTCACCACCGTCTGAACCCAGGTCATTCCATGGGTTCCAGTCATATACAATAATGTAATCCACCTTTGTTTCGATGTTATAACCCTCAGAGCTACTCGCATTCAGACTCACAGCATATTTTCCCTCTTCATTATAGATATGCACTGGATTCTGTTCGAATGATAATGGTGATCCATCACCAAAATCCCATTCTAAAGATGTAGCGTCGAGAGATTGATCATAGAACTGAACGGTTAATGGCTGGACTCCTGATACTTTGTCTGTAGAGAAATCTGACCATGGTGTTATTGATTGAGGATCCAGGCTTTCTACTTCAACACAAGTGGAGTATGATGCTGATGCTCCATCGTTCGTTCGAACCGTTAAAGATGGATAAAATATCCCACTTACTTCATATGTATGAACTACATCCTCTATATCTGCTGTAGTGTTGTCGCCAAAGTCCCATACATATGTCTGATTATCAGATTTAGAATCAACTTTTGCATCAAATAAAATAGATTCGCCAGTTATTATCTTTGTCCTGTCGACAGTGAATGATACTGAAGGCGCTTCGATTATTTGATCGATAACTCCATCATCGTTTATGTCTAAATTTAATGTGCTGATATCTGATGTATTGGAGAATGCGGTAGTATTTTCTCCAATGGTAACATTTTTAAAATATATTGACTGTTTTTCCTGGAAATTGTTCACACTGGATACAATATCACATTCTCCACCATCATCTTTTGGGATCATGTAGAATTTTACATTGAGGTTCAGGTCATCTACGGAAAGTACCTGAGGATGTTCATCCGGGCCTGAGTAGTAGGCTCCTGGAATTTGCATATCAATTTCACCGGTAGTTGCATTATATCCAACCCTTCTACCATATTCATCAATTGCACATAGATATGCTGGAGAATGCACTTCACGTCGTTGACTTGTTAATTCCAGTTTAGGATTGAATTTTTCTTGTACCGAGGGTGTTTTTGGAGAGCCATCAAAATTAATAAATGAAATACTCCAAGGATCAGTATCTCCCCATCTTCCATTGAAGTATGGCCATTTATGAGCGTTCATTAAGTCACTGAAAAAGTAAACATTCTCTTCAAAATCTTTATAATGGAATGTTCGACCATCACCAAAATGATAATCATGGTATATAATATCTCCTTCAAGATATAGATCTTTATAGATATGTAAACCATAATTTGAATAGCTAGCATGAGACCCTCTTGCAACAAATACTGATGGATGATTTCCTATTGAAGCAATTTGATCAGGTGTGAAACATTTGCCGTCATAATGCTGACCATACGATGCATATTCAAGATTACCTGTGTTTTTGTTAACATAAACTGTTATATGTTCCCAATCGCCTTCATGATCAAGCCAAACCTCATGAGAATTGTAATATGACAACCACCAGTATTGAATACCAATAAAATCTGTCTTACCAATTTCATCAATGTCCACAGAGAAATCTTTAATATTAACATAAACAGCCGGAATACTTTTTCCTTCATATTCACTCGCATCATTCTTCAGATCTAATTTATAAAATTGATACATAGAAGATAACGGGCCAACATATGGACTAAAAGCCGCATCATCCATGTTGTCTTCAATTAAAATCCAACCAACAAGCAGAGGTTCAAATGGAAGAACAGTCCCTTTTAAAGAACTTTCCTTTAAAAAATGCTCTACTGTTGTTATATGATACTCATCACCTTGACTATACCGAAGACTTGGCAGGTATTCCATGGCTAAATATTGATAGTCCATAATCACTTCAAAAGCATTGGATTCTGTTTGACTATCAAGTTGATCACTGAGTTCTCCGTTTGGTAACTTATCAGACCAAACTGCTACCTTTGAATCAAAACTGCCCAGATGATCCTCAGTTAGCCATGGAACATCCCATGTGAGTACAACGGTCTTTGATTCTCCAGAAGACAGGGTCACATCCTTAGAATCTATATCATATAATGTATCAAGAGAATCCCAAACAGAATAACCAATGTAAAAAGTATTTTCTACATTTCCAGTATTCCTTACTTGTACACTAACCTTAGCTTCGCCTCCGTTTGGAACAGTAACTAGATCGTAATCCACGGATATAAGTTCTGCATCAGCAGTCGATGATTGATTATTTTGCCTAGATGCCCACAATGCACCAGCAAGTTCCAATTCATTAAGCTTCTCTGAACTATTCAGGGCAGCTGTATAGAACATCCTACCGGCACCATAATTATTGGTAAACGCAAAAATGCGGTCACTTGAATAATCCCACATTGCGAGATTCATTGTAGTGTCTTGATTTAAGTTACTAACTGCAGCTCCACCCCAACCTGAACAATGGGCAAGATAATCACCGGATATCAGAGTGGTTCCAAATGGATTATCCATTGTTATTGTCGCATCACTCACACCAACATTTTCATATCTAGCCGTACCAAACCATTCAGAGATATATGAAATATCATAATAACCAAAGCTTGAGCCTATTTCTTGATATTCCTTTGGAAAATTCGAAGGTACACCAGATACCAGGACGGCACCACCACCATTGGCTATATATTCTTTCATGTAATTTGCCGTGGTTTGCCAGCATGCATCATAACTTTGCACGATTACAAGATCGTACTCATTCATGTCTTCTGGAATAGATACTGACCTTGTGATATTGAATCCTTCGTTTATCAGACGATTATACAATGAATATGATTCAATGTCCGCAGATTCATATGTCACGAATAGAGCCTTGCGAGAAGGTGAGTTTGTTTCATTTATTTCCGTAGTTATTTTTATATTATCAATCCAACATCCATTCCCAGGAGATGACGCGGATTTTCCCTGAATCACAATTTTTGAGATATCAGAATCATTTTCAGATTGTGCTATGAGACTGCCCTTATTATCACCGTCAATGTAGAGTGTCCATTTGTGTTCTGATTTTAAAAACACCAATTTGACGGTATGACTTTCATTTCTACTGATAGGATCAATTTCGAAGTGCTGACTATCTGTACGCAGTAGACATAAACATCCAGAGTCATCATTTTCCAGATGCTGGAAACCTGATTTCCAATCATCTGCCCAATAAGGACCTGTATTTAATGCGATGTTATATGATGATGAATAATCGCTGTTTGTAAGACCAAGACCGCACCCTGTATAATCACCAGATGACAGTTTGAATTGGTATGATAATTCAAAATTCTGAGATAGTAAACCTGATACTTCTGTCTCGTAAGTTGGAATGTCTTTATCATCACTTACCCGGAATAATTTCATCCAGTGATTTCCATTAATGTTCTCAATAGTGGCAGGGCCGTCTCCATAACACCATTTCCATGTTGGGTTATTAGTGAAATCTTCATCTTCATAATCATCGAAAAATATTAATGATTCATTTGATGTCGCGCTTGCTATACCTACTGCAGATAAAAAAAAGCTGCAGACAATTAAAAACACAAAACAAAGTTCTCGAATCATCTAATCAACCAACACTTATCAGATTATGTCCACTATACGATTAGCATTCCAAAGTTCAATTTGTTAAAAAATAATTGATGACCACTGAAGAGTGATAGTGGCCATCATTACCCAATTACTTCCTTCTCATGTACAACATTAACACAAATCCAAGCACACTAGCTGTGACTAACGGATGAGCCGTTGGTACTTCGTGAATAGGATTATTATCATCAGACGGAATGTAACCATAGTAGCTACTTGGATCTATGTCTGAAACTATCAAGCCATTATACTCAGCAGTAAGCTGGGCTTCATTTGTGTACAGACCGTATTCAGCAGTTCCGTAAAGGAGGTACTCGACTGTTTCACCAGGGTTCAAAACATCCTTTGTGCCCACAAGTCCTTCTTTGTCATCCACGATTTCGATGTTAACCAGTGGGACTCCTCCAGTATTTGTGACAATATACTTCCAGGTGACAGTTTCACCTACCGGAATGTAGACACTTACGGGAGTGTCAGAATCATGCCCATTGGTCAATTTCTCGATGCTAATGGAAGGAACCTGTGAAATGACGTTAGTTTCGTCGGTTGCAAGGAATGTGGATGTTTCTTCACAATCAAACATAGCACAGCAGATAATCTCTCCGGTGCAGTTATCATTTACCATTACAGTAACAGTAATAACACCTGATGCGTCTTTTGGAACATCCCCAAGATACCAGGTAATGGCACTTGCATTCTCGTCGAATACACCATTATCCGAAGCAGACACAAAGGTCACACCGTCAGGCAATCCATTGGTTATTACAGCTCCATGGAGATCCATACTCATCCTGTTGTCATAGCTGATCTCATAGGTCACCTCAGTATTAGGAGTTATCACTTCCAATCCATCGGATATTTCCAGAAGCATGGTAGGGGTTACTTGTACTATGATGTTTATCTTTTGGGAATCAGTTAACGTACCATCAGTGACTGAGAACTCAACTATATACTCACCCACGTCATCAAATCCTGGTGTCCAGCTAAATTCGTTTCCAACCAGTTCACCAAATGAAGCATTGGTTGAATATACCAAGACATCTTCTGGATCGGGATCGATTGCTGAGATCGTGAATATCAGCGATTCATTCTCATTTACCGTCTTGTCACCAATCGTATCCATTGCTGGAGCCCTGTCAACATTTTCCACTGTTATTGTGATAGTTTCTGAGTCATTCAGAGAGTTTGCTACTACAATGAACTCAACATCATAATTGCCAGAATCATTGTATCCGGGTGTCCAACTGAACTCACCGCTTACATCATCAAGGGTGGCTCCGGTGGGTAAACCATTTGCAGTGTATGTTACAGCATCACCGTCAAGATCTGTTGCTAAGATAGTGAAACTGAGAAGCTCATTCTCATTGACAAACTTGTTACCAATCGGATCGATTTCAGGAGCTCTATCAACATCCCCAACACTTATTGTGATAGTTTCAGAATCTTCAACACCATTAGCTGTTGCAATAAACTCGACAGCATAATTACCTGCTAAACCAAATTCAGGAGTCCAGGTAAACTCACCGCTTACGTCATCAAGGGTAGCTCCAGCAGGCAAACCTTTTGCGGAGTATGTCACAGTATCGCCATCTGAATCAGTTGCTAAGATCGTGAAACTTAGAAGTTCATTCTCATTGGCAACCTTATTACCGATTGGATTAAGTTCAGGGGCTCTGTCGATATTTTCAACAGTTATTGTGATAGTTTCGGAATCTTCAACACCAAAAGCTGTTGCAATGAACTCGACATTATAATTGCCTGCATCATTATAATTCGGAATCCAGCTGAACTCACCGCTTACATCATCAAGGGTAGATCCGGCAGGCAAACCATTTGAGGAGTAGGCTACAGTATCACCATCAGGGTCTGTTGCAGAGATAATGAAACTTAAAAGTTCATTCTCATTGACAACCTTATTACCGATTGGATCAAGTTCAGGGGCTCTGTCGATATTTTCAACGCTTATTGTGATAGTTTCGGAATCTTCAACACCATTAGCTGTTGCAATGAACTCGACATTATAATTGCCTGCATCATTATAATTCGGGATCCAGCTGAACTCACCGCTTACATCATCAAAGATGGCTCCGGCTGGCAAGCCATTTGCAGAGTATGTCACAGTATCGCCATCAGGGTCTGTTGCAGAGATCATGATACTCAGAAGCTCATTCTCATTAACCACTTTATTACCAATAGAATCAAGTTCAAGTGGCCTATCAATATTGTTAACTTTTATGTTTACGATAGTTGAGTTTTCTAATTCTCCATCCGATACTTTGAACATTACCATATAGGTACCGTCCTGGGAATAGGAAGGTGTCCACTCAAATGTCAATGTAGTAGCATTGAAATTAGCACCCGGTAATGCTTCCAGACCTACTGCAGAATAGGTAAGTGTATCACATTCCTGGTCACTTGCAGCAACATTGAATGAAAGGTATTCATTTTCATCAACTTCAAGGTCATCGATTGCATCGAATACAGGAGGAACATTGTTTACAAGCACTTGGTCTTGACCTTCAATGGCGAATTCAATACTGGCACCTCCACTTGAAGGAAGGAGCTTTCCAACGGTTTTTCCGGAAATAGAGTATTCACCGAAGCAGATATTCTCAGGGACGGTAACATCATAAATGATTGTTGCTGTGGTTCCGGAAGGAACATTTGACATTATGTTTGACCACACCCATTCATTCTGACTCGGAGAATAAGTGAACAGACCAGAGTTATTTTCAGCAATAACCCAACCTTCAGGAACGGTTTCCTGAACTCCAAGCGTCACAAGCTCTTCTGCCGTGGTCAGTTCAATAAGAACACTAAAAATATCCCCGGGATTTACAGATGTCTGTGAGAGTGTTCTTACACCTGAAATCGCATCACCCGAAGATGAAATGCTAATCAGATCGTCACCAAGAGTATCATAAACTATCGAAGTACCTCCATTGTCTGGAGTTTGTTTTCCAAGAGTCTTACCAGATATAATATAATCTCCTGGCAAAGCACTTGCAGGGACTGTAACATCATAAATGACCGTTGCTGAAGTTCCGGAAGGAACATTTGACATTATATTAGACCATACCCATTCATTCTGACTTGGAGAATATGTGAACAGACCTGAATTATTTTCAGTAATAGTCCATCCCGAAGGTAAAACCTCTTGTAACCCAATTGTCACAAGTTCTTCTGCTGTACTTAGATCAATAACAACAGTGAAGTTTTCACCGGGATTTACGGTTGTTTTTGAAATCTGTCTGGTTGCTGTAATTTCACCTGAAGCTAATACGGGAATCGAAAGCATCAGTAAGGAAAACACAATCAACACGCTTATTTTGATACATTTATGCTCCACACAATACATTGTAAACCACCCATTGAATTAATTGAAAATAGTAAATCCACCTGCAGTTACTGCGAATGATCACCTTCTTTTACTTCTGTTGCTGAAATCACTCTGAATTCAGATTTTCCTTCAACCACACGTGCAGGCATCGAGAATATTATCAGTATAATAAAAATCAGTATGACAAAGTACGCCCTCAACTTATCAAAAATATATTTCATACCCCAACCAACTTTCTATTATCTAATAATTTTATCATAAAACCCATTAACATCCTACTATATATTGAATTTGAAGTAATATTCTGTAATAATGTTCTGAAGAAAAACTCAGTGTTGGATTTTTTAGCAATTGTTTGAACGACAACTTAGAAAATATAATATCGATAGTGTGTTATGATTATGGAATTCTTAAGTCAGAGTTGACAAGTTCCTCGGGTACGACACTGTAAACCAGATAAAAACAATACAAGAAAAAGAATATAATCTCGTGGCTATCGCAATAAATGTTTAAGTTTCAGAAGATAGCCACTAAAACATATCAATGTGTTCATATTTTACTCAAGCTGAGAATCTTTCCTGCATATAAATTATCCAAACCTCCAGCTATAAATCAAGTCCTGCAACCTAACAAGATCAATCAGTTCACCAGTAGAAGTATCAATACCAAATCTCCAACAATAGATAGCATCCTGTAACTCAATCAGGGTAATTGCTTCGCCACCGTCAGAATCAGGGTCGTTCCAGGGATTCCAGTCGTTGACTTCATCAAAAGCATCTCCCTTTGTCATATCATACACATTGATAGCATCAGCATATTTCACAACGATGATAACGGGTTCACCTAAAAGATGACCGATGTTAGCCGTATCTTCAAGTGAATAAACTGATTTCGTATCAGCATATTTCACAACGATGACACCGGGCTCGCCGGAGAGATAACTGATATTCGTAGTACCTTCAAGCGAATAAACTGATCTTGTGTCAGCATATTTCACAACGATGATACCAGGTTCACCGGAAAGATGCTCCACATTGACAGCATCCGTTAAATCCAGCTCCCATACGGTATCTGCATTTACAACCAATATCTCTTCCGCATTGACCAGAGCCATGTTCATCAGGAATAACAAAAAGATTATTCCCACGGCTTTAGTCTGCATACTCCAGCACCAATCCTACTCTTCCTGTTGCATAATTATCTGTTTGTATCATTACTGTTTGTTCTACACCATTCTGGACCTGTCCGGTAAAGGAGCCATAATTTGAGTCGGTTGTAGCTAAATAACTAACTTGGACTCCATTTAAATACGCATAACTTTTGCCGTAACCAGCATTACTTGGGTAGCCATCGATATTGTAGTGAGACCAATCAACAGCATATGTCTGAAAAATGGTCGGGATAGTAAATTTGAAGAAATTTTCTCCACCTTGAACTGATTCAACTATGATCATCATATTCTTTGCATCTTCATACCTGAAATCATAGTATTTTATCCCACTAGAAGTTCCTCCGACGCTTGTAGCCATTATTCCTATAGCCTTGCTCAATGTGGTGGAAGTTATTGCTTCACCACTGTAATCTGCCCATGGCAATATCCAGCTTGATGGCCTTTCACTTGGATAGTAAGCTACCACCCATCCATCTGTACTCACATACACATGTGGATATTCTTCTTCGTCATGTACGTCAAGGGCAACCGTACCTATCACATAATCCGAGGTTTCCCTTTCAATAGTTGCAAAAGCAGATTTTGCAGATTCCAGATTAATGCCGCTTGGTTTAGCCTGCACATATGCAGAAATTCCAGCTTCATCAGCCGGGAAGTCAACTGCTGCACTGGCACATCCTGTTAATGCAAATAACACAAGAAGTGCAAAAGACAATATCATTGCTTTTCTTATCATCCTATCTCAACCCTATTCTATGAATGGGGGTTTTTCAAGGGATATGGAGACCGGACCTGCTGATTTATTCGTTTCATTTAAATTTGCAGCAGTTTCATTGATGGTGTTGCTTTTAGACATGGTTTCATTCACACTTGTATCCTGTTTATTATCTATATCAGCAACTACCGAGATTGCCGCAAGTAACAGTATTACTATAATACCACTAAATAAAAATTTGTAGCTACTCATCACTAAATCCCCAATCCAACCCCAAAAAATTATACACAGCCACACTAAATTTCTAAGCATTATATAATTTTTATAGATAATAGAAGTGTGAAGGACGTTAACCTTTTGGAAACTATTTTACTGAATAAAGATACTTATTTACATCTTGTAACAGCTCTGTAGAAAAACTATTTCTTATTTTATTTTAACTTGCTAATTTAAAAAGGATTAATCCCTCTTAGCATCATCTGACAACGAAAACACATGTGAAATGATTGTGTTTTGTCTAATAAGCATTTAAAGTTTGTTGATACAGCGTTAGCTGCATCATAAAACTCATATATTCAGATCTATAGTTGCAAATATTCTAAAAGGAAATATGTACAGCATCAGCTACTGACTTTGGTTTTATTGAAAGAATATCTTAATGGGGCTTATCAATATAGGGTAGAAATTGTGGAAGTGGTGGATAAAATCAGAGAGATAATTGGACTTAAACAGGTTACACACCTTGCTATAAAATTTCGTTATCTCCTGTTCATTTTATCTTTTTTGTCTTTTGATTGTTTTTCCACCACACATCAAAATAATATATGATGTAGGCATTCTACAGATCCGAAATCAGAGAAAAACTCAAATTGAGTTTACCTTTTTGAAGATAAACATGAAACACTATTAATAACTCTCTTAAATATATGCGTGGACCGAATTTCTTGGCAAGCAGACGGCCCTTTAATATTTTTAACTATCTCTTCCTGTTATTTTCTCCTGCTTTACGTGATATTTACCGAAGGAGGAAAATATTGTGATCTGCTTTATCATCATATCTTTCTTTGGATGGTGAATAAGCTATTATAAGATTACAACTGAAAAATGTAGTAATACGTCTCGGTAGCACTTGTAATATCGAATGCCACCCCGGAGTGTCACGGCGAGCACTTGCAATTATTATTAGCTCATTTTTACATTCACCTCTTGCATCCAGAGAACCTACAAGAGCTTCCCATCCTTCAATATCTTCAAATGTGATGGAAATATCAGAACCTGACCCATTGAAAAATTCCTTATATTTTTCGGGTTTATCATCCACCACTATAGCTTTCACTGGTGCTGATGTCTGTTCAGCTATTCTTTTTATGGAATCCGCTACAGAACAAAAACCCGAATTATGATCCATACCAGGTGGGATTATAAGAGTGATTCTCTGCGTATTGCACAAAGGAATCCTTATCATTGAAACAAGCACAAGTTCCTTAGTTCCCCTTAGTACCTGGTCAATGACCGAACCTATAATACCCTCCTTTAGGGAATGGATACCATCCCAGCCTATTACGGTGGTTGAGATTCTGTTCTCAAGAATCGCTCCCATTATACCGGAAGCTACGTTGTAGCCAAGACGTACATGAGTTTTTACAGGAACTTCAGTACATGCAGCATAATTAGTGGTTTCCATAAGCATTTTCTCAGCTTCAGCAACCTTTTTTTCAGAATTATCACTATCATATTTTACAACAGAAAGTACATGCAACGGTTCACTTGATCTTTTCTCCCGAATCATCAGGGCTAAGTCCATTAAAAGTTGCTTGTAAGCAGATTGCGTCGAAAATGAAACAAGTATACGGGAGTCTGTTTCCTGAAGATGGCATGTGACACTCTCTGCAAGAGAGACCCTGTGACCATAAATCTCAACAATCTGAGGACTTATTATCCCGACGATAAGTATCATTATCACTACGGCATTTACCAGACCTTCATTGAAAAGACCGGCTTCAAAACCGACTAACACAATTGCAAGTGCTGCTGCAGCATGGCCAATAGACAAACCGAACATGCTCATTATCTGATTCCTATTATAGCGGTATATTTTCCCTGTAAACCATGCAGCTCCAAACTTGCCAATGAACATAGCGCCTATCATCCAGAGTGCCACGCTGAGCTGGTTCCCTCCTTCAAAGAAAGAATGGATATTTGTAAGCATTCCTACTGAAAAAAGGAAGAAAGGTATGAACAATACATTTCCAGCGAACTCTATCCTGTTCATGAGTGGACTGGTATTTGGAATGATACGATTAAGCAAAAGGCCGGCCAGAAAAGACCCAATAATAGGTTCAACTCCGGCAATTTCTGCAAGATATGCAAGTATAAATGCTATAGCTAACACAAAAAGAAATTCAAAATAACTCTCATCTGTAAGTTTACTGAAAAACAATCGTGCAATGCGAGGTACAATAAACAACGAGCCTACAAAGAAAACAGTCAGCCCGAAAAGCAATCTGATCCAGAAGAATAAATCAAGGCTGCCCTCTAGAGAAGAAATCACAACAGCAAGAATCATCAAGGTCATTGTATCAGTAAGTAAAGTAGCTCCAATCGCTGCAGTGATGGCCTCATTGTTGACGATTCCAAGCTTCTTGATAACGGGATATGCAAGTAAGGTTTGTGAAGCAAACACGGAAGCAAACAGGAGGGCTTCAATGAAGGGCAGACCCAATACATAATATCCTGCAGCAGTGCCTGCAACCTGTGGAATTAAAAATGATAATGTGCCAAAGACCAAGCTCCTATCTATCTTCTCAATGAACTTATTAATATTAATCTCCAGTCCCGCTATGAACATAAGATAAACAAGACCAATCTCACCAAGAAGGACTATGGTCTCATCCCTCTCCAATATATGCAACGCATTGGGACCGATCAATGCACCGGCAAGGATCACACCAATCATCCCGGGTAATCTAAATGATTTGAATAGGAGAGGTGCAATAAGGAACACAAGCATAGACAACGCGAAAATCAGCACGGGTTCATGTAGAGGGATCGACGGGAACATGTCCATTCACCATAATTATCAAGGTATATTTGAATGCAAAAAGACTCATATTAGTGATTACGCAACTAATACCTATGTATAGGTGAGCTTCATAATATAAAGTAGTAATGATGTTACTACTGCCTATTGTTCTGACACTTCCTATGATTGCCGGAAAAGTCCAGGCCCTACAACCCAACTTTGACATTCAAAATAATAAAAGTGTTCTTAGTTTTTGCTTAATCGATTAAGATGCAACAAAACATAAGAAAGAATGTGGCTACTCAGGCAAGAAAGCAAAAATAATATCAGGTATTATGATTTCGGTCCATTTATAGAACCGAAACCTGAATACTGAAATATTCTTTTAATAGAACTACTGGCGGCCTCTTGAATGACCTGGGCTTCGTGAAGCAGAGTGGTTCTTAGTAGCTGTTTTACTGCCACCCCTATTGCTCCTATTGCCAGTACTGCTGCTAACCTTGTTCACGCTCTTACCCTGGCTTGGCCTTACGCCCGTGGATTGCATAGGCTTGGATTTATTAGCTTTACCTTCGCCCTTTTTACCTCGGCCCTGACTTCTTTTAGGTCCGGAGCTTCCCCTTGGTTTTCCTTGCTGTCTCGGGGCTGGCTTTGCTTCATCACCTGTGGCATTTCTTGCCTTTTCTGAATGATAATTATGTTCAGCAACCTCAATATCCATTCTGGTGAGCTTTTCAATACTTCTAAGGAAATCACGCTCATCTGCGGAACAGAAAGAGAATGCAGTCCCATCAGCTCCTGCTCTTGCAGTACGCCCTATACGGTGCACGTAACTCTCAGAGACATTTGGCAGGTCATAGTTTATGACGTGTGATATGTCAGGAATATCAATTCCACGAGCTGCGATATCCGTTGCAACCAGCACACGAAGATGTCCTGACCTGAAATCCTGAAGTGTCTTTGTACGGTGGGTCTGGGACTTGTTACCATGAATAGCATCAGCAGGAACCTTGTTCTTGTTAAGCGTCTGAGCAACCTTGTTAGCACGGTGCTTTGTACGTGTGAACACAAGAACACATTCCAGATGTTTGCCTCTCAGGAGCTGCAAAAGTAATTCGTTCTTATCCTCAGAATCCACGAAGAATACGAACTGTTCTATGCGCTCTACTGTTGTCGCCTGCGGAGTTACCTCTACTGTAACAGGATTGGTTAGCAATTTCCTGGCAAGTGCAGATACTTCCGGGGACATAGTGGCTGAATAGAAAAGTGACTGACGGTTATTTGGCAGTAAGTCAACGACCTTGTACACATCATTGACAAAGCCCATGTCAAGCATCCTGTCTGCCTCATCAAGGACAAAATACTCCACACCGGATAGTCTTACATGTCCCTGGTCGACAAGATCAAGCAACCTGCCAGGAGTCGCCACAAGGATATCTACGCCCCTTGAGAGAGCTCTTACCTGCGGACCCTGGCCAACGCCACCAAATACGACTGTGTGCTTGAATCGTGTGAACTGGCCATATGTTGCAAAACTATCTCCGATCTGTGCTGCAAGCTCTCTGGTGGGTGCGAGTACAAGAACACGTGGTTTTCCAGGACGTGGTGACTTGTATGATGCAGACATGTTTTGAAGGATTGGTAATGAGAAAGCAGCAGTTTTACCTGTACCTGTCTGAGCGATACCGATCATATCCTTACCACTTAACAAATGTGGTATGGAGAGGTTCTGTATCGGTGTAGGAGTAGTGTACCCTTTTTCAGACAAAGCCCGCTTCAGCGGGTGTATTAAATTAAGATTATCAAATGACACGTATACCTCGGAATTACGGTGCAAAACTCATTGAAAATTGAATTCGACCAATTTTCCCAGAGGGATACACCACCAGGATAAAAGCCGAGCTTTTTAATTGATTCCGCACAGTAAAAAATCTAAAGATTGAATTTTAATTGAATATTACAAAAAGCGACATCTATACAATAAAAGTCAGATAATTATTGTTTTTCAAGAAAACATGAACTCTAGAAAATTACTTGATGATTTGTATGGTGCTCCGGCCGGGATTCGAACCCGAGTCTTCGGCTCGAAAGGCCGGAATGATTGGCCGGACTACACTACCGGAGCACGTTGATTTCGCTTTAGTGAAGCGACTCCAACATGGCACATATAGTTATTAAACCTTTCGCTTGCTGTATGGTTCCGTACAGTAAAAATCTATAAATTGAATTTTAATTGAATTTTACAAAAAGCGATATCGAGATAGTTAAAAGGTTGCTATTTTAAAAAAACATGAGCGTTAACTTTAAAGTATTATTTGAAAAATAATAGGAGTTACTCTAGCCAGGAGTGACAGCATAATGATTATAACCTCATAGATGAATTTGTTTTCTTAATTATTGGGGTTTGGTTGCGTGGATGGTCTGTGATTTTAAAAATATCTATCTCCACATAATTTCTTATATCAATTAATGTATTACTATATTTATGAAGTTAACTGCTCTTAAAAGTGAAGATGTAAACAATCATTTAGGTGAATGCCTCAATTTTAGAATAAATGGAACTCCTGAACGTAAAAGATATTCCTCTTATGACTACTGTTATAATTATTTCAGAGATTTCTATGTAGATGGTAATAAAGAAAATCTCACAAATGGGAACAATTTACATATGGGGTGCCTTCATTTAGGACATTATTTGGCTAGCTGGGGAATGTACCGAGGATCAGGTGCATTGCATCGTCGAAGCTTTAGAATTTATGAAGGGTTAATAAAAAGGATATCTGAAGAGGTTACGTTATGGGAAATTGATGTGGAAGACTATTGTTACAGTAGAAATGACGCAAATATAGATACCATAAAAGCCATCAATGATTTTAAGGAAGATGTTAAAAAACTTCTCTCTGATGATTATAATGAAATAAAAACCTATAAATGTATAAATTTTGATTCAAAACTGGTGCATAAATCACTATCAGTGAGTGACATTCTTTCTAGTAAAATAATGATGGGTGTTTTTGGGTGCGTCCCTGCTTTTGACAGTTATTTTAAAAGTTCGCTGGTTAACAATAAATTTAATGAAAAATTATTTAATGAAATTTATGACTTCTATGATAAACATAAGATATTGTTAGACAAATATCAAAAAGACTTCAAAACACTTGATGTGAATGGAGGGCTAACACAGCATACATACAAAAAAGCAAAAATGATAGATGTAATTGGTTTTCGCATTAAGGAACAAAAAGAAGGCTGACCTCTTTTTCAACCAATTGAACCAAATCCAAACCTTGAATAATGCGAACGTGGTATGATATTGCGCTTTCAGAATAAATTTGGTAGTGAACACTTATACAATGTGTAGACTCCACACGATTGTTGATTAATGGGCAAAGTGACCTCGTGAAGCAATAGCTCATATAAAAAATAAATCATATCTCTATGTAAATCAAACCAAAATAAGTGAGATTTTATGTAAGAAATTGGTGCTCCGGCCGGGATTCGAACCCGAGTCTTCGGCTCGAAAGGCCGGAATGATTGGCCGGACTACACTACCGGAGCACGTTGATTTCGCTTTAGTGAAGCGACTCCAACAAGGTATATCTAGTCATTAAACCTTTCGCTCGAATCAGCATTTTTCCTCTGTTTCCTCATTGTCATTAAGATTTGCAACCCATGCAGTAAGCTTCCAACATGTCTCTGGCTGACATGCATCCCTGCAACCTGCACAAGGTGAGAACATATCCCCGGATAACAGGAGATCAAAACAAGGCCTTTCTTCTTCCTTGACTTTAAGAAGATAAGTCCGGGCTCCGTTAGAGACAGCTTGCTCCCGGATGATAAGATCATCGTCCAAAAGCTTCGACACAACCCTAGAGCATTTACGACTGTCGATGTCAAGCATTTTCCAGAGTTCATTCTGGAAAACGCCTTCCTTACTGTCGCGAATAATGTTTAATGCATCTTCTTCGACACTCATGTTAGTTTCCACTGGGTGTTTATTCTTCCATCGGAACAACAAGAATAATATTATTTCCACGCAATACGACAGAGCCAAGGGATCTCAGACGCTCGCCGTTTGCTATCTCTACAGTATCCACCATATGCAGGTTCATGTAATCATCAGCACTTTTTAAAGTTCCTTCGAGGAGGTGAAGGTCACCTTTCATCTCTACCTGGACTTTGGATCCAACTAATTTCTGGACTTTCTTACTAGGGAACAAAATTAATCCTCACTTTCATTTAAAAGAATAATATTTACCTGTATGCCATTCTATTTTCAGGCTAATTAAAATAGCCAATATCGTATTTATTCTTGGCGATTTGCACATAAATACTTGATGCAGGGTCACATATAACCCTGTAATTCAGTACTATCCTGCACAGCATCCGGCTTTTTAGCCTTTATGCCAACCTGGGGTTTTGTAATTGGGCCAAATGTAGCTTCATAGTTCTGTATATGCTGATTAAGCCAGCGTACAAGTTCAACAGTTGCCAGAGGGGAAAGTATAACCTCAGTCTCAAGCCTTCTCTGAATGACCTGCTCATCGCCTTTCTTGCTCACAGCCATGGGCATATCATTGTAGAACCCGATCCTGAAATCATATGGACTGTGTCCGCCCACTGCGCCAATGGAGTAGACCTGCTTAAAATCATCAGGTTTATGTAATTCAATTCTGACATTCTTCTTTTTCTTTATCTCTTCAGGTTTATCGGTCATCTTGTCACCTTCGTTTTTTTCTGTGTCCATATAATCACATCCTCAATAGGCTTCTATCTGCAGACATAACTTTTATAATTTATGATACTGAAAATATTTAAGTGAGTGAGCAGAATGCAATATCAGCCTTCAACGAGTTTCTTAAGGCTTCTTGCCCGCAAGGATATTTCCCTCTTGGAATGTGCTGCAGCTATCATTTCCACAGCCTCAAGGTTACGTACCACATTATCGAGATATCCAAGCACATCTCCCGGATAAGCAGTTATTCCATAAAGGCTCTCAAGTTTCCTGACAATTCCATCCGGCTCATATCCTTCAGCCCTGATAGTAATGATCTTCTCTGAGAACTTTCGTTCAGCACAGCCACAATAAGGCGAATCACGGCAATTACAGGTCAGAAAATCAGCGGCAAACTCGAACAACTGATCACGCAGCGTGATATCCAGTTTATCCATATTCTCACCTTCAAATAATATATCCAGAGAAGCTCCCTGGAACACCCTTGAAGGAAGATTAACATTAAGGGCAGCAGATATGCGGGCAGCATACTTGTAATAGACCGAATCAAAGAACTCCAGATTGGAAACAGTAACCAGAGGGTCCTGCCCCACCAGAACGGAGTCACGAATCAGAAACGCCTTTGAAACTGAAAGAAAATGTCCTGCTGCTATCTTTCCGAATCTTGTAAGCGATATAAGATCATCTTTTTTATGCAGGAACTTATTTCTTGCAAGTTTGTTAAGCAAGAAATCTACGTTATAATCAGCCAGCATATTGGAGTGTATCTTTTCAAGGTCCTTCTTCGATGAAGTCACAGCGGCTGTTGCAAGAACTTCTTCCAGTTGTTCATCATCACCATACTGGACCTTTGTATGCTGCATCTCACCTTTAAGCAACTTCAGGGCAACAGCATCCTCTGTATCACCTTTGTCACCGGAATACTTCTTATTAGGAACAGCAAGCACAATTACCTCACCACGATCATGGTAATCAGGTCTTCCTGCACGACCTAGCATCTGAAGGAAATCCTGCATAGTGAGCCATTCAATACCCATTGCCAGGGATTCGAATATAACCTGTGATGCCGGGAAATCCACTCCGGCTGCAAGGGCTGCCGTTGTAACAACAACAGGGAGCTTGCCTTTGACAAAAGCAATCTCAACCTTTTTGCGTTCCTGACTTGTAAGGCCTGCATGATATGGAGCTGCAGATATTGGCAGTGCTTCAGCAATGCTATGACAATTACGCCTTGAATTTGTGAATATTATAGTCTGACCTTTATGACCTTTTGAAGACGTTATGGCAAACTCTTCCCTTACAAGCTTGGTCATTATCTTTACCTTGGAATATTCAGGACAAAGTATCAGGTGCCTTTCAATAGGCACCGGACGATACTCATACTCAATGAGCTTCGCACCAAGCTGTTTTGCACGTAACGCAGGTTTGGCTACGGTTGCCGACAGATAAATGAATTGAGCATCAGGTGCAATGTACTTCAACCTTGCAATAACACCATCAAGACGATGACCTCTTTCGGAATCTTCTATCGTATGAACCTCATCTACTACAACTGTTCCGACATGCCCCAGCAGGTCAGCACCACCCGTCCTCAGGACATAGTCAAGACCCTCGTATGTCCCTATTATTATATCCGAATCCAGAGTCCTCGTCATGGATGCATTCTTTGAGGTTTTGATACGTGCACTGCCCACCCTGATAGATGTTTTGATACCAATTGGAGAATACCGTTTTGTGAACTGGTCATATTTCTGGTTCGCAAGTGCCACCAGTGGCACAAGATAGAGCATTTTGCCCTTCTTCCTTAAAATATTCTCAATACCCGCAAGCTCGGCTATCAGGGTCTTACCTGTGGCTGTCACAGACGTAACAAGCTGGTTCTGTCCTTTGAGAAGACCGTTCTCAACTGAGAGAGATTGCACCGGCAGAAGAGTATCTGATTTTTCAAGCAGTATTTTTTTAAAACTCTTGTGCAAAGGCAGATCTTTTATCATCCCTTTTGGCACTGAAGTGTTTGCAGCAATGGAATCGAACTTTGTAAGCTCACGGTCCAGGTCATCAGGACTTATCATAGCCATCGTCCTGTCAAGATCCTTTGTCTTGAGCATTATATCCTCAAATCTCTGGCACACTTCATCCCCATAGTTCACATGGGAACTTTTCAGCATACGGAAGAGTTCTTCCCTTGCACATTCCTCACATACTTTATCCCGATGATACTTTATAGAGCGCCGATTCAGGAAATTGAACCTGTTCTTTAACAAACAGAATTTGCATGCATTTACAATATCTGCGCTGAGCTGGAATCCCTGAAGCATATCGATAAATCTGGTAGTCTGGTCATCATCACCGCCCTTGGCTATCATTATACGGTCAGCTATCCTTATAAGATCGATAAATTCCGATGGTGGCCTGTACTCACCCTCTCCATCGGTTTTGACCTTGAATTTATGCGGACGTGGACCTACATCTGTCTGCCTCAGAAGAAGTTCACCGACAAAAAGAGGTTTTTTCTTTTTATCCCGTATCGGCAGGATAATAATTTTGGACCTTTCGGCGCTTGCAAGTATCCAGAGAGTCATTGATGCTCTTTGATGACTTATAGCCTATAAATACTATTGTATATACTCAAAACAAACGTTTTATAATATTAAGGATTATATAATAATTGAGTATTATTGAGGATAAAAAATGCTGGATTCTATAAAAATGATGGAAACTAAAACCATTTCCCATGAGACTGAATTAATAGATGGAGGAGAAACTTCCCTTTATGAAAGTCTTAAAAAACAGGACAAAAATATGGTAGTTGAAGAAGGATTCCGTCTGAGTTCAACCGGAATTTTAGTTCTTGACAGGACATTGGGAGGAGGATTGCCAGCAGGATCACTTACATACTTTTCAGCTGACCCACGTTCGATGTCTGAAGTCTTCCTTTACCAATTCACCCAATCACGCAAAACATACTACTTTACGACAAACAGGAAACCAAGATTTGTGCTCAATGATGTGATAAACCTTGGATTTGATCCTAGTAATATCATTTTTGTGGACATATACAGCGAATACTATTGTACGGCATGCGGAGATAAGTCCGATAATGTAGGCAACGAATTCATAGATTCTAAAATAATAGACTTCACTGAGTTCAACCTGCGTAATATCGCAAATGATTCAAGCGGGGAAGAAGTGAATATAATCTTCGATTCCTTCTCTTTCTTCATGGAACTAACTGTTAACAACGGCCACATAAAACAACTTGTTAACGTACTCTATGAAACAACAAAGGAACTGGGATGCCTGACCTACCTATATGGATTGAATAACAATAAAGCTCGGGACATTGAGAACTTTACTTTTAACATCTGCGATGTTCTTTTTGAGTCCATGCTTGACTGTGGGGCTGACAAGGTAATAAGTAAACTTGCAATTCCAAAGATCAGAGGAATGGTACCCAGTGCAGACATCATAAAATTCAAGATTGGAGACGGTATACAGATTGACACATCCAGGGATATTGCATAATATCCTGGCACTCTTATTTTTAAAGTTCCGCATCTGAAGTTGCAAGCGAACAATTGCATGGATATTGCTCCGGAATTGATCGTACCACATCCGAAAGCACGCCTCGCAATTTATCATTTATGTCTGCGAGGGTATCAAGTACCTCACTAACAGTCATTTTTCCTGTTCCCAGCCCACATGCGTCATTGGTCACGGTACAAATGGATGCATAACACATGTTCAGTTCTTTTGCGAGCACAAGCTCAGGTAGTCCGGTCATACCGACAACATCCCCGAATTGGCGCATCATTCGTATTTCCGCTTTTGTTTCAAATCTTGGACCTTCGGTACAGACATAAACACCTTCTGAAAAACCGATGTTCCTGCAGGTAAGAGAAGCCCCTATAAGCTGTCTCGTATGTGGACAGTATGGTTCACTTACATCTACATGAACTGTCCGTTCATTAAAGAAAGTAGAAGGTCTGCTCTTAGTAAGATCAATAAAATCATTCGGTAAAAAAAAACTTCCAACAGGATGATTCTTCATGGTGCCTACAGAATTGGTGGCTATTATCCTCTTTACACCTAATTCATGGATAGCATGAATATTTGCCCGATAATTTAGCATGTGGGGTGGAACATGCCTGTTACCATCTGCGTGTCTGGGTATCAATGCAACATTCCTGCCACCAATTTCCAGAATATGAGCAAGAACATCGCCATACGGAGTGCCTACCGATAATTCCTGAAATGAACCTTCCGAAGTAAAAGCAACCCCGCCTATTAAAGCAACCTGCAGATCCAGATCACTATAAATGTTCTCTCTTTCCTGCATTGTTTTACCTCTTTGACTTTTTTGCAGTTGCTTGAGGGCGATTTGAGGCCTTGATACCTGCCAGTGCAAGTATGATAGCAAATATAATGGAATACACGAATTGTTCTAACCCTGCACGCGGGTCAGCAATATCGCTTCCAAGCACAGGGTTCATTGACATAATGTAACTGGTGGCTCCCCAAAAAAGGAAACCTACGGATAACACAAAGAAAACAGGTATCAGGTATTTCCCTAAAGGCTCAGCACGCTGTTTGCAATCTATTATTTTTCCTGCGTCTGCAAAGAGTATTGCCAGAATATAGATCCAGATAGTCCTGTGAATGAAAGCTGTGAATAGCGGGACAACTCCATAGTACCATAAGCCTTCTGCTGTGTAAACCTCCCATACCTCCATAAGACCTGCCAGAGTGGCCACTACTATTAAGAAAAACGCTGTTGAATAAGTGAAGAATGTCATTCTGCCAGAGTGGAAAGAATCTTTTAGTTTTTCCCAGTAGAAAGCAACTGTATCGCTGAATCCACGGTAAAGCATGTAAAGACCAACAGCCGCCAGAATACCTATAATAGCACCCTGGGAATAGTTGATCAGCAGGAAAAATGCGTATATAAGAGCTGTAAGTCCCAGCGGAACGAAAAATGTCTGGGATATTTTAGGATCATTGAAAGCATGTTTGATTATATAATAGGTACTTTCAAGATTGGCACTCTGCATTACTACAATACGTCTTACAGAGTCGATCTTGACCCTGGACTGAACAATTGGAAGCAGGGTTTCATCTTCAGCACCATCGGATACGAATATAACTGATTCTGCCGGGAATTTCTTCAAAAGCATATCAAGCTGATTGGCTATCTTCTGGTCAGAGATGATACCAATGTTCCGGTCACCTGCAAGAGTAAAGATTTCCGCATCAACTCCTTTTGCAAGCAACTCGTCAAGTATCTTGACGCCTCCGAAGATAGTGTTTGTATCAGAATCTTCAGGGTCTGCTAATGCAAGCTTGACCGCGGCCTCTATATTTGCTTCTTTGCCTATCAGAGGGCCCTGAACGTTCGCTTTGTCCCCAAGGTCATTATCCCTGTCTATGCAGATTACCAGTGTTTGCATGAAACTCCTGTAGATATTTATAACGAAAATATAAATAGATTCTGATAAATCAGCATCTGTAAAGAACTTAGAAAAAAGATGAATTGACTACCAAATGAATTTAAGGAACTATATTTTCAATGAGCAAGCGAGCCCATTTTAGTTTCTTTTTCTTGATCGGGTTAACATCCTTATCCTCAAAATCAAAACCTATCAGGGTTATACTGGCAGCACCGAACTCCTTTGCCAGATAGACACACCGGTCACCATCACTAAAACCACCGAAATTGTAGACATTCTCCAGAGGTGCGGCCTGAGTACTCCCGATTATCTTTGTAAGTCGGGGAACATATTTCTCAAGTTTATCAATATTGTCACCATGTCCATGCACTACCATCACTGAACCTTTTTGATTGGATATAATCTCTTTTTCAATATCGCCATCAAGGTCCGTCACTATGACATCAGGAACAATATCATTATCAACAAGTACAGCGGCAGCCCCATCGGCAGCTATTATGACAAGATCATCTGTATTTACAAGTTCCAGTTCATCACGGAGTACCGGAGCATTGCCGCATACAAGGATGTCCTTACCTTTGATCAAATGTTCCAGCTCAAAAATACCAGTGTTGTTTGAGACTGTGAGCATATCAGAGAGGATGAGAGCAGCCTGCTCATCACCTTCTCTGCTAAAGCCCATATCTTTTAAAATGGACTCGTAAATGGGTTCCCATTCATTAAAGTCCATAGGTCCTCAGTTAACCTTCGATATGCCTATCTTCATGGATATGCCTTCGACATCCCAGTCCTTCTCAAGGGAACCAGAGGTGTCAACATCAAGACCTATCACCTGTACATTCGAGCGGGTTTCCTTTGCGATGAACTGTTCACGGTCAAGCACAAGATCAAGAACCCTTTCATCATTGATCTGAATGTGGGACCTGATGTTATCATCCACTGCAAGATTGAGCTCTTTCCTCATGTCCTGAACTCTGCGGATAACTTCTCGTGTGAAACCTTCGGATTCGATCTCACGGCTGAGAGTTGCATCCACATAAATGATACCTGCAGTTGACTGAGCACTTGCGACCATTTCAGGTAAGGTTTCTACGAAGTTAACCATTTCAGGTTTTATGGTAACTGTTCCACCGGGAATCTCCAGTTCAAACTGCTCTTCCAGTGCCAGTGCTTTCTTTAACTCTGCAGCGTCTGCCTGCTTTATAGCTCCAATGACCTTACCGGCATCACCTTTAAAGACAGGTCCGATAGCACCAGGATCAGGATTTGTCTCGAATCCGAGTTCATCCCATGATTCACCGATACCAGTCAGTACAATATCCTTGGAATTTGTCTGGTCCATAAGCACGGACTTAAGTTCCATCACAGCATCGGCTGCCTGCTGGGTTACAGGTGTGAGCACTATCTTTGATACAGGCCATCTGAGCTTCCTGCCTACCTTCTGGCGGGCGTTGGATGCAGATTCCACAATTGAGCGAACCATCTTCATGTGGGCTTCAAGATCCTTGTCCACGAGACTCTCATCGATAAGCGGCCAATCGGTCATGTGAACTGATACCGGAGCGTCAGGATACACATTCCTCACAAGGTTCTGGTACATCTCTTCGGCCAGATGTGGCATGAATGGTGCAATTACCTTTGCGGTCAGGACGAAGACATCATACAGCACACGATAGACTGCAAGTTTGTCCGGATCGTCAGCTTCTACCCAGGTCCTTGGCCTGATGAGCTGGATATACCATCTTGAAAGATCTTCCAGAACGAATTCGTTGACAGATCTTAGTGCCCTGTGCAGCGTGCACTTATCCATAGCATCATTCACGTCAGCGATGAGTGATTGTGCCCTGGAAAGTATCCACTTGTCTTCCTTGCGCAGATGTGGCATGACAGATTCAAGTGATACCCTGGACGGATCGAACTTATCAAGCACCATGTAAGGCAATGGGAAACGGTACACATTCCAGAGAATGTTCAATGTCCTGTTGATGTTTCCAAGTTCATCCTGGACAAATTTCAGGTCATCCCATGGTGCACTTGAAGAGAGTACGAAACTTCTCAGTGTGTCTGCACCGAACTTCTCTATGACATCAACTGGTGCAATGACATTACCAAGACTCTTTGACATTTTCCTGCCTTTATCGTCAAGGGTGAAACCATGCATTAGCACGCTCTTGTACGGAGCCTTGCCGAAAGCTACCATACTGGCACCAAGCTGTGAATAGAACCATCCACGAGTCTGGTCCTGCCCTTCTGTGATGAAGTCTGCAGGCCACCATTTATCGAATTCTTCCTTTTGCTGCGGGAAGTGCAGGGTTGCCCAGGAAGCTACAGCTGAATCGAACCAGACATCAAAGACATCTTCTACACGCTTCATCTTGCCGCCGCATTCACAGTCCAGCAAAATCTTATCCACATATGGTCTGTGTAATTCGATGTCTTCGGTCAGGCCTGATATTTCCTGAAGTTCTTCCTTGGTACCCATGACATGCAATCTGTCACAAGTATTACACTTCCAGACTGGTATAGGGATACCCCAGTATCTCTGGCGGGATATACACCAGTCACGTGCACCTTCTACCCAGCCCTTGAACCTTGCAGAACCTGCCCATTCAGGATACCATTTTACCTTTGCAATTTCAGAGAGCATCTCTTCCTTGAGCTCTCCTATTTTTATGAACCACTGTTCAGTAGCAAGGTAGATAATAGGCGTCTTACAGCGCCAGCAGTGTCCGTACCTGTGTTCGATGGTTCCTTCTGAAAGAAGGTTACCACGTTCGATAAGATCCTCGATAATGACCTTATTGGCCTCGCGAATGTGCATTCCGGCATATTCACCAGCTTCTTCGGTGTAGCGTCCGTCAGGACCTACAGGACAGAAAATGGGAAGGCCATTCTTCTTACCAACATCAAAGTCGTCCATACCATGCCCCGGGGCAATGTGTACACAACCTGTGTTCTCTGCTGTCACGAAATCAGCAAGATAGATACCGTGCGCCATAGCTGCCTGTTTTGGCACCATGTCAAACAGCGGACTTTCGTATGAAAGTGATGTGAGGTCCTCGCCAAGCATTGTATCAAGAACTTCATAGTCAACATATCTGCCTTTCCTTAGCAGGCCTTCCATGAGATCGGAAGCCACAATAAGAACCTCTTCCTTGCCATCGGAATTCACAGCCTTTACTTTTGAATACTCAAATGAAGGATGTACTGCCACTGCAACATTGGAAGGGATGGTCCACGGGGTTGTGGTCCATATGACAACAAAGGTGTTCTCTTCACCCTTTATCTTGAATTTCACAAATATTGAAGGGTCTTTGCGTTCCTCGTACTCAACCTCAGAATCCGCAATTGCTGTTTCGCATCGTGGACACCAGTTGACCACACGTTTTCCCAGCTCAAGCAGCTTTTTATCCTGAGCCTGTTTGAGGGTCCACCAGGCGGCTTCGATATACTCGTCCTTCAGTGTCATGTAAGGATCTTTCCAGTCAAGCCATGCACCAAGCATCTGAAACTGATCGGTCATGTCATCTTTCTGAGTAAGCGCAAATTCCTTACATTTTTCGATGAAATTACCGACACCATATGTCTCAATATCTTTCTTGGAAGTAAAACCAAGAGCTTCTTCTACTTTTACCTCTATTGGAAGTCCATGCATATCCCAGCCCGGGCGGTCAATGATATCAAATCCGTTCATGGAACGGTATCTTAAGATGGAGTCTTTGATTATCTTATTCCAGGCAGTTCCCAGATGTATATGTCCGGTGGTGTATGGCGGACCGTCTACGAAAAAGAACTTTTTTCCACCTTTTCTGTGCTCACGTACCTTGGAATAGGCCTCGACCTCTGTCCAGAAATCATGTACCTCTTTCTCTATTTTCTGTGGGTCATACTGATTGGTGATCTCCTCTATCATACGGGATTCTCCATGCTAAAAGTTAATTGTGATTATATATGTAAATGCAATTGTGGTATTCCTACTGCAATATTCAATTTAAATATATTGCATCGGGATAACCATTTTGCTTCATTTGAATGAGTTCGTTTTCAACTAATGGCAGCATGAATCATACTTAAAAGTTTCGAATTGAACGATTATCCTGAAGAAACGAGACACATAATTTAAAAAAAGAAATTGGAACCAGATATCCTAAAGGATATCAAAGTTCTTTCAAAATACGGAAACCAATATAGTTCTTGTGACTTCCTTCACCTATACTGTCCCGGTCAGCTGAACGACAGTTGGGTTCTGCATTTTCCCAGCTACCACCACGGACTACTCTCCTGTCAACTCCACCAGTCCATTCACTTCCATCGGCAGGTGCTTTCTGATAGTTGCTGTGGTATTCATCGGTCACCCATTCAGCGACATTGCCATGCACATCGTACAATCCCCATGGATTTGCTTCTTTCATACCAACAGGCCATGTTTTATCTTCGGAGACATCATCATACCAGCCATACTCAGCAAGCATTCCTTCTTCATCGCCAAATGAAAAAGCTGTATCTGTGCCAGCCCTGGCTGCATATTCCCATTCAGCTTCAGTAGGCAGGCGATATGTATCAGTATCTTCAAGTTGATTGAGCTGATCAATGAATTTATTTGCTTCTACCCAGGAAACTTTCTCTACAGGCAGGTCATCGCCTACAAAATAAGAAGGGTTTTCCCCCATTACTTCTTCCCATTGTTCCTGAGTGACTTCATAGATACCCATATAAAAACTATTTCCAATAGTTACCTCGTGCATAGGCCTCTCATCCCTATCGCTATAAGTTTCCTCTTCGGATGCACCCATAATGAATGTGCCCTCAGGGATCTTCACAAACTGCATCCCAATGGAATTGGTAAATGTACTGTCATCAACCTCTGGTTCCTCAGGAGTGGTATCAATTTCTACAGGCTCATCATACCCATCATCTGTGCCAGTATCATTGGAATCAGTACAGCCGCTACCAAAAACCGAAATCATAAGGATGATACCCATAATAATTGTCATGTATAATCTTTTGTTCATAGACCTATCCTCGTACATATAAACAACCAGAATAATATTAGATTTTATTCCTGCCCTCAATTTAACCTCTTTGGTTTGTTCCTACGTGCAGGGCTATAGAAATCCGGAATTGATTAAAATCGATGAAAGCAAAAATCAATATTTACATGACAAAATTGATAGGCACCTTTTTGTCGGATAAAAGGCGCCCGATAAATCTCCAACCACCCGTACAAACGAGTTTCCAACTTACACTAATAAGCATTAACATCCATGAAATATAAATTATACGTAGGTTGAGCCATAGTTATTTCAAAAAAGGAAATTTTAGTTTTTAAGCGAGCCTGCATTTCTTTTCAGGAGCATATTCTTACACCTTTCCAGATCCTCACCAGTGTTAACATTGAGGGCAAGCTCAATATCATCCAGGACAAGGCTGACATAATCCTGTTCATGATCAACATCATTACCGTCCAGTATGTTGATACCTGAAGGAACTATCAGTTTCCCGTCCCAGTTGAAAACCGTATCAGGTCTGATCCCAAGACTTTTACAAACATGTATGGGAGAAAAAATGGACATTGCCGGTTTCCCGCATTCCTTATACTCCCTTATTACCTTTTCAAGAAGTTGCGGTGTCAAAAGAGGCAGGTCTGCCATAAGGATCATAAGCGGGTCTGTGATACAAGCAGCTTTTACTGCATACACCATATCGCCTACATAGTTGCCCCCACCCGTTGGGATGACCATTATCTTGTCATCGTATTCTTCCTGGACAAAGGATGCTGTTTTTGGGGTTGCAGGAGAAACAGCAACATATATGTCACCTATACTCTCGGTTCTTTGCAGGGTGTCGATTACATAAGAAATAAGAGGTTTTCCCAGAAGTTCAACACAGGGTTTTTCACCCATGCCAAGCCTGCTTCCAAATCCTCCGGCCATTATTATAGCGTTCAAATAATACCTCCATACATTAATATCAGCGTGATACTGATCAATGCAATTATCCTTCCAATTTCGTTGGAAGCGCCAATGACATCACCATTGACACCACCAAAATGCCTGTTACTTACGTTAAGCAAGACAAATGTCGCTACTATTGCCGCTATGAATGCGAAGATACCGGTAATTCCAAGACCAAAGTAAAAAGATGCTCCAAGACAGGCAATACTACCAATTACAAAACCTATAAGGTATTTAGATACTGTGGTATTGTTAATGAGTATGGAACCCAATCCCTCATGAATAGGTTTTCCGAATGCTGCAATTGTCAACATAGACTGCATTGCACTTACCTCGGAAACGAACATTGCAAAGAAGAATATACCTGCTATTTCTGCGGTCGTTGAGTACAGAGCCGTAGCTTCACCATAAAGCGATGTAAGGGAGGCGTAGAAGGCAATGATCACAAGAGCAGCATATGCAACCCCACCGATCCCCAGGGACATGTCTTTCAGGGCTTTTAGCTTCTTTTCCACAGAACCATGAGCAGTCAGGCCGTCACCCAGATCAGCTATTCCATCAAGATGGTTCAGGCCTGTAATATAATAGACAAAAGCAATGATAAGTACTGCACTTATTGAGATTGGCAGGAAGCTTATCAAAAAGTAGGCTACTGCACCCATCAATAAACCGAGTACAAGACCTACGACCAGATGCAGGTATGTCCTTTTGAAGAATTCATCAAGCCCCTCCATGGTAATTCCCACAGGTATGGTTGACAGAAACCCGAAACTTGAGCGAAGAGCCAATAAAAAAGCATTCATCCTGCCATCACATCACTTTTGCTGTTGGCATCTTTTTTTGCGGCCCTCTTTGTTTTACCAGAAGATGATGATGCATCCGCCATGGCCCTTGTGTACATACTAGCAGAGACCCCACCTATAAGCCCACCTATTATATCATCCATGAAAGGACCAAGCTCTGAGAGGATACCGGGTTTCTGCTTGTCAAAGCGAACGAATTCAAACATCCCTTTGTCACCGCTGATATATTTGGAGATGCTCATTCCAAGAACCTCATCGGCGATTATAAAAGTCAGGTCCTTTTCATAAGAGCTTTTGCTGATATTGGGCAGCCTGCCTTCACGGCCCTCTCTTTCAAGTAATATCCCGGAATAGACAAGCATACATAGGTTGGGATCGAAAAGAGCAAGATCAAGTTCGTAAAGGAATTTTTCCTCTGCAAGCTCTCTTGTTTCAATACCAGGGTGTGGAACATATAACTCCAGTGCAGTGTCAACAAGCATCTGGACTGTTATTCCTTCCTCTTCAAGAATATCAATGATATCCCTGGTGATCTCACCTTCCAGCTCTTTGGACTGGTCTTTTTTCCGGTCTTCTGATTCTATATCCGATAATTTCATTGCCATCACTTCGGAGAGATTTATTAAATTGAATATGATATGTCAAGACTATGTCAAAATTGTAAATAATGATACTATAATTGCAAAGAATGCTGCTATCAGGGTTATCCATGAGGTAAGTTTGATATCTTCGGACACTGGATAAATAAAACCCTTACCAAGTACGTAGGTATTGGGTTTTTCGAGTTTTATCCTGAGTGCACCGGCAACTGATGCCATGGGAAAACCTGAGTTTGGAGATGGAGTTTTCAAACCATCTGCAAGTCCGCTCTTGAATGCACTTTTATAATCCGGTACTTTGATCCCATGATAGAACAACCTGACTGTCAGAGTCGCTGCGGAAATGAAGAGAACGGACAAACGTGCAGGTACCCAGTTGAGCACATCATCCAGCTTTGCAGAGAACCAGCCCATATCCCTATGACGCTCATCCGTGTATCCAACCATTGAATCAAGGGTGCTTGTTGCTTTAAAGACATATGCTGCGATCAGTCCGAAAGGACCAAAACACGCATAGAACAAAAGCGGGGAAAGAATACCATCTACATAGTTCTCTGATGTTGTTTCAATGATGGCGGACGAGATATGGCTCTCATCCAGCTTTGATGTATCCCTGCTAACATACATGGATAGTTTTTGCCTTGCACCGTCAAGCTTCCCTGCATCCAGTTCTTTGCGGACTTCATCTGCAGCGCCATAGAGACAGCGTATTGCAAATGTTGCCTTGAGGAAATAAGCAGCAACAAGGTAGCGTAACGGAGAAGGAATGTTTTCTATCCCCATGAAAAGCATTACAAGATATGCTATAAGACTGCCAAACAGTATAGTGGTCAGACCCATGAATATGCCATAGAGCTTCCTGTGGGTCTTTGGGACATGCTTCTTGAAAAAGGATATCAACCTGCCCATCCATACAACCGGATGGATAGCAGCAGGAGGCTCACAAAATACCATATCCAGGGCATAGGCTAACAGAAGTACTATCACAAGCTCACTTGGATCAGCCTGTACCGGTGGTATCATAAATTAGTCTCCATTACGCTCTTCCATGCCTTCTCAATACTTTCTTTATTGAGTCCATCCACGGTGAACACAGATAATAAGTCATCAACGATTTTTTCCTTGTGAACTATATTGCATTTAAGACAGCTCCATACCTGACCACCGCTGGAACTCTCGATCCAGCTACCTCCGGTGCGGGTGTCCTCACATGGATAGAACGGACAGAAGCAGAAGGTACAATCCTGTTCTTCAAAATGACAGGGGTAATAGTCACAGTCTGTATTGCTACCTTTGCGCCCGCATTCTGCAGCTGCTTTAATATTTTCTCCTAGCTGCATCTCTGCCTGTTCCCGACCCCATTCATAGATAACCTGACGAATGGTAGATGCGATAAGTTCGTTCTCTTCCCTTTTGCGTATGGCTATTCGAATGTAATTTGGACCTATGTTCTGGAAAGAGTTACAATCACGTATCAATACACCATGGGAAGCCATGCGTTCTGCAAGCTCAGAAGAAGTAAGGGATAGTTCGGAGATATCCACAAAAATGTAGTTCACACTGCTTTCGATAGGCTTGAAGCCCCTGCGTGAGAGTTTCTCCATCAGGAAATCATGTTCTTTTCTTATGAAAGCCCTGGAATCTTTCAGATATTTGCTGTTTACTCCCCCTTCCATATTCAGAAGAGCAGTTGCTACTGTATCTGCAATACATCCCATATTCCATGACAGCCTTGCACTGTTAAGTACACAGGCAAACTTCTTTGATGCTATACCAAAACCCATCCTGATACCGGGGATAGCAAAGGCCTTTGTGAGAGAGCGCTGGATGAAAAGATAGTCATTTTCCTCAACAAGATATGCAACACTTTGTTCAGGATCTGCAAGTTCTATGAATGCTTCATCTACAAAGAGAATGGTCTTGTGGGCTGCACAGATCTTTGCAAGCTCTTCGATCTGCTCCTTTAAGAGTAATTTTCCTGTAGGATTATTGGGATTGCATACGAAGATGATTTTAGCTTCGTCAAGCAGTTTATCGTCAAGATCGAATATGTTTTCCTGATCGACGTATTTTACCTGTGCCCCCATAACCTTGCACTGCATCTCATATTCACTGAATGTCGGTGTGGGAATAAGTACAACATCCCCTTCACTGATGGCGCACTCAGCAACAAGCCTTATGATCTCAGTTGACCCGTTTCCCGGGATTATGTTTTCGTATGTTATGCCCATACCAACAAAATCAGCTGCAGCTGTCCTGTATTCCATATAACGGTTATCAGGATACTGTTCTAGTTTTTCAAGTCCGGTTTTAAGAAGGTCCTCAAGATCAAGTTCCGAATCAGGTTGCTCAAATGGTGTTCCAAACGGATTCAAGCTTGCACTTGCATCCAGTATTTCCGATTCAGGTATCCCGTATCTCTGGGAACTTTTTCGTATCAGTCCGCCATGTGCACATGGCTCAAGGCTTAGAAGATAATTCTTTACCGGGAGAGATGATCTTTGTCCTGTCAAAATAATCAAAGCATGTAGTAAATAGGAAATATATTAACCTGTTTAGCTGATCTTCAAGAAAGATCAAAGCAGAGGCTCAATCACTTCCTTCCATGCCCTCCTTATGTTCTCATCAGTGTCTCCGTCAGCCATCAGTGCATCAAGCACCATTCTGGCGACCTTTGATCTATGCAATAGAGTACAATGTTCACAACTCCATACCTGTCCACCTGTGGAGCTCTCTATTAATTTACCACCTGTATTTTCGTTCTGGCATGGATAAAAAGGACAGAAGCAAAATGTACAGTCCTGACCTGTGAAATGGCATGGATAATATTCGCAGGAGCCACGGCCAGCAGCAGTCGCACCACCATGTTCAATGGTTTCCTCCAGTTTTTCCCGGGCATCTTCCCTGCTAAGTTCAGCAAATACATCATCAAGAGTTCGTATCAGTTTCTCAAATTCAACCCTGGGTCGTACAGATATCCTGACATATCTTTTCGAACCATCAAAAAAATCACCGCATTCACGAATCATTATTCCATATGATGCCAGTCCTTCAGTGAGCCTTACAGAATCCACAAAGAGATCCTTGACATCCACAAGCAGATAACTGGCACTGCTTTCGATGGGATCGAAACCGTAGATGCCTGAAAGACGTTTGATGATGTAATCCCTTTCTTTTTTAATGAAAGCTCTGGACTCGGAGAGATACTTGCAACCGGAACCACCTTCCAGATTAAGGAAAGAAATTCCAATAGCTTCTTCAACCACCCCGATATTCCATGAAAGTCTGGCAGAATTCAATACTTCTGCAAGGGAAAGGGAGGCAATGCCATAAGCCAGTCTCATGCCAGGCATCCCAATAATGTTTGAGACAGACCGTATTACAAAAAGAGAATCATTTTCCAGCGCCACATCCGCAATACTCATTGCAGGGTCAGCAAGCTCGATAGATGATTCATCGACTATGAGTAAAGTATTATGTGCAGCGCATTTTTCTGCGAATTCAACCAGTGATTCCCTGGATGTAAGCTCCCCGGTGGGATCGTTAGGGTTCTCAATAATTACGATCTTTGCCCGATCCAATGTCATCCGGGGAAGATTTAGTAATTCCTTTGAAGTGAACGAATTTACACGAGCACCGAAGATCTCAGCTACGTGCCGATACTGCCCGGAAGAAGGAGAAGGAACTATTATCATATCTCCTTCATTTATAACTGACCCAATAATCAGGCGTAATAACTCGCATGAACCATTACCGGGAACTATATTTTCAAAGTTGATGCCATGACCCAGAAAACTGGCGGCAGCTGTTCTTAATTCAAGGTACCGATTATCAGGATACTGATCTGATCGGGCAATAGAATCAAAGATTATCTGCTCTTTGTCAAGTTCACTTTCCTTAAAATCAAACGGTGTGCCCAGAGGATTTGCATTTGAGCTGAAATCAAGCATATCTGTTTCAGACATATTATATTTTTCAGCTGCCTCATAAACCCTCCCGCCATGCTTCCTTGCTTGCAATGCAAGCAAATAATGCTTCAAATGAAGTGGGAAATTTTTTCGGTACACACTTATCAACAGGTGGTTACGCACAGGAGATATATTAAACTATTCAAGTTAAGTTGTGCAAATATCCACAATTTAAACACTAAAAAGGTAAAAACATAAATATACGGCAATATAAATCTATCAAAAGTTCTATAACGATGTATCGTACAACATTATATCAGGGCATATTGGAGATTTCCTCATGGCAGATGAAATTGATTATAAAATAATTGGCGACGACATGCAGCTTGTAGAGATTGAACTTGACACTAATGAGGCAGTAAGAGCAGAAGCTGGCGCAATGATGTATATGGGACCAGGCATCAAAATGGAAACATCTACAGGTGGCGGTTTACTCAAAGGCCTTAAACGTGCAGTAACAGGAGAGAGTTTCTTTATTACAAGTTTTATTCATGAGGGATCAGGAAAAGGGTATGTTGCATTTGGAGCTCCATACCCCGGAAAGATAATTCCACTTGACCTTGGAAAACTGGGAGGCAGCTTCCTGTGTCAGAAAGATTCATTTCTCTGTGCAGCAAATGGTATAGATATTGAGGTTGCACTTACCAAAAAGGTAGGAGCAGGACTGTTTGGAGGGGAAGGTTTTATTCTCCAGAGACTCAAAGGTGACGGACTTGCTTTTGTACATGCCGGTGGAACCATTATTGAAAAAGACCTTGCTGCCGGAGAGACCATCAGAGTTGATACCGGATGCATAACCGCCTTTGCAGAAAGTGTAACATACAATATACAGCTGGCAAGCGGATTCAAAAATGCACTGTTCGGTGGGGAAGGACTTGTACTGGCAAGTCTTACCGGCCCCGGAAAGATCTATCTTCAAAGTCTTCCTTTCTCACGTCTTGCAGACAGGATCGTTGCAGCTTCAAGGTACCAGGGCGGTAGCAGAAGAGACGAATCAACCGGAATAGCCGGAATTGGCAGCGGTGCACTTGGGGCTATTCTTGGAGGGGACCGTTCATTCTGAGAACAGGCGTTGCTGTCCGACATATGAGGAGACACTAAAAATGAGACTGTTTGCTATTGCAGATCCGCATGGCAATTATTCCAAAATAGAAGAGTTACTTGAACAGTCCGGAGACATTGATGTAATTTTGATTGCCGGAGACATCACCAATTTCGGACCTGATGAAAAGGCACTGGAACTCATTGATATGTTCAAGCCACCAATACTTGCAGTTCCGGGAAACTGCGATCATGAATCTATATTAGAAGTAATAGACAATTCAAGAGCCACAAATCTTCATAATGGATCTATTACAATAGACGGAGTTCAGTTTGTAGGTATGGGCGGGTCCAATCCCACACCATTCTGCACTCCTTTTGAGATAGAGGAATCTGATTTTGAGACAAATCTCAATAGCCTGATGAATGAAACTGGAAATACAGAAGAGCCCGTTGTCATCCTCACACATGTACCTCCCTACGGAATTCTTGACGAGGTGGGAGGCATGCACGTAGGGTGCAAAGCCCTAAGCGTATTTCTTGATAAAGCTGACATTATGGTCTGCGGACATATCCATGAAGCAAGAGGTATTCGAAACTCCGGAAAAACCATAATAGTCAATCCCGGAATGGCTGCATTGGGTTTTGCAGCACTTATAGATATTAATAGAGAGAATCATGAATATGATATAAGTATACAGCTACTAGAAGCTGGCAGATAAGTTATTTAACCATCCAAATTATATTATAAAGCAGGTGATCAGATGAAAGCAAAGATTTTGCTCATTTTCCTAATATTACTCTCTTTTACCGTCATCGGATGTGTTGACGAAGATAAAGAGACCCCTAATGAAACTGATATGTTGAACGAAACTACAGAAGAAGTTGTCAATGAAACGGTCACTGAAGACGCAGGTATGAATGAAAGCGTTGAAGAAGTAGCAGTTGACGAAGAGGAAGACCAAAAACTTGAGATTGTAGAGTCAGAAGGTCCGAAGACCTATACAATATATATGGAGAAATTCCTGACACAGCCTAACAATATAACCATTAACACAGGAGATACAGTTATATGGTTCAACCGTAATGACCCAACAAGGCTCTTCACACTTGTAAGCAATGAAGACCTTTGGGAAAATACAACCATAGGATACAGATTATCCTTCAAATATACTTTCAACGAAACGGGCACATACACATACAAAGTACTCGGTTGGGAAGAAAGGATGAAGGGAACCATTATTGTTAAATAAGAATGAATCTTCAGGGAACCGGATGAAAGTAAGATCTATTACGGAAGGAGATACCGAAGTCCTGGTCCCCATCCCTGTGGAAGGAGCTAATTTTGCGCCATCCGCAGCCCCTGTTTTTTATAATCCGGTCATGGAGATGAATCGTGATATCTCCGTAGCTGCAACATCTGCTTTTGTTAAGAGGATGGAACCTGACCCTGAGAAGACCATCACTTATGTTGATGCCCTCTCTGCTTCGGGTATCCGTGGGCTCAGGATAGCAAATGAGACAGGTATACACACAACCCTCAATGACTGGAGCGAAGAAGCTTGTGACCTTATACAGCAGAACATAGATAATCTGGAAATCGGGCACAATACCATTGCAAGCCATAAGAATGCGAACGTACTTCTTCACGAGAAACATTTCAATATAGTCGACCTTGATCCATTCGGCACACCAGCACCTTTCCTGGCAGCAGCTGCCCGCTCTGTCATCAATCTGCTTGAAGTGACGGCAACGGATACTGCACCTCTTTGCGGTGCTCACCTCAATTCAGGCATACGAAAATATGCTGCAATTCCTTTTAATAACGAATATCACAGTGAGATGGGAGTACGTATACTCCTTGGAAGGATAGCCAGGGAATTATCACTTCAGGATAAGGCTATGAATCCTCTCCTGACCCATGCTACGAGGCATTACGTACGTACCTACCTTGAGATGAAAAAAGGTGCAAAGCAAGCTGACAAAATGCTGAAGAACATGGGATTCATTGTCCATTGTCCTGCATGTGGAAACAGGGAAGCTATCTACGGCCTTGCGGCCCATATTGAAGAGAAATGTGGTCGTTGTGGTGAAAAGAATATGCTTGGTGGGCCTATGTGGCTTGGGAAAATACATAGTCCCGATTTTTGTAGCGAAACCATTGCAGAACTGGAAGCTCGCAACTGCGGCACCAAACAATTAGCCATCAAGATGCTTGAATTATGCCGGGATGAACTGGATATTCCAATGTTCTATGACCAGCACCTGATATGTAAAAAACTTGGAGTTTCCGCTTCTGCAATTGAAACAGTTATACAGGAGCTCCGGAACAGAGGATTTAAAGCTTCAAGAACACATTTTAGTGGTATTTCTTTCAAAACGGATGCAGATATATCGGATATTGAGATAATTATAGCTGATCTCCGATAGAAATATATACTATTTTTATTTTAATGATATATATTATAATATATAATACAAGGTATGATGATTTTTTCAACCAAGGGTTCGAAATATTATAGATAAAGGGGAACTTTCATGACAAAAGGATATGCTGAGCAATTGTTTTTACAGGAGAAACCAACCCTTGCCCTTCTGGCTATATGGTCTCTACAGAAAACCTATGCATCAGTTATTACAAAAGAGATAAATTCGACTTTTGCCCACACAACCAAAATACTATCAAAAATGGAAGATCACGGCCTGGTGCAATTTTCAGTTGAAGGGCGTGTTAAATATGTTGAACTTACCGAACATGGGTACAGAGTAGTTGATTCTCTTAAAAATCTGATAATGGCAATTGAAGGAGAAACGCCTGATAGCATAGGAGAGACTGAGAACGAAGAGTCTGCCACACAGGATGCAGAAGTCTCAGATAATGACAAAAAACTAACCAAAGAACATATTGACAGGTTGCATGAGCAGATAATATCTACATACAACAATCTTTTCAATGAAAATTCAGAACCTCAGGTAATGAAGATGAAAATTGGTCCCTTTAGCCGGGATATCCAGTTACTTTTAAATTCAATAGAAGAGAATGAGAACCTTATCGACGATGAAGATCTGGATAAGCTCAACGAGATACAGAACATCTTCGACCTGGCGATGAAGCAATAATTGAAAGGATAATAAAATGGTCACTGTAAAACTATTATTAAAAATATATGGCAACAGGGAAAGAGCATTTCATTCTGCAGAAGTGTTGATAAGCAATGAACTAAAAGAGCTTGATGCTTCCGCAAAATTCTCCGTATCGGATGATAACTGGCTGATGGTCGATGTCAGTGGAGAGGACAGCGAATTTGCATCCAATTTCCTTGGCAGTAAATTTGGGATGCCAGTCACAGAGCTTACTAAGAATGAAGTTTACTCCGGCGTTATACACCAGATACGTGAGAAGGAAATAATAGTTGATGTCGGGACCCTTGTTAGCATTCCCCAAAATAACCTTACAATTCTTGGAGCCGGAAATGCAAGACAGATAGCTACCCGCTTTGGAATGATCAAGCATTTGCCTGTCAAAATAGAGGTTACGGATGAATCAGCAAAAGTAGGTGCTTTTACAAAATCACAGGCAGATATCTGGTGGGGCTGGAAAAAGTCAGAACAGGACAGAGTAATAGCCAATGCAGTTACACGCTCTGAACTTAAAGCTGCCGTCAAAAGAACCGGGCACGCAAGGGATATCTACGGAATTGAAAGACTGGGACTCATGGAACATATGATAACCTGCAGAGAAACCAGTGATGGACCTGGAATTGTTGCTGCTATTGGCAGATTTATAAAAGGAGAACTTGGCGTTATAAAAGCATCAAGTTAAAGCAGAATCATCTGGAAATGACAGGCATCACAATCATCATCACATTTTCCAAGCATCTGCATTATACATTCTATACCCAGTTTTTCTTTGAAAACACCTTCGAAAACACCCTGTGCAAACGAGCATAAGGTCTTTTCCTTAATTGGTATAGAACGGCAATCAAAAAAGTTATGAACAGCTATTTTTATGGGATCGTGGCTCAGGACTTTAAAACTTCCGATGTCATGCTCTTCCCAGAAAGCCATCATTTCCTTCAGGATCTGTCCTTTTTCATTTGAAACGAAATTCCTGGAAAGACTGGCTCCGACATCGTTCCCTATTTTTCGCATGATAGGATCACAATTCACCCCATGGGCACGGAAACCATATTGCACAGCATGGAACAAGCATTTCAAACAACCAAAGGAATTCATATCAGGCGAGCCTATTACTTCCAGCATCTCACCATAGTGTTTCATGCCGGGTTCCTGAGAACATGCCACGTACTGACATTTTAAAAAGTAGACCTTTTTCCTCTTATCATGAACATCGGTTGCTTCTTCAAGGAGGTTTTGTGATTTTAAATCGTTAAGATGAACGGAAATTGTGGATTTGGCCTTTCCGGTGTGCTGAACGATCTCATCGAATGATCTGCAGCCACCTTTGAGAAAGTCAAGTATTTTAATCTTTACAGAACCATTAAGAGCAATAAATCCAATATCAGTGGAAAAAATAGCAGTGTTATCCCCGTTGTTCATGCAATACTCAATAAACCGACAATCTATTTAAATGTTCGCTATTAAGCGAATGAGTTGTTACCGATATTCAAAGCCTTCTGTATCGTTTAAGTATCATCTATCAAACAAGAAAATCAGACAATTGCCAGATAATTATGACTAAAATCATTCGCGTACCAGTAAAAGAAGCAGAAATCGTAAGACTCAGGATAATAGAAGATGGCAAGCTTGACCCGGAAAGAAAGATAAAGGTCATTGATGCTGATGAACGCTTCCTTGAAATACCTGTCACCGATGATATCGAAGGATTTGAGACTTACCAGCAGGAAGATGCCCTTTTCTACAATAAATGGCGCTCACTCAAAGAAATACTAAATGGAAGTATTAAGGAAAATGAACTTGAAATGCTGCCTTCCGGCTGGCAGATACTTGGAGAGATAATTGTTGTTACCATCGACCCTGCAATAGAGCACTTGAAACTGAGAGTTGCAGAGGCCCTGCTTCAGATGTACCCATACTGCAACACAGTAGTACGTGACCTGGGAATAAGCGGTCAGTTCAGGTTACCTGAGAGAGAGATACTTATTGGAAACAGTACGGAAACTATCAACAAAGAGAATGGCTGTTTTTTTAAACTCGATGTTACAAAGGTAATGTTCTCAAAGGGAAACCTCCACGAAAAAGCACTCATGAGCAGGATAGGCAAACATGAGACCATAGTTGACATGTTTGCAGGCATCGGATACTTCACCATCCCTATGGCGGTTCATGCAAAACCTGCAAGGATAATCGCCATTGAGATTAATCCCCAATCATACGCATACCTCCGAGAGAACATAACTCTGAATCACGTGGAAAACATAGTTGAAGCAAAGAACGGCGATTGTGCTGAACTTACACCTGAGGGAATAGCAGACAGAGTAATTATGGGATATGTTGGCACCACACACCATTATCTTGAACAAGGCATCAAAGCCCTGAAAGAAAGTGGCGGTATACTCCATTACCACGAAACCACACCGGAGAGTCTGATATTTTCCAGACCTATAAGCCGCATTGAGCATGCCGCCTCAGAAATAGGCAGGCATGTGGAAATAATGGATTGCAGGAAGATCAAAAAATACTCTCCCGGCATCTGGCATGTGGTAGTAGATGCCCGGATCAGTTGAATCAAAATAAGGTAAAGTGAAGCAATTACCAATTACGGAGGAATTTAATTATGCTTTTTTGACCTCATTGGTAAGGTCTGCATCTATAATATAATCAAAATCTATTACTTCGGGCCATTTCTGATCAATCAGCATAGACTGGAAACAAACACCTATCACAAGTTTCTTTTCAGTGTCCCGTAATAAGTCATCTACAAGCACTTTCATCTTTTCAGGTTCAACGCCTATCTTTGGCATTGCAAGCCCACCCAGCAGAACCACGGTATCTGCTGAAGGATCTGCTATATCACCAAGCTGCATTCCCTGAGGAGATGAAACTATAATGCGTGCTTCACCAGATTGCAGATTTGGAAGGAATATTGATTCTTTTCCTGTTTCCCTGAGGACGAATGCCATCAGTTCTGCAAATGGTGTACAGAAACCAACAGTACCGATAAAAGTAATCCTTTTGGATCCGTTCACAAGTTTTCTGAATTCTGTAAGCTGGCCACCGATACCTTTTGAAGTACTTATGATCTCCATTAGACTGTCTCCAAAAGAAAAAAGTAATACAACCTTTAAGGTTGTATCGGTATATTTTAAACCTGTTAGAAAGTTAGACTTCTTTGATGCCAAAGGATTCCAGGAGAATACCAGGGTTGATCCTTCCGCTTGTAAAGGACTTCTTGCTCTTGGTATCATTCACTGTTATCTTGGCTGGTGCAAACATGCCTGCATCAACCTTGAAGAAGTCGAATTCTGCTTCCTTGAAAGTTGTGTAGAATGGCTTACCAAAGTCCCTTGATGTTGTAGATGGAGCTTTCTTTACAAAGTCTTCCAGCTTCTCTGCATCTCCGTACTCAACGGTGTAGTATGTCTCACCACAGTAGATGATACAGTCATTTGTGGAGCCCATGCATTTTGTGTCGTCGCCGACAACAGGTGCAATAGGAGCAACACCGAAACCGCTCTTGATTGTGTTTATGTCGTATCCGATGGATTCGAGCTTGTGGATACCTGTCTCAACAACACGTGCGGATATCTGAACGCATCCTGCAATTGAAGCTGTAGGTGCAACAGCAATGTAAATGTTCTCAGCATCGACACTGCAGTGTTTTGCAATGTAGTCAACAACCTCTACGGTTGGTATTGCGCCTGATTCCATTACAAGGACTGCAAATTCAGAATCATCTTTGTAACCTATTTCTTCATACAGTTCTTTTGGCTTAAGTCCCAGAGCCCTTGCAGGACCTGAACCCATTCCAAAATACTTGCCGACTGCAATTCTCCAGCCTGCATACTGGGAACCCATACATGCAATGGTAGGATTATCAGTAGCTACCTGAATAGCAGGTACTGGGATACCGTCCAGATCGAACTTGGTGTAGCTTATGTCTGCAAGGTCTGCAAGACAAAGACGGGACAGATACATTCCAGCATCGTAGCCACCTTCTACATTCACACCACAGTCAATAACGGTAGCACCGTTCTCAAGCTCTATGGACTCGACTTTCAGTTCTTCTTCCCAGTCAAGCATCTCATCGATTATTGCTAATCCCTTTTCGTTAACACTTATCACGTTTATCACTCTTAACCTGTTGATCGAGTGACATTAGGCCGTTAAGAATATATAATTGACGATTCTTTGCGAACATCGGATACTTTCTTTTCGCTAAGCAGTGGCATTTAACTATGATGTGTAATTAAGTCTACATCCATAAAAAAGGTGGGAAAACCCCAGAATAATGAAGTCATGAGTCTTTTTTGAGTGTCAGCCAGAAAACACTGCCTTGACCTTCGGGATTATCATCGACAGCTATGGTTTCCTTGTGCAGGTCCATGATCCTTTTTACAATGGCAAGACCAACACCAGTGCCGCGTATATCTTCTTTATGCAGACGCTTGAAGCGTTCAAAGACAGAAGATTTACTGGCATTCGGTACTCCGTCACCCTGATCTGTGAAACTTATCTTCCATTTATCACCAATATCGGCAACCTCTATTGTTATAGTGCTGCCCCTGGGACTATACTTTATCGAATTAGATAACAGATTAACGAATACTCTCTCGATCATAGGATTGCCAACAGCATTGCATTCGTTTTCCATGCGAACCTTGACATTCATGTTCTTGTCTTTGATCTGATGCATAAAGCCATCCACAGTTCCAGCTAGTATTGAATGAATATCAACTTTAACAAAACTAATATCATCCACAGATTCCAGTTTCGCCAGATGTGCTGCATCATCTATCATCGCAATCAGTTTTTCAGTTGCATCATTCACATTTCCAAGCAAGCGTTTCTTATAATCATCGGATTCTATTTCAACAAGCAGTTCAACAAAAGATTTGATAAGGCCTGCCGGATTTAGCAGGTCATGTCGCATAACATCTGTAAAAAGATCTTTTAGGTCGTTTGACCGCTCCAACTGGACAGCATATTCTTGAAGTTGCTTTTCAGCTTTTTTAATCTCAGTGATATCTTCCCCGGATATCAGAATTCCTGTGGCGTTACCCGAATCATCAAGCAGTGGAGAATCATACCATCTGAAAAGCCGTTCTTCACCATTGCTTATGATAACAGGGAATTCACAATACCCATAAGGTTCTATCAGCCCTGATACAAGACCACCATAATGTTTTAGTATAGCATTTACCGAATCTTTTGGAATAAATGATTCCACCCATTCACGACCAATCAATTTATCGGAATTGTAGCCCAGGAAATCAGACCCTTTCTTATTGATGTGCGTGATCCGATAATCAATATCAAGTACTGCAACAAGTACACCGACATAATCAAGATAATGATAGGCTTTGTTCTTTTCCGTAAGGAGACTATCATGCTGCTTCTTAATCCTCAGAAGAGAGGTTATCTTCTTGTCAAGTTCGAACTTGCCGATGGGTTTCTTTAAGAATTCATCTGCCCCTGCCTCAATTCCCTTCTGATGATCAGCCCTGCCAGTTAGAGCTGTCACCATTATTATAGGAATAAAATCGATCTTAAAATCATTACGGATGGTACGGCAAACATCATAACCATTCATATCCGGCATCATTACATCAAGGAGTATCAGATCAGGGCACTCGTTTTGAACTTTTTTAAGTGCATCCTCACCGTTGTATGAAGTTACGATATCGTAGGTATCCCCTAGATAGACAGAAAGTAACTCGACATTCAGCGGTTCATCGTCCACTATAAGAATCTTGTATTTGGAAGGCATCACTAGACTTACAATATATTTCTACATTTATATAAAGATGTCTGATTAAATAGTACACCTATCTGGACAAACTGCATAAATCCCGAATAGGGATTCTTTATCTGCCACAGTAATCATAAAATGCTAGCACCTAGAACTCATCATCCTGTGAATAACTTCTTCCCAGTTTCAGGGCAATTTCAGCTTTTTTGAGTTCCTGCCCCAGATAAGCAGCGTGTTCCATTCTTGAAACAAGCTCCATTTTAAGAATCGTATCCATGACCTCTCTTGCATTCTTTCCGACAATGGATGCACTATCATGTTCAGCAAGGATGAAACCTTCTTTTTTCCCATGGATGTCGGGGATTATGCTTATCCTGATACTTCCTTTGGGATCCAGAGTCCACATTTTATTTTTTTCCGCTGGAACGAAGTTTTCCGGGAAAACAGAATCTGTACGCCTTCTTTTCTCTTTTATCTCGATTAGGTCGACGCCAAGGTCTTTTGGTGAACTCTGGCGTTCCTTTGAGAGTACCATCATCTGGGAAGCCCGTTTCAGCTCATTGATCGAACCCTGCGTCTTGTTGCTGTATTCGGGTGTGAAAAGGATGCTTGCACCGACATCTGCACCGATACCGCACAAAGTTGCATTGACACCTGTAGAATCAGCATCAATCAGTTCTGTTACATTACCTACACCGAAGAAAATAGGAATATTCGGATTCTGTTTATGGAAATCCATATACCGGACAAGTGAACCTGCAATTCCGTGGCCAATCGGATCAAGGACAGGGTCTGCTATAAGGTTAATTATACCTGATGCACGTGCTAATTCTATGTTCCGGACAAGGCTCTCAAAGCCTTCTCCCGGATCAGGAATGACCACAGCAGACGTGCCTGCTTCGGCAATTTCAGAACCTATATCATTAATATTGCTGCTGGCAAGACTCAGGACAAGGTCAATACCGCATTTCAGGGCTTCCCTGATAAGTATAATATCAAGTGTGTCTATGCTCAGAGGGAGATTGGTGGTGTCCCGGGCTATCCCGATAGCACGTTTTACGTCTTCAGATGTAGCATGCAGGGAAGCACCAAGGTCTATTATATCTGCACCTTTCATCTCAAAACTGCGTATCCTCAGAGCAAGTGCCTCAGGTTCCAGGCCAGTGGCATCTACTACCTCAGCCATCACTTTCATGCGAGAATTGCCACCTATTTTCAAATTCCCGAGCATCATAGGAACAACTGCGGCATCTTCAAGTTCCTGCACTTTTTCAAGAGCCATTTCCCTCCTGACATCTGCAAGCAGTTCACATGCAGGCACAGTTGTGGAAAATTCCATCTTTGCTACAAAAGGAAGTACAAAACCAAGGTCATAGGCATGTTTCGGCCCCAGACGTATCTTGCATCCAAGTTCATTCTCAGCTTTTGTAAAATTACCGGATACAAGACCAGGAATGAACATAATATCATAATCAAAAGAAGATAGCTCATCCGTTATTGCTGTAAGCAGTTTACGAGGGGTGATGAATGCGGCTACCTTAGTATCAACAATAAGCACATCGGCAAGGTCACCGACAGCATTCCTTACAGTCTGTTCTGCAAGCCTGCCCGTAGCTACCAGTATTTTCATGAGTGGAAATAGCAGTGAAAGTAAAAAAGAATAACTGCCAGAAAGGCAGGTCCGGCCTGAGCCGGACAAGTAGTTTAAAAATCAGTGGATAATGTCTATTATTGAACCACCATTTGTGCTGGTGTGCATTGGCTCCACAACAGGACGGCTTACCCTGTTAACGGATGTACCTGCACGCCTGTATGAACGTGGTGCTTCAGCGACCCTGTTTGAAACAGGTGTACTCTCACGGACAATATTGCACTGTGGGTGACCAAGTATCTGTGCTGACTGAACACCAGTCATGATAGCCATTACACGAACCTTGCCTTCGTACTCATTACTGATACGTGCACCCCATATGACATTTGCACTGGGTGACAGCTCATATGTAAGTGAAGCAGCGATCTCTTCAGCTTCCTTGAGACTGAGGTCAGGTCCTCCTGTGATGTGTACAAGACTGCCTGTTGCGCCTCTGTAATCTACATCGAGAAGTGGGTGGTTGAGTGCTGCACGGACTACATCGTCACTCTTGTCCTGATTCTTGCTCTCACCAACAAGCATTACAGCAACGCCGCCACAGCTCATGATAGCTCTGATGTCAGCATAGTCGATGTTGATAAGTGAAGGCTGGGTGATGGTCTCTGTGATACCTTTTACAGTCTCGGAGATGATCTGGTCCATAACTGAGAATGCTTGGTCTATTGGAAGGTTTGGCACATACTCAAGGAGCCTGTTGTTATCAAGTACGATAACTGTGTCTGCAGCGCGGCGGAAGTCTTCAAGACCTTCTTCTGCCTTTACAGCTCTTGCCCTTTCAACTCTGAAAGGACTGGATACCATACCTACAACAATTGCGCCCTGTTCTTTTGCGATCTCAGCAACTACAGGAGCTACACCAGTACCGGTTCCTCCTCCCATACCAGCTGTGACGAAAACAAGATCTGCATTCTTGAAGATCTCTTCAAGGGTGCCGCGTGCAAGTTCTGCTGCCTTGGCACCAATTTCCGGATAACCACCGGCACCAAGACCACGGGTGAGTGTTTTTCCCACAAGGATCTTCTTGTCTGCACGGATAAGGTCGAGATGCTGTTTGTCAGTGTTGATTGCCACTGTTTCGGCACCTTCGATACCCATATTGTAAAGTCTGTTAATAGTGTTATTACCTGCACCGCCGCATCCAACGATCATAATCCTGGGCTGGCCAAGGATGTCACTGAACTGGTCGTTAACTGCGATCGACTGGCGGTATTCTTTCTCTTTCTCTGTGTGTTTTAATGCTTCCTGAACTATTGACTGCACATTCATCCCCTCACGGATATGTTACATTTCGGTATAGTGTTATGGTTTCCAGTTGTTGCTCGAATATTACTGTAACCATTTATCAACGTTTATCAACGTTTTGAAATTCTGTAATTGCCTTATTTCCCTTATTGTTTTTATACTTATCCTTTTATGCAATTTAATAATCGATAAAATGAAGACAACTTTAAAATCCCGAGTGTCAAACGTTTCATATATTATCCTTGCATTAGCCCCCGTATAATAGGGACGGAAAGCAGACAAGCATCTGATAGTACATTTAAAAATGCACATATATAAATTTAACCCGTATTTTATTATATTTGCGATTAATATATAAACATCTGCATCACTAATTTACCCACACACCTTGCCTGAAAAAGTATATATCCATTCTACAAGGTAAAGTGACAAAGATATATACCTTATAAAAAGAATTAGGACCATATATAATTAACACTAATGGCGGAGAGTTTTTTTGGACGGAACAAACATTGCATTTACACTATTTTTACTTTACTGGATGGCAGTAATAGTGCTTGAAAGGAAAGGAACATTGAAAAAGTATAATATTAGTACCTATGGACCTGTCCTGATGATAAGGACAACACATGGACTGAAACTTCTGGACAAGCTTGCAATTCCAAAGAAAGCATGGAGAATCTATGCAGACATAGGCATCAGGCTGATGTTCATTGGAATGATAGCAATGTTTCTTGTTATCATATTGTCCGACATTGCAATGATAGCTTCCATCGGAAATAATTCAATGCCGGAACCAAGTAAATTCAACGAGGCAAGGAATATTTTCCTCATACCCGGAGTCAATGAGTTCATACCACTGACCTGGGGCATAATCGCACTTGTTGTTACCCTTATAGTTCATGAGTTCTCACACGCCATACTCTGCCGCGTTGAGGACATCAGAGTGAAATCCATGGGAATACTGCTTGCAGTGGTTCCAATCGGAGGTTTTGCCGAACCTGATGAAGAGGAACTTTTTGGTAAACAGGAAGAAGAATATAATGAGGCAGATGATCCATATGGTGATCGTAGGCTTGGAATATTCATAGGTGAGGATGAAGAGAAGAAAGTTGCCAGCAAAGTCGTCAAAAATAATGATAAAGTTGCAAGCCGTAAACAAAGAGCGCGTATCCTTGCAGCAGGAGTAATGGCAAACTTTGTTGTGGCACTTCTGGCCTTCGGTCTTCTGTTCGGTCCGGTACTTGGATCACTTTCCCCACTTGGCGACACCATGATAGTTGGTGTACAGGAAGAAAGTCCTGCCTATGCAGCAGGTCTGCGGGAAAACATGGTCATCACACAGCTAGATGATACTCCAATAAGCAATGTCAATGAGATGTTGGAATATCTTGACGGACTTGAAACCGAAACACAGGTTACAGTTCATGCGGCATCCGACAGGGAAATATCCAGCTATGAAGCAAAGGTCATCAACACAGACATTGAACCTGCAGGTATACTTATACAGAGCATAGTTGACGATTCACCGGCATCAGCAGCAGGACTTGAAGCAGGTATGAACATCCTGTACATAGATGAACTCCCGATACGTTCATACACGGATTTCAGGAACATAATGAATAACAGTGAACCCGGGCAGGAAGTGATCGTTGAACTTGGAACAGAAGATGTTGAAGGTACGACAAAATACAATGTTACCCTTGCAGAACACCCTGATGTTGAGAACAAAGGCTTTTTGGGTGTCGTTACAAGCGTGGACGGGCAGATAGAAACTTCCCTTGGGATCACTGTCGGAGAGTTCCCCGCAACTGCTTACCTTGACCTCTTTAAGAGCATACCACAGATGCTTACAGGCGTAACAGGCTGGATAATACTTCTCGGACTGCCGATCATCGGTTTTGCAGGAGAAGGATTCCCAGGTTTCAGTGGAACCCTGGCACAGTTCTACGAACCTGTAGGATGGGCAGAACCTTTCGGAATTGGTGTGTTCTGGCTTGCAAACGCCCTTCTGTGGATAGGATGGCTGAATTTCTATGTAGGTCTTTTCAACTGCCTGCCTGCTGTACCCCTTGATGGAGGACATGTATTCAGAGATTACATGAATGCATTCTTATTCAGGATAACAGGCAATGAAGAAAAGGCAGAGCATATATCCGCACTAATAGCCGCTACCTTTGCAATGCTGATACTTCTGTCATTCCTGTTCATGATATTCGGACCGTATATCGTACATGGTTTCTGACCACATCAGGCAAACACATAAGTAAATGAAAATAAGCTGAAATGTAAAGGCGAAATATATGATAAAAAGACATCTCTGGCATATGACCTTGCTAAGATCAGTCACCGGAGCTCTTGCCATCATATTGTTCTACATGCTTCTTTTCATAAGGATAATGATCCATGAAGGTCAGACCGCGCATGCAAACCTTTACGATGCTTTTTACTGGGTGATCACCACCCTTACAACAGTAGGATACGGAGACATCACCGTAACCTCCCCGCTGGGAAAAATATTCTCAGTCTTTGTACAGTTATCAGGGATCCCTCTTGTTTTTGGAATACTTTTCACCCTGATAATCATACCCTGGATGGAAAAGATGATCCATTCGAACATACCCACCAAAGCTCAGAAAAACCTCAAGGACCATATCATAATCTGCGGCTATAACAGGCTCATAGAAACACTTATCGAGGAACTGAATGGGAATAATGTTCCCTATATCCTGATAGAAGAGGACCCTGAACTTGTAAAGGATCTGCTTAAAAGAAATATACATGCCATATTTGGTGCTGTACACGAAGAAGAGACTCTGAAATATGCAAATATCAGAGATGCACATTTCCTGATCGCAAACCGTTCAGATGAAATGAACGCAAATATCGTACTGACAGCCCGTAATATCAGCGATCTTAATATAATAGCCATGGTTGAAGACAGGTCAAATAAGAAATACCTGAAATATGCCGGTGCCACCAGTGTTGTTTCCCCAAAGGAGATGTTTGGAAGGTTCATCGGAAGAAAAGCAGCTGATCCTTTTGTAAACAGGCTGACAGGAGCCACCGAGTTCTTTGAAGGCGTTAGCATCGTGGAATTGCCCATATACCCGAAAAGTCCTCTGGTAGGAAAAACAATGAAAAATGCAGCCATCAGGGAAAAGACCGGCGCCAATGTTGTGGGTATGTGGAAAGGAGGAAGCCTTACCTTCATTATCAGATCGGATGAAGTGATAAAGGACAATTCTGTTCTGCTGGCAATAGGTTCAAGTGAGCAATTATCCCGTCTGAAGAAACTGACACAATATATGGAGTGACAGGAATGGGAAATGTAAGTGACAAAGGATATCTGGTCGTACTCGGATGCGGAGATGTTGGCAGGCGCGTAGTGGAAACTCTCAAGTATGCCAATATCATGTTCACAGTTGTGGATTCTAATGTTCACAATTTCGAAAATGCAGATTACAACTATGTTGTGGGCAATGCAACAGAAGAAGAGATCCTTATACAGGCAGGCATCCCGGATGCTTCCACGGTGATCGTATCCCTGAATGAAGATACCGATGTCATGTTTGCTACACTTATAACCAGGGGATTAAATCCAAAGTCTACCATTATAGCACGGGCAAATTCCTACAAATCAATTGACAAGATCTACAAGGCCGGTGCTGATTATGTTGCAGCACTGCCAATAGTCGCTGGCCAGATGCTTGCAAAAATGACATCTCGTTGCCTTTTTGATATTGAATGTAAGAAAATGGATGAAGATATCATGCTGTATGAAGGTATAGATATCGAGAAACATACAGTTACAGATGATAAAGAGCTTGCAAATAAAACTGTCTTGGACATTGACCTGAGAAATAAAGTAGGATGCACAATAATCGGAATTGAAAGAGATGAAAAAATAATCACAGACATACTGCCATCTACAGTAATATTGAAAGGAGATATTGTTGCGGTAGTAGGCGGAAAAGAAGAAATTAAGATGTTCAAGGATAAGTATGTCAAGGTCAAGTGATATACAAAAATAATTACCTCGTCGGATCGTTTCTAATGGAAATAATAATTCTTGCTCTCATCGTATTCTGTACATCTGCCCTTTTCTCAATGATCGGGCTGGGTGGAGCCATATTCTATGTACCTTTCTTTTACTGGCTCAGTGGAGATTTTATTTCTTCAGTCACCATTGCACTGCTTCTGAACACTATCACCTCAGGATCAGCAGCCATCACTTATGTGAGAAAACAGATGGTTGAGTTTAAAATAACAATACCATTCATAATTGCTTCAATGACAGGAGCACAGATTGGAGCATATTTTACGAAGATAGTACCTGTAAGTCTACTTCTATTAGTATTCTCGCTGCTCATGCTCTTTGTCGGTGAAGAGATGATATTTTCCAGGGCACAGGTCATGTACAGGGAAAAGCATATCGATGGAAATAAAAGATATTTACTGATAGTCATCTGCGGATTTCTGATAGGAACCGTATCAGGTATGCTTGGAATTGGCGGTGGCACATTTATTGTTCCTTTGTTACTGATACTCGGGTTCAATATCAAAAGAGCTGCAGCCAGTTCAGGATTTATAGTACTGTTCACGTCCCTTTCTGCATTCACGGCACACGTATCTTCATGGGAGCCTGATCTGCACATGGTAGCTGCGGTTGTAGTGGCATCGTTTTTGGGAGCACAGCTGGGTTCTCACCTGATGCACGAAAGGATAAAGGCAGAAACGCTCCAGAAGATGTTTGGAACCATACTCCTGATAATGGCACTCAGAATGCTATCGGGACTCTTATGATAGAAACCTTTAATACAGGCTGTAGCAATCAGTAGTTGCCTTGCGGGCTCGTAGGGTAGCCAGGATATCCTGATGGGCTTCGATGTGACCAAAAAGGTCCGGAGATACCCATCGACTCGTGTTCGAATCGCGGCGGGCCCGTTCTAATCTATTTTTGTGATACTGTTTCGGTAGTAGGTAAACTCATTCTTAATTGTGAACTCGGACTGAACGGATCTTAGTATGATAATGGGACAGCAATTATATATAAAAATAAACTATATTATAATGTCATGCCATATCCAGCCTTTCACCTGAGCTTCTTCATATTCTGCATTTCTCTTGTTGGAGTCTTTGCAATTGCAGGAAGCGGTTTTCGCAGGGAGATTGGTTTTAAGGATGTGAAACATTTGAGTCTGCTCTTGTTTGTAGGAAGTGTAGGTTCGGTGTTCCCGGATGTGCCTGCAGTGTGGAACTATTTATTATACGGAAACCTCCAGCACACAAGCATCGGCACGGTTCCGACACATTCATTGTTCTTTGGCCTGGTGGCATTCATACTAGCATTGGCACTGGGATACATAATATACAGGAATATCTCAAAGGCATCATCCTTAGGGATCTTTGCAGAAGCTGCTTTTCTTTCCCACCTTTTGCTGGATGACATTGCCGATGGTGGCCTTACTTACCTGTATCCGGCGTACAATGAACCATTGAGCATTTTTGTTTTTATGAACGTTCAACTTTCCGGAGTGAACTTTTTCTACTATAACTTCGCTTGTTTTTTATCAGTGTTCTTCATCTTCTGCGTGATGTTCATGGCACTGCTTGCACTGAAGGACCTGGGATTCGGGTTTCGGTATGAACCTATCGAGTGAAATTATTTTATGCATATTAATCTCAGGCTTTTCTGAATCAATAACGGTGGAATATAACACCTAAAACAAGAGGGGCATGTCCACATACCCTAAATCAATGCAAACTCATACAATGCAATTTGACAAACACATATACTTGATTATGAAACAGGCCTTTTGTAGCAGGAATCAACAAAACACGATCAAAAATACAAAAAAATGCAACCAAAATAGTCAGTAAATCAAAATTAAAAAAGAAAATGACAGACCTCACTGGTCCATCAGATTGATCTCAAATCCAACAATAGGCTGTCCAAGTCCGAAGTTGACTATTACCTGAGGGAACAGTTCCCCCATAACACCTATCTTCTTGCCGTCAACGATAATGTCGGCCCTCCTGCCTTCCATGAAAGCAGAATCATCTGATTCAGCGATTTCATATTCTACCAGACGTTCACGCATCAGGGCATCCACCAGTTCCCTTACTTCAGTAAAATTGGCCTGTGCATGAATGGATACAGCCCCCAGATGCAGGCCGTTCTTGCCATCAATTACAACATCCCCAGCCTCGAATATACGTTGTGGCAGTTCCCTGTGCTGGTTCATGGAAAGGATCTCCACAAGGTTTGGCAATATGGTTGTCCTGACCATAGTCTGGTCCTCGCTTATTGGATGCAGAACGTATGTCACATCATCTGTCCTGTCCCTGCACATCCAGTCAAAGTGCACCTTCTCGCTTGTAAGAGTGAATGGCATAACCTGTGAATAACCAAGTCCGGTCATTATTTCGCGCATATCGGAACTTATATCGGATATCCTGTGGGATTTACCCACAGTTGCATTCATCGGGAATACGGCAGGTATCTTATCAAAACCATATCCGACTGCTATATCCTCAATGATGTCAGAATTATCCAGAATATCAGCACGATAACGAGGAACCATGACCTCAATCCGACCATCCTCAAGTTCCTTTGCTCCAAATCCCATCCTATTAAGCTGTTTTATTATCTCGGCAACCGGAAGTTCCATACCAATAAGGCCATCTATCTCGGACCTGCTCAGTGCCTTCACCATTGGACTAAGGTCCAGTGGAATTGATTCTGTGCCATCGGCATTTACCACTTTCACATACTCTATCTGGCCGCCACGCTCTGCAAGTGCTGTTGTCACAATATTAAGCGCAGTGTAGACCTCATTGCTCAGACCGGTAACATCCACCAGAAGGTCAGTGGTCTCTTCTGTGACCATTGTAAGAGTGCCGTTAATAATTGGCGGGAACGAAAGAACATTATCGTTAGCATCAATGATCAGAGGATACTTGTCAAAACCATCAAGTATATGTGCGAAACGCGTGCCTTTTGGATGCTTTTCAAGTATCTCCTTCATAGTCATTGGTTCTGTGAAGTCAAGAGGAACAAAACTGTACTCAGGGTCTGCTGCAATATAGCGGAAAGGCGCTTGAACCTTTGAAAGGTCATGAACACCTATGGACACCTTTTTACGGTCACGTCCAAGTCCCCAGTGAAGGGATTCCTGAAGGTCCATAAGGGTCTTTATGGAACTGGAACTAAAGGTAACACCTCTGACAATGGCACAGCCAAATATCGGGCGTACAGAATCAATGTCCTTGTCCTTTGTAATTTCAACAGTGTATGGTTTTACTTCATACTCACAAAAACCGGTTTCAATATCCAGAAAACCACGTAGTGCACGTGCCACACCTTCTACACTATAAAGATCCGGGCGGTCGGGGAAGAACTCAATATCTATAGATTCATCTTCTATGCGCTCGATATCTGCGCCTATCATAGGCACGCGCTTAATTATAGTATCCTTGTCTGTTCCTGTCAATACTTCAAGGTCATTATATGGTAAGGTTATAATCGGCATCGGGTTTTCCTCTTTCCTTCCCTGGTTACTTCTATCTGTAATCTAGCAGAACATATCCAGCTTTACATTTAATGTTTTTGTTTATATTGCAAATTAAAGAGACAACCTACCGAATTCAAATTTATTCCTCAGAACATGATATTGAGCATAGAAATGGATCTTCCCGCAAAGATAAGCAGTGCCCACATAATAGGTTCGCATGCCGCAAAGACGTATGAAGAATAATTTTTCCTTGATTTTACCACTTTATCAATATACGTGACAGCATAGTAGAACATTGGCATAATGGCCAGCGTAAAGAACGGAAGCAAGCCCTGAATAACGCACACAAGGACAAAGAGTATCGATACGAAATTGATCAAACGCAAAATGAGAAGGTATTTTCTTTCCCCAAATAAAGCAGGAATTGTCAAAAGACCAGCTGCAATATCCCCTTCCACATCCCTTACATCAAAAAGTATCTGGATATTCACCATCCTGATGAAGATAAAAAGTGCAAGCATAAGTGCACCATAGGTTATGGGAAGCGAATAATACACAAACAGGAACAATGCCAGGAAGGACCATACCATGGAAACAAAAATATTCTTAAATGCAGGTATCTTTTTTGTGAGCTTCTTAAAATGACTGCCGTAAAGAAGACCAAGTACCAGAATGCTCAGACCGATCAGGGTTGTAATGGTATTTGCAAAGATGAGAAGCGCCAAAAACAGAATAACAGATACTATGAAAACTATACATTTGCTCCTACTTTTGCATTGAAGATACCGGGCTCGTCCCTCATTTGTCAGCTCATCTGAAGACGCGCCTGCTGAATAATCATACAAATATATCGCGTAGAACAAAAGATAAGATACAAACAGAATATCCAGACTTACCGGAATCATAAATACAGTAGCACAGGCCATTATTACAGATACAGAACCCGTTGCGAACAGATGGCCGCCAAAGATAATTTCTTTCCATACCAGACCCATAAACTTTACAATATAGTTATTGTATTCGGACCCAAAACCAATTGAATGTACATTAAAACTCATGCATACTAATAAATTTGTACATGCATGTTAAAATAATGAATATATTTATACATTTATACTGTTTTTTATGTACATCTAGTATATACATATGAACATACAAAGTTCAGGGCAATATTAAGAATAAAAGCGGATAACACGGTTTGGATTTAATTCCCGGGTAAAAATATACATCCAGACAATACCTTTAATAACCATTATAAATATAATATCTGTACAATATATATGTGCATTTGACTCTCACAATTTCATAATAATCAATTTACGCATCAAATGGTGAAACAATGGCCGATGCCCAATTAAATGCTCCTGAAAATAACCATTCTAAAAGTGGCAGTAAAAATGATAATTTAAAGGAACTATCAGATGAAGAGGTGCTACAAAATGAAAATTCATCGATAGAACAAAACGGGGAAAGGGATGAAGGTATGCAGGATAATGGATTACTTGAGAATGAAGCATCTGACGACGAAATAGATGGTCTGGATATTCTAAAAGAAATATCAAAAATAAAGGAAGATGAAGATAAATTCGAAAAGGATTTTGCACATATCCTTGACAAAAAAGAAAATGACCCGGATCCTGAAGAAGATCAAGATCAGGATGAATCAAATGATGATGATTCAAAAGTAGAGGAACAAGGCGAGGAGGAAGAAATAGGAATATTACTTCCAAGATCACCTAATTTCGGACCTCCAAAAAGTATAAAGCATGATCTGAAAAAGGAAATTCTAATATCCTTAGAGGATGAGGAAGACGAAATTCCTGAGCTGCTCACAAAAGAAGAAGAAGAAAAAATAAAGAGTTCCACACCTTCTGAAGATGAGTCAAAAACAGACATCACGTTAGAAGAAGAAAATCCTGAAACTACTGAAGAAAAGCAAGGTGAGAAAGAAGAAAAACTGGGCTTTATTGACAAAATAAGAACTCTTTTCAAAAGAACTGAAATAGAAATAGAGCCATATGATGCTGAAATACATGGTCCCATTACGGAATTTAAGGGTGTTGAGGGCTATCAGGAAATTGAGCGTTACTGGGTAAATGAGCCATATGCATTCATAGTTATATTATACGATGAAGACAAAAATAACCACCTCTACTACATTGTTGAACCGGAACTAACTGAATTTGAACATACGTTCCTTCTTGAAATAAAAGACAGGCTGCGAGATGTACTGCTTGTAGAAGATATCGATGATGCCGATGAGGACAAGGAAGCCGTCCTTGAATCAAAGATCAGGTCGATCATACAGGACTATACTATAGAGATAACACCCCCGATGCTTGAAAAGATCTCATACTACATTAAGAGGGATTTTGTCAGGTTCGGAAAGATAGATGCCCTGATGAAAGATGATTCAATAGAGGATGTATCAGGCAACGGTCACGATGTACCTATTTTCCTTTATCACAGAGCGCATCAGAACATTGCAACAAATGTTGTTTATGAAGAGGATGAACTCAACTCTTTCATTATACAGATGGCACAGAGAAGTGGAAAGCACATATCTGTTGCAGAGCCAATGATCGATGCCACCATGCCCGACGGGTCAAGGATACAGATGACACTCGGTACAAGCGTAACTGCACACGGCAGTACCTTTACCATACGTAAATTCAGTGACACACCTATCACACCTGTGGACCTTGTCAAATGGGGTACATTCTCATCAGAATCAATGGCATACCTGTGGCTGTGTATTGAGAACAACAAGAGTCTTATCTACGCCGGAGGTACTGCATCCGGTAAGACATCCTCCCTTAACGCTGTTTCATTGTTCATCCCTGAAAAAGCCAAGGTCATTACCCTTGAAGATACAAGAGAACTCAAACTTCCACATCCAAACTGGATACCAAGTATCACAAGGGATTCATTCACAGCAGATGAACGAGGTGCGGTTGATATGTATGACCTGTTGAAAGCTGCACTGAGACAAAGACCGGAATTCCTGCTTGTGGGTGAAGTAAGAGGTAAGGAAGCTCTCACGCTTTTCCAGGCAATGTCCACCGGACACACGACATTCTCCACCATGCACGCTGACTCTGTAGCGTCTGCAATTCACAGACTTGAAAATCCACCGATCAGTGTCCCACGTACCATGATACAGGCACTTGATATCATGAGTATACAGTCCCAGACATATACCCAGGGTAAACGTGTAAGAAGAAATATCAAACTGGTAGAGATCATTGACATCGATCCGAATACAAGGAACATCAGGACAAATGATATCTTTGTCTGGGATTCTGAATCTGACATGTTCATCCGCACAGGTGAATCAAAAGCCCTTTTCGACATAAAAATGAGACGTGGATGGGGACAGGGAAGGATCGACCAGGAATTATATTATCGCCAGAAAATCCTTGAACACATGGTTAGCAATGATGTTACTGACTTCCAGGAAATATCGGACATCATAAATGCTTACCAGTCAACACCGGAAAAGGTCCTGAGGAAATTGAAGCTAGCGTAATTACTGGTGTGATACTGTGACAGAAATCAAAGAAACTTCTGAGGATCTGATCGTAAATGATCAGACCGATACTATTTCAACAGAGTCGCCAGACCTTCAGGAGCCGGAAGAGAACAGGACTGGTACAAGCCAGAAATCAAAGTCAAAGAGACCTAAAAAGAAATTTGATATTGACCATCATACTAAAAAAGCAACTATTTATGTCAATATACTAAAAAGAATTCCTTTTGTACTGATAGGTGACAGGATAAAAGCCAGAAAAGCAAATTATCAGAACCTTCAGAAACAGTTGAATCAGGCACGCATACCCATCTCACATGAGATGTACATTTCAAATGCCATATTCTACTCCATAATTGCAGGAATAGTCGGCGCTCTTGTAGGCCTTTTCCTGACATACACTGTTATTGTATTGGTAGGGTTACCGGATCAGCTAACAAATATAACATTCAGCTCCCGAATGGCTGCACTTCTTGAGTATAAGGAGATATTCCTGTCATTTTTCATAACCATAGTATTCATGCTGGGAATGGGTGGAGTTGTCTATGCACTGTTCATGATATTCCCCGGTTTCCAGGCAAGTGAAAGAAAATCGAAGATAGACATGCAGCTTCCCTATGCTGTCACCTTTATGTACGCATTGAGCAAGGGCGGAATGAATATCATAGATATCTTCAGAGCCATTGCAAGTGCCGAGGATACATACGGAGAAGTCTCAAAAGAAGTAGACTCCATCGTCAGGGATATGGATTATTTTGGTCATGACCTGAGAACAGCGCTTTCCAGCGCTTCAGAGATCACGCCATCGGACAGATTCCAGGACCTTATATACAATCTCCTGACAGTCATTGACAGTGGTGGAAATATTCCTAATTATTTCCGCGATAAGTCTGAACAATATCTGATAAAAGCAGAGGTTGACCAGAAAGGGTTCCTTGAAACACTGGGACTTCTGGCTGAATCATATGTTACTGCTTTTGTAGCTGGGCCCCTTTTTATAATCATCATGGGTGTCATGATGGCTGTTATGGGTTCAGGAACAACGACTATGGTATCTGCCATCATCTACGCAGTCCTTCCTGTAGGTTCATTGATGTTTGTGGTGATGATCAGTATCATCACACCTACCGAAATGGGAGAACCTAAATTGCTCCCAACCAATGAAACACTGGATCACGGAATACCGGATATTCCCAAAAACCTGGAGCAGACATATGATGAGAACGATGAACTCATTGATGAAAGTGAAGAAAAGGTCCGTGAAAGAAAGTACTTTGAGGGCTTCATTAAATCAAAGAAATCGCTTGCATTTAGGAACATATTGAACAATCCGCTTGCACCGATGTATCAAAATCCACTGGCTACACTTGCAGTGACAATACCTCTTGCATTGCTTGTAATTCTCGTCCCACTGTTCATGAATATGAACATTGCTCGCAACCCCATAATGCTCATTGATTTCATTGATGATAAATTGGTCCTGGCCTTATTCATAGTCATAGTACCACTTTCAATATTCCATGAACTGAAGGCCAGAAGGAAAAGGAAACTTGAGAGCAGTTTTCCGGATTTCCTAAAAAAACTTGCCAGTACCAACGAAACTGGTATGACCCTCAGGGATGCCATCAGACTTATGGCAAAGTCAGATACTGACTCATTAAGCAAAGAGATCAAGAAAATATGGCACGATATCTTCTGGGGACTTGAGATAAACGACGGACTGATCAGGTTTGCCAACCGTTTGAGAACACAGGTGGTCACAAGATCCCTTTCACTCATAACAAAAGCTAACGAGTCCAGTGGAGATATCGGAGAAGTACTCATGGTAGCTGCCAGAGATGCATCTTCAGAACAGGGAATGAAAAGAGAGCGTGGTATGAGCATGATGATCTATATTGTCATCATTTACATATCGTTCATGGTCTTTGTTGGTGTCATATACGTTATCTCAACGACATTCCTTACAGAAATGGCAGAAGCAGGACAACAGATGGCATCATCCGGTTCAACGGCTGGGGGATTCCTCGGAAACTTTGACCTTGAATACTACACCCGTCTTTTCAAGCATGCATCCATACTACAGGGACTCAGTTCAGGACTTATGGCAGGTGCAATGGGTGAAGGTAGCGTACTGTCAGGACTTAAGCACTCTACAATTATGATAGCCATAGGGTATACGATATTCACATTATTCATCTGAACCCTTTGGCAAATCCTTTTTTTATGATTACCGGCATTGATATCGATAGTGGAACTCAGGAAGATATCATGAAGATAGCTGGAATAGATGAAGCCGGGAAAGGACCGGTCATTGGACCTATGTGTGTCGGAGGAGTGCTGCTGGACGAGGCAAAAACAAACACACTGAAGAATCTTGGTGTTGCAGACTCAAAAAAGATAAGTCCTAAAAAGAGACCACAGCTTGCCGGACAGATAGAAAAATACTCGGAAAAGATATTTGTTCTTGAGATATCAGCCAGTCAGATCGATGAGCTTCGAAAACTCATGAGTATGAACGACATTATGGTCGTTGCTTTTTCAAAGGTCCTTGGGCAGTTACATCCTGAAAAAGCCTACGTTGATGCAGCCGACGTGAATGAGGAAAGATTCGGGAAAAGGCTTCTTGAAGAGTACGGAAAGAGCTACCCCGAAAAAGCCGCAGAGCTATCCATTATCTCCAAGCATCGGGCCGATGCTACATATCCTGTTGTTTCTGCTGCGTCAATTGTAGCCAAAGTACGTAGGGATGCATTAATAGAAGAACTCAAAGAGGATTTTGGCGTGGATTTTGGCAGTGGCTATCCTTCAGACCCTAAAACAAAACAATTTCTTGCAGACTGGTATAAGGAGCATAGAGAGCTACCGGATTTTGTAAGACATTCCTGGAAAACTGCAGAGAATGTTATGAAACAAGAAAATGAATAAGGAAACTAAAAAGAAGAAAAAAGGAAAAGAATCATTTGTTGGAGATGAACTCCACCATTGATTCAAATATTTTTATTCCATCTTTTGAACCCAGAATTTCCTCGGATGCTCTCTCAGGGTGTGGCATCATACCAAGTACATTCTTTTTTGCACTTACGATACCGGCAATGTTTTCCTGTGAGCCATTGGGATTTACTTCATCAGTTATCTTGCCATCTTTGTCCGAATACCGGAATACTACCTGACCGTTGTCATCAAGCATTGAAAGTGTTGATTCATCTGCATAGAAGTTACCTTCCATGTGGGCAATAGGAATACTGACAACATCTCCTTTTTTGAACTTTGAAGTGAAAGGTGTGTCTGCGGTCTCAACCCTTAGGAACTTAGGTTCACACCTGAACTTAGGGTAGTTGTTGGTTGTGAGTGCACCTGCAAGAAGTCCGGATTCTGTGAGAACCTGGAAACCATTACAGATACCTATTACAGGTTTGCCTGATTCTGCAAGTTCCTTGACCGAGTTCATAATAGGAGTACGTGCAGCAATAGCACCAGCCCTGAGGTAATCACCGTATGAGAAACCTCCCGGGATGACTATTCCTTCAAAACGTTTCAGGTTTTCTTCCTTGTACCATACAAGTTCAGCGTCAACTCCGATAACATCCTTCAGGACATGCAACACGTCAAGGTCACAATTGCTGCCACCAAACTGTACAATACCTATACTCATTGCAATTCCCTCAAGGAAATGGAGTAATTATGGATTATCGGGTTGGCGATCAGTTTCTGGCACATTTCCTCTACTGTTTCCCTTGCAGCATGGATGTTCTCTGACTGGAGATCGATAGTGTACTTTTTAGCTGTTTTCACGCTCTCGGTTTCATATCCAAGGTGTTCAAGTGCCCTTTTGATGGTTGTACCTTCAGGGTCAAGCATACCGCTTTTAAGTTCAATGGTTACATCTGCTTGATATTGCATTTGGAATCCTCATCTCTCATTTGATGATATATATTATTATAAGATAAACTCAGGCATAAATAATAACGTCTGCTATTATAACCTTTGCATTGCAGATATAGTCTTCTCATGCAAGTGACCTTTTTGCATGAAGCAGCCGCTGAATCATTGTTATATGAGTAAGGATCACGATAATAACGATAGATTCTCCCAGATAACCACTCAAAGTCCCTGCCACAAGTATCATCATGCGCTCCGGTCTCTCAGCTATCCCTATATTCATGGCTGTTGCGCCTGCTGTTTCTGCCCTTGAGCGCACATAACTTACAAGATAGGAACCCATGATAGCAAATACGACCCAAAGCCACAGGGGAACTGAAAAGAGAGTTGTCTGTATGATATTTCCGGCAATAATCCCATAGATAATACCTACAAAAATAATAGCGTCAGCATAGCGGTCACATACTGAATCAAGAACTGCACCAAAAGCGGTCATGCAATCTTTTGCTCTTGCAACTGCACCGTCTATCATATCAAAAAAACCGCTAAAGAGTATGAGCAAGCCGCCTGCCAGGAGATCTCCTTTTGAAAATGCGACTGCAGCCCAGATACTAATTAGTAAACCTATAAGAGTAAGTGAATTTGGGGACAAGGGAATCCATTTTACTAACGGCAAGATAGATGCTCTGACAGTATTCTTTAATTCGTTGAACATGTAACTCCGATCCTGTGACTATTCTATGCCTTTTGCAAGTCTTTCTATTTCATATCTTGCATCCATTTATTAACCGGACAAATCGAAAAATAACATCTCATTATGATGATAATTATTAGATACTGTTGTGTAGAAAAGTATAAATATTGAATCGAGAAAACTGGAAATGTAGAACAAACACAATAGATTGTAAATTGATAGTACAATCTCATGATTTGCATAAATATCTGTGACCTTGTATTCTGCAAAAAACAAACAGAGGCAATGAAATGAAGACTGAGCGCAAAATTCTGGTATGCGAGAATGGAAAATTGGTACTCAAGAAGATATCACTGGAATACAAAGGTTCTAACGGTGAGACTGCATACCTCTTCGAGCCTGAAAAGAAGGTAGAGAACAAGACGGAAAGTATTTACGAACGTATCGAGAACAACTTTTTGCTCATAGGTCTTCTCAAAAAAGTAGATATGTCAAAACTCAGTGACGAGGAAGTTCAAAATCTTATGCTCAGAAAACACGAAAAGGAAGAAATGTTCCTCAGAAGTGGCAGAGCAAAAGGATACAGCCTTGGAGTGGACATCAATCCGGATGACATACTCAGATACTACATCTCCCTTACACCACAGGAACGTATTGCTCTGGAATGCAAACCCTGAGGACAACACATTTTACTTTTCATTATTTCTTCCCTTTTCTTTTTTTCTTTTCACTTCACTATGCCTTATTCGCTTTAGAGTGGTTCACAGGCTAATTACTTTATACTTAATATTACTCAAAGCCTTTATCAGACTGTAACGCTTTTCAGAAGTAAAAATAGTATTATTAACTGGAAATATGTGCTCAATTACAGGTTTTTTTAATAACGGCAATGCAATGGAACATACCTTGCAAGCTCTGGAAATAACAAAGAACAGAGGACTGGACGGTATAGGGGTTTGTACTGAGAGCGAACTTTACCGTGCAGAGAATATCAATTCCCTTGAACTTGACTCCAGTATCTCTGAGAAGAATGTTCTGGGACATCGACTTCACTCAATGGTCAATTTCGTGCTTCAGCCAATTGTTTATAATGGAAAGATCGTTGCGAACTGCGAGATATACAACTGGAAAGAACTCGCTGAAAAATATAGCCTTGAAGCAGAGAATGATACAGATCTACTGATAAAACTAATCGAGAAACAGTTATTTGATGCAGATAATAACTCAGGTTCCACATCTGACATTATGCAGACAATTGACGGGATATTACGCGAGGTCATAGGAGTATATGCGCTTGCATACTGGCTGGATGGTAATGTTTACCTCGCAAGGGATATCGTAGGTCTCAAACCACTCTGGTATAGTCTCTCCGATGGTTTCGCCTTTGCATCTGAAAAGAAAGCACTTGCAATATCCGGATATGCAGATATAAAGGAACTCAATCCCAGGGAAATGTTTGCCTACAACATCAAAACAGGCAGCCTGGAAAAATACAACCGGGAATTCTTTTCCATAACACCACTGCATGAAGGCAGCATCACAGAAGTAGAAGAACAGATGAGAAAACTACTGGAAAATGCTGTTTCCATACGCATGCCTGATGAAAAATTCGGCATTCTCTTTTCCGGCGGGCTGGATTCCACTATCATTGCATGTATGTGTAAAATGATGGGCAAAAAACCAGGAATTGATTTTACCTGTTACACCGCAGGCCTCTCCGAAGTACAGCTTCCTCCTGATGTGGAATACTCCCGGATGATGGCAGAAGAACTTGGACTTGACCTGAAGGTCAAAAGCATCGGACTGGATGAGGTTGAAACCTATCTCAAAGATGTGGTCCCGCTTGTTGAAGATACCAATGTACCAAAGGTTGGAGTTGCACTGACCATGTACGCAGCATGTGTAGCTGCAAAGGAAGATGGTATCAGGGTCATGTTCTCCGGATCAGGAGCCGATGAGGTATTTGCAGGCTATGACCGTCACAAGCGGTCCACCGACATAAGCAGGGATTGCTATGCAGATGTACTGAAGATATATGAGAAGAATACTTACCGTGATGATGTTGTTTCCATGAACAACAACATTGAGTTACGTGTACCATATCTTGACAAGAGATTCGTGGATTATTCTCTCAAGATTCCACCGGAATACAAGATCAATGACGAGCAGAACAAACTCATTTTACGTCTGCTTGCCGATGAACTTGGAATTCCTGCCCAGGTCAGCCAGCGTAAAAAACAGGCTGCTCAATATGGAAGTCGTTTTGACAAGGCCATCGGCAAACTCGCAAAGAAAGCCGGATGCAAGACAAAGACAGATTACCTGAAGCAATTCTACGACCAGCCAAACCTCAAATTAGGCGTGCTTTTCAGTTCAGGAAAGGACAGTAACTATGCCATGCACATAATGCAGCAGCAGAATTATTCCATCGAGTGCCTCATCACGATCAAGAGCCAGAACCTTGACTCATACATGTTCCACACTCCTAATATCGATCTTGCACGCCTTCAGGCAGAAGCCATGGGAATGCCACTAATTGAAGAGTTAACAATGGGCGAGAAAGAGAAGGAAATCGATGACATGAAGAATGCCATCATTCGTGCCAAAAATGAGTATGGGATTGAAGGAATCGTCACTGGTGCCCTGTATTCCAATTACCAGCGTGAGAGAATAGAAAAGGTATGTGACGAACTCGGTCTGAAGGCTTTCTCACCCCTTTGGCACATCGACCAGGAAAAAGAGATGTACCAACTTTTAGATATCGGCTTTGAGTTCATCTTCAGTAGTGTGGCCGCATACGGTCTTGACAAAAGCTGGGTAGGACGAATTATCGGAGAAAAGGACATCGAAAAACTTGTCAAACTCAATGAGAAAATCGGACTTAATGTCGCTGGCGAAGGCGGTGAGTTCGAAAGTTTTGTAACTGACGGACCGATGTATCACAAAAAAATAGAGATAAGGGAAATGGAAGTTATCGAGAGGGACGAATACACAGCAAAGGTAGTTATCACCAATGCAGTGCTCGTGGACAAGGAGTGATGTGACCTCACATCTCCCTGTTATCTATAACCCTCTTACTCTTCTTTTCACTACGTGGTAATGCTCCCACAGGAACGCATTCCACATCAACGCTTACGCCGATAAAATCATGGAAAGCCTTGTTCATCTGTTTTGACCTCAGCTTGTTATTTTCAGGATCATCGGCATTCTCTATCTCGACCCTGAAGAGCATACTATCCCTTCCGGATTCCCTTTCAAGGATTATCTGATACTCACTGCTCACACCTTCCACCCTCAGGATGACATCCTCTATCTGTCCGGGGTAAACATTCACGCCTTTGATCTTAATGCGGTCATCTGTACGACCAAGCAGGCGATCGATACGTGGAAAAGGACATCTACACTTACATGGATCAGGGAATATACGCGTCAGATCCCTCGTCCTGTAGCGTATGAGTGGTGCACCCTCTTTTGTAAGCGTGGTTATCACCAGCTCACCGAGTGTCCCATCCGGCAAAGTTTCTCCGGTTACAGGGTCTATGATCTCAAAGAGCAGGTGGTCCGACCAGTAATGAAGACCATCATGCAGCAAGCAGTCAAGAGCAATACCGGGACCATATATCTCGGTCAGACCAAAAATATCATAGGTATCTATTCCCAGTTCATTCTCGATCCGTGCCCTCATCTTCGGGCTCCAGCGTTCTGAGCCGATTATACCGACCTTCAGGTTAATTTTATCCTTTAGTCCCCTTTTTGTGATTTCTTCCGCAAGCAGGAGGGCATAGGAGGATGTACTTGCAAGTGCCGTTGACTTAAGGTCGAGCATCATCTGGAGCTGTTTCTCGGTATTTCCGGGCCCCATTGGAACGGCCATTGCACCAAGAAGTTCCGCACCTGCCTGGAATCCGATGCCTGCGGTCCATAAACCATACCCGGGGGTGATCTGTATCCTGTCGGTATTCGTGAGCCCTGCCATCTTATAGCAACGCATCATCATATCAGCCCATACTTCCACATCTTGCTTTGTGTATGGAATGATAACCGGGCTTCCGGTGGTTCCTGAAGACGAGTGTATCCTCACGATATCCTCGTCCGGCACAGCCTGAAGTCCCAGGGGATAGGCATCCCTGAGTTCCTCTTTTGTCGTTAAAGGTAATTTACTGATATCTTCAAGCGTTTTTACTTCATTGATATCCACGCCTGCTTCTGCAAACTTTTTCTGATAAAACGGACTGCCTTCTGTAACTCTTCTCAGAAGATCGATGAGACTTGAAGTTCTCTTTTCCACGGATATATCATAATCACAGAGATTCCTGTCCTCTGCAGTATTATTTTTATTCCCTGCAAACTCCCGGCTGTTGTTATCGTGACAATTACACATTCATCTCACCCTGCGATCAATCCTTATTAATCACCTTGCGGTTATTCCCTGAAACACTTTCAATAGCCCTGTCAAATACCCTGCGATTAACATCCCTGTACTTTTCAGGAATCATTTTCTCAAGCACACCCCACAGATATTCTGTGGAGAATGGCAAAAGACCAGCACCTGCTGCAGCTGCTATCATGGCAACATTAGCCGCTTTATAGGTACCCGCATCCTTTGCAAGTTCAGTAAAATCAGCAGTGATGGTTCCCGGACAACTGCTCTTCAGGAAATCCAGTATCATCTCCGGGTCGTATTCATCACAACCCTGTGTGGAAGGCATTATGGCATGTTCATTGACAACCATGTTGCCGTCCTTTCCGAGGAAAAGAAGGTTCCTTGCAGTTTCTGCTGGCTCAAGGCCGATAAGCAGGTCTGCCTTTCCCTGAGGAATAAGTGAACCGCATACATCATCACCAATCCTTACATGACTGGTTACAGACCCTTCCCTCTGTGCCATTCCTATGGTCTCAGCCGTAGCCACATGGAAACCTGCGTCCATTGCTGCTGTTGCAAGCAAACGGGAAGCCAGCACTACACCCTGGCCACCGACACCTGCAATGAGAATATCGAATTTCATTGTGAAACCTCCTTCAGTACAATGGCATCTGACGGACATATCTGTGCGCACAGGCCACACCCACTGCATGTATCCTGAATTACCGGAAGTCCTGAGGGTATTGAGAATATTGCAGGACATCCAAGCTGGCTGATACACAGTTTGCAGCCGGTACATTTGTCCTCATCAACGATATACTGCCCTGTTCCCTTGCATATGGCAACACATTTGCCTTTGAACACCACAGCAGACGGACCTTCAAACTTCATTGCTTCTGTGGCTATATCCATGCACTTGTCAAGATCATCAGCTTCAATGGTCTTTACCATTCCGACCCCACAGCTTTTAAGGACCTCTGCAATATCGATCATCTTTGCAGGGGAGCCCATGGCAGTTATACCTATACCGGGATGAGGCTGATGTCCCGTCATTGCAGTTGTACGGTTATCGAGGACTGCAATTGTTATGTTCGCATTGTTATAGACAGCACTGACAACAGCAGCGATACCAGAATGGAAGAATGTGGAATCACCGATAAAAGCCACCTGTTTTGCATTCAGACCATTGCCGAATTCCTGTGTATGTGAAAGACCGGCTGCAATACTTATGCCGGCGCCCATACACAGACAGGTGTTAACCATGTTCAGAGGACGGGCATTTCCAAGTGTATAACATCCTATGTCACCGGAGAATACTGAATCAACACCGGTTTTTGATCTCATTTTAGCGGCAGCCTTCTTGAAGCCGTAGAATACTGTCCGATGCATGCAACCTGCACACAAAGTTGGAGCCCGAATGGGAAGTGACGGAATATCTTCTGCTTTTATGGCTGCAATCGAATGGGAAAAACGACAGGTCTTACTGCCTGTTTTGTCAAGTGCACGGTTGATGCCGTCTATGACAACATCTACATCATACTCACCACTGAAAGAGAAGGATCCATCTTTCTTTCCATGAATATTGATAGTTAGGTGGTGTCTGCCTGCTATTTGCAGGAACTGTTCTTCCATGTAAGGGTCCAGCTCCTCCACAACTATCAGGTCAGATATCCCTTTCATAAAATCAAGAGCTGCTTTTTCGGGAAATGGGTAAGCGGTGGCAGTCTTAAAAAAGGAGAATGTTCCGGGATGATCCTTTATTGCCTCCTGGACGTAAAGGCTTGAAACACCGGATGCTGCAATTCCTATATTGCTGCTTCCCTTTGTGATAGAATTAAATGAATTATCGGTAAAGTACTCTGAAAAACGGTCAGACATTTTAACCTGTAGCTCTTCCAGAAGCGGATGACGCTGGGCCGTCAGTTTTGGGAAGATGGTCCACCTTGTATCTTTCACAAATCCCTCAATGTCCCTGGGAACCGGGTCAATATCTTCTATGATAACATCTGCACAACCATGGGAAACCCTTGTGGTGGTCCTCAGTATTACAGGAGTTTCCAGTTCATGTGATAACTTAAAGGCTAATTTTGCCATGTCATAGGCTTCCTGCGGAGTTGAAGGATCAAGTACAGGAATATTAGAAAAATGCCCGAATGCCCGTGTATCCTGCTCTGTCTGGGATGAATGCGGACCCGGATCATCAGAAACAAGGATGACAAGTGAACCTTTCACCCCTATGTAGGAAAGGCTCATAAGAGGATCGGAAGCCACGTTAAGACCTACCTGTTTCATGGTGACTATGGCATTTGCACCCGAATATGCTGCACCTACTGCAGTTTCAAGTGCTACTTTTTCATTTGTGGCCCATTCAGCATAGATACCATATTCCTTTGCATGTGAAATGATAGTCTCCATGACCTCACTTGATGGTGTCCCAGGATATCCACTTGCGATCTGAAGACCAGCCTTCATAGCTCCAAAAGCAATGGCTTCGTTACCCATTAATATACGTTTACCGGTCAATGTCATTCCTCTTGAATGAAGATAATAGAAGTTAGAAAATGAATATACATCAGCTCCACATCAGGGATATGAAACATTGCATATATCGATAAATCAATGCTGTCCTATGCACTTATTTGATGAAATATAAATGTTTTGACACTGGGTTTTTGAGCTTGCAGGATGAACAGGATACAGGCTGATCAACCCAACACCTGTTTAAGAGTAAATGCCTTTGAAAAAGGAAAACAACAAAACATTTTTAAATGTATATATGTTTCATTGCGCATCAAAGTACATATTAGTTCATTAAGATGAGGAATACCTGATGTTGATACACAATATAATCACAGAATCCATTGCCACATCCCGATCAGTGGATGAACGGAGGAAAAACTAATGCCATTACCATATCTATACCTGATAGCATCTGTCATAATTATGCTGGGAATTACTTTCTTTTTCATATTGAGGCGTAACAATGCTTAATCAACTACTTCTGGCACTATATGTTATCGGGATCCTGCTGTTGTCGTTAAAACTTAAACAGGGAACATTTTCTGGATTTGTGATCTCAGACCGCAATATCACACACCCTGCTGTCATAGGCATCGCATACATGGCAGCATATTTCAGTGCAGCTTCATTCCTCGGTGGCGGCGGATACGGACTTGTTGCCGGCCTCCCCTGGGTTATCTGGGCAGTATTCTTCCACGTCGCATTTGCGTGTATCGCTTTTCTGGTTGCACCAAAAATATGGGCAGCTTCACAGCAGTACGATGCAAAGACAGTGCCACAACTTCTGGAACGCCGCTATAATTCACAGAAAGGAAAGGTGTTGCTTGCAGCTATAATGCTTTTGATGTACACTGTTTATCTGGTTGCGATCTTCAAAGGATGTGCAAATCTTTTCCAGGGCCTTCTTGGAGTAACCTATGTCCAGGGCCTGATAATAGCTGTAATAATTGTCGCTCTTTATTATGTAATAGGCGGACTTCCTGCAATTCTCTGGATAAGTTTCCTTCAGGGACTCATCATGATCGTTGGTGCTGTATTCCTGTACGGAGGACTTATTTCAAGTGGTAACGGAATGACTGCTATATGGGACGCGATCCCTGCCAACATGCTGAGCATGAGTGGAGCTATGGTTCCATGGCAGAAGACATTTGGAACTGCCTTTGCCATAAGTCTCGGACTTCTGGCATTACCTGACCTGCTTATCATGTTGTTCTCTGCAAAGGACAAGAAAGTTGTACGTTTTGCAGGTATCTACGGGCCTATTTCCATCACAATCTATGCTCTTTGTATCTTCTCACTGGGAATACTGGCATACGGAGCCTTCAGCCAGGAACAGCTTGCTCCTTACATCGCAAACCCTGATGGTCTGGTGCCATTCCTTGCAACGTCACTGCTCCCTACGGGATTTGACAGTATCGTACTGCTTGCAGCGATTTCAGCCGCAATGTCCACAATGAGTGCTATTGTACTTGTTACCACAACATCCCTTACTTCAGACATACTGAAGTACTTTAAACCCGAAACAACCGACGATAAGATACTCAAGATTACAAGGATAGTCGGAGTTGTGATCATTATTGTCTCTGCTTTCTTTGCAATTGATGTGCCACAACTTATCGTACCACTGGTTTCCGCAAGTATGGGAGTTATTGCATGCTGTGTTTTTGTACCACTTTTCTTCGGACTTTACTGGAAACGCGGTACATCAACAGGGTTCATTGCAAGTCTCATTGCAAGTTTTGGCTCAATTGTTCTGTGGCAGCTCTTTGGTAACCCGCTTATCCATCCGGTTTTCATCGGACTTATATGCGGAACCGTGGCTTATCTGGGCGGCAGCCTTGCAAGTTCTGCACCTGCAACCGGAACAGACAATTAATTAACAGAATAGAAGAAGGAACAATGCGGAGAATTACTCCGCAACGTTCTTTTTTATACATTATTGTAGCTACCTGAAAGTGCATCACAAAAACAGTTTTAACTATTTAGATCTATGAAATTATCAGGTGTTCTGATTTGAAGAATGTAATAAGCAAGAGTTTCGAGATCAAAGACTATATGCTTGATAACACTGTAATGAATGGCTTCTGGATGAATCTCATAGACAGGGAGAAGCTGACCACGGAAGTTGTTTATTCTCCTGTTGGCGCTGGAGGTTTCAGTTCAGATGAAATTAAAAGACTTATCGCAGAGATAACAGGTAAATGCAATAATTTCAAATCACAGCTTCCTGAGAACATAAACTGTGAAGTTGTCTTCAAAGACTTTGATGACCTGAAGTATTCAGCAAATGATGATGAACTTAAATTTGATTCAAGAGAATTGGATGAGATAAGGGTTGTTTATCGTTTCTGTGTCGGATACCATATCTGACAAATTGTCTGATTTTAAAAAATAATTAAAAGGGCATGATGCCCTTTCTTGTGTTTCCTTGTTCTTATTTCTGTTTTCTGCTCACAAGGAAAGCAAGTGAAACAAACACGACTCCTGTAAGAGCAGTGAATCCCGGAGTGCTGGAAGTTTCTTCTTCCTCTACTGGTTCATCTACTTCTTCAGCCACTGATGTTGCTGAACTTTCCACTGTATCTGCCGGAGTATCGCTTACTTCATCACCTAAAACACTGAAAATTGAGAATCCAGGAGTCTCAGCGTAGAAATAGAAGTATTCACCATCTTCACTTTTCTGAGAAGTTGGAAGATCATTCCACTGGTCATCATTATATCTTGTCATGCGGATGGTGGAAACATCAATGTTGTTATCTTCTATCCACTGCTTGCTCACCTTGAAGCTGATCATGACATTGTCAGCACTATCTGAAGAGATAGTTCCTTCATTTCCAACATCAATGCTCATCATCTGGTAGGAGTTACCGGATGGAGATGGAACGCCTTCTGGAGCACTGGAAAGTACCTGAACTTTGGCAACTACAAGACCCTTATCTTTCTTTGCGTCAAAGCTGATTCTAAGAACCGGGGTACCGCTGTCTGAGAAGTCGTAGTTAACTTTTGAGCCGCCTGTTACACGCTTGACAGATGAAGCAGACTGTGACACGATCTTTGGATCCTGACCCTGACTTACTGATGCACGAGTTCCTGAACTTGAACTGCTTGAACTTGGTACGTCTGTTACGGTTATGGTCATGTTACTGCTGAGATTGCTTCCCGCAAAATTACTTGCATTCAAATTTACGTAGTAGGTTCCTGTGGAACTGAAACTATGAGTAGGGTTCTGGGAAGTGGAATTAGTTCCATCACCAAAATCCCAGAACCACGATGTTGGAGTATTGCTGGAATTATCTGTGAATACAACAGTTAGCGGAACATATCCTGAACCAGTGCTTGCAGTGAAATCTGCAACCGGAGTTATGACATCGTTTATGGTGATGGTCATTACCTGAGAATCGACCGAACCATAGCCGTCACTTACATTGAATTCAACATAGTAAATTCCAGAATCATTGATGTTTGCACTCCATAAACCTTCACCGGTACTTGTATTAAAGTCGTCAAACAGAGAACTTCTGTTACAGCCAAATGTTGCTGTATCGCCATCGACATCTGTGAAGTTAATATCAAAGTTGATAGTTTCTCCTTCACTGCTTGTGATGTTTGTTACATCGAGAATACTTATCTCGTTGTTTGGAACCTGAACTGTGGAATTAGCTCCGGCTGACAGTACTGAGTACGTGATATTGTATGCATAAACTGTTATGTTAGACCATGCATGAGCAGAGAGAGCGGTATGGTTGAAACTGTTTGTTGTTCCATTCAGCCAGCTTGCATTATAACTCACGTTATAGGAATCAATTTCAATTCCTGTGCCTGCATTCCAGCTATGGTTCACCCAGAAATTACCAGTTGTATTTGTGAAGCTTTCAGGAGCTGAAATTGGTTCAACTGTGATGAACATTATCTGAGAATCAATTGAACCATAACCGTCACTTACATTGAATTCAACATTGTATGTTCCAGCTTCACCTAAACTGATGTTCCATGAACCAATACCAGTACTTGTGTTAAAGTCATCAAACAGGGAACTCTGGTTGCAGCCAAATGTTGCTGTGTCACCATCGGCATCTGTGAAGTTAATGTCAAAGTTGATACTTGCTCCTTCACCTGTGGTGATGTCTGTTACATTGAGAATGCTTATCACGTTGTTCGGTATCTGAACTCTGGAAATGGCGCCTGCTGAAAGTGTGGAATCCGTAGCATTGTATGCATAAACTGTTATGTTTGACCAGGCATGAGCTGAGAGTCCGGTATGATTGAAATAGGTAACAGTGCTGTTCTGCCAATTTCCGTCATAACTCACATTATAGGAATCGGTCAGATCTCCTGCACCTGCACTCCAGCTATGGTTCACCCAGAAATTGCCAGTTATATTTGTGAAACTTTCAGGTGTTCCTGCAAGTGAAATCGGATCTTCCTGATACTGGAAATATGGAAGAGTATAACCGCTTATTATTTTCCACACGTAACCAGAATTATCTGCTGTTGTGATTACATTCTGTGTACCGCTTGCATTCCAGTTAAGACCTGTATCTGAAACAAAGGCAAAACTGAGGAAGTTTACATAGGAAGTAGAAGTTCCCTCACCTGTAACCGGAGTACCGGAATAATACCCATCGGTAACACTGCCGCCACTAAGATAGCCGACAAGACCACCATTACTAGTACCAGTAGCAGTACCTGTAGCAAAACTCTTGCTCACTGTGGCGCTTCCAGCATTCTGTCCGACAAGACCGCCGACATACTGAGAACCAGTAGTTGCATTACCAGTAGCATAACAGTTGCTGATAGCACCCCAATTCTTCCCAAGAACACCACCGACAGAATCGCCAGAACCTGTGACATCGCCAGTGGCATAACTGTTGCCAATAGTACCAGTATTACCATTTTCACCGACAAGACCGCCGACTTCACCTGAGCCTGTAACAATACTATTGGCATAACAGTTGCTGATAGTATTAAGATTATAACCGACAAGACCGCCGGCATAATTAGAAGCACCAGTGACATTACCAGTAGCAAAACTGTTGCTAACAGAACCAGTGTTGGCATTTTCTCCGGCAAGGCCACCGACATAAGAAGCACCAGTGACATTACCAGTAGCATAACAGTTGCTAAGAGTACCGCCATTATTATTTGTACCGACAAGACCGCCAGCATAATTCAGAGAAACGGTAGCATTTCCAGTGGCAGAACTGTTGGTTACAGTACCGTAATTATCCCCTATAAGAACACCAGCATAGCCACCTGTAGTAACAACACCATCTGAGCTTGCTTCTACTCTCAGATCATAGATGTTAGCACCGATTGTTACGCCAAAGAATCCGGCATAGTTAGTGGTCTCATAAACAGTCAGATTCAGTATTGAATGTCCATTTCCGTTAAAGTCACCTGTGAAATAAGGTGCTGTTTTACCAATTGGAGTGTGATTACCCACAAGCGTAATGTCTTGTGTTAGTGTAAAGTTCATTCCCCAGTCAGCAGAAGTTGCTGAAAGTTCGTCAATATCGCTGTCGCTTGAAAGTAAATACGGGTCATCGACTGTACCGCTACCGCCGGAGTAAGTAACGTTTTGATACTGCAAGTATGGAAGAGTATAACCATCTATAATCCTCCATATGAAACTTGTATTCTCTTCTGTTGTGATAATGTCACCACTTCCATTCCAGTTAAGACCTGAAGCTCCTGATACAAAGGCAAAATCCATAAAGTTGGCATAGGAAGTAGAAGTACCAGCACCTGAAGCAGGTGTTCCTGAATAATAACTGTTAGTAACAGTGGCAACATTTAACCCGATCAAAGCACCGTAATCTGATGTGCCATCTACAGTACCTGTGGCAAAACTGTTGCTCACTGTGCCAGCCTCATTATACCCGATAAGACCGCCAACCTGCTGAACACCGGTAACATTGCCTGTGGCATAACAGTTGCTAACAGCCACCACCCAAATTCTCCCAATAAGACCACCGGTAAACTGATCACCACCACTAATAACATTACCTGTGGCATAACAATTGCTTACTACAGAATGCTCACTTGCGGCGCCTATAAGACCGCCGACATGATAGCTAGAACCAGTGACAGTAACATTGGCATAACTGTTGCTTACAGTACCCTCAGCATAGCCAACAAGACCACCGACATGCTGACCAGAGCCAGTGACAATTCCAGTGGAAGAACAATTGCTAATAGTGCCGCCAATATTACAGCCAACAAGACCACCGACATATTCAGTTGTTGAAACAACACCATCTGAACTTGTTTCTACTCCAAGATCATGGATATTAGCACCAAAATTTGTGTAACCAAAGAATCCAGCAAGGCCACCGGTATTATAAACGGTCAGATTACTTATTGTAGATCCATTTCCGTCAAAATCACCTGTGAACTGAGTGCTGCCATCACCAATAGGAGTATGATTACCCACAAGTGTGATGTCATTTGTTAGTTGGAAGTATTTGCTCCAGTCAGCAGAAGTTGATGACAATTCATCGATATCACTGTCACTTGAAAGCAGATACGGGGTTCCGCTTGAACCATCACCGCCGGAGTAAGTGCCTGCTGAAACTGTACCAATGCATGCTATTAAAATGCATATGAATAATGCTAATGAAAAGTGCCCTCTCTGTGAAATCATCCTATCAACATCCTTTATTATAAAATCAATCTGTTCAATCATATAAATATATTAGATTGTGAATAATTAGTATTGTTGATATTTATAATTATATAATTATAGTGAATGCATTATAACAAAAATGGACTGAAATCAGTGATTTCTGACTAAAAGATAAAATAAAAAAAGATGAGAGTTTACTGCTCTCCCGGAAGAGCAGAGTATCATAAGTTGTTTCGTTTAGTAAAATGATCACCAAGCACACTTTCCGCCAGCAGCACCGAAACGTCCTTTATCTTCATTTCCTCACCCTTTGACTCACAGGCACCTGACATGTGATGCACACAGAAAGGACAGTACGATGCAAGCATGTCAGCCTTATCCTTATAACTCTGCACCGTCAGCATGGCGATGTCATTTGCAATATCCGGGAAGTTTGGTTTAAGACCGGCTGGTCCTCCACAGCATACCTGTTTACCATCAAAGAGTTCCTTAATTTCCACACCCATACTTGTAAGGATACTCCGTGGAACGTCCTTTGTTTCTCTCAGCGGACAGGCATCCCTTACAGCAACTGTAAGATCGAGTTTCTCTGGTTTCAGGATGCCTTTATCGATCATATCCTTAAAGACATTCAGGGAATGTTCAACCTCAAAGTTCAGTTCACGATAAAGCTCAGGATAATCATGACTCAGGACAAGATAGCAACCAGGACATGAAGCTATTACCTTCTTTACTCCCAGTGACTCAATGTAATCCACAAACTTCTTTGCATGCTCTGCAGCCTGCCCAAAATGACCACTATCAATAAGGAAAAGTCCGCAGCATTTCTCTTCCTTGAGTATCATGGGTCTTATTCCTGCATGGTTGAGCAGGCGGATAGTGGCTCTGGCAACCTCTTGCTGACTATATGATACCCAGCAGCCTGCCATGTAAGCGATCTCTGAACTTTCGGCAATGTCAAGATCATCGGTTATCCAGTCAAACCTTTTTGAAGGGTCCTTGGCTCCGGGACTGTTGTGCTCAATGATGTTATTTGAGATAGCTGTAGTCTTTGCAGGCTCCCTGCCCTGCTTTGCCAGAAGCTCTCTCTCATACTGTATGATATCTGTGATAGGGATTTTCACAGGACAAACATCATCACAGGCTCCACACCTTGTGGAAAGATAGATATTGTCCATTTCATCCTTTGTAAGCTCCTCACCTGCAACGATCTTTGCAAGGGTCGCGATCTTTCCCTGTGGAGTAAAACGGTTACCATCTGTGACCATATTGACCGGACAGACATCCCAGCATTTACCGCAATCTATACACGAATATATTTCTTCCTGAAAACGATACATCATATCACCTTAAACAAAAGAAAACGAATCACTTATCCCAGTAGTCTTTATCCCTGCTCTCATCAACCTGTCCCTTGATCTCTTCGGGATATGGGTACAGGAAAGTGTCCTCATAAGAATCCACTCCATAAAAGCGCGATGAGAACATCCTTAATACTTCAATAACAGCATCTTCACTTATCCAGTTATTCTTGAAACGTCCGAGCATGTCCTCAAAGAAAGAATTCTCCGCCTGTGTTGTATCTGCAAACATGGAGAACATGTTTCTTGCAGTTTCAATTTTCAAGATCAATGAACCGGGCTTTCTCATTAGCTGCTTTAGCAGAGACTCATATTCCCCGAACAAACTTCCGGTTTCTTTCCCTGACCCCAGCAATTCTGACATACCTATGAGAATTTCAGTATTATAGGTCATGAACAGAAAACGGTTATTTTTATGGAACTCAAGCAATGCATCAAGAGAATATTCCGCTTTCACCTGCCTGAAAGCCGCAAAAGTGTATAACTGGGTCAGGAAATGATGGCTTATACGGCTATTACGCAATCTCTCATTCTCTTCAATGGGATATCCTGGATACCGCGCAATCACCTGTCTGGCAAACAATCCTGCACTTCTTTCAACTACCGGAGCCATATATGCGCCTGCATAGACCTTGACATCGTCGACTCCCATACTGGGAGAAATGCCTTTGAATATGAAACCATCAATATCCCCAAGCTTGTCAAGGAAATTGCATGTAAAAGTATTCATCCTTTCAGTAAGGTCTTCACCTGTCTTTGGCTGAATAAGCCGATATTCGCCATTCTTCTTAATGAGTCTCAAAGAATCCCTGGGTACCCCAAGGCCGATCTCAATTTCCGGACATACTTTTATGAAGTCTACAAATGGCATGAGATCGCGTACTATTTGAGAATGAACAATCTGTGCATTATAACGCACATTATCAAACTCAAGACACTTGCTTACAAGAACAGTTGGCCTTGGGAACTTTCTCATATAATCAACATTGAACCTTATAGATTATAATCATGACTTCTTCTGCTTTCCCTGACGTGTGCTATTTTCGTCTTGAAATGAAGCAAGCAAAGCAACCATAAGATCCCATACCTTCCTGACCGATGGGATATACATCCGTTCATCAGGAGAATGCGGATTCTTTATGGTAGGACCAAAAGAGATCATATCCATCCCCTCATATTTCGAACCTATAACAGCGCATTCCAGGCCTGCATGGATAGCTTCGATCCTTGCATGTTCCCCGAACACAGAGGAATATACATCCATACATCGCTGAAGAAGAGGCGAAGACATATCAGGTTGCCATGCCGGATAACCCGAACCATGTGAACAGTTCGCCCCATACTCTACGGCAACCGATTCAACTTTTCCGGTGATCTCTGCAAGTCCCGTGTCAGAAGAACTGCGCTGGCTTGATACTACCACCAGTTTACCATCCTCTATATTGACAATCGCCAGGTTACTTGAGGTTTCTACAAGGCTTGGTATTGCCGGAGATATGGAAGCTACCCCATGTGGCAATGACATCAGAAGACCTATGACCCGACGAGCAATAGAAGTATCGATTGCCTTCATTTCAACATCAGTACCGGATTCTTCAAGAGCTATTGAAAGAGAAGGCTCAAGACCTGCATATTCAGACCTGAACCTGCTTTCAAACCCGGCAATCAATGAAATAATAGTCTCTTTCAGATCCGGGGAAAAAGCAATGATTGCTTCCGCATGTCGTGGAATGGCATTATGTGCAGAGCCGCCTTTTATATCAAGCAACATGAGGTCGTATTCTTCCATAAGTGATTGCAAGACCTCTGCAAGCAGCTTGTTGGCATTTGCTCTCTTTTCATGAATATCAACACCTGAATGGCCTCCTGAAAGACCATTCACAACCAATCTGAAAAATAATACATCCTCAGGTACCGATGAATATTCAAGTGGCATCCTGATAGTCGTGTTCAATCCTCCGGCACAGCCAACTGTAAAAACACCCTCTTCCTCCGAATCCACATTCAACAGTATCTTCCCGGTGATGAAATCAGGCATCAGCGCATTAGCTCCTGTAAGTCCGGTTTCTTCATCCACGGTAAAAAGCAGCTCAAGTGGAGGATGGTTTACACCCATATCTTCTGCAAGGGCAAGGGCAATTGCGAGTGCTATTCCGTTATCTGCGCCCAACGTTGTTCCCTCAGCCCTGAGCCAGTCAGTTTCGATGACAGGTACAATTGGGTCTTTTGCAAAGTCATGCATACTGCCACAGGCCTTTTCGCATACCATATCCATGTGCCCCTGAATCACTATTGAAGGCAGGTTCTCATAGCCTTTTGAAGCGGGTACCCCAATGACTATATTGTTGACACTATCGAACTTTACGCTAAAACCTTTTGATAGACCCCATTCTTTCAGCCATGTGGCTATTCTCTCTTCCTGACCTGATGGTCGGGGAACGCTGCTTATTTCCCTGAAAAGGGTGAGGATCTTTTCTGTGACTTCATCCATGAATTGACCTGCCATAATCTTGAATCTTAAAATCTTACTCCATAAATTTTGCATTAATGAGATATAGTCTATTGCCTGCTCTGTACCAAATATATCATACAACAAAGATAAGAATAATCTTGACAATTCTTTCCTTAAAGATTATGAACCGGAAAAGAGGAGATCATATGGATATTTCCGACATTGTCAGTGTGATAATGGGAGACATAGTGGAACAGGAAGTTGATGCTATAGTAAATGCAGCCAACAATTCACTTCTGGGCGGGGGAGGCGTGGACGGAGCCATACATTCTGCAGCTGGTCCGCAACTTCTCGAAGAATGCCGTACACTTGGAGGATGCCCGACAGGAGAAGCCAGGATCACAAAAGGATACAGGCTTCCTGCTAAGTGGGTGATACATACCGTCGGACCTGTCTGGAATGGAGGAAATTTCAGAGAGGAACAACTGCTGACCGATGCATACAGGAATTCACTCATTCTTGCAGAAGAATATGACGTCAGAAGCATTGCCTTTCCAGGAATAAGTATCGGAGCCTATGGTTTTCCCGTGTACAGGGCATCGGGACTTGCATTGAGAACTATAATTGGACATCTTAAGGATGGCAGCTCACTGGCAGATGTCAGGCTCATCTGCTTCAATGAAAATGCACATCATTTTTATTCGAATGCACTATGGGAGCAGGCTTCCTTTATAAAAAACAGCAGATAATCTATATCCAAACAACAAAACACTCCATCATCATGATGATTAGCATATGCCGTATGATAGATATTTTTAAATAATATGAATGTGTGAAGAACTCTTGTTAAGTTAAACCATACGCAATAAAATTGTAGACTAACGATTGTTCGTTTGGTGAGATTGGTTGGAGGTACGGCAAATATGACAGGTGGTACCATAATTTGCCAAAAACGTAACTCAATTGGTCAGGATTTCCTTGATTAGAAAAAACGAAATCAAGAAAGTTACCATTTCAAAAATAATCAGGAATCCTGACCGTTGGGAATCTTCTTTTTCTGAATTCATTTTATCTGACATGGCATTTTTTAGCGGCTTCTACTCATAAACAATTTATTTTACAAACCAGATATAGGAATCCATGAACCTGCTGATCGTAAAGAACATTTCAAGGGAAGGTCCCGGGATATTAAAAGATATTCTGGATGAAAATAATATTTCTCACGACATCATCGACCTTGATTCCGGAGATAAAATCCCGAACCCTGAAAACTACTCTGCGATAATGGTTTTCGGTGGACCGGACAGTGCCAACGACACAACCGGGAAAATGTTGCAAGAACTTGAAATGATAAAGCAGGCAATTGATGCAGGCACACCTTACCTTGGTATCTGTCTTGGCATGCAGGCACTTGTTAAGGCCTGCGGAGGTTCTGTGCATGCAAATGATGTAAAAGAGATAGGTTTTCGTGGAGAGGACGGTAACTATTATTCGATCGACATTCGAAAAGAACATTCACATGACCCTCTGTTTGCCGGTCTTGAAACTTCTCTGAAGATATTCCATTTGCATGGTGAAACAGTAAATATAACCGAAAAGATGCAATTGCTGGCTACCGGAAAGTACTGTCAGCACCAAATAGTAAAAGTCGGTGAAAATGCCTACGGGATCCAGGGGCATTTTGAACTGACACCCGAAATGTTTGGTGTATGGCTGGACAACGATCCTGAACTCATGGAAATGGACAGGGATAAACTCAAAACCGATTTTGAATTGCTTTCTGATGAATACAATAACACTGGGAGAAAGCTGTTCAGCAATTTCCTGAAGATTGCAGGATTGCTCTGATACATTCATTGTTGTCCTGAGCAATGGATAACTTTTTTGTATCAGTCAGATAAATATTATTTCATGAAGATCCCACAATCCATAAACACAGAACGATTGGTAATCAGAAGATATGTGGAAGATGATCTTGACAGGTTACACCTTTTTTTCAACAATGAAGAAGTAACCAGTTCCACGGATATGCCTCTGCACAGAAGCATTGAGGAAACAAAAGAATTCCTTGACATACTTATACAATCATATAATTCGGATGAACCACTCTTTGCAATGGCAATTTCCAAAAAGGATAATGGAGAAGTGATTGGTTCATGTGGTTTTGCACCACTTGAATTTTCTCAGGATACACAGGTATATTATGCTCTTGAACCGGAATTTCGAGGTAAAGGATACGCAACAGAAGCAATGGAAAAAATGATAGAATACATGGTCCTTGTCCTTGACATCAACAGGATAGCAGTTTATTGTTCTCCTGAGAACAGTAATTCGATAAACCTGGCAAAAAGAGTGGGAATGGAATATCAGGGCACTGTCAAAGTAGAAGACAGGGATTCCGAGTATTTCCTGCTGACAAGGGAAAAATATCTCAGTGTTAATTAAGGCAACATCTTTCATTTCTCAATATAAGTGTTTAGAATAATATGACTGCTTATGTGCATATCTGCACAGAAAAACCGTCGCAGCATATCAAAAATATTATATAGAATTATATTAACTTTGTAGTTATATGAGGTTGGATATATTATTTATTTGTATTTTAATAGTTGTTTCGATGTCTGTACCTGTAACTACAGCAGAGTACAACTATGAAGAAGTAAGAACGATAATCTACGAAGCCGGGGTAGAGGTAAAACCCGGTTTAACTGAAGATCTTGTATGGTATGTCGGAGATGAAGAACATTCAGGAGTAGTGGGTTTCTGGGAAAATGGTCATCTTGAGGCTGAGATGAAGAACGTGGATTACTGGAATGTAGATGATCCGATGACTATAATGACCGCAGAAACGACAGATCAATTTGATATCACGACAAGTTATGCTTCATTCACAGCTCCAACTCCCGGAGGAGATCTGGTTTATGTGACCATTGATGGCTATAAACTTCATTTGTCTGAGATTAAGCCGGTAGCTGATAATATATTTATCAGACTTGTAGAGGAATCAGCAGCAAGTGGTGCTATTTCAGTATCTGTGAATACAATATACATTGAATCAGAAATCTATAATGAAGTCGTTGAAGCTATAAGAGATATCAAGCCCGGTTTCAATGATGACGGATACTGGTATGTTGGCGACGATGAACATGCAGGCGCAGTCGCCTATTCTGAACTGATCCTGGAACCTGAAATGAAAGATCCCGATTACTGGGATATCAGTGAACGAATGATCATGTCTGAAAATCCAGACATGCTGATCAGTAGTGATATTACGTTTGATGCACCAACACCTTATGGAACCAGAGTTTATGTCACTGTAGATGGCTATGATGTTCCTCTTTCTGAGATATGGCCAGTAGCAGAGGTCATCTATAATACACTTGTAGAGCGATCCTTTGAAAGTGGTGCTATTGGTAACGGAGTATCAGGAGATGCAGTCACACAGGATGCTTCCATAGGAACTTCAATTGGAGATATAGAAAGCGATTCCCTGCAGGACACTGTCCCTGATGATATTCCGACGGTTACGGATGACGGGGTAGAATATGATGAAGATTCCACAGATGATGATAATCTCGAAGACAAGCTTGCTGAGATAGATGAACTGTTTTCATTATATGATGATCTGTTAGAAAAAGGACTTCTCGAATATGAAAAGGAAATGGATGTCGATGATATTGGAAAACAGGACATCGAAGATTTCCAGAACATCCAGATGAATTATATTCTTCCTGAGGAATTCGTAGAATCAATGCAGGAGCAGGCTATAATCATCGATATGCTAAGAGATGAGAGCTCCGAAGACATAGATAAACTTGATGAAATAGATACAAGCGAAGAGCAAGATACCGAGACTAATAGAGCTATTATCAAAGATGTTTTTGGAAATGATTTTAACTTTGATGCCGGAAGCTCTGTAAGTGTTGGAAGCGGACCTGAGTATGAAGGCAAGGAAAAGGTTGCTGAAAAACTCAGCGAGAACCTGTATCTTGATGCACTGGACAATACCAGAAAGGAAAGCATGGAGAAGTTGAAGACCGGACACGAAGCAGCATCTTTCTTTTTGGATAGTTACGGAGACTCAAAAATAGCAAAGAACTTTGAGAAAATGGACAAGATCAACAGTGTGAAAGAAGAAGTGGACAAGTATGTAGGTGCCTACAAAGATACAAAGAAGCTAAGTGAAATGAAAGGAGCTTCAGGGACATCTACAAAAGCTCTGTATGCCCTTGCAAAAAGTGGTCAGGAAGTTGCTGATAAAATTCCCGTAGTTGGTAGCATTATTAAAACAGAATTAGAAGTCGTTGAAAAGGTGGTTATGGTTATACCTGAACTTGATGACGCTATAAAGAACAGCGATGCAAGACAGGGAGTTATAACAAACGGTCCGATTGGAACTTCCACACCTAACGCATTCCTGGATTCTTATGGAAAAATGACACCAACCCAGGATGGACCATCTTATTCTTTGCCTTATACCGATGAAAATGGAAAAGAGCATGAGATCAGCCCGGACCACTGGAAGAAGGTCACAACAAAAAGTGGAACCTATTACGTGCCAATGGATGAAGACGAGAATCCTGTTGGTGATATTGCTCTTAAAGACTCCGCAAGCAGTTGGAAACCATGGAAATGGGATAACTGCCATGTGGTCAAGCGTAGCAATCCTACGATAATCTACAATAACGGGGAGGAATACGACCTATGAAGAAAAGAACAATTGCAATTATAGGAATAGTATTGTTGTTCCTCCTGTTCTCAGGCGGGGAGGATGACAGCTCATCTAGTGCTGAATGGGATTCAATGGTATCAGACAGTTATGATGTTGACAGGGCTGCAAGCATGTCAATTTATGAATCCCTTGCATTCCAGGGAATCGATGATGCCATTGTAGAAGTAACTGAAGAACATGTGCTTGTCAAATATGACCAGCCACCAGTGAAATCAGATACCGATGCACTCATTATATGGTTCTATATCATGGGAATTGCAGCTGAGACAGCACCTGATACTGATGAGGTTATCATCGAGATGTACGATGGAACCGAGCCACTCTATGAAGTAACAGCACAGACCTCTGATATCAGGGATTATCTGGATTCTTACATGACTCTCGAAGATTTTAAGGCAAAAGTAGATGTCAGAGCAGTAATGTGATTTCAGGAGACAAACTGTGGGAATCATTGGTTCAATAGCAGACAGGACCCTTGATACATTGATAGATGACCAGCAGGCAAATCTCAGGAAGTGCTCAACAATCAGGGACCTGAGATCAAAGGAGTATGGGAAACAAAGGAGGGATTCCTCTTTGGTTCCCCTCTTTCTTTAGATATCCTGGACAAGAACAATATTGTCTATGAAGAAACAGAATTCTGCTGGGACGACAATTCAGAGGAATCAGATACTACTGCACTTGTAATTCTCCTCTGGTTCCTTGATAAGAATGAAACATTCCTGAGAAAGAAAACTTTCCTTCAGGATTTTGTTATGAAATTCCTACAGGAAGATTTTGAAACAACGTTTAATTGTGAATACTGGCTAAACTGCAAGACCCAAAGGTGGGGACACATGGCAAAGCCGCTTTTTGATTATGCGTATTCAGTAGATGATGACTAAGGTACATTACCAAGCTACTTGATTTGCCTATCTTTTCATGTCAATATCTAAACACCACTACTGTAAAGTATGGGCGATTAAAATAACAAAATATAAATATATATTAGCATATACTATTTTTGAATGATTGTTGGGTGTGTGCGGATGAACAGAATGAAATATTCCCCTGATTCTTACAGAAAAATAATGTTTCTTTTTTTTGTGTTAATACTTATCTATGCTTGCATTCTAACCACGTCAGCAGAATCTGTTGTTAGCATATCACCCTCCAGCCAGAGCATAGGTGCAAACCAGGAATTTGATGTATACATAAATATAGACCCGGAAACTCCCATTGCCGGTGCACAACTTGACATACTGTATGACCCGGACATGCTTTCAGTAAGCAGCGTTAATGAAGGGGATTTCTTCAAGCAGGATGGGACCATGTCGATCTTCATTGGGGGAACAGTGGATGATTCTCAGGGAAGAGTCAATGGGCTCTTTGCAGTAACCCTTGGCAAAGCCGAAATAAGTACAGAAGGGACCTTTGCCCACATTACATTCATAGCTTCCGATACAAAAGGAGATTGTGTCATCGATATTTCCAATGTAATATTAAGCAATTCAGATGGTTTGTCCGTTCCCGTAACTACTCATACCGCACAGGTCACTATCAATGAAAATACGCCCTCTTCTCCAATAGATGAAACAACTGCCAGCTCTGGTGGTGGCGGTGGCGGAGGAGGAGATACCGGCGAAGATGCCAATAACATTGCCCTTAAAGAAGTTAAAAAAATCTATATTATCGCAGACACCGATATCATTTATTCCTTTGATGAGAACTCAAACCCTATCAGTTCAATCAATTACAGGTCGCTGAAAAATGCCGGTTTCATAACAAGCACCATTGAGGTACTTAAAGATGTATCTTCCACCGTTTCAGAAAAACCGGAAGGACTTATCTACAGGAACATGAATATCTGGATCGGAAAAGCAGGCTATGCCACTGGAACCAATATGGATGATATGAGAATATCTTTTGTTGTTCTTAAAAACTGGATCACAGTCAATGATGTAGATCCAGAGAACATACACCTGAAAAGATACCATGCCGGAAAGTGGGAAACTCTTGACACCGAAATAAAAGGAGAAAATGAGGATTTTATCATTTTTGAAGCAAAGACTCCTGGATTCTCACCGTTTGCTATCACTGCAGAAGCGCCATCTTATATTATGGAAGATGAAGTGTTATTAAATGAAGAATCTGACAGCAAAATTACAGACCAGGAAGAAGAGAACAGCATCAGTATAGATAACTCTGTTTCCGGTTCAACTGAAACAAGTTCCGCAAAGCTTGCACAGAACAGCTCTTTGCTTTTTTGTACTTCCATGCTCATTATTTTATTTTTAAGACGTGGCAAACTCATTTAGAGTAACCGATGCAAAATACTGAAAAAGAATAAATCCTGTCCACACCTTCTTTAAAGAGGAGAAGTGGAAAAATGATAGGAATAATGGCTGACTCACACGATAATATGGATGCGATCAGGACTGCTGTGGAATTGTTCAATAAGAAAAAGGTAAGGACTGTACTGCATGCCGGAGATATCATATCACCGTTTACGGCAGCAGCTTTCAGCAAACTGGATGCGGATATGTACTTTGTATTCGGGAACAATGATGGTGACAGATTACTTCTCAAACAGAAATTTGATGAGAGCGGTGCACAGTGTTGTGGCGATTTCGGTGACCTGGAGATTGAAGGAAAGCGCATTGCACTCCTTCATGGAATATACGAACCACCGGTAAACGCTTTGGCAGAATCAGGAGACTTTGATATAGTTGTCAGGGGACACACGCATCATGCAGGTGTCACTGAAACAAATGAAACACTGCTTATAAATCCGGGTGAGACTGCCGGAGTACTCACAGGAAAACGAACGGTGGCAATCCTTGACCCCGAAATTGGTGTAGAGATAATAGAAATATGAATCCTGGCATTTGTTTCAGGATTCAGAAAAGAATTAATGTCTCAGAGCAGCTCTGAGACCTTTGACAGGACTTCCTTAACCTGTGAGGGATCAAGGTCAAGATTCTTGTTCTTTTTTATATCAAGATCCGTCAGAAGGATGTGTTTTCCAATTGGAATACCTGCTTCTTCCATAGTTGCTTTAGCACAGTTCACAGGGCATCCGTCTATTACTATTATAGACTCACAGCCTTCCGCAGATTTAAGCAGGCCAGGCCTCTTACCACCGATACCTACAGTACACATCATGTTGCCCACGCCCTGCTTGTGTAATTCGATTGCAACAGCATTGCTTAACTGACCAACATTGGATGCACCGGCACATGGGAATATTCCCACAATATCAGAGCCACATGAACATTTTACATTCCCGGACATAGGTATTACTTTGTTATCCATTCGATAACCTCTTCGACCTTTGGTACTCTGCCAGCGATCTTTACATCACCGTCAACAACAACAGCGGGCGTAATCAAGACGCCATATGCCAGTATGCTGTCCATATCTTCCACCTTTACTATCTCAGCATCGACACCAGTTTGCTCAACTGCTTTTTCAACTGAATTCTTAGCTTTGTTGCACTTTGGGCAACCGGCACCTAATATCTCTATTTTCATATTTTCATCTCTTTAATTTAAATAAACACTTTTATAGCATAAAATTCGCAGGATCTCACGCAATTAATACAGTATTTGCACGAACTCATCCTTGCAGGGAAACATATCCCGTCCTTCAGTTCAAGTACATCATTCTGACATGCATCCACACATGAACCACAACCAGTACATTTGTCATCGTGAACAGTGATAAGTACCATTTAGTCAACACTTCCTAATTAATTAAAGGGAATGTCAGTACCCTCTCTTTAATATTGTTATCAGTTCATCAGAGTTGGGCATGTTTTCCTTTATTTTTTTACATGTTGTATCCATATCATAATCACAGCGTATGATCTCAGCTTCTGAACTGGAAGTATCAAACACCACACAACTGGCACGCCAGTCACCATCCCTGGGCTGACCTGTCGACCCCGGATTTATTATAAGCATATTCTGGAATTTCCTGATAAATGGATGGTGTGAATGACCTATGAACAGAACATCTGCATCAATTTCAGATACCATTTCCTCAATTTCAGATTCTGGTATTTCCGGCTTCATGTATTCATAATTGGACCTCGGACTTCCATGTGTGAAATAAAGCCTCAGACCATCTATCTCTTTCTGAATGCTGAAAGGAAGCTGGCGAAGGAATTCCATTTGCTCTTCTGTTATCACTTCCCTTGTATAATCCCTGGTAGCAACTGAAAGATGTTTGTACTTATACCCACATCCGCATTCTATTCCGGAACCCACGGCTGCATCATGATTACCTAGAACTGTTTCGATCCCCTGTTGCATGATAAGGTCTATACAGTCTGATGGAGAGGGACCATAATCAGCAAGGTCACCAAGGCAGATGACCTTATCATGAGGAATATCCAGCACTGCATCCAGAGCTTCTTTATTGCCATGGATATCTGATATCAGTAGTATTCGCATTTTTTCACCAAGATTTTTACCAGAATTTTACCAAACTCTTCCTTCTGAACTTGTCCTTGTTTCCTAGATATATTATGCATTATATCAGGTACGTTCCAAACACATATCCTGATATCGTGGCAATCACAACGACAAGTGAAATGTATGTCAGGCCTTTCTGGACACCCATGATCCTGCTTATCACGATCATATTAGGCAGACTCAGAGCCGGACCTGCCAGCAGCATGGATAGTGCAGGACCCTTACCCATACCAAGAAGTGTGAGTGCACTTATTATAGGAACCTCTGTCAATGTTGAGAAATACATGAGTGCTGCAGCAACAGATGCAATTATGTATGACATAAAAGTGTTGCCTCCTACATATTTAACGACATATTCTGCAGGGAGGAGTTCAACCATGATACCGGCAAAGAACACTCCTATCAGCAGAAGGGGAGTTATCTGCTTTACGAGGAACCAGGTCTCAGTCATCCAGCTTTCAAGCTCATCCTTAGAGAACCATTTGAGAGAGACGTATATGGTAATAAGTATCAGTGGAATTTCCACAAATAGCATTGGATTCCATGTAGGCAGTATCTCAGGTGTCACAAGTATTGCCAGAAGCAGCAGGAAAAGCCAGACTGTGTGAGCGTGTTTCTCTTCACCGAATGTCTTGATGCTCTTTCTTTCGCCGTTATATTTCTCATATATGAATGCCATCATAATACCGATAAACACTGAAAGGAGAATTGCTATAACTGCCCTTGCAACTCCAAGGTCATAGCCCAGTATCTTAGCGGTATAAACTATGGCAAGAATATTGATAGCAGGCGCCGAGAACAGGAAGGTGGTTGCCGGACCAATTCCCGCACCTCTTTTATAGATTCCTGCAAATAGAGGTAGAACGGTACAGCTGCACACAGCGAGCAGACACCCGGAAACGGCTGCTACTGTGTAGGAAACATATTTAGGTGCATCAGCCCCGAAGTATTTCAGGACCGACTCTTTGGAAAAGAGCGATGCTATAGCTCCTGCCAGGAAAAAGGCAGGTATAAGGCACAAGAGTACATGCAATGCAAGATACTCCTGAAGTGATGCAATACCAACATAAGCCAGGTCTACGAGATAAGAGGTCATTGTTTCAAAATATGTTGAAATGCTATTTATAGGTTATGGTTTCAAATCTTTTTGAAACGCTTTGGATGTATATTTCAGGAATATGCACTTTCGGAATACCACTAAAAGTATATCTAAAAAACACAATTGAAGCATATGTCATTCAAACCCATTGGAAAGGTATCAAATTTTGCAGATGAAAAGACCATGCAGCTTCTTGCACTCTGGAAAGAGAGCGTAAGTGTTGTGGAACTGGATGAAACAGATGCAGAAGCATACCTCTATGAAGACTATTCACATTACATAGTGATCCATGACCCCCTGAAAATGGAGTTCCCTGAGAAAAGAAAAGAATGGAACAGAAGGTTCTGCAGGGATGCAAGCGTTTCAGTTGTTGAGCTTATAAAAGTGAATGAGAACAAGATATATTTCAAAGGTCTCTTTGCCATAAACGAGTCTTCCATTTACGGCATTGTCCCTTACACCTCTTTTGACAATTATGAAGCAGATTTCCCTGTTGCTGAGATGGAAATACTCAAGAAGCAGACAATGGATGTGGCACTTCCCCAGGCAACCGGAAAGACAATACTTGATGTAGGGTGTGGTGTTGGCAGCATTACGCTACAAATGGCAAGGATGAATCCCCTGTCACAGGTCATGGGAATCGACCTGATGGAAGAAACTATGGAGCAATGCCAGTTAAATGCTGCTGCCTACGATGTGACAAATGCATCTTTCAAAGCTGCAAGCGTCTACGAACTTCCATTTGAGAAGGGAGATTTTGAAACTATAACCTGCTTCTTCATGCTTCATCACCTTGACGACATACCAAAGGCTCTTTCCGAAGTTAAAAGAGTGCTTGCTACAGGTGGAAAGGTCCTGGCAGTTGAGCCTCTGGACCATAATCATGGAACTGAAAGGAGAATACAGGACTGGGTAGATCAGTTTGAGAATGCAGGTTTTTCCGTTGAGACCGAACAGATAAGCAGGGCCGTTTTCGTACAGGCAATGTTGAAGTAAAAAGAAACAAGGGAGGAGCGGGTGCACCACACCCGCAATAAAAACAGATGTGCAATATTCTTTTCCATCAAGAGGTAAACCATCTGGAGAGTTTGTTTTTCCTTGATTGCACTTTAGTGTTACAAACACACATGGTTTTTAACACTAAATTTACTATGGACCTTTTTTATTTATAACTTATGCCAGCTGAAAAAGGCAGCTAATTCCTCCATAATATCGAAAAGTTAAAGTACGTAACATGGCAAGTGATTACGTTGCTATTTATTGGAGACACAAAAATGCTAGGAATAACAGATCCACAAATATGGATCGCCTATATATTATGTTTCGTAAGTGCCATAGGATGTATAATCTATGGCCTGATACACTGGAACGATAAAGAGGATGATAACTGATGGCTGTCAGTACACCCATTCTTGGAATATCTGTACTAGCCTACATGATGGTGGTTTTCTACTTTGGATGGCTTGGTTACAAACAGACAAAGGACACTGACGACTACATGCTGGCCGGAAGGAAAGTCAATCCTTTCGTACTTGCTTTCTCCTATGGAGCCGCATTCATCAGTACCTCTGCGATAATAGGATTCGGAGGATATGCCGCTGCATTTGGTATGGGAATCCTGTGGCTTGTTGCCATGAACATAGTTGTCGGCATCTTCATCGCTTTTGTCATATTCGGTTCAAGGACAAGGCGTATGGGATTCAACCTTAAGGCTGTTACATTTCCCGAACTTATAGGAAGAAGGTTCCAGTCAAGATTCATACAGGGATTTTCAGGTGCTCTTATTACCATATTCATGCCACTCTATGCAGGCAGTGTCCTGATAGGAGGAGCACGTTTCATGGAAACTGTCCTTGGTATTGAATACAATACCGCTGTTCTCATGCTTGCCATAATCGTTGCAGCTTATGTTATAACAGGCGGACTTATTGCAGTTATGTACACAGATGCTCTTCAGGGTGTATTGATGTTCATTGGAATGGCCATACTGCTTGTACTTACATATGCAAAACTTGGAGGTGTTGTTGAAGCACACCAGGCACTCACAAATATGGCATATCTCGTCCCAGATAATCTTGCAGCCGTCGGACATACCGGATGGACCTCGATGCCAGCCTTTAACTCACCTACATGGTGGACACTTGTATCAACCATTATACTTGGAGTGGGCATCGGTGTACTTGCACAACCGCAACTTGCCGTACGTTTTATGACTGTGGAGAGCACCCGTTCACTTAAAAGAGCTGTTCTTTCAGGTGGTCCTTTTATCTTTATGATGGCAGGAGTTGCCTATATCGTGGGTGCATTATCAAATGTATATTTCTTCAATACACAGGGAATGATATCCCTTGATGTTGCAGGCGGTAACATCGATAAGATAATCCCGGAATATATCAACAGTGCAATGCCTGATTATTTTGTTGTGTTCTTCCTGCTCACCCTTCTGGCAGCAGCCATGTCAACACTGAGTTCCCAGTTCCATGCTATGGGTACTGCATTCGGACATGATTTCTACCGTGAGGGTATTATGAAGGGAAAGATCGCAAAGACAATAAATGTCACAAGAGCAGGCATTGCAACGACCATCATGATCAGTGTAATACTTGCATATATTCTCCCACCAGGAATTATTGCACGTGCAACAGCGATATTCTTCGGACTCTGTGCAGCAGCTTTCCTTCCAATGTACACAGGAGCGATCTTCTGGAAACGCATGACAAGACAGGGAGCGACTGCAAGCCTTCTTGTGGGTACTTTCGCCAGCCTGTTCTGGCTTACATTCGTTCACGCAAAGGAAGCAAGCGCATTGGGCATAAGCCAGGCACTGTTTGGTAAGGTAACATTGCTTACAGGTACATGGACTGTTGTAGACCCAATACTGGTAGCTACACCACTGGCCATTATTGTTGCCATAGTAGTGAGCCTCATGACAAAACCTGAATCAAAAGAACATATTGAACTGTGCTTTAAGAGAGAATAATACTTTTCTTTTTTAGAGAGGCGACCAATCAACGAGTTTAGTTGATTGATATGCCTCTCTTGATTTCTGAATTGGCAAATTAGAAGCTAGTGTTTTGAGATGGAAGGATTGTTGTTCTGGATACCATATACAGGTAGCTGTATCCTGGCAAGTTTCTTTTGTTGGGATTTCACTTGTTATACAGTCGTTATGGAATGGTTCAATTAGTAGCAAATTACTTTAATCAGCAACCTCAAATCACATAGGGGGTATAAATGTGACAAAAGCAACTTTTATCATATTCTTTCTAGTTGGAATATCATTGGTGGTTTCAGGCTGCGTGAATCATATGAATGACAACTACAATATGCCTGGTCAAACCTATGGGTGGCATGAACCAGGGTACATGTATCCAGAACAATATGATCCCTCCGTAAGTTCTAACATAATTACGGAATTTTCATCTAATGGAGAGATGATCTATTATACTGGTTTTAATGAAAGCGGACAACAAATATCTATCAGAGATGGCATGCCATGGTTATATGTTCACGGAGGCAGCTGCGTTAGTTGTCATGGAGTAGATGGTAAAGGCGGAGTTCCTATTATGATGAGCAATGTTATTCCTCCTGATATAACCTATGAAGCTTTAACCTCTGAAGATGAGCATGAAGAGCATCCCCCATATACTGACAAAACTATAAAAGTTGCAATAAGGGAAGGCAAGGACCCTTCTGGCGAAGAGCTTGATAACTCAATGCCTAGATGGGATATGTCGAACGAAGACGTTGATGATTTGATAGAGTATTTAAAGACCCTTTGATATGCTTGTGTTCTACAAAGGCAGAGGACCTTTACTTTCTTTTTTTGCCTCAAAGAATCTCTTTATCTACTCTGAATAATAAAATCTAATCAAAGCAACTTAAAGTTCATATTTTTTTGTGAATTACCTGTTTGTTCGTAACCTATATAACATATTACGTACATGTGTAGTATATAGACTACATATGCAAAACAATAAGTCATGTGTAGCTATGAGATGATAATGGTGAAAAACATGAAAAGAACAACAATGCTGCTTGCTATTGGAGCACTCATTCTACTTGTCAGTGGAATGGGGGCTGTAAACGCAGAAACAAATGAAAATGCCAATGCTTGGTACGGTCCGATGTACAACTGGATGGCTGACCATATGGGAAGCTATGGCTATGGACCTGGCGCATGCTGGGGTGGCTATGGATCCAGCTATGCATATGCAGATACAACACAGGAAATTGCTGTCCCAACCGTAGAAGATGCTTATGATATTGCAAAGACTAAGATAAGCGCAGATGTGTCAATGGACAACATTTACCAGATGAGTAGGTGGTGGGTCGTTTATTACACAGACGCTGATGGTGCAATAAAACAGGGACGTATTGATTCATTCACAGGTGAAGTCGTTCAGGATTTCAACACTTACTCCAACACATACGCCAGAAATTACCAGTCTGGAACCTCCAGTCGTAATTACAGAGGTGGAATGGGTACAGGTATGATGTATGGCTACTAAGCCATGCACATAGATCTATTTAGAAAAACAAGGTAATATCATGATGTACGGAGGCTATGGCAGCTATGGACTTTTCGGAGGATTCGGTATGATATTTTTTATACTTATCATCATAGCAATAATCTGGGCTGCTTCTTCAGGCTTTGGAAGAAATGGCAGAGATGACTATGATTCAAGGATCTCAAGAATTGAAAGATCTCAGGAAGAGAACAAAGAGAAGCTGGATAAGATTCTTCAGAAACTTGAGTAAAAACTCACATAAGGTCTGATAAGTTAAATCAATTGCAAGGATAGAACAAAATGACAGAGAAAAACATAATTCCTGTTCTGAACAATATGCCAGACAAGAACGAAAAAGAAAATGTGGAATGTAATTCTTGTGGGAAAGGTAGCTGTTGTGGTGGATTTGGGATTAAGGCAGGATCTGAAAAAGAGGTAGTATACAGGAACATATTCCTGTACCTGACTATGGGAATCATTATATTCGTAACTGCCTACCTCATAATGAAACTCTTGACATGGCTAACATAGTCCATTAAATGTTTAGCATCGGCCTATAATTAATCCCATTCTCCATTTACTTATTTTAAAATAAACCAATTTAAAAGGTGATATTTATATGATGGATAGCTTCATGTATGGAACATACGGCTCCGTATGGGGTTTGCTTTTGAACATATTACTTATCCTCCTAGTAGTCTGGATAGCAGTAACTCTACTGAACAGATCAGATAATGTTGGTTCAGTAAATAGTGAACGTCTTACAAAGGTTGAAAAGAATGCAGAAGACATAAAAAAGATGGTAGCTGATATCAAAGAGAAACTAGATGAGATTTAAATCTCTAAGACTCTAATAGGTTCAGCTCTAGAAAAGAAGGATTATAGATGACAATGACACTTCAACAGATCACAAAGATAGGGGAAGCAATTTCGCATCCTGTACGATTGAAACTGTTGTATTTGCTCTCTGAGAATGAAAGATATGTGTACGAGTTATCCAAAGATCTGAATCTGTCCAGACAGGTGATACAGCTACACCTAAAACGTCTTGAGAACGCAGGCTTTGTTGAGAGTGACCTGAGACTTGAAGATGATGATAATCGGGCAAAGAAGTTCTTTAAGCTAAAAGAATTTGATTTTAAGCTGGATATTGAAGATCTGGTAAAATTATTCTAGTAATTTTACAATCATCAGGAGCGTAGTATGGAATATACTCCTGTTAGGGCTCCAACGATAAAAGCGGTAATTCCTATCATAGAGATAATTCCCTCTCCCCTTATCATCAAATATGCAGAGAGACTTAGCAGGACCAGCAGGAACAACGTTTTAGATAGGTCTTTTATGGGTCCGTATTTTTGGATAATGTTGCTCTTGCGTTCTAATTTCTCTATCCTGTATCCTCTTATTGTCTTCACCACATCTGCAAACCCTTTAGGTATTTCCTTTATAATGGTCAGATATTCATCAGCTTCGAACTGAATTCCTTCCACTGCTTTCTTGGGAGAATATCTTTCTCTGAGAACTTTGCTGATAAGTTCTTCTGCATCGGACATTATATTGTAATTCGGATCTAACTGGAGACTGACTCCTTCTATAAGCAGGACTGCACGTTCGAGTGTTGAGAATTCTGCAGGCAGGGACAGGTCATATTTCAAAGCAAGTATAGCATAGCTATCACTTTTTCGACCACCTGCTCCATAATGCTGATCAGCTATCAGGTCATCCATGTCTCTTTTCAGTCCTCGGATATCAACATCCTCTTCATCAGTATCTGCGATCTTCAGGAGCATTTCAGTCGCCATATCCGTATTTTGTTTGTATATGGCATAAAAGAAATTCATCATATTCCGCTTCAGATCATCGTCAACAGTCCCTACAGCACCAAGATCTATGAAAGCAACAGTACCATCTTTTACTATTATGTTACCACCATGTGGATCAGCATGGTAGAAACCGTCAAGGTACACCTGTTTCAAATAGCTGGAAGATATTATTCTTGCATATTCTGCTCTTGTCCTTTGGTCAACTCCAGTTAGATTCTTTACAGAAGTGCCTTCCACATAATCCATAACAAGAATGTTCTCACGATTATAATCCATGTATGAATCAGGAATTATCACGTTGTTTACATCTTTGAAGTTCTCACGTAAGCGTTTCATATTTACGGCTTCATACCTATAATCAAGTTCCCGATGTAACATTTCCCTGAATTCTCGCAGGAAAGCGTCAATGTTGAAATTTGATCCCAATCCAAGGATCTTAACAAGAATAGGTTTCATATCATCTAAAATGGAAAGGTCCAGGTTGATTGTATCAATGAGGTTTGGACGAGCTATTTTAACAGCAACATCCTTTCCGTTCAGAACTCCGCGGTATACCTGCCCGATAGATGCGCTTGCAATAGGTTTTGTGTCAAATTCATCGAAAATATCCAGCATGTCATTACAATGATAGCAAGTAGGGTTATGTTCATGCTGGCATTCTGATATTTCACAAATACATTCTGTGCTGAAAGAAGCACGCATTTCATCAAAATCAAGAGCCATAACTCTATCCTGTAATTTCTCCAGTTCAGTGACGTAGGTAGGTGGGAGCAGATCAGAACGCTTACTTAGCGTTTGTCCTAACTTTACAAAACAAGGCCCTAGCTCTTCAAAAGCAAGCCTTAGTTTAATAGCATTGCTACGATTATCCAAATCATAGGAACAGGTACATTTTTTAAATGATATATGATCCCGATGTATGTCCTTGTAGATCAGGGAGAATAAATTGTATTTTGTGAAAACTTTAAGAATTGTGATATATCTTTCCAATTTTCTAAGCATTTAATTTATATTGTAATTTTTTAACTAAATATAAGTTGGCATTGTAACAATCTAATATTAATTTCAAGAATCAAACATAATTTAGACTAACTTTAACGTGATTAATTAAAGGATCCTATTTTCTTCAATTCAGTACAAGAAATGCTCAACATATTCTCTGCTGAATACCATCGGAATCCTGCTTTAGCAGTATAATCAGTTTTCTAAAATATGTAAATTTCCTTACCTACAGAAACAAGGAACCTTAATCAATTCCTTTTCACTCCCCATTTTTCCCCATAACAACAGATCGTTACTACAAAATTTATAGAAAGTATATACCCATTTGAAACTACTGGAAGTATCCTCATCTTTTCGAAGTATCGACTATTTTTATCAGGCGCATGCATGTTATATCTTTTACTAAACTTTAAATAGAGTGGCATGCTAACAAATGACATGTTGACAATTATCATGATTTTTTATAAAGAAAGGAAGGAGAAAAAATGCTTGGAATAGATGACCCACAAATATGGATTGCTTATGTACTTTGTTTTGTAAGCGCCATAGGCTGCATAATCTATGGAGCCCTCAAATGGAACGATGGTTCTGATGACGGAGAGGTGGAATGATGGTATTGAGCACACCCGTACTTGGAGTTATCATACTGGTCTATCTGATGGTAATCTTTTACCTTGGATGGCTCGGATATAAGAAAACAAAAGAAACTGAAGATTACATGGTGGCAGGAAGGAAGATACATCCTTACATACTTGCATTATCCTACGGTGCAACTTTCATCAGTACTTCAGCCATAATCGGATTTGGTGGAGCCGCCGGCGCTCTTGGTATGGGACTGTTATGGCTTGCTTTTATGAACATCTTTGTCGGAATATTCATAGCATTCGTTGTATTCGGTTCAAAAACACGCCGTATGGGCCTGAATCTAAATGCAGTTACATTTCCTGAGCTGATTGGAAGACGTTTCCAGTCCAGATTCATCCAGGGATTCTCAGGAGCACTTATAGGCATATTCATGCCACTTTATGCAGGTATCGTACTTATCGGAGGCGCAAGGTTCCTTGAATCCACCCTCAATATAAACTATGATGTTGCCGTTCTTATTCTCACTGTTATCGTTGCCGCTTACGTTATCACAGGCGGACTTATTGCTGTTATGTATACAGATGCCCTGCAAGGCACACTGATGTTTATAGGAATGATCTTCCTGCTCGTATTCACTTACGCCAAACTGGGAGGAGTTAGTGCAGCTCACTCTGCTCTTACAGCCATGAATGACCTTGTGCCTGAAAGTCTCACTGCCGGAGGACATCTTGGATGGACATCAATGCCGGTATTCGGATCACCCATCTGGTGGACCCTGATATCAACACTGGTCCTTGGTGTTGGAATTGGTGTGGTGGCACAGCCACAGCTTGCAGTCAGGTTCATGACAGTAAAGAACGATACAGCACTGAACAGAGCAGTACTTGTCGGAGGACCATTCATCCTAATGATGACAGGTGTCGCATTTACTGTTGGTGCACTCTCCAATGCATATTTCTATGAAACACTTGGTAAGATATCAGTAGTAGTTGCAGGTGGCAATACAGATCTTATCATGCCTGAATTCATAAACAGTGCAATGCCGGATACCTTCGTTGTCCTGTTCATGCTAACCTTGCTTGCAGCAGCCATGTCCACGTTAAGTTCCCAGTTCCATACAATGGGAACATCCATAGGCCATGACTTCTACCGCGAGTACATCAAGAAAGGAGAACTCGGTCAAACTATCAACATAACCAAAGTAGCAATTGCAGGCACCATTCTTGCAAGTGTTATTCTTGCATACATACTTCCAATTAGTATCATCGCACGTGCAACGGCAATTTTCTTCGGACTTTGTGCAGCAGCATTCCTGCCAATGTACGCAGGTGGCCTTTTCTGGAAACGCATGACCAAAGAAGGTGCAATTGCCAGTCTGCTGGTAGGAACATTCTCAAGTCTGTTCTGGCTCGCATTCGTACACAAATCAGAAGCTGTACCACTTGGAATAAGCAAAGCGATATTTGGTGTTGACACGATCCTGACAGGTACCTGGACAGTTGTGGACCCTATACTTGTTGCTACTCCACTTGCTATTGTTGTTGCGATTGTCGTAAGCCTTATGACAAAGCCAACACCACAAGAACATCTGGATGCTTGTTTTAAAAAATAGGACTTTTTAATTGGGCATTTTATGCCCAAAATTCTTTTTTCTTTTCAGATAACGGATTTTCCCTAATTAGAAGGAGGCATGCAATTTGCAAAATGTTCTTTTATAGGGAAACCGATGTGGAACGTAGAACCTTCATTAACCTTACTTTCAACACGTATAGTTCCTTCATGACGTTCAATTATACGCTGGCAGATGTTAAGTCCCAGACCCACTCCCGGATATTTTCTTGTGAGAGAACTATCTACCTGGTAAAATCCTTCAAATATGCAGGATAACTGCTCTTCAACAATACCAATACCGTTGTCCTTCATACTCAAATATAAACGACCATCTGCTTCAGTTACAGATATAGCTATAGTACTCCCCTGAGGAGAGAATTTTATAGCGTTGTCAAGCAAGTGGAAAAGTGCCTGATATAGTTTTTTGCTGTCGCCATGGATCATAGGAACCTTTTGAGGAATATCAGTTTGCAAGCTCAGATTCTTATCTTTAAGAGCTCTTGCAGACTTAACAGCCACTGACTCAATAACCTCTGAGATATTCAAAGGCAGAAAATCGTAAAAATGCTCATCCAAATGTTCCATTCCAAGATATAAAAGTGAATCAACTATGTTTTCAAGCCTGTTGATATTAAGAATAGCGGAATCTAAAGCATTTTTTTGACGCTGATCGACCGGACCCAGACACCCATCATAGAGAAGTTCGTTATATCCTTTTATTATTGACAAAGGAGTCTTGAGCTCATGACTGAATGTTGAAATTAACTCATTTTTCATATTGTCAAGAGAACTTAATGCCTCTTTGTTTGCAGCAAGTTCCGATGCATGTGCATTACTCCTGATCTCATGCATTTTTTGTTTACTATTCAGAAGAGCCACGTCAACTATCAGGTTTGTAAACTTTGAGCAATACCTCACGACTTTCCAGGCTTTGTCCTTACTGAAGATGGGAACTTCATCAAGAGCTTTAAGGTATGAGTCTACATCAAAACCTATAGACTCCGCCTGTTTCCGGAAAAAATCATAGTCAGGTTCATCAAAAAGAAACTGAGAAAAGATTAATGTTGCAAGATGCTTGCCGTGAACATTAATGGGTATTGCAATATTCACAAGGCCATTTTTGCATTTATACTCATAGTAATTACTCTTTGTTTCCATGCACGATCTGATGTTGCCGTTACTTTCAATGCACCTTTTTGCTGTAACGGGATTAGTACGATGGAATTTTGAGCATAGTCCGATCCATCCTGAAGCTATGAGAACATTGTCATTATCATCTATCAGGGAAAATGATAGATCTGAAAATTCACAGAAACTATGCATTAATTCCTGCAGCTCATCAATGTTCACCAGATCGGTAAATTTATAATCCATATAACTCCCTTCAAAATACAAAATATATTACGTGAAAAACGTAACTCGTTCATAACTTTTTATTTTGGCAGGTAAATTACTTTCTAGCATATAAAACAATACGAAACAAAGATACCTATATTATTGAAAATATTAGAAATGTATGTTAAAGTTGAGATCAATACGGCAAAATTGGAATTTGTCACGATAAAGTAGAAAAGAATATATAGAATGATATAGGGGTTTTCGAATTCAAACCATAAAAGTATACAAATTAGAAGGAATCGTAAAAAAATTATTATTTATCAGGCAAAAGTCGTATGACGAGAACTAGAGGGGATGTTTATTCTAATATAAATATAACTCGACTTTTGCCTATTGGTACTTCGACATAATCAAATATAAACCTATCCGTAGGCGTATAGTGAAAACTAAAATATTTTATATACAAGCCCTTATAAAATGATGAAGCTGTCAATTTCCATAATTAAAACATCTGTGTCAGACACCAGATCTACATACTTTTTAAAAATATCCGGATCCTGGGATATGACATCAAATGTATTGTAATGCATAGGAATTGCAATTTTTGGACGTAACATCTCAACGGCAATTGCAGCAGCTTTTGCATCCATAGTAAACCTACCACCTATAGGAAGAATGGCAACATCAGGATGGTAAAGTTTGGCTATCAATTCCATGTCCCCAAAAACACCCGTATCCCCTGCATGATAAATAGAAGTCCCACCTACCTTGATCACAAAGCCTGCTGCTCTTCCACCGTCAAAACTCCAGCAGGATTCATCAATGGACGAAGAATGACGTGCATCAGTCATTGTAAAAAGAATACCCTCAAGCTCAACATTTCCCCCAATATTCATTCCACATGTCTTTATTCCTTTTGACTTAAGGTAGTGGGAGATCTCATGGATGCATACGACTGTGCAACCCGTCCTTTTTGCTATGCTGACAGTATCCCCAAGATGGTCACCATGACCATGTGTGACTGCAATTATATCGGGTTCAAGGTCTTCAGGTTGTACTGTTGCTGCCGGATTACCTGTTATGAAAGGATCTATAAGTACAGTAATTCCTTCAACATCTATTTGAAAACACGAATGCCCAAGCCATGTTAATCGGATGTCACTCATATATCCAGAAATATGCCTCTCAGGATAATAGTTTATCGGCAGGAAAGTATAATTGTAAAAGACCCTAAAAAGAAAGTATATGGAAATAGGCGTAGTTATCCATGGACCGGATATTGTCGATTCCGGTATGGCAAAGGAAATGCTGGACATATTAAAAGAGTATGGTAACACCTCTGCAATAATGGCCGGGACTATAGGTAAGACAGCGGTTCTTGATGCTCATCTTGAAGATATTATTGATATCAGAAAGAGCCTGAAACCAAGCCGTTGCATAGAAGAGTTCTTCTTAACAAAAGATATTGTTATTCTCCTGAATCATGGAAAAACAACAAATAATGGGATTCTTTTTGCTAATATAGTAGTTTCAAGGATGGCAGATCGTACTATAAAGCCCCTTGTTCACATTGAAAGACCTGGATTGCCTGATGGAAAAATTATCCCATGGAATCAGAAATCTCTTGATTTTGCCTTGAAAATGGAAAAGGTTCTCGACCTTGAAATGACAGATGTCCCAGAGCTAATCACACCGATAAGTGTTGAAGACCAGGGTCATCGCATCATAAGGACCGTTTATGGTGTGCATATCGGAGAGAAAATAATGATCAATGGAATAATTGTGGGGTTTGCAAAAAGTGAAGATATACAGATAATAACTGAAAATGGCTTTATTAAGGAAATCAAGGGTGCAAGAGTCAAAGAACATGGACTCGAAAAACTTCACGGATACAACCTGAGAATTCCTATTGACCTTAATTCATGCTGGGTAAAAAGCGGACCTTTGAGGGGAAATAACTTTTCTGTTCGCAAAAATGTTTCGGAATCAAAATACATATCTAATGAAGGAAAAAGTTCTCCGGATTCAGTAGATAAAATAAAAGCAGTAATAATTGACCATGAAGCGGAGAGGTCTTTTGAACTGGTTGAAGGTGCTCAGGTCGCTGTAACTATCGGGGATGACACAACAGATGTTGCAGGGGATATACTTTACAGACTGAGAATACCCATCATAGGAATAACTGATGGAGATATCGATGGTTTTTCGCATAATAAACACATATATCCAGGCTCAACTGTGCTCAGGTTACAGCCCGGAAGTGATGATATTGTCGGCAAAGAAATACGCAGGCAAATATTTGATGGAAAAGAGTTTGCCTATTTTGATTCGACAAATATCCTCAAGAATAAAATATTCACACTGGCGAACAATTTACTCATTTTTAGCACAGATTATTAATTATTAAGTGTTTTAATTTTGCGCATATATAACTTTAAATATAATAATGTCATAGTAAGTATTGGAGCTCGAAAGAGCGCCTGTCAAAAATAAAGGGGTTATTTGATTATGAAAGACTTTGAAGTAAAGATACTAGACGATACAGACTATAAGTTCATTGAAGCATTGAAAAGCCTGGGAATGTCAAGGAATGTTGCAACCACACTCACATACCTGTCAAATGTTAATGAGGCATCATCCCAGGAAATAGAAATGAGCACCGGTTTGAGACAGCCAGAGGTCAGCGTTGCCATGAGGCATATGCGTGAAAGAAGCTGGATCGATATCCACAACAAAAAGGCAGTTGGAAAGGGCAGACCTACAAAGATCTACCAGCTCTCCGCACCTGTTGAAGATATCATCAAACACTATGAACAGAAGATCATAGCAGACACAAAAACAACGATGGATGCCATCACCAAACTTAAAGATATTACCCAAAGAATGTAACGTTTTTGAGTGTGCCTGGTTAGAATCTATCCTTGTGATGCAATGCACATGATAGTCAATTTACCGGGCACTGCTATTCCATCAATAGGAACAGCTTTTTTTTCTTTTAAAAGAAGGACAGTTTCCTGGTTTATACCAAGAATGTCCAGTACGTGTTCATAAGTGGTCCCATTCGGAACATTCAACTGTTTGTCTGAAAAATCCGAATTGATCAATTCGATGTCAAGGTTTATAGTCACTCTGAAATCTCACCATCCGAGGATTTTAGATCTTTGAGGTTTTCCTGGATTAGCTTTGCATCTAGTTCTTCGTTTTTCTTATCGCCTTTACGTTCATAATCTCTTTTATGGAAGTTTGACATACGAAAACACCTCGAATTTTAATCTGCTGCTATAGGTATTAACCCTTTCGGAAAAGAAAAATAAAATATTATATTTCGAACGATTATAATACCACAGTGTAACTTTTCTGTTCATGCAGGATTATTTAGAAACATATAAATCCATGGTCACCATTGATATTATATATAACAAATAATAAAATCGTAGCGACAGAGATAAAGATGGGCACCAGGAAACAAAATCAGACATTAGTAAAGTTTCTCGATATCGTTAAAGAAAAGAGTTCTATTTTTTGCTACGATAAAGATCCAAGAGCAGAAGAACTTATAAGACAAATCATAAAAGAGATGCGAACAAAGGAAACTTTGCCAGTTATCAGAATCTACTGGAATGAGAATGAACAAAATAACTATTCCGATGTAGATAATGTTGCGTCATTCCATGTATTCAGAAACTTTACAAGTACCCTAATCAAAGTAGAGAAATTACTTTCCGGAAGTAGACATCTGATACTTGTTGCAGACTTGACCACCCTCAAACAGCTACAGAACAATAAACCATACATTAATTTTATCTCAATTCTCCTACGTAAAAGTAGAGAATATAATAATCCGATGATAAGTATAGTCAGCGAAGAAGAGATTAGCATTCAGGTAAAGACTGAACTCATCCCATACTTTAAAAATGAATTTGTGCTGAAAGACGCAAGGATGAAGAAAAGAAGTGATGAACTTATCGATATCAGGTATGAAACAAGTGGAGATGCATTATACCTTGAACCATACATGCAAAATGATATTAATAAGATAAAAGAGATCTTCAGCCTGACACCCGAAGAAAAAAAAGAACTTGACAAAATTGTGGGCCGGAGTATCGAAGAATACAGAACCACAATGTAATCAAGAATTATTAATTTATGTTATCAGTTTTTCTGCTACTATTTTTAACTGAGTACAATAATCGCAGTCAGGATCATCTTTCATTGGAATTTTTCGTGACCAGGTCCTTGCTACGGATTCATCATAGGAGATTAGTCCAAGAAGCTCCGTACCAAGTTTCTTGCTGAAATCAGAAACGATCTCATTTATATCATCCCTCTTTTCCCGGGGAATTCTGTTAAAGAGAAGAGCTGCATGAGTACCTAGTTTAGCTGACATACTTGATAATAGATAAGTACCCCTTATATCCTGAATATCAATTGTTGATACGATAGTTGCCTTGTCCACGATGTTCATTGTCAGAAGACTGGACTTGTTGATGCCTGGACTGCAATCGAAGAGGAAATAATCAATTCCAATACTGGTTCCTATTTTCCTGATAAGTTCCAACAGTTTTTCCCTGGCCTCACCGGGAGTATTGAACATAGCGGAAATATCCTCCTCACAAGCTTTGGAAGGAACTACGTAAACATCAGTATCACCATACCTGTAAACAACCTCATCAGCGCTGCAAATGCCCTGCAGGAAGTCAATTAGCGTCATATCATACCTGATATCGAACAATGAATGTATGCCCGGACCATTTACATCAGTATCTATGATACACACTTTCTTACCCTGCTGTGCCAGCATGACACCAAGGTTTCCGACAAACGTAGTCTTACCGGTACCGCCTTTATAGGAATGAAAACTTAGTAGCATTGTACTCACCCAAGTAATCTGTCAAGTTTATTTTCGACTTCTTCTACTGCAGACCAGTGCTCATTACTTTTGCTTTCTATCTTCTTGCTTAAAGAATAATATATCTTTTTACCCTTTCGTTCTCTTTCAAGCCATCCGGCCCTGTAAAGTTCATTAAGATACTTATTTTCTATAGAGCGGTGCCTTCCCGTAATCTCGCTAACCTCATCTGCCGTACAAGAATTTAGTTTTGAAACAGCGAACAAAGATTTGCGGATAGAATCAGGAACGGTGAGAAAAACAGCCATTTTATCATTGATCTGGGGAGAATTACGAGCTTCAAGGTCAGCTATACGTAATTCAAGTGATTTCAATCGCTCGTTTATATCACTCAGATATGTTAAAATTCCATTGTTATTATGCAGGTCAGACATGATTATCAACATAAGAAAAGTGAGTTAGTGTTTATATCTATTTTAATTGAACTGATAATATATAAGGTTGCTTAAATGCTTTTGATAGGGCTAAAAAATTTAATGTTAATAATTTTTAGAACTACGACAAATTTATAAAATATCAAAGCGTACGCGTTTGTGAAAATATGAAAGTACCGTCCTACATCACAAAACTTGATGATCTTCTCGGGGGAGGATACATAAAACCATCAAATATCCTTATTGCAGGTTCATGCGGAACAGGCAAGACAAACATGTGTATGCAATCACTGTTCAATGCTGCAAAACAAGGAGAAAACTGTGCTTACATATCTATGCTCTCAGAATCAGAAGACAAGATAATCAGAGCTTTGTCATCCTTTTCATTTTATGATGAAAAACTGCTAACTGATAAAATAAAGATATTTCCCATCAGTTCAGATGTGGTGGCAAAAGGAGATTTTGCCATATTCGAGTATCTGAATGAGAACATCCTTAAGCATAAGATCTCACGAGTTGTCATAGATACCATAAACATCCTGGAAGATATTGAAAGTACATTTGATGAGAGACCATTTTACACATCTGAATTAAGAGCATTTGTCCAGAACCTTTTTCAGCAATTCGATGAATGTGGCATACTCCTTATAGCGACTGCCGAGATACCTGCTTCAAACATATATTCCAGCTTATGGTCCTATATATTTGATACAGTGATCGTACTTGATACTGAAAGGGACGAACAGAACACCAAAAGATACCTTGAGATAATTAAGGTACGGGAAAGTGATTTTACAATGGGGAAACATGAGTTCATGATTACAGACCATGGAATTGTATTTTGAGCTTTCAAATATCAAAATAACTCTGTATATAAAGGATTCTTCAGATCAAAGCTGAAGATCCAGAACCTTAAGTTCACGTTGACTGTGGTCTTTTATGATGTTATTGAGTTTCATGCGGACACTTTTTATTCCTTTTTCACTTGTAAAGTGAGAAAGAATTTCTGTAAGCTGATCTATCATGAACTGATAGTCACGTTCTGTCCCTGAATCCCTTAATTTCTGCATAGACATTTCAGCTAGTTCGGAAGTCCACTCATTATCCTTATAGTAGATCTTTTCATCGACCTCTAATTTTTTCCTTGCAACTTCATTATTGACTCTTGCAAAAATAAGTTCGACTGTATGAGGATCACCAACAAATTCATTCATGAATTGCATGATATCCATTACAACTTCAAAATAAGGAATTTCAGGATTCTCGCATTCCTTGAACATCTGTGACAATTCCAGGCGCATATTCCTTTCTGCAGGCTTAAGAATATGATTTGTAATATCATCTATTGTAGCAACACAGCTTTCAATATCCATATCACTGGATAACTCATAGGTATTACCCGGCAATACATTGAATCTGCTGTAATATTTCAATAAATTCTTACGCAACCGTTGAACATCTAAATTAGCCAAAATATCACCCGAACCATTATATCGTCATTTAAGCATCAAGTCTTTTAATAAATGAATCAAGTTCGTTCATTAGTTTGTTATCAAGCAATTCTTTTGAGTTTTGAAACAGTACCTGGAAGTCGCTGATGTCACTCTTTGATATAGATTTACCCATATTATCCCGGAACTTTAGCGACTCATAGCTACCAATGAGCTCAGGCAGCACCATACGCGGATAGTTTACAGCCATGGTCTTTAGCATGGCCCTGGCTCTTGGATATGGAAGTATCAGATAATCCTTATATCTTGAAGAAAGGCCATTGTTACCCGGATTCAAACACTTGAAGTTTAACTTATCTTTGAAAAAACGGGCAGCTCCCTGATTATCAGGCAGTGTTATAACGTTGGTTTCCAATTGATTGACAGATATTGCAAATAATAAACGCCCTATACCGACATGTCTGTGTGCCGGATGTACCTCTATACTCCTGAGCAGATGAACTGAATAATTAACAATATTCGTTTTGCCTTTGTATGTCTTCTCAGTTTCATCAGATATCTTTTCAAATCGTGCAAAACCCAGTAGTTGGTCTGAACCCTTAACAGCAACAAAAAGTGAATGTCCCGAACTTATTGAGCTTTTCAGCAGGAAATCATAAGGCATCCCAAACTTATTATGGAAATAATTAAAACCCACGTTATTGGATTGTCCAATATCTATAGTGAGCTGGTCCACCGATATGCCTGTTTCCAATACGCCATACCCGATATCTCCGGCCATGTGCAATACATTTAAACCTTCAATTGCCATTTTATCATCTAATATCTCAAGCATTTGCATGATCTGCAACAGAATAGAAAGTATACCTTCCTTTTTTGGTGGAATGAACAAGCTGTTCCTGTTCCAGATATGACATTACAAGAGCCAGTTTTTCAAAATCTATAGAAAATCCATTTTCCTGAATTTGCTTTTCAAGCTGCTTCAGAGTTGCGGAACCAAGTACCGACAGTTGGCCGGTTATGACATCTTCTATTGGCATTTCAGAAAGTTTTAGGGGCCGTGGCTCCTCCATACCATACAAATCAGGAGTTTCTTCACGGACTTCCGATATTTCATCCTCTGTTACCTGTAATTTCTGTGAATTTAACATAGTTTCCTGAACTTGCTGTTGTATCGAGGAAAACATATTCTCCACACTGGCTTTGAAAGATTCCATCTCACAGGAAATAGCTATTATATCTTCATGGCTTGCTTTTGAAGCAACCATTTCCTCAATCCTTGACAGATCAGGAAGTTCAAAACTCTCAGATATTTGATTTTCTGTGATGGGTGAATTCCGGAACTCGGAAAGAATCGTGCCCAATTTGTTTATTGCCTTTGTATGTAGATTGACAGCCTTTGCTATGCTCTCCATCTGTTCCTTTATCTCAATGAGATCCTTGGAATTAGAGGCTGTTTCTTCAAGCTGATTGTTTTGTAACTCAGCCATAAAACTGACATTCTCCGTGATATTAGCCAATTCATCCCTGAACAGGCCAATGTCGGAATTGATCTTATCAATATACCCCTCGTGAGATACTACTTTTTCGATAGTGTATTCCCGACTTCCAGTTTCAACAAAAGAACGGAAATCCTGGGAATTATAATTAGGAACATACTGGAAAAGCATCTTGAATAATTCTATATACGTCCCATGTATCTGTTTTATGGAAACTATCTTGGAAGATATTGCTTCAGAAAGTCCCCGTATTATGAAAGATTCGTTTTCAAATCTGAAAAAATCAATACCTGCACTGAACTGACGTACACTGTCCCTGGCATCCTCCACCATTTCGGCAGCTTCCCTATCGCCGTATACCCCAAGCATGGCACTGTAAATATCATTCAGAGTCTTTGCATAAGTTATCTCAAGAACATCAGGAGGTACTTTTGTAGCATCAAGAGATTCGGCATTAACAGAATCTTCAGCCTGCACAACCCTTTTAAGTCTCTTAGAGAACTGGTCAAAATCTTTTTTGAGCAGTTTTAACTCGGTCTCATCAGCCCTTGTTTGAAGATCGTTCTCTATAGAAGATAATAAATTTCCATTTGACTCAAGAAGTTCATCCATCCTTTCTTGAAGGTCCGTGAACTTTTTCTCAAATCCATATAACCGGGATTCCATTTCAGCATTGAGCGTTTCGGCTTCTTCCAGTCTGGATAACATACCCTCATGAACTGCATTGAACGAAGTTTCATATGATATATCAGAAGAATTTGCCGGGTTATTAGCTTCATGAGAATCAGAAGCCTTTGGGCTATCAGAGACCACCACCAGAGATGTTACCATCCCGGACTTCGAATCATCTTCATACCCAGAATTATCCTTTGTGATAGAACCATCCGCCTTATCATCCTTATTGACCATCACTTGATCTGCATCTGCATCATAATCCGTTTCAGGAAGTGTGATTGCATGATTATCCATCTCAGTTTCCGTTGTCCATTCATCTTGAAAACCCGGATTTTTTGTTTCACAGGCATTTAAGACACATATTTCATCATCCATAGCAGATCACCATATCATACAAAAGACTCAAGTTTGTGTTTTATATCCGGTATCCATTCAGCCTCACAGATATCAGCCACATAATCACCGTGCAGAGGACGTATCTGGTCCCTAATTATCATTTCAACAAGCAAAGGCCACAGGTCTTCTGTCATCCATTTTGGAGATGAGGCTATCTCATTGAAAGCCATTGCAAGCACCTGTTCAACTTCCCCCCTACCCATGACACCGGTGATCTTCACCTTTATATCTGCAAGGATCTCCATGTTCTTTTTATACTCAGAAGACTGGGTGTACATTTCATTGAATACTATCTTGGACAATACACGTAACTCATCAGCCACTTCTTCAGGATAGGTAGCCAACTGCTCTGCAGTCATTGGACGCTGCTCAAAGATATGCTGCATCACATGTTTAGCGATCTCGATCTTACCCATATTTTCTGAAAGATCCGCCCTTCCTGTGAAAAGGGAGATCAAAAGCGCTCCGCGACCAACTGCCGAGAAAATAACAGTACCAAAGTCATATTCAATGACCGATTGTCTGAGCCCCATTGCAAGCTGCTGGCTCACGTGTAACAGATTATGGCTGATCAGGTTGGTAAGCTCAAATATCTTCGGGCCGATACTATCCGGTATGTAGGAGGCGTATATCTTTCCGTCTGCACCTGCAAATAAAAGTACATCCACATCACTGGATTGGTGTGTCCTTTTCAGCTGTGCGACCAGAGCAAACTTCAAAAGGGAAACATCCTCAAGGTCATCTTTTGTTTTTTTAACTGACACGTCAATCCACCTCAGGTAATCATTGAATTAATTCTTCCAGTTCACTCAGACTATCAATCTCTATAACTCCCCCATCATCTGAATCTGAAAAGAGAGTTTCATCCTGCATAAATTTTGTATCTTCGATCTGCAGAGTTCCACCGGATAGATCACCGATATCCAGCGGGACTTCAGGAGAGCTTGCTTCTTTTTCTTTTCGTCTTGCAAGGTCTTCCCGGGTCACTGCATCATTCAGGCCCTGGGATTCAAAGAATATCTGGAGTGTTTCCTTTGGAGAGAACGGATATGACCAGTTTTCCTTAACGTAAACGAGACGTTCAAGCATCCTCTCACCTGCTCCGAGATCTGCAGCAGTCCTTATAGCCTTGTCAAAGACATCATCATACTTGCGCATATCTTCAGCAGATACAAGTGGAGTGGTTCTTACAACAACCCCGACGCCACGAACAAATATGTAGGGATATACTTCTTCCCCATGCCTTGTTGCACGCATTTTGATAATTTCAAGAGCTCTGTTAAAAGCGCCCCCAATAGGCCTGTATGTCAGGTGTACAGCACCATCGGACATGTAAATTGGGATCAGCACATCCTCACCGACAGTCTCTCCCGGAGAAGAGTGTTCTTCTGTTGTGATAAGGACAGGGCCGAGCTGCTTTAAAGTGTAGAACAGCTTCGTGATAATCTCACGCTGCTCCTGTTTGTCCTGTATAGCCCATATAAGAGGAGTTAAAGGATCAATGATAACACGGGTCTTTACAGAATAGTTCCTGTTAGCTTCTACAAGTGCAGGGAGTTGCTCATCTACAAGTTTTACGAAGTCCTTTCCTTTTGAATGGAAGAAAAAAAGCTCCTTTTCGTAGTACTTGTCGAGATTGAAACCCAGCATTTTCGCTTCACGCATGATCTGTTCGGGAGGTTCTTCCATACTGATGTAGAGACCATTCTCACCATGTTCAAGACCGTAATTCAGATATTGCATTGCAAATGTAGACTTTCCGGTACCACTTGAACCAACAACCAGAAAAGTCGTGTTGTCACGTACGCCACCTTCGATCACTCTGTCAAGACCTGCGATCCCGGTTGGTATTCTTTTCTCAGCACTCATTTATATTCCTCCGGGAATCCTGATTCATTAAAATTATTCAGGTCCTGTAAAGCTGGATCAGAATCCGGCATTAGTGAACCATTCTCAATTGAAAGTATCAGGGATTCATTACTGTCAAATGGAAAGCTTTTTTCTATGTAGATGGACTCGATGGCATGCCCCATTACCAGCATACGGCCAGTAATGTCAACCCATCCAGTATCGTTTTTCATTACAACATTTATCAAGAGAACATTGTTGTTCTTTTGATCGATCCTTACACATTCACCCCTGTAATGTGACTTATTCGTAATCACCCTTACAAATTCACCCATGAAATCTCCCAGATGATTATTAGCTGAAACTGATCTGTAACCTGACATTCATATACCTACTGATTTTTTTTCATTTTTGCAAGAAGTTCGGCAAAACTATCTGTCTTTTTAGCTTCTTCCTGCAGTTGTTTTGTTTCCTCGGAGACAACTGGTTCAGGAGTTACAGGCTTCTCTGATTGCTGTTCCTGGATTGTTTTGGTCATTGCACCAAATGCACCACCAAAAGTACTGTGAGTATCAGCAATAGATGAGAGTTTTTCTTTGAGCTTCCATGGTGGATCGAATATTTTTTCCTCGACCTTCATGCTGCTTGCAAATTGCATGTAAGCATTGCCTATTTCTGACAAACGACCATTTTCCAGTAACTTGTACACTGTCAGTGCCCTTACCCTGTCCCTCAATTCATTATCATCAACAGGTGGTCTGACACCTGAGAGTATCATCTTGTCATATTCATCCAGCATTACCTGGTATGCAGATATAGGCTGGAGATCTACTTTGAACTTACATACCTCATTGCCATTTTTGATACACTCGATCTCTTCAACTGAACATTCAAGTTCAAGCTCCTCCCTGAAGAACCTGTGGAGAGCATCAGTTGTAGCTACACACACTTTCTGATTGTTGAGTGCCGGGTAGAAATTACAAACAGGATTATTGGGAACTGCATAAATGTAATGCATTGGCGCATACGATATCAACTGCATATTACCAAGACCAATTTCCCGGAAGAAATCCATGTGGAAACGATAAAGCGAAGTGGACCTTATCAGCTCAATGGTACTGGCCTTGAGGAATTCCCTCGTCCCACTCCACGGGACCTTGGCTTTGGGGAATCTATCACTGATATTTTGCTGTAATTTGAGCATTGCTCCAAAAGCACCCATTGACTGCCCAAAACTGCTATTGGACATAGGAGGAGCATCTCCACCAGGAGCACTCATGAAAGGAGGAAGACCTGGATCAGTCAATCAAAACACCTCCTTTTTGGTGATTAAGTTCATTTCACATCATCTCCCTTATTTGCTTTAGACCATGTTCAGTAAGTGTTCCCGAAGTGTCGCAGAAATTTTGCTCCCTCAGGTTCTTGAAACTGGCAGCCAGAGTATCGTTGTCAACACCGATGAAAAAAACAAGCTTCTGTAAGTCATTTACACCAGTTGAAAGCATGTAAAGGAGCTTTTTATCAACATCAGAAAGTGATTGTTTTTTCGGAGGAGTGCCACACATTGGCTGAAGATAGGTCTTTAGCGTATTGATCACCGCTTCGTTACCTGCCAATAATGCAGTAGCTGAAGCCGTAGCTCCTTCTACAACAGATGAAGGCTGAAGATAATCGATCATGAGTACATGTGAAGTACCAATGGTTCTCTGTGCCTTCATACGGATAGGATCAGTAACCTCCCTGCCCACCATCGTAATGCTTTTTAGAGGTATTGTTATCCATCCACCACCCTCAGAGAACCACAGGTTCAGGTTGGTAAGATAGAGAACACCTTTCTCCCAATTCTCGGAATAAAGGGAATTACCCATCATCACTGCTTTGTAAATGTAAGTTAGATCAACTTTTGCGATACCCTGCTCTTGAGCCATATGGAAACCCCATATATAAGAATTATATATATTATAATATAATTATAACTAATATTGTATTTGCCATATTAATACTCTTCTGTTGAAAATCAAAATAAGTAACTTCTGCTTTTATGAGAACTTAACTTTTTAAGATATACTATAAAAACAAATAATAAAGTAAGTGACTAAAACAAACTAGATCAAAACAAAATAGATTATGAACTAAAGTTACTGACAAATAAATTAGGAATCGTCTTATTTAGACAAGTTCTTAAGTGGAAGGAAATACCGTTCAACATTGCAACTGGCACATATAAAAGCAGTACCTTTCCTTTTGCCAGTGACCTGATATTTATACACAAGATAATGCCCGCATTTGCAAGGAGACATCATTTTTTGTTCGCCTACAAATTTACCATCAAATACGATAGGATCCTGAGAGTCGGCAACATTTTCATCTTCAGATGGAGTTAACGGAGCAGTCTGACTATCTGCAACAATAACAGTTTCAAGGACAGCACAATCATTTGCTTCTGCCGTATTGACATCATTTTTCGCAGTCTCAAGACATATTTCTTTAGGAAATATCTTAGCTTTACAGGACATTATATTACTTTCAAATACTGAAATATCCTCAAAGGATAATAATTCCTTTTTACCTTCATCAAGTATCAGATAACCCGGATAATCACCAAGATTTACCGGTGAACTTGAGGAAGGTTCTACAAAATTAAGAGATTCGAAGAACAACTTTGCATTCTTATTTACAGGCTTTGTAATAACGTGACCAAGTAGTACATTGGCTATAAGGAAAAACATATTTTTCCCCACGCCCCTCCTTGCAAGCTGAGGAGATATCTCAATACCTCGCAACACATACACAGGCCTTCCATCAGTTGAAGGTGAACTCCATTTTTCATTCATAGCCCATCCAACAACAGTATTGCCTGATATTGCCAGCACCAATGCTACAGTAGGTCTTTTAAGCCAGCTATTAAAATTGGAGAAATAATCCGCCATACCAAGATATTTTCTGAAGTAACTGAATTCACCTATCTTCAACTTGTCAAGCTCAAAAGCATGCTCAAGTTTACAGAAAGATATACCATCATCAGTTCTTGCAAGTTCAAACATTTAATCAACTACCTTTTTAAGTATGGGCCTATAAACCCCAGTATGGTTCCAATCTCATTTTCAGAAGGGATAAATTGTTGTTAAAATCTTTTCTGGTTTTAGCATGTCTTGAAGCCAGCAGGTCTACAAGGTTTACATCATCCTTAATGCTACTTTCCCCGACCAATGCACGCAGAACAACTGATGTGAGCAGACCAAGATCATTATGATAACCGCCTTCCAGCAAAGCTACAATATTCCATTTAAGTGCTAATTTAAATATAATTTGGTAGTACCCATCAATTGTAAGATTCAGTTTTGTCAGAGCTTCTTTATGATAAGCATCAAAACCACATTCAAGTATGACCATCTGCGGATCGAATTTTGCCAGTACCTTTTCCACCACTTCATCATATAATACGTTATATTCCGGGTTACTGGCCTCAGGAGGCATTTCCATATTTATACAATAACCAAGTGCAGGCCTTACACCAATATCCCGAATAAAACCCTTATATGGATAAAGAGTTGATTGGTCCTGATGAATTGATATGCAGAGAACACTGGGATCTGCCTCAAATACCGCATGCGTCCCATCGGAAGCATGTGCATCAATATTTATGATTGCAATTCGCTCAAGCCCATGCACTTCCTGGAGATACCTGGCCAATACACCGGAATTGTTAAAAACACAAAATCCACTGGACGTATCAGGACCTGCATGATGGCCAGGCGGACGTATCAGGGCAAAAGAATGTTTACATTTACCCGTAACAACAAGATCGCCTGCATTCAGAACACATCCTGTAGCCTCCAAAAGTACATCAAATGAAGAAGGGCATACATATACATCCTTACTACTTAAACGAGAATCTTTAGTACACGACTTCACAAACTCAACATATTCTTTTGTATGAACTCGTAAGATATCATTGACAGAAGCAGCTTTCGAATCATACATACGACACCGAACACCATCAAGTAAATCTGTAGACTTCAGGTACTCCTGTATCTGTTCTAACCGTGAAGGATTTTCAGGACAGGGATAACCATTAAGCAAAGAGTCATGCAAAGAATGATTTTCATTAAGGGTAAGTCCAACATTAACCATCAGGACACCTGCAAAGATAATATTGGATTATGCTTTTTCGATTCCTCTATCTTCTTCTGCGTATCTGCAAATATCTGTTTTTTCTGATTCAATTTATAACTTGATATTTGCAGGGAGTCACTAACCGGATTAGGTTTTTCATGAAGGGAACTAAGCACACTATGGCATAACTGACCATTAAAATCGTGATACCCACCTTCCATCAGGAAAACCATTGGCCCATGGAATACTGAACGCATCTTTGATGTCATCTGATGATAACCTTCAGAGTCCAGAGTAAGGCCTATATTTTTTTCCTTATAGTATGCATCAAAACCACAACTGACTATTATATAATCAGGAGCAAAACGGTTTACCATTGGAATGACTACTTCATCAAATGCCAGCATGTACTCATCATTGCCGGCACCCTCTGGCATTTCAACATTCATGGTATACCCTTTGCCTGCATTTTCCCCTATTTGCGTACTGAAACCTTTACGAGGGTAGAAACCATGCGGATCCCGATGAAGTGATAAGAACATAACAGTGGGATCGTCGTAAAAGATTTCCATTGTGCCGTCACCGGCATGTGCATCCCAGTCAAGTATCAGTACTTTTCCTATATTCCTGTTACTTTGCAAATGCCTTGCAAGAATAGCTGCATTATTGAAAAGGCAAAATCCCCCATACTTCTGGGAACTTGCATGATGACCAGGCGGACGTGCCATGACAAAAGCATGTGAGAATTTCTTATCCACCAACAGATCACCTGCCGTTATCGCAGCGCCTGCTGCCGCCTTGGCAATTTCATAAGAACTTGGTGTCATGTAAGTACTGTCACCTAAAAAACCGCCCCCTGCACTTGCGTAAGATCGGACAAATGAAATATATGATTCATCATGGACCCTTAATAGATCAGTTTCTTCAGCCATTCCAAATTCATCTATTAGTGTACAAGTACCGTCACTGAAAACTTTATTCTTTTCCAGATACCACATCGCTTTAATAAGACGCTCTGGTTTTTCATGAGTATTAATAGATAGAGAAGCAGCATCATGATGTATATGGTCCTTGCTGTAAAGAAAAGCAATGTTTACAGGAGACTCAGAAGTGCTACTTTCTTTTACCCCCAATACTTTCATTTCTTTAATCCCGGGATTAATAGAAGATAATTGATCATCTGGAACCTTTTGCAATTTAAGAGGCTTTTCAATCTTCTTAACTTCTTTCTTCATTAAAGATTCATTCAGAGAGATTTTTTGAGCTGAAGTCAATGTTCCGGAGCTATTTGATTTAGATAATGCGGCCTTTGATTCTGCTTTGGCAGATATCGGCACGTTTTTTACTACAGTGACAGGTTCTACTTCTATAGAAGAATCAGAAGCGTTAACATTCTCATGACCAGACTCTGATTCTTTTGAAGGAATATTCTTTTTTAAAGCCGACAGATCAACAGATAAACTATCTTTTTTATCGACAGATTCTGAAGACGATAAAACAGGAGCCTTTGGAGTCTTTTTCAGAATATCAGACACAATTTCAGAATATCGAAAATCTCCTTCATGTTCTACAGTATTCCCAATTTCATCAATCTCAATTTCGACCGATTGATATACAACATCGTCAAAAACTCCAGATAATGTGTCCGGAACGATAATATTAACATCAAGATTTAATGGTTCATCATTCTGAGGAAAATAATCAGGCTCTTTTTCCGTTTCAACAAACTCTGCATCATTAATACCTGAATCTTCACCTTTTGAATCAGAAAATGAATTTGAGTCTTGTTTTTCAATTATCCCGGATTGAACTAATTCCAGAAGTGAATCCTTTTCAAATTGATCAGCATTAGAGTTTGCACTCTGATCCCCATCAAGATAAGAGGAAAATGCATCATTCAATTTTTTCATAATATCCGGAGATACTTTTTTAGAAGACTCACCTGCTTCGTTATTATCTGATGACAACGGCCCCATCTCCAACTATCACTGAACCTGCAGCCATACAGGATCGAGTACACCGACATACTTTGTGCCCACATAATCAAATATCACGGTTGGTTCTTCAATAGATGCCCAGCCGGCAAGTTTAGGTTTTACAACCCATGTCCTTTTTACCGTTTCACCTGGCGCAATGGTGTCAAAGAAGAGATTGACTTTTTGTGCTTCAAGCGAATTCGGAAATTTAGCTTTCATTGAAAAGTTATGATAAGGCTCCTGAGTAAAGTTCTTGACCCATACATCCACACTTGTGGCATTACCAACTGTAATCTGTTGTGCAGGAACAAACCTGACGTATTGTGCAATTGCTTCTTTCTGGATAGGAACTGCACCCGAAGTGTCTATTGTCCTACTATTTTCTTTTTTCTTAGCTTTGTCTTTTTTATCCAGATAAAGACCCGCACCAAGCATAGCAAACGCAAATACAGATATGACAGGGGCGTTATCAGTAATTACATCAACAGATGTTTTTTCAACCTCAATATTCACAATCTCAGCATTTTCAAATGTCAAGGGTTCATTAAAAGCAACCCTTGTTATGATCCAGCCTAATTCACTGTTCTGCAATCTGAAATAAACAGGAACTATAGTAGTACTTTTTGCATTTCCAGAAAGGTCAAGGGTTGCTACAGAACATTCAACATTTACTATAGCAAGATTATCGACTATTTCCCTGGAAACAATATTAGTTTCCATTATACATCCTGCTTTCATGCCTTTGTTATTGAATATCATTGTGATGCTTGCAGGCGCAAGAAAATCCTTACCAGTATATAGAGAATAAGCTATACCAGCTTCGTCTTCGTTGACAGCGTTCAAAAAATCCAAAACCTTTGATTCGACTGATTCTTCGGGGGAGTTGGCAACACAACCACTGTTAAATACAGCAGCTGCAAGAACAAGAAAACAAATGATATAGGATGAACTGTTTTTCATGTGAGCACCGTAAATAGGTAGATGATTAGAGAACATTTTTATTGAGATTTCTTTATTTTATTCATTCTAATTATATATAATGCTATTGATGCAAGTATGATCTCAATTATAATCAAAAGAGGCAGAAAGAAACTGCGTTCATAAATGGACTTTTCCTCTATAGTGACATATGCTGCATATTCGAATGCAGGCGTGTCATTTATCATAAAGGAACGTATGCCACTGACACCTTCAAGCACTACACGCCCATCCTGCACTGACTGTGATGCATTATCGAGTCCATCATATGAGACCAACTCCATATCAGCAGGGAGAACGAATCGCATGTTGTCGATAAGAGGATGACCTAGTACCCATACACTATGCTTTCCTTCGGAAATTGTTGAATTTGCCCCATATTGAACTATTGTGGTCACATTCAATTGAGAAATATCAACCATACCATCTGCACCTTCAAACTGAAGATCAGCAGAATCTATATTCAATGGAAGTGAGCCATTATCTATTAGAACATATTCCAGGAATTGTGCTTTGCGATCCGATAGATAGCTTTCCTTGAATACTTCGACCTCTGAAGCATTCACATTTCCACTATTGTCTGCATCCAGATCCTCTCTGAAACCCAGCGCATCATCAAGTGTATATGTTTCATGTATCACAAATGTGATAGATTCCTCATGCATTTCGATGTTATTAGTAAACGAAACATCTGCTGAAGCTTTTAAAGCAAAGCAACAGAAAAATAAAATAAACAATAAAATGATAGTTCTTTTGCTCATATCATCCCTCATAAAATATAAGAAAAGTCCGACTCATGGATAGAGCTGGACTGTTTCCCTAGTACCATACGACGACGGAGCCAAAAAGGTTGCCATTGTTGTTGCACCGAATTCGGGCGTAAGTACTATAGTTACAGTAGTACGTGGCTCGATGTCAAGGGTGGAATCCTTCTGACCGCCAGCAGTATTTACCTCACCTATTGTAGTAAATGAAAGATCACTGCCCGAGACTGCAGATACATAAATAATCGCAATATCCCCGGTATTCATAATCGGGCTGTTCTGAGAGAACGATGTATCCTCATCCCTGATCTTCTGTACCGTGAAGAAATATTTTGCATTGTCACCAGGTGTTGCCTGCGTATCCTTAAGCAAAGCCCCCAGATTAGCAATTGCAGCGGTGGCATCAGACGAAAAATTGCTCATACTGTAATCGTAGATCCGGTCATTGTTTGCATAAAGAAGATCATTGGTGTTAGTGCCATCTGTAACGGAAACTATCAACTGGTTAAGATCAACAGGAGAACTCCCAACATTCAAGCCGACCCGTATCTTTAATAAAGAGATGGCATCTGCCATGTCAGTAGCATTATTCTTTGCACGAATACCTTCTATATGTTTAACTACCAGATTAGAGGAAACTTCCTGAGTTGCCTGCTTACCAGTCGATTGTGCCTGCTGCTGAAGAATACCAGATGTCTGTATAATCACAGAAGCAGCCACCGTAGCAATGAGCACCATAGCAATGAAAATAATAAGGGTACCAATACCCACCTGAGCCCGAGCATCCTTAAACATTCCGGTCTTTTTATTAGCCTTCATGAAAAACATCTCCGGGAAAAAAGAATGGTGTGTAGAACTTCTACACACAAAGTTATCTTATGGATACAACTGTACGTTTTCCTTAACTCCGTATGAAGATGGAGTTACAAATTCAGCAACTGTTGCAGCACCAGATTCCGGAGTCAGCACAATGTTGACCATTGTCCTTGGAACAAGAGTCATGTCAGATGTTACAGGTGTTGTACTTGCTCCAAGAGTAGTTAAGGCAGCTCCAGCATCCGATGTTGTTGAAATATATACAACTATAAGGTCACCGGTGTTCATTACAGGATTACCCTGTGAGAAGGACTGGTCTTCATCACGTATCCTATCTACAGTATAAAACTGAGCAGGATTACCAGCAGTAGTAAGCAATGCATCCAAATTCGTTGCAGCATCTGCAGTGGTCGCAAACCCAGACATGACAGCATCATATGATTTATCATTACCCGCATATACCAGATTATGCGCAATTGTACCATCTGTGATAGAGATGACTACCTGATTCACGTCTACTGGAGAACTGCCCACATTAAGAGCTACCTGTAGTTTGAGCAAGTCAATGGTTTCTGAAAGATTTGTACCAGTTTTTGCACGTATGCCTTCGATGTTCTTGACCATCAGGTTGGATGATACTTCCTGGGTTGACTGCTTACCGGTTGACTGCGCTTTCTGTTGCAGTATACCGGATGTCTGAATAAGTACTGCTGCAGCAACTGCGGCAACGAGTACCATTGCTATGAAGATTATAAGAGTACCAATACCCACCTGAGCTTTGGTATTTTGTTTCATATTTAATGATTTGTTTGCTTTCATGTACGATCCTCCTCTTATATCCAGATATTTTTGGATATACCGATATTATAGAAATGAATATTATATATATTATTTGGTTGGAAATGTCAAACATCAAACATCATCTTTTTGTACTATCAGACTATTAATATATAATAACAAATAAGAATTAAATATGAGGTTAAGATATGAGCACCGGATTACTGTTAAATGCAACGATTTGTTTTGCAATAACCATATCTTCATTCGCATTTGCATGGGTACTTTCCCAAAGTGATTCGCAGCATAACAACAAAAGCAGACCTGCACTCTGGTCACTCATAACATTATGGGCACTTGTTGGCCTGACCTACCTGCCTACAACAATAAGGATGATAGCAGCATACATGGGCAATCAGCAACTGGACTTAACTATGTATTATATAGCTGCATTACCATTCTCTTTCGTTGCAGTACCATTGGTCTTTTTCATCCTGTATATCATCGTAGGTGACCAGAGGATCAGCGGTTACACCTCGTTACTTTTTGTTTTGTTTGGTGCAACCTATCTGACATTATTTTATTCCAGCGGAGTTATTGGCCCAACCATTACACCCCTTACATCCCTGTTTACCATCAATAGCGATATCGCAATTAACATATATCTGATAGGACTTTTTGTGATACCTACTGCTATGATAATAGGACTGCTTTTCCTTATCTTCCTACAACGCATGCCAAAGAGACTGCGCTACAGGACTGCATTGCCCTTAGTAGCTATTTCATTTGTGTTCGATTTCATGCTTACTGACATGATCACGCTTGATGATACTATGCAGCTTGCTGCCAGAATATTTGTACTCATAGGCACAGTACAGGCTTTCCTTGCCTACTTCCCACCAATGACCTTGCAGGAAAAATTAGGGATAAAAAAATATGAGTATATACTCTATGAAACTGATGAAGAAGAAGACTACGATGAAGACGATGTAGAGGAGACCTATATCAATGTCTGAAGACATCGATGTCAAGCTGGAACAGGAAGTTGCTGAATTTTACCAGTCGCTGGGAATTCATCAGGGACCGGGAGATATACAATACAGACTAATACTTAAAGTCCTCGGAAAGAATGAAGGTAAGGTTACAGAATTTTCAGAGATACGTGAGTACACAGACATGTTTGCAGACAAAGGGAGTATTGGAAGCAAGATGAAAACCATCTTTCAGCTTGAAGGCCTGGCCGTGAAAGTGAAAAGAGGAGGATATACCGTCACTGACAAAGGCATGACAGCATCTAATTTCCTAAAGGACACGACAACATTTTATAAGAAAAATAAGAGGATGGGCGAAATTATAGAAAGAATGCCCTAAAACCACATCCTATACTTTTTTCATATACACCTTATTACATAGCATTATTCGGATGCGTTTAGGAACCTTTTAAATCAGTATTCAAATAAGGAAATACAGACACTACTTATAGATAGTGAGTTTTGAAAGAGAACAAATTCCATTTTATTTAATAATAGTCTAAAATAAAATAGTAAATTGATTATTGCCCATCAGATGTAAATAGTTAGTTTTTTTAAAATATATTACTACAACAACCACTAAGCTGTTTCACCAACATGAAAATATAGAAATAATTACCATCATTGATCTAATCAGCATTATACTAGATAATTTTTCATTTTGGCAGATTCCCCACAAAGAACAGAAAAGAGTTCAGGTATTCTATATTTGTATAGATATATAATGTTCATTTTATTAATTTTAACTTAGATTAAAGGCATATAATGTAGAAAATACTACATTGTAGGACAAATACTACATTGTAGGACAAATACCACATCCAACTTCCAAAGACAGAATCCTAAAGATTCAAACGCCTTCTTTTTTGATATTTAATAAGAATCCTATAAAATTGAAAAGCTGGCCTGCAAGACTCAGGCACCAAAATAACTCATAGAGAATTTTTTAATAGGAAAGTTTATAAAAAAGAAAGAATAAGGTGAAAATCACCTTATGGATAAAGTTGCACATTCTCCAGAGTACCGTATGAAGATGGAGTTACAAACTCTGCGACGGTCGTAGCACCGGCTTCAGGAGTTAATACAATACTCACTGCACCCCTTGGTCCAATAACAAGACCACTGTCTTTTAACCCTGAAGTAGCCAGAGAACCTACCTGAGTAAATGCGGTATCACCAGAGGCAACTGTGGATATATAGACAGTAACCAGATCACCCGTGTTCAAGATGGGTTTTTCCTGAGTAAAAGATCCATCCTCATCACGTATTTTTTCTGCGGTGAAGAAATATTTTGCATTAGTACCAGGGGGCGTCTGCTCATCAATCAGTAGCTCCTGCAAGTTTACAGATGCATTGTTTGAGGCAGAAAAATCTTTCATTACTACATCATATGATTTTGCATTGTTACCATATACCAGATTATTGGTTGTGGTACCATCCGTAATGGAGATAACTACCTGATTCATGTCCACCGGAGAACTCCCTACATTCAGGCCTACATTGAGTTTCAGTAGAGATATATTTCCCGATACATTAGTGCCGTCCGTTGCACGGGCACCCTCAATGCCTTTGATCATTAGATTGGACGATACTTCTTGAGTTGACTGCTTACCAGTAGCCTGTGCTTTCTGTTGCAGTATACCAGAAGTCTGGATAAGTACAGACGCCGCGACAGCAGCAACCAGAACCATGGCAATAAAGATTATAAGAGTACCAATACCCACCTGGGCATGCGTATCCTTCTGCAGGCACATCTTGCTATTTGCTTTCATATTACACCCTCCTTAAAAACATGTACAGACAAGCTGTACATGTTCTGCTTATGGATAGAGTTGTACGGTTTCCTTGACACCATATGAGGAAGGTGTTACGAACTCTGCAATAGTAGCTGCACCAGATTCAGGAGTCAGAACTATGTTCACAGTAGTCCTTGGAACAAGGTCAAGTGATGAAGACACCAAAGCTGCCCCTGCATCGAGAGAACCCATATAATCATAGGAACTAGAAACTGCACCTGCAGACGTAGCTGAGATGTATACTATGATGAGGTCACCAGTATTCATTACAGGATTAGCCTGTGAGAAAGACTGATCTTCATCGCGTATCCTATCTACAGTATAAAATTTCGTAGGGTTGCCAGCAACTGTAAGCAATCGCTTCAAGTTATCATCAGCAACATCATCAAAAGAGGCCATTGAACCTGTGGAATATGTTTTATCATTACCTGCATATACCAGATTATGTGCTATTGAACCATCAGTTATTGATACAACTACCTGATTCACATCGACAGGAGAACTACCAACATTAAGTCCTACTTGAAGTTTGAGCATATCAATAGTAGAAGAAACATTAGAACCACCATCTGTTGCACGTACTCCCTCAATATTTTTAACCATCAGATTGGACGATACTTCCTGAGTTGACTGCTTACCGGTTGACTGCGCTTTTTGTTGCAATATACCGGATGTCTGAATAAGTACTGCTGCAGCAACTGCAGCGACGAGTACCATTGCTATGAAGATAATAAGAGTACCAATACCCACCTGAGCTTTGGTATTTTGTTTCATATTTAATGATTTGTTTGCTTTCATGTACGATCCTCCTCTTATATCCCAATATTTTTGGATATATCACTAATATAGTAATGAATAATATATATATTATTTGGTTGGAAATGTCAAACAACAAACGAGTAACTCTTGCACAATGAAAATATATAAATAAAATAAATCAAATACAAGTAAAGACAGAGATGAATTCAGGATTATTATTAAACGGTACAATCTGTTTTGCAATCACGCTCTCATCCCTTGCATTTGCATGGGTACTTTCCCGGAATAAGGAGAGTTATAAAGAGAATAGCAAACCTGCTCTTTTTTCACTTATAGTTTTCTGGACAATTGTAGGACTGACATATCTGCCAACGTCACTAAGGATGTTCATGGCTTATGCAGGCAGTCAAGAGATGGATGCCATCCTATATTTCATAACAGCAATCCCTTTCGCTTTTATTTCTGTTCCACTCGTATTCTTCATCATATACGTGATAACAGGCAGTACTAAAGTAGGAGAATATATTGCACTGATCTTCACTTTAACAGGAGCAGCTTATCTTGCATTTCTGTATAATAATGGCATCATAGGACCCACGGTTACAGAGTGGGGGTCCTTATTCATAGTTAATAGTGATGTCGCCATAAGCCTGTATCTTATGGGCCTTTTTGTCATACCAACCTCCATGATACTTGGATTGTTGTTACTCATACTGCTTCAAAGAATGCCAAAAAGAATACGATACAGAACTGCACTTCCACTTGTAGCTATATCATTTGTTTTTGACTTTATACTTACAGACATGATAGCAATTGTAGACGTAATGCAGATGTTTGCAAGGCTATTTGTCTTAATAGGTACTGTGCTTGCATACCTTGCATACTTCCCACCAATTACGGTTCAGGAAAAATTAGGCATACAGGAACAGATCAATAGTACCCAACATTTGGAACACATAGATTCCAATATAGAGTTCTTTTTAAGAGATAAAAGTGGGAATCCTTAATACAGACTTGCTTATTAGTGAAAGCCATAGATAGCATCAATAGATGGCAATATATACCGTTATCATTAAATATAATTACATCTATGTACACTTTTGTACATCATTGGACTAACGTGGTTGTTATATGCACTCTGTAATAAATAATATCGTTAAATCTACTGAAAAGAGAATTCAAAGAATAGAAAATGAAGCGGATCCTGAAGAAAATGGAAGTATACGAACCGAAAAGAGAGACATTGTTAAGGCCATAACCGATAAGAAATCGCAAAATAAAGTTGCAGTCATAGCTGAGGTCAAGCCTGCATCACCGGGAAAGAAGCTAAGGGACATAATGCCAGATGATGCTGTAATGATAGCAAAGGAGATGGAAAAAGCTGGTGCTATTGCAATATCAGTACTTACAGAACCTGAGTTTTTCCATGGGTCACTCAATAACCTTGAAGCTGTGAGAAAAGAAGTATCTCTGCCAGTATTACGCAAGGATTTTATAATCAATAAGGTCCAGTTCAATGAGATAGAAAGTGATCTCATATTACTAATAGCAGGCATTCTTAGAGACAATCTTGACGAGATGGTAAATTTGGCCATAGCGAAAGGTTTCGAGCCACTTGTTGAGGTCCATAATCAGAATGAACTTGAAGAAGCCCTGAAGACAAAAGCAAGACTCATAGGCATTAATAATCGGAACCTCAGTACTCTGGAAATTGATCTGGATACTACCCTTAAACTTGCCCCGATAATAAAGGAATATGATATTAATAACAATTTGCACCACACAATAATCAGTGAAAGCGGAATGCACAATATAGAAGATATAAAAATGGTTATAGAGGCAGGAGCAGATGCAGTGCTCGTAGGCACCTCAATAATCAAAAGTGGTGACATATACGCAAAAACAAAAGAATTAGTTGATGCACTTGATTAATTTAAGAGATGGAGGAAGATTATGAAAAAATCAATGTATGGCAAATTCGGCGGACAATTCGTTCCCGAAGTACTTATGCCGGCACTTACGGAGCTTGAAGAAGCTTATGAACGTTACAAGAATGATCCTGAATTTCTTGCAGAGCTTGACTATTTTATGAAGGACTTTGCCGGTAGAGAGACTCCACTTTACTTTGCAAAGAACCTTAGTAAAAAATATGGCATCAAGATATACCTCAAAAGAGAAGACCTTGTACATGGAGGTGCCCACAAACTGAATAACACGCTTGGGCAGGCACTTCTGGCCAAATACATGGGAAAAGAGCGCATTATTGCAGAGACCGGTGCCGGACAACATGGAACTGCAACTGCTATGGCTGCTGCTAATATGGGATTTGAATCTGAAGTATACATGGGTGCAAAAGACGTCATGCGCCAGCATATGAATGTATACAGGATGGAACTCATGGGCTGTAAAGTACATGCAGTAGAGTCCGGTTCAAAGACACTGAAAGATGCCATCAATGAAGCACTCAGGGACTGGGTCACCAATGTTGAGAATACGCACTATCTGATAGGATCTGTTGTAGGACCTCACCCCTATCCCATGATAGTACGTGACTTCCAGAGTGTGATCGGAAAGGAAGTTAAGGAACAGATAATGGAAAAGGAAGGCCGTTACCCTGATTCTATTGTTGCCTGTGCAGGTGGCGGAAGCAATGCAATGGGCATATTCCATCCATTCATTGAAGACAAGGAGGTAAAACTCTTTCCGGTAGAAGCAGGTGGGAAAGAAATGAAGACCACGGAGAAAGAGGCATTGCATTCAGCTTCCCTCTGTGTTGGCGAGGAAGGAATTCTCCAGGGAGCACATACACTTATTCTCCAGGACAAGTACGGGCAGATACTTGAATCAAGTTCTGTGTCTGCAGGCCTTGATTATTCAGGAGTGGGACCCGAACTTGCGTATCTTGCAGATATTGGAAGGATAAAACCATGCAATGTAAACGATGATGAAGCATTGGAAGCATTTTATGAGCTTAGCCGCCTGGAAGGTATCATCCCTGCACTGGAATCATCACATGCAGTAGCATATGTCATGAAGATGGCAAAGACAGGTGAACTCGGTAACCTTGTAGTCATAAACCTTTCAGGAAGAGGGGATAAAGACCTTGAAACAGTGTTCAAGCTGAAGGAAGAAGGAGAAGAGGCAAAGGAAGAAAAGGAGGTCTGCCTGTGAGAATAGCAGATAAATTCGCTGAACTTGGGAAAAAGAAGGAAAAAGCCCTTATTGCTTATGTGTGCGCAGGAGATCCTTCTGCAGAAGCTACAAAGGAAATAGTACATGCACTTGTAAAAGGTGGTGCGGATATAGTTGAATTAGGATTACCTTTTTCAGATCCTGTGGCAGACGGACCTACAATACAGGCTGCATCTACCCGTGCACTGGCAGCAGGCATGAATCCGGACCTGTATTTTGAAATGGCTGCATCCATTAAGGAAAATGTCCCTCTCGTCTGCATGACATATTACAACCTGATATACAAGCGAGGAACTGAGAAGTTTGCAGAAGATTGTGCAAAATCAGGAATTACAGGGATAATCGTGCCAGACCTTCCGGCAGAGGAATCCGATGAGCTGCACGATGCATGCAAAAGAAATGGTGTTGATCTTATATTCCTCATCACACCTGTGACAAACGGTGCAAGAATGAAGAACACACTTGACAGGACTTCCGGTTTTGTCTACATTGTATCAAGACTTGGAGTTACCGGAGAAAGAGTTGATGTTGCAGATTCTACAAAGAACATACTCGGACGCATTCACACGGATGTACCAAAGGCAGTTGGTTTTGGAATATCCAATGGCCAGCAGGCTGCAGAAGTAATTAAAGCAGGTGCTGATGCCGTGATCGTTGGTTCTGCATTCGTCAATATCGTCGCTTCAGGCGACAATGTTAACGAGAGGATAGAAAACCTTGCGTCTGAACTTAAAGATAGTTGCAGGGAATAAATCAAACAAAGAATATTAAATAAAAAGAGAAGGGGATGAGGATTATTCTGCAAATAACTGATCCACAAACCATTGTGGGTCAAATTTGCGCAGGTCATCATACCCCTGCCCCATTCCTAGGAATAATATTGGTTTATTGGTGATGTATGCAATTGATATTGCTGCACCACCCTTTGAATCAGCATCTGTTTTTGTCAGGATTGAACCATTTATTGGAACTGCATCATTGAACTGAGCTGCCCGCTCCACTGCATCATTTCCTGCAACTGCCTCATCAACAAAGATGAGAAGGTCAGGAGGACTTACACGACAGACTTTTTTCAACTGCTCCATCAGATTAATATTTGTATGCATCCTGCCCGCTGTGTCTGAGAGCACTACATCTACCCTGTTGGCCTTTGCATGTTGTATTGCATCATAGATGACAGCTGCTGGGTCACCCTGTTCCTGGTGTTTGATAATTTTCACGCCTATCTTAGACGCATGTATTGCAAGCTGGTCTATAGCACCTGCCCTGAAAGTATCACCTGCAGCCACTACAACAGACAAACCCTGATCTTTAAAACGCTTTGCCAGCTTGGCAATGGAGGTTGTTTTCCCGGTACCGTTGATACCGACAAAAACAATATGTACAGGCTTTTTAGCATTTTGCACATACTCATCAAGGTCAAATACATTGGCACTCATCACATCATAGATAGCTTTCTTGAGTGCATCTTCAACGATGTTACCAGTGTTGCTGCCGATACGGCGTCTTGTCCCGACAAGCTGACTCTTTACAGACTCAACGATAGCTTCTGATACGGAAAGTGCAATATCACTTTCAAGAAGAGCCATCTCCAGCTCCCATAAAGGTTCTTCCAGATCGCCTTCGTCAAGAATGAATTCCCTTTCAAAAACAAGGGCCTTTGCTTTTTGAGCAAAACCAATCTTTTTATCTGAAACTGTTTTTGGAATGCCTTCGGAGCCTTTTATTGGAATTGAGGTATCTTCATGAACTATTTTTATATCCTCAACGATTTCCTGAGCTAAATTATCAGTAACCAGAGTCGTACGAGAGTTGTCTGCAGCATCCACAGATTCTACAGCAACTGCTTTCTCGTCAATCTTGGCCCCTATCTTTTCCTTGAATCCACTAAGTTTTGCCTTAAGCTTATTGAACACTTGATACAACCCGTGAAATTTTTAAAAATAGAAAAAAAAGGTTCACTGGGAACCTACTTGCCCCTGAGCTTGCTGAAGCTTGGTGAGGTAAGATTCGATGGCCTGCATCTGCTGGCCTAATTGAAGCATAGCATTGTTCATGTTGTTAAGGGCTGTAGTTAGCCTTTCCCTGCGGCGCTGCAAAATTTCCTTTGCATCCGAAATAGGTCTTTCAACACTTAACCCTGCTCCGATATCAACCACTGCTTTATCAGTATGGCTGATACTGGCATATATAAATGAACCGGAACCGATTGGGAACATCATTTCAGAACCCATTGAAATATTGTTGAGCTCTTCGATAGTTGTAAGAGCACGATTACAATCTTCCATTGAGATCTGGACCATGCCTATTTGCTGCTGCACCATTTCCGCACGCTTTTGGAACTCACGATGCTGATTTGCGAGCACCCTCGGATCCTGTCCATTCATATCTACCATGGATTATGCCTCATTTACGCTATCTATTTTAATCAAGCTCCTTTTAAGACCATGCTTGCTGCCAAAAAGGGAATACACTTTATCAAGTGCGTTCTTTTCATTCTGGCTTTCAATGATCTTTGTGAACTTTTCCCATCCTACTCCGGCCTTAAATGTGCCTTTGACCTGAAATGTCTTCATTTGAATCACCTGTTTAGTATTATATAAATCCCAGGGCATCTTCTATTCTTCCAAGCTCATGACCAGTGGTCTGTGAACCTGCAACGTAACCTTTAGAATTGGCAATCAACCCGGAAGCTACCATCTGCGTACCAAAATTTGTAGTACCAATAGCCACTGGAAGTCCAAAAAGCTCTTCGAGAACCTCAAGTTCCAGACTTGTTGCACGTGGATTAACAAGTAATCCTTTGTTGGTCGCGATTCCGGCCATGCCTACAGTCTTGACACCACCTATTGTGCCACGTCTGACATCGACCTTCAAGGCTTTTTCTATTGCCTCAACAGCCCGGTCACTAAGTTCAGGATGAACCAGTGCAGCAGTGTCATTTACCATGACAACATTACCTACGGCATTTAATTTGCCAGGCAATTCACAGATAGGAACTCCTATCTTGTCCTGCCCCCTGACTGTGGACCCTCTTGGAACAAGTATTGCATTGGAATTTCCACGACAAAGTGAACCCACAATAGTACTTCCATTGATCAGAGTCTCCACTACATTTACCTGTAACAATTGCCCGATATCATCCCGAGTATTTTCCAGAGTGCCCAGAGGCACCAGTGCTACATCTTCAGTACACGTTGCAAAAGCCCCTATAACGGGGCTTTCCTGAATAGTTATAGTTCTTATCATTATTTATGAATAAACTTAAATGATGCCCAAGAGCACTTATGCGAGTTCTGCCTGTACTTCGCCATCCTCGAACTTTGCAGCCCTTACACGAATGGACGAAGGTGGTTTCTCTGAACCGCGTTCCCATACTTTCTCGTTGATGGTCTTGTCGATCTTAACCATACCAGGTTCAACCTTCATGTGTTTTGTAAGATATTCCCTGATCATCTTCACAGACTTCCTGGACCTCTGCCAGCGAGGGGTTGCCTTCACTTTACCAAGAGGGATTGTGTAAATCTGTTCTTTTACTATATCATCTGCCATTGTCATCACCTGCTTACTTCACATCAAGACTGCTTCTTCTCCAGTGCCTTCTCTGTGGATGGCTTACAACCTTACGGTTGGTTTTTATTATGACCCAGGTAGGAACCCTGTGGTTCTGCCTGTGGGCTTTTGCCAACCTTGTCTTCTGTCCTTTAGTATTGTGGCTCACTTGTCTCACCTATGCTATGATTGATATGTATTAAGGTATTGATTGAATTTTGAACTTATAACATAATTATTGTATAAATCATTAATCATGTTGTTCTGTTCGGTCCTGCTTTCCTGCGTTCGATAACATGCGATTGAACATGAGTGGGAAATATCTCCTTGATCTTCCCCGGACCATGCCGCTGACTTATTAATTCCCGAAGTTCGGTTTCGTAATCCGCTTTAAGTACGTTCTCGCTGAGGCCTTCATCAATGACCAAGTGTTCCTTCACAAGTTCATTGACAGCAGCACGCCCGAACCCTTTTAGGGGACAAATATAATGAACCCCAAAGCGGTCTTCTATGCTCCTTATCTCAGGTTGGCCCATCACAGGGACGCGATCATCACGGCGAATTCCATCTGCAATGAAAGTTATATTATTGTCAGCTGCAAGGTACTCAATAACACTCTTATGAATGAAATTGATAGCATTCTTTGGAAAACCATCCTGCATGATCATGTCATATGCCTTTTCAAGAATTGATATGTCGGGTTTGATTTGCCGGTGCGGAAAACCAAGCGCCTCTGCAGTTTCAGATGCTACTTCCCCTATAGGAAGTAACGAAAAACCACACGTCACAAGTTCAACCTCAAAGAAAGGCTCCAGCAATATTGCGGAAAGAGAACTGTCTTTCCCACCGCTGAATAAGACTGATACCTGCATGAAGGTACTCACATACGCTTTATGGTCGGTTCCCTTTTCTTTGGCTGCATCTGAACCAGAAGCTGTTTGAGTTTCTCATCATCGATCATTGATTGAAGCCTGCCATTTTGTGCAAGCATGATCAACTGTGACTCAAGCTGATCTACCAGTTCCTTACGGGACATGCGTAGATTGGTCAGCCTTTCACGTGCTTCCGGAGTCAGGATCTGACGCATCAGAGCCTGCTTTTTTGCATCCATATCGGCCTGTGCCTGCTCTTGCTGCATGGCCGCCTGCATGTCGCCGGCACCCATCTGCTGCTGTTGCTGCATTTGAGCAAGCCTTCTTCGTCTTATTTCTTCAAGGTCATCCGTCATGAAAGTCACCTATGCTTTACAGGAATGTAAGCAATGATTCTTTATAGGGTTACCGAAACAGGAAATACTCGATCAGTATTTAGCAAGACCTGGGATGCTTTCTACAAGGTCCTGTTTTACCTCGTATGCAACATTGTCAAGCAAAGACTGTCCCTGAGGAGCTACCACACGGCCGCTTTTAAGGGCACGTACAAAACCTGCCTCTTCCAGCTGCTGCAGAGCTACTCTTGCAATCGAACCGCTTCCTTTTGCCTTTACAGAAGGAGCGACACCTCTGTTCTTCTTACCACCATAAACAGATCGTAGCCTCTCAACACCGATTGGGCCCTGTGTATATACGGTCCTGAGTACTGCGGCACATCTTGTATACCACCAGTCACTGTCTGTAGGTGGAAGTTCTTTGTGTACACCAGTCTTTACATATGCTGCCCACTCAGGGGGATTAACCTTATCATTTTCTTTTAACTTCGCTGCTACCTTTGTGATTAACTCGGTTGCAGGAACGTCGTATACAGTTGTCATAATATTCTCCTGAATTATAATATCTGTTAAGATACTCACCATCTGCCGGACTCAATGGCATCTGGTAATTAGTTCAGCTGGATTGTGATGTTTAAACTATCGAGTAGTATATACGTGTTTCGGCAGATTTTACTTATCGGACCTATTTTTTAAACGTTTGTGCCCTTGCAGGTCCCACTGAGATATACTCAATAGACACACCCATCTTGTCTTCAAGGTAAAGGACGTAATCCTTTGCTGCCTGTGGCAAGTCATCAAACTCCTTTACACCAGTAAGATCATTGTCCCATCCAGGAAGATCTTCATATACCGGTTTGCATCTTGCAAGCTCTGATGTGTCTTCCGGAGGATAATCCAGAGTCTTTCCATCCAGCTCATATGCCACACATACCCTGACAGGATCAAGGTTGGATAAAACGTCAAGTTTTGTAAGAGCAATAGAAGTGTAACCATTAAGATAGATAGCTTTTTTAAGCAATGGAAGATCGAACCAGCCACAACGCCTTGATCTGCCGGTAGTAGTACCGAATTCATGACCAACCTGCTGGATCTGCTGACCCACATCATCAAGAAGTTCTGTTGGTAGCGGACCTTCACCAACACGAGTAATATATGCTTTTACTATAGCCAGTACACTGTCAACCCTTGTGGGTCCGACACCAATATTTGCACAGGCAGAACCTGCAATAGTACAGGAAGAAGTTACAAATTTCTGGGTTCCGTGTATCACATCAAGATGTGTGCCCTGAGCGCCTTCTGCAAGAACATTCTTCCCTTCATCAAGAGCCTTATTTACTTCATATGATACATCAGTGATATAAGATGCAAATCGTTCACCGAGCTTTACATACTTATCTATTAGTGCCTCATCCATTACAATGGAAGGGTCACCACCAAGCTCTTTTATTGCTGCCTCTTTGGATGGTGCAAGCTCTTCAAGCCTCTTCAGGAATTTTTCCTTATCAACAAGGTCAGCCATGCGGATCTCATCCCTTGCAACCTTGTCTATATATGCGAATCCAATACCACGCTTTGTTGTCCCAATCTTTTCAGTTCTTAGAGATTCTTTCAGACCATCAAGTTCGATGTGATATGGCATTATGATACTTGTCTTTGCATCCACACCAACTCTTTTTGCATCTAGTTTTATGCCACCCTCTGCAAGCATATCCACCTCAGTTGCAAGTACCTCAGGATTCATAACCGTACCCGGACCGATCAAAACCCTTGAATCCAGGAGAAAACCTGATGGAATTAGATGAAGTTTGTATACATCTTCACCTACCTTGACCGTATGTCCTGCATTGTCGCCTCCCTGAAAACGGACAACCAGATCATATCCCTCGGACATGAGGTCAACTATCTTACCTTTGCCTTCATCGCCAAACTGCGCACCTGTGATGATTGTAAACATGGGTGCAGGATTATCCTGTTCGCTTAATAAAGTTTTGATTGGCTTTTAAAGGTCTTCTTCAAACGCTAGCATACGAGCACCTTCATCAAAAAATCCAGAGGAATCTTCCCTGCGACATCTCAGTGCCTTGGTTACTCCCATATCAACCAGAGTATCTATCTGCTTTTCAGCAATTGTAATACTGACATTGAATTCCGACTGAAGCATATAGATGGCATCCGGCCTTTTTATAGAATAAAAACAGGCTTTTGACCTCTTGTCAGACGTGCAGGTGTCATAACTGTCACATTTCAATACGCGGGAACTGTTCTTAAAATGGATAGCAAGCCCCTGCCAGGAATGTACATTATGCATACCCTTGATGCCATAGATAGTAGATTTTGTTTTTTCCTTGAGTTTTCTCACAAACATAACTACTAGATATTAATATAATTATTTTATGCATATATCACGTGTGAAATGCATGCATTCAAATTAAACTGCAGTAGCAACCATAACATATTCTCATGCTTTTTCTTAGCTTTTTTCTTTTCCTCCAACGGAAGTGAAGTCACATAACCACAAGAGACATCCAGTCACTTCTGCATTTTTTCATGATCATCATACACAGATGGAGGCAGGAGCGCCTAGTCTTTAATTCGCCTGCCCATGAACTTAAAAGGTGCATTTACCCCCTATGATAGTTTATTTTTGTCACCTTTTCTATATTATAGTAACATTACTATTTACTACAGTCAAAAAAGTAAAGGACTAAAAATTCGACAACTATTTATCCGATAATCCCAGACTGAAATTGTATTATCTCTAAAACATACAGTACGGGAGTGATAGTTAAATGCCAGCAATTGTCGATAAAGATGTATGTACAGGATGCGAATTATGTGTTAATTCCTGTCCGGTAGAAGCGATCTCAATGGGCGATAATGATATCGCAGTCGTTGATGCGAATGAATGTGTGGATTGTGGTGACTGTGTAGATATCTGCCCGGTTGAAGCAATTTCACTGGAATGAATACATCAATTATTCTATTTTTTATTTTACTTGATACTTTTTAAATGTGGTTATGCTACTTCATGTGATATGAGCTTTGCTTGAATCGGATGAATTGCCATAATATGAAGCAATATTAAGAACACCTTTTTGATGAAACACGAAAGAGAGAAGGGAAACCCGGAGAAGTTTTCCCATTACTCTGCAATCTGTTTATTCACGTTAAGCTTGTTAAGGCATACTGCCAGCCTGTTGATACCTTCTTCAATCTGTTCAAAGTCGGAATTAGAAAAATTCAATCTCAGGGTGTTTTCTCCTAAACCGTCTTCAGTATAGAATGGTGTCCCCGGAACAAAGGCTACATTCTCTTTTATTGCCAGTTCAAACAGGTCCATTGATGAAATCCCATCAGGCAGTGTAACCCAGACGAACATCCCACCTTCAGGTTTTGTGTACCCTATTTCCCCCGGGAAATGTTCAGCCATCATATTTACCATGAGATCACGGCGTGCCCCATATGCAGCCTTTATTTTCAGAATGTGCTCATCGATATCATTATCCAGCAGGTACTGGTAGATTATTCTCTGGGAAAGGTAATTGGAATGCAGATCTGCTGCCTGTTTAGCTATGAGTAGCTTCTCCATTACTTCCTTTTTGGCACATATCCATCCCATCCGCAGTCCCGGGGCAATTATTTTTGAGAACGAACCAAGAAGAATAGTATTATCAGAATAATTCCTGATGGTCGGCAGATCCTCACCTGCAAACCTAAGCTCACCGTATGCATTGTCCTCAACACAGATTACATTGTGCCTATCGAGCATTGCAGCAGTATCCATTCTCTTCTGCATTGAATAAGTGATACCAGATGGATTCTGGAAAGTTGGAACCGTGTAGAAAAGCTTTGCACGACCTTCACTTAAAGTCCGGTCCAGCAAATCAGTATCAATTCCATCGTCAAGAAGAGGAACATTACTAAATTCCGGTTCGAAGAGAGAAAAAGCCTGGATTGCTCCAAGGTAGCCAGGGCTTTCAATTATGACTCTATCCCCTTTGTTCAAAAAGACCTTGCCTATCAGGTCTAAACTCTGCTGTGAACCATTTGTTATCAAAATCTCATCAGGATCTATCTTAAGCCCGCTCTTTTCCAGATATCTTTGAGCAATGAACTCCCTCAAAGGCAGATATCCTTCAGTAGTACTATATTGAAGGGCATTTGTACCCTCTTCTGACAGAACTTTTTCAGAAGCTGCTGCAATTCCTTCCACCGGGAAAAGACCTGGATTCGGCAGTCCACCGGCAAAGGATATAATCTCTGGCTGCTGGGTAACTTTCAGGATCTCCCTGATGAAGGACTTGCGAGTGTTCTCCATTCTGTCAGCAAATATAGTAGTCATAAAATTCGTTTCAGGCTTTGATAGAAATTAAATGTTTTCATCAAAGTTGAATTCAAGAAGAATTGTGCATTACATCTATTCAATTTTTACTATGATATACACATTTATATATCTAAAGATCAAATTAATGGCAATGGCTTCGATTTCCTTTACTAACGAGCTCATGAGAAAGGGCATACATTTAACCTCAATACTTATCATACTTGTCTATGCCTTTTTTGGAAAACAGGAAACACAGACGCTATTAATAGTCTATCTTGTGCTGATTATGATTATCGAACATCTGAGACTTGATAGAGGTATCAAACTTCCCGTATTCCATATTCTTCTACGCCAGAAAGAAAAATCAGGAATAGGTTCACATGTCTATTTTACTCTTGGTGCACTTGTTGCGGTTTCGGTGTTCAGTAAAAATATTGCTTTTGCAGCCATTCTCATGACAACTTTCGGAGATATGAGTGCAGCACTGATAGGAAAGAGATTTGGAAAGATTAGAATATTTGGAAACGGCAAAAGCTTAGAAGGCTGCATTTCAGAATTTATCGTAGACATTTTTATAGTGGTTCTTTTAATTCAAAACCCTTTTGTCTCTGTTTTTATGGCATTTGTTGCAACTTATGTAGAAACTACATTCGTGAAAATAGATGATAACATTGCAATCCCGGTATTTTCCGGTGCCTTTGCAGAACTTGCTTTTTTATTGATACCGCATTAATGGTGCCATGAAAGGACAACATATTTTGTGTGACGAACATGGATAATGATCTCCATAAGCACCTGTTCCCAAACCGAAGATTTCTACAGAACTGAAGAATGGTTCGAATTATCCCTAAAACACTATAGTTTTGCTTAATGCAGATATGCCAGTTAATTCTGAAATTCTGTTTCTATGACTGGTTTTTGCAAAATTGTCAGAATCCTTTAATAATCATGAGAGCAATCTACTAAGATATGACTGACAACAAAACAGATGAGCAGGTTATGGCAGAAGAAAAGAACAGGAAAGATTCTGGCAGTTCATCGCTTCAAAATACATTTGCTAGTTCTGTTACTGGTGAAGCTCCTACTACACCCGGTTTTGAGATCAAGTACGTTTCTCACAAATCCCAGGGTTTGCAGAGTGCATCCGATATGTGGATTGATAAGGGCAGGCTTTTTGATGGTCTTTCAAAGGAAAAGATGGACCTTGACAGTATTAAGAAACTGTCACGCCAATAACCCTCCAATACTTTTTTATTAATTACAAAGGGAAATATTCCGATACTCCCGTTTCATCTGAAAGCAGGGGAATAACCTGCCTTTTTGTTTTATCGAATTAATCAATTCTGATTATTTTATTTAAAATGTTCCGGACTTGAAAAGTAGAGAGCATAATTTGTTCTGACCCACCAATAAATCAAATTGATTTGTTTTAAACACAACTTTGTTTTTTGACAAGCTTTTTATATAACGCGATAATACCTTATTATATACTCAAATCAAACATTACATGATCAGAGGTTAAAATATGGCACCATGGGAATACGATATAAGATCTGTTCGCTACGGAGAATGGGACAGCACAAAAGAAGACCTTAACAAGCTCGGCATAGATGGATGGGAATTGATACGCTTCTCAGAAGACATTGACGAAAGTGGGATGATAAAGGCATTCTTCAAGAGGCCGCTCGACTGTCTTGAGATCTGAGTTATCCTCGCCCCCTTTATTTTCTTTCATAAATTTTACTTGTTTTATTTGATCGTTATTTTTAATCAATTGGAAATTTGTATTTTTACCTGTTAATTGGAAGTATCACATGCACAGTTGTTCCTGCATCCTTTTTACTTTCCAGCCAGATATCTCCCCCATGATTGGAGATTATCTTTTTACTTACGAACAAACCAATGCCGATTCCACCATATTTTCGGGTAGGTGATCCATCCACCTGATAGAAATCGTCAAATGCGGAGTCCATTTTTTCCTCCTCAATTCCAATACCCTTATCATTAATGGATACATGAATCTGATCCCCTATCTGTGATGCTGGAAGAGTGACCTTCCCACCGTTTGGCGTGAATTTGATGGTATTATTTAACAAATTCCAGAACACTTTTCCGAGATGTTCTTTTGATTACGCTCATAGACAATGAATCTGCCTGAAGGATACGTTTGGTTTCTTCTGATATTCCCAGGTCCGAAGAAAGCTCATGTTCATACAGATTATTTACATGAGCCCATACAAGCAAAAGAAAACAATTATGGTAATTATTGTTTTTATCGGAAGAAATGTAGGTCTCTTAGTTTTTCCCTTCCAGCGGCCATACAATATATTCCCCTTCCCCTAAATACCTTTTAAAAGAAGGATAAACAAACATTATCAATTTATGGGTTGTTGATATGTGCTAATGTACAATGTATGATATTTATTTCAATACTCCCTTTATACCCATATAAAAATAAAGCAAAACATTTTTATAATATAATGGCGGTAAAGGGATTCTGCTTGAAGAGCATAAAAAGAATGAAAAATCATATTGATCTACAAGCAAACTGACAGAAAAATTACAGGTAGAAAGATACAATGACTCAAATGGTCAATAAGTTAAACAACATACATATCCCGGAAGGTTACAGCCTGAAGAGGATACAGTTCTATTTTTGGTTAGGACTTGTATCTGCAGTCTTCCTGAGGTTGATAATCATTGCTGATTATTACAACGGGGTACTATCAAAACTTTTATTCTACCTGGGCGTCATCGGATACCTCGTGTTCTTCGCACACAGGTATCATATTGCAACACGCCGGGTAAGTGTTTTGAAGAGCCTGGAGTTGCTGGATAAAATAGAGACTAGGACTCCTTTAAGCGAGGATGACTACCGCGGATTACAATATATCATGTGGAGTCTCTCCGTGTCAAAGGAACGCATGAATTACCTGGTGATATTTGCCTTTTCGATAATAGCTATTGTATTATCGCTGGCACTTGACCTGGGATTTGTATGATTATAAACAAGAAATAGAGAAATAACTAAACTAATAGAACAACACCAAACACGAAGGTGAAATGTATGAACCCAACAAAAGAAGAGATCATTGACAGGGCAAAGCACGCCGTAATGGATCTCAACGAAAGTGCAGTTGAAATGATAGCCCATGAAGCTCTGGAAGCAGGAATTAGCCCTGTTGACCTTATTGAACAGGGATTTGTAGAAGGCATGAAAGCCATGGGTGATCTTTTTGAAGAAGGCAAGTCACAACTTGCTCAAATATTTGAAGCTTCACACATTGTAGAATCAGGGATCAATGTGCTCAGACCTGCAATAATGGGTTCAAAAAGCAATGTATGCCTGTTTGGCAACCTTGTTGTAGGCATGTAATACTACTAATATATCCATCGTTCCGTTAACAGCGGAACACTACCTCCTTCTTTTCTCCACATTTTTTTAAATCAGTGACAACATGAGCAAGGTTGATTGCCGAGTTTATTTGTGCTCAGAAATCTGCATCAAGTTTGCAGTTTTATGTAATCTTAAGTTCAGTCAGAATAGTTTCTCATCATACGGTACTTATTTTATGATTTCAAATCTGACCCTTCAATGTAATGGGGGATATAGGTAACACCAAAAAACAGAACTCTTTGTTTAAAGTAACAATGTGTTGTTGACCGTGAATCACAAAAGTATTTTGTGAAGTTAGAAGTATGTCCTTTCAAGGAAAACAATCAAAAAAATCAAATATCAGTTATTGGAGTAGAGTCCTTCTGATAATGTTCAAAAAGTTCTTTACCCCATTCTAATACCGCTCTATCATTGCAGAGGATATATCTTGTATCATGTTCACCATTGCTTTTTAATATCCTCATCATAAAGTAATGGTCGTTACATGCCATGCCTAGAAAACCCATATCTTCAGGATATACTGAAAAATGAACTAGCTCACTTAGCATGATTTTTTCAAATTGCGAGGATTGCTCTGTTTCAAATTTGTCAATCACAGATTGAGGCACTATCATATGTACCTTTACATTGTTTGATATCAGATTTGATATAAATTGAAGAAACAAAGGATGATAAAATGTCACAATTCCATAATGTGATTTTGAAATAGGGGATGTTTCCAGAATTTCTTCATTGAGTTTATACATGTCTACATGATGAGGAGTTATAACCTTGCATTTTCTAAGTTTGTCTATGCATTGCAAAAGGTGAGGAGGAATAAAACTAAGATTGTGCGTTCCCCAGTAATCAATATCATTTTCAAAAAGATCAACAGTATCTAATAAAGGCATCATCTCGCCTATAATCAGATTACCGATAGTTGTCAATTCATAGGTGTCATTATAGTGAATCACAAGATAATGTTCCTCTAATATCTTCATTTGAGGGAGTAAAGCCTGTCTTGTTGTTTTCAGTGACTTGAGAAGAGCATCCATTTCTTGTGCACCATTCTGTAACAATAATAGCACATTCTTTCTCTTATCTGAAGCAAATACTACATCAAGTAATCGTTTTTTCACTTAAGCCACATCCCATTAGCAAATATTGCTCATGTTATGCATAAATACATATTAATTTTATTTAAGTAGGCTTGTTAATAACAATTATACTATATATATATTCAATAATTTTTAAACCATCAATTATCTTACTTCTATATTCTCTCTCACATCTCCAGCCTTTCCCTTACATGAGAGCTAAGAGTAAATGACTATCAGTTTCAGCATTTTTCTTCATGTAATGGAGAGCACCTTTTGAGAATCCCAAACTCATAGTTATATGAGCGCCAGTGGCTTATATCATAAATTACATAGTATAAATTGGTCATAAGGGAGTAAGCTGTAAAATGAAAAAGCGTTCAGGGCGGAACCATAACCGTTCAGTAACAAATTTCATTTGCGCGTTATTAGAATGAAGAAAATTTCAGGATGGAATAAAACTTAATTCCAAACATTCTTCATCAACGTATAGCTGAAATGAAGCGAAATTCAGGACGGGGTAAAACTCGATTCCGTAACAACCTTCAACACCTTGTGACCAACTCATTATCTGTTTTTATTGAGCTTTTTCTTGATACAAAATTAAAATACATTAGATTATCAACCTCTTCACCGCCGGAGTATTTAAATTTAGATCTCCATTCCCTCTTATCCTTTGCTTGATTCCCTGAAACCTGTTCCTAGAAACTCCGAGAGCTTCAGCTTCAGTTTGTGACATATTAATAATGCTATCCATAATCTTTTGTTTGTTGATGAATTCTTGAGCTTTTTAACGTCAAGAGCCTGTTCTTCTATATTATTGGATTCCTTGCCGATATAGATAACAGAATCAGCATAAACATGCCTCCTTTCCAGTATTCCAACATCCCCATCAAACTTAGGTTCGGGATGATTAGCATATTCTATTATCATCCCAACCAATTGCTCAAAGAAATGAGAAAGACAGCTTCAATAACTATTTATTAAAAATTATCTTAACTAATATTAGGGAGAACGGATAGGAATCAAATAGATTATAGAAATCTGTACTAATATTTCTATAATTTACACATTGGACCTTCTGGAAGGTATTTTATGAATGATTTGATAAAATCAAAACATCCGAGGGACATATTTAATGAATTAAAATGGAAAGAAGATACGAGTATAAACGAATGCAGCATAGAGTATATCCACAGGGGTGTGCCTGGAAATACAAAAACGGTTTCCGGAGAGAATATAGTAGATATTGGACACTCATTCCTTACGCTTTATCCGGATACTATGATACCATATCACAGGATACTTAAAATTAAGTACAGAGGGAAAAATATCTACGTAAAGACTGCAACAGGACACGTTTGATCTGTGAGTACTTCCTTTTTTCCATTTCCCTAAGAACTCCTGTACTATCAAAATCAATAAATTACATTTATGGAGGGCAAAGTTATTTATTTCAATGCCGGTTTTTATTCCCTAGTCTGAACACCCTGCAGACATGTTACTATTATAGTTAGTATATGCAGAGAATACAAGTGGATGGATAGGAGTGCCATAAGGCACAGGTACTAAATCCGACAGAAAGTCGGTTTTAAACTTATACGAATATCATAATCAAGGATACATTTGAATAGGTGACATTATGACATGTGATGATTTTAAAGACCCATTCAGGGCCAAACAGACCATCAATATTGCTGATAAAAAGGTAACCATTTATCGCTTACAAAAACTGGAAGAGCTTGGAATAGCCAACATTTCCAGGTTACCTTACTCCATTAGAGTCTTGCTGGAAGCTGTATTAAGGAATGTAGATGGAAAGGTAATTACCGAAGATGATGTAAAGAATCTTGCTGGCTGGAGTCCTGATGGGGTTCCTGCACTGGATATACCTTTCATTCCATCAAGAGTTATAATGCAGGACTTCACAGGTGTCCCTGCAGTAGTTGACATTGCTGCCATAAGGTCTGCCATGCAGAGACTTGGCGGTGACCCTTCAATAATCAACCCCGTGATACCTGCTGACCTCGTAATTGATCACTCCATACAGGTAGATTACTACGGTACATCTTATGCCCGCAACTGCAATGAGAAATATGAGTTCCATCGCAACAAGGAAAGATATGAATTACTGCACTGGGCACAGAATGCTTTTGATAATATGAGAGTAGTGCCTCCTGCAAGTGGTATTATTCACCAGGTCAACCTTGAGAACCTGGCATCTGTTGTCCACCTTAAAGAGAAATGCGGAGAACTGATCGCTTATCCAGATACACTCGTAGGTACTGATTCCCACACAACAATGATTAACGGACTTGGTGTCCTTGGTTGGGGTGTTGGCGGTATAGAAGCTGAAGCTGTTATGCTTGGCCAGCCATACTACATGCCAATTCCGGAAGTAGTAGGCTTTAAGCTTACAGGCGAGCTCCGGGAAGGAGTCACATCCACAGACCTTGTACTTACTGTCGTGGAAATGCTCAGAGCACACGGTGTTGTCGGCAAGTTCGTGGAATTCTACGGACCCGGTTACAAGGCACTGGAACTGACCGACAGGGCAGTACTTGCTAACATGGCCCCTGAATACGGCGCTACAATGGGATTCTGCCCGGTAGACGAAGTCACTCTTGACTACATGATAATGACAGGCAGAACCGAGGAACATGTTGACAGAGTAAGACAATACTGCAAAGAACAGGGCCTCTTCATGGAAGATGGACTGGCAGATCCGGACTTCACATCAACACTGGAACTTGACATCAGCACAGTAGAACCATCCCTTGCAGGACCTAAGAGACCACAGGACCGCATACCTGTACAGGAAATGTCAAAAGCATTCCACCAGACAATGAAAGATGTCTTTGCCGCAAAGAGTGGTAAAAAGCCAAACGGAGATGACCCTGATTACAGCCGCTGGCTTGGAGAAGGCGGATACAGTGTCTCTGAGATCACACATCCTCATCACACCGGTATTACAAAGATAAAATGTGCAGACGATGTAGTTGCAGTTACACACGGTTCTGTTGTCATTGCATCCATAACATCCTGTACTAACACATCCAGCCCGTCACTTATGATAGGTGCCGGACTGGTTGCAAAGAAAGCTGTTGAAAAGGGACTTAAGGTAAAACCTTTCGTAAAGACAAGTCTTGCACCTGGTTCCCGTGTAGTTACTGATTACCTTGAAGAAGCAGGTCTCATGCCATATCTCGATGCACTCGGCTTCCACCTTGTAGGCTATGGTTGCCTGACATGCATAGGAAACAGCGGACCACTCAGAGAAGCAGTTTCAAACGAAATCGAGAGCAAAGACCTTACGGTTGCTGCAGTTCTCAGTGGTAACAGGAACTTTGAAGGCAGGATCAATTCACAGGTAAAGGCCAACTATCTGGCTTCACCGATGCTTGTGGTGGCTTATGCACTTGCAGGTACAGTTGACATTGATCTTATGAAAGAGCCGATAGCCTGTGATCCTAACGGTCAGCCAGTTTATCTGAAGGATATCTGGCCAGGTAAGGAAGAACTCGATGAATGCATCAGCAAATCCGTAACCCCTGAGATGTTCAAGGAACAGTATGCTAACGTCTATCAGGGAACAGACCTCTGGAGGAGCCTCGATGCACCTAAGGGTTTGCTTTACGACTGGGATAATGATTCCACATACATACAGGAACCACCTTTCTTCAAGGACTTCCCGCTTGAAGTGACCGAATTGGCGGATATCGAAGGAGCACGTGCTCTTGCCCTGGTAGGAGACAGTATAACCACTGACCACATATCCCCTGCAGGCTCAATTCCAACGAGCTATCCTGCCGGCCAGTACCTGCTCTCAAAGGGTGTCGATGAAAAGAATTTCAATTCATATGGCTCCAGGCGTGGTAACCATGAGGTCATGATGAGAGGAACATTCGGAAACGTGCGCCTTAAGAACAAACTCGTCGGAAGCAAGGAAGGCTCATGGACCATACACCAGCCAGATGGACAGGAAATGCCGATCTATGATGCTGCAATGAAATACGTGGAAGAAGGAACTCCACTTGTGGTTATTGCAGGAAAGGAATATGGTACCGGAAGCTCACGTGACTGGGCTGCAAAGGGTACTCAACTGCTTGGCATTAAAGCAGTTATTGCTGAATCATATGAGAGAATACACCGCAGTAACCTTGTTGGTATGGGAGTACTTCCACTGCAGTTCAGGGAAGGAGAATCCGCAGAGAGCCTTGGACTTAACGGGAAGGAAATCTACGAGATCAGAGGTATCGATGCACTCAAACCATTCGGTGAACTCACAGTTATCGCAAGATCAGATGATGGAGAAGATAAGACCTTTAATGTCCTTGTCCGCCTGAACTCTGATATTGAAATAGAGTATTACATGAACGGTGGTATCCTCCATAAATTCCTGAGGGACGGAATAAAGGGTGAATGATTGGTTCATTCCCCTTTTTAATTTAATATAAAGCTTCACTATTTTTCTAGTTAATTATATATTATGACTATGAAATTCGAGCAAACTTTATATATCGACAATTAAAAGTTAATATTGACATATTTTATCAAAACGTACACTTAATCCATCGGGGGATTTTTAATGGAAGAGATGAAGAAAGGCCTTGAAGGCGTAGTAGCTTTGGATACCAAAATTTCCTTTATTGATGGTATCCAGGGAATCCTGATGTATAGGGGGATCAAAATAGAGGATCTTGCTGATCTCTCTTATGATGCGGTTTCCTATCTCCTCATCAATGGAAATATTCCCAATGAAACTGAGTTGTTAGAATACTCTCAGGAAATCAAAAAGAACCGTCAAATAAATGGTAAACAAATAGAAGTGCTCAATGAATTCGATTTTGGAATTGAGGCTCTTGACGGTTTAAGAACCGCTATTTCATGTACAGCTCACTTTGATCTTGAAAACAACCATCATTCACCTGATGCGAATAAGAACAAATCCATCAGGCTTGTTGCAAAATTCCCAACTATTGTTGCAGCTTTGCATCGGGCAAGTTTTGGTCAGGAACCATTAGAACCGAATGATGAACTATCCCATGGTGCCAACTTCCTTTACATGCTTACCGGCAAGATCCCAACAGAACTTGAAGCTGAAGCAATGGAAAAGGACCTTATACTGAGTGCTGAGCATGAATTGAATCCATCAACATTCTCTTTGAGAATTGCAGCATCAACCCTGTCAGACCTGTACTCGGCTGTTATATGTGGTCTTTGCACCCTAAAAGGACCTTTACACGGTGGTGCCAGAAAAGGTGTAATGGATATGCTGGATGAGGTTGGAACTATAGAGAACGTCCAGAGTTACGTTCTTGACAAACTCGAAAAGAAAGAGAAGATCATGGGATTCGGGCATCGTGTCTATAAGACGTATGACCCCAGAGCTAGAATATACAAAGATGTCGCAAAAAGGTTATCCATAGAAAAACAAGACAGCAGCTGGTTTGATATGGCTGAGGAAATTGAGCGCATTCTTTACCACGAATTCGTAGAAATAAGAGGAAAGTCGCTCTATCCGAATGTGGATTTCTATTCTGCAGTGGTATACAAGTATCTGGATATTCCCGCTGAACTTGCAACTTCCATATTCGCAATCGGAAGGGTTTCAGGATGGATAGCCCATTGTATGGAACAATATGCCGATAACCGGGTAATCAGACCAAGGGCACATTTTGTGTGAGCCCTTATCTATTCTTTTTCACATTCCTTTTTCAGGTTATTGTTCATACTTTCAAAACCCTGTCTGGTCCTTTCACCTATCAGGGACAGTATAAGCGGTGCAAGTATACCCCGGAACCTTTCACACTGTATGAATCTCGTCCTGCTATTTTCAAGTTCCTCGATTCTGAATACATGTTCACCGTCAAAGATACCTTTTACCCATAAATTGCCTATCCACCTGTATTCGTGCACAGGCTCTACTTTTGTGATAACCGGATTGAAATTTACACCTTTCATGCCCGGTGGCTGCATATAAACATCGAGCCTTGATCCGGGTTCAAGTTCACCTTTTATTCTGGTGATGAACGGGTTCCATTTGTCAAAACTTTCAAAATCTGTAAGGAGGTCCCAGACCTCATTAATAGGAGCTTCAATTATGATATCAGTACAAATCTTATGCATTGTGAGGTAAACCTCCGGTAAAAAGGAAGTTGAAAGAAAAAAATGATTTATTGTTCACACTAATTCCCTGCTTTTCTGTGAAACCGATTTAGCGCTCATTAAATATATAATTTTAGATGATATTAAAATAGAAAACATAAAGAACAAAATCACCTGCTGATTGAGAAAGTATATTTAGAGAATTTAGTTGTAAGCATTTATATCGTCGCCTATCCCTGTCTAAGGTTTACATGGATTAAAAGTTTTACTGTTTTAGACGGTATCAACAAAACTATCCATACAAGCAGAAACATTACCTCATGTGAGTGTTTTTATACAGCAAAATTCATATAATGTATAGTTATCGTTTACAATACAGGTAATAATCATGGGTAACAAAAGAACATATGGCGTGCCGGCACTATTATCATTTTTCATACCGGGACTGGGACAGATAATTAAAGGAGAGTTATTCAAGGCAATAGGCATATGGGTAGTTCTGGCTATTTGCTTTATATTGCAATTCATTCTCATAGGTTACCTATTGGGAGCCATTGTCTGGGTCTGGCAGATCTATGATGCATATAACAATTGATTAAAAGAGAAGGAAATATTACCCTCTTTTTTCTTCAATGAAAAAACAAACCTAAAATATCTCCCGGATACCTGTAACCTTCTCGCCCTTTGCACCCTGCACGGTTACATCAAAATCCTTGAATTTTGGAACACCCTTGCCACCTGTTTCATCAGGCACAAGAGCATTGGACCACGGGCCATTCACCATATAGGCGATCCCGGAGTGTTCTTCCTCGTATCCTGATTTCTGTGCTTTGACAACAACTTTTCCAAAGCCATTCTTCACGATTACAGTGTCATCTTCTTTAATGGAAAGTCTGGATATATCCTTTGAATCAAGTTTGACAACCGCTGAAAGCTTTTCATACTCTTCACCAAAACGTGAGGATTCCTGGGCAGTGTTCTGGAACACGTCCCTATAGGTAACTATCTTCAGTTTAATTTCCGGTGCAGCAAGGAATTGTCCAAATCCCATCAGATCGCCTCCGTAATTCTTGTCAGTATTTCCTCATCAGAAAGATTATCAGTTTCAATGATCTTTTTCAATTCGATTTCCACACCGTCCATACGTACAGCAGTGCCACCGGCTTCAACTCCGCCAAGTGCACATGGTATTGTTACTGTTGACCTTGTTGCTGTCAGGTTCTGGCATGGATCAATGGTTATAAGCGGAATCTCTGTAAGATAGCGTGCAACAGATAGTGGCAGACTTGATAAAGGGTCCGAGCCAATGATGAGTGCTGCGTCCACAGACTTGTTTTTAAGAGCTTCGACCACTGAATACTCAGCTCCGTGGTCGGTATTGCCGGTTTCACCGTTGAACTTCAGACGGTTGACAGACCCAGTTTCTGCAAAGAGGTTCTGGTTAAAACCCCTCATATTGTACTGACCAACCATGGGTATAAGATGGAAATTGGAAACTTCATTTAGCTTTTCCATCAATTTGAACAGGGGCTCAAGTTCTTCAAGGGAATAAACAAGTCCAAGCCCGACACAGATAACACCGAACTTTGCCTTCTTCATTACATTTGCAAGTTCCAGTATCCTTTTCTTGTCGAAATCAAAGGATGTTTTAGGAACTTTACTTGACAGACCACTTACAAGAGCATCCATGAACTCTGCATCCGCGCTCATTGGTATCTGGTAGAATCGGGTATCTCTGCATATCTCGGCAGTCGATGATCTCCTTATATCGATGGTTATTGCAGTCCTGTCCTCTTCCCATCCCCTCTGGCGCTCCTTGCCACGGGGGAAATATGAATATCTCGAAAGATGGCGAGGGTGAGAGTTGGAAGGATCAGCTCCCCAGAAAATGATAACATCAGCCTTGTGCCTGACATCATCCAGAGTGCATGTCTTGAGCTTTTCCTGAAGAATCGCTTCTATTATAGGCCCCTGACAGAATGAGGAAGTATCATCAATGTACGCACCGGTCTTCTTTGCGAGTCCGATGGATACTTTTTGTGCTTCTGAACTTGAATTACCATGACCGAATATCAGCGGGTTCTTCGCATTCTTGAGTATGGAAGCAGCTTTTGCAATAGCAGAATCAATATCAGCCTTCTCTCCATCCACTGTGCATTCCAGAGGATTACTGCAACCTTTCATGCGTGCAACACCTTTAAGGCATGCAGCATGCACTTTGCTCAGTTTACCATCTTCTGTTTCAACCTCTATATCATCACAGAGAAGAGCACAGCCTGTACAAACATAATATTCACTGCTCAAATCATCACCACATTAAAAAATAAGGATTCAGTTCGTTCAAACGAACTCTATTGCCTTTGTAGGACATGTATCTATACATGCAACACAAAGAATCCTGTTATCTCCGAAACGACGGCATTCCTGCACGTTCCTTGCCCTTACAACACCATCTTCTACCTTGAAGATGACCTTGTCAGAAGTTGGAGCTTTTCCACTGCCTGCACCCAACGGATCATTTGCTACGTTCACAGGGCATGCAACTACACAATTACCACAGCCGATGCACTTCTCGTTATGAACTATCAGACCGGTTTCAGTGACATCCTTCACGGAACCGAACATCTCCAATAACTTCTCGTAATTGGCTTTGTATTTTGCTTCATTCATAAGTGGAGGACAATCATCCACCTTTACCTTACGTCCAGGAAGATCAACAGCAAATGCCATACATGTGGCTTTCCCACATTCCTTACAATTCGTTTTTGGGAGTAACTGGTATATTTCCATCACATTTGCCATTATTATCACCTTCGAAGTGAGTATCCAGTATTAATTTACTGAAATGATCGTTTTTCCTTCGGATGCCTTCAAACTTTGAAGAACAAAGAACAGTGGCAATTGCCATCTTCATCGATCTCATGCTCGTGATAGACACATGGACAGATTATCTTGCGGTCCTGTTCTTCATCACCGCTTATTATTCTGCATGGACAGTACTGTTTTCCATGTTCATGCTTGTTCCTTGAAAGGCCCTCAATGACCATATGAAGCATTTCTTCATCCGGATTCAGAATGAAACCTCTCTTCTTTGCATATTTTGAAGCCCATTCATGTGTTTTTTCCATTATAGGTGCAAGGTCGGTCATAGATAATCTCCGATATAGTGATTTAAAAGTATGAAAGGTATATTCTGGATATCATTATTTATCTATTTCCCACAGACAACGGTCTAGCTATCAAAACAAAGGGGCAAAAAAGTAGAATGCCGGATACAGTCCGGCTTACATCATTTTAGTCTGCTCGGTCTGGCGTGGAACCTTCACTACCAGAAAACGGAAAAGACTGTCACTTTCATTCATCAGCCTGTGGGGTATCTTTGCAGGACTTTCAATAAGCATATCCCTGGTGACAGTTTGCTGCTCATCACCGATCTCTACGATTCCCTCACCCTCAAGGACGTAAAAGAACACATCAACAGGTGTTGAATGTTTCTTCAGTGCATCACCCGGTTTTAGTTGCATGTGCATTACCTGGGCATGCTCTGTATCATAGAGCTTGTGAACGGTCACTCCATGTGGATTGTCCTTCTTCTCTGCATCTTTGTAATTTGTTATTATCATTTATTCACTTCCTTAAATAAAATGAAATAAAGGTAGTTATTTAAGTAATGTATTTTCCTGTAAAAAGATTAGAGAAGGACCTTGAGGTCCTCTTCTACTGTGGAATTTGGCCTGATATTGAAGTTCTCGACCAGGACATTGAGAACATTTGGTGAAACAAATGCTGGCAGTGTAGGACCGAGCATGATGTTCTTGACACCGAGACTCAGCAGTGCAAGCAGGACAAGGACTGCCTTTTGCTCGTACCATGCTATATTGTAAGATACCGGCAGGTCGTTGATATCATCAAGTCCGAATGCCTTTGCAAGAGCCTGTGCTATGACAACCAGTGAATAGGAGTCATTACACTGACCTGCATCGATTACTCTTGGGATTCCACCGATGTCACCGAGATCAAGTTTGTTGTAACGGTACTTTGCACATCCTGCTGTAAGGATAACAGTATCCTTTGGAAGAGCTTCTGCAAAGTCGGTGTAGTAGCCTCTTTCCTTGTGTCTTCCGTCACATCCTGCCATGACAACGAACTTCTTGATCTGTCCTGCTTTTACAGCATCGATTATCTTGTCAGCAACAGAGAGTGCGGATACATGTGCAAAACCACCCATGATGGTTCCTTCTTCAAGCTGCTCAGGTGATTTGCATGTCTTTGCCTGCTCGATTATAGAAGAGAAGTCCTTGCCGCCATCCTCACCAGCATTGATGTGAGTAACACCGTCAAAGCCGACTATTCCTGTTGTATATATCCTGTTTATGTAGGATTCCGATGGGGGAACTATACAGTTTGTGGTCATGAATATAGGACCATTGAACTTTTCGAATTCCTCTTTCTGCCTCCACCATGAACCTCCATAATTTCCAACAAAGTTATCATATTTCTTGAATGCAGGGTAAGAGTTTGCAGGCAGCATCTCACCATGGGTATAAACATCGACACCTGTGCCCTGTGTCTGCTCAAGAAGCTGTGCAAGGTCACGAAGGTCATGTCCACTGATAAGTATTCCAGGATTGTCCCTGACACCTATGTTAACTGCGGTCGGCTCAGGATTTCCATAAGTTGTAGTATTTGCTTTATCGAGCAGTGCAAGGGTAGTGACACCCATTGAACCACATTCCAGTACCATTGGAACCAGTTCATCTACACCCATATCATCATCCATTGTTGCCAGAAGTGCCCTCTCGATAAATGCCATGACCCCATCATCCTTGTAACCAAGGACATTTGCGTGATGAGCATAGGCTGCCATGCCTTTGAGACCGTAGATGAGCAATTCCCTGAGAGAGCGGATATCCTCGTTCTCTGTTGCAAGTATTCCTGTATTTATATTGACGAGACTTTCAGGTGTGACCTTTGCCATTATTGGCAGTTCCTCGCCTGCATTGGGACTTGCACCAAGGAGTTTCTCCTTGATCCATCTTGGGAAGGATGAGCCGGACTTCTCTGTGATGACCTTTGCATCCATGAGTTTCTTTTTGATGCCGTCCTTTATCTCAAACCCTTCGTTGATAAGTTTTTCAAAGTCAGCCTTGCTGAAATTGGTATTTGTAACAGTGGCAAAAAGTCCGTCAAGAATGAACTGGTCGGTCTTTGCATCATTGAGATTATTTGCCCTTGCCTTTGAATTATAGAATGCAATGCTTTTCAGGACATAGATAAGATCATCCTGAAGGTCTGCAACTTCACCTTTCTTTCCACATACACCATTTTTCGTACAGCCGGTAGCGTTCAAAGTTTCTTCACATTGATAACAGAACATTTTATTCACCATGCTTCCTATTGTTGATATCTTTAAGATACTGCTATATAAGAGATACTTAGATATAAGGAGGGCAGTTTCCAGGTGGATACCGTGCCGGAAAAATAAAACCAGCATTCAAAATGACCGGATTATCATTCTGCATTCATGATCTATTTCTAGAAGTACAGATGTCGCTGTCCCTTCCCATAACTTTACCCAATTTTATTTAGCAACCCAGACATTATAAATCTATCTTATAAGATAGACCGGTCTTGCAATAGGTATCTGATTCAGAAAAAAGAAAAAGTGGACAAAATAAAGATACAAAATATGCATTACACATTCTTAAGTTCTTCAACCAACAGGTCATACTGCTTTTCAAGCTCAGGCAAAATTATATCCATTTTATCAACCTGATTCTTGTTGCCAGCAACTTCCATCTGTGAGGCAACAGCACTTAAAGCCACACCTCCAATGTTTGCAGAAGCACCTTTTATTTTGTGTGCATATGCATTTACGTTTTCAAATTCTCTTTTCCCTATATCATCCTTTAGAGCAATTACATGTTTGGGCATATCTTCAAGGAAAATAGCTATCAATCTTCGGGAAAGGTCCTCATCGTTCATTACCCTTTCAAGAAGTGCAGGCCTGTCAAATACAAGAAGATCAGTTGGGTCTTTCGTCCCCTCTGCAGACATACCACTCCACATGATTTCGTGTTCCAGCATACTCTGCCATTTCTCCAGCAATTGCATCAGGGACTGCAATGAAACCGGTTTTGCGATATAATCATTCATACCGGCTTCCAGGCAACGTTCTTTGTCCCCTTTCATCGCGTATGCGGTCATTGCAACGATAGGAATTTCATGATCAAGGACTGCGGATTGTGAATCCCGTACAAGACGGGTGGCCTCAAGTCCATCCATGTCAGGCATCTGTACATCCATAAGCACCAGATCATAGGGCAACATTTCCAGCGCTTTTATTGCTTCTATACCATTTGCAACAGTATCCACATGATAGCCCAATTTTTGTATCATACCCTGAGCTACCTTTTGGTTTACTATATTGTCTTCAGCCAGCAATAACCTCAAGTTCTTATGGTTCTGAGAAGAACTGGAAGGAGTGTTAACACGAGTATTGACCTTGCTCTTCTGCTTTTCCATATTCAATATTCCGGATAGAACATCCAGCAATTCCTGATGCCTTACAGGCTTGGTTAAATATGCTGCAAAATGTCTCTCCCCCATATTCTGGAGATTGGAACGTTGCCCTAAAGAACTCAGCATCACCAGAGGGACAGATTTTAGCTTTGCATCGGATTTAATGAACCTTGCCACAGATTCTCCATCCATTCCGGGCATATGCATATCGAGGATAACCACATGGTATTGCTCACCGTCTTCATGTGCACGATATAGGGCTTGCAGTGCAGTAGGACCATCAACGGCCTCATCTACTTTTGCACCCCATGAACTTATACGCTTGTTGAGAATCTCGCGGTTCGTGGCGTTATCATCAACAACCAGAACATAAGAATCCATGATTTCTGCAGAATAGACTTTCTTACGGCGGCCTTCCGGCTGCTTTACAAGGCTTATTCTAAACCAGAATTCTGAGCCTTTGCCCTTCTCACTTTCCACACCGATATCACCGCCCATCATCTCAACCAGTTGTTTGGAGATAGCCAGTCCAAGTCCTGTTCCACCATATTGCCGTGTGGTCGATGCATCCACCTGATAGAATTTGTCAAATAGATCATGTATTTTATTTTCAGGAATTCCAACACCAGTATCCCGAACTGAGAAACGCAATAATGCTTCTGTATCAGTCTCTGATTCCAGAGTCACCTGCACGACTACCTCACCCTCATGGGTAAACTTGACCGCGTTTCCGGCAAGGTTGGTCAGTACCTGCTGTAAACGTCCTGGATCTCCCTGAACACATGCAGGCACACCGGGTGCAGGCGCACAGATGAATTCCAGATCTTTCTCATGGGCCTTTATTGAAATCATGGAACCAAAATCATCCAGCATATTATGGAGATCAAAGTCCACCATTTCCAGTTCAAGTTTGCCAGCTTCTATCTTGGAGAAGTCCAGGATATCATTGATAAGTTGAAGTAGTGATTCACCGCTCAGTCTCACGGTTTCAGCATAATGCCTTTGTTCATCACTGAGCTCAGTATCAAGAAGCAGTCCCGTCATACCGATAACACCATTCATAGGTGTGCGTATCTCATGGGACATATTTGCCAGGAACTCGCTTTTTGCCCTTGTGGCTTCCTGAGCTTTTTCCTTTTCAATGAAAAGGGTGTTTTCCAGCTCCTTCCGCTCTGTAATATCACGAGATACTCCTAAAATCCCAATAAATTCACTCTGTTTATTGTACATTCCACCAATTGTGGCCTCAGTCCATACTGCAGACCCATCTTTGCAAGGTTGTTCAAGTTCGAACCTCTGTGGGGGAAAGTCTGCCCCTGCCTGAACAATCTCTGCAACTAATTTTAGTCCTTCAGAATAGTGCTGTAAAGAAGCAGGAGTCAGGAATTCTTCTGGCTTTTGTTTTATCACTTCTTCAGGCGTATAACCACGTAGTTTTTGAACAGAGGGACTTAAGTATGTAAACCTGCCATCGATATCCATTGTCCAGATCACATCTGTTGAATTGTCTGCCAACAACCTGTGTCTTTCCTCGCTTTCTTTTAATTTTTGTTCTATAAGTTTGCGGTCAGTAATATCACGCATAATTCCCACTGAGTGCCAGCCATCGGGAAGTTCGATAACAGAAAGTGACAGTTCAACTGATATTTCCCGTCCATCCTTACAAAGAGCCTCTAATTCCAGAGTTTTGCCCACAGCATTGCCCTGACCTGTTTTGAGGAATCGTGTGAGGGCTTCCTGCTGAGATGCATGATAGCGTTGCGGTGCCAGTAGTAAATGCAGGTTTTGCCCAATAGCTTCCTCTACAGAATATCCGAAAATTCTTTCAGCAGCCGGATTCCAGAAGGATATATCACCTTGCGGATCCATCATCTGGATTGCATCCTGTGCTGACTCAGCAATCGCTCTTATTCGAGCTTCTTCTGCTAACAGAGCCTGTTCCGAACGTTTGCTTTCAGTGATGTCTGTCAAAATGAGAGTGAGACCGGTAACATTCCCTTCGTCATCATTAAGGGGACTGTACATATTCGCATACCATCGTCGGTCAATTGCTGAATCTCCGTATTCCTCTATAAGAGTGAATGATTCACCTGCAAGTGCACGGTCAAAATTCTCTTTTGCTTTTTCCCTGTCTTCAGCACTTTTAATGTAGTCGAGCATGCTAACGCCAATTTCAATATTGACACCCCATATATGCCCCATTGTCAACCGATGATTTGTATTGAAAGAAAGGTACCTATATTCCCTGTCAAGTGCAAATATGACAACATCTTTTGGACTTTCAATAACACCCTGTAAGATATGGTATGCTTTTCTATATCTCTGCTCTGCCTGTTTTAACGTTTCTTCAGCGCTCTTTCTATCGGTAATGTCTCTGCAGACGCAGAAAACCAGTTTCTGACCAGCAAGGCTAGCTCCGTTCGAGCTTACTTCAACATCGATTAGAGTTCCATCTTTACGACGGTGTAGTGTCTCAAATGTGCGACCAGATTCACCAGTGTTCTTTATCACTTCAATTAGTTCTTCGGGTGTCCATTTGTCGTCCCAATCCCATACGTGTAACTGGAGCATCTCATCCATGGAATAGCCCAGTGTATCCGCATATTTTTGATTAGCTTCGACAACCTCACCTTTGCCATTGACAACTACTATGCCATCATTGGACTGCTCTACAAGAATACGTCTTCTTGTAGTTTCTTCTGCAATCTTTTCTTCAGCTTTCTTACTCCTACTTATATCTGAGAGAATGCCCTCAATACGCACAGGAATATTCTCAGTATCGTATTTGATCTCAGAACTTTCACGAACCCAACAAATGCTTCCGTCAGGTTTTAATATACGATACTCTGCTGAAATCTCGCCTTCCAGTTCCCTTTGTTTTGTAGCATCCTGAACAATGTTGATATCCTCAGGATGAACTAATTGATACAACACCTTATTTTCCTTTACAAACTTCTGAGGGTCAATACCTAGAATGAGTTCAGATGATGGACTAATATAAAGTAGTTCAAGATCAGGAAAGGTTGCAGACCAGACAACCATATCTACTGACTTCAAAATAAGATTAAGATACTCTTTTTCACTGCATGTACTTCCTTCAATACCGTTTTCGATCATATGATCACCCTATTAGTTCACCTTGAATCAAGATATTCTTTGAATAAACAAATTAACAATACACATACTGACGATGTAAAACACATAAACATAGATAACTAAATGTTACACATATAGGAGATACCTAAATATATATAAATATACTGATTTAACTAAATTGAGTAGATAGATACGGTATTTATGTTTACTAAAACTAAAATAACCAGAAATTAAAAGTGCAGTAATATAGAAATAATATGTGCTCAAGAAATAGAACACACAAACACTTTGTAAGGCAATCGGAGCAAAACTGACAGAAACAAGCTGTAAAAGAAATTGAGAATTATTGCACTCTTTCAAAGAAAGGCAAAGTGTCCGGATGATAATCTTCCCTGATGTAATAGTTTTTAAACTTGCCACTGGTTTCCACTTCAAGACAATCCATATCCTCCAATGTCCTTATATGCGAGCGAACAGTCCCTTTACTGATCCCTAACCTTTCTGAAAGCTCCATGTTTGTTATACCGGGATTCTCAAATATAAGCCTGCAAACTTTTTTACACATGACTCCCTGTAAATGCGGCTCTATAGTCTGCCCATGACTCTTGTTCCATAGGTCACTCTCATTCCTGAACATGCTTACATAGTTCCCATTCCTGAACAAGAGGATCTTACCTGCATCTTTCAAAGCATTAACATGATAACGGACTGTCCCCCGTTTAAGATCAAGATCCTTTTCGATCATATTAACAGTGCTGCCCGGATTATTCTCAATGAAATTCAGAATCTTCAGACGATTCTCATTCTTCGGGTCTTTCTTTGCCCATGCAGTAAGTAATGCTACGATCTTCCAGCCGAGTGCAAGGATAATGGCGACTATGGTTATTATCTGGAAGTAGAGTGGGAGGTCCCAGAAAGAATCGGTCATTTTTGCACCATCCGCATAGTTATTAACAGAAATATTATTACCGTCATAAGGTTCAATTGAAGGATTACCATAACAAGGCATTACAAAAATGAAAAAAATAATAAAAAATGTGACAGGTATTTTTTTCATACCCATCATACGAACTTTAGATAGAATAATCTTCTGTTCCACTAACAGAATAACCATAAACCCTGTATCTCCAAGTTCCTCGTTCTATCCCGTCATTATCAATTACATTCAAATGAATCCTACCGTTAATTGATCCATCTGCTGAATCATAAAAATAGCCAAGACAATTGTAACTTGGATCATATATATAGAGTTTGAGTGAATCGCTGGTATCTCCCCAGTTAAGGTCTACCTCTATGCTAGTATAATATGAACTTATCACAAAAGAATGCCAGTTTGTTTCTCCCTGAGTAATTATATCAGAAACAGTCCTTACTCCAATACTTCCGTCGTCTGATTTTGCAGGGACGATCTTGTATCCTAAGTCGGATGCAGAGATCAATGTGAATTCGTTGTCTGTTTCAGATGTACTTGCACTTGCAACTGAAATGCACAGCAAGAATATTATAAATCCGATTGCTATTGTTTTCATGTTTGTACTCCTACTAGCTTTTACTAGTTATTGAGGAAGATGAAAAAACCTTGTATATAACTTTTCTAGCCATTTATCAAACTAAAAAAAAGTAGATATATGGAGGAATTTTGTTGCAGAGTATAGAGTATTAGTGCATTGGTTTGAAGGAGAAGGACATGAAACATGCCCTCCTGTTCCCTCAGTTTCCGTGCAAGTTTGTGCTGGTTGGGTACAAACAATTCATTGTACACAGAATTATAATAAAACCATTATGGCCATTGGTCAAACTGTTCTTAAAATGATGATACATTTTATTCATGATGATATTTCAAAATACATATTTGAATTTTTAACTCAATAAATATGAGAACAGTTGCTGGAAATTTATAAATAAAAGTCCAATTAAATGGTTTTTCACAGAACATCCAAAACTATATCTTCCACAAAGTCATCATTTCCTGCTGTAAGGAGCCAACAATATGCGAATCGGAGTATACATCTGTCACTGCGGACTTAATATCGCACATACCATAAACGTCAACTCACTTAGGGACAAGGTCAGCAAGCTGGGTGGTGTTGCAGTGGTAAAGGACATACAGTTCATGTGTTCTGATTCGGGACAGGATTCAATTGTCCAGGATATAACGGACCTTGATCTTAATCACATACTTGTAGCAGCATGTTCTCCCCATCTGCACGAGCAGACATTCAAGAGAGTGCTTGAAAAGGCGGGTCTCAATCCTTTCATGCTGGAAATGGTCAACATCCGTGAGCAATGCTCATGGGTTCACATGGAAGACCCGCAGATGGCAACCCAGAAAGCATTCGACCTCATCAGGATGGGTATAGCCAGGCTCAAACTGCTGGACCCGTTGCAGCTAAAGAAAATACCTGTGACAAAGGATGTACTAATTATCGGCGGCGGTGTTGCCGGAATAGAGGCTGCACTTACTCTTGCAAACTCAGGTTATCAGGTTCATATGGTTGAAAAAGAGCCTACAATTGGTGGAAAAATGGCACTGCTCAACGAAGTGTTTCCCACCAACGACTGCTCTATTTGCGTGCTCGCCCCCAAGATGACAGATGTTCACCAGCACCCGAATATCGACCTTATCACACTTGCAGAGGTTACTGAGGTCACAGGCCCAGTAGGTAATTTCAATGTTACAGTTACCAAAAAACCCAGATATGTCATAGAAGACAAATGCAAGGGCTGTGTGGACGAATGCGGTCGTGTATGCCCGGTGGAAATACCCAACAGATTCGACTGCGGGCTTGGAAAGACAAAAGCCATCAACATGCCGATACCACAGGCAGTACCGCAGGTGGTCTATATAGACAACGAATTCTGTGTGGGCTGCGGACTATGTAAACAGGCATGCCCGGCTGATGCAGTGGACTATCATCAGAAAGAGGAAACTCTTGAATTTACCGTTGGAGCCATAATACTGGCAACCGGATACAGTCATTTTGATGCTTCCCGCAAGCAGGAGTATGGTTATGGCATCTACCCTGATGTAATTACCAATATGGAACTCGAGCGCCTGCTTAACGCAGCCGGTCCGACACGGGGCAAAGTACTTTCCCCGGCAACAATGGAAGTACCGAAAAAAGTTTCCTTCATCCAGTGCGTTGGTTCAAGGGACGAAAAGGTCGGCAACCCTTACTGTTCCAGAGTATGCTGCATGTCCAGCATGAAGAATGCACAGTTGCTCAAGGAGCGCTATCCTGACATTGACATTACAATTCATTACATCGATGTACGTGCATCCGGTGAGATGTACGAGGAATACTACATCCGCAGCCAGGAAATGGGCATCAATTTCATCCGTGGGAAAGTAGGAGAGATTCTACAGGACGGACAGGGTAAACTGAACCTGCGTTATGAAGACACTCTCAATGGTGAGATATACGAAGAACCATCTGACCTCGTTGTCCTTGCAACCGGCATGGAAAACGTAAGGGATGCAGACAGGATATCAAGAGTGCTGAACCTCACCAGACGTACAGACCGTTTCTTCTCTATAGCCCATCCCAAGATGCGTCCGGTCGATTCCCATGTGAAAGGCATATACATAGCAGGCTGTGCATCAGGCCCCAAGGAAATCCAGGTATCGATAGCACAGGGCAGTGCTACTGCCGCCAAAGCCATGCAGCTTCTGTCAAAAGGAGAACTGGAGATGGACCCACTCAGCGCCCATGTGAATCCGGATAAGTGTATCGGCTGCGGTATATGTGTGGATGTCTGCAAATTCAACAAGATCAATATAAGAGACCGCAAGGCAGTGGTCGATGAACTCTCGTGCATGGGCTGTGGTGCATGCAGTGCATCCTGTCCGGCTGATGCCATATGGATGCGTAACAGTACCGATGAACAGATAGTTGCCCAGATACACGCTGCCACCGAAATCAAATCAGAATTCCCTCTTATCGTAGCTTTTCTTTGTAACTGGTGTAGCTACACATGTGCTGACCTTGCAGGCACATCAAGGATACAATACCCCACAAACATCCGTGTCATCCGTGTCATGTGTGCCGGACGTGTAGACCCTTCCTTTGTGCTTGAAGCTCTTGACAGCGGCGCAGATGGTGTTCTTGTTGCAGGATGCAGGCTTGGGGAATGCCACTATATCTTTGCCAATTACAACGCAAAACACAGGATGGAAGCCCTGAAGGAAGTGCTTGCAGATGTCGGTATAGACCCCGGAAGACTCAATGTTGAATGGATATCGGCTTCCGAGGGAGAGAGATTCGCCAATTCTATTGAAGACTTTGTTGAATATCTGGAAAAGATAGGTCCTATAGGTACTGAACTCAAGGAGGCAGAACAGTGACAGAAGAATGCAGGGAAGGTTCACTCTGTGTCGATAAGGACATGGATATAGACGGTTCCCATTTCACCTATCGCCAGATAAGCAATCAATCTATTAAATTCCTTGATTACAATTACAAGAGATGCGTAGGTTGTGGTATCTGTGTTGGCCTTTGTCCCGCAAAGGCTCTGGAACTTGGCCCTATGCAGGAGATCTCCACAGGACTCGATGCTCCACCTGTAATGATGGACCTTGAGAAATGCACATTCTGCTCCATGTGCGCCAACTTCTGCCCGGTGCATGCCTTTAAGATGACAGAAGAAGGTGATTTCCCGGAGAAGGATGAGTTCCCAGTATATGACTCCTATGTCACTATGAACGAGAAATGCCTTCCATGCGCACTTTGTAAGGCCGCATGCCCGGAGGATGCCATAGAAGTGGAATTCACTTTCAGGAAAAAAGAGGAGATAGCGCCTTTCAAGGAAGATGTCGAGGGCGAGATAGAGATAGATACCGATAAGTGTAATTTCTGCGGGTTGTGTGCAGAGTTCTGTGATGCCTTCCTGCTTGTGGAAAAAGAAGCAACACCTACAGATCCCATACCATTTGACCTGTTGCTGGTGGACGAGGACAAATGTGATTACTGCGTGCTCTGCCAGGACCTATGTCCTGAGGATGCCATAAAGGTAAAAGGCGAGAAAAGAGGCGAGGCTCCTGAGATAGAAGGTATCGTTACAGTGGATGATGAGAAATGTACCCGGTGTACCTGGTGCCAGGTGGTTTGTCCCTATGATGCAGTTGATATCAAAAAGCAGTTTGAGGGTGAGCTTACCCTTATAGATGTTAACGTCGATAAATGTGATCCGCAAGGATGTCATGGGTGTTTCAACGTTTGCCCCTCACATCTCTGGTACGTACCTGAGGATGGGACAAAGATTGCAATAAAGGCTGATTACTGTACCTACTGTGGTGCCTGTGTCAATGCATGTCCCAAGGATGTAATGAAAGTTACCCGTACAAAGGTGCATCATACGGACATACCAGATTCTCCCTGGGCCAGCCAGTGGAGAGATGCAGTGGATTCCATGGTCACTGAAAAGAGGAACTACCCGGATGTTTCCAGAACTCTTGAAGTGGAAAAAGAAGCGCACAAAGAGCATGTTGAGGTAGAATTTCCGCAGATTGACGGTTCACTCCTTAGACTTGCAAAGGAACGTATCGAAAAAACAAAACCACTGCTTGACAATATCAAAATAAGGAAGATGCTTGAGAACGATCTTTCTGGTACCATGAAGGAAGAGTTCCATAAAAGAATACAGAAGCAAAGCGAACAATAACTATATACATGCTTGTGCGTTTTGTTGTGTAAATATCCTATAACAATTAATTGCAATTATTCATTTATATCGGTGAGATTTTCCATGAGTGATAAATTCAACTATGCTGAACTTGGCCTGAAATGCGGGCTTGAAATTCACCAGCAACTTGACTCAAAACATAAGTTGTTCTGCAAATGTCCTACAAAAATAAGGAACATCGAGGAGTACAACCACGAATTCTTCCGCTATCTTCGCCCTACGGCAAGTGAGATGGGAGAAACAGACAGGGCCGCACTGGAACAGTCCAAGCTCAGGCGCAAGTATGTTTACAAGGCATACGACAGCACATGTCTAGTGGAGAATGATGATGAGCCACCTACAGAGGTAAACAGGGAAGCTCTTGAAATAGCGCTCAGCATCATAAAGCTCATGAACATGGTGCCTGTGGATCAGGTACATATGATGCGTAAGATAGTGGTTGACGGCTCCAATACATCAGGTTTCCAGAGAACTGCTTTCCTTGCAAAGGACGGTTATCTTGACACATCCGTCGGTCCTGTTGGTGTCGGTGTGCTCTGCCTTGAAGAAGAAGCATGCCAGAAGATAGAGGATAAAGGAGATTCTATAATATACTCTCTTGACCGTCTGGGTATCCCACTGGTTGAGATCGGAACTGACCCTGACATCATTTCCCCGGCACACGCTAAGGAAACCGCACAGCAGATAGGTATGCTGCTGCGTTCCACAGGAAAAGTGAAGCGTGGGCTTGGAACCATACGCCAGGATGTCAACATATCCATTGCAAAGGGTGCCCGTGTTGAACTTAAAGGTGTTCAGGCTCTTGATATGATAGAGACCATGGTTGAGCTTGAGGTAGAGCGCCAGGTCAATCTCCTTGCAATAAGGGATGAGCTGCTTGAACGCGGTGCATCAGTATGTGATACTATTTTTGATGTAACTGAATTGTTCAAGGAAACTCAGTCCAAGGTTATCAAGAAGACAATCAAGAAAGGCAAGGTCTATGCCATCCTGCTTCGTGGATTTAGTGGATTTGTCGGCAGAGAGGTACAACCGGGAAGACGTCTTGGTACCGAATTCTCAGACCGTGCAAAGACATCAGGTGTTGGAGGTATATTCCACACAGACGAACTTCCGAACTATGGTATTACCGAAGGAGAGGTTCAGGCACTGCGTATGGAAGTTGGTGCCGGTGAGAATGATGCTGTTATCATGGTTGCAGACCGCGAGGAGCGTGCCAGAGGCGCTATGATAAGCGTGATAATACGTGCAAAGGAAGCACTTGAAGGCGTTCCTGAGGAAACACGCAGGGCACTTCCGGATGGAAACAACTCTTACCTGAGACCTCTGCCCGGCGCTGCAAGAATGTATCCTGAAACAGATGTTCCGCAGGTGAACATTTCTCCTGAATACTTCAATGCTATCGAAAAACCCGAACTACTCACAGAAAGGGCAAAACGCTTTGAATCAGAGTTCGGACTTCACATGGAACTTGCCGGAAAGATAGCATATTCAACATACCTCCCTCTTTTTGAAGAGATAATGCAGCTACTTGGTGCTAATCAGACCGTTAACGCAACACTTGTAGTAAGGACACTTACCGGAACACTGCCGGAACTGAAACGTGACGGTGTGGAAATTGACAGGTTAGAGGACGGCCACTTCATAGATATTTTCAATTTCATCGCAGAAGGCGGAGTTTCAAAGGAAGCCATTGATGACCTGTTGCGTGCCATAGCCGATGAACCTGCACTGTGCGCAAAGGATGCTGCTTCAAAAATGGGACTTGGAAGCCTTGATATATCCGAGGTTGAAAGAATAGTTGAAGCAATCATCGAGGAACGCCAGGATTTCGTAAAGGAGAAGGGAATGGCAGCTGTGGGTCCTGTCATGGGAATTGTAATGAAAGAAGTAAGAGGAAAGGTTGATGGAAAGGTTTTAAGTGAGATGCTTAAACAAAAGATTAATAAATATATAAATATATAATATATTATTTATGTGGTTGCCTTTTAAAATTCAATTTAGAGGATCTTTAAGCAGGGCTTTTATCCTGCTTACTTTTTTGATTTTATTAATATCATATTCATCTGCTGCTGTGAACATAGATAGCGATGAAAAGCTCACCAACATTACAAATGCCAATCATCCATCATGGAGTCCCGATGGGAAAAAGATCGTCTATGCTGCCAACCAGGCAATATGGATCATGAACAGTGATGGTTCCGGACAAAAGAAGCTATATGACGGGATGGCCTGGGAAGGGGAACCTGAATTTAATGATGATGGTACAATGATCTATTTTGCTGCTGAAAGCAAAAAAGCATATTCTGCACGTTATATTAGTATCCATGTTATGAATACTGATGGTAGCAACGGCCAGAAACTCACCGAGACTGCTGATTCCAGGGCACCATCAGTAAGTCCTGACGGTACAAGAGTGGCATATGCCTCACGTGTTTCAGGGAATTACGATATATGGACCATGGCAACTGACGGAACAGATCAGGTCCGACTGACGGATGCTACTGGCGATGAGAGTTCGCCCTCATGGAGTAATGACGGGAACACGATAGTCTATTCTTCAGCAGGCGACATATTCACTATCGGCATTAATGCTGTAAAACCAGTTGAACTCACACATGACACATATAACAATGTTGAACCAGCCTATAGTCCTGATGGAAACATGATAGCCTATGCTTCTGATATCGGCGGGGATTATGACCTCTGGATAATGGATTCAGAGGGTAATTCCGAAATTAAAATAACCAGTGATCGTTCATCAGAGAGAGCACCAGCATGGAGTCCTGATGGCAGGAAGATTGCTTATGTGTCTAACAGGGACGGGGAATACAATATATGGGTCATGACCCTTGGAAACGAGGTGATCGAATTTGAGGTCCCTGAAAAAGCGATAGAAATAGAAGAGAATTCAATAAGCAACACCCATATTGTAAAATTGCGTGAGTATGCAATCAGTAAGCCCAGAGAGTTCATAGGTATAGTACTTTTGGTATCATTTGTATTTGTTGTAACTATTGTGGGATCTTTTTTGCGTAAGATCTCATAATATTCCTGTTTTTGCTTTACTTTCTACAAAAAATAAACAAATCCATCGCAATGCTTATAGCCTATTCATCACATCTCTTCGCAGGTTCTAAAGATGAATGCAGTAATAGGATTAGAAGATGGGACAATTATAAAAGGCACTGGTTTCGGTGCCGAAGGTATCGTTTCCGGGGAACTTGTTTTCACAACTCAATATACTGGCTATGAGGAGGCTCTCACAGATCCTTCCTATAAAGGCCAGATTCTTATGTTTACTTATCCTCTCATCGGCAATTACGGCGTCAGTGGCAACTGTTTTGAATCCGATGGTGTAAAAGCTGAAGGTCTTGTAGTGAGGGAGGCTTGTCCCGAGCCATCCCACCACATGTCAAAGAAGACCATTTTCGAGCTTATGGAGGACGAAGGCAAGCCCGGCATTGCAGGCGTGGACACACGTATGCTAACTATAAAGACCCGTGAACACGGGACAATGCGCGCAGCCCTTATCAACGGAAGTGATGACGGTGAAGAGGCAGTGAGAATTGCCCGCGCACAAAAGAGCATTTCAGATATTGATTTTATATCACAGGTGACCTGTCCAAAACCGTTTAAACTGGAAAGCCCCAGCAGAGATCCAAATAACCCCCTCAATGTGGTCCTTGTGGACTGCGGTCGCAAACTGAGTATTGAAAGAAGTCTGCTGGCCAGAGGAATGGATGTGACAGTTGTACCGGGTAACTCCTCGGTTTCAACTATAGAATCCTACGATCCTGACCTCCTGTTCTTCTCAAACGGACCGGGAGACCCAACGCAGGCACAGGATGCAATTGCAGCAGTGAAGCACTTCACAGGCGAATTGCCAATTGTAGGCATATGCCTGGGTCACCAGATCATCTCCCTTGCAATGGGAGCTGAGACATATAAACTGAAGTTCGGACACAGGGGTGCCAACCAACCGGTGAAGGACCTTGAAACAGGAATTGTGCATATCACATCCCAGAACCATGGTTTTGCGGTTGATGGCGATTCACTCGAAGAGGCAGAAGTGGCTGTAACACAGTATAATACTAATGATAAGACAGTGGAAGGTATTGCCCATAAGTATCTGGACATATTCAGTGTACAATATCACCCGGATGCACATCCAGGTCCAATGGATTCTGAAAAATTGTTCTTTGATAAGGTGCTCAAACTTGCAGGAGGGAAAAAATAATGCCAAAACGTGAAGACATTAAAAAAGTACTCCTGATAGGCTCAGGACCTATAATGATAGGACAGGGTGCAGAGTTTGACTTCTCAGGAAGTCAGGCATGCAGGTCCCTTAAGGAAGAAGGTTTGCAGGTTGTACTTGTAAACTCGAACCCTGCAACCATCATGACCGACCCTGAAATGGCAGATGCAGTCTACATCGAGCCAATTGAAGTAAAATCAGTAGAGAAGATCATTGCCAAGGAAAGACCTGACGGTATCATTGCAGGTATCGGAGGTCAAACTGGTCTTAACATCACAAGTGAACTTGCAGAGCAGGGAATACTTGAAAAATACAACGTCAAGCTTCTTGGAACAAACCTTGAAGCTATCAAGAACACCGAGGACCGTGAGCTGTTCAAGCAGACCATGGAAAGGATCGGTGAGAAAGTACCTCGCAGCAAGGCTATATCAACACTCAAGGAAGCAGAGGAGCTTATAGATGAGCTGGGATTACCACTTATAATCCGTCCCGCATACACCCTTGGTGGTGCAGGTGGCGGTATCGCTCATTCAAGGGAAGAGCTCCTTGAGATCACAGAAAGGGGTCTTCGCCGCAGTCGTATCAGCCAGGTGCTTATCGAGGAAAGCGTACTTGGATGGAAGGAATTCGAGTATGAGGTCATGCGTGATGCGAATGACACATGTATAGTAATATGTAACATGGAGAACCTCGACCCGATGGGAGTACACACAGGTGAATCCATTGTTGTCACACCATCCCAGACCCTTAATGATGAAGAGCACCAGATGCTCAGGACTGCTGCTATCAAGATCATCAGGACTTTCGGTATTGAAGGTGGATGTAATATCCAGTTCGCTGCCAAGGACGGTGACTATCGTATTGTGGAAGTTAATCCACGTGTATCAAGATCATCAGCTCTTGCATCAAAGGCAACAGGTTATCCGATTGCCAGGGTTACAGCAAAGATAGCTATTGGCATGACGCTGGATGAAATACTTAATGATGTAACTAAGAAAACTCCGGCATCATTTGAGCCGACCATCGACTACATTGTTACAAAGATCCCAAGATGGCCATTCGATAAATTCGTCAACGCTGACAAGACCCTCACAACTGCAATGAAGAGTACCGGAGAGGTAATGTCTATTGGACGTACCATCGAAGAATCTCTCTTAAAGGCTGTACGCTCCCTTGACATTAAAATGGACTTTGGAACAGATGAGTGGTCTAATAACGAGATCAAAACTCTTCTACAGACACCCACAAGCGAACGTCTCTTTGTGATGTATCATGCCCTATGTAATGGTTTCACCATCGAAGATGTATCCAGCTTAACAGGTATTGATATATTCTTCATCAGGAAGCTCAAGAATATCATTGACATGGAAGATATGATCAGGGAAGAAGGTTTCTCCGGCAATATTTCCGATGACCTGATGAGGGATGCAAAACGCATTGGACTTACTGATGCACGTATTGCAGAACTTACCGGCAAGACCCGGGAGGAGATCAATGACCAGAGGCGTAATGCAGGTATCATATCCACCTACAAGATGGTAGATACATGTTCTGCGGAATTTGCTGCAGAAACTCCATATTATTACTCATGTTACGAGGAGATGTGTGAAGCAGAGCCTTCTGACCGTAAGAAAATACTGATACTTGGTTCAGGCCCTATACGCATAGGACAGGGTATTGAGTTCGATTACTGTACGGTTCATGCTGTTGCAGCTATCCGTGAAGCAGGAATCGAAGCTCATATCATCAACAACAACCCGGAAACAGTATCAACTGACTATGATACCTCTGACAAGCTCTTCTTTGAGCCTCTCACACTTGAAGATGTGATGAATGTCATTGAAAAAGAAAATCCGGATGCAGTGCTTGTGCAGTTCGGAGGACAGACTTCGGTGAACCTTGCGCTTCCTCTTGAAAAAGAACTCAAAAGGCGCAGTGACCTGAAAACTGTTATCCTGGGTACTTCCCCTGAAGACATTGATGTTGCAGAGAACCGTGAGAAGTTCAACCTCAGGATGAGCAAGCTGGGAATCAACCAGCCGGATGCAGGTTATGCAACCTCACAGGACCAGGCAATCGAGATTGCTACAAGAATAGGTTATCCGGTACTGGTACGTCCATCCTATGTGCTTGGTGGCCGTGCAATGGAGATAGTTTACGACCAGAATGACCTTGAGCGATACATGCGTGAGGCGGTTAAGGTATCCCCCGAACACCCAATCCTTATTGATGACTTCCTCGAGGGAGCCGTTGAAATCGATGTCGATGCTGTGTGTGATGGCAAAGACGTGCTCATTGGTGCTATCATGGAGCACATCGAGGAAGCAGGTGTCCACTCAGGTGACTCTGCATGTGTCATCCCACCGCAGTCACTCTCAGAGGAAGTTCTTGAGATTGTACGCGATTATACCCGCAAGATTGCCCTTGCACTCAATGTGAAAGGTCTTGTGAATATCCAGATGGCAAAGAAGGGAGACAAGATCTATGTCCTTGAAGCAAATCCACGTTCAAGCAGGACTATCCCATTCGTATCCAAAGCAGTTGGTCTGCCTCTTGCAAAGATCGCAGCTCGTGTAATTATGGGACAAACTCTGGAAGAGTTGGGCTATTCAACATGCAACGAACCAAAGGTCAACCATGTATCCGTGAAAGAAGTACTCCTGCCTTTCGACAAGCTTCCAGGAGCAGACCCTGTGCTTGGTCCTGAGATGAAGAGTACCGGCGAGGTCATGGGTATCGATTACGATTATGGAAGAGCATTCTTCAAGGCACAGCTCAGTGCTGACAACTTGCTGCCTCTTATCGGAAAGGTCTTTGTGTCCGTAAAGGACGAGGACAGGGAACAGCTTCTCAATGTTGCAGGCAAACTTAAAAGTGCAGGGATCGAACTGCTTGGTACCAAGGGTACTGCAGATTTCCTTTCAGAGCATGGTATTGAAATGGGCATTGTTAAGAAGGTGCATGACGGCAGTCCAAATGTCATTGACATGATGCGCAGGTATGAGGTTGCTCTTGTGATCAATACTCCAAATGACAAACTCTCCCGTGAGGACAGTTCAAGGATACGCCGTGCAGCAGTTGACTTTAAGGTACCTTACATCACCACTATCCAGGCGGCTATCGCAGCTTCTGATGCCATAGTCTCTATGAAGCAGGGTGAAGGAGAGGTTAAGTCAGTAAATGAATATCATAAGGAGATCGCATAGATCTCCTGCATCCAGGATCAGATATTATGACAAAGAAAGTAGTACTTGCTTATTCAGGCGGGCTTGACACTTCCGTGTGCATCCCGCTGCTTAAAGAAGAATACGGTTACGACGAGGTAATCACAGTAGCAGTAGATGTTGGACAGCCGGAAGAAGATGTTAAGCAGGCTGAAGAGAAGGCACAGAAGATCAGCAACAAGCACTTCACACTCGATGTACGTGAGGAGTTTGTCAATGATTATATCTTCCCGCTTATCAAAGCCAATGGCGACTATGAAGGATATGTAATGGGCACATCCATCGCACGTCCCCTTATCGCTAAGAAGGTCGTTGAGATTGCAGAGAAGGAAGGTGCTGTTGCACTTGCACACGGATGTACCGGCAAGGGTAATGACCAGCTCCGTTTTGAAGCGGTTTTCCGCATGACCGACATGGATGTCATTGCACCAATGAGGGACATGAACCTCACCCGTGAATGGGAGATCGAGTATGCTAAGAAACACGGCATACCTGTAAGTGTTACAACCGCAAAGCCATGGAGTGTTGATGAGAATATATGGAGCCGCAGTATCGAAGGTGGCAAACTGGAAGACCCCGGATTCATCCCACCAGAAGAGATCTACCAGTGGACCGTTTCCCCTGAGTCAGCACCTGCCGGACAGACCGTGGTAATTGGTTTTGAGAACGGTGTTCCGGTATCCCTTGATGGCGAGAAGATGGACGGTGTAAAGCTTATCATCAAGCTCAACGAAATTGCAGGTTCCCACGGTATCGGCAGGACCGATATGATCGAGGACCGTGTTCTCGGGCTTAAAGCACGTGAGAACTACGAGCACCCCGCAGCTACAGTTCTGCTTACAGCCCACAAGGACCTTGAGAAGCTTGTGCTCACAAGGGCAGAGCTGAAGTTCAAGAGAGGTGTAGATGAACAGTGGTCAGAACTTGCCTACTATGGCCTTGTGGACGAACCGCTCTATGCAGACCTCAATGCTTTCATTAACAAGACACAGGAACGTGTAACCGGTACTGTAACAGTGAAACTGCACAAGGGCAGTGTCATCATACTTGCACGTACATCCCCCTATGCACTTTACTCAGAAGACCTCGTGTCCTTTGACAGTGCAACCATCGATCAGAAAGATGCTGAAGGCTTTGCCAAGTATCATGGTTTCCAGGCAAGGATGTACAGGAAAGTTATTGAGAAGTAAAATCGTATGCCGGGAAACCGGCAACTTATCTATTTTCTACTTTTCCCCTCATAAAAATCAATTAGGATACATCTTTAATTAGCGTATGAAAAATAAAAGGTAACATCAGCGATGTTACCTCAAGATATTAAGAAGAATTTCCCGCTTTGACAGATACTCTTCAGACCTTATGGAATGACAAGTACCGGTCTTTTTGCATGTCTTACCACATTCTCTGCAACACTTCCAAGCAGGATATGACTGAGCCCTGTTACACCTAGTGTTCCCATCACGATAAGGTTTGTGTCGTTCTCTTTGGCAAAATCCACGATACCGTCTGCGGGTGTCTTACCATCAATGATCACCGGCTCCACTATTAAACCTGCTTTTTTACCAGCTTCAACTACATATGCAGTCGCTTTTTCGCCTTCATCCTTCAGGTGGTTTTCCAGTGCCTTTGACCACATCTCCCCACGCATAGCAAGAGTAACACCGGTGTGAGGTACAACATAAAGAGCACTGACCTTAGCACCATTCGCTTTTGCCAGTCCTATACCCCATTCTACTGCGTTCATTACGTTCTCAGAACCATCCGTAGCTATTGCTATAGTTTTTATTTCTGCACTCATACTTAATCCCCAATAAGTAATCAAGATTCAAGTAACATATAACTGACGAGTACAGTCTTATTAAATGGATGAACGCCTACATGAAGGTCAATTTATCATATGATTCGCGTCAAATCCTTCTATATTAGTATAAGTCGAATTGAACTCAAACATGAAATAATTACCATCTGCTGGTGTTACGTTATACAGCCAGATCTCTGAATCATCTATGCCGTTTATGAGCACATTAGCATCTCCGTTCTCACTGAAATATGTCTGGGAGAGATCAGATGGCAGGTAGTATGAAATTGTGGATTCAAAGTTATCTGCTTTGCTTATGTAAATGTTTGTTATATCGCCGGTTTCTTCAAGAACATTGTTCAAGTAGAAATCAACATTGAAGTCATATGCTGTAATCTGCCAGGAAACTCCAGAACCCCCTATGATAGCTTGACCGGATGGTTGCTGGCCATTCATCACAAACATGACATTATCATTATTTTTTATAGATTTTGTGACTCCATTGATAGTTATGGAGCTACCCCCACCTCCGGTCTTGAACTTGATATAGTCTCCGTTTGCAACATACCCCCCGATATTGGCTTTCAGGAGATGCATATTAATTCCGGAACCATTGGCAGGTGTTGTTTCTGATATTACTGTCCACGTCCATTCCAGTGAATCGGTGAGCAATTGGTCAGTGGTATTCTTTGCGACCAGAGTTAGAGTGTATGTGCCTGCGAAAGCACTTGTGTTTGTATAAAATGGACTTGTCCCGTTGGACCATGCAAGATGCTGACCGTTCAGCAGAAACTCATTAATGGATGATTGGCTGCTGATTGCACTGAACGTTACAGACTGTGATGTATTGCTCTGGTACGAAGTTAGCGGGTTCTGACCTGACAGGACCGGAGCTGTTAGTGTTGGTGTGGGTGTTGAACCATTGGTGGATGATATTACATTCGATACATCACCAAGCAAGGTTCCACTTTTGAGCACGAAATTTGAATCAGTGGTTATCATGACAATACCAACGTAATCATTCTGACCTATACTGTCAGACCACAATTCAGAAGTATTGATCCTGATGGTTTCACCCAGATTCCAGGCAGTATTACCTTTTATCTGTATCAATTCAGATGATGTGAGATCCCTTCTGGTTCCGTTGATGTTCAATACAATGCGAATTCCGGAAACATCAATTGTTTCTCCCCCGGTATGACGCAGGTAAATGGTATCAGAATCTACATCGGCCCATCCCTGAATATCAGCATGCACCTTTTCCTGGGGGCTGGCATATGAGAATATAAAAACAGCAACAACAGAGAACGCAAGTACTGCAATTGCTGTCATTAATACCTCTCCTATGATCTCGGAGACAGCATCAGTATTTTCCAGGAAAGTGTTTCTTCGGCTGTTCATGCGGGACCTGCATCAGTAAATATTGTGTGCAATTCACATTCAAGCTATGAGTATTGCTCACTCAAGCATACCTTTTTGCTTATTCATGGCCACTACAAGCTTATAAAATAATAATATTGCACTCAATATATATAATGAGTGGTATTTTATCACAAGCAAAAACAATCACTGTCTGATAAAGACGGCTGGGGGCTATATCTTTCCGTATTACAGGCACATGCCATTCCAAGAAACTTTGAACAAACAAATTGATGAATGAAGTCCTGAATACTAAAAATATCATTCTCATAATGAGAATACAAAACCTGAATAAATTTATATAAACAGAATGTCTTAAATGCAGTGAAGATTGGTGGGAGAATGCGAAAAAATACATACATCCATAGAACTGCAAAACTTTATGGTTCCAGCAGCGTGGGAGAGGACTCTGTTATTCTTGAAAATGTTACTTTAGGATACCCTCAGCACGGTATATTGATGGAGATAACAAAAGCAGGTTTTGAAATAGAAGATCATGATTTTATCGGCTCTACAATAGGAAGCAAGGCATTCATCCGAGCCGGCACTACTATTTTCAGTAACGTCAGGGCCGGAAATAATTTCAGGACCGGACATAATGCCATGATCCGAGAGAATACCACAATTGGCGATAATGTGCTCATTGGTACCAATGTCATCATAGATGGTAATGTCAGCATCGGAAACAATGTCAGTATCCAGGGCAATGTTTACATCCCGACACATGTGACAATAGAGGATAACGTGTTCATCGGACCATGTGCAGTACTGGCCAATGACAGGTACCCCATAAGAGGAGAATACAAGCCAGAAGGACCAATACTCAGGAAAGGAGCATCCATAGGAGCAAATGCTACCCTTATACCAGGGGTTGAGATTGGAGAAGGAACCATGGTGGCTGCTGGGGCATTGGTCACAAAGAATGTACCTGCATGGAAACTGGCTATCGGATGTCCTGCAAAGATAACAGACCTTCCTGAAAAACTGGAACTTTTAAATAACATATAAATTTGCAATCTTAATATGTAAATATAATTTATTTAAACAGGGATTTAAGTGATATCATGATACCCATTGCAAAACCACAGCTTGACGATGCTGAAATACTGGCAGTCAGCGATGTGCTGCGTTCAGGAATAATAGCCGAAGGGCAGCGTGTGGCAGAATTCGAGCAGGCGTTCGCAGAATATACAGGCACAGAACATGCAGTGGCTGTGAATTCAGGTACCGCGGCCCTTCATGCTGCTTTACTTGCCCATGGCATAGGTAAAGGTGATGAGGTCATCACTAGTTCCTTTAGCTTCATAGCTACTGCAAATTCAATACTTTTCACCGGTGCAAAACCAGTTTTTTCAGATATCAAAGCCGACACATTCAATCTGGACCCACAGCTTATTGAAGAGAAGATCACTCCTGCTACAAAGGCCATTATGCCTGTGCATCTCTATGGCCAACCTGCAGACATGGACCTCATGACAAACATAGCAGAGGACCACGGCCTTATCCTGATAGAGGATGCATGCCAGGCACATGGGGCTAAATACAATGGAAAGAAAGTTGGGTCTTTTGGCACCGGAGCATTCAGCTTCTACCCTACCAAGAACATGACCACCAGTGAAGGCGGTATTATAACGACCAATAACAGGGAAGTTGCAGATAAAGCACGCATGATACGCTCACACGGTTCAAAACAGCGATACCTGCATGAAATGCTTGGATACAACCTGCGCATGACAGATATCGCGGCCGCTATTGGACTGATACAACTTAGAAAACTTCCGGAATATACTGCCAGAAGACAACACAATGCTAAGTTGCTCACTGAGAACCTCAAAGATATCGAAGGAATACAATGCCCCACTGTTGGAGAAGGATGCGAACATGTATTCCACCAGTACACAATTCTTACTACGAATCGTGATGCACTTGCCGACCATCTTCGGAACGAAGGCATTGGCACAGGCATCTATTACCCCATACCAATCCATAAACAACCATATTACATGGAACTTGGATACAATGACAACTTACCGGTAACCGAAAAGGCTTCCATGGAAGTGCTTTCCCTCCCGGTACATCCGGGAGTTACGGATGAGGACATTGCCACTATCAGCAATGTTATAAAAAACTGGAGCGGTTCAAAATGTTAAAAGTAGGAGTTATCGGCGCCGGAGCCATGGGTAAGAATCACATACGCATTTACAGTGAAATGCCAGGTGTGGAACTTGTGGGAATCTCGGATATCGACAGGGAACTTGTGGAAGGACTTGCACAGCAATATAATACAAAAGCATTCACAGATTACATGGAACTCCTTGCAGAGGGACTTGATGCCGTAAGCATCGTAGTTCCTACAAAGATGCACAGGAAGGTGGCTATTGATGCCATAGAAGCCGGAGCACATGTACTTGTGGAAAAACCAATTGCCGATACTGTTGAAAATGCAAAGGCTATCATTGAGGCTGCTGACAGTAACGGTCGCTTACTTATGATTGGACACATCGAAAGGTTCAACCCTGCTGTCATCAAACTGAAAGAAATAATAGAAGAAGGCCTGCTGGGTAAGATAGTCTCGATATCCACCACAAGGGTGGGACCTTACAACCCCAGGATAAGGGATGTTGGAGTTATACTGGATATCGGAGTACATGACATTGACATAATATCATTCCTCTATGGCAGACCTGTGAACCAGGTATACGCTGTGGCAGGTGCAGATATCCATTCTTTTGAGGACCATGCAACCATCCATATGCGTCTGGACCATGAGTTCTCCGGACTTGTGGAAGTGAACTGGCTGACTCCGCACAAGGTTAGAAAACTCACAGCAGTGGGTGTTGGTGGTGTTGCCTATCTGGATTATATCGACCAGACCGTGGAACTGCATGACAGCGGCTGGGTAAGGAAAGCCAAGATAGAGCCGAAAGAACCACTTAAGAACGAACTTGAATACTTCATTGATTGCATTAACAAAGGTAAAAAGCCTGAACCTTGCGGAACAGATGGAAACCATGCACTAAAGGTCAGCCTGGCTGCCATCGAGTCCTACAAAAATGAAAAATTGATAGAGATTAAAGAGTGATCATCATGAGTCAAAAACTTGAGGACATACTAAAAGAGAAAGGCCCCATCAAAAAGATAGGTGTTATTGGCATGGGATATGTGGGCATCCCTGCTGCAGTACTGTTTGCTGATTCGGATAAATTCGACCTTGTACTGGGATTCCAGAGGGATTCACCTTCTTCAGGTTACAAAATAGACATGCTCAACCGTGGCGAGAGTCCACTTAAGGGTGAAGAGCCAGGCCTTGAAGACCTGCTGAAAAAGGTAGTTGATGCGGGTAAGTTTGAATGTACACCTGATTTTTCAAGGATATCCGAAGTTGACGCCATCACACTGGCCATACAGACACCTTTTGCAGACTCAAAGGCACTTGAACCGGACTTTGGTGCGCTTAAAGAAGGTATCCGCAATGTAGGGAGATATCTGCGACCAGGAATGCTTGTTGTACTGGAATCCACGATAACACCCGGAACCACAGAAACCATGGCAAAGGAGATACTTGAAGAGGAATCTGGCCTGAAAGCAGGAGAGGATTTCGCACTGGCACACGCTCCTGAAAGAGTAATGGTAGGCAGGCTACTCCGCAATATACAGGAACATGACCGCATTGTTGGTGGTATTGACCAGCCAAGTACTGACAGGGCAGTGGAGCTTTACAGCCCCGTGCTTACAAAGGGCAAGGTCATACCCATGAGCGCTACTGCAGCCGAAGTAACAAAGACTGCTGAGAACACCTTCAGGGACCTGCAGATAGCAGCTGCAAACCAGCTTGCACTCTACTGTGAGTCCATGGGTATCAATGTCTATGACGTCAGAGCCGGAATTGACAGCCTCAAGGGTGAAGGAATCACCAGGGCAATTCTCTGGCCAGGTGCAGGTGTTGGAGGTCATTGTCTGACCAAGGATACATATCACCTTGAACGCGGCGTTAAACTGGGAAGCGAGGCCCTTGATTATCCACAGGATGCAGAATCTATCTATGTCCTTGCACGCAGGGTCAATGATTTCATGCCAGTGCATATGTACAACCTGACAGTTGCTGCACTTAAGAGAGTTGGAAAGGATATCAATAGTTCAAAGATCGCTATGCTGGGATGGGCCTTCATCAACGATTCAGATGATGCACGTAACCCCCCTTCAGAACCTTATAGGGATATGGTTGTCGAAACAGGTGCTAATCTGCTTGTTCACGATCCACATGTGTTAAACTATCCTGAGGTAGAGATTCATAAGAATATAGACGAGGTTATTGAAGGTGCTGATGCGGTCGTAATATTCACAGGACACAAAGAGTACTTTAACCTCAAGCCAGATGACATTAAGAAAATGACCGGCATGGAAAATACTGTGATCATTGACGGCAGAAATGTTATTGATCCTGATATGTTCATCAATGCTGGTTTTATCTACAAGGGAATAGGCCGTGGCGATAAGAATGGCCATGAGATAATTAACTGATTAAATAAAAACAAACATATCAATGATTGGGTTCTTCCCAATCATCCTTACTCTTTTTTCTTTGAAGATTTATAAGAATAAGTATCACGAAGATGATCTGTGCGATGGTCACTCCAATCCCGTCAGCAAGCAGATCGTGTATACTGGAAGTACGGCCTGGTACGAATGACTGATGAAATTCATCTGTGATACCGTAGATTATGCCAAGCAGTACGGCAAAGATGGCTGCATACCTTTTCAATACAATGTTTTCGGAGTTCCTGAAGGTGAGATGTAGCAACACACCAAGACCAAAATAGAGGAACATGTGGGCTACTTTGTCCATATTAGTATACGCATATTCTGCAATATCAATAATAGAAACTAAACCCATATTCTTCAAGATATCTGCCAGCTGATACATGAGTGGTATCTTGAACATAGAGGATGGCACGCTCAAGTTAGACTGGGATGAAAGGTAGAATATGAATCCTGCGTATAGTATTGTCAGGGCAATGAGAATGTTCTTTTTATTCCTTTTATAATCAAATTTCTGTATATGAGAAACAATATCAAGTAAGAATTGTAAAAAATATTGAGCGTAAAGTACCAGATAAGCAATATATTTATTTTTTTTGAAGTTTTTCATATTCTTGATTATATAATGCTGGTAAAAGTTGAAATATCTATCCGGTCTTCAACCTATGATCTCTTCAAGGCCTTTGTAAAGGTCAACCTTCGGTTCAAATCCTATATTTTGTGCCTTTGAAATGTCAGAGTAGCTGTCCTTTATGTCACCAGGCATTGGGTCTCTAAACTCTATATCCATGTCCTTACCGAAGATATCAAGGACAATCTGTGCAAGCTCGTCTATGCGTGTGACCCTGCCTGTACCTACATTGTAGACCTCACCGTTGTCCCCTTGTCCATTGGCCAGCAACATAATCATGTTGACGACATCGTGGGCAGAAACGAAATCCCTGGTATTGGAACCGTCCCCGAAGATAATCGGAGGCATATCATCCCTTACACGGCCTATAAATTTGGATATGACACCGGAATAGGGATTGGAAGGATCCTGTCTTGGACTGTATATGTTAAATGGTCTTATGCAGACAGTTGGCAAACCATATGCATTATAATACATGCTGCAATACTTTTCACCACAGAACTTGCTGGCACCATAAGGTGACATTGGATTCTGAGGATGGTTCTCATCTATCGGAAGATATTCGGGATTGCCATAAATTGCAGCTGAACTTATGTAAATGAATCTCTCCAAGTTACCGGCACGTGCACCTTCAAGAAGATTGAGAGTTCCGAATACATTATTGTCAGCATCAAATACTGGATCATTCATAGACTTTGCAACGCTGATCTGAGCTGCCGTATGAATTATAATATCATGTTTACCAGCTAATTCTTTTGCTATAGGGGATCTGACATCCTCTTTTACGAAATGTACATGATTTGGTAATTCAGGCTCTTTGCCAGAGGAAAGGTTGTCAAGGACCGTAACATCATAGTCATCTTGCATCTTGTCAACAAGATAGCTGCCAACCTGACCGATACCACCGGTAATAAGAACCGTTTTCATGTTTTTATGATTGTAAACTAAGTATAATAAAATTACCCTGTACTGAAAAAATGTAATATACTAGGGAACTATATATAAATAATATATACTCAATATAAAAAATAAAAATAAGAAATCAGAACTTAACAAACAGTTCTGACCGGACCTGATGTCCTGGAAGTAGTCACAAATGTTGCGCGTTCCATGCAGTGAAGAGTGCAGAACATCTCTTCACGGGCACAGTTCTCATAAACATATATAGGACTACCACACATTGCGCATTTTTTCTCTAATAATTTCATTCGTACCACCTACGCGTGCCCAATATAATATAGATAGCAGAGCACTAATTAACATATAGTGACAATAACCCAATTGTCAACTTTATTTAGTTGAACCATACTATATAAATTTATGTCCGATGCAATAAATGATACTCATAATGATAATTAGAAAATAATAGGACCCTATGGAGGAAATATTAGAATATGAAATAGCAAACATATAGCAAAATAATCAGAAAGACAAATAATGAAAACACTGGTTTGTTAGCGGTAAATTCATATATAATATTAAAGCATTGAGTGAATAGATTTTTAAGAAGATTATTTAATAAATAACAAAGGATTTAAATTATGTTGGATCTTGAATCACCATCTACATTAGTGGCCTTAGTTCTTGCAAGTACCTTTTTGGCGCCATTTATAGTTACTTTTATTTCAATGCCATATTTCATCAAAAAACTGACAGAAAAAGGTATCATTGCCAGGGACTACTATAAAAGAGAAGTGACCATGATCCCGGAAAGAGGTGGCATTGCCATTCTTCTGGTTGCAATGGTATGTTTCTCATTGAACACGCTGTTCTTCAAGTTCGCAACAACAAACTATGTTGCCCTGATAGTGATAGCCATGTTCGGGCTGTTTGGCATACTTGACGATATGATAGACATAGGCAGGGTGACAAAGCTTCTTCTTATGTACTACTGCTCCTATCCTTTGATACAATATGCAACCCATACTGCATTCACACTACCAAATGTAGGTGATATTGAATTAGGTATCCTTTACCTTCAGTTCATAGTACCTACTTACGTCTTGGTAGCCTCCAATCTTGTGAACATGCATTCAGGTTTTAATGGCCTTTCCTCGGGACTTTCGGTAATAGTCCTTATAGCACTCATTGTAAAATCAGTCCTCATAGGAGATGTTGACAACATCTTTGCAGTTGTGAGCATAACCGGAGCGACCTTTGGTTACTACATGTATGACAGGTACCCCTCAAACATATTCTGGGGCAATATCGGCTCGCTTACCATAGGAGCTGCAATAGGAACCATGATAGTTATACAGGGATTCATAATCAGTGGTTTCATCATGCTGATCCCACACACAGTTAATTTCCTGATGTATGTCTACTGGAGAGTTATGAAGTTCCCTGTTGCGAAATTCGGGAAAGAAAGAGAAGACGGCACTCTGGAAGTACCTAATGCACTTACACTTAAATGGATACTGCCTTACTATCGCAGGGTTACAGAGAGACAGGCAACATGGGCAATGTATGCTTTAACAGGATTCTTCTGTTTGTTGGGGGTATTGTTGCCTGGAAGGATATGAGACTCTTTTCCTTTACTTTTTTGAAGTATGAGTGAGTAATGTAGAATGGTGAACCACATACATGTGTGTGCTATTAAATCCGTTCATTACTTATCTTTTTTAGAACTACGGATTAAGGAAAAACAAATGCCTTTTGGTTTATGTAGCTGATTGCTTAGCGTAGTATTTCTATTAATATTTGTGCAATGTGCCGCCTGCGGCGGGTAGATGCATCAGTTCTAATTCATGAACCGTTTATGCTTTCATGTCTAAAAAAAGGAAAAAAGTTATAGATATCTAATTTTGGGAATTAATCCGAATGAAAACACAAAAAATGAATTAAGCCCCTCGCAGAAGGAGCCATATGCTTCCTAATTATACAGTTTCACCGAAGTGGCCTGCTACTATTGACAGATCCTGGATGTTCACAATACCGTCCTGATTCACGTCCCAACGAGGCAGGTCGCCGGTGTAGCTTTGACCGTAGTTCTGACCTATGAGAGTTATATCAAGTACGTTTACGATACCATCCTCATTGACATCCCATCTTGGCTGCAGGTCGGTGACGGTCACGGTGCTTGAAGAGCTTATTTCGTCAATATCATCACTTACTATTACCTCAATGGTGTGAGTTCCTGCAGATTCATAGTCAAGGTTCCATGCATAGCTTGAAGCTATGCTGACCTGTGAATCATCGATCTTTATGACATAACTAAGACTCTGCCCATCCTCATCGGTTGCAACCACGTTCACATTGACAGTGGAGCCTTCCTCGAAGACTGAATTGTCTGCAGGTTCAAAGAGGCTTATCATAGGAACGTGGTTCAGCTGACTTACTGCGATACTCACACTAACTGTGTCTGTGAGATAACCATCTGTGACTTCGAAAACTGCTTCATAGCTTCCTGCATCCCCTTCCGAAGGGGTCCAGCTGAATGTGGCTGTGGCTACATCAAAGGATGCACCTGAAGGAAGTGAGGTGGCTGTATATGTGAGGTCATCCCCATCAGCATCTGTTGCGCCCACTGTGAAACTGAGGCTCTGGCCCTCATCCACAGACTTTGCAGAAATGGATGTGAACTCAGGAGCAGTATCGACCAGAACCGTAGCATAGGACGCAGTGTATGCTGCAGGATTTGAGCTAGCATCACTTAAGATAACATTGGATAATTCAAGTTCAAGGATACCTGAGTCACTGCCTGCGATCATGTCCATTGTGGCCATGACACCTGCTTGTGAAACTGTACCTGAACCCACTATTGCAGAGTACACCTGGCTTAGAATTCCAAATGTATTATCAATGCTATCATACTCAAAGGTTGTAGCAAATATATCTGGTGAGAACAGATCACCCTCGTTCACTGAAGAGACACTTGCAAGCTGGCTATAGTGAAGATCGAACTGTGAACCTGTGAGAGATTGTACTGGATCTATGTACACGTCAAGGCTGAATGATTCACCTGGTGCTACAGTGCTTACGGATGGAGATATAGTTATTGTGGAATATTGTGGTTCCGATACGATTACAGTCCATGTCCTTGAGATAGTTCCTGCAGCAGCAGTACCATCGAACCTGACCGTATGTGTACCTGCTGTATTCCAGTTTTCGACATAGGTTGTTGTGCCGCTTTCCACAAGGCCGCCATCAAGGTACCAGAGAACGCTGGTGAATTCCTGACCAGAGTCTACGGTGAATGTTGTGGATTCGCTTTTGGTTGCTGTTAGTGAGGTTGCAGAGGGGGTGAATGAGAGGCCTGTACCTGAGGAAACAGGAGATTCAGTTTCATCCACTAGATCCCATACCTGTATAACTGAACCCACTGAATTCGAACCTTGGAATATAATGGAATGATCACCATCTTCGGGAACCCAATCGTACGTCATGGAATTGGAAGCTACAAGCTCTCCATCAACATACCAGTTCATTACAATAAGATCTTCGTCAGCCCAGACTCTGAATGTTTTGGTTACACTAAGATTGGAGGGGTTATCTTCAGATGGAGCAAAACCTGTTATATGTGGACCTGTTGTGTTGTCAGGAATGACAGCTGTGATAGTGTAAGTTGGAATATTTGAATCTTCACGATACCAGCTTGCATCCGGTGAAATATCAGAAAGCATTAGGTCAGGATAACCTAACACATTAACATTGAAATCATATGTAAGAGATTCCTTTTTCAGAACTCCATTGTCACTGGTTAAGGCAAAGTCTGTCAGTACTATAGAATTGGTCAACTTAGATGAAGTGGGCAGAGACGTATGTCCATTAAGATCAGTTGTAGCAAAATCTAGTCCAAGTGCATTATACCATCTAGTGTGGGATCCACCTGTATACGTTGTGCTATGCGATGAACTTGAATCATAGTTTGTGACACCACCCTGTCCTGGCCCTTTTGCATCAGAAATATAGGTTCTATACTCATATTGACTTTCAGCCGGAAATAACGGATTCGATGATGTTGCAGATATAATTGCCCCCGAAATGGGATTTGAATTGCTATCTACCACCTTAATTGTTGCATAATATTTAGTTAATATTGATGCTTCATCATAATCATAAGTTCCATCAAGCCTTTTATGACCACCTATAACAAGTTTCCCCTCGTCATATATACAGTTTAGCAATGCAAGTGTAGACCTTTCATTTTTGTCATTGTATGTGACATAATATTCATATTTCAATGCTTTCATTGCAATTATATCTATGTTTGAAAGATCACTATCCTTAATTGTTGTTGCATTTTGTATCCATTCCCCACCTATTACCTTTAGATTTACTGAATCTTGCGGATCTATAAAAGTAATATTTTCGATTATATAGTTAGTTAAATCTATTCTCGGTACAATCCACAGTCCTTTTTCACCATATGATTGTCTTTTCTTTTGGTTAATATTCTCGTATCCACCCACTAAGGTATAATCACCATAATCTATGGAACTATGATTACTAAATATGACATTTCTTATCGATACTTCATATGGTGCATCAAGAAAGAGATTACAAGTGTTATCGATTATTGAATTTTCAACTATGAAATGTCCACGGAAATCATAAGTTGGATTATATCTTTCATTAGAACCGGTGTCACTTAAGTATCTAGCATCTTCTGGATTATATATATTTTCAGATATTGAACTTGCAAAGTTCCATATCATTGGATAATCAGTTGCAGTAATAATTGAATTTGTTATATTCAATTTAACAGCAGTTTTTGGATTTATACTTAGAGAACTAGATGAGGTGTCGACAATTAATTTCTCATTGTTTATATTTAGTTCACTACCTTCTGTTATTGAAAGATTGGTCTTTAAGATTGCTATTCTATTATCAGCGTCATACGTAATTAAATTAGAATTGTCGATTGTTTCTGAAATCTGCTGAAGAGTTAAGTTTTTACCAAATACTATTATTCCTTCATCGTCAACTGGCGAATAGAAACCGGTTGAAGGGTTTGACCTTTTCCACCATTTTGCATATGTTCCGTATTTAATAGCAGTTTCAGGATAAATATAACGATTCTCATAAATCTCAATACAATCCATTTCCAAAACATCGTTTGCTACTAATGTTAATTTTGTGGCATCACCTAATGCTTCATCGAAGTTAGCATATGCATATGGTAGCAAATTACCATTTTCCCATACACTATACCACCCATCTGGTGTTTTTATTATTGTTATTTCACGCCAGTGTTCACCATCAGATTTCCACCAATGCACACCTGGTGCTTGACCAAGCCATCTTCTTGATATTGGAATATATGCATTTGAAACTATGGAAAAATAATCATGGAACTCATTTGCCGTCCAATCTATATTCCAATTATATCCAGCCTTATCGGTAACTTTGAAATATGCACTGTCCAGAACACCAGGATTTCGTATTTTAAATTTATAAGTTCCGTACGTGATATCAAGTTTACACGTTAGCATATCGCTCAGACTTGAATCACTTCCAGTGTATACACCAGTTGCTATAAAATTGTCTTCTGCATCATATTGAGGAATTTTTCGACCCCAAGGATCTCCTATATATCCTGTTCTCCAATAGTTATTTCTATCGGAAAAATATTCAATAAAATCAGGAGCTTGGTCTTCTGTTAGGCTTGATGTTAGCCATTCTCTGATTACTTCAGTATTATTTACATATGTACCTACAACCCTTATTTCCCATATACAAGATGGGGGATTTGAAATATTCCCTGATGGCACAACAAATTTAAAATCATTTGAATCTACTGCTTGATCTTCTTTGTTTACATACCAAGTATATTTAGAAATATTCATTGCATCTGAAAGCATGATTGAAAAAGATATTTCTTCGCCTTCATCGACAATGAAAGAATATGATTCGCCTGTTTTGCTATTATAACCAATGTCAACATCAGGATCTTGCGGAGTTATAGACATATAGGGATGATTTTCAGCTGAATCTGTAGAACTAAATTTAAGATAGTTAGCATAAGCAGGATGAATCATAAAAGAATAGTAACCAGGTTCATTTACAACAGAACTAACATTGAAAGATATCCAGTCTTCTTTTACTGGCATTGCAAAATCAATAGTCGTACTTCCCCACCCGTCGCTGATAGGTCTGTTGCTATCATATGTAATTGTATCTTCGCTCCAGTCTGTTGATACCCTTGCAATGCGTGCTTTGTCAGTGACATATCCAGATTCCAAGTATAGATTAACAGTTGCGCTTTCTGTGAACTCTGGAACATAAAATGTAAGGTATGAATCTACGCTACGCTCTGATGTAGATATTGAACTAAGATAAGGATATGTTCCATAATTCGAAGATGGAGACAAAGAGTCAATAAATGCATCATCTATAGGAGTTATTTCTAAGTTCTCTGCACCAGCAATGGTTGCAAAAAATAAAATAACGATAAGTGTACAAGTAATTTTCATCCAGGTCATCTTAACTTTTTCCTTGTATTTCATATTAACCGTATATACAGAGCAAAATATGTACACAAATATATACAACAAGGCCATAAAAACAAATTTCATGAACACTGATTTCGACACTTCTTAAGTTCAACATTAAATAAGATGAGGAGGTTATTTCCATATGGTTGGAAATGCGTATTGAATTTCAGATGACAATGAAAAATACAATATTTTAATAATAAATATCATAACCATAATAAGTATTTAAGTATCACGTTTATATAATTATTTTAAACAGTATAAATCAAACATAAACGCAAAGACAAACCTTTAAAGAGTAATAAATCATTTTTGATACATGAATAAAATTGAAGTAACCATTGTAGTGCCTACTTTCAATCGTGCTAATTCAATAAGTGATACAATTGAATCTTTATGTAACCAGACATACCCTCATGAAAAGTATGAAATTATTATTAGTGATGATAGTACAACAGACGAAACATACAAATTAGTTAATCAATTGATTCAAGAAAAAGATAACAATATCAGATACATACACGCAAACAGTATTACTAAAGGGCCTGCGAATGCAAGAAATGTAGGAATAGAGAATGCATCAGGAAAACTAATAGGGTTTACTGATGATGACTGTATTGTTTCAAATGACTGGGTTAAAAAAGCAGTGGATGTTTTTGATATGTCTACAAAGGATATTTCTGGATTATATGGCAAAGTTACGACAATAGGCAATTGCAAAAGTCGATATCGGATCTCAAGAGAAGTCAGTGTCGAAAATGATGATGGTTCTTATGTAACTCCTAACGTATTTTATAAAAAAGATGTATTGCTTGATGTTGGTTGTTTTGATGTAACTCAAAGATATCTTGAAGATATTGAATTAGGCTGGCGTGTTGAAAATGTTGGTGAGATTTTATTCTGCCCATCATTAAAAGTTAACCATAAGATTCTATGCCTTTCAATTAAAGATTATATTTCAAGACTAAAAGTCATTGAATATTGGGTTATGATGCATAGTAAACATCCAAATCATATTGGAAAGGGCAAATACATACATAAACGGATGCAAAGCATGAGACCACTATACATAGTATCATCTTTTATAGCAATCTTGTCTTTGATTTATTCTGCACATTACGCTTATTTAATAGTAGGTATGACACTCTTGCTTTATTCATTTCAATATGTTTTTTTTGATCAAAAAGTACAAAAATATCCAAAACGTTTGTTAAAATTTCCGGTTGTATACATTGTAGATTTAATGAAATTATACTATTCAACAAAGGGAAGCATCAAATACAAATATTTCATGATGTACTAAATCTCAGCAAATGATGACTGAGAAATCTACTGCCAGAGTTCTTTTGTAATACTACGAAATTGTTGAAGCAATACCATAAAACTCACAGATAAAAGTACTACGTAATGGACAATGGTTACGATTCTGAGAGTATACATTTACTAACAAAAGATGCTCTAGAGGCAATAGCTATGATCCCCCTAAGACAGAGAAAAGGAAGAAGATCAAAAGTAAGCATCGTAGAAAAATGGAATGGAAATTTGACAAAGAATTTTATCATAACAGAAACCTGGTTGAAACGATGTTCTCTGTTCTGAAAAAAAGTATGGGGAAGAAATTAGATCAAAAAAGTATTGGAATCAAGTTAAAGAGGTTAAATTCAAGCTGCTAGTTCATAACCTTGACAGGTATGTCAAGGTTATATTTATTGTTCAAATGAGGATTTCTACAAAGCCAATTTTTTTATAAGTTTTTTAGTAAGCCAATATATATATAGTTCTACCTTATTAAAATGTTCAATTACTGCTTTGTTCCGTTCTTCTTGCAATAATTTGAAGGTTTGATCCAAACTACTAATACCACCTTCTCTATAAATGGCAATTACTTGTGGATAATAGCATGTAGTGAGATAATATTTGTAAAAAGCTCTTAATTCCCATTCATAATCTCCAGCTATCTTATAAGTATCATCAAACAAGCCTACCTTATCAAAACTTTTTTTAGTGAAAAATATTCCCTGTTGACATATTGCATTGTCTATAAAAAATGATTTTTCCACTCTATTATGAGATTTAACAAATGCTTCGTTTGTATCAGGATCCACTCTGATTATAGACCCATAAACGATTTCTGCTGCTACATTTCTATGAAAAAATCTAACAACATTCTCTATAACATTATAGTCATAAAATTGATCATCTGAATTCAGAAAATAAAGTATTTCCCCAGATGAGGCATTAATCCCTTTATTCATAGCATCATAAATACCTTTATCAGGCTCACTTAAAAAGAATGCGATTTTAGATTTATACTTGTTGACGATGTCGATTGTATTATCTTTTGAAGCACCATCAATAATAAGGTATTCTATATTTTTATATGTTTGATTCAAAACGCTATTGATAGCACGTTCAATAAATTCTTCGGCATTATAACAAACTGTAATAACAGAAACTTTTGGATTCATATAGCACCTTTTGAAATAATAATCTCTAAATGATTTTTTAATTAAACTGTTAATACCTAATTATCATTGAAATAGAATATTAATTTTAACAAATCATATTAAAAGTAGAACGGTTATGGTAAATAAATAAGCTGGTCATACAATGTAATCCATTGCAATTTCCCTTTCGTTCTGTTCCAAAAGACCATCTTTGTATAATGCAATGTCTTAAATTTAATTAGATTATTTAAAGTATGGAGGAAACTTGCTTTCCAATTTGCTATATGGACGTACGCTATATTTTCGAACCATATTTTCTGCTTCATCCAATATTTTTTCAAGTAATTTGCTGTTTTTGATTATCATGTATCTGAATCCCCCAATGGTGCTGCTGGATATTTGTGTTCTCACTAACCAATAGGTTTAATAAAATTACAATCAATTATATGTCTTTAAAACCAAAAATTATATTGCAACACCACATAACAAATATTTATAAATAAGAGGAAACTATGCATATTAAAGTTCTTCACGTAGTAGCTGGGGATTTAACAGAAGGAGCAGCAAAAGGCGCATATTGGCTTCATAAAGGTCTGTTGATGAAAGGCATTGACTCAAGGATGGTTGTTCAATATTACTATGGAAATGATGAAAATGATTCTACTATTGAAGCTATAAATCAAACCAATATTGGAAAGAGATTGAAATCACTAAGACACAAAATGGATATTTTCCCAACAAAACTATATCGAAACCGTGAAAAGTTTATTTTCAGTACGGGAATAAGTGGATATGATATTAGAAAACTAGATGCTTACCAATGGGCAGATATAATCCATTTACATTGGATTAATAATGGTATGGTTAAAATTAAAGCACTAAGCAAGATTGACAAACCAATTGTTTGGACTATGCGAGACATGTGGCCAATGACTGGGGGTTGTCACTATTCATTAGAATGTAAAAGTTATGAAAACGGATGTGGTTATTGCCCTCTATTAAAAAGTCACCATAAAAAAGACTTGTCATATATACTTACACTATATAAAAAAAGATATTATCCGAAGAATTTATATCTTGTTGCAATAAGCAATTGGTTGGCAAAATGTGCCAAAAAAAGTTATTTATTTAATGATTTTAATATTGAAGTCATTTCTAACGCAATTGACACTCAGATTTTTTATGCAGTGGATAAAAAGATAGCAAGAGAAGCCCTTGGTTTGGATAAATACAAAAAAATTGTCCTTGTCGGTGCAACAAACATACATGATGAATATAAAGGTTTTAAGAAATTCCAAGATTCAATTCCTCATTTACATAATGATTATTTGTTCATCTTCTTTGGTAATGTAAATACTATGAAGCTTAATAGTCTTGGTATCAACTACAAAACACTAGGTTATCTAAATGACAGCATATCTTTAAGGTTAGCTTATTCTTGTGCAGATGTTTTTGTAGCTCCATCAACCCAAGAAGCATTTGGGAAGACATTGATTGAATCTATGGCCTGTGGTACACCGGTAGTCGCTTTTGATGCCACGGGTCCAAAAGATATTGTTGAGCATAAAGTAACAGGTTATCTGGCAAAACCCTTTGATTCTTCAGATTTAGCTAAAGGAATAGACTGGATTTTTGAGAATCACGAAAAACCTCTATCCTTACAAGCAAGAAACAGAGTTGAAAATAATTATACTATGGAATCGATAGCAAATAAGTATATCAACTTGTACTGTGAAATACTGTCTGAAAAATTACATAACTGAAATATGCTCTGTATATGTTTACGTATATTGGACATCCTCATAAGGACTTATTATTTAAGAAAACATTTAGTGCATCGAAACATATATTTTATAATAACTTAATCGGATTACTTTGTTTACTTAAAATTATGGATAGTTAACTTTTAATTTGTTACCTCAAATGTTGAACGCTGACTTTGATCGTCCAATTGCAATTCCACCTTTTACATAACTCTTGAAAAATTGTATTCCTAATTCTGTTTCCCACATTCCAATAATTTGTTCTTCACCTGAACGGTCAATGTCATCTAGAATGATACAGTAATCATCCGAGAGTTTGCTATGAATACAGGGAATTGCAGGGTATCTGCTCAAAGCTAAATCATTCAAATATGCTGGTGGACCATCAACAATTATCAAATCTACAGGGGTTATTATTTTTGAACGCACTATATTTTCATCATACCATTTACAATTGTCCAAACAAAACTTTGACTTGCTAAGGGGAGCAAAATTTACTGAAACAGACTTGTTTAAATTGTTTTCCTTCAATAATTTTGTTATAATATGAACCCAATTCTCATCGTGTTCAAATGAATTCAGTCTTCCTCCGTGTTCTTTTAGTAATTTTGCTATATATATAGTGGAAATGCCACTGCCGAACTCAACTATTTCTTTCCTGCCATTTATTATAATTTCATTTAGTATAGTTGTCACCGCACTGGGTCTCATTGAAGAACTGGACCAAGGTACATAATTATCAGTAAGTGGGGAAAGTATTTGCAATGAATATATGTCCTCTAATTTCTTACGATAATTAAAGGCTAAACGCTTATGTATCTTATTCAATAGTAACGCCTCATTAGACTACTTTATGCATCATATCAGTTGAATATTAATTACATTCCTAAATATACATACTACATTTACTCTGATTGCTAATAAAATTGTTGATTTTATTTCTGTTATATAATCGAGATCATCAAATTAGCTCATAATTTCCCTCATTCTAATTTGATAAGCATTTTTCCTCAAATATAATTCGCAAACGAATTTGGATTTCTAACATTATTCTGCAAATTGGCAAGCAACATCAACTGGTACACCACAAAGTTCAGCGTAACATACAGTTGTCTGCTTTCTTTTCTGATCAATCGGACATCAAATTTGAGAATGTGTTTCAAGTGTTTATGTAATCTTTCACAATTTTGTCTTGTATCTTTCTTCTTCTGTAATTCTGCATCATTCATACCCTGATTTCTCAGATACATACCCACTTGTTTTTCTCTTCCATGATTGTAAAGGAATTTCAATTTTCTGTTTAGTGGAAAGTGGGGATCTCCTCCATTTTTCCACATTTTGTTATCCAATGATCAATTCGTTTCATTTTTCCTTCTGCACTGACAATAGCATCAGAAGGAAGCGATATTGTAGGATTTACATTCAAATAATTCCATATATCTGCATAATTAGTAAATGAATCATAAGCACCATCTAACGCATATGAATCAACTTCAATATTCAAATCTTTCAAGAATTCGATATGCGATTTTATTAGAGAGGAATCATGGGCTAATCCCTTTGTGTATGTCATATACAAAGGATAAGTTCCAATCAATGTGATGTGTGCTTTATCCTTTTTACATCCATAATGTGGATTCATAATGTGGATTATAATCGCTGTGTCTATCGTATCTTGAAGCTTCAAAAGGTGTAGAATCTGTATTCAGATTTCTAAATTGTGTGAGCTTCAATATCCTTCCTGCTATTTTTTCCATAATTTTCTGGAATCCATCCTCCCCTAATCCGTATTTCACAAAATGGTGAAGTGTTGCACCTGTTGGTAACGAAATATTTCCATCTGCATCAACAAAACGAAGAAGCAGAGCTTCTTCATCGGTGAGTGATGAGATGGTTTTGTCAAACGAAAGTTTTCTGAAACATTTTACAATGGTGAGTTTTATCATAGAAGAAATACGATACTTAAAATGCCAGTCTTTATTGGAATAATGGTTATTTTCAACATGCTGTGCGATGTCTTCAATGTTAAGAAAATGTAACAATCAGCAAACTAGCACATTTTCCTTATCGCAATCGTTTCGAATGGAGTCCTCGAAGAGGACTCCCTTATACACAGTATAAATATCCTCCATGAGACTGCCCTAATTTAGGCTATATAAATATATTGGCAGAGCAGATAGCTTTTTTTGGGGGGGGAGGGGAAGCCGAATCTTATGGAAAAAAGAGGTAACTTTTTAAATCAAAATTCTAATTTGATGGACTCATAATCATTGATCAGAAAATAAAATAGGGTATTTTGCCTCAATATGAGTCAATGTAATCAAGTATAGCCAAAAAGAAAATATGGAGAAGAAATTTGGGCAAAGAAATACTGGAATCAACTAAAAGAAGTTAAATTCAAACTATTAGTGCATAACCTTGATAGGCATGTCAAGGTTGCACTTATTGTTCATATGAGGATTCTACAGAGCCTTAATAGCTTCAAATAATATGGAAATTGTTTTCTATAAAATCGATATTAGAGATTTTCACATGGATTTTCCATATACCCACCTATCTTTTTTATCGACCAGTTTAGAAGTGGCCTAATAACTCCACGCCTTGGTTCTGGATTATGTGTGCCTACTCCATTTAATGCTTCGATTTCAAGTTTTAAGATGTTATCTTCTGCAAAATGAACTTTTTTCATAGGAATTGTTGAAGAAATTCTTACATAATAAAACCCATTGTTCAATAAATTTCCAGGAATGAAACACTGCGTAATATAGATTCCTTCTGATTCTTTATTTGAGGAATCTAAGAAGTCAATATCATTAGAAGTGAAAACACAGGTTCCATCATCTGCAAATAACGTAACTCCAATTTTTGTTGTCGTAGCCTTTTTTAATAAAACATATTTAATTTCAATAACAAATGAACTGGATATATCAGTGCATGAAATTATTTTATCAAACTCATTTTTTATAGCTACATGGATTAATTTTATAGTGTCGTCGCCTGGACTATTGTTTAGACAATCCCAAACTTTAAACCCTTCGCCTTCATTCCCCTCATTTATATATTTTGTAACGATATCATGTGTATCCCCTATTTGTCTAATTAATCCCGATTGTAGCCATATTGCTTTGCTGCAAAGGTTATTTACAGCCCCCATGTTGTGACTTACAAATAGCACGGTTCTCCCACCCTCAGCTACCTCTTCCATTTTACCCAGACACTTCTTCTGAAACGCTGCATCTCCAACGGCAAGTACTTCATCGACAATGAGTATCTCAGGATCTAGATGAGCTGCCACAGAGAAACCAAGACGCACATTCATGCCACTGGAATAGCGCTTAACAGGGGTATCTAGAAATTTCTCAACGCCTGAAAACTTGACAATCTCATCAAACTTTTCATCAATTTCCTTCTTTTTCATACCAAGAATGGAACCATTAAAATAAATATTTTCTCTGCCCGTAAGTTCAGGATGAAAACCAGTACCTACTTCAAGAAGACTTCCTACACGACCTCGCATCTTTATCTCACCTTCTGTAGGGTAGGTAATCCGCGAAAGAACCTTGAGGAGAGTACTCTTGCCAGCACCATTCCTACCAATAATACCAACAACGTCTCCCCTTTCAACTTCGAAATTTACATCCTTGAGAGCCCAGAAAGCATTATTTGTTCGGAAACTGTTCTTTAACGTCATTAATGGATGTCTCACTGCACAGGTTAAACTGTCTGAAAGCGTCTTGTATGTCTTGTCCATTCCAATAGAATACTGCTTAGAAAGGCCTTTAACCTCTATTATGGGTTCTTTTTTGCTTGACGCTACCATTTAAATCAAATCCGCAAAGTATTTTTCTGTACGTTTGAGATAGAGTATACCACTCACAAAAATAATGATTGTTAACACAGTTGAAATTGCAAGTCCAACAAAATCTACAGGAACATGACCAAGCAGGCATGCCCTATGAGCATTTATTAATCCTGTCATAGGGTTCAAGTAAAGTAACCATTGGAATTTCTCACCTACTACATCAACAGGGTAAATAACTGGTGATAAAAATAAAAGCATCTGGATGAAAAATGAGAGTATGAACTTTACATCCCTATATTTAATGCAAATAGATGAAAGCCAGTACCCCATTCCTGATGAAAGTAGAATTGTAATTAATACTATGAAAGGTAACAGGATTATTTTACTATTCGGAACAATTTGGTAGTATAGCATCATCAGTGCAATGATACTTGTAGCAATCACATAGTCAACAAGCGATGCAAGAACAGGAGCGGTTGGTATAAATATTCGTGGTATGTAGACCTTTGAGAGAAGACCACCACTACCAACAAGACTAAGGCTTGAAGCAGATAGTGAAGTTGAAAAATAAGTCCAGAGAATAAGACCGGAATACGAGAATAATGGATAAGGAATTCCTTCAGACGGCATCTGCGCTAGCCCACCAAAGATCAGCGTAAAAACAATCATCGAAAAAAGAGGTTGTAGAACTGCCCATGATGCACCCATGATAGTCTGTTTATACTTTATCTTAATTTCCCTTAAAGCAAGGAAGAATAAAAGCTCTCTGTACTCTACCAGTTCCTTCCAGTTCAGATCCAAAAACCCGTATTTTGGGCGGATTACAAGTTCGTAATTAGTTGTAGTTTCAGTCATGGTAAACACATTTATACTTCCCCGTAGACAGTTTAGTATTCACTTATAATATTCCACGATAAATATATTCCTATATTATATATAAATATCTAATTATATGTAGGCATAATCACACAGAAATGTATAAAAAGCTACCAATTAAATAGTCTAGCAACTTCAAATGCTTCAGCGTAGTCAACACCAATGACACTGCCTCTACTCCTAGCTAAACCCATTATCGAAAGTTTTTCCATATAACTTTTTTCTTTTTGTGATGAAAATACTTCAATGCACTTTAGTTTTTGTTCAAATACACCCGTAATATCCTTATAAGCTGTCGGTCTGAACTCTATAGTTGTTGAAGGAGACTCGTAGAAAAAAACACTATTTTTCATCTGCCTTGATGCAGAAAGAGCAGACAATGACATTGCAGCATGATCTTGGTGATAATCTTTAGGAGAATGTACATAAATTATGTCTGGATTTAATTGATTGACATATTGATCTAATAAGCTTACAGTAATTCCGTCGTGTTTAATCATTGTATCTGGCAAATTCAAAAAATAAACATCCTTAACACCAATAATATCCATTGATTCCAAAGCTTCTTTCTGTCTAACAGCTTCATTTCCACTTTTTCCACCATTTGAACCTATGAGACAAAAAACACTATCGTTCTCTTGAGCATGAGAACAAAGAGCACCACCACAACCTAACTCAATATCATCAGGATGAGCACCAATAGCCAATATGTTTTTTTTCATTCAATACCACCTATAAATTCAAAAGAGCACATCAGTAAATTACTCTGTTTAGAGTGAGTAAAGTGAAAATACATTATAAATATGATGGTGTAATAAATCCTTAATATTCACAAATATAAGGTTTATTACATTCAATTTACTTCGAACAGATAGATATTGATTTCATTTTTATTTTATAATAGTCTTATTTTTATTTTATAATCGTCTTATTTTAATTATAAATATAGGCTAAAAATACCTACCAATATTATTTTATTGTTTAAATGATAATCTCTACAGAGATGGACTTTGATATCCGAAAAAGACTAGACAGTAGAATACTCCAATCTCTATTCACTTTTGTAGTGGCATAAATTACTGATTCTTACATAAGTAAAAAATAAATAGTAAACAATATAATTATTTAGAATATTTATGAAGAAAACTTTATACCATGAAATACTACTGTTATCGAAGCTAATTTTATATTATCCATCAATTCCAAACAAAAATAAGAACACTTTTATTACTGTTGACTCCCCAAATAAGAAGATGAAATCCTGAAAACATAATAACTATCCTGAAATGAGTCCTAGTTGTAGAATCAAACCATATCAATACTGGTTGTACTTTTATGAAAACTGCGTACCATATAGCAAAAAATACATTTTTTATTGTATTCAGCAATGTTACAACTAAAATAATCGCCATTATAATAACAATTTACTTAGCACGATACCTAGGAGCTTCTGATTTTGGAAAATATACGTTTGTGATAACATACTTGATGATGTTTGGATTTATAGCAGGATTTGGTCTTGATCCAGTTGTAATAAAAAATATTGCAAAAAACACAACTACTGCTGAAAAAATGATGAGCAATTCTATATTAATTCGAATTCTCACTTCATCAGCATCAATTTTTCTGGCTGTTGCAGGAATACATATCTTGAATTATCCACCGGATACAATATACTATGTACAACTATTGTCTGGCATCCTCTTATTCCAAGGAATTAGTTATTTAATTGAATCTTTTTTTCAATCCCAATTGAAAATGCAATTTTCAGCAATTTCACAAATTTGTTCAAAACTTGTTCTTGGAATACTAATATATTATGCTGTTCAAAACAAATGGGGATTAAGTGATATATTTTTAGCATATGTTTTTTCAGAGATGCTTAGAACATTTATATCATTCATTTACTCAAAAAGAATGTTACATTATAAGCTGCAATTTGAACCAAGATATTGCATGAATCTAATAAAGCAGTCATTACCTTTCGTATTTGGATATGGATTATTAGTTGTATTCAACCGTTTTGATATCCTAATGTTATCTATAATGAAAGAAGATATAGCTGTTGGTTTTTATTCTGCAGCTTTTAAGCTGACAGAATCAGTTCTATTTATACCTAGTGCATTATCTGCTACATTAATGCCCATAATGGCAAAACAATTCGATACGAACATTGAAAAATTGAAATGCACATATAAGATAGGAACAAAATATATATTTATGATTATTTTTCCGTTAATAGTTGGTGGCACCATACTAGGAGAAAAAATAATCATATATATATATACAGAAAACTTCAGCAATTCGATTTTTGTGTTTCAATTATTAACTTTAACTATCATTTTTAATTCATTAAATTCCATCCAGACTTCAATAATAGTTTCCGTAAATAAACAACAATTAAACAACTTGTCAATATCTATATGTATTATTTTAAATATAATGCTAAATTTGATATTTATACCCAAATACAGCTATGTCGGAGCTGGTATTGCAACATTTGTATCTGCAATTGTTCTATATTTGTTTGGTTTTTATTTTATATATAAGATGCTTGACATACAACCTCTAAACTTTGAAATTATTAAACTGGTATTATCATCAATTTTTATGGCAATTATATTAATTAGTACTAATTTAAGTTTGATAGGTGAAATATTAATGGGATTTACTATATATATGATAACTATAGTACTAACAAAGTGTATTAGTATGGATGACTATCGTATTTTAAAATAACAGTACCATAAAAACAATATTGTTGCGCAAAAAGTGCCTCTATTTGCTAACTCCCGTACTTTCCCTACATAGAAGATATTTCAAAACATATGGAATGTGAATTTTATAGCGACAAAAGTATTCTCCGCAGAAAAACCCTCAAAATGAAAATCATTCAAACAAAATGACATATTTTTTCAATATGTTACTGTATATTTTCAATTAGTATTGACTTAGAATCACTATATCAGTGAGAGATGCTGTCAAATAAAATATTTATAATTGTATACATAAAGGTGTGAGTTTTCAGATGAATCTAGCATTGTATCAACAATCTTAAGCACCTATAAAGCAAAGTACCAGCATCTTGCTGTCGGTAGCAAATGATACCGGAGCTTTTTTATTGACATATTAAAATAAAAATATAGTCTATTTTTTACGAAGCTAAGAGAACCACAAATTTTATCATCTTTTAATTAAGTACATGCATAATAAGCTGTTACCTCTAGCAAATAACATGTATTGGCTAATCAATTTAAAAAATGATAACATGAATTATTTGTTAAAACTGTGCATAAAAAAGTAGATAGAAAGGTGGATTGATGGACGTTTCAATTATCGTGCCAACTTTTAATAGAAAAGATTCATTAAAAAAGACATTGCAATCTTTAATTAATCAAAAATATCCACATGACAAGTATGAGATTATTGTTTGTGATGACGGTTCCACCGATGATTCAGCAGATATGATTCATGACATTTCAACACGTTCGGATGTAGAGATCAAGTATATCACCCAAAAAAATAGTGGGCCTGCTGTTGCAAGAAATCTTGGAATTCCTTTATCAAAAGGAAAAGTAATTGGATTTATAGATGATGATTGTGTCGCAGTTCCTTGTTGGTTATATGCAGCTGTGAAGCAATTTGAGAACAAAAATATTGGTGGTGTACAAGGACCAACTTTACAGGCAAGCAAAATACCGCTTCGAAAAAAATTGTTTCATTATGCCAGGACTTCAAATGTCACAGAACAAAACTATTTTTATGCATCGTGTAATATTTTTTACCGAAAAGATATACTTGATAAACTAGGTGGTTTTGACAGTAGCTTCCCAGTACCGTGTTGGGGAGAAGATACAGATTTAGGTAATAGGGTTCTGCTAGATGGTAATATCATTGTTTTTGATAATCAGGTGAAAGTTTATCATGATATTCAATATATTCCATTTTTATCTTATCTAAAAAGTCTTAAAAAATATACATCCAGAGCATTACTTTTTAAAAAATATCCATTCATGCGAAAAAGGTCAATCCTTGGTTTTATTGGAATCAGATCTCATGTCTATCCTTTTTTTATCCTTTTTACTCTACTAGCATATTCTTTAAGCAAATTAATTGGTTTAAATGATTTTTATTTTTATGCGACAGGGTTTTTTACTTTGGTATTATATCTTTGGGGAAGAATAATAACTGATTTGAACTATAAATTATATCCCCTGAGAATTATGTCATCCCCACGTTATTTTTTGATTGATTTAATTGGTTTATATTACACACTTAAAGGTGATATCAAGTACAAAACACTCTTATTATAATTACTACACATCGACCATAGAAAACCCATCTAAATCAACACAATCTAGATTTAGTAAATAAATTTTATCAATGTAATGCAGTACATTTCAACTAACTATTTATTATTAGTCTACAGAACATTGATGATTTCTACAGAGCCATAATAATATGTAGCTCTACGCAATTATAATTTTTATTTAAATTATATTTTTAAATATATTTACTTATATTTATCACCCATAAAACCAGCATTCAGCAAAGCATCTAAAGATGTCATGTTAGGCATAAATCCATTATATTGCTGATCATAAATCGGATGCTTGAAATCTTGAAATATTAATTCAATTCCACACCTATCAAACTGCTCAATTTCCAAGTAATTCTTCCCACAAGATCCTGATAAATACTTATTCCCACCTACTGCATCTACAAGGTCTAATATTTTAGATGTAGATTTCGAATTAAACCCAAATTCGCTAGAGCACACAATTTTTGTTTTTATATTAAATGAATCAGAAAGAAACTGAATCAATCGCATATTTAAATCAACTAAGAAATCATAATCTTCATTATATATGTTTTCAAGTTCTGTTATGAATTTTTGATAGAATGGTGCTTTTGAATAATTATTTTGAATGTCCCCTAGATGGCTAATATTCCATTTATTATTTCCAATAAGAAGATCATTCCGAATTCTTATTTTATTTATAGATATCAATTTTTTTTCAACAGGAACAGTCAGCCACTTTGAACCATTCGGAGTTCGAATTTTGTTTCGATGATGAAAATCACCTTTACTAAACTGGGCATCGTCATAAAGAATAAATATATCTGATTTTTTTAACTTATCAAAAAAACCAATGTATGGGAGGTAATTTGGCTGATGAATTCCTACAATCATATATGTCTATTTTACCGCTTTTAATATATGGGTTTACCTCTGCAGAAAATCAAGATTAACGAGCTTATCTAATTTGGGCATAATTTCCCCACCACAATTTGATCACTCAGTTAATTAAAATATTAGATTAAGATAAATTATTTGATTTAAGGTTGTAAATTGGACTCTGTTGGAAACTATCTAACCAATATCACTCAACAAATGTGATGAATCCCCTCAATATTATAAAGTAATATAAAATATTTGAGAGCTTTAATTATTACCATTATAGTGAGGATCTTATAGAACCAAAATTAAAGACTTCAAATTGCAGATGAGCTATATATAACATACACCTTAATGATAATCATGCACAACAACTCAAACAATGTTATTTTGTCCATTTGTGACATACATCCATTAAGATATGGATCATTCGAATGTTTTTTATATGAACTATCCAAAAGCTTAGAAGTAAATGGATTTAAACATGTTATTGTTTTTAGAGGAAATCCGATAAAATCAGTCAATACTGCCCTCTTATCAACAAATTCAGAAATACTTATCTTTAGCCCCTCAAAACACAGCATCTTTGATTTTTTTAAATTATTCCGCCTGGTTAAGGATTATAACCCAAAAATTATTCATTTCCATTTTTATCCACCTTATAGTATTCTCAACTTTATAAAATATATAAAAAATACTACTTTTTTGTATACAGACCATATGGGAATTAACCCGACGAATAATTATTGTAAGAAACTTATTAGAAAAATATACCATTACAGTAATTTTTTATTATTTAATAATCCAATCGATTCCATTATTTGTGTATCTGAAGTTATAAAATCAAAGTATTTAAAAGAATATGGAATCAAATCAGATAAATTGATTGTAATCTATAACGGCATTGATACTAGTCGTTTTTCATATGAAGAAAATCAATTTTGCGCTAAAACAAAATATGCCACGACAGAAGAAATAATAGTAAGCTGTATTGCTGGTTTAAGGATAGACAAAGGTGTTCAATGCCTAATAAAAGCTGCACCGATTATAATAGAAAAAATCCCAAATGTTAAATTATTAATAGTCGGAGATGGGGATTATAAAAAAAAACTAGAAGAACTCACAAGTAACTTGAATTTAAAAGAAAAAATCATGTTCACAGGGTTTAAAGACTCAACAGAAGAGATATATTCAATATCTTCATGCATTGCAATTCCTTCATTATCAGATGAATCATTTTGTTTTGTTGCTGCTGAAGCTATATCAATGGGTATCTCAGTTGTAGCCTTCGACTCTGGAGCAATAACTGAACTATTTGGTAAAATCAAAACTGTTAAGATTATACCACAAAATCATGAGGTGTTGGGGAATTCTATTGTTGATATATTATTAAATTTGCCAACTGACACCGTTCTAAAGGAAGGAAGTAAAGTCATAAACGATAATTATTCCGTTAATGAATGTGTAAATAGACATATTAATCTTTATAAATATTACACAAACAAGAACTAATCCTAGACACCATACAGGAATTTAGACTTTTATTTTATAACCCAAGTTTTACAGTTTCACTCTTTCACTCTTTCCTAAAGAGAAGACCTCCCTTTATCCTTATTTTCTTTTTTTGTCAGGAAAAACTAGTTGACAGTTGAAACAATTTCGCTGCATCCCCTATGATTTAATCCATTTTTATCTAAAATCAGTTATTTATAGCATGAAAGTTAGCGCAAATGCACTTTTTTACCTGATTTTTCACGGAATAGGTGGTTACTGTCAAATTCAACAGGTTATCTTTAATGAATTTTATTGACTTATGCTTGAGTTCATCGAATTAATATTACATCAGTAATATGAACAATTATGCAATGAATCCAATAATCACAGTTCCATTCTTGAAATAAGTATTGTCAGGTACATTACCTTTTTGGGCAGTAATCCCAATGGGTATGTTAATAGGAGCTGCAAGTTCTGAAATGCCTAAAGTAATCTGTTTCTTATCTGGCCTGTAATCTCGCTGTACCCATGTTTTCCAAGAGGAGATTTATCCCCATACAAAACAATGCTGGTCCAGTCCATGTTTATGTTGGTGTGTTCAAAATCATATAGAGTGAACAATCTACCCTGATATCGGAAACAATCGTTTCACGATTATTTCCCAAGGTTTCAAGAATCCTGTACAAAGTTCTTCCACTAAATTTGAGAAGATTGAAAATGTCGAGAACCTCAAAACGGTTGATCCACAGATTAACTTTATTATGCTGAAATTATCTGTGAACTTATAGCTCACAAGTGCTTCCATCAGGTCGTTGATATCAATACCATTCTTTTTGTATTTCCCAAAAACAGTGAAAAATTGGGGAAATCATAGAGTTGGTTTACAGCTAGAATGGTTCCGATAGGAAAACATATACTCGCATTTGAAATAGTGCCAGACATTGTTATTTTTTATTGCATGTTTGCCGACTACGACAAAATTAAGAACCATTTTATTACTTTTGATTGGCAAACTTGGATTATAATTATCTATCAACAAGTTTCATAAAATTCTATGTACATATTCACGTAATCGCATATTACACGGTCCCAGCTGTAATTAAGAGCAAACTCCTTTTGTTGTTTAATCACACCCTCATCATAATCTTTCCCATAAACTGCAGCAATTATATCACATATATTTTCAATAGTTGGTTCAAACGCATAAAGTTTATTGCTACTCATGAGTGTAAAATCATATATCCCTGCCTTTTTGGAAAAATAAACTGGACAGTTTGCACAGGCGAAAGCTTCAATATAAGAAAGTGGAAAGTTATCCCATAATGAAGGAAAGATAGCAGCATCTACTGTTTTTAGATATGATTTTATAATGTATTTACCTACATTTCCAAGTAAAATCACGTTATTCTGTAACTTCAAATCATAAATTAATTTTTCAAGATTTTTTTTTAGAGGACCCGTACCTGCAATATATAAAAAGGCATTACTTATTTTTCTTTTAGACATGAATCTATGAAATCCTTTTATCAAAATATCTACTCCTTTTTCTGCAGATAATCTTCCATGATAAAAGAATTCCAATCCATCTTTTTTAAGCATTAACTCATGTTCTGGTGAGTACCAATAATTATCTAAAGCATTAGGAATTACTTTTGCAGTTTTGACTCCATAGTTTTCAGCAACCAAGTTTTTAAACAAATATGAATGGACAATAAGCTGATCTGCGCTTTTCAATAAAGAAGGTAAAAAAAAATAAGTTGGAATATAAGAGTAGTTAATTGATTTGTTGCTGTGATAATTCAATTCTACTTCCTTTCTAATATCGCCATGATAATTAAATATTAAAGGATATTTCTTTAATTTTGAATAAACATGCAACAGGAATTTACTATTGGGATAGATATGAGGACTGACTGGAATATGGACAATACTGTGTGGCACATCCATAATATTTTTTTCAGAATATATATTGACATCTTCGAACTTCATTTTTATATTAGCCTCGTATTTTGAAGGCGAAAATATTTCAATATCAGTAAAAGGTAATTTATCTCTTTTTTTGAGAAGATGTTCGAAAATACTTTGACCTACGGACGAAGGAGCGCCTTCACTGAATGGATAATAATAAACTAAGCTTAAATCATCTTTAATAAATATGCCCCCTTATGAAAATGTACGTCTTCGATTAGTAAGTAATAAATGAAATGTACATCACATGGAATTACGTTTAGTACCAGTAAGGAATATTATTATATAAATTGAAAGCTCAACAGCTATTTATCATGATCAAAGTACCATATAGCCATCCTTGAACTATCGTATACTTTGCCATAATTCTGTTCCACGACCTTTGTCACAGGTTTAATGTAATATTTATCTTGAACAAAATATTTATACTCACTCAGTTGTTCCATATTTGTAGCTGCCTGTCTTAACCATTCCATGCGACCAGACACAGTAGTCCCACCTTTAACAACATAAGGTCCTTCAAAATAGAAGTCCTTTTGTAAGAAACTATTCTGGACATATTCTATTTCATCCTCCTTAATAAATCCATAAGCTAAATTGCCTGCACTAATAGTTGGTGTAATTGGATGACCTTCTGAAACAGCAAACAATCGTCCTGTTTCAAATGCAGTATCCAGACCATAAGAATTATCAGGAATATAACTTTTACCCCATATGCCAGTTACATAAGTATCTTGAGTCATATACCAATATGCATCAGATTCTCCTGTACGATTATGGTTATAAAAGCCTGTAAAAGTCACACTCAATAATATCATCATGATAAAAATAACTGATGAAAACCTTTTGTTAATCGAAATCTCAGTAACATTAAAAAAAGATATACTAATAAATAATACAATCAAAAGTAACAACAAATAAGCCCCATAAGCATGTAAGTAAATAGCCGGAATAAACAATGTAAAAAGAATAAGTAAAAGAAGTTCATTTATTGACTTGTCTTTTTTGAATAGACCATAAATGAAACCTCCAATTGAAAGAACGAACAGGGGACCCGATTGCCTTACCAAGGATATTAAAGAAGTGATTAGCCAGCTATATCTGGATCCAGACTCCACAAGTGATCGATTAATAAAAGGCAAGATAATAGATATAACTATTATGGGTAAAATAATTAGGTACAAATTCAACTGTATTGTATCAAAGTATTTTGTCCTTCTTAATAAAAGAAGGCACGTATAAACAACCATGATTGGGATAATAATAAAGGCAAGATGATGTATGGAAAATTGGAAAACAAGCAATAAGAACAAGAGAATTATTTTTTTAAACAAATGTATTTCAGATATGAGCAAATAAATAAACAATGGTAAAAGAACTATAAACAGACCTCTGGTACTTACTTCCCATGTAGAGAAAAGCATTACCCCAGGAGATGTTGAAAAAAATAAAGCAGCAAGATATTTAAATGTAAACTTTGAAGAAAATCTACCTGCTAAAACATAAGCTGTAAATATAGAAAAAACGCCAGTAACTACACAATAGATTAAAATAATTACTTCCATCTCGATTGATAACAATTGATGCATCCCAGACAGGACAAAAGGTACTGCACTTGCATATGAATATGCGTAAAAACCAAAAACTGAAAGCCAGTTAATCCACCATTGTGCATCTCCAAAGATTGAAATTGAATTTGCGAGAGAGTGTATAAAGAATGAATCGTAACCTTTCTCATGAGGAATGCTTGGAATGCGTAGTGCTAAATTGAGTAAAATCAATAATGATAGCAAACATACTTTGGCTTTCTTCCCAATTAAAAGAGAAGTTTTTATGGATGAACTTGTTTTTTGTTCCATAATTAATCAAAGAATTCTTTATATTTATTCCTGTAGTAACATCGAACTTCAGGCATATCAATCTTTTCTCTAACCACTAGCACTCCATAGATATAACCGTATAAATAAGCAACTCCGATATAAAAGAAAGGATACTTGATACAATATTTCAATGATTTTAATAGTACATAGATTGGATAGTAATCTCTGTAATAATCAGAAATACCTCTCACTTTATAGCCTTTCCATAATCCTTCAGTGCTATTAGTAGGACGTGACGTTATTGCTATAATATCATTGTATTTTTTAATTTTCCAACCAGAAAGTATCGCCATGACATTTGACACAGAATCTGCAGAATAACTTAATGGAAATCCACCGGATTCTTCGAAGCATTCTTTCCTCCAGACCCTCAACCCACCAATCGGATTTTGTGACCGGCCGTTTTCATGGACTAATTTATCCCCTAAATAGTATGCTGCTGAACCACTACATACACCCAGATCAGGATCAGTTTCAAACTGACCAAGTATCTTTTCAAAAAAATCCTTATCCAGAACCATATCAGCATCTATCAAAGCAATGAATTCATGAGAAATAGCATTCTTGTCACAAAAATCAATTGAATACTTTATAGCACTATCAACTATTTGTGCATAGTGAAAACTCAAATCTCTTTTTGACTCTTTTTCACTAATTACGTAGACCCATTCAACTTTATTCTTCAAATTCTCTAAAATTAATGGCGTTGAATCAGTACTACCATCATCTACTATGACCCAAAGGTTGGGTTTTATTGTATTATTAATAACTGAATCAATCAAGCTAGGTAACGATTCCTCTTCGTTTTTGCAAGGAGTCACTACAATATAATCATATTTTCCCATAAATACACCATACTGAACAATTATATTTATTTACCAATTTCAAGTGTTTTTTCTATTGCCCCAACAATGAATTCCACAATATCAACAGTATTGTTGTATAAATGTTGACTCTTCTCTTGCCATTTTAAATTTAAATCAGAATCCTCAAAAAGAGATTCCGCCTTCTGGATTGCAACATTCTTATCCTCAATTGTGTATACCAGATCATATTTACTTTCAAGTTCATTCAGATAGCCACGTTTGGTATTAGAGACATATATCGAAGGGACACCTAATATAGCAGACTCAGAAGCCATTGTCGCACCTTCACCAATATACATTTTTGCAAAGTACAATATATCATGTAAATCTTTGGGATTTATATTCAACCGATGCTTTTCGATGAGCTGCCAGTCATCAATCTCAGAAAATATAATAACTCGTCCATATCTTTCCAATACAGTTATCAAGTTTTGCAAATCATCTTCGGACTCAAAATTGAACCCACGTGCTCCAACATCATGATGAGAACCAAGAGCAGACAATCTTAATACAATATAATCATCCGTTAATTCATACTTGTCAAGAACGGACTCGTTTGGTGTAAAATACTTTGGGTGCAAGTATGCCATTTCATAGTATCCTTCAAAACGCTCTTGTTTTGGCCCCAAATCAATGAAAAAACTTGTTGATGTGTATATCTTATCCGTAAATGGAAATGTTAATTTCATTACAATTCCAGCGATCTCAGTATCAGGAAACGCAATATGTGGTTTTCCAAGCAATCGGCTCACATGAGCAGAGTATGGTGAACCAGGACTCACAAATATATCTGGTTTGAAATCTTTTGAAAACTTGTATAATCGATAATCATTAATTGGTATTCCTAACGCTTTACCCAGAATGTGCGAATAATAATTGCATAAATGGTACTCAATGCCCAAATCATCAAGCATTCTCCTTGTATTCTCTTTAGCTCTCGCAAACACTTGTACTTCATGTCCCTTATCGTTCAGCTCAGAGATGACACCTTTAAAAACATTGACATCCTTCGGATGACCAATATCAAACAACACCTTCATTTATCAACATCTCCAATCTTTTTGGCAGGGACACCGGCAACTATTGAATAATCATCTACATTTTTGGTCACTACAGAGCCTGCACCGACCACAGCCCCTTCTCCAACAATTATATCCGGCATTATGATAGCTCCTGCACCAATCCATGCATCATCTTTGATGATGACTATTCCCCTCTGTATTTTTACATGAGGATAGATTTTGGAATTGTTAGGATCGGATGATGAAAGTAAGATCACATTTGGCCCTATTGCCACCCTATTACCAATGACTATGTTACCCTTATCTTCAAGTTTTTCTGCAATTGTCAAACCTTCTGCAATATAGGTCTGATCCCCTATTTGATATCCACAATTTCGATACAAGAATAATCTCAGAGATGAGCAAGGGAGAGTTTTTGCAAGAAACTTAAATAGCTTTTTTCTGGATCTCCACAGCATGATCACTCACAACATTACCTTTTTATACACAGAAAGACCGATTCCTGCAATATTCTTCCTAATCCCGGAATGCACTTTCTCATACCTTCCAAAATTTACCATTTCCCCACCAAACCTTCTCTTAAACTCCCTCACACCATATGGTTTGTCGGGATGGCCGGCTCCTCCAAAATCGAATACTTTGTATTTACCAGCATTCTCTTTAAGAATGTGCCATACAAGAGCTTCATCTACATAATCAACACCTTGTTTCGAACCTGCGTACCAGTCGTAGACCATGTCTTTGTAGTTCAGTGTTATTCTTGTGCCTACAGCCTCATCATCCTTTAAGGCAATGAAGAAGTCTGCAAGACCTATTGATGATAGGTCATCGTAGGCAGCCTTAAAATGAGAAATATCTGCAATGGGAACCTTGAATCGTTTGTATGTTTCAAGCACCAGGTCATAGCATGACTGCAGCTCGTCTCTGCTGTCCACCTTTTTGATAGTTATGCCACTTTTCTCTGCACGATTTATACCCTTTCTGCGAGATTTCTGGATATCCTGCCATATATCCCCCTTGCTTCGGTTAAGATCGATGAGAAAATCAAGATGTGGCTCATAATCATATTCCATTGAACCAAATATCTGCAGGCAATTTTCCGTATCCCACATGTTCCTTATCTGAGTGTACACTATCCTTCTCCCTACAAGTTTATCGTAGTGTTCCATCATGCTCTGGACAGCTTCTCTTCCCTTATCTGAATCTACAAACAGAGGTCCACCATGTAGGACAGCACGCGATGAAAATGAGGAAAGAATACCTTTCATTTCACAAATGATAACGCTTTGCATAACAGCCAGCAGATTATTTGAAACAGGGTCCTTTGCAGCAAGACAAATAGACTCATAGTTTTTGGTCTTGCCATACAAATCAGCCATCATGGAAGTCTGGAAAATGTTACCCTGCGGATGGTTGGATACAAAATCATCCCATTCATGTTTGTCAAGGGTTTCAGTTATTGTTACCATTATTCAATCACTCTGACTTCAAGCCTTTATTTTCCGGTACTGTATAATACCAGCCTTGCCCACATTTTTCACATTCTGCATGACCAGTTCTTTTGTCCAGCCCAGCATTCTATCACACCATCTGTTGGGATGCGCAAGTATACATATCTGGTCCACTTCTTCTTTACTGATAAGGCTTATAACATCATTTGTACTTTTTATCGTTTTGCCATATCTAACACTTAATCCATTATCCGGAGATTCAAGAACATCCTTCACGCGTATGTTCCGGTCAGCCCATGTTCTGCCGGTATCAGTGAGATAGAGGACTTTTGAGTAATCTATAGAGAAATATGGCTCCCCTATGATTCCAAAATCTCTGAAGTCGTGATCTTTCCACATGTCCCTATTGGACCATGATGCAAGAGGATTTCCATGCATACATGCAGTGGTTACATCAGCATATTGACGCAAGTCCTCAAGTTCCTCTTTGAATATTTCAAGAGCTAAACGGACGTCTCCTTTGGCCTTGTCCATGACCTCGTAATGGAAACCAACTTCATGCCCCAGCTCAGCCACTTCCCGAATCGCAGCAGGAATGAAAACATCCCTGACATGCCTGAAGTAATACGTTGATCTGATACCAAACTCCGCCTCAAGCCGGGCCATTGCAAGATTTCGCTCCACAGCACGATCCACATCATGACGCATGATTATACATTTGCCCATAGGGGATGTAAGATAGTCGTGAATAGGTGTTGTGTCATAGTTAGTTAAAAGAATGGCTTCAATCAATTCCCTGTATTTGGATAATGTAAAATCTCTCAAATCAGTACCTCGGTTGGCGATTGACAAATCGTAGCCAATCATTATACTTAATGACCATCAAAAACTCCCATTTATGGCATCATAGCCAATTAATGTTATAATCGAAATATAATTAAACTATGCTATATAAAGTTAGCACCCGGATGCAAAAATGATAATGATGATAGGCCTGGTCAACTATATATAACAGTTTAATGATTCGAATTATAGGTAAAAAAATGCTGGATCAAAATAAAAACATAATAATTATCCTTATAGTACTTGCACTTTTCACCGGAGCGACCATCGAGCTCAGTGAGGGTTCCACAACCATGGGCATAGTGCTCTTCATTGTAGCTGCATTGCTAATGTCAAGAATGACTCTCACAAGTAATGAAGGATTGAAAAGCTCGAGGAACTATTTGATAATAGGCGGCTTCATTGCAGCTGCAGACCTCATATATAATTATGTCAACAAAAGTGATATCGGAACCCTTGACTCAATGGTCTTTTTCCTTGGTGTTTCACTCATGGCAATGGGAACTAACAAAAAGGACATTAAACAGATGGGAGAATTGGGTTTCTACATATCCTCTGTGTTCACAGTACTATATCTGATTTTCTACTCATTATTTGGATTCTTTAACATTGACTTCCTGCATCTTTTTGACCATTACTTCGTCCTTATGCCCACAGTTGCCCTGATAAAATCCTTCGGCATCCCGGTGGAGATTATAGCCATCGAGACAGTTATCCTCTATGGAGCAGTACCCATGACCATAGTCATAGGAGGACCATGCTCTGGCCTTTACTCCATGTTCTTGCTCATAGGCATAGTGGCAGGATATTCAAGGATCGAACGAATGAATATCAATCAATCTTCAAGACTTCTGGGACTGGCAGTATTGATCGCATACCTTGCAAATCTTGTCAGAGTAGTGATACTGTACATCACAGCATACCTTTATGGCATGGATATTATGATGATGGTCCACACACACATAGGTTGGATTATCTTCGCCCTGACCGCAGGCGGCATAATGTACATTATGAACAGGAAGAAATGAAAAACATATGAAGAACGCATCTAGCGTTCTATCAACCTTTTTTTGAATATTTTTGTGGCTACAAGAATAGTAACTATCAGGCCACCCATATACACAAAAGTGATACCGAATACAAGAAGGAACTTGAAATCCTTCAGTATGAATGTAATGGCCACAATGATGCCAAAAAGAACCACAGAGTAGGAAACAAAGCTGAATATCAGTGCTTTTTGCCAGTCCATAAGACTTGTGTAAAGATAATTTATCTCAGAGAACATGATAGTACCTCAATTCAGTTCTACTCCCTCAACAGCCTTTAAACGCTGCGAAATATCCGGTTTTGCTTCAAACAGGGATAGATGGACATCATAAAGTGAATTCACCTTAACTGGATTCATTGCAAAAAGGTGAACATGGCCGGGATTGAAATATTCAACAGAATTCAGATTAATGTCATTATGGACCCTCTTCAGGGCTGAAGTAAGATACTGTTTGCTCCCCAATGCCTTAGCAGCCATTATATCTGAATATAAGGTTGAATCCACCGATCCAAGATATACGACCAGCGAAGCTGGGAACATTACAAGACCCATTGCGACAAACCGTATGAACTTTGGTGCAGGATCGTCCTCCTGTCCGAAACCTCCAAGCAGAGACATCCACATGGCGATCGTGGAGAAAGAAGCAATGATACCCGCAACAAAGGCCACAAAAGTGTTATGGGACACATTTCCCTCGGAGATGCGAGCCACCTCACGTGCGAGCATGGCTTCCAATTCATTATTACTTAAAAGCTCCAGAAGCCCATAGGACATTACAATGTTATATTTTTTATTAGAGCCTACTGTAAAGATGATTGGGGTCGATGAATCAAAGATATTAAGCTTAGGGCATTTAACGGAAAAGTTCTCTGAAAGGTACTTCAACATTTGGTGTGCATCTACGTATTCCCCTGGAGACATATATTCACACCTGTACAACCTCATCATTATTTTGGAAGCTGAAAGGTAGATCTGCCTGCTTAACAGATACAGAATAAGCAAGCTTACCAATCCAGCAGTGACACCTCCAAAATAGAATATCAGAGATACTATGGGCAGGGAGATTATGATAAACAGAAAATATATCCACACCTTATTTTTAATAGAGAACCCTCTTTTTATTTTAGTTGAAATGTGCCTGATTTAAGAAGCTGTAATATTATAGAACCCTATACTTATATATTTTAGCAAATAATTACACTCAGTTCATAAATAATTCATTATATATTAATCACCCTACAAGGATCTCGTGAACAGATGTTCGGCTCTAATAAATGCGCGTATACCCAGGATCTTAAACTATTATTGGTTGCGTCGTTACTATCGGTTGTATTCATACTCATTCCACCGTTTAACGAGATAGCACTGGTAAGGATACTCTTTGCCCTATTGATCATATTTTTCATACCCGGATATGCATTTATATCAGCCTTGTTCCCGAGTAACAAGGAAATTTCAGGAATAGAACGATTTACCCTGAGTGTTGGTTTCAGTATTGTGATTATGGTCTTTGATGGATTTATTGTCAGCCTCACAGAATGGAAATTCAGACCAAATTCAATAACGTTATCGCTTGTCATTCTTACGGCAATCTTCATCATACTTATATATATTTCCAGAAAACGCCTTCCTGAAAATGAACAATTCAGCTTTTCATACAGTGCTTTTATCCAGTCACTGAATTCTGACGATGAGGTCCATACAGAAGTTGAAGAAACAAAATATCAAAGCACAGAAATGGATAAGAGATTCTCTGCAAGTAATCGAAAAAAGATATCTTCGGTACGTAAAAAAAACCGCACAACCCCAACAGAACCCAATACAAACAGAATCCCCCCCGAGATCACAAAAGCACTCATGATAGCAATGGTGCTTTCCATAATTATTGCAGGTGCTATGTTTGCCTATGCAAAAGCAACCAGGGAAAAAGAAAGTTTTACTGCACTATATATACTAGGACCTGATGGAAAGGCTGAGAATTATCCAGAGAATTTCTCCACATCAAATCCTATCCACATAATTGCAGGCATAGAAAACTACGAACATGCTGATGTCAACTACATACTACAGGCAAAACTGGATGGTAGTGTGCTGGACGAAATCGAAGTAACACTTGGACATGAAGATAAGTGGGAACAGGAACTTGTACTGACACCTACAAAATTCAAGCAGGGAAGGCAGAAACTCGAGTTTGCTCTTTACAAAGAAGAAATTGGATATTTCGCATACAGGTCAGTACATCTATGGGTAACTCAGGAAATAAGTACGGAAACTATTGATACAACAGATTCCAAAATAATAAACTTTATAGAAATGGAAAACCCTTCAATGGAATCTGATGGCGGTTGGACATTCATATCTAGTAATGAAACATCAGTAATAGGTAATTACCTGAATGAATCAGGCATCTACACATCCAGGGCATTTATTATCAACAATACTTTTGAAGGGTATTGGGGACAAGGAGGTTATGAGCAGTACTATCTACAGCAGGAGATATACAGTAACATAACAGAAGATGTGTTGCTTTCAGTTTATCTAAAGGATAACTACACAGGAGGAACTTCTGGTGAGGATGAATACCAGTTCAAGAGAGTTACACTCAATAATCTAATAGTATGGTCAGATGGCATAAATGGCGATGAAGGGTGGCAACATGTAGTAGTACCTGTTACCATACTAGAAGGGAAGAACACGCTAACATTTGCCCTAGCACAGAATCGTAACATGAATCTTAAAGCTGTCGAGTTTTCCATAGATGAAGTGAGTTTCATGCCGATTTCATCTATATCCCCATACATGAAGGAAGATAACACTGTTGAATTTGATCTTCCAGTATCAAAAGTACTCCAGCTCCCACAAAGTGTGAACGAAAACAAGTTTGTAGTCAGTTGGAACGGAACCGATAAAGGTTCTGGCATTTATTATTATAATATAGATTACAGCACAGATGGCATTAACTGGAAGAGATGGTTAAGCAAAACTACATCAATCTCAGCAGAATTCGAAGGAGAAATGGGTAAGACGTACTACTTCAAATCAAGAGCTGTTGATAATGTCCTTAATGAAGAAATGGAGCACCCTCTTGCTGATGCCAGTATAAAATTAGATAGTACAACACCACAAATAGAACTTGACATCACGCCAAACCCCACTAGTAGTACCACATATCTTACAGTAGAATCAAACAAACCTCTGATGGAAGTTAAATGCTTAATAACACCACACACTTTTGGCGAAGCAGAATATATAAAACTTTCAACTAGCGACAACATAAAGTGGACTGCTAAATACACCGTGAAATTAGAAGATGATTATGACGTAGAAATCTCTGCAAAAGACAACGCCAACAACACAGCTTACACATTTGGCACTATATACACAGACATATCTGCGGAAGAACTATCAATAAATATCGATCCTGAAAAAACATCTGATGATGTAGAGATTAGCATTATCCCATCTATTGCCTTAAAGGAAGAACCACACGTAACAGTAACAGATGTATACGGACACTATTTAGATGTGAACCTTAAAAGTTCATCTGGCAATAAATACGTATATACAGTCGTGATGGATGATATTATGAAGGATGGGGTAGCACGTGTGACTGTAACTGCAAAGACAGTGAATTCCCATAGCTTATATGAAACAGATACATTCATTATTGATAGGGTAGAACCTACCATTAAGAGTTTCAACCCTAGTGATGGAGAGAACGTGAATACAAACAGCCCAGCAATCATAGCTTTGTTTTTTGATGATCGTTCAGGGATTGATAAAAGTAAGATCGTCCTTCGGATTAATGGAATAGATGTAACGAAAGATAGCGAAATTACCGAGATAGATTATGTATCTATAACTTATCCTACAAGTGGACTTGTCAATGGTGAAGTAGAAGTGTACCTGAGTGTTACAGATGAGGCAGGAAACACCAAGATAAAAGAATGGAGTTTTCACGTAATCTCATAAGTAACTCATAATTATGAGGATAACCATATAACGACATTTGCAAATGTTTATATAGAAAGATGCTACATTGAAACAATATTAGACAATAATTATTAGTTAGACAATAATTATTAGAAGGTGGTACGAAAATGAAGAAATTAATAATACTAGCTATAGCCATGATTGCAATGATTGCAATGATTGGGACTGCAAGTGCATATCAAGCAGTTTTCTATGACGAAACTGGAAATGTTGTAAATCTTGAAAATCCATTGCAATTGAAACCAGGTGCATCAATAACCCTAAGTTATTATGCAAGCGGGATATCAGATAATGACGTAAATGATGATTTCTATTACAAGATAATTAAAAGTAATGTGTCGTTAGAATCACCAGTACCTGCTTCCGACAACGATATCGAGGTAATATTGAATAACGTAAAGTTCAACCCTGCTGGGGCAAATGCATACATGGACATTGGCGCTGTAACAATAAAAGTAAAGGATACAGCACCCGAAAAAGCATTGTATACTGTAGAAGTAGGTGCAGGAAATCCAGATGGTACCAACATCCCCTCGAGTGCAATAACAGAATTCCAAACTGTTTCAAAATCAGTTCAGCTTATCCCAGAATTCCCAACAATTGCACTCCCAGTAGCTGCAATACTCGGCCTTGCATTCTTCATGCAGCGCCGTAAGGAAGAGTAAGTTAACTAACTTACTCCAATCTTTTTTTATTCTTTGTTCTAATTCTCAAATTCTTTTTCTTACTCTAACACTTATATTCTTTTAACCCCATACTTTCCTGAATAACATCAGAAGATGATCATCATGGAAGAATTAATCACTAAATTGTCAAATGCCCATGGCATATCCGGTAGCGAAGGGAATATCAGGACCATCCTCGAAGAAGAGCTAAAGCCATATGTGGATGAGATGAGAGTAGACAAGATGGGCAATCTCATCGCCGTCAAAAAAGGAGAAGGACCTTCCATAATGCTTGCAGCACACATGGATGAGATCGGACTGATGGTCAAATACGTTGATGACAATGGATTCCTTAAGTTTGTGAAGATTGGTGGATGGTATGACCCAACACTGCACAGCCAGAGGGTTGTTGTCCATACAACAAAGGGACCTATTCCGGGAGTAATTGGATCAAAGCCACCACATGTCATGAAGGAAGAAGACAGGAAAAAGCCTCCAAAAGCAGAGGATATGTTCATTGATGTTGGTGCTAAGGACAAGGAAGATGCCACAAATATGGGAATCATCATAGGAACCCCTGTTTCCATGGACCGTGAGGTCAAGAAGCTTGCAAACGGCAAGATAACAGGAAAGGCATTTGACAACAGAGCAGGTTGTGCCATAGTCATCGATGCTATGAAGCAGATAGCAGAACTGGACATTAAAGCAACCGTTTATGCTGTAGGCACAGTGCAGGAAGAAGTTGGCCTTAAGGGTGCACGCACATCAGCATTCGGGCTCAACCCCGACATTGCAATAGCAATTGATACAACCATACCAGGAGATCACCCGGGTATCAGTAAGAATGAGTCTGTACTTGACATCGGTAAAGGTGGAGCTATAACCATAGCTGATGCAGCAGGCAGAGGCATAATAGCTTCACCACAAGTAGTCAAATGGCTTGTGGAAACAGCAGAGAAGAACGAGATCCCATACCAGACAGATGTTGGAGATGGCGGTACAACTGATGCAACGGCCATTCATCTTACAAGAGAGGGCATTCCATCCACAGTCCTGAGTGTTGCAACAAGGTATATACACTCACCTGTAGAAGTTCTGGACCTTGCAGACCTGAAGCACTGCTCAAACCTCGTGGCAAAGGCAGTTCTCAGTGTCAACGACTATTTCTAAGCAGGGAAGGATTTTTTTCCCTTACTTTTTTTTGATAGGTTATCAGATCAGTAAAACCACCACGTAACCGTCTCTTTTCACTTCCCGGATGTGAATTTATTTCCAATCATTCAAAAAAGACATTATACTACGAACTGAGCATCAGGAAAATAACATGGCATCCTCATGACGAATCATGATAAATTAATCGTTATACATATATAGCACTTCAGTGTACTTCCCTAAGCTGCTACTAAGTAGCAGACAAATATTGTGAGGGATTGTATTATTCGAAAATGTCCGGTTTTTAGACACAACTCTTAGAGATGGCGAACAGACACCAGGTGTAGCACTTACCAGCGAGGATAAGGTAACTATTGCTACAAAGCTTGATGAACTTGGCGTAAATGTAATAGAAGCAGGCTCAGCCATCACCTCAGAAGGTGAGCGCGAATCCATAAGAGCCGTGGTTGCCGAAGGACTGAACGCAGAGATATGCAGCTACTGCAGGATCATGAAGCCAGATGTAGACTATGCACTGGCATGTGATGTGGATTCCATTCACCTTGTAGCTCCCGTATCAGACCTTCATATCAATGTAAAGCTTAAGAAAGACAGGGAAACCGTAAAGCAGATGGCTGTAGACGTAACAGAATACGCAAAGGAACACGGCCTCATTGTAGAACTCAGCGGAGAAGATGCTTCAAGGGCAGACATTGATTTCCTGAAGTCACTATACAATGACGGAGTAGAAGCAGGAGCTGACAGATTATGCTTCTGTGATACCGTAGGATTACTTGTCCCAGAGAAGACAGAAGTCGTCTTCAGCGACATATGCTCTGCAGTAAAGGCACCGGTCAGCATCCACTGCCATAATGACTTTGGTCTTGGAACAGCCAACACCATTGCAGCCTTAAAGGCAGGCGCGCAACAAGCCCATGTAACGATAAACGGCATTGGCGAAAGAGCTGGTAACACGGCCCTGGAAGAAGTTGTGATGACCATCGAATGGCTATACAAATGTAAGACCGGAATCAATACAAAAGAGATCTTCAAGACCTCTAGGCTTGTAAGCAGGCTCACAGGACTACCTGTGGCACCAAATAAATCACTTATCGGCGGCAATGCATTTACCCATGAGGCTGGCATCCACGTGCATGGACTGCTGGCAGATACAAGCACATATGAACCTATTAACCCTGAGGTGCTTGGCAGGGAAAGAAAGATCGTGCTTGGAAAACATGCAGGCAAAAGTTCGGTTACACTGGCAGTCAAAGAAATGGGATTCGAAGTCGATGACCCACAGCTCCATGAAATTCTCAACCGCGTCAAGGAACTTGGAGACCACGGAAAGAAAGTCACCGATGCAGACCTGCAAGCAATCACCGAAACAGTGCTCGATATCCAGAGAGATGTAAGAGTCGCCCTTGAAGAGTTCACGGTCGTATCAGGTAACAAAGTAACCCCAACCGCTTCTGTCAAACTTATGGTTGACGGAAAAGAAGTTGTGGAGGCAGCTACCGGAGACGGACCTGTGGATGCAACACTTGCAAGTATCAAAAAGGGTATATCAGGCATTGCAGATGTGCAGCTTGAAGAATATCACGTAGATGCTATCAGTGGAGGAACCGATGCTCTTGTAGAAGTATTGGTGAAACTCTCAAAGAACGGAAAGATGGTAACATCCAGAGGATCACGCACAGATATAGTCATGGCTTCTGTGGAAGCAGTCCTTAATGGAATAAACCGCCTTATCTGAAGTGTCAGATTGTCAGAAACTTTTAAGATAGATACTGGCAATTTACACGCAGATTTGATTTGAAAATTTGATTTACCAGTTTAACTACCAATTTAACTAATATTTAGAGGTTTTATATGACTGAATCGACGGAAAAAATGACAGGTGCAAGAGCCTTCATCGAGTGCCTGTACAGAGAAGGTGTTGATACCATCTTCGGGTATCCGGGAGGCGTACTGCTCCCCATATACGATGAACTTTATGATGCGGATATCCGTCATATACTAGTCCGCCACGAACAGGCTGCAGTCCACGGAGCAGAAGGGTATGCAAGAGCTACCGGAAAGACAGGAGTCTGCCTGGCAACTTCAGGACCCGGGGCAACAAACCTTGTAACAGGCATTGCAAATGCATACATGGATTCCATACCAATGGTAGTCTTTACCGGACAGGTACCAAGTAGCCTTCTTGGAAATGACGCTTTCCAGGAAGCGAATATTACCGGCATCACAATGCCAATTACCAAGCATAATTACCTTGTACAGGATGCAAACGACCTTCCAAGAATAATCAAAGAAGCATTCCATATAGCATCCACCGGCAGACAGGGACCTGTACTCATAGACCTTCCAAAGGATATCACTGTTCAGGAAATTGATTTCTATTACCCTGACAAAGTAAATCTGAGAGGATACAAACCCACATATCAGGGCAATCTCCAGCAGATAAAAAAAGCAGCTTCAGAGATAGGAAGATCAAAGAATCCGGTCATATATGCAGGTGGCGGAGTCATCAGTTCAGAAGCAAGCAAAGAACTTCGTGAATTTGCAGAGAAGATCAACGCGCCTGTAACAACAACCCTTACAGGCATGGGCGGGTTCCCCGTGGAACACCCACTGTTTTTGGGAATGCCCGGTATGCATGGAACCAAGTATGCCAACTATGCCATTCAGGAATCAGACCTTTTGATCGCAGTAGGAGCAAGGTTCGATGACAGGGTCACAGGCAAGCTCAAGGCATTTGCATCAAATGCGAAGATAATCCACATCGACATCGACCCTGCAGAGATATCAAAGAATGTAAAGGTCGATATACCAATTGTCGGAGATGCAAAGTGGATACTGCAAAAGCTTTTGAAATACGCATCACCATCACAATCCGAAGCATGGATCAAAAGGATAGACCACTGGAAGAAAGACAATCCTCTCTACTATGTAGAACCTGCAACTGGTGATGGAATCAAACCCCAGTACATCATCGAGCAGATAAGCGAAGCATGCAAGGATGCAATCATAGTTACAGAAGTAGGACAGCACCAGATGTGGGCTGCCCAGTACTTCAGGTTCAGCGAACCAAGGACCTTTATCACATCCGGAGGACTTGGAACCATGGGTTACGGATTCCCTGCATCCATCGGTGCCAAAATTGCAAGACCTGATAAAATAGTCTTTGACATTGCAGGTGACGGTTCATTCCAGATGAACTCACAGGAACTTGCAACGGCAGTTCAGGAAAATGTGCCTGTAATAGTAGCGATTTTCAATAACGGCTACCTTGGAATGGTCAGGCAATGGCAGGAACTGTTCCATGACAAAAGATATTCCTCAACCTGTATACAGAACAGCGTTGACTTTGTAAAACTTGCAGAAGCCTACGGTGCACTGGGACTTCGAGCCACCAAACGTGAAGAAGTACGCCCAGCAATTGAGGAGGCCATCGCATCAGGAAGACCTACTGTAATTGACTTCATTGTCGAATGCGAAGAGAATGTCTCACCGATGGTACCGGCAGGTGCTGCAATTAACGAAATACTTGATCTGGAGAAGAAAGAATGAGACATACACTTGCAGTTCTGGTTGAGAACAAATACGGAGTACTCTCAAGAGTCGCAGGCATGTTCTCAAGAAGAGGTTACAATATCGACAGCCTTACAGTAGGAGTTACTGACGACCCAACCATTTCCCGCATGACTATCGTAGTAATGGGAGATGATGATGTCCTTGAGCAGGTCATGAAACAGCTCAACAAACTCATTGATGTCATCAGAGTCAGTGATCTTAAATCAGAAGAGTCTGTTGACAGGGAACTGGCCCTCATAAAGGTTAACTCTGAAGTAGCCAACCGTTCCGAGATAATGCAGATTGCAGACATATTCCGTGCCCGCATCATAGATGTTGGTTCAAAGTCCATGATAATTGAAGTTACAGGTGACGAAGGCAAGATAACTGCTATTGAGCAGCTACTAAAGCCATTTGGGATCAAGGAAATGGTAAGGACCGGAAAAGTTGCCCTGCGAAGAGGACAGAAGAATTCTTAATTATTCAAGCACTTATAGATATTTCAATTAAAGAGGTACATAAAATGGCAGAAATGTATTATGATAACGATGCAGACCTTAACTTACTGAAAGGTAAAAAGATCGCAGTGATGGGTTACGGAAGCCAGGGACATGCACAGGCACAGAACCTGCATGATTCAGGACTTGATGTGACCGTCGGCCTTAGAGAAGGCAGCAGACGCTGGAAACAGGCAGAAGAAGATGGACTTAAGGTCATGACAGTTGCAGATGCAGCAAAGATGGCCGATGTCATCCAGATACTTCTTCCTGATGAAGTACAATCACAGGTTTACTACAGCGAGATCGAGCCAGGACTTGAAGCAGGCAATGCAATTGTATTCTCACACGGATTCAATATCCACTACAACCAGATCATCCCACAGAAGGACATCGATGTATACATGGTAGCTCCAAAAAGCCCAGGCCACCTCGTCAGAAGGACCTACAGGGACGGAGCAGGCGTACCCGGACTTATCGCAGTCTATCAGGACGCAACAGGCAACGCAAAGAACCTTGCCCTTGCACACGCAATGGGAGTAGGATGTACACGTGCCGGAGTATATGAGACATCATTCCGTGAGGAAACCGAGACTGATCTTTTCGGAGAACAGGTAGACCTCTGTGGTGGAGTAGCTTCCCTTATTAAGACTTCATTCGAAGTACTTGTTGAAGCTGGTTACCAGCCGGAAATGGCATACTTTGAGACATGCCACGAACTGAAACTCATCGTTGACCTTATCCACGAGGGCGGCCTTGACAAGATGTGGTACTCAGTATCCAACACTGCAGAATACGGTGGAATGACAGTTGGTCCTAAAGTCATCAACGAGCTTTCCAGAGAAGCCATGTACGAAGCACTTGAGAGAATACAGAACGGAGAGTTCGCTCGCGAGTTCGTACTTGAGGGCAAGGCAAACAGACCAGTCCTTACTGCAATGGAAAGACAGGACAGGGAACACCCTCTCGAAGTCATCGGTAAGCAGATCAGAGCTAAGATGCCCTGGCTTAACAGTGAATTGAACGAAAAGTAGACCATCTGGTCTACACAATCTTTTTTTATTATTTAATGGATTAGAATATTCGCAGTATCCACTTCTTAATTAGAATGAATTGAGCAATCTTTCATTAAGCTTGTATCTTTCATCTTTAATATCCGCTATCTCACACTCAATTCTGCCCTTTTGACGTATCAGTTCCACTTTTTCGTCTACATTGGTAGTATTTTCTATGCCCTCAATAATAATATCTAATTCATCTTCCAGAGCCATGAGTTCATAACCTAACCTAGTTGCCCTTTTACCGAGTTCATTAATATCTTCGTCCATCGTAGCCCGTCCCAATTATATTTTAAATGCCAGTAATTTAATAAAATCAATTCTCGGAGAATATAGTGCACCTGCACCCCTCAATGCAGCAATAGCATTCGATAACTCGAAAGGAGTAAGCAAAGACATTGTTTCAACATCTTTCATGGAGATTACCACATCAATACCAAAATTATCCTCTAGTTGCAGATACAATTGCGCTGCTTCTGCAGGCAAACGGAATATGTCCCTTGGAGATAGATTGGATTTCTGAAACTTAGAAGCATGTGCAAACATATCCATCCAGATATCAAAGCCTTCACGTACATTGGCAACGGTAACTTCATTGCTGAAGTTCATTCGGGCAATACTTGACCCTAGTTTAGGAGCAGCGTCACCAAGATCCTGCTTATAAACAAAATTATGTGAGTTCGTGAATGTCTCAGTCATATCATATATCCGCTCGGTCAAGCATTTTTCTGCTTTTTGAGTAATCTCCGGTTGAAACATCAAAGCATCCAGAAGATGAGCCCTTACAAAGGGAATCTCAAAAGATACATCTGCAGAATAAGCGGACTTTGGACGCATTTCAGCATCAAAAACTATAGGTACATGCACAAATGTCTCTTTGGGCATTAATATTGAAAGATTTACCTCCATGCTGCCTAAGGGGTTTATTTTATTTTCAACCTCAGAAGAACTATAAAAATAAGGCGACTTTACACTTTTAAATTCCCGGGGAACTAGTTTCTGTAAAGAAAGAAAGGAATCCCATCCACTTTTCTTTGCAATTATTCCGGAATCAATACCACCTTTTTCATTGATACCAATTGCATTCGATGAAACGGAACACATTGCAAGACACTGAGAAATATTATCAATGTTTTCGTCTGCCCTATTAAATGGATGCTTAAAGAAATTAACGTATTCTTCCTGATCCATTACTTTTCTGTGAAGAAGTTTATTTGGATCGATTTTTGTCCATGCTTTAACATACCGGACATCAATATTAACAAGATTATCAAATGTGCCCTTTACAACCCTCTCTATTTCAAATGATGTGACTTTTATCAGATCATTCACGTTTGGTGTCGGAACAGATTCGTCGGCTATTATGTATACATCTCTTTTTGGCGTAGGGAGAAAAGGAGAAGGATCAAGATAGAAAATCCGCCTGCTTCGACCATCAAATCGAACAAAACCTGTTTCATCACTATCAAATATGAGTTTATGCTCCACACCAGAAAGCTCATAACCAAACTCACGGTTCTTCAGGGTTTGTTTTTTGACCATAGCACGACCTTCTCATTATTGATTGATAAGGGTTATTCAACCTGAACTAAAGAGAACAGTAATTTTAACTATAAACTGTAATCTTATAATTCTTCTTATCCATAAATGACCGGAAAATATTATTTTATTAGTGGTACAAATTAGGCAACACAGGAAGCTAGAATATGACAGAAACAATAGATACCATACTATCAAGGCGCAGTGTTCGGAAATTCACAACAGACGAAGTAACAGATGAAGATATTAGAACCATACTGGAAGCAGGCAGATGGGCACCATCCGGCCTGAACAACCAGCCATGGAAATTCATTGTGATTGAAAACAAGGAAAACATGAATGAACTGGCAGAATGCACGCATTATTCACATATAATCCTGAATGCACCTTTGCTTATAGCCGTTTACCTTGATACCGAAACTATGTACAACAAGACAAAAGATATACAGGCTATTGGTGCATCAATACAGAACATGCTTCTCGCATGCTGTGACCTTGGACTTGGAGCAGTCTGGCTAGGAGAAATACTCAACCAATCAAATAAAGTTAACTTGATTCTCAATTGTCCTGATACTATGGAACTGATGGCAGTGCTTGCAATAGGCAAACCTGCAGAAATTGGAAAAAATAGTACCAGAAAAGATCTGAATGAGATTACATACCGTGAAAAGTATGGAGAGATATTTTAATTAAAAAAAGGAGGCAGAGACAAATTGAAGATAATCATTGGTTTGTGTAGATTGATTGGAGGTGGTAGATTTGAATGACCCATTTATAGTGGATTATTATCAGGAAATAGGTCTACAATTCGTCTCTAAGCCTTAAAATGGATTTTATCCTATATAAACTTATGTCAAATATTTGATTAAATCAAGGAAACATGATTTAACACCAAATCAATTTTGATTGATTCTTCCAGATATCCGCTTTTTACCCGGGCATTGGCGATTAGCACAGAACTCTACAGCATCCTTTTCCTTTTCTTTAACACGCAGCATGTGCCAGCCACAATGCTCACATAGAGTACTGAGGACCGTAAGCCTGCCTCCTTTTGGGACTGACTGTGTATGTCCGCATCTGTTAGTACAACCAAGGAAACGAGAATCTTTGACAGATATAAGGAACATCGAACCATCACAAACCGGACAAGGACCAACGACTTCCGGTGGGAAACACTTCTTTTCCAACTCACATGTAAAACAGGGACCGATTCCAACAGCCCAATTGTATTTGTTGCCGACCTTGAGAACAGCTACTCCACCCTTACTACACTCCTGGGAACGCATGACAGTAAGTGCACCAGTCTTTGGCAGAGGATATGTCTTTTTGCACCCAGGATAACCGGTACAACCCACAAACCTTCCGTTCTCGGTTTTGATCATATGCAGTATCCTTCCACATTCAGGACATGTACCCACAAAGTTCTTCTTATCCGTAGTTACCTGCTCATCAGTGATAGTGCCTGCCATTCTTGCAGCAATTGCATCCTTGCTTGAATACAACTGGGAATACATTTCCTTGATAAGTCCGGTTCCTTCCGCAAGAGCCCCATCAAGTGTCTTTTTCCCATCCTCAACATCCTGTATCAGAGATTCTATACGGGCCCTGATCTCTGGTTTTACAAGTATCGACACGGTCGTATCAAGTGTATCCATCAGGGTAAAACCCGTATCAAGAATTAAGATGGTCTTTCCCTTTGTTTCAAAATAACCTCTTTTCTTATTAGTTTCAATATGGCTTGGAGCCGTTGCCTTAGTACCAATGCCATGCTTGTCCATTAAAGTAAGTAATTCTGCCTCAGTAAGTCTTTTGGGAGGGGTTGTCTCGGATTTAATGTTCTTTATCTCCTTTACACCAACCTCTTCCTTTTCCTCAATAGCGGGCAATAATTTGTCATTCTTGGTTTCAAAGGGATAAACTTCAAGCCATCCTGCATCCCTGAGTACAGAACCTGTGACATCGAATATTTCACCACCAACAAGAATCTCAAATCTTGTTTTCTCAAATACGGCAGGCCCCATGAGATTTGCAAGGAAATGTCTCACAATGAGATCATACACCTTCCACGCATCCGGCATCCTGACACTCTTCTCTACATCATCTCGTGAAACCGCTTTGATTGGATGGATAGGGGGATGGTCATGTCCATCTTTGGTACCGTTTCTGCATTTTATTTCTCCGGCAGAGATTATTGAAAGTGCATACCTCTGATAAGTGCCTGATGAAAAAGCAACCAGCATTGACCTGAAATCAAAATCCTCGGCATATTTGTTAGTCTCGGTCCTTGGATAACTTGTAAACCCTGAAAGATAGAGCTGCTCTGCGATCTCAAGGGCATTTTCAGGACTGATACCCAGGAATTTGGAAGCACGTTTCAGGAACTCAGTGGTATTCAACGGATATGGAGGACTTGTTAGAGCCTGTTTTACACTTTTTTTATCAACAAGACCTTTTTTGCAATTCTTTATCCTGGCAAATAGCTCATCTGCTTTTGCTTTCTCAGAAATGTGCCCGCCCCTGTGAGCGCCTGTAAATTCCGTGCCGTTTGCATCGAAAACAGCTTCGATCTTCCAGAAGTCCTTTGACTGGAAGTTCTTTATCAGTTTCTCCCTCTCATAGACAAAACCACATGTCGGGGTCTGACAGGGACCAATTGAAATAACACCCTTGGTGCGGGCCTTTTCCCTGACTGCAAGGGTCATGAAACGAGTAAATGCAGCACCCATCTTCAGGTCAAGTATCTGGCGGGCTTCAGCTGACATTGCCATATTATAGTCAGGTTCAACAAGATTTGCAAAAGCATTTTTGATCTCACTGGCAGATAGTGAAGAAAAACGGGCCCTTTTAACCGGAAAAGAAGCTACTTTCTCGGCAATTGTCTTCGCCTCGAATCCAATATTCTCCCCTTCCCTGTCAAAGTCGCAGGCAAGAACAACTTCTTCCGCACCACTTGCAAGAAGTGAGATGGCAGCAGCATATGATTTTTTAGTTACATTTTTAACAGGGTCAGTATCCAGCAGGATTGCAGGATCGCATTCACGCCAGTTATTGAACTGCTCCGGGAAATCATAACCCATGATATGGCCGGCAAGACCCATTATCCGCCATTCTTTCCCATTCATTTTAAAGTCGTACACAGGAACACCTTCCACTGAAGCACGATTAAAATGTCCTCCGCTTAAGATCCCTGCTATCTGGGAAGCTGCCTTGTTCTTTTCCGTGAATACGACAATTGACATGCTGCATCCGTATGTCCTGATATTAGATAAGAATTGAGCTTGCGGGGTGAAAGTAATAATAAAGATAAAATAATCTCAAATATTCGATAAGTGCTGTGAAACATATATATGTGGCAAGAATGTATCTGCACCTAAAGACACTGCATACCGGAGTTACAATGACATTAATGGAAGATGCTAAAAAGGGCAAGATTACGCCCCAGATGGAGGCTGTAGCTAGAGATGAAGGCATTGATGCTAAGACCATCTGCTCGTGTGTTGCCAAGGGACTCATAAGTATTCCCAACAACCCTGTAAGGGACTGCAGGGTCGTAGGTATAGGAAAATATCTCAGTACTAAGATAAATGCCAATATCGGAACCTCACGTGACTACATAAATATCGATGAGGAAGTCGAGAAAGCAAAAACAGCAGAAGCTTTTGGTGCTGATGCACTAATGGACCTGTCAACTGGCGGGGACCTTGACCTCATCAGGAAGAAAATAATGGATGCTGTGAACATCCCAATCGGTTCTGTACCCATATACCAGGCAGCAGCCTCACAGAAAACTGTTGTGGATATGACATCCGATGATATGTTCAATGCAGTACGCAAGCATGCAAAAGATGGTATTGATTTTGTCACCATACATGCAGGCGTGAACCAGGATTCCATGAACAGGATCAAACAGGGCAGCAGGATAACAGATATTGTCAGTCGTGGCGGATCATTCACCCTTGCATGGATGCTGCATAATGGAGAAGATAACCCGTTCTATTCAGAGTATGATTACCTGATGGAGATAGCTCACGAATACGACATGGCCATCAGCCTTGGAGATGGCATGAGACCGGGTTGTATCCATGATGCTTCAGATGGTCCTTCGTTTATGGAATTCATAACTCTTGGTGAACTTGTAAAACGCACCCGTGAAGCAAACATACAATGCTTTGTGGAAGGACCGGGACACGTGCCAATTGACGAAATCGAACTAAGCGTAAAGGGAATGAAGAGCCTCTGTGACAATGCGCCTCTCTACCTATTGGGTCCGCTGGTAACAGACATAGCCCCCGGATACGACCACATAACCGGAGCCATAGGAGGCACTTTTGCCGGAATGTGTGGAGCTGATTTCCTTTGCATGACCACACCAGCTGAGCATCTGGCACTGCCTACTAACGATGATATCCGCGAAGGAACTATTGTCACCAGAATAGCAGCCCACGCAGCAGACCTCGCAAAGGAAGGACAGAAAGAGCGTGCAAGAGCTGTTGATAATAAAATGGCATATGCCCGTAAGAACCTCGATTGGGACACACAGTTCGAGCTTGCCATAGACGGAGAGAAGGCAAAGAAAATACGAGACAGCAGAAACACCGGAAGCGATGCCTGCTCAATGTGTGGCGACCTTTGTGCTATGAAGATAGTCAGCAAGGCATTAGAGGAAGAGAAGAAGAAATGAATATTCCAGTGTTAAACTGAATAACATATATGAAAGGACCACAGCGGTCCTTTTCTATCATTTCTTATAATTTCCACTTTTTATAACTGCTTCCTGATACACATGAACCAGTCAAGGCAGTATTTACTTTCCTCTTCTGATTCAACTCTTTACCAGGTAGTTCCGCATGATTCCGGTGGTGGAATCTGGGTTGTGTCCGTCGGACAATGAATGATACAGAATAGCCCTTATCCTTGCATTCGAGTCAATTATGAAAACTGCCCTGACAGTTTAGACACCCCAAGCATTTAACCGTAAAATGCCAGACTTCTTTGCTATTTGATTTTATGATAACATAATTTTATGGGACTATCAAAACTTAGAGAATATCTACCCACACTTCACTAAATATTAAGGACTTTTAAAACAAGAACCTGATAGAAGTGGATGTAAATATTAATACTGTCAAGTTCTGAATATTAAATAGTACAAAAAATTATAAATACTGCAGTATACAAAGCATAAATGGGTAATGTATAAAGTATACCATCTTTTGAACACACTAACCATAAAATGAAAAAGATGACAGAAAAATATCACAGGTATGTAGATGAAACATCTGTTCTACCTGAAAACGGTGACGATGGATTTGAAAACCTCGTTGATGAACTCCCCCTGGGCATACTTTCATGTGACAGGGAAGGCAACATTACAGCAATAAATAACTTTCTTTTGAATATATTAGGTTCTCCTTCAGCGGAAGATACAAAAAAAATCAATCTATTGACTTTTCCCCCTTTGGTAAAATCAGGCGTTTCTGCAGTTGTTGAAGAAGCTCTTACAACTGCAAAGAACTCATCAATAGAAACGTCTTACTTATCTAAATGGAAAAAGGAACTCTTCCTGAGTTTCAAGGTATTTCCCCGAAAGGACGTTAATGGATTTGTATATGGATGTCACGCTATTATCGAAGACCTGACAACAAGAAAAAGAGCAAATCGGGAACTTGAAGAAAGTAAGAATAAAGACATTCTGATATCTCGAATATCAAGCCGTTTCATCAACAGCAATTTCAAGGATATTGAAGGAGACATCAATAAAACACTTGAAGACCTGGCTGATTTCATTGGTGCTGATCGTGTATCTCTGTTCAACGTTACTGAAAATACAGATCATATCATTAAAACACATGAATGGCACGTTGAAGGACTAAGCTCCAGAATACCACTCAATGAAAAATGGGATACTAAAGAACTCGTATTTGAACAATTGAGTAATTCGCAGATCGTTAATATTTCTGATGTTGATAGACTACCTGAGGAAAAGGAGTGTGTACGAAAGTTACTCCATGATCTTGGAATTAAATCCATTGCAATGATTCCTCTTTCACACTATGGTATTTTTAAAGGTTTCATTTGTATCGATTCAAAAAGTGAAAAACAGAATTGGAATGAAAAACAACTCTATGTCCTGAAGATAGCCGGTGACATGATAACCGGAATCCTCGAACGTAAAGATGCAGAAGTCATGTTACTCCAGAAAGAAAAGGAATATGAAGATATTATAAATTCCCTGGACGCAGTAATATGGAAAGCTACCTTTGACAAAGATGGAAACGTACTGACATCCTACATTTCTAAACCCGTAGATAATGTACTGGGACTACACGACGGGACCATCGGTAATGACTGGAATAAGTTTTTTGCGCATATACACCCCGAAGACCTGCCAAATGTGCTGGATGCCTTTAAAAAATCCTTTATTGAAATCGACACCCCTATTGACCAGGATTACAGGCTACTGTCAGATGAAGGAAAAAGCGTCTGGATAAGTTCCATAGGGTCTTCACATCTTCAGAGTGACGGAACCTTCCTTACATACGGAACATCGGTTAATATCACACCCAGAAAACTTGCTGAGGAAGAGGTTGCTCGAAGTGAGGAACGGTACAGATCCCTTGTAGAGGAATTAAGTGATGCAGTTATCATAAACACTTTTGAAGGGGAGATACTGGAGGTCAATGATAAGACATGTGAAATGGTTGGTTATTCCAGAGATGAATTGCAGAATATGACCATTTATGATCTTATGCCTCCTGAAAGAAGGACATCTGCAAAAGAAAATATGAGTAGGTTCATTAAAAATGGAAAAATTCTGGCGGAAAGTAGATTCGTCACTGCAGATGGAAACCTGCTAATAGTGGAAGTAAATGCAAAAGCCCTGAAAGGATATAATAACACAGCCCAGGCCATTGTCAGGGATATCACTGAGCGCAAAGAAGCTGAAATTGCACTCAGGGAAAGCGAGGAGCGGTTCAAAGTACTTCATAATGCGTCTTTCGGCGGAATTACCATCCACGACAAGGGAATAATCCTTGATTGCAACCGGGGTCTTTCTGAAATAAGCGGTTACTCATATGAAGAACTGATAGGAATGGATGGATTGATGCTCATTGCGGAATCATTCCGAAACACTGTAATGAACAATGTCCTCCGAGGTTATGAAGAGCCATATGAAGTAATGGGACTTCGCAAAGATGGTAGCGTATATCCCCTTCGACTGGAAGCAAAGAATATCCCCTATAAAGGAAAACAGATGAGAGTTGTTGAGTTCAGGAACATTACCGAACAAAAACAAACTGAAGATAGAATAAAAGAAAGTGAAGAAAAATACAAATCTCTTTTCGAACAATCCAATGATGCCATATTCCTGAATCATGTTGATGGACAGATAGTGGATGTGAACGAAAAAGCTTGCAAAATGTTCGGATATACAAGGCAAGAATTCCAGAAAATGAATGTGGTTGATCTTCTGGCCCCATATCATAAAACTGCTGGCGATATGGGGATGCAGCAGTTCAGAGAAGATGGAAGCGTTTATATTCACCTATTGTACGCAAAGGCAAACGGCGAAACCTTTGATGCAGAAGTGAACGCTAAGGTCCTTGAAGGATATAATAATCTCGCTCAGGCTATTGTTAGAGATATCAGTGAGAGTAAAAAAGCAGAAGAAGAAATCATCCGAAGCGAAACTAAATACAGGAGCCTTTTTGAAAGATCGAATGATGCTATAATGATCCATGATCTTAACGGACTAATACTGGAAGCAAACGACAGAGCTTGCGAAATGTTTGGTTATAGTGAAACCGAATTAAAACAAATATCTGTTCTGGATCTAACATTGGAAGAAGACAGAATAGAAATGAAATCAAGAATTGGGATAATCAAGACAGAAGGTTACTGCCGTAAAGAAAACAGGATGGTTCGCTCAGATGGGAGTATTATATATGTAGATGTTAGTGCTTCATTCCTCAAAGCACAACAAAATCTGATTCAGACCGTGAGTAGAGATATAACAGACAGGGTCCGAACGGAAGCAGCTATGATCTGTGCAAAAATAGAGGCAGAAACAGCCAGCCGCACTAAAAGTGAATTCCTTGCTAATATGAGTCATGAACTGCGTACACCATTAAACTCTATCATCGGTTTTTCAGATGTCATGCTTGATGGTCTTACAGGAGAACTTAGTCCTAAGCAGAAAAACTACATGAAACATGTTTCAAATAGTGGACATCATCTGTTAAACCTCATCAATGACATACTTGACATTTCCAAAGTGGAAGCAGGAAAGATGGAGCTACATATTGATACGTTGAATATGGAAACAGTAATTGATGATATTGTAGCTATAACACAGACCCTTACATCCAAGAAAAATATAAGCGTTAATGTGGATGTGCAGGAGAACATGCCAGGGATGAGAGCCGACAGATCAAAGCTCAAGCAGATAATGTATAATCTGATGGGAAATGCAATTAAATTTACAGATGATGGCGGTAAGATAACCATACTTGCTAAAGTCAAAGATAAAAAGGTACTTGTTTCTGTCATAGATAACGGAATTGGTATTTCCATTGAAGACCAGAAGAAACTCTTCAAGCCTTTCAGCCAGATAGATTCGTCCATATCCAGAAGATATGAAGGAACAGGTCTTGGACTTGCCCTTGTAAAGGAACTTGTAGAATTGCACGGAGGAAAGATCTGGGTTGAAAGTGAAGTTAGAAAAGGAAGTAATTTTACATTTGAATTACCGATTGATGATAATCAGGACTAACTATTATTGATCAATTAAAACGTTTTTATTTTTTATAGACTAACTACTTGTTTTGTAAACCAGCAGCTACTTCTGATTGGATTGTCAATCAAACAATAAAATAAATATTCCAAATATAAGTTACCCTGACCTTGCCAGGGCAACTTGGGAAGTGGGATGTGGTGGAGTGGAGGTAGTTTGATGGATATAAATGACCCACATCCTCGTATGCACTAGAGTAATAATCCTCTAGTAATTTGTCGTTTTATTATTACTGACATATAAAGATATCGTGAAGATATAAATACAGTAGGCATTATTTCTAATTGTGCAACAAAATAGAGCAGTCAAATGTAAACCAATATATAAATGACAGTATACGTACTGAATTTTCTGCCAACAATTGTAAACCCTGAATGACTCACGCACATCCTTAAAACTTAATACATGAGGACAATAACCACAACTCTTATGTATTTATAAAAAAGAGATTAGACAGGTTGAATACGGGGAGGAACAAAGACGGACAACATTGCATTTTTGATATACTCGTTCAGCTCCCTTTTTGCCATAGTCAGTCCAGTTGGTGGAGTTATCACATTCGTCTCACTGACAAGTGACATAACACTGGAAGAGAAGAATGTACTTGCCACAAAATCCGTAATCCTTGCCTGCATAATTGCCTTATTTTTTGCAATATCAGGAGAAATGATATTAAACTTCTTCGGTGTGAGCATTGATGCTTTAAGAGTAGCTGGCGGAATACTGCTTTTTACTGTGGCTTTTGATATGATACTGGCAAAGGTTTCCCGTGAAAGTATCACAAAAACAGAAATAACCAAATCACAGGACCGTAGCGATATATGGATATTCCCTATTGGCCTTCCACTTTTAACAGGCCCGGGTACAATTACCACCGTTATTGTCCTAATGGGAAGTGCAGTTTCAATATTACAAAACATTGCAGTCATGTTTGCGATACTGCTCACCTTTTTAATAACATTGATTTTATTTAGGTTTTCCAGAAGAGTGTATAAATTCCTTGGCCATACCGGAATGCTGGTATTTACAAGACTTATGGGATTGTTGCTTGCAGCAATGGCTGTAAATTTCATTGCACTTGGAATATGGAATATTTATACCTCATTCCAGTGAACGACAAGTACATTTGATCCAAAGATAACAATCACAATGATTTTATCGGATAATCTCATAAACCTCATAGAGTGTGGGTGACAAAGTGCCGGAAGAAAGGGACTTTCAATGTCGATCCAGAGGGGACGAACATAACATTTCACTGGAGCAGATTCTTGAAAAACTTGCTGCATCAGCTGAAGGCTTGTCTTCTGAAGAGGCAAGCAGAAGGATTGGTCTTTGTGGAAGGAACGTTTTCGAGGAAACCGGAAAACAAAGTCTTCTTATCAAATACTTAAAACAATACAGGAATTTCTTCTCACTTTTACTTTTATTTGGTTCCATACTTTCATTCATTGCTGAATGGCTTGACCCCGGACAGGGCAATATTTTCATTGCCATAGCACTACTTGGAGTGGTTATACTCAACGGCAGTTTTACATTCATTCAGGAATACCAGGCCGAAAGGATAATGGCGAGTTTCAAGAACCTCATTCCTCCAAAAGCCCGGGTACTGAGGGATGGAGAGATCAAAGAGATACTTGCCACCGAAATAGTGGTGGGTGATGTGGTCTATCTTGAGGAAGGTGACAAGATACCTGCAGATGGCAGGCTCATAGAAGAGAACTCACTGAAAGTTGACAACTCACCAATAACCGGAGAAGCTGAACCACAACTACGTTCATTGAACTGTACGCATCCCAATATGCTGGAATGCAGGAACATGGTATTCTCAGGAACACTTGTCCAGACAGGAAATGGAAAAGCACTCATCTTTGGCACCGGTTCGGATACACAGATAGGAAAGCTTGCAGCCCTGACAGAACAGACATCTTCCGTGGACACACCCATACGCAAGGAACTCAATGACTTTATAAAGGTCATTTCTGCAATTGCTATATTTCTTGGAGTTTCCTTCTTCCTTGTAGGATTCCTCATTCAGGATACATTCCTTGCAAATCTCATTTTCGCTATTGGTATCATCGTTGCAAATGTACCTGAAGGACTACTGCCAACGGTAACGCTTGCCCTGAGTCTCGCATCGAAAAGAATGGCAAAAAGGAATGCACTGATCAAACAACTGGAATCAGTTGAAACACTTGGTTCCACAACTGTCATCTGTACAGATAAAACAGGAACCCTTACACAGAACAAGATGGCTATTCATTCAGTTTACACAGGTTCAGGCCATCTGGATGTAGAGAAAAAGGCCAACCCATCCGATGTATTTCTGCGTGTGGCTACCATATGTAATAATTCCAGACTTACAGAAGAAAAACCGGGATACAAAGGTGATCCTACTGAAGGCTCTTTGCTTGTTTATGCCAGTGAATTCACCGACATAAATAAAATGAAGGATGAATTTCCCCGGCTTGCAGAATATCCTTTCGATTCCAAAAAACAGAGGATGCAGGTTATCTCCAAAACACCAACCGGAGAGATGGAAGCATACCTGAAAGGAGCACCTGAAGTTATTATCGATATGTGCAGCCACATAATGATTGATGGGATAGAAGAGATACTTGACGAAGTAGAAAAAAAATCCCTTGACGAACAACACCTTGTAATGGCAAAAAAAGGGGAAAGAGTACTTGCATTTGCTTACAGGAAAGCAGATAGCGATAACGAATATGACGATGGTTTTATCTTCATTGCTTTTGCAGGTGCCGTAGACCCTCCACGACCGGAAGCAAAAGAAGCCATCAAAAAATGCCACCTTGCAGGTATCAAGGTTGTTATGATAACAGGAGATCATCCGGTAACCGCACGTTCCATCGCTGAAACCGTAGGCCTTACCGACGATCACATTGAACCTGTCCTGATAACCGGTTCAGAACTTGAAGAGCTTTCGACAGAAGAGCTTGCACAACGACTGAAAGCTCCAAGCATTGTATTTGCACGCACATCCCCTATACAGAAACTCAAGATAGTACGTGCTTTCCAGGCGGCAGGCGAAATCGTTACAATGACTGGAGACGGTGTGAATGATGCACCTGCCATGAAGAATGCAGATATGGGGGTTGCCATGGGAAGCGGTACGGACGTTGCAAGGGAAGCAGCGGACATGGTACTGCTCGATGATAATTTTGCTACCATCGTCAATGCAATAGAAGAAGGCAGAACCGTCTTTGATAACATCAAGAAGTTCATAGCCTACATTCTTACAAGCAATGTCCCTGAAATATTACCATTCATAGCTTTTGTGCTGCTTGCATTGCCTCTGCCAATGAACGTGCAACTCATCCTTGCCATTGACCTGGGAACTGACATTCTCCCGGCGTTGTCCCTTGCAGTGGAAAAAGGAGAAGGCGATATTATGAAACGTCCCCCACGCTCAAGGGAAGAGAAACTGCTTACACCACAGGTACTGCTAACGTCCTACGGAATCAAGGGACCTATAGAAGCTGCTGCCGGATTTGCATGCTACTTTGCAGTGCTTTTCGATGGTGGGTGGAAATGGGGACAGCAACTGCCATTCACGGATACTCTTTACATGCAGGCCATAACAGCATTCTTTGCAGCCGTTATTGTCTGCCAGATAGCAAACGTTTTCACATCAAGGACCAGAAGACAATCCGTATTGACAAAAGGATTTTTCAGCAACCGCATGGTTCTTCTCGGTATAGCCAGCGAGCTTCTCATACTGGCTTTCATCATCTACAACCCACTGGTGAACCTTGTATTCAATACAGCAGCAATATCCATGAAATATGTACTTATTGCAGTGCCATTTGCCCTGCTGCTGCTTGGAGTCGATGAGTTCAGAAAGTATGCAATAAGGAAAGACTCACCCTTTGTCACCCGTTTCTTCAAATGGTGATTATCGGGTGACCTTTATTCTTTCTTTTTCCGGAAAACCACTTCAGTATGAGGATATGCGATTTCCACATCATCAGAAACCCTTATACGGTCAAATATCTCTTTTGTGATCTTCGTGGAATACTCGTTTAACTGCCGGGCCGGAGAGAAATACTTTATATGGACATCCACCCCACTTGCCTGGAACTCAAGTCTTATACGAGGATTTCCAGGACTAGTACTGATAATGCCTGCAAGATATTTTCGAGCTGCAAGATCAGCTATTTCAATTGCATGATCAAGATTGCTCTCATATGTCACATTCACTATCACACTGTCAAGAACAAAATCATTGTTTAAAGTGTAATTAATGATATTTTTCTCAAACAGCATCCAGTTGGGAACCATCACCACTCTACCAGAGTTTTCCTCATCAATGATAAGACCACCAATCTCCATAACATGCACATGAGTCAGATTGATATCTACAACATCACCTTTCACATCACCTATTGTGATCCTATCACCGATGTCAAATGGTCTTTTGGTTACCACCATAATCCAGGCAGCTATACCCGTCATCGGTTTCTGGAGAGCAAAACCGATAGCTGCTGAAAGCAGACCAAGGAATACACCAAATTCAGACCATGCATTAGAATATGAAAGAGCAGCGAATAGAATAATTATCAGGTAAAGTGAATACCTGAATAGCTGACTCATTAATTTGATGTTGGAACTTTGTTTCTTCGTTTTAGCCTTGCGCAGGAGATTATTTTTCAGCACATCAATAACTATACTGATCAAAACAAGGATGATAAAGACTGCAAGAAGTCTCATCCCAAATGACAGTAATCGATCTACAGTAATAAAGTCCTGCAAATTAAGTAAAGTAATAATTTCCTGCAAATTAAGTCCCATGAAATCATCCATTGACAAATTAAATCAAAAAATGAAAGAGCATTGTCACTCTTTCTTCAGTAGTTTCTTAACCATTTGTTTTAAATCAGATGCCAGATCATCTGCCTCATTTCCGGTTGCCTGAGCCAGTTCTTTGACTTTATCAGATATCTTGTCTACATCTTTTTTAATGTCTACAGATTTTACCGAAGAGGCTATTTTCTTAATGACATCCATGATATCTTCGGTGATCTTTGCAGCCTCATCACCTGTTGCATCAATGAGTGAATCTATTCCGGCATTCGCCCTGTCATAGTTCCTTCCAAGATTGATCTTCTCTGCAAGGATGTCCAGCTGTTCACCAAGCTCAGAAGACAGGCCCTTTGCTCCATCCCCGGTCTTTTTGGCAAGATCATCGATGCCTTCAAACAATTTATCCATGTCTTCACGAAGGTCTATGCTTTTTATATCATCTACAATGCCTTTTATTGATGATTTTACGCTAACAGCGATATTTTCTGCCTCATTGCCAGTCTTGTCAACTAGTTCATGTATCTCATTTCTAATTTTACGAATCGTTTCTTTCACAATGACCCCTCCCCGAGTCTAAACATATTTGATTTTTTTAAGTATTAAACATATCGTAATCAGTAATGATATACAGCAAAAAATCTTTATTCAACTCTGACAACTATCCCCCTAAGGAGGCGACCCAGTATATCCGAACCTGTTATAATTATCTTTTCGGGATCATCCTTGTTCCAGTAAAGCAGAAGATCATTATCTATAACATCATCCTCAGAATCTACAGGATAAACCTTCAACTTGTGAAGTACACCACCAATCTTTTCTTCAGGATCCCTTACAATTATAGGATGATGGCAGTACTTATAGGGATTGAATTCTTTTTTTCTGTAGACGGCATCCCTGAGAAATGACCCGGAATCAATTGCCATCACTGGCTCGTTGGTTTCATCCACCACTATGACCCATTTCTTTGAACTTGAAGCAATATTTTCCAGCAACGTATCGAACTCAGCATCTTCAGATGATGGAAATATAACAAGGCCATTGAAAGTAGGCAGGGATATTATACTCAATGGGTCAATAACAGACCCTTCCTGCTTGACATGAAGATCATCTATGGTAAGGAAATTCAAAGCTCCAAGCCCTTCAAGGTGATCGATATCACTACTCTCGGAAATGATATGTTTTCTAAGCATTATTCCAAGAGAACGTTCTTTGAAGAACTCCATTTTCTCTTTCCCAAGCCACGTATCCAGAATTATTGCAGACGGTTTTGCCACGGGATACAGCAAGAACATGTATAATTTGACAAGAGGGGAAAAAGTAGCTCCAAGTCGTAAGGAATTACGTGTGAAATAAGCCTGCGGAGCAATTTCTCCGAAACTTGTGATAAGAACTGTGGAAAAAATAAAAGCTGATGCTCCAGACATTATAGAATCAGTCAGCAATGCCAGAAGAACATTTATACCAACATTACCCCATAGTAAAGTAGAGAGCAGCAGGTGGGAATTACGCCTTATTTCCAGTATTTTCCTTGCATCCTCATTCTTAGCTTCAGCCTCTATTTCAAGACGAAGACGGGTCAGTCCGAACATGCCTATGGTCAGTCCGGAAAATATACCGGATTGAAGCAGGCAGAGAGCTATCAAAAACCATGTTATTATGTTATTCATGTATTATTCCGTTGAGGCGCGTTCAAAAACCTCTGGTTTGATATGGGTATAAGAGTAGTAAAACTTTTCTGAGGAATGGACTGCTTCATCTTTAGCTAAAAAAGGGTTGCTAAGATCTATTTTGGTCATAATTAATTCTGAATAGCAGGTTCAGTAACTCCTGTCAGATATTTTCATATATAATCGGACTCTATTTAGAATGGAAGATATTTAAGGGAGAAGGGAATGATGCTGGAAAGCAAATGTATAATAATAGCAGGTGAGGAAGCCGGTCCAAAGTCTAATAAAATGGGCGGCATCTGGAATGTAATTGATGCCGAAGCCAGAAATCTTGCCAATCTGATAAGTAAAGGGGTTATCGATGAAAAGACTGCACCCAGTATAATTGTCGCAGGTCCTTACTATGGTCACAGCGGTTCTGACTGGAATAAAGGGCTAAATCGTATCACTGATATGAGCGGATTTGAAGAATTTGAATCGGAAGGTGAACTCTTTGAAACCCTCGAGGAATTAAAAATAAAAGGTATCGAAGTAATTCCGGGAATTGAACATGTGAACGGTGTAAAAATAATATACCTCATGTTCAGAACAAATGATTTTTGCAGGGTCAGCAGAGAGTATAAAGGACAGGAAATGTGCCTTGCCAATATGATAAAAACAGAGGCATTCGACCTTATCGGCCTGGACTCCATGGCTTATGAAAATATGGGCAATGGCATGGAATATACGCATTATCTAAATCTTTCCTATGCAATTTCAGAATTTGTAAAAACGCTTGTAACAGCAAGAGAAAAAAGCTCAGAGGAATATAAGGACAAAGCAATATCAGAATTTGCAGCTTCGCTAATGCCTGCAATCCACGTTTCACTTCACTGCCACGAATTCGGTGTTTTCTATTCCCTTGCACGCCTTAAAAAACTGGGGATCAGTGTTAATACAGTGGCAACTTATCATGCAACACTTCCAGGCAGGTCATCAGGACATCATTCCATTCAGAAGATACGGGAGAATGATAGTTCATTTGACAGTGGTGTTCCGCTCAATTTCACAAAACTTGAGTCGCTCTCTTCTTATGCAGATGTTGTAACTGCAGTTGGAGATTCAACACGCAAGGAAATCAAGCTATTCTACGGCATAGATTCGATAATTGTCCGCAATGGCATAGACAACAATGATGATGAGATCGAATGGGGAAAAAAGACAGAATGCCGCAAGAAGATACAGGATTTCCTCTCTGAAAAGATATACAACGTTTTTGATAGTAAAGTAATACCAGCAGACAGGATAATACCCATTTTTTCAATTTCGCGTATCGAGATCGAGAATAAAGGATATCCCGATCTGCTCGATTCCCTTGTTATACTTGACAGGATGGTTAAGGCAGAGATCGATGCCGGCCATCTTGATGAAAATTATCGCGTTATCTGTTTCATTATTGCTGCACATGGACCAAAGACAAATCTTCCTGATAATTTCCCGATAAACCTTCCTGAAGAAGTACTGGTTGGAGAGGAAATACGCCTTCAGCAACTGATTAAAGCCAGAGGGCTGGAATGCTCAAGAATACCTGATGGCAGCAGACATGTTGCCGCAGTACTATATCCACAGTGGATATCTGACCATGACGGAGGACTTAACCTCAGTCCGGATGAATTCATGTCAGGGTGTATTGCAGGTGTTTTCCCGTCTAAGTATGAGCCTTTCCTGCTTACAGGACTTGAAGCAGGAAAAGAATCTACCCCCAGCATTGTGAGTAAGATATGTGGTTTCAGTGACGCACTCAAAACCCTGAAACGACTTGTCATGGGAATGGGAGGAGTAATAGTCGTTGATAATATCAATCTCTCTTATCTGGAATCTATTTCTGACTACGCTCTTGCTATGGACTATTTCATAGACACATACACGGATGATAAGGTAAAGTACAATCTCCTTTGCCAGGAAGCAAACCTCCTTGCAAGAGACATGAACTGGGAAGATCCCATTAAAACGTACTATGAACTTCTCACAGGAACGAGGATGGAGTAAATGTCTGAAATACGCAAACACTATTTCCTTGATGAGCATTGTATTATAGCAACCGGCAGAGCTAAAAGACCATCTGCTCCAAAAGCCTGCGGAGAAGAAAGCAGATCTGCAAGTTGCGTCTTTTGCAAAGGTCATGAGGGGGAGACACCACTTGCAAATGCTGTTTACAAAAATGGTGAGATACTAAAAGATATTGATGAACAACGTATCACAGACTGGGATGTAAGGTGTATTCCTAACCTTTACCCTGCATTATCCCCTGAAGCCCCTGAAGTTGAACATGCAACATTTGAAGTTAAAAAGGGCTATGGGTTTCACGAAGTTATCATCGAGAATCCACTTCATGAAAGCAGACTACATCTGTCCTCAGATGAAGAAATTCTTCTTCTGATGAAAGTATACCGGGACAGGGTAATGCACTATCAGTCGCAGAAAGAGATCAAATATGTTTCACTGTTCAAAAACTGGGGTAAAAAAGCAGGAGCATCACTGGAACATACTCACACACAACTAATAGCTGTTCCGATCATGCCTTCCTCCATCATAAGAGAAAGAAAGGCAATGGAAGAACTGGAAAGTTGTCCTTACTGTAAGATAGTTGAAAAGGAAAAAGGAAAAGAAAGACAGATTTACGAGAATGACGATTTCATCCTTATAGCACCATATTTTTCCAAAGTACCTTATGAAACGTGGATACTTCCAAAACAGCATGTAAACCATATATCAGCATTCAGTGATGAAATGCTCCTGTCGCTTGGCGACTGTATCAGGACAGCAGTTTCATTCCTGGACCGGACCATACCTGAACTGGCATACAATTACATGTTCTTCCAGATAGAACATGACCTGGGTTACCATTTCAATATCCGCATATCTCCAGTAACATCAATTGCAGCTGGTTTTGAAAAGAATACGGATATATATATCAACTCAATGCCACCGGAAATAGCTACTCAACATCTGCTGGAAAAAGTGTAGGAAAGCATGTTTAAGAAGTGATCCAATGAAAGAACAATTGAGAATAGCCATGTTTTCATGGGAAAGTCTTCATTCTGTTAAAGTCGGCGGACTGGCACCTCATGTGACGGAGTTATCAGAAGCTCTGGCATCCATAGGACATGAAGTTCATATATTCACCCGTAACAGGGACATGCTTCCCTATGAGATGGTTAATGGTGTGCATTACCACCGGGTATATCATGATCTCTACGGAGGCATAGTGCAACAGATGGACAGTATGTGTGATTCTATGCACACTGCCTTTGTTGAAGCCACACGGGATTTTGGAGATTTTGACATTACACACGTACATGACTGGCATCCTGTAAACCTGGTTTGCAGACTGAAAGATGAATACGGAATTCCTTTTGCCATAACCTATCACAGCACGGAATGGGGAAGGAATGGTAACCAGCATGGCAACTGGTGGGAGGCTATGGAGATAAGCCACCGCGAATGGAGAGGCGGATACGAATCTGCATGTGTGATATCCACATCCACAATCCTTACAAAGGAAATACAGCACCTTTACCAGATCCCTGATTATAAGATAACTATTGTTCCCAACGGCATACATGAGAACAAGATGGAAATGAAAGTGGACCCTGGTAAGGTCAAAGAAGAGTATGGGATTCATCCATACGCACCAGTTATTCTTTTTGTTGGAAGGATGAATTATCAAAAAGGACCTGATCTCTTTGTCCGGGCTATCCCTGATGTGCTTGCGAGCAAGTGGGATGCACAATTTGTCATCATAGGCGAAGGAGAGATGCGACCTGAATGTGAACGGATATCATATGAACTGAACATTCAGGACAACTGTCATTTCCTGGGTTATGTGGATGAATCAGTAAAAAAGAAATGGATGAATGCCTGCAACCTGATCTGCGTTCCAAGCCGTAATGAACCATTTGGCATAATACTGCTTGAAGCATGGGATGTTAGTAAGAATATCGTTGCAACGGATGCCATATCACTTATAGATAACTTCAAGGATGGAGTTATAGTTCACCAGACACCCGATTCAATCGCATGGGGAATTAAATACGTTTTTAACAATTGTGCAGACGATGAGCTTGGAAAAGAAGGCAAGAAACTGATAGGAACCAGATATAACTGGAACAGTATAGCTGAAATGACCGTGGGTGTCTACGGAAGTATGGTCCCATAAGCCTGTATTTGCTTCAGTATATGCAGTTATTTGAAACAATCAAGGACATAGGGGCGATATTATCAGGAAATTTGTAAATAGGGTTTCAAGAAAAGCAGGAATGGCACCCGGAACTCTGGTGCATGTTGGTGAAGAAAGGACTGAGAAACCAAAGATAACCATCATAGATTATGACAAGGACAACTATCAGGAAAGAGTGGTTGAAACTGTAGAGGAATGTTTCCCTTTCAAGGATTATCCGACAATTTCATGGATAAACATTGACGGCATCCACCAAGTTGACATCATTGAAAAACTTGGTAAACACTTCGGTCTGCATCCGCTTGTCATGGAAGATATCGTCCACACAAGCCAGAGACCTAAAATGGAAGATTATGATAACTACATTTATGTAGTTCTTAAAATGCTCTGGTTTGCAGATGATGATACCGATGTGAAAGCCGAACAGGTCAGTATAATACTTGGACATAACTTTGTCCTGTCTTTCCAGGAACTCGAAGGTGATACTTTTAATTCCGTAAGGGAACGCCTTAGAAATTCAAAGGGTAGGATACGGACAATGAGGGGTGATTATCTTGCATATGCTCTGCTTGACTCCATAGTTGACAACTATTTTATAATAATCGAAAGGTTCGGGGAAATAATTGAGGATCTGGAAAATAAACTGATAGAGAACCCATCCCCTGAAACCCTGCAAAATATCCATGACCTGAAAAAAGAGATGATATACCTACGTAAGTCAGTTTGGCCCCTGAGGGAAGTTATCAACGGATTGGAAAGAACCGAATCACCCCTGTTCCAAGATACGACTTTCGTATTCCTTAAAGATGTCTATGACCATACTATACAGGTGGCAGAAACTGTTGAAACATATAGGGATATACTCTCCGGGATACTGGACGTTTACCTTTCAAGTGTAAGCAATAAGATGAACGAAGTAATGAAGATACTCACAATTATAGCAACTATCTTCATACCACTTACTTTCCTTGCCGGAATGTATGGAATGAATTTCTCCTATATGCCAGAACTTGGATGGAAATGGGGATATCCTGCCGTATGGACCATCAATATACTGATATTCATATCTATGTACATGTACTTCCGTAAAAAGAACTGGCTTTAACATCGCAGAAGGATACAGATAAAAAATGTATGAAATATATCATCCACCATTCACAACAGAATTAACAGATTTTGAAGATACTGTCATTACAGTTGAAAAGCAGGGAAGCGACCTTGTGTACAAGCGTACATTCCAGGGAAAAGAGGAAACTGAGCTTGTGCTGTTGAACAATGATGGAAATATCCTCATAAATCCTATCGAGCCGGTGAATCTTCCACGTAAACTTACATCATTCCTGTTAGTGGAATTCAAGCGTCCGGCTTTGATACGACCTGGTGACAGGAAGAAGATATACCTTACATTTCCCGTAGAGATAGGAGTGTTCGTCACTGACAAAGCAGGAAATCATGAAGTAATCGACATCTTCACTTTTTCAAGAGTTAAGTTCACACTTTACGGCAGCCATAATCACGGACTTATCTGCAGACACTGGGAAAGTGATGTTTACTCCACGGAGCCACATACTGATCTGTTGCATGAAGGATACATTGAACTTGAAATCATCAATGATTCAAACCACATGATGGAAGTCACAAAGGCTGTATTCAATGCTTATGGGATGAAAATATACTATGGTGACAAAAGACTTGGTATGAAAGCATCCATGAGAATCATAAACAAGCTGCTGGCTGAAACCGATTTCAGTACATACCCCACAACTTCTAGATTCAAGAGGTCCATGGAACTCTATACGTCACGTAAGCTGATCATAAATGGGACAAAGGGAATAATGGAGTTCGGGCTATGAGCAACAGCACCATCATCTCACAATATATCCCTTCGCTCTCTGACCCTTTCCTGCAGATCATCACAGTCATATTAATACTCTTCTTTACCATTTTGATAGGTAAAGGAATCACAATCTACCTTCAGCGCTCACTTAAGGACAAGATGGACAAAGAGCATCTCAACATCCTGCTCAAGACGATCTATTACGGACTGATAGTAGTTGCAATAATCGGGATCATCTTCCCTCTCCTCAACATTGATACATCCGGTCTGCTTGTGGCCGGTGGTGTTGTGGGTATTGTCCTCGGTTTTGCCAGTCAGAGCATTGTGGGTAACTTCATATCAGGAATATTCCTGATGATCGAACGTCCTGTTAAAATAGGTGACCAGGTAAATATCGACAACAAGCTCGGATACGTTGAGGACATAAAAATAATTTCAACGATCATCCGTACATATGATGGCCTCTATATCAGATTGCCAAACGAGACTGTTTTCACCACCAGCATCACAAACTATGTGGCAAATCTTACTAGAAGGTTCGAATATGTGGTCGGAATCCGTTATGAAGATGATGCAGATAAAGCCATAAAGATTATCAAGGGACTCATTGACGACCAGCCATATGCGCTTGTAAATCCTTCTCCAAGTGTTTTTGTTGACAATCTTGGAGATAATGCTGTTAATATCATTGTCAGAGTATGGGCTCCTGCTACTGAATGGTATGATATGAAGACAAAACTCCTCTGGATAATCAAAAAGACACTTGAAAAGAACGGAATTGAGATAGCCTTCCCACAGAGAACTGTCTGGTTTGCCAGCGAACTCAATACTAAGAGAATCGATACTGAGCATGAAAATAACGTAAGTATTAGGGGAACTGATGAAGTATGAAAGCTGTATGTATTTGTTTTGAAGTACACCTCCCAGTTCCCTTACGCTGGTACTGGCCCCGGGAAGGGTATGGAGAGACACATATCGAAAAATACTTTGATATGGAAAAAGCATTCCATAATTTCAAAAAACTGGCAGAGAACCTGGAAACATTGAACGATACATTATCCGAATCCATAGATAATGGCGGCAAATACACCCTGGATATCTCCGGGGTGTTCCTTGAACAATGCAAATGGGCACCTGAAGTAATTGATGGTTTCAGGAAGCTTGACCCTGAAATGGTATCTTTTGCAGCTTCACCATATTATCATTCAGTATGTTCGCTGTTTCCCGACATGACTGAGTTCAGGGAACAGGTTAAGATGGATATTGCTACAATAAAGGAACTTTTCGGACAGGAACCAAAGACATTCGTGAATACTGAACTTCTTTTCCAGCAGAAGGCAATTGAGGTCATCAAAGAAATGGGATTCAGGTGCTTCATATCTGAAGGATCCCATAACCTCATGAATGGTTATGACCCCACGCACGTTTACAACAGTGGGATTCCCACACTTCTCAGGCACATAAACCTGAGTGAGGATCTGGAAATCAAGTTCTCAGATAAAGGATGGGCAGGATATCCACTGATAGCCGATAAGTTCGCATCGTGGATAGCAAGCATGGATGGAGATGTAATAACACTCTACATTAAGTATGATGCTATGAACACACACCTCCAGAACAATAAGGAGATACTAGAATTCCTGCGGGAAATACCCCTGTGTTTCAAAAAGCATGGGATAAAGATGCTTTTAGCTGAGGAGGCTGTGGATATGTTTAAAATTAGCAAGTTGTCGTCCCTTGATTCAAAGACAACGGCACGCTATGGTATGCATAACCTTCTTGGAAACCATGCACAGCACCTGTTCATGCATGAACTGGTGGATATTGGCGAGCAACTTATGAAGGTTAAACAGCCGGAAAGAAGAACAGAACTGCAACGATTATTCCGCTATCTGCAACAGAGCGAGATATTCCTGGAGATGAACTCAGGAGGAAGACGACTTGGATATGAGAGAGCAGTGAACGCCCTCTTGATACTATCAGATATCGAGCGTGCAATACTGGAGGAAGGAGAATGAATTCAATCTGTCCTTTCTTTGAAGTTCACCAGCCATACAGACTAAGGTGGTTCTGGCCTGATCAAAAACAGGGTTTTGACAGGTATTTTGACAAAGCTGTGAACAAAGAGATATTCCATAAGGTTGCAGATAAGTGTTATCTTCCTGCAAACAGGACCCTTCTTGAACTTACAGACAGTACGGATGGTAATTTTAAGGCAAGTATGTCTGTCACAGGCACCTTGCTTGAGCAGTGTCAGGAATGGGGCGAGGATGTACTCGATTCCTTCCGTGACCTTGCAAAAACAGGTTGTGTGGAATTTCTGGATGAAACATGCTATCATTCCCTTGCATCACTATTTGAATCAAAGGAAGAGTTCGTTGATGAAGTGAAAGAACATCGTGAACTCATCTCCGAACTGCTTGGTGTCACCCCACGCGTATTCAGGAACACGGAGATGCTATACAACAACAGTATCGCTTATTTTGCAAAGGAAATGGGTTACGATGCAATACTGACAGAGGGCATCGAGCGCATTATGGATGGCAGGTCCCCGGACCACGTGTACAAAGCAAAAGGCTCCGACATAGCCATCCTGCTTCGTAATTACAAATTAAGTGATGATATAGGATACCGTTTTTCATCCAGATGGTGGGAAGAGTATCCACTAACTGCCAGCAAGTGGGCAGACTGGGCATCCCGGAATATGGGTGAAACCCTGAATATATTCATGGATTACGAGACATTCGGCGAGCACCAGTGGAAAGATACAGGCATCTTTGATTTTCTCAGGGCGCTGCCAGGTGAAGTAATGGATAGGGGAATGCGTTTCCTTACACCATCACAGACAATTGAAGCTTACAGACCAGCCGGTGAGATAGATGTAGGTGATTTCTCCACAATATCATGGGCAGATATAGAAAGAGATACAAGTGCCTGGCTTGGAAATGATATGCAGAGACGCTGCTTTGAGGAAATGAAAATACTCGAGAAATATGTCAAAAGGACAAAGGATGCAGAGCTGTTGAGAATATGGAAACACCTGCTGACCTCTGACCACTATTATTATATGAGCACAAAGTGGCTTGGAGACGGGGATGTGCATTCATATTTCAGCATCCACAGCAGCCCCTATGATGCAGCAGTTAACTTCATGGCAGCAGTGATGGATTTCAAGGCACATGTCTTCAGGATTCTGGCAAAAACAGAATAACAATATATCATTTAAAGTCCTATTTATTTATCGGGAGTATTTTGCATGGTAAGAGACCTTTACATGTTCTCCAAAGTGGATAAAGAAGCAGAAGTTGTCTGGTTCAATATCGCATACGAGAACACAGTGCATTCTGAAGCGGACATAACATCTTTTTTCGCAGAGAAGGGACTTGACATAAGATTTGCATATCTGGATTGTTCGGATGATCCCTCCAGAGGCAAGTATGTCATGTTCACTGAAGCTAAAAAAGGCATGGACATCAAAAGTATAGCAGATGAACTTGGAAAAATGGATGTTGTACTTAAGCTGGATTGGGGCTTTTCAAAGAACCGGGTAATTCAATCTGTGGAATTCCCTCTTCACCTGCTTGGAGAAAGAGCGGTCATCATCAGGGCAAAGACCTTTGTAAATATCCTCAATATGCTTACCGAGCACGTTCCACAATCAGAAGGACTGCTAACTATGATAGGACTGAAGAGCGGGGCAGACGTTGTAAACTATCTGAGAGATATGGTTGATGTGAACGACAGCAACTTCCTTGACCTATTAAAGGAACTCCTTATGGCTGCAGGGTGGGGTATTCTTGAATATGAAATGAGTACTGTGGATCTGAAAGGAACTTTAAGGATCAATGACTCGTTCATTGCTGATGAATACGAAGAAAGTGATGTTCCCACATGCCGCTATATAAGCGGTTTTCTTGCCGGATATATCTCCGAATCATTGAATACTACGGTCCATGTCCGCGAAACAATATGCAAGAGCATGGGCAATGGTTTCTGTGAACACCTTGTATCACCTGCTCCAAAAGGTGCTAAGATAGAACATTTACTAAGGGGAGAATCTCATTGATACGACAGCCCAATGCCATTCTCGGCAATGACAGGTTACTTGTGACCGTCGGGAAAAAAGGTGAGATCTTCGGATATTACTATCCCGGGAGGGATTTTGCACAGCATGTAGAAGAGTCACAGGCTTGCCTGCATGACGGAAAAGGTCTCATATGGTTAAATGCCCGTGAATGGGTGGCAGATCAGAAATACATTGAAAATACGAACATCGTAAACACTGAGCTTACCCATCCCTCGGGACTTACAATCAATATAAGGGATTTTGTTCACCCTAACCTGCCTGTTCTTGTACGTAAATATAAGATAAGTTCACAGAATAGATTCCAGGGGAAGTTCTTCTATTACTCAAACTTCCAGGTTGGGGAAATGAATAAAAAGAACTCAGCTTTCTGCGACTATGATTCCGGCCTGCTGGGACAATACTGGAAGAATTACTATGTGGGAATAACATCAAGTCCCATGTTCGAGGAATGGCAGATTGGCAAAGCCATGGACACTATATGGTGGACAAATGCCAAATACGATATGGAAGACGGTGAACTTCAGAAGAATCATGAAGATATAGGCAACCTTAACTGTTCTATCGGATGGAAACTTGACATCGATATATTAAATCCTGCTGAAATAACGGTATTCATTGGCGCAGCATCAAGAAGACCGGCACTTTACAGACGAATGCGGGATGTACAGAAAGAACCAGTAGAGAGCATATATAATGAAACACAGGAGAAGTGGATCAAGTGGCTCTCAAGGAAAAAACTTCTGGATTTACCTGAATATCCCGGCTTTGAAACTTACAGACAGGAACTTTTGAATGCTTTTAACCGTTCATTGCTTGCCTTAAGTGTACTCAATGACTCAAGCAAAGGCTCATTCGTTGCCGCCCCGGAATTCGATCATGAATTTGAGATGAGTGGAGGCTATGGATATTGCTGGAACAGGGATTCTGCTGAAATTGTTACTTCGCTAATGGAAGCAGGATATCCTGAATATTGTGCTCGTTTTTTCAAGTGGTGTAAAAATACCCAGCTCCAGGACGGCTCATGGTTCCAGCGTTACTGGCTTGACGGGAACACTGCCCCCTCATGGGGAAATTTCAGCTTCTCAACCCAGATAGATGAGACGGGTTCCACTATTTTTGCAATGGATAACTATTACCGTACACTGGAACAACCTATTAAAACAGAGTTTCTGGATAGTGTGTGGGCAACAGTGCTGTCCGCTGCAGAATATCTGATGAGAAGAACTTCCGAAGGCCTGCATGAACCATGTATCTGCCTATGGGAAACCTATGCCGGAGTTTTCACTTATACTAATGCCGCCATATATGCCGGATTGATGGGGGCGGCAAACATGGCGATGGATTATAATGAAAAAGGACTTGCAGACAGGTGGATAGAGAGAGCTGAGTTCGTCAAGAGTACAACCATCAAAAAACTATGGCTTGATGAAGGCTATTTTGCCAGGGGAATAATCCACGACAAAATTGACACTGCTATTGATGCAAGTATAATTGGCACCTTTGTTCCTTTCAATATGCTTTCAGCCGAGGATGAAAAAGAAAGAGAGATGATTAAATCCATAATCAAGAATATTGAGAAACAGCTCAGGATTCCTGTAAATGACCATTTTGGAATTAAGAGATATGTGGATGATAAGTATATTGACGGCAACCCCTGGATAGTTACAACCCTGTGGCTGTCAAAGGCATTGCTCGAGATGGCAATTACCACCAATTCCACAGAAAAAGAAAAAGATGAAGTTCAGACTTTGACCAATGATGGCTTAAAATATATCAAATGGTCACTGAAAGGTACCACTGGTGCGGGAATGTTACCGGAACAGGTCAACAAATATACAGGCAGGCCTGCATGGGCCATACCCCTTTGCTGGAGTTGTGCATTGATGCTTGACAACATTCTCCTTCTGGACAAACTACAGAAGAAACTGTCAGAGTAACCTATCTGAACTCGCTTAATGAACTTGTAATTATGAACTACACTGACTACATAGCAGGAACAGGCAAGGAATGGATAATTACCAATGGTCTTGGAGGGTATGCATCCTCTACGGTCATAGGAGCTAATACACGCAAATACCATGGCCTGTTGATAGCTTCAGTAAACCCTCCTGTTGAGAGAAAAGTCCTGCTTTCGTCCCTTGATGAAGAACTGATCATTGGGGAGAATATTCTCAAACTAGCTGTTCACAGATATCCGGATACCATTTATCCCCACGGTAACGAGTATCTTGAAGACTTCAGTGTGGAACCTTTTCCGACTTTCCTGTACAAAGCAGGCGGATTGACTATCAAAAAGCAAATTATCATGGTTCATGGTGAAAACACCAGTATAGTAAGATATGAGATTAACAATCCTTCAGGAAAACATGGAACTTTCAGGATACTACCACTTATAAATAACAGGTCAATTCATCAGATGACCAGCTCAAAAGGACTTTCCTTCATGCAGGAAACATTTTCCAGAGAAACTATACTGAATTGTGGAAACTCTTCTTTCAAAATATCCTCTGACCTGCCCTACAAAGATGATGAGCACTGGTACTACAATTTCGAATATGAAGTGGAACTCTCAAGAGGGTATACGCATATCGAAGACAACTTCAATCCCGGATATTTCGATCTGGAAATAAATGGGACAGATACTTCCTGTTTCATCGTAGCTTCCACAGAAATTGACCAAAATTGGGATATACGGAAAATTCAGGACCTGTTTAGAAACGAAGAAAAGCTTCAGGAAGAACTTGTTCAGAAATTCATAAATGAGGATATATTCTTACAAAAACTCACTATTGCGGGCGATTCCTTCATAGTCGATAGAAGGTCAACAGGCTCAAGATCGATAATTGCGGGCTATCACTGGTTTGGAGACTGGGGAAGGGATACTATGATATCATTGCCAGGCCTGACACTTGCAACCGGAAGGTTCAATGATGCAAGGTCCATACTTTCCACCTTTGCAGCTCACTGTAAAGATGGGCTTATACCCAACCTTTTTCCTGAGAATTCATCAGATTCACCTGTTTATAACACGGCGGATGCATCCCTTTGGTTTGTTCATGCAATTGGAAGATATCTGGATTATACAGGTGACATTGAATTTATTGAAAGTATGTGGCCAACCATTGAAAGCATACTGAACCATTATCGTAACGGAACTGCCTATGACATCAAAATGGCTGATGATGGCCTTATAGAACATGCAGGGCAGCTTACCTGGATGGATGCAAAGATTGGGGACTGGGAAGTAACACCCAGACGGGGAAAAGTCTGCGAGATCAATGCTCTCTGGTATAATGCACTGATATATGCAACAAAAATAGGAAAGCAGCTTGGAAAAGATGTTTACGGTTTTCAGGAGATTGCCGGATTAACAAAAAGCAGTTTCAATGAGAAATTCTGGAATGATGAAAAGAACTGTCTTTATGACTGTATTTCCGTTTTTGGGGAAAGAAGCGAAAAAGATGCTTCTATCAGGCCAAACCAGATATTAGCAGTTTCTCTTCCCCACACAATGCTTTCACATGAAATGGAAAAAGCTATTGTTGATAAGGTTACTGAAGATTTGCTGACCCCTTACGGCCTCAGGACACTCTCACCATATGATAGCAGGTATGCAGGCCAATACAAGGGGAATCCTGAAACAAGGGATGCTGTTTATCATAATGGTACTGTCTGGCCATGGTTACTTGGTCCTTATATAACGGCTTATGCAAAAGTATACAGGAACATGCCGGATCTGAAAGACAAGCTCAGGGCGTTCCTGTATATGATAGAAAAGCACATGGATGAAGCATGTATTGGTACGATCTCAGAAGTATTTGATGGAGATATGCCTCACAGTCCCGGTGGATGTGTATCACAGGCATGGAGTGTGGCTGAGATAATGCGCTGCTATGTTGAAGATATTCTACCGGAATAATCGGATATTCATCAGGACTAGAGCAGGAGACCACCGTATTAATGCGGTGGAGGAATGTGTCAAATACCAACGAAAATGCCATATAATCATGAATTATATGTTCAATATATGCTTCTGACTATCAAGGTAAAATTATATCCTAATAATCAACAACATAAGGCATTATTAGAGACCATGGAACGTTTCAACGAAGCATGCGATTATATTTCAAAAATAGTATTTAGCAATCGTGTATTCGGTAAAATCGCCATCCATAGAATTGCTTATTATGATGTTAGGGAAAAATTTGACCTTTCTTCTCAAATGGTAGTTAGAGCAATAGGCAAAGTAGCGGAATCTTACAAAGTTGACAAATCATGTTGTCACGAATTCAAAAAACATGGTGCTATCGTCTACGACCAGAGGATTCTTACATTCAAAACATCGGATGAGATCTCTATCCTAACACTTGAAGGTAGAGAACGCATTACCATAAAATACGGAGAATATCGCCCTCTTGATACGGATAGAGTAAGAGGACAGGCAGACCTCATCTACCATAACAATACCTTCTATCTTATGGTAGTTGTAGACGTTCCTGATGCAGACCCTATAGACCCCAACGGAGTCATAGGCATAGACATGGGAATAGTTAATATAGCTACAACCTCTGACGGTGAGATATTCTCTGGAAAAAAGTGTACGGAAGTACGTCAACGTTATTCAAATCTTAAAGCAAAACTCCAAAGCGTAGGAACTCACTCAGCCAAAAAACATCTCAAGAAAATAAGTGGAAAGGAAAGACGATTTAAAAAAGATACTAATCACTGTATAGCTAAAGCGATCGTTCAAATTGCAAAAGACACAAACAGGGCTATTGCCATTGAAAAACTCAAGGGTATTAGAACTAACAGCACGGTTAACAAAGCAGTAAGAACAGCTATCGGTAAATGGGCTTTCGATGAATTGGGTAACTTTCTCAAATACAAAGCCGCTCTCGCAGGTATTCCAGTATTTGAAATAGACCCTAAAAACACATCGCGAGAATGTTCAGTATGTGGCCACATTGACAAGGGCAATAGAAAAAATCAAGCAGAATTCCATTGTCAAAAATGTGGACATAATGAAAACGCCGATATAAACGCTTCCAAGAACATATCATCCAGGGGCATCTGTCAACTGTCCCATAGTCTTCTGTCCTGTTAAGGAACCTAGAAAGACAAGCCGCCCCATTTATATGGTGGTAGTTGACTCGCAATCTTTATGATAGGTTAAATTCCTTTTTATTACAAGGTTTTTGGGTTTTATTGTATAAGTGAGTGGAAGTATGGAATCATTGAGAATTGCAATGTTCTCATGGGAGAGTCTTCATTCTGCGAAAGTCGGAGGACTGGCTCCTCATGTGACCGAGTTATCAGAACAACTGGTAAAGTTAGGCCATGAAGTACACATATTCACCCGAAGTGGGTGGTACAGGGACTACGATGAAATAAACGGTGTACATTACCAGAGGTGCAGCTTTGACGAATCCGGGGATATAATCGCCCAGATGAACAAAATGTGCGATGCAATGTACTCCAGATTTATCCAGGTCTCAAAAGACTATGGAAATTTTGATATTATACATGGACATGACTGGCACCCCGTAAATGTACTTAACAGGATCAAGTACGAACATGGGAAAAACTATGTAATGACATATCACAGTACAGAATGGGGACGAAACGGAAATGTCAACCTGAATTCTCCGACATCCAATGAAGTATCCCATCGGGAATGGCTTGCCGGATATGAGAGTTCTGAAGTGATAATCACCTCAGAAAATTTCAAAAGAGAAGTACAGAATATTTACAGCATTCCGGATTATAAGATATCAGTGGTACCTAACGGGATATCACCCGGCAAAATGGAGAAAGATGTTGATTCCGGATCTATCAAAAAGGATTATGGCATCCATCCGTACGCACCTGTAGTGTTGTTTACCGGCAGGATGAATTACCAGAAGGGACCAGACCTGCTGGTGAGAGCGATTCCCAGAGTACTTGACGGAAACTGGGGTGCACACTTTGTATTCATAGGTGAAGGTGAGATGAGGCATCATTGCCAGAATCTTGCCAATGAATTGGATATAGGTCAATCATGTCATTTTCTGGGTTATTCACCTGACGAAGTACTCAAAGACTGGACTAATGCATGTGACATGACATGTGTTCCAAGCAGGAACGAGCCTTTTGGGATCGTTGTACTTGAATCATGGGATGCTAACAAGGCAGTGGTAGCAACAGATGCAGTTAATATAGTTGACAATTACCAGAATGGCCTTATAAGTAACAGGACACCCGAATCTATAGCATGGGGCATCAATTATGCCCTGGATGGTTTAGATTCAACAACACCTATTATGGGAAACAATGGTAAACAGCTGGTTAAAACAAAGTTCAGCTGGGATAATATTGCCAGAAACACGGTTCATGTTTATAATAGAATTACATGAAGTGATACAAATGGATGAAATGTGTTTGAACATTGGTGAAGCAGCAGGTTATGTGTACAGGCTGCTTGAAAACGGAGAATCGAATTTGGCAAACCTGAAAAACCATCTTAAGGAAAATGGTTTTGATTCGCAGCCAGTGGTATTTATGGCAATTGGATGGCTTGCAAGGGAGGAAAAGATATGCATGGCCAAGAATGGGAATTCCTGGTCACTGAAATTAAAGTGAAGCAGGAATTATCCAGTAGCTCCTCATCATCCGTAATAATTGAATTATTACCTTCGGGTAAACTTATTATTTCTTTTTTATCAATAAAAAATCCAGATACATGTGTGTATATGGATAGCAATTATATCAGGCAGGAGTTTTTGGTATTGCAAAGGATATCCAATTAGCAGATATACCTATATTATTGTTTAAAAGTGCAATCTAAAGAGATATAAAGTATTATCAAGCAAAATAAGCTATTTTGAGGCTTTTTTTATAGAGAATCACGCTTGAAGTTTTCATGAAGTAAAGTATGTTTATATCCGGTTCTGCAAATCCGGGACTGTAGGTTGAAACATGACGCAATGTTAGTTTCAAACCTATACTTTGAACTCAACTAGGAGGGATTACGAAAACGTAAGCAATTTTGTAGACTTTTATGACCCTTATACCGGTTAGTTTAGTACTGAGCCAAACGGAAGGCTAAACCGGAAAATAGTAACAAGGGACATGAAAAAGATATTAATATTTAATTTATAAGATAGATGTGCATTTATATACTATAACTTTGATAAACCTTTATGCATAATACAAAAGAAACAGAATTTGGAGGGGAAAGAATATGAAAAATCAAACAAAATTATACGTATCTGTAGTAGCAATATTAATATTGCTAATATGTTCAGGCGTTGCTACTGCTGCAAGTAACACTACAGATAACAGTACTGGTAATCGTATATGGGATGCAGATGAAAATCTCTCTCTTGAATACACATGGACAGCTTTGAGCTATTCAGGATTCTATTATGACCTCGATTCAGGTGAAGGGTCAGAAACACTCACTATAAAGCTGGACAGTAATAGTGACAGAAATATAGGAGACGGTGATCTCGAATACGTAACAACTCCCATTGACACTGATTTTGAGCAGGGAGATTGGGGATCCTATCAGGTAATCGGATTCATGGCAGAGAGATATTTTGCCGGTTACACTGATGACACCGAATTCGCAAAAGATAGTGTAAGCCTTATTTCCGATGGTATACTTGCAAAGGTCCTTATGGATGATGATGAAGAGATATCATTCTATTCCGGCTCTTCCCTTGTACTTGAAGAAGGATACGAGCTTAATCTGGAAGAAGTAGACGTAAACGGTAACAGTGTACTTGTCACTCTTGAGAAGGATGGAAAGAAACTGGATACTGATATTGTGTCTTCAGATGACGATTATGTATACGAGGCTGATCTTGGAACCGATGATGACGTTCCTATAATAGCAGTCCATTTCACTAACATCTTCCAGGGAACTGAAACAAATGCAGTATTCGTTGAAGGTATCTTCCAGATATCAGAAGATTATGTGAGTGTGGAATCTGGAGATACTTTTGGAAAGATGGAGATACAAGCCCTGAGCTCAGATGAGATCACAATGGAAAATTCAGATTCCATCAGTCTGGGAAGAGGCGATACCATCAGCATTATGGGTAAACTGAAATTCCTGGTTGCAGATGCCAGCACCCTTAGATTCGGACCTATGGTCGATATGTCAGAACCAGGCACCTATGAGCTTAGAGGTACAGTTGCAGAAAACGAAGAACTTAAATGGACACCGCTGAACTTTGAAGGATTCTATTACAACATCGATGAAGGCGTGGGAACCGAATCTCTTGAGATAAAGGACCTTGGTGGCAGAACTATCGATGACGGAGACCTGGTTTACAGAAGCATACCTCTTGATGTCAGTTTTGAACATGATGACTGGGGAGATTTCCAGGTAATTGGTTTCCTTGCAGAGAAATACTTTGCCGGATATCCTGACAACGAATTCACAGATGATGTCAGCCTGCTTTCTGACGGTCAGCTCTCAAAAGTACTTATTGACGATGATAGTAAGACATCACTTTACTCAGGTTCTTCTTTGATACTTGAAGATGGGTATGAACTCTACATTGTTGAAGTCGATCTTGACGGAAGCAGTGTAATGGTAAACCTTGTACAGGATGGCGATGATGTTGATACGGGAATTGTTTCCTCCGATGACGACTATGTTTACGAGAAAGACATTGGTTCAACAGATGACGTACCAATCATAGTTGTGCACTTTGATGAGATATTCAGAGGAACTGAAACAAATGCAGTATTCATAGAAGGTATTTTCCAGATATCAGAAGATGTAGTTGAAATTGCTGCAGATGAAAAGTTCGGAGAGATGGAAGTTACAACTTTCTCATCAGATGAGATAGTCCTTGAGAACGAAGACTCTATTTCACTTACAAGAGGAAATGTTGTCGAGATCATGGGCGATATTGCATTTAACGTTGCAGATGATGGTGATGTACGTTACTATCCATTTGTGGAAGTATCCACACTGCCCTCCGAATCACTTTCCATAGACATGCCTTCTGTTGTTAAGCAGGATACAGAAATGGAAATTGAAGTAACATCAAGAGGTGCAGCTGTTAACAATGCTGTTGTAATGTTCGGTGGTGAGGAAATCGGACAGACATCAACTGATGGTACAATATCATACACTCCGGAAACTGCAGGTACTTTCACCGTCACTGCTGAAAAAGAAGGTTTTGTTTCAGCAAGCGAAAAAGTGGAAGTCATCTCACCTGAGGATGCAAGCAGGAAACTCGTCATAGAAGTATCCCCGGAAACGGTTGTTGAAGAAGACACAATAACCATCTCTGTAATCACAGCTATTGGAGGAGATTCCGTTGAAGATGTACAGCTTTACTATGATAACAAGCTCATAGGAAGTACAGATTCCAATGGTATGATCACATACACTGTGAAAGAACCAGGAATGCATAAGCTGACATCTTCATCAGATGAATATCTTGAGGCCGAGCTCAACCTTGAGGTTCTTGAGTTGACTGCAAAGTTCTCATACTCCAATTTGCAGGTGACACCTATCCTGGTGAAGACCGGAGAAGAGGTCACTGTTACAGTTGATGTAATGAACACAGGCACCGCAGCAGGTGAAACAGATGTGGATCTGCTCATTAACGGAACCGTTGCAGACTCTAAGAGTGTATCATTGGATAAAGGAGAAGAAACAACTCTTACTTTCACAGTCTCACAAGAAGAGGCTGGTACCTATGAAGCACAGGTTGGAGATTCCACTGCAATCTTCGAAGTCGAAAAAAGCTTACTCCCTGCACCAGGTATCGTTGCTTCAATTATGGTGGTACTTGCAGTTGCATTGCTTGTACGCAGGAATGAAAGAAAGGGCTGAATAATAAACAATTGAACTAAATCAGTACCTGCGTTTCCGCAGGTACACATACTTTTTTTGAGTTATATTATACTTATTTATTCAGTTATTATTGCCATACTTGATTTATTTACGGGGAGAATTGCCACCACCTTTTTTAGAAGCTGCTGTGACTGTAACTGCACCGCTTCCCTGATACACAATGACTTTTTTGCCATCCAATCTTGTTTTTTCAGCAACAAGGAACAAACGTTCAACATTTGAGTCAATATCCGGCAAATCCTTTACATAGAAAACAAACTGATACTTGTAGTCACTTTCTGTGTGAACATTAGAGAATACAGCCCCTGTATCCCCAGGTTTGCTAGGATTGTTTGCATCCGGAAGTCTCAATGTTAATGTGAACCTTTCTTTATCCTCATTCATATAGTTAGCAAGCTCACTGAGACTGAAATCCTCGGCATCCTCATCATAGACCTTCACAATTGATGCCGTACCATCACTGTTGATCGTGGAATAATAGTATGGATTACTGTACACTGCCACACGAATAGGATAATCTTGTATTAAGGGGATTATTGCTGTTGGTCTATCAATGTAAAGAGGGTGAGTCTCGATAGGAGATATGGCTATCCAGATGTTGTCGTCTTGAAATAATTCATTGACTTCCGTTGGTTCTTCATCTTCTTCATGTGCCATTGCAGGTACTGCGCTGATACATAAAATTAAGAACAATACTACTATTTTGTTTATCATAGATTTCCCACACATTATGATTTAAATGACTTAATAGAGAAAGTCATTAATAGAAAGTTATAACATTAGACATATACATAAGAGTAAGAATAAATAATTCTAATTAATTATACATATTATAGGAAATAAGGTATAATATTTTATGATGTAGTAACATGGAAATTAACTTCTGTAGAAGCTTTGTTTTTCATAGTGCTGCAAATAAGCACGAAATCCTCTTTGATATTGCAAGAAAAACACTGCAAAAAACCATACCCCAATGTGTCTGACACCTAATAAACTCTAAATCGGTTATTAAAGGTCTTATATCAGTCCCATTAAGATCTTCCATATATTTTACATGACAGCGATATGGCTTTGTGTCATCATATATCTTCATAGGAGAATAGCAGACTATCCAGTATCCGGTATATTGCATATTACCAGAACCTCCAAATCTACAAAATAAAAGACATCAATTCATTTCTTTGCGGTACTGAAGCTTATAAGATTATATAGTGTACAGTGACGCATAATTGAGGTATATAGTCCTGCAAAAGCAATCAGTGCAAGAACCCATCGCCAGATGCCAGAGCCTACAAGATCCAATGCCAGCACGGTTATTGCTATTGATCCGAAAAGTGCTCTTAGAAGAAGATCCAATCCACCCACGTTCTCCTGAAGGAATAACTCTTTCATATCCATATTTTCACTCCTTTTTAATCACAGAAACAATTGTAATTGTTGTTTCATGAATACTAAAAATATGAAGGAATTAACAGATAAAGTAATCTGTTGGGTCTGGGAATTTTTAAACAAAATTAAGAAATAGAATAGAGAGTCTGAAATCAAAAATTACAGATTTGCATCCAAAGTCTCATCCTCTTTCAGCTTCAGCCCTGAGGTATTAATGCTCCAAGTTTGTTAACTTCCCTTTTCATAAAGATCACGGCTACAACGAACCCAAGGAAATCCGATATTGGGAATGATAGCCATATACCTGTCAGGTCCATGAACAATGGAAGTATGAATACAAGGGGTGGCAGGAAGAACACCTGTCTTGAAAGTGTGATCATCAGTGATTGTTTTGATCGTCCCAGAGATTGGAGCAGGGCCATGGCAACTATCTGACTTCCTATGAATGGCATCATAAGAAAACTTATTTTAATGGCTGGCACCCCCATTTCTATCAGCTCAGCATCACTGCTAAAAACACGGAATATCTGCTCAGGAATCAGGAAAACCACAATGACGCTCAATATGCACATACCAAATACGATATAATTTGAAAGAGAAACGGTTTCCCTGACCCTCTCGAAATTGCTGGCACCGTAATTGAAACCAAAAATAGGCTGTATTCCGTGTTTGATCCCTATTATGGGCATCAGGGTAAGCATGAACACTTTTATAATAATGCCGAATACAGCGATTGCCATATCCCCTCCGTATATCAGGAGACTCTGGTTCAGGAGAATAAAGACCAGACTTTCAACCGAATTGAAAATGAATTCGGACATCCCTATGCTTAGAGTTTCCCATGAAAGAGCAAGGTCAGGCATCATATATCCAGGCTTGAATGAGACAAGGCTGATATTACTCTTATAGTAGTGAACTGTCATCAAACAGCCGACGATCTGGGATATAACAGTTGCAACAGCGGCCCCCATAATGCCCATGTTGAACTTGAAGATGAAGAGCGGATCGAGTATAATATTCACAATACTTGAAAGTAACATGATAGACATTGCAAACTTCGCATGCCCTTCTGCCCTTATGGCATTGCTCATTGCCGCAGAGAATGCAAAGAATACGGTTCCAATAAGAATATATTTCGTATATTCCCTTGCAAAAGGAAGTACATCCTCCGAGGCCCCGAATATCTTCAGTAGTGGGTCAATAAATATCAACCCGAGAATTGTAAAGATCACACTCGCTATGACAACCAGTGTGACCATATTGGCCAGGGTTCTCTCGGCCTTGTCGGAATCACCCATTCCGAGGGTCCTCGAGATAATAGATGCCCCACCTATACCTATTCCCATGGCTATTCCCATCATGAGCATCTGTATAGGAAATGCAACCGATATTCCAGCAATCCCAAGAGCACTATCTGCTCCCAATCCTCTTCCCACAAAAATGGTGTCCACAAGATTGTAGAATGCCTGCACAAGCAACCCTACTATCGCAGGGGTTGACATCTTGAAGATGAGATTCTTTATGTTCTCGTTCGCAAGCATATCATATCTATCGTGTTTCATACAATGGACCCCTGATCACTGTAGATTGGTGAGACTTGCAATGTGAGTATTTTCTATTTAATTTTGTAATTTAAAGCCTGAAAAACCGGGCCGGATTAAACTGCATTGGTCAAGCCTTAGATCATCTGGTGATTGCAAAAAATCAGCAAAATTAAACCAAACGGAGAAGGAATGGAGATCATTGAACAAAATACATGATCAGGCCAAGCAAAACTCCCATAAGGATCCATATTTTAAACATACCAGAACCACCACAGCAGCATGAATTGCATTGTGCATTATTTTTTTCGTTTGACATTGGAATATCACATCCTTAGTATTATTGAATGACTGTTTGGCCTATGTTGAGAACTACTTTTGACAAAATCAAAAGGAAATAACTATTGATGATTTAATTATTACATTTGAGTAGTAAAAAATGAATAAAAAATAAAAAAATGAGTACACCAGCCGGGATTCGAACCCGGGTTCGAGCGTTGGCAACGCCCGGTGATAACCGCTACACTACTAGTGTGATTTGCTTAGGTGCCCAGACCCGGACTTGAACCGGGGACAACTGCCTCTTCAGGGCAGCGCTCTCCCAACTGAGCTACCTGGGCATGATGACCCGAAGCACCTAATTGCTGTTTTAGTATTTAACCTTAACTGTTGTGGTGGGCCCGGGGAGATTCGAACACCCGACCTCCGCCATGTCAAGGCGACGTCATGACCAGCTAGACCACGAGCCCATTAACAGTTAGCAAATATCTGTAAACACCTTACTGCTTAACAACACTTCAGTGTTATTACCGCAAGCCTTGGCGCTTATCAGCACCCCTCATAATGCATAATGGTTGATAAACCTTTTGGGTCAAAGGGTACAACACCATAACAGGACATATAAAGAACAGCCACCATGATAGTTATCATACAGCATTTACTTCATCAATGACCCTTCAACACAAGCAGAACAATACACAATAATCCAGCAATACACCTATAACTCCTTCCCTGCGGCATGCCCTGACGGAAGGATTGGAAAGATCATTCAATATACTACACTCCCCATTAATCCAAAATTAATGTTCAGAGTGATTCACTCATCATAGAAAGTATCCGGTGTAGCAGTTACATATGATACGGTTCTTGTGGAACCATCCGGGTATATCATTGTTAAAAGCTTTACAGTGCCACCCATTTCATGAGAATCATGAAGATAGTATTCATCATTCCTACGGGATACATCCTTTACAAAAATCACCGCATTATCCCTTCCAATCTCAAGTACCTCCACATCCCCAAAATCATAGAAAAAGTCATTGATAGCAGGTTCAAGGTTGTAAGTTCCCATCAAAAATACATATATACTTGAGAACATATCAAGACTGTAGGACATTGAAATAACTGCATCGGTACCCTGGAATTTCATAGTGACCTGATTAAAATGAACGTATTCCTCACCATTTGAAATTATGTTATTACTGGCTGAGAACGAGAAAAGAGAAACTATCAATGCAAAAACCAGAAAGGCACTTAGCTTCATTTTAGACCATGTCCAGGATTATTAAATGCATAGTTTCTTATATTCAGATGTCACTTTATTCATATTAACTTTACTCACAAGTTAAAGATCATAAATTTGAGTTACCTAATTGTAAAAACCGTCAAGTATATATTTTGTACGTACAACTGTGAACAAACCACAAACCTTGTGAGAAGACTATGGAAAAAGAAATTACTACTTCTAGCGAAGAGATTGAATTATACGAGGATAATTTCGAAACCACAGACTCCATAGATGTTCCCGAGCTTTTGATAGATCAGATTATCGGACAGGAACATGCAGTGGAGGTGGTGAAAAAAGCAGCAAGCCAGAGACGCCATGTTATGATGATTGGCAGTCCGGGCACTGGAAAATCCTTACTTGCAAAGGCAATGGCTGAACTTCTTCCAAAGGAAGAATTACAGGACATAATGGCGTATCCTAACCCTGAAGACAGTAACAACCCTAAGATACGTTCAGTGCCTGCCGGCAAGGGCAGAGAAATTGTCATGGCCCACAAGCTGGAAGCCCAGAAAAAGGTCCAATCACGCAATATGCTGATGATGATACTGGTCTTTGGTATTATTATATACTCATTCTATGTAGGCCAGCTCTTATGGGGCATCATAGCTGCAATTATGATATTGCTACTGACACGTCAGTTTCTGCCAAAAGAAGAAATGATGATACCTAAACTGATAGTTTCAAACTACCAGAAGGAGCACGCACCTTTCCTTGATGCAACAGGCACCCACGCAGGTGCACTTCTTGGTGATGTCAGGCACGACCCTTTCCAGTCAGGCGGACTTGAGACACCGGCACATGACAGGGTAGAGAGCGGTGATATTCACAAGTCGCACAAAGGTGTGCTCTTCTTAGATGAGATCAACACCTTGAGCCTTGAATCTCAGCAGAGTATGCTGACAGCACTTCAGGAAAAAGAATACCCCATCACCGGCCAGTCAGAAAGAAGTTCCGGTGCACTGGTAAAAACAGAGCCGGTCCCTTGTGACTTCATAATGGTAGCTGCAGGTAACCTTGATGCAGTGGAAAAGATGCACCCTGCACTCAGATCCCGTATAAAGGGTTATGGATACGAGCTATTCATGAGAGATTCCATGGAAGATACTCCTGAAAATCGTAAGAGCCTAGTCAGGTTCGTAGCACAGGAAGTCCTGAGAGATGGCCACCTTCCACCATTTGATAAGGAAGCAGTGGACGAAGTTATACGTGAAGCCCAGAGAAGAGCAGGGCGAAAAGGTCACCTCACGCTGAAACTTCGTGACCTTGGAGGTCTGGTAAGAGTTGCAGGAGATATTGCGCATTCTGAAGATGCAGCAGTCACCACTGCAAAGCACGTGCTTGCAGCAAAGAAGATGGCAAGATCTATAGAACAGCAACTTGCTGACAGTTACCTTGAACGCAAGAACGATTATCAGCTGTTCAAGAAAACAGGTAGTGCTGTTGGTAGAGTTAATGGTCTTGCGGTAATGGGAGGAGATTCAGGCATCGTTCTGCCTATAATGGCAGGAGTGACACCATCACTTTCTAACTCAGAAGGGAGAGTGATCGCCACAGGTATGCTTAAGGACATAGCTAAGGAAGCTGTTCAGAATGTATCTGCTGTTATCAAGAACGTCACAGGTAAGAGCATACCCAACCATGACATCCACATACAGTTCATCGGAACGTATGAAGGTGTAGAAGGAGACAGTGCATCCATATCTATAGCCACTGCAGTTATATCTGCTCTTGAAAATATCCCTATCGACCAATCTGTAGCAATGACAGGTTCATTGTCTGTAAGAGGGGATGTACTTCCAATAGGAGGAGCAACCTATAAGATAGAAGCTGCAGCCAGAGCAGGAATAAAGAAAGTAATCATTCCTAAATCCAATGAGGCTGATGTGCTGATAGAAGAAGCATATAAAGATAAGATAGAGATAGTTCCAGTAACTAATATTATAGAAGTTATTGAACACAGTCTTGTTGACGGGCCTGATAAGGACAGGATAGTTGAGAAGTTAAAGAGCCTTACAAGTCTCAAAACCAGTGCAGAAATGCCAGAAATTGTCCCTGTGTGAACAGGGAACTTTTATTTATTTAAACTTGTATTTAATTATACAGGGAGGAGTAAAATTATGCATAGTGTAGACTTTTTTGATACAAGGATCATAGAGGGGACAACCACCTCCATTGTGCTTGATAATGATAAGATCGAGCAGATATCTGTCAATTTTACAAAAGGTGCGGCGGTACGTGCTTTAAAAGGAGGTTCATGGGGATTTACATCCGCTGACGGGGACTTCGATATTGAGAAAGCAATACGTGCAGCCACAGAGCTTGCTATTAGCATGAATGAGAAATCACCTAAAGAAAAGGTGCAGATGAAGGAAATAGCAAACCCGATTGTTTCAAACCTCCCTAAAGTAAAAAAGAACCCCCTGGACATATCTCTCGAAGAGAAGGTTCAAAACCTGAAAGAATTTGGTAAGCATGCCAAAATGGATGGTATCAGCAGTACCAGTGCAGTGTACAGCGAATCCTCCTACAAGATAATGTACAGCGATTCCACAGGCATCGAAGGAGAATATGATGTTGTACGAACCGGTTTTGCCATTAGTGCTGTAGCATCACGGGACGGGATATACCAAGCTGGAAGAGAGAGCCGTTTTGGCGTTACAGGATACGAGATATTCGATAAGTATAATGCAGCAGAGCTTGCAGAAGAAGCAGCAAAAAGTGCATTGCAATTGCTCGATGCAAAGCCGGCAAAAGGCGGGAACATGCCAGTCATCCTTGATCCGGAACTTGCAGGTGTTTTTGCTCATGAAGCAGTCGGACATGCATCAGAAGCGGACCTTGTACTTGAAGGAAGTTCAGTCCTTGAAAATCGTATCAATGAGAATATTGCATCCCCCCTCGTTACAATTATTGATGATCCCACATTGCATGAATACGGTTATTTCCCCTTTGACGACGAAGGTTCACAGTCAGAGAAAACAACCCTTATAGAAAATGGCATACTGAAGTCATACCTGCATTCAAGGGAAACCGCTGCTAAACTCGGAGGAACGCCAGGACATTGTCGTGCACAGGGGCATTCCAGACCCATTATCCGTATGAGTAACACGTACATTGATAATGGAAATTCCAAATTTGAGGAAATGCTTGAGGAAATAGGCAACGGAATTTACCTTATAGGCTCCAGAGGCGGCCAGGTCAACACCGGTGAAGGTGTTTTCCAGTTCAATGCTGAGAAAGGATACCTAATAGAAGATGGAAAACTCACAACACTCATCAGGGATGTTTCACTTTCCGGAAAGATACTTGAGATACTGAACAATGTGAAAATGGTTGGTGACGACCTGAAGATGAATTCGGGAAGATGTGGAAAAGGTGGGCAGCTTGTACCTGTCACTGACGGTTCCCCGCATCTGATGATATCCAAAGCCATGGTTGGAGGTGCATGATATGTACGACCTTGCTGAAAAAGCCTTAAAAGCAGCGACAAAATATGGTGCTAAAGAGGCTGAAGTATACATCATTGAAAGCCAGAAAACTTCTGTAAACATACAGAAGGATCAAATCGAGGGTGCAAAAGAAAGCATCACAACAGGTATCGGCATACGTGCTATCATAAACGGTGCCATAGGATTTGCAAGCACCAACAAAATGAGTCTTATTGATGAGGCTGCAAAAAATGCAGTCAGTTCTGCAAATATACAGGACGGCGACCCGGACTGGAAATCATTGCCATCGAACCAGAAATATCCAACAGTCTCCGGAATAATGGATGAGCATATCAAGAATATGGAACTGGATGACTGTATTAGTCACACCATGGAAATGATAGAAAGTGCAAAGAACACACCCGGAATCATAGTTACTTCTGGTAGTTTTGGACGCAGCCATGGAAAAAGACTGATACTGAACACCAACGGAGTTGAAGTTTCAGAGGAAGGAACCGGAGTATCCGGGTTTGTTGATGTTATCACAAGTTCAGGAGAAACATCCACTGCCTATGATTTTGCAATATCCCGAAAAAATGATATTGATTTTACATCCATCGGGAAAAATGCCGCTGAACTTGCAAAGAGGTCACAGAACACAATATCTGTTGAGCCCCATAAGACTGAGGTAATAATCCATCCTTTTGCATTCTCAGACCTGATAGAAAATGCATTCATGCCATCAATTGATGCCGACAATGTCCAGAAAGGACGTTCTAACCTTATCGGAAAGAAGGGTGAAATGATAGCAAATGAAAAACTGTCAATATACGATGACGGTTTACTTGCAGGTGGCATAGAGACAGGGATTGCAGATGATGAGGGAGTTGCATCACAGAGGACCACTGTGATCGAGAACGGAACATTCATGTCATACTTATATGACACATATACAGCAGGAAAGGATGACGTGGAAAGTACTGGGAATGCATCCAGAAATTCATATCTTTCAACACCTTCTGTAGGACCAAGGAATTTCATAATCGATTTCCCAAAATGCGATGTGATAGCTGACACGGACTCTGGTGTTTACGTGAACACAGTAATTGGTGCCCATACAGCAAATGGTATCTCAGGAGATTTCTCTGTGGAAGCAAGGAATGCTTTCACTATAAAAGATGGAAAACTGGATAAACCCATCAAGTCACTCATGATATCAGGCAACATATTCGATATGCTTAAGAATATCAATGGAGCAGGCACCGATGTAAGAAAAGTCGGCGGTACCATCACTCCGTCAATAAGAGTTTCGGATATGAGCGTAATAGGCTGATCATAGAATGGTTACATGAGAACGATACGGTTCTCATGAATAATTTATTTCTTTTTTATTTTTTCGGATACATATTGTTTTCTAAACTATCTTTTATGAAAGTGTGCAGTAATCGGAGAATGGTGATTGTTTTAGACGATCTGCATTCATTAGCTGATTATTTACTTCTCAAATGTGCATGTAACATAGACATAATTATATATGCATATAAATTATAAGGGAGTTATATACCATTAAAAACAATGACAATTGTATTACTTATATTTGTTTTAAGGCGAATAAATGGCAACATTACTCAGGAAGACATTGGGCATCATTGGTGCAACCCTTATAGGAATGATCTTTATCTTATACCTGAGTTCACATTTTATAATAATAGACAGCTTTGACAAACTGGAAGATCAGGATGCCAGGAAAAATGCCATTTCCCTGAAAAATACATTATTATTCGAAACCCAGGACCTTGAAAACAAAGCTGCTGACTGGTCTGTGTGGGATGAAACTTACCAGTTCATTCAGAATAACAGAAGCGAGTATATTAAAAATTACCTGATGGATGAGACTTTTTTAAACCAGAGACTGGATTTCATGTTCTTTTATAATGAGAGCGGAACTCTGGTGTACAAAAAAGCATTATCTTCAATAGAAAATAACAATCAGACCATCCTGGAACTGGAAGAACACCTTGAACAGGTAAATTATCTTCTGGAACATGAGAACGAAACCACAAGGAAAACAGGATATTTGGTTTTTGCAGGCAAAGCGATAATGATAACTTCCCAGCCAATCATTAAAAGCGATAAAAGCGGTCCTATTATGGGATCGGTTCTTATGGGAAGGGTTCTTGATCATGATGAGATTGTAAGATTAAATGAAATAACTAACCTGAAGATAGATATTGGACATATCAGGAACTTCACTGAGAACGTTAATGATATGAACACACCGAAAAGCCTAAATTATGAAAACATAAACATAAACATTCTCACAGACGATACTAATATTTATTCATATACAAATTTCAACGACATCTACGGAAACAATGCTTTTTCCCTGGAAATTAGTATGCCCCGTGAAATACATACACAGGGGATCAACACTATCAACTATTCCCTTATGGTTTTAATCATTACAGGCATCGTTTTCGGTATTTCCGTAACGACTCTGCTGGAAAGATCACATATATCACGCCTTAAGAAGCTGCAGAATGAAGTTAGAGAGATCGGCCACCATGGAGATTTTACCAAGAGAGTGTTCCATGAAGGTGACGATGAAGTAGCTGATCTGGGACAATCCATTAACAGAATGCTTGAATCGCTTGAAAGGACACAGGACCTTATTATCAAAAGAGATACAACCATAAACGCTATTTTGCGGGCAATGCCTGATATGATGTTCCAGATCAAAAAGGATGGAACTATCTGCAACTATAAGCTCTCTACGGACAAGTGCATCTACGAATCTCCTGAGACTGAGCTAAATATCAAAATTGATGATGTTTTTCCAGGGCATATTGTAGAAATGCAACGCAAAGTGATAGAACAGGCCCTTCTCACAAAAAAAATCCAGACCATGCAATATGCAATGCCAGTTAAGGGAGAAATGAGAGATTTTGAAGTAAGGGTGGTGGTTAGCGGTGATGATGAAGTCATGGCTATTGTTAAAGACATAACTGAGATAAAGCAGGCAGAAGAGATGCGTAAAAAAGACCTGCTATTAAAAGAGATACATCACCGCGTAAAAAACAACCTCCAGATCATATCAAGTCTGCTACGACTCCAGTCAAGGAAATTTACTGATAAAAAAACCATAGAAGCTTTCAGGAAGAGTCAGATTCGTGCTAAATCAATGGCTATTGCACATGAAAAATTGTATCAGTCACGCGATATCGAGAACATAGAACTTGAGACATATATAGATACCCTCACCAAGTACTTACTTAATTCCTATGGCTGTAACCCGGACGATATCAAAATAGATATAAAGATTAGAAACATAACACAGGGCATTGATACAGCCATCCCGCTTGGACTTATCATTAATGAGATCGTTTCAAATGCCCTGAAACACGCATTTGAGGACCACAAGGGGGAGATCCAGATAGAGATTTTCCCGATGAACGATGATCTTTACATGCTTATTATCAGGGATAACGGAATCGGATTCCCGGAAGAGATCGATTTCATGAAAACAGATTCATTGGGCATGCAACTCGTTGTTTCATTGGTTGAACAAATAGAGGGAAACATAGAACTCATAAGAAACAACGGTACGGAATTCAGAATCGCATTCAAAGAACTATCCTATAAAAGAAGGGACTACTGATGACTAATGAAAGGATAATGATAGTCGAAGATGAGAAAATAGTAGCTCTGGATATTAAGGATAGTCTGGAACATTTTGGATACTCTGTACCATGTATGGCTGCCAGCGGAGAGGATGCAATCAAATTCGTTGAAGAATGCCATCCAGACCTGATACTCATGGATATAGTCCTTAAAGGAAAGATAGATGGCATAGACGCTGCAAATGCAATACATCAGAATTATGACATACCTGTTATTTACCTCACCGCCTATTCGGATGAGAGAACATTGCAAAGGGCAAAACTCACCGAACCCTTCGGACACATCCTGAAACCTTTTGACGAAAGGGAACTTCGAACGAATATCGAAATTGCCCTGTATAAAAGAGAAAAGGAGAAGGAAAAACTTTTCGATCATGAAAAGTGGATTACTTCATTACTTAACAATTTTGGTGATGCAATTATATCCACCGATAACAGTGGCACAATAAAATACATGAATCCTCTTGCACAGGCACTTACAGGATATACACAGGAAGATGCACTGGGCCAGAAGATCGGCAAAGTTTTCAAAGTCGTTTGCGAAGATAGTGGAAAGTGTGCACAGGACCCTACTGCAAAGGTTCTCCGGGAAGGTGCTTTTTTCGGACTTGACGAAAACACCATGCTGATATCAAAAGACAGCACACGCATACCACTCGACATAATCGGTTCACCCATAACCAATAAGAAAGCCGAGGTAATCGGTACTGTAATAATCTTCTATGATATTACCGAAAGGAAGAATATAGAGAAGTCATTCAGATGCTTTGAAGTAGCTTACAGCTGATCAAATTTTATTCTTTTTTAAGATTTAGGGGTTCTTTAATACCCACAAGTACAAGCATCAATGATAACAGTAACATAACTGCACAGAGATAGAAGGGCATTTCAAAGGATATATAACCTGCAAGAAGTCCTCCCATAATAGGACCAAGAGCCATTCCTGCTGCCTGTGATGCTGTAATGGAACTCACTTTTGAACTCACTGATATACCTGCAAGATCAACAGCCAGGGCCATGACTGGAGTTTCTACCGCAGCCATGGATATACCCTGAATTGCACGTAGTATTATGAGCTGTATGACGTTGTCAACATGACCAAGACCGATTACGATTGGAATGTTCAGGAGAAGACCCATTGCAATTACTCTTTTTCTCCCAATATGGTCGGATATAAGACCCATGGGAGTCTGGAACAGCACTCTTACGATCACATAGGCAGAAACTGCAATACTTAGAGATATCTGTCCGGTATTGAGTCTTGTTTCATATTCGGGCAGGAACGCAAATATGATCATTATCCCTGCCATCATCATGAACATGGCTATCGAAAGAATAGCAAACTGGAATCCCTGTGCAGAATCGGATGTGCTTTTCTTAGACTGTATGCCGTCATGCGTCTCAGATACAAAGAACGAGATCAATATAAGACTTGCAAGACCCAATAAAGCGCATATGTAGAATGCCGTTACAAAGCCATAATAACTGGCAACGATACCGCCGATAATGGAGCCGATACCAAAGCCAAATCCCCGCACAGTAGAATAGATGCCAATGGCAACACCTCTTGTACTGCTTGTTGACATATGGGTTACCATTGCAACAATTGCAGGTACAGTTGCACCTACTGTAAGTCCCTGTAGCAAGCGTAGCAGTACCAGTTGATCGAAATTATGAGTATTGGCATAGATGAAAGATATCAGAGTAAATCCGGCCATGCCTATAACAACAAAAGATTTTCTTCGGTTAAGAGAATCTGATAAACGGCCGAGAAATGGCTGGGATATAGCATTCGAAAGTCCAAAAACAGTAGCAATAATGCCTGCCCTGACAACTATAGGAGTTTCAGAGAAAATATTACTATCCATACCGACTATATACAGAGGAAGCAGGAATGCAAGCATCCCGGTACCAAGATCCTTGAATAACTTGGAAAGAGAGAGTACATAAAGTGCAGGATCCAGTTTCTGTTTATCTTTTTGAATTAGCCGTGTATCTGGTGTCATCATGGGACCTTTGTATTCGAATTATTTCAAAGTATAAATTGACAGGATCATTGAGCATATATCAGAATATCTGCCTGCGATCATCAATGATTCCTGTTGAATGTAATATCAAACTTACTCACTATTCTGTCATGGTATCTTGTAGCAACATAATAACTGAGGACAGCAAGTATGATACCACCAATGAAATCTGAGATCCAGTGTATACCCAGATAGAATATAGTGAATTGAATAGCCAGGGTTACAATAACCGCAACTACTTTTACTCTCTTAAGATCTGTTCTGAAAACTATAAAGAGCATTGCCAGGAAAGAGAGTGCTGCGTGAAGACTCGGAAAGCAATTATCAAAGAAAGGATCTACAGACCTCAAACCATCATATATTATGGGACTCAGGTTGTAAAGCAGTGGTACTACATTGGGTAAAGTGTAGCATGTAACCTTTACAGGAGTGAAAAGATAAAACGGGAAGGCCACTATGTAGATAATTGTAACTCCAATGGCAAATTCCTGTAATGCCCTGATCTGCCGGGTCAATATGAATATAACAAATGTGAATATAAGAAGGAAAGAAAATCCGAAGAGATAGACAAATGAACTTATATATGTAAGTAAAGGATTGGTAAAAGCCTGGAACATACTGACCCTGTTACCCTCTATAAGAAAGATATATTTTGCAAGATCATAGTCCGGAGAAATATCTAACAAAGTTATGATAGCATCCTGGGATTTCACTAAAATATAGATTACAGAAACCAGTATCAAATATGGGAATATTTCAAATAGGAATAAATATGTACCTCCACTATCTTTTAGTGACTTCTTGATTTTCATTCTGTAACTTTGTGGTATGAACATGTAATAGGCAACAATGTTCATTAGTAAAACCACAGGCACAAAAATCATCAATAAGTACATATCTTCCATAGTATCATTTTGATTGGTTTTTTCCAACTAGAGATATAATTAAATAAATTTACTTTCTATGATAAAGATTATGCTTGAGCCTTTATTTATTGAATGCTACCAGAAGATAGCAAACAATGAATTGTATTCAAGGTCAGAACTGATAAAAAACATACCTGCAGTTTTCGATGAAAAGTGTAGCGAAAAAGAGCTTTGGAAGCTACATGAATATTACATGGAAGTTTACAGGGAATATAAGCAAAAAATCTATCTGAATGGTAATAAAGCAGAGAGGAAAACTGAAAAGAGTCTTCTTGACCTGAAGATATTAATTGCCGAAAGAATAATTGAAAACTGTCACCTTTGCCATCACAGATGCGGAGTGAACAGAAAACTGGGTGAGAAGGGTTTTTGCAAACTAACCGATACTTCCAGATATGCTGCTGAATTCCTGCACATGGGAGAAGAACCGGAACTTGTGCCATCACACACAGTATTCTTCACAGGGTGTGTGCTTTCCTGCATATATTGCCAGAACTGGGACATATCCATGCACCCTGAAACCGGCAAGCAGATCGATGCCATCGATATGGCACGGATAATCGATAAAAGGCGAAAGGAAGGAGCAAAGAACCTCAACCTTGTGACACCCACGCCACACCTGCACAACATATTGAAGATCGTGAAGGAAATTTCCATTAACACACCTGTTATCTGGAATTCAAATATGTACCACTCACAAGAGGCTACAAAGTTGCTTGAAGGTGTTGTGGATCTGTTTCTTGCAGACTTCAAGTACGGAAACAATGATTGTGCCGTCAAGTACTCTAAAATAAAAGAGTACATTGAAACTGTCACATCAAATCTGGAATATGCAAAAAGGGATGCTGAGATATTAATGCGGCATCTTGTACTTCCCAGACACCTTGAATGCTGTACCCGAAATGTAATTGACTGGACCGCTAAGAATACGCCCGATGTTCGTTTTAACCTGATGTTCCAGTACAGGCCAGAGTATCTTGCTTACAGATATCCGGAGATAGACAGAACACTGGAACTTCAGGAAAAAGAAAAGGCTATAAAAATGGTAAAGGATGTAGGGCTTAAGGATGTCCTGCTTTAACAGACCTACTCAACAACAATGAGCCCGCCATTTGTCCATGGGTGAGTCACAAGTTCATAGTTGTAAGTGCCCACATCTTCAAATGTGTAGGTGAATGTATCATTTTTCCTGAGTGTAGGTGACTGGAAACTGTTGCCTCCCACAAGATTACCTTTTATAATGAAGGCTACAGAATCATTATTTATCCATCTGACAGTATCGCCGGATGATATAGTTGTTGAATATGGATGGAACTCATACTTATCAATATAGACAATTGCATCAGCTTTGATAGCTTGTGATTCTGAAGTGTCCTCATTGGACGGTATATCAGAAGACTGCTCTTCAACACAACCTGAAAAGAACAATGTCAGTACCGATACCAGCACGATAAGGAATAGAAGACTTCTTGCTCTCATATTCTTAGAAGAATTGCTATTCCTAATAACACTTTTGATGGCAGCTCAGTTCCTTTCACGCTGCATCAGGTACATTTCTTCAAGGCGTCCGATGGTCTCAACATCCTCAACGGACTTATCAGACCTCACATTTACCAGACGAGGGAACCGAAGCGCATAACCTGACTCGTAGTTAACGCTTTTCTGGATCTCTTCAAAGGCAACCTCAAAGATGACCTCAGGTTTAATTTCGACCTCTGTCCCCGATTCTACTATAATGAGTTCAGAGAACAATTCTGTGAGCTCTACAAGCTGCTCGTCGGAAAAACCAGTTGCAACACGTCCAACTGGCAAGAAACGCCCTGTATCAGGGTCGTGACAGGCAAGCGCATAGGAACCGAGGACACTAGTACGTCGGCCGTAGCCCCATTCAGCCCCGATAACAACCAGATCCAGAGTTTCCATGACCGGTTTCTTCTTGAGCCAGTTCTTACCTCGTTTTCCAGGAGAATAAGGAGAATCCGGGTTCTTTATCATCACACCTTCATGTCCGGCCTTAAGAGCATCATTGTATATCTCCAGTATTTTTTCAGGATTATCCGTCAGATACTGTGCGTCAACTCGGATCTCATTTCCATTTTTAACGCATGCTGCAAGTTTCGCCCTCCTCTGGGTGAGTGGAAGGTCAAGCAGTTCCTCGCCATTTAGATACATAATATCAAAAAGGTTGAGTATAAGAGGAATCTCACGTGCTGTTGACTGGACATCGTATTTTCTTCTAAACCGTTTCAATATATCCTGGAATGCACGGGGCCTGCCATTCTCATCAATGGCCACCGCTTCACCATCAAGTATTGCGGATTCAGCACTTACGTTTTCCCTTACTGCTTCCACGATATCCGGAAGGGAGTCTGTGATATTCTCAAGCCTGCGGGTGAAAAGCGTAACATTGTCGCCTTCCTTGTGTATCTGAACCCTTGCTCCGTCAAATTTCCATTCTACAGCCGCAATGCCTATGTCTGAAAGAGCTGCATCAAGACTTGGAGTTATCTGGGCCAGCATCATACGTATGGGTCGGTTGAGTTCAAGGCCAAGTGATAATACTGCATCCCTACCACCATTTCTTGCGGTGGTTGCAACAAGTCCGAGGTCATTGGTAAGCATGAAAGCCCTTTCAACCTCATCGGAAGGAACATCAAACGCTTTGGAAATAGCATCCCTGACAATTCCCTCGCCAACGCCAATTCTCAGTTCTTCAACTGCAAGGCGGGCAATGTAACCAACCTCTTCAGGAGAGGATGAATTGAAAAGATATTGAAGGTTCTTTATTTTAGCTGTCTGGGAACCTTTTCCCGATGATCTTGAAATATCTTTGAATCTATCAAAGACCTCAAGGATAGAAAGATCATTGGATTCTTCAAGGAAAGAAGAGAACGTTGCCTGACCACCTGCAACTTTTTTTAGTGCCCTGAAAGCAGTCTCACCGATATCGCCAGTTTCCCTTACAAGTCCCTTGATATCAGAAACTGCAAGCCCTGCTGATTTTGCAAGGGCATTATAGAGGATACCGGCACCAACACCTATCTCTTCACTGCTCCATGCAGGGAAAATCTCACCCATCACAAAATGGGTTACAATTGGAAGTTCCTCTGGAGTGACCTTTTCAAGTAATTCAGCAACCAGAGAAACCATATCAAGGGAGCCGGAAGTACTCTCGATAACCTTACAGGTCTGAGAGAATTCTCTGAAACTTGTCATAATCTATCTATTTCCTGGAAAGATTGGAACATTTCATTCCCTGTAAATGGATATCATATCACTGAGAATAGCACTGGCGGTTTCAATAGAACCTGCTCCACGTCCGGTTACAGTGATAGGACCGGAAAGATCGGTCTGCACGGATGCAACATTGAGAGAACCGCCAACTGCCAGTGGATGATCTATTGGCACAAGCTTGGGAGCCACATTTATCCTGCTGTCGTTGACCTCTCCTATCAGTTTAATGACATAACCATCATTCTGCGCCAGAAGCAGTGCCTCAGGAGTTATCTTTGTTATACCTGTGATAGTGACATCCTCATGAGTCGCATTCATCCCGAATACGCAGTTTGCCAGTATGACCAGTTTGCAGGCAGTATCAATACCCTCTACATCGTATGTGGGGTCAGTTTCCGCATATCCAAGCTCCTGCGCTTCTGCGAGCATCTGTCCATAGGGAGCATGTTCTTCCATCATACGGGTGAGAATATAATTACATGTACCATTGAATATACCTTCAACATTGGTAATTTTGTTACCTGCCAGAACATCCCTTGCCAGATTAAGTACAGGCATTGCACCACCTACGGTCGCTTCGAACCTGAATACAGAACCACTTGCATTGGAAGTTTCCATAAGTTCACCATATTTCATTGCAAGGGGACCTTTGTTGGATGTAACGACATCCCTGCCATGTTTAAAGGCCATGAGCATGTTATGAAGACCGGCTCCACCCGTAACTATGTTAGTAGGGGTAGTCTCAACTACCAATTCATGATCAATGGTTTCTATGATCTCAAGTCCCGTGGTTTTTTCAGATCCAACAGTTCCTTCTGCGCTCTTTCTGGAAATTGCCGCAGTAAGGTCAACACCATTAAGATCCACGACCGCCGTCCTTGAGTCTGCTATTGCAACAACTTTAAAGTCAAGTCCGATACTTTCAAGATAATCTTTCTTGTCGATAAGAACCTTTGCAACACCCTGACCCACTGCACCGAAGCCTATGATGGACATTCGTATTGTTTTCATTAAACTGCCCCCAATTCACTTTTTATAGGCTCAATGACCAGAAGGTCTTTCTTTTTAGCAATGTCCTTCAGAAGTTCGATAGCTGATGCCAGATGTTCCTTGCTTACTGCATCTATCTTTAAGGATGCTGATGATGGCATTTTGATCTTCGGCATAGAAAGGTTAAGATCCACAACTTCTGCATAACCTGTATTATCGATCGTATCGATAGTATCCTGAATATCTGTGTGGACAATATGTCCGATAAGAATTACTGCACCGTGCTCAAAATATCTCTTTTCATCAATACGTGCAATACCGATATCACTCTCTTCAAGGCTGGAGATAATATTATTAAGATTGTCCGGTTTTGTCTCAAAAACAATCTGAACCGGTATAGTTCCGCGGGGAGTCCTTTTTTCATGATGGTGGACCACCGATATCAAATTACCTTTGAATTCGGATACCGGTCTTAAAGCAAGAAGTAACTGCCCGGGGATATCTTTTAACTCAATGTCCATGGAAACTCGCATGTATACCCTCGTAAATATGTAAATATATGTAAATAGAACTATTTCTCAATTCTTAACTCCATACACATTAAATGCAGTTATACATTTTGGTTTGAATCTTCTTCAGCCTTGCTTTCCTCAAGAATTATCACATTACCACGACCTTTCTTGAATTTCCGTACGATTCCCCGGCTCTCAAGATCGGACACCATAAGGCTGACCTTGGCTTCTGAATGGCGGACCCTTGTACGGAGTTCCTTCTGGGTAATTCGCCCATCGTTCTTTGAAATGATACCTATTACTTCCCGGAGATCATCAGGTAATCCCTGCCATATATCTGCCGGAAGTATTGAACCAAGATCGTCGTTAGAAATATGACTGTCTTCATAATCCGAAGTCGATTTACCACTGCGTTGTTTTACAATATAATAGGCTCCTGCAGATAGTATCACAAGAATGAACAGAATAGCTATCATTGCCAAAGAAAACGGACTTGAATCCTGTTCATCGTCAGCATCTGAAAAGCTTGCAATCTCATCAAGTTCCGCAAACTCATTCTCACCCAGAGAATCATAGTATACCGGCAGCAAAATCAGGTCCAGTACATAGTCACCATCACCAGTGACAGTAATTTCCTCTTCTGTGTATGCAACCAGATTGTTAGAACTGTAAAAACTGGCAGATATAAGATAATCCCCGGGCTCCAGATTAAAAGAATATATTCCATATTTTGCAAGCATGGACTGAGGAGGCGTGGAATTCACCTCAACAATAACATCCTCAAGAGGATCAAATGAATCCCACTCATACACCGCACCATGGATAGTTGCTACTTCTACCGCAGTTGAAAACTGCACACCTGCAAGTAATATGATGCAGATTATACCAAGCAGGGTCATTTTTTTGATTAACACAGGATGTATATTTACTAAGTACACCCATATAATAGTTACTTCAAAATCAGTCTGAAGTTAAATAAAGTATAATCAAGCAATTAAAGCCCCTATAAGGCTTAAAATTTGAATATGGGCCATTAAAGAATGAATGAAGTAAAGTATGCATATATACTCATCTGAGAATCATAAGATTGCAGGCACAATATCCAGGATCCGAGAGTACTTGCCGGAATAAGGAGAATGTGACACGCTGGCAGACAAATAACCATCTGTGGTTAAAATAACTGACCTGCCTGCAATATTAATATCAAGAACTGATTCATTTATATTAAAAGATAAAGCGAGGAATGAAAATGAAAAACATAGGAGTTAAGATATTTGCATACATTGCTGTTGTACTTATGCTGGCTAGTATAGCCCCGGCAATGGCAGTTGCTGATACGGACAACCTGCAGGACAGAATACAGGAAAGAGATAGAGTCAATCTAACAATGGACGCATCAAATGATGGGGTGCAAAACCAGATCAGACAGGTTATGAACACACAGGAAAGATATGGCGAAGCAACTGAGAACTTCCTGCGTATAAAAGCCAACAACTCTGCGCTCAATACGGAAGAAGCCATAGAAGCCACCAAAGAGTACCTGAACAGTACCATTGATGTGATGATAGAGTCTCTTGAAAATGAAGAATATATAGAAAAACTGAATGAAGAAAAGGAAGATATCGCTGCAGCCACCACCAGAGCGGAACTGGCCGAATGTGCCCAGGATATAAGAGAAATCTGGAGAGAAGCTCGTGATGAAAGAACTAGCTCTACAACTACTTCCATCAATAACAAGCTCACAGCAGTCATGAGAATATCCGAAACCATGACACTTCGCCTTGAAAATGAGATTGCACGCATTGAAAAGAATGGTGAAGATGTGACCGGGCTTCAAGAGATGCTTGTAGAATATAAAGCACATATCGCTGAAGCAAGAGAATACCAGGAACAGGCAATGATTGCCAACACCAACAGGGAAAGGCAGTCTCAGGGCTTCCAGAACATGAAGCAAGCAGGTCTTAGTATCAAAGAAGCAAATGCCGTACTCGGAGACATGCTTACAGAACTCAAACAATACCGCGAGGGTCTTGTAACTCTTAGCGCAGATGAAACACTTACTGCCGAAGGGGATGGAACTGCAGTTCTTTCCGGTGACTTCGTCCTTAGTTTTAATGCAGACGATGCCATACTTGTTGTCAAGGACATGGACGGAGATGCAAAGGTAGACACCGAAGGTGCAAGCTATGGATATTCAAACGTAGATGCAGGTAACAGCGACATTAACAACCGGGCATTTGTCTATCACAACCTTACAGGTGATGTTACAATTGAAGGCACCCGTCTTACAATCACACTAAGAGGAACAGATATATCTCTTGATGTTGCTGGAAATGGCAGTGTAATGTTTACCGGAAATGGAACCTACGAATTGAACGGTGAAGAAAGTAAATGGACAGCATCTTATGTTGAGGAGGAGAAAGAAGCTGAATCCGAAGATGAAACACCAGAGCCTGAGGAACAGAACGATATTTAAGTATAAGATTGACAGGATTAAAAATGTTTAAATTTTACTATGAAGGAGATGAATGTACATGTTAAAACGAAAATACATTGTAATACTGGCAATTCTGGTCCTTGGACTTGTAGTATCAGGTTGCACGGACAATGCACCCCAGGAAGATAAAACATTATCTGAGAACACTGCAGCAGAAGAATTAGATGACAATAACAATGCATCCGTTGCTGATGTGACACTTGGCGAGGAAATGGTTGGAATTACGGACCCTGAGATCCAGGACATTGAAGAAGAACTTCAAGAACTGCAAGTACTCATCAATGAAACAGATGTTGAAGAAGACATTGTTGTCGAAGAAATATGAATGAGCTTCATTCATATTTTTTATTTCTTTTTTTAATATTGCCAATCTTTGTGTAAACCTGACAGAGATTGCATTGTCATTGTTCTTTTTTAGAAGCTCTTTGTACCTGCTTAGAACTAGCGTTAGAACAAGCAGGACAAATATTCTAATTATTGTAACTTATGAAAAACAATTTTCTTCTGAATATTTGGTCAGGTTATTACCATCATACTGGCTGATATTGTGTAATTATCAGACATCTGGCTACTTGTATAGATACTATATTTCAAGAGTATTAATCAGGAAGTATTGAATTTACCTCAACACCGCCATAACTGCATAATTTTTGGTGAATGTATAATGCGCATTTGCCAATCATATCCAATAACAAAGGTTATCCTACAATTCAATCTAAAGCCTGATAAAGCTTTATCAAGTTAAATAACTCATTCAAAGACTCCTTCATACAACAAAGCATGCTTAAAGTTTCCATGAAGTAAAGTATGCTTATATCCGGCTTTGCCAATCAGAGAATTGCAGGTGTAAGCTAAGCACACCACCAAGTATTGCATGGCTTACACCTACAACATATAAGATGAAATGGGAGAAGATAGTTTGAAAATAAGAACATTGACATTAATTGCGGTAGCCATTATGCTGGTCAGTTTATTTACTGTGACTGCAATGGCAGCGTCTGAACAAAAACAGAAAGGGGATAGATCACAAGATGGCACATGCCTCCTGACCACTTTTGTAGACGAAAACGGTGATGGTGTTTGTGACAATTTTGTAGATGAAGACGGTGACGGTATCTGTGACAACTGCCAAGGTGATGGTGTCTGTGACGGAGACGGACCATACGGAAATGCTAGAGGTTATGGCAATGGTGATGGAGACGGAGTGTGCGATGGACCGTGCGCAACGGATTAAATCACAATAAAAAAGGCTATCCGGCTAATTTAGCCGGATCTTTTTATTTATAGCACATCATAATCTTTATCACTTTCATTTATTATACCAATATACCAACAAAATAAATTAATAGACAAAAAAATTAAAAGAGAATTGGAGGGTAATCTTATGGAAAAACAAGGATTGAGAATATTTGCATACTTTGCTGCAGTATTAATGCTGGTCAGTATTCTTCCAGCAGGAGCACTTGCTGCATCCGATAATGCGAAAAACTTTGATGATAAGGCAATATCAGGAAACAATGGGAATGGGAATGGAAACGTAGCTGATGATAACAGTGCTGATGAAGATGATTCTGATGATGACACGACACCTTCCTATGACAGGGATCGTGACAGAATAATGGATAACGCATCGGAAGATGTGACAAGGAAAAGAACTGAAAACATGAATGCTGAATCTGATTATAAAGATGCAAAGATCAAGTATTCCAATATAAAGTCCAAAAATCCAAATCTGAACTCTGAAGAAGCTATTAACACTACCAAAGAATACCTCAATAGTTCAATCGATTATATGATATCACTCCTTGATGCGGAAGATGATGCAGATTACATAGAGGTTCTGGAAGAGGAAAGAGACAATGTAGAAGCTGCCGAAACGAGGAAGGAACTTGCAGATGCTGCAAAGAACATCAGAAGTATATGGAATGATGCACGTAAGGACCGCGTTGTCACTGCAGGAAAAGCCATCGACAACAAGATCAATGCGGTTCTTAAGACATCAGAATCACTCATAGTACGTCTTCAGAATGAGATCGATGCCATGGAAGAAAATGGGGAAGATGTAGAAGATCTTACGGCAATGCTTGACGAATACAAGGAACTCATAGATGATGCCAGGGAGAAACAGGAGCAAGCAAGATCTGCATACATGTATGGAAATGTCGGTAACGGTGAGAATATCCAGGAAGCAAACAGGTATCTTGCAGAAGCTGGAGAGGACATCAGAGATGCAAATGCAATTCTGAAGAACATGCTCAAGGAACTCAAGAAGCAGAGAGAAGGAGTAGTTGTACTTACAGGAAATGAGACACTGGAAGCTTCAGGTAATGGCACAGCTGTTATCTCAGGAGATGTTGAAATAAATATCACAGCTAACGAGTACGCTAAGCTTGTCATTAAAGACCTTGCAGGTAATGCAAAGATAATACTAGGTGATGAGACAACGTATGAAACCTCTAACATTGATGCAGGTAACAGTACAGACAATAACCGCGCATTTGTCTTCATAAACCTCACAGGTGACGTATACATTAACGGAAGCCGTCTTACGGTCATGCTCCAGGGATCAGATGTAGAACTTACTGTTAAGGGAACAGGTACTGCAGTACTTTCAGGTGATGGTATCTATTATATCGGTGACGAAGGTGGAGAATGGGCGAACCGTTATATCGACGACGATGAAGACTCAGAGGATGAAGAACCAGCAGAAGAAGAACCTGAGGAGGAAGATGATAGTGTAACAGTCGTTGCAAACTTCACTTACACTGTTGATGGTCTTAATGTGACTTTTAATGATACATCTATGAATGCTTCTTCATGGAACTGGGATTTTGATGATGGTAATAATTCAATTGAACAAAATCCAACACATGAATATGCTCTTTCTAAGGAATATAACGTCACTCTGACCTCATATGAATCTGATAATGATAAATTGAACAATGATTCAATAACACAGACCATTAACTTGACTGTATGATGGTGAATGATATAGGAGTTGATGTGAAATGACCAAATTAAGAAATATCGTCATCATCGCTGTCCTGCTCTTCGGTGTTGTGGTTTCCGGATGTGCTGATAAAGGTACAACTGAAGAGGAAGCAGTGACAAACGATACCATGCAGGAAGTAAGTCTTGCAGATGAAGCACTTAGCCAGGAAATGGTAGGTATTACAGACACTGAGATCGAGGATCTGGAAACTGAGCTTGCAGAACTTGAAGCACTTATTGATGAAATGAGCCTCGAAGAGGACATTGTAATCGAAGAAATATGAATGGATGACATTCATATTCTTTTATTTTTTTGATTTTTACCTCAGGCCTTTGCATGGCTTCGCATGCATGCTTTTTTAATATCAAGATTTAATCATTTCTGTAGATTAACAAATAACGTACAGATGCATTTTTATAGATGAACAAACAACATAATTGCACTTAGAAATGATACCATATCTAAGAGGAAAATCATGGGAAATATGACAAAAACTACATTATTACTGGCATCCCTTACCGGTTTACTGGTCATCGTCGGCCAGATGATAGGCGGGACGTCAGGAATGATAATTGCATTTATATTTGCAATTGTTATGAACTTCGGAAGTTACTGGTACAGTGACAAAATTGTCCTGAAAATGTACCATGCTCAGGAAGTTACTTCAGCTGAAGCTCCCCAACTTTATGGCATAGTCCAGAAACTGGCAATGCGTGCAAACCTCCCAATGCCAAAGGTATACATTGTGAATACATCTATGCCAAATGCATTTGCAACAGGAAGAGATCCACAGCACGCAGCAGTTGCTGCAACCTCTGGAATACTGGAACTTCTGACAGCTGAAGAACTTGAAGGTGTGCTGGCACATGAAATGGCACACGTGAAGAACCGTGACACACTGATAAGTGCAGTCGCTGCAACCATTGCCGGTGTTATCACCATGGTAGCTACATGGGTCAAATGGGCAGCCATATTCGGAGGAATTGGCGGAAGAGATGACAACGGTGCAAATAACATAATCGGTTTCCTGGCACTTGCAATCGTTGCTCCGCTGGCAGCAACAATTATACAGCTTGCTATTTCAAGGTCAAGGGAATTTGCAGCTGATGAAGAAGGGGCACGTATCTCACAGAAGCCATGGGCACTTGCAAGCGCATTGGAGAAACTTGAATACGGAAGCACACATTACCGCCAGAGAAGAGGTGATGTACAGCCATCCCAGACCACTGCACATATGTTCATAGTGAACCCATTGAAGGGAAGTTCTCTTATGAACCTGTTCAGGACACACCCTGTAACAGAAGAGCGCATAAGGCGTCTTCGCGCAATGTAATTACAAAAATCAGAAATTAAAGAGGCTCGTCTGTCCATGTTCTACAAGGTGGATGACCTCTATACCATTTTCTTCCAGTTTTACAGAAAGATACTGCCTGTGACAACTTTTTGGACTTTTTTCCGCACACATCAGTACTAATCTGCCACCTTTTTCATTTACTTCCCTGATAAGGTCCATAAGTTTAGAAAAGCTACTCCTGAAAGAATCGGTTTGCATATATTCGACATATGTGGAATCACGCATTCCACCAACGCCTTCCGAATGAGAGTAGATAATCCCGTTCTTTGGGAGAATCAACTCAAGTGATTCCTTATCGTAATCCTTGAATGTGGACTGTGGATACCTCCGTATATCCACAAGATGAGTTACTTTATTCTCAATGAGCATGCCAATAAAATCATTGACATGACGATTTCCATATCCTATCGTATAACACTTCATTCTTTGCACCATCAATTATGTAGTAGGAGAAGTGTTATTCTAATTTAAATGTTGATGCCGAATTTCAGATATCTTATAGACACGGGTCGAATGGACTTACTAATCCCATCCCACAAAAGGAGAACATGGCTCCTGCTCATCGATAAGAATATCACTGAGAAAGGCTATTTTGTCCATAGTATTGAAGTTTAAGGAAAAAGTTATATTGGTTTTGTTAAAACTAAAACATTATATTGATATTCGATGCAGACCTGGAATGACATCTTAAAATATCACACTATTATACTTATTTAAATATTCAAACTTGCAGTTTAAGAGGATAAAATGAAAGTATCTGTCAGCACTTCAAAGATCAATGGTGAAGTATTTGCACCACCGTCTAAAAGTTATACACACCGCGCAATCACAATTGCCGCCCTGTCTGAGGAATGCGTGATTCACCGGCCCCTTCTCTCAGCTGATACCCTTGCGACTATACGTGCATGCGAGGCATTCGGAGCAAGCATTGATAAAACAGAAGAAAAACTCCATATAACAGGAGTTAATAGTAAGCCATTTGTCCCCAATGATGTAATAGATGTCGCAAATTCAGGGACTACTTTGAGGTTCATGACAGCTGTTTCAGCACTTACCAACGGCGTAACTGTGCTTACAGGCGATGGTTCAATAAGGAACAGGCCAAACCAGCCGCTTCTTGATGTATTGAACAAGCTTGGTGTGGAAGCATATTCCACCCGTGGCAATGGATGTGCACCACTCGTTGTACGTGGAGGCCTGAAGGGTGCCATCACAATGATAGATGGCTCGATAAGTTCACAGTTCATTTCCGCACTGCTTATAGCATGTCCTTTGACAACCCAGAGTACAACCCTTTCTATAAAGGGAGAAATGAAGTCAAGACCTTATGTTGATGTCACCATAGAACTTCTTGAAAGTGCCGGTGCTGAGATACTTGTTGAGGAAGGAAACACTATAAAATTCATAATTCCTGCTAATCAGAAATATAATCTTAAAGAATATACAGTTCCTGGAGATTTTTCATCAGCTTCCTACCTGCTTGCAGGAGCAGCAGTAACAGGGTCAACTGTCACCGTGAAAAATCTATTCCCATCCAAACAAGGAGATGTAGACATAATCGATGTCCTTGAACGTATGGGTGCGGAAATCACCTGGGACAAAGAGAACGGAATAGTAAAGGTTGCAGGAAACGGTCTGAAAGGAACAACTTTCGATGCCGGAGCAACACCTGATCTTGTACCCACGATTGCCGTACTTGCAGCATGCGCTGAAGGCGTAACAGTGATAGAGAACGCAGAACACGTACGTTACAAGGAAACTGACAGGCTTCATGCAATGGCACTTGAGCTAACCAAGATGGGCATATCTGTAAAGGAAGAACCGGATCAGCTAATAATCACCGGTGGTGAACTGCATGGTGCTGAACTGCACGGATGGCATGACCACAGGATAGTTATGGCACTCACTATTGCAGGAATGGTGGCCGGAGACACTATAATAGATACTGCTGAATCAGTGGAAATATCTTTCCCCAACTTCTTTGAGGAAATGATGAAACTCGGAGCACAGATAACACTATCATAACATTAAAAAAAGAAAGGGAAGATAATTTCCCTTTTATTTTCCTGAATAGGAACCTTCAGCAGATCTGCTGCTTATGGCTTTTTTACGCATATAGTCAGGAATTACATCTTTTTCCACAACAAGTTTGGATGTGCCGATTCCAACTACAATTATCTTGCTCTCAACAGGCTCTTCACCTTCTCTTACCATGAGATCTTTTTTGGTGACTTCTATCTCCACCTCATCCTTGGAGTAACCTGCTGCCTTCATGTAATCCATTATGATCTTCTTACCGGTGTTCCGGGCAAAGTCAAAAGCTTCCATATATTCCTGAAAGATAGATCTGCCTTCAGGAGTGAAGACGAAGTAACTGATGACTTCTTTAGCATTCTTCAATTCCTCATCCGTGACGTTTACTCCTGTAATTGGAGCAAAGTCCCTCTTGATAAGTATCTCGACACGCTTGATACCTTTGCCCACAAGAGAACCAACTGCATTGCCTACACTGGCATGTTCCGGAACAACTATATTGGCATCAATGAGCTTTTCCATCTCTTCCTTATAGGCAATCACAGGCCCTCCCAGCAATACAACAGGCGTTTCCACCTTAAAGCGGGTGTAGTTATCCCCGGCAAGCATTTGATCAACAACAGACTGCGGAATTCCATCCACAAGATAAGAAACAAGATCTGATGCCATGTTCTTTGCTACCTTCTGCTTTACCATAACAGCAACTTCTTCCTTGCTTACCCTTAGCTGCTTGGCAAGCCTTTCAGCACCTATCAGGGATGCTTCAGTTTCCCATTTTCTGAAATCACCAATCACATGCAGGGCATCGGTAGGAGTAAAACCAATAGACTGTACAAGACGTTTCTGAATTAGACTGTCCAGGGCACGTACACTTGGCTGTTTTTTCAACTGCTGGAAAATATCAACATATGAAACAGGGATTCCCTGAATTACATCATATATTTCATCTTCAGTTCTTGTAAGTTCGAGTGGCCTCAGTCCGGTACGAACAAAGAACTTAGTTGGCTGCACATTCTCGCAGAGTAGTTTTCGGGAAGGTGACTTAGAACCTTTCAATCTCTCAAGAAAACCATTATACTCAACAGCAGCACGACAAAGAGGGATAACCCTTCTGGGACCAATATGGAACCTCTGCTCCTCAACCCATACGTGACTATCACCACCCGTAGCAGATGTTTCCATCCTGATGGCTTTTACCATTGTTTTCCAGCCGCCTACGATGGCACCCTGGTCACTGAGTTCAGGAACACCGTTTCTGATAAGTGCAACGTCTGTACTGGTGCCTCCTACATCCACCATGACACATGTATCATATTTTGTGAGGAAGGCTGCACCCACCAGACTTGCAGCAGGTCCGGAAAATATAGATTCGATTGGACGCTCCAATGCCTCTTCCATACCTACTACAGAACCATCACATTTGAGCATGAGAAGATTGGCATCAATACCTCTTGACTTGATATCCTGCATGATCGACTGAATGAATTTATGCGTAATAGGCAATAACTGAGCGTTAAGATATGCAGTAATGGCCCTGTCATAGGCACCCACTTCCTGGGAAAGCTCATGCCCACATACAACAGGCAGTCCAGTAAGTTCACGGATTATATGTTTGACACGGAGTTCATGTTCAGAGTTACGGTTACTGAAAAAAGAGGAAACTGAGAATGCTGCAACATGGTCCTTTACTTCAAGGGCAAATTGTTTGACTCCATCTTCGTCAAGAGGGGCAGCCTCTTCACCATTACTTGTATGGCCACCACTGAGTCTGACATAGTATGGAGCAGGAAAGCCTTCTTTCGGGATTACATAATCGCCAACCAGTATTACACCTACTGGAAAACCTGTATCTTCCAGTATAGTGTTGGTTGAAAGAGTTGTTGAAACAGAAACCAGTTTAATATCATTCACATAATCCGGATTCAGATTATCAATGACTTTTTTAATTCCACCTATAGGATCCGGATAGGTAGTAAGCACTTTAGTAGCATCCAGTATCACACCATCCGAATCACGGATAATAACCCCATCAGTGAAGGTTCCTCCGGCATCAATGCCAAGACTGTATTGCATTTTGATTCACTCCTTGAAAACAATGATCAAATTTAATATTGATTGTGCAAAAAAGAAAGGTTTTGCAATATTTAAGCATTACCACGCAAAGGAGAACAAAGCAGGATAAAAATGCTACAAAATTAAGAATAAGACAAATTCAAAACTTTGCAGACTAAACTTATAGAACTTGATGAACAGGAAGTTATCAAACTTCTGGAAGAAAAGATAATTACAGGCAGAGAAGGACTTTTCTGCCTGGGATCAAGTCAGAATTTGACACTAAAAGAAGAACATCTGACATACAGAAAAAAGGATTCGATTGAAAAAATAATCAATTCCCTAAGATCTGTTCCACTCATATTTTCTTAAGCATCAGGGCCATTATTCCTGGCTTTGATGGCTTCATAGGGTTCTGGAAAAAGTCCATTTCCATACTAGGTCCACCGAACATCTCATTATTGACCCTCTCGGTTATCTCGTCGAGTATCATCTTGTAGGAGATACAGTGGGGATCTACGTCCTTTATTTCTCCGCCAGTGGGGGTTATGGCATTGTAAGGACAGCCACCTCTGCAGTATTTTATATGTTTACAGTCCTTGCAGTTCTCATCCACATAATCCTTGTAATCGAACATGAGCTTCCATGCATCGGACTTTGAAAGTTCTTCAATTCCCGGCTTGTCGCAAACATTGCCCATTACGTATTCCGGCATGCCTACAAAACGATAGCATGGATATATGCCTCCGTCAGGTCCTATTGCTAAGACGTCCCCCATACAGTCCACGAAAGTACAGACAGCACCTCTGCCTCCAAATACACCTTTACAGAGGTGGTCGATGTTCATGACTTCAATTCGGTCCATGTTTTCCAGGTATTTGTCCAAGAGGTAAATTAGGAGCCTGCCGTATTCTTCCGGGTCAAGAGCCCATTTTCCTGGTTCTTCGCCGCGTAAAGAGGGCAGAGCAGGATGGAACTTGAGAGTCCAGCCATTTTCCAGGTAAAAATTGAAAATATCCTCTCTGAATTTTTCGGAATGGGAAGTGAAAGTAGTAATAAACCTCACGGAAAGTCCATGTTCTTTTGCTATCCTGTAGCCACGCATGGTATTTTCGAAATATCCCTCTCCTCTCTGGAAATCATTAAGCTCTTTGGGGCCGTCAAGGCTGGAACCTATTGGAATGTTATATTCCGCAAAAATTTCAGCTATTTCATCGGTCATCTTCCAGAGGTTGGTCTGTATGGCAAAAGCCACTTTCTTTGGCTTTGATCCCTCAACAAGGATTGGTAAAGCCTCCCTGTAGAAATCTGCACCTGCTAGGAGAGGTTCCCCACCATGGAAAGTAAAGGTAACTGAATCCTCCCTGAAGTTTTTGAGCCATTCAACTACTTCTTTTATGGTCTCGATACTCATTACAGGGGATTTTTCATCGGAACTCCAGCAGTAATTACATTTCCCCGGACAGCCCAGAGTAGGAATAAGCATCACGTGAAAAGGCATATTTACAGCACGTTTTTGTTCAGTTCTAGCCATAGGGCACAAATTATGCACAATAGGTAATAAAAGCTTGGTTAGTAACTATAAATACTCACCTTAAAATTGTGGTGATTCTAAAAAAGAGTAAGTAGTAGGCATAAAGCCTACACTTGTTTTAAAATTACTTTGCTGGAATGATGAGTGATCTCTCACCAGCAGGCTCGAACTCTCTGAGAGCTCCTCTTGCGAACTCCTTCCTTGGCTTGGAGAAGTCGAATGGGAGGAGGTCGTCTGCGAAACAGACCTTGACGAGTGGGTTGACTGCGTATGCATCTCCACGCCCTGCGTGAGCAGCGGATGCAATAGCTGTGTAACCACCCTGGTGACCTACGTTCATTGCGTAGTTAGGGTAGTTTGGTCCACGGAGTTCAAGAGCAAGACCTTCGTCGGACTGGTATGAGAGTACGTTTGTAGCACCACACTGGTCCTGCAGGTCGTATCCGAAGAAACCGAGACGGCCGTGTGCTTCCTTGTGGAGGTACATACAGAGGTACCAGCCGGACAGACCAGCGTTTCCGTTTCCTGTTGCCAGGGATACTGCGGAACCAGCTGCTGCTGAAAGGCTTGTTGCTCTCTGGGATCCACCGAAGTGGTCTTCGAGGGTTGTTGGGTACTTCTCGTAGTTCTCGAGACCGTAGATTGTGGACTCTGTTGCGATGTCCTTTACTACTTCGAGGTCTGCCTTTACCTTGTTGTCTGTACCTGTGTTTGCTGCACCATCGTACTTGTCGTTGATGTAGTCTACGTTGTAGTAGAGGTTGTCATCAAGGATGTTGTTACAGTATGCTGCTGTTGCGTACTGGGTGAAACCTACACCACCAGACATGTATGAACCGAGCCAGATCTGGTCGTAAAGCATACATGCTCCACCAACTACCTCAAGGGTTACGTTTGCTGGGTCTTCTGGTGTCTTACGGCTTGTCTGAATGATATCAGCCATGTGACCGAATGGAATTCCTCCAGGCTCGTTTGGTGCACGTGCACGTCTTGCAGGAAGCATTTCTCCCATCTGGATAACACCAGCGTGCTTTGCTGCGTATGAAAGATCAGCTACTGCTGCTTCACCAGCACACATGCTGTATGCTGAAATGAATGCCATACCGACCTGCATAGCCATCCACCTGCTTGTCTGACCACCATCTGTGGTTCTGCTGACAACTGTTGGGATGTGTGCTGCCTGCCAGGTAGTCTTGCCGATAGCTGCTTTGAGTGCCTCAGCCTGCTCTGCTGGGAACTGCTTGTTGATGTCAATAAGGAACTGGCTGTCGATCTCGTCTGCGAGTTCATCGTCACCAGTGAAGATCTTTACGAAACAGTCATCTACAAGAGCTGGGTGTGTTTCGACCATGTGTTCCTGGACAACTGCTCCACCAGGAAGTGCGTGGTTGAGTGTCTCAAGGTAGTGGTTGATTGTTTCTGGTGTGACTTCGATACCGAGCCTCTTCTCGAGGGTCTCGTGTGCCATGTCCATACCGACAATTACTGTCCTTCTGATGTCATCCCACATCTGCTGCATTGCAGCGTTGTTGACGTAGTGAAGGTCATCGATCTCGACCATGTCATCTGTTCCGGAAAGGAAAGATGGTGTGAGTGCTCTCTGACCGAGTGGTATACCACCACAGTGCATCATTGGGTTGTAACCGACAAGGCCTCTCTTCTTTGCGAGTTCCTGACCTGCCTTTTTCATTTCTAATTTACGTGGGTTCTGATCGACACCAAGTCTGTGGTATTCCACAGTCATATCGGTGATCTTTCCACCTTCCATTTTGTTAGTACCGTGTTCTTTTGTGTACTTAAGTTCCATGTGTTTTGCAAACATTCTCTTTCTATCGTCTGCCATTATAATCACCTCAGTTCTCCGGCTTGAATCCGTATATGGTTCTCTGGTCGAATACCCTGTGTACCCATTCGATGACTTCTGCGTCATCTCTGAATGCTACATTGTCGACACGGTAGATGGTGGTCCTCTTTGCTGCCTCTTCTGGAGACATTGGCTTACCGAGGTTTACCTTCTTGTCGATTGGTCTTCCTACCTGGTCCTTGTGCATAATGATTACATCGCCTTCTTTTCTGCACCTGTCGAGCATGTCGAACATTACACCGTCTTCAGGAAGCCTGAGTGAGTGACCGTGTACTGTTGCACCTCTAAGACTTGCGAGTGCTGGGCAGGTCATTTCAGTTTCCATCTGGAACTTTGCGAGCTCTTCCATGTCTCTTTCACGAGCTTCAACGACCTGACGACCGGAAAGTGTACCTGGGTCGACACCCCTGAAGTTGATTGCTGCTGCGTAGGATCTGAAGTATGGTACTGATGGCGCATTGTACATTGAGTCAACAAACTGTACGTACCTTACCCTGTCACCAGCTTTTGCGCCTGGTGTTGGTTCTACCATTTCTCTGACTGAACACTCTGGCTCGCCCATTTCTGCGAGTGGTGGGTGGGTGCTTGGGTAGTCGCTACCTGGTGCACGGTGTCCAAGAATAAGTGTCAGGTCATCGTCGGAGATATCTCTTATCTTCTCGACTTTACCAGACATGTGTTTTCTTCTGTTTTCAGCAACGGATGTTGCTCCTGGATAATATTGTAGTTCATATGCCATAATTAATCACTCCTAATTCTCTAATGATCTCATTGTGGTTTTCACGGCTTTCACGAGTTCGTTCAGTTTTTCCCTCGAACATGATTCGCCTCGTGTCACTCCTGTCACAATTTCCATTACCCTTCCTTTTGCTAAAATATCACTATCTTTGGGTTTAACAAGCCTTGTTTTTACTCCTGCCTTTGCAAAATCCTCGAAATCAACGAGGGTCTGACAAACAACTACTGCAGGAAGATCAGCTTCTTCAAGTATTGTCTTTACTTTTCTTACCACATGGTCCCTGATATTTCCCGTATGGATCACAGCAACCTTGTGCCTGTTTATCTGTGCGATCTCTTCAGGACTTATTCCAAAAGAGCCGGAACCCATATTGGTGTCCGGTACACCTGATCCGGTGTTTAGCACCAGAACACTTACCTGTATTTCCTCACGGCGCATGCCATATGTGAGTTCACAGACAGGTTTTGTGATATGCCTTCTACCGGGGCTCATTGCAACTGCGATGACATCAGGTCTGCCAGTCTCGGAAAGAGTACCGCGCTGTGCAAGCCCTCCTCCTCTGCCAAGACCCATTCCGTGTCTGCAATCAACAACCTGCGTTTCCCGGTCAAACATAATCTCACTCTTCCCTGTTCCCAGGTTTAAGGATACATACAGGATTATCCTTCAATTTTCCTTTAGGATCGGTCATTCCTATCATCATAGGATCAGCACCAGCTCCCCGTTTTGCATAATCGGTGACGGTCTGTCTGGTGGGGATGAAATGACCTTCTCTGAATTCAAAAGGTATTGAAAGGATACTTTCGCAAACTTCCCTGACCTGCTCCTTAACGTTTACATCTGCAACTTCCATACGAATGCTACCGACGTATACGGCAAGTTCTATTGTCTGACCTGCAACCTCTATGATCTTGTTCCCTGAATGCTGCACAGGTAGACCCTTTGCAGGTCCGTAAGGAACGGTCTGAGGAAGCCTTGGACCATGAACGAACAGTCTTATTATACCTTCAAGATCTGCGATCTCATTAAGTAAAGACTGAGCAGTTTCAGGTTTCAGCAGTCTTGAGGGGAATATTTCAAGCTGCACATTGTTTACGTCTGAACAAGCTTCGGACATTTTTGTTACCTTTATGATTATCTGTGATATTTAAGGAGGGGAGTTGTGTCTTAGAGAGCTCCTGCAACTGCCTTGATTGGCTCCTTGAACTCTGGAATTGATCCAAACACGTTACCGACAAGTGTGGATGTCTTCTCGATGGTGGTCATCTGTGTGCCTGCGTCAAGTGAGACTGCTGCACATACACAAGGAATTGCGAAACCTCTGGAGTGCCTGGTTACAACGTGGTTACCGTTGAAGATACCTGGTCCACCGCCACCATAGATGGAGTGACTGAAGAATGAGAATCCTACTGCAGTACCCTGTGCCCTACCCATGTCACAGCCTGGAAGACCTGTTTCCTTCTCAAGTATGTCATTGTAGTAGAGGATGGTTGATGATACGTTCTGAGCTGCCCTACCTGCTGCACAGTTTACCATGGTTGCTGCAAGCTGACCTGCTGCTGCACATGCATTCCACATGGAAACATCGTTTGCCTTGTAGAAGTTGTATCCGGATGGAGCTGTCTTGTCGACTGAGATGATACCTGCTTCAAGAGCTCTGTCAACTGTGGACTGAATTACAGTACCGATTGTACCGTTCTTACCGTTCTCCTTTACGATGTCGTAAACGTAGTTGCCTGCGTTGAGACCCTGGTATGCAAGACCGAGTAACTGGTGTCTCTCGAATGGTCCTACAGCGTTACCCATCTCGTACATACCTACCTGTTCGAAGATGGATGAAAGTGCTGCTGCATTAATTGCCTTCTTACCGGTAATTGCTGCTACGTGGTTTGTTGTGATGTTCCTCAGGGAGTAACCAAGACCTTCGTTGTTCTGTGGAATGCTGAGAATGGATGCGATGTTTGCGCCTTTCATGTCCATTGTCTGTGGGTAGCTTCCCCATACAGCGGACTTTACGATTGGTGCATCGAACATGTCAGTGTTGAACATGTCAATGATTGTCTGGACCACTGCTGCACCTGTTACGGTACTTGCAGATACGAAGTCAGCACCGATCAATGTCCTTACGCTTGGGATCTGGACGAGGAGCTGCTTTCCGCCACCAAGTTCCTTTACGTTGGTGTCGTCGTCTTCTCTTACCTTAATGAGCTTCTCAACTGCATCAAGGATAGCACCGGAGTTGCCTACAATGTCGTAGTTAAGTTCTCTGCCAAGGATCTGCTTTTTAGCTCCACCCATAGCACCGGTTTTGAGTGCTTTTTCGATACCTGCGAGGTTTACAGCAACTGTCCTCTTGGTGTCTTTGATGATGTTTTGAATCGCTGCATTCCTTGTTGGCGCAATATCCATAAGATCAACGCCACTTTCCAACAGTTTACCTCTGTCGTCGTAAATGTCTATTTTATCAGACACGTATATTTTCCTCCTATGTTTCTATTCAGAAATCACCCATTCATGGAAACGTACAGATTAGCGAATGAAAGTCAATTACTCTGTACCACACAGTAATTTCTGTACGAAAAGATTCCACTGGGATTCTCGGAATTATTAAGCAACAATGACGTTTAAACCTTTTGCATCGTTTTTGACAATATCGTTATCATTAACCACATGATTGATTCCCTTTTAAAATAATTGAGTATGTCATCTGTTAATAGATCAATAATAAAGAAAAATAATCCATTCCACAAATAAGATTTATATGTAAGGAAATTTAGAGAATACATGATATAGACTTTTAGACTTTACACAAAAATACTGTTTATATGAAAGACTCGTCATCCGCAAACCTTTAAGTACCTATATAATATGTAACCCATTCTATGGAGATCATTGCTGACGTGGGAGGCAATCCGGGAATAGATTGCAAAGGCTTCTGCACCTATTGTTATTTTAAAAAAGTAAAAGAGAATCCCCCTTTTGGATGTAAATACTGTTTTCCCTTCAAAAAAGGCTGTGACTACTGCACCAGAGGCGTAAGGGAAGCCTATTCTGGTTTCAAACCCGGACAAAATGTATTCCAGGAGCTTTACCAGAAACTCGGGATGGGGGCCGCGAACATAGATAAAATAACCATCAGTGGTGGCGGGGATGTTAGCTGTTATCCCGACCTTATGGAACTCGTTGCCAACCTGGCGCAGTTCGGATTACCAATTCACCTTGGATACACCAGTGGGAAAGGATTCAGTAATGGGGATGAAGCTGAATTCTTCATAGAATATGGAGTAACTGAAGTTTCATTCACCGTATTTGCAACTGACCCGGAACTGCGAAGGAAATATATGCGAGACCCAGAACCGGAAGCTGCACTCAAAGTGTTACGCCAGTTCTGCCAGCATTGTGATGTGTATGCTGCAATAGTCCTTATCCCCGGAGTCAATGACGGGGATGTTCTTGAAAAAACATTATATGACCTTGAGGAAATGGGAGCAAAAGGAGCCATACTCATGCGCTTTGCCAACAAGACCGAAGAAGGACTTATACTTAACAATGCCCCGGTCATGGAAGATATTCAGACGCACAGCATAGATGAGTTTGTACAAATTGTCCGTGATGCTTCTTCAAAGCACAACCTGCGCATCACCGGAACACCACTTGAAGATACACTTATTGGCTCCCCATATGCCATAAGGAATGAAAAGGAAGCACTTGGCAAGCTTCCGGAAATCAGAAAAGATGCTACAATCCTTTCCAGCAGAGCTTCGCAGGAAAGGCTTCAGGAAATTTTCACAAAACTTGGAAGTTCAGTCAATGTCGTTGCGGTTGACAAGGACATTGGATGTCTTATCACTATCGAAGACCTGAAAAAACTCAATCTCAAAGATGTAAAAGAAACAATCGTAATACCCGGAAGGGCATTTGTACATGACCCTGAAGCAGTAGCAGCACTTTCCAGAGATGGCATTTCACGTTTTGTCCGTAGGGGACCGGAAATGCTTACATATGACGGAGAGATGTCAATAGGCCTTTCAAAAGAAGATGTTCTTGAATTTGAGATAGAACAAATCACCGAGCTTATTCACGCAATAAATGCCATTGGGATACCTTTGAAAGAATAAACTGGAAGACTAAACCACAAAAATAACTAAATAACAGCAGATTCGGGCTACATGAACTCCATAAGCCCGGTCTGCTTTGAGCGATCATTCTCAAAAAGAGATTTCATATCCAGTCCAATAATTTCTATTCTTTGTTTTGTATAACTTGAGACATTGTAATCGTGAGCTACTTTCTTTGAGACCTCAAGATACTTTTTCACGGACCCTTCATGAACAGTTAGTATTACGCTTCCACCGCATTTGGGACATACACCTGTAAGCGGTGGTCTGCGAAACTTTGCGGCACACTTGAGACACCTTGTGCTCTGGCGGGAAAATGCCCTGAGATTGCCGAACATGTCAGGCAGGAAGTGAGATATGAGCACCCTTTCAGCCACATTTGAAGCATCAACTGCACGTATCTTATCTGCCAGCGCAAGCTGTGCATCCATCTTCTCCACCATGCTTCCAAGGGTCTTGTAGGCACTATGAAGAGGACCTGAAGCGATATTATTAGTAGAATGGGTGAACATAAAATGATCATATTGTTCAGGAGTCCCAAGTCTGCGACTTATGAGGTCTATTTTGCCCTCTAATTCCTTGGGGTTTGTGTAGTTCAGGGTCGCTTCATAGAATGCAAGAGGATAATGATCACATACATCAATGTTATGCGCCTCCTTGTCAACCTCGCTTGGATCTATACGAGTGGTAAGTACAAGAGGTGCATCCATTTTACCACCTCGCTTTTCAGGCAGGTAATCCCTTGAGAAATTGATCAGCCCATCCATCAGCAGCATGACACAATCTTCATCACCATCACAGTTTCTCCTTTTTGCTGCATGGAAGAACGGATGCGCATAACCCACAGATGCCTTGGTGAAACCTACAAGTCTTCCAAGGACACCTGCTGAAGTATGCGGTGCGAGTCCCATAAGCATTACACCTACAAGATCATCAATGGTCCTGGCATTATAGTAAGATTCCTCATGATAATACTTCACAAGCAAATCATCAATGTACTTGCTAATTCTCAGGAGATATTCACCACAATCATACGAAACAACAAGATCCTGCACTTTAAGGCAAACTACCTGATCCTCTGTTTCAATGGGCTTGCCATATATATCCTCTGTGTACCCCAGTTTCTTCAGTTTCTCAACAGTTATGCTAAGTTCATCGGCACGGATATGCGTAAGCGGAATGTCGGACATGTCATACCTGACCGTCCCGTCCTTGAAAGTAAAAAGATCATGTTTTGCCCGCAAGATACCTTTTTCAAGAGGTTCCGGAGTCATTGTCCCGGACATCATGCGCTTGACACCTTTTACCTCGATATTTGTATCCCTCTCACCAAGGTTTTCAAAAGCGGCCTGGTAGACCTCCTTGAAATCAATATTCTGCATTTTTACGCATGTTGTTTTCGAACCGCATTTTGGACACAGATCTTTCTGTACGGATATACCACACCTCGGACATGACAATTTAGGTACTGTGAATTCACCACAATCGCAACGATACCAGAATGTATCCTTTCCACATGCAGGACACACACGATTACCGATTTCCACCCGAATCTGTCCGACCTTCCCGTTCATAGAAGACATGTAGCCTGCAGCAGCTTCCATTTTACGAGTATTTCCGGCAGAATCCCCTATGGGGAATAGGACATGTGGAGCCGGAGACATCTTCCTCTTGTCAGATTTTTCCGGACGCCCCATCCTTGCACCAATCCTCACTGGTGCACGTGGGCGCACTACCAATCCACTCACTTCGTTGACAGCTCCAACGGTGTCTGTGGATTCAACAGAATTCCATTTCTTAGTCAGATCCTTTTTCAGGCCCATACATCTGATAAAAGGCAGAGGATTATCGACGATAATCTTTCCGTCTGCAACTCTATGCAGGACAAGCAGATGCTCAAGAACTATCTTTATTCCATTTTCAATGCTTAAGTCAAATGGAAGTTCAAGGCTCGCAGCATCATTTGAAAGGATGCCATTTTCTGACACGAATGTCACAAGTCCGGTAAATTCGTCAACTGTGATATCATGCCATAGATACGTATATGCAGGGTGCAGAGGAACACTGTATTTGTCGCACAGCTCCATTGCAAGATCCTGAGAAGGTAATTCCAGCTCACTTTGAGAATATGATGCAGTTGTGACATGCTTCTCAAACTCCTGTATCCACCATTCAAAACAATATGATGACGGTACAAGAGGATGATTATTCTCAAGGAAATCACCATAATTTATCAATATTTCACCGATGTCCAGTATGCACTCTACTTCAGGATGAATCTGTATTGCATGTTCCTCATCGTCCACCCTTATGACATCACCGGACCTGAGTCGGACAGTAGGACCTTCTATGCTATCTACCGGCGCCATTCCGGCAGCTTTGCCAGGTCGCTCCACCTTAAGCTGGGTACCTGAAACGATAAAACTATCCATTATGTACATACTGGCAGGGCTTATACCAGCGGCTGCAAAGGATGTGTTTCTTGACCTGCCATACCTTAACCTGAAACCACCCGGTCGCATCGGATGAGAGAACACAGGCCTGCCTGCTATCAGATCACGCAGATATTTGTCTTTTGGTTTTACACCGACAAAACCACCATCATCGTCATCATCGCCACCCTTTGCCCCGGCTATGAGTGTGTTGAGCCAGTCCCACCCATCCATCTCGAGCTTGTTGACGTGTTTGAGAACCTTCGGAGCTTTCAGAGCCAGACCTTCTGCAAGTACAAGACACATACCACCACGTACCCTGTTTGTACCTATCCTGTCAAGGTTCCTATACCCTTCAACCTCTTCAGCTTCCGTGGGTTCCCCATCAATACATATGGGGCAGTTCTCCACGATAAGCCTTATTTCATCTTCCGAAGGAGTGTACTGTAAGGTTGCCACACGCCTGTAAAGCAGAATCTCCTCAACATACCTTTCAACCTCTTCCTTACGTGGCTTGTACCTGTCAATCCCAACCGCACGACGCACATAGTCACCCACAAGTACTGAAAGAGCCTGAGCAGTACCTCCGGCACTACGTATGGGACCAGAGTAAAATATCCTGATGAACTCGCTTCCATCATCATTTTTACCAAGAGTTACCTTATCTATTCCCTCTATTGGTGCAGCAACCACACCCTCTGTGAGCATTGCAACGGATACACGTATAGCAGCCTCTATTGAAGCTTCCTTGGATTCAAATTCCCCAACAACACCCTCGGCAACAGCTTTACCTATTGCAAGCGCACCCTCCTCACGAGACATAGTCTCTTCGTACTTGCGTATCTCCTCTGCAACACCTTTTACGCCAATGAGGTTTTCCACCCTGTCTGCAAGGTCTTTTGCAAGAGGTATCTCAATATGTGGTTTTGGATCCCTGCCTTTTGAGCGTGCGCTATTTGCAATATCGATCTCATTATGAAGCTTTGATTCAAGCTCCTCAAAATAATCCCTCATGGAATCGCTAACTACTATTTCACCCATTCAGAACAGCCCTTTATGATACGCACTTATGTATTTTTCACTAAAATTATTTTCCTGCAGAAGGTGTGGTGGGTCATTATTTAATATATTAAAATACAAATATCTATTATTTAAGCTTAGATTACAAACCTACGGAAGGATGTGGATGAAAAAACAAATTATTGTTCTAATATTAATTCTTACTGCGCTTATACCTGTTGCAAGTGCAGACGTTGTCAGCGACCTTGACATTAAGGTAAATGAATACAATGAGAATGCAGATAAGTTACCTTCTTTTCTTAAAAGCCTTCTGGGCAATGAAGTCATCAAACTCGTCATACTGACAAATGATGAGGAAGAAATATACATAAAAGCAATTACTGAAGATGCATACATAACCGTTTTTGAAGAAATCGACGAAAACGATGAAATTGGGGAAACCATAATCATAGGAACAAGCGAAAACACAGTTCAAAGTATACTCAATTCCGAAGACCCACTGACAACATTCCTTGATGCAAAAGATAACGGTGAACTAATAATCGAACCTGTGGGTTTTGTGAACAATCTTACCTTCGCCGTGGCAAACGTATTATTGAAACTGTCACAGCTGCTTGGACTAATATAAGGTAAAAACAAAAAACAAAAATTATTAGGTCAGCGAATCTCCAGTTCGCTGGCCATTTCTTTATATGATCGTCCTTTGTCAGTCGTTACGAAAATGTTTCCTTTTTGCTCGATTAACTTTTTTTCTTCCAGCCTTGAAAGATATTTATTTGCAATTGTAGAATTCAGATTCGCTCCATAAACTATTTGAGTCTTTTTCGCTCCACTAGCAGCTATCTTTAAGATAGCGATCGTTATATCTAACCTACTCCGCCTGATAGTAATGCCCCCCAGCATTCTATTAAATAGTACCACTAACTGATGACACTTTATTAATGCAATAAGTATCACCCTACTTTATTAACTGCCACCTATTTAACACCATCGATTTACAGTGTTATTCAGTAAAGGCATCAGATTAAAAAACACATTCTCTTTTCAATACATAAAGAAGAGCATGGCTAATAAAACATATCGTAATACGCATGCATACTCAGAAGAAAATAAGATTAGTAGTTAACATAAAACAAACAAAAGTAAGAATAACAAATAGATTAGCTGTAGTAAAAACCAGTTAGAAAAAGTTATTGTTTATGAGTGAGTTGGCAGCGATCCAGAGTTCCCGAAGACTCTCGTACTTCAGTACAGTAAGGAACGCTGGCGGGCTTATCTTCTGTGTTCGGGATGGGTACAGGAATCTCCCCGCCGCTATGGCCGCCAAACTCTCTCATAATGAATGGTAAATGGTAAAGCCAAGGTCCGGATTCGAACCGGAATGGAATCGCTCTGCAGGCGATTGCGTAGCCGCTCCGCCACCTTGGCAACGAGCGATTCACAAATGAATCAATTACACTTATACTTTACCTTGAGTTCGTGTATATTAAACATGCACATATCAGATTTCGCCTGGACAAAGCAAGACGGACAGGCACGGGTTATTAGTAGCCGCGGACTGAACACCTCGTTGCCTTGGTGCGTACATCCCGACCCTATCAAACCGGTCTTTTACCGGGACCCTTAACGTAGTCTCTTTTCAAGTCAGATTTCGAGCTTAGATGCATTCAGCTCTTATTCCTTAGCGCGTAGCTGCTCAGCAATGCCCTGTCGGACAACTGATACACCAGTGGCGCCGCTACTCTGTTCCTCTCGTACTAAAAGTAGCTTACCCTCAGACTACAGACACCTCTAGTAGATAGTAACCGACCTGTCTCACGACGGTCTAAACCCAGCTCACGATCTCCTTTAATAGGCGAACAACCTCACCCTTGGCCGCTGCTGCACGGCCAGGATGGAAAGAACCGACATCGAAGTAGCAAGCTGCCGGGTCGATATGTGCTCTTGCCGGCAACAACTCAATTATCCCCGGGGTAACTTTTCTGTCATTTTTGGCTCGCACCAAGCGAGCACAAAAGTTCGCTAGAACCGACTTTCGTCTCGTCATCCACTACTGTGCTGAATAACGTCAGGCTGACTTATGCTCTTGCACTCTTCAGTGGGTTTCCGACCCACTTGAGTCAACCTTTGTGCGCCCTTGATATCTTTTCAAGGGCGTCCCGCCCCAGGCAAACTGCCCACCTATCGGGGTCCTCCTCTCGGAGTTAGGGTCGTAATTTCAGAAGGGTAGTGTCCCAACGGCGACTCCAGTGATGCTGGCGCACCACCTTCGATGTCTCCTACCTACACTGTACATCCAAAATCACAACCCAACGACAGGCTGCAGTAAAGCTCCACGGGGTCTTCACTTCCCCCTAGAGGTCTCTAGACTGTGCACTAGAAAGTAAGCTTCACCGGACTCTGGCTAGGGACAGTAGAGCTCTCATTGATCCATTCATGCAAGTCGCCAATTAAGCGACAAGGTACTACGCTACCTTAAGAGGGTCATAGTTACCCCCGCTGTTTACAGGCCCTTCGATCCGTTGAACCGGAGTTTCAGGTACCTGCACTGAGCAGGATTCAGAGATCGTACTAGCCCTTACGGGTTTGCGATCTCCTATGTTGATATTAGACAGTTAGAGCTCTCTTGTCACTGCGACCTGCTGTCTTCACAGCAGGCACTCCTTCTCCCGAAGTTACGGAGCTAATTTGCCGAATTCCCTTAGCCAAATTGTATCCGACACGCCTTAGCCTTTTCAGCTAGGGGCACCTGTGTCAGTTCTCGGTACGGACCCTTGACTTCCTTTTCACGGGTTCCCGGGTGCAGCTGACTTTCGCCATAACACATTCGCCCGCTTCTCGCCATTACGGCTCTCCACGGGATTCGGTGCTTAGACGGCGCGACGGCGCCGCTCAACCTGCCCAAAAACGTCAGTTTATTGTCAAGAGGTACAGGAATATTAACCTGTTTCCCTTTCGGCGTACTCGAATTACGGTACGTCTTAGGACCGACTAACCCTCGGCTGACGATCATTGCCGAGGAAACCTAGCCCCTTCGGCGGATAGGATTCTCACCTATCTATGCTGTTACTATTACCAGGATTTTCGTTTCCGCACGGTCCACAGGACTTCACAGCCCTGCTTCTGCCCGAACGCAACGCCTTCCTACGAGATCACCTTGCGGTGCTCCGTGGTATCGGTGGTCGACTTGAGCCCCGTCCATTTTCGGGGCCCCAAACCTCGACTGGTGGGCTGTTACGCACTCTTTAAAGGATAGCTGCTTCTAAGCTAACCTTCCAGCTGTCTAGGGCTTAGGACGCCCTTTAGTATTAACACTTAGTCGACACTTGGGGACCTTAACCACGGGCTGGGTTGTCTCCCTTACGGACTACAAGCTTACCCCAGTAGTCCGGACTCCAACTTTCTTAGACGACGGTGAGTTTGGAGTTTGACAAGTGGCTGAGGAATTTCTTCCCCGGGACCACCAATCAGTGCTCTACTTCACCGACTATCTCCAGTTAGGTCATGCTTCGACATGTTTCGGAAGGAACCAGCTGATGCCGGGTTAGATTAGCCTTTCACTCCGAGACGCAGGTCACACGAATGATTTGCAGATCAATACCGCTTGCGGTCCTCCACGTAGCTTTCGCCACGCTTCAACCTGCCCACGCCTAGATCACCCGGCTTCGGGTCGTACCCTAATGACTCCACGCACTTGTATACGCCGCTCCTCGCCTTACGGCTGCGAGCATGTTGCTTTCGCTTCGGCTTCCTATGTAAAAAGTTAGCCATCGCCATTTGAATACACTCCCTGGCCCGTTCTTCAAAACGTAAGATATGACATTGGCAATAACGCCCGTACTGCAGCCTCGCGGCTGTTTCCTTCGCGTTAAAGATCCTTTAACGCCATATCGCTCCATCGCCTCCAGGTTTCAGGCACTTTTAACCTCCCTTCTTGGGGTACTTTTCAGTTTTCGGTCACCCTACTAGTTCACTATCGGTCTCAAGAAGTATTTAGTTTTGGAAGTTGGTGCCTCCCAAATTCACGCGGGAATTCCGACCCACGTTACTCAGGCCACATTCCAGATCCTTTGGTTGTTATTTACGTGACTATCACACTCTTTGGTCTAACGTTCCAGAAAAGTTCAATTCCAACCAAGTGGGATCTTTAGAAAAGGCCTACAACACCACATCTCCCGCACGTTACCGGCGGGATTCAGTTTGAACTGTGCCGTGTTCATTCGCCATTACTAGCGGCATCTCTTCGATTTCTTTTCCTGCCCCTACTAAGATGCTTCAATTCGGGGCGTTCCCGATCATTACTGATCAACACACAAAATGTGTTAGGAAGACCCATTAGGAGATCCCAGGTTCATAGGCTCCATGCACCTACCCTGGGCTTATCGCAGCTTGGCACGTCCCTCATCAGCCCTTGAGCCGAGCCATCCACCTGAAGGCATATTTACCAGAGTCCATCTCACTTTGTCCAGTGAGCGTCTGATATATGCATGCATATACACGATCTCATTGCAGCCGTTGTTGCTTCGACCACTTCATCCTTCCCCGAAAAAGTTACTTCTCGGGTGCACTAAATAATGGACTTGCTGGGATTCGAACCCAGGGCCTTCGCCTTGCAAAGGCGACGATCTCCCAACTGATCTACAAGCCCTCCTGGATTCGCCTTTTTTGAATCCATGTAGATTATTTCGGATTTGACAGTTTTTCGATTTCTGACCGGTAAGTGGTGATCGGCGTTGTGCCGATCTGCTTAGGAGGTGATCCAGCCGCAGATTCCCCTACGGCTACCTTGTTACGACTTAACCCCCCTTGCGAAATTTAGGTTCGAACACGGCACTAGGTCCGTGCCCTCACCCATACCTCACTCGGGTGGTTTGACGGGCGGTGTGTGCAAGGAGCAGGGACGTATTCACCGCGCTATATTGAAACGCGATTACTACGGATTCCAGCTTCATGAGGGCGAGTTACAGCCCTCAATTCGAACTAAGGCCGGGTTTATGAGATTACCAACCCCTTTCGGGGTAGGAGCCCATTGTCCCGGTCATTGTAGCCCGCGTGTAGCCCTGGAGATTCGGGGCATACTGACCTACCGTAGCCCGCACCTTCCTCTGGTTTAGCACCAGCGGTCCCCACAGAGTACCCATCATCCCGAAGGATATGCTGGCAACAGTGGGCACGGGTCTCGCTCGTTGCCTGACTTAACAGGATGCTTCACAGTACGAACTGACGACGGCCATGCACCTCCTCTCAGCGATTCAGGTAAGACCTTCAGCCTGACCTACATATTGCTGTCGCCCCAGGTGAGTTTTCCGGCGTTGAGTCCAATTAAACCGCAGGCTCCACCCGTTGTAGTGCTCCCCCGCCAATTCCTTTAAGTTTCAGCCTTGCGGCCGTACTTCCCAGGTGGCTCGCTTCACGGCTTCCCTGCGGCACCTGAAACGGTCGCACCGTCCCAGACACCTAGCGAGCATCGTTTACGGCTGGGACTACCCGGGTATCTAATCCGGTTCGTGCCCCCAGCTTTCGTCCCTCACCGTCGGACCCGTTCTGGTAAGACGCCTTCGCCACTGGTGGTCCCACAAGGATTACAAGATTTCACTCCTACCCCTGTAGTACCTCTTACCTCTCCCGGTCCCAAGTCTGACAGTATCCCCCGGAAGCCTAACAGTTGAGCTGTCAGATTTCCCGGAAGACTGATCAAACCGGCTACGGACCCTTTAGACCCAATAATAGTGGCCACCACTCGGGCCGCCGGTGTTACCGCGGCGGCTGGCACCGGTCTTGCCCGGCCCTTGCTAACACATGCTATTTATACATGCGGACAGCCAACATAAGATGCTGGCACTCAGTATCCCCTTATCGCGGTTTCCCGCATTGTAAAGTTTTCGCGCCTGCTGCGCCCCGTAGGGCCTGGATTCATGTCTCAGAATCCATCTCCGGGCTCTTGCTCTCACAACCCGTACCCGTCGTCGGCTAGTAGGTACACTACACCCACTACAACCTGATAGGCCGCAGATTCATCCTAAGGCGCCGGAGCTTTTGACCACAGAACATTCCAGTATCTATGGTATATTAGGGATTATCACCAGTTTCCCGGAGTTATACCTAACCTTAGGGCAGATTATCCACGTGTTACTGAGCAGTACGCCATGTTTACGAAAAACATTTGACTCGCATGGCTTAATCGAATACTGATAGCAGTGACCTCTGGCAGGATCAACCAGAATTGTTAATCCACACACAAAAGTATATTATTTTGGAAGTCATTTAAGGAATCATTAGGAAAGAACTCTCACTAGAGAATTTCTTTTCACATGCACTTAGTTGGTTAATTCCAATTAGTTAGTAGTTGTTCACTACCGGTCAGAATTAACCGAACTGCCAAATCCAACGTCAGACAAGAAATAACTCTTGCCTCCACTTGTTAAAAGGCGGTGATTGTAAGTTCTCGCGTGATTCACGCGGACTCCTTCAAAGGACATCATCCTATATATACCTTCCGAATCAGGAGATTCGAAGGCAAAGGATGAACCTTTGTGACACCTGCCCGATGAAATGAAATTAGTACTTCATCATATGCTTCACGTAGAGTTATTATCATGATGCAGTGACGCACCATTGTGCTCAACGCGAGCACCCTTACAAGTCAATGCTTGTATAAAAGGGTTGCGGAGAAATTGGCAAATACAACGAATAACATACCTATAATATACAATAAGTACTCCGAAATAAACTAAACCTTAAGGATTTGCATGAGACTACCATAAAACTGAGGAATTGCTTTTTACAATGATAAACCGCTTATAGCACACATCAGACTATTTTTAACACGACTCTGCGCAACGATGAACACACACCTGATGCATCACTAACCAATGAGCAAAACCTCAAGATCATGCAGTAACAGAACAATCCGGGTGTTGCACACCCAAGAAGAACATCACCCCAATCCAAACAATTACATAAGTCTATTAAACTTCAAAGTGTTGGGCAAAATAGTAATATTATATACATAATTTTACTACCCATTATTGATTTCAATAGGTTTCCTACATAGCAAAATTGTTATCAAATTAGAATGCAGGGAATTTTACCCCTGATTTGATATACCCAAGTAAAAAAAAAACTACCACCGACAGTTAGATTTATAATTAATACTGCAATAGAGGTATCGTTAATCTCAAATGCGGGAGTAACCAAGCGGTCAACGGTGGCAGACTCAAGATCTGCTCGCGTAGGCGTTCGGGGGTTCGAATCCCTTCTCCCGCACCACTTTAAATTGGCAATGTTCTTCTATTCTTTTCTATTATTCTTGTGTTTTTGATATACCCAATATTCACTAAAAGACATTGAATCTTTTTCATGGCACTGTGCCCCATTATTCCTATATATCTTAGGAACAAGAAAATATTGGGCATTTCACCTGCACGTATTATTCTTTTACAAAATCCAAATGTTTATGTTTGCCAATCTCATCCATATTAACAATCGGAATAAAATAAATAATAAAAGAGTATAATTAGCGCAAAATCGTAGAATACTTTAATCATACTCATGCAGGAGTTCGAATCTATTCTCCCGCAAACACCAAAGGTGATCTTTTTTGTCAAATCCCATAGAACGTGATACCGTTGTATCAGCTGTTGTTGATATTTTAAGAGAAGCAGAGACCATATTACCACAGGATGTTGTAGATGCACTTAAAAAGGCAGCTTCGAAAGAAACATCCCCTGTTGCAGGAGAACAACTTGAAGCGATTCTTAAGAATATCGAAATTGCAGGCAACAGGAAAGTACCCATTTGCCAGGATACAGGAATACTCATATTTTTTGTCGAGCTGGGACGTAAAGCCCTGCTTGACTTTAGCCTGGAAGACGCGATCCTTGAAGGCGTAAGAATAGCAACCGAATCAATCCCACTGCGCCCCAATGCCGTTGACCCCATAAGTCGCAGCAACAGTGGAAATAACATAGGAACCGGCATTCCAGATATAAAATACGAGCTGACAGAAGGAAGCAGCATTAAGATCACTGTTGCCCCCAAGGGCGCAGGTTCTGAAAATATGAGTGCTATTAAAATGTTCAACCCTACAGAAAAAGACATGATACGTAACTTTGTTCTTGAGACTGTACTGAATGCAGGCGGCAAACCCTGCCCGCCAATAATTGTTGGCGTGGGCATTGGCGGTTCTTTTGATAAAGCCGCAAGGCTTGCAAAATCCGCCCTGCTTGAGAATGTTGAAGACATGAATGAAGAGGAACTAAGTCTGCTGGAAGACATCAACTCCCTCGGAATAGGACCAATGGGACTTGGCGGTAAGACAACAGCACTTGCAGTACACATCAAAAAAGCGCATTGTCATACAGCATCCCTCCCGGTGGCCGTGAATATCCAGTGCTGGGCCAATCGTCATTCTTCAGTGACCCTTGGTGGTGATGAGTAATGGAATACAGGCTGACAACACCATTACAAAAAGAAGATATCGGAAAGCTCAAAGCAGGCGATATCGTCTACCTCAGCGGAACAATATTTACGGCTAGAGATGAAGCCCATGCCAGAATTCTGGAAATGTACCAGGAAAAGGAAGAGCTTCCATTTGATCTGGAAGGTTCTGTGATCTATCACTGCGGACCCCTTATGAAAGAAGATGAAGGTAAATGGGAAGTCGTTGCTGCAGGACCCACCACAAGTGCCCGCATGTCAAAAATGACACCAAAACTCCTTGAAATTCATGAAGTTAGGGCCTTTGTAGGAAAGGGTGGAATGGATAATGTCACAGATGCCATGGAAAACAAAGCTGTCTACCTCGCCTTTACAGGTGGCTGTGCGGCATTGGCTGCCATTAGCATTGAAAAAGTAAATACTGTACATTGGCTTGACCTTGGAATGCCAGAAGCTGTGTGGGAGCTTGAGGTTAATGAGTTCGGACCCCTTGTTGTCGGAATAGACTCACACAACAATGATCTGTTCTTAGAAGTTAGTAAAAAAGCAAAGGCGGCTTATTCCAAACTTGAATAAGCCAGATCATTTATTTTTAATGTTTGTTTCAGATCAAGAACGTGAAGATACACCAGGCAATAAGCGTCAATATAATAGAGTGTTTTAAACCCAAAAATGCCGAACCTTCACCCATCTGCCCTGCCACCAGTCCGCTCATGAAACCCTGAATGACTGTTGCATGAAACATCAGACGAGTGTACTCTGCAGGATCAAAAGCTCCAATGAAACTGCTTCCTGCACCGGCTGCAGATGCAGCCCTACCTGCTTCTGCCATGGTTGGCACAAATGTAGAAGTGAGCATGGCTATTACAAAAATGAAAACGAAGAAGGACATGTAAGTGATGACCACATACACCATCATATTACCACGTCTTTCACGTTCCAGCATTTTCACTTCTCTTGCGTCACGGGCAGCAGCCTCAAGAACAGAAGATACACGACCTCCAGCTTTGCTTGCCTGAGTAATAAGGGAAACTGACCTCACAATAATAGGGGTCGATATTCTGATCGCGAAGGTTTTCAATGAATCTTCAAAAGATACACCCCAGGACATTGAAGAATCCATTGCCTGGACTTCCTTGGTCAGGGCACCATATTCACCCTTAGCAACAGTATTAACAGCATTCGGAAGAGTTAATCCTGCCCTGCTCATTTCAGATATATCCCTCAAGAAAGTTGGGAGATACTCCTCAATCATACTTGTCCTTTTGTACTTTTTATGGAAAGCAATGGAAGGAGGTGTCACACACAGGAGGACTGAGAAGATGATAACATCATCAATTACTGGTGTACCCCAGGTAATAGCCATTCCGATTGTAAAAAATACCAAAGCCAGAGGAATACTCAGGGCAAACGTATATTCCGGATTGAGACTAAGTGTTTTTAGGGGCTCTTTGAAGAAGTTTTTTACAAGCACATTTTTAGTTGCTTCCTCCATCTTTGCATCTATCAGGCTATCTTCAAGCGTGGAAAGTTCTTCCTCTGTAAGCAATTCACTGGACTGCGTTTCTCTTCGGAAAAAATCAAGTATCTTCATTTTATGCCTCCGGAGTAAGCATACTGATGACTACCACATACATTATGCTGCCAATTGGTATCAATGCGTAAATAATGATATAGAGGAAAGCCATCTGTGCATTTCCCATGATAGACATAATGGATATGACCACCACAAGAAAAAGAGGACCGGCAACAAAAGCCGTCACATAGGTTTCACCAAGAAGACCCAATGTCTCAAGGAATTCTTTCTGGCTCTGACGGTTCTCCATGATATATTGATCCGTCTTTATTCTGAAATAGGATTCAAGCTGACCACCGGATGTCACAACCGTAATTGCACCCTGCAGGAAGTCCTGCAATGCACTGGAAGGAGTTGTAACTGCAAGATTCTTCATTGCACTGACAAGATCCTGACCAAGTATCTCAAGATCACGTACCAGATAGCGGCACTCCACTGACATCTCACCATAGATATCATTTGTCGCAAGTGACCTGAAAAGATCTACAGGGAGCACACCTGCACCGGACATTGCAGACATGTAGTTCACAGCATATGGAAGCATGCTGTCAATCCTTCTTTTTCTGTCACCCGCCATTATAGAAGGATAAACCTGGAACAACTTGTAAACAACTATAAACACCATAGCAGTGAAAATAACTACAAACAGCAATCCAAGAAAGATAGACTTGTATTGAAGAAGTGGTTCCACCCATGCAGGAAACATAATCCTGGTTGCCCTTATATCAGGAACCCCGAATATCAGCATAATGAATGAAATTCCAATAAGAGCAACAAAAGAACTAATAATTGAAGTCAGTAGTGCGCAGGACATGTAAACATCATAAGCCATGTCCATCCTGTTCTTCAGGAGACTATGCCTAAGGCCAAAGAAATCAAGCCTTTTCTTTTCGTAATACTTCCCGAAAAGATTGTAAGCAAGGAGCGGATACAGACTAGACATCCAATTCCTGCCTTACTTTTTTTATGATCATTTCCGGCTCACGGCCATAAGCCACCACTATCTTTGCAAAATCCCTGAAGTTCGTAATCCTTTTATTGCGAGCCCATTCAAGAATATCCTGCCTTTGTTTTAACTCATCACGGACCTTCTCTTCAGTCCATCCGCGGTCTTCCATAACACTTTCTATAACATAGGATCTACCCGAATACTGGAACATATCCTTTGCAGCATCCCAGGTAAAAACGTCATTGGTAAGAAGTTCACCCGTACGAGGATCCACACCTACTACCTCCGTCAGTGATTTACAACGTCTTACACGCTCACCGCCAACCTTGATCTGTACCTGTATTGCCACAAGATCAAGAGCCTGTATCATAATCCTTGGAACATTGATAGGAGGATTCTCCAGCCTATGTACCACAGATTGCACAGAATCAGCATGCATTGTTGAGAATGTAGTATGGCCTGTAGACATTGCCTGGAAAAGCACATAGGCTTCAGCTCCACGAACCTCACCCACAATAATATATTCAGGCCTCTGCCTCAAAGATGCCCTCAGAAGCTCATACATCTCAATGGAACCTTTCTCCTCACCCGAAAATGCCTGCCGGGTAACTCCCGGAATCCAGTTAGGATGAGAAAGGTTCAGTTCCCTTGTATCCTCAATAGAAACTATCTTCATTTCCGGCTGGATGAAGAGAGAAACTGCATTCATAGCAGTAGTCTTACCTGATGCCGTACCTCCGGCAAAGATCAGACTTTTATTTGACTCTACAGACAACCAGAGATAGGCCATCATGGCAGTCGAAAAAGTATGGAAATCAACAAGATTGGTAGGACTGATAGGGTTATCCTTGAATCGCCTGATAGTAAAAGTACTACCACGAGTAGTAATCTCCCTGCCCAGTGTCATCTGGATACGTGAACCATCAGGCATAGTAGCATCAAGTATTGGTCTTGCAATCGATATATGCCTGCCACATATCTGGGCGATCCGGATAGCGAAAGAATCCAATACTGCATCAGAAGGGAATTCTATATCCGACGGTATTGAATTGTACCCCTTGTGGTAAACATATATAGGCGTATTAGGACCATCACAGGAAATATCTTCCAGATTTGGATCCCTCATTAAAACATCGATTTCGCCATACCCTACAAAATCACGAACAATATGATAAATTACCCTCTCTCTTTTTCGTGGTGAGATGTCTATACGATATTCCTGTAAATAATTAATCACATTTTCCTTAAGGAATTTTTCTGCATTCTTACGGGATATCTCTTTTAGATTCACATCAAGGGTTTCGACGAACTTTAGCTTGATGGCTTCCAGAAGTTCCTGTTCCTTTTCAGTCAGAACCGGCTCTATAGTCTGGTACTGATACTCATGAGATTCAGGATCGTATGCAATCCTTACATAACCATACAGAGGATTTACCTCATATAGCTCAATTTCCTTGAAAGTGCTGTCAACAGGTATTGTCAGATCTACTATAGGACCATGTTCTACAATATTATAAGGTTCTATATAGAGAGTGTTTCTGGAAAAAAGTTTAGTGGCACGATCCAGCAATGACTCTGGTTCTTCATCATCTACAATTAATTCTTCCTCTATGGGTTCTTCCCCATATATCTCTGAAATGACATTTCTCCAGAAGGACTCCTTGTCATATGGAACATCAATATCATTATAAAAAGGAATATAAAGGTCATCAACCCTGCTTTTTAAGCTATCAATACTTACAGGTTCCGAGTCCGGCAATATAAGATCCGCAAGTTCATCTATAAATTCATCCTCTTCCGCGGACAGAAATTCCCCCAATACATCCGGTTCATCCTTTATATCCTCGTGCTCTTTATAGTCCTCCCTACCAGACATATCAGAGATTTCAACAAGATGACCTGCAGGAGAAACTGAAGCTGAACCCGTATCTACAGGCATATCTTCGACTGGGTCTTCGGAATCTAATGAGAGGTCTTCTTTCACATCAGAAGAAGATAAACTATCTTCAACCATTATTGTCTCAACTGGAAGACCGCTTTCATCATCCTTATCCCCAGTTCGGTCACCTGAAATATTACTCAATATTACCAACCCCAATACTAATTATCATTTTATTATCTTCCAAATTGATAGTTTTAAGGCATTTTAGTCCTGAATTTGATAGAGAGATCATTCCTTGTTTTTTGACAATGAGAATCTCTTGCCCTTCTTTTTCTTTTCTTTTACTTCTGCCGACAGATCCTCTACCGGAGCCTTTATGCCTGCAATCTCAGCTGCCTGGCGATTGAAGCAGACAGCCACAGGAGAGCCTGGATATTTCATAACAACTGGTGTTTTAAAAGCTAAAGAATTCCTTACGCTATTATCTTCAATTATGGTCTCCAGAATCCGAAGCCCAAGAGTAGACTCTATCCTGTCATTGCTTAATTCATTTGGATTAACGCCAGTCCTGTTAATGAAGACCCCACGGAACGGTTTGCCCATACTGTCAGAAATAGTCTGTATTTTCATTGCGCCTGCAAGAGATACGATATCCGGATTCATTACCTGAATAACTTCATCTGCAAGTGATATGGATAATATTGAGTTTTTGTTGATACCCGTAGGAGAATCTATAATCACGTAATCATACTTTTCTTTTACAGTATCCAGAATATCACTAATAGCATCTGTATTTGCATTTACAAAACTATGAAGTGAAATACTTCCCGGAAGAACATGCAAATTGTTAGGGCCGTCATATATGGCATCCTTTAGCTCTGCAGTGCCTGCAAGAACGTCATGAAGACTTGCCTTTGAAGTTTCGATACCCAACATCAGCCCAACTGTGGGCATTCCAATATCAGTATCAATTATTAGAGTATTTTTTGCAAACCCTGCAAGTGCAGCACTGAGATTTATAGCAGCCGTAGTTGTGCCGACACCACCCTTCCCTGAAACAATAGTAAAAATTGTTGCTGTCATAAAATGCCTCGGTTGATGATTACAATATGAGTAGTTTCCTTTCTTGTTGAAAACTTCGTGAATATATATTCATATAAGATACATTCAGATTATAGTAGTAGTTAAAAATATAAATACATATCTATATTATTTGGAAATTAAATATTGCAAATAGGAATTATTGATATACAATCAGAGATAATCACGTTCAAATGACACCTGATGCTGAAAAAGACATTAAGCTCTTCCTATACCATGCGAAGCAATGTGACCCGAAAAAGTGCACCGGTAAGAAAATGGCACGATTCGGACTTGTAAACTTGTCCGAAAAAATAGAAAGAATACCTTCAAGGTCAATATTGCTTGACCCTATGGCTGAAAAAGCCCTGTCACCTGAGGACAGTGCTAAAAAAGGCATTACGGTTCTGGACTGTTCATGGGAAGAAGTTGAAAGGGTTTTCCCACAACTACTACGAATGAGACTTGAACACCGTGCACTCCCATACCTTGTTGCTGCTAATCCTGTAAATTTTGGAAGACCTTTCAAGCTCACATCTGTAGAGGCTTTTGCTGCTGCCCTATATATACTTGGAAATAAACAGCAGGCAGAGACAGTTATGTCCAAGTTCAACTGGGGACACACATTCCTCGAACTAAACCATGAGCCCCTTGAGGAATACTCACAGGCAAAGGATAGCAAGGATATCCTGAGGATACAGAGCGAGTATATGTAAATTATTAACACATATACCAACGGGAAAGAAAGATGATACAGATAGGAGTCATTGGTGCCGGTTCCTGTGACACAGAACTAAGAAGAACAGCGGAGGAAGTAGGTGCTGAAATTGCAAAAAATAATGCAATAATGCTTTGTGGAGGACTTGGTGGAGTGATGGAAGCAGCAGCATTCGGTGCTAAAAAACAAGGAGGGACTACAATTGGCATCCTACCTGGAAACAGCCGTCAAAGTGCTAACCCCTGCATCGACATCGCAATTGTAACAGATATGGGACATGCCAGGAACGTTATAATAGCCCAATCATCAGACGCTTTGATAGCTGTTGGCGGGGAATATGGCACGCTATCTGAGATAGCACATTCACTTAAAATGGGAAAAACTGTAGTTATACTGGACTCTAAGTGGGAGATCGAGGGCACCATTAAAGCAAAAAACTCAAAAGATGCGGTCAGAATTGCTATTGACAGCATCAAGGTAAAATAAAATATTAGGTCACTTTATCAATAATTATATTAGAATTCAAGGTCAATACCTATAGGGCAATGATCTGAACCCATCACTTCAGGCATAATGAATGCATCTTTGATATTATCTTTGACATTTTCACTTGCAAAGAAGTAATCAATTCTCCAGCCGACATTTCTTTCCCTTGCCTTTGTCCGCATGCTCCACCAAGTATAGTTCTCAGGCTCACTATTGTACATTCTTAAAGTGTCCACATAACCTTTGTTCAGGAGCTTATCGATCCAGGCGCGTTCCTCCGGCAGGAAACCTGAGATATTTTCATTTTCTTTCGGGCGTGCAAGGTCTATTTCCTTGTGCGCAGTATTGACGTCTCCGCATATTATAAGCTTCTTACCTTTGGATTTGAGGGTATTGGCATACTCAAGGAAAGCATCATAGAATTCCATTTTGTATTCGAGCCTTTCATCGGATGCTTTTCCGTTAGGGAAGTATATATTAAAGAGAACAAAGTCCCCGTAATCAGCGATCTGGACACGTCCCTCAGTATCGAACTTATCAATTCCAAAACCACATTTAATATCGACAGGTTCTTTTTTAGTATAGAGTGCCACTCCGCTGTATCCTTTTTTCTGAGCAGAGGCAAAATAGTTGTGATAACCATCAACTTCAAGCAGTTCAGGGGGAAGCTGGTCCCTGTTGGCTTTTGTCTCCTGGATACAGAGTATATCCGGCCTTTCCTCATTAAGCCAGTCAAGAAAACCTTTTTTGTGAACCGCCCTGATGCCATTAACATTCCATGAAATAATCCTGATCTTGCTCATTCTATGCCTCCGGGAATTTGAAGAGTATTTGATAACTTATCTATTAAGTATCTTGCTCAATTGAGTACGTTTTCCCGGTTCCGGAGATTTTTTATTCCTGACAAGGAAAAATACAATATATAGTACTAAATAAGTTAAGATATTAAATGAGAATAAACTTTAAATAATAATAATTATTAGTTAGGATATGTTCTTACATAAATTATGCCAGAACACGAAAAACATAAAAGTGGGACAAAAATGAAACAGTCAGACATCAAGTACACAAACCAGCGGATCGAGATCCTGGATTTCCTCAGGGAATTTGATGGTCATCCTACCGTAGATGATGTCTATGAGGGAGTAAGGCAAAAATTAACACGGATCAGTAAGGCCACCGTTTATAATAATCTGAAATTTCTGGCCGAAAAGGGACTGATCAAGGAGGTGAACGTTAAGGGGGTTTCAAGGTTCGAATCCAATCTAATACCTCACCATCACACAATTTGTCTGGAGTGTGGAGAAATACAGGACTATGAATCGGAAGAGCTTAGCGAATATGCCATGAGCATAGCAAAAGAGATAGATGATTTCAAAATAGGATCGACAGACACTAATTTTTATGGTATATGCAAAAAATGCATGGAGATGGAGTAATATGGATGAAGAAATAGTAACAATGCCTCTTATAGGCGACGACGCACCGTCATTTAAAGCAAAAACAACAATGGGAGAAATTAATTTCCCTAATGATTACAAGGGGAAGTGGGTAATTCTTTTCAGCCACCCTGCTGACTTTACACCTGTATGTACAACCGAATTCATGACCTTTGCAACTATGCAGGAAGAATTCAGGGCCTTAAATACAGAACTTATCGGACTTTCCATCGACAGCATATATGCACACATTGCATGGCTACGGACGATCAAAGAAAAGATCGTGTACAAGGGAATGAAAGATGTCGAAGTGAATTTCCCGGTCATTGAAGATCTTAAGATGGATGTTGCAAAGAAGTTCGGAATGGTACAGCCAAATGCATCAGACACCCAGGCTGTAAGAGCAGTATTCATGATGGACCCAAAGGCAAAGGTAAGAGCGATCCTCTATTATCCACTGTCCAATGGAAGGAACATGGACGAGATCAAGAGACTTATCCTGGCAATGCAGAAGTCAGATGCTGAAAATATTGCAACCCCGGCCAACTGGCAACCAGGCGACGACGTAATCATTCCACCACCAGGATCATGCGGATCTGCAAAGGAAAGAGTTGAAACCGAAGAGGAAGGAAAGTACTGCCTTGACTGGTTCATGTGTCTCAGGAAACAGTCTTAAATACGAAGCTAAGACATTGTTCATAGGTGATTATTATGGGAACAAAAGGTGTTGAAATACTTGATCTAGATGTCAACGAATTGATTGGTTTACTGAACAAGGCACTTGCAGACGAGTGGCTTGCATACTACCAGTACTGGATTGGTGCAAAAGTAGTCAAAGGCCCTATGAGAGAAGCTACTGTAGCCGAACTTCTCCAACACGCCACAGATGAACTGCGACATGCTGATATGGTATCCAACAGGATAATACAGCTTGGTGGAACACCGGTCCTCTCTCCAATGGACTGGGAAAAATTCAGCAACTGTGGATACGAATCTCCTGAGGATCCATTTGTGAAAAAGATCCTTGCACAGAACATCAAAGGAGAACAGTGTGCAATCCAGGTGTACAACTCCATACTCGGAAAGGTCAAGGATAAGGACCCTGTTACATACGAAATGGTATTACAGATCCTTACCGATGAGATCGAGCACGAAGATGACCTGCAGGCCATCATGGAAGATATCGAGCTTATGCAAAGAATGGATTAACCATTCAATGGTTGGATAAGATTGGCATTTCCTGTTCCCGTCAAAGGGGATAGGAAATGTTCATTTACTTTTTTAATACTGTGCATTGTTGCACACGTGTTAACATTTTATAATACTGCCAGAGAGTAGTGTTTTTTCTACACACACCTCAGTTTCCGTATTTTTTGTATTTGCGATAGATATATTTAGAAGAATGTTTGTTAGATTTAATCATTAAATAACCGTGTAAAAATAAAGATTTTCTATCAGAACTATCTAATGTAACATCCAATAACACATTTATTGCACTATTCAAGAATCACGGAGATAACATGCATCTCATCATAGCAGAGAAACACATTGCAGCAAAAAGGATAGCAGCGATCCTGGCCCCCGGGAAGACCAAACAGGTTCGTGTAAGCGGAGTGGATACCTATGAATATGAATCCGAGGAAGGAACAAAGATATTCATAGGACTTAGCGGTCACATAGTTAAACTGGACTTCCCAAAAGCCTATAATAACTGGCAAAAAGTAGAGGCTAAAGAGCTCATTGACGCAGATGTAATCACGACTTCGACACAAGTGAAAATAGTAGCTGCACTGAAAAAACTGGGAAAAACAGCTACAAAAGTAACCATTGCAACTGACTACGACAGGGAAGGAGAACTCATTGGAGTTGAAGCCCTGGACATAATAAGAGAAGTCAATCCTGATGTAGTATTTGAACGTGTACACTACAGTGCCATTACCCCAAAGGCTATTGACGATGCTTTTTCAAACCCCACCAACGTTGACTTCGATCTGGCAGATGCCGGACATTCACGACAGGTTATAGACCTAGTGTGGGGAGCTTCAATGACCCGTTATATATCTCTTGCTGCCGGGCGCCTTGGGAAAATGTTCCTTTCTGTAGGAAGGGTTCAGTCACCCACTCTTTCACTAATAGTGGAACGTGAGAAGGAAAGAGATGCTTTTATCCCAAGGCCATATTGGGAACTATCAGCAATGCTGGAGAGCAAAAGCGGAGTGATTTTTAAGGCAGAACATCGTACAAAGCGCTTCTGGGAGAAAGCAGAAGTAGATGCTGCAATGGGAAATGTCTCTGTAGGTGATGATGCTCTTGTGACAGAGCTCACTACTTCCGAGAAGATAGACAAACCGCCAACGCCTTTCAATACTACAGAATTCATCGGTGCTGCTAGCTCCATCGGTTTTACAGCCGCTAATGCAATGAGAATTGCTGAGACACTTTATACAAACGGTTTCATCTCATACCCGAGAACCGACAACACCGTCTACCCTGAAAGTTTGGATCTCAGAGCACAGATAGAGATATTCAAGACCGGTGCTTTCAAACAATATGCACTCAAATTACTTGAAAAAGAAGAACTTGTCCCAACTAAAGGCAAGAAAGAAACAACAGACCACCCCCCTATCTTTCCTGCATCCCTTGCGAAAAAGTCAGAAATGAATGAGCAGGAATGGAAACTTTATGAACTCGTGGTCAGGCGCTTTTTTGCGACATTTGCAGACCCGGCCAAATGGGAGACCATCAGGTCAAAGTTCGATATAAACGGAGAGGATTTCAAAGCAAATGGTGCAAGACTCGTTGTTCCGGGATGGAGATGGTATTATCATTACAATGCACCTGAAGACAGGCTGTTACCAGAGCTGAACGAAGGCGATAAGCTCAAAGTGGACAAAGTGGAAGTTGAAGCTAAAGAGACACAACCACCCGGAAGATACGGCCAGGGCAGACTCATTAAGATAATGGAAGATATGGGACTTGGTACCAAGGCAACACGCCATGAGATCATCAGCAAGCTCTATTCCAGAGCATATGTGCATGGAAACCCCCTGCAACCTACAAAGACCGCAATTGCAGTTGTGGATACCCTTGAAACGTTTGCACCTACGATGTCCAAACCAGACATGACAAGTAAACTTGAAGCTGATATGGACAGGATAGCAGAGGGCGAGATACCGGAAGACGAAGTGTTGAATGAATCCAGGGAAATGCTAGGACTAATATTCAAAGAACTTGAAATAAACAAGGAAGATATCAGCGAATCACTGCGTGCCGGTCTTCGTGAGGACAAGATTATTGGCGTCTGTTCTAATTGCCAGTCTAACCTCATGGTAATGAGATCAAAACGAGGATCTCGCTTTATAGGATGTGACGGTTATCCGGACTGTACTTTTGCATTGCCATTACCACGATCTGGGCAGGTAGTGGTTACGGATAAATTGTGTGAGGAACATGGAATGTACCACATACGCATCATAAATTCAGGAAAAAGACCCTGGAATCTGGGATGTCCTCATTGTAATTTCCTTGAATGGCAGAAATCGCAGGAAGAAGAAAAAGAGAAGAACGGTACTGACAAGGAACGTCCGAAAACCATCAATGATATATCAGGAATTGGAAAAGTTACTGCGGAAAAACTATCCGATGCCGGAATTTGCAATGTGAATGATTTGTGTACAGCAGATGCTGTAGAACTTGCGAAAGTTACAAGTATACCTGTTAAGAAAATAAAGAACTGGCAATCTGAGATTGCATAGGAGGAGACAGGTATAATGGAACTGGAATTCAAGGGTGCATGCAGGGAAGTAGGAAGATCGGCAGTTCTTGTCGATGATAAACTGATGATGGATTACGGAGTATCTCCAGGAGAACACGTAAAGTACCCTTTGAATGGGGCACGTCCTGAGGCTGTGCTTTTATCGCATGCACACATAGACCATTCCGGTGCAATTCCAAATCTCATGGACCTTGAACCTGATGTCTACATGACACCACCTACTTTTGATTTGACACATATGCTGGCAAAGGACACATTGAGAATCGCAGAAAGAGAAGGAGAGATGCCAATATATGATTCCATTGATCTTTCAAAGTTTGCCCATCAGACAAAACAGGTGGATACAGGAGTTAAATTACACGTCCACGGATACGATGTTGAATTCCTTAGTGCAGGACACATACCCGGTGCCTCAGCAATCCATGTAAGGGATAAAGAGAATAAAAGCCTGTTCTATACAGGAGACATCAATACTGATGATACACGACTGGTTCTCGGTGCAATTGACTTTCCGGATTCAGACATACTGATAACCGAGAGCACATATTTTGGGGATGAACACCCACCGCGCAAGGAAGTTGAAAAAGAATTCATAGATTCCGTCCAGGATACACTTAACATAGGAGGCAGTGTCGTAATTCCTGCTTTTGCCATCGGGAGAACACAGGAAATACTAATGCTCCTGGATGCATACGGCATCAGGGCCTATGTTGACGGAATGGGCGTAGAGGCATACAAGATAATGTTAAGACACCCTGAATACCTGCATAATCCCACGCACCTTAAAAAGGCATTTGATAATGCAACCCTGGTAAGTGGTCACAAGAGAGATAAGATAAAACTTGAATCTTCAGTAATTGTAACTACGGCCGGAATGCTCAATGGCGGACCTGTGCTCTATTACATAAACAAACTGTACAAGGATCCAAAATCTAAGATAATACTTACAGGATACCAGGTAGAGGGCACCAACGGCAGAATGGCAATGGATACCGGCAACATAGACAATGATGGAATTATCCAGCATCTCAAACCAAAAATAGAGCAGTATGATTTTTCCGCCCATTCCGGGGACAGGGAACTCAAAGAAATGGTAAGGGATTTCTGTAACAGGGGAACTGAGCATGTCTTCACAATGCATGGAGATAACTGCGAAGGCTTTGCAGACTGGGTTAAAGAAGAAATAGGCGTTGAGGCTTTTGCACCTGAATTAGGTGAACGCTTTACTATATAAAGTAAAACTTGAGGCAATTTTTAGTTTACAGATAGGAAGAACTTTGATATTTCATATCATCGTTCATCTTTTTTGTATTTCCCATTGCAGTCTTCAGATTTTCTATTGCGTCACTGTGTTCAGGGTCTATTTTAAGGACTCTGGTAAAACACTCTGCAGCATCCTCATATTGACCGAGGCTAAAGTAAGCAAGTCCTTTTTTGTGCCACACGATTGCAAATTTATTATCCAGTTCAATTTCCTTGTGAACTCTGCTGTAGCATTCGATGGCTTCGTTATGATTGCCCATCAGTTCCAGAATATCACCTTTGTTTATCCATGCATTCTCATTGCCAGGGTCAAGGGCAAGTATCCGATTATAACATTTAATGGACTCTTCATATCGACCGATATTAAAAAGACCCACACCCATATTGCATAGAACATCAACATCATTTTTATTAAGAAAAACAGACTTCCTGAAGCACTCCACCGCTTCTTCATCCCTACCTATAAAAGAAAGTGCTATGCCTTTATTATTCCATACAAGCGCCATTGCCTCATTGCTCCAAAGTTCAGGATCCAGATGCTCATACTCCAGTATAAGCGAAAAATACTCAATCTTCTCTTCCGGATCTTCGGCATCAAATGCTAATTTGAACCATTTTTCCGGTTTATCGGGATCCATCCAGCTAACCAACTCCAGAACAAATAACACAGTATAATGTCATGTTTATACAGTATATTCTAAATTTTTATTTTTCCTTAATGCACATAACATATTAATTAAGTTATCGAAATTATTCGGATACTATAAATAGAAATGGCAACAATAAAAGAAAAAATTAGTTAAAAATGAATTTTATAAGTATATGAACGATCAACACACTAACATTTAGCCTTCAGATTTTTTCGCATATCATCTACATGCATAAGCCTGTTAGCATCTATACCCACCAAGCACATGCCTTTTTTGTCCATTGCCCATACATAATAATTATCGTCCAGGTCATCTGGAATCTCCTCAGATGGCAGTTCGGCAGGGCTAATACTACATGCCTGAAGACCTGGATATTCATCAGGATTTAGTTCCATTATTGTAACCACTTTCTTTAGCAGTGATAACAGGACATTTATATCTTCATGATCCCACTGCCGGATCCTTTCGCACAGCAGAGATATGAGAACTTTTGCCACACCGATGTTTGAGATTATTTTATTGGAAAGACATAGGGACGCATTGTCATATTTCACATTGTCATTTGGTCCCCTGAAGCAGAATATGCCTTCTGTGACCAATGTATCAAGGTCCAGTGGCTCTTCTGAAAATGTTATCGCATTCTCCACGGTCTCAACGTCGATATCATACTCTTCCGCAATTCTCCAGATCGCTTTTTCTATAACAATACCATGATCTATCATTTTGACACATCCCTGCTGGCAGAACAATCAGATATCATCCAGATTCCAGTTATCCAGTTTTACCATATCTGATGGAGTATTTATGTTGACAAAACTTTTAAGGTCTTTGTCTATTTTTTTCATTGCAGCAGCATCCAGATACATAACATCTTCCAGAGAAGATACCGGAGCAAGTATGCTCCTGTATCCATCATGCATGGCAGATTCAATTGCCTCAAGCATCTTATCCCTGCGATATACAGAATGCAGCGGCTCCTTTGTACCATACTCACTTATGGGTATCAAAGCATCATGTTCCCCCACCATATCAAACATCATATCAATTAATCGCCCGTTAAGAAATGGCATGTCACATGCTACTGTAAAAACATAGTCACCGCAAGCCTTCTCAAAACCTGCAAGCATTCCTGCAAGCGGACCTGCGTTTCGTATTTTATCGGTTACAACTTTCCTATCCCCCAGATATTCGGAAAAGTGCTCCACCTGTTCATCATCCCTCAGTGATACGATAACCTCATCTGAGACATCTTCAAGTACTGCCAGAGTACGTTCCAGCAAAGTAGTATCCTGACAGACCATCAATGCTTTTTCCCTGCCATCAAGACGGGTTCCTAAACCACCTGCCAATAATAGTGAAGACCGTATCATAAATATTAACCTCTCATTCGTTTTCCTGCAAGAATCACATCTATGCAAGTCCTCTTCTGCGTTCACTCCTGTATTCTTCCAGAATGGACTGGACCTGCTTATGCTCTTTTTCCTTACGCCGCTCATCGGCTCCTTTTTGCCATTCTGCTATCGCACTCTTAAGTATTTCCGGATTCACAGAAGCGAGATCACCGATGAGATGAATCTGTATATCTTTCAATACGGGAACCTCACCATCATAAAAGAATTCCAGTGCCCCATGTGGCATATCCTCACTTATGATAACTGCCCTTACCTTAGATTCGACAAGCAATGATGCAGTTACAGGACCTCCACCACTTGGGTCTTTCAGGTATATCACATCATTTTCCTTGATACCATAGAGCTCCTTTGTGTGTTGAATCGCTTCCCTGGTAAACGATGAGATCACTTTTACCGGAAGACCTTCACCCTTCACTTCCTTTTTGCGTATCTGTTTAAGGCTTTTATTCTGATTACGCTGGTTACGCAAGGATTTTTTCGTTTTACTAAGTTCCTTATTGAGACGCTCAATTTCGTTGTCCCTTATCTGCATCTCTTTTTCACGCCTGATCTGACGGTAAGTGGAATTTTTTACCTTCTTGATGCGCATTTCCAGATGTTCGATAAGCCTCTCCTTCTGCCCACTCTCGTATTTCAGTTCGGCAACATACTCTTTTAGCTGCTTTATCTGGGAATTCCTATTACTGAGCTCACCACGCAGCTTTTTTATTTGTTCATCCACATCTGAAGGTTCTTCTTTTTGTGGTTCTGGTTCCGGTTTTATCCTTACCTTTATCCTTGACTCGGCTGCAACTTTTTCAATGGCCTCTTCTATGGAATCACCATTGATAACATGGAACTTTATATTGTCAACATCAAGATATTTAGGAGCCCTTTTCTCAATCCTTGAGAATACATTTTTGTACGCCTTGTATGCGGATAATGCCGCAGTGAGTGAATCACGCTCATGGTCATTGGAATATCCGAATTGCCGGGCGATTGCGATCTTATCTTCAGACCTTATTTCGCCGCCCGGAGTCCAGGCAACCGCATTGAAACTGCGACGTATCTTTTCAACGGCAGATGGAACAGGATAGACATCTGTGGCTACAAGTGCAGGTTTTCCGTAATCGGATATCAGCCTGACAACCTCATCGTGCGATATACCACGTGTGCTATCAGAAAGAAGCAGTTCCCCGTCAAGAGATAGAATGGCAATTCCTACTGTTGTGCCGGGGTCGATTCCAACGATAGTATATTTACGTCCTGCTTTCTTGATTGGCAGGTACTGGATCTTGTCTCTTTCAACACTTTTGACAGTGACCTGTACATCAGCGTTTGCAGATGGTTTGACCGGTACACGTTCACGTTTTGCATTTACAGTATATTCTGCCCTGACATAACCACCGAAACCTTCAGTGATATGTTCGGAGAAAGCGAAACCTGTTTCCCGGGAGAATTTACGCAGGGTGTTCTCGACCTCCCTGCTCTTTTCCCTGACAGCACCGTGTACTTTCCTGCGATAACGGTTCTGGCTCCATCCACCTCTGCCAAGGGAGCGGGCACGACTTACTTTAATACGAGTGATGTCTTCAAAAAGAGATACTTCAACACCTACACCAAGGCTTGCAAGAATTGCACATGCTTCTGCTTCCTGATTCGGGTCGAACTGGTTTAAGGAGAGGCCGTGTTCCTGAGCCAGCCGAAGCAGCGGTTTCTGGCGAATACCTCCGGTAACCTGCACCAGTTTTGTATTCTCGGGGAGTTTTTCAAGAAAGTGTATTAATTCATTTTTATTTGCAGCAAGCTCAAAAATGTTATCAACTGCAATATAATCAGGACAATCTTTGTTCAGCATCCGGAGTATCCTGTGTAACCGGACCATAGTATAATGGTTTATTTCGCCATCCTTGAGAACGGCAACGGCATACCTGGGAACTTCCTGTGCCCTGGAAGAACCCTTTGCTATGTCAATGCCGTATATGACACCGTTTTGCATACAGTTTATTTTATGTCGTTACTGAGATATATCTATGACTCCACACCGCTTTTTATTTTTGATATGACCTCATCCAGATCCACTATTATATTGTATTTGCGCTTGAAGTGCGTGAGTACGTTGGAAACATCCCTTTCAAGCAACTCATCCGCATGAGGATGGCTTATTTCCACGCACTGCGGCCAGTCGATGAACTGCACTCCGCCATCGATAACAAATATGTTATATTCACTAAGATCAGAATGAATGTAACCTTTTTCATAGACTATGGCTACCTGCCTGAGTATCTCGTCAAGGAACCACTGTGGTTCCGCAAGCTTTGTTCTGTAGAGGAGGGTGCCTTTTGCAACTTCCATGACAAGAGCATGGCGATTGCTGTCTATTAATTTTGGAACCGACACATCAGGATAAAGTTTCCTTATGATCTCAGCCTCTCTTTTTGCTGCAAGCCTTGCTGCATATATCCAGGAAAAGTGTTCCTTCCCCTCAAGATGAGAGCGTGACCTTTTAACACTCTTAAAACTGGTCCTGCCTTCCCTGTGGAATTTCAGTATAACGCCCTGAGGTTCCCCCAGACCAAGTTCTGGTTCCCTCACCGCCTCATGGACCACAGATTCCTTTCCAACGCCTATCTCATCACCAATGGCACTGATGACTCCCTTTTTGACAAATGCATTAAGAGCAAGGGTATCGTAGCCATCGAAGTATATCTGATAACCTTCATATGGCTGGTTGGTACCGATAACCAAATTGTTCCTTATAAGTGACTTCAGCTTATATTCAAGAGATGAATACGGCAGCCGGGTAAACTTCATTAGCTCCTCCACCGGCACCCATTCAAAGTTCTTCATGCCAAGCTCAATACCAGTAAGAATGCGCAGGTCTTTGCTATCCATTTTTTTGAATAACTTCACAACGTCGTCTATCATTTGCTTTCTAATTGCCGGGATGGTTTAGATTGTTTGTGGTAGATTGGAATTTAAAAATGAAAACAAAAAAGAGGAGGAAAATAAAATATGAAGGAAAAACTACTCGAACTTCCCCCATGCCTCTTCCTCGACCCGCCTGATAATCTCTTTCAGAGGCAGACCTACCTTATCGGCAACCTTACGGCAGTCCTCATACTCAGCAGACATGTGTAATATCTCACCGGCTTTATCCTGTGCGATCTTCACCGCAACCGTGAACTCCTCGCCTTTGAGCGTGATGGTGACCTTATCCATCCTGCGATCAGCAACGAAACGATGTGCCGTTGGTATCACACGTATGCCAAGAGTACCGGTCTCTTTCATCATTTCCCTGGCAACACTTTCACTGTTCTCAGCTTTTGTAATTACCTTGATGATATGACCGGACCTGCCTTTCTTCATGATGGTAGGTGTGATTGCAACATCCCTTGCACCTGCCGCCAGAAGTTTATCGAACAGGTTCCCCAGAACCTCACCTGTAACATCGTCCACATTTGTTTCCAGAACTTCAATACGGTCCTTTGTGAGTATATCACTGGTCTCCATTAGCACAGTACGCAGCACGTTGGGATCTTCAGTATCCGCATCCCCTGCACCATAACCAACTGAAAGGACCCTGCCCTTTGGAAGGTTCTCCAGAGGTTTTGCAAAATATGATAATAAAGCGGCACCCGTTGGTGTGAGTAATTCCCTGTTACCCATTCCGTATGACAGAAGACTGCCTGACCTGAGTATCTCAAGGGTTGCAGGTGCCGGTACTGCCATTGAACCATGTGCTGCCCTTACTCTGCCACCACCCACATTCACCGGAGTACAGAATATGGAATCTGCACCGATCTCATGGATGGCTGCACAGGAACCGATAACATCAGCAAGGGCATCGTTCTGTCCGACCTCATGGAAATGGATCTCTTCCAGTGACTCGCCGTGGACCTTTGACTCCGCCTTTGCCATTATCTCAAAAACATCAAGGGCACTTTTCTCCACCCGTGAAGGAAGTCCGGCAGCTTTGATGATATCTACAAGCTCATGATAATGTCGTGAATGTTCCTCATGTGGTACATGTATATGAACATCAGTAGCATCGATACCTTTCTTGTTCACCCGGTCCACAGAGACCGATACGTCTACTGCGGATTCGATGATCTCACGTATCTTTGAGCCATCAGCACCAAGATCGATGAGACTTCCAAGTATCATATCTCCGGCTGCACCTGAGAATGGATCGAATATAAGGGACTTCATGTAATCATTTCCAAGTTGTATATTTCAAACTATAAACATTAAACAAGTGGTTACTCCGGAGGTTTAGTATTCCTTGCCTCAGCAACCCTGTTGGCTATCCTTGCTGCAAATGATCCGGCAACGAATCCTGCATCGATATTCACCACAGACAGCACTGAGCATGACTGTAACATCGAGAGCAGAGCAGCTTCACCCTTCGCACCGGCACCATAACCGGTAGATACAGGAAGCCCGATTACAGGGACATCCATAAGACCTGAAACAACGGTCGGCAGGGTACCTTCCCTTCCGGCTGCCACAACGATGGAATCCGGTTTCTTCTCCCGCAATACCTGCATCTCATTGACAAGCCTATGGAATCCGGCAACTCCTACATCATAGATAGCGATTGTCTCACAACCCATCTCAGATGCCACCATCCTTGCTTCTTCCGCAGCATCGATATCAGCAGTACCGGCAGTGATTATTGCTACAACGCCACCGGTCCTTGGCACCGGAGCTCCATTATGGACCACAACACCTTTTGAATGAAGGTCCCACTCAAGTTCTTCTGAGGAGAAACTTTCCTGGATCATTTCTCTGTGAGCATCACTGAGCCTTGTTATTAGCACCCTTCCACTTGCAGCAACCTGGACCTTTGATATTTTCACTACATCTGCAGGGTCCTTGCCCTCTGCAAGGATAGCTTCCATGATCCCTGTACGATGCTTGCGGAAAATGTCTATTTTAGCAATGTCTGTGACCGGGACATAGCCCATTGAACGGATATCAGATTCTGCAGTTTCAATATCAAGTTCATTATTTTTCAGCTTATCTAATATAGTTTTAAGATCCATTTGTTTCACTTCTGCATTGGATAACTAATATAATTAACTGAACGGAGATATTCGACTTTCCACATTGTCTATCGCTCATGGTTTTTAGTTTCCGTGGGCTTTTTCAGCGAATCGGACTCCCATCTCAAAGGCTTTTGCACAATCCTTCGGGAATTCCTCGTCCCGTTTCCTGGCTTTTTCGTCAGCATTGAAAGCTGTTGAAACGTATTTGGAGTAATCATCGAACTGATACGTATCGAATGTACATAGTGATTCTGTATATCCGAAAAACCTCTGTATCTGCATTTCCATGTTCCTGAAAATAGAAGAATCATAACCCAGCATTTTCATCTGCTGCTCGTCAACATTCATGGTGTAAATAAAAGCAGTAGCTGTCTTTTTCTGACAATGCGCAGAGTAGTTTTCATCATATACAAGGTACTGGAAAAACAATCTTTCCAGAAAAGACCTCATCTCTCCAGTCACATCACCGAAGTAAATAGGAGAACCAAAAATAAGAACATCAGCTTCTTCTATTTTCTCAAGGACATCCTTCAGGTCATCCTTCATGGTGCAAATGCCATTTTGGAAGCCTACTTTCTTGCAGGCAAAACAACTGATACAGCCTTTGAAATCCAGATCATAAAGATGAACAAGTTCTGTTTCTGCACCCCTGGACTCTGCTCCCTTAAGTGCGTGTTCAAGAAGATTTGCAGTGTTCCAGTTCTTCCTTGGGCTTCCGTTTATTGCTATTACCTTCATGCTATCATCTCATTTCTATCTATAATAGGATCCTTTCAGTTAATAGAGTTGTTAGCGATCCAATTTGTTCTTTAATTCATTTATTTTGGGAAGGGAAGAAGAAGAAGGGGTTCTTGCAGCCCCTTCTCCCGAGTAGATAGTTTTACTTATCTCTTGTTTAGGATCATACCTGTTTGAACATCTCCCTTGCCATGGCAGCTCTCTGCTCAAGGTCGGGTCCTTCAAGTTCGTTAACCACAGAATAAAGAACATTTGGTATGTCAATGTGCTGTGGACATTTCTCCAGACATTGTCCGCACTGGACACACCTGGATGCAAACTCAGGCTCTTCAAGACCAAGAGCGCCTCCCACACGTGCAGCATACATGAACTTTACTGTGTCCGGATCGCCTTCCAGGTAAAGGTTGTTATACAGCTCAAAACAAAGTGGAATATTCACACCTGCCGGACAGGGCATACAATACTGACAACCGGTACATTCTACTCTCATCAGTTCGCGGTACTTGTTTTCAACTCTCTTTATAAGTTGCAGTTCTTCTTCAGTAAGTGAATTTGAATGTGCTTCCCCTGCAATTCTGAGATTCTCTTCAACATGGACATCTTCACTCATACCGGAAAGAACCACTGTAACTTCCGGATGGTTCCATACCCAGCGCAGAGCCCATTCTGCTGGTGTTCTTTTAATTGGTGCCTCGTTCCATATCTCTTCCACTGCCTGCGGTACAGTCTTTGTGAGGCTTCCCCCACGGAGAGGCTCCATAATAATAACTCCAAGGTCTTTTGAGGCTGCATATTCCAGACCGGCTTTACCTGCCTGGTTCTTTTCATCCAGATAGTTGTACTGGATCTGACAGAAGTCCCAGCCGTAAGCATCTACTATACGGTTAAAGTCCTCTGATGCTCCGTGGAAAGAAAAACCTGCATTGATAATACGACCATCAGCTTTTGCTTTGTCAAGAAAATCAGCTACACCTAATTTTTCAACATTGTCCCACAGATCACCAACAAGAGCATGTATAAGGTAATAGTCTATATGGTCAGTGTTCAGCTTTTCAAGTTGGGCATTCAGATAATAATCCATATCCTCACGTTTCTCTATAAGCCATGATGGAAGTTTTGTTGCAACTTTTACCTTTTCACGGTAGCCATCAGCAAGAGCACGACCCAGGAATGGCTCACTTGCTCCCATGTGATATGGCCAGGCTGTATCGATATAGTTCACTCCCTGGTCTATCGCATCGCGTACCTGTCTGGTTGCTCTTTCTTCATCTATACTGCCATCCTCTTTTGAAGCAAGGCGCATACATCCGAATCCGAGTATAGAAAGCTCGTCTCCGTTCTTTGGTATTTTTCTGTATAACATTTTAGTTCTCCCTTGTTTTTGAATTGAATAAGATTATAGTATAGCGTATGACTGAACAGTCAGTCATATATGGTGCGCGAGTATATATCTGCTTTGATTGACCAATCACTCATGCAATTTTTGAATAATGTATTCCGGCCATGATCAATCTCGAATGAAGTTTGTAAAGATCATGTCTTCCTTCACCGGGAGTTGCACACCGGCCTTCATGCCAGCTTCCTTACACTTAAGGAACCATGCCATATTCCTTGCAAGTACACGCATGGTCTGCAAACCTTCAAAGTCCTTTTTTACATCTTCTGGCTGTGCCCCATGAACCATGTTCCAATATCTGGAAGAAATAATAGGCATCTGAGAAATTGTGAAATACTTATTGAGCTGATCAAGTGTGGCAGTGGTTCCGGCTCTTCTCGCCGAGATAATTGCTGCAGCAGGTTTCAGATAAAATGCATTTCTGCCTCCTAACCCATTAGTGTAGAAAGCACAGTCCATGAATGATGTGATCGCACCGGTAGCGGCTGCATAATGTACCGGAGAACCAAAAATGAATCCATCTGCTTCTATGGCAATGTCAAGAAACTCGTTGACCTTGTCGTTAAATGCACACTTTCCTGTTTTAGCACAACTCTTACAGGCAGTGCATCCGGCAAGTGGTTTTATTCCGATCCAATAGATTTCTGAGTCGATACCTTCTTCTTTCAACGTCTCTGCTACTTCCGTAAGAGCGGTATAGGTGCAACCTTTCTCATGTGGACTTCCGTTTACTAATAATACTTTCATTTAAAAATCTCCTTTCTAATTTTCTGTTAAATCATGTTGTCTCTTGTTTCTGCTTAAAGCGAAGAGTGAAATTATGCAAACTAATGCTACTAACAGGCCGTATCCAACTGCGATCTCAAATAAAGTGAAACCACTAGCTAACCGTGCTACGATCAGATTTGGGATGGCTGCACCACTATATGATATTAGATAAATGCTCGAAAGCAGACCTGCCCTGTCTTCCTGGCTGGTTTTATCCAGCAAACTGCGCATACTTCCCGTAAATCCTAAACCCTGCGATATTCCCGCAAGCACGGTTGCAATTAAGAAAGGGATCATGATGCTGACCTTCAGTGAATAGATGACAGCCGCAATACACAGGAAAAAAGCTACTATTCCAATACGTTGAGCTTCTTCAGGTTCAAAGCGACCACTCAGCCAGCCACCTATAGCGTAGGGAGTCATCAAACAGGCAAACACCGCTGCAGCTACTATAATACTATTTGTGTTAAGCAGGTCTGCTGCCATGGTAGAACTGAAAGCCTGATAAAATCCACCGATCGCCCAGGTTCCAACAAAGATACTAATTGCAGCCGGAAGAAGATAGTAAATATTCCGGGGTATGGATATTCGTGGAACCAGGGAGGTGATAACTCCTCTTGTACGTGTTACTGTTTCCGGCCCGACTGCCATCAGCATTGCACAAAAGGCAAGTAGAACAATGAATATCTCATATGTGAATGACATGGAGCCCAAACTGTACTCTTTAATGACCCCAGCACCAAAAGCACCTGCTGAAAGTCCAACCACAGGCGCTCCACTGATAACTGCCGCACTTAGCCATTTTGGAGAAGTTGGTGCATTATCCACGGTATATGCTGTAATTGTACTGGATGCCAGACCGGAAGCAATTCCCTGCACAAATCTTCCAATCAAAAGCATTGGTGCATTCTGAACGTAAATAAATATGACACATGCAATTGCAGACAGTGCTAATGTCGCAAGTGATACTGGACGTCGCCCTAAATGATTTGACACTCTGGCAAACGTCAGCAGCGATATTACACACCCAACAAAGTATGCAACTGCTGTCATGGAAAGATCTCCACTTGTAAGATCAAGAGTCTGAAGATACGTGTTTAAAAGAGGAATAGGAGCAGATGAGGCAGCATATACAACAACTAAGGAAGCAGTTCCTGCTATAAAGCCTGTCCATCTCTCGTTTAAGTTTAATTTTTTTGTCATTAATTAAATCCGATGGTATTGTTTTTGAGTTCGAATTCCAGGCTCATTTTATCATCGAGTCATGACTCAGTGGACCCGGTTTCAATGAGATTTCTTGAACACCTTTTCATTGATCATATCTGCAATATCATGTATGTCACTGGAATGCGAAAAAGTACCTATTCGAATTTTCTTTGTGTTTTTATCGAAACATGTACATTCTTTTGTAGTCACAAAAATTGTCCCCTCTGTTTACTGTATTATTTTCAAAATTTCTGGCTTCATTTACACTCTTTCTATGAGTATCGTGCCTGACATATTTTTGATATGCTCACCGCCTGATACGACATCACCTAATTCGTACAAACCGCCTGCAGAGCCGAATTTCTCATAGAACATTACCACGTCTCCCCATGGTGCATAATATGCAAGCGTTCCGGCTTTTGCATTTGCCATCGGTGTGTTAGTTGTATCGAGTTTTTTGGGCGGATAGAATATCTTTTCATTATTGCTGAAATCTTCAACATCAATCGTTAAAGGTAATTGTTCATAGAGATCTTTTGCAGCATTTCCATCATTGAGCTCAAAGATCGTTGTATTTCCATTTGCTTGAACACTGATTTGCATTTTTGTTTCCTCCTCTTCCTGGCTGGCTTCATCCTGTTCATTTTCGGATTGATTATCGATGGTGTTTTGATCCATGTTATTTTGTTCAATACATCCAATCGCTAAGAATACCAGTAAAAATACTCCCAAACAAATTAACATCCATTTTTTTCCATCATTATGTTCCAGAGTAATTTTCATAAATAAATCCTCAATTTGTTATGTTTCCTGAACAGGCACATCCTTATTGTTCAGTATATTTTCATTATAAGTCTCTGAATTTTGAATTTCTTCTTTATTCAGTTCATCCCGGACTTCGATCACACATGAATCGTCTGCCAGCTGATTATCATCCAGTATTACTTTACCAATCGAATCTGCACTGATATGTCCGCTACGTGGATTTTTTATACTTGTGATCGGACCTGCAATTGTAGCATTAACATCGCTGTATTCGAATGAAAGATCACAATCGATCATCTCGCAATCCTCAAGGACCAGACCTTTTGCATAACAAAGCGGCTGGGTTCCGATTATTTTACATCGTACAAGTTTGAGATTTTCAGAGTACCAGCCAAGATATTCGCCTTTTACGATACTGTCTGAAACTGTGACATTCTTGCTGTGCCAGAAAGCGTCTTTTGTATCAAGATGGGAATTACTTATTTCGACATTCTCTACATACTGAAAAGAGTATTTACCATTCAATACGAAATTATCAAGCAGGATATCTGTGCTGTAGAAGAATGGATATTCAGACTCGAGTTCTGAATTCTTCATGGTTAGCCTGTGTGATAACCATCCAAACTCAGGTGATACAATGTTAGAGTTTTCAATAGTGACATCCTCACATTCCCGTACAGCTTTGATACCTCCCATATGACTATATTTTATTGTCACCTGGTTACTGTACCATAATGCAGCACGGCATGTATCTGTCATTCTAATATTTTCGATCTGAGCGTTCCTTACATGCCAGAAAGGGTAGCGAAGTCTGAAATCACAATCTGAAACATGAATATCTGCGCTTTCCTTCAAAGCAGATTCTCCATCAGCCGGACCATCAAAGGTACAGTGTGAGATCATCGCGTCCTGTATAGCATACAGGGCACGCTCTTCATCCAATATCAAGTCCTTAAATTCATTAGTTTTTAGAGTCATATTAGAACCTGTTTTTCTACCATCCATTAGAATTTTTTGAACATTACAGTTAGTGACTGACTGAACAGTCAATTATGGATTGCGACAAGTTGTATAAATAGATTATGATTGACTGCTCACTCATTCCACAATATTTATATTCTAAATACTCCATCAGAATGTCACTTGCTGATATATCGCGTACCGATACATCGGCAGACGATTAACTCAGATAATAGGAGTATAAAATGGATAACGATATCAGAAGAGCATTTCTTAAATACATAGTCTTGACTGTGATAAGCAAGAAGAGCACTCATGGCTATGAGATCATTAAAACCATCGAAGCGTCTTCTAAAGGAAAATGGAAACCAAGTACCGGTTCTATCTATCCGATACTTGATTATCTGGTCTCTGAAGGATACGTTCGGAGTGAGGAAATAGATCGTAAGAAAGTCTATACGATCACACCTGAAGGATCAGTAGCTTTAGAAGAAATGACCCAAAAAAAAGCTGAGCTTCTTAATGAAATATCTATGCTTATCGATAGCATCACAGAAGGTTAATGCACATAATCAGGATCATTTCTAAAAAACGGCACACAATCCAGGATGATTACGATAACGATTTTCTGAATAATATTTTGATCAACAGAAGGTAATAGTTTGGAAAATAAAACCAATTTAAAAACAGATAATATCCCTCATGGAAAGGGACATGGTATCCCATATAAGTGGACTGCATTACTTACCGTGTTACTTGCATCATTTATGGCCACTATCAATAGTAGTATTATACTTATCTCGCTTCCTGCTATTTTCAATGGGATTCACCTGGACCCTATGCAACCGGATGCTTTCCAATACTTGCTATGGATACTAATGGGCTACGGACTTGTAACGGCTACGATCCTCCTCAGTATTGGAAGACTTGCCGATATTTACGGAAGGGTCAGGCTCTTTAGACTCGGATTTTTCATATTCATGATCGGTTCGGTCTTGCTATATCTTACGCCCGGGACCGGCAGTACCGGAGCGATAGAACTTATTCTCTTCAGGTTCGTGCAGGCGGTAGGCGGTGCACTGACCATGGCTAACGGTCCGGCCATTATTACCGATGTTTTCCCAAGCAGTGAAAGAGGAAAAGCACTTGGCATTAACACAGTAGCCCTTATGTCAGGCCAGTTCATCGGACTCTTGCTTGGAGGTATACTTGTAACCTACAACTGGCGCTATGTTTTCCTCGTAAATATCCCATTTGCCCTGATCGGAACTATTTGGGCATACTGGAAAATGGAAGAGCTTTCTTTCAAGGCAAAGAAAACCAGTGTAGACATACTTGGAAATGTATTCTTCATCGGTGGACTGACATCACTTCTGGTGGGTATCACCTATGGCCTAATGCCTTACGAACATGACGGAATAATGGATGCAATGGGATGGAACAGTCCACTCGTCCGCATTACTTCTGTAATAGGAATTATCATGCTTCTTGCATTCCCGTTCGTAGAACGCAGGGCAGAGAATCCAATGTTCCGCTTCGAGTTCTTCAAGATAAGGGCTTTTGCTTTTTCAAACCTTGCAAACTTCATGGCTGCTATTGCACGAGGAGGTATAATGTTCATGCTGATACTGTTGCTTCAGGGAATATGGCTACCACTTCAGGGCTATAGTTTTGAGGATACTCCCCTCTGGGCTGGCATTTATATGCTTCCGCTGACCATCGGCTTTATCATAATGGGACCTATATCAGGAATGCTTTCGGATAAATACGGACCCAGATGGATAGCGACTTCAGGAATGGCACTTGTGACAGTGGTATTCCTGGGCCTTGCTATGCTGCCTTACAATTTTGACTACTGGGAGCTTGGAATTCTCATTTTCCTTATGGGAATAGGTAACGGAATGTTCAGTTCACCAAACAGTTCATCCATAATGAACTCGGTACCAGCTGAGGACAGGGGAGTTGCTTCAGGTATGATGTCGACTCTGATGAACTCGGCTATGACAATGAGTATGGCACTATTCTTCACTATTGTGATCGTAGGTCTTCAGGGAACATTCCCTAATGCAATACACGAGTCTTTCACAAGTTTTGCATCTACACAGACTGCCCCTATCCTGCAGAACCTTGCAGACCAGATCTCAGAAATGTCCCCTACCAATGCATTATTCTCAGCTTTCCTTGGATATAACCCAATGGCCACAATCCTGAACGTAATGGACAGCAGTATCGTAGCCTCGATACCAGAATCTGTGGTCGAGACATTGACAAGTAACTACTGGTTCCCAGAGACTCTGCAACAGGCTTTCATGCCAGCACTCAGAGTATCCTTCATCATAGGTGCAATCCTTTCAGCAATAGCATCTCTGCTGTCTGCAATGAGAGGCCAGCACTATGTGCATGAGCTCCATAATGAGATCGAAACTGCAATGAAAGGTCAGTCTTTTGTGCATGCAATCCCTAACGAGATAGAGGAATAATGTGTTAGTGTTTAATGACATGTCTGCAAAGGCATGTCCTTTTTTACTCTATCAGCTCACAGTAGAAAACAAGGAACAACACAACCATCCGCCATAGGCGGAACATTACGATTACACCATTCTAACGACTATTGAAATAATGCAGTTATTAAAAATTGCTGAGTTTAAAGTTGTAATTAACAGAATTTCTACAGAGCCTAGAGATACACAACGCAACAGTCTGGCTTGAAAGTGGAGAGGTAAAAGGAAGTACCTTTACCTTCACCATTGAAGATCAAAAAAGCATAATCAAATAGAGAGTACTATAGTTTATTGTACTCCTCATCATTAACAGTCTCTAACCATTCGTTCCGAGTGTTTTCTCCAGGTATTTCAAAAGCAATGTGAGAGAACCAACTGTCAGCCTTTGCACCATGCCAATGCTTCACTCCTGCCGGAATATATACTACAGAACCTTCATACAGACTAACTGCTTCTTTTCCTTCTTCCTGGTACCAGCCTTCTCCGGCAGTGCAAATAAGCATCTGTCCACCACCGCTTTCAGCATGATGTATATGCCAGTTATTACGACATCCCGGTTCAAAAGTTACATTTGCTAAGAACACAGGAGTTTCTCCGGGTTTTGTTAATGGATTCAGGAAGGAATCTCCTATAAAATATTGTCCAAACATCTCATTAGGCACACCAGTTCCAAACATATTTGCCTTTTCAAATTCTTCTTTATTCATATATTTCATTTCTTTTTCCTCACATTGTTTTAATTTAGTTATTATGTCTAAGTAATTATATCAAACTGAATTTTCTAATAAGCACCTGTGGCTTAAAAATATCCACCCGATCAGGCCAATTCTATCAAAATATCAAAGCTGCCACTTAATGAATCCATAGTGGATGGGTCACAGTCAATAACACCAAGATTTACAAATTCACCATAACAATTTTCTTCGTTGTCAAACAGAATGGTAAAATAATCTCCTTGAGTAGTAAAATCAATATCACCATTTTTCCATCCCGGGACCAGGTCTTCATCACTAAATGACAATGGTTCGTCCATTACACCACAAACATCAAACTCATATCTGCTGGCGTGGACAGTATAGGGCAATCTGCTGATGAGTTCCCTGGCAGGTTCACTATCATTTAGAATTCCGGGAATGATCGTGCTACCAAAATGCATGTTGATCTTTGTTCCATTTTTAATCTCACGAGTTGTCATATCCAAATCCTCACTTGTTAGTACGATAGAAAAAAATAAAAATTAGGAAAATAGAAAAATGCTTTTCTATTTTTCCATATGCTTTTAGTTCAGGTTTTCCTTGAAGAATGATTCCAGTTTGTCAAATGGAATATAGTCATTGTCTCCGCCATCGTACAGATCGATGTGCCTTGCTCCTGGAATGATTACCAGTTCTTTAGGTTCAGCTGCTCTTTCATATGCTTCTTCAGTATAATATCTGGAGTGAGCATTCTCTCCCATGATGAAAAGTATTGGTCTTGGGGAAATTGTTTCAATATAGTTCATCAGAGGGAAGTTCATAAAGGACATACCACTCGTTGCGGTAAATGCTGCTCCTGCATTTGGATGGAATCCTCTTTCCATAGCATAGTACTCAAAAAATTCACTTGTAACAGGATCTAAACCTTCTGGAATTGCTGTTGCTGGTTCACCAGGGAATCCGACAGGTACCAATGGACTTCCATTCTCGAAGTCTACCCATCTCTGCTCAGCCATTTGGGCTAAAGCTGCAGCACGCTGCTCATCGGTCAACGAATATCCGAACCCATCTCTAAACATGCTGCTTATATCATACATACTTGCAGTAGCAACTGCTTTGATACGTGGATCGACCTGAGCTGCAGTAAGTGCAAATCCTCCACTGCCACAAATTCCAATAACTCCGATCTTCTCCCTGTCTACAAAGTCCCTTGTACCGATAAAGTCAACAGCTGCACTAAAATCCTCAACAAACAGGTCCGGGGATGAGATATGTCTTGGCTCTCCACCACTGTCTCCATTATAGGATTCATCGAATGCTAAAGCAACAAAACCTCTTTGTGCCAGTTCCTGAGCATAGAGTCCTGCTCCCTGTTCCTTCACTCCGCCATAAGGAGTTCCAACAATAATTGCAGGGTATTTTTGGGACCTGTTTATGTCTTCAGGCACGTATAAGTGTCCTGCAACCTCGGCTCCGAATTTGTTTTTGAATCGGACCTCTTCCAGAATTACATTATCACTTAGTTCGAATGTAAGATCTCCAGGATCATACCTTACTTGTTCATTATTTTCTTGTACCATATTATCTTCCTCTAAGTTTTCTTCTGTAGTAATAACTAAATTAGTGTATTGTTCATCTGTAACGTCTCCAAACCATTCTGCAGCACCTGCTCCTGGATTGGTAGTTACTCCGACATGCTCGAATGTACTATCTGCTGTTGCACCATGCCAGTGTACGACATCTGGTGGAATTTCCACAACATCACCGGCTTTCAGTAATCTTGCTGGCTCACCTTCTTCCTGATAGTAACCTTCTCCACTGGTTACGAACAGAAGCTGCCCTCCTGGGTGTGAATGCCAGTCAGTCCTTGCTCCTTATGAAAATATTACGTTATATGATGGAGAGTTGTAAGTATCGTCAGTCACAAGCATTTCGACCCATACATCTCCTGTAAAACCGTCTCCGAGTGGACTTCCGGCAACATTATTTCCTCTTGGGAATATTGTGTCATCTTCTAGTTCACTATCAGTATCACTTATGCATCCTGCTGTAAAAATGAAGATCAAAGAAAAACACAGCATCAGTAATCTGGTTTTAGTATTTTTTGACATTTTTTATCTCTCTCGTTCAATTTGTATCGTCAAGTTCCCTTTTCTGAAAGGTATTATATACTCAGCACATCGTCGTGATTGAGTAATCAGTCACTTGTTTTCTTAAACTTGTGGTTGGCCAGTATTGCTGCGAGTGACTAATCAGTCATTGCCCTATATTCGATACTAGTATATAAAACTAAGCATTACAATGTTCTGATCACCTTTGCCGGCACACCAGCTACGACTGTGTTAAGTGGGACATCCTGAGTAAAGACAGCTGCGGCTGCTATTACAGAGTTCTCTCCGACATCTTATCAAACTTATTCCGGTATCAATTCGTTCAAACATGTGATTGCATTCAATGTCCTTGGATATCCGATATATGGCAAAAGCTGTGTAACTGCACTGAGCAGCGTTCCTTTATCATTTCCAACATTGAGATTACCCATAATATGTCCCTTTAATTGAGGTTCGCATCCACCCAGTGAGAGGATAATGGAAAATGTAAGGAGTTCCCTCATTTTTACATCCAGACCTTTTCTGGTGTAGTAATCACCAAAACAGTTTGCAGACAGATACTTCTGAATATGAATCTGGTTTTCAGGCGCTGCCTCGTACATTTTATCAATCATTTCACCGAATATTTCCTTCTGCACTTCCAGTCCCTTTTCAAACCGTGTTTCAGGTGAAGTAGTGGACTGACCTTCTAATGGCAGCTCAATTCCTCTGCTTTCCAGTATTTCATTGGTGGCATGAATAAAGTCAACTGCTTTCGCAAATCCTACATATGGTATGGATTGATATACAAGCTCCTTGACCTCAATAGGAGTCACACCAATCTTAAGTGCACCGTCGAGCATTACTTTATATTCACTTAAGGTCTGACTAGCTATCAGGGAGCTCAGAATTACCATCATTCTGGTCTTTTTATCTAAATTTCCATAGCTTATTACTTCATCAAATGCAAAATTATTGAAAACTTCCATAAGTTCCTGATCTGTTTCATTCAAATCCGACTTATTTTCGGGGAATAAATCTTCCAGATTCTTTTTTGCTGTTTCACTTATACTCATAATTAAACCTCAATTTCATTCTTACTTAATTCAAAACATCCTGCTGATCGATTCCAACCAGCCTTCTACATCCTTTTTTGCCGCACTTACACGAGAACCTTGTATAGAGAAGCCTTTCAAAAGTGTTGCTTCCGGACAAAGTTTTGCAATATCATCCTCACTGCGCCCCATTCCACCTCCACCATGCGTGCAGAATGGAACAATAATCTTTCCGGAAAAGTCATATTCTTCCAGGAAAGTGAATACTGGCATTGGCATTGTTCCTAGCCAGTTGGGGTAACCAAGGAATACCACATTATAAGGTTCCATGTTCTCCACATGACTGGAAAGTTCAGGTCTGGCGTTTCCATTTAATTCCTTTTTTGCGATGTTGACTGTTGCAGAATAATCCTTTGGATAGGACTGTACTGTATCAATACTGAAAAGATTGCCATCAATTATTTCCCGGATCATGCAAGCTACTACTTTTGTGTTACCTGTTGGAAGATTCACGATCTTGCCACTGACATTATTATTGCCAGCACGCGAAAAATAGGCTACCAGACATTTCTCTTCTTTCAGATTTGCCATTTAGTATCCCTTACCTTTTTTTACTTACTAGAAGCACCATTCGTTTTTGTGAAAAAAGTAAGGACCTGGTTGGGTCCTATTACAAGTTTGACATGTCAATTACATATCTATAGCGAGCTTCTTTATTTACGACCTTCTCCCATACCTCATTGATCATTTCAGGTTCAATCATCTGAATTTGCGGATAGATCTTGTTTTCCGCACAATAATCAACTACTTCCTGAGTTTCCGGGATTCCTCCAATAAGTGATCCATTAAAGTTCACTCTGTTGAAGATCATATTGAAGTTGTTAATTGTGAGTTCTCCGCCAATTGGTTGCCCTACCTGGGTGAAATATCCGTATGGCTTTACGCAGTCAATGTATGATGACATATCGTATGCATATGGAACTGTGGATATCATGTAATCCAGTTTACCCCTTAATGGCTGCATGTCTTCTGGTGAATTAACAACAATGACTTCTTTTGCTCCGAATGCAAGACAATCTTCCTTTTTGCTTTCACTGGTTGTAAAGGCATAAACTTCAGCACCTTTTGATACTGCTAATTTAATAGCTACGTGTCCCAGTCCGCCAATTCCTACAACTCCTACTTTATCTCCTTTTTTGATACTAGCTTTCATTAAAGGTGAATAAGTAGTAATACCAGCACACAGTAATGGAGCAGCTTCCTCGAGTTTAATAGAATCAGGTATCTTTATTGCAAAATGCTCGGTGACAACAATATTCTGGGAGTATCCTCCCTGACTTATACCTGTAGGTGATGATTCTTCCAGATAACCATATGTCATTATAGTTTCACCCTTGTCGCAATGATGTTCTTCACCATTGTTACAGCTTTCACAGTCCATACAACTGTCAACCATGCACCCGACTCCTGCACGATCACCGACTTTGAATTTTGTAACATTCTTTCCAACAGCAGCGACAATACCTACAATTTCATGCCCAGGCACCTGTGGATATTGTTGTGGTCCCCAGTGTCCTTTGATCTGATGAATGTCAGAATGACAAACTCCACAGTATTTAATGTCAATTAGAACGTCATTATCACCTACAGGTCTTCTTTCAAATGACCAGGAAGACAACTTTCCAGACTCGTCTTTTCCAGCATAACCTTTTGATTGAATATTTTCTGCCATATTTTAACTCCTCTATTTATTTTGTAATTTTAAACTGCATTTCCGATTCATACTTTTTTCAGAAAGTATCATCTGCTTACAATCGATGTGATTGAGTAATCAGTCATCATTTTGTGCGCAACACTGCGTGATCCACGCGACTCCGCGAGTGACTAATCAGTCATCTACGTGTTATGTTTACTAGTATATAAGGGTGAGCATATTGGATGCTTTGTCCAAAAATAGGGTATTTATTGGGCATTTCATGCTTTCTACTGCGTTAGAAAATGTTTTAAGAGGCGTATTGAAATAGACTCAAAAATAAATTCAGTGGTTTTGCTTGGATAAGGGGGCCACTAATCCTTTATAGTAAGGTAATTATTATTCTTCTACAAAAAAGATAACTCTAAACAAAATGATATTATAATGTATGGGGCTTTTTAATGAACATATATCGAACGAAAGAAAAAATTATGTATTTCACTCTAATCCTAATTGTATGTGCAGTGTTAGGATACTTATTTCATGATTTAACAACTGGAATACGTAGTGGAATTCTCATAGGAATTGGATTTGCTTTTATTGGCCCAATCGTTTTTAAGAATATACTTAAAAAAAATAAAGAAAGGATTGGTTATATGCTGATCTTTTCTAATATCTTATTTGGACAAAGCGCATATAGGAGATAAATTGACTGTGAGTCTTAATTACAGTTCTTATTTTTTCCTGAATAATACGAGACACTTTTCACTCTCAGCTTACCGATATAATCAGATAAACTTTCATTTTCTTATCAGAAATCCCACCATGAAGTTGAAGACGTTTCCAGCTCTGAATCTAAAAAAACGGTCTCACCAATCATTGGAGCAATTATGTTCACTTCTCTTTCATTTGCTTCTTCAAGTACCCTTTCTATTGGTTCATTCCAGGCATGATTAGCCAGTGTAAATGCTCCCCAATGCATCAGCATCATGGTCTCACCATTTACATCAAGATTGGCCTTTACTGCCTGTTCCGGAACCATATGGATCTCAGCCCATCTCTGGTCATATTGAGCACCTTCCATCAGGGTGATATCAAAAGGCCCGTATTTGTTTCCAATTTCCTTAAAATGCGGACCATATCCTCCATCTCCGCTGGTATATACACGGGTTTTGCTTCCCAGAATGACCCATCCGCCCCATAGTGTGGTATCAATGCTAAATGGATCTCTTCCAGAGCCATGTCTTGATGGTGTCAAAGCAACAGTCAAGTCCTGATACTCTATTTCTTCCCACCAGTTGAGTTCTGTGATCTTCTCTTCTGGAATTCCCCATCTGATCAGATGAGCACTACACCCAAGAGGAACAAAGAAATACGACACTTTGCTGTTTAGTTGCACAATGGATTGGTAGTCCATGTGATCGTAATGGTCATGTGAAATGAAAACTGCATCAATTGCTGGCATTTCATCAATGATATTCAACATGACATCTTCACCATATTCATATCTGTTAATTCCCACAAACGAAACCGGTGAAGCCACAGGACTCAACATAGGATCAAGCAATAGCTTTTTGTCATCAATACTAAGCAGGTAAGCAGAGTGTCCTAACCATGTCAAACTATCGTTTTTATTGTTAATCTGGTCCCAGTCTATCGTAGAAACAGGGATTGGACTTGCAGGATCACGGTCTACAACTTCGGAAACAGAAAGATCATTTGAAGCTGAAGCATCTGATAAATCTACAAAAACACTGGTAGGTATTTCATTTACAAAACGTCCGTCAACATAGTTGCTTAATTGTTGATAGGCTTCTTTTTGTTCTGATGTCGGATCCCCACCGAAAGCTGGAGCTACATTCATGAACAATATAATGCCTGCACAAAATAGTATCATAAGCAGGAACGAATGTAACACAATCTTTTTTAGTTTGATCTTTTTTATCTTTTGAATCACAAGAACACCAATTTTTCTAACACCTTGCTTGTATAACTCCACTATAAGATATTACAGGGAGATATCTATAAAAATACCTGTTACGATAGCAAACAAAATTGTATATGCCAGATAGATACTGAATTGTCTTTTACCCAGGACAATTTTTACAGCACCAAGATTCGTTATTTTTGTTGCAGGCCCGGTAATCATAAATGCTGCAGCGGCACCCAGACTCATACCATGTCGTAACCATTCCAGCAGTAAAGGAATGGTGCCTCCACCACATACGTATAAGGGAACACCTATGGTTGCTGCCAATAACACGCCAAATCCTTGCTGGTTTCCGAAAAGGCCGGCAAATGCATCAGGAGATATATAGCGTTGAAACATTGCTGAAAGCACGATACCAAGAAGAAAATACTTACCAGTTGCCTTGATATTTCTCCATACATTCTTTAACAGGCGCATTAGCATATTAGGGTCGGTATCCCTGCTTTCCGGCAATACAAGCGTTGAAAAATTAAAGAATCCCCTGTCCCGGAAAAATAACCTGACGCAGAGACCGGCCAGGATTCCACAAATAATAGCTAAAACTAAACGTATGGAAAAAACGGTTGTGCCAAGAGCAGCGCTGTAAATGAGCAGTTGTGGATTCAGTAAAATAGAGCTCATCATAAACGCAGCAAGCCAGTCATCCCTCATTCCTTTTTCTGAGAATGAAGCTGCGATAGGGATGGTTCCATACATGCAAAGGGGAGAGGCGATTCCCAGCAAGCTTGCTGGAATCACCCCGAATATTCCAAGACGCTTGTTCTGTATGGAAACAAACAGCCTGTGGATCTTCTCTTTGCCAAATACGGAAATTACTGAGCCCAGGAATATGCCAAAGACCCAGTATATAGCGATCTGATTGAACAGAACACTGGAATAATACCAGAGATATATGAACTCTCTCTGAAGTATATCAAGCATCCAGATTCACCAATTCATATTCCTGACTGCCCAGACCTAGCCCGGCACCATAATCAAGGATATGTGTAGCATTTCTTGATTCCATGCGCTCGATAAGATCCTGTCCTTCAGGAGCTGCATAGATCTGATCAACACTTGCCTGATCTAATGCAATTGGGTCTAAAGAAGCCATAATTCCAATGTCAGCCATTGTTGGCTCAGAGGGACTGGAGTCACAATCACAATCCACAGATAATCTGTTCAGAACATTGATGTAGACCACATTGTCCCCTACTTCATTCATAAAAGCTCCATTTGCCTCTGCCATAGATTCTAAGAAATCATCCTGTTCCGCTAAATTTCCCCATAAACCACTAACTTCTTTACTCACTCCTGCTGTATGGACATACGATTTTCCATTAGCAGATGAAATACCAATTGCTACATTCTTCAGAGCACCGCCAAAGCCTCCCATAGCATGACCTTTAAAGTGGGAAAGAATAATCCATGAATCATAATTTTCAAAATGGGAACCTACAATAAACTCATCAAGATGTTCTCCAACCGTAACAGGAAGAGATATCTCACCTTCTTCATCCATTATATCTGTTGGAGCTATCGCAGCAAAACCATGATCGATCATAACCTGTTTGTGCATTAATGTTTCAGCGCGGCCGCCACCATAAGCAGTATTACATTCGACGATGGTACCATTAACTGACTGTACGAGATCTTTGATCAGATCGGGCTTAAGATAATTGTCACCGCCCGGCTCACCGGTACTGATCTTTACCGCTACATTTCCAGTAAGGTCACGGCCCATTGCATCGTACACTGCCATTAAACCTTCCGGACTTATGTCAGTGGCCATATAGACTTTAGGAATTTCAGTAATTGTGTTGTCTGGAACAGTTGTCTCCTGAGAATCTTCATAGAGATTGTTGCTATCGACTTCGAGTGTTTTAGAATCAATTCCTGATGTGCTGTCAGCCGTGATACATCCTGCAATTAAGGAAAACATCAGGATCGAAACCAGCAAAATAGTAACATGCTTTTTCATTTTCATTTCCTCTCCATTTTCGGTATATGATAATTTGCTACTTTTATTGTGAAAGTGGGTGTGGATTTTAAGTTCGGTGAGTGACCGGTCACTCACTTATGTGGCGAAAAAAATATTATTTTTTAGCCAGCCCTTTCCAGACAACCTGAAATCCATTTTCTATAGCTTTACTTCGATCCTGTGGTTCTGAATAAAGAATATAGTCAACTATTGTCCTGCTTGACTGATAGAACATTGAAGTTATCATTTCTGGCGGGTAGTCCCCAAGCTCTCCATTTGCTAATCCTTCTGTCACAAGATCATGGAAGAAAACATACTCTTCCATAACTACTTCACGAGTATGGCTTGTAATATAAGGAGATGAACAGAACTGTCCGACAAAAAGGAATTTATCCTGATTCTCTGTCCCCCATTCGACCAGATTATGCCACATTTTCCTTAACTTTTCTTCGTAATTTTTTTGTGTCTGGACATCTTTTCCCATTTTCCGGCTTAATTCTTCTTTTACCTCGAAATACAGACCATTGATGAGATCCTCTTTTGTAGGGAAATAATTGAATAAAGTGCCTGTGGCTACACCTGCCTCTTTTGAGATCTGGGCAGTGGATGTGCCATGGAAACCCCTTTCAGTAAAGAGCTTCAGGGCAGCTTCTAAAAGGGCAGCTTTTTTGTCTTCTATCTGTTTTTTCATAAATTTTCCCTATTGTTGACTAGTTAGTCATTTTTAATTTGAATTGACATTATACATATAAATACTTATGGTATATTTTACAGACCCACCACAAATAAAAGATTACACCAGGATGAACTCACAATGAATAGAAAACTATAATATGGATAGAATATTGTACCAACTATGGAAGGACCGCTTGGGAAAATTTATAGAATGCCATCTGCCATATTACTGGTAATAGGCATGGCTTTGAGTGCTTTCCTTTTCTATAGCCTCATGAAGGCAGCAGAAAACGGAAACTTGTTGATGGTAATACTGCTTGCAGTAGCAATATCAATTGTAGCTTTTGTGGTGAGCAAAGCAATTAAATTTGAGAAAATGAAAGAATTTAGATGATTAATGAGATTAATAAAATCATTTCATTTTTCTTCTTGATTCTTCCACTTCATCAATAACACCAGGATACTCCCTGAACATCACCAGGATATCAAGGGCTGCAACAAGGTCAACAACACCTATCGCACCAATAACTTCCCCACTGGGTGCCCTTATAGGAGCGACCACAACTGACTTACCCTTATAAACACCGTCCTTTGGCACTGCCCTGATACTTATGTTCGTCCTGAGGACCTCTTCAAGTATTGGACCCGAGTATTCCTTATCAATAATCATTCCTCTTTCCATCCGAATCCCTTTACAGTTGAGACTGCGAATGGTTGTCGGAATCCCAAGAAGAGTGTGTATTGCAATTGCTATTGGTTCCAGATCATCAGCCGTGGAATCTGAGCATATCTTCAGGCAAAATGCACCATTGAATTCTTCATCGCATATCATTTTTGATTCACCTTCTTAAATAGAATGGAAAGGAATTCTATTTATCGAATTTAAGAGATGTTATGTATTCATGAGCAGATATAGCGGCTACTGCACCATCAGAAACCGCTGTGACTACCTGCCACATGGAAGTTCTCCGACAATCGCCTGCTGCAAATATCCCGTTTACAGAACTTTCCATACGATCATCGGTCACAATGAATCCTACATCGGTCTTATCAACATCCACCATTGCAGTGTTGGGGTTAATGCCCACATAGATGAAGATACCATCAATACCCATCTCTGTCAGTTCATTGGTCTTAACATTCCTGAGAACTACCTTCTCAACAAATTCATCACCCTTGATCTCCTGCACAACAGTGTCCCAGATAAAGCTGATATTCTCCGTCTCAAAAGCCCTTTTCTGAATAAGGGAACATGCTCTTAGCTCATCACGTCTGTGCACCACATAGACCTTACTAGCTATACCTGACAGGACAAGAGCATCCGTTATCGCAGACTCACCACCGCCTACGACAATAACCTCCTGATCCGCATAGAACGGACCATCACATGTAGCACAATAGGAAACTCCTTTTGTCAGTAGTTTATCCTCGCCCGGAACTCCCAGACGTTTTGGATTTGCACCGGTAGCAACTATCACTGCAAGGGCTTCAAGCTCACTGTCATCTGTCACGATAACTTTCCTGTCGTCTTTATCCCGAACAGTTAGTACATTAGCACTCTGTATCTTCACGCCAGTGTGTTCTGCATGCTCCTTGAACTTCTCCATGAGTTCCATTCCGGAGATCGATGGAAAACCCGGATAGTTCTCAACCCTTTCTGCAGTGGCTATCTGACCGTGGATCACATTCTTTTCGAGCACGAGAGTGTCAAGACCATAACGTACTGCATATATACCTGCAGTTAGCCCTGCAGGACCTCCCCCTATTATGATAAGATCATGCATAGTGATCAACTATCATTACAAACATTGCTTGTCTGAGATTTGTCAGGAACTCCCACAAAGGCAATCTTGTCATCAATGATCGTTGTAGGTATTGAACGGATCTTAAACTTTTTTGCAAGCTCTTTTCCTTCAGGAGTGTCCAGTTCTACTTCCTCGTACTCAAAATCGCACTGTTCTTTTAAGTCTCGCCACATTTTCTTTGCAGTCGGACAAAAGTGACACCATTCAGAATGAACTAAAGTAACCTTTACCATATTATTCCACACTCCTTTTTATTGGTCAATATTCTATTAGCTAGTAGAGTATATCAAATTAATGACTGTAAAAAGTTAGTTATCGCCGTTAACAGGTTCAATTGACATATCATCTTTTGAAAATGGAACATCTTTCCGTTTGTTGAAGAATCTATAGAAGAGTTAGATCATTGTATTTGTATGGATCTCTTAAAGTATACTGTATCAGATAAATTGGTGAGTCCATGTCTTGATTGAACCATTCGTTTGCATCACTCTTGCAAATATTAAGGTATTAAATAATTATTTTAGAGTTTATATTACAATTATGACAAAATATATCATTTTGTTACAAATGATAGATAATGTATATACATTTACAGATAGTGATGCAGTAAATATAAAAGCAATGCAGTCATAAATTAACAGTGTGAACACTGGGGAGTGTTCAGTAGCATATCTAGTGAATATGCAGGAGTGATGTATATACAGATTTGGCAGAAGTATTTAGCCAAATGATAATGTCAACAGAGCGTTAGCTTTGTTAGAATATGATCTTTGGTGTTATATTTGACCGATTATTATCGGCATCGATACAGAATACCAAATATGTAATACGGATACCTCCAGAAAAACCTCAAACTTAAATTGTAAAAAATTAGATGGTGGTAGAGTAATGATAAAATCAACATGTTTGTTCGCAGTGATATTGATGATATTGTTGTCAATTCCTGCTGCAACTGCAATCACCGTGGACGGAGCCAAGTCCGTGGGAGAATGGGATGAAGATTGGGCATTCGGCCAGTATAATGCCTCAACATACAATTCAAACGGACCATTTGGAGACAGAATGGTGGTCAGACAGGGAACTTATGCAGCAGATACCGGACTATGGTATGATACTGATCCTAAAAATGATGCAGGTCCTAGTTTTAGTGATGGAATGGCCGTTAATGGAGATGCTTCAACGAACAATTCAAGCGGTCTTGACCTTGCAAGGTTCTACGGACATTATGACCCAATAGAGGACAAGCTTTACGGTATGGCGGAAGTTTATGGTATCCCCGGAGACAGTGATGGAGATGGCGATACAGGAACTATAACCCCTCCAGACGCGAACGGAACTGCAGGTCCAGTTGGATTTGGTCTTTCTGGCGCGGAAGTCTTTAGTATATATGTATCCCAGGATTCTAATCCTGCAAATTATACAATTATCAGTGTAACTAACAACGACTGGTCAGTTAGTTCAACTGTTGGACTAACGTATGGAGAGATAGATGCCAGACTTACAAGCGATGCATTCAATGTAGCAGATCCGAACGAACTGCCAAAATCTGTCTATGAGATCAGCATTGCAAACTTCAGTCAGCACTACGATCTGAGCCCAGGAAATATTCTGGCTGTTCAGGTAGGTGCAGGTAATAACCTGGATGGACCTGGTGAAGATAGCGCAACTGTATTTATAGAGATTCCAACTCCTGCCATTGATATAGAGAAGGCGACCAATGGAGAGGACGCAGATAGTCCGACAGGACCTTACATCATCGTTGGAGATCTGGTGACATGGACATACAATGTGACAAACACAGGTAACGTCCCACTTGTCAACGTCAACGTGACCGATGATATGGAAGGATACATAGGAACCATTGCGTACCTTGGTGTGGGCGAATCCAATACAAGCCTGTTTGCTACAGGAACTGCAGCTGCAGGACAGTATGCAAACAATGCAACTGCAACAGGATACTATGGTCCTATAGAAGTTTCTGATACGGATCCAAGCCACTACTTCGGTGCCGCTCCAGCAATTGACATAGAGAAGGCAACCAATGGAGAGGATGCAGATAGTCCGACAGGACCTTACATCATCGTTGGAGATCTGGTGACATGGACATACAACGTGACTAACATTGGTAACGTTCCACTTGTCAACGTCAACGTGACCGATGATATGGAAGGATACATAGGAACAATTGCATACCTCGGAGTGGGTGAATCCAACACAAGTCTGTTCGCTACAGGAACGGCAGCTGCAGGACAGTATGCAAACAATGCAACTGCTGAAGCTGTATATGATGGTCAGCCTGTAAATGATACAGATCCAAGCCACTACTTCGGTGCTGCTCCAGCAATTGACATAGAGAAGGCAACCAATGGAGAGGATGCAGATAGTCCAACAGGTCCTACTATCCCTGTGGGAGATCTGGTGACATGGACATACAACGTGACTAACATTGGTAACGTTCCACTTGTCAACGTCAACGTGACCGATGATATGGAAGGATACATAGGAACAATTGCATACCTCGGAGTGGGTGAATCCAACACAAGTCTGTTCGCTACAGGAACGGCAGCTGCAGGACAGTATGCAAACAATGCAACTGCTGAAGCTGTATATGATGGTCAGTCTGTGAACGACACGGACCCAAGCCACTACTTCGGTGCTGCTCCAGCAATTGACATAGAGAAGGCAACCAATGGAGAGGATGCAGATAGTCCAACAGGTCCTACTATCCCTGTGGGAGATCTGGTGACATGGACATACAACGTGACTAACATTGGTAACGTTCCACTTGTCAACGTCAACGTGACCGATGATATGGAAGGATACATAGGAACAATTGCATACCTCGGAGTGGGTGAATCCAACACAAGTCTGTTCGCTACAGGAACGGCAGCTGCAGGACAGTATGCAAACAATGCAACTGCTGAAGCTGTATATGATGGTCAGTCTGTGAACGACACGGACCCAAGCCACTACTTCGGTGCTGCTCCAGCAATTGACATAGAGAAGGCAACCAATGGAGAGGATGCAGATAGTCCAACAGGTCCTACTATCCCTGTGGGAGATCTGGTGACATGGACATACAACGTGACTAACATTGGTAACGTTCCACTTGTCAACGTCAACGTGACCGATGATATGGAAGGATACATAGGAACAATTGCATACCTCGGAGTGGGTGAATCCAACACAAGTCTGTTCGCTACAGGAACGGCAGCTGCAGGACAGTATGCAAACAATGCAACTGCTGAAGCTGTATATGATGGTCAACCTGTAAATGATACAGATCCAAGCCACTACTTCGGTGCTGCTCCAGCAATTGACATAGAGAAGGCAACCAATGGAGAGGATGCAGATAGTCCAACAGGTCCTGCTATCCCTGTGGGAGATCTGGTGACATGGACATACAACGTGACTAACATTGGTAACGTTCCACTTGTCAACGTCAACGTGACCGATGATATGGAAGGATTCATCGGAACAATTGCATACCTTGGTGTGGGCGAATCCAATACAAGCCTGTTTGCTACAGGAAATGCAGCTGCAGGACAGTATGCGAACAATGCAACTGCTGAAGCTGTATATGATGGTCAGCCAGTAAATGATACGGATCCAAGCCACTACTTCGGTGCTGCTCCAGCAATTGACATAGAGAAGGCAACCAATGGAGAAGATGCAGATAGTCCGACAGGTCCTGCTATCCCTGTTGGAGATCTGGTGACATGGACATACAACGTGACCAACATTGGTAACGTTCCACTTGTCAACGTCAACGTGACCGATGATATGGAAGGATTCATCGGAACAATTGCATACCTTGGTGTGGGCGAATCCAATACAAGCCTGTTTGCTACAGGAAATGCAGCTGCAGGACAGTATGCGAACAATGCAACTGCTGAAGCTGTATATGATGGTCAGTCTGTGAACGACACGGACCCAAGCCACTACATCGGTACAGAAGCACCTGGTGTCGGTACTCCAGGTTACTGGAAGAACCATCCTGATGCATGGCCAGTCGAAGAGATAGAGATTGGTAACGTCACCTACAATGTAAGTGAAGCAATTGCAATCATGGAGGAACCCACAGCTAAAGACAAGACGTACAATATGTTCGAACAGCTCGTGGCAGCTAAGTTGAACGTCCTTGTAGGCAACCCATACGGTTCATGTGTAATAGAAAGTGAAGAAAATGGACTTCCTTTTGGAGTCGATTTCATTGCTGAAGCAGATGAATGGATGGAAATGTATGGTCCTGCAGGTTCTGGAGTCGAAGCAAAGAGTGACGCATGGAAGTATATGACAGACGGAATCCACTCAGGAAGTGATCTTCTCGACTGGCTTGACGCCTACAACAACGGATACTTCTCGTGTGCTCCTCACAGGGACTGAAAGACGTAAATATTGAAGAACAGGGCTTTCTTTTCCCTGTTCCACTTTTCTATTTTCAACCTACCTAATTCTGTAAAATCTCCTATGGATGATTCTCATCGAAGAATGACAATATATTAGAATCTGACTTCTTAGAATCAGGATCTGATCATTAAGGAGCTAACATTTGATAAATATGCAATTCCATGAAGATAAGACTCATTCAGGATATGTTACAAATATAGATATCCAGAGAAGAATGAAAGGTTGCAGATTATCTTCGTGGAAATGTTCTGTCAAGATATAGTCTTAAAAGCATAGCATCAACCTTTTGTAATACACTCGTACCTGACATCAGCTCTTTTAAGTTCAGGCACATCACCCCAGAATCCCATATACTCGCCCTGGATGACAATTGCACCTGTTATCCCTGGAACATCTTTCACAACATCAAATGACCTTTCAACAGCATCTTTTCCAATGTCAGTGGCATTTCCAAGAGCTGTGGCTGCTGAATCAGCCAGTGATACATTATCAGAGAAAACAACGGCTGCATCTGCCATACCAAAACTTATGGAGGGGCCAACACTGCCCGAAGAAGTGCACACACCTGTAATAGAATCCCTCGATTCCATAACAAAACCAATATCTTTCAAAGGAGAATTGCCGGCATAGATTCCCATCACCACCGGACGGTCATTGATAATGGAAATATCCCCGCCATTGTCCACGATTGCAAAAGTGGCACCAGCATCTGCCATGGCCTCAACTGCAAGAGCAGAGATAGTACCGGCAACAGCACTCATAGGACCAATACCCATTGCATTTCCAGCTTCAACCATCCTCCGGACAACCTCAGGGAAGTCACCGTCCATGTCATAGGGTTCCAGAGTACTCTGGAAAAATGGATCAGAAACGATATATGATTCCAGCTCCCTGCGTTGTGCCCTTATAGACTCGCGAGCCACCTCTATGTAAGAAGGAGTATCAGCCTGGATAGTTACAATGGTCTCTTTCAACCTGAAATGTTCTTTCATGGTAAATAAAAAAGAAAAAAGGAGTATCACCTGTTATTCTTTCCAAGTGACAGGGCATTGTGGGGACACATGTCAACACAGGTTCCACACTGGATGCATTTTGATTCATCTACAACTAAACTGAAATCGTCATCCAGGGAGAAAACTTTTGTCGGACATACGGAAATACAGGCACTGCATTCAACGCATTCGTTTTCATCCCACTTTATAGGAGTATTCAATTTTGTGACCCTTGCACCTTTGTTTGTCAAAGATTTACACATCAGGTCGAATTTGTCTTCATCCACATCAGCAACGACCTCTCCCTGGGAGCGGTCAAAATGAGCCTGGGAGATATTCAGCAGAACGCCAGTTTCAAGTATCGATTCTGCCATGATCGGCTTTGTGAGTATATCACTTGAAATATTGATCTTGATCTTCATGTTCATGACCTCCTGGCATACAATTTGCTGATATCATCACTCGTTATCATACCTATGATATGCCTTTCCTTATTTATCACAGGCATTGCGGAAACGGAATCCTGGTCCATCCTTCTTGCTACAACAGCCACCCTTTCATCAGCACTGGCAGTTATGACCTTACGCGTCATGATATCCTCAACAAGATCGAACTTGTTCTGTGAAACAGCCTTTGAGATATCCCAGGCAGTAACAACACCGACAAGGGCATTGTCGGCACTGACAACAGGAAGATGGTTAAAAGCAGTTTCCATTATGGTCTTTGCAGCATCGTAAACGCTTGCATCCTTACTAATAGTTACAACATTGACTGCCATGATATCAGAAACAAGAGCTATACCTTCTGTCTGCTTCATTGGTTTTGCGGATATATCCTTTGGAAGCCTTTCAACAGGCATTGACACAAAGAATTCACCTTTGGAAATCCAGTCCTTTAACTCAGATGCAATTATCCTTGATTTCTTAAAACTTGAGAGGGAAGATGTAGGAACATCACGTCCGTTGATATCAACAGAACCGCTGCGCAATTCCTCGTAGGTTACATCACGTACTGCAGCCCGGTCCCTGCTTGGAATACCATAGTCCAGTATCTTAGTAGTGACACCTGCATCAGTAACAGCAGTAGCCTGTGCTATCTGTTCATTAAGGATTGGGATTGGAACACCCATTCCAACGTAAAGAGAAGTACCGTAACCGGTGAAATTTGCAGCTCTTATATAATCAGGACTCATGTGCTTGAGATCTCCCTGAACCATTAGGGTACCAAAACCACCACCTGAAGAGTGCTGAGTTCCCTGGCCTACTATATATCCCTGGGCACCTCCCAGAAATATTCTCGTTCCCGTACCAATGGTCATGTAATCAGGATCGTTGGAAAGCGGCGAGAGGACACCGGCACCTGAATAGGTGACATTTCCAAATGAAGGAAGTAAAGAGCCCATGTAAGTGTGTATCGTATTCTTAGTACCGTTGGTCGCAGCATTGTATTTTTGATACGCATTGCGAGGATTCATCATTATGGCCTGGTTCATATCTTCAAGGGACAGGGTAGTATCAAGCACTTTTCTCGGATAACAGTCAGTTCCGTGAGATGTCGCATGAAGATGGACAGATTTTCCCCTTATCAGGTCCTCTATGACATGGGCACCGCCATATTCCATACCTAATGACTCGGATAATTGAGTAGCTCCGATGAAAGCATCCACAGCCGCAACACCGGTGTAGGCTTCAACGTCGTTCAAAAATACCTTCTGCATCTTAATAGGTGGTTCCGAATGACCGAAGTTCAACCAGACGCCTGATGAACACATTGCGCCGAAAGTACCGGTAGTTACTACATCAACTTCCTTTGCAGCATCTTCTGCACCCAGTTCACCAACTATGTGAACCATTTCTTCGGCAGTAACTACATTGACACTTCCATCTCTTATTCTACCGTTGATTTCATGAATTGTTTTTTTGACCATTCGATAACCTCTAAGACCAGAAAAGTAATTTTTTGGCAACTATATATTACTTATGGTAATTTGACTTTGAAAGAACACATTCAGGAATACACAGAAACAACAGATAGGGGATATAATTGCAGTTCTTAATAAAAGTTGTCATTTTAAATTTGTTGTTTCAAACTTCCAAATTGGTCAGAAACTTGTACAGTGAACCAGAAAGTACTACCCTTACCTACCTCATTGTCAATAACATGAAGTTCTTCCCCGTGACACTTCAATGCCATTTTAGCTATTGCAAGCCCAAGTCCTTTTCCATTGATATCCGAAGGTCCTGCTCTCTTGAATCTGCCGAAAATACGTGCTTTATCCTCATCAGATATACCCCTACCAAGATCCGATATACTGACCTTCCATTTCCCACCTGTCTCACTTATATCCACAGTCACCTCACCGCCTTCAGGCGAGTATTTTATGGCATTTGATACCAGATTGAAAAACACTTCCTCAATAATCGGATTTACATGGGAAGGACAGAACTCAGGAGAGTTTATTATGACTTTAATATTACTGTCCATAACTTTAGACTGAAGTCTCTCAAGAGAGCTATCAATAAAATATCGCAGATCATGTGTCTGAATATCAAGATCTTCTGAATAATTTAATCTTGCAAAAGCTGAAGCTGAATCTATTGTTTTTCTTAATTTCTCAGTTCCTTTACAGATATTATCAAGAATATGTCTTTTCTTTTCATCATCTTCGATATCAGACAAGTATCCAAGAAATCCTTCAATTATTGAAACTGAACTTATGAGATCGTGACTCGTAACATCAGCAAACATGTCTTTTATCTCATTGGAATATTCCAGTTGCTCCGAATGTTCCTTAATCGCCTTTTCCAGTGCTCGTCTTTCACTGATGTCCCGCCCTATCAACACCATATATACATTCTCTTCGTCCCCTACAAATGCAAAACTTATGCCCACATGGAATGAAGTGCCGTTCTTTCGCACAAATTCACATTCTACCAACAGGGAACCACCAGCAGATATCTTTCTGGTGATTTCGAACATATCGAGTCCTTTTATAAAGCAATCCGGTTCAAAGATATTCTGATCCATTATTTCAGATATGGAATAACCAAGGTCCCTATATACCCTATCACTTACATAAATGAAGTTCTTGGATACTGCATTCAAAACCATGATGTAATCATTGCAATGATCCATAAGATTCCTGTACAACTCTAACGAACTGAATGATTTTCTCAATCGTATGGTTTCTGCAAGTATAGTTGAAACAGACTGAAGGAAATTTACTTCATGTTCCGTAAACCTCCTTTTTCTATCAGTATGAACACATAATATCCCAAAAGGCTCATCTCTGCTGCCGATAAGAACACTGGCACCACTTAATATCCCATTTTCACGAAGAAAAAAAGGTACTTCAAAACGAGTTTCGCTACTCATATCTTCGACAATGACCGGTTCACTGGAAAACATTGTATAGCCTGCCTGAGAACCCCGGTCTTTTTGTACAATGACTGAACCAATGAGCCAATTACACCACCCATAACCATACCTCAGGAGAAAACGTTCATCAGGAAGCATTTCCATTATCGTACAATATTTCATACCAAGAGCATTTGCAACAAGCTTCACTGAATAATTCATCAGTGCATTTATATCAGTACAGGAAAGAGCTTTTTCCCCAAGTTTTGAGAGAGACCTGTTTTGAAGGTTCATATCCTCAAGTTCCTGCTCAAACCTTTTCCTTTCATCAATGTCAAGGATAGCACCGTGGAAATGAGTTATGTTATTTGCTTCATCGCGAACTGCATACGATCTTTCAAGAACCCATCGAGACTCACCATTTGCAGTAGAGAGCATATATTCTTTTGAGAACTTGTTTCCAGTGCATTGCTCAACTGACTCTCTTACGTTATCCAGATGAACAGGGTGTATAATATCGGCATATGAAAGCTTTCCGGATTTAAAAATATCAGGGTCATAACCAAATTGGACTATGTTATCTGAAACATATTCTACAGACCACACATCATCCCCTTTCCACACAAATGATACAAATGGAAGATGAGAAATATCCAGTTCATCATTACCACAAGAATATTCATTTGAGCAAACGGTTTTAATTGTTTCATCTTTCAGAAAACATATCATACCATTGTAACTATCCCCATTTTCAAAATATGGAATCATTTTACAGGAAAAGTACTTGAGGTCACCATCAGGAGTTACTATTTTAACAGGACCACGATCATCATAATCTCCCAACTGTTTTGCTGAAAGCAAGCAATTAAAGAGTGATGATAAATCTTTAACCGTGATTGAAGAAATATGACTCAGGTCCTTCCCTATAACATCCAGGGACATCGTGCCTGTGAGTGCCTGAAATAATGTATTACAATAAAGGACTTTGTCTTTCTTATCCAGGCATATAATACCAATATCCAGCTCAGAAAGTACATCTAAGTGAATATTCTGCAACATTTCGGGTAAGACACATGAATTACACCCCATATTAACTGAATTAGCAGACATTTATAACCCAACCATTTACTCTGCAAAACTAAATATAGATTATATGTTGAACATATATACATATTGGTAGAAAATAAGGAAGTTATATTAAAGCAAAAAAAAAATAGAAATATAAATTACTCAATATGAACTGAGCGAGCTAATCCTAACTCTTTCATATCCATAACAACTTCAAGGACACCATTGAGGTATGTTGCCTTTGCGGAATCAGGATCCACACTTGAAGGGAGTTCGATACTTTCTGAATAAGAAGTGTCTTCATGCTTTGCATTCAGTTTTAGCAATGTTTCAGTAACATCCAGGTTAATGTCATCCTTTTCTACATCCGGAAGTTCTGCCATCACGTGGACCTTCTCATCGATTTCAAAAACATCTATCAAAGGCTTTCTTTCAGTTACTCTGAACTGTTGTCTTATGGACTCAAAATCATCATCTTCATCATCATCGTCAGGGAAGATGTTACCAAATTCCTTGATCTCGGGTTCTTCCCCAGGATGCCTGGTCACGGAAAAACCATAGAAGAAGGGTTGTGTTTCAAATTCATTGAGGTCAATACCAAATTTATCCATCATGCGCTCAATGATATCCTCGATGTCAGTAAAGTTACCTTTATCAAAGATGTCATCAAAAAAACCTCGCTTTTTTCTTTTATCAGCCATTGGTAAACACCTCTTTGGTAGGTAGATGGGATTGGCACTATTTATCTTTTGGCAACTATTCCATTCTTTCGGAATATATAAATAAATTAAGATTGGGATACCCAATCAACACATATATTAAAAATTAATTGAATGATAGTATTAATTGACAATAAATGGCAGGATGAAAATGCAATCATTTATTCTTAAAAATTTCATGGGGAAGGATGTTACCGTGTATTGCGGAGGTATCCTCACATTCCGAGGAAACGTAAAAGCATGCAATGACGGAGTGCTTACACTGGAGATAACAAACCAGCGTTATTCGCACATCTCTGTCAGCAAGATAATTACTATCCAGCCAAATGAAAACGCCGATGATGCATGATATCTTTTCCGATACATGTTTAGCATTATTACACGATTTGTTAATTACACTTTCTGGTTTTCGTTATAGCCTCAATTATGAACTTTTCAAAGGCTGAACTAATAATAGTGTATCAGAAAGTTATGATGAGCATCTGCAAACACCATACACTAAACAGCATCTAAGGAATGAGCCAATGGATACAGATTATGACGCTTTTGTAATAGGCACAGGAGTTGCAGGTTCTTCACTTGCATACAAACTCAACAACGCCGGAATGAAAGTTGCTATTGCAGACAAAGACAGGTACGGAGGTATTTGCGCATTACATGGATGCATTCCTAAAAAAATACTTACCGGTGCCGCTGAGATAGTGGCAGCCGGTAACAGGATGAATGACAATGGCATTAAATGCAGTGATCATCTTGAATGGTCCGCCCTCATTGGATTTAAGGATAAACTGGTGCATTCCCTAACAAGCCCTAAGGAAAAAGCATTCAGGAATGCAGGGATAGATACCTATCACGGTAAAGTTAGTTTCCATGACAGCAATACACTGGCAATAGGAGGAAAACTCATATCTGCAAAGTATATCCTTGTCACAATTGGAGCAACATCAAGGACTATTAAAATACCCGGTGCAGAATTTCTTACAACCAGTGATGAATTCCTTGATCTGAAAGCACTTCCAAAGAAGATCATTTTTGCAGGTGGCGGATATATTTCATTCGAATTTGCACACATTGCTGCAAGGGCAGGAGCAGATGTTACGATCATCCACAGGGGAGAGAATCTTCTTAAGACCTTTGACCCGGACCTTGTGAACATAATGGTAGAAGCATCAGAAAAAGCAGGCATCAAAATCCTCACAGGCCAGGAAATTCTAAGAATAGAAAAGAAGAATGATTCTCTTGAACTTACTACCCATGACAGTAACAAACAGGAAGAGATAATTCATAAATGTGAAATGGTAGTCCATGGTTTGGGCAGGGTCCCTGCCATAGATGGCCTTGAACCTGAAAAAGGAGATGTGGAAATTGAACATGGTGCCATTGCAGTAAATGAACATCTGCAAAGTATATCGAATCATTCAGTATATGCTGCAGGAGACTGCATACTTCCCGGACCGGCACTCACCCCTACTGCCAGTCTTCAGGCAAATGTGGTTGCATCCAACATACTGGAAGGAAATAAGTATACAGCAGATTACACAAAGATAGCTTCTGCAGTATTTACTATACCCACACTTGCAGCAGTAGGAATTATGGAAAAGGATGCCGCCGATAAGCACAAGGTTTTATTCAATGACATGAGTCAGTTTTACTCATCCAGAAAAACAGATCTTGGATATGCTGCTTCCAAGATAATTATTGAAAAAGATACGAGAAAAATTGTTGGAGCGCATGTCATAGGCCCAAATGCCGAAGATACGATCAATCTTTTCACTCTGGCCATAAACACAGGACTTACAGTAGAACAGGTAAGAGAAGCATTGTATGCATATCCTGCAAGCAGCTATGATGTAAAGTATATGCTCAAATGATCTCATTTTTGTTTTTGCAAATTCATTCATTTGAAACATCAAAGGAACGAAGACGCAGAGAGAGCGCAAATACAACATAAATAATAAGTGCGGATACTATGAATGACCCTCTTCCCATAACTTCATAGATAAAACCGCCACCTATGAGTCCCAGAATACTGGCAATGCTCACAAAACTCCCTGAAACCCCCTGCACAAGGCCCTGATTATCTTTTCCTGCAAGCTTTGACAACATCGACTGTATTGAAGGCCACATGAAACCGTTGCCAAGAGCAAAAAATATGGCTGCTACATACGTAAGTAATGTACTGCCAAAAGCCAGAAGCACAAAGTTGCTTCCAAGTATCAGGCTGCCTGAGATAATAAGGAATGGGTCGGAGTACCTTTTGGAAACATACGTAAGTACAGGACCCTCAACTATGACAAGCATGATGCTCAGGAAAGAAAAGAAGAAACCCAGTTCTGCAATACTCCATTGAAGGTCATTCGCTGCGTGTACAGGAAAAGCCGTATAGAAAGTGTTGAAGCCAAGGAAGATGAGGAAGTATATTAAAAACATGTAAGGTATGTGCTTCAACCCCATCACATCCCTGAACTTCTGCTTTTGTATTGGAGTAGTATCAGCACACCCACCAGGTTTATCGGATGTTATGGACAATTCCGACAGGATCTTCCTCCCCAGGACACACCTGCGGGATTCAGGGACGTAGAGAGCTATCAGGATAACACCCAACAGTGATATGAGAATGGCTGCAAGTACCGGGAGGGCTTCACCATATATTGTCACACTGAGAATACCGGCAAGTGCAGGCCCTACTATGAAACCAAGATTTGTGGAAACGGACATTTTCCCGAAATTCTTACTTCTGTCCTTGTCTTCGGTAATATCGGCAATGTAGGCATTTGAAACGGAAACGTTACCCCCGGTAAGTCCGTCAAATCCCCTTGCAATGAAAAGGAGGATGAGTGGAACCGTTATTACGAAACTACCTAGTATTCCGGAACTTACGGGCATCAGCACAGTTACCGGCACAAAGAGAGCAATGAAGAAAATAATCCATGACAGGAGTGTTCCTGCCTGGCTTAGAAAAAGGACCTTCTTTCTGCCGTAGATATCTGACCATCGTCCCAGCAATGGAGAACCTATCAACTGGAAAATAGGATACATTGAGGACATGATACCGTATATCAGTGCATTGCCACCGAACCTTGCAACAAGAAAAATAAGGAAAGGAAGAACTAAACTAAGCCCCATGGTACCGATAAAATTCACAAGAAGAAGAGGATAGAGCGATATCTCTTTTGTTCCTTTGTCAACCATTTTCTCAATAATTTTAGGGTGCAGCTAATATATGATGTTTTTGTGACCCTGCAGAATATGCAAAAAATTAATCATGAAAAGGACCTTTACCTGTATCTATGAAAGAACTGTACCTTACTGACTGTTACGTGAAAGAATTCGATGCAACTGTTGAAAGCGTTAAGGATGATAAATTTATAGTACTTGATAACACGGCATTTTATCCTAATTCCGGTGGCCAGCCCCATGACACAGGAATGCTTGTAAAAGAGGATGGAACAGAGTTCCCTGTGAACTACGTTGCTAAATTCGGGGACAATATCAGTCATGAAATCACAACACCAGGATTGAAAGCAGGAGATAAAGTAAAGGGAATCATTGACTGGAACAGAAGGTACCTGTTCATGAAATACCACACAGCATGCCACATATTAAGTGCCATAATCCACAATGAGACGGGAGCAAAGATATCAGGCAACCAGCTTGGGGAAGACAAGACACGTGTGGATTTCAACCTGGAGGATTTTGACCGGGAGCAGATAAAATCCTATGAAGGCAAGGTCAATGAGATAATAGACCGCAAGATACCTGTGAGTATTGATATTATGCCAAGGGAAGAAGCCTTCAAAATCCCTTCTGTGGTTAAGCTTAAGGATGCATTCCCCCCGGAAATAGAGGATATAAGAGTCATCAGCATTCCCGATGTAGATACACAGGCATGTGGCGGAACCCATATTGCCAATACCGGAGACATACCCCATATTGAGATAATCAAAATTGAGAATAAGGGAAAGAACAACAGAAGAGTATATTTTAAGTTCGTGGAGAACTGAGGGAACATTCTTTTTCCTAATCGTGAATATCAGAATCGTATAGAGGGAGGGATATATGGACAACTGTGCCAACGCCTTCCTCACTTTTAAGTTCAATTGTTCCGGAATGCAATTCCACTATATTTTTTGCAAGATATAGACCCAGTCCGTTTCCTCCGTGGATACGGGTGGCTGAACCATCCACCTGATAGAATCGGTCAAATATTCGGTCCATGCAATTTTTGGGGATTCCCAGACCATGATCACTTATGTCTACACAGATGTTACGATCGTCCTCATTAATAGAAACAGATACTATGGAACCTCTGGAAGAGAATTTTATCGCATTGTCCAGAACATAAACAAAAAGATATTTTAGAAATTCACAGTTACCATATACCAGATTCATATCAAATGAGTAATCGGTGTTTAATTGGATGTCCTTATCCTCCATCCTTGTAGAGAGAGTGCTTATAGCATTGTCAAGCACGTCTTTGAGATGAATTGGTGACAATACATGATATTTTTCAAAATAAAGAGAATTCATGTTAAGCAGAGATTCTATTAACTGCTCCAGGCGTTCTGAATTAGAAACAACGATTTTCATACATTGTCTTTGTTTTTCATCAAGCTCGCCAAGAAGTCCGTCATAAATAGCCTCACTATACCCTTTAATGGAGATAAGAGGTGTTTTGAGCTCATGGGTGATATTAGCTACAAATTCATCTTTCATCCTGTCAAGGGATTTAAGCTCCTCATAGGCTTTTCGGGTTTCTTCCACAAGGCGTATGTTCTCTACAGTTATTCCAACCTGGTGACCTACATTGCCGAGTATGTCAAGATCAGTGTTTGAGATAATAGTTCCACGATCAGGGAACAACAATACAATGCCAACAAGGTCTTCCCTTGAAATAACAGGGATAAAAACAAGCCTACCGACATTTTCATTCATGACGATATTTTTCAAGCTACCTGAAATGTCATTTAATTCGTCTGTGACCCAGGTGCTTTTTATGTCGGGCACTATTTGGAACAGAGGGTCATTGAAATTGATGCAGGTGATTTCTTTTTTCAGCTCATCTTTTATCCCATTTGATGAGCATATTCTGAAACTTTCATCGTTGGAAGAAAAAAGACAAATTAATCCAGAATTACATTCTGCATAAGAAAGTATCTCCATAAGAATATCATCCAGAAAATCCTGCATTTCCAGTGAACTTGCAGCAATCAGAGCTGTAGACTGTAATATGAGCAGGTTGCGATTCTTTCTTTGAAGGTCCTCTTCAGCAAGCGATATGTCAGTGATGTCCTGGGTTGTGCCCTGAAAAAGCACCTGTTTTCCTTCACTATTCCATGTTACTTCACCAAGGGAATGAAGAATGCAAACTGAGCCGTTTTTCTTTATGACCCTGGTTTTCACTTCAAACTTATATCCAGGTATTGAAAGCGCTTTGTCTACACATGAATTAAATAAACTCCGGTCATTAGGATGTATTAGAGTGGAATAGATTTCTTTGTTAATTGGTATTTCATCAGGTGAAAAACCCATGATACGATACATTTCCTCGGACCAGAAATGCTTTTTTGTACGCAGATCAATTTCCCAGCTCCCTGTATGGGATATTTCCTGCGCCCTTGTAAGCCTGTCCTTGTGTTTCAGAACAGACTCTTCAGCTTTTTTTCGTTCTATGCTGTCCACAAATATGTCACCAACAACCCTCATCAACTTAATGTAATTTGCTGGCCAGACCTTTTTCTTTCCGAAGGAATCAAATCCCAGAAAACCAATCAATCGACCATTGGATTGAAGCGGAATAGAAAGTACAGATGTGATACCTGCTTGTTGCAAAGCATCTTTTTCTTTACTTGCCGCAGATGGTAATTTTGATACATCGGATATGTGCACTATCTCTGGATTTTGTAGTTTTTCCATCCACCATGGAAAATATCTGACAGGGACATAATTTATATTAGTATCATCTACGTGCTCTGCATGCCACTTGTAGATAGTATCATTTTCTCCCCGGTAATTGGAGAAAAGTACTAAATAACTACGATCAGCATCTGCAAATTCAGCTATCTGTTTAAGAGAAAGACGTATCCCATCATCGATATGGTATGATTTTTTTCCAATGAAATTTGAGGAGATATCCGCAACAATGTTCTCAAATTTTAACTGGGAAAGTAGTTCGCTCTCTGCACATTCACACTTTTGAGCCATTTTTGAAACAGTCATACCGAATAAAAGAAAGGTGATAGCAACAAATGACCTGAAATAAATATGATGAAATATTTCTTTTTCTGCTAAATAAGCGGGTAATATGTCTGCAGTAAATAAAAGATGTACCAGATAGGTATCAGCTAGCCAGAATACAAGCCCGAATAATATTGACACCAATAGTATTTTTACGTCTTTTCTCATATCCAACCCTGCTATGAAAAGAAACTACCATTTTGGCATATTAAATGCCAGAATTCGTTTTTACTGCTATTTAAAGCTAATATAGAGGCATTTATAAATATGTTCCTATTTATTCCGGGAAAAAAAGCCAAAAGAAGTTTGGAATTGAATCAGCTCATACTACGCATTTAAAATAGTAAAGAGACAAGTATATGTAAAATGGCGCATTTTCAAAATAGATTAAAATAGGTTGAAAAGAACTAGGGAAGCACAGGACGATATGTAGAAAAACATATAATTCCAGTAGTCCTTAAACCTATAGAATCAAAATACGCAATTACCTATATTGCATTTATCTGCGGAGACATACAAAATGAAAGTACTAGTTAGTGATCCATTATCAGAACAGGGATTAACAATACTCCAACAGCATTTCACAGTTGATGTCCTTACCGGACTTTCCGAAGAGGAACTAGTTGAGAAGATACCGGAATATGATGCACTTGTTATCAGAAGTGGAACACAGGTTACAAGAAAGGTCATAGAGGCAGCTGACAAGCTAAAGATAGTAGGCAGGGCAGGAGTTGGAGTCGATAATGTAGATGTAGAGGCAGCTACTGAAAAGGGAATCATAGTTGTCAACGCACCTGAAGGAAATATGCTCTCCGCAGCAGAACACACTATTGCAATGATGATGGCTCTGGCAAGAAATGTTGCACAGGCCAATGAGTCACTCAAATCCAAGAAATGGGAACGCAGCAAGTTCATGGGCGTAGAGGTAAATGGTAAGACTCTTGGTGTTATCGGACTTGGACGCATTGGAGCGGAAGTCGCAAAGAGGGCACAGGGACTTAACATGAATATCCTGGCATACGATCCTTTTGTCTCAGATGAGAGAGCAAAAGAGATGGGCGTAACTATGATGTCCGTACAGGAGATCGTGAAACTGGCTGACTTTATCACTGTCCATACACCACTCACTAAAGAGACAAGGAACATAATCGATGCTGAAGAGTTCGCCTTGATGAAAAGCAATGCAAGGATCATCAATTGTGCACGTGGCGGAATCATCAATGAGGAAGCACTTGCAGATGCATTGAACACTAATAAGATAGCAGGCGCTGCAATTGATGTGTTTGTGAATGAACCACCTTTTGACAGCCCGCTTATTGACTGCAAGACCCTGATAGCTACACCGCATCTTGGTGCTTCTACCGAGGAAGCGCAGATAAATGTAGCTGTTTCTGTTGCTGAAGAAGTAGTTTCCGTACTTAATGGCGGAACTGCAAAAAGTGCTATTAATATACCATCCGTCAAGCCGGAGGTCATGACCATGCTTGCACCTTATATCCAGCTTGCTGAAACAATGAGCAATGCATGTGCACAGCTTCTTGGTAAGAACTATGAGAAAATAGAGATCTCATACAACGGCGATATTGCAGAGAAGGACACAAGACCGGTTACTGTTGCCGCAGTGAAAGGTATGCTTCAGGTTGCACTCGGTTCAGCTGTCAATTATGTTAATGCAGGCTCCCTTGCAAAATCAAGAAAGGTAGAAGTTGTTGAAAGTAAGTCAGAAACCACAGAAGAGTTTAGTTCAACAATTAAAGTCGAAATAACAATCGGTGATGAGAAAGCATCTATCGCCGGTACAGTCGTTGGTGGCAAAGGAAAGGTCATCAAGATCAACGGGGAACACGTTGATATGATACCAACCGGATATATGATAGTAGCAAAACACATTAACAAACCTAATGTGATCGGACCTTGCTGCATATTGCTTGGAAAGAACAACATCAACATATCAGGAATGCAGGTTGGAAGAGCTGAAATAGGCGGAACGACCATAATGGCACTCAATGTGGATTCAGAGGTTCCTGAGGAAATACTGAAAGAGATGAGGGCGGTTGAAGGCATTATAGATGCGAAACTCATCAAATTTTAAGTATCAGAAAGCAGATATTTTGTAAAACATAAAGGATGGCAGCAGTTCAATGATGCGAAAACGCATATATCATAAGTTTCCCCACAGGACGGTGGAGTTTGAACAGAAGTACCGCTACCATTCTGACCTTCCTTTTTTTGTGAAAGTGATGGCAAACATAGACGGGAAATTCGGTATGTTTGTCACTGAATCCGTTACCCAGAGAGGACATCGCATACAGGCGAAAAGAGAGATTACAGTGGAAGTAGTATCCAATGGAATTGATTTTTCCCCACTGAACTATGATACTGTGGATGATGTACTGGACACCATTGAACAAGAAGGAATCATGGACTTCAAAGTACATTTAAGGTATAGTTATCTCGACGGGAAATATAATCGCGTACCATTCAGGGGAGACATATATCTTGTGAGAGCTATTCTTGAACATGAATTACTTGTACTCCAGATCAATCACATCGACGGACCGAAGAGAACGGAGTGCGGGCGCGTTGCTGACACCATTATTGACGAACTTCGCAGAGGCTCATGAATGGACGAGTTGATGCTTGTAGCTGCAACGCCATTCAAAAGAAATAACAAGAATTCACTTTCCATCAAGGATTTTGAATTCGTACTCTCTTTTGACCTTAAGTGGATGGCACCTGATGTTGCATCAAAGGTAAGGGACAGGGCCATAGGTGCCCACTTATTAAAATTTAGTGGAGCAGAGTTAGTTCCCAATTTTGACATGAGCAAGATAGAGATACCACATGGTTTCAAGCCTTCTGGATCTATTTTTAAAGAGCGATCGACCATTGAGGACATAATTGCCATGATAGTCGCAAATTGCGGGAAGAATGCAAGGGATACAACTGCACTTATCAATAAAAAACAGGAACAATTCGATGATCTTGTAGATATTGAAGTGGCTGGCCTGCTAACCGCAAAAGAGCTTGGTTGTGACATAGACCCACTGTATGACAAAGTGTACGGCAAGGTTTTCAGTAAAGATGAAAATACCACATAATCTTTATGTACTATTAATGTTATTCAAGAGCAGTCTGATTCTACAGACAACTCATGTTCTTACTTAATTGACACCTTACGGATGTTCGAACGCATATAATGCGTGAGTGAGACATACTCTTGCGGAGGAACAATATGAGCAAGACTACACAAGTCAAAATCGAAAGAAAGACAAACCCTCGTACTCCTGTGCTTATTGCAGCACTGAAAGAAGGGTCACGTCAGAACGAAGCTGCTATCTGGAGAGATGTGGCAAAGAGGTTAGAAAAGCCTGGAAGGAATTACGCACAGGTGAACCTCAGTAAGATCAGCAGGTATGCAAAGGATGGGGAAACAGTCCTTATTGCAGGTAAAGTACTTGGTGCAGGACTCCTTGATAAGGCAGTCACTGTTGCAGCATACAATTTTAGTGTAACTGCAATAGAAAAGATCACCAGTCTTGGCGGCAAATGCCTGACAATTGAACAGATATTGGAAGAGAACCCCAAGGGATCTGGAATAAAGATCTTACAGTAGGTGAAGAAGATGACAATTATCGATGCAGACGGACTCATAATGGGTAGGCTTGCAAGCACTGTGGCAAAAAAATTGCTTGCGGGTGAACAAATTGATATCATCAATGCTGAAAAAGCAGTCATTTCCGGTTCAAAATATTCAACATTAAGGGAATACGATGTAACTATGCAAATAGGTAAGCCCGAGTTTGGACCATACTTCCCGAAGAGACCGGACAGAATCCTCAAAAGAACCGTAAGAGGAATGCTGCCTTACAAACGTGCAAGAGGGAAAGACGCAATGGGTCGCCTGAAGGTGTACGTTGGAGTTCCAATGGAATTCAAGGACAAGGAAAGTATACAAATTGTTGATGCAAGCATGGACCGCCTGAGCTCAAACAAATATCTCAGACTTGGCGATCTCAGTAAAAAACTGGGTGCTAAGTTCTAATAAGGAGGAAGATTAGAATGTCCATTAAAGTAATAACCTCATCAGGTAAGAAGAAGACAGCTATTGCACGTGCAACTGTGAAGAAGGGAACCGGAAAAGTGCGCATAAACAAAAAACCACTTGAAATATACTCCCCTGATTTTGCAAAGTTCAAAATATATGAAGCAGTTATGCTTGCAGGCGAAGCTATTGAAGGAATTGACGTAGATGTTGTTGTCAGCGGTGGCGGAATCATCGGTCAGGCAAGTGCTGTAAGGACTGCAATTGCAAGAGGCATTGTAGACTGGACCAACGACACAAATCTCAGAGATACATACATGGCATACGACCGTAACCTCCTGGTAAATGACTCCAGGCAGAAGGAAACCAAGAAGTTTGGTGGACCAGGTGCACGTGCCAAATATCAGAAATCATACAGGTAGGCAATAGAATATGTTACCAGTTCGATGTTTCAGCTGTGGAAAGGTAGTCTCAAATTGTTGGGAAGAGTACAAACAGCGTGTAAATGAAGGGGAAGACCCTGCAGCAGTGCTTAATGACCTTGGCGTCACAAGATATTGTTGCCGCAGGATGATCCTTTCACACGTCGAGCTAGTAGATACGCTTGCCCCATACCAGTAGGAACCCCGTAGGTTGCCAAGACCATCCTTCGACGTTTGGGACATACATATTTACTATGCAAAACACGCAGGAAACTGGGTTTTAAGCTCAGTGGCCATGGCACCTTACAGGAAACTACTGTTTAGGACACATATACGACCACATTCGGAGGGATTCCGAATAAATTTATTTATAACAACTATCTTTAACCCCATTAATGGCTATCCATACAGGAATACTTTTTGTAAGCAATAGGAGTAGCTGTCGATAAATGGACTATTGATACATTCAATATAATTTTGATAAGGTGATCTATTGACTACGGAACACTATACCAGGTATGAAAAGGCAAGAATTGTCGGTGCCAGAGCACTGCAAATTTCAATGGGAGCTCCGGTTCTTATAGATGATCCAAGCATGAACTCACTGTTCCTTGCTAAGAGAGAGTTCGAACTAGGGGTTACCCCGATTACTGTTAAACGAAACTTAATAATTAGGTGATATTTTATGGATTCAACTGAGGAAACTATAATCAATGAAGTGACAGAGGAAGTAAGCGAAGAGGTAAAAACCACATCCCTTGTCCCAATAGATGAATATCTTGCAGCAGGCGTACACATTGGTACACAGCAGAAGACAGAGAACATGATGAAATTCGTCTACCGCGTAAGGACAGACGGTCTTTATGTACTCGACATCCAGGCAACCGATGAGAGAATAAAACTCGCAGCCGGATTCCTTGCAAAATACGACCCACAGAGAGTTCTTGTAGTATCTGCAAGACAGTACGGCCAATTCCCTGCAAAGATGTTCGCAAAAGCTATCGGTGCTAAGTCAATGGTTGGAAGATTCATCCCAGGAATACTCACAAATCCTAAGATAGAGGATTTCTACGAACCAGATGTAGTAATTGTTACCGACCCAACCGGAGATGCACAGGTTATCAAGGAAACCGTAAACATCGGAATTCCTGTTGTTGCACTCTGTGACACAAACAACATGACATCAAACGTAGACCTTGTTATCCCAACCAACAACAAAGGAAGAAAAGCACTTTCCCTTGTCTACTGGTTACTTGCAAGAGAGATAGCAAAGGCCAACGATTCAGTGTTCACTTACGAACTTGAAGACTTTGAAGTAGGAGTCTGAACCGACAACTGAGTGTGAAGCATACTACACATATATTAAAAACCCTTATTAGAATATGGGGTGATTAGTAGTATGAGACAAACAACCGTTGCTGGTCAGTTCTATCCGCTAAATCCAAAAAGTCTTAAGAAGGAACTTAGCAGGTGCTTTAAGGATCTGGTTATTTCAGAAAAGCCAATCCTTGGTGCTGTCGTACCTCATGCCGGATACATGTATTCAGGCCAGGTGGCAGCACATGCATATGCCCAATTACCCAGGGCAGATACCTACATCCTGTTTGGCCCAAACCATACAGGATACGGATCTGCCGTGGCAATGTCCCAGGATACCTGGACGACTCCACTAGGAGTTGTTGAAACTGACAGGGAAATTGGAAAGCTGCTTGCGGGGACCATCATAGACTTTGACGAGCTTGCACACCATTTTGAACATTCCATCGAAGTTCAGATACCTTTTTTGCAGCACAGATTCGGCAGTAATTTCAAGATACTTCCTATTTGTATGGGACTTCAGGATGAAGAAACCGCAATCGAAGTAGGGAAGGAACTTGCAAGAGCAGTTAAGGCTTCTGGAAAGAAAGTAGTGTTCATCGCATCAAGTGATTTTACACATTACCAGTCTGCCACAGTTGCCAGCGATAACGATCATTATCTTATCGAACCAATCCTTGAAATGGATATTCCTGAATTTTACAGACGAAGAGAAGAAAGGAATATCTCAGCATGTGGTTTTGGCCCTATCGCAGCAATGTTATCAGCCACAATGGAATTTGGTGCTAAGAACGTCTCACTGCTGAAATATGCAAACAGCGGAGATGTGACCGGAGATACATCAGGTGTTGTCGGATACGCGGCAATTGTCCTGGAATAAAAACACTACCAATAGGACGTTCTATGATCACATGTTCTGCACCCGGAAAAGTTTACCTTTTTGGTGAACATGCAGTAGTGTACGGCGAGAGTGCCATATGCTGTGCAGTAGAACTTCGAACAACAGTTCATGTAAATAAAGCCGAGGAAGTGATCATAGAATCAGTTCTTGGCAGCACCGGACTGGATTTTGAAATACACCCTTACGTATCCCATGCTATTGAAAAAATGCGCCAGTTCACAGATATAGAAGGAGTGGCAATCAAGGTCGAATCTGAACTACCTGTAGGTTCCGGACTCGGATCTTCAGCTGCAGTTACCATTGCAACTATTCAGGCATTAAACTATTTATATAAATGTGGTCTTTCCCTTGAAGACATAGCAAAGACCGGACATGAGATTGAAAAGATGGTGCAGGGCAATGCAAGTCCAACAGACACATATGTGAGCACAATGGGCGGCGTTGTGATGATACCTCAACGAAAGAAACTTCAGCATCTTAAATGTCCAATTATCATAGGCAACACAAACAAGTTCTCCTCTACAAAAGAACTGGTGGGAAGTGTTGCAAAACTTCGCAGTGAATTCCCTTCTATTATAGACCCCATACTTGCCAATATTGGCCAGATGTCCATACTTGCTGAGAAATACGTCAACGAGAGTGACTACAGAACCATTGGCAGGTTAATGAATGTGAACCATGGACTTCTCGATTCCATAGGAGTTGGAAGTACGGAACTTTCAGCCCTTGTATATGCAGCACGCCACAGTGGTGCCATAAGCGCCAAGATAACAGGTGCAGGAGGTGGCGGATGCATGGTCGCACTTGCAGAGGATGACAATGCGATATCCATTGCCAAAGCTATCGAAGAAGCTGGCGGAGAAGCCATTATTACAAAAAATACGGAAGAAGGCGTACGACTGGAGTAATTAAATGGATAAAAATAACATCACCATCCTGAAGATAGGTGGCAGTGTCATTACAGACAAAAGTGCTGATGACGGTGCTGCAAGAGTGGATGAAATAAAACGTATTGCCAGTGAAATTGCAGGTTTTGACGGTAAACTTATCATAGTACATGGAGCCGGTTCATTCGGTCATCCACAGGTCAAACGTTTTGACCTTACAGGAAAATTCGATCACACAGGATCAATAATAACACACATGTCTGTAAGGAAACTCAACACAATGGTTGTTGAAGCCCTGAACTCTGCCGGAGTGAACGCATTACCAGTACACCCAATGGCATGTACGGTTTCCAATAACAGCCGGATCGAGAGCATGTTCCTTGAACAAATCAAGAAAATGCTTGAGAACGATTTTGTTCCTGTTTTACATGGAGACATGGTGATGGACAGTGAGCTTGGGACTTCGGTTCTTTCCGGAGACCAGATAGTCCCATATCTGGCAATACAGATGAAAGCATCAAGAATTGGTATTGGAAGTGCTGAAGAAGGTGTGCTTGACAATAAAGGTGAAGTGATACCTAATATCAGCAATGAAAACTTCGAGATAATAAAAGAGTACCTCGGAGGGTCAGCTAATACTGATGTAACAGGCGGCATGCTGGGAAAAGTACTTGAGCTTTTAAATCTTAGTGAGCAGTCAAGTAGCACTTCTTATATATTCAATGCAGGCAATTCAGGAAACATATCCGATTTTCTGAAAGGAAAGAATATTGGCACCGCCATTTCTGGTGTCAAAATATAGATTTTAAGGTATTATCATGAGCACTTCCAGGAGAAAGATAGAGCATCTAGAATTATGCGCTGCAAGCCCGGTAGAATCGAGGAAAGTTGGACCAGGATTCAAAGATGTAATGCTGGTACACAGGGCTTTGCCAGAAATGGATATGGAGGATATAGACCTGTCTGTTCGTTTTCTGGAAAAGGACATGAATGCGCCTTTTATGATAGCATCCATTACAGGCGGACATCCTGATACAACACCAGTCAATGCTGCACTTGCAGAAGCTGCGGAAGAACTTGGAATTGGAATTGGCGTCGGAAGTCAGAGAGCAGCCATAGAGGACCCTTCACAGGAAGAGTCCTTCAGTATTGTAAGGGATAAAGCACCCAGTGCTTTTGTATATGGGAATATCGGTGCTGCACAGATAAGGGAATATGGCGTTGAAGGTGTGGAAAAGATCATTGAAATGATCGATGCAGATGCCATTGCAGTTCACCTGAACTTCCTGCAGGAAGCAATACAGCCGGAAGGAGACAGAGATGCTTCCGGAGCACTGGAAGTTATAAAAGAGATATGCTCCCTGGCAGTACCTGTAATTATTAAAGAAACAGGAGCTGGCATCTCACACGAAGACGCATTGCTTCTTAAAGATGCAGGTGCTTCTGCCATAGATGTAGGTGGCGTGGGAGGAACCAGCTGGTCCGGTGTGGAAGTATACCGTGCCAGAGAGAGAAAGGATACCGAATCAGAATTGCTTGGAGAGTTGTTCTGGGATTTCGGCATACCCACAGTACCAAGTATAGTGGAATGCAGTGTATTTTTACCTGTTATCGCAACAGGCGGCCTCCGAACAGGTTTGGATATTGCAAAATCGATAGCTTTAGGAGCATCAGTTGCAAGCGCTGCACTTCCTTTTGTTGAGCCGGCCCTGAAAGGAAAAGATGAGGTAGTAAACAGCATTCAACATATGCTAAATGAATTTAAGGTAGCAATGTTCCTTTGTGGCTGCAAAGATGTGAAAGACCTACACTCATCACCTACCGTAATCAGTGGCTGGACAAGAGAATATCTTGAACTACGTGGCTTTAATGTGAAAGACCTGGCCCTTCGTTCAAAGAATACTGATTTCCAGAGAGTTTAACATTCATCCAGTAAGGGAATACTTAAATAAAACACATACTATAATTAGAGAGTAATATACATGACAGAAATAGGAATTATTGCAGTTGGCGGCTATAATGAAATGGGCCGTAATATGACTGCCATCAGAATCAATGATGACATAATCATCGTTGATATGGGCCTCCGTCTGGATAGAGTTCAGATACATGAGGACGTAGAGATCGACAAAATGCATTCACTTGAACTCATTGAGATGGGAGCGATTCCCGATGACACAATTATGAAAGAGGTGAATGGAAATGTGCGTGCAATTGTCTGTACACACGGCCACCTTGACCACATTGGCGCAATATCAAAGCTTGCACACAGATACACAGCCCCCATTATAGGAACTCCTTATACAACAACCCTCATTAAACATCAAATTGAGTCTGAGAGAAAATTCGGAGTAAAGAACAACATCGTATCAATGAATGCTGGCGGAACAATGGAAATCACAAAGGACATTTCCATCGAATTCGTCAATACCCAGCACAGTATAATTGATACTATATTCCTTGTGATCCATACCGTAAGTGGTGCCATTGTATATGCATGTGACTTTAAGCTTGACAGGACACCTACCCTCGGGGAAGCACCTGACTTTAACAGGCTTAAGCAGCTTGGTGAGGAAGGAGTCATTGCACTTATCACAGAGAGCACAAACTCAGGACGTAACGGAAAAGCTCCGTCTGAAATGATAGCACACTCTATGCTAAGGGATGTACTACTTGAAACAGAAGAGTCAGATGTAGGCATGATCGTAACAACCTTTGCATCACACGTAGCCCGCATGAACTCCATTGTTAAATTTGCAGAAGAAATGGGAAGGACTCCCGTTCTTATGGGAAGATCAATGGAGAGATACATTGCAACTGCTCACCAGATGGGATACATAGACCTTCCGGATTCAGTAGAAATCTACGGAAACAGAAGAGAGATAGACAAAGCTCTGGCTAAGATCATGGAAGGCGGCAAGGACAAGTACCTGCCAGTTGTCACAGGTCACCAGGGAGAACCCGGTGCAGTTCTTGGAAGAATTGCAAACGGAGAGACACCTTTTAAAATTGATAAAGGTGACAGAGTAATATTCTCTGCAAATATCATACCAAACCCGATGACACAGGCAAACCGCTATGCACTTGAGACTAAATTGAAGATGCGCGGAGCCAGAATATATGATAATGTCCATGTTTCAGGACACGCATACCGTGAGGACCACTGGGAACTTCTGAGAATGCTCAAACCTGAACATGTGATACCTGCACACGGCACCATACAGATGCACAGCGAGTACATACAGATGGCAGAAGATGCAGGATACATACTGGGAGATACTCTTCACCTCCTGAGGAATGGAGAAGAACTCTACATTGACGAAGAGTAATTAATATAGATAGGGATGTTTATGGATTTGATTGAAGAGATTAAAAAACGTTCAGTGCATGTCGATAAAGGTATTGAGGAATACCTTCCTATAGACAAGCCATATGAACTTTATAAAGCAGCCAGATACCTTCCTGACGCCGGAGGTAAAAGACTTCGTCCGGCAACTGTAATTCTTGCTGCAGAAGCCGTAGGTTCTGATCTTGAAACGGTTCTTCCAGCCGCTGTGGCCGTGGAACTGGTCCATAATTTCACACTTGTCCATGATGATATAATGGACAGGGATGACATACGCCGCGGAATGCCTGCAGTCCATGTAAAATGGGGAGAAGCAGGAGCCATCCTTGCAGGTGATACCCTTTACTCAAAGGCTTTTGAGATACTTACACATGCATCAGGAGATCCAGAGCGCATACTGAAGTGTATCGACATACTTTCCAAGACATGCAGAGATATCTGCGAAGGACAATGGATGGACGTGGAGTTTGAGAGTCGCACAGATGTTACAAAGGAAGAATATCTCGAAATGATCGAGAAGAAAACCGGTGTGCTCTATGCCGCTTCCATGGAAATTGGCGCGATTCTTGGCGGTGCATCTGAAGAAGTTGCTGATGCATTCTACGAATGTGGAAGGTTGATAGGTATCGCTTTCCAGATCTACGATGATGTCATTGACATGACAACTCCTGAAGAAGTACTTGGAAAGGTCAGAGGCAGTGACCTTATGGAAGGTAAGAAGACACTCATAGCCATACATGCCCTGAACAAGGGTGTAGAACTTAAGATCTTTGGAAAGGGAGAGGCTACAACAGAAGAGATCAATGAAGCAGTTCACCAGCTCGAAGAAGCAGGATCCATAGATTATGTAAGAGACCTTGCACTGTCCTACGTGGCAAAAGGTAAAGAGCTTCTTGATGTTGTTGAAGAGTCAGAAGCAAAGACTATACTTCTGGCAATTGCAGATTATATGATCACAAGATCATATTGATCTGTTCACTTTTTTGAAGAGCCATGCTCTTCACACATCTTTTTTAGCCTAGCCATTTGTTAACAGACAAGGACAGATAGTTGTCAAAGCATCCCGAAATCGGATAGACGTTAGCTTAGGCTATTAATTGAAAATTCTGTTCTACTAAAAAAGAAAACAAAAAGTATTGAAAAATCAGGAGTTATCCTGTTTTTCAATTACAGCCTGTGCTGCGGAAAGTCTTGCTATTGGCACACGGAAAGGAGAGCAACTTACATAGTTCAGTCCGATATTATATCCGAACTTCACAGAGCTTGGTTCTCCACCATGTTCACCACATATACCAATCTTAAGATCAGGTCTTGTGGAACGTCCCTTTTCAATACCAATCCTGACAAGCTCACCAACGCCTTCCTGATCAAGGACTGCGAAAGGATCGTTTGTAAGTATGGAATTCTCGATATAGAATGGAAGGAACTTACCTGCATCATCCCTGCTGAAACCAAATGTTGTCTGTGTAAGATCATTAGTTCCAAATGAGAAGAACTCTGCCTCCTTTGCAATCTGATCTGCAGTCAGAGCAGCTCTTGGAAGTTCGATCATTGTACCTACAAGATAATCCAGTTTTACACCATTTTTGGCCATCACGGATTCTGCAACTTCAACAAGATCCTTCTTGGCGGAACTAAGTTCATTGACATGAGATATCAGAGGGACCATTATTTCAGGAACAATGTCCATACCACTTGATTTAAGCTCACATGCCGCTTCGATGATAGCCTGGACCTGCATCTTGTAAATTTCAGGGTATGTGATACCAAGACGGCAACCACGGTGGCCGAGCATCGGATTGGTCTCTACCATAGAGTCAACACGTTCCATCAGCCTTTTGATATCTTCCATCTCTTTGGAACTGCCACCTGCCGCCTCAACTGCCCTTAGTTTATCTGCAAGTTCTTCATGTTTCGGAAGGAACTCGTGCAAAGGCGGATCAAGAAGACGGATGGTTACAGGATAACCTTCCATTACCTTGAAGATACCCATGAAATCTTCTTTCTGCATTGGAAGAAGTTTATCGAGAGCTGCTTTTCTTACATTGGTATCTTCAGCCAGAATCATATCCCTTACTGCAGGAATACGGTCCTCGCCAAAGAACATATGCTCGGTTCTGCAAAGTCCGATACCTTCAGCACCAAATTCCCTGGCAACCTGAGCATCATGTGGTGTGTCTGCATTTGTCCTGACACCCATCTCCCTTACTTCATCCGCCCAGGAAAGTAGTACATCAAGTTCACCGCTTACAGTCGGAGTGATAAGGTCAACTTCACCAATGATGAGAGCACCAGTGGTTCCATCCAGAGTAACATAATCACCTTCATTCACAGTAACATCGCAGACTGTGAATGTTAAACTGCTCATATCAATACTGACTGCGCCACATCCGGCTACACAGGGTTTACCCATACCTCTTGCAACTACGGCTGCATGAGATGTCATACCTCCCCTTACAGTGAGGATTCCCTGTGCAGCATCCATGCCGCCTATATCCTCAGGAGAGGTCTCTGTACGGACAAGAATGACCTTTTCATTGTTCTTTGCCATTTCCTCTGCATGTTCTGCGGTGAAAACAACTTTACCAACAGCAGCACCCGGAGATGCAGGAAGACCTGTGGCAAGAACTTCATATTCAGCTTGGGAATCAATTGTTGGATGTAAAAGACGATCAATTTGTTCAGGAGAGACACGCATAAGAGCTGTTCGTTTATCAATGAGTCCTTCATTGACCATATCAACAGCGATTTTCAGTGCAGCAGCAGCAGTTCGTTTACCTGCTCTTGTTTGCAGCATGAATAATTTGCCCTCTTCAATGGTAAACTCGATATCCTGCATATCACTAAAGTGATTTTCCAGCTTCTTATATATCTCTTCAAGTTTTGCATAAGATTCTGGCATTGTATTCTCGAGGGTCACTATTGACTCAGGAGTCCTGATACCTGCAACAACATCCTCACCCTGCGCATTCATAAGATACTCGCCAAAGAAGCGTTTATCTCCTGTCGCAGGATCTCTTGTGAATGCCACTCCGGTACCAGAGGTTTCACCCATGTTACCATAGACCATTGATTGAACGTTTACAGCTGTACCCCATTCACCAGGAATATTGTTAAGGCGCCTGTAAGTGATCGCACGCTGGTTGTTCCATGAATTGAACACAGCATCAATTGCCATTTGGAGCTGCTTGCGTGGGTCCTGAGGGAAATCTTTGCCAGTTTCATCCCTTATTATAGACTTGAATGTTTCAACAAGTCCCTTAAGGGCATCAGCATTGAGATCAGTGTCAAGAACAACACCCAGCTTTTGTTTTTTCTCACTTAGAGCCGATTCGAACTTGTGATGTTGAATATCCAGCACAACATCACCGAACATGGTGAGGAACCTGCGGTAGCTGTCATAAGCGAATCTTTCATTGCCAGTCTTCTTTGCCAGACCTGCTACAGTATCATCATTTAACCCTAGGTTTAAAACAGTGTCCATCATGCCAGGCATAGAAACCCGTGCACCGGACCTTACTGAAATAAGCAAAGGGTTCTCATTGTTTCCGAACTTTTTGCCAGTTACCTTTTCGAGTTTTAATATTGCATTATTTATCTGGTCAATAACCTCGGTTGGATAAACCCCCTTATCAAGATAAAGTAAACAAACCTCAGTTGTTATGGTGAATCCTGGTGGAACAGGGATTCCCAGATTGGCCATCTCTGCAAGGTTGGCACCTTTGCCACCCAGCAGATCTTTCATACTATTTTTACCTTCAGTTTCTTCGTTTCCGAAAAAATATACGAATTTATTATCTGCCACCGAATTTCCTCCATGCATAAGAATATATGATGGACATTCATTAGTACTGTAAGTCGAGCCACAATTGTTCTTTTATAACTTTAAGGTTGTGGTCTGCGAACAACTGACATTGTCTGAAAAAACACAGATATGTTTTTGTACTGAAAAAAACTAATATTAAAATGCTTACGATAAGTATTTATAGAATTAGCGTACCATATAGTATAAAACCTAAAGACAGTAAAAGAACACACATGAAAAGATTAGGTCAGATACTGCATATTTCTAAGCAGAATGAAGTCGTTATTAGAGGCGACGAAAAGAAGTTTTCCGGGTCGATGAGGGAGTTACCCAGAATTAATTCTTTAGTTCTTGATAAATCCATTAAGCCTATCGGAAAGGTTTCCGGCATATTTGGTCCAGTTGACCAGCCCTATTTTACTCTGAAACCTGATAAGAGAATTATAGCTACCGGATTGGAAAAACTTGTAAATGAGCGCGTTTACGTTCAATGACGCATTGACGTAGATTATAAGTGATTACGCTGTGAGCTGTGGATGACTAAGAATATACTTACCAAATATATTTTCTTAAATGTTTATAAAAGGTGATTTTAATGGTCGAAGTTGAAAGGGTACGATATTCCGATACTTCCGAGAGGGAGAAGATACGTGCAATGATTAAAGCACGTAAAGAAAAAGATAAGAATTTAGATGTAGAAAAAGCGAAGGTCCAGTGTCCGGAATGTGGAAGCCGTAACCTTGTACAGGACTATGAGAGGGCAGAGCTCGTATGTTCTGACTGTGGGCTTGTGGTCGACGCAGAGTTTGTTGATGAAGGACCTGAATGGCGTGCTTTCGATCATGACCAGAGAATGAAGCGTTCCCGTGTGGGCGCACCAATGACCTACACGATACATGACAAAGGTCTGTCTACTATGATAGACTGGAGAAACCGTGACTCATACGGTAAATCAATTTCATCAAAGAACAGGGCTCAGCTGTACAGGCTAAGAAAATGGCAACGTAGGATAAGAGTAAGCAACGCTACGGAAAGGAACCTTGCATTCGCACTGTCCGAACTTGACCGTATGGCATCAGCTCTTGGTCTGCCAAGGACAGTTCGTGAAACTGCCGCTGTAGTATATAGGAAAGCAGTCGATAAGAACCTCATCCGTGGAAGAAGTATTGAAGGTGTTGCAGCAGCAGCATTGTATGCAGCATGCCGCCAGTGCAGTGTCCCAAGGACACTTGACGAGATTGGAGAAGTATCAAGGGTAAGCAGGAAAGAGATCGGCAGGACATACCGTTTCATTTCAAGAGAACTGTCCCTCAAACTCATGCCAACCTCACCAATAGATTATGTCCCAAGATTCTGTTCAGGACTTAACCTTAAAGGTGAAGTACAGTCCAGAGGTGTTGAGATCCTCAGGCAGGCTTCCGAGAAAGAACTTACCAGTGGCCGTGGACCAACCGGTGTTGCAGCAGCAGCAATTTACATTGCATCCATCCTTTGTGGAGAGCGCCGTACACAGCGTGAGGTCGCAGATGTTGCAGGTGTGACAGAAGTCACTATCCGTAACAGGTACAAAGAGCTTGCAGAAGAGCTTGACATAGAGATCATTCTCTAAAGAACTTGAACAATGACTGAACAAAGGAAGGCTGTACCACCACTTCCTTTGTTACACATACTTTTTTCCAAATCATTTTTAACATTTGACCGGATTTACCAGTATAGACTATGTTCGAACTACTGGAAATGCTGACAATAGGTTTTGCCGTGGGCATGACAGGTGCACTTGTACCTGGACCAATGCTTTTTGCCACGATAGACTCCTCCCTGAAAAAAGGATGGAGAGCAGGCCCCGAGATTTTCATAGGTCATGCGATTCTGGAGTTTCTGGTGTGCATATTGATAATATTTGGCATTACAGCGGTTAGCGACAATACAGTTCTTGCAATCTCCATAGCAGGAGGAGCCACACTTGTTGTGTTCGGTATCCTTACCATGAGAAATGCAAAAGGTGCAGCAAGTTCAATACATGAGCATGGGACCACAAACTCAAATCCAGTGCTTGCCGGAATAATCACTTCTGCCTCAAACCCATATTTCTGGTTGTGGTGGGTGGCTGCCGGAAGCGCCCTTGTCCTTAAGGGACTTGAGATAAGCATACTTGCAGCGGCGATGTTCGTGATAGGGCACTGGTTTGCAGACCTTGGCTATTTTACGGTTGTATCCACATCATTCAGTAAAGGAAAGAGGCTCATGTCCCCAAAAGTTTATGAAAGGGTACTGATGTCTTGTGGTCTGTTCCTTGTCCTGTTCGGGTCATGGTTTATTATAGGTACGTAAACATGAGAAAAAGTTGCATCAAGGTTTTGAAAAGAGAGGGCGAACCCATACGCAGAGCACTGCTGGAAATGGACCTGCTGGATAATTCCGCACGCATATGCTCCGAAGAAGATTACTTGTTCCTCCCGCTTACAGAAAAGCCACCGGAATCACAGTTAAAGGAACTGCCCGGAGAATTTGAACTTACTGAAAAGGAGTTTGAAGAACAGAAAGGACAATTAAAGCTTGAAGATCTACTGGACAACGCACCTCATTTTGAAATTGTTGGAGATATCGCACTTATAGAAGACGATGTGCCGGAACCTCAGAAGGTTGCTGATGCCATCATGAAGGTGAAGAAAAATGTAAAGACGGTTCTTGCTGCCATGAGTCCTGTGCAAGGAGAGTTTAGAACCCGCAGATTCAGAACTGTTGCGGGAGAGGACAGGACATCAACAATCCACAGAGAATATGGTTCACGCTTTTACATTGATCTTGAAAGAGCATACTTCACCCCCCGCCTTGCAACCGAACGCTCACGCATCCTTACACAGATAAAGGATGGACAGACTGTCGTAGACATGTTTGCAGGGGTTGGACCATACAGTATAATGATAGCCAGGAAAAGTCCCGACATCAAGGTTATCGCTATCGACAAGAACCCTGATGCTGTAGAGTTCTTACGCCACAACGTTGAACTCAATTCCACAAGCAATGTGGAGGCAATCGAAGGCGATGCCAACATTGAAGCTGAAAAGTTTGCAGGGGTAGCAGATCATGTGATCATGAACCTGCCCCACAATGCAAACGAGTTCCTTGACGCTGCGGTTAAACTCTGCGCACCAGGGGCAATTATTCACTATTACGATATCACACATGAAGACGATCTCTTTGACAGTTCCCTGAAACTGATTGAAGAAGCGGCAGAAAGAGCAGGCAGGACAATTGAAGTTGCTGAAAACAGAGTTGTGCGCTCATACGCCCCTCACCAGTTCAATGTCTGCATTGAAGTGAGAGTATTATAATTAAATATAATAACAAGCGAAATTATTAAATCAACATATAGAGTTATAGTGTCGTTCACAGTTGCCTCTGTGGCTTAGGGGTATAGCGGCTGATTCGTAATCAGCAGGTCGGGGGTTCAAATCCCCCCGGGGGCTCTTTTTTATAAATATTAAGCCGAAAAGTTTAACCTATAAACAAAAGCCTATAGAATAATAGCTTCCTCTTCGTTATCCTTTATGTTCTCCAGAATATCCCGTTCCATTTCTTCCAGAGTATTACCCGAATCCCACAGAAAATTCGGAACACCTAAGGACATTTGCTCTATATGCTGTTTTCTAAAATATTCACCACTTGCAGTAACAAAGCCTAACAATATTCCGATTCCTGTGAAAACGTACAGAATAGTGAATATCTTTCCTGCATCAGTTACCGGGGCAAAATCTCCATAACCTATGGTTGTCAGGGTGATTACTGAAAAATACAGGGAATCAAGCCATCTCCAACCTTCTACTGAATGATATACAATAGTTCCAAAAGTCAAGGTAATTATAACAAGCACAAAAAAACTTCTGAATTCAGGCTGCTTGAGCATTTTGTAGAGAGAACGCAGATATATGAAAAATGTCAGGAAAAACGGAATCATAATTGTTCTATTACTAAATCTTTCTTTATATGCAAATACTATTCGCTATTCCTTTTTAAAGATGATATCTGAAGAATCACGTAAAGATTCCATCAGATTAAATCCTTATTCATCTTTTCAGGCACTTGTAGAAATTGGCCTCAGAACACAGGCAATCCAGTTCAAACCCGGATATTCCCGGTATCCCTTGGTTTTGCATGCACCATAGATATATTTTTGATCATTAAATTCAAAAAGGCCGGAAATTTTCTCTCCTGAATGTAGAGCAGAGACTTCATCGGGAAGGGTAAGAATAGAACCAACGGAAAAATCCTCGTTGCCTGTTGTTTCAATCACTTCAAAATCATGGTTAACGTACACAGCAACACTGCCAGGGATAATCTCGCCTTTCCTGTCTTTAGGAAGACATGTTGACAATATCGTTTTCGCTTCAGTATCCCAATCGAACAGGACCCCAAGTACTCCTATAGATTTACCTTCCCGCTCGCCATTTTTGCGAACGCCGCCGGCATATATCAGAGACCGCTGCTTATCCTTTTCCAGAGAGGAATTCATGACGTCCTGAACAGCATATTGACTTGATCGTGAAGTACGGGCCCCTTCCTCAAACCAGATATGATCTGACACATCAAGTTCACTAAGTTCACTCATTAACTCTGTATTTGAACAGGCCCTGATAACTCCATTCAAGTCCGCTAAAAACAGATTCCTATACATGGTATAACTGCCATTGATAACTTTTAGCCGATCACTGGCTTTCATGAATTCCTCTTCAGATGGATTTAATAGCGCTTTCCAGAAATATTCATCAGTTGACCACCAGCGAATATCAGCCGACCTTTCAAAGAGATTTCGATCAATTAGATCGATGGCCTGTTTAGCAAAGTTTTCCAGTGTCTTTAAATTCAACTGCAGTTCAACAGCTGCCATCTCCTGCAGCAGCCCTTCCATTTTAGACGTAATGAAATTGCTGGATTGTGTGATCTGATTGAAAATTGGCCCCAACTGATCACCGCGTACTCCCATTTTTGAGCCGTATATGGTCCCGTTAATCGATATCAATAAAATTTCAGTTTTGTCATTTTGTATTTTTGCATAGGTCTGCTTATTGATATCCGGGTTGATATTGGAATTCATTAACTCTTTTGATTCAATATTATATCCACCATCTTCGATTGTGTCCACAAAAATATGTGATTTGGGAAGAATGATATGGGAACTCCAACCAAGCCCGCGATATTCCAGATAACCGTCTGTTCTGGAAGAAAATATGGCAGATTCGACCCCTTCAAAGGCCATATAGGCATTAGCCTGCCCTCCATCAACTAAGGCACGGTTATTTCGTGGAATATGCGCTTTTGTCCCAACCTCGAGTATATCTTCATCTGTGGAGGCAATAATTTTTCCATCACTACTGGTAAACATCGAATAACAGCCATCCTGTATGATGCCTTCCTGAGTTAAAGGCATATATTCATCCAGGATGATTTTGGCCTCTCCCTGAAAATCAAAATAGATACCCATGGCCCCAAGCACGTTGCCATCCTCATTGCTATCTTCACGAACAGCAGTGGAATATACAAGAGAAAGCTGCTCCTCTACTTTAGATGGACAAATATCCTCAGCAATATATTCTGTTCCGTTTTTAGTTTTCAAAGCCCTAGTAAACCAATCTTCATCGTTTACCCTTATACCTAAAACGTCTGATCTTCTAAGGCTGTTTGAATTAGCGATGACATATCCTTCAGAATCGGCAATGACCAGATCCCTATAAAGTGTATAGGAGGTCTTGATATCTTCCAACCGATCGCAGGCAAAGGAGATCTTAGAATCCAGATCCACCATATTTTGCAAAAAACTTTCCAGAGCCTTTTGATTTTTGTCCCCAGCCTGAGACGCATGGCAAAAGTGCTTAAATCTTCCGATAAAGTCCTTTAATGCTCCATCTTTTAATAATTCGGGGAAATTTCTAAGTTCGTCGGCGATCTGAGAATTTATATTTAATTCTGCCGCTGAAAGAGAAGCATCTGTTCCTTCAGTAATTGCCGGCTCTTGGGGTTGAGACTGACTTTGGCCTTCCCCCATAATTTGCAAAATAGATACCGCGTTTTGTTTGGTTTTTTCGTAAAATGCAATGCAATCGCTAAAAGCTGTTTCCAGTGCCCACCATCTTACATCGCAAGTCCGCTCAAGAAGATTCCTGTCCAGAGTGTTGATCTTATTATAAGCAGTAGTATGAAGAATTGATTCATGTTGTTCCTCTTTGGCGATATAATATTGATCAAATAATTTCTTTGTAATCTGTAATAACTGTCTAGAGAAACCTTCCACATGTTTCATCAATTCGATGATTTGATCCCGTTCTACTGAATTTTCACTGATTGCAACAGCTATGGCTTCTCCATAAAAACATACCGGGATAATAACATTCAGTTCATTGACAATTTCTTCATAGAACTCACGATGTTCAAAACGTATTGAAGGATCAAAAACACTGAAATTTTTTTCCACACTCATCTCAATTCCTCTGGACATTTACCTTTTTTACTTTTTTGATTATCTTCAAAATAGTGCGAGCAATGTTAACTTCCCTGCTATTAAATTTGTTAAATATGCTTAATGTTGCTGCTCTTAAGAGAACCAAATTTCTCTCATAACCAATTCGAACTAAGCATGCTTTTTCCGTATTAATCTGGATTTTTTGACCGCCAGTATAAACAATAACGTCCCATAGACCATATTCTTCATTCATTATACCTTCTAATCAAGTAGGTAATTATATTCCTTGTGAATATATATAAGATTAACTATAATATGAACTGTTACACTTATACAGTTAAATGCTTGTGCCAATTTTTGATTTTCAGGTTATTGATAAAAACGCAGCATGCACTCAAACTTATGTCCAGCATATAGCTCTACCAGTTCCACAACCTAGCGTTTTCGTGTTTTTTAGATATAATTACGGAGACATTATGCATATAAGTGACAAGTACAAAACAAAAAGAACTTACCCCGCCTGAGTATTTTAACTGTGTAACATACGCTGATTTCAAAAGAGTTCAGTGAGTATACCAGATGATTTACGTCAAATAATTTTAAATCAGCCCATAGGTGTTCTGGACTACAAGATGGGGTGCCTCACGGATTTTCTATTTATCCTAATTTCCAAATGTGAAGAATTAATAATTCAATTTCCCGAAATTGCCTATTTTTTAGAAAGCAGGAGCTAGCCACAAGCTACATCATCACCCTGAACCGACACCCACTATCCCCGGTAAGCACCTTTTTTTCCATCAGAATATTCAGAGCCCTGACAAGAACGAGCCTGAATTTCTTTTTAATATTTCCCATTGTACAATAGCAAAGTGTCCTTGAAGCAACTTCAATATCACATTAACAAGAAGGAAAAATAGCTGAACTGGATAAGCAATATGAAGCACTTGTTACGGAATCGAGAAAACTGTAATGGCATATGGTTTTAAAAAACATGAAGCCTGTGTTCTTTCAGGCTTCACAGATAAGTTCATGTTTTTAGAGATTAATCGATCTTATCAAACTTAGAAGCAGGTGCTCCGCAGATAGGACACTTGTCTTCAGGCTTACCCTCGTGAGTATGGCCACAGACACTGCATACGTAGTAATCGACCTCTTCATTGTTACCAATTTCAGCCAGTGCCTTTTCATAGAGGCTGGCGTGGATCTTTTCTACTTTATTTGCAACTTCAAAACTCCAGAGAGCCCTGTTGTCGCCTTCTGCCTTTGCCTCTTCGATAAATTTAGGATACATCTCCTCAAATTCATACGTTTCTCCGTGGATTGCTTCTTTCAGGTTATCCATTGTGGTCCCGATGCCGCCCATGCGCTGAAGATGATTTAGAGCATGAACTGTTTCAGCAGCAGCAGCAGCCCTGAAAAGTTTAGCTATCTGTGAGTAGCCTTCTTCATCTGCCTTCTTTGCAAATGCCAGGTATGTCCTGTTCGCCATTGATTCCCCAGTAAATGCTGCTTTAAGATTATCTTTAGAACTCATACATATCTCCTTTTGACTGTTTGTCATACATCATTAGGAACTTGTGCATATATCACACTAACGCCATGATGCCTGGAAATAGAATACACGTTAGCAGCAGTTGGATAGGATACTAAAAATCAATATTGGAAAAAGCGTTCTAAAATGGAAATACATATTGTAAAGAAAAAGGTGGGTTTTAGGTCACTCCACCAATTCTTCATTCTCCTGTGCCCATGCCGGCTGATCTATTGCAAAGAATTCAAGATCAGTATTTCCTGTATTTTCAGTATGCTGCTTTGAGCTTGCAGGTATGAGAATGAGTTGTCCTTCACCCAGTTCAAATGGCACATCCTCTATGTAAAGTACGCCTTCGCCTGCAAGAACATAATGAACTTCAGGATTTTTCATCATGTGAGATTCAATGGAACCACCCGGTTTGATGATCACATGAGCAATGCTGTAATCTACACCCAGATCCCCGTCAACTATTCCCGGATGGAGAAGATTTCCAAGTGATACGGTTCCAAAGCGAGTGAAATATTCAATATCCTGAAGATTATTGGTGTACACGTAATCATCCACATAGAAACCGGAAGTCACAAGATATGTCTGATCACCGATAGAAGCTCTTTTGACAAATGTGTATTTCAGGGTAGGAGAGGTCTCACCAGGTTTTGGCCATCGGTAATCGACCCATCCTTCGCCATCTTCACTCAGGGCAGTATCTATGAAAAGTTGACCAAGAGGATTACCGTTGTAGTCTTTAAGGTCGGATACATTTTCGCCCTCACTGCTTACATTCGGAGCGTAAGCCACACGTATTCCTTCAGTTGTCCATATACTGAGATAGATATCATTATGGAACCACTTGCTGTCTTTTTCTCTGAATTCATCAAATGCAAGTTCTCCTTTTTCATTCATGAGTTCGACAGCTTCATTTACCAGGGACATTGTAGCCCCTTTCTGAAAAGCCAGTCCGACAGAACCTTCTTCTACTGTTTGAACTTCCTGTCCAACAGGGTTAGCAGCATGTTTCTCACCCACGGTTGTATCTTCGGACTGTACACAACCAGCAACTGCCAGCAACATAATTGTGACAAAAAGAACACATATTAGTTTCTTAAAACGATTCATATTAGAACACCTGTAAAATTGAAATTAAAATTAAAACGCAAACCAAAAAGTTCTTTTTTTCTTTAGTGAGGTACTCCAGGAGATTCATTTTCCGGTGGTTATGTATATGTCCTGATCGGATCAGTTCATACCCCTGCTACTCAAATTGATTACATGTTACGATTGTGGTTATTAGCACATACATAAAAAAAAACTTATATTATAATTTGCAAACGATACTAATTGGTTAATACTATATTTAACTTACCAATATTATTGATATACACAATCATGTTCTCTCCTAAAAACTCGCCAATGCCCTGATTTTTAAGACTATGGATCATTTTGCAGATTACATAAATGAATTATACCAAAGAACCATTTGTTCATGTAGTTCAATAGAGGAAATGATCGAGATGAATAGATATATTATATGTAGCCTGGCAATTTTGTTAATAATAGCTTCTGCGATCTCAATGGGATGCACTGGAACTTATGATGAAAACAATATAAACGAAACCGGCAGAGTAGATGATAGTGCAAATAACGACTCTGATGAAAATCAGGTTTCTGAAGAAAATACCATTCAGGGAATGATAATCTTTGATGAACCTGTGGAATCGTTCTCCAATGCCACTGTATATCTGGAAGTAGATGATGTCAGTCTTCAGGATGTTGCATCCACTGTAATATCAGAAGAATCCATTGTTGGAGTTTCCATGAATGCCAGTGACATTCAGCCAGTGACATACCTTATCCACTACCCTGAACTTGAAGAGAAAAGAACATATTCACTTTCAGTACATGTAGATGTAGACGGCGACGGTAGGCTTTCAAATGGAGATTATTATAGTACATGGCACAACCCGGTTCCCACCGAACCCGGCGTATATGAGCTTGATGTTCATGTGGAAATGATCTGATATCTGATTATACTAAGATCCCGGTGCACCTGATTTGTGGATTGATGAATTAAAAATTTCAAGACGGGACAATTCCAGATCGGAAATAATATTCTGTTCTGGGATCCTATCCACCAACTTTTTAAGCGAACCATGAATTGATTCATACTATAGCCTGAAGTCATCTTTTAATGGCTTTTATGGCATCATAAGAAATGCAGCTAATGGTGAATAGAATTAGTCAATTAGAATAATATCATCAGTGATATTTACAACTCAATTATAGATTTATTAATATATATCCCCCTTGTTTCGTGTGGAATGAAAAATCAAGTACCTTCGCCATATTCTCACCTTAGTGCTTGACTCTTTTAAATATATAACTATTTATTCAAATAAATGTGTACTTTTTGTCGTCAATGAGCACCGTTCAAAAATAATAAAATGTAACCGACTTGTGAATAAATTTTAATTAAATACTGCTAAATTTAATAAGAGGCAGATTCCATTAGAGCATACATTTGACTATAGCACTTTACTTGCTTAGCAATTCTGTATTTGCCATCAGGGTGCTGAAAATTGCAAATAAACACAGGACATAGATTGATAATCAAAAACAAGAGGAAACAAAGTTGAATGAAAAAGCATTAAAATGGATAATGGGTTGGATAACTTTGTGGATTATCATTTCAATAATAATTCCCGTTGCATTTCACCTTTCTCTTGGATTTTTAGGAATCATGGCCCTTGCAATCATCTTCTGGTTATCTATGCTAATTGACTGTCTACAAAGAAGTGAAGATAATTTTCCCCTGCCTGGACAGTATGAGAAACTTATCTGGTCACTTATTTTGATATTCCTCAATGCCATAGGTGCAATTCTGTATTTTAGTCTGGTTCTGCTAAATACTAATGGAAAAAAAACAGAAACACCTGAAAAAATGGCCTGAAACTCCAGGATATTCCTGAGTTTCACAGCACCTTCAGATATTCGACAATATCATCCAGATCCTCATCAGACATATGCCATCGGGGCATGGCAAGATCCAGCTCGTCTCCTGAAGGTTCAAGCCCATCTCTGATAGCAATCTTTATGGTTTCATCTGTATATGATTCGTGTTCCTCGCCCTCTTCCATTTCGTGTTCTTCGGAAGTCAGTGAATCATAGGTGATATCCGCAGGTATAGCATAAGCCATCATGATAGGAACGCCGCCTTTTCCACTTACGCCGTGGCAATTAACACAACTTCCGCCGTGGACGTAAAGCCAGTTCGGACCATATGAAATGGGTATTTTCTGTCCGCTTTCATTGTATCCGGTATAATAGATAGTCTCGCCGTTGGAGTCGAACTCATTCTTAAAATCCTCTACACCATAAGGATAAACGTAACCTGAACCCATCATTCCACCCTGGCTATAACCTGAACCCATCATACCGCCAGGCATATTGTAGTAGTCAGGACCATAGGTAGTATACCCTGATGTCGGATTATTCAACATATTGAGAACAATCACCAGAAGGATAATTACAACCAATCCCAGAAACGCAAAGAAGTATCTTTCAAATTTATCCATACGCAAACCTCCCTTATAATACTGGAAACGGAATGAATATAATACTTTGCATTAAAACCTAGAATGTAGTGTTGTGATTGCTATTGCAGGACTTGTAAGCCTGTAATAATCAGGCAAGCATCTTATTAACACACATTTTTGGTTCTTAGTTGAGTGGACACTAACTTGTTTTTTGTCATTTTTTTGTTCTAATACAAAATGAATAAGCATAATAAACGGATAAGATTATTATTAATTATTTATAGAAATCTGTCGAATTTAATTAAGGTATTTATAAATAGAATTAGAAAGAGAGATTTTAATGTAAAACGGGATTATAGCCGGAAACATTCCGGCACTTAAAAAATTAAGGGGGAATTAATATGGCCGCATCACCAATAATGGATAGTGTATACACTATGCTAGACAAGATGATAGCTTTTCTTCCGACGTTAGTAGCTGTGATAATACTGCTGATAGTCGGAATGATCGCAGGAAAGGCATTAGGAAAGATCGGATCAAAGATACTTGATAAGATAGGTCTTGATGACCTTATAGACAAGACATCAATAGGGAAAATGATAGAGAGAACACAGATCACAACCGTGGAATTCTTTGATGCTACGATCAGGTGGTTTGTCTACTTTATCTTCGCCGTGATAATCATAGACCTTCTCAATGTGCAGATAGTTGCAGATTTTATCACCAATATAATACTCTACATACCAATAATACTCTCCGCAGTAGTAGTACTTATAATCGGACTTTTGGTAGTTGATTTCCTTGCAAACCTGGTAAAGAACGTACTGATAGCTTCAGGACTTGACGAACGTATATCAAAAACAAGTTTAGGAAATGCCATGAGTGCAAGCGGTATGACATCTTCGGGACTCATTGCTGGCATTGTACAGGTATTCGGTTACCTGATATTTATCATGGCAGCACTGAACATCCTCAAGCTCAATATGATTGCAGGAGTGGTAGAAGCAATCCTTGCATACCTGCCAAATCTCTTTGCAGGAGTACTCATACTTCTGATAGGATTATTGACCATTGATCTGTTTGCAGATTATATCGGCAGCCTTCTTGAGAACATGGATGTCCAGGGCACCAATGTATGGATACCTGCACTCAGGGGATTCCTCGCATTCATTGTAATCCTTCTCGCACTGGATGCGCTGCTCATCGACACAAGCATCTTCTACATACTCATCGGTCCGCTTGCATGGGGAATAGCTGTTGTAGTAGCTTTCAAATGGGGCATCAAGGATGCAATTGTAGAATATGCAAAAGCAAGGAAGTGAAAAATAAATAAAAAGGAAATAGCCAACTTTGCTGAATATATAATATAGACTGCTGGCCTCCCTGAGCCAGCCTCTTTTTTATCATTGTTCCTTCGTTGAACAAAAATCTTTTATCATCCCGGCTCAATCAGAACTATAATCCTTACCGGCGATGAATAACATGTTATCTGAAAAAGTTGCAAACATTCCCCCATTCTACGTGATGGAAGTACTTGAAAGAGCACAACAGCTTGAAGAACAGGGCAGGAGCATCATCCACCTGGAAATTGGAGAGCCGGATTTTCCAACTGCCACCCACATTTGTGATGCCGCAAAAGCAGCCATGTGTGCCGGCAATACAAAATACACACACAGTCAGGGACTTGCAGAACTCAGACAGGCTATCGCTAAGAACTATAAGGACAAATTCAATGTTGATATCAGTCCTGAGCAGATAATAATATCATCTGGCACAAGCCCGGCTATGCTCTTGCTTTTCCTTGCGCTTATCAACCCGGAAGATGAAGTGATCATGTCCAATCCCCATTACGCCTGTTACCCTAATTTTGTGACAACTGTGGGAGGTGTTCCAAATTTCATTTACACCAATGAGGAAAACGGATTTATGTTACAAGCAAAGGAAGTTGCAGCTCACATAAACCCGAGAACAAAAGCTATACTCATCAATTCACCATCCAATCCAACTGGCCAGGTTCTGCCTGATGCAACGTTGAGAGAACTTGCAGAAGCTGCCGGAGAAGTGCCAATAATATCAGACGAGATATACCAGGGACTTGTCTACGAAGGTGAAGACCATACTATATTAGAGTATACCGAGAATGCATTCGTCCTTAACGGCTTCTCAAAACTCTACGCTATGACAGGATGGAGACTAGGCTACCTTATAGCACCCAAAGAACATGTCAGAACGCTGCAAAAGATCCAGCAAAACCTGTTCATCTCAACCAATGCTTTTGTCCAGTATGCAGGAATTGCTGCCCTTGAAGGACCACAGGAACAGATTATGGAGATGGTTGAAACATATAACAAAAGACGTGTTTACCTGATTGGAAGACTCAGAGATATTGGTTTTGAAATAAAGACTGAACCAAAAGGAGCATACTATGTCCTTGCCGATGCTCGCAAATTCGGAGAAGATTCCCTGGAACTGAGTAGAAAGATACTGGAAGATATTGGAGTTGCTATTGCACCGGGAATTGATTTTGGACAGGGTGCCGAAGGGCATTTACGATTTTCATATGCAAACAGCCTTGAGAATATAAAAGAAGGCATGGACAGGCTTGAAGTCTATCTAAAATAATTGATACCGCATCAGGATACCTGCAATCTTGTAAAGTAAATTAAACAGAACAGGAATAATACAGGTATATTTATATATAACCTGCATCTCATTGTTACAAACAAGAATAGGCAATCCAAAAAAAGGTAGTTTTTTACATGACAACTGAGAGAACTGAAGATTATCTGAAAGTGATTGAAAAGATCATTGAAAGGAAAGGCTATGCCCAGGTAAAGGACGTATCCAGGGAGCTTGAACTCAGTTCACCCAGTGTCACAGGGATGTTCAAGAAGCTCACGAAAATGGGATACATCAACTATGAGAAATATGGCGGTGTTACCCTTACCCCTGAAGGCGAAAGAATCGCAAAGTGTACCATGGAAAAGCACAGCGTCATCAGGGATTTTTTGCAAATCCTTGGTTTGGATGAGGAAATTGCAGACCATGATGCCTGTAAGATCGAGCATGTACTTGCCCCTGAAACTTTTGATATACTCACTAAATTCGTAGAGTTCATCAATATGAGGGAAGAGGAGCCATACTGGCTTGAACATTTTGCTCACTACCACGAAACCGGTGAATACATTAATTGTAAGCCCTCTGCCAAGGATACCTGCCCTATACACGGAAAACGAAAAGAATAGACAATCCCGTATTTTACTTGTTCACTATTCTGTAAAAGCTCTTTACTAGCTGCATAACACGCATAGCTGGAAGTCCATATGTATTTTTCATGTTTTGCACACAAAAACAAATTAGGTAATGCGAAATTACTAAATACCAAAAAATAGATTACTGCTATCATCAAAATGGACAGGTAATGACTTGCAGAATATCCAGGAAACAACACTCGACACACTTAAACCCGGAGAGAAAGCCAGGATTACGAAAGTAAGGGTTAAAGGGGCTGCAAGACGGAAACTCTTTGACATGGGAATGGTTGCAGGTGCTGATATTGAACTTATCAGAAATGCACCACTTGGAGACCCCATGGAATACAGGATAAAAGGTTATCACCTTTCTATCCGAAAAGAAGAAGCAAGAGACATATATATTAATAAACATTAGTTTGGAGCTTTTCTTTCAAACTTTTAATATTCTGGCGCATAACTATTTTCAGAGGATTACTCGATGGAAGGCAGGGACATAAAGATAGCACTTACAGGAAACCCCAATGTCGGTAAGACCACACTTTTTAATGCACTTACAGGCTCCAGGCAACACGTAGGTAACTGGCCTGGCGTTACCGTTGAGAAAAAAAGCGGCAGGGTATCATACAAAGAGTATAATATCGAAGTTATAGACCTGCCCGGCACATACAGCCTCACAGCATACTCGATGGATGAAATAGTTGCACGAGATTTTATAATAGAGGAAAAACCGGATATTGTCATTCAGGTCGTAGATGCATCTAACCTGGAAAGGAACCTTTACCTCACCACACAACTCATGGAACTTGGTTCGAAGATACTCATTGTTCTTAATATGTGTGACATTGCAGAGGACAGAGGAGACCGAATTTATATCGATAAAATGCAGGAGCTGCTCGCAACACCCGTAATAAGAACAGTTGCAACACAGAAAAAAGGTCTTTGTGATCTCCTGGACAAGGTCATCGAACAAAAAGAACTTGCCCAGCATCATGGACATGAAATCGGATATGGCAACGAAATCGAGCAAAAGATCCTTGAGATCGAGAAAGTGCTTATAGAAGACGAAAACCGTGACAAGAGATACCCTCTGCGATGGGTAAGTATACGCCTGCTTGAAGGTGATAATAATGTCAGGGGAAAAATAGCAAACAGTCCTGTATATGCCAAGACCATGGAAATTATCGATTCAATTGACCAGGAAGAGTATGAGGCTGAAATCGCTGACAAGCGATACCTTGCTATTAATACCGTATTTCCCCAGATGTGTACCCGGGCCAATGACACATTGACCAAATCCGACATGATCGATAGAGTACTTACCAATAAATACCTGGGAATCCCCATATTCCTTGCATTGATGTGGGGAGCTTTCGAACTTACATTCGCCTTCGCAACTCCTTTTATGGATATGATAGACTTTGCAGCCTCATGGTTTGGAGAGTACGTTTCATCAACCCTTCAGCCAGAATGGCTGGCATCCCTTGTAGGAGACGGAATAATCGGCGGTGTAGGAGCAGTACTCGTATTCGTACCGAATATATTCATTTTGTTCTTCCTGCTATCGTTACTGGAAGGAAGCGGTTACCTTGCAAGAGCTGCATTCATCATGGACAAGCTCATGTACAAAATCGGCATGCATGGCAAGTCATTCATACCCATGTTAATGGGATTCGGATGCAATGTACCTGCCATCATGGCTGCAAGAAGCATTGAGGACGAAAAGGACAGGCTCATTACAATACTTATAGTACCATTTGTTTCATGCGGAGCCAGACTACCTATATATGTACTATTTGCAGGTACTTTCTTTGGAAGACAGGCAGGAACGGTCATTTTTGGAATGTACATACTAGGAATAGTCATTGCCGTAATATCAGCCAAAATATTAAGGGAAACAATCGTTAAAGGAAAGCCGGCACCATTCATAATGGAGCTGCCACCATACCGCGTTCCAACCCTTAAGACCAGCCTCATACACATGTGGGACAACGGCTTCATGTATATAAAGAAAGCCGGCACTATTATATTAGTAGGTGTTGTTGTCATCTGGATACTGGCATCCTTCCCATGGGGTGTTGAATACGGAAGCGAGGGAAGTTATGTTGGTAGCCTGGGACATGCCATAGAACCCTTGCTGAAGCCTCTTGGTTTTGACTGGAAGATCTCAGTTGCACTTATATTTGGACTGGTTGCTAAAGAAATAGTTGTTGCATCTATCGGAGTGCTCTATGGCACAGGAGATAATTCAGAAGCCTTGAGTGAGAGATTGTTGGCAGACCCGGGAATCACAGCACTTAGTTCACTTTCGCTTATGGCTTTCAGTTTGTTATACATGCCCTGTGTGGCAACAGTCGGAGTTATCAAAAAGGAAACAGGTTCATGGAAATGGACAATATTTGCAATCATCTATGGAATTGCTGTTGCCTGGATAACAGCATTCATAATATATCAGGGAGGAAAACTGCTTGGATATTAATGGAGATAATGTAAACGATGAAATGGATACCAGAATACCAATGATCTTCTCCATTGTCGCTGGTTCCCTTTATTTCCTGTTAGGACTACTTCAATTGTCAGCAGGCTTCACTAAGATCCTAATCGGACCGGAGGTACAGGTCCCATTGACCGGACTGTTGTTCGTGCCTGCGGACATAATTGGCTCGTTCGTCCTGCTATTAATAGGAACTGTTTTCATTTACGGAGTTATGGAGATGCGTTCAGGAATCCCGGAAGGCATATCGTATGCTTACGTAGGCATCCTTATCGCACTAATTTTTGCAGTAATATATATGTTAGTAAGTACAGGGAATATGCTTGAGGCATATCTCCTAAAAAACGAAGAGTTTATAGGATGGACACCTGCCAGTGACCTGAGACCCGGAATATACCTGGCAGTTCTTCCATTATTCGCACTCATTAAATGGCAGAATATGTTTAAACCACCACAGGAGAAAGGACTGTTAAAATGATTAGAGAAACATTGAAACTCCTGTTCATTGATAACTGCACAATGCAGGAAGCAGCAGAAAATCTTGGAATTAACCAGAGTAGCATGAAAGACAGACTAATTATGCTGCAACATATGGGATATATCAGGGAACTCTGCAATAATGCCGGGCCAAAGACATCAGCATGTTGTTCATGTAGTGCTGCGGCACCCACCTGCACTACCGGAGCAGGAGGCTTTGAAGGAAAGGCATACCAGCTGACAGAAAAGGGCGAAAGGATATGCTGTAAGTGAATTTATGTAAAATGTACTGAGTATTTTACAATAAATCATAGCATCAAATTTGCATTTTACACTTCTTCTAATTAATATGAATCGTTAGCATGCACGGAATAATACAGAATAGTACTGTCAAATTACAGCGGTTTTGGAATGTACTTCAATTAGTTTAAATATGATACTACGAGACAAAAAAACACCGCAACATATATTTTTAAGTTAGAACACAGATATTACGTTATTAAAATTTAAAAAGATGTAAAAGGGATTCAAATGAAACTTGGAGTTGCAATAGATATAGGTACCAGTGGTATCAGAGCACAGAAAATAGACCTGGAAAGTGGCGATATCCAGAAGACCGTCATTACTCTTCGCAATCCCCTTCCGGGAGCTAATGTAATGGATCACCTGGATTTTGCCATCACTTACGGGTTGGACCTTGCTCAAGGCCTGCACGTCAATGCAGTTAAACATGTCATCGAAACGCTTGGCATTAAACCAGAAGAACTGGAGAGAATGGCCATTTGTGGAAACCCTATACAGCTATCCATCTTCCAGGGAATCCCAATAGATGACCTTGCATATGCAGGAGAAAGGAAGAAAGAAAAGCTGAACATAAAGGAATCTGATAGAAGTGCCAGGGTAATTGAATGTTCAGAGATCAAAGGACTTGAAGTATATCCAAATGCAAAACTAGTAGTTCCTCCAGCCATCAGACACGAAGTTGGTGCTGACGCACTTGCACTTATTATTAAATCAGGATTCCTGGACACAAAGGACACAGCAATCGCCACTGATTACGGAACAAACGCTGAGATGGCACTTATTCATGAAGGCACCATCTATACAGGTTCTGCAGCAGCAGGCCCTGCACTTGAAGGTCAGCAGATAAAATACGGAAATCTGGCATCACCTTTTGTTATATCAGATGTTGAGTTTGAGAATGGAAACATACGCAATTATGTACTTGACGAAGAGATGAACACTGTAAAGGCCCAGCTCATAAACCCAAACAACGGAGACATAATTGAAGAGGATTCCATTAAAGCAAAGGGAATTACCGGAACCGGAGTTATTGCTATCATTGAAGCAGGAATGAAGAACGGAATTATTCAGCTTCCAAAGATAAACACCCCCGATCATATACTATACTTGCAGAACAAGATCAAATTCTTCGAGAAAGATGTCGAAGCTGCAGGACTCGCAATGGGTGCTATCCGTGCAGGACACCTTGCACTGTGTAATGCAGCAGGAATAGAGGTGGCAGATGTCAAGAAAGCATACATGTCCGGTGCTGCTGGCACATACATGGATGCTGTAAAGGCACACAAGGTAGGTATGGTTCCATTCAATGTAGAGGAAGTCATACAGATAGGTAATACATCACTTATAGTTGCCAGAGAGATCCTCCTTTCTGAAGACAGACTATGGGAACTCCAGGAAATTGCTTCAAGGATTGTAAGCAACCATGTAATGTTTGCAACTGACCCGGCATTCAAGGAAGCATATATCCAGGAGATATCATACTGGACTGAAGGAATGCCTTTCAAAATGCTTAAAAAATTCCTTAAGAAGAAGGGCCTTCCACAGATAGACCTACCCGAAGGCACCACAAAGGTCACCAAAGTTGTGGAGAAAGATATACCCGTACTTGGTGATGAAGGACTTGAAGTGCTCGAACGTGTAGGTACATATCTGACAATGAAGGTCACATGCCCAGAATGTCCAAAATGTATTAAGGTCTGTCCGAATGATGCAATTACCATCGATGAAGAAGGTGTCGTAATGATCAGTTCCGACCTTTGTGATGGTGCAAACTGTAAGAGATGCATTAATGCATGTCCAAAAGATACATTTAAATGGGAAAACCTTACTGTGCTGGAACAATCAGCATAACCTCTTTTTTTTTTGGATTTTTTTTAAAAGAAGGTATCAGATATGAAAATACTCGTAGTCGGTGGATTTTTAGGTAGTGGAAAGACTTCCACCATCATAAGATTAGGAACAGAATTCAGTAAAGCTGGTCAGAAAGTTGCCATTATTGTGAATGAGATCGGCGAAGTGGGTATTGATGGAGATGTAATCTCAAAGTACGGCCTGGACATGACCGAACTTACAAGTGGCTGTATTTGCTGCTCACTGAAGGTTAATATGAAAGTTACATTGACCCTTCTGGAAAAAGATTACAAACCAGATATAGTACTCATTGAACCTACCGGAATAGCATTCCCACAGCTCATCAAGAATGAGATCAATTTGATGGACCTAAAGAACACTACCATACAGCCTCTTGTTACACTGATAGATGGTAGCAGGTTTAAACAATTAATGAAAGAAGCCAAGAATTTTGCTATGCGTCAGATCATCGATGCAGAGATATTATGCATCAATAAGATCGACCTGATAGAGAAGATACGAGTACCTATCATTGAGGCTTCCGTACAACAATTGAACCCAACTGCAAAGGTCATACTGCTTTCTGCATCCCTGGAAGATGAACACTGGCATGACTTTGTGAAACTGGCAATGGGCGATGAACCCACCCAACAGGAAATGCGCGAGTTAAAAACAACAAGTGCAGATACGAAAGAGATCGATGAGACCACAGGGGCACCGGTCCAGGAGAGTCTCGATTCCATTGAAGCATCAGGCATAGCCAGCTACGCTACAGAATATATGATAAATGACAGAATTACCGCAGACCTTGCACAAAACGTTGCTAAGGACATAATGGATGCCATCAAATCAAAAGTTATGGAACTAAGTCCGGAATTTGTGGGACATATCAAGTTGTTCATAGAATCTGAATCAAATACATTCAAGACGAACCTAACTGCTTACGACCAGGATGTGACAACCGAAGTTATTGATACTGTCACCGGAGACATGCCCCGACTCAAGGTACTCTCCGCAGTTTCAAGTATAGACCATGAAAAGCTTGTACACATAGTAAATGATACAATTTCAGAGAAGCTGAATGACAACATGATCAATTTCAGGCACAATAAGCCACATGGACATGAGCATAACCATGGGCACCCAAAGCCAATTAACCTAATCAATAACAATTGATTAAGATACAGCTTTACACAAATAAAGCCTGTACCTTCTTTTTTTCATTAATTTTTAACTAATAAAGGATGACTATTCCTTTTTTGATAGATCAAAAATAAGATAGTCCCATCACCAGGTGTGAGATATCTGTGCGATTATTAAACATTATATAAGTATATCGCATGAACAGCAGAAAACCATTATTTTTGTAGATTTTGTGCCATGCACAATGTAGACTTCGACTTTTGACGATACTTAAATCAAACGGTTAACAAATGATAAGAAAATAGATACGAATCTAAAAACAAGGAATGAAATGAAATAGTTAACTAAGTTAAATGACATTTATTAGCATCGGACCAAAATAATAGTGTGTGTTTAAAAAATATATTAATTGATAATTAAATATGCCAATAACAAGCAAACTTTAGTTACATGCCGAGAAACAAGGAAATCTGCCAGTCATATATAAAACTAACCCATACACCCAAAAATTCCAACCGCAGCGAGTAAATAAAAATAATAAGTCCCACACATACTGTCTAAAGATAATCATATCTAGAAGCCCTAATATACTACTAAAAATGAAAACAGGGAGTACTGTGCAAGAAAATGTACTATTTTTCTATTTGAATTATATTATAAATGCACTAAACCGATAGGTTTATATACATATTTTGTTTATGTAATTGTGTGGAAAGATGAAGTTAGTTAATGACTAAAGATCGTTAGCAAATTGTTGTGGAGACTTTTGCTACATCACTCAAAGTCATAAGCCAACTGATGCCCATCTACTGCTTTATCGCATACTTCGCTTGAATGTATGACAAGTAGTAGAGTCAATCTAGATCTAAGGAGGTAGAATTAGATGGATATAGACCCAAGTAAAATATTAGTAAGGTACAATGTTGCTAAAGAAAAAGCACAGTCACCAGAAGAGTTAGCAGCTGAGATGTTCCCAACTGCAGAACCAGCAAGGTCAATCTGTGCTGCAATCTTTGATGGAGAAGAAGACGACGTAATCGAAGGCCTTGAGAAGGCAATCGAGGGCGGAGCAGACCCAATAGCACTTATTGATGATGTGCTCATGGTCGGAATGAAGATCACAACAGACCTGTATGACCAGGGTGTAATCTTCCTGCCAAACGTTATGATGTCAGCAGATGCAATGCTCGAGGGTATCGAGTTCTGTAAAGAACAGGGCGGTTCATCACCAAAACCAAAAGGAAAGGTTGTCTGCCACGTAGCAGAAGGTGACGTACACGACATCGGTAAGACAATTGTAGCAGCACTCCTCAGAGCAGCTGGATATGAAGTAGTAGACCTTGGACGTGACGTACCTGTCGATGAAGTTATCGCAGCTGTAAAGAAGGAAAGCCCAATGATGCTTACCGGAACAGCATTGATGACAACAACAATGTATGCATTCAAAGAAGTCAATGACAGACTCCTCGAGTCTGGTATCAAGATACCATTCCAGTGTGGTGGCGGAGCAGTAAACCAGGACTTCGTAACCCAGTATGAACTCGGAGTATATGGAGAAGAAGCAGCAGATGCACCAAAGATGGCAGACGCAATCGTTGCCGGAAAAGGACTTGCACAACTGAAGGAAACCTTCCACAAACACTAAGGAGTGAGAGAAATGGTAAAAAGATACACATCAATGGCATACAAAGCTGCTGACGACATGATCTTCGGTAAGTCAGTTTACCCAGTCAAGGCAGAACTCGGTTTAGAAGTAGGAGCAGGATACGTAACAGCAGAAGTTAACTACGCTCCAAGACCTGAAGCAGGTGTTTCCAAAGAGAAACTCGTTTCAGAATACCGCAGGCTCACAACCGACATCATGGCAAGAGCTGTACAGGTCGGTTTCCCAGCAATTTCACTGGAAACAGAACACGTCGAGCAGATGACCAACAACCCATCATGGGGAGCAGAAGTCGCTCACGTACAGAAGACCATCATGGAAGAATACCATGAAGAATACGGAATAAAATGTGGTCTCAGGCACACACCTGGTGACATCCGTGAAGACCGTGACCTCCTTGCACTCATCGGCAAGAAGTATGACACCCTTATGGAGTCATTCGAACAGGTTGCAGACTCAGGAGCAGACTTCCTGTCCATCGAAACAATGGGCGGTAAGGAAATTCTCGACTACGCAATTCTCAGAAACGATATTCCAGGACTCGTATATGCAATTGGCTGCCTTGGTTCAATTGACATGACCATGATCTGGGAAGACATCAGAAAGATTGCAGACAAGAAGGGCAGAGTTGCAGCTGGTGACACTGACTGTTCACAGGCAAACACCGCTATGTTCATAGCAGGTGGTCTCCTTGACAAGAACCTTGCACACACCATTGCAATCATTGCAAGAGCAATCTCCGCACCAAGAACACTCGCTGGATATGAAGCAGGTGCTCAGGGTCCAGGAAAGGACTGTGGATACGAGAACACAATCGTAAAGTCCATCACCGGATGCCCAATCGCTCAGGAAGGAAAGACCTCAACCTGTGCACACTCTGACGTAATGGGTAACCTCGTCATGCAGTGCTGTGACCTCTGGTCAAACGAATCTGTAGAATACCACGCAGAATTCGGTGGTACCTCTGTACAGTGCTGGTCCGAGTCCCTTAACTACGATGCAGCAATGCTTAACGTAGCAACAGAGACAGGAAACGCAAAGATGCTTCGTGACATCCTCGTACTCTCTGACAAATACAGAGACCCACAGGGATATGTCCTTGCATACGACAACGCATACAAGGTAGGACAGGCAATCGTAAAGGACGGCGACGATCTTTACCTCCGTGCAAAGAACGCAGCAGTATCCTGTGTTGACATCCTCAACTCAGCAGACAGCAAGAAACTCGTCATGTCAAAGTTCGAGATCAATGCACTTAACAATGCAAAGGCAGCACTCGACGCAATGACCGACGAAGCTGACACATTCATGAGCGATTCTGTCGAGAAATACAAGGCAGAAGTTGCAGTGTTCAGACCAGACGCAAACTACAAGTTCTAAATCTAGAACTTGTTTCTTTTTTCTTTTTTTCTTCTCTTAAAAATAATATACCCATACTGTTAAGTATGCTGTTTTCCTATGCATTGCTAAAAAAGAAAGTGCAGTCAGAAAAAGGATTATAATACGAACTTTTTAGGATAACCTACACCTGAAATTGTAATTGTGGTTTCAAGAGGAGCGTGTTTCCAGCCCTCCGGTAAAAATGTTTTTGTTGTCATCTTGATATCAATATTATCCTTGCTTACACCACATTCACCCATATAATCAAGAACCATACTTTTTCCATGTTCATTTGCATAATCTACAGCTTCGCGATATTTCTCAAAATCAGATCTTCCAACTGGAGAAAATACCAGATAACCTTGCTCAGGATCTGCAACAGAAATTGGCCGTATTATTATCTCGATTCTTTTGATTCCTTTTCCAAAGAGAGCACCTGCAGCATTTCCAACTTCTGCATGCTCAGGAATAATTATTTGTGCATCAATTATGTTTTCTATATTCTTCCGATAAGCTGAAACCGGCCCTCCAAGCAAAACTACCGGAATATCCACCTTGAATCTGGCATTGAATTGCCCATCAACTATTTTCTTGATCCCGGATTTATCGACATCATTAAGAATATAAGACATTAGATTGAAAGCCATATTTCGGGCCACAATATCCTTTACATTATTACAGAATTCAAAGGCACCCATTTTATTAAGATTACTAAGCTTGGCAGCCCCTACTTTTGACGCTTCAACATCCCAGAAAGTATAATCACCAAGTACATGAAGAGCATCTGTTGGAGTAAAACCAATTGCTTGTACCAATCTTTTCTGAATTAGGGAGTCAATCATAACAGTAGAAGGATATCTTTTGGACAAACTGGCAATTTCATTCAGGCTCATTGGTTCATCACCAATTGCCTTGAACACTTCAGCTTCCGACTCATCAAGACCCATAGGTTCAAACCCTGACCTCATGAAAAATTTTGTTGGCTGGATGTTCCTATCAAGCACACTTCTCAAGGGAGCAACACTTTTCTTCAACTTTTCCAGGAATCCCGGATATTTGGAAGATGCAAGACAAAGAGGAATTACCCTTCTCGGGCCAATATGAATTTCTTTGGAAGACGTCCACACATGACTATCTCCACCCATTGCAGAAGTCTCCATCCTTGTTGCACGAACCTTGGTATTCCAACCACCCACAACAGCCCCTGTATCAGATAACTCCGGTACGCCATCAGTTATTGCTGAAACATCAGTACTTGTTCCACCAACATCCACCACTGCGCAGGTATTCTTTCCTGAAAGGAAAGATGCTCCTACAAGACTTGCAGCTGGCCCGGAAAAAATAGATTCTACAGGTTTATCCAAGGCATCCTTCAAACCTACAACAGTGCCATCACATTTTAGCATTAGTAATCTGGCATCTATATCTTTTCTTTTGATCTCATCCATGACAGAAAGGATGAACTTATGCGAAATGGGAAGTAACTGGGCATTCAAAGATGCAGTAACTGCCCTTTCATATGCACCTAGATCCTGGGACAGTTCATGACCGCATACAACCGGCAACCCAGTAAGCTCATGTATTACTCTTGTGATGGCTAGTTCATGTTCTGGATTTCGGATGCTGAAAAAAGAAGAAACTGCAAATGCAGCAACATCGTCTTTGAATTTTAAAGCAAATTTTCGGACTGCATCAATATCAGGTTTTTCAATTTCCTCCCCATTATAACTATGACCACCAGGAATTGAAAGCACATGTTTTGTGGGGAATTCACCTTTCATAGGATGCTCTCCCACAAGGATCAGAGCTACCGGACTTCCGGTACCTTCAAGCACTGTGTTTGTAGCAAGAGTCGTGGAAACAGATACAAGAGTTACATTTTTAAGATAAACAGGATCAAGTCCATCAATAGCATTTCTAATACCTGCCACAAGATCAGGATATGTTGTAAGTGATTTGCTCGAACCCACCACAGAAGCATCTGAATCCCTTACCAGAATAGCATCTGTATACGTACCGCCAGCATCAATTCCCAGACTATAGTGCATAATAGACCTCCATTTTAAAATTAAAAATCCAAAGTTAAATTTGAAAAAAACAAACTAGTAGCGCAAATACCCTTTGGTTAATTAAAGATGAAACAGGTTATATTAAAAATTTATGTTAACACTGAATAATGAAAACGAAAGCAATAGAAGGGAAAATTAATAGAATTAAATCAAAAAAGAATGGAGACATGACCATAGTTGAACTATGGTATGTCTGTTTAGAAAATTTATGCGTAGTATTCGTCTCTTGCTTCGACCATTGCCTTAAGGTTTGCAACTGGAGTGTCAGGTGCAATTCCACAGCCTGGTGCAAGTACGTCGATACCGTCTTCGAGAGCCTTTGTTGCAGCTGCCTTGACTGTTGCTGCATCGCCTGCGAGGAGAACAAAAGGACTTGAAACGTTACCACAGATTGTTACCTTTCCAGCAACCTTTGCCTTTGCGCCCTTAAGGTCCTTTACTTTCTCTTCAATGCTGATTGATGGGAAGTGGCAGTCTGCCATCATTTCAAGGATTGGGGAAACATCGCCACAAATGTGGAGAATCATTGGGCCCTTTACACCATCTGCGAATTTCTGAAGGAATGGCTTGAGCATCTTGTCAAATGTGTCTGGTGACATAAGGTCAGGTGAGGCTACTGGATCTGGTACACTGATAACGTCTACTCCTGCGTCGAAGAGTGCGTTTGCGTACTCGATACATGCATCACATGCGAAGTCAAGAATTGTGTTGAAGTCTTCTGGTGCCTTGATGGACCATTTCATGAACTTCTTTACACTTGCAAGGTCGGATGCGAGTGTTACTGGACCTTCCATACCTGCAATTATAGGTACTTCGTCTCCTACTTTCTCCCTGATGATCTTCATTGTTTCAAGTACAGCAGGAATTCTGCCTACACTAAGGAGATTCTCTGGCATTGCAAGATTGTCAACGCCCTTTGGGTATGGGTGGTCGGTAACTGAAGGCTGCCTGTTCTTTGTACCCATGTTGACTTCACAACCCATTGCTTCTGCAAGTACTGTGAGACAGTATGGAGCTCTTACACCCTCAAGACCGCATACTTCGTATGATGCGACTGCAAGGTCTGCCATCTTCTGTGAGTCGGTGTGTGCTTCTGGCCATGCTGCGCCTGTGAGGTCCATGAGCTCAACAATAGCGGACTGTGTTACAGTGCAAACAGGTACTTTGTCGACTTCTTCACCTTTTAATGCTTTGAGTAATCTTTCTTTCATGTTCATAATGAATCCTTCTCTGTTGAGTAGATTTAAGTCACCCTGATTTGAGTAACATCAGATATAAAACTATTGGATTGAAGCAGAGGGATGCAGAAAATGAAGAAAAAACACAATTAATAACCATGAACAAATAGACATACGTATGTAAGAAAAAAGATAAAAAAACTAAAATATTGAATTACAAAAAAATAAGTTACAGATAAAAAGCTATGTCAAACCATCAGATTTGGCCTATTAACTACTTTTTACCATCACCCCAGATCGCAATAATCTTATCAATGGATATATGCGTGTACATATCATCATCCTTGATTGTCAGGACCCCGTCTGCACATGCTTCAACAACTCCGTAGAACCTATCAGGACCGCCACAATAGATATCTATCTTCTTGTTCAGATAATGTTCAACTATGAATGATTGCATTTTTAGCCTCCCTTTTATAGATTAAAAACCTTTACCCACATAAAATTGGTACTTTTATTTATATTAACGTTATCTATCCATCCAGCCTTACAAATAAAAGCAATTCAGCTCCAGAATCTCTTATTCTTGGCATAGTTCCTTTCAGCAACCAGTATATCGCGATAAAAAGCCTCTTCGTCATGACGCATTTTTTGTATTACCCTGGTTGCCATTTCCGGTCCCACACCCCTGCTTGCAAGTGCAATTGCCGCCATCTTCCCATGAGTCATTACGATATTTGCGTTTCTGTAAACTCTTCTGATACGCTTTATGTCCTCTTTTGCGGTCACTTTTTCCTGCTTCCTCACAAGTTTGATCTCATCTTCCTCCCATGGCTTCAAAGCAGCCACAAGACCTGAATCACAAACAGGACAGATTATCTTATCAGGAACATTCTTTACCATTCTTCTGGATGTCCACTTCTTACAATGAACACAGAAAAGTATCACATTATCATTCATTATGCGCTCTTTCAAAGCCATAACAATTGACCTGTCCGCCTTTTCAGGAGCTACAAGATCGCGTTTCATGGAAAAACCGGAACTACCAATAGGCGTTGAATTGCTGACAACAACCTGAATATCGCCCGAAGATACCTTTGTGAGTATATCTGTAACCCTTTCCACATCAAGCATATTGTGAAATATCTCTCTTATGACCTCGTCATACATCGCAGTGTCACGATATATCTCAAGAAGTTTCTTCATGCTGATCCGGTCATAATCCAGATCCTTACTAAGAGCACCGAACTTCCTGGCAACATGAACCATCTTCCATTTCATCAATGATGTGTTCTTCAGGGTCATCTCAATAATAGGTTCGATATGCTCCGGCTGAATATCTCTTAAAAGAACCTCGATCTCCTTTGCCTTGATCCTGCGTGGAAGTGTCATCCGTATCCTGTAAGGATCTATCTCCTGTGCAACACTGCTTCCATACCTTGCAGCGAGAAGGGAAGTGAGGACTTTTGCCAATGTCTCGTTCGCGTTATGGCCAAGGCATGTGTTTATAAGAACAGCATCACCATCATTCTCTATAACGAACATATGCTGATCAGGCAACGGATAACCACCTTCAATATGCTCCCTCAGAATAGAAAGCAACTCCTCCAGACCTTCAGGCTCCATAGGATAAACAGAACATACCTCTTTTGCAATGTCCTCATCCTCCTTCCCTTCATGGATCATACCCGCTACTAAGGAACGAATGCTTGCAACTTCCTGAGCTACCTCAAATGGCACCGGAATTTCCTCGCCGACCCAGCTTGGTATCTCCCCCATACCCCTTACGGGTTCCACTTTAATCCGATCACGGTCACTGACCATTTCAATGACTCGCCACATATCACCCTTGGTGATAAAAACAGCTCCTGGAGTAGCAAAATTAATTACAAAAGCCTCGTCCAGAACACCAACTGGCCTGCCGGTGACAATATCGAATATCTCGTACTTCCTCTCATCAGGTATCATGGAGAGGTTCTCATAATAGTATTGCCAGCTTTTTTTTCTCCGGCTTATGCAATCCGAACCTTCTTCCTGCCAGACCATCCGATAATCCAATATCTGGCTGATAACCTTCCTGAGAACCTCTATCCTCAGGTCTTTGAAAGGATATGCACGTTTCAAAATATTGTATATTTTCTCTACCCTGACCTCTCCGAAATCAAGTACCATACCTGAAAGCTGATTGGCCACCACATCCAGGGAATTCATATGCGGAGATATAGACTCAACTTTTCCATTCTGAGCCAGTTTGCAGATAGCCATGCTCTCTGCAACGTCATCGGCATCCATGGCAATTATAGTACCTCGGGAAATCTCATGTATCCTGTGTCCGGCACGCCCTACACGTTGTAATAATCTGGAAACCTGCCTCGGAGAACCATACTGGACCACGTGATCGACATTACCGATATCAATACCAAGTTCCATTGATGAAGTGCATATAAGACCCCTGAGGTCTCCATTCTTGAACGATTCCTCAGCCTCGATGCGTGAATCCACCGAGAGGGAACCATGATGAACACCAATTGGAAGCTCCAGCATATTAAAGCCCGCTGCAAGGGCTTCAGCACTTTGCCTTGTGTTTACAAAAACAAGAGTAGATACATTATCCATAACTATATCCCTGACACAACGCAGATGTGCAGCGAACTGAACATCGCATGCCAGCTTCTTTGAAAGTACCACGTCATCTTCTGTGACCTGCGGACTTACAACATTGAAATCCAGAAGCTTTAGCATGGATACCGAAATAACGGAAACATCCCTCTCTGTTCCTGCCAGGAATTTCGCCACTTCTTCTGGATTGCCTACGGTTGCCGAAAGTCCTATTCTCTGGAACTCGCCTGAAAGTTCCACAAGCCTTTCAAGACCAACTGAAAGCTGGGTTCCTCTTTTGGATGATGCCATCTCATGTATCTCGTCCACAACAACATGAGTGACGGATTCCAGATTCTTCCGAAGGCGTGAGCCCGTAAACATTGCCTGCAAAGTCTCAGGAGTCGTTATTAAGAAATCAGGCGGCTTTCGTGATTGCTTCTGCCTTTCATACTGGGAAGTATCACCATGCCTTACCTGTACGTCAATTCCAAGCTCTTTTCCCCACCACTGGATACGCGAGAGCATATCGCGATTTAGAGCACGCAGCGGTGTGATGTAAAGAACAGATATTCCAGTTCTCTGTTCCTGTGTTTTAGCAAGTATAGCGTGGAATATGGGGAGAACTGCTGATTCAGTCTTACCGGAACCGGTAGGCGCAATGAGGAATGTGTGGTCACCTCTGAGTATATATGGAAATACCTTTTCCTGAGGTTCAGTGGGAGCCTTAAATCCCTGCTTTTCAAGGGCAGCCTGTATCCGCGGGTCAAATGAATCGAAAATATTACCAAAGCTCATTTTTTAGTTCCCTTGCATTTTCTTTTTGAAGGACGCATCCTGCTTTCTTCCATTTTTCTTATGTTCTTCAGTTTTCCGAGTTTGGTCCCGTCCAGAAGATAGGCTTCTGCATTGTCAATATCCACACCTTTTGATGAGAACAGAGGACCAAGCAGGTCATCATGCAGGGATTCATTGAAAGCCACACCACCACATAATTCATTGAACGATGGCACGATTATCAACTCCGGATCGTTCCAGCTACCATTTTCTTCCCGCAGGTCCATGCTTGTGAAATGCTCCCTCATGACCTGAAGGTTCAGATGTGTCTTTATCCAGCTTTGTTCTACCGTGGCATATCCCAGGGAGTCAGTGAAACGAATCGTTGGATGATTGTGAGCGGCAATAATGTATTTTGCTGAAAGCAGAGCCGGGTCCGGCCAGGTATGCCCGTGGAAATATCCCACGTCCTCTATTACAGAACCACGTACTGGATGCACGGTTATGTTCTTCCTTTCCGGTAACAGGTATTCGATGCCACCATCATGATTGCCGGGGAAGATATCCACCATTGCTTGGTCGGAAAGCACTGAAAGGAAATATGGGATCTCATCCCGCTCCTGCCATGATATCTGTGGAACATTATGCTTCACATCCCCAAGCAGGATTATCCGGTCAGGAGATACTTTTTCAATGTATCCGAGGATTCGTTCAAGACCGTGTTTCATACGACTTGGAATGGAAAAACCACTTCTGTAAAGGTCCCACTCGATTCCAAGGTGTACATCGGCAATTATCAATGCCTTTGTATCATTGCTCACTACAAGTGCAGGTTCATCAAAAACCGGGTCTATCTCGATTGTCATTGTTGATGCAAATTAACGGTTGTCTTTTTCAGCTATTTGATCCATCTTTTTTGACAGCTCAATGACAGCAGTTTTTAGTTCTTCGATATCACTTTCGATGTCCAGCACCTTGTTAAAAAGAGGACTCCTGTCATCCTTGATGGCCTGTTCCTGTGCAAATCGCTGTTTGCTCGGAAACACATACACATAGGTCAGCCACATGCCTATGAATGCAGCAATGAATAATGCTGCAAGGAAGAAGAGATAATGAGGAAAGAGTGTCCTCATGAAACTGTCCCCTGAACTATAGTACTGAAGCCTTGTTATCATCAGGAAATTCAGCAGGGAGAAAAGGAACATGGTCTCTCCCACGATTATCAGTAACCCGCCAACTTTTGTTGACATCTTTCGTTGCTTTGGTACTATCCGATCAACTATAGAACTCATTAAGGAAATATTGGACTCATGGGATATTTAGATTATGTAGTATGGACAGGGAGATAACTGATCACTATATAATTCATGCATATTACGTGTTTTAATTATTAGACGGGATAAATATAGTTCTTTATAAATAACAAGAAATTCATATTAACTTTTTACTCTCGACTAAAATAACAGTTACCTGAAAGTTATGTCGCAAATCAAAAAACCATTGATTGATGTAATATTTGCATCTGAGAAAAGAAAACAGGTACTTTGGCTCTTAAAAGATGGAGCAAAGGAAATGGAGACACTTCTCAAATCTCTTGATACCAACAGGATAGCCCTGCTTCCTCAAATAAGGATACTTGAGGAGCATTACCTTGTTTCGCATGATAACGACATCTATGAATTGACAACTATTGGAAAACTAGTTGTTGATGATATGGCACCTTTACTAAATATTGTTGAAACTTGTGATACAGATATCGACTATTGGGGAACCCATAACCTTGATTTCATTCCAGCTCATCTCCTGAAAAGAATGAATGTATTTGAGAACTGTCAGATAATAAATCCCCCTATTACAGATCAATTCGATATAAAATGCATTTACAATGAAAAAAGTAAAGAATCAGATTTTCTCTATGCAATTACTGCAATGCTTTATCCTAACTATCATGTTGTATTCTCTGATCTGATTGACAACAATTTAAAAATAGATTTAATTGTCTCTGAAGATCTACTCAAGAAAATACGCACTGATTATCATGCGGATTTTGAAAATTATATGAAAACTGGATTAATCAATATCTATGCTTACAATAAAAGAATGGATATCTTGTTTTTTACATTTACGGAAGATAATTTGTTGATACGTTTGCTTAAAAGCAATGGGGATATTGATGGTAAGCTTTTGCTTTTCAATATAAATGCAAAAACGCTTGACTGGGCTGAAGAGCTCTTCAACTATTATCTAAAAGACTCGATTCCAGTAACTGAACTTTAGCAAATACTTGGTTTTTAAGTGGTTTGTTGGACACTAGTGATTAAAAGTTGAAGTTCTGTTTCTTGAATTTGAAAAATAATTGCTATTTAATTTTGATGAGAAGATTTCCGTTTTTGCTGCCATACACCAGAACAAACACCAAAAGATAGAATCCCATTTAATGTCCTTCAATCATTTTAAAATATGGACATTGCCGAAGAAACCTTAAAGAACATTGTTGCTGTAAATCAGCGTATAAGAGGCTTTCAAATGGAACATTGTTCAAAGGCAGAGAAACTTCAGAATCCTATTAGACAGGCAAAGATCATCGAAAACATGAGCGTTGACGAGCTGGTTCATGCCATTGATGGCTGCGCTTTCGGTGCAGGAAAATTAGCAGATGCTGTTGACATTTATACAGAGATGCTGGCTGGCGGATCTACCAGCTTCTTCGGATTGGCAGGAGCCATGGTGCCTGCAGGAATGCGGGACATAGTTACAGATCTTATAAAAGACGGGTACATCGATGTGCTTGTCACCACCGGTGCCAATATGGTGCATGAGATAGTGGAATCAATGGGACTGCACCACTATAAAGGATGTTCGGAATGTGATGACATCGAATTGAAGCATGAAGAAATAAACAGGATATACGATGTCTACCTGCCAGAACCTTATTTTGTCGATTTTGAAGAGAAACTGAAGGCAATTCTTTCTGACATAGGTCCTGACACCATCTCTATCAGGGAATTCATGACCCACCTCGGAAACAACATAGATGACAAGAATTCAATACTAAAAGCTGCAGCCGACATGAACGTCCCTGTCTATTGCCCTGCAATACAGGATTCAATGATAGGGCTCCAGGCATGGCTCTTCAAGCAGACAAACCCACTGAACGTCGACGCATTTGCAGACATGAAAGAGATAATCGATATCTGCTACGAGGCAAAGAATCCCGGAGCAGTGCTTATCGGCGGCGGTGTCCCGAAGAATTATATATTCCAGTCCATGCTCATAACCCATCAGGAATTCGAGTATGCCATCCAGCTCACAATGGACACCCCTGAAACAGGAGGACTTAGCGGTGCAACACTTGATGAAGCACGCTCATGGGGTAAGGTCAGCGAGACTGCACGCTCGGTAACAGTCCACTCTGATGCCACAATAACACTCCCGATCATGGTCGCTGCTGCAAGAAGCAGGCTTGCCAAATTGTAAGAAACACATTAAGGAGCGATTATATGGAAAAGAACACAAGACTCATACTTGCACTTGATGTCACAGACAGGGACGAAGCAATACAGATATCCGAAAAAGTTGCCGGATATGTAGATGCTATCAAAATAGGTTATCCCCTTGCCCTTGCAACAGGAATGGAAATAATTGGACAGCTTTCAAAGTATGCACCAATCATTGCAGATTTTAAGGTTGCTGACATACCAAATACAAACAGACTCATATGTGAGCAGGTATTCAAGGCTGGTGCAGATGGCGTAATAGTTCAGGGATTCACGGGACATGACAGTCTCGAAGCTGCTGTGAAACTTGCAAAAGAGCAGAAAAAGGATATTTTTGTCGTTACCGAAATGAGCCACCCCGGTGCTCTTGATTTCATGCAGCAGGCAGGAGAAGGCATTGCAAAGATGGCAGCAGACGTAAAGGCTTCCGGTGTTGTCGCACCGGCAACCCGTCCTGAGCGTGTTACAGAAATAAGAAAAATAATAGGAAACGAACTATCCATAATCTCACCTGGCGTAGGTGCCCAGGGAGGATCAGCCTCTGATGTAATAAAAGCTGGTGCTGACTGGGTGATCGTTGGCAGGAGCATTTACCAGTCGGATGAACCGGACATGGCTGCCAAAAAAATAGTTGATGAGATTAAAGAAGTAATCTGATCTTTTATCTGAAATTGTGTGCCGATGATGATAAAACCAAATCTGATATATGATGAACCCTATGAGTTCTGAGGCACACATTCATCCCATCAATTCTATATTCTGTTTGAGTATCTGTGAAAATACCTCATTCTTCTTGACATCTGATTTTGCTTCTTCAAGACTTCTCTTTAGATTTGAAACGGAGTTTTCAAGGCTCTGAATATAGATCATCTGCTGTTCCAGTTTGTTATTGAGCTTCTTGATATCGAGATTCTGGCGATGTATTGTAACATGAGTACCAATTTCATTGTTGGTTCTCTCAACCATCTCTTCAAGCTCTTTTCTTTTGGATTCCATCTCTGCAAGAGCTTTTTCAATATCCCCTTCTAATATTGAATTATCCTCACGCTTCTGCCTTAGCTTTTCATCCTCAGCCTCAAGCTCAGATTTCTTCTCTTTCAGAGCCTTCATCTCATCCTGCAAAGCAAGTTCTTTTTCTTTGTGAACCTGTATATTTTCCTCATGCTTTAACCTGAGTTTTTCATCCTCAGCCTCAAACTCAGATTTCTTTGTTTCCAGAGCCTTTATTTGCTCCAGGAAAGCCAGCTCCTTTTCTTCATGAGCCTTGACACTTTCTTCGTACTTCAGCCGGGAAGCTTCCAGTTCACCGGTCTTAGAACCAAGTTCAGAGAACTCAGTATGTATATTACCTTTTATGCTTTCAATTGAAGAACGCTTTTTAGTAAGGACTGATTCTTCATCCTCAAGTTCACATCTAAGTGTCTCAATGTCTGCACGCTTTCGGTTAAGCTCTTTTAACTCAGCGTAATAATCGGACTTTATTGCCTCAATGGCTGCAGGATAGGTGATATCTGCCAGATCAATAGAGATTTCCTCACCTGCTATTAGTTTCTCTTCCAGATACCGTCGCTTTTCATCCAGATCATGTTGCTGTTGGTTGTATTTTTCAAGCTCACTATCATAAGTAGATCTCAGGGAAGATAATTCTTCCATCTTTGCAGTATACTCAGCAAATTCTTTCTCATACCCAAGTCTTGAGTCTTCAAATTCTTTAACCTGAGCTTCAAATGCAGAACGCTTTTGTTCAAATGCAGCGATCTCTTTTTTAAGCGCTTCTTTCTGTTCAGGAGGGATTGACTTTTCAGCTTTCTGCACAGCAGATTTCATTATCGCACATTTATTCTTAAGCTCCTGTTCCTGTTCAGAGAATTTGCTTTTGAGTTCATCAAGTTCTTTTTGTTTTTGCTCATATTCGCTGAGATTGGATTCATACCGCTTCTTAATTTCTGAAAGAGCAGACTCTTTCTGGAGAAGCTCTTCTATGTCTGAACCCAGCTTTTTATAAACAGACTCCTGATTTTCCCGAGCATGACCCTGATTATTCCCTGACATGTAATTCTGCGGGCTTGAGGAAGATTCACCTTTTTTTACTTCCTTTCCCACATCATCTGTTGCATTAGGTTTTCTATAGATATTCGGAGTGAAAACCTTAGCTGAATTTTCAGCCTTTTTATTTTCCTCAGACCACAATGACTTCATGATATCAATTCCTCATTCTGTTTTCCAGCATGCAGTTGTTGCCAGAATTCCAGCGGCATGTTCCTGGCAAGTTCCAGTGCACCTTCAGAAATAGCAAATGTAGAGTCCGGGTCAAGGAATACTTTACCTCCACCAAGTTCTTTAAGCTCATTTTCAATAAAAGTACCAAGATTTGGTAGATTGCTGGTACCGCCAAATATATGGATATTGTTCCTTACGGTTTCACGTATATCCTGATCAACATCAGATAACACCCTGGTGATGCCTGAAACTATGTCAGTTAACACAAACTCACATGCAATCTGCATCTCTTCAGCTATTGATTCCTGAAGGGTGCCATTTTCAAGAGGAACATCCACAATACAAGAATCATGTACTGAACCAAGATTTCCGTATTTTTCTTTCCACTCCATAGCAAGTTCTTCCGTCATTTTTGAATCCGGCCATCTTTCATTGATAAGTTTAACGATCTCACGATCGATGTCCTTTCCGGCACATGGAAGACTCAGACACTCATTTTGCTGAGGAATGTTGCTGTTAATAACGCATATATCTGTTTTACCAGATCCTATATCCACTATCATTGACCCTTCCTGAAGAGACTTTTTGTAAGCTATGCAAAAAAGCTCATCAACAACCATTGCACCTGAAAATATCTCACTGGAAAGCTCCAGAAGATTCATTTTGTATTTCCGGTCCGCATTGGATGGTACACCTATTATTGCATAGGCAGTCTGTTTATCAGGGTCAACATCATGTTTATTAAGAAAATCTTTTAAAAACTTCTTGAAAGCAAGAACGTCATCTTTCCCCTTCAATTCATTGTTCAGGGGTTCTTTGATAACACCATCCTGCAATTCCATAGCTTGTTTACCGGATAGTATTTTCTCTTCTGTATTGTCGTTACCGTCCTGCAGAAAAGTTACCACACTTCGCTCAGAGAACTTTTTCCCATTGCTGGTGCAAACCGATGTTTTGAACACACCCGCATCTATTCCAAGATACAGGCACCCATTATTACTGTTAAAGTCCTCCATATTGATCTACCACTTTTTACTTGATCCTCATGAAACTCACACAAATATGATCATAAGATATTTTTTCCTGAATATGATGTCTTATTAAATCAGTATTTATATATTATGAACATGGGATTTCAGTTTATGGCGATGAATTAACAGAAAAAAAATTAACAGAAAGTAAAAAACAGATACATACGGCATTAAATGAACAAATATACCTATGAACAAGATTTGGAAATATATGTCATTGGATTATATATAACTCTCTTTATGTTTTTTGTACAAAACGTGTATGATACCATCTGCAAGTCCCAGTTGTGGTACATGCATATAATTGATATTACCCCAATTCATGACAGAGTAATATATCTTTGATGCAGGTACAATAACATCAGCCCGATCAGGACGCAGACCAATCTTTGTTATACGCTGCTCCAGTGTGAATCCTTTAAGGTAATTATTAAGATCTTTGATATCTTCAGCCATTAGAAGAGTACCATCCTTCCTGCCAGACATACGAAAGAGCTTGTTAATATTTCCACCACTTCCGATAGCATGCTCAGGTGCATTCTTACTGGTTACACTTTTCACCCAGCTTTTCATCTCATTCCAGTCCTTTTTTGTAACAATGCCTTCTAGCATTCGGATAGTACCTATATTGAATGACCTGTAAGCAAAAACATTGCTACCTTTGAACAGTATCAGTTCCGTACTGCCGCCACCCACATCAATATGCAGATAAGTTGAATCACTGCTTCCAACTATCTTTTCTATACGATTGGAATAGATTATCTTCGCTTCTTTCCTTCCGCTTATAACTTTAAGGTCAATTCCACTCTTTTTCTTGATCATGGAAACAATCTCATCGCTGTTGTCAGCCTCTCGCATGGCTGAAGTTGCACATGCCATAAAGTCAATTGGTCCATATGCATCCATCAGGTGTTTGAATGCGATCATCGTACTCACTAGACTGGAAATCTTTTCCTGAGATATATTGTTATGAACAAATGCATCCTCGCCAAGACGGATGGGCATACGCACAAGAGATACCTTTTCATAGATAGGTTCCACACCCCCGGAATCAACTCTTGATAGAAGCAACCTCACGGCATTGGAACCTACATCAATAGCAGCAAATTTCATCAGGCATCCTCATTATTCAATTGCTTTTCAAGGAAATCATAGATATCATCCTGAGCCCGGTAAGACCTGTCCCCACCTATTCTGTATTTATTATTCTGGTGCTCATCGATAATTCTTGCTTTGGTATTATCCAGGAATTGTAAACTCATGTATTCTTTCAACTCATTTTGAAGAGAAGGACCATATATGGGTGTCGCAACTTCCACACGCCTGTCCAGATTCCTTACCATCCAGTCAGCAGATGAAATGAAATACCTTTCCTCTTCATTGTTGCAGAAAATGAAAATACGGGAATGCTCGAGATACTTATCAACTATACTGATGGCTTCGATGTTTTCGCTGAACCCTTCAACACCCGGAACTAGTGAACAGATACCCCTGATAGCCAGTTTTATCCTGACCCCTGCCTTACTGGCATCATAAAGTGCATTGATCATCTCGCTATCCACAAGACTATTCATCTTCGCATGAATGTATGCCGGCTTCCCTTCTTTTGCATTCTTTATTTCATTTTCAATGTGTTTTTTGAATGCATTGCGCATTTGCAGAGGAGCTATTATGAGATGCTTGTAATCATATACTTTATAGTTATGAGTGAAGAAATCAAAAACCTTTTCCACTTCAAATGTCAGATCAGGATTTGATGTCATAAGCATATGATCACAATAGAGCTTTGCAGTAGATTCATTGAAATTACCTGTCCCGATGCAGGAATAATGAACAGGACTATTTCCCTCATTCCTTGTAATATGACAGAGTTTTGAATGGACTTTCAGACCGGGCACACCGTCAATAATCTTTGCACCCGCATCTTCAAGTTTCTGGGTCCAGTAAATATTGGATTCCTCATCAAACCTCGCCTGAAGTTCAATGACAACTGTAACGCTTTTCCCATTCTTTATTGCGTTAATGAGCGCATTGATAACATTGGAATTGCGGGCAACCCTGTAAAGGGTGATCTTTATGCTCGAAACATTGGGATCGATGGCTGCCTCTCTTAGAAGGTCAATGAAATAATCAAAAGACTGATAAGGATAATGAAGTAGAATATCTGTTTCCCTTATAGCAGCAAATATGCTTTTATGGCGCAGAAGGTCTTTGTGCGGTAAAGGATGTTTATTTTCATAAAAGAATGAATCGGGTCCTACCTGTGGAAAATTCATGAAATCCTTTGCATTATGATATTTACCACCTGGTACAAGATTTTCGAATTTTTGGATCTTTAGTCTTTTGAGCGTGAAATCCAGAAGATAGTAAGGCATATCCCGGTCATAGACAAAACGAACTGGCTGGCCTTTTTTTCTTTCCTCAAGGCTCTCAGATACCTTTTCAAAGAAACTTTTGGTTACATCATCATCAATATCCAGTTCAGAGTCCCTGGTCAGTTTTATCGTATATGCACCTATTGAATCATATTCAAATGTTGAGAAGATATCATCAAGACCAAAACGTATCACGTCATCCAGCATGATCACACATTTCTTCTCACCACAATGAGGAAGCATGATAAAACGGGGAAGAACATCCGCAGGAACCTCGATCAAAGCAAATTTTGAACCGTTTGGATCCCACTTTTTCCTGACATCGATTAGAAGATAGATAACCTGATTCTTTAAATATGGAAAACTTGGAATATCTTTCAGCATGACAGGAATAAGACGTGGCCGTACTTTTTCCTGGAAATAGGTTTTAAGGAAAGTCTTTTGAGCTTCATCAAGCTGTGTTTCATCAACAATGAAAATATCATGCTTTTCCAGCTCCTTTGTAAGTTCTACAAACACTTTGTCAAACTCATCCCGAAGCTCCAGCACTTTATTATGAACCTGTCTCATAACCTTTCTAGGTGAAACACCCACCATAACCTTGGATTTAAAACCAGCATCTATCATCCGCTGTAAAGTACCAACCCTTACGCTGAAAAACTCATCAAGGTTCGAAGAGAATATCCCAAGGAACTTGAGACGTTCAAGTAATGGGACTCCAGGATCTTTTGCTTCCTGGAGTACTCTTTCATTGAATGAAAGCCAGCTGATCTCCCGGTTAATATAATCCTTCACTTCATTGGACATAAAGCTCATTTTTCTTGATTTTAAAAACATTAGAATGCTGTCGTATTTTAATATAAATACAGCAATCCTGTTATTTAATACTTCATACAGATTCATATATAGTAGTATATAGTACAATATAGCCTAATACGATCAATACAAGTCAACAGACACCATTTTCAAGATAGGTAAATACCTGATATTGACTGCGAAAACCTCACACTGAAATCCGGATCGATAACCTTTGACCATACATCAGGGAAGGTATCAAGGAGGTTTTGAAGTTCCTGTTTCCTGTATTCAAGATAAGCATCCACACCCGGATAATCCTGAAGTCCGGTTGAAGCATGGGAACTTTTTTTATCAACTTCACCCCACCTGCCATATTTCTCGAAATTCTCCAGGAGTTCAAGTGCAACCACCGTATCATGCATATCTCCCAGATTATCCTGGAGGGCCTTCAGATCCCTTATAAGATCCCTGGACTCTGAACCAAGTACTTCTTTAAAGAATTCAAGTGTATAGCGTAGTATCTTAACATCAATTCTCAGCTGATGATATTTTTCAAGGGATGGATCGACTACTGTTTCATCTGAAATAACTTCATCATATGCTCTGACAGCTGCAAACTGGGTGTATAAAAGTACAGGCAGAACATCCATGACCCTGCAAGGAACAGGTTCACCATTCTTATTTATGGATTTCATTTTCCAGGCTTTTTTCCCCAGAAGATAATCAGCAAAATTATTTTTGAACTTATTATACTTTACATCATCCAGATACTCAAGCATGTTACCGCGCTGCTTTGCCTTCTCTATTAGAATGGAATCTGTAAGTGGATCCATGTCTATTCGTATTTCAGGAGATTGGCCCTCAAGGTAATGATCTATCTTCTCAAGGAAAACATCCAGATCTCTCACAGAACCCAGTACCCTTCTTGTAGATTTGATGTTCCTGTAATGTGAAAACATCTTTTTCATATCAAGATAATCTTCCAGAACCTCGATAGCCGAGCGCATACGCATTGCAGCAACCCTCATATCATGAAGTTGTTCAATATCCTTTCCTACTTTCGTCCCTCTCTCGTGCTCAACCATGACTCCGAAATGGAACATGAGTATCTTGCGTGCAGCATCTCGCATTGTATCGGTGGCCTTGATGTCGGTCTTTTTCATTGACCTGAATTCAGAGAACGGAACAACAGGCATGTCGGAGGCAGATATTTCTAGTGTCTCTGCGGAAGCCACTGCAATTGACCCAATATCTTCAACTTGAGTTTTTTCAGGTATTCCAATATCCTCTGTTTCCGGAATTTCAACTATTTCCGGGAATTGTGTTGTTTCCAGAGCTGTGGGTTCGATGAAGCTATTATCTTCTTTGATCTCTTCAGCAATTGCTGGATCAGACATCGTGTTTTCCTCAGTGTTCTCCATTATTTGTGACTCCGGCTGTTTTTCTCCAGAAGCTGTATCAGTTACGATGAATGTATCGTCGCTTCCACTTGTATTTGTAAGGAAAGCTGGCTCGTAAGAAGCTGTTGTTATATTAGTTATCAAGATACCTGCAAAGGTTGCAAGTACGGAACAATCATTATGTTGATCAGGTTCATTGGCGATGACAGAGCATTGTTTCTGAACGGTTGTTCCCTGCTCTTTTGAGCTTTCAAACGCCTGCAGAAAATAATTAGCGAAAATATTGATCAATAGCAGAAAAATCCCCAGTGAATAAAATATTATCACATAGGATACCCTTGGATATAAACAGTTGTCAGGGAATGAGAATACGAACATAAGAACTCCTGTTACAGAGAGCAGCATACCTGCTATGAAAGAATAATTCTGTGAAAGCTGACGGCGAATTCCTGCAATATTGATGCCTGCAAGAATTAACAGTATCCCAAAACCCAGTAAGAAGCAGACTATTAATATTACCTCTGAACCGGAACTGCGACTGAGCCTGCTGACTATTGCAAATAGAAGGCCGGTCATGCAAAACACCAGACCGATCAAAAAACCCAGAGATGCAGTTAAGGAATATTTCTTAACAAACATGTTCGATGACAATGATCTCCCCTCGGGTAATATCGACTATTATAATTTAATGCGCTTCAGTTCATTTATAGTCTCACTGAGAACCTTTTGCTGCATTTTCATTTGCCTGATATGACTTTTTATCAGGCGTTTTTTTGCTTTTTTGCTTTTGTTTTCGGAAAGTGAACCTTTTAGTGCCTTTAGCTTTGATTGGACCTTGAATTTCACTATTTCCCTGTCCTTAAGGATTGCTTTAACCGGACAGATCTTTATGCATTTGCCACAGTTGATGCATTTTTCATTTAAAATAAGAGCTTTCCCCTTTACCATATCAATTGCATCCACAGGACATTTTTTTACACATTTCCTGCACGAAATACATTCCTTTTTATTGACCCATGGCATATTATTCACTCCCTATTACTAATGGGTCAAGCAGGTATAAAAGTATATACAGTGAAGGAAATATACTATACGTTGCTGTCATGTGAAAACTTATGCTGACCAGATTCAACATTCATTTGCTTAAAGAGAGATTGATATGATCCAGTCCATCCAGTGGGGTATTGACCCTTTATCATTCGTTTTTCTGGAGAAGATAATACTTTCACTGATGATAGGGATACTTATCGGTATTGAGAGGGAACACTGGCGTGCAGATAAAAAGATATTCGCAGGGGTCAGAACCTTTGCCATTACCTGCATAACAGGTACTCTTGCCACGCTACTTGTTGATTATATCGGCGTATGGATACTTGTTATAACAAGTCTTCTTGCAGTTCTTTCTTCAGCAGCTCTCATATACGTCGTCAACATCCTCAAAGGTAAATCAGGACTTACTACTGCAATTGCACTCTTCTGCACATACCTTTTAGGAATAGTCGTTGCCCAGGGACTATATCTGGTAGCAATAGTCACAGCCCTTATACTGACTTTCATCCTTATAGAGAAGAAACCTCTGCATTCATTTGCAGAGCATCTCTCGGAAAGTGACATAAATAGCGCTATTAAATTCCTGGCAGTTGCCTTTGTACTTTACCCGATAATGCCGGAAGAACCCATCTATGGAATTCTGAGGCTCAAATCAGCCATACTTATAGTAGTACTGGTCTCATTCATTAGTTTTGTAAGTTATATTTCCCTGAAAAAGATGGGGCCAAAAGGTGGCATTCCGTATTCTGGTTTTTTTGGAGGATTCATTAGCAGTGAAGCCACCGTAGCTGCACTTTCAGGATTATCAATGAAAAGACCGATACTCAAGGATTCCATTCACATCGGTTCAATGCTTGCAGTAGTATCTATGATCATAAGTAACACTATTATAGCACTGATTGCAGATCCGACTGCAAAGACTGCCTCATTAATGGCTCCACCTTTCGTGGTAATGGGAAGCATCGCCATTATAGTTGTAGCACTCAAATGGAAGAATACATTGAACCTGGAAGAAAGCATAGATATAGGCTCACCGTTCGCACTTGGTCCGGCATTCAAATTCGGAGCTGTATTCACAATACTCCTTGTTATCGCTAACTTCGCTAACGAATATGGAGGAACAGGGGGGGCTTATGTGACAGCACTCGGAGGAATAGTCAGCAGTTCTGCAGTGACTGCTTCTGTAGCAGCACTGGCATTCTCAGGAAACCTTTCGGTCCAGACAGCTGCTGAAACAGCGATCCTTGCCGGACTTATCAGTACCCTCAGCAAAACATTCTACATAAAGGTCACCGGCTCACCCGAGCTGTTCAAAACATCCCTTTTATCATTCATCGCGATTGTAGCAGCCGGGTCTGTCACATTGATAATATGGAGCTTTTACATACGGACATATCTTGGTTAATTAGAGAATCTATATAACTATATATATTGAAGCGTACTATTTTTTATGGATAATACATGCTTGAAAATGTAGATCTGGATAAAAGTCTCAGCAAAGAAGAATATGATGACATAATCGAAGATTTGACGATACGAATTGGAGAACTACAGAGAAAAGCATGGAAAACGGACATACCCACCATCATAGTCTTTGAAGGTTGGCACGCATCCGGTATGACAGAGATAATCAACCGATTCCTTTTGACCCTCAACCCAATGGGATTTGACCTTTACACAACCGGAAAGCCCTGTTATCAGGAAGAGCAAAAACCACTATTATGGCGTTTCTGGACAAAGATACCGAAGAAGGGAAGCATCGCTATCTTTGACAGGAGCTGGTATCGCAGAGTAGTCATAGAACATGACGGGAAAGGTAAAGTGGATAAGCACATGCCGAAATGCCTTGAGGGTATAACCTATTTTGAAAGACAGCTCACAGATGAAGGATACCTCCTCATCAAATTCTTCCTTCATGTCAGCAAAAAAGAACAGGCAAAGAGATACCGTGACTTGAAGAAGGAAGGCGTACCACTTTTTATCGTAGAGGAAGAGGAACAGGAATATCTCAATGAATACGACAGGCATCTGCCCGTAATAGAAGGGATCCTTGAAAGAACGGACAAAGCCTCTGCACCATGGACCATTGTAGAGGCTGAGGACAAAAACTTTGCCACTGTTAAAGTGCTTGCAAAGGTTATAGAGTCGATAGAGAATAAAATAGTTGAAGCTGAGAGCAATGCCGAAGCAACTCAAAATGACCAAGTTGATAACTGTGTCATCCCGAACATAGATTCATCGATACTTGAAAAAATAGATCTGGATAAAAGTCTCGCTTACAAAGAATACAAAAAAGAAAAGAAGGCATGTCAGAAAAAGATAGCACAACTCCAGTATGAGCTTTTCAGGAACCGTATTCCCCTTATCGTACTATTTGAAGGCTGGGACGCTTCAGGAAAAGGTGGTAGCATAAGGCGACTTGCACAGAAACTGAACCCCAGATTATATCGTGTGATCCCTGTGGGAGTGCCTTCAAATTATGAACTGGCACATCATTATCTGTGGAGGTTCTACAATGAGATACCCGAAGCAGGCCACATCGGGATATATGACAGGAGCTGGTATGGCAGGGTGCTTGTGGAACGGGTGGAAAAACTGTGTAATACCCATGAATGGAAGCGTGCTTACAGGGAGATAAATGAGTTTGAGGAAATACTCACTAACTACGGCACCATAATCATCAAGTTCTGGACCCATATTGACAAAGAGGAACAGCTTAACCGGTTCAAGCAGCGTGAGAACACACCATATAAGAAATGGAAGATCACATCAGATGACTGGCGCAACAGGGAAAAATGGAACCTGTACCTTAGTGCTGCAGATGAGATGCTTCAAAAGACAAGCACTTCCTGGGCACCCTGGACAATCGTTGAATCCAATGACAAGTACTACTCAAGGATAAAGATACTACACACTGTCATCGACCGCATAGAAGAGGAACTGAAACAGAGAGGACTTCAATAGTCTTCCCTGAAATATACATCCTTTTCAAAGAGCAAACGCCACAGGTCAGCTTTTGTATCTGCCCTGTCGGCATCTGTGTCTGCTCCAGGCCCCATCACTTTTATGACTATGTCTTCTTTCTCAAGATCAATATCAACTATTTTACTATCCATTCTGCTGAGATCCAGTGCATCTGCGAGTCTTAGAATTGCGGACATTTTGAGTATGTCATCCTGCATCTGCAAAGGAAGCTGGGAGAACTTCTTGTTCTGGGATAGTTTTTGAAGCTTCTTTTTATCAATCCTCTTCTTATGGAGGAAGGTCATCCACGGCAGGAACAGACAGAGAGGATAGGGAAGTTCCTCAGGACATGTTGAAAGGAGGATATCCCTTCCTACCTTATGGTGGGTGCTGACATCGGTCATAACCCCTATATCATGAACAAGAGCTGCAAACCTCAATGTCTGGCGAAGATTCCCATCCAGTGCATGAATAGGTTTGAGTGCATCAAAGAGCATTAAGGAATTCTCGGCAACCTTACGGGCATGCTCCTGTTCGATACTGTATTCTTCGAACATATCCCTGATAGGCGAGAATGTTATCTGCTGATTATCAGAAACGATACCATAATCAAGGCTTTTAGCATCTTGTTTAATGTTCTCCATATAGAGTTCAAGCCCATTGTCAAATTTGGAACTGGTGCCTACAACCAGACCTGCTTCATCCCGGAAAAATGCAGCTATCTGATGAAGTTCATCCTCTTTGCCATCACCCATTAGCTCTACTTCAAGCTCAAGATAGATTTTTTTGTTGTTTCCACAAATGATGATAACATCATCAAAACTCAATTCGGCCACATGCCGTTCTCTGTTGTAGACCTGAAGGTCTGTTCTTTTGTGTTCTACAAGAAACAGTGGGAAGAGATTACCCGAGCCTATCATCTTTAATACCCGGTTCTTAAGGTCACAATCATTCCATTCTTTCACAGGAACCTTCTCAGAAAGGGTGAATTCGGTTTCTTCCCTCATATGGATAAGAGAACTTGCACTTTTCAGTGACTTGAGAGTATAGACCACCTTGTCTTTTTTTTCTCTGCACCTGAATGAAAAACCTGAAGCGTATATTGCCATGTCCAGTGTATCAAGGTAAGTATCTCTGAACTCTTTCAGCACAGCATCCGAAATACTAAACTCATTTATTGAATCTATATTCATGAGCTTATCGAACACATCACGCCCTGATACAAGGAACTTAGCTTCAATTTCCATAAAAGCAAATATGATGTCTTAAGTTAAAAGTCTTCTATTCAGGAGCAATGTCCCTTTTTATGGAAAATGTAAGAACCATCGCCATTGTTCGAAAAACCCATTTTTTCCCAGAATCCAATTGCTGTCGGCCTTACCCTGTCTGCAATGACAGTATTGAAATGTTCTTTGAAAAACTCTATTGTTTTACTTCCATAGTTATTTCCCTCAAATTCCGGAAAAATAGTTATGGAATGGATAGTCAGAACATTATCATCCACTCTGCCCCGGGCCTTTCCAACTCTTTGCCCATTGCGGTCGATATTCAGCCACCTGTAATCAGAACTTTGCACAGATGGGAGCAGTTTAAATGATAGTTCATGTGGCATCTCAAAGACATCCGACAATTATGTGTTATCAACCAACTTTTCGGTACAGCTGTGCATTTGCAACAACCGGTTCAAAGTATTCCTGCATTTCCAGAGGAATCTTCTGGGTCTGTTCGGTTGCAAAATAACCACCCTCAAGAGAATCATGGAACATCTTGAGAACTTCTATCCTTTCCTCTTCCTTAAAATGCAAAAGTACATTTTTACACAGAATCAGGTTGAGACCTGTTCTGATAGGTTTCAGATTTAAAAGGTCATTTTTTGTGAATTCAACACTTCTCCTGATTTCATCGGAAATCCGGAAGTGGTCGGGTTCATCTGCTGGTGAGAAATATTTATTGAATATTGGCTCCGGTATCCTCTGAACCATTTCCCGGGGGTATATACCTTTTTTAATTATATCTCCAAACAGGTTGCTGTTATCTATGTCCGTTGCATGTATCTTCACATTCCTGAAGGTCATACCCATATTCTCCCTCAGCACAATTGCCAGTGAGTAAGGTTCTGGACCCATGGCACAGCCGGCATCCCATATATGAATGTAACGTCGGCTTCGAAGTTCAGGAATTACATAATCCCTGATCATTTCCAATGTTTGCATATCCCTGAAAAAATAAGTGAAAGCTATTGCCATCCTCTCCTGCTACTATTTAAATATAATACATTAATTATATTTATATATTTCTCGGTTAAATTAAGGATGACTTGTGCAGATGATATTGAAGAGTAAAAAAAGTAAATTAAAAAGAAAAAAGAAAGGAAAAGAAAAAAGGATTGCCTGAATATCAGGCAAGACTTGCGATATCCTCAACTTCCTTTTTATTCAATACTTTTGCAAGATCAAGAAGTATCAGAAGGCGACCATCCATTTTGCCTACGCCTGTGATATATTCCTTACTTACACTTGACATGACAAGTTCAGGAGCCGGATCAATATTTGAAGCAGGGATTCTCAATACCTCATTCACGGAATCAACGATCATACCCACAACATTATTGCCGATCTCAACAACAATTATGCGTGAATGCTCATCTACTTCCTTTGATCGGAGATTAAAGCGTTTATCAAGATTGATAACCACAATAATCTTTCCACGCAGGTTGATGACACCTTCTACATACTCAGGAGATTGTGGGATCTGTGTGATCTCAGGCATCCGTATGATCTCCTGGACCTTCATGATCTCTACTCCGAATTCTTCACCACCTAGCTGGAAAACTACCATTTGTAATAATTCATCAACGGAAGTTGTTCCGGATTTTAAATCATCTGCCATTTATTATATCACACCTTATTAAACAAGAGCATGCTCTTTCTTTTCTATTCCCTGGCTTCTTGCAGGGCCTTTACTTTGTCCACCTGAGGTAGACGAAGAATCCAGTATAAACTTATCAACGACTGCTTTCATCTCACCTGCAAGGCTTGAGAGATCTTCTGCTGATCTTGAAAGTTCCTGCATTGTTGCGCTTTGTTCCTGAACCGCTGCAGATGCTTCTTCTGTTCCTGCTGCGGATTCTTCTGATATTGCACTGACCTCTTCAATAGAAGAAGTGACTTCTTCAATAGAAGCAGACTGTTCTTGTGCAGCAGCTGCAATATCCTGAACCATACTTGCTATCAGGTTACCTGCAGCAACCACATCTTCAATGACATTAGCTACTTCATTAATGGCAGATGCACCAGTCTCAACCTCTTCAGAACCCTGCTGCATGGATGTAACAGCATTGTGCGTGCCTTCCTGTATCTCCCCGATGAGTGTTGAGATCTGTTTGGCGGCATTACCTGAATCCTCAGCAAGTTTCCTCACTTCATCCGCCACAACGGCAAATCCACGGCCATGCTCACCTGCACGTGCTGCTTCAATTGCTGCATTCAGTGCAAGCAGATTGGTCTGGTCTGCAATGTTAGTGATCAGATTGACAATCTCACCTATCTGCTTGGACTTGCCATCAAGTTCCATTATGACACCGGAAGACTCTGAAGTTGCATTCCTGATGGAATTCATCTTGACAAGGAGATCTTTGGCAATTACACCAAGACTATTGATCAGTTCATTAGACTCCTTTGCATTCTCTGCTGCTTTTTGTGAATTCGTGGCAACTTCCTGCACAGTCATAGTCATATCTACCATTGCCCTTGAGACCTCTTCGGTCTTTGATGCCTGGCTCTGTGCCCCTCTCGAGATTTCTGAAACCGTATCAGCTACCTGATAGGACGAAGAAGACATCTGTTCAACAGAAGCTGACATCTCCTCGGCTGTTGATGCAACATTCCTTGAGCTGTCATATACCATTGAAACAACATCATTCAATGATAGTCTTGTGTTCTCAACACCATCTGTCAGTACCTTGAACTCTCCAACACCGTGAACAGAGACTGCCCTGCTGAGGTTGTTATTTGAAATTTCTCCCAGCACACTGGAGGAATCTGCAATTATTGCCTGCAGGTTTCCACCGAAATCATCGAGTGTATCGGAGAATAACTTGAAATCACCCTTTGTTACGAAGTCGAACCTTGCATCAAGGTCACCTTCAGAATACTTATTGACTATACGCATTGCCTCATTAAGTGGATTCACAAGCGCATCTATAGCCAGGTTGACAGTATTGATAGCGTCGCTGAAACGTCCCTCATAAAGGGAGCCATCTGCCCTGTAGTCAAGGTTACCGGCCTCCGCTGCGTTACCAAGTTTTATGAACTCATTTACAATACCCTCGATGTTGCTCATCATTGAAATGTAACATGGGATGAGCTCATCATTCTCGGAGCGTTTGCCAATCTTCTTAAGCCCTTCAAGATTGCTCAGGTCACCAACAGCGATCTTCTTGTTCACACTCATTGTGGTCAGGATTCTTTCACGAACACCATTTGTAGCGGATGCCACTTCAGCATAGATTCCCTGGTAATTACCTTCAACTTTTCTTGTATGATCGTTGTTAACCATAAGCTGCAGAATTTCATTGGACTCTACAAGACCACCGAGACCATCGATACAACCATTGATGTTGTTCTTGAGAATATTGAAGTCACCCTTGTATTCATCATTGATCTTTTCAGGTATCTCTCCCTTTGCTATCTGGTCAACATACTCAGCTGTCATTTTCAAAGGACAGATAACAGCATCAAATGCTTTGTTCACAGTTGTAGTCGCTTCATTGAAAAGACCCTGGAATCGTGAAGATTCAGCTCTGTGCTCAAGATTACCTGATTCGGCAGCGTGCCCCAGAGCAATGAACTCATCGGCCATTCCCTTGACTGTTTCCATGAGTCCAATGGTGTATGGCAACAGTTTATCATTCTCAGAACGTTTGCCTGCTTGCTTATATCTTTCAAGGTCACTGAAATCACCCTTGGCCATGAATTCGAATGTACGCTGGATATTCAGGAGCCTGTTGCGAACTTCGTTTACAGCCTGGCCTACTTCATAATAGATACCCTGATAATCTCCTTTCACATCCATTGTAAAATCGTTTACTGCCATTTTTTGCAACACATTGTTTGCTTCGACCATACCACCGATGCCATCAATACATGCATTGATGTTATTCTTTATCTCGTTGAAATCACCTTTATAGTCATCAGTTATCTTTTCAGGGATGTCACCTTTGGAGATACGATCAACATATTCAGCCGTCACATTAAGCGGAGCAATCATGGCATCAAATGCAGTATTTACAGTACTGACAGCCTCCTGGAAAAGACCATCAAACTTTGAAGGATCTACCCTGTAGTCTAGCTTTCCATCTTCTGTAGCATGACCAAGTTCAATGAACTCATCGGCCATTCCCTTAACCGTTTCCATAAGTCTGATAGTGTATGGCAACAGCTTATCATTTTCAGAACGCTTGCCTGCTTGCTTATATCTTTCAAGGTCACTGAAATCACCTCTGGCCATGAACTCGAATGTACGCTGGATGTTCAATAACCTGTTACGTACCTCATTTACAGCATAGGCATTATTCTTGAATACTCCATTATATTCACCATTAACACTGTTCTCAAAGTCGTTCTCAGCCAGCTTGAGAAGAATATCAGTGCTCTCATTCAGTGGTCTTGCAATTGAGTCGAGAGTATTATTAAGGTTCTCTATGATAGTCCTGAACTCACCACCATGACGTGTTGCATCGACACGCATATCAACTCTACCTTCTGCGCCTGCTATTGCAAGGCTCTCCGAGTCTTTGATAAGTGCATTGATCGCATCGACACAGATGTTCAGGTTGTTCTTGAAATCATTATAATCGCCTTTGAATTCCTTTGTGATCTTCGGAGGGATATCTCCCTTTGAAAGCCGATCCACATATTTGGATGCTGCTGTGAAAGGTCTGATAATCGAATCAAGCATTTCATTGATCCCAAGAACAAGTTCTTTGAATTCGCCTTCAAAATTCTCAGGGTCTGCACGAACATCAAGTTTACCTTCAATGGCGGAACTCACCAATAGATTGATCTGATCATGAAGCTTCTTCTGCTCATCTACATCCTTTTTCCACCCTGTGGCCTTGTCAAGAAAAGTATTCAATGCTTCTACCATCTTGCCTTCTGTACCATCGACCTGAAGGCTGAGTTTTGAACCAGAACTGCCGTTAGTAGTAGAATTCAAAATATTGATTACATCATTATGCAACTTGTTGCTCTTTTCTATTTTAAGAGAAGTCTGCTCAGAATGTATTTTCTGTTCTGCCACTTCGTTCTTCCACCCCGTGGCCTTGTCCAGAAAAGCATTCAATGCTTCTGTCATCTCTCTTTCAATCCCACTGCTTTGAAGGTTTAGTCTGGAATCAGACTCACCTTTTTCGATGGAATTCAAAACATCAATGATTTCATTGTATAGTTTGTTGTTTTTCCCTAACATATTATCACCCTATAAAATCAAATTCACTAAAGTGTAAGTTTAACTTTTGCACATATAACCTGTAAAAATTATACCCGAGCATACAATTCAGTATAATTATAATTAGGCTGATTTAAAGATAAGCACGATAATATAAAAGTATATCATTAAAAAATATATGAGAGAATCTATCAAAATGTTTTCAAAAGATGAATGACTAATAAAAATAGAATAGATAAAAGAAATGAATAGATCATGCTGAAATACAGGCAGCATAACCAGTACGAACTATCCCTGCCAGTTGGCTCTTTCCGAGCACTCTTATGGAGTTGATCAGAAAAAGCAAACGGTCATTGAGGTTACCGATTCCCTCTACAAAATCAGGAGATTGAGGAATATGGACAAGTTCGGGAATACGGATGATCTCCTGAACGTTGTTATACCCATTCCAAAATCCTCCCTGAACAGCTGAAGCATGTTATCGAAGAATTCTGAGCGATCTAAAGATATTTAATCCATTAAACAACCCCTTTCATCAGACAAGTAGTGGTTTCTGGAAATCACCCTTCTTAGAACTCGATCCTGAACCAGAGTGATCAAAATCATCAGATCCCTTACTCTGATTTTCATTACGTAACTCTACCTTGAACTTGTCAACAACTGATTTCATATCATTTGCAATAAACGCCAGTTCATCAGCAGAATTAGCAAGTTCGTGCAATGAAGAAGTTTGTTCCTGAACCGCGGCTGAAGTCTCTTCAGTGCCTGCTGCAGTCTCTTCAGATATTGCAGCCACTTCTTCCACAGAGGATGCTATCTCTTCAATTGCAGCAGATTGTTCTTCTGCAGTTGCAGCAATATCCGCAACCATTTTAGTGATACCATTTACAGAAATGATTATCTGTTCGATCTCACTAACAGCCAGGTTCAGGGATTCGGCACCTTTTGATACTTCCTCTGTCCCCATCTCCATGGATGAGACCGCTTCACCTGTACCAGATTGTATTTCCTGTATAAGTCCAGCTATCTGCTTTGCTGCATTTCCTGAATCTTCAGCAAGCTTTCTGACTTCGTCTGCAACAACGGCAAATCCACGGCCATGCTCTCCTGCTCTGGCAGCTTCAATGGCAGCATTCAGAGCAAGTAAGTTAGTCTGATCTGCAATACTGGTGATAAGGTTGACAATTTCATCAATCCTTTTTGATTTTTCTTCAAGATTGTTGATGACCTCTGCAGACCTGGAAACTGCTGTGCTTATACCATTCATCTTATTTAGCAGATCATTGGTAATATCACCCAACCCATTCATTTTTGCATTGGAGTCACGGGCATGGCTTGCAGCCATCTGTGAATTAGAAGCTACATCCTGTATACTTTGCGTCATATGTTGCATTGTACGAGATACTTCCTCCGTTTTCATTGACTGGTCTTGTGATCCCCTTGATATTTCCTCCACAGTACTGGCAACCTCAGTTGATGAGGAATTTAACAATGAAGTGGATGCAGACATATTATTGGCAGTATTTACAACCATATCAGATGCTTTCTTAACATTGTATACGATATCATTAAGAGATAATCTGGCACTTTCAATGCCATCTGTCAGTTTCTTATATTCCCCCACACATTCAACGGATATTGACCTTGTAAGATTATCATTAGCTATTTCCGAAAGAACTGTACTTGCATCCACTATTAGCTCATGCAGATTAGTTCCGAATGAATTCAAAGTATTTGCCAGTTCATTGAAATCCCCGTGCATTTCCATTGTGAGCCTTGCACCCAGATCACCTTGTGAATAGGATGTTATGACATCAGAACTTACTTTCAACGGAATTACAATTGCATCCAGAGTCTTATTCACACCATCAACGATCTTGTAGAAATCGCCACCATGCTTTGAGGCATCAGCCCTTACAGACAGTTGACCATTGATCCCCGCCTCTGCCAGCATCTCAGAATCTGCGACAAGTGAATTGATGGCTTCGATGCAACCGTTGAGATTGTTCTTGATCTCATTAAAGTCACCATAATAAGTATCAGTAATAACCTCAGGAATATCTCCCTTTGATATCCGGTCAATATACTCAGCGGCAACGTTCAACGGAGAAACTACCGAATCAAAGGCAGAATTGACATCAATTATAGCTTCTTCATATTTACCATTGAAACCGGATGCATCAGCCCTGTAATCGAGTCTGCCTTTCTCAACTGCAGCCCCAAGATCAACAAACTGGTCCACAAGACCCTGTATACTTTCCATCATTGCAATGTATGCAGGCATAAATTCATCATTTTCCGACCTCTTACCTATATTCCTATAGGCATCGAGCATCTGGAGATCACCCACAGCAAGCTGTTTTGTAGTATTCTGAATAACGATTGTATGCCCAAGAGCCTCATTAGTTGCTTTTGTAATTTCTCCGAATATTCCCTGATATTCCTTCTCGACCTTAATAGTAAAATCGTTAACTGCCATGTTCTGAAGAACATCATTGCATTCCACAAGAGCACCTAAACCATCGATACAATGATTGAGGTTGTTCTTGATTTCATTGAAGTCACCCCTATACTCATCTGTGATCTTATCAGGTATTTCTCCCTTAGATATGCGGTCAACATATTCTGCGGCAACGTTCAAAGGACCAATGAAAGCATCAAGTGTTTCATTAACAGCATTGACAACATCTCTCGGGTTACCTTCAAATTTACTTACGTCAGCACGTGCATCGAGCTTTCCGTTAATTGCTGCATCTGATAATTTCAGTACTTCCTTTGTGACGTTTACCTCTGAAGTCATATCCATAATGTATTCAAGACCACCAATGATCTCCCCGGAACTATCTCTTAGAGGTGTAGCCGTGTAACGGATAGGAAGCTCACCGGATGGCAGGCGTGCAATTGTGTCGGCAGAAGAGACGTTTCCAGTTTTCATGGCTCTTGCAACACGACAGTTCTCCGTATTACAATGAGGGGTATCGAACAGTTCATAGCATTTTGCACCTATACAAGTTTCAACAGCTTTTCCTGCTGCTGTCGCACCTGCAGGATTTATGAAAGATACATTGAAATCCATATCCACTGCCATAACCGGAGCTGGAATCCTGTTAAGAAGTTCTACCTTTGAACCTGACTCTTCAAGAGCATTCTTCACCTCGGTCTGGTCCATGAAAATTTCCAGAGAACCAATGACATTGCCGTGCCTGTCTTTAAGAGGAACTCCACTGCATTTGATAGAGACATCCTGACCAAGGTCTGCAACTGCCTCCCCATGTTCTATATTCTGAGTGATCATAGACCTTGTACATACACAACTATCGGTCTTGCAGACATTGGTCTTGTAATGGTCATAACATTTGGTACCGATCATGCTATTGGTTGCAAGACTGGCAGCTTCTGCTGCTTTGCTGTTGACATAGTTGATATTATACTCCCTGTCAATGACCATGAAGGGAACCGGAATATTATCGATGTGTCCCACAAGCGTACTGACCACATCATTCATTCCCTCTACGAGTTTAGCATATTCACCGCTGAACTTTGCAGAGTCTGCACGGGTAGCGAGCTTGCCCTCAATTGCAGCATCCGTAAGGAACTCAGCTTCAGTTAAAAGAGCATTAATAGAATCTATACAGAGGTTGAGGTTATTCTTGATCTCATTGAAATCCCCGCTGTAGGAATCAGTGATCTTTTGGGGAATATCACCTTTTGAAATACGATCGATGTACTCAGCAGCTACATTAAGAGGACCTATGAATGCATCAAGGCAACCATTCACTCCCTCCACAACCTTACGGAAATCGCCATTATGCCTGCTGGAATCTGCACGGGTATCAAGACGTCCTTCCACACCAGCCTGTGCAAGTATCACAGCATCATCGACCAATGCATTGATAGCATCTATACACATGTTGAGATTGTTCTTGATCTCATTGAAGTCACCTTTATACTCGTCCGTGATCTTTTCAGGAATGTCACCTTTTGAGATACGGTCAATATATTCTGCAGAAACGTTCAAAGGACCCATGACAGCATCAAGAAGCTGGTTTATACCACCAAGGATCCTGTTGCAATTACCTTCCATTGATGAAATATCACCACGTACGTCGAGTTTGCCCTCCACAACTGCATCGATCAATCGAAGGACTTCTCCTGCAAGCTTTTCATTCTGAACTTCATCAGCTGCCTTTAGGTCCAGTATCTTTTCTTTTTGAGCTAATTCATTCTTTAATGAGAAGTATTCGTCTAAAATAGCATTCAAAGATTGTGCCACTTTTCCATCTAAAGAACTACCTTTTGGAGAGATTCTGGCAGTTGAATCTCCCGATCCCACTGCATCAAGTACACTGATAAGTTCAGTCTTCAATTTATCGTTCATCCCTAGCATTATTCACCCTTCCTGAAAATTATGTGTTAATCTGTAAATTAATTAGTGCGATACCAGCAAACATCTGGAATTTAATATGCTGCAAGAGAAAATGCATTTGATTAGCAGCTTTGCCTTGCAAAGAAATATTATAGCGTGCATATATATAAATATATTTAGCATATAAATATTTGTATTTTTATTATAAACTTTAGTTGAAGACTGTCACGGGATTCGGATATGTGAAAGAAAGCCACACTGTTAACGACATCTTTATATATTGATTATTAACGCTTTAACAAAGCAAAAATGGATGCAAAATGAAATACCTCAAAACTATTAACTTTGTGTTCTATTGCGTCACATTTATCAGAGAGAAACAATACATAGTATATAAGTGGAAATATACAAAGAAGAACATCGCCTGATCAAAAATCTTCTGAAGGACAATCCTCGTGGCCTTAGTGTAACTGATATTTCCAAAAAAATAGGAATAAACAGAAATACTGTTGCTAAATATTTAGAGATCCTTCGCATAAGTGGACATGTTGAAATGGAGTCCATTGGTACTGCAAAGGTATATTTCTTATCCCAGAGGATACCTGTCTCTACATTACTTGATTTTTCTTCAGATAATATAGTAGTAATAGATAGTGAGCACAAAGTCATTCAGGCAAATGACAGATTTGCCGAGTTAGTCAACATTCCCAAAAAAGATTTTAGAGACAGACGAATCGATGATGTACCCATATCAATGCTATCAAATCGGACACTGATAGAAAAGATAGATGAAGGTCTGAAAGGAAAAGAACTGGTGGAGATCTTTGACCTTATCGTAAAGAATGAACTGTGTTTTTTCAAAACAAAAATAATTCCTTCAACGTTTGATGATGGGGAAGCGGGCGTAACCCTGATTATGGAAAACATAACAGAAGACGTTAACTCGCACAATACTTTAAAAGAACAACAGGAGATACTAGAAAATAGGGTTTCTGAAAGAACAGCAGAACTTGAAAGATCAAATGAATTACTAAAAAAAGAGATTACAGAAAGAAAAAAAGCAGAGGAACGAATTCTAGAGGAAAATACAAAAGCTCAGACCTATCTTGATGTTGCAGGCGTACTTATAATAGTGCTGGACGAAAATCAAAATTGCACCCTAATAAACAAAAAAGGACTCGAAATACTTGAATGTGCGAATGAGGACATCATTGGAAAGAACCTGAACGATAATTTTATCCTTGAATCAGAGAGGAATGATGTTCATGAGAGATGCTGCAGAATTTTGAATGATGGCTGTGAAATTAATTGTGAAAGCCACATTATCACACCCACTGGTAAAGAGAAACTTATCAAATGGATAAATGCAAGCATTAAAGATAAAAATGGAAACATTCATGGAATAATCGTATCTGGGCAAGATATCAGTGAGCAAAGAAGAATCGAAAATGAACTGAAGGAAAGTGAACAAAAATACCGCCTTCTTGCTGATAACACCCTTGATAGTATCTGGAAAATGGACAAAAACCTTGTATTTACCTATGCTAACCCTGCTACAAACTTAATAACAGACCTTGGTCCTGAGGATTTCATAGGAACTAAACTTCATGATCATTTCCCTGAAAGTGAAATGAAAAAAATGATGGAAATAATGTCCTCTTCTATGGAACACAGGCCTGATGGAAACTTTACAAAAATGGAAACAGTCATATATGATACAAAAAGAAACCTTGTACCAATAGATATCTATGCTAAAATGTTATTTGATGAGAATGGAGATTTTTGCGGATTGCAGGGAACAACCAGAAAAAGAACCAATGTTAATACGTCACATGAGTGAATATTAATATACAGTAAATTACTTTTTATTTACTTTTAATTATACTTTTTGTAGTTGTTGATTTTTTTAATTTACTACCAGATGTGACATGAAAATATATAAGCAGTCACCAGAAACTACATAAAAGAACATGATATATAAGGTACAATTTCATCTGCAAGAAGTTAGATGATTCACTATTATAATTAACCGCTCACAATTATATAGATTCCCGGAGGATTCCCATGAAAGTAAAAATCACTGAAACTATTCTTCGAGATGCGCATCAATCCCTCATTGCCACTAGAATGCGCACCCGTAACATGCTTCCAATTGTGGATAAGCTTGATGAAGTTGGATACTATTCACTTGAGATGTGGGGTGGAGCAACATTTGACAGCTCCATAAGATATCTCAACGAGGACCCATGGGAAAGATTAAGGGACCTGAAAAAACATATGAAGGAAACCCCTGCACAGATGCTCCTCAGAGGTCAGAACCTGGTAGGATACAGGCATTATTCCGACGATGTTGTAGAAAAGTTCGTTAAGAAAGCCCATGAGAATGGTATTGATATCTTCAGGGTATTTGATGCTGTAAACGATGTCCGCAACATGGAAAAAGCAATTACTGTTGCTAAAAAGGAAGGAGCTCATGTACAGGGAACAATAGCCTACACCATCAGTCCTGTCCATACGATTGACAAATATGTAGAACTGGCAACTGAACTTGCAGAGCTGGAATGTGATTCCCTGTGTATCAAGGATATGGCAGGTCTCATATCACCACAGCAGGCATATGACCTTGTAAAAGCACTGAAGTCAGAAGTGAACCTTCCTGTGGATCTGCACGCACACTGCACATCAGGAATGGCACCTATGAGCTACACTGCAGCATGCAGAGCAGGCGTTGATATATTAGATACTGCACTCTCCCCCTTTGCATGGGGAACATCACAACCGCCAACTGAATCGATCGTGGCCGCACTCGCTGAAACAAAGCGTGCTACAGGACTTGACCTTGAACTGATATCTGAAATATCACAGTATTTCAAGGAAATCAAAGAACACTACCGCTGTATACTTGATCCTATATCCGAGCAGGTTGACACCAATGTCCTGCTTTACCAGATACCAGGAGGAATGCTGTCAAACCTCGTATCCCAGCTCAAAGAGCAGAATGCGCTGGATAAGTTCAATGAGGTTCTCAAGGAAATGCCACTTGTACGTGCAGAACTTGGATACCCACCGCTTGTTACACCTACCAGCCAGATAGTAGGAACCCAGGCAGTACTCAATGTACTCATGGGCGAGAGATACAAGGTAATTCCAAAGGAAGTAAAAGATTATGTTCGCGGCCTTTACGGAAGACCACCGCAGAAGATAAGCGCCGAGATAATTGCAAAGATAATCGGCGAAGATGAACCGATCACCTGCCGACCTGCCGACCTTCTCCAGCCGGAATATGAGAAGATGAAGAAGGAAGCGGAAGAGATGGGCATCATAAAGAAAGAAGAGGATATCCTCACTTACATACTCTATCCTGCAATAGCTCCGGCATTCCTGAAAGGTGAACTTGAAGAAGAAGACCTTACACCTATCATGGAGAAAAGACACCCATGTGCTACAGCAGACGTTTCCGGCATACCAACTGAATACAAGGTGGAAGTTGACGGAGAAGTTTTCAATGTAAAGGTAAATCCTGTCGGCGGTTCTGTTAAAGTCGTTGAAGCAGATGAGAAGCCAACTGCAGATTCCGTACCCGGAGCCGTTACAAGTCACATGCAGGGAATGGTACTTTCCATAAAGGTCCAGATCGGAGATTCCATTGAAGAAGGCGACACGGTCTGCGTCATTGAAGCTATGAAAATGGAAAATGCAATCCATGCGCCACATGGAGGAACTGTCAAAGCCATTCTTATTTCAGATGGTGATGCTGTCAAATCCGGCGATGTACTAATGAGTATAGAGTAGGTGAACAGGTATGTTCAAGAAAGTACTGGTAGCCAACCGAGGTGAAATCGCCATCCGTGTAATGCGTGCATGTCGTGAACTTGGTGTTCAGACTGTGGCAGTGTACTCTGAAGCTGATAAGAATGCCCTTTTTGCAAAATATGCAGATGAGGCATATAGTATCGGCCCTGCGCCTTCCAGCCAGAGTTACCTCAATGGCGACAAGATCATAGAAGTTGCACTTGAATGCGGAGCAGAGGGTATTCACCCAGGATACGGATTCCTATCTGAGAACAGTAAATTCGCCCGCAAGTGCGAGGAAGCAGGAATTACATTCATAGGACCATCAAGCAAGTCCATTGAACAGATGGGAAGTAAGATCGCCGCCAGGAATACCATGATAGCCGCAGGTGTTCCGGTAGTACCAGGGACAAATGAGGCCATATCCGACCCGGAGAAAGCAGCGGATATCGCAGATGGTATCGGTTATCCAGTTATAATCAAAGCATCTGCCGGTGGCGGCGGCATAGGAATGAAAATAGTACATTCCAGAAAGGATTTTCACAATGCCCTTAATTCCATACAGTCTGTGGCGGAATCGGCTTTTGGAGACTCAACTGTTTTTATTGAGAAATATGTAGAAGAACCAAGACATATTGAATTCCAGATACTTGCAGACAAGTATGGAGATGCAGTATATGTCATGGAAAGGGAATGCTCCATACAGCGCAGGCACCAGAAACTCATTGAAGAGGCTCCATCTCCCGTAATGACACCTGAGCTTCGTAAACAGATGGGAGAAACTGCGGTCAAGGCTGCAAAGGCAATAGGATACGAGAACGCAGGAACTGTTGAGTTCCTTTACTCCAAAGGAGATTTCTATTTCCTTGAAGTCAACACCAGACTACAGGTAGAACATACCATCAGCGAAATGATTACCGGCATAGACCTCGCAAAGCAGCAGCTCCATATTGCATGTGGTGAGAAATTACCATTCAAGCAGGAAGATATTAGCATAAGAGGTTGGGCAATTGAATGTCGCCTTAACGCTGAAGATCCACTCAATGACTTCGCACCATCCCCCGGAAAAATAAGAAGATATCGTTCCGCAGGCGGACCAGGCATCAGGGTCGACAGTGGAGTTCATATGGGATACACCATTTCACCGTACTACGACTCCATGATCTCAAAACTCTGTGCATGGGGAAGTACCAGGGATGAAGCCATTGACAGGATGCAACGTGCACTTTATGAATACGTGGTCGTAGGAGTCACAACCAATATCCCATTCCATAAGGCAGTACTGAAACATCCTGCATTCAGGGAAGGAAAACTTACAACACACTTCATAGAGGACAACAATATCATAGAAGATGTGAAAAAGGTTGTTGAGGAAGATTCCGCCAAAGGTGCCACCCTGGCATCAGTACTTGATAACAAGGACCAGAAAATTGCTGCTGTCACCGCTGCTGTGGGCTCATATGTAAATGCTGCCAAAAAACAGACAAAGTAATAAACCTTTGGCAACAACATATAATATGGTGGGGAGTAAACATTCGTATGGTGGAATGCCTGTGAATGACAACAGAAAAGAGATTATAAGATTGTTAAGACAATCTGAAGGAAATCCGGTTTCAGGTCAGGATATAGGGGAAAAACTGGGCATATCCAGAGCAATGGTCTGGAAGTATGTGAGGAACCTCAGAAAAGAAGGATATGACATCCGTTCTTCTCCAAAAACAGGATATATACTTGATGCATATCCGGACAGAATAGACCCTGATGAGCTAAAAGCTATCTTGAAGACAAGTCTTATAGGAACTGATGTCCGATACTATTCGGACTTAGAGTCTACCAACAATACAGCCAGGGAAATTGCAACTAGATCGCCGGAAGGCACCGTAGTAATTGCGGAGACGCAGAGAAAGGGTCGCGGACGCATGGGGACCGAATGGCAATCTATCCCCGGCGGCATATGGTTGTCCCTTATACTCAAACCGTCTGTACCACTTGATAATGTCTCAAAGATAACACTCGTAGCTGGCATTGCAGTAACAAATACACTGAGAAATGCTGGAATTGATGCACGCATCAAATGGCCAAATGATGTATTAGTTAGAGGCAGGAAAATATGCGGAATACTCACCGAGGTCAGCGCCGAAGTTGAAAAGGTGGATTACGTCATCCTTGGTATCGGGATAAATGCAAATGTCAAACTTGTTGATTTTAGAGAAGATATAAGACTTAATTCCACAAGTATTTCCAATGAAATAGGAAAAGTAATTAACAGAACCGCTTTTATCGCATCGCTTCTTTATGAACTTGAACAGCAGTATATAATGTTCAAAACCCGGAAATTCACTGATATCATTGACGAATGGATAAATCTCTCTGATACTATCGGGAAAGAAGTAAAGATCAAAACACCAAATAAACTCATTGAAGGCAAAGCTGTGGGAATTACTGAAAACGGAGCGATTGTCGTCCTTGACAGAAACAATGAGAGACAGGAGATCATTGCAGGTAATTGCCGCTATCGTAATTGACTTTATGATGTGATACTTTGATGCCGCACTCAAAAAGAACCTGCAATATCATCATTGCATTTCTGCTTTTTATTTCAATAATAACATCGGTGTGTGCTGAACCCCTATTTATAAATGAATATAATGAACCTTTGATCATAAGAGAGCATAGCGAACCTTTGTTAATAAACGGAACCGGAATATTTCTGACAACCGGTGATTCATGGGATTTCTATCAGGGTTATACCTTAACTATCAAGAGTGTCAATATTGAACAAAAGCAAGTGTGGATCAAACTCCTGCATGAAGATGAACTCCTTAAAGAAGCGATCCTGTCAGAAGATGCTACTTTTGTCTATACTAAAGACCATGAAATACTGAACATTACCATGGATACTATATATGCAAGTCCCGGTGGAGAACTCGTTACTTTCAAACCAGTATACCAATACCAGGACAGTGATTTTCCGGAACCTGTAACCTCAGACGATGATGAGAATGTAAATCAAAGCATCGATAATCAGACTCCCGGAAACAGCACCAATAACCAGACAAGCGGATTTACAATATTCCAGGTAATTGCATCCATATCAGTTTTACTGGCATGCAGACGCTTTGTAAATTAAGCAAAAATAGGAAATATGGAAAGGAGATTAGAATTTCAGATCGCCTTTCTCCATTAATACTTTAAGGTCTTCAAGACTCAGACGACCACTCTTCTCCAGCTTCTCTTTGGCAACAACAAGATGCTCTTCCTGCTTCTTATCATCCTTTTCAACCTGGATATCATTGAGTTTCTCAAGATAAACACCAAGCTCATCCCTAAGAGCAGCGATCTTCTTCTTAAGAGGGTCGATCTTTTCCCTGATGGGGGCAGTAATAGCATATTTTTCTGAGATCAGTTTGTGAGCTTCATCAGCAGCTTTTCTCAATTCATCAGCTTGATTATAGAGATCGATCATTTCAAGATGGTATTTCTGAGATTCTTCTGCAAGTTTTCCAATTTCATCGCCAAAGTCTTCCTTTGATTCAAACACATCTTTTGAAGCTTCATATGTTTTCATTAGCTTCAGATGAATATCATTTGCATCAAATGCTGCTCCGAGACGCTCTTTAAGTTCAAGTAACCTGCCAAACAGATCCACCTCATGATTCAATGGAATATCAGCATTCAGGAAAAGGTCAAGGTCTGCAGCATAGGCTTTTGAAAGTGTCTCAACGCTTCCCTTAGACAACTTATTGAGGTCATCTCTTTTCGTTTTAAGTTCACTGATATCATCTGAGAATTTACGTGACTTTTCATGAACCTCATTCCTTGAAGATTTCAAAGCAGCTATCTTTGCATTGATAGAGTCTCTCTTGGCTTTGACATCCCGTGCTTTTGCCACCAGACCCTTTACCTTGGAATTAAAAGCATCACGCTTTACTTTCAGATCATCTGTGTTGGTACGATGAAGTTTGAGTTCCCTGAAGATACTTTTAAGCTCACGTTCATGGTGATCTACCTGAGTACGAAGGTCATTCGCTTTGTTCTTCAGTTCTTTTTCATTCATTGAAGAGATATCTATATCTGTCATGCTTTGACATCTCCCACATCAGCAGTTATGGGTTGTTTTTCCCAGTAATCCAATGCCTCTGTATGACTCTTAATCCTGTTCTCCAGCCATTTATATCTTGGAGATATTTCGTTCATTTCCCCCTCAAGTGAAGAGATGGAATTATTGTAGCTCTCCTCAGAACTATCAATTGAACTTAATTCCATTTTTGAACTAAGAGCCTGCCTGATCCTTTCCTGTATAGCATTAAGACGATCGTTAATCCCAGATGCTTTCGAGTCAAGAGAAGAGACACTCTGCAAAATAGAATCTACCTGTTTTTGTTCCTCATCAAGAGTAAGTGAACCTTTTACCTTTGAAAGCTTCTCTTTGGCGGAGTCCATTGCACGGGAAAATTCGTTATTATCGGAAATAGAGTCACTCAGTTCATCAAGCAACTTTTCTGCCTGATGATAGAACAATTGTCTTTTCTCAGTTAATATCTCTACTTTTTCCAGAACATCTTCCCTGTTCTTTTTAGAGGACTCGATACTTTCCAGAACTACTTTCATCTTATTTCCGAGTTCATCGAATTCAGAAGCATATTCATCTATGAATTTCTTATGCTTCTGCACAACTCCTCCAATCAGCCCTTTTCTGTCAAAGGTGTTTAGCGCATTATTCTCTGCGCCCGAAACTGCCATCTCATCATTCATAATAAAACCTCGTAGCATCTATACCCTGAATACCTGAGCATGTGCTACTTCATTAATGATCATTACATTGTTTTTATTTACAACACCGGACCTAACGGCACATGAAACTGCCTTTTCACCAAAGATGTTGACATTTGATGCTTTTGATATAACGTCAATAGCATCTTCCTCTGATATTAGTTCCCCTTTATAGAATTCTTCTGTTATTGTAACAGTGATATTTCCTTCTTTAAGAGTTTTTCCTATCAGTTCCCGGTCACACAAAGCAACAATACTGGTGTCACCTGATTTATGGATCTTGATATACATAGCATCACTTCTTCAAACTACTTTTACATGTTCTTTGTCGGGTTTTATCAGGTCACCGGAACGTCTCATCTTGGATATCAGCTCTTCTGCGTGCTGATGATCTATCTGCTGATTCTGGGCTTCTGCATAGACCTCTTCAAGCGGTGCTTTTCCACCAGGATGCTTTTCACCGACCATTTTGATAATTTCTTTGATAATCTTTATCTTATCCCTCTGGCTCTTACTTGTACCGGAAGCTATTATGTCCACATCGAATGCCCCGGTATCAGGATCAACACCGACCTGTCGTAGACAGGAATAGACTATCTTGGTCGTTCTTTTGGCATCATCCATTGTCGCAACATTACTGAGCCTAAGACGCGCACTTGCCTCTGCAAGTCTTACAAGAGCCTCAAGCTGACGTGCAGTAACAGGCACAGGAGCATCTTTCCCATCCCCCATCTTTCGCAGGTCCATGTAGAACTTGACAAGATGTTCACGTGCCTCCTGCTCCATTACGGGAAAAATATTCCTTCTCGAATAGGCAACATACTTCCTGAGCATATCGGCATCAATGACAGGTTTGATAACTTCCATATGTTCATCGACCTGTTCCTGAGTAATAATGCTTGAAGGCATGTTCTTACGCTGTTCTGAAAGTTCACCAGCATAATGTGACTTGAGAATGTGTTTGGCTATCCTTGAATCCATATCCTCGTTGGGCGTATCCAGCATAACAAATATCATATCAAATCTTGAGATCAGGGCAGGAGGCATGTTTATCTGCTGAGCTATGCCCTCATACCTGTCAAAACGCCCATATTTTGGATTTGCAGCACCAAGAAGTGCACATCGTGATTTCAGTGTGGCAAGAATACCTGCTTTTGCAACACTTATTGTCTGCTGTTCCATTGCCTCGTGGAGTGCACTCTTATCCTCTGTGCTCATCTTGTCCATTTCGTCCACTGCAGCGATACCCATGTCTGCCATGACAAGAGCACCTGCTTCCAATGTCCATCGGCCATCTCCCAGATCATCTTTTACTGCTGCAGCAGTAAGACCACTTGAAGACGCACTCTTACCTGATGCAAACACGCCTCTTGGAGAGAGCTTTACCATATAACGAAGCATCTGACTTTTTGCAACACCAGGATCTCCCACAAAGAGCATGTGAATATCACCACGTACCCTGGAACCATCGGGCAGATGTTTGGCAACACCTGAGAACAGTTGAAGTGAAAGGGCTTCTTTCACATCTTCATAACCATAAATTGAAGGAGCTATGGACCCTATTACTTTATTATATATTTCCGGGTCACGACTCATCGCAAGGATCTCTTCTTCCTCTTCCGGACTTATCTCGAGTTCATCAAATTCCAGATCCATGTATTCTATGGAATTGGCATGTAAGACCAGATCATAGAAAGGAGATTTGCCTTCACGAGTAGTTCTCTGGTGAGAACGTAAGACCCCATTGATGATGACACGATCTCCTGGTTTCACAATACCTGCCAGGTCATCTTCAATATCTACATCAAGACTTTGAGGTTGTGAACCGCCTTTAAGGTTCTCAGGAGATTCCTGTATCTGGAGTTTCTGGGCATCAATAAAAACAGACTGGTTTATGACTATTTTGAACGGACCATTACGGCCACAGGATTCATTTTCACACCCAACAGGTTCTACAAATTTAACCTCGGTCTGTGGGATCATTGTCACATGTTCACAACGCATACACTGGAATGCAGCTTCGAGAACCTTCGGACGTACTTCTGTCGCCTTACGGATCATACCATCAATGGCAACAAACTGGAGAAGGTGCTTGCTACGAAGATCCCTGTTAGGTATCTTATTTGGTATCCTTACAAAACGTACCCTTGTATCATCCAGAGTTTTCTCAACAGGAAGATCTATCTGACGCAGCGCATTGTTAGCACTGGGCATTACCTCATCAGGATTTATAAGAAGCTCACTGGCAAGTTCCCTATCAAATATTTCAAGATCGGGGAACTCAACTTCCAGACTACGCTGATCAGGATAATTGTTCGCAAGATCCAGAACACTATCCCAATAATATTTTTTAAGGAACACTACGAATTTTTCGTCCCACTTACCTTCAGTCATGGTTACACAATATTAGTTAAAAATCATTTAGGGAATCCAACATAGCCTTCAAATGATATGAACATTTCGAAACATACCCATTATACTATTCTTCATCCTGCTTGCACTCACTATCATAACGCCTCTGGATCTTACGCATGATACCATGAAGCGTATGCACTTCACGAGGAAGCAGACATGCTCTCCCGAATATTCTCTTTAACATCAGTTTGGTCTTTTCCCTTTTATGCACAGGATAATCAATATTGTCAATAAGCTCTGATAGATGCTCATACAGTAATCTCATATCCAGAGAATCTGCCAGCGGAGTATCACCAACTTTGATATCACTGAACTCGTAAAGGACAACAGCTACTGCATGGGATAAGTTCATGACCGGATATATATCAGATGTGGGAATCGTCATGATCAGATCGCACTTTTTAAGCTCGTCTCTGGCAAAACCATGATCCTCTCTTCCAAAGAGTATCGCAACCCTGCCACTCATGCCCTTAAGACGTTCTTTTATCTCCACCGGGGAATATCCGGGAACCCTTAAATGCAGGTCAAATCTCGAACCTGATATACCGGTAGTACCTATAACAATACTGCAATCATCAATAGCCTCTTCAAGAGTTGTGACTATCCTTGCATTAGCCAGTATATCTCTTGCATGTGAGGACATAGCCCTTGCTTCACCTTCAAGTTTACAGGGATTTACAAGTACCAGGTCTGAGAAACCAAAATTTTTCATTGCTCTTGTGACAGAACCTACATTTCCCTGATAAAGGGGCTCAACAAGTACTACTCTGAAATCCATTTGAACGATACAACCGTTGCATCTTGTTTATGATTTGCACTACTTAAGTATGTGACAGCATATAAGGTTAATTAACCAGAAATATTTCCGTGTGCATGAATTTTGAGCAACAAAGTGTCTACTGATATAGATTTCTTTGATGAAAATCTTTAAATAATATCGACACCACAATCATGCAAACCGAACCGGTTACTTATAAGTAAAAAATGATTTCAATTCTCGTAATAATTATACTTATATAGATATCAGGAGAAAACTAAATGGCTATGGATTATTTTGCAGGCGTAACTGACGCCTTAAGACTTACTTTTGTGCAGGTTATGATTATGGCGAACCTGTCCATTGGTATTTTCATTATAGGAATGTATATAAACTTAAAGAAGTGGGGTATGGGCTCCACAGGCTATGGTGCAGCACCTTCAAAAAGCATTTTAGCCTTCCCTAAGATGCTCATGTACCAGATGAGCGAGCACGCCCATGTCCACAACCAATCTGTTCTGGAAACATTTGTTCTTGACATAGTCTTCCAGAGAAGGATACTGAGAAGAAGCCCTCTCAGATGGTTCATGCACTTCACTATTTTCGTTGGCTGGATGGTCCTTTTTGTAATGTCACTTGCTATGTTCCTTGTGGAAATGATACACATGGTCGGCGAGAAAGTAGGATATGCACATTCACTTCCTGAATTTATGAGCCCTGAGGTCTTCAGAGAGCTCCTTGCAGTACCAAACGATGTATTCAGTTACATTCTGCTTATCGGAATAATTATCGCAATCTACAGAAGACTTTTTGTTGCAAAGGTAAGAGAAGCCACAATTGCATATGACTCAGTCCTTCTTATCGGTCTTACTGTAATCACAATATCAGGATTCATTGCAGACGGCATCAGGACCGGCAGATTCTGGGCACTTGGCATAGATGACCCTACTATAGCACCACCAATGGCGCTTTTCCACGTAATTATCTCACTACTGTTCTGTATTGCATACATCCCATTCAGTAAATACATACACATGATTGCAATACCACTCGCACTCCTTGCAAACAAGGGAGGAGAATAAAATGGCAAAACGTGAAACTTCCATTAATACAGAGAATTTTACAGCAGTCCAGCTTATGGAACTGGATTCATGCAGTCGCTGCGGCGAATGTGTGGACTGGTGTCCAACATATGATGCATCAGGAAAAGAACCTGGACTTGCACCAAGAGACAAGATCCTCAGGTGGAGAGAGTACATGAACAAGTCCTACGGACTTCGTGCAAAACTCTTTGGTCCAAAGGAAATACCTGAAGAAGAGATCGAGCAGTTCAAGAATGATGTATATGGCTGTACAACCTGCGGAATGTGTGCAACAGTCTGTGAATCAGCTATCAACACCGTCGAACTCTGGGAATCCATGCGTGCAAACCTTGTAAAGCGTGGAAACGGTCCATTCGGTAAGCAGGGTGCTTTCCTCAAACTAATCGGAGAGTACAAGAACCCTTACATGGAAGACAACAAGAACAGAACCAACTGGTTCCCTGAGGACATCAAGGTCGAAGACAAGGCAGAGATCCTTTACTTCGGAGGATGTACCGCAGAACTTAAACAGAGGAAACTTGCACTTGCAACCACACGTGTACTCAACAAGCTTGGAATCAAATTCACAATGCTCGGTGAAGATGAGATATGCTGTGGATCCGCACTTATCAGAACCGGCCAGTACTTCATCAATGATACTGCAAAGGTAAATGCACAGAAGAACATTGATAATATCAAAGCAAAGGGTGCAAAGACTGTACTCTACGCATGTGCCGGATGTTTCAGAGCATCACTCATTGACTGGCCAAGACTCACAGGAAAGGAACTTCCATTTAAAGTAATGCACATTACAGAGTTCCTGCAGAACCTTATTGAGAAAGGCGAGATCAAATGGGAGAAATCCATTGACAAGAAGGTCACATACCACGACCCATGCCACCTTGGGCGCCACGTAGGCGTATTCGAACCACCAAGAGCTGTTCTGGAAGCAATTCCAGGTATCGAGTTCGTCGAGATGGAAAGAATAGAGAACAACCAGCGCTGCTGTGGTGCTGGTGGTGGAGTGAAAGCAGGTATTCCTGACCTTGCACTCGGTGTTGCTTCAACACGTGTTGAAGATGCACTTGCAACAAAAGCAGACCTCCTTTCAAGTGCCTGCCCATTCTGTAAGAGAAACCTCAGTGACGGAAGGGATGCAATAGGTGCAAAGGAACTTGAAGTAGAGGACGTTGTCGTTCTTACTGCTGAAGCAATGGGAATTGACCTCAGCGACGCACCAGAGTGATTAATTTCACTCTTCCTTTTTTTATTTTTAGGGTAAATTGAATATACTTATTAGTACTATTTACGTTTCTCATGCAAATCCCTTATGAATTACTTGGTAAATTCTTCATAATACTTGCAATTGCTGCATTAGTAGTGTTGGGAATAGCATTATTACTTGGAGCATATAGCTTTAAAAAACAAAGGATACTCTTCCCTAATTTTGTCCTGTTCATTCTTTACCTGTTCTACGGCCCTGCAAAATGGATATGCAGAGTATTTGGTATCAAAGACACCCTGGTTGATGAGATACTGGTAGAAGTACGCAATGCAGTCATGCTTGAAGGGTTTAAGAAGATAAAGGATGGAAGAGTCATATTCCTTCCACAGTGCCTGAGACATCCGAATTGTAAAGCCCGTTGCGACCCCTTAGTGGGCTACGAATGTAAAATGTGTGGCCTTTGTGATATTGGAACCATATGCAAAGCTGCCAAGGAAAAGAATTTCGAAGTTTATGTTATACCAGGAGGGAGCTTTGTGAAAAAAATAATTAAAGCTCATCGGCCTGAAAGCTGTATAGGAGTAGCCTGTTACCCGGAACTGGCGGAATCTATGCAGGGAGCTTCACCCTTTATGATAGTACAGGGAGTTTCACTATTACAGGATGGATGCTATAACACTAAAGTGGATGTTGAGGAAGTGATCAGGAAAATGGAGGAGTGCAATGTATAGAACAATAGGAATTCTGGTTACTATAGTATTCTTACTTTCCATCCTGCTTGCATTCGTTGCGTTGACCGTGAGCCGCATCAGCCTTAACAGGCATGTATGGCTTGCAGGCTTCTTTGCCGGAATACTTGACTTTTTTTATATGCCTTTGAAGTACTTTTTTTATAAGTTCTCAGACCCCAGGATACTTGATAAATGGATGGTATCCCTTAAAAACATCTCAAACAGGAATGATTTCAGGAAAACTCAAAAACGCATGATAATAACCCCACATTGTATGCGTTCCATGGATTGCCCTGCATCCTCCACAAAAACTGGCATACAATGCATTTCCTGTGGAAAATGTATCTTTAGCAAACTTAAGGAAGATGCTGACAAGTATAGATATGACCTGTACATCGTAACAGGCTCTTCATTCGTAAAGCATGTGCTCAAAGAAAAGAACTATGATGCAGCTTTACTAATAGCCTGTGACTATGAACTGAACAAGGTAATGATGGGCCTTAAAGGTAAGAAAATTGTTACTTATGGAATTCCTATGCTCAATGACGGATGCTTCAATACGGAAGTTGAGTATGAAAAGGTAATAGAGACATTGGAAATGCTTTCTGATTAACCCTTTGAGAAATGTGGTGCTCAAATGTATGACCTTATAATCATTGGTGCCGGACCTTCCGGTTCGTCTGCCGGAAGAATAGCAGGAAAAAACGGAATTAAGACACTTATAATTGAGAAGGAGATATTTCCCCGATACAAACCATGTGGAGGAGCATTATCCGAACATGCGATGTCCTATCTTGATTTTAAAATACCGGATGAGATTATCGAAAAGGATATTTTCGGAGGAAGGGTTCGCTTCCGGGGAAAAAGTATAGAATACTTCAAAGATCACCGCCTTTCTGTTATCGTAACAAGAAGCATATTTGACAATTTTCTGCTTGAAAAAGCAAAAGAGACAGGCATTGACATTCATCACGGGGAAAAAGTAACAGACGTATCCCCAAATGGTGCTCATGTTTTAGTTACAACAAATAAAGATAGCTACAAAGCCAGATATGTGGTAATTGCAACCGGCTCACAGGGAAAACTTAAAACTGTGGTTAGAAGAGAGGACAACAAAAGTGAATATGGGGTTTGTCTTGTCACTGAAGTTGAGGAAAAGGATGAAGTTATTGACCAATATATTAAAGATGCTATCGAAATGCACTTTGGTGTATCCGGAGTAGGTTACGGATGGGTATTCCCGCACAAAGGTTATTACTCAGTGGGTGCCGGCAGTGTGATGGCAAAGCATCTCCCATATCCAAAAAAGGCAATGCAAGATTATCTGAAAGTTAATGGGTTCATGGGAGAATACAAACTCAATGGACATGTAATCCCATGTGGCGGCCACAAAAGAAAACTGGTTAAAGGAAGGATAATATTAAGTGGCGATGCAGCAGGCTTTGTTGATGCATTCACAGGTGAAGGACTGGCATATGCTATCCGGTCAGGACAACTTGCCGCGGAGATTATCAAAGAGAATGCAGCAAATGGGTCTGACCTTCAGGAACTTGTAAATTATGAAAACAGATGTTACTCCGAATTTGGCGAGCATCTAAAATATTCACTCATTTTTGCAAAGATAATGCACTACTTCCCCGAACGTTCTTTCAATGCATTTATAAAAGAAACGGACATACTTGACATGTTTCTTGAAGTTGTGACCTTTAACAGAACATATAAAGACCTGGTCAAATGGCTTATATTCAATTTCAAATTCCGCTGGCTTAAAAAATAAGAGTGTATTGAGTGAGGAGAGTAAGCTCCCTTCTGTTAATGCAATACATTCATCCCGCCTGGCAGGATTATGCGCTCCAAAGAGCTGCATTGACGGCATTCGGCTACGCGTCGACAAACTTCGGGAATGGTCTAAACAACCATCGACCCCTACTCCTGACTTGCACCCACGAGGATTCGCCGTTCCATCCGCGATCCATGCGACCTCAGCTTTTCAGCATCATAGCATTAACATGGTACGGTATCGTTTCTGTGCCAGCATGCAGCGAACTGCATGAGTTGCAAAGCAACTGCCCGGGCTCTCGCCCGATGCCCTTTACAGGCATTCGTGTGTTTAGAAGGTGGGGAGACTTTCCTCAGGTCATAAGACCCGGCGGCCGTCCTTCCTCTCTCGGTTATAAAGATGGTATTAAGTGATATATATCTTATTATGAACAAAACCATAAACCATCACAATCAGTAAAATTGCGCACTTCTGTATAAAATAAAATAGAACTGATGTTAATAATTAAAGATAACAACATAACATTTATAATAGATTTGCTAGAAACCTTTAATTGGTAAGATATGAAATACAATAGATACCTCATAGTTGGTATCACTTTACTAACGATACTATTGCTGTTCCTATTCACAGGAGCTGTTTCTCAAACCGAAACAGAGTTGTTTGGACTTGACGGATTAGATTCATACCAACATGGATACAGTACATTATTGTTAGGAATAGGATTGCCTCTTGTGCTGGCAATACTTTATCTATTTACCAGTACGAAAAAAAGCAAATCCCAGGAAAAATAAAAAGTGATTCAGCATTAAAGCTTAAGTACGCCACAGCCGCAGCCGCGATTCAACAGGTAATCTACTTTTGAAATAATCTCTTCCTGATGGAAATCAGATAATTCTTCGAACTCATCCTTATGCTTATCCTTGACGTGCTCTATCATTTTTTCCTTTGCTTTTTTCGGATCGGCATCGATCACAATGAAATCATCATTAAAGCCAAGATCCCTGCATCTTAGTATATGTACTATGATAAAACCTCCCTGATTAAAGTACAAACTCCTACCTTATTAATTTTTGTTTTAACTGCAAAAAAGAGGGCTGTTATCGCCGTACTTCAAAGGAAGAATGAAGCACCGATAACGATGAACAGAATACCTGCAGCTGTTGAGATGGTTCTTTTATTGATTCTCTCCATGAGGATCTTACCAACATATATGGCCATAGAAGACAGGACCAGTAAAGCAAATACAACCCCTATAAACACAAGTACAGGATCGTACTGCGTAGCAAAGAGAGCCGCTGCGAGCTGGGTTTTGTCACCCATTTCAGATACAAGGATGAGACCAAATCCAGATATAAAAGGACTCTTCAGTTCATAGGAGCCATCGTCATCATCCTCTGCCCTGTTCAGGAGTGTTGTCAGACCAAATATTATGAACAGTATGCCGGCACCTATGCGTACATATTCCATCGGAATCCTGTTTGCTATGAAATTCCCTAAAAGGATAGCAAGACCATCCGTCAGTACAAAAGCCAGCATCACACCGGCAAGTAGTGAAACATATTTTGTGGTCTTTGTAGAGAGGACAAGTACTGCAAGCTGGGTTTTGTCACCCAACTCAGCGAGCCCCACCAATAGGAATGGAATAAGAATGTCCTGAATCATGCATCATAAATCCCCAACCTCCTATATAAGATATCTTAAAGTAGCCATGTGAAATTTCGATTTAAATTCAAAATACAAGCAATATTCCAGTAACTGGTATCTGTCCGGTCAGGCTTGGTTGTAACTTTCTTTAATGATAACATATCTGAATTTGTTGATTATACAAATATCCCGGCGTGTCAGGGCAAAATATATAATACGAGATTTATTTGAACTCTTATGATAATTCGATAAACTTAAATACAGAATAACGGCAAGAGGCTGTCTGTTAGCGGTTTATAGACACAAAGAAACATGAAAAATAGAAACTTATTAGTAATAGCAAGCGCCAACCGTTATCCTACTATTACTATCCTGATGGTTAGGAACAGGGCGGAGGTAGGAAGACCGGCCTGCAAAAAATAGTATTATAAAATAGAGGAAGTGACAAAGCATGGGTAACCTTAGGCAACCAAATGCAAATGAAGCCACTCAGACCTTCAACAGGTCTAAGAGTGTAGTACCGATGTCAGGTATCTGTACACGTTGTGTGGACGGATGTCGTGGAAATTGTGAAATATTTAAATCAACATTCAGAGGACGTGAAGTCCTGTACCCCGGACCTTTTGGTGAGGTCACAGCCGGTGCAGACAAGAACTATCCTATTGACTACTCCCACCTTAACATACAGGGATATGCAGTAGGCGCAATAGGAATGCCAGATGACATGTTACCTGGCCCTGAAACTGCGAGATTCCCGAATGTTAGTACTGAGACAGAGTACGGCTGGGACAAAAAAGTAAAGATGAAGGTACCCATCTTCACCGGAGCATTAGGTTCCACCGAAATTGCAAGGAAGAACTGGGAACACTTTGCCATCGGCGCAGCTATTTCAGGTGTCACCATTGTTTGTGGTGAGAACGTATGTGGTATAGACCCTGGACTTAAAAGAGGAAATGACGGTCTTGTAACAGAATCACCAGAGATGGACCGCAGGATTGAACTCTACAACAAATATCATGATGGCTACGGTGAAATGCTCGTCCAGATGAACGTAGAGGACACAAAGCTTGGTGTAGCAGAATACCTTTCCAGCAAGCACGAAATGGATACTATTGAACTCAAATGGGGACAGGGTGCAAAATGTATTGGTGGAGAGATCAAGGTAAAAGAGCTTGACCGCGCTATCGAGCTTAAGAAAAGAGGTTATATCGTAACACCGGACCCTGAACTTGCATCTGTACAGGAAGCATACAAAGTTGGTGCCATAAGAGAATTCGAAAGGCACTCAAGACTTGGTTTTGTCACAGAGGAAGGATTCCATGCAGAATGTGACAGACTCAGAGACCTTGGATTCAAGCGTATTACATTGAAAACCGGTGCTTACTCGATGGCAGAGACTGCAATGGCTATCAAATACAGTTCCGACGCAAAGATCGACCTGCTCACCTATGACGGTGCTCCTGGTGGAACCGGTATGAGCCCATGGCCAATGATGGAAGAATGGGGAACACCAACAATATACCTGCAGTCACTTGTCCAGGAATTTGCAGATAAACTCACTTCAAAAGGCAAGAGAGTACCAGACCTTGCAATGGCCGGTGGATTCTCAAGCGAAGACGGTATCTACAAGGTTCTGGCAATGGGTGCTCCATACTTCAAGGCAGTATGCATGGGCCGTGGCCTCATGATCCCAGGAATGGTCGGTAAGAACATTGGCAAATGGCTTGCTGAAGATGACCTTCCAAAGACTGTATCCGAATTCGGACACAGGAAAGAAGAGATCTTCGTACACTATGAAGAACTGGAAGAGCGCTATGGTGCTGACATTGACAACATACCACTGGGTGCTATCGGTATATACTCATATGCTGAAAAGACCAGGGTTGGCCTGCAGCAACTCATGGCAGGTTCCAGAAGGTTCAATATTTCTACACTTTCACGTAAGGACCTCATGGCACTTACAGAAGATGCAGCAAAAGTAACCGGAATCTCATATGTCATGGATGCATACAGGGACATCGCAGAAGAGATACTCGATGGATAAACAAAGTAAGTTCAATACTTACTTTTATTTTCTTTTTTGATTTTTGAAAAGGGGAAGTTGGTCAGTCCTCAACTTCCAGTGCCTGAATTATATCATGGACAGTAAACTCGCCCCTGGCAACCCTTAGAACCATGGGATATATGAAGGAACAATCATCAATTGCACTCCAGCGTTCTTCTCCAATCGTCCTTATTAATTCATCCATGACTTTCCCGCACTCATTACAATATTTTGTTTCACTTTCAATACCACAAACAATACAGTTCATGAATTAACCTCCACATTTTTGTATTACCACAGGTTCCAATCTATGGTTATTTTAACTGTTTGTGCTGATAGTATTTAGGTTTTGAGTTACCAAATAGCCAGTTGTATCATATTTGAAGTACTTTCAAAACTCCTTTATCGCATACACAGCGTTATATTAATAAAATAACCATTCATTATTCAGCGACATATTACTAATTCATATTTACCAGAGGCCTAAACTTGTCAGATAATCTTTTTGATATTAAGGTAGGAGAACTCTCCTTCAAAAATCCCATCGCTCTTGCCCCAATGGGAGGAATAACCAATAGTTGTTTTGCAAATGAGAATGCAACCGATGCGGGACTGGTGATACTCGGAGGATACAACCTTGATGCTGCAACGCAGAAAGCAGCATCTGAAATGCTTGCAAGAGGAAGGGAAGAATTTGAATCCAATGAACCACTGAAGCTCATCGAAAGCGAGATAAAAGCAGTAAATGAAGGACCTGTCGTTGGAGTCAATGTAAGAAGTACAACGATAGAACCTCTGATAGAAGCTGCAAAGATCGCAAAACATGCAGATGCTATCCTGGAACTGGATGCTCATTGCAGACAGAAGGAAATCACAGACATCGGAGCAGGACAGGCACTTCTCACTGACCTCACCAAACTTTGCGACTGGATAGAACATATCAAGGAAACCGGTGTTGTACTGTCAGTCAAGGTACGTGCAAATGTAGTGGATGATATTGAACTGGTGCAGCAAATTGAAAGTTCTGGTGCTGATATACTTCATCTCGATGCCATGAAAGAAGGTTCCGGAGCAGACCTTAATCTCATAAAGAACATACGTGATTCCACACGGATGTTCCTCATTTGTAACAACTCTGTAACTGACATAGATGCTGCACAGGACATGTTCACACGCGGAGCTGATATGGTTTCCGTTGCAAGGGGTGTTCTTGAAGACTCAGGACTTATCAGTAACCTTGTTCACAGCATATCTGCCCAGCAGGAAGACATGGGATGGTACAATGCACCAAAACATGTTTGCAGAGGAGAAGGAGACCTGAGGGGACTGGCTTTTTGCTGTTTACCCGTAAAACCATGTCCCGTACACAATAATATCAAGAAGCTTGGTTACTCTGCACAGGAATTCGCAGATACTAAAATGGAGTTTGTCAAAGGTACTATGCTTGAGTATGGAGATAGTACATGTTTTGGAAGCCTTGCATGGTGCTGTAAGATATCAAAACGCTGTTACCTCAGAGATGGAGTGCTGGAAACACTTGGACTTTCAGATGCAGAATATATGCGCCTGAAGAAAGAACTTGCAGACTACATAATTAACAATGCTAAAAAGCCAATAGGCACCTCCAAGAATTAAGCAGCTATGAAAGACTCACTTTACACCATTAACAGAGGCAACTATCCGCTCTCATCCTACATTGCACGCTGCGCACAGCTTGCAATGTGCCTGGAAGTTTCTGCCTCTCCTAAACCTGGAAATATTGACAGGTATAATGACTACGAGGACACACGCTACGAGCATTTTCTGGCATCAGCCACAGGTGTTTACCCAGTTATAGAAGAGGCTTCATCCAAGACAGAGGACATAGGCAAATTCATCAGGAATGCTGTTACGGAAAGTGTAATGTGGCAAAAAGGAGGGAATACCCATTTCGGAGCATTCCTGCTGTTAGTACCTCTTGCAATGGCTGCAGGGGAAATTCTTCAGGAAGATGAACCTTTTACCATTCAGCAACTTGTAGAATCTGCGTACAGGATCGTTAAGAACACAGATACAACTGATTCTGTTGACTTTTATAGCTGTTTTGAAGCGGCAGGTGTAAAAGTAAATCCTGCAGATGAGTTCGACCTTCAGAATAAAGCTGCTATTGATGAGCTAAACGAAAGGGACATGAGTCTTTACAAGCTCATGGACATTGCCAGAGGATACGATCTTATAGCCAATGAATGGGTCACCGGTTTTAAAAGATGTGCCGCATGTGCTGAGATAATAATTGATGGCATGAATAACGATCTTTACCCTTCAAAAGTTAAAGCTGATATCAATGACATAACCGTTTATGCATTCATGAAGACACTTGCCGAGAATGAAGACACCTTCATCAGCACTAAATACGATGACAGAACCGCTGCTTACGTATCAGGACAGGCAAAAGCGATAATAAAAGAAATGTATAAAAGTCATGAAGACTTTGAGACTATATTGCCATTGATAGAAAAACTGGACAAAGAGCTTCTGGAGAAAAAAATCAATCCGGGGTCCACAGCAGATATCATCATCGCCGGTCTTTTTATCGCATTGCTTTCGGGAGTAAGGTTCTAATGGATAAGAAAATAAATTTTGATGATTTTGGTCTTTATGAAGGCATATCAGAAACTATTGTCACAACAAACCGAGGCTGGACAGCAAATGCCGCCCCCATGGGCATTATCCGTAAGAAAGACAAACTATTCGTCCGCATGTTCAAAGGTTCTAATACCTACAATAATGTGCTTTCAGAAAAGAGTCTTGTTGTAAATATCACTCTTGACCCATTGGTCTTTGTAAATTCTACTTTTACCGACCTTGAAGATTCAGATTTTGAAAATGTAAACCTGGGTGGCAGGAATTTTACTGCCCTGAAAAAAGCTCAATGCTGGATCGCTTTTGATTGTACGAACACAAAGATCACATCCGAAGCACTTGTTACGGAACTTGTACCCGCAGGTACACGTATGAACAAGATCCAGATAAGAGCACCTAACCGCGGCCTCTTCGGAGTCATTGAAGCCTGTGTACATGCAACCAGATACAAACTAACAGGTGACGACAAATACCTTAAACTAATCAAAGCATATGGTGACATAGTGGACAAATGCGGTGGAGAGGATGAAAAAGAAGCAATGAAATTGCTTTATGGCTACCTCTGACATGTCCCGATGAAAAGAATATAATAAGAAAAAGACTATTTTCTCCCTATGACAAAAACGATAGCATGGGGAATTACCGGGGCCGGGCATTTCCTTACATCCAGTTTTGGGATCTTCAAGCAGATCAAAAGTGAACATGACATAAGAGTTAATACTTTCCTGTCCAGTGCTGCTGAAGAAGTAGTAAGGATGTATGGACTTGAAAATGAGCTGGAAACAATATCCTGCGGAGAATACCTTGAAGAGATATTCCTCGAAACACAGCAGGGGAAAAGCTGGCCAAAAACAGGACGTTTCCTTCTCGATAAGTATGACGCACTAATCGTAACACCGGCAACATCCAATACAGTATCTAAAATTGCACACGGGACTGCTGATTCACTTGTAAGCAACGCTGTTGCACAGGCTGTAAAAGGAAGCGTACCGGTATATGTTGTGCCTGTTGACATAGCAGGTGTTGTCATATCAGAATTACCATATGGGATTGCCAGGGAAATTTGTCAAAAATGTGACCCATGTCCTCCGCGAGATAATTGTCCCAATGATGCTATTACAGACCAGATAGACCTGTTAAAATGCAGCGGGTGCGGAATCTGTAAAGAGCTCTGCAATTTCAATGCAATAAAAGGCGGACCTGTTGAACTGAAGGTCAGAGACATCGATGCAAGAAATGTGGACATCATGAAAGAACTTGAAGGTATAACGGTACTGGAAAAACCTGAGGATATACTGGAAATCCTCCACGAGATCTAAAACATAAGCATCTTACTTTTTATCTTATTCCAATACGTCGGCCAAGCTTATTCACATGGCCGATGAACATCTGCTTGATTACGAATGATACAGGGGTTTTTCCTCCACCCGGACTGGTACGGCCTTTGCGTATGGCATCCAGCACACCTTCAACTGTTCTGGAATCAGCCTGAATCTCCGTATATGACCTTCCCACCATTTCCGCTTCATGGGAATCGCTTCCGCCAACCATTGGAAATCCCAGTTCCTGAGCGACTTTTCTGGCTTTATTGTTGGGACCATCGGTTACACAGCGGGAATTCAACACTTCCACTGCATCAGTATCCAGTCCATCAACATAACCAATGCCATGGGATGTCATTTTAAAAGGATGAGGAATTATTACAACAGCTCCCTGCTGACGTGCCCTTTTGATGGTTTCTTCAGGGCTAAGTCCCGATTCTATGGATTCGCGAACTCCCAGCACAAGAATATGTCCTTTAGAGGAACTCACTTCCACACCAGGTATGACAATCAGATCCGAACCAATTTCCTTTGCCCTCTTGGAACATGCAATACCGCCCTCTATGGCATCATGGTCACATATAGCAAAACCATCGAGGCCGTTTCGGGCTGCATGCTCAAGTATATCGTCAAGGCTGGCATTGCTATCTTTCGAATAACAGGAATGGACGTGAAGATCGAGCTTCATGAAAGTACCTTAGTCTTAAGAGTTTATAAAGATATTTTAAAACCAGGAGAAATTGGGTGGTTGCGAACGGGTAATAGAATTTTGGTGGTTGGGTGGTTGGATAGGATTGGTGGTACATTAGAGAAGTACCCGTTCGCATGCATACAAACTACCTTATCGCATATATATATATCGATGCCCATAAAATTATTTAGGAACATATAATATTGCCCTTCAGGATAATTCTGCTGCTAAAGAAATGGCTTTATTTATAATCTTGTCCCGTGCTTCAAAATCTATCGAAATATCTTTACCGTACTTGATATTATGAACAAGACCTTCATCAAATATCCATGCTACAATTGACATTGCTTTTTCTGACATTGGAAAAGAGAGACTGATCCTTTCCCACTTTGGAAGGAGATCATGGATCTGTGCTTTAAGTTCATCGAATCCAAAACCACTTTTTGCAGACACAGCTACGGGATTGGGAGCAAGATAACCAAGACTTGACATGCGCTCTGTCAGTTCATCCTCTTCTATGAGATCAATTTTATTGAAAACTGTCACGATAGCCACATCCTGCAACTGATCCCACATTGTTTCATGGCATACAAGCAATTTTTTGCGTATGTTTTCCAGATCTTCAGAAGAATCAACAACAAGAAGAACGACATCTGCAAGGAAAATTTCGTCAAGGGTGGACCGAAAAGCATCCACCATCCAGTGAGGAAGGTCTTCGATAAAACCGACGGTATCCGTTAGCAAGACATCTCTTCCCTCCACATTCAGTGAACGCGTAGTAGGAAGCAGTGTTGTGAATAGCATATCCTTAGACTCGACGTTCTCATCCACAAGAGCGTTGAAAAGAGTACTTTTTCCTGCATTGGTGTAGCCTGCAAGTGCCACCAGCGAAAAACCCTTTGAGTGCCTGTGAATCCGGAGGGCTTCATTGTCCTTCTGTATCGTTTCCAGCTCACTTCTGATACGAGTCATCCTGTTCTTTATATCCTGTGCGTATGAATCCTCGTATCCTCCCAGACCCATAAAACCCGGCCTTTCATCTTTTTTGAGGATAGATATCACAGCCCGTGCCCTTGGAAGCTCATATTGGAGCCTTGCGAGTTCAACCTGCAATTTGGAACGATGAGTGGTTGCTCTGGTTGCGAATATTTCAAGGATTAGCTGAAACTTGTCAATAATCTCACAACGGCAGATCTCTGAAATATTGTATATCTGCATTGTACTGAGAGGATTGTGGAATATGATTTTATCAGGTTTCAGATGAACAACCATTTGTGCCAGTTCATCGACCTTGCCCCTTCCAAGATGGAACTTCCTGTCAGGATGCCTGGTCTGGGTTAGTTCGCACATAACCTCATAACCTGCTGCCTCAGCCAGTTCCCTGAGCTCATTTAGCTGAAGCATGTTCTTTTCATCTTCAGACCGTGGGTCATTTCGCTTTACTAAAATAGCACTTTTCATAGGGATACCTGATTTCCTGAATAATCATTGAACGCCCAGCTCTTTTAGAAGGAGTTTTCTTGAACTAAGCGATACATGATGGGCAATTTCAATGCATCGTCTTTCGCTCAGCGATTCCTGATATTTGAAATCATAAGAGAACATACTATCAATAAGCCATTGGGGTTTATTGTACATATCACCTGCTTCGGCGACTATGGTACCCTGGAACTTCAGTTCTGATACGGTCTCCTCGATCATCTTCACAACATACGGAATGTCGGGTGGCGATCTGCTCCTGAAAGACCGTATCGTTATCTGGTTGACCTTCTCAATGTGGTCAGCAGTAACAGATGCAGCGACAGCCGCACATACCATAAGATATTCATCTTTTACCTTATGACGTCCGGAAATGTCTACTGCTATTATATCAAACATCTGCTAAATCAAAGACATGGATATTATATAAGTTTGAGTAAATCTTTACATCTTTATTCTGCCGATATCGATATACTCGATGCCACTTGCAAATTCGACGGAATATAACATCTGTTTCCTGACACTGTTGGCAAGTCTCACTGCCCTTGACATCAGGGGAAGGAAGAATTCATAGTCCTGCGGAATTGCATGTACCAGATAATCCGAATGAGGAAGCTTGTTCAGTGATTTAACTTCATTGTAGACCCTGAAATGAGTACCAAATTTAAAACCGGTCTTTGGAACAAATCCCCTGCTGCGAAGGTCAACATACGTGCTGTACTTGCGTTCAAAATCAGGATCAATGGATGATGCTGTCTCGGAGAATTCGGCAAGGTCAGGAATATTGCCCGTTGTGCCATCCTTAATCTTTATGAGAGCCTGCTCAAGCAGGTATGCAGATTCTACAAGAGATAACTGGAGACGCTCATTATCAAGAGGTTTACCATAAAAACCATTTTCGTAAAGCAGATGTGAAGCCTCTTCATCCCATATCAGGACACGGTCTTCCAGCATCGTTGCAGGAACAGGTTCATCCTCTGGAAGGATTGCATCCATACTCCCTTTGATATCAGCTTTCTTCACTTCATAATAAGTAAGGTCACTTTCTTCATCAACAATGGCAAGCACCATTTGCTTGCGAACGTTTACCGCAGCAGTGTACTGTGAAAGAAGGTCCTTAATAGGCATTGGGATACGCTCAGACCTTACATAGACGAACATCTTTGCCTGGGTCTTGCCCGGATGGCCTCCCCTGGGATATACCCGGAAATCCGTAACACTTGGCTGGACATAGTATCCCCTCTCTCGAAGGTCTTTGTAAACAATGTACTTCAACTCAAAGAACTGCTGTCTGTTAGATGCTTCTGTGAAAAACTCCTGAAATGTAAGGGCCTTTTCATCCATGGTAATCTCAAGCCTGTTCTTGTAAAGCAGATATGCTGCCTCGATAAGTGTGAGTTCAAGAACATCGCCCTTTGGACGTCCGTAATACCCGGTGTTATACAGCTCATTAATAGCCTGTTTCCCGGCCTTTACCCTATCGTTGATAAGTTTTCCAATCAAAAAATTCACCTGAATTAAATAAGAATATGTGTAAGAATGTATATGGATTCAGATATTGGACTACCTATTTAACCATAGTGGACTGGAACCTGTGATTCCTGAAATATTGGAACAAAAGAGAATGTGAGAGTGACAATTGAAAATGAAGCCTGAAAGCCTCAGCTTAGAGGTAGGCTTCAGTAACATAACGGTGCATCATCCTATGACTATTGAAGTAGTATGCGATTAGTTCAATTGAATTGTTTATGAGGTTCACCCATTCATCTTTTCTCCAGTAGTATTTTGGGATTATGATATATTCCAATTTATTGTAAAGGTCATCCAGTTCCATCATTTCAATTTGTTCCAGAGATTTATCCACTTCCGGCCTGGGACCGATGGAATAACCTGTGACACCTTCAACACAACCTTCTATCCACCAGCCATCAAGCACACTGAAATTTACAACACCATTATGTGCGGCCTTCATACCACTGGTACCGGATGCTTCAAGTGGTTTTCTGGGATTGTTAAGCCAAACGTCAACGCCCGATACCATCTTCAGGGAAAGATCCATATCGTAATTTTCCAGATAAGCAATCTTTATTTCACTTTTGAGTTCTTCAGCATACCTAAAGATCATCTCTATGAATTTTTTGCCCTGTTCATCTTTAGGATGGGCTTTTCCTGCAAAGATCAACTGTATCTTTCCGGCTTCATTCACCTTTCTGAGTCTTTTAAGATCAGAAAAGATTAAAGTGGGTCTTTTGTATTCTGTAATGCGTCTTGCAAAGCCAATGGTCAGTGTATCATAATCCATATCATTCCCACATTCACGATTCACATAATCAATGAGATCTTTTTTTGCGAACTCATGCGCATCCCATATTTCACTATCCGGTATACTGCGGACCCTGACAAGAAGCTCCGGCTCATTTGCCCAGCCGGGAAGATATTCATCATAAAGTTTTCTGAAATGAGAACAAACCCATGTATAAGAGTGAACACCATTTGTTATAGAATTGAACTTGTATCCGGGAAACATTTTTTCAGATATTTCCCTGTGCCTTTTTGCAACACCGTTGACATAGTTTGAAAGGTTCAGACCAAGAACGGTCATATTCAATTGGTGTTCTCCGCCATACTTTTTGAGAATCTCAAAATCCGAGTTTTGCCCGATCAACTCCATCACAAGGTCATGTGAGAATACATCGTGTCCGCTTTCAATAGGTGTATGAGTAGTAAAAACACACAGCTCTTTGACTTTTGAGACTGACACATTATTCTGGTGCAGTAATTCAAGAGCAAGCAGACTGGAATGGCCTTCATTCATATGATATTTAGTTATGGAATAACCAAGCTCTTTCAGCATCCTGACCCCACCGATACCCAATATCATTTCCTGCTTCAATCGGTATTTTCGATCTCCGCCGTAAAGACTATGGGTTATCTGCCTGTCTTCCATGGAATTTCCTTCAACATCCGTATCCAGGAAAAGTACAGGAACGGTTTCCTGGGTGAGACTTTGGTGCTCATAGAACCATGCTTTGACCTTTACATCCCTGTTCTGAATTGTCACAGTCACTTCAGCTGGCAGAGGTTGCATGAAATCAGATGGGGACCATTCCTGCGGATGTTCGGTTTGCCTGCCAGCAGAATCAAGCTTCTGCATAAAATATCCCCTTCTGTTCAGGAGAGTGACACCAATAAGTGGAAGCCCCAGATCAGCGCTTGCCTTTATGGTATCGCCTGCCAGTATACCCAATCCACCACTGTAAGTAGGAATCTCCTTCTTTAATCCGATCTCCATTGAAAAATAGGCTATCTTACGCCCTTTTTCCAGAATGATATTATCCATATTATCATGCTCCTTCATGCTCTATGAAATATCTTTTGAAAATATTCTATTAAGGTTATTAACAATAAAATGACGTATTCACTAATATGCTTTCACATGAACAATTATAAATTAAAAAATAAGTGAAGTTACGACTTCCAATATTGCAAAAAAGATTAACTCATTCCCTCATCACAAAATCCACAAAGCTCCCTGCAAACTCCCTGTAAGAACTCGCAACCAGATGAGCATAGCATCCCAGAGTATTATTCACAGTAAGTCCGTCCCAACCGTCAATAATGCCGGTTCCGCGGGATAATTTGATAGCGAACTTTGCATCCTTCGGGATATCTGTAACTTCTGAGTGATGGAACTCATGACCACGGAAAGAGTTTCCTGTTTTGCCGATGACTGAATCCATTGCCAGTGAACCAATATTATAGCTGACAACACGTTTGTGGCCCATCAAAGTATGTCCGGGAAGTGCTCCCACCATATCGTGGGTTGATTCTGGCATCTCAGCCATATTGTGAGCGCCCTGTCCTTTTACTCCCGTACTGAGTTTTTCAGTCAGATACATGAGGCCACCGCATTCCGCATAGATTGGCAGGCCGGAACGTGATGCATCCAGAACGTCTTCACGCATGGAAACGTTGTTCTCAAGTTCTGCAGCGAAAAGCTCAGGATAGCCGCCGCCAAGATACAGGCCATCGACATCCGGGAGTTTTTTATCATGGATCGGGCTGAAGTATTTGATATCTGCCCCTGCCATCTGGAGCAGTTCCAGGTTATCGTGGTAATAGAAATTGAAAGCTTCATCAAGAGCAACACCAATGACCGGACGCTCTCCTTCGATCTCACGGGGAGTGAAAACTGTTTTTGGCGGACGCTCAAGAGCAGGAGCTGTTTGAGCCATCTCCAGCAGACGATCGATCTTAATGCCATCCTTAATGGTATTTTTAATGAAATCTATCCGCTCATCATAATTGTCAGCCCGACGGCGCTCCTCTATTGCAGGAACAAGGCCTAGATGCCTCATGGATATCTTCATGGAATTATTGCGGCGAATCACACCGATAACAGGAATACCTGTGTAGTGTTCGATGGCCTCTGTGGCTTTTTTCTCGTGGCGCGGACCACCTATATTGTTGAGGATGACACCGGTTATATGCACATCCCTGTCGAAATACTTAAAACCGTTTACAAGAGCAGCAGCCGAACGGGTGATACTCCTTGCATTGATGATAAGGATAACAGAACATTTCAGTATCTTAGCTATCTGTGCGGTGCTGCCTGTGTCCGAAAAACTGTCAAAACCTTCAAACAGGCCACGAACACCTTCAATGATAGCGATATCAGCATCACCGTCAGCTTCCGTGCCATGAATGAAAACATCCCGCACACCCTCCTCGTCCATCAGGAAACCATCGATATTACGAGCTCTGCGGCCCGTTATCTCAGAATAGTAACTGGGGTCGATGTAATCCAGTCCGACCTTATACGGCTGGACCTTATAACCCGCCTCGGTAAGAGCCGCAAGCAGACCAATTGTAATAGTGGTCTTGCCTGAGGAGGAACTGCCTGCTGACAGGAGTATCCTTGGTATTTCTTTTGTTTCTTGCTTTATTTCCGGGACAGGAGGATTGTGGGACATGGTCATCAACCTTAACGTGTAAGTTCGCGAAGCCTTTCATCTTCAAGTGCTTCAGGCATGACAGAATCTTCATTTGACATGATTGCATGTGCAAGTTCACGATAGACACCTGCAACAGGTGAGTCAGGAGCCTTTTCAAGCACGGAGAAACCATCCCTCTCGCAGTCCTGAACTATCTGCTCTTTTGGAATGAAAGCCATGAGTTTACTGCCTATCTCCCCCGAGAACTTCCTAACAATATCCTCTTCCCTTGTAACACTTCTGGAATTGCAGATTATGCCGGAAAGCTGAGTATCTATCTTGGCAAGTCCCCTGCAGATATTGTTTGCAGCATAGAGTGGCATGTATTCACCTGATGTAAGAATGTAAGCCTGGTTCACAAGTCCCTTGCGTATAGGCGCAACAAAGCCGCCACACACGATATCCCCAGGAACATCGTAGATGATAAGGTCCATATCATCGATAGACTTGCACATCTGCTTCAATTTCTGGATAGCAACGATAATCCCTCGTCCTGCACAGCCAATTCCAGGTTCGGGGCCACCGACTTCCACACATTTAACACCTTTGTAACCTTCATGGACGATATCTTCCTCCTTGACATCGATCTTCTGCCTGAGAAGGTCAAGGATTGTTGGTATTCTCTTACCACCAAGGAGTGTGATGGATGAATCGCTCTTTGGATCGCATCCGATGATCATGACTTTGTAACCTTCATCTGCACAGGCTGCTGCAACATTTGAAGCGGTACTGGATTTGCCGATGCCACCTTTGCCGTAGATGGCTATTCTTTTCTGTGCCATCAAGCAGCCTCCTGTTCCGCGTCTAATATATCCTTTGCAACTTCACGCATCGTTGCCCCAAACTCGGATTCAACAATGTGGGTCACACCAAGTGTCTTCGGATGCAGGTCGATCTCCACAATGACATTCGTGTGTCCCATTTCCTTTAACGGAATAACCTGTCTGGGACCATTTGTAACGGATATTACTTCCATTCCTGCAAGGTTGTCCATAGGTATTGCATGTGGCACACCGGTGATAACAGCAAAGTCGAAGTCGCTGTATTTTTCGGCGATCAGTTCACTGACCTTTTCACCTGCAATTGGGTACTCGTCCATACCACCAATATTCTCATGGATCGTGATTCCTTTTTCCTTGAAATCTTCCATTATTGATCTGGCATGATGCCGAACCCGTGGAAGACCAAGAGTATCATCCACGTTTGCCATGTTGATGACATTCTCTTCCATGCCAAGCTGGGCAGCTACTTCATTGATAGCAACGGTTATGTCAGCGAACATATAACCAGTCTCTTTCTTAGCATTCATAATGGTAAGACAGCGCTTGCCTTCTTTCAGATAATTGATAACCTTTTCAGCAACCTTATACTTCAGGTCTCCGCGTGAAGGAGTAAGGTATTCCCTGCTTGCTGCACCATGACGCTTCTCCACATTGGTTGCTTCCTCAAGAAGGATCTTCTGCCTTTCAAGCTCATCCGAATCTATGATACCTGCATCACATGCAGATTCCAATGCTATGAGAACACCTTTGGTATTGTTAGGGTATCCTGCATGCACTTCCACCTCAATGACAGGTACATCCAGTTTTGCATCCTGAACAGGCTCACGGAGCTCCTCTCCAATGATCATACTGGCACAGGTGCCCACCACGCCGATGAGTTTCGGATTGAACATCTCATTTACTTTTGTAAGTAAAGATGAGAGTTCATCACGTCCTCCAAAGACAAAGCCATTCTCATCAAGAGCAGTGGTCACAACATGTATACCATCCTCTTCAAGGAGTCTTGCGTGTTTGAATGAGCAACCGGGCGGACCGTGAAGTATAGCAACATCAACATTCAGGTCACGTAATGTATATAAGGCAGCCACGATAGAGCTTGGCCGCGGGTGTATTATTGAGATATCTTTTTCTGCCATATCTATCCCTTTTATCAATTTTGGAGTTATCCAATTATTATATTTGTTAAATTTCGTAATAAATAGTATACTTAAAGTAATACTGTTTTTCTGCACTATCTAGTTCTTTATCGTATAAAAGCACTAATCATACTAAAAAAACAAAGAAGAAAATACCGACAAAACAAAAGATAAAGAGGCTAACATCACCTGAAACATTTAACACATGACAGTATGATATCGCTCTTTGAAGATGCTTCAAGTGCCATACTCAGTCCTTCTTCAAGTCCGCAGGCATACACAACATTATTTTCATCTATGTCTTGCATTCTTTCGCCCACAAGTATCAATTGCCCAATATCCTTGCCACGCCTGCTTACAAACTCCGAAACATTCTCAGGAGGCAAACCTTCACAAACCTGGGCAGCTTCCTCACCAAGCACCATTATGATGCTTCCACTACCAGCCTCCGGTTTACTCAAAGCATAATCCAGCGAACGTTCTGCAGAACGTATATCCATACCGGAGTTGGAATTATCGATAAGTTTCCTGCCCGAAAATTCTTTCTCCTGCATTCTTCCCTGCAGACCTTCAAAGGTGCTGATGACTTTGGAGATGTTCTCCACAGAAACCCCCATCCACATTGCTACAGAACCTGAAGCTGCAAATGCAGTTGCATATGATCTTGAATTATAATTCTGGCGGAGGGATGAAGAAAAAACATCATCCTTGTGATCCAGAACTATACCTCCATCCTCAAAATGAATCTGAACATCGGCATCCAACCCGTCTGAATCGCTAAAAGTGAAAAAGGTCCTGCTATTTTCCTTTGCTTTATCCAGTGCCTTTCGGTCTCTTACATTCAGGAAGAAAACCTCTCCTGGCTTGCAATGAGAAAGTACGTCAATCTTGGAATCACTTGCGTGGGAAGTTGAAGCAGCAATCATGTAATCCGGTTCCAGTGTAGTAATGATTCCCACATCTGCAAACCCTGTAAGACCTATTGAGACTTCAAATACGTAACATTCCGCAGTAATACCCATTTCATTCAGCCTGTCAACTGCAAGAAGTACACTTCCCGGAGCTATACTTAAACCAAGGTGAACTATCCTGGAACTACCTTTATCCCACAATTCAAGACCTCTGGAAGTATGAAGTATCACCTTCATATTCCGTGAAAGCATGTCAGCAAGCAGGGATGCAGAACTTGTTTTGGCCTTTGAACCTGTGACCTCGATCACAGTGGCATCAGCCAGAGAATTTGTCATGGATAATATCAGACCCACGGCCCTGTGGTGGGTCATGATCTCAATCTCTTTTTCCCTGGCATCTGCAAGCATAGCATATTCAGGATACAGGTGTGCAGGGCTTACTATGAGATCAAAGACATCAACAGGCATCGGGTCCTTCGAAGTTATTATACCGTAGTTTGATTCAAGACCTGAAAGTACATTTTCATTCACTGTCCTGTAAACATCTACTACTGTGACATTAAAACCAAGAGAGGATAATTTCTCCGCGATGATAATGCCTGCATGAGTCAGGTCAAGAACTGCAACGTTGGTATGATCTAACATAGTAACATATCGAATTAAAAGAAAAAGAAAAATTAAAGGTCAAAACGAAAATGAAAAGATAGGATAACTGTAGTTCTCCTTACTTTCCATCGTCCGCTTCATCATCTTTATAACTGTCAGAACCTACCATTGCAGCGGAAATTGAATCAATTCCGTCAAGCCACTCTGCAACGAGACCATAAGGAACTTCTTCCATTATTTTTTCGGTGAGCTCTTTTCCACTGATAACAAGAGCACCTATTTCTGCAACTGTGCCAAGAGCGATCTCAATATCATCTGAGAACTCTGCCTCAAGAGCGACCTTTACAAGGTCTGCGATATCGGCACTGTTGTCGTAGTCACCACTGAGGTAAGCCTCGCATGCTGCAAAACCGCCCATCAGAGATGTCTGAAGAGACTCGACCATCATATCCACATCTTCTGAAATCGGGTCTATTTCTGCAAGTGCGATATCCCTTACCTGTGCAACGTACTCCAATGCAGACTCAGGAGAGATCAGTCCCTTTTCGCATTTTGCAATTATCTTTAAACATGCCAGGACAATGTCATCCTCCATGTTGACAAAGATAGCTCCTTCCTTGCCCTGTGGTTCGTCGGATTCATCAAATTTGAAATCGCTTTCTTTTACCTGATTGATCCAGTTATTCCAGCGTTCTGCTGTGTAAAAATCATGATGTACTACATCACCGTCCTTCCCTGCCATATAATTACCTCTGTATGATAGTATAAGATCTAATAAATCTGATATTTCTTTTTGTTCTTACGAATTGCTTTTTATATAAAAGATGTTCGCAACGAAACTATGCTCTTAGCTCCACCTTTTTCAAAGAACATCCCTGAACCTGAGTCTCATCCATAGGACCAAGCACCTTTATGACTGTGCATTTATCCCCTTCCTTAAGGCCTTCAGGATAAAGTATGTCATACACACTGTCGTCGAAAGACTGGCATTTTGGATGTTCGTAGCTTATCTTTGAACCTTCTACTGCCTTCCTAGATTCAATTGCCGCAACTATCGGGGAACTTTCAACATCAACAGTCAGTACTCCACCATCATGAATAAAACATTCGTGAACAGTATCGCTTCTGACCTTTGCAACACGGTACTTACGACCTGGCTCAAGATTCATGCAGGTACGCCTCAACTTGCATTTTTTACATTCACGGGACTCACCCATGAATATGAAATCCTCGCCTTCTTTTGCAAGCCTTGAACCAATAAGTGTAATGGTAGTATTGTTATCTATCATATAAATCACCTTGATAAATTGAATTTGGCTATCCCATTATGAAATAACTTTTGTTAATCGTGCAACCTTCTCGGCAGCCTCGGAAGTCAGACCTGCACCAAGTATTGTATATCTCTCAGGACGTATCTCATGTGCAACTAGAAGCGCCTCTAATATATACCTATCTTCAATTCCAAGTTCTTTAGCGGTTGTCGGAGCTCCTATTATCTCCAGGCATTCCTTTATCTTCTTCCAGTCACCGCCATGAAGATACATCATCATTATGGTCCCTACCCCGCATTGTTCTCCATGGAGAGCCGAGTTTGGAACCACCATGTCAAGTGCATGACTGAACATATGCTCCGAACCGGAAGCCGGTCTTGAAGAACCCGCAATACTCATGGCAACACCACTTGAGACCAGAGCCTTCACAACTATCCTCACAGAACTTTCCAGATCAGGTTTGATAGCTTCCGGAGAATCCATCAATATCTGGGCCGTCATCCTGGAAAGAGCAGCTGCATACTCACTGAAAGGCTCGTTCCTTAACCTATGGGCAAGTTCCCAATCAAGAACCGCAGTATAGTTTGAGATTATATCCCCGCATCCTGCAGCAAGCAAACGGTAAGGTGCACTGGATATTATATGTGTATCCGCGATCACGGCCATGGGAGCATTTACCTCAATGGATGCCTTCTTTCCTTTGTCGTGTATCGAAGCCCTTGATGAGACAATACCATCATGTGATGCCGCCGTAGGCACACTTATGAAAGGAAGATCGAGTTGTGTGGCTGCGAGTTTTGCCACATCTATGGACTTACCGCTTCCAACCCCTATAAGGTACTTCGAATTTGCTTCCTGTGCCTGAGCTGCTGCTTTTTTGACCTCGGCCATGGATGCTTCTTTTGAGACAGTTATAGCTGGCTCATAACCACATTCATCCAGAAGGTCGAATACAACATCTCCGGCTATCTTCTTAGTATTGTTTCCCGTAACAATGAAAGCACCTTCCCGGAGCTTCAGGTCATCACAAACATCCTTTATATCGTAGATAACATCAGGACCAACAACGACATCCCTTGGTAGCTGCATCCATTTTTTCTTGCCTTGTGTCGGGATCACTCATATACCTGCCAAAAACTGAATAATTGAATTTTGTTTGTAACCGAGTTTAGTAATCAATATCGTGTAAGCATCAGCCCGTCAATAAAAAACAGGCTTTAAATGAGATATTTATTATGGTTGGTTCGGTTTTCGCCTATACCCATAAACTATTAAATATTAGTCGTATTTAGGATATTCCTATATTATATGTTACTGCTGTGATTATAATGCCATTAATAGATAAAGTTACCCGATTCATTAACGATTATTACATTGACCCTATTCTTCAAGATAGTGGCTACAACATCGTTAATACTGTCACATGGGCTATATTGCTGGGAATATGTATTTTCGGCGTTGTAAAGTTGTTGAAAAAGCTGGATATAGAGATTGATGACAGGTTTACATTATCGGTGGTTCCATTTGTCCTTGCAGGTTCATCCCTGAGAGTGATAGAAGACACAGGAATACTTACAGCTCCTGCAAGTTACCTGTTCATAACCCCTAACATCTATTTTGTGGTATTTGCAATAACAGTGTTCTTCCTGGTGCTTTCAAAATGGATTGTGAAGTTAAAAGGAAGAGGAGATTACCGGAAAAACTTTGCAGGTTTTGGGCTCGCATGGTTCCTTGTAAATCTCACAGTCCTGTTTTACCTCGAAGACCTGGTTCTTCCATGGGTACCTGTATTTGTCATAGGTGCAGCAAGTGTAATAGTACTCCTGATAAAGCTCATATTTGACCGCATAGGTCTTGACCTGCTTAAAAGCAAGATCAATATAGCAATACTCTGGGCACACCTGATGGATGCATCTTCAACCATTGCAGGAATTGATTTTCTCGGATATTACGAAAAGCATGTGGTGCCATCATACCTCATAGACCTTACAGGTACGGCATTTGTGATGTATCCGTTAAAACTATCTATATTCATCCCGGTACTATATATACTGGATAATCATTTTGACGAGGACGAGGAATCACAGACATTAAAGACCTTCCTGAAACTGGTTATCATAGTCCTTGGATTATCACCTGCATGCAGGAACACCATCAGGATGGCATTCGGAGTTTAGGCCAATGCACGATGAAAATACAAAAGAGCTATTCAGGACCTACATCAACGAGTTGAAACCCTTTGTGTGGGCCAGTCTCCTATTCTTTATTTTATCAACTATTGCAGGTTACGCCTATTACGCAATTGAACCTTCATATGCATTGGATTCACTTGGAGGACTGGAAGAACTTGCAGAGATGCTTCAGGGCCTTTCTGCTTTTGAGATAATGCTGCTTATTTTTGTGAACAATGCCGTGAAAATGTTCTTTTCCATACTGCTGGGTTTTGTTTTTGGCATTATCCCTTTTGGATTTCTGGTGCTGAACGGATTTATCCTGGGTGTCTTCGCGCATTATCAGGGAGCTCAGAGCGGAGCATTGTTCATAATAGCAGGCCTGACCCCACACGGCATCATCGAAATACCCATGTTGATAATATCGTCTGCAATAGGAATGAAGATTGGATATGTTGCATTACAGGCAATCCGTTCACAACCTGCAGATCTTAAAGGAGAGATTATCAGAGGAATCAAATTCTACCTGCACTGGTTGTTCCCACTCATATTCCTTGCAGCCGTAATAGAGACATTCATAACACCAATGGTAATTTACCTGATTACCGGAATTTGAGATTCAAATTAAGCATTCTGACGTGAACAAGTTTATTAATACTAAATACAATGTCTGGAAAAAATCGAGGGCATACAATGATAGACAGAAAAGAGATCGCAGAGATCATTGAAGATTATGACATGGACAAGGTCAAGATAGGTGCTGTTGCTTCACATTCAGCACTAGATATCTTTGACGGTGCAATTGAAGAGAATTTCAGGACATATGCAGTCTGCCAGCAGGGTCGTGAAAAGACATACACGGACTACTTCAAATCACAAAGGGATAGCAATGGCAATGTTGTACGTGGAATTGTGGATGAACATATTTTATTGAACAAATTCAGTGAAACCACAAACCCGGACATCCAGAAAAAGCTGGTTGAAGAGAATGTGCTTTTCATACCAAACCGTTCATTTACATCTTATTGTGGTATCGATGAAGTAGAAAATGATTTTAAGGTCCCTCTTGTAGGAAGCAGGAACATGCTTCGCAGCGAGGAAAGAGGTATTGACCGTGACTACTACTGGCTCCTTGAAAAAGCGGGATTGCCATTCCCTGAGAGAATAAACGATCCACAGGACATTGAAGAACTTGTAATGGTAAAACTTCCCCATGCAGTCAAGAAACTGGAAAGAGGTTTCTTCACAGCAGGAACCTACGAGGAATACCAGCAAAAGGCACAATCTCTCCTTAAACAGGGTGTCATCACACAGGATGCCCTGGATAATGCAAGGATCGAACGCTATGTGATAGGCCCTGTGTTCAACTTCGATATGTTCTACTCACCTATCGAGACAGAGATGAGCAAACTTGAGATTCTTGGTGTTGACTGGCGCTTTGAGACAAGTCTGGATGGACATGTCCGTTTGCCTGCACCACAGCAGATGACACTTGCAGAACACCAGCTCACACCTGAATACACTGTTTGTGGCCACAATTCTGCAACCCTTAGAGAATCCCTCCTTGAAGAAGTGTTCAGGCTTTCTGAAAAGTACATCGAGGCTGCAAGCAAGTATTATGACCCCGGAGTGATCGGTCCGTTCTGTCTGCAGACATGTGTTGACAAAGACCTGAACTTCTACATATATGATGTAGCACCAAGAGTCGGTGGCGGAACCAATGTGCACATGTCAGTGGGACACCCATATGGTAATACCACATGGAGAAATACAATGAGCACAGGTCGCCGTGTTGCTTTTGAGATCAGAAGAGCTATTGAGACCGACCAGCTTGATAAGATCATAACATAAGTTATATTTTGTATAGTCTGAACCTGAAGTTCAGACTTAACTTTATTTTTTACGCCCATATTGCAATTTAATTAATAAGTATAGATGAATAATAGTCTTTTTATATAAGTATCTGCATAATATATTCTACATGGAAATCAACCGAGTTCCAACAGGAATAAATGAACTTGATGCGATACTTGAAGGTGGCTATCCTTCACAACAGGGTATTCTAATAAGTGGACCACCCGGCTCAGGAAAAAGTATTCTTGCAACTCATTTTCTTTACAGATCATGTAAAGACGGGAAAAAATGTATGTTGATGCTCACGCAGGTTAACGTGGAAAGCTACCTGGAGCAGGCACTGAGTATAGGAATCGATTTCCAGGCATGTATCGACAAGGGAAGCCTGCTTATTAAAAAATCATTTGAGACCCGTACAAATAAGATATACAACGCCGAAAGACATGGTACTGGAATCGGATTCCTTGAAAAGGATTGTGTCCAGAACGTGCTGGAAATACCGGATGACGTGGAGATCGTAGTAATAGATAATCTTGACATGTTATCCCTCTATCACAGCACTGAAGAATTTGCGGACAAATTTTTCACTATAAATGACATTCTTTTTGCTAAAAAATGTACAACGCTTTTTCTTATAGGACAGGAAGACTCGAGGACGAAACATACTATCGCACAACACACATCTTTTGGAAACATCGAGCTTTACACCGACCGTGATTCCTTTACAGGAAGAGGGATGCGTCAGATGTATATTCCAAAAATGAGATGCACATATCTTTCGCTGGAACCTCTCAATTTCAAGATCACAAAAGAAGGCATTAAGATAGAGAAGATATTCCAGAGAGATGAGATTATAAAAGATGCCCTTGGAGCTTTAGTGTAACCATACAGATTCAATGGTTACCCCCTTCGTATGACTTTTTAATAGTAAGTTATATACACCATTAAAAGAATAAGACCTGTTTTGCCATACTATAGGCATTTGTACTTTCTGTTTTGTTCGAAATCATTTAAATATGATTAATCGAATGATACACCACAAATCTAAACAGCAGGTAATCAATCTATTAAATTCATATTAAAATTATTACACTTTTAAAATATTGCCCAACCGGGAGGGAAATCAAAAATTGAGTCAACCTTGTGTTAATATCGGCATGGTAGGTCATGTCGACCACGGAAAAACCACACTTGTCAGCGCGCTGTCAGGGGTCTGGACAGACACGCACAGTGAAGAGCTGAAGCGTGGAATATCCATCAGACTGGGATACGCTGATGCCACATTCAGAAAATGCCCAAACTGCCCCGAACCTCAGTGTTATACAGTAAAAGACACTTGTGAAGGATGCAATGAACCATCTGAAGAGCTAAGGACAGTATCATTTGTAGATGCACCAGGTCACGAGACACTGATGGCTACTATGCTATCAGGTGCAGCCATTATGGATGGTGCAATGCTTGTTATTGCAGCAAACGAAACCTGCCCACAGCCCCAGACAAAAGAACACCTGATGGCATTGAACATCATTGGTATCAAGAACATTGTCATCGTGCAGAACAAAATCGACCTTGTATCAAAAGAAAAGGTCATCGAACACTATCACCAGATCAAGGAATTCGTTAAGGGCACTGTTGCTGAAGATGCTCCAATCGTACCAATATCTGCACAGCAGAACATAAACATCGATGCGCTTATCATGACGATGGAAAAAGTGATTCCAACGCCTGTGCATAAGAACGATAAACCACCTCACATGCTTATTGCAAGGTCCTTTGATATTAACAAACCAGGAACCAGCATTAAGAATATAAGTGGCGGAGTGATTGGCGGAACACTCACCGAAGGTCTGCTACATGCTGGCGATGAGCTTGAGATAAGACCCGGCAGGAAAGTAGAAAGTGACGGAGCTACCAGATGGGTGCCTATCAGGACAAAGGTATCAATGATAATTGCTGGTAAGGAAAATGTAGATGAAGCAACCCCTGGAGGACTTCTTGCAGTCGGTACGACCCTTGACCCCACACTTACAAAGAGTGATTCACTTACAGGACAGGTCGCAGGTCTGCCGGAAACTTTGCCACCTATTCACGATGATTTCAAACTTGAGCTCCACCTGCTCGAAAGAGTAGTCGGTGTCTCTGATGAAGAAGAGATAGGACCTATAAAGACCAGTGAGCCACTTATGCTTAATGTCGGTACAGCTACAACAGTAGGCGTGGTAACCAGTGCCCGTAAGGACATTGCTGAAGTTAAGTTGAAGAGACCTGTGTGCGCAGAGATCGGATCCACAGTAGCTATCAGCAGACGTGTAGGGTCACGCTGGAGACTTATTGGCGTAGGAGTTATTGAGGCTTGAAGGTAATTATTGATACAAATGCATTGATGATACCTGTTCAGTTCAATGTTGATATTTTCGAAGAGCTAAGAAGACTTGGGTATGACATACACCTTGTCCCGACAGCCGTTATCAATGAACTGAACATCCTTATAAAGAATCTCAAGGGTAGCGACAGGACAGCTGCAAAGGTTGCACGGGCAATGATAGATAGGTGTGAGATAATCCAGGCGGATGGACATGCCGATGATGTCATTCTTAATCTTGCGACCGATCTTGCAGCATCTGTACTCACAAATGACATAGGGCTTAGGAAAAGACTCGAAAAAAGAGATATCCCAGTCATATGCCTGCGACAGAAGAACAGGCTTGAGATACTACCATAATTCAATCATAGATCAGTTTAAAATCATATAAGTTGTTAAAGGCTAATTATACAGGATTATTGGAGTTAGTCACTATGTACAAAAAGATGAAACTTGCCGATACGATTCGCGTTGCACCCGAGCTTTTAGGCAAGGACGTTAACGAAAATGTCAGGAATGCCTTGAAACATAAACTCGAAGGCAGGATAGACAAGGAAATTGGAGCTATCGTTGCCATCACACAGATAAACGAGGTCGGAGAAGGACATATCCTTGTAGGCGATGGTGCTGTATATTACGATGCGACCTTTGAAGCAATAGTATTCGTACCAACTATCCAGGAAGTAATCGAAGGAGAAATTGTTGAAACTGTTGATTTCGGAGCATTTGTGACTATCGGAGCTATGGACGGACTCCTTCATGTGAGCCAGGTCACTGATGACTTTATGTCATACGACGGTAAGAACGGAAGACTTGTCAGCAAAACTGGCGGCAGGTCACTTGCTGAAGGCGATAAGGTCAGGGCACGTATAGTTGCTGTGAGCATCAACGAGAGAGACCCAAGGGAAAGTAAAATAGGACTGACCATGCGCCAGCATTCCCTGGGCAAGATGGAATGGCTTGAAGAAGCTAGAAGACCATCCGCAGAAAAAGAAGAGTGATCGGAGAGTATTAGATGAGCGAACAGGTTTGCCGGGAGTGTCACCGGATAATTATGAGTCAGACATGCCCTATTTGTGGTTCAAGCAATCTCAGTTCAGACTGGAGCGGCATGGTAATTATCATTGATCCGGAACGTTCAGAGATAGCAAAAAAAATGGACGTAAAAGTTCCGGATAAATATGCATTGAAGGTGCGCTGATTGGGCTTTCATTTAACTTTACCCGATACACTTCGACCACGTTTTCGAGAGATTTTCGGGTGTCTTTACAAGGGTAAAGGCGATGACACCATCAAAAAACTTTCCAAGGACTTAGGTAGTCCCACAAAACTTATATCCGTAGGTGATGTTACTACATTCCACTTGCTCAATCTTGGAATAATACCGGACATCCTTATAGTGGATGACCGCACCAAACGCGGACCGGCATCAGACCGGGTCGTAGTGGGTACCAAGCATAAAGGGTTCACCGAAATATCTGTAGACAATCCAGCCGGGGTCATAACCGAAGATCTGATAGACGCTGTAGGAAATGCGTTGAATGCAGATGAACATGTCAGGATATTTGTGCGCGGCGAGGAGGACCTGGCTGCTGTGCCTGCGATTCTTATGGCACCTGAAGGCTCAGCTGTTCTTTATGGGCAGCCGGACGAAGGTGTTGTACTTGTTAAGATAACGTTACCTAAAAAGGAACAAATGAAGGACCTGTTAACTGAGATACTCAATGAACAGGAACATAATACAGAACAAATAGAGACTATTCGGAGGAAACTGGATGGATATCAAAATCATTAACGATAAAAATAACGCGCTTCTCAACAGGCGTGAGTTAGATCTTAAAGTCACATTTGATGGTGCAACACCGTCAAGAAATGATGTAAGAAGCAAACTTGCAGCTATGCTTACAGTGCCAATGGGACTTGTAATCGTGCAGAAAATGGATAACGAGTTCGGTAAGCAGGAACTTAAAGGATACGTCAAGATCTATGAAGACGAAGCCCGCATGAAGCAGGTAGAAGAAACATATGTCCTTGAAAGAAACAAGATGCCTGAGCCAGAAGTTGCTGAAGAAGAGCCTGCAGAGGAATAAAAATGGCAGTAAAAGATTACTACAAAGTAAGCGGTGACTCCATTGAGCGCACCCACCAGTCATGCCCACGCTGTGGAGAAGGAGTATTCCTTGCAGAGCACAAAGACAGGCGTACTTGTGGCAAGTGCGGATACACCGAATTCAAGAAATAAATCTCATTCTACGCAACCTTTTAGAGGTTGCTTTTCCTTATTTTTAGCTCTATTTTCAGATATTTACTCATTGTTTTTAATGACTAGTGACATCCATCTTCAATAGAAGATTTTCTCATTTGAAGTCCTGTTCATATTCAAAGATATGACATGGACACAATGTCATAAAATATAATACTTTTTTTATACTTACTTTGATGGACATTAAAAATATTTCTAGCTCCTGATACGTGTTTTGTGCAAAGATATTCCGAAAGATTTAATAATAGGTAGATTGTTTGCAATTATTAGCTATTATGCAAATATTAGATAGTTTTGTTGATAAGTTACATTGCCGTATACATTATGAGTGAGTTGCATATTTATATACAAATTAGTAAATGCATAATTCATAGTAAATTATAAAAAGGGGAATCAAATGAGTTACGTTTATGCAGCCGTGATAGGCATATTGATAGGCATATTCATATTTGGCTTGAAGACTGGAGTAGGATGTGGTTTTTCCACTGTCAGAAAAAGAGATATCCTTATACTTGCAAGTGGTTATTTCGTCATTTCCATAATACTTGGTAGTCTGGTGGAAATGGTGGACCAGTCCTATATTGAAGCTATTTCAAATCTTGGAATGACACTGCATGTTTTCATAGCACTTATCCTTATTATCGCAGGGATATATACACAGAAAAAATGGGTCTGCGGCCATGATGTCTCAAAGAAGACATTTCTTGTTATCTCCGTACCTTGCCCTGTTTGCCTTACAGCTCTTTTTGTATCATGCATGATACTGGCATCAACCCTTGAGGTCAGCGGCTGGAAGGTCGGAGTACTTGTAGGCTTTGTTTTCTTTATTTCAGTAATATCATCAACGTGGGTCTTCAGAAAAATGAAAAGAACACCTGAGGATCTGGGAACAGCAATGATGTTCCTTGGAATTTTCTACCTGCTTGGAGCAATGATAGTTCCTGCTTATATCAAAGCAAAGAAACTCAACATGGCGTTAAGTAGTGGGGGAGAGTTTGAGATCATTCCACTGTTGATATTCACTATTTTCATAATTGGAGGCTATGCCCTCAATAACATAAGAGGTCAATAAAAATGGATGCTACTTCTTCGTTGTTTGGTATATTATACACGTTTTCAGCTTCATTGCTGTACCCGGTAATTATCATTCTGATACTACTGGTGGTATTCTCCCTGATGCTTATAGGAGAATTCCTGTCAGAATACGCAAAAAGACATAGAGATATCGGAAACCTTGAACTGTGCTGTAACAAGGTAAGAGAACATGTCAGCTCCCAAAAGTTCGGAGGAGCTGCCAGTTCACTACGTAATGTAAAACAAAATTTCATGGTAACAAGCTTTGCCATTTCTGCTGCAGAACATCTTGAAAAGAACATGATACCTGCCATTGAATGGCTATCACAGGAATATGAGATAAGGATGGCAAAGAGACTTGAACAGACAAGAATCGTTGCAACTATCGCCCCAATGCTGGGCCTGATGGGAACACTCATTCCCCTTGGACCTGCACTTATAGGTCTTGCACAGGGGGATATCGTACAACTTGCAAACAACCTCATGATAGCTTTTGCTACAACTGTCATCGGCCTGTTCGCAGGAACTATCGGCTATGTGCTCACCCAGGTCAGAAAAAGATGGTACTGGCAGGATATGGCTGACATCGACTATATCCTCGACACTCTGGAGGTTGGGGAGTGAAAGGGCGAAGATACAGACGAACAGGCCTCATTAATAACGAGGACGAACAAAACCCTTTGACCGGGGTTGCCAATCTTTTTGATATTGCAATGGTCTTCTCAGTGGCACTTCTGGTAGCACTGGTGATGTCGTACCAGATGCCGGAACTTCTCAGTCCCACAGAGGACATAACAATTGTTAAGAATCCGGGACAACAGGACATGAAGATAATCATCAAAGAAGAAGGTAAACCCATTGAAGTCCTGAACATGACCGATCAGATAGGCGGAGGAACAGGAGAAGCTCTTGGTACAGCCTATAAATTGGCTGATGGAAGGGTTGTTTATGTGCCTGAGGAAGAGGGGGCGAATACAACCTCTACTTAATTTTTTTTGTTTTTTTAGACAAGTCTTGTTGTTTTAAATCAATTAGTGTTTATAGCAACATAGCACATCGTTGTTTGTGATTTAAAAAAAATACAGAAATAAAACGATAATAGGCTAAGAACATAATTGGACACTCCCTCAAGCCGCCAAGCAAGTACAGGAGTGTCCTCACAAGTTATCGGGGGATAACATGCAAAGAAAAATAATATCAATATTAGTATTAAGCATATTGCTAATGATAACACTAACAGGTGTTGCTGCAGCAGATGAAGAGAAAATAAACATAACTTACATTGCATATAAATCGAGTGACGCACTCGAAACTGCAAGTCAAACAAATCCATATAGTGATTTCATAGATTACACTTACATTAGTTACTATGATTCTTCTAAAGACCCACAAGTAAGTGATGATATACTAGAAGCTGCAGAAAATGGCTTTTTTGAAACCCAGGATGTTGTATTCTGTAGTATGGTTTCATATGATGCTTATTCAGCTATTAATGATTCGCTGAAGTCTGCGCACGACTCCGGGACTTCACTGTTAAGCATCAAGACTAAACTTCCAACAGTACCTACTTATTTTGATTACAGGGCATATTATGAAGATGCAAATGACATTGATGTAAATGATACAATAGCTGTTTATTTCAACAACCTGGATACTTCAGGTAAAGGACTTGAGAATGCTGAGAACCTATTAATCTATCTTGCAACGGAATATGGTAATCATCCCGGGCTGACAGACAGTTGGGGCACATCAAGCAAAAACTATGAGGAATTCCTGTTCATTCTTGGTACTGATTTCAACAAGGATAACCTGACAACTGCTGCTCTGGCAGAAGATATAGACCTGGAGCTTAACACAACTGTACTTTCCACGACTGATGTTCCAGATGACTTTAACTTCTCGCAATATGGTGTCATTTTTATTGAATCACAACCGGAGGAACTTGTGAACACCACATGGAGAAGCAGCATTAATACTGCAAGAGCTAGCGGTGCATATGTGATTGGTTATAACCTTTCTGAGAACATCACTCTGACAAATGTTGACCTGTATTCAGATGATTATACTGATATTGAACGGTATTGGATACAAGGTGGTGAAACGAACATGGAAACCATGCTCAGGGTTATGGGACAGAAATTTGTTGACCTGTGGACCACCGATACCTACACTCCTGAGATAATCCAGCCAAAGATGAATGTGACCTATATCCTCAATCGTGACACCGCTGTTTACTATATGGATCTTGTATTGAATGAAAGAGAGATTATTACAGATCGTTTCAACGTTACTGTCATGGCTGGTGAGGAAGCTATCAACAACACTAATCTGGATCTTACAAATGAAGACGTAATTATTCTTTACATGGTTGGATCTAATCAGCTTCCTTTGATCAAAGATGAGCTTCTTGAGGCACAAGCCAATGGAGCTGAGATCGGTACCTTCGGTATGCTGTCCGATGTATATGGAATTGCTACCTTTGAAATGGAAAGTGATAATTATTCCATACTCACAGATTATCTCTATAATGACGGATACGAAAATATGGAGAACTGGATCCGCAGGGTTGGAGCTACATTCGGCAGTGTTTACATACAATACGCTGACCCGGCAGAACCGGAGATTCCAACAGACGGTATTTATCATCCAGATGCATTTCCTAGAATTTTTGCAGACAGTACAGAGTATCTGGAATGGTATGCAGAACACGGCTACAATGAATCAGAACTCACAATAGGAATAATTGGTGGCCAATTTGGCCAGACCGAACTTACATTCAACTCTGAAAATGCTATTATCAGAGAGCTTGAATCACAAGGCTGCAATGTGATCTACACTACATATGCAGTGTGTAGCGATGATGTGGACTACTTCCTCAAAGATGGAGAAGTACTGGTTGATTCTATCATTTCTGTTAAAGGATTCTATCTGAACTATAACAATCAGGAAGAAGGTGTGGAGTACCTGCAGGAAGTATATAACGTTCCGGTTTTAAAAGCAGTGCAGGATTATTACCAGACACCTGAAGACTATATTAACAGCACCAGTGGATTGAGTGTTAGCTGTATACCATGGCAGGTAACACAAGCCGAAATTGATGGTCTTACTGATTACATCTGGATTGCCGGAAGAGTTCAGGATGAAGAAACAGAACAGTATTACTATGAGCCTATTGATTATCAGGTAGAATGGCTCTGTAACAGAGCTATCGCATGGGCAGAACTTGGACAGATGGATAATTCTGACAAAAAGATAAGCATCATTTATTACAACCACGAAGGCGGTAAGAACAACATTGGTGCCAGTTATCTGGATATCGGTTCTAGTTTCACATTACTTATGGAAGCAATGCAGGCAGCAGGTTATGATATTGGAAACGACACTATTCCAAATGGAAGTGAGTTCATTGACTTATTCATAACCAGCAGAAATGTTGGTTCATGGGCACCAGGAGAACTTGAAAAAGTTGTTGAAAGCGGCTATACAACATTGGTTCCTGTGGATGATTATCTGGTATATTATAATAAACTTCCAGAAAGTGTACGTGAAGAAGTTGAGGAAACATGGGGCGAAGCTCCTGGTGACATCATGACCTATGAGAATGAGAGTGGTGAATATTTTGTTATACCAACTGTACAGTTTGGTAACATCAATTTCATACCGCAGCCTACAAGGGCAGGACTTTCCGATGAGTCACTCATCTACCACAATGAATCCATACCGCCAACACACCAGTACCTTGCAACATATTTCTGGATCAACAATGATTATGATGCAGATGCACTGATTCATTTTGGTACACACGGAACACAGGAATGGCTGCCAGGTAATGAAGTAGGACTATGGAAATATGATTACCCATCCATTATGGTTGCTGAGACACCTGTAGTTTACCCATACATTATGGACAATGTTGGTGAAGGTACACAGGCTAAGCGTCGTGGTAATGCTGTAATTATATCTCATCTGACACCTACAATAGTTGAAGCCGGGCTTTACGGTGACCTTGCTACTATACAGGATAAAATAGAGAATTATCAGGATGCAAAAGATGATGACGATGCCACAATGATGGCACTTTATCGTAACAGTACTATACAACTATACGATAATTTGAGTCTTGGTGAGGATCTTGGTTTCTCCACGAATGATTTGTCTACTATGACCGATGATGAATTCTCCAGTTTCCTGGACACTACACTGGAAGAATACCTCGACGAAATCAATGATGAGCTCATACCATATGGCTTACACACCTTTGGTGTCGCACCAGAAGATTTTGAACTTGTTTCGATGGTCAAGTCCATGCTTGGTGATGACTTCATCGATCATATCTATGATGTACTTTCAGAAGGTAGCGGTACAGAGGAACAGTGGGGAGAAGAAGCAAGCGTTGATGCAACATTACTGCTGAATGCAACTTTGCTTTATGGAACTAACATCTCAGTTGCTCAGACAGATATACTTGGAACTACCAATGATTCTGTTACAGCAGATCTTGAACTCGCTCTGGAATACGCTGATAATCTAGAACAAACCACCAGAGAAATTAACCAGACATTAAAGGCACTGGATGCTGAATATATTGAGCCTGGAACTGGTAATGATCCGATACGTAATCCTGATGCTTTACCCACAGGAACGAACTTCTACAGTTTTGATCAGAGACTGATTCCTGACGAGGAAACTGAGGCTCAAGGACGTGCAGTCATAAATGACTGGATAGACTCATATTATGCAGAGAATGGTGCTTATCCGAACAAGGTTGCCTTTATTCTATGGTCAGTCGAGACCATGCGTCACGAGGGACTCATGGAAGCACAAATATATGAGTTGCTTGGAGTAGAACCTGTAAGGAGTTCCGGCAGATTGACCGGTGAGTTCACTGTCATACCACTAAGTAACATGACTCATCCAAGGATTGATGTATTGATGGTACCTTCCGGTCTTTATCGTGATACATTCCCATTCCAGCTTGAACTGCTGGACAATGCGGTTCGTGCAGTTGCTGACCTTAATGAGACAAATGAGACTAACTACGTAAGGATGAACACTCTTGCTATAGAGGATGCAATGCTTGAACTGGGATACAATGAAAGTGTTGCACACTATATCTCAAGATCAAGAATATTCAGTGAGGCTGAAGGTACTTATGGTACTGGTTTAACCTCTGCAGTAGAAGCAAGTGATACATGGGATAACACATCAGAAATAGCTGATCTTTTCATTTCCAGAATGTCAAACATTTATGGAGTGGATGTATGGGGTGACAACTATGAGGATGTGTTCAAGCTCAATCTTATCAATGTAGATGCAGCAATACACAGTGATTCATCAAACCTCTATGGTCTCATGGACAACGATGACGTTTACCAGTATCTTGGTGGACTTGGTCTGGCTATAAGATCACTTGGTGGTGACGTTTCATTATATATTGCAGACTTTACTAGTGTGGATAATCCAGAAGTCATTACTCTTGGTGAAGCTTTCAGTAAAGAACTGGCTGCCAGATATCTCAATCCTAGCTGGTTGACCGGAATGATGGAGTATGATTATGCTGGTGCCAGAGAGATGATGAAGGCAGTCGAGTACATGTGGGGCTGGGAAGCAACAACACCGGATCTGGTGACTGATTCAGACTGGGACAAGATATATGAGACACTTGTGTTGGACTCACAGAATATAGGTGTGGATGACTTCCTGAAAGAGAATGCATACCAGTATCAGTCCGTAACTGCCAGATTGATTGAAAATATCAGAAAGGGAAGTTGGACTCCTTCAGACCCAGACACCTTGAATAATCTTGTCAATGAATTGGTTAAATCGGTGAATGAAAACGGAGTTACCTGCTGTCACCACACTTGTGGTAATGCGCAGCTTGCTGATTTCATAGCTGGAAAAATGCAGGCAGCAGGAGTCACCGCAGAAATGCAGGCAGCATACAATGAATTGATGTATGAAGCAACTCTCCGGGATCAGTTTGTGACACAGCAACAGATTGATACCAGTTCAGTAAAAACAACAGACGATTCTCTTAACTCTGTCCAAAGAACCATGGCAACAGGTTCATCAAACCAGACCATGATATCCGAGACAGGAGGAGCAGGAACGGACTATGACACACCAGTGCAGGATTCTGGAAAATCAACACCAGACAACTACGTCCAAGGTTATGAGATGACTCAAGAGAGTGTTACTAACGACAACAGCGTGAATAGTCCATCATTCTCAAGCTCGGATATCCTTGCTTCCGTATTTGTATTAGGAGCTCTCGGGGCCATATATCTGGGATTCTGGAAAAGAAGAGGTTTCTAAAGACTTTTTTGGCGCTTTCAAAAAAGCGCCTTTCTTTTTTCTTAAAATGGAATGGTGGCAACACACTAGTATCCATACATTAAATATACTTTTTTTAATATACTCACTGCATTTTATATAGAAGTTTGTTTGAATATATTTTACTGCTTAAATAAATCTTATTTTACATTCACGCACAAAAAGGATTCAGGCTCATGAATAGAACTACACTCACATTCATATGTATCTTTTTGATTCTGCTTTCCACCTCTTTCGCTTCGGCCAATGATGAGAATATGATCTTTCTGAAATCAGGGAATATAGATACAGACCTACCACCGGAAAGGAATGTATCCGAACGGGATCAGATCGGCATATCTTCAACATCTGAATTCGTGGACAGTTCCGAAACATATTATATCGTGCAATTTGAAGGACATGTCACCAAACAGTGGAAAGATGAAGTGCAGGACATCGGGGTCGAATTCTTTGATTATATTCCAAACAATGCTTTTGTTCTCAGGATGAATGGAACGGAGAAGAGTCTTGTAGAATCACTTGATTTTGTGCGCTGGACGGATGAACTAAAACCAGAATACAAACTTTCCTCAGGACTGAACGAATATGAAGACCAGGCATCTCTTGCTTCAACAGACACGAATGCTAATCTGATAGTTGTCCTCTTTGACCCGCAAGACAATACAAGAATCATAGAAGAGATTGAAGCTATCAATGGAAACATCATCAGCAGTTCACAAACAATCCTGAGGGTTGAAATAGCCGAAAGCAGGATAGATCAACTTGCTGCAATAAATGGAATTTGCTGGGTAGAGAACTACTCGGAGCCGGTCCTGTTCAATGATGTAGCTGCAGGCATTATGAATGTCAACACTGTACATAATGAACTTGGATTGAATGGAAGTGGGCAAATCGTGGCCGTCTGCGATACCGGACTTGATACTGGTGTTAATGATGAATCAATGCATGCTGATATTTTTGGAAGGATCATAAATATTACAGATTATTCTAATGATGGTCCCGCAGATGAAGGTCCTTTTGGGATATCCGGTGGCCATGGTACTCACGTAACAGGATCGGTTCTTGGAAACGGATCAATGTCGGATGGGCAATATAAAGGAATTGCGCCTGAAGCCAGTCTTTTATTTGAAGCAGTGCAGGATAGTGACGGGAGCCTTGGAGGAATTAGCAGAACCAGTGACCTCAGTTCCCTCTTTCAGGACGCATATGACCAGGGAGCTAGAATCCATACAAATAGTTGGGGTTACAATATTTTAGGTAGTTACACTACTCGCTCAAAACAAGTTGATCAATTTGTCTGGAATAATCCAGATATGTTAATACTATTTGCAGCAGGGAATTATGGCGATGACTCCGATGAAAACGGTGTTGTTGACCAGAATTCTATTACTTCCCCTGCAACTTCAAAAAACTGCATTGCGGTTGGTGCTTCGGAAAATGACAGAGGCGATAATTTTGGAACTGGATACAGGATATGGGGAAATATTTATTGGCTAGCTGGGTTCTTCGAAGGAGAACCTATTAAAAGTGATTATACTGCAAATAACCCCACCGGTATTGCAGCTTTCAGTGGTCGTGGACCTACCGACGATGGAAGGATTAAACCAGAACTTGTTGCTCCGGGAACATTTATTGCTTCTACAAGGTCCAGTCTGATAACTTGGTACGAGTGGGGAATTATTAATGAATTCGATGCATCTTATGCATACAATGGTGGAACAAGTATGGCCACACCACTTGTTGCAGGTTCCGCAGCCCTTGTAAGAGAATACTATACTGAAATAGAACAATTAGATAGTCCAAGTGCTGCATTACTAAAAGCTACCCTGCTCAATGGTGCATACGATATGACTCCCGGACAATATGGAATAGCCGAATATAAAGAGATAGCAGGTAGGCCGGATTATTCACAAGGTTGGGGACGTGTGGATGTTGAAAACTCCATACTTGTACCATATCCTGAAGTCATAGCATATTTCGATAATACTCCCCTTTCAGATTCAGGATCATGGGGCCACACGTATGAATATGTAGAAAGTGGCCAGCCCCTAAGAGCAACTCTCGTGTGGACGGATTATCCGGCATCTGAGTTGACAGGAAAAACACTGGTCAATGATCTTGATCTTACAATTACAGATTCATCAGGCATATATTATGGGAACGATGGACCTGACCATATAAACAATGTTGAAGGAATCGAACTTAATACTGCATTAGAAGGTGACTATACAATAACGGTCGATGGGTATGATGTTCAAGAAGGACCACAGCCCTTTGCACTGGTATTCTCATTCACCTGCGACAACAATGAGTTCCCTGCAAATGGTTCCTATGCAGATAACAGTACAACTGAAGTGTCAACCGATGTTGTACACCCCGGAGGAGTGAATGAGAGTTCCATACAGATGGAAATTGATGGTAACCTTATTGATTACACTGCTGCAAGCATAATTGATGGATACAGGATACAGTATAATGTTTCCAGCCCTTACAAGATTGGAGAACATAACGTCACAATTACAGCTTCGACAGATACCGGGCAGCAATTTTCCTACGAATGGGAATTCAATGTGAAACCTGAGATTACAAGTTTCAAACTCACAGATCCTGCTGTTGATGGAATAATTGATGAAGAAGCAAAGACCGTAGCTATAGTAGTACCATACGGCACTGATGTAACAGCATTGACACCAACAATAGATCATACAGGATCAAATGTGTCACCTGATACTGGAGTCTCGCAGGACTTTACTAATCCGGTTACCTACACTGTAACTGCTGCTGATTCAACCACTCAAGAATATGAAGTGACAGTAACAGTAGCAGAAAACCCTGCTAAAGCGATCACAAGCTTTGAATTTGAAGCACTGGCAGTAGTTGGTACAGTAAATGAAGATACAAAGACCGTAGCTTTATCACTACCATACGGTACTCTTGTAACATCATTGAAACCAACAATAACCCATACAGGAGCAAGTGTTTCACCTGATAGTGGAGTAGAGCAGGATTTTACTAACTCTGTTACTTACACTGTAACAGCAGAAGATGCATCAGCTCAGCAATATACAGTTACGGTGAATGTTGCTCCAAATACAGCTAAAGAGATTACAAGTTTCAAATTTACAGACCCTGTAGTGGAGGGGATAATAAATGAAACTGCAAAGACTGTCAATATAACAGTGCCTTATGGAACTGATAGAACAGATCTCGTACCAACTATAACTCACACTGGAGGCAAAATAGAACCAGATAGTGGATTAGCAAGGGATTTTACCAATCCTGTTACTTACAAAGTAACCGCGGAAGATACTACAACCCAACGATACACAGTTACAGTGAATGTTGCACCAAACAAAGCTAAAGAGATTACAAGTTTCAAATTAACAGATCCTGATGCGGAAGGAATAATAAATGAAACTGCAAAGACTGTCAATATGACAGTACCGTATGGAACAAATGTTACAGCACTTGTACCAACAATTGTGCATACTGGAGAAACTATATCTCCAAATACTGGAATCGCGCAGAACTTCACTAAACCTATAACTTATACCGTGACAGCAGAAGATGCAACTACACAGGAATACATAATAAATGTTCAAATTGCATCAAGTTCAAGCATCGTAACAGCCTCAACACCCGCAACCAGCGGAGGTGGCGGTGGAGGAGGAGGAGGAGGTGGCGGTGGAACTACAGGAGAAGAATACGAGAATATCGAAGTGAAGGATGTCAGTTCTATCTTTGTCGGAAAGGACATTAATGTGAAATTCAACTTCAAGAATGAGAACAACGATATCCAGTATGTTTCTTACAAGTCATTGAAAAATGCAGGAACTATTTCCGTCACTATTGAGTCATTGCGGGATAAGTCAACTTTTGCTGACAGCTTTCCATCCGGGGAAATATACAAGAACATTAACATATGGGTTGGAAAAACAGGGTATGCAACAGATAATAACATTGAAAATCCCGTTATCGGATTCAGAGTGGACAGGCAATGGATAGAAAATAATAATATTGATGTTGATTCGATAGCTCTTAACAGGTACAATGCCAAGTGGAGTAAACTTCTGACAACTCAAACCGATTCTGATAATGAATACTTTTATTTTGAGGCAAGCACACCAGGATTCTCGCCGTTTGCCATTACCGGTGAACCAAATGAGACAAATTTAAATAGTGTTTCTGAGAAACAGTATTCAACTGAAGATGATAATACATCGAATCTCAATACTTCAATAGCAAATGAGAATCAACCGGAAAACACAGTTAACGCCCTCTCAATTTTAATCAGTGGCTTAATAGTATCTTTTGTCTGCTTCCTTATAAGGAAGCAGTAAATTTTTTACTGGACTTTCACGTTCGGATTGAACCTGACCCTCATCCATATTTTTATTGTGCAGAATATATAAATATATTTATTGCAATATCAGAACATTCTGAATACAAAAATGGATGGTGCTTTATGCACACTAAAAACAAGATCCTGGTACTATTTATACTCATAAATTTAACCATTGCTACAATCTCCTCTGTGAGCGCAGACAATGGAAATACAGACGATGGCAACCTTATCCTATTAAAAGCCGGACATATAAACACAGACAATGCCACTGAACCTGAAGAACAGAACAATGGTTCAGAAACCCAGGGACTTTCAACCATGTCCATGGAAGACACGGAAAATTACTACATTGTGCAATTTACCGGTCCTGTAAGAGCTAGTTGGAAGCAGGAAATAACATCAACAGGAGCTACCATCTATAATTATATTCCAAACAATGCATTCATCTTCAAGATGAGTGATAATGTAAAAGTCCAGGTACAATCACTGGATTTTGTTAAGTGGATTGGCGAGTATAAACCAGAATACAAATACGAGCCAGAATTAACATACACCAACAGTATTCAGATAGCAAGTACTGAAATTGACACTGAAAATACGTACCATGTACTTCTTTTCTACTCGGAGGATTACGATAGTATAGCCAGTTCCATAGAATTACTTGGCGGAAAAATCATTTCCGGTTCAGGGAATATACTCAAAGTACAAATAGCCACGAATATGCTACCAGAGATAGCATCTATCAATGGAGTCAGCTGGATTGAAGAATATGTCCAGCCAACTGTAAACAATGATATTGCTGCAAATATTACCAATGCGAATACTGTTCATGAGACCTACAGATTGAATGGCAGCGGACAGATAGTAGCCATCGCCGATACAGGACTTGATACCGGAGTAAATGATAGTTCCATGCATGCAGACCTGAGGGGTAGAATCAAAAGTATAATACAAACATACAATGACGGAAGTTCAGCCGATTACGCTGGGCATGGAACCCACGTAGCAGGTTCAGTGCTTGGTAACGGCTCACTTTCAGGCGGGCAATACAGAGGAATAGCACCGGAAGCTGAATTGGTATTCCAGGCACTTGGTGATAATAACGGTAGTTCCCTTATGTATATTCCAGATGATCTGAATGACCTATTCCAAGAAGCGTACGACCTGGGAGCAAGAATACATACCAATAGTTGGGGCGGTGCTTCTAATGGAGCATATACCGTATTTTCGCTACAGGTCGACCAATTTACATGGGAACACCCAGATATGCTAATTCTTTTTTCAGCTGGAAATTCAGGAACAGATGCTGATGGCGATGGAGTCATAGATGAAGATTCCATAGCTTATCCTGCAACTGCAAAGAACTGTCTTACAGTTGGTGCATCAGAAAATGACAGAGGAGATAATTTTGGACAAGGGTCTTATCAGAATTGGGGATTCACATGGTCCAATAAATATCCTGAATCTCCAATATATGAAGATTACATGGCTAATGACATTGAAGGTATTGCTGCATTCAGCAGTCGTGGACCAACAGAGGATGGAAGGATTAAGCCTGATGTTGTTGCACCGGGAACATTCATCATTTCTACCAGATCAAGTCTTGCAAGTGGAACAGGATGGGGTACTGTTAGTGATAATAGTAACTACTTATACATGGGTGGAACCAGCATGTCCACTCCAATCACTGCAGGGTCTGCTGCTCTTGTAAGAGAATACTACACTGAAATAGAGAATCTGAGCAGCCCAAGTGCTGCATTACTTAAAGCAACAATAATAAACGGAGCAATGGATCTCACACCCGGACAATATGGTAATGGAAGCACACAGGAAATAGAAGGTAGGCCGGATTATTCACAAGGATGGGGACGTGTTGATATTGAAAATTCCATATATCCACAATACCCGGAAACGATCAGATATTTCGATGATCCTAAACCTTTGAACACAGGTGACTTCTGGAATGTGAGCTATGATATCCTTAATTCAGATCATCCCCTCAGAGTAACACTTGTCTGGACAGATTATCCAGGAGATGCAGCTGCAGAATTACAACTTGTGAACAACCTTGATCTCAAAGTAGTAGGACCTGATGATACATACAACGGTAATGGAAGGATCGACACGGTGAACAACGTGGAAGGTGTCGAACTGACCAATCCTTCTGCAGGAACATATACATTCATCGTGAATGGTACAGATATACCTCAAGGGCCCCAGAATTTCTCTCTTGTATTGTATTTTGCAGCCGATGTCAACGAATATCCACAAAATGACTCATATATTACTGATAGCACAACTGCCGTTTCAGTTAACCTTACACATCCCCATGGGATCAACATAAGTAGCATAGACATGACGACAGATGGTACCGAGGTGCTCCCCTCTTGGGTGAATATCACTGGCGGATACAAGGTAGAGAATATAACAACATACTCTGAAGGATACCACACTGTATCTGTGAGTGCATTGACAAACCTGAGTGAAGAGATCAGTTACGGATGGAGATTTTACGCCAGCGTTGAAGACAACGTAATTACGATAGAGGGGCTTGCAGAGAATTCGGTGATACAGGAAGAAACACTCGACATAAATGTCAGCAACAGAAAACTATGTGACTTCTGGTACAACGTTGACAATGGAACAAATTCCACAACAGAAACAGGATTTTCATTTAATACTACCCTCAACCTGACAGAGGGACGACATAATCTTACAGTATTTGCTGAGGACATAACAGGATATATAAATTCAACAACTGTTAATTTCACGGTATTCACAAGCCAACCAATTATTGATTCACCTGAGTCAGGAACTATCTATTATCTGCCAGAAGAGGACAGTTTTACAATGAATGGAACTGCAGGAGTTGCCACAAATGTTTCAGTCTATGTGAATGGAAACATTACCACTGAATCCTGGCCTGTTTCAAGCGGTGTGTTCAATATCAGCAACATTCCACTTTCTAATGGAACAAACACCGTCAACATTACATCCATCTTCAATAATTCAGTGGATGATTATTTCAGTCCCAATACCACCATATACCTGGGCCTTGGGGAGACTTTCAACACAGGTGGAAATGATGAAGTAACACTTGCAGTTCCAGGAATAGAAACCGGTATCGTTCACCCGGTACTTAACTTCAATATCAGCGGTACACCTGCCAATCCGGGCAATGTATCTGCAGCTATTGTAACAGGTAATGAACCTGAAAACAGCTCTAATTTGACAGGCCATGCAATTGATATCAAAGTGATAAATGCATCTGATGCCAACTATTCATATCAATTCGGCAGAAATGTATCCCTTACACTCGGATATAACCATAGCCTTGTTAATGGGAATAGTACCGGAAAGCTTGTGGTCGCATGGTATAACCCTGAAGAAGAGATGTGGATCCCATTCAGAAGTACGGTAAATACCTCCGAACATACTGTTACTGCAAATATTACCCACTTGAGCATTTATGCTCCACTTGAAGATAACACCGCACCTGTGATTTCCGATCTGACAAATTCCAGTACTTTATCATCCATAACCCTCACATGGAGCGAATCGGATGATACCGACCATGTAGAGATATGGAAAAACAATGCATTCCTTGAGAACAGTTCTGAACAGCTAATGGCAGACACTGGACTTTCTTCCAGCACAAGCTACAATTACAGTCTCAGAGCCATCGATTTTGCAGGTAACATTGGTAACTGGTCCAATATGACCGTAGCAACATCCTTACAGGCCAGTACTCCATCCAACCCCAGTTCCTCCGGAGGTGGTGGTGGAGGTGGGGGTTCCACAGGCGAAGAGTATGAGAACATTGCTTTTAAAGATGTACTTTCAGTGTATGCCGGAAAAGGGGATATAGTATACTTTGATTTTGATAATGAGAACAACGATATAGATTATGTCCGCTATAATTCGCTGAAGAATGCTGGAAAGATCAGTACTACCATTGAGATTTTGAAAAATACATCTACATTTGCAGACAGCCCGGTTTCCGGATTAATATACAGGAACATGAACATCTGGGTTGGTAAGACAGGTTACGCCACTGAGGGTAATGTCAAAGACCCCGTTATAGGGTTCAGGGTAAGTAAAAAATGGATAGAGAACAATGACATTGATCCAGCTACCATAGCATTGAACAGGTATAATGAGGAAAACTGGGAAATGCTTGATACTAAACAGAATGACCCTGATGATAACTATCTTTACTTTGAAGCGAGCACTCAGGGATTCTCACCTTTTGCAATTACTGCACAAGAACCATTAACAAAGAATACAGACGATATTGAAATCACTGTAACTGACATGAGTGATTCCGCAATAAAAGATACTGATACCGACACAGACCCTAGACAAAATGAAAATGATGGTGCCAGGAAGATTCCGGCAATATCCGGAATGATAACAATGATGATATTGGCCATCACCTGCGTATTCATCAGAAAACAGCAAAATTAATATTCAACTGCTAACCTTTAAGGGCTGGAGATATCAAATTGAAAGGAACAGTCCTTGGCATAGAGGGGACCGCATGGAATCTCAGTGCTGCCATCGTTAATGAGAAAGATGTAATTGCAGAAGTATCTGACATGTACCGGCCCCCCACTGGAGGAATACACCCCAGAGAAGCAGCCCAGCATCATGCAAAGTATGCATCTTATGTGATCAAAGGAGTGCTTGAGGAAGCGAACCAGAAAGGGGTCGATGCTTCACAGATAGATGCCATCTCTTTTTCCCAGGGACCCGGACTGGGAGCATGCCTGCGTACCGTGGCAACTGCGGCCAGAATGCTTGCAATAACCCTTGATGTACCACTTGTAGGCGTGAACCACTGTCTGGCCCATGTTGAAGTAGGCCGCTGGAAAACACCGGCAACTGACCCTGTTACCCTGTATGTCAGTGGTGCCAACTCACAGGTGCTGGCTTACAGGATGGGAAGATACAGGGTATTTGGAGAAACACTGGACATTGGACTTGGAAATGCCTTTGATAAATTTGCAAGGAGTGCCGGACTCGGACATCCGGGAGGACCACAGATAGAACAGTTTGCAAAAGGTGCTTCAAAATATATCCCTCTCCCATACGTTGTAAAGGGAATGGACCTTTCCTTTTCAGGATTATCTACGGCTGCAACCGAGGCTCTTAAAAATAATTCCATGGAAGATGTGTGTTACTCTTTCCAGGAAACTGCCTTTGCAATGGTTGTTGAAGTCACTGAGCGTGCTCTTGCACACACCGGAAAGAATGAAGTACTGCTTGCAGGTGGCGTGGGCGCCAATGCAAGACTTCGGGAAATGTTGGATATAATGTGCACAGAAAGAGGAGCTTATTTCCATGTGCCTGAAAAGAGATTCATGGGAGATAACGGCACTATGATAGCATATCTTGGACTTCTGATGTATGATTCAGGGAATGTGCTTGATATTGAGAACTCACATGTGAATCCTAATTTCAGACCGGATGATGTGGATGTAACATGGCTTCCCAAAGATTTTGAAGGCAGGAGATGAATATGTACCTGACAAGTGGTGCCGAAGCTACCGTGAAGGTGGAAGATGGGATGGTCATCAAGGAGAGAGTGCCAAAGAACTACCGCCTGAAAGAGCTTGATGAAAGGATAAGGAAAGAGAGGACAAAAGCCGAGGCCAGATTATTATCCGAAGCCAGAAGAGCCGGAGTGCCTACACCAATTATCTATGACATTGATAATTCCACGATAAAAATGCAGTATCTGGACGGAACTGCATTGAAATTCGTTATAGATGAGAATCTCAGTGAGCAAGTCGGGATTCTTGTAGCTGAACTTCACATGGCAGGCATTATCCACGGAGACCTCACAACTTCCAACCTGATTCTTTTCAACGACAGGATATACATGATAGATTTCGGTCTTTCATTCTTTGATAGCAGTACCGAAGCACGCGGAGTGGATGTACACGTCCTGTTCCAGACGTTTGAGAGCACGCACCGGGACCACGATAAGCTTATAGAGGCATTCTGCAGGGGTTACAGGCAGGAATTCAAGCAGGCTGATGAAGTGCTTGAAAGAGTAAAAGAAATAGAGAAAAGAGGAAGATATGCGTAAAATTGTATTTGTCACAGGTAATAAAGGTAAATTCCAAGAAGTCAGGGACATACTTGCAGTCAGGGGATTTGAAGTTATACAGAATACTGATGGCTATCCCGAACTTCAGGAAGAAGATCTGGAACCAATTGCAGCCTACGGTGCAAAGCTGTCAGCCGAGAGACTTGGAATGCCTGTTATGGTCGACGATTCAGGTTTGTTCATAAATACACTCAATGGTTTTCCCGGACCATATTCCGCATTCATTGAGAAGAACCTCGGAAACAAGAGAGTCCTCAAGATAATGGAAGATGAAACTGACAGGTCAGCCATGTTCAAGTCAGTCATCGGCTATTGTGAACCAGGAGGCGAGCCTCTTACATTCACCGGAACCGTTGAAGGAAAAATAGCTTTTGAAGAACTGGGAACCGGTGGTTTCGGATATGATCCTATCTTTGATTACAACGGAAAGACATTTGGTGAACTTGGAGATGAGTTCAAAAACACAGTATCACACCGAAGAAGGGCACTTGATAAGTTCTTAGAATGGCTGGATTGAAGGATTAAAGAAAAGAGGGGAAAAACGTGGGGGTTAAAGTAAATTCATTTCTCATGGATACACGTGGTGTTGATACTATCCCTCTTAAAATGATATTGTATCTTACAGTGACAGGGATTGTTATATTTCTAGTAGCTTCTTCATGGAATAGTTTGGCTCCAGTGTATTCTGGAGCAAAGGACAGCAAGCAGATAAATGCTGCAGCTCTTGAACTGCTATCCATACAGAACGGATATGCAAGGAATATTCTGGAACAGAATAGTCCTGATGGGTCTACATGCACTGTTGAACTTTCCATGCAAGATATCAGCTATCTGGCATTTGGTGTGGACCCGGACCCCGATATGAACGGGAACCTCACAGATAACCAGTGGGTTCCCGAAAACAATACAATCATCTGCCAGTATGTAAATGGTGTCAAAGACAGATACAATATTGATGGCAATGTCATTAATTTCAGAAAAGGAACACTGGATAATACCGGAAAATGGATACTTAATGACGAACTGGATACAAATAGAAATATTGGGATCCTTATTAAAGGACCTGTGGAAGGGAAGTTCAATTTTGAGCTAGTCCTTGCTGATGAAAAATATACTATTTCCCACTTTTAATATCGTTCTTAGTATCTCAGCAGGATGTACTTTTCATCGAAATAAGCACCTGGTGTTGTAAAGTCGAATACCACAAGAGCTCCGGCTTCGGGCCTCACCTGAAAAGAAACTTCCGTCCTTGGAGCAAGACCTTCATATTCCTCGTCATCCTCCAGGAAAACTCTCCTTATATCCACCACTACTTCCATGATGTCACCTGTTCTTAAAACGGGTTGCGTGGCTTTGAATATGGTCTGATCACGTGTTCTTATCGGGCTTACTGAAAAATACTCATCTGTTGGCAGATGTATGACATCACTTGTATCTGCCGTATCATACCTGACATTGGCAACATGTGAACCATCTGAAAGATAAATGATAAGCTGTGACAGATCTACATCCTCACTACCCGGACCAAGGGATACGGAAATATGTAATTTTGTGATCTCACCATAATCAACTGAATCACTCACAACAATCGTACCAGAAGTACTGCCTGAAGTATGAGATACAGTGAAATTATGAGTACCTGAGCGAGAGAAACGATATTCATAGTAGGAATCATCAACAACAGAGGTAGCCGCTTCGCCATCAACAGAAATATTAAACGCTCCGGAAGAGGATATCCACTCAATCATTCCACCTTTGGAACAAGTTAAATTAGTATCAGAAACCACACCATCCGCGACAGTTACCGTAGTATATGTGGCACGTTCACCTTCTACACGGTCAATTCTCATGTTGGAAGCGACTTCACGTGTCGTTTCCTGGCCGGTCTGTGATGCTTTTTGCTGTAGCACACCAGAAGTCTTGATTAAAAGAGCTGATGCTACTGCTGCCACAAGTACCATTGAGATGAAGATGATAAGAGTACCTATACCTACCTGTGCACGGTTGTCACTGTGCATTAAATGCTTCTGATTTGCTTTCGTGCGATTCCCTCATGAAACGTTTTAGCAATCGTGTAACAGGATTATATTGCTATACATACTATATTAATCCTGTTATTTAATACTATTGTGTCGCTAATATAGATATTGGTGGATTAATATCTAAATATTGAATTATATATCGGAGTATAACGATATCGTATTTAAGATAAACTGTAAACTCTCACCATGTCTACCTGTGCCAATTGTTATGTAAAAAAGGCCATATCCAGGAGGATTGCACGTGCGGGCGCACCATCACACCCCACAAGTTTTAAAGGAAGACATATGAAATAATAGATGCCGGCCTTTGCATCAGAGAAGTTCAAATACTCAACAATATTCAATCCATTGCGCAAAAATAGATTATGATTCGGTAGTGAGGGGTCCGTATCAACTGAAAGAGTATCCACACCCACTACACGAAAACCATTCTCTATTATCCATGAACCGGCAGTTGCCGCAAGCTTCCTGCCAAAATCCGTCGTATCTGATGATTCAAAGTGTGTCCCTGTTTTTATCAAAACAACATCAATATCATTTTCATCTGCATATTCCAGATAATGCTTACCAAGCTCATCACTTGTAATGCAGCCTTTCCCTAAAGACAGATCCAGCAAAACAGCTTTCCCCATAAAAGATTCCGGATCAAGACCATCAACAGGGGTTCCATCCTCAAAGATATGGGAAGGAGCATCAACATGAGTACCAGTGTGTGTCCCAATACTTATCCGGGATACTACAAAACCATCTTTTTCTATAGAAGACACTTTCTCTATAAGTGGGATGGGATCACCTTCATACACCGGAGTATTCGGAGAGATGCCGGTGGTGATGTCTATTATTCTGCCTGACATTTCAAAAAGAAGAAATAGATTTCACTCCAGAAAACGGAGTGAGTTATCAAGTACAGCTTGTGCCTGCTTTTCAGTTAATCCTGCGCCCATGGCAATTTTCAGGGCAAATTCCTTTGTAATGAGATTTCCCGGGCTATGGGTATCAGTATCAACTACCAGAGTTGCACCGGCCTCCATACCTATTCTGGCAACATGACCGTTGGTCCTGTTATGCCCATTCCGGGCAGTTATCTCAAGGCATACGTCATTATCACGGGCAATCTCAGCCTCTTCGATAGTGATAAAACCTGGATGTGCAAGTATATCCACATCTGCAAGCTCAACTGAAGCAGCATTGGTACCAGGCATAACAGGCTCATTTATGGTTTCCCCATGGACTACCACAATTTCTGCGCCCAACTCTTTTGCCATTCTTGCAAGCGGAGCTATTTTTCTAGGCGGAACATGAGTTATCTCAACACCCACTTTAACCTGAATATCAAGCTCATCCTCCAGATATTTTGCCTTACTTACGTTTTTGAGAATATGTTCTACATTTGTGAAATCAGCGTGGTCAGTAATACCTATAGCTCTGTATCCGTGAACTACAGCCCTTCTCACAAGTTCACTTGGTATGAGCTCGCCGTCACTAAAAATAGTATGAGTATGCATATCTATCATAAGAATACCTCATTTATTATGAGAATAGATTGTTGTATGTCCTGAAAATAGATAAAGTCATTCATAGGAAGACAAAAATAATATAATGTTTTATAGGCAATTCTTATAAGTTTAAATATTCTTAGAACTATGACTTTCTGATAAGGAAGGATGAAAAATTGACAGGAATTAGAAGATTGGTTCTGGATGTGCTTAAACCCCATCATCCATCAATTGTTGAATTGTCTAAGACACTAAGTGTACTCCCGGGAGTACATGGAGTAAACCTCAGCCTTTATGAGGTAGACCAGCAGACAGAAACGGTCAAGATCACCATTGAAGGTGAAAATCTCGACTATGACGAAGTAAAAGATTCAATTGAGAATCTCGGAGCAGTTGTACACAGCATAGATGAAATTGCCGCCGGAAAGAGGCTTGTAGAAGAAGTAGAGACACTGCAGGAAAGATAAAGGTATTAAATCAATACCTTTTCCTTTTAAGATTCATTTTTATTTTTAGTTTAAATTTGCTTAGAGGCTCTTGTATGCTCTTGCAATATTATGAATGACTCCCTCATGCTCCTGAGGGAAAAGACCGATGGTAAATACCTTCAATGCCTCATGATAGGCGTTAACCGCCATTTCGACATTGCGTTCTTTATTCTCTATTTCCGACATGGCAAAATAAGCATTTCCAAGATTGTTCTGGAGAGTGGCATACTCCACCGGCCGGGTTTCGATGGTATAGACATCAAGAGCAGCATTAAAAGCATTTATAGCATTGTTTATATTGTCCTTTTTATCATTGAATTCTGATATTTCAAGATATAGATTCCCAAGGTTGTTCTGAACCCCTGCATATTCCAGAGGGTAAGTATCTTTCCTGAAAACCCTCAGTGACTGATCATATGCATCAATTGCATTTTGGAGGTATATGGAGTCACTTTCTGCAACACTCGTCTTACGCCAGGCAGTTCCAAGCCTATTATGTATAGATGCAAAATAGATAGGATCCACAGCTATGGAATAATAATCAAGTGCTTCGTTATAGTAGCTGATAGAAGTATTGAGATCCTCATCACTACCTTGAGAAGCATATAATTTCAGGTATGTATCACCTAAACTGTACTGCACTCTTGCATATTCAGCCGGATACTCAGTTTTTGTGATGAACTTCAGGGAGGAGTCATATGCATATATACTGTTCTGCAAGTTACTTGAGGCATTAACAGTATCCACTGAAGCCATTTCCCCATATGCAACACCACGATAATAATGGTTCATCCCATATTCAAGAGGGAACTCGCTTGAAGATATTATTCCGAATACTGAGTTGTAGACCTGTAATGCCTGATCATAATTGCCTTCCTCACGCAATATTGATGCATTCTCCCATAAAGAATCTACTTCATGCAATGTCCTTTGTTTTTGTATATAACCGCCAAAGAGTGCATAACCTGCTACAAGAACCATGATAATCGCAACAAGTACAGGGATATATTTGGATCGATCTTTTGGAACAGGGACTTCAGCATTCATGTGACCAGATTCTCAAGTTTTTACAGAACCTGTTTACAAAAGAATGAGGTTCTGTTCAAGAAAGTACTACAAGTATATAGAACAATCTTGTATAAAAAAAGATAATATTCAGTGAAAAAGTATAATTGTACTTCAACCTGAAATTATATTATTATTCCAGCCTTTTTATCACTTCTGCAAAAGCAAAGTTCGGCTTTACGTCCTGAACCTTTATTCTTACACGATCTCCAAGCTCAACGCCTTTGACAAAAACAACAAAGTTGTCTATCAGAACTGCTCCGTCACCACTGGAACCTAGTTCCTTTATCTCAACTTCAAACTCACTACCACGCCTGACAGGTGATGTCAGGAATTTCTTACCAACAATATATATCTCAGCACTTTGAGACCTTGAAGCCTGGGGAGAGTAGGAACGTGTAAATGCGAAATTATCCCGGACCTCTTCAAGGAACTGGTTGAACATGTCACCCTGGAAGACCTTAACAACAAAATGTCCGTTGGGTTTGAGAATTTTCTTTGCACAGCCTAGAGCTGACCTCGTCAGATCGATAGACCTTGCATGATCAAGACTCCAGTTTCCACTGAGATTTGGCGCAGCATCACAGATTACAACGTCTGCACCGCCCTGTCCGACAAGCCCCAGGATCTTCTCGATTGTCCTGTCTGCGGTAATATCACCCATAACGGTCTCAACGCCTTCGATGGGAGCTATTCTCTTAAGGTCAACACCTACAACTCTTCCGCCTGATATTTCCTTTGCGACTTCCAGCCAGCCTCCGGGGGCTGCACCTAAGTCCACCACAGTATCCCCTTCTTTTATGATATTGTGTTTTCCATTTATCTGGAAAAGCTTGTAAGATGCCCTTGAACGATAACCTTCGTCCTTTGCTTTCCAGTAATACTTATCTCGCCTGTCTCTTGCCATATGAATACCTTGATAATACCTAAAAGTCAAATACCTTGTGCCGACTTCAGAGCTTCAATTCTGCTACTAAGCTCCTGAATCCCGGCTTCAAGACCTGCCATTGTATCTGGAAGCCAGAAACTGTAATCATAATACTGGTTCAATATGTCACTATACCTGTGTTCAAGGTTTTCCAGGTCTTTCGGATGAAATCTACCTTCATTAACAGAATTGATTTTGTCATCCAGATTTTTTATTCTTTTATGCAGGTTCTTGCTGAATCTGCTGGCCACTCTGCTAAGCTCAACTTCCCTTTTTGCCATCTCAAGTATATCGATGACCTCACTCAGGTCAAAAGGAACTTCCGGGAAAGCGTTTGGCCCAGATATATAATAGGAAAGTTCATCCTCATCCAGACCTTCGATCTCCTCCCAGGATACAACAGCTATCAGATGTTCTTTTTCCGCATCTTCACAAAGGTTTTTTATTGAAGGCAGAGTCAATGGAACGCTGCCCCTGAGTAAATATAATTCCTTTGCTACATGATAAATTTCATCTACTGTCAGGGCACCAAGAGCATCGACAATCCCACAGAGTTCTTCTTTACTTAGCATATAGACCAACCTTATCAGAACCTGTATCTCCGACTGATCAATATTTGATTTAAGATATCCGAGATGTTATTCTTTTCTATGTGAATATCAGAAGAGGACAATACTTGTTCAATGTCCAGAGGGATATCTGTCGCTATTTCCCTTGCAAGCTGAGGGTCACCTGCCAGAATAAGATAATCTATGGTCCCTTCAAATTCTTCAAGCATATCCTTGAGAGAGAATTTGACCTTGTCAATATGATGTGCAATATCTTCATCCCGCAGACGTTCAAAGCGTCTCTGGCTGAAACCTCCCTTTGCATGCTTGGCTTTGACACTGCTTTTGATCACTTGGAATGAATCGAATTCTTCCCTGTCAAGAGATAAGCCTACAAAGGATTCACCTGCATGCGCTACCAGGACACATATACTTGCATCCTTATTCAGCAATTCAATTACAGGAGTGATGTCAAAATTATTCCCTGTACCCCAGTAGGAACTCTTCAAAGGCAAAGGAGGAATTATCAACTCATTCACCATATGATCGGGAGAATGGAACAATACAAACCCTGTGGATGAATCGACCTTTTCGATCAATGCAAGGGTCTCACTGTCAATTAGTCTAAGCAGATTTTCATAATCCCTTATGCCATCCAGTCGCCCACCGGCAGCAATACAGACTGTTAGCAAGGATTCTGTCAGGTACTTTACAGACGAGATACATAAAAGAAACTCTTCAGTCCGTTGCTTGTTGAACAGGTCAACATGGGTGAAAGATAAGTCCCCTGAAGCTTCGACCTTTTGTTTATCGAGCTCATGTTCCAGAGTACAGAGCTTCACTTCTGCAGCCTTCAGATTTTCTTCAGCTTCCTGTTTTGCTGCAATAGCCTTCTTTTCGGATGCCGCACCTTTTTCATACCTCACATTAGCTGTTTTCACGTCCAGCTCAAGCTCAAGTATGTGCGACCGAAGCCGGTTGATCTCATTCTCCAGTTCTTCTTTACCCGAATATTTTTTGAAGATATAATTGATATTGTTAATTACCTTCTCTTTTTCGACCATCTAACAGCAATAAAAACGTCCTGTCTAAAAAATCTGTCTATATAGAACGAGAATACCGGAATTTGAATGAAATCAGAAATCAAGTTCAAAACAGATATAAGATACAAAAATAAAAAAGAGAAAAGAAGATCAGGCATCCATCACAAGACGGAAGCCTATTGCAGAATCCCCATCACGAGGATCCTGTTTCTTTCTGTATGCAGTATACAGTGCATTTTCCTTACTTGAGTAACTGCCACCTCTGGCAACCCTCAGGAAACTTGCTCCTTTCTCAACCGCACTGCCATCTTCCTGTGCACCGGAATAATCATCAACCCAGCTATCCTGCACGTATTCCCATACATTGCCGTGTACGTCGTAAAGTCCCCATTCATTTGGCAGTTTCTCACCCACATTATGAGTATGCTCGTAAGAATTCTCCTGATACCATGCATAGTCTTTCAGGAAAGGACCTTCATCCTCATCTATTTCACCGAATGAGTAAAGTGTTGTTGATCCTGCCCTTGCTGCATATTCCCATTCTGCCTCAGTTGGAAGCCTGTATTTAGTAGTTCCTTCCACCTCATTGAGTTTGTCAATGAACTCCTGAACATCATTCCATGAAACACTTTCAACCGGCTGGTCATTTCCTTTGTAACTTGAAGGATTATTGCCCATGACTGTTTCCCACTGCTCTTGTGTCACTTCATACTTACCAATGTAAAATGGATCATCCAGTCTTACCTCATGGATTGGCTGGGAATAAGCATACTTTGATGTACCCATATCAAAACTTCCGTCCTCGATCAACTGGAACTCTACACCAATCGAATTGGTGAACTCATCACCAAGGTCACCATTGTCTGCCGATGAACTGCCACCTTTACTATCACTGCCATTATCATCTGAAGTGCATCCTGTTGCAGCTATTGCAAGCAAGAGCACTGCCATGATTGTTATTACTTGTTTCGTACCTATCCGCATAATAAGCCCTCTATGCAACTTTTTTCGAGCACGATGGTATTAATAGATATCTATTTGTTCTAGTGTAAACGGCAATAGATGTAGTTTTCATCAGGTTTCCTTAAAATACTCATATGTATCGATCATATCCAGATAGATAGACGTCAGTAACATAAGTGAAATGAGAAAATAATAACCAATGATTTCAGACTTATAGATAGTTAGTACATGATAAAATCCACAGAAGTTATTCAGAATGCTGAGTTACAGGATTATGGGAATAAATTTAAAAAAGATGAAATGAGGTTATTAACCTGATTTCATCAACAAGAGAGGTCACTATATCCTCAATAGGCTTCCACGGTCATTTTGTGGGCAGTTACAACATCATCCATATTCATGACGATATTACCGTCTGATATCGTGTATGGAATGCTCTCCTTTGGATATGCAACACAGCCGCCCCGGATACCTTCACCTGTGGCAGCATCAAAGACAGTGCCGCATGAATCACAGACAAGGACATCACCTGTGAGTGTGAAACCTATTGAACCACATGGTGGACATACATTGGACCGGACCTGAACCTCATCATTGAGCTTGTAGGCCATAACTGAAACTTCCCCGATATCCGTATTCACTTTAAAGTGAACATTAGTATACCTTTCCACAGAACTGACAGGAATGGATACTGTATCCGCACTTGTCCAAGGTTCTATCCATGTTCCTTTAACAGGACCTGATCCTCCTGCTGAAGCAGAGCTCTCTGAATCCAAACAGCCCAATGCTGAAATAGATACTATTATCGCTAACAAAGATACAATGATCAATTTTCTATTCATACATATTACTCCTGAAATCTAGTAATGATACTTCCTTGAATTCTTTACTTAACGTAGCCATCCTGTAACTCAATTATTCGATCAGAATATGCAGCAAGCTCACTGTTATGAGTCACCATGATTACCGTCATCTCGCCAGCCAGCGACTTTAGCAGAGATATTATCCTAGAGCCGGTGAGAGCATCCAGCGCACCTGTAGGCTCATCAGCAAGCAGTATCTTTGGATTCATGACAACGGCTCTTGCGATAGCCACACGCTGCTGCTCACCACCACTCAGTTCTGATGGCCTGTGATTCATCCTGTGTGACAAGCCTACTTTTTCCATTGCACTTGCTACTGCACCGTCATCCTTCTCACCTGCAAAAACCAGTGGAAGAGCAACGTTCTCATAAGCCGTAAGTGAAGGGATGAGGTGGAACTGCTGGAAAATAAAGCCCACTGCCTTACGCCTTAGCTCAACAAGTTCTTTCTGGGACCTGCCTGTAATATCATCGCCATTGATATGGATACTTCCGCTTGTTGGATGGTCCAGCATACCTATAAGGTTCATAAGAGTGGTTTTTCCGGAACCTGACTGGCCCATGATGGAGACGAACTCACCGTTTTTTATTGCCAGGTCTATCCCATGCAGAACTTCTACTTCAGTTGAGCCTAAGTTGTAATTCTTTGTCACATCAGTGACCCTGATGACATCATGATTTTCAGACACTTCTAAGCACCTCCGCAGGGTCTATTCCAAGAGCCCTCTTTGCAGGAACAAGGGAAGCTACCATTCCGGTAAACATACAAATAGCAACAACCGGTAGCATAAGATCCCACATTGGATCGGGTGTTACTGAGACCAGCATCGGAGCTGAAACGAATGAAGCCAGGGTACCTATGAGGAAACCGATGCATCCCCCAACAATGCCAATGATCGCACCTTCCAGGAACAGCATGGAAACCACCTGGACATCGCTTGCACCTATGGCACGCATAATACCAATCTCCTTCATTTTTTCGTTAACAGAAGCAAGCATTGTGGAAGCAACGGTCAATGTGCTTACAAGCAGGGTAATAATAGAAACTGCCATAGCAGAGGATTTTGTATGATTGACAATTGCCATCTCATTTTGCACGATCTGGCTCATTGCCCGTGCTTCCATTCCCGGGAGAACACCTTCGATCTGCTGGCTCATTTCTTCAACCGGACAGGCATTACACAATGCACGTACCTCCAGACTGCTGACTTTTCCTTCCTGAGAAAGCAGATACTGGGAAGCCGCAAGCGGGAGTATGATGTAGCTGTCTTCATTATCCCCGGTGCTCTCTATCACACCTGCAACCTGAGCATTTATCGAGATATTGTCTTTTGAAAGTGTTATCATCGAACCTTCCTTAAGCCCCAGTGGAATGGCAATATCCGAACCCACCAGTACTTCTGGTTGTTCAGTGTTCTCTGAAGACATCCAGTGACCCTGAATATTCCACCAGGGTTTGAGATTCATTTCCTGTTCCGGGTCAACGCCCATCACAACAACAGAAGAGCCCTGAAGTTCTGCGATACCATAGAGTCTTGGTGCTACGACCGAGAGACTTGCATTATCCTTGATCGTGTAGATCTTCGGAATATCTGATTCTTCTATGTAGTTGTTTCCTGCGTAGAGTGAACCCATTGAAGAGTATCCATCCACAAGAGGGATGGATTCGATCTCAGGCCGGACTATTATGTTTGCACCGAATTTGTTCGTTGCTTCATGAAAGCCTTCAGTTGCTGCTGAGAATGTAGTTACGACAGCTACTATTGCAGCAGCAGCTACGACCACACCAAGCACAGCCACCAAAAGTTTTGTTTTCCTGCGGAATACGTCCTTCAATACAAAAGAGTGTAAATGCATCCTATTCTCCTCAATTTTGTGTCACCATTAGAGTGATTATACACTAAGTGTAAAGTTATTGATTTACAATAAGTGTAAAGGTAAATGAACTTTACGCCAAATGTAAAGCAAAAACTAAGAGAAACTCATAAGATATATATGGCTTTACAGCAGTTGTAAAATTATGGTAAAATTGGACAGAATAAACCTCTCCAATGAAGGATTGACCAAATTTTTCAGTCCCATTGAATCACAAATAATGCAGACTCTTTGGGAAAGTGAAGAACTGACAACTCCCGAGATAACTGAAAGGACAGGCATCCCATTATCAAGTGTAGCCGGTACTCTGGACAGGCTGGTGAAAGCCGGTTTTGCAACGCGGGAACTTGACAAGAGCGGAGCCAAGGTCAGATATCTCTATTCTGCTGCAGATTCCATGGACAATACTGCAAACACCATCACAAAAAAGGTACTTGACAGTCTTGTAGACACTTTCGGAAAAGTGGCGATAGAAAATTTCCACACATACCATAACAAGAAGTGAAATTTTCAGGACACGGAACATGTTCTCCATACAGGATGAAGTGGAATGCTATATTGCCTGCATTAATGAAGCCGGTCTACTGCCGGTGATAGGCATCTCAATAATCCTGGCACTGGCAATGTTCACTATATACTTCAAAACCAGAAAACCAGTTGCAAGGCTCTCATCATTTGCTGCAGGCCAGTTATTCATTATTTCTGCCATCGCAGCGATTGTCTATGCAATGCAGTGCAGCCAGATGTTAAGCATCGAAATATATCTTGGCTATGTGACACTGTCAACGGTGATCATCCTACTCCTGCCGAGAGCATACTACAAGGTACTTATCAAAAGATACGAAGCCAGGCCAATAACAGAGATCATGGACTGGCCTCAGGGATTTGTCAACGACCTGGATACAAAGTCAAGTGTATATTATTATGATTCGGCGGTACCCAGAGCCTTTGCTTCAGGAAAAGCTATTTTCCTGTCACTTGGAATACTGGAACTGGTAGATACGTCAGAACTGAAAGCCATCCTTGCACACGAAGTATGGCATCTTCGCTACAATAGCAGAACCCCGATATTAAGACAACTGGCACTGATGAGCTTTACAAAGAACCGTTCTGAGGATGAACTTGAGACGCTTGCAGACATGTTTGCAGAAAAGGTTGTCAGCAAGAAAGCACTCGAGTCAGCAAGAGCAAAGATAAGCTAATCTCGATCTTTAATGAAACCGTTCAAGCGTTTTCCTACCTCATGCCATAATCCGGATTAAACCACGCCATAGGAATATCAGCCTCAAACCCACCGTCTGACCTTCTGATCTTCTTTTCCAGCCAGCCTTCCTCGACAAAACCAAGAGACCTGTAGAGGTTTCTAGCGGCATGGTTGCTCTCCTTTACTATAACCTCGACCCTGAGGACCTCAGGATGTTCCGACCTCACCTTAGAGAGCAGAGTGGTAAAAAGCATCCTTCCAATTCCTTTCCTCTGAAAAGAGGGATGCACAACAAGAGTTAGGTGCTCAAGAACATGCGAGAATACACAAAGAGAGGGCCTGTATGTATGAATCTCACCGATTACCCGGCCACTGCCAATATCATCAACCACGAGGATGATACCATCTGCAAGGCTGTTTGTAAGGAATTTGTTGATATATTCCTCTGTGATCTCGTGGGGTTCACGGATAATGCCACCGGAGCGTGAGGCTACCTCACGGTAGAGAGATAGGAGTTTGGGTTTGTCTGCGAGGGTTGCGGGGCGAGGGAACGGCAAAGGATTCAATGAAAAAGCACCTTCTTTTCAATCTTTATAAATTTAATACCGTTCAAGTATAATATAGTACTAGTAGTGGTAAGATTAACAAAAATCTAACTTACATTACCCGCCCTTCTTAAATACTAAAAATCCACTTGTTTAATCAAAAAAGGATAGAATATGCCCCAGATTCCAAACGAACACCCCACCCTCTGGATAAAGTCTGCAAAATCCCGAACGCTTCAGGGAAAGACCATTGTGCTTGCAGTCACAGGCAGCATTGCTGCTGTAAGGACAGTGGAACTTGCGCGGGAATTTATTCGCAGGGGAGCGGACGTACATGCAGTTATGAGCGAGGCTGCCGGCTGGATAATCAACCCCATGGCCCTGCATTACGCTACAGGAAACGAGGTCATCACCAGCATAACCGGAAAAGTAGAGCATGTAGAGTTCTTTGGTAATCTCGGCAGGGCGGACCTATTATTAGTGGCACCTGCAACAGCCAATACACTTGGAAAAATAGCAGCAGGGATTGATGACACACCTGTGACAACCTTCGCAACCACTGCCATCGGTGCGGGCAAGCCGGTGATGATAGTTCCTGCAATGCATGAGGATATGTATAATCATCCTGCTGTTCTGGAGAATATTGAGAAAATAAAAGGTTGGGGAATCAGCTTCATCGGACCCAGGATTGAAGAAGGCATAGCAAAGATAGCCGGAAATGATGATATAGTGCTCCAGGTAGAGAGAACTATCGGAAAAAAGACGCTCTGCGGAAAGAAGATACTTATCACAAGTGGGTCCACGGCAGAACCTATAGACCCCATACGTATCCTGACAAATCGGGCATCAGGGAAGACCGGAGTTGAACTGGCACTGGAAGCCTACCGCAGGGGTGCTGATGTCACCATCGTACACAGGAACAAACTTGGAGTTTCGGGCATCAATGAGATACATACTGAAACTGCTGCTCAGATGACAGATGCCGTACTTGATGAACTTGCAAAGGACTACGATGTACTCATAAGTTCTGCAGCCATTGCAGATTATACTATAGATGCAAACGAGCAGAAGATCAAATCAGGTGAAGGGCTTGAGCTTTCATTCAAACCTACACGCAAGCTCATAAAAGAAGCCAGGAAATCATATCCGCAGGTGAAGATAATCGGATTCAAGGCAGAAGCCGGGGTGGATACAGAAGAATTGCTCAGGAGAGCAAAGCAGACCCTTGAAACTTCCGGGCTTGACATGATAGTTGCCAACGAGGTCAGCAAGAGTGGAATGGGAACCAACAGCAACAATATCACGATCATATACTCCGATATAAGAGAGAATCTTAATGTAGAAGGTTCCAAAAGCCTTATTTCAAATGTCCTTATGGATGAGATAACAGGACTGTTAGCAGCAAAGGACGAAGAATAGATGCCATGTAGATCATGCAAAGAAATTATTGCGGCCAGGGCTTTTGCACCTGCCCATATTACCGGCTTTTTTCAGATACATAACCATAATAACCCTATGAAAAAGGGCTCCACAGGATGCGGAGTGGTACTTGACGGAGGCGTTCATACCACCGTGACCATTGGCGAGGAGATAACTAATACAGAGATATTCCTCAACAAAAACAAGGTCGTGGGTGATACCAGCCGAGCAGTTGTGGAAGCGATAACAGAGCTTCCTGTAAAGGTAGAAAGCATATCTGACATACCAATTGGGTGCGGATTCGGAGCATCAGGAGCCGGAGCACTGGGAACAGCTTATGCATTGAACTATGCCCTCGGACTTGACCTAACCGCAAGCAAGCTTAATGATATAGCACATGTAGCGGAAGTCGGCAATGGCAGTGGACTGGGAGATGTTACAGGACAGGCACATGGTGGGATCCTTATTAGAAAGACACCGGGAGCACCATCTATTGCTTCGGTCGACTGCATACCTTCAAAAGAGAACGATGTTTACTGTGCGGTCCTTGGGGAATTGTCAACAAAATCAGTATTGAGTAATCCGGAGATGGTAAAGAACATCAATGCTGCCGGAAAAGAGGCCATGAAAAAACTAATGCAAAAGCCTTCTGTTGAGAACTTCATGACCTGCTCAAAGGAGTTTACCATGCAGGGCAAGCTTGCAAGCGAAAAGGTCCTGGATGCCATAGAAGCAGCAGATTCTATCGGAGTCACAGCATCTCAGGCAATGCTTGGAAATGCAGTGTTTTCAATGCCTTCACCATCAACAAACTATGAGCTTGAAGAGATTTTTTCAGAGTTTGGCACTGTACTCAAATTCAAGGTGATGACAGGTAGCATCAAAATTACCTGAGTGAAAACATATTTAAGAATTCCATTTATACATGGAGAGAATTAAAAAGTTTTCAATTATTTGAGAGGTTAGAACATGGTTGTTGAAGGTGAATGGGAACCTGAGCCCCCCAGAAGGGCACCTGATTTCCCTATAAAGGAAATACCACCCATAATGGTTAAAGTATTCCGCTCTATTGCAGTTGTTTTTGTAATATTGATCATTTTTTCAGTAATGTTCGGTTCAATTTTTGTTTCTGTCGGAGCCGGAGAAGTAGGTGTTAAATTTAACCAGTTCGGTGGTGTGGAAGATGATGAACTCGGAGAGGGACTGCACATAGTCCCACCATGGGTCAGTGTGACCAAGTACTCGGTCAGAAGTGAAACATACACCATGAGTGGAGTTACCGATGAGGGCCAGATAGTAGGAGATGACCAGATCAAAGCCCTTACAGTGGAAGGGCTTACACTGGGACTGGATATCACCGTCAGATACAGAGTAATACCTGATGAGGCCAGCAACGTACATCAGAATCTTGGAACTAACTATGCGGAAAAGATAATTCGCCCTACGATAAGATCATCCATACGTGAAGTAGTGTCCACAAAAACCGCTTTGCAGGTGTACGGCGAGGAAAGACAACTGGTTGCAGGCGAAATGCTGACCAATATCGACAATGCTCTGGGAAGCGATGGCATCATCGTGGAAGAAGTACTTGTGAGGAACGTTGTGTTACCAACAAGGGTCGCTGAGGCCATCGAGGCAAAACTCCAGGCTGACCAGGATGCCCAGAGGATGATATTCGTAAAAGAAAAAGAGCAGCTGGAAGCAGAAAGGAAGATCATCGAGGCTAATGGTATTGCAAATGCAACCATCGCGAAGGCACATGGTGAAGCTGAAGCACTTGGAATTATCAATGAACAACTGGCAAAGAATCCTAACCTCATAAATTACAAGTACATAGAAATGTTGCAGGGACAGGAAATACAGACTATGCTCGTCCCCACTGATCAGGGGATAATACTTGATGCCAGCAAATGAACATAAGGAGAAAACGGACTGAATGACAGGAATTACGAAAGACCACCCCAGATATGAATCCCTCATCACAAGGGAAAAGATAGTAGAAGGAGTAAATATGGGCATTACCAGCAAGCAAGGACTGGTTGCCCAGGGTCGTGGCGAAGCCTTTGACTATATATTAGGGGAGAAGACAATCGAATCTGCAGCGATTGCCGAAAGAGCGGCAGTCGCCTACATACTTCTTGCAAAGAACCCCATTATATCCGTGAACGGAAATACGGGGGCACTTGTACCTGACCAGCTAGTGTCACTTGCTGACATCACAGGTGCAAGACTTGAAGTGAACCTTTTCCACAGAAGTGATGCAAGGGTGCATAAGATAACAGAACACCTGAAGGCACATGGTGCAGGTGTCGTTCTTGGTGGCAAGGGCGATAAGAGACTTGACCTTTCGCATGACAGGGCAATTGTTGATGAGGAGGGTATTTTCAGTGCAGATGTTGTGCTGGTGCCACTTGAAGACGGAGACCGTTGCCAGAAGCTTGTGGAAATGGGAAAGACCGTTATTACGATCGACCTCAACCCTCTTTCCAGAACATCACTTACATCCACTGTCACTATTGTTGACAATGTCACCAGGGCACTCAACAATATGATCCAGTTCACAAAGGATATGAAAGGCGGGAGTAAAGACTCGCTTCAGGCTGTTATTGATGCTTATGACAATGACAGGGTCATATCAGATGCCCTGTATTCCATGCAGGAACACCTGAAAAACAAAGCAGAAGAGAAAGGAATTACATGGATCTGATAGAGACCACGCGCCAGTTTGTTGCCGAAATCCTTGCAGATGAACCAAGCACCCATGATATGTCGCATATTGAGCGTGTTGAGAACACCTGTATGAATATACACAAAAAGGAAGGTGGCGACCTGCAGGTCCTTCGTCTTGCAGCCCTGCTCCATGATGTGGGTATTGTAAGAGAGCACAAAGAAGGCGGAAATCATGCGCAGTACAGTGCGGAGATTGCAACTGAATTCCTCAGGGAGAACGGAGCAGAGGCAGAACTTATCGATCATGTGGCATCATGCATCCTTACCCATCGTTTCAGCCGGGGAATGCAGGCACAGACCATCGAGGCTAAGATCCTTCAGGATGCCGACAGGATAGATGCACTGGGTTCCGTGGGAATTTTCCGCTCACTCGTTTCAATGGGTGCTTTAAGGGCACTGAAACAGACCATTGGAACTGTGAAGGAAACCTCCATGAATGCTTACGCAGAAGACCCGTTCGATGGTTTCTACGATTATATGGAGAGGAAACCTTTCAAGATTATGGAAAGGCTGAACACAGAGACTGCAAAGGAAATTGCAGACCAGAGACTGGCAATAATGCGAATATATCTTGAGCAACTAAAGCAAGAAACGTTATAGGAGAGAGATTATGGCCGATATGATAATCAAAAATGCTTATATCCTCACAATGGACCCGTCCGTAGGAGACATAGAGAACGGAGTGGTGGTCATTGAGAATGGAATGATCAAAGAGATAGGAACTTCCACGCAGTGCAGCGCAGAGAAGGTTATCGATGCAAAAGGTTCAGTCCTTATGCCCGGACTTATAAACACCCACTGCCACGCAGGAATGACCATTTTCAGAGGCTATGCCGATGATATGCAGTTACAGGACTGGCTTGAGAATCATATATGGCCTGCTGAAGCACAACTTACAGACGAGGACATCTATGCAGGTACAAGGCTTGCATGTCTTGAAATGATACGCTCTGGAACTATCGCTTTTGCAGACATGTACATACATGAGAATAAGGTTGCTCAGGCCGTAGATGAAGCTGGCATCCGTGCTGCACTTTCCTATGGCATGATAGACTTTGGCGATAAGGAAAAGGCAGACAAGGAACTGAAAGAAGGCAGTGCTTTTGTCAAAGAGTGGAACGGAAAAGCAGATGGCAGGATAGATACCATGTATGGCCCACACGCACCTAATACATGTTCCAGAGATTTCCTTATCAGGGTTAAAGAGCAGGCTGTAAAGGATAATGTGAAGATACATATCCATGTCCTTGAAACCGAAGCAGAACTCAACTATATGAAAGAGAACTTTGGTATGTGCTCCATACACTTCCTCAAGGATATTGATTTCTGGGGACCGGATATTCTTGCTGCGCATTGTGTATGGCTTTCTGACGGCGATATCAAGATACTTGCAGAATATGGCGTCAACATTTCACACAACCCGAACAGCAACATGAAGCTGGCATCAGGAATATGCCCTGTTTCCAAACTGCTGGACAACGGAGCTAACGTCTGCATCGGAACAGATGGCTGTGCTTCCAATAACAACCTTGACATGTTCGAGGAAATGAGAATGGCAGCTCTTTTGCAAAAGGTCAGTACAATGGACCCCACAGTGCTTCCTGCACGCAAGGTGCTAGAGATGGCAACCATTAACGGTGCAAAGGCACTTGGCATTAAAAGCGGAATGCTGAAGGAAGGATACAACGCCGATATGATCATAGTTGATATGAATAAGGCACACCTGACACCCGTCTATGATGTTGCATCACATCTTGTTTACGCTGCCAGCGGCAAGGATGTGGAGACGACCATTGTGAATGGCAAGGTACTTATGGAAGAGGGTAAAGTCCTTTCACTGGATGAGCAGGAAGTAATAGACATTGCTATTCAGAGGTCAAAAGACCTTATATTGAAGATCAATAATTGATACAGACTACCATATACAGATTATCTTATTAGAATAAAATTGGAGAATTTAGATGAGCGATACTGAAATGATAGAATCCGGAAACATGAAGATTGACTGGGTTCTTAACCATATGCCTGTTCTCAATATAATCAGGGAACAGTTCGAAAAAGATAAACCACTTGCAGGTCACAGAGTTGGTATGGCCCTGCACGTAGAGGCCAAGACGGCCGCCCTGGTGGAAACATTGGCTATTGGCGGAGCAGAGGTAGCTATTGCAGGCTGCAATCCATTAAGCACACAAGATGACGTTTCTCTTGCACTTCACCAGAAGAATAACATCCAGTGCTTTGCAAAGTATGACTGCTGCACCGAGGAATACTATGAAGCCATTGACAAGGTCCTCGACTTCAAACCTGACATCACCATAGATGATGGAGCAGACCTCATTTTCAAGCTTCACACAGAACGCACTGATCTTTTACCAATGATCCTTGGTGGCTGTGAGGAAACAACAACAGGCATTCACAGGCTCAAATCCATGGAACGCGATGGTGCATTGAAAATGCCAGTCATTGCTGTAAACGATGCAATGACAAAGTTCCTATTCGACAACCGCTACGGTACCGGACAGTCAGCATGGGACGGTATAATGAGAACAACCAACCTCCTTGTAGCTGGTAAGAACGTTGTCATTGGCGGATACGGCTGGTGTGGTAAAGGTGCTGCAATGCGCGCAAGCGGACTTGGTGCAAATGTCATTGTCACCGAGATAGACCCGATAAGGGCACTTGAAGCACGTATGGATGGAAATCAGGTCATGCCAATGAGAGAGGCTGCAAAGATAGGAGACATATTCCTCACAACCACAGGTAACAAGGATATACTGAAAAGAGAAGACTTTGAGGTTATCAAAGACGGAGCAATACTTGCAAATGCAGGCCACTTCAACGTAGAGATCAACCTTGAAGACCTGAAATCCATGGCAAGCTCTGTAAAGACAGTCAGGAACAACATCAAAGAATACACCCTCAAAGACAGGCGTGTCTTTGTACTTGCAGACGGAAGGCTTGTGAACCTTGCCGCTGGTGACGGACATCCTGCAGAGGTAATGGATATGAGCTTTGCAAACCAGGCACTATGTGTAAGGTATATTGCAGAGAACAAGCTGGCAAACGGAGTTCATCCGGTACCCCTTGAATTGGATATAGGAGTTGCAGAGATGAAACTCAAATCCATGGGCATCAGCATTGATAAATTGTCAGAGGAACAAACAGCATATATGGATGGCTGGGAATGCGGGACGTAAGTCCCTTCTTTTTTTAAAATAAATAGTTTATCAGTTGCTACACCGAAAATACATTTTTTAAGCGGAGGTTACAGCCCCGTTGAGGGAGAAATCAGTAGGAACTGCACTGCACTTTGTAAAAAGTGAGAATAATAGCATATAAACCTTCTGTTTTTGATTTTAATTACAAATACATCCATAAAAAACATATAAGTAATATTAGTTCATTTTAGAGTATTGTAGTTCGAACGCGTGGAACAACACGAAAGCATTATATACCATAAGTGCTTTTATCCCCCGCTACACCGAAGTCGATGAACGTGAAGCAGCCTCAGCAAATCCACCCAACAAAGTGGGCTCGTAGCTCAGTCAGGCAGAGCGTCTGGCTTTTAACCAGACGGCCTAGGGTTCAAATCCCTACGAGCCCGCCACACTTTGCACAAGAGTGTTCACGTTCACATTTTTGAGGGAGGAGTAATATATTGAGAAAATTTAGCCTGCTTGACCACCAGTTAATCCCGAAACATGAGATTTTATCGGAAGATGAACTTAAATCTGTTTTAAAGCAATATGCTATTGATAAGGAGCAGCTGCCTAAAATAAAGGTTGTTGATCCGGTCATACAGGAAGTAGGGGCACAGGTTGGGGAAGTCGTTAAGATTACCCGTAACAGCCAGACTGCCGGCGAAGCATTTTACTATCGACTTGTTATCGCTTGAAGAAGCGAATCCCACATTTGTCATTTGACATGGGCTTTTTTACAATTTTACGATAATATAAATCATATAAAGAAGGTGCTATCATAGCGTTAACCAAAGGACAGATCCCACGTTCGTTTTTTACGAAAGATAAGATCGTACAGCATCACATCGATTCATATAACAAGTTTCTGGAGACAGGGTTGCAAAAGATCATCGATGAACAGCAGATAATCGAAACGGATCTTGAAGACACCTACATAAAACTGGGCGCTATCCGTGTAGAGAACCCGGTTGTGAAAGAAGCAGATGGAGCTATTGAGAATCTATACCCTAACGAAGCAAGGCTCAGGAACCTCTCCTATTCCGCACCACTCTACCTGCAGATGAGTGTTGTAGAGAATGATGAAGAAAAGGAACCACAGGAAGCGAAGATCGGCCAGCTCCCAGTAATGATCAAATCCAACATCTGCAACCTCACAAACCTCAGCGAGGAGGAGATGGTCAAATACGGCGAAGACCCACTTGACCCTGGAGGATATTTTATCGTTAACGGAACCGAGCGAGTAGTCATGACCCTGGAAGACCTCGCTCCGAACAAGATACTCACTGAGCTTGGTGAGAGATACGGAGACAGCATCGAAGTATCCAAGGTATTCTCACAAAGAAGAGGATACAGGGCACTGGTTGTTGTAGAGAGGGGCAGAAAATCACTTCTCGAAGTATCATTCCCATCAATTTCAGGACGTATCAACTTTATCACACTTATGAGGGCACTCGGTATCGAGACTGACGAAGATCTTGTTAAGGCCGTATCAACTGACCCTGAAATCATGAAATTCATGTTTGAGAACCTGGAAGAAGCAGAGGTTGATAACATTGAAGATGCCATGGAAAAGATAGGATCAAGGGTTGCTTCAGGACAGGCAAGGGATTACCAGATCAAACGTGCCAACTATGTCATTGACAGATACCTTTTGCCGCATCTTGGAAACGAGCCAACTGACAGGGCTTCAAAGGCAAGCTTCCTTGGAAGAATGGCAGAATCCTGTTTTGAGCTTGCATTGGGAAGGCGTACTTCTGATGACAAGGACCACTATTCAAACAAGAGATTGAAGCTTACTGGTGACCTTATGGAAGACCTGTTCAGGGTTGCATTCAACAGGCTCTCAAGAGACATCAAATACCAGCTTGAAAGAGCTAACATGAGGAACCGTGAGCTCAATGTTATCACACTTGTGAGGGCTGACGTGCTTACAGACAGATTACAGCACCCTCTTGCAACCGGTAACTGGGTAGGCGGCAGGACAGGTGTATCACAACTGCTTGACAGGACCGATTACATTTCAACACTTTCACACCTCAGGCGTGTAATATCCCCTCTTTCAAGAGCACAACCTCACTTTGAGGCTCGTGACCTTCACCCTACACAATGGGGAAGGCTTTGCCCTTCAGAAACCCCGGAAGGTCCGAATTGTGGTCTTGTGAAGAACTTCGCACAGATGGTGGAACTTTCAACCGGTGCTGATGAAGACAAAAAGATAAAGGGCATACTCTATGATCTTGGCGTTGTAAAGACTGTTCTTAACTCATCACTTAAAGCACTTCCAGAATATGATGCTGAACTCGATGACTACCTGGATGAGCTTGAGGCAAAACCAATAGTGGATGATGATCATAAACCGGAACCGATAGGATATACGAATTATTCAGATTCATTAGATGACATGGGAGGACTTCTCGATGAATGAAGCTAAAGTTTTCCTTAACGGAGAACTCATAGGAACCCATACGGACCCCACAGAGCTGATTGAAAACCTTAGAGAGCAGCGAGGTGCAGGAATTATTTCAGACCAAGTCAATGTCACATATTACGAAGACATACACGAGGTAATAATCAATACGGATATGGGCCGTGCAAGAAGACCACTCATCATTGTGAAAAATGGTGAAGCTCTTGTAACTGAGGAAGAGGAAGGACTGCTTGCTGAAGGCAAGATGTCTTACAACGAGATGACAAAGGCCGGCAAAATAGAGTACCTTGATTCCGAAGAAGAGGAAAATGCATTTATTGCACTTTACAGGGAAGACATTACCGACAAACACAGCCATATGGAGATCAATCCTGGACTGATGTTAGGTATCTGTACAGGAATGGTACCATACCCGGAACATAATGCATCCCCACGTAACACAATGGGTGCAGCAATGGTCAAACAGTGTATAGGAGTATCAACATCCAACACCAAGCTCAGGCCGGACACCCGTGCACACCTTTTGCACTACCCACAGAAAGCAATGGTCAGAACACAGACCTGCGAATCCATCCATTTCGATGACAGGCCGGCAGGACAGAACTTCGTTGTAGCTGTTATGTCCTACGAAGGACACAATATTGAAGATGCACTGGTCTTTAACAAAGGTTCCATTGAGAGAGGACTTGGAAGAAGTCATTTCCTCAGGACATTTGAGGGCGAAGAAAGACGTTACCCCGGTGGACAGGAAGACAAGTTCGAGATACCTGACTCCGAGTTCAGAGGTGCCCGCAGTCCTGAATCTTATGCAAATCTTGATATTGACGGTCTTGTGAACCCGGAGACGGTCGTCGGTCCAAATGACGTACTTATCGGAAAGACCAGTCCACCACGTTTCCTTGAGGAACAGTCAGACTTTGGAATCAGTGTTGAACAGCGCAGAGAAAGTGCTATTACAATGCGTTCCAACGAGAAAGGAGTCGTTGACACAGTCATTCTTACCGAATCAATTAACGGAACACGTCTTGCAAAGGTAAAGATAAGAGACCAGAGAATCCCTGAAATTGGTGACAAGTTCGCATCAAGACACGGACAGAAAGGAGTTATCGGCCTTATAGTTCCTTTTGCAGACATGCCATTTACAGAACATGGACTTGTACCTGACCTTGTAATCAACCCGCACGCGATCCCTTCACGTATGACAGTAGGCCACGTGCTTGAGATGATCGGCGGCAAGGTAGGTGCCATGGAAGGAAGAAGGATCAATGCAACCGCATTCTCCGGAGAGAATGAAGATGACCTGCGTGCAGCACTGAAAGAACAGGGATTTGCACACACAGGTAAAGAAGTATTCTCAGACGGCGTTACCGGCAAGAAGATACAGGCAGATGTGTTTGTAGGAGTTATCCTTTACCAGAAACTGCACCACATGGTAGCATCAAAGATGCACGCCAGGTCACGCGGACCTGTACAGGTGCTTACAAGGCAGCCTACAGAAGGTCGTGCCCGTGAAGGAGGTCTGCGTTTCGGAGAAATGGAGCGTGATGTGCTTATAGGACACGGCGCTGCAATGACCCTTAAGGAAAGGCTGCTCGATGAATCGGACAAAGTAACTGAGCTTGTCTGCGGACACTGCGGAATGATTGCAACATTTGACAGGAAGAGAAACATCAGATACTGTGCTAACTGTGGTGCTGAGACTGATATCCACCCTGTAGATATGAGTTATGCATTCAAACTGCTGCTTGATGAAATCAAATCCCTCGGCGTAGCTCCAAGACTCCAACTTGAGGATGCAGTATAATGGGTGATTTTAAAATGAACGATATTCCATCAATTCCAAAAAGAGTCGGGGCCATTAAATTCGGTCTGATATCACCTCGAGAAGTGAGGAAGATGAGCGTTACCGCCATCATAACGGCTGATACCTATGATGATGACGGTTATCCAATTGACATGGGTCTTATGGACCTGCGTCTGGGAGTTATTGACCCAGGTCTTAAATGTAAGACCTGTGGAAGCCGTGCTGGTGAATGTCCGGGGCACTTCGGACATATAGACCTTGTTGCACCAGTCATACACGTAGGATTTAACAAGACCATACGCAAGGCATTACGCTCAGTTTGCCGCAATTGCAGCAGGTTGATGCTTACTCCTGAAAAGAAAAATGATTTCCTTGCACAACTGGAAACTTCAAAAGAAATGGGACACCTTCCGGACGACATTATTAATGAGGTCTTTAAGGAAGCACGCAAGTCAAAGAGCTGCCCATACTGCTCAACCGATCAGCTTGAGATCAAATTTGAAAAGCCCAGTGATTATGTTGAGGACGGACACAAACTTACACCAACAGAGATACGTGACCGTTTTGAGAACATACCTGATGAGGATGTAAAAGTAATTGGAATGGACCCTGAGAGCGCAAGACCTGAATGGATGATCCTTACAGTTCTGCCAGTACCACCAGTAACTGTCAGACCATCAATTACTCTTGAATCAGGTCAGCGCAGTGAAGATGACCTTACCCACAAACTTGTGGACATCATCAGGATCAACCAGAGATTCCAGGAGAACAGGGATGCTGGCGCACCACAGCTCATTATAGAGGACCTGTGGGAATTGCTCCAGTACCACGTTACAACTTTCTTTGATAACGAAGTATCCGGTGTGCCACCTGCAAGACACAGGTCAGGAAGGCCGCTGAAGACACTCACCCAGCGTCTTAAAGGTAAGGAAGGAAGGTTCAGAGGAAGTCTGTCAGGTAAGCGTGTGAACTTCTCAGCACGTACTGTGGTATCCCCAGACCCTAACCTCAGTATCAACGAAGTAGGAGTTCCTTATGCAATTGCCAGGCATATGACAATACCTGAAAGGGTAACAACAAGGAATATTGACCTTCTTCGCATGTATATACTACGTGGTAAAGAAGTACACCCTGGTGCAAATTATGCCATAAGGGAGGACGGAAGGCGTATCAGAGTATCCGAGATCAACAAGGAAGAACTCGCAGAAAAGATTGAGGTCGGATGGACAGTCGAAAGGCAACTTATGGATGGAGACATTGTCCTATTCAACAGACAGCCATCCCTCCACAAGATGAGTATCATGGCTCACAGGGTCAAGGTACTGCCTAACAAGACATTCAGACTTAACCCTGCAGTATGTGCCCCGTACAACGCTGACTTTGACGGTGATGAGATGAACATGCACGTTCTCCAGACCGAAGAGTCCAGGGCTGAGGCCAGCATTCTCATGCAAGTACAGGAAAACATCCTGTCCCCTCGTTTCGGCGGACCTATCATTGGCGGTATACACGACCACATTTCTGGATTGTTCCTGCTAACAAGAAACGAGAACGCAATCACCAAGAATGCTGCTCTTGAACTGCTCAGGAAATCAGACATAAGAGATCTTCCGGAACCTGCAAGCTACTCCGAAGATGGAGAACCACTGTGGAACGGAAAGCAGATCTTCAGTCAGATTCTTCCAAAGGGATTGTACCTTGAGTTCCCTGCACAGGTATGTTTCAAATGTGACACCTGTAAGAAGAGAGGTTGTGAGTACAATGCATATGTGGTCATAGAGGACGGAGAAATGCTTCAGGGCACCATTGATGAACAAGGTATTGGTGCTTTCAAAGGTAAGATCCTTGATAAAGTTGTTAAGGAATACAGCCCGGAAGCAGGTGCCAAGTTCGTAGATGACTTTACAAGACTTGCTATCCGCGGTGTGATGAAGACAGGACTTAGTTTTGGTATCAGTGACGAAGACATACCCAAGACTGCTAAGTTACAGATCAATAACCTCCTTAAAGAAGCGGAAGAAACCGTAAAAGAGCTAATTGACGCATATGAAGCAAAAGAGCTTGAAGCATTGCCAGGACGTACACTTAAAGAGACTATAGAAATGAAGATCATGCAAGTACTCGGTAAGGCAAGAGATCAGACCGGTAACATTGCAGGTCAGCAACTTGGTCTTGAGAATTCTGCGGTTATAATGGCTAAGTCCGGTGCAAGAGGTTCAATGCTTAACCTTACCCAGATGGCTGCCTGTGTCGGACAACAGGCGGTTCGTGGTGAAAGGATCAGAAGAGGTTATGCAGGAAGGACACTCCCACACTTTGACAAGGGTGACCTTGGTGCAGATGCCCACGGATTCGTTAAAGCAAGTTATAAGAGCGGATTGAATCCAACTGAATATTTCTTCCACGCAATCGGTGGTCGTGAAGGTCTTGTAGATACTGCAGTCCGTACTTCCCAGTCAGGTTACCTGCAGAGGAGACTTGTAAACGCATTGCAGGATCTTGAAGTCCAGTACGACGGTACTGTGCGTGAGACCCGTGGTGTGGTTGTTCAGTTCAAATACGGAGAAGATGGAATCGATTCCACAAAGAGTGACTACAGCAAACCTGAAGCAGTACACAGGATTGTCAGAATGGTCACCGGGAAAGAGGTGAACTAATGACAATCAGTGAAGCAACTATTGATTCAATGATCAGTCAGCTCGATCTGCCTAAGAACATCATGAAGACATTGAGAGATGACGTGATGAAAGTAGGCGTCACAAAGAAAGAGCTGGAAGATATCATCGAGCGTGTGAAAGACAGTTACGAATATGCATGTGTAGAACCCTGTGAAGCAGTGGGTGTTGTATCAGCACAATCCATTGGTGAACCGGGCACTCAGATGACCATGCGTACCTTCCACTACGCTGGTGTCGCTGAAATTAACGTTACACTTGGTTTGCCACGTCTCATTGAGATTGTGGATGCAAGGAAACAGCCGAGTACACCAATGATGACCATCGCACTGGAAGAAGAATATGCAACTGACAGAGATAAAGCACGTAAGCTTGCATGGGAAATAGAGGCAACCCACATAGAACACCTTGCCGATATTACCACCGACCTTGCGAACATGCAACTCGTCATTGATCTGCACGAAAAGACACTTTTACACAGATCACTTAAACCAGATGAGATTGCAGACAAGCTTCATGAAGAACTTGGCGTAATGGTCAAGGTCTCAGAAACTGTTGCAAATCAGATCATTGTAATCCCAAGTGCACCCTCCTACAGAGAACTTCTCCAGCTGGCAAAGAATATTCACTTCATTACACTGAAAGGTATAGAAGGAATTAAAAGAGTTGTCATCAGGAAAGATGGAGAGGAATATACCCTTTATACAGAAGGTTCAAAGCTTAAAGAAGTACTTCAGATAGAAGGAACAGATGCTACAAGAACCTACACCAACAATATTGGAGAGATATTTGAGGTGTTTGGTATTGAAGCTGCAAGGAATTCCATAATTAAAGAAGCTACAGATACACTTGCAGAGCAGGGCCTTACTGTCGATATCAGACACATAATGCTTGTATCAGATATCATGTGCTGTGACGGAGAAGTAAAACAGATCGGTAGGCACGGTATTTCTGGTGAGAAAGCCAGTGTATTCGCGCGTGCGGCTTTCGAAGTTACAGTAACTCACCTACTTGATGCAGGTATGCGTGGAGATCGTGATGAACTCAACGGTGTTACTGAGAACATCATAGTAGGACAACCAATTAAGCTGGGAACAGGAGATGTGCATCTCGTAACGAGATGAACACTCTTTATAAAGAGCAACCAGAAAGTAGATATACGGAATCACTTATTAATACAAATCTCAAACTGACATTATAAATGAGTTGATATAAATGGATATTAACATAGACAAAGCACTGATCAAAGTGATCAGAACCGGAAAGGTGATCATTGGATCTAACAGGACTATTGATGCTGCCATGAACAATGAAGCAAAAATGGTTGTACTTGCCGCAAATTGCCCTGCAGATGTAAGAGCCAAGATTGAAAGCCTAGATGTACCGATACTTAACTACTCCGGAACAGGAACAGAACTTGGACCTGCCTGCGGAAAACCATTCATCATTGCTGCAATGGCTATCATTGACAGTGGTGAGTCCGACATCCTGGCTGCTGCTGCTTAAAGGAGTTGCAATATTTGGGCGAGATCAAGTTATCCACCGAAAGTATCCGATATATAGCGTTATTTGAAAATATAACAGGTGCAGCGGTCAAAGATTGCATAATCGATGACGGCAGAATAATATACGTGATCAAATCAGGCGATATGGGTGCTGCGATCGGGAAGAACGGAGACCATATTAACCGCATGAAAAATAAGGTGGATAAACAGATTGATCTTGTCGAATACTCGGACGAACCTGCTGCGTTTATAAAGAACGCATTCGGCCCGGTATCTGTAAAATCAGTGAATATCACAGACAGGAATAATAAGCGATTGGCTTATGTAGAAGTATCTAATAAAGACAAGGGTCTTGCCATAGGACGGAATGGGAAAAACATTGAAAAGGTAAAACTTGTCGCTAAGAGACATCACGACATCGATGATGTCATCCTGCAGTGATAATTCAAATAATATCATACTCATCAAAGACATTAATTGGAGACGTAATTATGCCAAATGGAAAATATGCAGCTCATACACTTCAGCGCATGCGAAAGGATGCAAGATGGAAGGACTCCCGCTATAACAGACGTACACTCGGACTTGACGTGAAAGCAGACCCTCTCGGTGGCGCACCTCAGGGAAGAGGTATTGTACTTGAGAAAGTGGGAATTGAGGCTAAGCAGCCAAACTCAGCTATCAGGAAATGTGTAAGAATACAGTTGATCAAGAACGGACGTCAGGTGTCAGCTTTCTGCCCTGGAGACGGTGCTATCAACTTTATCGACGAGCACGATGAAGTTACAGTAGAAAGAATTGGTGGCCGCATGGGTGGTGCAATGGGAGATATTCCCGGAGTACGCTTTAAGGTCACTGCTGTTAACAATGTATCCTTAAGAGAGATGGTCATTGGCCGAAAAGAGAAACCAAGGAGATAAATTAAATGTACAAGCTATTTGAAAAATGGGATCTCACTGAAGTAGATGTCACTGACCAGGGAATTAAAAGGTATGTGAATCTCGACCCTGTGATAATCCCTCACTCAAACGGAAAGCATGCAAGACAGCAGTTCAACAAGTCAGACATCTGCATCGTTGAGCGTCTTGTTAACAATGTTATGCGCAATGGACAGAACACCGGAAAGAAGCAGAATGCTATGAGGGTTGTTTCTGAAGCATTAGACATCATTAACACAAGAACCAAGAAGAACCCTGTACAGGTACTGGTAGAGGCTATCTCTAACGCAGGCCCAAGGGAAGAAGTAGTCAGACTTAAGTACGGCGGAATATCCGTGCCAAAAGCAGTGGACACTGCTCCACAGAGACGTGTAGACAGTGCACTCAGATACATCACAATGGGTGCAAACAAGGCTTCTTTCAAATCCAAGAGAAGTGCAGCAGACTGCCTTGCAGCAGAAATCATTGCAGCTTCAAACCGCGATGCAAAATGCTTCTCTATCAACAGAAAGGACTCAAAAGAAAGAGTCGCAAAGGCAGCACGTTAATGCAAATCCCAACACTTAGTAAATAAGGATCAGGTAGTAAATATGGGTAGAAGGAAAAAGATGGTTGAGCGCGTCACAGCGCTCATGAGCAATCCTGAAATGATACGTAACATCGGTATTGTTGCGCATATCGACCACGGGAAAACAACATTATCAGATAATCTCCTTGCAGGCGCAGGCATGATCTCAAAAGAACTTGCAGGCCGCCAGCTTTTCATGGACTCTGACGAAGAAGAACAGGCAAGAGGTATTACAATTGACTCTGCTAACGTATCAATGGTTCACGAGTACAACGGAAAGGAGTATCTCATCAACCTTATTGACACACCAGGGCACGTAGACTTTGGTGGCGACGTTACACGTGCAATGCGTGCAGTGGACGGAGCAGTCGTAGTTATTGATGCTGTAGAAGGTACAATGCCACAGACTGAGACAGTACTCAGGCAGGCATTAAAGGAACACGTTAAGCCAGTACTGTTCATCAACAAGGTAGACCGTCTCATAAACGAGTTACAGGTCGATGCACAGGAAATGCAGATCAGGCTCGGTAAACTTATCGACCACGTGAACAAGCTCATTAAAGGTATGAATGAAGAGCGCTACAATGCAGGATGGAGAGTCGATGCAGCAGAAGGTACTGTAGCATTCGGTTCAGCATTATACAACTGGGCTATCAGCGTACCAATGATGCAGAAGACCGGAGTCAGTTTCCAGCAAGTATTTGATTATTGCCGTGCTGAAGACATGAAGTCACTTGCAGAGAAATGCCCGCTTCATGAAGCGGTCAACGACATGGTTATCAGGTTCCTCCCAACACCTATTGTAGCTCAGGCTGACAGGGTCAATGTAATCTGGCACGGAGATAAGGAATCCAAGATCGGAAAGGCAATGCTCAGTGCAGATGCAACAGCTGATCTGGCTTTCATGGTAACAGATATCTCAATGGACCCTCATGCTGGTGAAGTTGCAACAGGAAGGTTGTTCAGCGGATCACTTACCCGTGGTATGGAAGTTTACGTATCCGGTGCTTCAAAGAAGAACAGGATTCAGCAGGTCGGTGTTTTCATGGGCCCTGAGAGGCTTGAAGTAGAGAACATCCCGGCAGGTAACATTGCAGCTGTAACAGGACTTAGGGACGCTATCGTCGGTTCAACAGTAACCACCCTTGATGGTATGGAAGCTTTCGAAAGTATAACCCATGCCAGTGAGCCGGTAGTTACCGTAGCTGTCGAAGCTAAACACATGAAGGATCTTCCTAAACTTGTCGAAGTATTGAGACAGGTCGCTAAAGAAGACCCAACTCTTAAGATCACACTGAACGAAGAGACCGGTGAGCACCTGATGGCAGGTATGGGAGAACTCCACCTTGAAGTCATTGCACACAGGATCGAGCGTGACAAGGGTGTAGAGATCACAACAACCCCACCTCTCGTAGTTTACCGTGAAACTATCCGTGGCACTGCAGGACCTGTAGAAGGTAAGTCACCAAACAGACACAACAGGTTCTACGTTACAGTTGAGCCTCTTGAGGAAGGAGTAAGGGAACTTATCAGAAACGGAGAAATCTCAATGCGCATGCCTGAGGTTGAGCGCAGAGAGAAGCTCATAGCTGCTGGTATGGACAAAGATGAAGCAAAGGGTATTGCAGACATATTTGAGAGCAATATCTACGTCGATGTAACAAAGGGTATCCAGTACCTCAATGAAACCATGGAACTTGTTCTTGAAGGATTCCAGGAAGTAATGAAGGCCGGACCACTCTCCAGAGAACCATGTATGGGCGTAAAGGTCAAACTTACAGATGCAAAGTTGCACGAAGATGCAGTCCACAGAGGACCAGCACAGGTAATTCCTGCATCAAGACAGGGAATTCAGGCAGCAATGCTCATGGCGGACGATACACTTCTTGAACCACACCAGAAGGTATTCATCCAGGTCCCACAGGACCAGATGGGTGGTGCCGCAAAGGAAATTCAGGGACGTCGTGGTGTCATTATTAATATGACCAGCGAAGGTGACATGACCATTATTGAGTCAAAGGCACCTGTATCTGAGTTATTCGGATTTGCAGGAGATATAAGATCTGCAACTGAAGGTCGCGCAATGTGGAGCACAGAATTCGCAGGCTTTGACACGCTTCCAGCTAACATGACAACAGAAGTTGTTAGCGGTATAAGAGAAAGGAAAGGACTTAAGAAGGAACTTCCACAAGCATCTGATTACCTGAGTATGTAATTGCGGAGATTTGCAGCTTTTTGCTGCAAAAATCCTATTTCGTCAGAAAGGTTTAAACGTAAAAAGACCTATTATGGCAAATCAAACTGATACATTATATTAGAATTAACTAAAGGAGATATGAAAATGGCAGCTGACAAACCACACATGAACTTGGCAGTTATCGGTCACATTGACCACGGCAAATCAACCTTTGTCGGAAGATTAATGTTCGAAACAGGAGCAGTACCTGCTCACCTGATCGAGAAATACAAGGCAGAAGCTAAAGAGAAAGGTAAAGAATCCTTCGCTTTCGCATGGGTAATGGACTCCCTGAAGGAAGAGCGTGAGAGAGGTATTACAATCGATATCGCTCACAAGAGATTCGACACAGACAAATACTACTTTACAGTAGTAGACTGCCCAGGTCACCGTGACTTCGTAAAGAACATGATCACAGGTGCATCCCAGGCAGACGCAGCTGTTCTTGTCGTAGCAGCACCTGATGGTGTAATGGCTCAGACAAAGGAACACGTATTCCTTTCAAGAACACTCGGTATCAACCAGCTTATCGTTGCTGTAAACAAGATGGATGCAGCTGAATACAGCGAAGAGAGATACAACCAGGTAAAGGCAGATGTAAGCCAGCTCCTCGGTATGGTAGGATTCAAGGCTTCAGAGATTCCATTTGTCCCAACATCCGCATTCGAAGGCGACAACATCACAAAGTCAAGCCCTAACACACCATGGTACACTGGTCCATCACTTCTTCAATGCCTTAACGAGCTAAAGGAACCAGAAAAGCCAGACAAGCTTCCACTCCGTATCCCTGTACAGGATGCATACACCATCTCCGGTATCGGAACCGTACCAGTAGGTAGGGTCGAGACAGGAATTATGAAGAAGGGTCAGAGCGTAACATTCAACCCAAGTGGCGTAACCGGCGAAGTAAAGTCAATCGAAATGCACCATGAAGAACAGCCACAGGCAGTTCCTGGTGACAACATCGGATGGAACGTACGTGGTGTAGGTAAGAACGATGTCCGCAGAGGAGATGTATGTGGCGCAGCTGACAACCCACCATCAGTAGCAGAAGAGTTCACAGGACAGATCGTTGTCCTTCAGCACCCATCCGCTATCACAGTAGGATACACCCCAGTATTCCACTGTCACACAACCCAGACTGCATGTACTCTCATGTCCATTGACAAGAAACTTGACCCTAAGACAGGTCAGACAAAGGAAGAGAACCCAACCTTCATTAAGGCTGGAGATGCAGCAATCGTAACCATCAGACCAACAAGGCCAATGGTTATCGAACCAGTAAAGGAAATCCCACAGCTCGGTAGATTCGCTATCCGTGATATGGGTATGACCATTGCTGCTGGCATGTGCATGAGTGTCAAACAGAAGCAGTAAGACACTCAAATTTCCTTTTTTTAGGAGAAGAACATGTCACAGAAAGCAAGAATAAGATTATCAGGAATCAGTCCTGTAAACCTTGATGGTGTTTGCGATCAGGTAAAAGCTATTGCAGACAGAACAGGGGTAAGTATCTCAGGACCAGTTCCACTACCAACCAAAAAGATGGTAGTACCTGTCCGTAAGAGTCCAAGTGGCGACGGAACTGCTACATGGGATCACTGGGAAATGCGTGTACATAAGAGACTTATTGACATTGCAGCAGATGAGCGTGCACTCAGGCAGCTTATGCGTATCCAGGTTCCTAAGGACATCAACATCGAGATAGTACTTCAGAACTAAGCTATAGTTATTGCTAGCAATAACTATAACCTTTAAGTTACAGATCAAATCTGTAACCTCTACTTCTCATCTTTCAGCCGGCACTCAAGAGTGCCGGCTATGAAAGATTTTAGGATAGAACTGCTGCAAACCTTCTGTTTTGATAGGTTCTTCCATTTCCTTAAATACTACTGAGATAAACCATCAGTACCGCAAAATATATCTAAACCACCAACTCATTAAAAATGTGGGGTTAAACTATGAAAGAAAAGGTACTGATATTAGGAGCAGGCTATGCCGGATCAGTAGTAGCCAATAAACTTGCCAGAGAATTCAGAAAGAAAATTGCTAAGGACGAACTGGAGATCACCATTCTTGACAAAAGTGACACCAGCATAAATCAGGGAGGATTCACATTCCTTCCATTTGGACTGTACACCCCCGAGGACATAATAAGAAAAAGAAAGAAACTTATCAGTCCACGTGTTAACACTGCCTTTGGAGATGATGGGGAAGTTACATCTGTTAATCTCAATAACAAAGAAGTGGCCGTCAAAAGTGGAAAGAAATACATTTATAACTACCTTGTAATTGCAATGGGAGCCCGTGCAGATGCTGATGCAGTACCCGGACTTGCAAACGAACTAAACACATTTTACACATCCATTGAAGGAGCAATGCAGGTTGGGGAGAAACTTCGAAATCTTGAGAAAGGAGATATAGTTATCTCTGTTGCCTCAATGCCCATACCCTGCCCTGGAGCTCCCGTGAAATTTGCATTCCTGCTCGATAGTTACCTCCGGAATATAAGGAAGAACAGGGAACAATTCAATCTTACATTACTCTGGCCTATGGAACCGATAGGGCCACCTGAATTCAATAAACTTGTAAGCGGCCTCCTTAAAGAGAAGAACATAGAAGTAAAAAGGAGCTTCCCGCTTGGTAAAGTCGATGCTTCCAAAAAAGAACTCAGTTCAAAGGAAGGAGAAACAATCAATTATGATCTTTTGATAGCTGTCCCTCCCCATAAACCTCAAAAACTCCTTGCTGACTCAGGACTTACAGATGAAAAAGGCTGGATACCATGCAATAAGACAACCCTCCAGTATCGAGGACCTGCGGGCAACCACGATGACGTTTACATCCTCGGGGATAACGGACCGGCAGATATACTGAAAACCGGAATAGGAGCACATTATCAGGCTCTCGTAGTTAGCCAGAACCTCATCAATGAGATATATGGCAATAAGATCAAAGTACCATACGAAGGAGAAACCGGCTGCCCCATAATAACAGAGATGGAAACCCCTGTTTCAGCAGGAGAAGCATACATAGCCACATGGAATTACGGAGTCATGCCAGCACCATTCAAGCCAACTAAAATGGGATGGTACATGTATCGTATGTATTACTACCTGCACTGGGACATGAGTGTAAAAGGGTTGTTCTAAGGAGTGATGGACATGGATAATGAAAATACACCAACAAGTATTCCCGTGGGACCTGAAGATATGGAAGCTTTTCTTGATCTGGTAAGAACTGCCAGGATCATGCAGGATTACATGAATGACCAGACAGCCCATGGAATCGCTGAAATCATGGCAACTGTCTTCAAGCTTGCAAACGCAGTAATAAGTACGGACATGGTGGATGTGATCGAGAGAGGATTGCAGGACCCGGAACTTGACAAAGCTCTTATCAATCCACCTAAAGTTGGATTTGGTGGTTTACTAAAACAAATGCAGGACGAGGATTTCCAGAAAGGTCTTGGCGTCATGCTGACACTCGTTAAAGCAATTGGAAGGGCCACAGAAGACTAAAATAAATGCATCCCACTTCCAAAGTGGGATAATTTGTTTTTTGACCTTATTTCGACGTAGAAACATGGTTCAATTTTAGTATGAATATTACACCAGAAGGAACATTGTCTTCTAATGTAATCTCACCATATCTTTCAACTATTTTCCTGGCAATATACAGACCAAGACCCGTATTTGCTGATTCGCCATACTTGAAACCTTCTTCAAATACACGTCCTTTGATCCTGTCAGGTATTCCACTACCATTGTCTGCTATCCTTAATTCGCAAAAGTTATCTTTTTCTTGCATAGTGATATTTATTCTGTCAGCCTTCCCATGGACTATTGCATTCTGTATGATGTTGCTGACCACAGAATGAAGACCGGTATCTGCTTTCACAGAACAATTACCAACCACATTGATGGTAACAGGGAACTCCTGTGCAGCCTCCAATATAAGCTGACGGAGGTTAAGGGTACTCAGTCCTTTAAGGGAAGTAAGTGATTCGAATTCTTTCATTTCCTTTATAAGATTCAGGCTATGTTCAACTGCCTTCTGGGACATATCAAGTTCTCGTTCCTCCATCCTTTCTTTAAGGTTGTCTACTGAAAGATAAATGATATTAAGGTCATTAAGAATATCATGGCGAATTATCTTGTTTACAAGTCCAAGTGTTTCCAGCAGGCTTTCCTGTGATTCTTTTTCCTTTACAAGATCGTATTCTTTCATTTTGAGTTCCCTGTAAAGAAGATCATATGGACTCATAAGACCAGTTACAACTATAGCTTTATACACAAGATAGAAAGAAAGTAGTTTGAAATAGTGCCCTATAAGATTGGAAAAACCATATACATCTATGTAAAAAGTAAATGACAGCTCTGAAAATATAGTAAAGATGATAGCAACGGATAGCAGCCTATAAACATTGTAGTTGAATTCTGCTTTATGCCTGTGTAGCATGAAAAGAGAGGCAAGCAAGAACAATGAGATAATATATTCACTCACTATTTTAAACTGTGTAAGGCCACTACCTTCAATAAAACAATCAGGAAAATAACCTGTAAAAATTGATGTGAGAAGAAGAGAAGTCACTACAAAGTATATGGAAAATACCTTATGAACATTCAGTGCCCTCCCCAGCATAAAAGGAGCAATTAACAGGGAAATACTTTGCATATACCGTGCAGCAATCCATAATTGAGTTGGCAGGTTTGCATCATAACCCAGGAAGATGCACATTCCCTTATAGCTGATTATATGCAAAAAATCAATACCTGCCACAAAAAGAAAGCTTATTCCAAGAAAAAGAAGATAGGAGTTTTTGATATAATTCCTGGAGTTCCAGGCAATCAGAAAAACAGCAGATATAACTACGACACTGGCTACCTCAACAATACTGTGGAATAGGAGATAACTCTTCAGGCTGACAAAATAAAGACATGCCAGAATTAAGAGAACCAGTAAAGTTTCAGAGTATCTTTCACATAAATATCTTGATCCCACAATGCAAACTCCTGTTATTCCCCGAGAATAAACAACAATATAATTTTAGACCACTAATATATGACCCCGTAGATTGAATTTATATGGAAATGAATATCTTTAATTTGCCACATAATTATCCATTCTGGCAGCATTTAGCTCTATCACAAATTTTGCACCTGTTGGTTTATTATCCTCAACCTGTACAGTACCACCATAGCGTTCAATTGTTTTCCTGGCTATATACAATCCAAATCCCGTATGACCGGTTTTTCCATACTTGTATCCTTCATCAAAAGCCCTGGATTTTACTTCATCGGGAATACCTGTACCATTATCTGCAATGGAAATCTCACAAGTGCCATTTTGGCTGACTATTCCAATATCAACCTTGGTGGCGTTTCCATGAATAATTGCATTACTTACTATATTATCAAGCACCGATGACATGGCTTTGTCCGCCATGATAACACAATCCCCTCTTACATTGAATTCTGCTGTGTGTTTACTAATGACACCATCCACCAGACTTTTCACATTCAAAAGCTCAAACTGTTTGTCGCCAGCTGAGACCTCTTCTATTTCCTTTAAATTCCTGATCAGGGCAACACTTTTTTGTGACGCTTGTTTGACCATAGAAAGGAATTTTTCATCGCCATTCTCTTCAAATATATCCAACGCTCCTATGATGATCTGGAGATCATTGGCAATATCATGCCGCAAAATACGATTTGTAGTACGAAGCATCTCAGCAAGTTTTACCTGCTCTTCCCTTGACCTGAATAACTCATGATAACGCCTTATATTGGATATTGCAAGTCCTGAACCTTTTGCAAGATCATAACCAGCACTTAGATACTCATCCAGATATTCCGGGAAAGCAACACCATGTATCTCAATAATACCCAGGACATCAGCAGTTGCCATGATCTTAATCGCAAAACCATCTTCAGTATCAAATACAATATAGTTTGAATCAGAATTCTTCAATTTGATTGTATTTTCCTGTTCAGTTCCAGGTAACTTGCAATACTTAAGCTCCATCCCATCTTCATTAAATGAGTAGTAAACAATATTTTTCGGAGCGAACATAGTGCTGAATAACTTGCAAATAGAATCAATTGCAACAGATTCATCCGTGATATCGGCAATTGTTTTGATAAAATCAATTGACATGGCATATGAAGCCGCTTTTCTGTTGCATATCTTTAACTGGCTCTGTTTCTTTTCAATATTCCATCGAAGTACCAGATTCTCAAATATAAGGTTGAAGTACTCCATACCAACATCATGAATTTTAAATGGAATCCCTGTAAATTCAGATAATTCCTTTGCCCTGACAATAAGGTCAGAATGAACACCTGTATCCAGAATGAGAATAGATGAATATGATTCAGAGAATGAAAAAACTGAATTATTATCATATTGAGCAACAGACTTGATATTATCCTGCCAGTTTTCCAGCCACCCGGAAACTATGATAAAAGAACCTGTCCCTTCATATTCCTGTAGAACTAAGTTCTCAGTAAATAGATCATACATGTGTTCGACCTTATGTACATTAACAGAGCCTGAGTATTCATCCGGAATGGAAACTTTCGGACAGGACCTATCACACAGAAGCAATATATCATTGTCACATTTCTGTTCCCTGATAATATCAAGAATAACTTCAGAGTTTCGGACATCCTGTGAAGAACTAAAATATACAGGTTTTATTCCTTTGAATTGCATATCTTCGGAAAGCACATATTCGACTTCCTTTCGAATGCATTCATGTGTAATGAGATAATTATCGTGAACCATACAATTCTACCTGTATCTTCCCCATTTTTCAACATATTCTGAGACAGACTTAAGCACTTCAGATGGAACAGGATATGGAATCTCACCATGATTGTCAGAGATAATATAGCCTCCACCGGTTGCTGCCTTTTGAATTGCATCTTTTACATGGTCTTCGGTTTCCTGCCGCGTCCAGTGCCTCATTTCTAAACCATTGAGGTTGCCCAATACTGTCATCTTCCCTTTACATACCGCCTTCATCTCTGCAAGATCTTCCAGCACACTTGTACAGATAACCGCAGTTCCGGTTTCTGCAATATCGTTTATTATAGGCAGGCACCTCCCCGAAGCCATGTGAGTTGCGGTCGGACCATTTATCCTGAAAATCGTTCTTTTTGCGACTTTAAAGCCTGTGTCCCGGTAAAGCTCAGGAGGAATAATAGTCGATGAAGAGACCGGATCAAAGTAGCAAATGGCAGTTGCACCTGACTCTATCTGCGCATTAGCCCACTGTATACAGAACTGTTCATTGATTCGCATTAATTCATTGAAAATATCAGGTTGCTCGTATATCAGATCCAGGTAATTACCGAAACCCATCTGCATGGTTGGCAATGAAAAGGGAGACATAACTACTCCAATAATAGGAATATCCTCACCTGCATGTTCTTTTATTATTTCTGTGGTCTTCAGGACTTTCTGCAATTGCAGTGATTCGAATACATCCGGTGCTTCCAGAGAAACTATATCCTGAAAATCCCGGAGTATAGGCCTTCCTGAATTTGGGGGACCATCAGGATAGAAAATTGAATTGCTGCCCCATGCTTCCATTTCAAGGGATGCGTAGTAAAAAGGATAATAACAATCATGACCATATTTATGTTGCATTTTTATCTGGCCCTGCGCAACCATTTCAGGATTTGAGAAATATTCTTCAATAGAAACATTGAACTCCTTGGCACCCTGTGTTGTCAATAACAGGAACAATGGAACCCTGTCAGGTTCTTCGTGACTGAGAGTGGTAAGGACTCTTTCCATGGGTGTCATTTCTTCGCTGCTTATTGGGATACCCCCAGAACCTCGTATATCCTGCCTATAGATTCCATGGCATCCACTGCCATAGCATCAGCACCAACTTCTTTCCACAGGTTACGGTCAAACAAGAATGGTGCACCACCCACTATTATCCTGGTTTTGATACCTTCACGCTCAAATATTAATCTGAGTTTTTTTACCTCATAGGCAATATTGAGCATCAGTGTCGAAGCCATTAGTACCTCAATACCGTCCTCTTTGACCTTTTGGGAAATTTTTTCCGGCCCCATGTCACCATAGTCATGGATATTGAACCCTCTGGCCCTGAGAAAAGAACAAACTATACGTTTTCCAAGCATATGCTCATCGCCCAGGGTTGTAATACCAATAACCGGCATGTCCTTCCTGGCAGGACTTTCGGCAGGCAATATCGTTTCAACTATTTCTTCACAAATCTTGCTTGCCATATACTCCTGAGATAATGCAATTTCACCACTTGCCCACATACGACCTATGTTTTCAAGGGCAGGCGAGATTACCTCATTGATCAACTCAAAAGCATTGTCACCAGTAAATTCATTTATTATCATCGTGGTTGCTGCTACCCTATTTAAAGAAAGTAAAGCATCCTCTAATTCCAAAGCCAGATAATTATCCGTACCTATACACGCACCACCTGATAAATGATATAAAGACTATGGTATTCAGTTATATAAGCTTATTATTAAAAAATAGATGTAGTCTTTAAAAAATATAATGAATGATCAATGTTGTATTACCAGTTACACTTACTCAAGAAAAAACATAATTAGATGATATTGTCAGGAAATAATGGGAAAAAGTATATAAGAAAAAGTACAATTCTCAATTGTGAACACAATGCCTTAAATGGCAAATCCAATCTATATAGAGATATTAAACAAAGGTATTATTCATGACCTACATCGAAAAAACGACGCTTGACAGGGAAGCATTAGTAGAGAAAATACTACAGCTCAAAAAAGAACGTAATGCTGTAATACTTGCCCACAACTACCAGGTAAAAGAAGTGCAGGACATAGCTGACTTCACGGGAGACTCATTGGAACTTGCCAGAAAAGCAGCCAATCAGGATGCAGATGTAATAGTATTCTGTGGAGTTGACTTCATGGCAGAAACAGCAGCCATCCTTTCACCTGAAAAAACAGTATTACTACCTGCTGCAGATGCAAATTGCCCTATGGCCGAAATGATAACTGCAGGAGAACTACGCGTCCTTAAAGAGAGATTCCCTGATGCGGAAGTTGTCTGTTATGTGAACACCTCAGCGGAAGTGAAAGCAGAGAGCGATATATGCTGTACATCCTCAAACGCTGTAAAAGTGGTCGAATCTCTTGATGCTGACCAGGTCATTTTCGTGCCTGACAGGAATCTGGGCAGTTATGTAGCCCGGTTCACCGACAAGGAAATAATGCCCTGGGAAGGATTCTGTTTTGTACATGACAGGATCACACCCGAAGATGTGAAGACAGCACGCCAGCTTCACCCTGATGCAGAAGTTCTGGTACATCCTGAATGCAGATCGGAAGTCGTTGATCTGGCAGACTATGTCTATTCAACATCCGGCATGATAGAACATGTCTTTAAGAGTAGCAGTAAAGAATTCATTATCGGTACTGAAGTAGGGATACTTCACAGGATGAAAAAAGACTGCCCGGACAAATTATGCTATCCTTTATCTTCAAATGCAGTATGCATTACCATGAAAAGAACAGACCTTCAGAAAGTTTACAAGGCCCTTGAAACTCTAACCCCTGAAGTAACAGTCCCGGAAGATGTGGCAGACAGGGCACGTCTGGCAATCCAGCGAATGCTTGACCTTTAAATTACTGAAAAATGAAAATAGGGATCAGGAATTATAGGCTTCCCCGGGTATCCAGCGATCACCGGCATCCCCTATTTCCTTTTTCCATATGGGGACACTTTCCTTTATTCTCTCGAGAATATACTCGCATGCATCAAATGCTTCCTTGCGGTGCCCTGCACCTACAATTATCAAGAGGATATTCTCACCCACAGGCAATTCCCCTATTCGGTGAATAACATCCACACTTTCAATGTCGAATTTTTCAAAGGCTTCATTACGTATGGTTTCAAGTTCACTGATGGCCACTTCTTCATAAACCTCGAACTGAAGTAAGTCCATCCCATCATCCCTGACAGTTCCCAGGAAAGTAACCATTGCACCCATTTTACTAGTTCTTGCCTGAGATATCATTGCGTTTATATCAAAGTCATCATGTGTAATTTTTATCATAGGAATCACTCCTGCAACTTGCCGATGTTACAACACACCTTGCAATCCTTCCTTCGGGATACTTTCAGTGTTTCCATCTCCGAGTAAAGACCATTCCATATGAGCAAACGGTTGGTCAGAAGCTCACCGGTACCCACTAGATACTTGATAACTTCGTTAGCCTGTATCATAGCAATTATACCAGGGGTCACGCCAACAACAGGAAATACTTCCGTTGGCGGAGGACTGGGAAAAACACAGTTGAAGCATGCACTTTCCCCGGGAATGATCGTCATTGCCTGACCATCAAAACCACGGATAGCACCATGAATAAGAGGTATACCTTTTTCGTGGGCAACCTGATTGAGAAGATAACGGACAGGGTAATTGTCCATTGCATCGACTATAATGTCAGCGTCACCTACCAGCTCCCGGATATTGGACTCATCTATTGTCAGATGGAATGTCTCGACGTTAATATGCGGATTTGCAGCCTGGAGTTTATCTTCAACAGATAATACTTTCTCCCTGCCTATATCCGATTCCCAGTGCAGTACCTGACGGTTAAGGTTGCTTGACTCCACAGAATCACGATCTGCAATTCTCAGGTGTCCCACACCGGCAACAGCAAGATAAAGGACTATCGGACACCCCAGTCCCCCTGCACCTGCAATGAAAACCTTTGCATCCTTTAATCGTTTCTGGCCATCCTCACCAAAAAGCATGATCTGCCTGCTATAACGTTCAAGCTCTTCTTTGCCTAGCATAATCCATATTCCTCAAACATGATTAATAACGGATAAGGATATCAAAGTTTATCCCTGTTGACCTTTATTTCATATTTCTCTGCAATATCCTGAAGGGAATCTGCAAGATAGTTGATCTTTTCCCATGAGAGACCATAGGTACTGAGCTTCCACGCGCGGGTTGCGCCAGCAAACTCCCCTACTATTCCCCTCTTTGTGAGTTCATCGGAGAAGAAGAAACCTCTTCTCTTATGTTTTTCTGCAACCACATCAAAGCTTCCGGTGGTGTCAACTTTTGAAAGGGCGTGCTTTCTCGGGTACTCAGATAATACTGCACTTCCTTCTATTTCGAGCAGCTTATCCATGAGGAAATTGGATTTCTTTAATTCTTCATCCCATTTCTGGGTACGCTCTTTCACTGTGGGGAAAGAGGCTATCATTGCCATCAGGGTCGAGCCCATAAGAGTACATCCAAGCATCTCGACCTCTTTAACTCCGAATTTGCGATTGGTCAGGTCACCTGTCATCTGCGTTGTCCTGAATACCACATCAGCCCATTCATCGGTTGTGGCAAGGACACCTGATGGTGCAGGGGACGCCATACTTTTGTGACCGGAACCAACTATAAAGTCAGCACCGATCTTCTTTCCATCCACAGGCATCACACCTACGGTATACGCTCCGTTGTAGAGGAAAGGAATATCATATTGGCGGGCAACCTTCCCGATCCCACTTACATCATGCTCATTTGCAAGCTGATAATCGAAATGGTCGATCATGATAAGTGCGGGAAGCTTTCCGGTCTCAGCAGTAACGTCCTCTATCCTGTCTGCCACTGCATCGGCTGTGATAATATTATTCTCATTAAGAGGGACTTCCTTCACTACACCGCCTGCACCTTCAACTGCAAGGAACTCTGTGTAGTGTGCCAGAGATGAGACGATCACAGTATCCCCCGGTTTCACAAGGCTTGATGTGACAGCCTGGAATCCTCTTCGTGCTCCAGGGACTACACGAGCCGTATCCATGTTAAGGAAAGCAGCAAGCTCCTGGTGGAAATCAGCGATGGGCGGTTTGGATATCTTGTCAAGTCTGAAGGGCTTACGACAACTGTCACAGGTAGAGTATCCGTCCCCATATGCAATGAGTGCCTTGCGGGCCTCCGGGGTTAGTCTTCCTGCTGCCTGTATTGGCTGGATATTAACGTATTCTTCCTCACGGCTTCGAATACCCAGTGTTCCGCCGATCTTAGTGATCTCAGGAACGCCGGTTCCAGCTTCCAGGTCGTCTATTACCGACCTGATATGCCGTATTTGCTCATTGAACCCATCCATATCTGTCGGGCCAGTCGAACCTGGTAGTGACTGACGCAGCATTTCGCGGACGTCTTCAAGGGCAAATAGCGCTTCAAATGTTTTCTGTGCTCTGATATCCATAGGAATACCTCGTGCTGCATCCCGGCTGTCAGTGAAAAAAGCACTTCCAGACAAAATACAGCATTAATATCGTGCATTTATCACCTATTCACGATTGTGAAATGATAATTAACAATAGTGAATATATAAACCATTGCATTGAGGAAAAGGAAAAGTGAAGATGAGAGAAAAGACTTTTAAGATTCAGGTTATATTCACAATTGTGAGCAAATACTCATTTTTAATTAAAAACTGATTAGCCAGAGGAAAAAATATCATGAAATTACCCTGTCAGATGATTGTCTGGGATGTTTTGCCAGCCATCAGAGCAGCAATTGCAGAAGAACTCGTTAACTGCGGCCTTTCCCAGCAGGAAGTTGCCAAAGAACTGGAAATGGCACCTTCGGCTGTTTCACAATACCTCTCCAAGAAAAGAGGTTATCGCATAGTATTTGATGAAGATGTCAAGAAATCCATACGCGTTCTTGCAGAAGACATGGAAGCAGGCCGTGTTGATAACCTTGCAGCAAGGATATGTGACATCTGCCACCAATTGCGTGAAGATGAGCAGCAATGCCATAATAGTGAAAGTGAAAAGTAATTAGAGGCATTTCCAGCCACGTAAACTTCTCCGGATGAGATCTTATGCTAAACGTTAAGCGGATAAGAGGCGATTTTCCAATCCTCGGGGACGTATCCTATATGGATAATGCCGCAACCAGCCTTTCCCCGGAACAGGTGCTTAGCTCCACAAACGATTTTGAAAGGCATTATCGGGCCAATGTAGGACGAGGTGTACACAGACTTACGAATGTAGCTTCCCAGCGTTACTGGCATGCACACCAGAAGATAGCCCGGTTCATTGGCGGAGAGAGTGGCATTACCGTGCTTACGAAGAATACAACAGAAGCCATCAATATGGTTGCCTGCGGGACAAAGTGGAATAAAGGTGACAAGGTGGTCACCACGATCCTTGAACATCATTCTGATTTTTTACCGTGGATGCGTCTGCGCAAGAGAGGCGTGAATGTTTCAATAATAAGAACAGATGCCCATGGTTCACTCGATATTAAAGACTTTGAGGCAGCAATAGATGAGAATACTAAGATCGTTGCCGTCACCCATGCCTCAAATGTCCTGGGAAACCTGTTGCCGGTAAAAGAGATAGCTGCCATCTGCCATGAAAAAGGAGCGAAACTACTTGTAGATGGGGCACAGTCAGTTCCGCACATCCCCATTGATGTAAAAGAACTTGGTTGCGATTACCTTTGCTTTTCAGGACATAAGATGTTAGGACCCACCGGAACAGGAATACTGTGGATGAAAGAGGAAGGACTTCAACCGCTGATGCTTGGTGGCGGTATGATAGGAAAGGTATCCGTGGATGATTACACTCTTGCAGAAGGGTATGAGAAGTATGAAGCCGGAACTCCCAATATTTCAGGAATGATAGGACTAGCAACGGCTATAGATTATCTTGATGATATAGGTATGCAGAACATAAAAGAGCATGAGGATAAACTGACAAAGCGACTGCTTTCAGGACTTCACGGTATTGAAAATGTGACTGTTTACGGACCTGAAAACATTCATGAAAGGATAGGTGTCGTATCCTTCAATGTTGAAGGAATGCATCCGCATGAAGTGGCACACATTCTTGATGAGGGCGCAGCTATCATGACACGGTCAGGAGAGCACTGCTGCCAGCCACTTATGAACCATATGGGACTTGAGAGCGGCACTGTCCGGGCAAGCCTCTATCTGTACAACACTGACGAGGAAGTAGACCTTCTGATAGACACAATGGAAGAACTGACAAGGAGATTATGAATGTACAGAGAAGTAGATTGTATAAAAGGAGATGGTGATTCCTTTGACCTGGAAATGCATCCGGTCATCGAAGAGATGCCACTTGCTGTCACTGTTAATGGGAGACATGCCCTTACCGCAATGGTAAGTCCTGATATGCTAAGGGAATTTGTGATCGGCTTTCTTTACACAGAGGGAATAATCAAAGATACGGATGAGATCGAGTCGATCAAAATTGAAGACACAAATGCCAGCATTCTTACAAAAAGTCCTTTCAAGATACTTGTCTCGAAGAAAACGGTCCTTAGTGGCTGTGGCGGGTCAATGTCCTACCTTGATATAGCCAAACTTCCTGAGATCGAGTCGGACCTCATCCTTGATTCTGAAACGATACGTACCGTTGTGAAAGAAGCACTTGATTCACAACTTCATGTATTGACAGGCGGAATACATGTAGTTGGAATGTACAATGCAAAAGGAAAGGTTTGTGTTGTTGAGGATATTGGAAGGCACAACGCACTTGACAAGATAATAGGCTATGCTCTTGAGAAAAATATCGATCTTTCCAGTACATACATCATCTGTTCCGGAAGGATATCATCGGAAATGGTAAGGAAATGCCTGACAGCTAACATCCCGGTAGTTGTCTCAAGAGGAGCAACTACAACACTTGCAATTGATATCGCAAGATCCCGTGGACTTACTATTGTCGGTTTTGTACGCAGCAAAAAGATGAATGTTTACTCAAGGGGAAACCGAATAACAGATATCCCACTTTCCATTTCTGAATCTCTGCGGGAAGATGAAAAAGAAGAAAGTAAGATGAAATGAAGATGTTCCGGCTCAGCCACCGAATACGACCTGCCTTATGTGAACATTATCACCATTATTAAGTACGGTATCTTCCGGAATGATGTGCCCGTCCCTTGACACAAGCACTTCTCCCTGACTTATGTCCAGATGGCGCAGCAGTTCTTCAACAGTAACTGATCCCATATTCATTTCTTCTGTTTTACCGGATGGCAATTTTACTTTCATGGTATGACCTGTAATAGATGGTAAAAATAAAACAAGGGGTTTTAGACTTTCAGGTTTATACGTTTTTAGCAAGAGCCATTGAGGCTCCTGCTTATCTGAGGGAAGCGAGGTGGAGAAGACCTCAAGCCAAGGCCCGGATTCGAACCGGGATGGAATCGCTCTGCAGGCGATTGCGTAGCCGCTCCGCCACCTTGGCAGACGTTTTTCTTCACAATTGTGAATATACCTAATACACAATTGTGATATTTAAGGTTTTTGTTCGCAACAATACTAAACAAATTATTATGCTTCATACTGAGAACTACTGTACATACTCACACAAATCTCCAAAACAACATCCAAACAACATTATATTTATCTTCAATGAGAAACATGCAGAACGAGCTTATTAATTTCAAGTAATGGACCTGTAGTGTAGCGGATATCACTTAAGCCTCCGGAGCTTAGAACCCGGGTTCGAGTCCCGGCAGGTTCACTAAAATTGCTTATATAGACCTATATGCTTTGTGTTTTTCCAGTTAATATCCACCTTTTTAAATATTGTCTGTGGCACATAATATACAATAGTGCACACCGCATTATAATTTGACAAAGCATAATGTCTTCCCGGAACTACTTGATTATTATTCCATAGCCCTAATTTAAAGTGTCTTTTTGCATACATTGACCATTTTTATCAAATTAGAGTATTGATAAAAGCCATTTAAATCTGGGGGCCACACAAGATTAGACATCTTTCTTATCAATTTTGATTTAGTGAGTTCTGCAGAAATTATATATAGTTGTATAAACCACATTCCTGCGCATAGAAAGGTAGATGGGAAGAAAGTCATCGGCGTACTAATATTTGAAGGAACTTTGTGAATAAACTCAAGTGAGAGCTTGTTCATATTTTTCAGAGCACAAGTATTCCGTTGACAATCTAATGTATTAGACATTAATTGATATATTCCTTGGGTGTATTCCTAACTATTTAGTTGATACAATTATATGATGATAAAAAATGGCACAACTTGATGTAAATTCAGAAATTGTAAAAGTCGTTAATGACAGTCCTGTGACTATATTCATATGGAAGCCAGAAGAAGGGTGGCCAGTAGAATTTGTCTCAGAGAATGTCAAACAGTTTGGATATTCATCTGAAGAGTTTCTTTCAGGCAGATTAAAGTATGAAGATATAATCCATCCTGATGACATTGAACGTGTACACAGAGAGGTTACTGAATACTCTGAAACATGTGTTGATAATTTTGTTCAGGAATATAGAATATTAACGCCATCCGGTGAAATACGGTATGTTGACGACAGAACTATTGTTCGGAGGGATGAGAGCGGTAATATTCAGTATTATGAAGGTATTATACTTGATATAAGCCAGCGAAAACTCTCTGAAAAAATAATAGATTGCCGCAATCAGATTCTTGAGGGCTTGGCGTCGGGTGAAACTCTTAATGAGATTCTCGCACGTTTGGTGAGATCAACTAAAAGACTTATACCGGAAGCAATCAGTATTGTCATGTTACTGGATGAGGAAAAGAAACATCTGGTTCATGCTATTTCTCTTGATCTTCCGGATTTTTACAAAAAAGCTATTGAAGGACTACCCATTGGTGAAGGTATAAGTTCCTGTTCAACTGCTGTTTACACCGGGAAAAGGGTTGTTGTAGAGGACATAATGGAGCATCCATACTGGGATGATCTTAGGGAAGTTGCAGTCCAGGCAGGCATTAGGGCTAGTTGTTGCGAACCCATAAGAAGTTCGAATAATGAGATATTTGGAACTTTTGGAATCTACTTCTGTGAACCACACAGGCCTACAAAAGAAGAAATTGATATCCTAAAAGCAAATGCCAATCTCGCAGCTATTGCAATAAACAAAAAGAACGTATTGGATAATGCTATTGAATCTGAACAAAAGCTTAAGATCATTCTCAATAATGTGAACGATCAGATCTATATAAGTGAACTTGACGGAAAAACACTCGCTGTTAACCAGGCCGTAGTAGATACATTGGGTTACAGCAGAAACGAGATGTTAAATTCCTATCCAATCGACATAATTCCCGCAAAAGATGTGCGTCAAGTGTCAAAACTTATGAAGAAGATCGAAAAGGATGGAAGGGCGGTATACGAGACCGAGGCTATACACAAGGATGGCAGGAGAATACCGCTGGAAGTCAGTGCCCGATTTATAATATATGATGGGAAGAAAGTCATCCTGTCAGTTGCCAGAGACATCACTGAGCGCAAAAGAGCCGAAAGAAAGCGCCGGCTTGAAGAGGAAAGGCTTGAAGCTCTTGTTAAACTAAATAGAATGACAGGTGCATCGTTGAATGAGATCACCGATTTTGCAAGGGAAGAAGCTGTAAGGCTTACTGAAAGTACGCTTGGATACCTTGCGTTCATGAATGCAGATGAAACAGCTCTTATTATGCATTCCTGGTCGAAAAGTGCTATGAATGAATGTGGTATCAAAGACAAACGTTTCGTGTATCCTATAAAGACTACCGGGTTATGGGGTGAAGCAATAAGGCAGCGCAGACCTATAATCACAAATGATTACTCTCATCCAAGTCCTATGAAAAAGGGATACCCTGAGGATCACGTGGAACTTACCAGGCATATGAATATTCCGATATTTGATGGTGACCATATAGTTGCCGTTGCAGGTGTTGGCAATAAAACAGAAGATTATGATGAATCAGATGTACGCCAGCTTACCTTATTGATGCAGGGCATGTGGAATCTCATTCAAAGAAAACAAATAGAAGATGCCTTAAAACAATATTCCGATGAACTAAAGATGGCAAATGAGGAACTAAGGTCCATTAACAGAATGAAGACCGAGTTCATTGCAGAAAGGCTGGAGTTTATAGATGGTCCTGAGCGTGCAGAGTGCGGTATCTTTGATGATGAGATGGTCATGGCTATTGATGATCAGCAGGCAAAAGCTATCGATTCCGTATTGCTTAACTCTGAAAGATTGAAACGTATGGTAAATTCACTTCTGTATATGAGTCAGGAACAGGCTGGAAAGATTGTATATACTTTTTCCCAGACGCATGTGGACAAACTAATATCTGAAGCCTTGATGAATCTTATATTACTAATAGATGAGAAAGGAATTGATTTAGAAGTTAATGTACCTGAGGGATTACCGACAATAAGCTCTGATAAGGATAAACTGACTCAAACATTGATAATTATTATAGATAATGCGATCAAATTCACTCCAGAAGGGGGAAGAATAAACATAGATCTGAGTGAAGAAAGTGCCCATCTGCACTTGAGGATATCTGATACGGGGCCAGGTATACAAAAAGATCTTATTCCGCATATCTTCCAGAAATTCTATCAAATGGAGGACTCAATGAGTCGAATGTACCAGGGACTTGAATCCGGTCTGTACATCTGTAAAGACATAATCCTTGAACATAAAGGGGAGATATGGATCGAAAGTGAAAAGGGTAAAGGAACAACATTCCACATAAGGCTTCCAATAGAGGTTGCGGAAGGCGATTCCACGCAGAATATCAAACGTGAGATGATGGCATGAAACTGGCTTTGTTAGGTACTCTTTTTCTCTCAGACAAAAGAAAAGATCTCCTCCTTCTGCTGATAGAAAGACCTATGAACATCGATGAGATCAAAAGCACACTTAATGTCACGTCCAGTGCTATGATGACGCAGATAAAGATCCTCATTGATCAGGGCATAATACTTTATGAGAATGATCAGTACCGACTTTCCAGTTTTGGTGAAGTTATTGTAAAGAAAATGGTCCCTCTATTAAATACCTTAATGGTCTTTGAAGACAATAAACAATACTGGGAAAATCATAAGGTAAAAGGTATTCCGGCACATCTTCTAGAGAGTATAGAAGAGCTAGGTTCCTGTGAACTTGTTGAGCCGGAACTCAATCGTATGTATGAATTGCCGAAAAAGTTCACCGACAATCTTGTACAGTCAAAATATATCATGGAAATCTCCTCTTCATTCAGCCCTACTTATCCTTATAAATACATTGAACTTGCCAGGAAAGGTGTCCGAATCTCACTCATAATAACAGAGTCTGTATTTGAAAGATTTGAAACGGAGTATTCCGAACAATTGAAGGATTATCTCGGGATGGAAAATACGGAACTTTTTGTGTGTAAAGAGGATATTGATTTTGCCTCAAGTGTAGTAACAGACAGATTCCTTTCATTGACACTGTTCTATAAGAATGGGATGTTCCACAATCATGCTATGATGAGTTTTGAAATGGATGCATTGAAGTGGGGAGAAGATATGTATCAGTTTTTCAGGCAGGCAGCACAAGAAGTGACTGGTCTCTGAGGTCCGTTTTTCATGTAGGGGATAGTTCCTCTGGTTATATTTTACTTTTTTTATCATGAAGTACTTGGATGGATATATTCTATTTTTGCTTTCATCAGATCAAAGCCATTAATTTAATTAAAACCATTAATCTAATTGTTGTTCATTTCAATTGTTAACGTTGTTAATTCCCAGGGTTTCATTCATAGGATTATGGTCCTGCTTAAAATGATAGCTGGTTCATAATATTAATGCCATTAACATATTACCTCCGGTTATGATATATATCGCAAATGAAATACTGTTCTTTGTTAACAGTGAGAAATGAAGGTTCACTGTGGAAACGATTTAAATTTTGGAGGCAATCTATGAAAACAGCAATCTTGAACCAATTAGCGGAAGCTGTGGTCGAAGGTGACGACGACCTGGCAGAAGAACTTTCACAAAAAGCCCTTGAAGAAGGTATCGATCCTTACGAGGCGATTGTGGACGGACTTGCAAAAGGAATGATCATTGTAAGTGACAAATATGAAAAAGGTGAAGCCTTTGTGCCACATCTGCTCATCGCATCCGGTGCCATGTATGCAGGTATGGACATACTGACCCCACATATGAAAGTAGAAGAGGGTGCCGGAAAGCGTTCTATTGGTGTGATTGGTACTATCGAAGGAGATGTCCACGATATCGGAAAGAACCTTGTCAAGACAATGATGTCTGCATCCGGCTTTGATATGGTCGATTTGGGACATGATGTGCCGGTCGAGAAATTCATAGAGGTGGCGAAGGAGAAGAAAGCAGACTTTGTTTCCATGAGTGCCTTGATGACCACTACCATGACCAACATGGAAAGAGTAATTGAGATGCTGCAGGAGGAAGGTATCAGAGATTCCCTCATAGTCATGATAGGAGGAGCACCTGTTTCCCCTGAATTCGCAGAAAAGATCGGTGCAGACTCTACACACTCTGATTCCATGGCGGCTACGGAATGGGCAAAGGATGCGGTAAGCAAACTTGCTCCTGCTGAACAGAGATGGAGCGAAGAGAAGATCTCACTTGGTAAGGTCAAATACAGAGAGATCCTGTCTAAAAAGAAGGTCAAAGGAAAGACAGACATCGGTCTGGAAACTGCGAAGCAGATCATTGCAGACTTTGAGAGTGTAGCTGTCAAGACAAAGGAAGAAATGACCCATATGGACAGGACACTGGCAGCAATGGGCGACAAAAAGGTCGACAGATTACCGGTATATCCTCTTGCCTGTGGAGTACTCAGGAAATTTGCCGGTGTTAATTACAAGCAGTATGCCACTGACATCAATGCGTTTGTTGAGAGTGCTTACCTGGGATCCAAATATCTGGATACAGACATGTTCGTAGGGCTCATAGATCTTTCTGCAACATCATCTGACTTTGGATGTAAGATAAAGTACCCTGAAGATGACACACCTTCATCTGAAGGACACCTTGAGGCATATGAACAGATTGAAGTTCCTGAGGTCAAGGAAGGTACTCGCGCCTATGAACTTATAATGGCTTCCAAGGCGGCTACTGAGAAACTTAACAAGGAACTCAATACACCATTTGTCGGATTCCATGAAGGTCCTCTGCTTACCCTTACCCAGCTCATGGGTGCAGATCGTGTCCTGATGGATATGAAGACACATCCTGATGTGGTGCTTGAAGCTGTCCAGAAATGTACAGATTACATCTGCCAGGTATCTGAACTGTTCTTTGAAGAAAGTGCCTGTAATGCACTGTGTATCGATAACCTATGGTCCAACAACGTAATCATGGACGAAGAGGACTACTGGAAGTTCGATGGAAAGTTCGTATATGACCAGCATTTGCCAATATTCAAGAAATACGATCAGCCATACATAATACACAACTGTGCAGATGCAGTACACTATGAAACACAGATCAAGAAATTCGGAACTCAGTTGTACAGCTACGCATACTATCCAAAACTAAGGAGCAAGGGATCACAGAACTATGCAGACCTTATTCCAAAGTATGGCGATATGTGCTGTATGATGGGAGAGGTCAACCCTGTAGAGTTTATGGATAATACCCCTGCAGGTGTTCAGAAAATAAAGGATGACACTAAAGATCTGCTTAAAGGTGTGCTCCCCGTACTCAAGGAGAACGGACTGCAATCCAAGTATGTAATGGCATCTGGTTGTGAGATACCACCTGGAGGACCTCTTACGACCGTGAAGGCAATGGTGGACACTGTAAAGGAACTGGGTCCTGACCTTCAGAAACAGATATTCGGATAAGCAGGAACTATCACTTCCCCCTGCTTTTCCTTTTTTTATTCTCATACGTGATTTAAAGATCACTTTATGAGGTCTATATCCATTGGGTGGTAAATCCCCATCTCCACAAAAGGGGGGTAAACCGCCCAACCTCCACATAACCCCTCCACATAAAAGGTGATAAGAATGAATCTTGGACTTGGCATAGACACTGGCGGCACATATACAGATGCTGTAATAATGGATCTTGAAGATGGATCAATAATAGATTCAAACAAATCGCTCACTACTTACCCTGATCTGATAACGGGAATAATTAATTCAATTGATGGCCTTAAAGCCGAATATCTTGCTAATGTGAGATTCACTTCAGTATCCACCACACTTGCCACCAACACCACGCTGGAGGGCAAGGGATACCCGGCAGGTCTCATACTCATAGGGTATAATATATCCCGGAAAATTCCAACAGACCATATCCTTTCCATAGAAGGCGGGCATGATGCTGATGGAAATGAAATGGAACCCCTGGGCAACCTGGGGAATGTGAGGGAATTTGTAACAACTAACCAACATAAGGTATCATCGTTTGCTGTATCATCGTATTTTGGAGTACGCAACCCGGAACATGAACTTATGGTCAAAGAGATGATCCAGGATCTGACAGATCTCCCCGTTGTTTGCGGACATGAACTTTCCATGGAACTTGGAGCCTACGAAAGGGCTTTGACAGCACTTCTTAATGCTCAGCTGATCCCGGTAATAGACCAGTTCATAAGGTCTGTAAGGTCTGTGATGCAGAATAAGAACATCAATTCGGTCTTAATGATGATGAAGTGTGACGGGTCGCTGGTCAGGATCGAAGAGGCACTGAAAAAACCAGTAGAATCCATTTTTTCCGGACCTGCTGCAAGCCTGTTGGGAGCTGCACATCTGACAGGCCTTAAGGACTGCCTGACCGTAGATGTGGGAGGGACAAGTACGGATATCTCTATGATCCTCGATGGCATGCCTGCCATCAGCAGTTCAGGTGCTGTGGTCGGCGATTGGGATACAATGGTCAAGGCTATCAAAATGAATACGTCTGCCATTGGAGGGGATAGTCATGTGTGGATGAAGGAAAAAGCGCATATCGGACCTACCAGGGTCATACCCCTATGTCTTTGCGCTGCCGAATTCCCCTCCATACTAAGTAAATTGCAGCATGCTGAAAAGTTCTCAAGTCGCATAATGAACGATATCATCCAGCCAACAACATTTTTCATGTCCAATGGAGCAAAATCCCATTCCCTGCACTCCTCTGAACTGGAGATAGAAGAGATGGAAATATTCGATGCAATTACAGACGAACCATCCTCTATATCGGATATTGCCTCTAAGACAAATAAGCATGCTCTGATGTTCGAAGGTATCCTGAGAAAGCTCATACAGAAAAGATATGTAAGACAGGTAGGCTTCACCCCTACTGACGTCCTACATGTGACCGGTGACTATACAAGATGGGATTCCAGTGCATCGATGCTGGGGGCCTTGGTCCTTTCAGAATATACTTCCATAGAACCCTTTGATCTCTGCACCAAACTCAAAGAAGATGTTGCCAGAGAAATCGTACTCAATCTCATTGCACACTGTGCAGATAAAGTGAAGAAAACATATCTGGAAAAAATATTGACAGGCACAGAACTAATGAAATTCACGATAAAAACCCCTGTGGTAATGGTAGGTGCTCCGGTAGCCCCATATTTGAAAGATATGAAATATTTCATTGATGCGGACATAAGACTTCCGCAGTACCATGAAGTGGGTAACGCTGTAGGTGCACTTGTCGGTAATGTGGTGTACAGGGAAGAAGTGCTGATAAGGCCAGCAGGTCCGGGAAGTTCACAATATCTGGTATTCTCCGAAAAAGGAAGACAAATGTTCGATGATTATCAGGATGCTCTTGACATGGCCAATTCCCTTGTCAACAGCACAGTTTCAGAGTATATGTCCGGCTACGGATTAAGTATGGATAATGTAAGGTTCGATCTTGAATGTAATAATATCGGGAGTATTGGAACAGTACCCCTTGAGACAAAGATTGTAGGGGTAGCCGTTGGTTCCCCCAGGAGGGTAATATGAGCACTTCACTGGAATATGCAGGAAATATGAATGCAGGGAACATGAACAGTATGAATGCACTGGATAATATGGATGCTCTGCGTCAGAGTGTGCGCAATCGTATCGGGATCAAGGATGATGTTGAAGAAGATGGTCTGATATACGAGATGCTACATGCTTCCAGAGATATTAAGGATCTTCTTGTATCCTCTTTTGGGCCACGTGGCTCGAGCAAGATAATAATCAATCCTACAGATGACATTTTCCTGACAAGTGATGGAAAGACCATAATCGAACAGATCGATGTGTTGCATCCTGTGGTCACGTCCCTCAAAGAACTTGCCATGTCCATGGACAGAGTATGTGGAGATGGTACAAAGACCGCAGTGATCATCGCTGCTTCTCTTATTGAGAATGCTGCTAAACTCGTGGATATTGGCCTGCATCCGACAACCATCATAAAAGGATACCAGCTTGCTCTGAACAAAGTGTACGATATCCTCAACTATGAGAGTATTCGGATAAGTTCTGACAGTGATCTTCATTCTGTCATAGAGAATGCCAGCCTGAGTAAAGGGGTTGAACCCCATCAGGCCCGGATAATAGCTGATATCGTTCTAAAAACACTTGCAATGATCAGGGATACCCATGGTGATGGTCACATAGATCTAAACGATTATGTCAAAGTTATAAAAAAGGTAGGTGCTCCATCTATAGAATCTATTTCAGGAATGGTCCTGGATGAAAGACCTGCAAGATCAGACATGCCTTATCACCTGGAAAATGCAAGCGTTCTTATGATCAATGGCAATGTGAAATTTGAGAGTAAGATCATAAATTCCCAGCGCAATCTAAGAATAGATGATCTCGCCGATCCAAAGCTGATCTTGCATGGACAGGAACGAAATTTGAAAGCCATGTCACAGAAGATAATTGATTCCGGGGCTAACCTTGTCTTTTGTGAAGGAGATGTGGATGAATCTATTGAGGCATCACTTGCAAAACATGGGATTCTACTTTTCCAAAAACTGAAGATAAGGGATATGGAGATGGTCTCAAAGGCAACAGGTGCAAGTATTCTTTCCATCAGGGATGATATACTTCCTCATAATCTGGGTTTTGCCGATGAGGCGAAGGTAGAGAAAAGAAACGATGAACATTTCCTTTTTCTTTCTGTCAGTGATCAGCTGATATCCACGATTATGATATGGGAGCCTTTCAGGTATGGTCTTGAAAAGATAGAGGAAGCAGTAGATGATGCAGTCAACAATGCTGCATTCATACTGAAGAATCCTATTGCCGTCAGAGGTGGAGGGGATGTCGAATTTGTGCTCTCACAGATGCTCAGGCATTATTCTTCCACGATTGTTGGGAAAGAGCAACTTGCAGTTATCGAATATGCAAACGCCCTTGAAGAGATTCCCAGAACACTTGCAAGAAACGTTGGTCTCAATGAAGTGGATACGATAACGAAAATGCTCAACTCCTATAACAAGGGAATAGACTGCAGGATCGACCTTAGCCGAAATGTCATTGCCAATGACCCTCCTGTATATGATTCTTTCAGCATTAAACAAATGGCTATTATCGCGGCGACTGAGGCTGTAAGCAATATGTTGAGAATTGATAAGATCGTATTGAAAAAGTCCTGATGGAGGAGTTAAATGCCTGATGAAATGACTTCAAAAGAACGTTTTATCAACGCTCTTGAATTAAAAGAGGTGGACAGGGTCCCACTGGGTTATTTGTGGTTCGGAGCTGGTGATGCAGTACTTGAGCGGATGAATACAAGCATGGAGGATGTTTATTATTCTGCAAAAGGGATTACAAGAGCACAGGTATTAGCAAGGGAAATGTATCACCATGACAATGTAATGTCCCCCTGGGGATGTTTGCTAGTGGAAGCGGAGGCCTTTGGGGCTAAAATAAACATCAAAAAAGATGCTTACCCTTCAATAGCCAGTTTTCCTCTAAAGTCTGCAAAAGAATATGAGAATATTGATCCAGTTGTCATTGAACGCTCTGAAAGAGTAAAGACCATTGAAGAATCCATATCCATGCTCAAAAAACAGCTTGGAGATGAGGTTTTTATTAGCTGTGCACTTCTCACCCCCCTCATGCTTGCTTCCCAGTTAATGGATGGGAGCAGGATGTACATTGAAATGATGAAGGATCCCGATAATTTTCATGCACTTCTTGATGTCCTCACTGATGGTTGCATCACCTTTGCAGATATGTTGCTTGATGCAGGAGCAGACGGTGCATTCATTGAGAATGGTGGCAGCACTTCAGATCTTTTCAGTCTTGAAATGGCAAAGGAATTTGGTTTTGAGTACTCTAAGAAATTATATTCACACATACAGGACAGCGGCGGTTATGTAATATCGCATAACTGTGCAAACCATGCATTCCATGAACTGGAAATGGCTCTTGAACCTGATGCTTTGAATTTCTTTTTTGGGAATGTGGAAACACTCGGAGAAAAGTATGGGATCGATTGCCTGAAGATCCACAATCATAAACACGTTGGTTGCAGGGAGAGATATTGTTTCAGGGATCTCAAAGATTTTAATGATCCAGGTGTATGCCTGATGGGAAATATCAATCCCTATGCATTCTGTTCAGGAAGGCTTGACGATATCGCTGCCGAAGTAAAGAATTGTATGGATGCGGCTCCTGATAAGGGGTTCATACTATCCACTGGATGTGAGATACCACTGAATACACCTCAGGAAGAGATGGGAATTCTCTGGGAATCAATGAAATCTTGTTTTAAGTAGGGGGAATAAAATGTATGGAATTGCCTTAGATGTGGGAACTAGCGGCTTTAGGGCGCAGTTGATAGATCTGGAAACAAAAGAAGTTGTCAAGACCTCAATGACAATGAAACATCCGTTGCCAGGTGGGAACGTGACTGATCACCTTGACTTTGCCATATCCATTGGAGAAGATGTGGCACATAGTATAATCATAGATGCTGTCGGAAAAATGATCGAAGGATTCGCTGTAGATCCATCGCAGATATCAAAGATGGCTGTCTGTGGTAACCCTATACAGCTCTCTCTTTTCCAGAATTCGGAGATACGTGATCTGGCCTATGTGGGGAGAAATATGCGAAAAAGACTGGGCATAGATAACGTACAACGTGATGCCCGAATTTTCAAAGCCACGGATATATTCCATGGAATCCTGAACCTTGTGAATTGTTTGATATTTATCCCGCCTGCAATCGAGCATGAGATCGGGGCTGATGCGCTTGCCATGATGATGGCGACGGATTTTCTTGAACAGGAAGAACCAACCCTTGTAACGGATTACGGAACGAATGCCGAGATGGCCATAAAGGTTGGCAACAGGATAATCACAGGAAGTGCTGCAGCCGGACCTGCTATAGAAGGACAGGGAATCAGTTGCGGTATGCTTGCAGCTCCGGGAGCGATCACGGATGTTGATCTGGAAAATGGTTTCTGGAGAATATCTGTACTGAATGAGAGTATGGATGTTGTAAAAGGTCATCTTATTGATCCGATAAGCGGAACGATACTTGAAGGGTCTGATATAGTACCGGCTGGTATTACGGGAACTGGTCTTATTTCTATATTGTCTCTTGCAATAGAAACAGGAATTATAATCAGTCCACCTAAACTAAAGTACGGGAAGATCAAGCTTGGTGACGGTATCGAGGTATCAGAAGAAGATATAAAAGAGGCTGGTAAGGCTATAGGTGCCATAAGGGCTGCTCAGTTGACCCTGATACATGAATCAGGGATCGACTATGAAGACCTTGGGACCATGTATATGAGCGGTGCTTCCGGAACCTATGTCGATCCTGCCAAAGCAAGGAAAATAGGCTCATGCCCTGATTTTACAAAGAGAACAGTGCAATTCGGGAACACATCCCTGGCTCTTGCAAGAGACATTGTTATTGAGAAGGTAAAGCTTGATGTGCTGATAGAATTGGCAGGAAATATAAAAGCTGATCATCTTATGATGGCAACCAGTGAAACCTTCAAGAAGCTCTATGCCTGTGAACTGGGATACTGGACAGAAGGTATGTCTATGGAGATGTACCGGAAACTTTTGAAGATGTCTAAATTACCTGAGCTGCCTGCTCCGGTTGCTTATCCTATGTTTGAGAAAAGGGTTACTAAAGATATCAGTGAGGCCGGTACCGGCCAGGTAGAAGTAATAGAGGACATAGGTGTCACTCTTGAAGAACTGGCAGTAGGGTGCATAATGTGCCACAGATGTGAAAAAGAATGTCCTGAGCATGCGATATTCATAAAAGCTGATGATGATCTCTTTGCAGAGTACAACTCCTTGAAATGTCTGGGAACGGCGTGCAAAAGATGTGTGACTGTGTGTCCGGTGCATGCAATTGACTACAAAGAGATAAAGATTATGGAAAGCTGACTTTTCCAGTACTTTCGACCGTAGATAAGGAGGATATCAATGACAGAAGTAAAGGTAAATTCCAGGATATGTGGGTTCACCCATGTAGTCAGGGGAAAAAGGGATGGTCAAAAGATAATTGTTGATATTGACACTCCATGTGAGAAGATCAAAAAAATGTCTCATCTGGAAGTCGATATGATGGATCTGTTCGATATAAAAGATAATCTTGTAATGGAAAAAGCTAAAGAGGCCAGGTGTACTGCCACATGTCTTGTGCCCTGCGCAGTGATGCATGTCTGTTGCATCGAAGCAGATTTTATGTCGGGTACACTTGCCAAAGATACAGGAAGCGTCGGTATCGAGTTCCTATAACCCACTCCTTAGTCAAAGTGAAAAACGTTATTTAATATTATAGACAGATACCCGAAATACAAGTACTTTAAATGGATGGTATTATATTAGCGAATCGAAAATGAGTCTCTCTAAAAAATTCCAACATATACTTGATGGAAAAAAGGTTGATACTCCTCTAGTAGGCACAGTTACAACATCAGGAATACTTGACCTGATGGATATTTCCAGAGCTAGCAGACCTGAGGCCGACAGGGATCCGGTAAAAATGGCAAAGCTTGCATCTTCCTTACATACGGTTGCAAAGTTTGAGGTCATACGCATTCCATTTGATGTGACGTTGATAGGCGAGGCACTTGGATGTCAGATCGATTTCGGCACAAAGGCAAGAACCCCGTCAATAATTACTCATCCTTTTGAAAATAATCCTGCAGATTTCGATGTCCCAACTGATTTGCTGGGGCGGGGAAGGATACCTGTTGTAATGGAAGCAATATCCCTTCTCAAAAGTTATCATGGATTACAGGTACCTTTAGTTGCAGGTATTGAAGGGCCTGCTGACCTTGCTTCTTATCTTTGCAGCATCAAATCATTTTTGAAGTTGACTATAAAGGAACCTGAAACTGCAAGGAATATTATCGAAAAATGCATCGATGCCTGCATTACTTGTGCCAATGCCTATCTTCTTTCAGGTGCAGATGCGGTTGTGGTTGGAGATGCTCTGTCCTCCCCGGAGATGATGGGTCCTGATGCATTCAGAAGAATTGTAAAACCTGCGTTGATCAGGTTCAATAAAAGCATAAGTGGCCATAGTATACTTCACATATGCGGCGAAACGGATAGTATTATGCCAGATATACTTGAATGTGGTTTTAGTGCTATAAGCATCGAAGAAAATGTGAAGGATCTGAAATATATGGTCGATTGTGCACACAGAAGCAATACAGCGATAATCGGAAATATTTCAACGGCCGACACCCTGTATAGAAAAACAGCGGAAGATGTCAGAAAAGAGGCCTTGCAATGCCTGGATGCAAATATAGATATACTTGCTCCCGGTTGCGGTATGGCTCCCGAGACGCCTTTAGAGAATATTCGGGCTATGGTCAAGTCGAGGGACGAGCATGTTGAAAAAATGTTCCGATTCAAAAAAGGCCCTGAATAATCATTTTGTGCTATCTTTTCATGAAGATATACTTTTGTTCCATAGTCCGTCTGGGTATATATACCAAAAGAGTATAATAAACCCGGCAGGTTCGTAAAAGTTTTCGGCGATCTTATGAGTCAGAAGCATTCTACAAAAGGAAAAAGAAAGACATCTGAAAAGCAAAAAACAAACATAAAAATGCTTCCACTTGTTCTGGGGGCCTTGCTTATGATAGCAGGAGTTATCGGAATACTTAGTAGTTCTGACGAACAAGCTGACTGGTCAGTTTCAGATGATGCAATTCTTTCTTACCCACAGATTAAGGATGCAGAGTACAGCATAAACAATATCACAACTTTGAATGACTCCGATATTGTGAAAGCTGTAACATTCAAAAGCAGGGACTCATATATCGAAGGATTGATAAGAATACCAGCAGTCGGCACTAGTATGCCCGGTGTTGTGATCCTCCCGGGGGCAGGCGTATCAAAAGAACAACAAACAGCTGTTCCTGAATTGCTCTCCAAATTGGGATATGCCACCATCACTATTGACCAGAGGAATTTCGGTGGAATTGACCCGCAGAGAGATTTTGAGCTGTTCATGAAAGGCGAGGAACCTGTTGAATATATGATGGTACATGATGCAATGGTAGCTGCAAATGTTATTGGTGAGCAAACAGAAGTTGATAGTGAAAATATTGCCATGCTCGGACTCAGCAACGGTGGAAGGTTCGCCATAATTGCAACAGCTATCGACCCTTCAATAAAAGGTGTTGTAGCCATCAGCACAAGCGGGTATGACACTGATACCATTACTGTTGATGAGAACACTGATCCTGATGCATACCTGTTCTACAGGTCCATAGACCCTGATACTTATCTCGAAGATATTTCACCCCGTAGATTTGTCATGCTTCACTCGCTCAACGACACCATAATCCCATATGAACTGGCTCAGCGCAGTTTTAACAAAGCACAGGAACCAAAAGCATTCTATGATTTCGAGGGTAGCACTCATGGCTACAGTGCCCTTATGAATAATGCAATTGAAAATGAGCTCGAACTTATATTCCAATAACTGCAGTTGACCTGAGAAATTAAAAGGATTGGGAAATTGCTTTCCCATGAACTTTTATGTTACTACAATAGTACCTTTGATAGCAGGATTATCCTTTACACTGAAAGCATAAGTTCCAGGCTTTTCAAAGGTGTAAGTGAATATCTTACCGTAGTAGATGGTCTGGTCATCCCATAGTCCGTCATCACTTACAAGAACAATTGGAAGCTTTGGCCTCTGAAGGTTTCTCCACGTTACAGCCTCTCCGGAATCTATTTCTATAATCTCAGGGGTTGCAATGCGGACGATAAGGAACTCATTACTGCGAGTTGTAGTCATTACCGGGGTTTGTTCCTGAGTTTGTACACTAACCTGTTCCATTTCTTCCATCATTACGGGTTCCGGCTCAACCACCATCGTGGTCTCCTTGACAGGAGTGGCTGCTACAGATGGCATCTTCTTTTCAGTCACTATAACTGTGCCCGTAATTGCAGGATTATCCTGTGCACTGAAGGAATAAGTACCGAGTTCCTCAAAAGTATATGTGAATATCTTACCGTAGTAGATAGTATAATCTTCCCAAAGTCCGTCATCACTCACAAGCACAACAGGAAGCTTTGGCCTCTGCAGATTTCTCCATGTAACAGTATCCCCTTCATAGACCTCCAATGTGGAAGGCGTTACTATGCGGATGATAAGGAACTCATTACTAGGAGTTGTGGTCATTACCTGAGTTTGTTCCTGAGTCTGCACGTTAACCTGTCCCATTTCTTCCGTCATTACGGGTTCCGGCTCAACCACCGTCTTAATCTCCTTTGCGGGAGTGGCGACCACAGATGGCATCTTCTTTTCAGTAACCACGACAGTTCCGGTTATTGCAGGATTATCTTTTGCACTGTAGGTGTAAATGCCGGGCTCTTCAAAAGTATAAGAGAAAATCCTACCGTAGTAGATAGTCTGGTCATCCCACAGCCCGTCATCACTCACGAGTACAACAGGAAGTTTTGGCCTTTGCTGGTTCCACCAGGTAACAGTTTCACCTGCTGAAATCTCTATTAAATCAGGTGTTGCGATTTTAATTATAACTATCTCGTTTGTCTGACTACTTGTTTCCATGGATGTGGCAGACATATCCACATCAGCTGTACCATAACCGTCTGCAGCCAATGCCGCAGATGTGAAAAGAACGGATAAGGTTATGAAAACTGTTGCAACTAATGATATTGTTCTAATGCATCTCATAAGAAAATTCCTCCCGAGGTTCCCCCTCCTCATATATAAATCATCTTCAATTCCATATAGCCAAACCCATGGAGACATAACAATAGATAAATGAATATTCTAATGGCCTGAAAAAAGTACAATGTTATTAGAATAAGACAAGATGTTTAGTAGCATACCTAAGAAACATTTTTCCAATGAGTATATATGCATTTAAAAGAAATTAGAATAGGGGGTTTAATGCAGTCCTCTTTACTTGATACATTGTTCCTTTCTGAAAAAAGGAAGGAATTGCTACTATTCCTGAAAGATGGTACAAAAGATTCGGATGACATAAAGGCAGCTTTTGATTTCCCATGGAAGTCCATGATACCCCAGATTAAGAAACTTGTTGAATGGGACCTGATAAGCTACAAAAATGGGAGTTGCACCCTTACTACCATGGGTGAGGTTATTGCGGAGAATATGGGACGCTTCCTGATGACACTGAAAACGCATGAACTATATAGGAACTACTGGCTGGAACATGATCTCAGCCCTATTCCAAAAAAACTTATTTACAGAATAGGCGAACTTGGATATTGTGAGATTCTTGAACCGAAACCCCCCGATATATTCAAACAACAGGAAGAGATACTCAGGAGAATGAATGGTTCGGACAGGATAATGACCTTTATCTCCATATATCACCCTGCACAACTAATTATCCTTTCAGAACTCGTGGAACATGGAACAAAACTTGACCTGATAATGACCGAAGATGTATACAATATGGTCAGGGGAGATATAGTACCAAACCTCAGTCTTATCCAGAGTGAGAATTCAATTTTTTCATCATTGAAAGAGGAATATGAAAAGGAATTAGGAAACCTTTTCAAAGACAAACTATCGGAAATCTTTGTGTACAGAGGAAATTTGAAACCTTTGACCATCATTGTAACGGACAGATTCCTTTCACTGACACTTTTGGACAAAGAAGGGAAGTACAACAATTCCAGCATTACGAGTTCCGAGCCTTCAGCTGTTCTATGGGGAGAAGCCCTTTTCACCCATTATAAGGAGAAGTCCTACAGACTGACAGAAACAGAACGCTGTTCAATTAGAAAAATAGAGAATTAACTACATACATTCATCCTGAAGAACAGTACCCCGATGAACTGTGAAATATTACTTTTATTTTATGCGTATGAAAGCCTGACCACATGAGGAATAGAAACCTTCTTCTTCCTTTTGTAGAGAGGAATTCACATCAGATGCTGACATCTGCATGTCCGTATAGGCGTCATCTTTCTGCTTCAATTGCATGCCAGTAACCATAATTTCCCTCGTCGATTTAAGAATTCAATAATAAAACCATTTATATAAATATATTAATTTATTATATATAAACATTCTTTTAATCAGGTTCAAGCTAAACGAATATATCATATATTAATGCGGCATTATTCCGGGTAAACAAATTACCACAGAATCTCAAAGACAGGATGAAGACATGAAAGAAAAAAAGATAAAAGGCGTCATTTTTGATATGGACAACACCCTTTTTGATTTTGTGAAAGCCAAAATAGCTGCCTGTACGGCCATTATAAAACATATTGGAACAGGTGACCCACATGAGCTATTATCTTATTTCCGCAGGGATAAGTATGGATTTGAGGACGTGGAAAATATCAGTGATTACCTGGTAGAATATGACTTATACTCTCAAGAGATTTTCCAGGAATGCTGTACGATATACCAGAGAGAGAAGATCCACACCATTGAACTTTATCCTGATGTGAAAAGAACCATGCTTGAGCTAAAGAGCATGGAACTTAGTATTGGAATACTCACAGATGCCGACAAAATGAATGCCCGAAAAAGGCTTCAGAAAGTTGATCTGTGTGGTTGCTTTGATTCCCTTTTCACTTTCGATATGACAGGATGGAAGAAGCCTTCCCATGAACCTTTCATGTATGCACTTGATTCAATGGGACTTGCGGCTCATGAAACTCTTTTTGTGGGAGACAGTCTCCGAAGGGACATCAGCCCATCAAAACAAATCGGGATGATGGCCGTGTATGCAGTATATGGAGACTGCAACCCCCCTGTTGACAGTCAATTCGTAGAAGAAAAACCAGACCATGTGATCAATAATTTCAGGGACCTGCTCGCAATCATTCAGAATGGGAATAAATGTGAAAATGACGGAATATGATGTAATTGTTGTCGGAGCCGGGCCTATCGGCTCAACTGCCGCAAGGTATGCTTCCATGCACGGGGCACGGACATTGATGGTAGAAGACCATGCATTTGTAGGAAGCCCCGTGGGATGCACCGGACTGCTAAGTACCCGGGCCGTCAGTGAATGTGATCTCAAGCCCTCGGGTGATTTTGTATTTAATTCAGTAAGAGGTGCCTTTGTGCATCCGATGAATGGAGACTGTCTGCCCATAGACGGGAAAAAGACAAAGGCCTATGTTGTTTCCAGGAAGATGTTCGACCGCCGTCTTGCTGCCATGGCAATTGAAAAAGATGTTGACCTGTGGCTGAACTCAAGAGTAAATGGTATTGAAAAAGCAGACGGCAAACAAAGAGTATCATTAGTCAGAAATGGACAATCTGAAACAGTAGAAGCAAAGGTTGTCATCGCTGCAGACGGTGTTCGCAGCAAGGTGGCAAAAATGGCGGGCCTTGGAAATGTTAGTAAGGTATTGTCAGGAATACAGGCAGAAGTACCTTATCGTTCAGATGATACCGATTTTGTGGAATTGTTCGTTGGTTCACAGGCACCTGGTTTCTTTGCATGGTCAGTTCCTGTGGATGAGAACATTTCCCGCATAGGGATGGCAATTGACCCTAAATACCAGCATGCGGCCGTAGCGAGTCAGACCCTTGAGAAACTGCTGGCAAATAATCCCCATATTGCCTCGAGATATGGAGGAGGAAAACTTGACCTTGTGATGGGAGGAATACCCCTCGGACCACTTGAAAAGACATACTCTGATGGTGTACTTGTGGTTGGGGATGCAGCCGGGCAGGTAAAGCCCACATCCGGCGGAGGAATATATACAGGCGCAGTCTGTGCGAAGATAGCAGGGGAAATAGCCGCAAAAGCTGTTGCTGAAGAAGACAGTTCAGTGAGTTTCCTCTCTGAGTATGATAAAAGATGGCGGACTGAAATTGGAAAAGAGCTTGCAATGGGCATGAGAATACACCGCTTTATCGGTGGACTTGATGACAATGAGCTTGACGGACTGATAGGTTCTATGAACAATCCCGCTATACTTGACACCATAACACGCTATGGGGACATGGACCATCCATCAATACTCATAAAGAAAATGTTGCACCCTTCAAGATCGGTGCATATGTTAAAGGTCTTTGGCGCATTTGCAAAAGCTGTTCTTTGAATGAGTGAGTTCACCCTAGTAGATACTTACGCCTTTTACGGAATCCAGTTTGAGCAGTTCTTCCACAATGCTGCCCGGAACCTTGGTATCTGTAATTATGGTTAGTTTTGCCTCAGTGACAAAGAAAGGATCATCAGATACTGCCTGTCGGATACTGATATTGTGCTGCGCTATAACCGTGGAGACCTCAGAGATTATTCCTTTGTGGGAAGCATCATCTGGTGTGATAATCACAACACCCTGTCCCATCAGAGGCGCAACATCACGAAGGAAAGGTATTGATCTCACATTCTGGAAGACCTTTCTCAGCAGTTCATCGGAAAGTATTACTTCGGTAGTGGAATCCACAACACGCCTGTCAACACCTGCTTCCCTTGCAAGTTGTGTGTGTGCTATCTCTATGGCACCTGAGGTAACCTTGCCCTCATCATTGACCTGAAAACCACGTTCAAAAATAAGCTTTAAGACCTTTTGCTGGGCAGGGTATTTTTCAAACTTGCTGAGTAATGTGCTCCACATATTCATCATGTAATCCTTTAAATTATAAAGATTTAAGGTTAATTAAATATGATACGGACTAATAGAATATAGATAACTTGACAAAGAAAAGACATTTTAAGTATGAGGTCGTGTATAACATTCTGTAATTCATCTTTCAATAAAGATAATCATCCGGATTATAATCGTTTTCTGATGTGATATTAGAATATTGACATTAACTCATTTCTACAATTGATCATAAATTCCGGGATCTTCACGATTTACACCAAAGGAGGTATTGAATGAAAATATACAAAGATTATGAAGACCTTCCAAAAATAAAATTGCCACTTGGGCAGGAAGTATCTATTAGCGACAGCACGATCAGGGACGGAGCACAGATGCCCGGTATTGTGATGAAAAGCCAGCAGAAGTTCCAGATATACAATTACCTGCACAAGATAGGGATAGAAAAACTTGAGACTTTTGTCTATAACGACAGAGATAGAAAAGCTATCAAACTCATGATGGATCAAGGATATGAATTCCCCGAGATCACCGGATGGGCACGTGCAAACCCTGCTGATATCGATATGGTCCTCAACATTGACGGCATAGAAGAAACCGGCATTCTGATGTCAGTCTCTGACCCACACATCTTTGATAAGATGGGACTGCCTACACGTGAGGCAGCCGAAGAAAAATACCTCACTGCACTTCAGTATGCAGTAGACCATGGTCTGCGCACCAGAGCACATATCGAAGATATGACCCGTGCTGACAATTATGATTTCACATACCCACTTGTTAAGAAGATAATGGACATCGACCCTGATTGTACCATTCGTATATGTGACACTATCGGATTCGGAATACCATTTGTTGGCGTTGATGAGCCATTCGGCATGCCTTCAATTGTACAATACCTGAAGGATGAGCTCAATGTGAAGAACATCGAGACCCACTGTCACGATGACTTTGGTCTTGCTGTTGCCAACTCCATTGCAGGATACTGGCACGGTGCAAACTGGTCAAACGTGACCTTCCTGGGAATAGGAGAAAGGGCAGGTAATGCAGAGATGGAGAAACTCCTGCTATTCCTTGCAAGACGCATAGAAGGATTTGACAAGTATAACCTTGAATGTCTTGTAGAATTTGCAAAGTTCATGGAAAGAGAGATTGGTATTCGTGTACCAAGGAACAAGTCAGTTGTGGGCAACAATGTATTCGCCCATGAATCAGGCATCCACTCTGCAGGCGTCATCAAGAACCCATTCACATACGAACCATATCCACCTGAGATCGTCGGTGGAAAAAGGATATTCCTCATAGGTGACTCCTCTGGTATAGAAGTACTGAGGTATAAGGTACAGGAAACACTGAATGAACTGATGGATGTAGAGATAGAGATAGGAAAGGACGACAAGCGTCTGCGAGCTATCCAGGCTGAGATCCAGAAGCTCTACAATGATGAGAAAAGGGTTTCCTGCATATCCGATGAAGAGGTCATGGCGTACGTGAAGAAGTACTTCATGTTCAACCCCATGGTCAGCAAGGACATGCACCGCAAGGAAGATGAAGAGAACGGTGACGAAGATTCAGATTCAAACGACACTTTAGGAAACACTAAAGCCCGTATGCATGATCTTGTAGACTGAACTTAAAAAAAATGACTGCTTTCATTAATGACAGCAAATAATTATTTTTGGTGGAAATATCCACCAAGACTCTTTTTTAATTAGTAAATTAATTTAAAAAAGTATAGGAGATGAAATTACTTCATCTCAGCTTCGACGTACTTTGCAATAGCTTCGGTCATTTCGCTCATCTTTGCATTGCCGCAGGCGCTGGATATTAGATACTAAAAAGCCCCTGCCGAAACCGGGGCTTTCCTTTTGTTCCCACAATAAAATTAAATGGAATCGATAATCCCATTCAAAATCGCACTAGGTCTCATGGCCCGGGATTTCAACTCCTCATCCGGAGCGTAGTATCCTTTGATATCCATAGCTTTGCCCTGAGCTTCTAACAACTCAGTGGCAATCTTCTCTTCATTTTCCATCAGAGCTTTAGCTACAGGTTCAAAAATCGCTTTTAATTCGCTATCTTTCTCCTGATCAGCCAGAGCCTGGGCCCAATACAGTGCCAGATAAAAATGAGATCCTCTGGTATCGATCTCATTCACTTTTCGGGAAGGTGATCTTCCGTTTTCCAGAACCAGCTCTGTCGCTTTATCCAATGTTTCTGCTAAAACCAGAGCTTTAGGATTATCAAAAGTGTTATCCAGATGCTCCAGAGAAGCAGCTAAGGCCAGGAATTCTCCCAGGGAGTCCCAACGCAAGTGACCTTCCGATTCAAATTGTTGTGCATGTTTGGGTGCCGAACCGCCGGCACCTGTCTCGAAAAGTCCACCGCCATTCATTAGGGGAACGATCGATAGCATTTTCGCACTGGTTCCCAATTCCAAAATAGGGAAGAGGTCTGTCAGATAATCCCTCAAAACATTTCCAGTCACAGAGATCGTATCTTTGCCCTCTTTAATTCTCTCCAATGAAAACCTAGTGGCTTCAACGGGAGATTTGATCAATAGTTCCAGACCATCAGTATCATGATCTTCCAAATATTTGTTCACTTTTTTAATGAGCTGTAAGTCGTGAGCTCTGTTCTCATCGAGCCAGAAGACTGCAGGAGTGCCTGTCGCTTTGGCTCGCTTGACGGCCAGCTTGACCCAGTCCTGGACGGGTGCGTCTTTCACCTGACACATGCGGAAGATATCTCCTTCCTCTACCGGCTGTTCAATGAGTACATTATTGTTGTCATCGATAACTTGAACTTTTCCTGTACCAGTCATCTCAAAGGTCTTGTCATGTGAGCCATATTCTTCAGCTTTTTGTGCCATAAGCCCCACATTGGAAACGCTTCCCATTTTTGATGGATCAAAGGCACCGTGTTTTTGACAGAACTCAATAGTTTCCTGATAAACTCCCGAATAAGAGCGGTCTGGAATTATGGCTTTCATATCTTTCAGTTTCCCGTCTGGTCCCCACATACCGCCTGATGAGCGGATTGCTGCAGGCATGGAAGCATCGACGATAACATCGCTGGGAACATGGAGATTGGTAATTCCCTTATCGGAGTTAACCATAGCCAATGCCGGTCTCTTTGCATACACAGCTTCTATATCTGCTTTGATCTCAGCCTGTTTGTCTTCAGGCAGATTCTGGATCTTTGTATAGAGATCACCCAGTCCGTTGTTGGGATCTACACCCAATTCTGAAAGCAGATCACCATATTTATCAAATATCTCTTTAAAGAAGACCTTAACCACATGACCGAAGATAATAGGGTCAGAAACTTTCATCATTGTCGCTTTCAAATGAACGGAGAATAAGACATCGTTAGCTTTGGCATCTTCTATCTGTTCAGCCAGAAATGCCTGAAGCGCTTTTTTGTTCATAACAGCTGCATCAATTATCTCTCCGGCCTGAAGAGGGGCTTTGTCTTTTAATAGTGTTTTATTATCAGCGTCATCTGTAAAGAAAATTCTGTAATTGGTAGCTTCTTCAATTTCAACAGATTTCTCACTGCCGTAAAAATCTCCGCCGGTCATGCTGGCTACATGGGATTTGGAATCGAACTTCCATTCTCCCATGGAATGGGGATGTTTTTTCGCATAATTTTTTACAGCTTTGGGAGCTCTGCGGTCAGAATTCCCTTCTCTAAGTACCGGGTTAACAGCACTGCCCTTGACAATATCGAATTTAGCTTTGATCGCCTTTTCTTCATCATTAGAAGGATTTTCGGGATAATCGGGCAGATCATATCCCTTAGCCTGGAGTTCTGCGACTGTGGCTTTGATCTGGGGAACTGAAGCACTGATATTGGGTAGTTTGATAATGTTGGCTTCAGGAGTTAAGACCATCTCTCCTAATTCGGAAAGGGCATCGGAAATCTTCTGGTCCTCTGTCAGTCTTTCGGGAAACTGGGCAATGATCCTTCCCGCCAGGGAGATATCCCTCGTTTCCATAGTGATCCCGGCGTTTTTCACATAAGCCTGTAAAATAGGCAGGAGCGAACTAGTTGCCAAAGCCGGAGCTTCATCGGTTTTCGTATAAATGATTGTCGATTTCTGTGCCATGTTAACCCTTTTCTCTGTAAATTAATATTGCTCAAAATCAATACGTTTTTTAACAAATTGTAATTTGACAGGAATCGTAAATTATAATATGAAAATTCAAATCGCTTTATTGACGACGACATCATATATATTTCATACCCAGAAAGCAAACATGGGTACTAAAAAAATTGAAAGTTTATTCCTTACAATAAAGACCCATGACCTTTGCAAGGTTCAATAGTCTCAGGATGGTCACTGCGATAACAAAAGCAAATCCAAGTATCACAATTACCAGGATAGCAGCCCTCTCCATGGAAATATCCGTATTCAGCAGCATGAAAGAAGTAATGGATACAATCATCAACTGACCAAGCAACGAAAGCAGACTGAGCCATACTTCCTTCCTTGTCAAAAAGGGCTTCAAGTTCATAGGCCTGTATTGATGTTACGGTCATTTATAGCTATTCACGGTCAACAATGGTCATCCGAATCATATGGCATTACAATTTTAGGTAAGTAACAACATACAGAACAGCATGAAACAGAGTTTCCCCATAACGGACGAGCACATGCACATTGACCCAAGGGCAAAAGGTCTCAAAGCTGTAAAGGAGTTCCAGAACACAGGCGGAACACATATTTTTCTTGTTATGAAACCAAGCTGGACCCTTGGTATAAAGGTCACGAAGCCTGAAGACCAGATCGCAGTCTTTGAAGAAACCGTTAACATCTCACGCCAGATCAATGAAACAGGCGTTACATCATTCCCGGTTCTGGGAGTGCATCCGGCAGAGATTTCAAAGCTAACCGAATACATGGAACTTCAAAAAGCTGTTGAAACCATGAAGGGTGGACTGGACATTGCGGCGGACTATGTGAAAAGAGGACTTGCTGTGGGACTTAAGAGCGGAAGACCGCATTACCCGGTAAGCCCTGAAGTGTGGAATGCTTCAAATGAGGTTATGGAATATGCATTCACGCTGGCCGCTGACCTTGACTGTGCCGTACAGTTACACACAGAAAATGTAGGGGAGCCGGAACTTATCGACATAACAGAACGGGCAAAAAAGACCGGCATCAAACTGCACAAAGTGGTCAAACATTACGCACCGCCACTTGTTGATATTTGTGAACGCCTGGGCATATTCCCCGGAGTGCTGGCAGGCAAAGATGCCATTGAGGAAGCACTGCAACAGGGTACGCGGTTCATGATGGAAACCGATTATATAGATGACCCCGAAAGGCCAGGAGCGGTGCTCGGACCAAAAACAATACCAAGAAAGACATTGAAGCTTGTAGAACAGTTTGGAGAAGAACCTTTCTGGAAGATCCATAAAGAAAATCCCGAAAAGGTCTACGACGTTGATATCGAGCTCTAGAACCTGTCAACAAGGACCATATAGATATCCATTACATTGGTGCCTGTCGGACCTGTAGTTATAAGGTCACCTGTTTCCTTGAAGAAAACATAGGAATTGTTGTCATAAAGCTCGTGTCTTGCATCGATCTGCAGATTTTTCCCCCGCTGTACAGTATCACCGTCTGCAAAGGCACCGGCATGATCAGTAGTGCCATCATTGCCATCCGTACCGGCCGCAAGCAAAAGAACTCCTTCAAGATCGGAAACCTCTATACCAAAAGAAAGAGCCATTTCCTGACATCTTCCACCCAGCCCCTTTCCTTTCATAGTAACTGTAGTCTCACCGCCAGCAAGAATACATGCAGGAAGTGGCAAAGGAGTACCTCTTAACCTTTCTTCCCTTGCAATTGAAGCAAAGACCTTTGCAACCTCCCTTGCCTCACCAACTATGGATGAAGAAAGGACCATGGTATTATACCCTAGCTCAGATGCCTTTTTTTGTGCTTCCTGTAAAGCAAGGGCATTATTGCCAACCAGATAATGAGAGGTTTTTTCAAAAACAGTGGCTCCCAATTTAGGAGTTTCCTCTATCACGCCTTCAAGACCATCTTCAAGCAAGCCGCTCACAGCAGGAGATAATTTCAGATCGTACCTTTCCACGATCTCATTGAACTCACTAAAAGTGGATGTGTCGGGAACGGTAGGTCCGGATGCAATAACATCCAGCGGATCCCCTACAACATCGGAAAGAATGAGACTCACAGATTCAGAAGGATAGGCCATTTTGGCAAGTCCGCCACCTTTTATGGAACATAGGTGCTTTCTTATTGTGTTAAGTTCATCAATTGTAGCACCGGCACGCGTGAGATAATCGGTGAGTTTTACAATATCAGTTATAGCTACGCCTTTACGCGGAAGCGTGATAAGAGCCGAACCGCCACCGGAGATAAGGAAAAATATAAGGTCCTTCTCACCAGTGCGCTCAAGAAAACTATGAACTATTTTCCCTGCAGCAACGCTATGTTCATCTGGCATCGGGTGACCTGACTCATAGACCTTCATCTTTACAAGTGAACCACCAAAACCATGTTTAGTTACAGCGATGCCATCTGTAAGAGAATCACCAAGGATATCCTCAATTGCTTTTGACATGGATATCGCAGCTTTTCCGAAGGCTACGGCATATATGTTATTATAACGTGAAAGGTCATAGGAACGATTATTGATGATAATATTCTTACCATCCTTGTTCATAGCCCTGTAAATACAGGCAGAAGGATCCACTGCAGAGATTGCCTCTGACAATATAGAATTAGCATCGTTTCTCATTTTTTCAGCCATATGGTATCATCCGTATTTAAAGTATTACAAGGATTTGATGGATTCAGGAACGACTGTATACTCCAATCAGTTCCCCGTAAGCAATAACATGACCTTTCATGGCATCTTCCACAAGACTCCTGTCAGAACCACTTTCAATACCCAGGTCCGTGTCAAGTGCATAGAATTTGAAGAAATACCTGTGAGTGCCTGAAGGAGGACATGGACCGGTGTAAGACACCTTATTTGCACCATTTGCTCCCTCTATACCCGGAATACTGTTTTCAGCAATTTGCGTTTCAGGGTCGATATTCCAGACAACCCAGTGTGTAAAAGTTCCAATTGGTGCATCAGGGTCATCCATGATCAATAAAAGCGAGACTGTATCCCCTGAAACACCAAGTGCCTCCAGTGGAGGATTGATATTGTCCCCATCACAAGTATATATTTCCGGAATAAAACTTCCATTTTCAAAAGCAGAACTGGATATGGATAATGCACCTATAGAGCCATTACCGGATAGAGTATCTTCCAGCATGGAAGAATTTGTCGCAGAATTGTTAGTCTCATATACATCAGGAACAACATCAGGATCTTCACCGGAGGGTTCCACACAACCTGAAAAAGATAAAGTTAGTAACAATAGCAATATTATTGCCGATATTGTGATTAAACGGCAAATAAGTCTGCCATCGTCTTTTAAACATTGATATGACTGGCTAAACCCTGGCATATTATCCCACAGATAATACACTAATTGCTGTCTATTTATTGTTTTTGGATACAGTGAAAAATGAATATATTTATGGAATATCAGATTCCGGAGAGTGATTCTGATATTATTCCTCTGGAATTATGATCCATGCAAGCACATATATAAGAAGTCCGGTGCCTAAACTGAAGAAAGTACCTACAGCCCACAAAAGTCTTACAACTACAGGATCAACTTCAAGATATTCACCAAGACCGGCACATACTCCTGCAAGCATCCGGTCATTTCTTGAGCGTCTCAATTTATTTTCCATATTTACCCACCATAACAGTAATGATCAATATCAAAGATCGCAGGTCTTGCAGTTGGTCCCGCAACATTCCGGATTATCGAACTGCCATTTAAGACCCCATTTTTTGATGTTCTGCAATATATTCAGGAACTCCTCGCCACTTTCAGTTAGGGAGTATTCTGATTTGATAGGAAACACTGAATCATCCACCTTCTTATCAACAAGGCCATGCTCTTCCAGTTCTTTCAATCTTGTAGAAAGGGTTTTCGGGGTCACGTCCTGCAATTTATTCTTAAGCTCGTTGAACCGTTTATGCCTGTTTTCCCCCTTGTACAACTCGTGCATAATGCATAAAGACCATTTTTTGCCGACAATATCGACCGTTTTGTAGATAGTACAATCTTTCATAGTATCTTATAAGAAACCACCCAATATATAAGTGAGTATCCGTAATATACTTATTATCCAGAAAAGAATTTTGGAAGAAGGAGTGACCAATATGGCAAAAGATTTACTTGAAAAGGGAGCAATCCTGCAGAGAGACCAGGAAACATATGCAATTGCACCGCACCTGCCTGGCGGAATTGTTTCAGCAGAACAACTCGGTAAAATTGCAGACGTTGCAAAGAAATATGGAGCCGCAACATTAAAAGTAACCTCTTCCCAGAGAGTTGCTATTGTAGGATTGAAAGAAGACGATATCGACAAAGCCTGGGAAGACCTTGGAATTAAGCCAGGTGCTGCCATCGGACTTTGTGTAAGAAGTATAAAGATATGCCCTGGTACTACATTCTGTAAGCGTGGACAACAGGATGCTGTAAGTCTTGGATTAAAACTTGATGAGAAATACCACGGAATGCCGCTCCCATCCAAATTCAAGATGGCTGTTTCCGGATGTATGAACTCATGCTCAGAACCCGCCATCAAAGATATCGGTATCATGGGTACACCAAAAGGATACACAGTCATGGTTGGTGGAAATGCAGCTATCAAACCAAGACTTGCTGATGTCATCGCAGATGAATTAAGTGAAGATGACGTCCTTGCGCTCGTAGATAAGATCATCAGCTTTACTAAGACCAATGGTTCAAAACACCGTCTTAGCAGAGTAATTGATGAAATGGGAATTGACAAGTTCAAGGAAGAGATCGGCTTATAATTTAGATATTTTTAAGGGGGAATTAGCCCCTTGTTTTCTTTCTTTTTATATGTTCCTTTAAAAACGGAGTTGTTATTATCGAAGATGCTAAACCGGCAACAAGAATTGCAGTAATAAGATGCGACATAGTCTCGGAAGCATGTCCGGGAGTAGGATGTTTCATGGCATTCAATAAAAAGAGAATGCACTTTAGTGATTATGAAGAGAATACAGAGATGGTTGCCTTTTTCACATGTGGTGGCTGCTCCGGCCGCAGGATATACCGCCTGTTGAAATCACTTAAGAAACGCGGAGTGGATGTTATCCATCTGAGTTCCTGTATGCAAATGGAGAACTATCCAAAATGTCCGCACATCGATGAGATAAAGAGAACAGTTGAAAATGCAGGAATAAAACTTGTGGAAGGAACACATCACTAACACATGGAGATTAGAATATGAGCCAGAGAATGATAGTCAAAATAGATGAAGATAAATGTACCGGATGTGGAAAATGCGTATCTCCCTGTGCTGAAGGAGCTATACAGATAATTAATGGAAAGGCAAAGGTCGTTTCAGAAGAACTCTGCGACGGAATGGGATTCTGCATAGGAGTTTGTCCTGAAGGCGCAATCACCATCGAAAAAAGAGAGGCTATTCCCTTTGACCTGAGGAAAGCCGAATCACAGCCAAAAAAGACAGATATTTCAATTCACTGTTTCAGTTGCGGCTGTGGCGAGGATAATAATTACCTGATGCCTGTAAGACATAACATGGAAAGTCTCTGGGTTTGCACAAGATGTCTTCCAAAACTTATCCACGGATGAGATAATGGCAATTGAGATCGAACTTAGCAAGGACGCAGACTACCTCTGCGACTACACTTTCAATTTTCATTGGCATAACAAAAGTCTTGATCCCGATTCACTGATACCAGACCAGAATGGTACAAAACTTACTTACAGGGACCTCGTCAATGAAATTAGGACAGGGGGCGAGGTTCGTATCAAAGGCAATGTGGCAAAGAATTTTGCTTACAGTATGGGAGCAGACCTGAAGCACTTCGGAGGGAACGGAGAAGCTGAAAAAACAGGCAGGATATTCATCCAGGGAGATGTCGGCCCTGAAGCCGGCATGGGCATGGTTGCCGGAACTCTGTATATCAAAGGCAATATCGGATATCCGATTGGGAATATAGTGGAACTCGAATCTGATGTGCAGGATTATCGAAAATTCCGCTCGATCACAGATGTCCTCTGTAATGGTCTCGGCGAGGATAAGCTCATAGATAACGACTTTAACGAAAAGCAAAGAACACTGATCCTTAAGGACGGTATATCCAGAGGTACTGTTGCTGCCAGGTGTCCATGTGATGCGAAGGTCATCATAGAAGGAGATGCATACAATGGAACGGGAATACTTGCAAAGAAAGCTACTGTTATCGTGAACGGAAATGCAGGCATGAACACTGGTTCACACCTTAACGGAGGAACTGTGGTGGTCCATGGAGATGTGGGGGAATTTGCCGGAGCATATATGAAAGACGGAAAACTCATTTTCCTGAGTGCTAAGGGTTTCATTGGTGCGGGAATGGAAGGTGGTTCCATATACTCAAAGAATAAGGCCAAAACAAGCCCTCCTGCTGCAAAGTCCAGAATGAAAGGAGAGGACAGTTCACTCATTAGAGAGATGATGGATGCCGGAAGAGTTGAATCAATGCTCTACAACAAGTATGAGCCAGAAGAAGAAAAACAGAAATATGCGGAAGTTCACATGCGTGACGGGTCCATTATTATGCGTAGGATCGACTGACTTCATGCTTTATCCAGCATTACCCAGAAAACGGAGCCTTTACCCTGCGGATTGTCTTCAACACCAACAGTGCCATTGTGGATGTCAACTATTCTTTTGACAATTGCAAGACCAAGACCGGATCCTTTTATACCTTTTTTGTCAGCTCTTTTGAATCTCTCAAAAATGTATGGCTTGGCTTCATCCGGAATTCCATCCCCTTCATCTGCCACCATTATTTTCCAGCTTTTGCCAATTTCAGCAATTTCCACCCTAATAGTACTACCTGAAGGACTATATTTGAGAGCATTGGATATCAAATTGGAAAAAACATCCTCAATTATATCGTTTATTCTGGAAGGATATTCTCCTTTGAGCTCGAAGTCAAGTTTAATGTCCTTTTTTCTAAATTCTGGAGAAAAACTACCGACAACATCCCATAATATAATACCAACATCATTTGTTTCAAATTTCATCTCTTCGTATGATTCAAGTTTTGAGAGTTTTGCGGCAGAACTTATCATTGATATCAGATGATCGGTCTGTTCGCTTATTATTTTGAGTGTTTCTTTTTTCTCAACATCCATTTCTTTCATGTACAGCACATCACTAAAACCTTTGACAATACCTGCAGGATTTAACAGGTCATGTCTCATAATATCTGCGAAAAGGTCCTTTAGTTCGTTTGAATCCTCAAGTTTTGATTTTTTTGCTTTCTCCAGCATCCAACGGGAATGCACTTCAAAAATAATAAAAAGCATAAATATGAGAGCTAAAACATACCAGTACTGGATAATTGCCTGCGTAGGAGATACTTTTCCGTAATCTACATATAAGCTAACCCTGAGTTCTTTCATAAGATTATCCACAGGACTATAGCTTGCCGGAACTGACCAACCACTTGAATCAAGAGTAATGGCAGCATTGCTGTTTGAAGGCATACTTAAAAGGGCTATAGATACTTTATTTGAAATATCATCTGATGTTAAAGCGGTCTTCCCGAACATCCATTCAGGGTAAATATCTGTGCTCACCAGTAGTGGAAAGTTCTCGTATTCCTTCTGATTAAGGACTTTGATATCCTTTAAATTTATCTTACCTTCAAGAGCCATTTTTTCCAGGGTGCCTGTCCGGACCGTTCCAGCATCGACATCCCCATTGATAATGGAAAGAACTACTTTATCATGGGTCTTCCCAAATGTTAGTTCGTTAAAATCAGTATTGTAATTTATACCATTATGGTGTAATTCCCCCGCGCCGGCAAGAAATCCACCAAATGATTCTTCGCTGACTGCCATAAAAGATTTATCTTTCAGATCCTGCAAAGAATTGATATCGTCCCTGTCAGCTCTTGTGAGAATTACACCGCCAAAACCATCGTATGAAGAATTTTCCCACATCGGCTGGAAAGTTGCAATCCTGCCAGCTCCGTAGATGCGCGCCATTTCTACGTAAACCATTGGATTTGAATAGAAAAAATCAATTCCTTCATTGTCTATAACAAAAAAGAATTCATCATAATCAAGAGGAATTACTTCAAAGGTTGTATTGGGAATGCTAGTTGACAGATACTCTGCAGTTGGAGTCCATTGCTCCATAGTATTATCCTTTTCTCCGTTAACAGAAAGAACACCAATTTTGTAAACATTGGATTCGCAATTCACCGTCGGAAGAAAAATAGAATTGAGAACAAAAATAAATAATATTACCCTCAGAATCCAACCAGCTTTTCCCTTACTAATTTACACCCCTCCCCTAAAGTGCAAATGTGTCTATAATACTTAAGATATTTAGTGTTTTTGACGCATTGTAATAAAAAAAGAAAGTGAGTGAAATTATTTCACTACAATGAACTTCAGGAGATTAGTACCACCAGGCTTTCCGTGACCTGAAATCTGACCCTGGGTGAGAATGACCATATCCCCTTCCCCAATATTGTCTGATTTCTTCAAAGCGTCCATTGCAGTTTCCTCCCAATCGAACACCTTCTGGCGGGTAAGTACTGGATAAACTGCATATTGCATTGCAAGTTGCTCACACGTAAGAGGATAGCGGCTAAAGGCAAGTATCCAGATATCCGGCCTGAATCTCGAAATATGCCTGGGAGTCTTTCCTGAAACAGTAGGCGTAATAACATAACGTATAGGAAGGCTGCGAAGTGCATCATTTACCTGTATCGAGATCATATCCTCAACACCCGGATGCATTTTATGGATGGCTTTTTTCATCATTTCAAGGCCTATTGTAGTGTGGTCCCTCCATTTTTCAGTTGACCTTGCTATTTTAGACATCATTTTAACAGTTTCAACCGGATATGTTCCTACTGCAGTTTCCGCTGAAAGCATGACTGCATCTGTCCCGTCTATAATAGCATTGGCCACATCTGTGGCTTCAGCCCTTGTAGGCCGGATATTGCCGGTCATTGATTCAAGCATCTGCGTTGCGGTTATTATCGGCGTGCTCATCAGGTTTGCCTTATGTATAATGTTCTTTTGGACAATAGGAACATCCTGTATCGGGATCTCTACGCCAAGATCACCACGGGCGATCATAATGGCATCGCTCTCTTTGATAATTGCATCTATGTTCTTTACAGCCTCTTCCCTCTCGATCTTTGAAACTATGAATATTTCTTTGCCCTGGCTTTCCGCATAGTTTCGAACCTGTATGATATCCTCTTTTGATTCTATGAATGACAGGCAGAATATGCTCAAACCTTCCTCAAGTCCGAAGTCAACGATCTCAAGGTCCCTTCCGGTTATGGGATTGATAAACATCTGGGAACCTGGCAAATTGATGCCTTTTTTAGAGAACAGGGGGCCGCCAACAACAACCTCACAATGAATATCTTCACCTTCGACACTTACACAATCAAGCTGGATGAAGCCATCATTCAGGTAAATAGGACTACCTGGAACCACACTATCTGTGATCTGTTTGTACTGAACAGGGATCAATAAATCCTTTCCGAGAACGTCACGTGAAGTCAAAGTTACATGCGCTCCTTTTTCCAGTATCATTGGTTCATCCTGGATTATTCCTACCCGTATCTTTGGCCCGGGGAGATCTGCCATTATAGCTACCACCCTGTTGAGTTCCCCGGCTATGGTCCTTATTCTCTTGATGATAGTACGGTGGTCATCAAGATCACCGTGAGAGAAATTCAGACGGGCAACATTCATGCCCTGCAGAATGAGTTCACGTAGCACATCCTCTGAAGAAGAGGCCGGGCCGATAGTACATACGATCTTTGTTTTATGATCTGGCAAGTCCATACTTTATCCCACCTTTATGATAAACAACAATTAATTCATTATTTCTTATGGAACTGATTAAATTAAGGCTTATTCCGAAGTATTCAATACACTATATATAGGATACATCATTAAAAATTATTTAAACTAACAGTATCCAATACATATTGGGGTTACCATGACAAATTCAATGTTTGAACTAACTGAGAAACAAAAGAAAGAACTCTCTGACATTTTCGGAAGAGGAGTTAATTTCAAAGATAAGGAAAGACACTTTTACACACATGATGTGGGAGCATTGCCATCACTTGTAAAAAAAATGGTTGGCAAAACAAAGCCTGCTGCGATTGTAAAAGTAAAGGATGAAGCAAAAGCTGTTGAGCTTGTTAATTTTGCACGCAAATACAAGATACCAATCGTGCCAAGAGCAGGTGCTTCATCAGGATACGGCGGCATCATACCCACAAAGGGCGGTATAATTGCCGATGTAACCCCCATGAGGAAAATAATCGATATTGACAAAGATAATCTCAAAGTGACTGTAGGCGCAGGTGCCGTCTGGTATGACCTTGAATCAAAACTTAACGAGGAAGGACTGGCTGTACAGGCAGTTCCATCAAGCGCACTTTCCGCAACAGTTGGAGGATGGCTTGCGCAGAACGGTGTGGGTTACGGAAGTTATGAATACGGCTGGTCACAGGACACTATGGAATCTGCCAGGGTCGTCCTGCCAAATGGAGAAGTTAAGGATTTCTCAGGAAATGAGCTTGACAAGATCATCGGCACAATGGGAACTACCGGTATCATCACACAGGTTACCCTGAAATTAAGGAAGTACGAAAAGAACGCTGCTATCTCTGCAGGATTCCCTGATGCTTCCAGCATGAAGAAAGCGATCAAGAAAGTAGGGGAGAAGAAAATACCCATCTGGGCCATCTCATTCTTAAATCCACAATGGGCTGACATGAAGAACAAATCCCCATATAAAACACATTATGGAGAAACTGTTGAGGAACACAGGCCGGAACTTCCGCATTCCTACATATGTAATTTTGCCTATCCGCAGTCAAGAGATGTCAGCGGCCTTGAAGACATAATCAGAGAAGCTGGCGGAGTGATCCTGCCACAGGAAATTGCTGACCATGAGACCCAGGAATGGTTCAGGTCCATGAAAGTGAAGAGACTTGGCCCTTCCTTTATTCCTGCTGAAGTGGTAGTGCCTGTCGATAAGATAGACACCATGTTCACAGAGATCGGTAAAAAGATTGGGCTTCCTGTACTGGTAGAGGGAATGGTCACAAAGGGTGATGAAGCTATTATGCTTTGTTTCATGCCTCACTCGGAAAGATCCTTCAAGTACAATCTTGCATTCCCGCTTGCCCTTAGTATTGTAAAGATAGCTGAGGAGAATGGCGGAAGGATATATGCATCTGGTCTCTATTTTGCGCAACAGGCAGATAAGGTCTACAAAAAGCGCCTGCCTCTTATTCAGGAGCTTAAGAAGCAGACCGATCCTGATGACATAATGAACCCTGAAACACTGACTGGCAAAACTATGTTGAAGACAGGACTTTCCTTTGCAAGAGCATTCGAGCCAATGGCCCGCATGGTCGGAAATATGTCAGGGGTTGGCGATCAGGAATTCAAAGAGGAGAAAAAAATACCGGGCGACATTATATCTCATGCGTACACCTGTGCCCAGTGTGGATACTGTGTGAATGAGTGTGACCAGTACTATGGCAGAGGCTGGGAATCACAGTCCCCACGTGGTAAGTGGTTCTTCATCAAGGAATACCTTGCCGGAAAAATGCCGCTTGACCAGGAACAGGTAGATACTTTCCTTGCCTGTACCACCTGTGAGATGTGTGATCATAACTGTCAGCTTGACCTGCCTATCGAACGTTCATGGATGACACTCAGAGAGAACTTTGTCCAGAAGAGAGGCATGATGACAATCCCCCCGTTTGAAATCATGGCTCAGAGTCTGGACAAGGAGAGGAACATCTGGGCAAATTACAGGGTTGACAGGGACAAGTGGCTGCCTGATGATATCAGGGCAAAGATCAAGGACAAGGCCGAGATCGCATACTTTGCAGGATGTACCGCATCTTTTGTGGAAAAGGATGTTGCAGAGGGTACGGTCCGGCTGCTTGATGAAGCTGGAATAGATTTCGCATACCTTGGTGACAAGGAAGCATGTTGTGGAATTCCAATGCTCGTTGCCGGAAAGTGGGATGTATTCGAGAGAATCCTGAAAATGAACATCGCCAACATGCAGAAACTTGGCGCAAAGACGGTTGTTACATCATGTCCTGCATGTCTGCTTATGTGGAGAACTATCTATCCACAGTGGGCTGAGAAACTTGGAATGGACTTTGACATTGAGGCAAAACACTATTCAGAAGTCCTGCTGGATAAACTGGATGTATTGAAGCCAAAGTTCAAGGTACCAATTAACAAGACCATTGCATGGCATGATTCATGTCACCTGGGAAGAGCCGGTGCAGGCGTCTACGAGCCACCACGAGAATTGCTCAAAGCAATCCCGGGAGTAACGTTCAAGGAGATGGAACACAACCGTGAGAAAGCACTCTGTTGTGGTTCAGTTGTAACCCTTATCGATGAGCCGAAAGTAGCAAGCAAGATAGGTAATACCCGTTTGCAGGAAGCTGTTGACCAGGATGCTGACATCATGGCTGCACTCTGTCCGTGCTGTCTTGTTCAGTTCAGGGTCGCTGCAAGGGATAATAATGTAGATATGAAGGTAGAGGACCTTGCAGCACTTGCAGCACGCAGTCTTGGATATGACATACCGGAAACTACAACTGATGCTCTTGTTGCATGGGCGACCTTCGAAAAGATGATAGAGCTGATGGAGCCGGAGAACATGACCGAGATGATGGTGGAACTCCTGCCTGACATGATCGGAGCCATGCCTTCATACATGCAGGCCATGATGAAGACGGTGAAGTACGTACCGGGCATGGATGTACTCATGAAACCCATGATGCCGATAATGATGCCTATGCTCATGCCTTCAATTATGCCAAAGGTCATGCCAAAGATGCTCAAGGCTGTTGAAAAGAGAGTCCCAATGCCGGATTATATGCTCGAGCAGATGCCAGACCTCATGCCGGCTGCAATGGGCAATCTTTTGCCGAACATGCTTCCGCAGCTCATACCTCTGCTGACACCGAAGATGATCGAGTATATCAAGACGAACTGAAGATTTAGATTTGTTTGACATTGCTTGAGGGCAGTGTCAATTTTTTTTTATTTCAGAAAGGTATTAATATATAATATGTAGGTATATTTTAAATTATGGATTCTCAAAATAATATTGAAGAGTGGTTAACATTAGCGGAAGAAGCTCTGACTTTGAATGAGCAAATCGAATGCTATGAGAAAGCATTAGCCATTAAGCCGGATAATATTGATATATGGATCAAAAAAATAAATCGTATTTGCGATATATGCCCCACTCCTTATGATATAATGTCTAATAATATTGATTTGGAAAAATCAATCTCAAATAAATGCAACAAAGAGAAAATTACTATAGAAGAATTTGAACTTTTGTTTATCAAAGCTAAAATATATGACACTTATGGCAAATATGATGAATCTGTGGAAACTTTTGATAGAGCATTGAATATATCACCAGATATTATAAAATTGTCGTGCAGCCAAATAATAGAAAGTTTCGACAATGTTCAATTAGAATTAGTTGATATAGCATTAGAACTCAAACCAAACGATACAGACTTATTAATAGATAAAGCTTGGTTGACTTTTGGTTGCCAATCGCAAGTTGACGAAGGTATAGAATATTTTAATAAAGCAGTAGCAATAAAGCCAAATGATGATTACATATTGAAGAGTAAAGCATCTTATTTAAACCATATGCGGAGATATAATGAAGCATTGGAAACTGTTGATCTTGCATTAGCTATAAAACCAGAAGATACTGTATTGTTAAGTGATAAAGCTTGTTATCTCAACAATTTAAGCAAATATGATGAAGCATTGGAAACTGTTGATCTTGCGTTAGCTATAAAACCAGAAGATACTGAATTGTTAATGAACAAAATTTGCTATCTCATCAATTTAAGAAGGTATGATGATTTATTGAAAAATATTAAGAGAGTCGATACAAGTTCAGAAAACATTAACCATTTAATTGAAAAAATAAGAACGCCTCAGTTTGGTAGCCCAGCTGATTCACCTATAATTTGTTCAGAAACTTATTCAGCATTTTATGATATAGGCACTGAATACTTTGAAAATAATAATTTAGAAAAAGCATTTAATTACTTTAATTATGCATCAAAAATAAAGCCTGATGATGCAGATATTTGGATTAAAAAAGGCGATTCAAAGTATAGAAATGGAAACTATGGACAAGCACGCATACAATACAATAAAGCAACAAAAGTTGATCCGAAAAATGCTGAAGCATTGTACAAAAAAGGTTTATCTTTGGATAAAAAAGGGGAAATTGAAGAAGCAAAAGAATGCATCGATAAAGCTTTAAAAATCAATCCAAATTATACCCTTGACCATGATTTAGACTATGAGATTTTTCCGTCAAACAAAAGTCCTCAAGCTCTCCACAATATTGGGACAAAACAACATAAAGAATTAGACCACCATCTTGAAAAGAAGCAAAAAACAAGAAGTGTTTGGAATAACATAAGTTATAATATTGTTGAAGCTGATGAGGGAGAAGAGGATAGAAGAGAAGTTACTTTTAGGAAACGAAATTCGACACTTATTAAGAATAAGAAGTCAGATTCAGATTATCGATGTGAAGTATGCGGAATCAGTTATGAAGATGTGTACGGCGAGATTGGAAAGAATTACATCATTGCCCATCATATAGAACCAATAGGAAATAGGGAAGGTTCATCCAAAACAACGCATGATGATATTGCTCTTTTATGCTCAAATTGCCACAATATGGTTCACAGAACAAACCCCCCAATGACTGTAGAAGAATTACGCAGTCTAATACAGAACATTTAATAGAAAAGAAGAATAAAAGGCTTTGAGCCTTTATTCTTAAAATTTACTTCTTAATTGGTTGGTCAGGCGTTACACCATAGTATTCTGTTCTTGCCTTGCCCCATGGACAACCTTTCGCGCCAAAAATCTTGAGTTCAATGTTCTGGATAGCTTTGAAAAAGCCATTGCCGGCACGTGCACCTTTACATACAAGACAGTAGTTCTCACAGAATACAGGAGCTTTTTTCTGGTCTGCCATAAATTATCCCCTCCGTTTGTTTCTCAGTTGTTTAGACTCGTCTGACGTTTTTTCCAGATAAAGATAAGAAAGACAGGTTATTATAATTTTGCCTGTATTTCCTTTGCAAATTCCTTAGCTTTCTGTACGCGTGATGCATCAGGCTGTCCTTTTGTGGATGGGCCCATCTCACCGAATGCTTTCATCTGCGGGTCGTCTGCCTTTAACAGCATGTCGATAACAGGCTGTGCAAGCTCACCCTGACAGTCAAATGTGCCAAGTATGTTTGCACCTTCTGCAGCCTGTGAAGCGGAACCGGTCCAGGAGTGGATAGCTTCGAATCCTTCAGGAACTGCATGGGTCATGAATATGGCTACATTCTTGCCGGATGTTTTCTCTGATAAAAAGGACTTTACCTTTGGCGGGACATCGAACTGTAGAACGGGGAAACCTATGAATGCAAGGTCATATCCTTCAAGGTCCGTGACCTCACCTATTGGTTTGATCTCCTTTTCCCCTTCAAGTTCTCCGTAAATGGCTTCTGCGATCTTCTGTGTGTTTCCGGTCTGGGTCATATATGTAACAAGTGTCTTCATATGGATACCTCTGTTTTTTGATAATTTAGTTTATCCACTATAGATTTATATAGATAAGCGTCAGGAAACTGTAGTTAATTGGAAGAGATACAAAAAAATGACCTTAAGTAGTCAATTCACCTGACATTTCAGGCAAGTAACTCTATTATGAAGGGATTTTGCTAAAAAATCAAAAGGGAATAAACCAAAACCCCGAAGGATTTTGGCACTAACTGAAAAAGAAAAAGGGTTAAGCTGAAGCTACCTTTTCAGCTTTAGCATCTACGGCTTCAACTACTTCAGCATCTTCTCTTGTCAGAGCTGCAATCAGACATCCTCTTGCAATGGAATATATAGGGTCTTTAGAGTCTGATAAAACATATTTGTTCTTCTTTACTTTGGAGATATTGATAGGAAGATTTGCTTCATTGATCCTCATTTCAAACATTTCCATGAATCCTCTTGCCCGGCTGCTGCCACCTGCGATAGCAACTGGGAATTCTGCATCCGGAGGAGCTACTTCGGAGAGTTTTCGTTTCAGGTTTGCAATAATATACGTTATTAGAGCATCGTAGTAGAGGGCAAGTGCACCCTGGACACTTCCAATCTCATAATCTGAGCTTAATGAAAAGTCACTTTCTTTTATTGCAGTTATCCTTTCATTTGCTACTCCGGTGGCACTGGATACCTGTTCATCGATCCAGTCTCCGCCTCTTGCAATGCTGAATGAGACTACAGGAGTTGCAAGATAGGCAACTGTTATGTTTGTCATGCCTGCTCCTACACTAATACCGATACCTGTAAAATTGAAGTCACCAAGCTCGGAAAATACAACTGCCAAACCTTCATCGATCAAATGGGTCTGATAACCGAATCTTTTTGCCAGAGCTTCAACGGTTTTGCTGTGATACAGTACGTTGACCTTGCTGTCAACAGGACTTGCAGGAACAGAAATGTATACTATCTCTCCTTCTTTTTCAGGCTTACCTAATACTCTCTCAATGATCAGTTTGATCATCGGAATGGATTCTTTCTCGTCAGGACTGATAATACCCTGTTTCATTGGCCTTCTAATTGGCTTGTTGAATACATTTGAAAACTTGAAAGCATCTTCCCCAAGTACATTGATCATGTTATCCTTCTGGGTGTATAGTATCTTGGCACTGTCCAGCATGTTTTGCGCCAGGTCCCCTGCTTCCATTTCCAAAAATGCATTTCTTTGCTGTGCAAATGAGATAGAATCTCCTTTTCCTTTCTCTGCACTTATTATGTTCATTGTTCCAACATCAAGTCCTTTTGCCATGTTTTATCTCCTGATTGAATTAAATTTAACTTTAAGTTTATCCGAAAAAGTTCTATTTTGCTCTGCTGCACTCTGTTTCATTGTTGCACTTAACATTTTGCTTGTCAGATCAATGCCGCAATCACTCACTTTGACCTTTCCACTGATGGTATTTTGCAGAAATTCGACTTCCCTGATACTATCCCTTAATTCGATTTTGCTCTGTGCTGATTCCTTCAGAGCTTTTCCCAGAACAAAATCACATGAGTCTTCTTTTATACCCAGATTAAATGTCGAAAAACTACTATTGCCGGATAAAGATTCATTTAATGTCTTCTCGACTTCTTTTTCAATATCCTCAATAGAATACTGGTTGACCGTATCTGTTTCAAGCAATAGCTTGGAACGCTCTTCAATAAGCTTTAGAACTGCATTCCCAAAGGCATTTCCTGAAAGGAGACAAATACCTGCAGCATATGAAAAAGATACATAGCTAACATTTGGATATACCCAGCTATTCGAATAGATGGTTGCAAAATAAAGTACTCCGCAAATTGAAGACAGGAATCCGAATATCATAACCCAATTACTATAAAGACCGTAGGGTCTGCGCTGACTTATCATCAGATTTATGCCCAATAGTACAAAGGAAAGTCCAATGCCCAGAAGACCATAAGTGGTTATTATTTCTGAAGGATCAGATGTTCTTCTGAGATGAACCATTATAGCAAATCCGATTGCACTGATGGATAAAATAAGGCCAGAGAGGAATATCATTGATCCAAAATAGTACCTGAATTTTGATTCCATTACGCGTATTGAATATTTTTTATAATATATAGTTTGTGCTTATACATATATATATATTATAAATATTAATAAATAAATATGTGTTAATAAATAGTACATTATATTAACCACCCAGGACTATTCAATGTGATTATCATCGAGATAAATCAACAAAAACATTGGATCTTATTAAATGAAATAAAGTGAAGATACTACAAACATAATACTTTCACCCCGCTTACATCACCCGCATATAGGTAAATCGCCAATTAACAACTCGATGACAGAGTTCGAGAGAAAAGTAAAGATCATAACCTTGATCCGCAGCATCCAAAAAAAGGATTCGGCAAGCAGAGAGAACGCAAGACAACAAACTCTTTTTTAAATTCTGCAGTCCACCGTAAACTATACCTATTAATCAACCTCATGAGATAAACAATGTCTTTGAGCAGCATCAGGATTAAAGGTGCTAAGGAGCACAACCTTAAGAATGTTGACCTCACCCTGCCGCGTGATAAGCTAATCGTCATCACCGGACTTAGTGGGTCAGGCAAATCATCACTTGCTTTTGATACAATTTACGCCGAAGGACAGCGCAGATATGTGGAATCACTCTCAGCGTATGCCAGGCAGTTCTTGGGGCTTATGGAAAAACCGGATGTGGAGTATATCGAAGGGCTGTCCCCTGCCATATCCATTGAGCAGAAGACCACAAGCAAGAACCCTCGCTCCACAGTAGGTACTGTTACTGAAATTTATGATTACCTGAGATTGCTCTTTGCCCGTATCGGTATAAGACACTGCCCTGACTGTGGACGAATAATAGAGACACAGAGCGTTGACCAGATAGTTGACAGCATAATGAACCTGCGGGAAGGCACCAAAATACATGTGCTGGCTCCACTTGTAAGAGAGAGGAAGGGAGAGTACAAGAAACTCCTCACCGACCTGCTTGCTGAGGGTTTCACACGTGTACGCATAGACGGTGAAGTGCACACGCTGGATGATGTTGAAAATATAGAGCTCGGACGTTATTTTAAACATAATATTGACATCGTGGTTGACAGGCTTGTAATCAAGAAAGGAATCGAGGAAAGACTATCAGATTCCGTGGAAACCGCACTTGAGAAAAGCGGAGGTACACTTACAGTTCAGGTCATCGATGGTGAGGAACTGACATTCAGCGAGAAGCTTGCATGTACTAAGTGTGGAATCGGTTTTGAAGAAATGGAACCTGCTGCATTCTCATTCAACAGTCCGCAGGGTGCATGTCCTGAATGTCACGGTCTTGGAACATCAATGGAATTCGATCCTGACCTGATAGTTCCAGACAGGACACTATCGCTTAATGAAGGAGCAGTAGAACCCTGGTACAGCAAAAAAGCTGATGGGTACTACATGCAGTCACTTCAGTCCCTGGCAAACTATAAAGGATTCTCAATGGACACTCCTTTTGAGGAGCTAGAACCAAGTATCCAGAACATCATATTCAATGGCAGTGAAGAACTTATTCCATTTGTCCATGTAGGAAAGAATGGCGGTATGTGGAAACATAAAGGCCGCTTTAAAGGAGTAATAGCAAACCTTTCCAAGGTATACGAAGGCACAGAATCAGAGAGCAGCAAGGAAAGGATGAGCAGGTACATCAGCACAAAACCATGCCTGACCTGCCATGGCAAGAGACTCAAACCAGTTACTATCGCCGTAACCATCGATGGAAAAAATATAATCAACGTAACGGAAATGTCCGTTGATGAAGCACTGGAATTCTTCAAGGAACTTGAACCAAAACTCAATGACAGGGAATATACAATCGCTCGTCTTATACTCAAAGAGATTAAGGCACGGCTTGGGTTCCTTGTTGATGTAGGTCTGGACTACTTGACACTGAGCAGGTCCGCAGCCACGCTTTCAGGAGGAGAAGCACAGCGTATCAGGCTTGCAACACAGATAGGTTCCAGTCTCATGGGCGTGCTCTACATACTTGACGAGCCAAGTATTGGTCTGCACCAGAGGGATAATCTCAGACTCATTACAACATTAAAACACCTGAGAGATATAGGAAATACCGTGATCGTGGTCGAGCACGATGAGGAAACCATAACCAGCGCCGACTATGTTGTTGATATGGGACCAGGAGCAGGCATACATGGAGGAGAAATAGTTGCCGAAGGTGCTCCTAAAGAGATAATGAAGAACAAGAATTCCACAACCGGAAAATATCTGAGCGGAAAACTGAAGATAGAGGTTCCCGATAAAAGAAGGGAAGCTACGGGTACTCTGGTCCTCCGGGGTGCCATCCAGAACAACCTCAAGTCAATTGATGTGGAATTCCCCCTTGGTATTCTTCTCTGTATCACCGGAGTATCCGGTTCCGGAAAGAGTACGCTAATCAATGAAACGCTTAACAAGGTGCTTGCAAAACAGCTTAACAAAGCAAGGGACATACCGGGCAAATACAGTTCCATAGATGGACTTGAGAATGTAGATAAGGTAATAACCATAGACCAGTCACCCATCGGACGCACACCCAGATCAAACCCCGCAACTTACACTAACCTTTTTACCCCTATCAGGGAACTCTTCGCCCAGACAAAAATGGCACGTGCAAGAGGTTACAAACCCGGACGTTTCAGTTTTAATGTCCGCGGCGGCAGGTGTGAAGCATGTTCAGGTGACGGGATAATCACCATTGAAATGCACTTTTTGCCTGACGTATACGTCCCATGTGAAGTGTGTCATGGCAAGCGTTACAACAGGGAAACCCTTGAAGTAACCTACAAGGACAAGAATATAGCCGAAGTTCTTGATATGACAGTTGAGGAAGCTTTTGAGTTCTTTGAGAATGTTCCTACTATCAGCCGCAAGCTTCAGACACTTAACGATGTGGGCCTGGGATACATAAAACTTGGACAGTCATCCACCACACTTTCAGGCGGAGAAGCGCAGAGAGTGAAACTCGCAACCGAACTAAGCAAGCGCTCAACCGGTAAAACAGTTCACATATTAGATGAACCCACAACAGGTCTTCACTTTGACGATGTGAAAAAGCTTCTTGAGGTCCTCCAGAGACTCGTGGATACAGGTAACACAGTTATAGTCATCGAACACAACCTCGATGTCATAAAAACCGCAGACTGGATAATAGACCTCGGGCCTGAGGGAGGAGACCGTGGCGGAGAAGTTATTGCGCAAGGAACTCCTGAAGAAGTGGCAAAGAGCTATATTTCCTATACAGGGAAGTTCTTGAAGAAAATGCTATAATAAAATAGACTCAGACAGTTCCTGCTCATTATCAGTTATTTTTTAATAATACTTTTGTACAAGGCCCATTGAGTACAATATATAAATTTCATAATAATATTATTTTATATATTATTGGCGTGTAATATAATACTCTCTTATAGATTTTATGAGCTCAATACCTGAATCACCAGGAAATGAACTCATGATGGAAAATCTGAAAAACGATTACAAAAATGCTATATGATACAGCAGAAGATGTAAATATGTACCTCAATTACTATGCAATTCCCTTAATCATCCTGGCATGTCTCCTGAGTGTACTGATATTTCATATTCAAAAACATAAAAATACAAATGGAACTACCAGCTTCTCGTTATTATTATTTTTCATCATTATTTATGCATTTTTTTATGCATTTGAAATATCTTCAACAACATTGAATTCTGCTCTAACATTTTATAAACTTGAATACATAGGAATTGCTTTTATACCTCTTTTTATGCTTATTTTTGCGATAAAATATACAGGAAAAAAACACTTGTTAACCACACCTGCAATCGTTGCTACCTTTGCAATTCCATTGATAACTATGATCCTTGTATTTACTACCGGGAAGCATACTTTATATCACAAAGAGATATTCCTGAGCTCTGAAACAATTTTCCCCAGTCTTGTATTCGAGCCAGGAATATGGTACGGTGTTCAGCAATTCTATCAAATTGCCTGTATCATTTTCAGCATAATCCTTCTCCTGAAAATGTGGCTGGAAGTAATACCAGCTTTTCGAAAGCAGGTCACCATAGTAATGATTGGTATAATGGTGCCTTTTTTAGTATTATTACTTTACATTGCCAGGATATTCCCACTTGGTCTTGATCCGATTCCTTATTCCCTTGCATTTAGTGGTCTGTTGATCTATGTAGGAATGACTCACTATAAGCTACTGGATGTAGCTCCTCTGGCACGGAGCTTACTATTTGAAAAATTACCTGACGGAGTGATTGTTCTCGATGGAATGCAAAGAATAGTTGATTACAACCATTCCGCCATTAAATACCTTGAACTTACATCAGAGGACATTGGAAGACATGCATCCAAAGTGCTGGCCTCATGGCCAGAACTTATTGATAATATCCAAAGTACGCATGGAATAGACAGTATTGAAGTAAACAAGAACATTGATGGTGCAAGTGTCTGGCTGAATGTTGATTTCCTTCCGCTTTTAGATGATAATAGGAATATAATGGGACAAATGATCGCTCTTCGAAACATCACAGAGAAGAAGAAAGCAGAAGAAATATTGCTTGAAACTAATAGGTATCTTGAAGAAGCCACAGCCCATGCACAAAATATGGCCGCTCAGGCAGAAATGGCAAATCGTGCCAAAAGTGAATTCCTTGCCAACATGAGCCATGAGATCCGCACACCTCTTAATGGAGTTATTGGTTTTTCAGATATACTGATGCAAACTGAACTTACAGATTCTCAATTCCATTACATGCAAACAGTGTATACATCAGCCAATACATTGCTTGATCTGGTCAATGATGTACTGGATTTTTCAAAGATCGAAGCTGGAAAACTGGAACTTGACCCGGAAATAACAGAACTTACAGAGCTTCTTAACCAAATTACGGATATTGTCAAGTACAAGGCTCATGAAAAAGAGCTTGAGCTCAAATTGAAGATAGTATCTGACATACCAAAGCACATTATTGTTGACAATCTGAGATTACGGCAGATATTGATCAATCTCTTGAGTAACGCCATTAAGTTCACAGAGAAGGGAGAGATCGAACTAAAAGTTGAAACTTTCAATATCCCTGATGACACACATGAGATTGGAATTAAATTCTCAGTAAAAGATACAGGAATTGGAATTGCAGAAAAGAACAGAGATAAGATATTTGATTCATTTTCACAGGAAGATGGTTCCATAAACCGCAGATATGGCGGAACTGGGCTTGGATTAACCATTTCAAACAGACTTCTGGAAATGATGGGATCAAAACTTGAGCTTGAAAGTGAAGTTGGAAAAGGAAGCACATTTTATTTTACAGTCGTTCTTCCCGTAAAAGAAGAAGAGAAAACAATTATTACAGATGTTCCTGAAAATCCCTGCAAAGCCCTCACAGAAGATAAAAAGGAAGCAAAATATTCCATATTAATAGCCGAAGACAATCAAACAAATATGGAATTGGCTTCGATCATCATTTCCGGATTACTACCGAAAGCAGAAATATTGAAGGCAGGGACGGGAACAGAGGTTGTTCAAATATTCAAAGAGAAAAAGCCTGATCTTATCTTCATGGACATACAGATGCCTGAAATGGATGGATATGATGCCACAAGGGAGATCAGGAAACTTGAATCTCAAAATAGGATGCTCACACCAATTATAGCCATTACTGCAAATGCATTTAAGGGTGAAAAAGAACGATGTCTGAAAGCAGGCATGGATGATCAGATCACCAAACCAATTATTTCCAACATGATTCAACATATTCTGGATAAATGGCTTTTCATGATTGAAATAAATCGAAATAATGACAACAATGATGATGCTATTGAGTCAGTCCATTTCGATAAAGAAAAATTGTTGGAAGCAATAAATGAGAATGAAGAAGTATACTGTATGTTGACTTCTATGGCTATTGGATCCATTACATCTAATCTGGAAGATATAATAACGGATCTTTCAAATAAAGATATACAGAGAGTAAAAGCTCATGTCCATAAGATGAAAGGAGCAGCACTTAATATTAATTTTAATATCCTTGGTAATCTGGCAAAGGAACTTGAAGAAGCCATTGAGCTCAACGGAGAAATTGTCCCCGATCTGCTGGAACAAATGAAAGACGAAATTGAATTTGTAAAACTTGACCTGGAAAAATAGATAAAAAAAGAGGAAATCAATTCCTCTTCAGTTTTGCAACAACGGCCTCAACCTGTTCCACAGAAGTACCGATGTATTTGTCCGGGTCTACAAGGTTGGTAATATCATCTTCACTCAGGTAGTTTGCAACGTTTGGGTTTGCCAGCAGGACATCCTTAAAGTGTTTGCCTGTTTCATGGGCTTCCATTGCACTGGAACGTACAAGCTCGTGGGCTTCCTGGCGACCTACTCCGCGCATTGCAAGTTCTATCATTACAGCCTCACCCATGTTCAGACCCTTAAGAAGATCAAGGTTACGGCGGATATTTTCAGGGTAGAACCTGAGATTTTCGATAACACCAATTGCGAGTTTTATTATGTGGTCTGTAAGAACACATGCCTCAGGGAAAACTATTCTTTCGCATGATGAATTAGTCAGGTCCCTTTCATCCCAGAGAGTGTTGTTCTGGAGTTCTGGTTCGACCATTGCACGCACGATCCTTGCAAGACCACAAATCTGCTCGGACTTGATAGGATTACGCTTGTGTGGCATTGTGGAAGAGCCAACCTGGTTTTTCCTGAAGCTTTCCTCAACCTCAGCAATCTCACTTCTCTGAAGGGTGCGTATCTCCACTGCTATCTTGTCAAGGGTTGTAACGGTATTTGCCATCCACATGACAAATTCTGCATGACGGTCCCTCTGGATGATCTGGTTTGAAACATCCACTGAACCAATCTCGAGGTACTTCATTACCCTTTTCTGGATCTCAATACCGTCCTTACCAAATGCAGCCTGAGTACCTACGGCACCTGTCATCTGACCGACTATAAGACGTGGTTTGAGTTGTTCAAGGCGTTCAATGTGTCTTGCAACCTCAGATGCCCATATGGCAAACCTCAATCCATAGGTTGTTGGAACACCGATCTGTCCATGTGTCCTTCCTGCACATACGAGATTCTTATGAGTATCTGCCTGAATAAGAAGTACATCCAGAAGCTTGTGAACCTTGTTTTCAAGGATCTTAACAGCATCCTTTAACTGAAGACCTGTTGCAGTGTCAAGCATGTCATTTGATGTAGCACCAAAGTGTACCCATTTATCTGCATCTTCCTCACACTTTTCGGACATCGCAATTACAACTGCCATCATGTCGTGGTGTATCTCATCCTCGATCTCTTTTACCCTTTCAAGCTCCACAGAACCAATACTGGCCTCTATTATATCTGCAGCTTCCTTAGGGATCAGTCCAATATCTGCTTCAGCCTTTGCAAGTGCAGCCTCAGCTTTCATGATTTTCTCAAGGCGGTTAGCCTCACTCCAGACAAATTTCATTTCGTCTGTTCCGTAGCGGTATTCTATGGGGTGGATTGCCATTTATTGAATCTCCATGATCTTGATATGAATAATATATCGGTCTATATGCTAGTATATTATAGTATCTTCCAATTAATGATATGCTTCTGGTATAGTTAATCTACCAATAAATAGGCTTTGTATGATAAATAAAAGGATAATATGATAGCAATGACGCAGAAGATAATTGCTTTGATCACCTACGACACCATTTATCCTTTTGGAAATCACTGTCAAAATGCAGATTGTGCTAAAGACTCATGATGATGTTTAGAGTTTTTGCTGACTTCAATGGATGCTTCTTCTTTTGTACTCATATTTAGAACCAAATATAAATTGTATTTTGCAGATAAATAATTGTCCATGTTTTTGAAAAAACAAAACAGTTAATGAAATCAAACCAAATTATTTAAATAATAGTGCATAGGAAGTGGGAATAGTATTGCAGACATCCTAATTACAATATATAAACATAGGTGGAACTATGGAACAGATAATAGAACACAATCTAACAAAAACACAGGTGATGTAATTGGTACTCGATACCGGAGATACAGCATTTATCATCATCTGTACCGCCATGGTCATGCTCATGACCCCAGGAGTAGGACTTTTCTATGGTGGAATGGTACGTAGTAAAAACATAATTTCCATGATAGCCATGGCTTTCATAGCCTTTGCCATTGTAAGTATCCAGTGGGTTACAATCGGTTACAGCCTCTCTTTTGGTACTGACATCTCAGGATTCATTGGCGGTCTGGACTACGTAGGCCTTGCAGGAGTAGGGCTTGAAGGTGAAGGAATCCCTGACATGTTATTCATGGCATTCCAGCTTGTTTTTGCAGGAATCACACTGGCAATCCTCACATCAGGAATTGCCGAACGTGTTAAATTAAGTTCTTTTATCGTTCTCGGATTACTCTGGACAACCCTTGTCTATGATCCTCTGGCCCACTGGGCATGGGGAGGCGGCTGGGCCGGAGAACTGGGTGCTCTTGACTTTGCAGGCGGTACCGTAGTACATATCAGCTCAGGATTTGGAGCTTTAGCACTTGCACTTGTTATCGGCAAGCGTTCAGGATTTGGAAAATACAGCATGGAAGCAGAGAACATCACAACAACTCTCCTCGGCGGATCACTTCTCTGGTTCGGTTGGTTCGGATTCAATGCAGGAAGCGCACTTGCAGCAAACGGACTTGCGGTCAATGCACTTGTAGTAACAAATGTATCTGCTGCAGCAGGCGCAATTACCTGGATGGCAGCATCATGGATAAAGGGTAAGCCAAGTTCACTGGGCCTTATCAGTGGAGCTGTTGCAGGTCTTGTAGCTATCACACCAGCCTCCGGTTTTGTTAGTCCTATGTCTGCCATTGTAATAGGTGGATTTGCCGGACTTCTCTGTTACGGAGCACTGCTCTTCCGTGTTCGCAGAGGACTTGATGAAAGTCTTGATGCCTGGGCAGTACACGGAATGGGAGGATTGTGGGGAGCACTTGCAACAGGAATATTTGCAAGCGCAGCCATTGGCGGAGTTGACGGACTCATCTATGGAAATACACATCAATTCCTGGTACAACTCATTGATGCTTCCGCTGCCATACTATATGCTTTCATAATGACCTTTATACTTGCCAAGCTTGTGGACAAGGTAATGGGATTACGTGTGACCGAAGAAGAAGAATATGTTGGACTTGATATATCCCAGCATGGTGAATCTACTACAGCCTGAGGTGATGTGAATGAAGAGAGTAAAAGCAATTATTCGCCCGGAGAAGCTGGAAGATGTAAAGGCGGCACTGGAAGAGAAAGGCTACTTTGCCATGACAGTTTATCAGGTTAAAGGACGTGGAGCACAGAAAGGTATCTGCCTCCAGTACAGAGGAAAACAGATCAAGGTAGATATGATCCCTAAGACCGAAATAGAGATGGTCGTGGGTGATGAAGACGTCAGACCTATCATCGAGATCATTAGAACAAGCGCAAGAACCGGTAAATTCGGTGACGGAAAGATTTTCGTATCCCCGATAGAGCTGGTAGCTGCAATCAGAAATGATGATGAGATAGTGTCTGAATAATATGAGGTAAAACCTCATATTCTTCTTTTTATTACAGATTTACACGCTCAAAACTGCGATTCAATTTCCTGAATTTTTAGCGTTATCGCACGTACCAGTCCAGTGGAACAACTATCTCATCGCCTTTTTTCTTTGCACCAAAAAGAGGAATCTCGAATTTTGTATCTTCCAGAAGAACAATTGAGAGACCACATCCGCCTCCACGAGGAATACATTGGATAACCATTGCTTTAAAATAAAGCTCTTCATCTTCATTCCCCCATGAAGGGACCTTGATGGTAATAGTATCACCCATGTTGTCAGGCAAATTATCTTCAAATTTGGATATTTTCTTGTAATCCAGTGTAAAACCAGTTCCTTTAAGGTTATTCGCAACATCCCTCACACTCAGATCAAGTGCATCTGCAATCTCCTCTATAGAGTATCCGGCCTGATGGAGAAACTCCGTAGATCCTTTGTTGAGATGGTCAAGGTCTGAATATTTCAACGGACGAGTCTTACACAATTGACGCATCTGTTCTAATTTATCACCAATATTCACTTCATGATCCAGAACAAAACCTCCTTAAATTAGCTTAGTGCAATGACATATATAAAATGCTTTTAGTTTATTTTGCTTCTAATGTTTTCTTCGAACCATTCAAGTATTGCAAACATGAGGTCAGAAGAAGACTTGATCAGATCATCCCTGCCACATATCTCATTTTCTGATTGTATGTACATGCCTTCTGCAAGATCGGAGCTGCAGTTTGTGATAAGACTACCCACACACGCCCCATCAACCTCTGGATGAAACTGCAATGCAAGCACATTGTCCCCATAGATAAAACCCTGCTCGGGACATGCTTCGCTTTCAAACAGACGTTTTGCACCTTCCGGGAGACTGAATGTATCACCATGCCACTGAAAAACAGAAATATCTGCAGGAACTTGAAAAAGAGTAACATCAGTCTGGAATGATTCAAGTGGATGAACTTCATGCCAGCCAATTTCCTTGTATTTATTTTTGGACACTTTTCCCCCCAGGACTTCAGAGATCATCTGGGCTCCAAAACATATACCATAGACTGCTTTACCAGATTCAATAGCCATTTTTACAAATTCTTTTTCTTTTTTCAGCCAGGGATATTCCTCTTCCTGATAGATACTCATCAGACCACCCATTATTATGAGCAGGTCGAAGTCATCCGGATGCGGAAAAGATGAATTTACGTATGGCATGGTCACGGATATAGAATGGTCTTTACTACATGCCCATTCTTTGATATTACCGAGAGTTTCAAATTCCAGATGGACAAGGCAATGTATTTTCATAATATATCTACCCCAAATAGGATTTCGGTTTTAAATCCTTTTGGGCTTTTAAAACCAAAAAATGAAGCTAAAATGTAGATATTCAAATATGAAAATGAAATGAGAATTGACTACCACTTAAATTAACTTATTCTTCGTCTTCTTTATAATCAAGTGTGCACTTGAATTCCTTCTCAGAACTGTTTATCAGATAGTAAGTTGCTGCAAGTGCAAGAATAAGTGTTCCCAGACCTATAAGGAACAGGGGCGCTGTATTTTTGATATCAATGATCATCACTTTTCTTACGATTGCAGTAACTCCTACAAGAATGATAACATCGACATTCATTGAAGATTCGGTGATTATCATCTTGACAGTTTCCAGCAACTCTATACCTATAATGACAAGGAAGAAAAGACCGAATACATCCAGTATCTGCTCCACACCGATCAAAAATAAAGGTGGTGTAAATAAGTCTTTAAACACAATCCATCCAATTTCCAATGTAGCACTGAGGATAACAAATGCCATCATCACGATGACTATTTTTATGATCACTTTCTGGAATTCATTGATATATTTGATTATCACATTATTCACCACTGGAGGGACTGTATTCAAGATAGTCGATTATATGGCAGGATTATAAAGACATTATCAATTAGTAACGTCTTGATAAAGTAGTTTTTCCTTTTTTTGAATGAATTTCCCAGTGACGCTTATATGGTAAAACGTATATTTCACATGAAACGTAAATCTAATGATGAATTGAACCTGTCAATTCTCAGGCGAGGTAAAAGATTGGTAGTTATTACTAAATACCGTGCTATTGCAGTATTTGCACTTTTGTTATTGATGATACTTATAGCTTTGATGCCACAGGAACAAATGAATATTGATTTTGAAAATCAGACTAATGAAACTCAGGATAATATGTCTGAAAATTCTACATTGATGTCAACAACAGATGACAAGCAAACCGATGAAGAGCCCGGATGGTGGAAACACGAAGGCCACAGTACAGTGACCGGCACCAACACCACCCCAGGTAGTTACCCTAATACTGATGGCGATGACAGCAAGAATGATACTCAGGAAATTCCCGAGTTCCCCTCAATTGCAGCACCCGTCATAATCACATTATCTATTGTCCTTTTCGCCGGAAAGAAATAGATATTATTTTTTTATCAGCCATGTGGAGGATAGTTCCTGGAATTTGCCCAATGAACGGTAACCCACCGCAGACAGATCGGACCTTAAACCTCCTACGGATATAGCACCAGTATTCCCCGGCTCAAAAAGAAGAATGAGTGCACCCAGGATTATGAAGAAGCAACCCTGTATGGTATTCATGAATATTGGTTCGTGAAGGAACAGGAATCCAAAGATGATGCCACTTACCGGTTCAAGTAATGCAAGTACGCTTACAGTCTGTGCTCGAATTTTTGCAGCACTGTTAAGATACAGAACCGAAGCAAATGCAGTTGTTATCAGCCCGAAAAGTATGAGAGTACGCAGGTTCATTACAAGTATGTCTACAGGAACTTTGCTGCCAAAAGGCAACAGTATCAGCAAACTGATGAAAGTTGACCAGAACAACTGGGAAATACCGGAATATTCATCCTTAAGATAACTTACAGTCATGATAGTTCCACTGTAAGAGATACCTGATATGACACCAAGAAAAATACCCAGCAAAAAGTGGGTATCGTATCCTGATGCGCCACTACCGGGCAATATAACGATGAGAATACCGCTTATCGATATTAACAGGGAAAACATCCCGCGCTTTGTAATCTTCTCTTTTAAAAAGAGAGGAGATAACAGTGTAACATATACAGGTGCAGTGTAAAGCAACAGAACGGCAATAGAAATACCTGCATATTTTATAGAACTGAAGTAAGTATAAAGCGTAAGAACGTTGAAAATAGCAATTAAGAGAATAAAAATCTTTTTTTTGTTCAAGCGTAGTATATCATCTCTTTTAGTCACAATACAATAAGCTAATAACAGCATGAATCCAAAAATAAGCCTGTAAAAGATAATAGAAGTTATTTGCATGTCGTAAATATGTTTTATGAAGATTCCACTAGCTCCAAATATAGTACATGAGATTATAAGCTCTAAATAAGAGTATTTGCTGCTTTTAGTAGATATCATCAGGGCTACGCAGAAACAGCCCCATATTATATAAATAAATCTGAAATCAACAATCATTAATAAATGTTATTACAAAATATGCATTAATAACCTATTAAACATAAAAATGATTTCAAAATAAGTCCGGTAGAAATATCAAAATAACAATCATTTGATGAAAGTAACCTGAATGGCAGGTATTTCTACAAATGAAAATATACAACATCTAAATAGAGAAGGAACTTTGCACTAGTTGTAAATTAAAAGTAGTTTTCCTGCAAATGCAGGAAAACACGTTATTGACAATAACCCCATTGACAATAATTTTAACGATAATGTTGACAATAACCCCGGAGCCACTCCGACAATTTTGAAATGACTACCAAACCGCTCATACTCCACTAAAGCCCCACTTTAACTCGCTCATACTCCTTTTATTTATCCTTCCGGGATTTTGGAAATGTAGACATTTTTCGTTTTTAGATACCGAGAGGGCCAGTATCGTGCCTACAATTCCATGCAATCCAATTTCGTTTTTCCGGAGGAATCTGGGATGAAATCCATATCGTACCACAATATGGCACATTTCGTTTGAGGCATTCTCTGGCTAGTAGATCTTGCCACAATTAATAGTAGATTTTACTACTACATAAATATATCTACACTTTAATATATGATGAGCATGATGATGATGAGGTGGTGTTCAAACCAAAAATCAATAACAACACCCACATAAAGGATTATTCTGAACAAAAGTACTTGCCCTGAAGAGCGAACTTTCCATACATGAAACACTCAGAACACATGCATCCTTTTTTCTGTGTTCCCGGATATGAACCTTTAGAACAAAACATGAAGATACCGTTTCCAGGATATGAAGGACATGTAGGACAATTACAACCCTTGGAATGATGATATGATGTGCAGATTCCAAAATATTTGCCACGACTTTTTGACATATCAGCTTTATCAGTATTCAAAAGCATACCTCACAACATACTGAAAATGTATATAAATAACGAAGAATGCACAGAAATTGAAAAAAGGAAAACTCAACCGAGTTTTTCCTTCAGGTATTCCTTGAAACTGGCATAATCCGTGCCAAGGTAATCCATATGTTCTTCCCTCGCCTCGATCTCTTTCAGGCTTTGAGGAAGTTCAGGCTCAATCCCTGTTTCATTCCTTACATGCTCCGGGAACTTTGCCGGGTCGGCAGTCTCCAGTGTCACAGCAAGTGTGTTATCACCGGTTTGTGATCTGAAATCAAGCAATCCTTTTATGCCGACTGCCCCATGTGGTTCAATTAGGATGCCGTACTTTTCGTAGACTTCCTTTATGGTTGCCTTGGTCTCATCATCTGTGACAGAGCCGGAGTAGATATCTTTTCTGAGCTTTTCCATGTCAGGCTCTTTGCTGATATTGCCCTTTTCATCCATTTCCCCGCCATAGATAGCTATGAGCCTTGAAAGATTGCTGGGATGTCCCACGTTCATTGCATTTGAAAGACAATTCTTTGACGGAACTATCTTTTCGTAGTCACCGGTGCTAAGGAAATGAGGGACTTCATCATTTTCATTCACAGAAGCGATTATCATTTTCACAGGAATACCCATGGTCCTTGCCAGGACGCAACCCATCATATTACCAAAGTTACCCGATGGAATGGAGAAGATAATCTCTTCCGGATAGTTCCTGAGTCTTGCGTATGAATAGATATAGTAGATAGATTGCGGAACAAGACGACCAATGTTTATGGAATTGGCTGATGAAAGATTGAAGTGTTTTAAGTCCTCATCTGCAAATGCCTGTTTTACCATTGCCTGGCAGTCATCGAATTTACCATCTATTGAGATGGCGGTGATATTCTCATTGAGGGTGGTCATCTGCTTGCGCTGGCGGTCAGACACCTCATCAGTCGGAAAGAGCACTATGACCTTTATGTTATCAAGACCGTAGAATGCATGTGCAACGGCACTGCCAGTATCACCGGAGGTAGCTGTGAGAATTGTCAGGCTCTTGTTCTCTTTGCTGAGGTAATACTGCATGAGCCTTGCCATCATACGGGCTGCAAAGTCTTTGAAGGATGCCGTAGGCCCCCGGTCAAGTCTCATGATATAGGTCTGTTCATCCATCTTCTCAAGAGGAACATCATAATTGTAAGCATCATAGGTGATCGCTTTGAGCGACTCATCGTCAACTTCACCATCAAGAACCTTGCTAAGTACCCTGTATGCAATCTCAGGATATGGTGCATCCTTGAAGGAGTCTATCTCTTCTTTAGAGAAGGTCGGAAGGCTCTTTGGCATGTAAAGCCCCCTGTCCGGTGCAAGCCCTGTTATCAGAGCCTCCTGAAAGCTTACTTCCGGTGCCTTAAGATTTGTACTATAGAGTTTCATTTTAATCAGGAATTCGGTTGATAAGTGTATAAACTAGCTAATGACCTTTAAAGGATAAATTAGTATGAATACCTTGCCATTCGCATAAAGCTATAACCTATAGGCAGAGTAGTGACATTTTTAAATAATGCGCAACCGGAGAGTTCCAGAATATTGCCTGGTGTTTTATTCAGAATCATTATTCTGAAACTGAATTTTGAAGCTTTGTTTCCAAAAAGAATTGTACTACCTCCTAAAAAATACCTTATTACCATACATGAACAATGGTTTTTGTCAGATAGAACATGTGTGTCAATAGCATTTGAGGGTAATTCATGTCAACAATAGCTGTTTCAGACGTACATCTCGGTATGAAGGAAGCAAAGGTCGATAAGTTTGTAGAATTCTTAGAATTTGTAAAATCCAATAAAATTGAACATCTGGTTCTTCTGGGAGACATAATCGATATATGGAGAAGGGATTTCACAAAGACTGTGCTTGAATGCTCCAAATCATTGAAGACCTTGAATGAAATGCTGGATAAAACCAAAGTCCATTATATAGTTGGGAACCATGATTTTTATTTGCTGCGTCTTAGCGAGCTTTTAGGGGAAAACTTTCCTTTCGAAGTAAAGAAAACAGCTGTAATTAAAAGTAAAAACCAGGAATTCTTCTTTTTTCATGGCTATCAGCTAGAGGTATTGTGTAACCCATACTACAAATCAATGAAAACATACGAAACATTCAGCGAACACATGTGTCTTGCAGGAGATGATGCAGGCAATGCTGCTGATAAACTATGGAAAAGTATTCAATCACATAGCTCTCTGTGGGACAGTTTGAAGAGATTTCCGGAAAATCCCCAGGATGCGCTTAGGTCAATGATTCAGCCACCAGAGGACAGAATCAAGAATTTCAATAAGCATAATGTCATCGAACCTATTGAAGAACTTGCAGGAGCAGAGACAAGGCATTTCCTTTTAAGCATACGACCCGATCAATATTTGATCTACGGCCATACTCACCATGCATACGTAGAAGATAAGAACAAAGTTGCAAATACCGGCAGCTGGGGCTTTGGTGAAGATAAGAAACTTGAGTATATTGAGATCACTGATGATAAAGTGGAATTGAAGGAATTTAAGCCATAGGCTTAGATTCCCATGCATTAATTGATCAATTGATTCACTCTGAATTAATCTTCTTCAAGAGCCATGCCATATTCAAAGCAAGGTTACCCATAGTCTGCATACCCTCTGCATCCTCATTAACATCCCCGGGATTTAAACCAACACCAAGATTCCAGTAAGAAGAACCCACGGTTATCATATTGGTTATTCCAAAAAGATGATTGATAGAATCATAAGCATGAACTGCACCAGCTCTGCGAACTGCAATTACAGCAGCACCGACTTTTCTTGAAAAGAGTCCACCACTTGCAATAGATACGAAACCTGCACGGTCTATGAGTGCCTTAGTCTCTGTGTTAACATCAGCAAAGTAGGTTGGCGAACCTATGACAATACCATCGGCATCCTTCATCTTTGTGATACACTCATTGATACCATCATCATCGAAAACACAAAGACCGTTTTTCTTTTCAAAACATGTCATGCATGCAGTACAACCGTGAACCTTCTTCCCGCCAATGTGAATAGTTTCGGTTTCTATCCCTTCAGCTTCAAGTTTGGATGTTAGTTCTTTTAATAGAGAGGCAGTGTTCCCTTCTTTTCTAGGGCTTCCGTTTATGGCAATTACTTTCATTTTTAATCCCTTTTTTTGTTTTTGTTAGGTTAGTTAACCAGGGAGAGAATATGTTTTGTGATTTTATAAATGGTTGTAGATATACAGGAAAATGTAATGAGAAAACATTTACTAATTCGACTTATTAAATCACGGCTTTAAAAATAAAAAAAGGAAGAGCATCCCGAAGAGGATACCCTAATTCATTTAATATCAATTTTCCTTAAGAACATGACAACGAACAGGCCTAGAATCCCTGCCGTCACCAGAGGACTGGCTGTTGGCACATATTCTTGTTCTGCCTGTACCGTTACAATAGCAATACAGCCATTCAGATTTACCTCAGGAGTAACAATTGCTTCAGGCACTTCGTTGATCATCACGTCACCATCAAACTCAATGCTGTAAACACCACTTGCAGGAACCAGTGAAGGAATCAATGAAATATCCCCGATATTGTCATCATGCCATTGGAGACCTTTCAAATGATAATGCCCGGAGAACCAGTGAACAACATTGATTCCATAATCATCGAATACTGTGGTGAGCCGGCCATATTCATCCTTACCGTCATAATCCTCTTTGTTGAATGCAAGAAGAGGATCGCCTTCTACCCTGTCAATTATTGTCCCATCCATTATCATCCGGTTGTTCCAGTCACTGAACAGTGCACCTGTCCTGAAGTTTGAGAGTGTCCTGTCATCAAGCAAGTCAAGAGGGTCATCTTTTACATGTATCTCACCAGCAATCTCTGAGGATGGAGATGACATCACCGGAATACCACCTGTGTTCAGAATTGCCGCACTTCCTGCAATCGTATCCAGTTCATAGATAGGAGGATGGTGAGTGAAGACCACCACATTCTTTATTCCCCTGCTACTGCATTCAGCAAGATGCTCGTTCAGCCACTGCCACGTACCATTTTCAATATCCGCATTTGACGAATCCTTGTAATGCAGGTCTGCATAGCCTTCAAATTTCCTGATAGTTGGCGGGAAGCTTGTTTCATCATACGGATCAAAATCATCTCTTGCACAAAAGTCCAGACAGATAAAATGATATGGCCCGTAATCAAATGCATAATTCTGGAAATGTGGTGCGGGGTACTCAGGAACATACGGATTCTCAGAAGGCATTGATTCCTGTTTATCCCAGCCATCCAGTTCAGTACCTAGCTCAGCATACTGTGATTCAAAATATTCTGCAAAAAGCTCTTCCGGATAATCAGGCCAGCCGCCGGATGTTGTATAGTCACCAGACTTGAACCAGATATCATGATTACCTATAACAGGAATGTAATTTACATTGGCACCTGTTGGAAGAGGCTGTTTCAGCCTTTCCAGCTCTGCAATTACCTGCTCATATTCCACCCTGTATCCAGCCTCCCCTTTCCATTCACCAGTGGCTGTGTTCCTACCCTGTATCAGGTCACCAAGGACTATTACGAATTCTATATTATCGTCAGTCACACCATTGTTGTTCAGAGAGATTATTTCGTCCACTGCATTTTTGAGAGCTGATGATGATATCGCATCATTTGAATCGTACTGGAGATCGGATATTATCGCAAATTTGTATTGCTCCCCTCCATTTCCAATCACAACCGGGATTGTCTCAAGCTCACTAATCGTTTGGGACGGAATATAGAATTCTATTGCACCTGCATCTTCCAGGAAGCCTTTTGCGGCATAGGATACAGGCATGCCATCTACAACCCCTTCCACATAATAGGTGCCCAGAAGTTCCCATATTATCACGATAGTGGCATTGCCAGTGTTGTCCAATGTTGGCACAGGAAGTGGTGTTGCCTGTTCAGTATCAAATAATATATTGACAACATCACCCGTTTCACCCGATGTGGCCTGAATAACTGTCTGGTCAGGATAGAAGACAGAAGGCGGAAGGTCAATTGGAAGTCCCACAGGAAGATAGGGTATCAGGTAGGACGTATCAAATTCGCCGGTGCTAACGGTAGTTACAGTTATTTCGGAAAAGTTGGCAACGATTGAATCATTCTTCCAGACATTCAACACCTGACCAAGTTGAGCACCACTGATTGAACTGACGTTTCCAAAAGAAATAGTGTAAAGATCTGCATTATTCTGAGTGACCTGACCCCAGTCCCATCGAAGATTTGCCCAGTTCCAGTAACCCCAGTTATGGTCGTGATAGCCTTTTACATTTTCGAATGTATAAGTGACAGGACCATTGGTACCATCCGGGATGGTAAGTGTTCCATTGACCATCATAAATGGTGATGCCACCAGCCAGTTCATGTCAATCATTTCAGACATGCTTGCAGCTTTCATTAAATGTGGCTCAGCATAAGGTTTGAACAAAGCATCAAAAACAGCATTCCCATCATCTGACTCCACATGCACAAGGTAACCTTCAGGAGTAAGGGTAACCCTACTGAATCCCATTATAACATCAGATGACATATCTGAAAAATCAGCCTGAGCCACCGGACTATAAATTCCAAACTTTGTGCCCGGCATTCCTGCAATACTGTACCCCAGCAATACCTGAGCAGAACTTGTTGCCGGAAATGTAGCAGAATCAGAAACATTACCGTTCAATTTCAGTGAAGCAACAATCGCAATATCCTGTTCTTCATCGATCATATTGAAATAATGCCATTCGTTGTACAGATCCGCACGATAATAATCTGCTGCATCCGGCGGATGAAAGACATCAATAACAGATAATTCAGATATCAGGTCACTGCTTCCATTTGCAAAAGCCAGGCCTGGTAATGCTGAAACAAACAGTGAGACAACTAACATTGTAATTACTATTGACCTAAATTTCATCTAATGTACCCCACAACCAATTTTGTAGTATGAATCTTATATTTTGTAGCGGAACATGATAATATTGATACGATAAAAGAAGTATTTTAGGAAACAATATTCCAGAGGAATGTTATTTAATAGAAAAGAAGGAGCGAAAGCTACGCCTGTATATAGAAAACAATAACAAAATGTAAGAATGAAAATAGTAATGTCAAAATTAGTAATTCTTGGTGCGGGAGATGCGATTCGAACGCATGAACTCCTACGAGACTAGGCTCTGAACCTAGCGCCTTTGGCCAGGCTGGGCAACTCCCGCATTGTGAATGTTGGTTAGTAGCGCTTTTTCTAATTAAACTTTGTGTTTGAAAAAGCTTTGAAGGAAACTGGTTGGTGTTAACCCAGCAGTTTCAGTAAAAGTGCTTTCTGGGCGTGCAGACGGTTCTCAGCCTGGTCGAAGACAACCGAATGCGGACCGTCCATAACCTCTGCGCTTATCTCCTCGCCACGGTGTGCCGGGAGGCAGTGCATAACGATAACATCAGGTTTTGCCTGTTCCACCAGTTCAGTGTTTATCTGGTATGGTGCAAGATCCTTCAGGCGCTTGTCGCGTTCGTCCTCATCACCCATAGAAACCCAGACGTCCGCATAGATAATGTCTGCATCCTTTGCGGCCTCATTTGGATCGTTGGTAATAGTGATATTTCCGCCAAGTTCCCTTGCAAGCTCCACAATGTCCTCATCCGGCTCATATCCCGGAGGACAGGCAACCACAGCTTCCATGTCCATGAGGGCACAGCCGATAATAGCTGAATTACATACATTATTCCCATCACCAACCCATGCGTACTTCAGGCCGGAGAGTTTGTTCTTGTACTCACGGATAGTGAGAAGGTCGGCAAGTATCTGGCATGGATGTTCCTTATCGGAAAGTGCATTAATGACTGGGATAGAGGAATGTTCTGCCAGTTGTTTCACCGTTTCATGGCTATAGACCCTTGCAATAATACCATAGAGATATCTTGAAAGCACTTCAGAAGTGTCTCCAACCGTCTCGCCGCGGCCAAGCTGCATATCCCTGGGATTCAGGTAGAGTCCATGCCCGCCAAGGTCACACATTGCAACCTCAAATGAGACACGAGTACGTGTAGAAGACTTCTCGAATATCATACCAAGACTCTTATTCTTCAGGAGGTCTGTGACCTTGCCCCTCAGACGTTTTTCTTTCAGGTCTTCCGCCATATCAAGTAACTCAATGACCTCATCATGAGAAAGGTCAGCCATGGAAATCAGGTGTTTCATACTATCAACCTTCACTAACTAATATTATTACTGTCCGCGTATTTGCGCCATATGGTCAATGCGTCTCTGGATAAGTTCAGCTTTGCCGATATCACTTCTGTAATGCAGGTCACCTGAGAGGTTTTCCAGAGCATTCTGGGCTATTTTTTCAGCCTCGGCAATGGAATCTGCAACACCTACAACAGCAACCGCCCTTGAACCGGTGGTATAGACCTTTCCATCCTTTTCGTAAACACTTGAATAGAAAAGTATGGCATTGTCAATGTCCCCTACAACTACTTCCCGGTCCTTCGTTGGTTTGTCAGGATAGCCTGCAGGAACAGCATACTTACAGACTGTTGCCTTCTTGCTGAACTTTATATTTAATTTATCAAGTGTACCACTTGTCATTGCACCGAGTACATCCACATAATCTGTTTCAAGCAAAGGCAATACATTCATTGCCTCGGGATCGCCGAAACGTGCATTGAATTCAATGACCCTGGGGCCATCTTTTGTGATCATGAACTGGCCATACAGTGTACCCCTGTACTTCTGCCCGGTTTCATTGTAAAGCGCCTTCACAGTGTCGATCATTATCTGTTTTGAGCCTTCCACATCTTCAGCAGTAAGGAAAGGAAGTATCTCACCAGGTGCATTGTAGGAACCCATTCCGCCTGTATTAGGTCCGAGATCGTTCTCAAATGCCCTCTTATGATCCTGCACTGTTGGCATGAAAGCAAGGTTCTTGCCATCCACAAAAGCCTGAAGAGTGAATTCCTCACCAACAAGGTTTTCCTCAACAACAACGCTTCCCTGGTCGAGCAGACTTGCAGCATACTCTTTTGCAGCTTCAACATCCGGCAACTGGTCACCCATTACCTTGACGCCTTTTCCACCAGTAAGACCTGATGGTTTGATAGCAACATTTCCAAGTTTGTCGATGAAAGCATCCATAGCATCCTTATCAGTGAACACATCAAAGACAGGACAGCCGGCAATGTTGTTATTTCTCATGAAATTACGTGCCCATGCCTTGTCAAACTCAAGTTGTGCTACCTTCCTCTTAGGGCTGGCAACGCTGATACCCGCATCCTCAAGGGCATCTGCAAGACCAACTGCAAGAGGTGCTTCAGGACCAACTACAACAAGTTCAATGTTCTTAGATAATGCGAACTCGACAACTTTTTCGACATTTGTCTCTTTTTCAAGAAGGAAATCCTCACATAGTTCAGCAATGCCCGGATTCTTCTTTGACATCACCGCATAGATGGACGGATCTTTTCTGCTTCGTGCTATTGCAGCTACCATAGCATGCTCTCTTCCGCCGCCACCAACTACTAATACATTCATATATCAAACCTCATCATCAAAAAATTATTATTAGCGATATCCAGATACGCTTGGACTTATATCGATATCTGTTATTGTTTTGTTATTTTATAGGAATCAGAATACCAAAGAGTTCTAATTCCTGAAATAAATAACTTGTCTTTATCTTTGCTGCGCAAATTCAGATAAGGTCACTTGCCCGGACCAGAGGAACGAGCTTCACACCTATATCACTCAGATTCTTCTCTGCCCCTGAATCACGGTCCACTACAGTAATGACCCTGTCCACAATGCCCCCTGCATCACGTATTGCAACGATGGCATCTTTTACAGAACCACCACTTGTGGTTACATCCTCAAGAAGCAAAATCTTAGAATCTTTCTGGAACTCACCGACAAAAAGTCCGCCAGTACCATAATCCTTTTCAGATTTGCGTATCAGCACAAGTGGAAGTTCCGTCTCAAGAGAGACAGCCGTAGCAAGAGGAACGCCACCAAGCACGACACCACCCACAAAATCAATATCAAGCCCGTTTATGACCCGTGCTGCTTCCTTTGCTATCACTTTAAGTGTAGCAGGATCTGTGCTGGCCTTCTTAATATCAACATAATAAGTACTCTTCTTCCCTGAAGCAAGTGTGAAATCACCGAACTTAACCGCACCACATGCTTTCAGTGCATCTACCAATGCACGTTTACCATTCCCTTCAGACATTTGATCACCTATAACTAAAAAGTTTAAAAGAATTATTTTTAAGCTCACCAGGGCTCATTCTTGACCCCGATGAAATATCCTATGATATTCGTACCCAGATGCAGAACAGGAGTCAGCACCAGCAGCACTATGATTATTGGAATTGTGAAATTAGCTGTGAACCAGGCAGGAGATGCTATGTATGTTAACAGCCATGCACCGAAAACAAAATCAAGCTGGTCAACAACAGGCAGGGGAGCGCCTCTTTTAAGTCCAAGTCTCCTCTTGAAGAAACTCATGAACATATCCCCGAAAAGGGAACCAAAAGCCAATGCAAATATCACAATAATAGCACTGGCACTCATGCCATTTCCTGCAAACGATGGAAGCTCAACTGAGAACAATGTTGTTCTCTTAGACAGATAATACATTTGCAGCAGACCCACTACCATTCCAAAGAATAAGCCTGCCAGAAGACCGCGGTATGTTTTCCCGTCCCCCAATATACGCCGCCCATCACTCATTGTTCTGCCACCGTCAATTGGCTTACCTCCACCAAAGACAGCCGCAAGAGGACTGGGAATATAAGCAGGAAGCATTAGCCAGACAGCAATTATCAGCATCTCTATCGTAGTTATCAACTCACATTTATTGCTCTGTTCTGATATACAACATCATTATTTAATATATCGAAGCACGACTGATAAAACATCTCTAATTATAAATATATTATACATATGTGAGTTGCCCTTATCTCTAACTATAAATATGTTGTATACATAAAATTTGCCGCAAGATGAAAAACAAAATACCCTATCCGACAACAAGTAATACCATGCTTGCGGCTGTTGTCACTTTTCTACTACTGGCAACAATAATAACAATGGGGATGTTAACACCCCTTATTGCAAAACTCACAACCGGAGTCGAGCTTAGCCTTGAACCGGAATATTTCAATAACAGAACTGCAATTCCTGTTGCCATCCTGATTCTTATCCTGAGTACAGGTATGCTCGTAGGTTATGCAGACCGCAAGTACATCTACCCAATAGTAGGATCTTCTGCCGCCCTATCAATCGTTTTTGCAGTATTCTCCCCTTTTGGGAATATGCCTATGGACATTTCATTGCCCATACTTATCGTTGCCCTGCTGGCAACCTTTTACAGGATTTTTAAGATATACAGCAACAACAAAAATGCTACTGCTTCAGCAAAGGTAAAGAAGCTCAGCGCACACGTGATCCATGTAGGAATTATATTAATTCTACTGGGAATAATCCTCAGCTCGAACATGAAAATGGAAAGTTCCGCTGTGCTTGGAACAGGGCAGACCGGCTCTTTTGAAGGCCAGCACTACCAATTAAAGATCAACAGCATGGATTCATACTACAGCGGAGAGGCTTTCAGAAATAATCCGGCATCATCCTACACTACAGAAATTGCTTTTGACATATATAAGAACGGGAATTATTTCAAGACCGGACATGTTAATTATATCACCGATTTCAAATGGGGACAAACATACACAACCACTTACATCAACCGCGGACTCACTGAAGAACTTTTCATAGCACCAAGAGCCATTGATGAATCCGAGAGTGAGATAGACCTCTACATGCGAACCGTACCCTTCATCAACTTTCTATGGGGAGGAATCTACCTGATGGTGATAGGTATCATTGCCCTGCTGGTAACAGACCGCAAGACAGATACAAAACCAGGACCCTCCGGCATAAGCAACAAAACAAACGAAGGAAGATATGACCACATGCTCGAGCAGGAAATAGAAAAACGTAAGGCAAAGCGAGCAAAAGGAAAGAGGCGATGATTTGAATTTAGGAATGATTCTCATATGGCTGGCCTTCATCTGTGGATGGGGAGCCACATTCTATTCTATTAACTATTATACAGCATCGAACCACAGGGCAAAAATGCGCTGGAATAAGCTGGAAATGCTGTGTACGGCATGCATTACCCTCTCGTCATTCATACTTGTAATACAACTCCTGAGTGTCAATGCTTCCTACGAATACGTATTCGATCACTCCAGCACAGACCTTTCATGGTTCTATCGCATATCGGCCTTCTGGGCCGGACAGGAAGGTTCCCTTCTGCTCTGGACGTGGGCGACACTTGTAATGCTTTTGCTTCTCCGCTACATCGGACACACAAAAGAATTGTCAGAAACAAGAATGATAGACATCACAAGAATTGTAACCATGATGGTTGTGTCCGTATTCCTGATACTGCTTGTGATTGACAACCCATTCTCTGCGTACCGTATACTCCCGTCAGGCACCATCGAAGCAACTAACTGGAACCCTTTCGCTATACTCTACGATGTACCCTACGGTCAGGGAATGAACCCGCTTTTGCGCAACCCCTGGATGGCTGTCCATCCGCCCGTACTGTTCCTGGGCTATGCAGCTTTTACCATACCTTTTGCAGCTGCCATTGGCAACCTTATTACAAAGGACAGCCGCTGGACACTTGTAGCAAGGGACTGGATGAGAATTGCATGGCTTTTCCTCACACTTGGAATAGGACTCGGAGGATTCTGGGCATATGAGGTACTCGGATGGGGAGCATGGTACTGGACATGGGACCCTGTGGAAACATCCTCACTCATACCATGGATAACTGCCACAGCCTACCTGCATGCCCATACACGTACAAAACATGGCGAATACGGATTCCTGGCACCACTGCTTGCAGTTGCCTCGTTCATACTGGTTATATTCGCAACCTTTGTAACAAGAAGCGGAATATGGGCTTCAGTACACTCATGGCAGGATTTTACAACAGAAGGCCTTATTATTGCCATATTCCTGATAATGCTCACAGGAAGCAGTGTATTCCTGTTAGCAAAAAGATATCTTGAAGATGAGGATGATAAGAAAGGAACGGCAACAGACTAAGTCTGAACCTTTCAAATCATTTTTCTGTTTTTTTTATTTTTTCACTACATAGAAATCATGGATTTGTATCTTTGACCGTCAAAACCTTTTTCCACCCATTCCCCCATATCAAAATCATTCATCAATGAATGTTTCAGTCTTCAGCCTGCCATTCTCTTCGATCAGTACTTCGATCTTCCTTTCAGCTTTTGATAACTTCTGATTGCATACGCGGGCAAGTTTCATTCCACGCTCAAATATCCCAAGACTCTCATCAAGGGTAAGCTGGCCCTTTTCAAGCTTCTCTACAAGGGATTCAAGCTCTTCCAGAGAGTTTTCAAAACTTATTTCATCCAGCCCTTCTATCCCTTCTGAATCATTCTTCCCTTCTTCCATAGACTCAACTCCTTTTCTCACCAATGTTCCTGTTTTCTGGCTTAACACCTGTCACTTTGCATTCCACAGTACCGTCAATTACCCTCAGATCCAGGCATTCATCAGGACCTACATCACCGATATGCCTCACAATGCTATGATCCCTACTGCGAAGAGCGATACTGTAACCCCGCTCCAGTGTGTTCAAAGGACTTATGGCGTTCAGACGCCCTGCAAGACCAGAAAGTGAGGATGCCTTTGATTCAATGATCTTTCGGAGTCCGAATTCCATGCGTGAGCTGAGTTCATCAACCCTTTGCATATCACGTCGCAGTATCTCAGCGAACCTTTCCGGCTCTATCCTTGAATAAAGATATTCCAGATGGTGGTATTTGTCGGATATGAAATGTATTGCAGCCTGCTCCATACGTGATGACAGGGAGAGAACATGTTTCTTCAACTCGGACTTTTCCGGAACCGCTATCTCTGCAGCTGCAGATGGTGTCGGAGCCCTGACATCCGCTACGAAATCAGCAATTGTGTAATCCGTTTCATGCCCCACTGCCGAGATTATTGGTACTCCGGAATCAAATATTACCCTTGCAACGGTTTCCTCATTAAAAGACCACAGGTCTTCAAGAGAGCCGCCACCCCTGCCAACAATTATTACGTCGACATCAGTCTTATTGAGATATTCGATCGACCGGACGATACTTTGGGCGGAGTTCTCCCCCTGAACAATTGCCGGACTGAGCAACACATCAACCGGAAACCTGCGTTTCAGCACGTGGAGTATATCATGAATTGCAGCCCCTGTTGGCGAGGTGACCACCCCCACCTTCCCCGGAAAACGAGGGATCTTTTTCTTGTGAGACACATCAAATAAACCCTCATCCTGCAGCCTGTTCCTGAGTTGCTCATAAGCCTTGTAAAGCTCACCTATTCCATCAGGACGCATATCCAGTACTCTCAACTGGTACTGACCACGTACGGTATAAACATCCACTGTTCCGAAAACAAGAACCTTCATGGATGCTTCAGGTTCGAACTTCAGGGTACGGTTGGTCATCCGGAAGCTCACACAACTAATCTGGGCACCTTTGTCCTTCAGGGTAAAATAATAATGGCCAGAGCTATGTTTTGTCAGATTTGATATCTCACCACGCACCCATAGTTGCCCTAGCTGCGGGTCCTGTGTTAGAACCTGCTTGATATATTCATTCAATTGCGAAACAGTATATATACCCATATAGAATCTCCGGCCTCTTTAATAAATTAGGCACCGGGAATATAAAATCCAGACGGAAGTTATGTGAAAGTATTATATTAACGCTTGTTGCCGATTGATTATAACTGCTGCAAGTACTTCATAAAATATAAGCGTATTAAAAATTAAATTATTAGAAATTAATTTCGAAATCTTTTAATAGATTATTCTGTTTTTCTTAAAAAACTTGACCCGTGAGCTAAAAACGTGACATTTGACAAAGTAGAAACTGACCGGATATTGAAAAACGATACTACGGGCATCACACAATATCAACAAATGCAATTGGTCCTGTCTGAACGAAGGCCAGCCGATAGTATGCCGGATACTAAAGGAAAGATCAACAGGGCATTCAATAAATTCTGGTCAGGTGTATCCTTACATCCGGACAGAATGTGTTCTATGCAGAGAAAAATTCACAGGTGTCCTCTGTGAAATGGAATCCATTTCAAAAGGAATTACAAAGAACATTACTCTCAAAGTGCCCGACAAAATCACAGTAGAATGTGATAATGAATACGGATTTGAATATGAAAAGCACCTCAAGTCCTATGTGAGACCTCCTTTTTCTACATCCAGGATCTACACAGAGCCACCGGATAACACCATTTTCCAGGAATGTTACGACATCAGTTATCAGAATGAGAGAAAGTTGCCGGTGAACATATACCAGTTAGCTGACCGTCCTGAAAAAATGTACATGATCAGCCCGATAGAATATTCCCTTGAAGAAAAAGAGCTCAAACTGATAGAAAGGATCAGGAAAAAGATGATAATGCACCGGCCTGCAGATCTGCAGTTTGCCGACCCTGCAAATTCGAGAGAATACTTCCGCAGGCTCAGCAAACAACTCCTGCTCGATGAGAATGATGTTGACGAAATAATCTCCAATCCTGCAAAAGTGAATATATGCAGCGACCTGCTCACAAAATATACCACAGGACTCGGAATACTTGAAGACCTGCTGTCCGATGAACGTGTCACTGATGTTTATGTGAACGCACCGGCCGACCGGAATCCTGTACACGTAGTACTTGATGGTGAGGAGTGTGTCACCAACATATACCTCTCTTCAGAAGACATGGAATCCATGGTGTCAAGACTTCGTTCAATTAGCGGGCGTCCTTTCGGGGAAGCGACACCTGTACTTGAGATGTTCCTCAGCGAATACGGAGTGCGTGTTTCAGTCATAGGAGATCCACTGAGTGCAAAAGGGATTGCCTATGCCTTCAGGAAACATGCAAAGGACCCCTGGACATTGCCAAAGCTCATCAATAACGGCTCCATCTCACCACTCACCGCAGGCCTTCTCAGTTTCATCATGGATGGACAGGACTCTGTTCTGGTTGCAGGAGGCGTGGGGGCTGGAAAGACTTCACTCATGTGCGCCTTGATCATGGAAATGCCGCAGAAATACCGAATGATAACCATTGAGGACACTCCTGAGATACCTGTTGAAGAGTTCCAGGAAATGGGCTGGAAAGTCCAGGGGCTCAACTCACAATCTGCTATCATGAAGTACGGTATTGAGATAGAGCCTACTGTGGCACTGCGGGCATCCCTGAGACTTGGTAGCTCATCCCTCATTATGGGAGAGGTAAGAGGTCCTGAAGTAGCCGCATTATATGAAGCAATGCAAGTAGGTGCTGCCGGAAACTCAGTCATAGGAACCATACACGGGTCATCCACAGATGCAGTTTACGAAAGAATTGTGAATACACTGGGAGTTCCACCTGCATCATTCAAGGCAACTGATGCAGTCATTGTCTGCTCCAATACCAGAATAGCCGGAAGCATGACAATGAAGCGACGAGTCATGCAGGTTGCCGAGGTCAATGAAAAATGGGAAGGGAATTGTGGAAAAGTGTTTTCGGACATACTCACTTACAATGCTCAGGAAGACTGCCTCAAACCTTCTGACATAATGGACAGGGGACAATCTGCCCTTATTGGAAAGATAGCAGATAAATGGGGCATTTCCATGGATGAGGCTTCCCGCAACATACGCATGAGGGCACAAATAAAAGCAAAGATAGCAGAGTATGCCAAAGAAGACCAACATCTGCTGGAAGCAAGGAATGTGGCTGTTGCGAACAACATGTTCTGGCTGCTTATGGACAGGGAAATTGCAGAATCTGGCGGAACCGATTACCAGAGAGTCTATGATAGATGGCTAGACTGGTTCAACAGGTTTGCCGGCAAGAAAGAAGAGAACTCTGCCATAATAGCGGATGGAACGAAAACTGCAGGGCAACTTGAGCACCACATCTACGCAGGTGGTCAGGTTGTACAATGAGAACTGGTACTACCATAGCTGCAAGTTCACATCTGCAAACTTCAGATGGCTTGTAAAGGATTTCGAGGTTTTCCGCCAGAAATCCGATAATGCTACCAGTGAGAACTACCATAATGCTATGGTCTATACAGGATTTGGACTTGAGCCACATGAAACCGTACTATTTTCCTATGTGGCTGCAGCCCTTGCACTGACAGGAATTCTCATTTTTGACTTTTTTCTTTTCAGGATCACTTCCTTTGAAGCATCCACCAGCAGAGCAGTAGTATTATTGAGCCTGTTATTTCCATTGGCTGTACTGCTTTACATGAGCGAGTACATCAAGATACATGCAAAGTGGATGAAGGTAAGCTCTCTTGGTGATATACCGGAGATAATCAGCTACATTGTAATGTCAATGAAACTTGTACCAAACATGGAGGTTGCCATTCGTTTTGCAGCCAGTAATTCCAGCAGGCCCCTTGCAAAGGACCTGAAAAAAATGATATGGAACCTGCATGTGAGGGAATACAGAGGAATTGATGACGCAATCCTTGAGTTCTCCAATCTATGGGGAAAGGACAGCGAATATTTCAAAAGGGCATTGCATCTTATAAAAAGTTCTACGAGCGAACCTGATGAAGCACAGAGAGTCATCACACTCAACAGGTCACTGGACCTTGTACTTGAAAGTACACGCAACCTCATGGATAGTTTTGCCTCAAAGCTAAAAACTCCCACCTATGTCCTTTATTCCATATTCATCCTGATACCACTTGCACTTGTAGCCCTGATGCCTGCTATAACCGTTGTAGGAATACGTTTTGGTATCGGAACCCTTGTGATAGTATATGATGTGGTGCTTCCACTGCTGACCTTTGCATATGCAGAGTACATACTGATGCAACGCCCTGCTGCTTTTATTCCGCAGGACATACCTGAAAGTCATCCGGAACTCACTAACATCAAAAAGAGAAAACAACAGGCTATGCTGCTTTCTTCAGCTATAGGGATTGTAATATCCTCACTCGGGTACATTTTGATTTACAAAGGGAACCCCTGGAATATAGTATCAACAGCGACGCTGGACGGTATTATTCCTCCCTCGCTTTTCATGATATGGGGCATTGTATTCGGGGTTGCAGTTTATTTGAATATCAGCTACGCGCCTTACAAGAAGATACGGGATGAAATACGCAGAATGGAGAACGAGTTTTCAGATGCACTATTTGTCCTTGGACGGAGAATATCCGAAGGCAGGTCTGCTGAAGAAGCTTTCATCCACACAGCTGCGACCATGCAGGGTTCAGATATAGCAACTGCATTTGAGAGGATATCACTTAACCTGATGAATATGAGAACAGATATCCATTCCGCGATATTTGACGAGGAATTCGGAGCATTCAGGGACATATATTCCGAAAGGATAAAGACTACCATGATGCTTTTCGTTGAAAGTGCACACAAAAGCCATGTCGTGGCAGGTGTTGCCATTGTCAAGCTTGCAGACCACCTCAAGGAACTCCAGAACGTAGAGTTGAACATAAAACAATCACTCTATGATATGACCTCAACCATGCGTACAACCGCTGCTGTCTTTGCACCCCTGATAGCAGGAGTTACAATTGCTCTCTCTGAAGTGATAGCAAAGATCCTCCAGAACATATCAGACAGCATCAATCGTCTCCCTGAAAATGCGTTTCCAGGTCCCGCACAGATATCACCCGAAAACCTGAACCAGTCCATACCCTCTGACCTTTTCATGTTCGCCATTGGAATATACATTATACTGATAACGGTCATACTAATTCGTTTTTCAGGCACTATCGAATTTGGAGGTGACAGGGCACAGTTGCGATATGAGATAGGGCAGATTCTACCAGTTACCATAATAGTCTTTACGGTTTCAACCATTTTTTCAAGGGTCATCTTCAGGGGAATGATATGAGGGAGTAACTGCCGCAAGATTAAAGGTTGCATAATCCCTTTTTTTTATAGAGGTGTATCCTATGAAAAAATCAATCGGAGCAAAATCCTTAGCTTACCCGACACCCGCATGGGTTGTTGGAAGCTATGACATGTTTGGGAATGCAAATGTAATGACTGCGGCCTGGGGAGGTATCTGCTGCTCAGAACCACCATGCATCAGTGTTTCCATGCGCAAGGCCACTTACACTTATGCCAATATAATGGAGAAAGAAGCTTTTACCATAAATATCCCCTCTGAAAAATACGTGAAGGAAACAGATTACTTTGGTATGGCAAGTGGAAAGGACGTGGATAAGTTTGAAAAGACAGGACTTACGGCTGTAAAAAGCGACCTGGTATATGCACCTTACATAGAAGAATTCCCTATTGTACTTGAATGCAAACTTGTACACAGCTTTGAACTGGGACTTCATACGCAGTTCATTGGAGAGATCATAGACATCAAAGCAGATGAGTCAGTACTTGATGAGAATGGGAATCCGGCCATCAGAAAGATAAAACCCATAATTTACTCACCTGAAAGAAATTATTATGGCGTTGGCGAATTACTTGGCAAGGCATTTTCCATAGGAATGGAGAAATAACTGCGAAACTATGGAATGGCTTTGTTCATTCCATATATACCAGCGCCTTGTTAGGACATGTTTTTACGCATTCCATACAGAGATCACATTTTTCATGATCCACATTAACAAAACCATTGATCCTGTAAAGTGCACCATTTGGACAGATGTTCTCGCACTTACCACATTTTCTGCATCCAATGGCCACAATAAAGCCTTCACGCTCTTCCATCGGAACTGATTATTGTTTAGATCGTAAATAATATTTCGGATATAGGACAATAAAATAGCCTTATATACATGCAGGTTATAGGAAACCTGAATGAGTGAAATAATTCAAGGTGAAGCAGGTTCTTTCTATTCTTTTCTTTCAGATGGCTGCAAACTCTGCCAGCAGGGAGCAAAGATGGTTCTTTTTATTACAGGGATCTGCCCGAAGGATTGTTTCTACTGTCCTGTTTCAGACGAGAGGCGTACTGATGCTACGTATGCTAATGAACGAAAGGTCTTTACTGACAAGGATGTACTTGAAGAAGTAAGACAAATGGATGCACTTGGAACAGGGATTACCGGTGGAGAGCCGCTTTTAAAAAAGAATTTGGTTATCCATTATATTAAATTACTGAAAACTGAATTCGGGATGAAGCATCACATACACATGTATACGTCCATTGCACCAGACAGGAAAATGCTAAATGAACTGGCTGAAGCAGGACTTGATGAAATCAGATTCCACCCTGCAGTGGAACTGTGGGACAGAATGGATGATACCAGCTATGCAGATTCAATAACCTTTGCAAAAGAACTGGGAATGGAAGTCGGAATTGAGATACCTTCGATCAAGGGTGCTGAAAATGTGGCACTTTTTGCAGAGAAGGCCGGATGCTTCCTTAACCTTAATGAACTGGAGTTCTCAGACACAAATACTGATGCTATGAAAGCAAAAGGTTATACCCTGAGAGATGATGTATCAAATGCAGTTATCGGCTCAGAGGAATATGCAGCTGAAATTGCCCCAGCTTGTGATAAGATACATTTCTGCTCATCAAGTTACAAAGATGCGGTGCAGCTTCGAAAAAGACTCATACGCATTGCTGAGAATACGGCACGGCCATTTGATGAGATTAGCGAGGACGGCACCATATATTACGGACACATCGAATGTGCTGTGAATGAAGATATAAAAACTGCAAGTAATGAACTATTGCAGATGGAAGTTCCGCCTGAAATGATGGAAACCACTGCTGATGGAATAGATATTGCCGGGTGGATACTGGAGGAAATCGCGGAATCCATCAGGAGTCCGATAAGAAAATTGTACATTCTTGAAAGATATCCTCTCATGGATGGATTAATTGTTGAGAAGATACCCCTGTAAAAGCTAAAATATATATGGGAGAATGATATAGATGGTACAATTTCCATATCCAATACGGATTTTAAGACTATTTCAAATAAATAGTTTTATAAGATAAAATAACATATTGAAGAAAGAGGTGTTTGTACTGGAAACGATTGAAGAGCGAGTAAGAGAAAGACTAATAAAATATCTTAGTCGCGATGATACTGGTATACGAAAAGTAGTACTGAAATTGTTCCTTAATGGTGGTAAATTCACTACAGGTGACGTGTACGAGCATCTTCATAATACGGATTTTGACGTGAGTTACAGAGGCGTCTCCGCAATGGTAGGTCTCATGAACACCAGATTAGGGATACTGAGTATTGATGTTACCGGAGATCACAATATATACTTGCTAAAGGAAGATTACAGGGATATTGTAAGAACCGTTCTTGATAACTACTAATATACCCCTACATTCTTTTTCGTATTTGAAAGGTTTCACGATTTAAAGAAACTATACTCTACGTAATGCACGGGAGTGTCACCCATACTAAGACGTATACCCCGAATATTTTACAAAGGATATGAACGTCTGCTTACGCAGGAAGTTCTAAATGCAGATGTTCCAAGGCACGTAGCCATTATTATGGACGGAAACCGCAGGTATGCGCGTAAGTTTGGCCAGATGACATCATTTGGGCACCGCATAGGAGCAAATGTTACTGAAAAAGTTATGGAATGGTCCTCCGAACTTGGAATAGAGTACCTCACAATATACGCTTTTTCGACTGAGAATTTCAACAGGTCAGACGATGAGAAAGATAAGCTCTTTGACCTTATCAAACTCAAATTTGATGAGATTGTCGTAGATGAAAGAACGCATGAAAGAAAGATGAGAGTTCATGCCATCGGCGATATCGAGAAATTGCCCGAATCTCTCCGCGATTCCATTAAAAATGTTGAACTTGTAACATCAGTATACGATAAGTTCAACCTCAATGTAGCAATCGCATACGGAGGCAGACAGGAAATAGTCCAGGCAGTAAGAGAGATTGCCAGTAAAGTTGAATTAGGAGAGCTGGAACCGGAAGATATCAATGAAGATACCATCTCCAATCACCTGTATCCAGCAGGAGGCTCAGCACTGCCTGATGTGGACCTTATCATACGCACAGGAGGAGATGAAAGAGTCTCCAATTTCCTTCCATGGCAGGCCAATGGAAGCGAATGTGCAGCATATTTCTGTGCACCTTTCTGGCCAGAGTTCCGCAAGATAGATTTCCTTCGCTCCATACGCGTATATCAGGCCCGTATGAAAGAAAGAAGAATGCATACAACCATTCGTGCTGCACATTTCCTGAAAGCCCTTGGAAAGGCGGAGATCGAAGAAGTAAGACAGCATTCCAAAGTAAAGAACTGAACTTTCTTTTGCTTGTTTTTCACTTATAAGCTGCCCTTTAAGTTATAATCATACATCTTGAAGCTGAGAGCTACCCACAGATTAAAACCTTCAGGAATTAAGAAACAAGCTACCATATAGAGTACAGCGCTCAGTTCAGAACAGCTTTTCCACACATTCCTTGAAATCACAGTAGGTACGAGTCTCTGCAATATTCTGGGGACCTGTAGCAAAAGTTTCCAGCATTGACCTGTAGTACCATTCCTGTTCTTCCTTAGGTGCATTGAACTTGTCCCAGAACCCTTCCCCTTCCATCCTTATATCGCTGATAAGGTCCCTGATATTGGCGAGCTTGTCTGCACATGAGAGGAGTTTTATCTCCCTGTTTGCCCGTCCCATATATTTGACGGTATATTCCTTACGTTCTTTCCAGTTTTGTGCCTTGTTGCCAGTAGCAGGCTGCCTGAGCTCTTCAGGTTCGGTAACAGCATCTACGTAATCAGCAATCTGCTGGCCATATTTTCTTAATATTGTTGCAATATCAACGTCAGTATCTTCAACGATGTCATGAAGCAATCCCGCTAAAACAAGTTCATCTGATGCATTCTCTTTGAGAAGGATGGATGCTACATCCATTAGATGTGATATGTACGGAGTACCTGACTTTCTTACACCATTCTTGTGTTCATGGATGGCAAAAGCAAATACATCAGCAAATTGGAGCAGATCATCCTCTTTTTCTTCCCCATACTTCTCCTCGAGATCATGAAACTGTATCCTGTAGTTTGCCAGCCTCACATGCTCATAAACAGTTAGTTCGCCATTGATCTCTGTTAATATCATCCTGTATTGGTCACTGATCCATACCTTCCTGGAAGGTTCCTCGGAGAGGAAATCCACATAGCTGAATAGTTCAGGTGTTTCTATAGGTTCAGAAACATTACCTGTATGAATGGTAATCCCGTTTCCTTTTTTTTCAGTGTTGTTGCAATGCTGGCTGATAAGCTCGCGTATTTTCATAATAATAACTCCGTTATTGATCTACATACTAACTTTACAGGTCTTAACCTATATGCTTTGCAGCTATTAGTACATCCTCCCGACAAAAGAGATCCGATTTCCCTGATTGGGAGAAAACGGTATTCTATAGAGGGTGCACGATAGCATATGAATAGAAAAAGGTATCACTAATAATATCAAATAAATCAATCTTGTTCTTTTAAATCATGCTTTTGCATTAATAAAAATAGTAACCACTGAGGAGTATAATTGATTTAAAAAGCTTGGTGCGGGAGGTGTGATTCGAACACACGAACTCCTACGAGACTAGGCCCTCAACCTAGCGCCTTTGGCCTGGCTGGGCAACCCCCGCATAAGATTTGCTGATGGAATTGTTTTAATTAAAGTGAAAGAATCTTCATTGAAGATGTAACATGTCGGAAAGTATGGTGCGGGAGGTGTGATTCGAACACACGAACTCCTACGAGACTAGGCCCTCAACCTAGCGCCTTTGGCCTGGCTGGGCAACCCCCGCATCATGAAGTACATCCTATAAAGATTAGGAGAGAAAATCTCCTAAACCAAGTCAGAGAGACTCTAAAATCTGCCCCAACTGGCTGGCTTTCTCTCTAATAGTTGTTCCTGCATTTATAATTAACTGTTGAACTGTGTATGAACCATCAGATTCCATGGTGAAAATGAAAGAACTTTCATCTTCAGACACCGTAATGGCATCAATTTCACATGCTGATGCACAGAGTTTACAGAGAATACATTTCAGGATATCGTCACCAGATATTTCTGCGCCGTTTGGACCAAGGTGAATAATGTTTTTCGGACACTCATCCACACATGCACCACACTGGTCACAGTTCTCGAATTTGACAACGGGCATATTCTTGTAGCCACAGGCCACGCCTGCCTGCCATTTTGCATGCTGATAACCATAGCCCATGTGAGCGATAGCTTCAAGCACTACCTTCTGGCCTTCTTTCAGATCAATAATAGGAATATTTTGATCGGCAGCCTGAACTTTTTCATCAGATGACACAAGGTCACCTGAATATACCATTCTCGGACCTTCAGCACTGAGTGTCAGAGATACCTTGCATGCAGGGCATTCTGAACCATCACATGTGCATTCTTCAACAGGTACGAACTCCTCAATGTCTGTTGTCAAAGGAATAAGGCCAAGCCTTAAAGCTAACTGTTCGTCAAAGAGGACAGATGTATTGTTATAGATGTTAACGTCATCTATTGCAAGAGTAGGTACGTCAGAGAGCGATGCTCTCCTTATACCATTTGCAAAGGCTGCACTTGCGTTTGACAATATAAACTTTGCAGACCTCTCTGACAGCTCAAGTATGTCTACTTCCATTGTCATGAGTTCATATCCATTTATTATTTTATACTCTTCTTCCGCCCTTTGGACGTGTACCGTCGTGTGGCACAGGAGTTACATCCTGTATTCTGCCAATCTTGATACCTGCTCTGGCAAATGACCTGATAGCTGCCTGTGCTCCAGGACCTGGGCTTCTCTGCTTGTTTCCACCTGGTGCACGCACCTTGATGTGAACGCCTTCAATGCCCTTGTCTCTAAGGAGATCAGCAAGCTGGGATGCCATTTGCATAGCGGTGTATGGTGAACTTTCATCACGTGCTGCCTTTACAACCATTCCACCAGATGATTTGGCGATGGTCTCAGCACCAGTGATATCAGTCACGGTAATGATAGTGTTATTGAATGAGCATTTGATGTGTGCTACAGCCCATATTCCATTTGCTGCCATAACTTACTCCTCCTTTCCTGCAATTGCTGAAGCTATCTGTGCTGGCCTTTCAGGATGTGATTCACCAGTGAGTGGTGAATTGCCATAGTAATCAATCAGCATTTCTTCGGTGTGTGATATAAGCATGCCAGGAATCGTTGCTTTCTTGCCATCTATTGCAATGTGACCGTGTGTAATGAACTGCCTTGCCTGCTTTGGAGTTCTTGCAAGACCAAGCCTGTATACCTGAGTCTGCAACCTGCGTTCCAGAATGGTCTCAGTCTGCAATGCAAGAATATCATCAATATTTGCATCGGATGGAAGGATTGAGAATCTTCTCAGCCTCTCAAGGATCTGGTCAGATTCAGTCTTAAGGTGGCCTGTAAGTTCTGTTTCTGCAGATTCTGCAAGAATCCTACGAGCGTCGCCTCTGTATCTTCTAAGGATACTGACTGCCTTCCAGAGTTCCTTCTTGTTACGGAGACCGTACTTTTTAAGGAGCTCTACTTCAGTTGCCATCCTGGCTGCCTGCCAAGGATGTTTTGGAGTATCGTAACTCTTTCTTTTTTTACCTGGATATCCCATGAGATCACCTTATTTACTTCTTCTTGCTTACGCCAATGGTTGAGCCACGTCTTCCGGTGGACTTTGTCCTCTGACCTCTGACCTTAAGGCCTCTCTCGTGCCTGAGACCACGGTATGCTCTTACCTTCTTCAGGTTGTTGATGTCTTCCCTGAAGGTCATGATTATGTCCTGACCAAGGTGATGTTTATTTTCACCAGTGATAGGATCTGCACATCTGTTAAGCATCCAGGTTGGGAGTTTATTTTCGAAATCAGCGATTGCTGCATCGAGCTTTGCAACGTCTTCATCAGGAAGATAACCGATAGTCTGCTTCGGGTCTACTCCTGTGCTTTCGACGATAATTCTTGAGGTTCTAAGTCCAATACCGCGAATACCTGTCAGCGCATACATTACAGGCTGACTACCCTGAAGGTCAGTATTCATGATACGGACTAAATGTCTTATTTCTTCATCTGCCATTATTTTTTCCTCCTTAGGGACGCAAAGCGTCCTGTAGCCTCGGAACAAAGTTCCGACACACCCAATAAAGGGCTAGGCGACTAAAGATTAATAGAATAATTCACCGTAATATACTACGTTTCTTATTTACACAATCCATGTAACAGAAAATAGCAATACAAGTGAACATTCCCTATAGGTTAATTACATAAATAGTTTCCTGTAAATTGATTTCGAAAGTTATTCTATGAAAACCCACACATCAGGAAGCAGAAAACATACCTAACTTCAACACTTAAGCAGTTGATTGCAAAAATGGCCTATCAAGTATTTTGAATATAATGACACCGGCAATGGAACAAAGAACAGCAAATACCATCGTTTCCTTAAACCCGTATAACTGAAGCATCGCACCGCCAAGAATAGCACCAACTATATTGCTTGCAGCTATCACAGAATTAAGAATTCCTGTTGCTGTGGCTTTTTCGTCACTGCGCTCCATTAGTAACTGGCTGGCACCTACAAAAAGGAATGACCACCCAAATGCAACAAAAACCATACCAGGAATTATGAAGACGTAATTTGGAGACATAAAATATCCAAAAAAGGCCAGTCCAGACATTATAAAACCCCATTTCATAAGCCACTCATTCCCGAACCTGTCCAACCTTCGCATAATCAAAAATTGCAGGAAGGGATTGATAGCATAGATAAGCCCTATCCATACACCGGAAGCTCCCAGGAATGTAAGATATAGCGGCAATATGGCCCACACCCCTGCAGCACCAGTATGCCGAACGAATACTGACAGATAAGTTGCAATGTTTTTCCTAAAAGTTTTGAGTGAAAAATAACTTACTTTCAGGGATGGTTTTTCAACATCTTTAAGTTGCAATGCTGCCAGAAATGAAATACAATAAAAAAAAGAAGAAATTATAAAAAGATACTTGATATCCCCAACAAAACCTGCAACCAGAAAACCAGCCATCCAACCCAGTGAACCAAATGAGCTAAACTTGCCTATACTTTCTTTTTGATAATATACATATACCGTAAGCGCTGCCGGATAGATGCCCATACAAAAGCCTACCAACGCACGGATAGCAGCAAGTGAAAGCGTATCATTTGCAAATACTTGCAATAAAAAAGCAATTGCGGACATCAACAGGCCAACGAGAACGATTGGTCGAAGGCGATTTATATCAGCAGCTTTGCCGAATATAAAGGATGAAACGAACGTAGCAAGACTAAAACATGCTGCAATGACACCTACTTCAAAGAATGAAGCCCCCAGCGACCTGGCAAATATAGGAATAAAAATGTTGGACATCATATGAGAGGCATTTGCCAAAAACTGAATAGTATTCACTTTCATAGTAGTATAAGGACCAAAAACCATTCCGGGTATTTTAAGTTATTGAAAGCATAACCATAGTTAAATTGAACAGGAATAATGAACACATCAGGCACGCATATGCTTAAAGAGAAATTAGAATCAGGCAGTAGCCGTCGACATTAGGTAGTTAAAAAAATACGCATCACTGAAGGTTGTTGAACGTTTGACCAAGGTCCCTTTCTAAACTTTTCAATAATTCTCTTGCCACATGATCAGCTATTTTACCAATTAGCGCTTCAGACGGATGCACCTGATCCAACCGACTGTTGCAAAGAGGACATACTACACACTCGGCAAGCGCCATGCTATCATCTACAACATTGGAAAATACCACATTAATTTCGCCTTCACACTCAGGACATGTCACCAGCGTGCTCCCATCATCATTGACATCCATGTTTAATTTAATATTGAATACTTTTAGATCATCCATTATATCGCCTCATTCTTCCAAACTTGTGGAGTAGTTTTCCAGTAATACCTAATTAAAGTGGTCCAAAGTAAAAAATCAAATTATACATTGAATGACAAATAGATGTTAAAAAAAAAGTTATGGCGCCGAGAGGGGGATTCGAACTCCCGAGGGGCGGATGCCCCACAAGCTTTCCAGGCTTGCGCCCTACCGCTAGACTATCTCGGCACACGTATTCAATCTGTTTTTGGTGGCTTGCTGTGCCAACCTTGCGCATAAGTGCCAGCATCCATTATTACTCTTTCGGTCGTAGCTACGATTCCATGCTTCTTTTCAAGCATTTCAGCAGTATCCATAAGAGAAGTACATAACGCTACAGCCTCACCTTTTAAGGTGAAAAGACAAATATCATCACCTTTTGCAATATTTTTGTCAAGACTTAATATACCAGGCACTGCTATTGCGGCACCCCTGCATACCGCATCCACCGCACTATCACGAATAATAATTTTTGGCAGATGGGAAAGACCTTCTTCCATAGGCCTGACAACCTCGCGTAAGAATGATTCGTCGCCATCCTCTTTCCAGAAAACATAGGCATCCTTCAGCTCATGGAGAGTCACAAGAGTATCCTCCCTGAAAGGACCAGTCTTAGTCCTGCGAAGTTCCTGCATGTGAGCACCGCAGCCCAGTGCAACACCAATGTCATGACATAACTTACGCATATAGGTACCAGCTTCGCAGCCAACTCTCATGAGAACTGATTTCTCTTTTACATCCAGAACTTCAAGATAATAGATATTTCTCACACGAACTGCACGTTTTACAGCAGAAATAATTGGCGGCATTTGAAAAATAGGCCCCGTGAACTGCCTGCAAACCCTGATAACCTTTTTTTCAGGGACGAACTCATGCAGAGTCATAAGGCAAATATACTCTTTCCCCGACAATCGAAGAGCTGCAACGGTCTTAGTTGCCCTGCCAAGCATAATTGGAAGTACACCAGTCACCACAGGATCCAATGAACCTGAATGACCTGCCTTACCCAGCTCAAGGATATCTTTGACCCAGGCCGTAACTTCATGACTTGTGGGACCTGCAGATTTGTCTAGATTGACAACACCCATTTCCAAATGCTGTCTGATTGGACGTTCATAAGGAGAACAGCCATAAAATGGGCTGGTTTTTGCTTCTGCTTTATGCACCAATTCACGTTTATATTCCGAAGGTAAGATACCAGAATTCATAGAACCCGCCAAAATTAGAAGTTAAAAGTATGATCGATAGCACAGGAAATAATATCAGCTATCTGGAATTGATCCCACTTTCTGGAATCGATCACAAGATCGTAAACAGAAAGATCGTTAATATCAATATTATATATTGTTTTATACCGGATTGCTTCCGATGCCTCACGTTCGATAGTTTCGTTGAGCTTGTCTTCAAAAGAACCGCTTTCCCTGCTGACAATTCTCTTCACACGAACATCAACTGAAGCTTTTATCCAGACCTTCATGGCCTTTTCAGCCATATGACCTGCAAGCCTTCCTTCAAGAATAATATTATCGCGAGTGTTGGCAATTTCTTTCTGACGCTCATCGATCTCAAGATCAATACTATCATCTGATTCGGCAAGTGCACCAAACTCTGCCAAACTCATACCATACTCTTTTGCAAGGGAACGGAAAACCTCCCCCGCAGATATCATTTCAAGACCATATTTCTCAGAAAGTAACCGGGATACAGTGGTAGTACCACTTCCCGGAAGACCACTAATAGTCACTAACACTTTATACTCCACCGACATCCAGAGCCTTTCTTATAAGCTGACTTACAGCCAGTGAGGCAATGAAATACCAGAAGATCCAATACTGGAAAGGACCAAATACAGTATCAGTTAGTATTTGCTGTCCCCAGAATGGAAACACAAATGAAGCAGCCTCATGACTTTTGATGTAATAATAAGCCCACATGAACAATGGCAAGGAGATTATACTGATGTATGCCATTGGCTTGAACTGCTGCTTTGACATCTCCATCTGATCCTGCATCATCTTTGAGCGCTCTTCTTCCATCTTCTTCATAAGAGCAGTGTTATTGGAAAGCTGGGCTTCCCTGAACTCTTTCTGGAATACTTTCATCTTTTCCTGAGTGTTACGCATCAGATCCCAATCAATTGTATATTTCTGAATGAGTGATGCGTAAAGCGCAGTAATTGACGCCATAATGAACAGGACTATATGAAAATTACTTGCTCCAAGTATTGTCACTACCGGGTCCATAATAATACTTACAGACTTGCCCAGAGAGTCTCTGAAGTCCTGTCCGAGTATCATGATTCCCAGCATAAGGGAAATACCGAAAGCCAACAAAAATTTATCCAGCTGTTTCTTAAATGATTGTGTAACCAAGGAGATAGCCTCTTTTGACTTGGGTTTATTTATATTGATCCATTATCCTGGAAATGTCAGCAAGGACAGAATCTACAGATCCTGCGCCATTCACATTTACAAGAAGTCCGGCATTGTCATAATAATCGATCAATGGTTTTGTCTTATCATTATAGACAGAAAGCCTCTGGCGTATGACCTCTTCCTTATCGTCATCCCTCTGGTAAAGTTCACTACCACATGCATTACAAAGTCCTTCCTGTTTAGGAGGATTGAACATCAGATGATAACTTTCACCACAGGCACAACTACGACGTCCACTGAGCCTTTTAACAAGCTCCTCATCTGTCACTTCAATATTAATGACAGAATCAAGAGGCTTGCTTATTTCGTCAAGGATTTCGTTAAGTGCATCTGCCTGAGGAATAGTTCGTGGATAACCGTCAAGAAGGTAACCAGTCTTGCAGTCAGGTTCTGTTAATCTGTTTCTGATGAGTCCTATGAGGACCTCATCAGGGACAAGTTCACCCTTATCCATGTATTCTTTTGCTTTTACCCCAAGCTCAGTCCCATCACGGACATTTGCTCTGAGGATATCCCCTGTGGATATGTGGGGAATACTATAATGCTTTGATAATTCCTTTGCCTGGGTGCCTTTGCCAGCACCCGGTGGGCCAAATAATGCAATATTCATGATTAACACCTTATTCCTGTCCGAAGAAGGATCTTACCATCGGATGCATCTCCATCATCTGCTCAGATGCTATATCCTCATACAGACGGTATACAATACTTACCGTAAGCAGAAGACCAGTACCACCTGCACCTCCAAGGGTACCAAGCAGACTTGCAACAAGTGTCAGAACACCTATGAAAGCACCACCAATGACAGTTACTTTTGGGATGTACCTTAACATCACTTTTTCAATACTTCCCACATTCCTTCTGAAACCCGGAATTTGCATACCTGAATTAAAGATCTTCTTAGCTGTGGGTTTTGCACCCATTCCAGTAGTCTCTATCCAGAACAGAGCAAAGACTATACCTCCTACTATCAGGAAGAAGGCATCGACAAGCACATGCAATCCTATTTGCCACATAGCGGGCACAGGAGCACCATAACTTGTAAATGTTTCTCTTACCAGTGAAGGTATCCAGTCATATGGACTGTGGATGGGAGCCAGATAATACATCAGACCATTGATAGGTTTTGAACCACTGAATTCACCAAGGAAAGTTATTCCCTTGCCGCTCAACAAAAGACCTACCATCTGGATATTAGCCTGCAATGCCCTTACAAGAATCATTGGCAGGACTGATGCGTATATGAGTTTGACAGGGAATTTGCCCCTTGCACCCCTTACTGCACTGTGTGCCAGAGGAATCTCGATACGCGTACTTTCTACATAGACGACAAGCAGGAAGATAACAATTGTACTTACAAGTGCAAGTATTCCACCACTTACCAGCATGAACATTATACCATCGCCGGAAAAGAGGAAATCTGCTTCCACATTTTGCACGATGTATAACCACTTGGGGAAGAAACCCGTTGGTAGACCACTTGAATCTGATGTCCAGTTGAACAAACCGGTCACAATCTGCTGGGAAACTCCAGCCACGATGAAAAGACCGACACCTGAACCAATACCCCATTTGGAAACTACCTCATCCATAAAGAGTACCAGTGTACCGCCTATGCATATCTGTATAAAGATGATAAATGTAATTACTCCCGTACCTACTCCTAAAGTAGCTGCAAGCGCCTGGTCCGGCTGAATGTAGCCGCCAGCGATCTGTGGCAGAGCCTCAAGTACGATCATTACAAAAACCATGAACTTCTGTGCGCCCTGGAAGAACGCCTGATCCGATGGATTGGACATGTCGAGCTTAATGACATCAGCACCAACCAATAGCTGAAGGACAATGGATGCGGTAACAATAGGACCTATACCAAGCAGCATCAAAGAACCCGAAGCTCCGGCAAAAAATGCTCTATAGGACTCGAAAAGATCTATCGAATCCGCTGACAATCCAAATAGCGGTACATTAGCAAGTGCGAAATAGAGCACAAGAATTCCAAGTGTCCACATCAGTTTATTTTTAAAGTGAACATGCCCCTCCGGACTTGCAACCGCAGGCAATTTATTGAAAATTGGTTCCAAACTATCCTTAAGACTCATTAATTCCACCCTTTGAATGGAAAAATCCATGCAATTATTAGGTTATAAAGTACACCTTAATGGATTTAAACATTAATAAATATGTACCCTTTAATTGCAGTAATATAAAATAAAAGAAGTAATGCCAAATGGCATTACTCGTCTATCTCAGTGCAAGATCCACCTGCACTTTCGATCTTTTCCTTTGCACTGGCTGAGAATCCAGCCGCTGTTACGGAAAACTTCTTTGAGACCTTACCGGCACCAAGTACCTTGTCTATATCAAGAACAGCAAGATCGATGACATATGCGCCATCCTGAAGTTCTGCAAAGCCATCTTCAACAAGCTGATCTGCAAGTTCATCGAGTTCTCCGACGTTTACGATTGAAACATCGTTTATGACCTTCAATGGACGTGTAAATCCTCTCTGGTGACCACGGAAGTATCCGAGCTTTAGCGCACGGGTAGCATGATGAGCATTCTCACCACATCTGCCTCGTCCACCACGGTTACCGGCACCACGTCTGTTCTTAGTAGTACCGCCACCACAGGTGCGTGATCCTCTGAACTTCTTTGTGTTGGTTTTCTTAGATGTCATAGGATTACCTCATTTTCTTCAACAACTTGTTGATGTCCTCACCATGGTTACCCAGTACACCGCCCTGCTGAACAGTTCTCTTTATACCAGAATGTCCTTTTCTTGGTGGGTGAAGTCTGAAAACAGGCTTTAGTTTAGGAACATCTTTCACTGTTGTCTCACCGTCACAGATAGCCTGTGCCAATGCCTTGATGGAATCATAGTTTGTGTTCTCAGCTACATACTCTTCAGTAAGTTTTACGTCACCTTCAAGTCTTCCACGGTTGGTGAGCATCTCTTCAAGAGTAGCGGCATCAATAACACCATATGCCACATAGTCCTTTACCTTCTGAATCATTCCTGCATTGTGAGGATTGTCGTTAAGGAGGACACAGTGGTTCACTCTGTGAAGACGAAGCATCTTAAGAGTATCCTTAATGGTACCCCTGACATTCACATCTCCACGTACTCTAACCAAAGCGTACATTTTAATCCTCCTTATTCACTATTTTTGCAGGCACTCTTACTGTACCTGCATTCTGCAATGCTGTGAATGTTGCTTTTGCGAAGTTCAAGGTTGTCCTTGTAGTACCCTCAGTTCTGGTCCAGACATCTTTGATACCTGCCTTCTCAAGCACTTTTCTTGCAGTGTCTCCTGCAGCAAGACCAAGTCCTCTTGGTGCTGGCTTTAGTTCGACAACGACACTGCCGACCTTTCCACGTACCTCGGAAGGTACTGTGTGTTCAAGTCCGCATGCACATTCCCATGAACCGCATCCACGCTTTACTTTAATTATATTGATCTTAGCATTGCTGATAGCTTTCCTGATTGCTGGTCCTACCTGAACGTCCTTTGCCTGTCCGAGACCGACAAAACCGTTTCCATTACCAACAATAACAGTTGCTCTGAACTTTACACGACGTCCAGAGTCAGTCATCCTCTGGACCATGTTGATATCAAGAACCTCATCCTCAAGATCAGGTAACAGAATATCGACTATATTGGATTCCCTTATAGGAAGACCTGACTCGATCGCCTCGTCCATGGAAGTGATCTGCCCTTCTTGAACGAGTTTTCCAAGCCTTGTCTGTGGAACCCATTCCTCTTCATATTGATATGCCATGTAATCACCTAGTTGAACTCAGCAGAGATCTTTGCCTTAACTGTATCGAACAGTTCAGGCAGATTTGAGCCTTCCATGTACTCTGCTACGTGTTCTCCTCTTACTCTCTCATCTGAAGGAAGAACAGATGAGTCATGAGGAATCTCAAATCCTGAATCTACGATGCCTTTCAAGGTTGCATACACACGTGATCCGGATGATGATGCCTGGAGTCCTATATCAAGAACGCCGTAATCAAGTCCTTTGCTTAGTGCCCTGTAACCGAACAACAGACCGGTGAGGTACGCAGCTGTTGTGTTACCAGTAGATGCCTCGTATCCATACTTTTTAAGTTCTGTTGAAATTGCAGATGAAAGGGTTACATCCCCTTCTGGTTTTGGAGCTACAAGCTGAATCTGCATGTGCCTTGAACTCTTGCGTACTACCACACGGTCTTCCTTTGAAAGGAGTAACCTGAGTCTCTGGTGGTAATCAGTACGCCCTTCTCTTCGTCGCCTGAAAGCGACTTTATATCTGGGTCCTGTTGCCATGATTATTCCTCGTGCTTTATTAGCTTCTCTGACTCAAGGTGTGCCTTAAGGTGAGCTACACTGCGGTATTCTCCACCCTTTGCCTTACGGTAAACCTTACAGTAAGTAGACCTGTCCAATGAACCATCTTCACGCATCTGTTTAAGTTCCTTCCTGAGAGCACGGATCTTTTTCATCCACTGCTCTTTACGAGGGTTACGTGCGCCTTTCTTACCTTTCCTCTTACCTTGTCCCTTGCGGTGACCATACTTGCGCTTGATATCTCTTATTCTTGCACGACCACGGCTTACACCTTTAACAGGAACAGCTTTGATACTGCCAGCTGCGACGAGCTCACGGATATCAGCTCTTGTAATAGCTACTGCGATTTCTGCTGATGCTTCAGGATCTAACCAGACCCTGTGAACACCACAATCCAATACCTGAGAAGCAATTCTCTTCTGGTTTGTAAGATCTGTCACCTTACTCACCTCTTGTTGGGTTGAGGATCTTGATAGAAAGCTCTGCAGCTTTTGCCTCAATGATTGCCTTCTTTCTTCCGCCAACCTTTGCAGATATCCTGATAGCTTCCTCAGTTGCATTTACAGAGTCAAGCTGTCCAACTGTGAATACAAGAACCTCTGAATATCCGGAGGGATGTAGACCTTTTACAGCGGCTGGACTTCCATAACCTACCTGAGCAAGAGCACCCTTACCTTTTATGTGCTGACGCTGTTTACCCTGAAGACCTCTTGGACGCCTCCAGTTGGAATCCAGACGCTTGTACTTGTGGCTGTCTGTCCTCTTGAAATCAGGTTTTTTGTGCTTCTGGATTTTCCTTACCTTAAAAAGGCGTTTAATTTTATCATCCATTCAAATCACCTACACTATCTTCTCCACAGTATATATTCCGTCCTGGAATACACGCGGGTCGAATCTCTTGATCCTTGTTGCCTGCTCAATGTTAGCTGCAGTCTGTCCAACATCCTCTTTGTCGATGCCTGTGACAATAACTTCATCAGCCGAGGTCTTGACAGCAGTCATACCAAGGATATTCGCTGACCTTGGCTTTTTCTCTCCAAGGAAATTGCTGATCATTAACTTCTTCCCATCAACCTTTAGTTGCATAGGGAAGTGAGCGTAAACGACCTTCATGCGATATTCGAATCCCTCTGAAACACCTTTAATCATGTTTCTAACATGTGATGCAAAGGTTCCGACCATTGCTTTCTGAGACTTCTTGGAAACACTTGAGTCTACAATGACCTGTGAATCTACAATCTCGATCTTGATGCCTGGGTACCAGAAAGTTCTTTCGTTTTTGCCTTTTGGTCCTGATGTTGTCAGGAGCTGGCCCACGAACGTAACAGTCACACCGTCAGGGATAGGGATTATTTTCTTTATTTCTTTTGCCATGTGACATCACATCCATCAGTACACATATGCAAGTAGCTGTCCACCGACATTATTCTCACGAGCTTCGTACTGTGATATTACACCATTTGAGGTGGTCAATATCAATGTTCCAAAGTTCTTTGCAGGAAGATACTGCTTTTCCCATCTTTCAAAGTCTGCAGCTCCTACTGAATAACGTGGTTTGATAGCACCACATTTGTTGATCCTACCAATAAGTTCTACCTTATAAATTCCCGCCTTACCATCTTCGACAAACTCGAATTCGCCGACATAGCCACGGTCCTGCATAACTTTCAGGACAGTACCGATAAGTTTTGATGCGGGTTTAATGATACAGGAATCTTTACCAATTGCCTCTGCGTTCTTTATCGTAGATAAAGCGTCAGCAAGCGGGTCTAATAATACCATTTCTTTCACCTCACGTATACTTTTCAAATCCCATATCGTGGGCAATCTCACGGAAACAGTGCCTGCAAAGATAAATATCATATTTTCTTACAAGTCCCTGTTTTCGTCCACATCTCTTACATTCACTTGCCCCTCTTCCAAAGCTCTTAGTGGTTTGAACCATTTATATTACCTCCACGGAGTATTCGTCTTTGAAGAAAGCAATGGTATCCTCTTTTGTAATCTTGTGAGATGAGGGGATTTTCCTTTTAACTATCCTTCTTTTGTTGATCCTGTAACCACGACGGTTGACAATCACATTGATATCCATTCCAAAGATACCAATGTTAGGATCATATCTCATGCCCGGGAAGTCAGTATGCTCTTCAATACCAAAAGCAACATTCCCGTACTTGTCAAATTGGGATGATCTGAGTTTGCTCTCTACAATATCAAGTGCTAATTTAAGAAATTTCTCTGCTGCTTCGGACCTAAGAGTAACTTTACAGCCAATTGGCTCGTTCTTCTTAATACCAAATGCCGGAAGAGTTCTTTTTGAGTATGTCCTGACAACAGACTGTCCGGTGATCTCACTGAGAATACCTTCGGCATCCACAAGGTGCTGGCCACTTTCTCCGACACCCATATGAACAACAACCTTTTCCACAATAGGTGTTCTCATTGGATTACTCAACGACCTCACCACCTAATAGAATTGCAGGTTCCTTCTCGCCTATGATGACAACGAAGTCTTCAATGGTCTCGAACTCATAGTCCCCGGATATTGCGACAGTGTTGTGTTTGGAACTCCTTACAGTATTGATCTCTTTGATAGTACCAATCTCGCCTGTATGCCTTCCACCAACGATCATAGCAAGATTACCGACCTCATATTTGATGTGCTTGACAATGTTCTTGTCAGGCAGTGAGAGGATGAGTGAATCCTTTGGCTTATAGTCATTGGAGCCCAGGAGGTTTGTACCGTCATTGAGGTTAAGCTGTACTATTCCACCTTTTAAGATAGTCTTGCCGTCGATCCTGCAAAGCTTGTTTGCATTTGAATCTTCCAGCTTATGAACTTCAAGTCTTCCCTTGCGGTCCAGTAGCATACGGTATGCCACATTATCAAGAGGGATTGAAATTACATCTAAAAGTCCTACAGGGAACCTGAGGTCCTTTCTTATGACACCATCAACAAGTATCTTACCTTCGGAAAGAATACGCTTTGCTTCTGCACGGGTGTCTACGATACCCAGCATATCCCTCAAGACGACGCTCAGAGGAATGCTCTGCTGCTTGTTATGTGGACCCGGTCTTGTTGATGTGACCCATTTGTTGGATTTCTTTGATACCTGCCAGCTGTTAGGGACAGATATTCTTTTCTGATGTTTGCCCACAAAATCACCTGTTATTAATAATTTCTGCTCTGTGTTTGTCCTTCATTTCAAGGGTTGTGATCATTACATTTGAAGGGTAAACAGGTCTTGCAACCTCAGTTCCGTCTGCTTTTGAAACTGTTACGCCTTCTACAACAATCGTTCCGTGCTTCAGGGAAATTGCTTCCACAATTCCAGAGGTACCTGCATGGTCCCCACGCATTACCTTTACAGTGTCACCAACAATTACATTAGCTGTGCGACGACCGTACTTCTCACGAAGATCCTTTGAAAGAAGAGCACCCATATATTTCTGCCTGATGTGCAGAGGAGCATTGTATCTTGCTTTCCTCTGTTTCCTTGGTTGATTTGATACCATATTTTCACACCTCACACAACAGTAGATGCTGTAGTACCTATCTTAGGGAATCTTTCAGCTGCTTCTCTTGCAACAGGACCTTTGATGTCAGTGCCTTTTGGAATTCCATCAGCATCAACAATGACAACTGCATTGTCTTCAAAGGAAACCCTCAGACCATCAGGACGACGAAGTTCCTGCTTCTGGCGTACGATTACTGCAAGAAGAATCTGCTTGCGCATTTCCGGAGTTCCTTTCTTCACGGAAACAACGCACATGTTGCCAACACCAGCCTTAGGATACCTGTTCTTAACACCCCTGTAGCCCTTTACGGATATAATCTCAACTACACGTGCACCTGTATTGTCCACGCAGTCAATCTTAGCACCGGCGTTAAGTGCACGGGGAACGGTGGATCTAATTCCTCTCATTCCTGTGCCTCCGCCTTAATGACTACAAACGACTTTGTCTTGCTAAGAGGCCTGCATTCTGCCACGGTCACAACGTCCCCTACTTTTGCATCAATGCAAGGTGGATTGTGTGCGTGGATCTTGGATTGCCTCTTTTCATATCTCTGATATTTCTTAATGAGAATCTCATGTTTGCGCTGGATGACCACAGTCTTGTCCATTTTATCGCTGACAACAGTCCCTACTAAGACCTGTCCACGAACTGGGAGTGCTCCATGGAATGGACAATTTACATCATCGCATTCAACTGCTGGAGCTGGGACATCCAATCCAATATCTTTAACCATGATTATTACCTCATGTGTATTTTTCTTATATTCTTTGTTCTGTTCTCAGGTTGTGAGAGCAGAAGGTTTCCATTCACTTTAACATACCTCTCAGCATGCTTACCGGATAAATGGGCAGGTATCTGAAACACGAAGGACGTACCGTTTTTCTGAATCATCTTTTCAATCCCTTCATTTGTTTGAATGATTATCATGTTCTTCGTTTCGTCAACCATTTTGCCGCTTATATCTTTCAAGGTCGGATTAGTAGCTTCTACTACTGTTACGTGCAATCCGACCAGTTCATGGAATACCAGTTTAGAAGGAGTGATCTCCAAATCAGATCTCCTTCATTTCCCGCTGGATGGTCTTTACCCTGGCAACGGTTTTCCTGAGTTCTCCAATCCTACCCGGATTGTCAGGAGCTCCGCCAGCAGATGAAAGAGCACGCTCGCGAATGAGTTCATTCCTCATTTTGTCGAGTTCGTCCATCCTTTCTTCCGGGGACATATCCCTGATCTCGTTCAAGCGAAGAATTGCCATTATTTCTCCTCCTTGTGAACACGTGAGACTGGATGCCAGTAATCATAGCTATCATGTTTATGCTGCCATACATCGTCAACCAGCCTTCGTTCTTCTCCGAGCTCTTCTGCAGGGATTGAATCATCAGATACAGATGCCTCGCCTACACAGGATTCATCTTCAACTTCCTCAGCTGAAGCTTCTTCAGTTACTCCTGTTTCTGCGACGTCAGCAACTTCTACTACTTCCTCCTCGTCAGCAACCTCGCCTTCGGATTCCTTGCCTACGAGTTCTGCGATGTCAGCTTTTGCAACTTCTGGTGCAACAGCTTCAACCACGTCAACCTCTACGACATCTCTAATATCAAAAGCGTCAGGTAATACTGCGCCTGGAGGGATGATCCTAACTTTGCAACCAAGAGTTCCCAGCTTCTTTACAGCTGTTGCGAAACCCTCGTCTACTATTTCATCAACAGGTTTTCCAGCGTGCTTTATGTATCCATTGACCATTTTTTCGACTCTGGATCTTGCACCTGTCAATTTGCCTGAAATAACTATTTCACAGCCCAATGCACCTGCATTCATAATAGCCCTCATGGTATTATGACCGGCCTTTCTGAAATACCAGCCTCTTTCAATTGAAGAAGCAAGGCGTGAAGCCATCATCTGAGCATTGAGTTCAGGTCTTTTAACTTCCTGAGCATCGATCTGAGGGTTATCCATATCGTACATCCTGTCGATGTCACGTGTAAGTTTACGGATGACCTTACCAGCCTTACCAATGACCATACCTGGCTTTTCAGCATATACAGTGATCTGAGTACCCATCGGAGTACGATTGATCTCCATTCCACCATAGCCTGCTTTGCTGAGCTGTTTAGAGAAATATTCATTCATTGAGGCTTTTACGTAACCTTCCTGAACGAACTTCTTTTCTATTGCCATTAACGCACCTCATTCAAAATAATCTCGACATTCACAGTATCTGTGTTACTAGGACTGCCGCGTCCACGTGCCCTTGGCCTCATACCATGGATTACACGTCCACGCTTTGCAGCAACATGCGCAATGTACATGTGCTCAGGGTCAAGTCCCTTATATTCAGCATTGTTTCCGGCATTCTCCAAGATCTTCAGGAAGGCCTCAGCGACCTTCACAGGGTACCTACCATTTGCCATTGGACCTTTTCTGTGTCCTGAACCATCGCAGTGCCTCTTGAAAGGAACTGCCTGTTTCATTATAACAACATTTTCAAGGTAATTTTTGGCTACTGAGGTACGCATGCCTTTGATGGCCTTACCAAGTTCTCTTGACTTTTTCGGAGAGATGTGAAGTTCAGAACCCATAGCTTTTGAGCTTACTTTAGGGTCCATTTCTATAGAATATCCTATTCTTGCCATTATCTCACCTTATTTAAGTGGTACGAACTTGCTTGAACGGGTTGCTCCTACACCAGCGCTTCCGTGGGAAACCTTTGGACGGGTTGGTGAGAACTCTCCGAATCTGTGTCCGATCATTTCAGGCTGAATCTCGAATGCCACAAATGATTTACCGTTATATACTTCTACATTTTTGCCGACCATTTCAGGGAATATAATGATATCCCTGTAGTGGGTCCTCAAATTATCCTTACCATCTCTGAGCTGCTGAACAACGCTCTTCCTGCCTTCTGTGTAGCCCCTCTTAAGAGTACGGCGTTCACGTGCAGGCAGCATCTCAACAAACTCATCAGTGCCAATGGCCAGGAGTTCTGATACCGTTTTACCACGGTAGGTGTATTCACCTTTTCGTTTTGGTAATCTTGATGATAATTTCTTTGCCATGTCATAACCTCCGGTTAACGCTTTCCGGTCCTGCGTGCTGCAATCTGACCTACCTTACGTCCAGGAGGCGCATTCCTTCCAACAGTTGTTGGCTTACCAGGATGCTTACGGTTACCGCCACCGAATGGGTGGTCAATAGCGTTCATAGCAATACCTGATACACGAGGATACTTTGCAGCTCTTGTCTTCATCTTGTGGTACTTCTTACCTGCCTTAAGGAAAGGCCTGTCAACCCTACCGCCACCAGCAACGATACCGATTGTTGCGCGACATTTAGGATTTAACCACTTCATCTCACCTGATGGCATCTGAACAACAGTCTTACCACGGTCGTGGGACACAACTGTTCCATAGGTGCCTGATGCACGTGCGAACTGTCCACCATCGTTTGGCTTTGACTCGATGTTACATACTGGGATACCTTCCGGGATCTCTGCCAGAGGCAGGATGTTACCAGGTTTTATCTCAGCTGATATTCCACATGCAATCTTTTCGCCTAAGGATATACCCTCAGGTGCAATGATCAGGCGCTCTTCACCATTGTCAAAGGAAACCCTTACAATAGGTGCTGAACGAGCCGGATCGTGTGTAATCTCAATAATTGTACCATACACTGTACCTTCTTCATCAACACGTGGGTGTTTAAGTGCAGCTTTGTACTTGTGTGAAGGAGCCCTATAAGTAGGACTTCCACGACCCCTGTTTTGTGATATGATTCTCTTTGTCATTTATGTCCACCTCACATCAGGCCAATTCTGGTCGCTATCTCGTGGGCTGCGTCTGTGCCTTCGAAAGTAACGATAGCTTTCTTCAGACCCTTCATTGTGCTCATGGTGCAGACAGATAATACAGGGAACCCATACATCTTCATTACATCGGCCTTGATCTGATTCTTGTTTGCGCGAGTATCAACAATGAACTGGAGTTTATTGTCTTCCAGCAGCATCATTGCCTTTTCAGTTATAAACGGATACTTAATGACGTTCATTCGAACATTCCTCCCAGAGAGGATATTGCAGACTCGGTCCAGACTACTAATCGGCCTGCATGAGTACCCGGTGCAAGAAGTTCAGCATTCAGTGCATCAACAGATACGACATCCACACCAGCAAGATTCCTTGCGGACTTCATTAATGGACTGTCACATGTTGCAACAATGAGAAGACTCTTCTTGTTCTTGTATCTCCTGCCACGAAGTTTGCCCTTTCCTGCGCGGATGTTCCTGCCGTCCTTTGCACGGACTACATCTTCATAAACACCTGCATTCTGCAAGAAACTTACAACATCCTTTGTCTTTGCGACGTTTTCCAGTTCATCTGCAGCCACCAAAGGAAGCTGTGCATCGAATCTGTGTCCACGGCCCTTTACAAGTTCTGCATCGATTGTAGCAGCAATTGCGGAGCGAATGGCCATACGTCTTTCCTTCTTGTTGACCTTTTCAGTCTTGTCTGCTTCAGGCTTTGGAGGATGTGCTCTCCTACCACCTACAGCCTGAGGAACTCTTGCTGCACGGCTACCATTGGCAATTCTTGGGATCTGAGCAGCGCCTCTGCCTGAGCCCCATGATCTTGCGGAAGTCTCCATACCAGCATACATCTTAGGACCGTATGGCTGATACCTGTTTGCCTGAGCTGCAAGAACTGCTCTTTTGATAAGATCAGGTCTGTATGCTTCATCAAATACATCAGGAAGGTCAATCTCTCCCTTTGCATTTCCTGATAGATCTATAATTTTTGCTGTAATCATTCAGTTCACCCCTGCTTGGACTGTGTGCTTACGTGAACGATCTCTGGTTCACTCATAGCAGGTACTTTTGATCTCATTGGATCTCTGAGTCTTACAAGCCTCTTTGAAGGTCCTGGAACGCTTCCTTTTATAAGGATATATTCACCACGGACAAGACCGTAGTTAAGGAAACCGCCTGCTGGAGTGATTTCATCCCCATCAGCACCCACCTTAAGGATACGCTTGTTGTATTCAGTTCTCTGGTGATAGCCCATCTGACCCATCTGAGGAACTCTCCAGTTTACGTGAGCTGGATGGAACGGACCTAGTGTACCGGTCTGCCTGAGACTTCCCTGACGTGAGTGTTTACCTTTCATCAGGCCGACACCCCATCTCTTAACAGGACCCTGAGTACCTTTACCGGTTGTAATAGCTGCTACGTCTACAAATGTACCTTCATCGAAAACATCGCTGATCTTTATTTCAGAGCCAAGTATGGACTTTGCATACTCGAACTTTGCCTTTACATCTGATCCGCTAACTGCAGTTTCCATTATGTCAGAGTTCTTCTTAGGAACACCGGTCAGCTTCTTTGGTAAAGTATAAGTGATCACTTTAATGTCTGTAACGTTGCCTTCATCAATCAAACTCTCGATCTTTGTAAGAGCGGATTCGGTGTTTGATGCCTTTGGCAATGCTATTGTCTTACCAAGACTTTCGTCAAGATCTGCTGCCCATGCTTCAGAAAGTGCTTTGTCACCATATGCTGAGCTGGTGTAGGCACGGACTGCAGCAACACGAACAGCAGGAGTTTCTACAACAGTTACAGGAACTGATATCTCCATACCTTCTGTGAGACTGTACTTAACGTCATCAATCATTACCACATGGGTCATACCTACCTTGTAACCTGCAAAGTCCTGGAGCTTTGGTTCTCCAGCAGTCTGCGGCCATGAGTTAAACCTTGGTATGTGGCTTTTTGCTCTTACGCGTGGACTGAAAGCGAGTGATCCTCGTCTTGGTCTGTGTCCTTTTGCCATTATTATTCTCCTAAATTATACATTTTCTACTTGACAGATCAATGCAATTTTGCAAAGACCCATTTACGCGAGAAAGTCAGGCAGGAACCACTAATGAAAAAGAAGTAGATATGACGCCAGCGGACTCCACGTACTCATATGGTACGCATTCAACACCGACCCTTACATCCCTCCAGTCATCAACGGACCTTAGTATGCCCAAAGGCATTACTGAGTGGTCATCTCTAAAAGATTTAAACACTTCAGTATTTTAACACATTTTGTGTAAGCGGGCATTCTCGAAGAGGCCCAATTATACTTCATGTTAAATCCGACTTTTTCGCACTGTAATCTTAATCCGGCCAGACATCCATATTTCAATGGAATCTAACGTTGCGCCATTAAAGGGATATATTGTATATAAACCTTTGCAAAGAAACAAACAAGAACAAATTAATATGAAATCGTAGCACTGCCAACCAGACATCAGGAAGAAATACAGTATAATAGTATAATAGTATAATGCACTATTATTAACACTGTAATATTACTACCAGAATTGGAGCTAGAATATGGAAATTAAAAAAGCTGTGATACCTGTTGCAGGAATGGGGACAAGATTTCTACCAGCAACAAAATCCATGCCAAAGGAAATGTTACCGATAATCGATAAACCAGTGATCCACTATGTGGTGGAAGAAGCTATAGCTTCGGGAATCGATGATATAATATTCATCACAGGGAGAAGTAAAAGGTCCATAGAGGACTATTTTGACGACTCCCCAGAACTGGAGAGCCACCTACATCAAAAGAACAATGATAAAATGCTGAAGATGATACAGGACATCTCATCCATGGTAGACATCCACTACATCAGGCAAAAAGAGCCAAGGGGTCTTGGAGATGCCATCCTCACTGCAAAGAAACACATCAACGATGAGCCTTTTGCCGTACTGCTTGGTGATGACATAATAGTGAACAAAAAACCGTGCACAAAACAGTTGATAGACAACTTTCAGAAATACGGACGTTCAACCATAGCAGTAGAGGAAGTTCCCCTCGAAAAAACAGGTAGTTATGGAATTATCAAAGGAAAAGCAATGGATGATTCATTATACATACTAGAAGACATCGTGGAAAAACCAAAGCCGGAAGATGCCCCATCCAACATCGGTGCGATCGGAAGATACGTGTTCACACCGGAAATAATGGAGTGTATACAAAAAACCGCCGCAGGAGTAGGTAACGAGATACAACTTACAGACAGTATACGCCTTTTGAAGGAAGAGCAGAAGATATATGCATACAAATTCACGGGTAAGAGATATGATACCGGCGACAAGGTAGAGTACGTGAAAGCCATCATCGATTTTGCCCTCAAGAATGAAGAAACAATGGAACAAATAAAAGAACATATCACAGATTTAAATCTGTGATTCCTTTTTTGGACTTAAAAATAAAAGAATTATTGTTGTCCAGGAGTAACACTCTCAGCCTTAGACCTGCGCTTTACAACCTTCCGGACAGTCCTACCCCTGAAATTCACACCACCAACAAGCTGTACACCAGGTTTGCGTTTGATAATTTCTGCATAATCGCCATTAAAAGTCGCGATTATGTTTTTGTTTGCAACCACTTTGACACGTCCACCAATACCAACAAGAGCTTTCAGAATGCCTTCTATTTGAGAAGGAGTTGCATTATGTGCAACCCTAATAAGATGTGATTCAACAGGCATAGTTCATCACCTTGTAATCGATTTTCTTACAGAGGATAGACGTGAAGGCTGCTTGGCCGGCGATACTTTTGCACCAGGTTTCAGGACATCGATGTTGGCAGGTGATCTAACCAATTCAGGCTTACCAGAGACAGCAGCAAATTCCACCTTTTCAGTCCCAACTACAACATCGATGGGTGCATTAACATCAGCATACTCATTGGCGGCTACTGACTGATCAAGGATAGTACCCACCTTCAAGGCATCAGGTTGCTCCGTCACTTTTCCCATCGTAAGCCTATTGCCCACCAATTCCTTTTTAGCAGAGTCAAGTGTCATTCCCACAACATCAGGAACCAGGACAGAAGTTATCTTTGAGATTACTATATCAACAGTATCACCAGATCTTGCAACAGAACTTCCGGAGGGGATCTGTGAAAGTACAGTACCCTGAATCAAATCACTTTCTTTTTCAGTAATCTCCCCCTGTACGAATCCGGCATCCTTTATTAGAGATAGTGCAGAGTCCACGTCAAGTCCGATAACATCCGGGACATCGATAAGGTCAGAGAACACAGGTTGCTTTGCTGAAGAACTGATGGTGAATTCCACCTCGCTCAGATTGCCAGCAGGGATAACATCATCTGCTTTAGGCAACTGGAAACGCAGTTCATTGTCCTGAACAGCAAGGTTCGTCCTGAGCTTTATGCTCATCGAACTCACACTATAATTCACATTCGATGAAGTGGAATTCATAGTTACATCCATCTCTTCAAGTGAATCACGGAATGTTTTTATAAGATTGGATGAGGTCAGTTCCGGCCTCGTACGTGAAAGTTGTTCCAGTTGCTTTTCAATTTCAGCTTTCTCCTTGAGTATTTCCTGTACCCTGCTGTCAAGGATAGCATAATCCTGTTTTAGGTTCAGGTTCTCCTTCTTCAATAATTCCAGTGAATCGTCTTTTAATACGAGTTCCTTTTGTATTGCCCCATATTCAGATTCCAGCCCTTCGATCGTCTTTTGAACCAAAGTATAGCTCTGCTTCTTTGCGGCTGCTGTTGTTGACCTGTTCAAACGATCAATGTTATTTCTAAGTTCTATGATATCGACCATCCCATACCCCCGAGTATCATTCCTTCACTACTTTGGAAGATGAAGGAACCGACACTATCTTGGCTTTCAGAACACTTGAACCTTTAACATCATAGGAATTAAGAGAATTGTATGAAGCATTCAATGGTGCTGCACTAAGGACACGTTTGTAGCCCCTTATACGGTTCTTTGAGTCACGTTCTTCCTCATACTTCATTGATAGAGCCATCTTCAGTTCGATATCCACCTCTGGTATGTGATACCAGGTTGCTTCAAGGCCATAATCCTGAAGAGCCTCATCACCTGAGAGCTCGATTTGAGTGTCAATGGAATTACGATCAAGTGCCTTCTGAGTCTCTGCAATAGATTTACCCATCTCGCTCAATATTGTAGATAGAGGACTTACAAGTACCTCTTCAATATTCACATTACTACTGGATGGCATATACTACCTCCTTCAATAATCATAAAAATAAATAATCAATGCAGGAATTTCTGCATTGATATTACATTAGTTACTCAGCAGCCTCTTTTACACGGACTGTAGGAACAGCTCTTTCAGGTGCTGGTACTGGCTTAAGGGTAGTTCTCAGAAGACTGGTACCCTCCTCATTGAATGTATACTTGGACTTGTATGTTGCATCATAGGTCGATGTGTATGCAACATTGGTAGTGTTCTCAAAGCTAACCTTGGACTTACCGAAGAGGAGACCTGCAAGACCACCCGACTGGTAGCTGCCCTTTATCTTCGATTCGTTGGTGAACTTGAATTCTCTGCCATATTTCTTTTCTGTAGAATACTCCCTCTTCATTGAAATCGTCATCTTTACCTCAATGATCGATTCGGTGAATTCATAGAAACGTGGCTCCAGACCATAAGTCAACAATGACATTGGCTGGTCGTTCGTAACCACATCTGTTGCGGTGACGTTACCATCCTCATCCACTGTTTCCTCTATATAGAGAATTACACTCCCAGCCTCTAGTTCTGTCTCTGCAAGGGCCTGTGCTACATTGATAGAATTCATATCAAGTGCGGTCTGCCCTTCTGCGATGGCAAAAGCCATCTCTTTTATCATGTCCCCGAATGGGACATCTAACAATTTCTGACCAACAGATACCATATTAACCCTCCCAAATTTTAGGTACATTATAATATAAGACATTATAATTTAAAAGATTTTGCTATAAATAATATAATTCTACCAAAAAATATTGTTGAGTGTTTCCACACATCAGATAAATTCCCAAAATATTGCATTCTGCAATCTATTTCAAAAAAAAACAAGCTGATAATATTTTAAATACAAAAAGAAAAGGTAAATAAGAATGAACTACAGTTCATCCCTGAGCTACAGACCTTCCCACTTCAAAAGCCCTGACATTAATATCAATGGTCTTTGGAGGGACAAGTTCCCTGACACACTCAAGCATAGTGCCTACAGGTATCGGCAGGTAATTTGAGACCGCACCCACCATAACAACATTCATGGATTGCGGATGCCCTGCTTCTTTTGCAAGCTCTGTGGCATTGAAGGCTTTTACCTCATGATTCTGCCCTAGTTTGGCAATTATTGCTTCAACATCCGGGTAAGTGCAAAGACCTGAAGTTACAGTTACCGGAAGTATCGGGTCGGTGTTGACTATAATTATACCATCGTCAGAAAGATATTCAAGGTATCTCAGTGCCTCGCTTGGTTCAAGGGCAAGAAGTACATCAGCACCTTTCAAAGGGATCATGGAACCGAGTTCACAGTCAAGCCTGATGTGGTTTACTACAGAACCGCCACGTTGTGCCATTCCATGAGTTTCAGCTGCACGTACCGGCATGTTTTCCTTCACAGCAGCCTTGCCGATTATATCTGATGCAAGGATCGCACCCTGTCCGCCTACACCGGCGATGACAAGATCGAATCGGGATATTCCTTCAGCACTCATTTCTTCACCTCTGAGATAGCATCAAACTTGCACATACGTGAACATACCCCACAGCCAGTACACATGTTATTTATAGATGCTTTTTTGGTCTTAGTATCAAATTCAATTGCAGGGCAACCGAGATTCACACATAGCCTGCATCCCACACATTTTTCAGCATCGACAGTAAATGGTTTTCTGCGAATGCCGGCACGTTTTGCATCAATGATACAATATTGCCTTGTGATGACAACGGAAGTTCCTTTGTAGCCCTTTGCCCTCTTGAAGACCTCTTCAGTCTGTTCAAGGTCATAAGGGTCGACGACTTCCACAAACTCGGCACCAAGTCCTCTGCAAAGCGCCTCAAGAGATACTTCCACCGTTGGCTCACCTGTGGCAGTCTTACCCATACCAGGATTTGGCTGGTGACCGGTCATTGCAGTGATACGATTGTCTACTATAGTTACTGTGATGTCAGCTTTATTATAGATAGCATTGAGCAGACCATTCATTCCGGTGTGGAAAAATGTTGAATCCCCAATGGAACAGCAGATAGGTTTTTTCTCGCCTGCCTGATACATCCCACTTGCCACAGTTATGCTTCCGCCCATACAGAGTGTTGTGTCAACTGTACCGCTCTGGATACCCAGTGTATAGCAACCAATGTCGCTTGGGAAGATCGCATTCTTACCATACACTTTTTTCATGACATGGAAAGTTGCCCTGTGGGAACATCCCGGACACATTACAGGAGGACGCATAGGAAGGTCGATCCTGCATGCATCGTAATCAAAATCTTCCCCGACATCAGCCGGAACGGCAGTTCGTTCAAGTCCGAGAACTTCTGCAAGAACATCTGCACAAATATCTGTGTTCAGCTCGAACACTCTTGGAACAGGACCCTGCATCTTGCCTATTACCTCAACGCTGGCACCGGTCTGCTGTGCTATTATCCGTACCTGTTCTTCCACTACAGGTTCCATTTCCTCGAAAACAAGGATCCTTTCAACATTTTCCATCAGGGTCCGTATCTTGTCCTCTGGAACAGGATAAGTCCCTATCTTAAGGAATGATGCATTCAATCCCTGTTTTATGATGGCTTCTTTGGCATATACGGAAGCAATTCCTGATGCTATGACACCAAGTGTTGAACCTTTGTTGATCTCCAGTTCATTCCAGGGAGAGTTCTCGAGTTCGGCAAGGATATCTTTTTGCAGTTCAAGCAGGTGAATATGCTGCACCCTGGCATTCTTTGGGACCATGACCCATCTTTCGAGCTCCTTCTGGAAGTTTGCTGCAGGTTTGTTCTCATTTACAGATCCGAGTTCCACATCGGATTTCCCATGGGATATGCGTGTTGTGGGCCTGAAAATTACAGGCATCTGCACCTTATTTGATAGCTCGAATGCATATGAGATCATGTCCTTTGCTTCCTGTGGTGTGGAAGGGTCCAGACATGGGATAAGTGAGAATTGTGAGTACCTGCGAGTATCCTGTTCGTTCTGTGATGAGTGGCATGAAGGATCATCTGCAACGATGATAATCATACTGCCCTTGACACCGGTATATGCCAGAGTCATCAGCGGGTCTGCTGCAACGTTGAGTCCAACATGTTTCATGGTCACTACGGAACGCACACCAGCCATCGCAGCACCGGCTGCAACTTCAAAGGCAACTTTCTCATTGACCGACCACTCTACGTAAAAATCCCTTTCCTTCATTCCTGCCAGTGTACCGATGATCTCGGATGACGGTGTCCCGGGATACCCGGATATAACCTGTCCTCCTCCTTCCACGATACCGCGTGCAATTGCAACGTTTCCCAGCATGTACTCGCGTGTGCTCATTATAATCTCCTTCTAGCCCTTACTTAACGATTATTGATAAAGATATCCAAAAGGATGTTGTATGTTAACATATGTCACTGCATGATGATTTAGTAATAACTGAACAAGAATAAACACGATATCAGCAGTGTCCTGTAAATATTTATAAACAAACACCGTGAAAATATAAACAATAGTTCTCCACAGGAGATAAGAACCCATGATAACGATTCGCTTTTACAGAATCTATGATATAGGACTGGATATTGACCTTGACTGGCTCGAAAAGGAACTGGCCAGCAGCTTCACCACAGCAAGAGCAAGCTTTGTGCGCGTCAGGCCCACATCTATTATCATGGAGGTAACGCCACTTTTTGTAAGACTGGGACAATGTAGTGTGGAGAAAGAAGGAAAGGACTTTGAGTTCTCTGTTTTTGCACGCATTTTCCGAATTGGTGCCATCAGCCTGTGTTTCGTTTATGAGAAAGAAGATGCAGATTTTGAATTCCTTGAAAATACAGCATTGTTATTCTCTGAACAGGAAGGACTTGAGGACCTGTTCCTGTCACATCTCAATACCCTCGCAGACATACTCAAGCCCCATATCAGAGGGTTTTCACTTAGCCCGGATTTCTTTGAAGACTATACTATCTACCATATGAACTGGATAGATGATTACATTGACCCAATGCCACTGCTTGCTGGTGAGAAAATAGATTTTTCACCGCAGATGAAAGAGGAAACGCTTAAAAGTGCGCAGAGTTATACAAAGAATGACCGTGCCATATTTTCCTGGGACTCTGCACTTATATGCGACCCCGATACTCCTACAGACCTTTTTGACCTTATAGAGTTTGCAAATGTTCAGGTCTTTGAACTGCGTTATTATGACAGGGAACTGAGCAGGAGCATGGAAAAAATGTACGATGACATCGCCCTTGCAGACAAACTCCCTTTTTTCAAAAGAAGACACCTGTACAGGACGATTATGACTCAGCTCATGCAGGACAATGCTGCCCTTTCCGAGGTCACCGAAAAGGTCAACAACCTTATCAAAGTCACTGAGGACGTTTACTATGCAAGGGTATATGCCACCGTCCTGAAAACACTGAGAAGCGAACAGTGGAGCGAGAGCGTAAACCATAAAATAGACATTATCAGGGACAATTATTCAATGCTCTCTGATGAGGTAAGAATCCAACACTCCAATTATCTTGAATGGATAATTATTGTGCTGATCGCGATCGAGATTGTGATGGCGGTTGTTGAGAGGATAGTTTGAGCTTGTGTTTTTTGCTTTAATTTTAGTTTGCTTTACTTAGAATGAGGGATGAATCCTAAGTAAAGGAAGCTTTACTTATTTTTAAATCCTTCAACCCTTACGTCATAATCGACAAATTTAAAACCAAAGAACTATGTGCAATACCACTATAATATATAATCTGACATCACTCTTTTAAAAAACCCAAGGTGGTTTATTTCATGGTTCTGGAAATTGAAGAAAAGGTCATTGAAGCAAAGAAGGCATCCATTATCCTCGCAAGTGTCAGCACAGACACAAAGAATGCTGCTCTTGAAGCAATGGCACAGGCACTTGACGATAATCGCGATAAAATACTTGAAGCAAACCAGAAGGACGTTGAGACTGCTGAAAAGCTGAAAAGGAAAGGAGAACTTTCCCAGGCTCTTGTGGACAGGCTCAAGGTCAGCGACAGTAAGATCAGCGGAATGATAGACGGTATACGTGACGTAATAAACCTTGAAGACCCCGTGGGCAAGACCATGGAGGCACTTGAACTTGATCAGGGTCTTGAACTCTACAAGGTAAGCTCCCCTATCGGACTCATCGGAGTAATATTTGAAGCACGTCCTGATGTCGTACCACAGGTCATGTCCCTCTGTCTTAAAAGTGGGAATGCCACCATATTCAAAGGCGGTAGCGAGGCACTCAACTCCAACCGCGTGATCTTCAATCTCTTAAATGAAGCAGCTGAATCCGTAAAAGGAATGCCTGAAGGTGCATTCCAGCTAATGGAAACAAGGGAAGAGGTCAATGACATTCTCAGCATGGACGCATATATCGACCTGCTTATCCCAAGAGGGTCCAACGCATTTGTAAAATACATGCAGGACAACACAAAGATACCTGTTCTCGGACATGCAGACGGTATCTGTCACGTATATGTTGACGATGAAGCAGACCTTGGAAAAGCATATGATGTATGTTTTGACTCAAAAGCCCAGTATCCTGCGGTCTGTAATGCAATGGAAACACTGCTGATCAACGAAAAGATAGCCGATAAATTCCTTCCTAAGATGGCAAGGATGTATGGCGATGCAAATGTAGAAATGCGCTGTGATGACAGCTCCTTTAAGATACTTGAGGAAATAGACTTCCTCCAAAACGTAAGCAGAGCCACTGAAGACGACTGGAAGACCGAGTACAACGACCTGATACTTTCTATAAAGATAGTCGGGTCTATGGAAGAGGCCATTGAACATATCAACAATTATGGTTCCCATCACACAGATGCCATCATAACGGAAAGCGACCTCAAAAAGAAGAGATTCACTGAACTGGTAGACTCATCAAGCGTGATGATCAACGCATCCACACGATTCGCAGATGGTTTCCGCTATGGAAAAGGCGCAGAAGTCGGCATCAGCACTAACAAGATACACGCACGTGGTCCTGTTGGCATGGAAGGACTCCTTATCTACAAATACATACTCGTGGGCAATGGCGACAAAGTTGCAGATTATGCAGGACCCGATGCGAAGAAATTCACACATCGCAGACTCAACAAGACAGCAGCAAATGCTCTTTCCAGAAAATAACTGACACAAAAAGCGGAAGAAAATACAGGAGCATCACTTTTGAACGACAGGAAAGAGCTCTTTAAAGATGTGACAAGGATAGTTGTAAAAATAGGCACATCATCCATCAACACCGAAGACGGTAAGCTGAACCGTCAGTTCATGGACAATATGGCTGCACAGGTTGCTGAACTGCACGAAATGGGTAAAAAGGTCATCCTTGTAAGCTCAGGTGCCATCGGCATAGGGATAGACATACTGGACTTTGACAGCAGACCAAAGGAAATACCTGTCAGGCAGGCATGTGCCGCAGTGGGTCAGGGTGTGCTCATGCAGGAATGGAGCAATTCCTTTGCAAAACATAACCTGAAAGTAGCCCAGATACTCCTCACTTATGAATCATTCTCAAACCGACTGACCTATCTCAACCTCAGGAACAGCATATCTACCCTCCTGAGCTATGGTGTTATACCAATCATCAACGAGAATGACACTACATCTGTTAACGAGATAGAAGCAACGTTCGGTGATAACGATAAACTTTCCGCAATGGTTGCCAGCAAGACAGAGGCCGACCTTCTCATCATTCTTTCCGACATTGATGGCCTTTATGACAAGAACCCAAAGCGAAACCATGATGCAAGACTCTTGAGCCTTGTGGAAGAGATCACACCTGAAGTCGAAAGTTACGGCGGGAATCCTACAAGCATGAAAGGTGTAGGCGGCATGAGAACCAAGATAGAGGCTGCAAAGATATGCCACATGTCAGGATGTTACCTTATCATCACTAACAGTGCTATCGAGAACGTTGTGACGAAAGTACTTGGTGGTGACAATATCGGAACACTTTTCCTCGCTAACCAGGATGTTCATAAGAACAGGATACGCTGGATACTGCTATCAAAATCATGTGGCTCCATCGAAGTCGATGCCGGTGCCAGGGACGCAATACTCAACAGCATGAGCCTGCTACCATCTGGAGTTGTATCCGTTGACAGAGACTTTGACAGGGGAGAAATTGTTGAGATAGTATGCGAAGGACATGTCTTTGCAAAAGGAATCACAGACTACACATCCGAAGAACTGGAAAAGGTCAAAGGCCAGCACACCGACATGATAGCTGACATACTTGGCTACAAGAACTACAACCATGTCATAAAAAAAGAGAATATCGGAATTTGCTGATTTCTTCTTGAATTATTTTTATCTGACAGCAACTTTCATTACTTTGTAATACAATTCCATATACTGTATTTCAAACTCAAGATCAAAAATGACACTGGAAGAACAGGTTCTTGAAAGGATTAAACCCAGTCCTGAAGAAAAGAAAAAACTTGAAGAGATAGCTTCAGAGCTGCTTCAAAAGGTAAGTGATGCAGCAAAACTTCTTGGAATCAACGGTATCACGCCCAAACTTGTCGGTTCTGCTGCAAGGAACACATGGATATCCGGCACCCACGACCTTGACGTTTTTATCGCATTTCCCGAGAGCACCAGCCGTGAAGAACTGGAAAACAACGGACTCCTCATTGCCAGGGAAGTTGCAAAGGAAGGACAGAATATTGAGGAACGCTATGCAGAACATCCCTATCTTAACATTGAGTACAAAGGATTCGATGTTGACCTCGTACCATGTTTTGCCGTAGACTCCGCATCCAATATCAAATCTGCAGTTGACAGGACACCTTTCCACAACGAATTTATCAAAATGAGCATTCCAGGCCGTGAAGATGATGTACTTATCATGAAACAATTCATGAAAGGCACTGGCACCTATGGTTCCGAACTCCGGACACAGGGGTTCTCAGGTTATCTTACAGAAATTCTTATCATACACTACGGTTCGTTCCGGAACACGATCCGAAATGTCTGCAACTGGAAACCAGGACTTACCATCGACATGCTGGAACATGGAATCCTCAAGCATGATGATCCACTTGTTGTCATCGACCCAACTGATCCAAAAAGAAATGTTGCCGCTGCACTTTCCCCTAACCAGTTTGCAAAGTTCATCGATGTATGCAGATCATATACAGAAAAGCCTTCTGAAGAGTTTTTCTTCCCCAGGGAAAAAGAACCTATGCAGAAAGAAGAGATCATCGACATGATGAACTCAAGAGGAAGTTCCTTCATTGCCATAGTTTTTGAGGCTCCTGACCTTGTAGACGACATCCTGTATCCACAGCTGGACAAGATGGAACATTCGGTCCGTGCTTTGCTCGCGGATTATGACTTCCAGATACTGAATTCCGGATACTGGGCAAAAGAAGATGCTGTTATTCTGGTAGAACTCATTTCATCCGAACTTCCTGCAGTTAAAAAACATATGGGACCACCTGTATGGGTAAATGAACACGCAAGGGGCTTCAAACAAAAATATGAGAATTCCGATGAACTATTCTCAATGTATATCGAGGAGGGATTCTACGTTGCCGACATCAGACGAAAGTTTCCAACTGCAAAAGAACTTCTGGTTGAGAGAATGAGAAGTTGTTCACTTGGGAAGCATCTCTCAAAAGCAGTTGCAGATGGTTTTACAATTATTGAAGGTGCCGACATAACAACAATCGAGGACCCCGATTTCAGGAGATTCCTGAGAAAATGGGAGCAGGGGAAGTAATATATTTAACCTGCTTTTCCCTTTGAACTAGACCCCTTCAAGCCTTTTCTGATAGAAGAAATACTGCTGTGCATAGCCGCAGTAATGTCCGAAATACATACGACCCCAGTTACCGATCTTACTCTTGGTAGCATTCCCTTTAAAGAAATCATGGTGACCGTAGACAGTCTTCACGACTTTCTCAACATGCGTATCCACAGGGAAAGCTTCCATTTTTTCAAATGCAAATAGAAGTATGCAGTCAGCAACCTTCTCCCCGATGCCTTCAAGGAACATCAGTTTCTGTTTTGCAGCATTGTAATCCAGATTGAAGATCTCGTCAAGTACAAGATTTCCTTCTTCCACATGCCTTGCAGCCTTAATAACACGGCCTGCCCTGAAACCAAGCTTACAGCCACGCAGGTCATCATCACAGGCATGAACAAGTGAATGTGGCTCTGGAAAACTGTAGTAACCTTCCTCAATCTCTTCCCCGTAGCTGCTGCACATCATGGAAATAGCCCTTTTGATGTTTGGAATACTCCAGGCAGTTGCAAGCATATAGGATATCAAGCATTCCCAGGGTTCCTGCCTGATAAGGCGCAATCCCATGTATTTTCTTATGGCTTCATCCATGAATTCATCCTTGTTGACCTCATTCAGGATAGCATCAAGATCATCATCAAAACGGAAATAATTCTCAAAAAAACTCTTTGGCAGCTTCGAATCCACCAGAACCTCACCGCTTTTACCGTCCTGCTGCAAGCGTGCAACATGACCATTCACAACCCCGGTCCACCATTCATCGATGTAATTCCACCGGAATACCTGACCACAGTCAAGGGTGTAGTCCAGATTGAAGTTCTCTGAGAAAAGAGTATACATGTCAGAAGTTGAGTTCAAGCTCCCTTAAAAAAATAGCGGCTGAGATTGTGTCCCCAAGTCCTACAGTTGATATCGGCTCGACGCAGATGCGGGTCGGAACTATAGCCACCTGATAAGACATATGCTGCCCGCATGCCGTACTGCACTTCCAGTCTTCGTCCATGTGTTTTACAAGTCTTAATGATTCTGCTTTCCCAAACTCACTTTTCGGTATCTCAGATGCTATATCCAGCAGAGTTTGCCTGTCAGAAAGCTTACCGGAGCATGCAAATGCAGCTGCACATGAAGCTCCGAAATTCATTGCTTCGATAATCATTTCAGGGTCGTCTTCTTTCCTGCAAGAAACAGAAACTACGAATTCCCTGGTATGCACAAGCATCCTGCAGAGTCCGAAATCACCACAAAGCCTTATGGCTGCTTCGACAATGGCCACAGAATCCATTGCAAGTATAGGTTTTGGATCCATACCATTTATGCTGGCAAGCATGGCAAGCTCATCTTCATTCATTCCTATACGGTCAACTATAGAAGATAGAATTGAAAATGCATATGATGCTATTTTTCCAGATGAGAAATGTCCGAATTCAACATGGATATGCAGGTTTTCCCTTACTTGTTTCCAGCTTTGGAGCTGTTCAAGAGCCATATCCAGTCTTTCTTCATAACCATATTTTCCGGAACCATCTTCCTGCAGCATATGAAAACCGGAAACAATAGCACCATCCATTTCCCCTGCATGTTTCAGGGAATAATCCCGGAAATGCTCATCAATGTAAAGCTGGAAGTTTAAGGGGTCGTAGGTTGCTATGAACCTGTTCTCTCTTGGAACTGAAATGGTTTCACCTGAAAATCTAACAATGTCATCTTTTTTGAAATCGAATACAAAGTGAATGAGTTCCGGCCTGTTATTCCCGGCTGGCAGGATATTTCCTATTTCCCTACTGCTGTACAGCTTTCCATTATAAGGATGAAAGATTGCCTTATGAGAAAAAAAGGAAGCTTGTAGCTTTGAGAGACTTGCAACATTAGGCACCACCTTTGAAGCGCCAAGTTCAGAGAGAACATTGGCCATTATACCCATGTTACCACCCATCCTCATCAGGGAATCGTTGAAGAACGTCAGTCTTAGCCATTCAAAAACTTCTGCATCATGGATCAGCCATTCAGCACCGGTACCATCACGCATACATAAAAGCAAGCCTGCAAAAAAGTCTGATTTAGAGGATATGGAACCTGGAGGATTTTCCAATTTTGCCTGAATATCCGTATTCCCTCCGAGCATTCGGGAAAGTTCCTCACAATCAATGTGGACTATGGAATCTATATTTGCATTGTAGGCACAGAGGATATTCATCCGGCTACTCCTTTTCCTGACATATATTGAATTTTGGCATTTTGGCAAGCAGGGCAATAAAAGCACCTGCAGATATGGCATCACCGATGCCCACGGTTGCAACAGGGTCCTTTACGATTTTGGAAGGAATGATTATAAGATCGTGGCCATCTGCACTTATGCAGCCATCTTCGAAATCCTCGGCAGTACAGATGCCTCTTCTCACAAGATATTTTTCAAGTTCTATAAGGTCATCATGCCCCTGACCGTAAACAGGCACTTCCAGACCCGCGGAAATATCATCAAGACTTCTTACAGAACCAAGTGTTGCCTGTGTTGCTGCAAGTGCTGAAGCAAAAAGCAATGCCTGCCTGTGAGAATCTGCATCAAGAGGATGATCCTTTGATACCACACAGATATAGTACCCCAGTGAGTGAATGTGCACCCTCTGCAATTCAAGTTCTTTGAGAAGCCTGACTGCGCCTTCATAGAGAGAAACAATGCTGTTCTCACCTTTATTGATAACAGAGTATGCCAGTTCCTCATATCCAAGTACGTTGAGGGCGTTTGCAACTTCAACTGTATCAAGACCAAGTGAAGTTACGTGCTTTTTCACGATATCGGTAAGCAGGGCTTTACGGATGACCTTGTTCTGTATGGATGTGAATTCCACATGTATGCGCATTTTAGGATTACAGCCTTTCAGGCGTTCTATAACATTGACAGCCCTTGCGACATAATCAAGATAGGTAGTACCATCCTCATATTCTTCCCTGATCATCTGGTATCCGGAAAGTATCGCACCGTCTATATCTTCCCTGATGTCTGAGAGCTGCTCATACATTTCAGGACTCATGTCTATCCGTATCCATTGGGGCCTGGAGGATATTATCAGGCGGTTGTCCCTTGGAACTGCGTATTCCTCGCCTGCACACTTGAATTTAATGCCTTTGGAGAATTCGATTATCCAGTTGATCTTTGGTTTTTGTTCAGGGTTATATGCTTCCTTTGGATGCTTCAGAATAAGTTTCCCATCCTCTATAACAGGGTGCAACAAGCTGGAAGAATCTACAAAATACTCTGCCTGCTCTCTTGAAAGCCATGGAACATAGGTGATGACATTCTTCACACCAAGGTTTGCCAGAAGATTGGATATGATACCTGCCTGTCCGCCCATACGTGCGGAGTCGAAAACAAGGTTGTCCATTAACCATTCATGAATGTCAGTAGTATAAGTTGGAACTTCAGCGGCCTTCCCATCCCGCATGGCTATGATGAGACGAGCCATGAAATCTACAGGGTCCCTGATCTCCCTTGGATACTCCACTATCCTTTCATGTATCTTTTCGCATCCAATAATTCCAATGAGTTTTTTTATCTCCGCTTCTTTGATATGTTTCATGGCATCAACATTACTGTTATAAGCCACGAATACACCCCGTACATTTTCAAGCTGCCCCTTTACATTAGAGACTGCTTCTGAATACCGTTTTTCCCAATCAGCAATGTCCATTGTTTCACCCAATGGATGTAAATTATGTTTAGAGAGTATTTATATACGATGGATGAGGAGAAAAACAAAATTAATCCAGCAGTAGCTGCTGGCTTTTCATAAGCACAATATGCCCTCAGAGAAATTGTATGTATTTCCCTGCGATCATTGTATGGAAAAAAAATTATTGAAATAACTTAGCCGGCCTCACAGGAGACCGGTTGTTTCATCCATGCCAAGCATGATGTTCATGTTCTGTATGGCTGCACCTGATGCACCTTTCCCGAGATTGTCCAGACGGGAGATCACCTGTATCTGGTCCTCGTTGCCGTAAATGTAGAGGTCAAGATAGTTGGTATCATTGCTCCCCTGCACATCAAAGGCATTGTCCACCAGATCATCCGCCTCATCCGCTTTATGAACGCGGATGAAAATGGAATCCTTGTAGTATTCCTGATAAAGCTCATACAGGTCGTTCTTTGTAACGGAACTTCCCAGATCCTTAACAGACAAAGGTAATGTTGCTGCAAGTCCTCTTGGGAAATTAGAAACCACTGGCATAAGAATTGGTTTCACATTCAGGCCCGAATGGACCATAATCTCAGGCACATGCTTATGGGTCAGGCCAAGAGCATACTGCCTCGGAGCTTTGTAGGCTCTCTCTTCTGTGGTCTCATATGTTTGTATCATCTGTTTTCCGCCACCGGTATATCCGGTGATCGAGAACAATGGAACCATTGTATCTCTGGAGATGATACCTTCCTCCACCAGCGGATAAAGAGCTACAATGGAAGCCGTGGCATGACAGCCCGGATTGGATAACCTGCTTGCTCCAACAATCTTCTCCCTGTGTCCGGCAGAAAGTTCAGGCAATCCGTAAGCCCATGCTTCATTTATACGATTCGCAGTGGATGCATCGATGATCTTTGTATCCGGATTGGTGATCAGACCCACCGTATCCTCGACCGCTTCATCCGGCAGGCACAGGAATACCAGGTCCGCCTCGTTGAGCAGTTTTGTCCTCAATTCCCTGTTGTGACGCTCCTCATATGGAATCTCAAGGATCTCAACCTGTGGATGTTTTGCCAGGCGTTCATTTACCAGTAAGCCGGTCGTTCCGTGTTGACCATCTACGTATATCTTGTACATTATCTTCCTCAAATGATCAATAAATATCAGGTTGTATACTCAGCATTGATCCTGACATAATCGTATGTCAGGTCACAACCCCATGCAGTGGCACCCTCATGTCCCATGCCGAGATCGGTTATGATGACTACCTCATCCTGAGACATGATGGACTTTAGCTGTGACAATGCTTCCTCGTCGTTTCGGACCACTTTGCCGTCTTTTACCAGTTCCACGACCTCGGTACTGGCAGAGAAGGACAGGGATATCTTTGTCTGGTCCATGTCAGCACCTGAATATCCGGCTGCTACTACGATACGGCCCCAGTTAGGATCCTGACCGAAGATGGCGGACTTGACAAGAGGGGAGCGGACTATCGCTTTGGCTACAAGACGGGCATCCTCTGCTGTGGCTGCACCGGTGACTTTGGATTCGATTAACTTGGTGGCACCTTCGCCGTCAATGGCTATCATCTTTGCAAGTTCGGTAAGAACCAGATCAAGACCAGCCTGTAGGTCGGAGATTTCCGGATGGATGCCGGACTGACCGGTAGCTGTTACCAGAACCATGTCGTTGGTGCTTGTGTCACCATCAACCACTATCATGTTGAAACTCTTGTCCACTGAAGCGGTAAGGCATGACTGTAACATCTCTGAAGGGACGTCTGCATCGGTGTACACAAAGGAAAGCATGGTGCCCATATTAGGTTCTATCATACCTGAACCCTTGGCGATTCCTGCTATGCGGATGCCACAGTCCATCTCGATGGCTATCTCCTTGGGAACGGTGTCAGTGGTCATGATGGCACGTGCTGCCTTCATGCTGGCATCGGCATCCTCACCCATGGAATCCAGAGCCTCGGCAAGATGGGAAGTTATCCATCCGGTGTCAAGTTTGCGTCCGACAACACCTGTGGAAGCAACACCTATCAGTTCCTCGTCAACTCCTAATTTTGATGCAAGCGCAGATGCCATTATTCTTGCATCAGCAAGACCCTGCACACCTGTGAAAGCATTTGCATTGCCGCTGTTAACGATAACCCCGGCAAGCCTTCCGGTTCCGTTGATATGTTCCCTGGTAACTACCAGTGGAGCTGCAATGACCTTGTTCCTGGTATAGGCTCCGGCAGCGTTTCCTTCTGCCTGTATGACTGCAATTCCCATCTTTCCGGGTTTAATGCCACCGGCACGCACGCCTTTTACAGCACAGATACCGCCTTCAATGAATTTCATAATATTCCTTCTTACAATTGTCCAAGACCGTAAATGATGTCCCCGCGTGTGATTATACCTACAAGTGTACCGTCCTCATACACTACAGGAAGGCGGTTTATCTTGTGTTTAGTGATAACTGCAGCTGCATCCTCGATGGAGGCATCAGGACCTATTGCGTAAACGCTTTTTGTCATTATTTCCCTGATTGGTTTTGAACCCACATCCTCAAGCATGTTCTTGGTTTCTTCCCAGTTGAGCAGCTCGCGGATAGGAACTTCAATAACCTCGAACGGACTTGGCAACCAGAGTCCGCCATGTTCTGGAACTGTCAGCAACTTCAGGATATCTCCCTCGGATACAATACCGACTACCTTGCCCTCATCCACAACAGGAATACCACTGACACTTTTCTGTTTCATGAGTTGTGCTACCTCTCTTATCGGAGTATCCAGAGAGCAGGTAACAACGTTCGGGTTCATTACATCTTTTACGTCCATGATTATACCTTACTTTACTATAATATTTCAGGATTTGCACCCTACGGGAAGGTTGCAGTGTGACCTTACCTCTTCTGAAGTACGATTCTGGAACTAAATGCCCAGAAATCCCCCGCCGGTGTATCCCATGCACCGATAATTCCTGCACTTATCATAGTTATCGAATTATTATCAAATATAAGAAGGAGAAGTGATTGTATTGCTATAATGGTTACGCTTTGGTGGTGGAAAGAGATGGAAAGGAATTTTGCTGACCCCATATAGATAAAAAGAAAATAAGATTTAGAACAATGTTCAGTAATAAAAAAAGATCCTTGCAAATCAGATGTCATTTCTGATAACGATATATTAGAATAATTGGTATACGTTGAGAAAGGTATATTTTTATCCATCTGACTTTACTAGCTATTTTTCAATTTACAGATCAGTAGTAAGATTCAGCAATTAAGATTCCAAAAGTATATTGTTTTGAAAACAAAGTATGGGATATAAACAATATGTGCACATTCGTTTTATGTTATTTTGTGGGGATAACAAGGAAAGAAGGTTTTTGTCAGTTAGGGGGTTTGCCATGAGATATGAAAAGATTTTCAAGAAAGAGTTTTCTCCAATAATTCCGGTAATGATATTAATCATATGTATATTATGGCTGATAACTAAATTTCAAATAATGAAAATCGATATTCCATGGTTTTCCATTATTTTAATAATTATTGGAATTATTGTAATCAAAGACATTTATAAAAAAACATAACGTTTTCTGTTCTACAGAGCAAGGTATTTTTTGAATAAATTAAACAAAAAAGAACAATACAAAAATTAAGTCGACACAGTGTGTTTTTGTATAACATTTTTGCATAATGTTTGTATCAAACAAAGTTATTGAAATAATATGACAATTATGTCCTATAGTTGTGTTTTTATTCAAATTATAATGGCATTGAAATTAATATTGACCTATTAAATTAACAAAAGGTTATGTCATATATTATAAACTCATGGGATATTGTAGGGTTTACTATATGGGAGTGGAACCTCATAAAACACCAGCTTTCGAGTTGATGTTTCAGCTTATAGCCTGATAAGGTAAGAATCTTATACCAACCAACCTTGTCTTCATCAGGCTATAATTCTTATCCCTAGACGGACACTTTAACCTGCGTAGGAATATGTCTGGATTTCGTAATCTCTGTTAAAGGCATGGGTACCATACTTCTTGTATAAATGGAAATATTGTTGAATTTTTATAATAACGCTAATGCATATATACTATAGTGATAATTAGGAGTTAAATCTGCGGGGGAACTATTTTCAAATAAATTACCCACTCCCACCAAACCCCACTCCCCAAATCCCCCGCACAAGATTATAATTTTAATATTGGTATTCTTTTCTGTAAATTTTTGTGTGACTTATATAAGTACAAATCAAATAATATTAGCTATTGAAAATTATGCCATCGAAATTTTTGCTGTCATTAAATATTCACTTCTATAGCCCTATTAAGAAACATTTATGTTATATGTCAAAAATTCATATATACACATAGAGTTTTTAATTATTGGGGTGGCATCATCTAAAACACCGGCATTAAAGCTGGTGTTCTCCTTTTCATCTAATATTTCATTAGATTGATATGTATATTAATTATACACTGTATATTAATAATTCGTGGATAATGGTTTAGTATAATCGAATAATTTATTCTTCCTTTTTTGCGTAATTGACTCATAAAATACTTTGATAATTTAACACCTAAGTTCGGTTTTTTGAGCATACATAGATTCGCACCCTACCGTGCAACAGAGTTAATTTGAACAAAAAATATGCATTTTTAATTATGTAGAAGATTAACATAATCATCAAAATATGGATAAAGATATTTCTTTAGTAGTAGAGTCAGATTTCCCCAAAACAAAAAAACACATAATTATTCCAAAAATGAAAAACAGATGGTCAGCCAGACCATCCTTTAAATCAATCCATCAAAATCCAAACAATGATGATACTTTCATTACCACATTTGCAACGGTGTATTTGACAGTATTTATAATACCCACAGGCTCTATCACAATCTCCCCATTGTCTTTTGCAGCAATGAACTCCGCCAGTGGGTCTGATGATCTGATTATGGTTCGTACTGTAGCTTCATTTGCTCCTACGATCATCGTTGCGTCAAACTCTGTATCTTCATCGACTTCTTCAAAAGTGGTTACGTATGCGTCTTCTGTGATTGCTTTTATATATTTCTCTTCGCCATCATCAGTAACGATTACAAGCTTGATAACCTCATTTCCCAGAAGGGATTCAAGATAGGAAGGCACATATTCAGCGTACTGGTTGTATTCATTGACTTTGAGATTGAGATCATTGACTATGTCGGCACTTGCCACCGGCATAAGCATCGTTAGTAATAACATTAAAAAGACTGGTATTTTTTTCATCCACTTCCTCCATTTAGAATTTATCTTCAATAACATAGCTCTGCGAAAAAGTGATGCAGAGCAATTATGCAATTATGCAATCATTCAGGTATCCCCTAACCTCAAATATGACATGATTTTAATTATAGTTTTTTGTATTTGCACCTAAAATAAATCGAATGTGATATTATTGAAATTGCCCATATATCTGATACTTTATCCTGATATCATAGAACACAAAAAGCATGATGCTAAAAAATAAACTCAAAAAAGATGGTCAACTGAACCATCCCTCTGTCCTCAGACATATCCTGACAAGCATGAGCATCACAGGCACTTCTATAAGAACTCCCACAACAGTTGCAAGAGCAGCACCGGATGAAAGTCCGAACAGTATGGTAGACGTGGCGATAGCCACCTCAAAATGGTTCGATGCCCCGATCATTGCAGAGGGAGCAGCATCCTGATAGCTCAATTTAAGGAGCTTTGCAAGAACATATCCAAGTGTGAAGATGAACACCGTCTGAATGAAAAGCGGAACTGCTATCCACAGAATTGTCAGCGGCTGTGACAGTATGACCTCACCCTTGAAACTGAACAGCAGGACCAGTGTGATGAGAAGAGCCGTGATCGTGACCGGTGTCAGCAAATGGACAAAACTTGTCTTGAACCATTCCTCACCCTTTGTCCGGATTATCAGTTTCCTGGAAACATAACCCGCAGCCAGTGGAAGTGCCACATATATACCGATTGACAGGGCCAGTGCCTGCCACGGAACAGGAAGTTTTCCAACTCCAAGCAGGAAACCTCCGAGAGGACCATAGAGGAAAAGCATCGTCAGGGAGTTTATCGCAACCATCACAAGCGTATGGCAGTCATTTCCACGTGCAAGATATCCCCATACAAGCACCATTGCAGTACATGGAGCAATTCCCAGAAGGATACAACCTGCAAGGTAACTTCTCCACAATGGGACCTCCAGCATCTTGACACCATCCTGAAGAACAACGGTTCCTTCACCATAACTCGCACCTACGGGAAGGTCTAGTCCAAAAGGCATCTTCACAAGGTCTGTTGCTTCCGGTCCAATGAATCCGAGAAACAGAGTACCCAGGAAGAAAATGGATATCAGGTACATGGTGAACGGCTTGATAGCCCAGTTGATGAACAGTGTAAGCCCTACAGGTTTTATGTTCTGTCCGGCCTTGAGCACTTCACCGAAATCGATCTTCACCATGATAGGATACATCATGAAGAACAGACAGATAGCAATCGGAATTGAAACCACAGGTGCTTCATTAACATAAATTGACAGGCTGTCAAGATAAAGTGCAATGCCCGGTGCAAACCTTCCAAGCAGGATTCCACCGATGATACAGAGAATTACCCATACAGGAAGATATTTCTCAAAGAAAGCAAGACCCTGCGGCTGCTTTGTAATACATGCTTTTGTTGCCATAGAACTTATCCCCACTGACGTTCTTTTTGCGATGCCATGAATACGAAGTTGGCATATGTAGCTTTTTGACCCGAAACATTCCCTTTCAGAAATGTTTTTCAAATACATTTAAAATAATGAGTTTGAAATTTATAAGGGTTGTTCTAAATCCAAAAAGTGAAAAGTGAACGATTAAAGGAAAAGAATTCATCTTATTTGATAGACATATAAACTTTTTACTTTGTAGAAAGTATGCCATCAAAGACGTAGAAAAAGAATTAGAATTGATGCTGATTCTAAAATACAGCATCATTCACTGAAAATTCCAAAGACATTGATCCATCACATCAATCCTGATACTATTTTCACAGCCATTATCCACAGGACCACACCAAACATCTGCTTGATAGTCTTTGATTTCATTTTACTGTGCATCAGGTGTGAACCTACCTGCCCTCCAATGAATGCAGCCAGAGCTGTGTAAGCCATAAGTGTCAAATCCAGATGTCCTGTACCCAGATGACCGAAGAATCCTGAGAATGAAGAGAACAACACGATAAAAGCCGAAGTGGCTGAAGCACGTTTTGTCTCATAGCCCAGTGCGATCAAAACAGGTACGATAAACACACCGCCACCTAGTCCGAGAAGTCCGGCGAAAACACCGATCACAAATCCAAGACATATGCCTATTATGAATCTCTTTTTCCCGCCTACAGACTCATTATTAGCCTCTGTGTCCTTATTTCCAGACAACAACATCCGTGCTCCCGCAAGTACCAACACAACGCTGAGTATCCACAGCAGTGTTCCAACAGAGACAAACTTTGTGAAATAAGCACCAATAGGAGCACCAACGGTAGAAGCCAATACAAACGGAGCTGCCATATGCAGATCGATCATTTTTTTCCTGTAGTATGTGATCGCTGCTGAGCTTGACGTTATACCATTAAGTAGCAATGCTGTGGGGATGGCTACCAGCATATCGATACCCAGCCAATAGAACAATGGCACATATACCAGAGAACCACCAAGACCCAGCATTGAGAATATGATAGCCAGGAAAAAGATTATAACTGCAACAAAGATTGGGTCCATTTGTACCAGTCCTGATGTTTAAAAATACAGGAGGAATAAAGAAAAGTGGTGCTATTGCACCTACAATTTATGAACCTCTTCCAGACATGACCTGCAGACTATCTTGTCGTCGAGTACATGAGCATACTTCTCGATCACCATTTCATTGCAGCCGGAACATTTTACACGCTTGAATTGCACAACAGGAGAGTCAAGCTCATAGTCAAATACATCGCTTACTTCAATGAAAGCTGAATCAGGCATTGACATTACCATATCTATTGAAGGTTGTGAGATCTCACAGGATACCTGAGATGCCGGAACTCCGGACTTCCTTTGTTGCATAAAAGGAGACTGCTCCATCTTTGCGAAGAATTCAGGCACTACGTATGCTCTGACCGCTTTGTTGTTATTGCGAGATATAAGGGTCATTGCTATTTTTCCGTAATGGGTCTTTTTTATGTTGCCTTTTCCCACCGTACATCCTGTGGCAATCTGTACTCCATCTCCAAAGCAACCTGCACAGTGAGCATCTCCAGTCTCAATAAGGGCTACAAGTTCACCATCTTTGGCTCTTGACACACCAAGTTTCTCCATGGCTGCCCAGGCAACCCTTAGTCCAAGAGGCATTCCAGGACAACGATGTCCGTGAAATTTGAATCCGAGATCAAGCATTTCTTCTTTTGTCATTTCCATTTATATCACCTTAATAAGCTGGTTTGTGTGGTTTTGCCAGTATTGCACAAGACCCATATTAGAATATAAAGTAGTGATACTTAAACATAGCGGTTTCAAATATATTTGAAACACCCGCCAAAAACAATATCTAAAAATCTGTTATTGAACAGTAACAGAGAAATTGTAGAAAAATGAAAGGATGGTCGAATGACCGCCTACCTTGTAGACGGTCCACCGGCCATTCACCTTGTGGATGGCCTGTCAAAGAAGATGTTCTTGCCCTTGACACTCAACGGAACAGCCATTGCAACATCTGCATCTATCATATCAAAATAACATGCAGCAGCACCTGCTGAATACAGCACTCTGTTATCGATACACAGGTCCTTTGCCTTAGCCACCGCGGAGCCGACAGCAATACCAAGGTCCATGTATTTTATCATGCAATGCGGACCAGTGAACTCTACCTTGACCTTCTTGTGCTCAAGCATTTCCTTGCATGTCTTAAATCCGCATGCTCCACAGTTAAGTGAACTTACACCGGAGGATTTCAGACCGATAAGAACCAATAGATCAGCATCCCTGACATTCTTTGCATCCCGTATCAGGAACTTCATATCCTTGATTTCACTGAGCTCCTCCATTTTATCTGCAAGGTCCATTCTTTCATCATCATGCACCAGAAAGGTAACTATGTCATCGACACCTTTTCCCTTGGGTGCGGTCCTTGCAGCTACAAGGATTGTCTTTGCAAGTGATTCAAGTACCTCGAGTTCAGGATTTTGTTTCATGGAAATAGAGATGTTTCAATGATATTTATCTATTGAGATGAAAAGCAGGAACTATTAGTCCTGCCATGAAACCATTTCATTCAGATATCCAGAGTTATCAGATTAGGTTCATCATGTACCTGGAAACTGATCTTCTCAAATGAAATGCCTTCCTTTTCCAGAATCTCCTGGATGCATTCATCAACGATCTCCACAAGTTCTTCCTTCTGGACTTTCGTTACCGCACTCAGGAACTTGAGATGCTCTTCTCCATCGCCCTTTTCATCAAGGATCTCAACAACCGGTTCACCTTCGGATGATGTCAGGCTACCCTTGATAAGACCATCCTTGAACTTGAAACTGATCTTAACATGACCTATGAAATCAGGATTGATCTGTTTTACTTTATCCCTTATATCCATTAAAATATGGACCAGCATTGTTGTGATATTATCAGGATGCAGAGCTTCTGACTTAATGGAATACTCACCTGCATAGGCACCCACACCTGAAACTTCCATAGAGTTCAGGTCCTCGCGTTCCTGTCTTATCTCACTTTCACCTGTCAGAAGGTCCATGAATCTCTCGAATTTCTCATCTGCATTCTTTGCTGAGAATTCAACAACAATTGCATCAGGATTTATTCCAAGGACCATCTGAGTTGAAGTTGCAATAGCTTCACTGTCCACAAGGTCTATCTTATTGATACAAACGATCTCAGATTCCTTTATCTGGCTCTCAATGAACTTTGGGATCTGCTTCCATTCAACACCGAACCTGCTGGCATCGACAATTGAGACCACAGGAGCAAATGAGACTTCACCCAGATCCATGAGTTCTATATGTTCCTTTATCTGGAGAGGGAAAGCAATTCCTGTCGGCTCGATAATAATAACATCCGGTTCATAATCCTCAATAATCGTTTGCAGGGTGAATTCCATGCTGATCTTAAGAGAGCAGCAAATACAGCCACTCGTCAGCTCTTTTGTTACAAGGCCACTGCTTGATATGGTCTCACCATCTACCCCCACCTCACCAACCTCATTGACAATTATGGCAATTTTGTGCCCTTTATCAATAAAATGTTTACCAAGATTCCTTAAAGTAGTTGTTTTTCCGCTGCCGAGAAAACCGCCTATGATTATCACTTTCATTTTTTCACCATGAATTAGCAGATATGAGAATTATTGCCTGAGCAAAGATGCAATCCTGACTAATTATCAGCTCTTATACCATACACCTATACTAAAAGGACTTACAAATAAATAGCCATTGACGTTCAGCCGTACTGAAGAACTACTGATTCAAAGGAAGACGAATGTGCATTGTTGTCCCTTTTCCCTCTTCACTTGTGGCATGGATATCACCCTTGTGATCCTCAATTATCTTCTTGCAGATATAAAGACCAAGCCCGGTGCCACCATACCTTCTTTTCACAGACGAATCCACCTGATAGAAGCGTTCGAAGAGCTTAGGGATCTTGTCTTTGGGGATACCGATACCGGTATCCTCCACGTTGACATAAAGAGAATCTTCTGTGGTGTGTGCTGTAATAGTTACTTTTCCATTCTGTGGTGTGAATTTAATAGCATTATCGACCAGGTTGACAAAAACATCCATCATCTTGTCACGGTCAGCAGTTACAATGGGAAGGTCTGAGGGAATATCCTTCACAAGTTCGATGCCCTTCCCTTCTGCCTGAAGTGCAAGATCCTGCATTGAATTATCAATAACATCCGATAGATTGATGTTCTCAAATGAATAATTCAGCTTTCCGGACTGTGCCCTGCTAAGATACAACAGGGAATCCACAAGTCTACGCAGACGCTCAGAGTTCCTGATAACAGTGTCCACAGCCTTTTTCTGCTGCTCATTAACAGAACCCAGAGTCTCATCCCCTATCAACTGGCTATATCCCTGAATAGATGTAAGAGGAGTTTTAAACTCATGACTTACATTGGACAGGAAATCATCCTTCATCCTGTCAAGTGATTTCAGTTCCTCGTTGGCTGAGGAAAGTTCTTCATTTGCCCTTGATAATTCGGTATTGACCCTGGAAAGCTCATCAGCATACTCCCGAAGCGTATCCTCTGCTCTTTTACGCTGTATAAGTCTCCACATGCCTTCCATGAACAATGTAAGTTGCCTGACATCGGATTTATCGTATTCTTCTTCTTTGTTTCCGACACCTGCAGCACCAACTATTTTCTTGCCATCGAATATGGGAATGTTCATGTAACGTTTCAGCCTTATATGCCCTTCCGGATAACCATGTTTAACCAGGTCAGGATCATCAAAATCATTTATAACTATAGGTTTTTTCTGCCGAATGGACTCTCCCCACAGACCCGTTTCCCCAAGTGGATATTCCAGCTTCTTTCCACTTACCCTACATTCCTTCATTATATTCTTTGACCAGGAATACACAGTAAGGACAGTTCCTTCATCATTCAGGAAAGCGAGATAACCGATCTTACTCTGGGTAAGCCTGACAGCCTCCTCCTGTACAAAATCTGCTATATCTTTAAGGGAAGTATCGGTCAGCTGGTTGATCTTTAAAAGGGCTTCAAGTCTTGATTCATCTAGGCGTAAAGCCTCCTCTGCCTTTTTACGTACAGAGATATCTCCGAAGATACCGATGCCTCCAAGGAAAGTACCGTCATCCGCAATATTTGGACTGTAATCAGCCTTGAGGTAGACATCCTTTCCACTGACGACTGTATGATATTTTCCTTCAAAATGACCGGTTTTTCTGGACAGAGCATCATTAATGGCCTTTTTCATCATTTTGTCAGTGATTTGTGTAACCATGTTAAAGCCGATGATATCTTCCTTATTCTGCAGACCTATTATCTCCAGAAACTTCTCATTACAGTGAGTTACGATTCCTTTATCGTTGAACTGAAATATTCCTAGTGGAGAATTCTCAAAAATAAGTCGGTATTTCTTTTCAGCCTGATGGACAGCTTCTTCAGCCTTCTTACGTTCTGTGATATCCTGTAATGCTCCGGTGACATTCACAACTTTACCATCTTCCATTATTGGATTTCCAATTGTTCTAACCCATTTATGCGTACCTTTAGCTGTGATCAATTCCAGTTCAAGGTCGTAAGGTTCACCTTTTTGTACAGCATCATTAACAGCTTTTTCAATAAGTTCTCTTGAACCCGGTGGGTAGAAACTTAATCCCAATTCAACATCTGCAGGGGTTGAAGGGTCTAATTCATGGATCCTTGCAATTTCAGGTGTCCACGTACCCTTGCCAGTTGATGCATCAAATTCCCAGCCGCCTATTTTGGCGATCCTGCTGACCTCAGTAAGAAGAGCTTCACTCTTAAGCAGTTTTTCTTCAGCAAGTTTGCGCTCAGTGATATCCTGAAAAACCCCGACTCCGCCAAGAAATGTGCCATCTATTGCTATATTTGGACTGTAATCAGCCTTGATGTAGATCGTAATATCGGTTGAAACTGTGTGGTATGCTCCTTCAAAATGGCCTACCTTCCTTGAAAAAACATCAGAAACAGCTCTTTTCATTTGCTTATCTACGATTGAGGCAACAAGATCGAAACCGATTATATCCTCTTTCTTCTTAAGTTGCATTATTTCCAGGAACTTCTCATTGCAGTGGGTAATGATACCCTTTTCATTGAAATGAAAGAGCCCAAGCGGAGAATTCTCAAAGATCATACGATATTTTTTCTCGGACTCCAGAGCAGCTTCTTCAGCTTTTTTCCTTTCTGTGATATCAATGATGATACCCTGATAATATGCAGGGTCGCCTTTTTCATCCCTTATAAGGTACGACCTCTCCGTAACCCAGCGCACTTCCCTGGATTTTGTTAGCAAACGATACTCTTTTGAAAAGAACATCTTACCCTGAACTTCAAGCTGGGAAACATCTGTCCTTACATAATACAGATCATCCGGATGAATGATGTCGCCATATCTTATTTTACCTGATATCAGATCATCGGCACTGTAACCGAACTGGGAAATATTCTCGGAAACAAAAACTACTGGCCAATCATCTTCGGCACTCCAGAGGAAAGCGACAACCGGACTTTTTCGGTAAATATCCTCCAGTTTTTGAATAGATTTGAACTTGTCCCGCAGGGTTTTATGATTTATCTTTTGCTCCACGAGCTTACCAATGGTACCAAGCATACCCCCATAGTTACCTTCATCATCCGTTAATGGAAGCAGAAAACCACTGTGATATATGAACTGGCCGTCTGGTTTGATGAAAGGGAAAATATCATAACTCCTTGAGTGGAGATTTTCCTTTGCCATCTGGAAAATATCTATAAAAGTTAACTCCCCCTCACCTGCATGAGGAGGTATGAAACTGACCAACTTCTTCCCGAACACGTCACCTTTTGACAGACCGGAAATAGATTCCATGCCCTTGTTGAAGTAGACGATATTATCATTCTTATCCACAGCCCAGACACCTGTCCAGACATTCTCAAGCATGTCATCGGGGAAATGTGTCTCTTTCAGGATTGTCTTGCATGATGATGAGCTTTGAAGCAGAGTCCACCTATCATTCTTATTTATGACAGTGCCATCATGCAGACCTATGATCTCAATTATCTCTGACCGTGTACGTGCTTCAAGTAAAAAAGCGAATAAACCAACAATGCCTTTCGTTTTGATAAATTCCATAGCTTTTTTTTCGTATTCAACGAACTGTTGCCAAGCATCTTCCCCTACAATGGTGAACTTATCGACTATTCGCAGACCATCATACCCTTCGGCTATTGCAATGTCATAGATTTCCTGCCATTTTTTCAGGTCGTGTTCCGAAACTGCGCCTTCACCGGCAATGTAACACTCATTACAGGTGGTTAGCATGAGCTGGCCGCTTTCCAGATACTTATCTACGTCCAGACCCGTATCCTTTAGCATGTTTTTTGCATTATCAGTATCAAGCTGGCCTGAAACTCCCCACAGGCAACACTCATTATTACTGAAACCGGCATCAAAGAATGAAGCCACGACATCAACAAACTCTTCCGTTTTCTCGTAAAGCAGGGAAAAAGAACTTCCCCGCGTCATATCTTCTATGAAATCAATTTCTGAATTGATGGTCTGGATGCTGATATTATAACCCCGCATATCTGAAAGTGATTAGCGATCAATAATTTGAATCCCTATAAGTAAGAGTATTCAACTCTTATATTTAATTAATTACACAAGGTGGTTAACCTGTGTAATATATCCTGTATATCATTCCTGCATTGTCATCACTGACAAAAAGCGAGCCATCATCCGCAACGATCACATCAACAGGCCTGCCACTGATAGTCACGTCACCAAGCCATCCGGTTGCAAAGTCATTGACAGTGCGAGTATCCATGTCAATATTGACTATCTTGTATCCTGTTGGCTCCTTACGGTTCCATGAGCCGTGGAAACAAACAAATAGGTCACCCCGATATGCTTCAGGGAAACTTTCGCCATCGTAGAATGTCAATCCCAGCGGTGCTGAATGTGCCTGCAGATCCACAAAACTTGGGATCTTTCCTGTATCGTTGCACGGATTACCTGTATATTCACTATTGTTAAAATCGGTGTCAAGGATATTCTTACCATAACAGTCCGGCCACCCATAATCTCCACCTTCTATTATGAGATTTATCTCATCCGGTGGCAGGTCATCTCCAAGCCAGTCCCTCCCATTATCTGTGACATACAGATCCCCGGTGAGCGGATGGAATGCCAGTCCAACTGAATTGCGAAGCCCCTTTGCAAATACCGTGAGATTGCTGCCATCAAGATTGCTCTTTGAAATAGCAGCCCTTCTTTCATTGGTTTCATAACAGGCATTACATGATGAACCCATTCCCACGTAGAGCTGTCCATCATGGATTTTTACCGTTCTTGTATAATGTCCACCTTTTGGAAGATTGTCAATAACCACTTCCAGGCTTCCCTCATCTGCAACAAGGTCAACATCATCATCCTTTACTCTGATGACCCTGCTTTCCTCTGCAATGTAGAACCAGCCATCATAATAATCAATTCCATGAGGATAATCCAGATCCGAGATAAAAACCTCTACCTCATCTGCAACATGATCTTCGTCCCGGTCCGGTAGTACAGCTATCAATCCTTTATTAGGAATTGAAACAAAAAGAAAATCATCTTTTACCATCATCATGCGAGGACCTGGAGACGGACCACCAAACGAAAGCAACGTGCTGCCCAGATCATCTGCATAGGCATCAATTGCAAAACCCTCAGGCAGAACGATACCGTCAACTCCACCACCGGTAACCGTAGGTCTTACACCAAAATAATTTGCCGCGAATACCACAAGAAGGATTATTACTATAAAAACGACAGCTAACCACCAAATTTTAAGACCTAGCGATATTCTTGACATATGAAAACCCATAAATTGTTGAGTATGGAAGGATAAAAGGATTTGGGATCTGACAAAATCAATTAAAATCGATTAAAGTATCTGTTTCTAACTAAAATTGCAGCTTTACAGAATTAATTCTACAGTTGTATACTATTTTGTCAAACATGGACATATGTAGTTCACATAAGTACACATGTTATTTTTTTTCATATACTAAAGGCAAATATATAAGAATAAAGTAATATAATTTTAACTAGTACTATACATACAATTTATTTGTGAATTATAGTATAATATTCATTGATACCGGCACGTATAAATATTAGAGAATATGAAAAAGTAGTGTATATACAGAAAAATTATTTAGTTAGACCACAAATATTGTTCACCTTTGCACTAAAACATGTAAGAAAACCAGTGAAAAACAGAAAATATTTACTTTCCAGAAACAGGTGAGATACATTAGTTCCAAAACAAAAGCTGGCAATACTCCTGAAAAAGAACAAAGCTCCAGGAGATGTGAACTTGCTGATATCAACAAGCTTAGTTTCCAGAAAATTAATTGGACTGAAAGAGAAATAACAATTGAACTACTTAATCTATTCAATAAAAGTAATCATCTGGAGGATATTATCTGCTCGGTGATCGAGCTTTTGAAAAACTGGTCCGATTGTGAAGCTGTTGGAATCAGGCTTAAGGATGGGGATGACTACCCTTATTATCAGACACAAGGATTCCCGGATAGCTTTATAACTTCGGAAAATTCACTCTGCGTACACGGCATAAACGGACAGATTCTGAAAGATAAAATTGGCAATCCCGTTCTTGAATGCATGTGTGGGAACGTAATTAGTGAAAGAACAGATCCGCAAATGTCTTTTTTTACCCAGATGGGAAGTTTCTGGACAGGATCCACTTCTGAACTGCTGGCAAACACAAGTGAAGAAGAACGACAGGCACGCACACGTAACCGTTGTAATGGTGAAGGATATGAATCAGTGGCATTGATCCCACTCCGTGCAGATAAAGTCACTTTTGGCCTTATCCAGCTGAATGATCACCGCAAAGATGTATTCACAGCAGAAAGTATCGCTTTATTAGAGTGCATTGCAGACAGCATAGCCCTTGCACTAACACAGAAAAAGGCAAAGGAAGAACTGCAATTGAGTGAGCAAAGACTGAAAAGTATATTCAAAGTTGCACCTGTTGGCATTGGTGTTGTATCCAACCGCATACTCACAGAAGTCAATTCACTTGTATGTGAAATGACAGGATATACTGGAGAGGAGCTTATTGGTTCCACCTCCCAGATACTCTATCCTACACAGGAAGAATTTGAATTCGTGGGAAAAGAAAAGTACCAGCAGATCAACAAAAAAGGTACCGGAACCGTTGAAACCAGATGGAAAAGAAAAGATGGCACCATTATCAATGTTTTGCTGTCCTCAACTCCGATAGATGTTTCAGACCAATCAAAAGGAGTGACATTTACTGCACTGGATATAACCGAGCGCAAGCAGGCAGAAATAAGCTTGCGGGAAAGTGAGGAAAAATTCAGGGAACAGGCAGAAAAGAACAGGGCTATAATCAATACCATACCTGATATGTTGTTTGTTATTGACAAAGATGGATATTATAGAGAATATTATTCAAATGACAGGACAAAAATATCATACATCCCTGAAAGGATAATCGGTGCTAACATATCTGATATTTATCCTGTTGAAGAAGCCATTAGGCTAATCAAAGCATGCAGGGAATGCATCAGTACCAATAAATTGCAGACCATTGAATATCAATACCAGAACAAAGGGAAAAAGATGTTCTTTGAAGCCAGGCTGAGTCCAATATACAATAATCATGCATTGGCTGTTGTCCGTGATATAACTGAAACTAAGAATTCTCAAGAGACGCTGAGAACCATTGCTGAAACAGGGGTTTCTTCCGAAGAAGATATTTTCCGCATTCTTGTTCGTCAACTAGCTGTTTCACAAAACATCCGTTATTCGATTCTTGCAGAGATCCATCCGGAAGATCCGAACACAGCCCATACTATTGCTGTTTGGAACGGGGATGAATATGCTGAGAACTTTAGCTATGAACTTAAGAATACCCCATGCAAAGATGTTACTCATAAAGGGTCATGTTTCTATCCTTCAAATATTCAGGAACTTTTTCCTGATGACCATTTACTAAAAGAGATGGAGGCTGAAAGTTACTGGGGAACACCCTTGAAAGATTCCGCAGGAAGAAGCATTGGACTACTGATAATTCTTGATGACAGACCAATGGAACACTCTGCAAATACCCATTCCATGCTCAAAAGCTTTGCTGCACGTGCAGCAGCTGAACTGGAAAGAAGGCGAACTGAAGAAGCCTTACTGTACTCCAAGATTGTGGCAGATGATATAAACCGCATTAAAAGTGAATTCATGAAGAATGTGTCTCATGAACTCAGGACTCCCTTAACGGCAGTGATCGGGTTTTCAGATGTTTTGCTGAACCATAACTCTGAAGGATTGAGCGAATCACAAAAGACCCATATTAACCATATCCACAACAGCGGACAAAATCTTCTGGACCTGATCAACAAAATACTCGATTTCTCGAAATATGAGATCGATGATCTGGAAACTATCAGCCTCAAAGAACTTTCATTGGATTCACTCATCAGTGAAATTATGATGTTGATGTCCCAAAGGGCTTCAAACAAGAATATTAATATCTCATTTAAAAGAAAAGACTCCATTGGCATATTCTATGCCGATGAAGACAAGTTAACCCAGATAATACATAACCTTCTGGATAATGCAGTTAAGTTTACAAAGGAAGGTGGTTCCGTGAGCATCGAGACGAGAACCCATAATAAAATGCTTCAGGTATCCATAGTTGATACTGGAATTGGAATTGAGAAGGAACATATTAATAGTATATTCAAACCCTTTGTCCAGATAGATGGCTCAATTGCCCGTAAATATAACGGTACTGGAATAGGCTTGGCACTGACAAAGAAGTTTGTGGATTTACATGGTGGCAATATATGGGTCAGCAGCGAACCTGGAAAAGGCAGCAATTTTACTTTTGAGATACCAATTGATCCTAACTGAAATTAAGAATTGGTTCTGAATCCACCTTCAAACTTTTATTTATATTATTTTCACCCCGCTTACAACACTATTATTAACCAGACTGACAATATAGGTTCCTCTTAATTTAAGGGATGGAATAATAATGGATGGTAAAAAACAGATCTATTTAGCAGGGCCGCTTTTTTCACAGGCAGAGAGGGATTTTAATGTACTGCTCAGGGACAGGCTGGTAGAGATGGGGTTCTCAGTGTTTCTTCCACAGGAGGATGGGAACGATACTGAATCAAGTCGTCTGGAGGACAGGCAGAGAATTATTTTTGAGAACGACGTCCGCGGAATTGATGAATCTGATATTGTGCTGGCAGTACTTGATGGTGGTAGCGACGTGGACTCTGGAACTGCATGGGAAATGGGATATGCTTATGCTAAAGGAATACCGGTCCTTGGACTTAAAACAGATTTCAGGACATTCGGAGATGAAGGCATCATCAATCTCATGATGGAAATATCTATTGATACACTGCAAAGAGATGTTGAGGATATTCTCAAAGTGCTTGAAAACTATCTTTAAGTAAAGAAAAATGTAAAAATAAGCCAGGAGGCTTACTCACTTGAGCAAGCCTTATCGTTGAAATCCTTTTCAACGATTTCCCCGTTTGGTTCTTTTTCTGAGAATATCTGACCTTCAAATGAGTATACTTCCGCACCTGTCACCCAGGCATCATGAGGCAGACCTGCCTTCATACATGTGTGATTCAGGAACTCAATTTCATCAAAATCGTTTTCCGGTGCCACCTGTGGCAAAAGCAGACCCTGCCTGTAACCGCTTTTGACTATGAGACCATGTTTTCCTATCTTAATAGAAGATGGAAGGTCCTTTGGCGGAACATCAACGAGTTCAGGTTTCGTCAGAACAGTCACCTCCACTAAAATATTATCCATCTCAGAAATACCTACAGGAGGAAAACGAGGGTCCCTCAGGGCAGCGGAGAGAGCAGAATCAGTGATGGCGTACCTGAGCGGAGAATCAGCATAAGGATGACCGATACACCCGCGCAGATCCCCGTTTATTGTAAGGGTCACAAAGACTCCCCTAACCTCATCAAAGATTTCCGGCAGCTGGATCTCAGAGCCATCCAACATTTCGCCTGTTCTCAAATAAGTTTCAATGGCATCCCTGGCAAGCTGAACAGCTGCCTGACCTTCGGTATATGATAGCAATTTTACCCCTTCACTCATAGCAACACTCCTGTATCCTATACAGGAATTTATTATCTTATCTGTTAAGTCTGTATCGTATGGCTGCGGTCTTCAAAGCTTCTATTCCCGGGAGAGCATCACCTGCAAGATAATCTATACAAGCGCCTCCACCTGTGCTTAAATGTGAAAATTCATTCTCATAACCAAGGTTCCTTATCTCCGCAGAGATATGTCCGCCACCTGCGATAGAATACTCTGAATTAATTGCTGCCCTGATTATCTCATGTGTTCCAAGAGCGAATGGCTCTACCTCGGACAGACCTGCCGGACCATTGAGAACAACAGTTTTTGCATTCTTGATCTCTTCAGAAAAAGCAACGATGGTCTCAAGACCAATGTCGTTTATTGGAAGGTTACCATCCGGCAGCTCACTCACAAGAACTTCAACTCGTTTACCACCATCATTAAAAGCAACATCAATAGGATAACCAATCTTTCCATCAAACTTATCCAGAACCTGCTTTGCCCTTGCTATCTGGTCCGTATAACCCTGCGACTCGATGAAATCCAGATTTACCTTACCAATATCCACACCTGCAGCTGCAAGCATGACATTTGCAACAACGCCGGTAACAAGCACCCTGTCAGCACCACCATTGATTAGTACATGTTCTGCGACTTTCAGGGAGTCATCAACCTTTGCACCTCCAAGAACAAAGATGCATGGCCTTTCGCCACCTTTGATACCTCTGTCAAGAGAGCTTATTTCCTTCTCCATTACCCTGCCGGCACCTGTTGGTAGGATCTCGGTAAAGCCCATGATAGAAAGATGGCTCCTGTGTGATACTGCAAACGCATCATTAAGGAAAATATCGAGCAATGGAGAAAGTTTGCGTACCATGTGTGTAGTTGCATGAGCACTGGCAGGTCTCTCTATGCTTTCTTCGGAGTAGAACCTCACATTCTCGAGCAATATTACATCGCCTTTTTCCATTGATTCAATAGAAGACCTTGCATAAGTGCCAAAAATATCATCAACGTACTCTACTTCTTTGCCAAGATACTGGGACATCCGCTGAGCATGGGGTTTCATGGTTGTGAAATCATTTTTTCCTGCCCTGCTCTGATGAGCCATCAGTACGACTTTCGCATCCTCAAGATCCTTTATAGTAGGTATGTGGCTCTTTATCCTCATATCATCGAGAATATTACCGTCCATATCCATCGGAGTGTTCAGATCCACCCGCACAAGTATGGTTTTACCGTCAACATCAAAATCATCAATAGTAAGATAGTCCCTGCTAGTCAAAATTCCATCACCGCTTCTTTTAACCTGAATGACCATTGATCAATATATAAAATTATTAGTAAGTATGTTAATGAGCCTTGTAGTTTAAGTTTTTTGTCTAAATGAACTAATCTTATTATACCTTTTCCATGAAGGTACAAAAGCCAAAAACTAATATCCGTTGCACTCTATTCCAGAGTGGTGATCATATGAAGATACTTGGAATATCAGGAAGCCCTAAAGCTGGCCAAAATAACGATACATTGATAGAGAAATTACTGGATATCGCAAGCGAGAGAGGTTTTGAGACAGATGCAGTATTCATATCCTCATCCAAAATAGCTCCTTGTACCGCATGCGGGGTTTGTGCCACTGGAGAGAAATGTGTTATTGATGATGATATGCAGCCAGTTTATGACAAACTTGTTGAAGCTGATGCTATTATTGTATCATCACCCGTTTACTTCGGAACCATGACAGCCCAATTAAAAGCTCTCTGTGACAGGAGTGTCGTACACAGGAGACAGGGATTCAAACTCAGCAACAAACTGGGCGCTGCAATGGCAATTGGCGGCTCAAGGAACGGCGGACAGGAGAAAACCATCCAGACAATACATGAATGGATGCACATCCATGGAATGATAGTAGTAGGCGATGGCGGACACTTTGGTGGCATACTCAAAAAACCGGCTGTTGAAGATGAAGAAGGTATGAAGACAGCAGTTGACACCATCAACAAGGTCTGTGACGTTCTCGAAATGATGAAGAAATAAATTATTATTTAGGCTCTTAGTCTCTTTTTGAGGGTCTTAGCACCCTTCCTTTTTTCTATCTTATTTATACCAACATGACAAACCATATAAACAAATTGATATAATCATATTACAGGAATATTTTTCCTTTATGTGGGTGCTATCATGGGAGAAAACACAGACCAATCTCAAAAAAATATAACCGGATTCAGACCACCGGAAGATTTTGCCAGGAATGCCATCGTCAACGACCCTGATATATACGGGAGAGCTGAGGATGATCCTGAAAGTTTCTGGGAAGAGAATGCAAATGGCATTGAATGGTACCGGAAATGGGACAATGTACTGGAATGGGAACCCCCTCTTTCAAAATGGTTCATTGGTGGAAAACTCAATGCATGTTATAACTGCCTTGATGTAAACCTCAAGCAGCGTGCTGATAAGACCGCCATTATATGGGAAGGCGAAAGTGGAGACATCCGTAAATACACTTACAAGGAGCTGCTGGAAGAGGTTTCCAGTTTTGCAAATGTCCTCAAGGGCACAGGTGTGAAGAAAGGGGATATCGTAACCATATATCTTCCAATGATACCGGAAGTCGTCATCGCCATGCTTGCATGTGCACGTATTGGAGCTCCACACAGCGTCGTTTTTGCTGCATTCTCCGGAGAATCACTTGCCACACGCATAGGGAATGCGAACAGTAAGGTACTCATAACCTGTGACGGATATTCGCGCAGGGGAAAGGTGGTGGAGCAAAAGAACAAGGTCGATGAAGGCATCCGTTCCTGTGGACTTCTGGACAAGGTCATTGTTATGAAGCACTATGGAAATGACGTTTCCATGACAGAAGGAAGAGATGTATGGTGGCATGAGGTAATGAAAGATTCAGAGAGCTCATGCGAACCCGAGGTAATGGACTCAGAAGACATGCTGTTTTTGATGTATACCAGCGGTACCACAGGAAAACCAAAGGGAATCGTACACACTACAGGCGGTTATATGGTAGCAACCCATACCACCACAAAATTCGTGTTCGACCTTAAGGAAGATGATATCTACTGGTGTACTGCCGATTGTGGCTGGATCACAGGACATTCCTACCTTGTATACGGACCCCTTTCCAACGGTACAACACTTGTAATGTATGAGGGTGCTCCGGATTATCCCGATAAGGACAGGTACTGGGACATAATCGAGAGACATAAGGTAACGATCCTTTACACCGCACCTACAGCGATCAGGACATTCATGAAATGGGGGCCATCGTGGCCACAAATGCACGATATATCCACACTAAGACTTATCGGTTCTGTTGGAGAACCAATTAACCCCGGTGCATGGCTGTGGTATCATGAGAACATAGGACTTGGAAAATGCCCAGTGGTCGATACATGGTGGCAGACTGAAACCGGAATGATAATGATATCACCGCTGCCGGGAATCACAACAACCAAACCCGGGAGTGCCACCATGCCAATGCCCGGCATCAAGGCTGCTGTCCTGGATGAGAAAGGTAATGAAGTTCCACCGGGACAGGATGGATACCTTGCAATCCTTAAACCCTGGCCCAGCATGGTCCGTACGGTATTTGGGAATGAGGAACGCTTCATTGAGACCTACTGGAGCAAGTGGGACAACAAGACTTACTTTGCAGGTGACGGCGCTAAAAGAGACGAAGATGGTTATTTCTGGATAATCGGACGTGTGGATGATGTTATCAAAGTTTCAGGACATCGTATCGGGAGTGCAGAATTCGAGAGTATACTAGTCTCACATCCGTCAGTAGCAGAAGCAGGTGTTGTGGGAAAGGAAGACGAACTCAGAGGTGAAGTTATATACTCTTATGTAACCCTCAAATCAGGTGTTGAGGAAAGCGATGAGCTTAAAAGTGAACTCACTTCCTATGCTGCAAAGAATATCGGACCTTTTGCACGTCCCAAACAGATAATCTTCTCAGATGACCTTCCGAAAACAAGAAGTGGAAAGATTATGAGAAGAGTGCTCAAAGCAATTGCCAATAATAAGGACCCTGGGGATGTAACCACTTTGCAGGACCCTGCAGTTGTGGAAAACCTGAAAGAGAAAACAAGAATTCTGGACTCTGATTAAAAGAGGAGATATTAAAATCTCCTTTTACTTTTCCCTTTTATTTCAGTTCAACCCCGATACTCTCTGCGATTGCAGGAATATCAAGATGATTTTTCAGAAGCTCAACGACCCTGTCCAGTTTGACCTGCTGTTTTATGTGGGCATGTCCTATGAGATTCTCCATTCTCTCGATAGTGTTCATAGTATCGCCACGCACAAGAATCACCGGGATCTCTGCTTCCTCAGCACTTGCAAGGACAGCACCGCTTGGACGCATATTACCTGTCAGTATGAGGCACTTGACCCTTGATTCGATGGCAGCCATCTGTAGATCCGCCCTGTCACCACCTGTGATAACTGCGCTGTTAGGCTGGCGCCTGAAATACTTGATAGCAGAACCGACTTCCATTGCGCCTACCAGATAGTGCTCTACAAGCTGGTCCAGTTTGTGAGGTGCAACAAGAACCTCTGCATGGAGATCCTCAACGATCTCAGAGATAAATACCGAACGCAGTGTATCATCTTCATGAATGGTACCAAATACCTTTATGCCTTTTTTCTCCAGGAATGGAACCACAAGGTCGGATACCCTGTCAGCCATATTCAGCGGAACCTCATTGAGTATAAGCCCTGTGAGCATCTCATTATTCCCGATTATGCGCATGTCGCACAAAATCCTGTCTACTGCAGAGATCGAATCAAATCTTGTCACAAGAAGCATCTTTGTTTCCAGTTTGGAAGCAATTTCGGGATCAGAAAGTCCATACATGGAACCTCCGCCAATGCCACCGGTGCCTTCTATAAAGACAATATCCTTGTCTTTGGATACCACCGAATATGCTTCTACCAGTCTCTCATCGAGGTCTTTTTCCACACCCTTGAGAGCATCATCTATGAGACTGTCCGTAAGATGAACCGGAGTTATGTACTTGGCCGGGTCTTCTATTCCAAGCAGTTTTTTGATGCCCTCTGAATCTTCATCCGTGAGGGAGCCATGCACATCGATAAGGAGATTTCCCACAGGTTTCATGTAACCCACTTTCAGACCGCTGTCCTGGAAGATCTTCCCCAAACCCATACATATAGAACTCTTACCTGAGTACTCTTCTGATGAACTGATCAATATTGAAACCATACTATCATCTCCTTAAACTCTTAACTTTCCAGGGTGAACCTGATATCCATTGCAACACAACCCTCACCTTCGGGCATAACCATTAAAGGATTAATTTCAAATTCCAGTATCTCCGGGAAATCCGTGACCAATTGTGAAACCTTCAGAAGGGTTTGAACAATCGAGTCAATATCTGATGCGGTTTCACCCCTCACACCTGCAATGAGAGGGTAGGTCTTGATGGATGAGACCATGTGCTTTGCCTCTGCAACAGTTATAGGGGCAACTGCGAACGAGACATCCTTCAGGAACTCGACATACGTACCACCCAGACCGAACATTAACAAAGGACCGAACTGCGGATCCCTGTCCATACCTATGATTACCTCTTTACCTCCGCCTATCATCTTCTGGAGTTGAACACCTGTAACTGCAGCCTCAGGCATGTAATGCCTTACATCTGACATCATGGAATTATAGGCACGCTCAACGTCATCCGCATGTTTCAGATTAAGACGGATACCCCCTACATCAGTTTTATGTGAAATATCAGGAGAGAGAATTTTCATGACAACTGGATAGCCCATACCCTCTGCTGCTTTTATCGCTTCGGGAAGTGTCTTTGCAATTCTCGAATCCACAACAGGAATATCGTAGGCTTTCAGTATATCCATTGACTCAAGGCCATGTGTCCTTCTCTTTTCCGAGGATGCACGGTTTATGAATGAACGGGCAAATTCCGTGTCGGAACTCAATTTTTCAGGCTGTTCCTGCTTACGGTTCTTTATAGTATAATAATTGCAGAGAGCATTCATGCTTGCAACTGCCCTTTCGGAAGATGAGTAATTAGGAATACCATAACTGTTGAGCACATCTTCACCTGCAGCTATCCGGCTGCCGCCTGCAAAATTGCACAGTATCGGCTTCTTTGACTTCTTTATCTTCTCTGCGACCTTTTCAGCAATACCCGGTACATCCGTCATTGATTGCGGGGACACCAGAACAATTGCGCCATTTACATTGATATCTTCCAGAACAACATCAAGAGCATGTTCATATAGATCAGCACCAGCATCTCCAAGAACATCTACAGGGTCATAGAAGTTAGCTGCAGCTGGAAGCTTTTCCCGTAATCGCTCAATTGTATTCTCTTCAAAGGAAGCTATTGAAAGCCCTGCATTGTAACATGCATCGGCTGTGAGGATACCTAAGCCTCCGGCATTAGTGATTATAGCGATATTCCTGCCCTCTGGTAATGGGCAGACAGAAAATGCACGACTGTAGTCCAGCATTTCTTCCAGCGAATCAGCCCGTATGACCCCTCCTTGCTTGAAACCTGCATTGTAGGCTGCATCCGAGCCCGCCAGTGTACCTGTATGTGAGGATACGGCCCTGGAACCAACCGAGGTACGGCCTGACTTGACAATTATGATCGGTTTTGAACGGGACACACGCTGTGCTATTTTTATGAATTCGGGGCCATCCTTTACACCCTCAAGATAAGCTGCGATAACTGCTGTTGAGGGGTCATTTTCAAACAACTGCAAAAACTCGTTCTCTGCCAGCACTGCCTTGTTACCAAGACTTATAAATTTTGAAAAACCTGCACCAATCCTCTCAGCCCAATCAAGAGTGACCGTGCATATTGCACCTGACTGGGACATCAATGCAATGTTTCCTTCATAAGCTACATTAGCCGCAAAGGATGCATTAAGACCTGAGGCAGTATCGATGATACCCAGACAATTGGGCCCTATCATCTTCATACCATACTGCTCGCAAAGTGATATGCACTCACGTTCAAGACGCGCACCCTCAACGCCAGCCTCTTTAAAGCCAGCTGAGATAACAATAACATTTTCCACCCCTGCCTGACCGCATTCATCAATAGACCCGGGCACCATCTTTGCCGGAACTACTATTACTGCAAGGTCCGCTTTTGCTTCACCCGGAACATCTATTATATTAGGATAACAGGGAAGTCCAAGTATTTCGTCAACGTTGGGGTTTATGGGTATGACCTTAAGCTCTGAATTTTGCATCAGGTTTTCAAGTACGGCTCTCCCTACTTTGCCTTTTGTCCTGGAAGCACCTATTACGGCTACAGAATTAGGATTGAACATTTTTTCCAGCATAATTTCTCCCTGAGAATATTCCCTGTATATTAATACTGTTCAATAATAGATAAAATTAAGTGATGAAAGAGAAAAACAAGGAAAGTGTCAAATAGAGCATATCTACTGTTTTTGCCTTTCCTTTATCTCAGTAATTTTTTTCTGACACAGGATCCTGTAATCTGCAGACCTGATAGTCTTCAATTTTTCGGAAATAACTGTATAATCCTTATGCATAGAATCTGAGCTCAATTTATACATCGGCCATTTTGCAGCATTTCTCACAGAAGCTGAAACTGCATATAATACATTATAGTATCTGGAAAGAACTACGGATTCATTCCTTGACTTGTAACCCAGTACAGAACCAATGGTAATAATTCCGATGATTCCCATGAAGACTATACCAATATCCACAGGATGTGCTGACCTAGGCTCCAATGCTGTGTTCATTATAGCTGCCTCAGAATCTGATTCAGTGGACTCAAGTCTTGTATCAGCATCATAACTGTATTGCACGTTTTCAACTGTGCTCTTCACTGCAGTGTTCACAGAAACTGGAATTGACCCTGTACTTACAATGGAGAATGGAGAGAATCCGGGCGTTTGAGCCTTGTAGTAATAATATTTGGCATCCATACCTATCCTTGAAGTTTTCAGTTCATTCCAGGAACCACCTGAATACCTGTACAGCCTTATATATGAAGGGTCTGCATTATTGTCAGTAAGCCACTTTTTCTCAACCTTAAAGCTGATCTCTGCCGATGACATATAACCAGCAGAATTAAATTTGGCATCCCCCACCCATATATTGATATTACGATAGACATCTCCTGGTGGGTTGCTGCTGACAAGAGTTGAACGCTCCTTTAGTATCTCAATTATTGCTTTTACCTGACCTGCCGCCTTTACTGCATGGAATTTCACATACTCAAGATCATTTTCCGCATTTGGGAATTCGAATACTATATCCATGCCTTGTGTTACGTATTTTATGGAGTAGTCCTTATATGCGACATTATCATAATCCTCAGCACCGCTTGATGAGCCACCTCCCGAACTGCCACTGCTTGATGTCTCGAATCCGCTAAAATCTGCAATATTACGTAAATCAACGTCATAAACTCTGATGGATACAGCCTCTGATGCATTCAGTTCCCCATCTGTGACCTGGAATTCAACTGAATAGGTACCAGACTGAGTGTAACTTGGTTTCCACGTGAATTGTCCTGTTGATGTGTTAAAAGACGCACCCTTTGGCAATCCACTGACGGAGTAAGTCAGGGAATCATTATCCCCGTCTGTGGCTTCCACAAAGAATTGCAAAGTATTGTTTTCATATACTGAATATGAACCCATGTATTCTATTTTTGGTGGCATGTTAGTCTGATATACCTCCACATGAACCGTAGTGTTGTCTGTCAGATAGCCGTCAGTAACTTTAAAATCAAGATCGTAATCACCACTGTCATAATAGCCTGGTGTCCAGGTAAATGTATTACCTATAACCTTTCCATTTTTAGCAGTTGTTGAAAAAGTCATAGAATCACCGTCCGGGTCACTTGCATCGAGATGTATCACCAATGTCTCGGTCTCATTTACAGTATGCGTGGGAATTGAATCAAATACCGGTGCACGATTGACATTCTCCACTTTTATTACAACCGCATCAACTGCAGGGTATATCCCATCAGAGACCATGAGCTCCACCGTATAGGTGCCGGCCTGCTCATATGTAGGAGTCCAGGTGAAGGTTCCGTTCGTACTTTCAATATTAGCCCCAGCAGGTAGTTCTGAGCATGAATATGTCAACGTATCATTATCGACATCAGAAGCATTCAAAGTGAAAGTCAGCATTTCGTTTTCCCTTACCTGTTGAATTCCCGTATGTATTATTACAGGAGGAATATTGGTGTTACCAACTGCAATGATGGCAAGCTTTGAATCAGAAAGCTGGCCGTCAGATACTGTAAATAGTATTTTGTGGATATCGTTATCGTTTATACCAGGAATCCATGTAAAGATATTACCTGAGATGGATCCATATTCCACATCCTTTGAGAATTCCAGTTCGTCATCATCAATATCAACGGCTGTGAGGTTAATGGTTACAGTTTCAAGCTCGTTGACCAGTATAAGCGATGTGAAATTAATTACTGGTGGAGAGTTGGTATGTGTGACATTAATGGTCAGTGTTTTACTTACCTTGAACTCAGCATCACTTACAGTGAATGTGACAGAATAGGCACCCTCATCTTCATACCCGGGTTTCCATGAAAAGACATCTTCCTGCAAAGTACCAAAAGATACATCCTTTGAGTACTCGAGAATATCATCGTCCGGATCCGAAGCATTCAAATCCAGAATCAAAGTTGAGTTCTCTGGAACATTAATCGGCTCCTGAATGTTAAGAACAGGTGGTCTATTGACATCGTTTACTGTGACGGTTACATTTTCTGTGTCTTCCAGCTGTCCATCTGAAACTACGAACCTGATCAGGTAGCGTCCATCCTGCTCATACGTTGGTGTCCAGGTAAATATACCCGTAGATTCATCTATTTCCGAACCTGATGGAGAGTCTACTACAGAATAATAAAGTGTGTCGTCATCGTCATCCGTTGCAACCGGAGTAATTGTAAGGGGTTTATTTTCATCTACGGATTGAGGACCTATCACCATGAGTATGGGTTCACGGTTGACATCCACTACATTTATGTTGATGATCTCTGAATCAGGAACACCGTTAGCTGTTGCAGTGAACTCCACTTCATAAATGCCGGCACCATCATATCCGGGAGTCCAGCTGAAGAAACCGGTACGGGAATCAAGGCTAGCAGAGTCGGGAAGAGTAGAAGAGGAATAGGAATAACTTACAATGTCACCGTCAGGATCGATTGCAGAGATAGTAAAACTAAGAAGACTGCCCTCATCTACGTTCTTGTTGCCAATGGCTGAGAGTTCTGGTGCTCGGTCAACTCCACCAACAGTAATGATAATGGTCTCTGAATCAGGAACACCGTTAGCTGTTGCAGTGAACTCCACTTCATAAATGCCGGCATCATCATATCCGGGAGTCCAGCTGAAGAAACCGGTACGGGAATCAAGGCTAGCAGAGTCGGGAAGAGTAGAAGAGGAATAGGAATAACTTACAATGTCACCGTCAGGATCGATTGCAGAGATAGTAAAACTAAGAAGACTGCCCTCATCTACGTTCTTGTTGCCAATGGCTGAGAGTTCTGGTGCTCGGTCAACTCCACCAACAGTAATGATAATGGTCTCTGAATCAGGAACACCGTTAGCTGTTGCAGTGAACTCCACTTCATAAATGCCGGCACCATCATATCCGGGAGTCCAGCTGAAGAAACCGGTACGGGAATCAAGGCTAGCAGAGTCGGGAAGAGTAGAAGAGGAATAGGAATAACTTACAATGTCACCGTCAGGATCGATTGCAGAGATAGTAAAACTAAGAAGACTGTCCTCATCTACGTTCTTGTTGCCAATGGCTGAGAGTTCTGGTGCTCGGTCAACTCCACCAACAGTAATGATAATGGTCTCTGAATCAGGAACACCGTTAGCTGTTGCAGTGAACTCTACTTCATAAATGCCGGCATCATCATATCCGGGAGTCCAGCTGAAGAAACCGGTACGGGAATCAAGGCTAGCAGAGTCGGGAAGAGTAGAAGAGGAATAGGAATAACTTACAATGTCACCGTCAGGATCGATTGCAGAGATAGTAAAACTAAGAAGACTGTCCTCATCTACGTTCTTGTTGCCAATGGCTGAGAGTTCTGGTGCTCGGTCAACTCCACCAACAGTAATGATAATGGTCTCTGAATCAGGAACACCGTTAGCTGTTGCAGTGAACTCTACTTCATAAATGCCGGCATCATCATATCCGGGAGTCCAGCTGAAGAAACCGGTACGGGAATCAAGGCTAGCAGAGTCGGGAAGAGTAGAAGAGGAATAGGAATAACTTACAATGTCACCGTCAGGATCGATTGCAGAGATAGTAAAACTAAGAAGACTGTCCTCATCTACGTTCTTGTTGCCAATGGCTGAGAGTTCTGGTGCTCGGTCAACTCCACCAACAGTAATGATAATGGTCTCTGAATCAGGAACACCGTTAGCTGTTGCAGTGAACTCCACTTCATAAATGCCGGCACCATCATATCCGGGAGTCCAGCTGAAGAAACCGGTACGGGAATCAAGGCTAGCAGAGTCGGGAAGAGTAGAAGAGGAATAGGAATAACTTACAATGTCACCGTCAGGATCGATTGCAGAGATAGTAAAACTAAGAAGACTGTCCTCATCTACGTTCTTGTTGCCAATGGCTGAGAGTTCTGGTGCTCGGTCAACTCCACCAACAGTAATGATAATGGTCTCTGAATCAGGAACACCGTTAGCTGTTGCAGTGAACTCTACTTCATAAATGCCGGCATCATCATATCCGGGAGTCCAGCTGAAGAAACCGGTACGGGAATCAAGGCTAGCAGAGTCGGGAAGAGTAGAAGAGGAATAGGAATAACTTACAATGTCACCGTCAGGATCGATTGCAGAGATAGTAAAACTAAGAAGACTGTCCTCATCTACGTTCTTGTTGCCAATGGCTGAGAGTTCTGGTGCTCGGTCAACTCCACCAACAGTAATGATAATGGTCTCTGAATCAGGAACACCGTTAGCTGTTGCAGTGAACTCCACTTCATAAATGCCGGCACCATCATATCCGGGAGTCCAGCTGAAGAAACCGGTACGGGAATCAAGGCTAGCAGAGTCGGGAAGAGTAGAAGAGGAATAGGAATAACTTACAATGTCACCGTCAGGATCGATTGCAGAGATAGTAAAACTAAGAAGACTGTCCTCATCTACGTTCTTGTTACCGATAGCTGAGAGTTCTGGTGCTCGGTCAACTCCACCAACAGTAATGATAATGGTCTCTGAATCAGGAACATTGTTAGCTGTTGCAGTGAACTCTACTTCATAAATGCCGGCATCATCATATCCGGGAGTCCAGCTGAAGAAACCGGTACGGGAATCAAGGCTAGCAGAGTCGGGAAGAGTAGAAGAGGAATAGGAATAACTTACAATGTCACCGTCAGGATCGATTGCAGAGATAGTAAAACTAAGAAGACTGTCCTCATCTACGTTCTTGTTACCGATAGCTGAGAGTTCTGGTGGTTGATCCAAAATTGCTTCGTTTACGGTAATATTGGCATGTGTAAAGTCAACTGCAAAACCATCTGAAACTGAAAAATTAGCATAATATATGTCCGAATCACCTATCGCCGGTGTCCACATAAAGAATCCTGTTGTAGAGTTAAAATCATACCCAGAAGGTAAGCCTTCAACATTATAAGAAAGTGCATAGTCATCTACGTCACTTGCAGATACAGAAAAAGACAATTCTGAACCTTCGTTAACTGTCTTATCAGCAATATAATCAATCTTTGGAAGATGATTGACCCTGACAGAGCCATTGAATACGAACAGCGCAGGATACAACATAGTATTATTTTCAAGAGAAACATTCTCTGCTATAATATCTGAATAACCACTTGCCAGAGCACTGAAGAGAATATCAGCAACATGGAATTGTTCTTCTGCTGTTACATCTACAGAACTCAGGGTCATATTAGCAAAACCCGTGGAATTATTCAGATAATATGTCAGCTCAGACCCTGACAATGTATCATTTGCAACTATGCTGTCAACAGATAACAAAGACGAGTCAAATATCAAATCCATAGATAACGAATTCATATTCGTTACATTTTTAACAAATATTGGTAATGAAAATGAACTATCAGGATTCGCGACAGTGTTTCCTATTACTATTGTTTCATTAGAATCTGCACTGACAAGTGCAGGCAATACGGTTATCAACAAAGCTATGCTTATCAAAAGACAAGTTACTCTTATACATTTTTTAGTCCCACTAAGAAACATGCTTTACCCCCATAAAGCATTCAGAAAGAAGAATTAAATCTCTCTCTGATCAATCGTATGACCACTTGGAGTAGTTTATATCGTAGACTGAAGTAATACCACCCGCTACAATAAGCGTTATATCTGATAGGTAATAAAATTATTCAATCACAGTAATATAATAAAAATAAGTGACCTTTTAAAATCGCATCTGGGTCTGAAAAAATAAAAATGTGCTCTGGAAAGGACATTCCAGTTTTCACTTCTTTATACGCCTGTACCTTTTACCATCAGGATTTCCTATTTGCATGTACAGTTTTTCATAGTAAAACCTGCCCTTGTAACCAAATGCTCCGATAAACACTAAACCAACCAGTGCTATGATATACATGAATGGAAGCGTTGATCTACTCTCTTGGGATGTGTCAGTTGTTGATTCAACTGAAACTGCATCCTCAGTAGACATAACCATATCTTCCGTATCAGAAGAACTGGATACAGCCTCTTCAGCCGTGGACTCCTCTGCTATTAAAGACGGATCAATGCTTGAAATAGCAAATGGTGAGAAACCAGGAGTTGTTGAAGTGAAATAGTAATAAGATTCATCTTCTCCTGTCATCTCAGTTGGTAACTGATCCCAAGCACCACTGGAGTACCTGAAAAGTGTAATTGTGGAGAGATCAAACTTATTATCATCGGTCCAGCTCTTTTCCACCTTGAAATTGATCTTTGAATTACCTATGACATCTGCCCCAAGTTTTGTATCTACATATATATTCATATTCTTGTAAACATTGCCCGGTGCACTGGAGCTTACCTGTGATGAAGTACCCACCAGCGTTTCAACTACTGCTTTTACCTGCCCACCATTAAGCTTTGAAGTAAAACTTACCGAAACAATACTGTTGTCCTCCTTGTAAAAGGAGAAAACTGTTTCAGTATCTTTTACAACTGCCTTCAGGACATAATCCTTGAAAGCAATATTCTCATACTTTTCACCGGAAGAAAGGGAGCCTCCACCACCGCCACCTGAACCGGATGTGGATGTTGTAGTTGAGACTGCATTTACAGTAATTAACTGGCTAGTACCCAGACCACTTGTATGACTAATGGTTACTGTGCCGTCCTCAGTACTAAGTACAGTACCATTGCCAGGATCAGTTGAAAGGCCATTCGAATCAAACGCACTAAACTCAATTTCCTCCACAGTGGAATCAGATTTAGTAATGTTGACTACAAGACCGCTAAGATCCAGAGAATCGCCTTCATAATAGACAGTATTTGTTGGTGCAGTATTTACTGAAATACCGGTTACTGCAACTGTATTAACTGTAATTGACTGGCTAGTACTCAGACCACTTGTATGAATAATGGTTACTGTGCTGTTCTCAGTACTAAGTGCAGTACTATTAGCAGGATCAGTTGAAAGGCCATTTGAATCAAACGCACTAAAATCAATTACCTCCACAGTGGAATCAGATTTAGTAATGTTGACTACAAGACCGCTAAGATCCAGAGATTCGCCTTCATAATAAACAGTATTTGCTGGTGCAGTATTTACTGAAATACCGGTTACTGCAACTGTATTAACTGTAATTGACTGGCTAGTACTCAGACCACTTGTATGAATAATGGTTACTGTGCCGTTCTCAGTACTAAGTACAGTACTATTAGCAGGATCAGTTGAAAGGCCATTTGAATCAAACGCACTAAAATCAATTACCTCCACAGTGGAATCAGATTTAGTAATGTTGACTACAAGACCGCTAAGATCCAGAGATTCGCCTTCATAATAAACAGTATTTGCTGGTGCAGTATTTACTGAAATACCGGTTACGGTTACAGGTACTGCACTTACAATAATCATAGGATTAAACATAGAAAGAACAATCAATATCGACAATGCTGCCCTTGTATACTTCAATATAGCGTTTTGTGTACTGTTTTTCATTAAGGGATGCATACTCTCACCCTTGACAATAATTTGTAACTTTAGTCCGATTATCTGCCAAATATCTAAGTTACACACAAGTCAGTATACAGCTAACGCTGATTACTTTTACGGACATACAGTATTATCACTGATGTCCCCACATTACTCCACAACTTCCATTATACAATAATCTATTATAAATTTATTTAATTTTGATGGATTTATAAATTCAGGTTGATTAATTTAGTATATGATTTGGAAATAAACAGGGAAACTACCCGAAAAGAATCATGCAGACATATGCCATCAATTCAAAAAATATATCTAGCATGTAAATGTTAAACCTGCCACTTAGTAATTAGAGATGAAACTTCTTGGATGGAAAAACAGCTTTTAAAAACGTCAAGCAAAATTTGCTCCAATGGTTGCAGACAGAGTCATTGATATCTAATTCTCTGGCACTTGTTGTAGGTGTCCTGACAGGACTCACCATAGTTTTCTATGACCGTTTACTAGAATTCAGCCATGATTCCTTCCAGGGAATACTTCCAGAATCCCCTGGCTATTTTATAATATTGCTGCCTGCTCTTGGTGGGCTCATCGTCGGTATAATAGTTCACTTTTTCATACATACAAGACGCTATGATATTGAAGAGGTCATTGAGGCAACTGCCCTGCATGGCGGCAGAATGTCAGCGAGAAATGCATTCCTGGAAGTTGTTGCATCTATCGTGTCTATCGGTTCCGGCGGATCAGTAGGAAAAGAAGCACCCGTGGTTCTTGCAGGTTCAGGTGTAGGATCCACACTCTCACAGATACTCAAAATACATGGCAACAGGGTGAAGATACTGATTGGATGCGGCGCCTCTGGAGGAATAGCAGCAGCCTATAACGCACCTCTTGCAGGAGTCGTATTCGCAGTGGAGGTAATACTTGGTGAACTTGAAGCAAGTTCATTCATACCCATTGTCATTTCTGCAGTCTTTGCAACACTTGTTTCAAGCGTTATATTCGGCGTTCAAACAATAGAAGTGTCCTCATATCGACTTGTAAATCCTTTTTTTGAATCCATCCTCTATCTGTTACTTGGAGTACTGGCCGGAGTAGTATCTGCAATTCTAATGCGTGCCCTTTTTGGAACACACAAAGTATTTGATTCCCTGAGCATACACCCGGTAATCAAACCTGCCTTAGGTGGCCTGTTCGTGGGTCTGATAGGATTCTTCTACCCACAGGTATTCGGTGTAGGATACGATGTTATTACTGATGCCCTGAACAACGGACTAGCACTAAAACTCATGCTGGCACTCATATTTCTGAAAATCATCGCATTCTCCTTCACAATGGGATCAGGGGGATCAGGGGGATCAATTGTACCTTCACTTTTTGTCGGTGCAATGCTTGGTGGCGCCTACGGTTCCATCGTTCACGGTATGTTTCCAATGGTCACAGCAGAATCAGGCGCATATGCCCTTGCAGGTATGGGAGCCGTATTCGCGGGAACAAGCAGGGCACCTCTGGCATCCATCCTTGTTCTTTTTGAACTTACACGTGACTATAACATGATACTGCCGATAATGCTTGCATGCGTGGTCAGCAATGTAGTTTCAAGTTCCATTTACTCTGAGTCCATATTCACAGAAGGACTACATCGAAGGGGCTTCACTATCAGAAAAGGCAGGGAAATCGACATCATGGAATCCCTGCTTGTTACAGATGCAATGAAACACAACATTCAGACGGTATCGGAAAACAAGAACGTAGGAGCATTGATAGCTCTCATGCAATCAAGCAGGCATGCAGGATTCCCGGTGCTTGATTCAAACGGAAATCTATCTGGTATTGTTACGCTTAAAGATGTCAGGGACAAAGTAGGCCATGACGAACTTAATAAGACAATCAATGAGATATGCACTAAAGACGTTGAAGTGGCATACCCTGAAGAAACCTTGAACACAGTATTAAAGCGCCTTGCTGCTAAAGATATTGGAAGACTCCCCGTTGTCTCAAAAACAGACAACAAAAAACTGCTTGGCATAATAACACGCAGTGATATCGTGAAACTGTATGACAAGAAGATTCTGGATAAAGTACAGAGACTACAAAAAGAAGGACCTTAACCGGAGTTAAAGCCAATATTTGATGAGATTACCGGTTTAATTTACTTAAACTACAATCCTTCCCAGGAAATAGCCCGGTGTTGCATCATATATGTGTACACGACAGGTAGTTCCCGGTTCAAGATCACATTCCGGAATAACCACTGGTTTGTATGAGTCAGTACGTGCCATCATACCTTTCTGTTTTGCAGGCTTGGAGAGGAAAACATCAACTTCCCTGCCAATCATACAATCTCTTGATTCAAGTTTAACAGATTCACAAACCTCATGCATCTCATTGGACCTGTTCACGATTATGCGGGAATCTATCTTCCGCAGAACCCAGGCTTTGGTATGTGGTCTTGGAGTAAAACGGGATATGTTGACTTTTTCAGGTTTATACGCTTTCACCCATTCAACGGTCTTTTTAAGATCCTCATCAGTTTCACCCGGATAACCTACAATGATATCCGTGAAAATAGTCATGTCAGGAAACCGAGACCTGAACTTATCAACAATTGTATTAGCTTCTGAAATCGAATGATACCTGTTCATAGCTTCCAGAACGCTATCAGATGCGGATTGTATAGGCAGGTGAAGAAATTTGTATATCTTCTCATTTTTAAAAGAATCCAGCAGATCATCAAGAATAGGTGTCACTGAAAATGGATTCATCATCCCAACCCTAATTTTGAACTGACCAGGTATCTTGCATATCATATCAAGCAATTGCGGTAGTAAGACCTCTTTATCGGTTCCATACTGGCCATTGTCCTGAGAGGTCAGCCAAATCTCGCGGCAACCTTCTTTAACCGCCCTTCTGACATCATCCACGACCTCATCCGGCTCAAATGAACGCAGGCTACCACGTGCAATGGTCACTATACAATATGCACAGGCATAGTTGCAGCCCTGTGATAGCTGACTGATATGGATATTAGAATTGAAACGTATCCTTGGAACACTCTGGAAACCCTCTGGCTCCGGCAGGAATACCTTAACACTGCCATTTGCAGAGTTCATGGAATCGAGTACCTGACCCAGTCGAGATATAGAGTTCACACCAAGTATGTGGGCATTGGGATTCTGGTGCATGATATCATCAAGCTGTACTTCAGGCATACAGCCAGTGACTATAACTTTTATGCCTTTTTCACCCAGCTCTCTGATTTTGTAAAGAATCTTCTGCTCAGTAGTATACTTCACAGTACAGGTATTGATAACAACGACCTCAGCATCTTTTTCAGGGACCAGCTCATGTCCGCAGTCCCTGATACTTGCCTTCATTATCTCAGCTGATGCCTGGCTTGCAGAACAGCCGTATGTAGAGATATGTACTTTCATTTTACAGATCAGTAACACTTATATGAATCTCAGGGGAGTTTTCTCGGTGTCATGGATATAGATAGTATCTGAGAATTTGACAACACCGGAACTACCCATGGTAATACTGTGAACCCTTGCGTCGCCGTCGCCGAAAAGATTGACACCCCTAAGCAGTAATCCGGGTGTGACACCTGTAGCAGAGAATATAATATCTTTTCCAGGAGCCAGTTTCTCAGTATCCATTACATCGTTGATGTTTTCTTCTGTGATGCCCATCTTCTCAAGTCTTGGCATTTTTTCAGCCTTTTCCTTTGCTATCTCTTCAGGTGAACCGCCATTTGCCACGGTAGGGAGAACAAGCCTTGCAAGTACCTTACCACCAAGTATCTTAATTGCAGCTGCTGTAAGCACAGCTTCCCCGGAACCACCTGCACCAAGTACCATGTGTACACCTGAACCACGAATAGCAGTTGCTACACCTGGCATAAGATCACCATCGGTTATCAGATTCACCCTGGCACCTGTTTCCCTTATCTCCTTTATTTTATCCTTGTGCCTGTCCCTTTCAAGAATAACTACCACAAGCTCATCCACAGTCCTGTTGAGAGCCTTTGCAACTATCTGGAGATTATGGAGTACCGGTGCATCAAGGTCTATTTTTTCATCCGGATGTGCTTTCTCATATTTTACGACTTCCGAACCGACAACTATCTTGTCCATATAAATATCCGGACCATGGAACAGCCCACCCCTCTCAGCCATAGCCATAACAGATATGGCACCAGGGGTTCCGTTCGCTGCCAGGTTGGTTCCTTCCAGAGGGTCTACTGCAATATCGACTTCCAGGTCACCTTCGCCGGTTCCCACTTCTTCACCGATGAAAAGCATAGGTGCTTCATCGCGTTCTCCTTCCCCTATCTTGATCATACCTTTCATATCAAGACAGTTCAGCATTCTACGCATGGCTTCCACAGAAACCTGGTCTGCATAATTCTTATCGCCACGGCCCATCTGGTAGGAAGCTGCAATTGCTGCTGCTTCTGTGACATGTAATAATCGGGGCAAAAGGGAACACTCGATAGGTCCCGCACATTTAATCATCTCTTCAGCGGTTTTAGGGTGAGGCATAATTATCATTTCCTGAATTGTTTCTTATGAAGAATTTGATGGCACATGTATTAATGGTTTCTATATTAGAGTTTCGCGGGTTCATTCTTTAATTACCAGGCTATTTTAAAACATCAACCAGAGCCACCCTTTCCAGAACAAGTGACGGTATCATCTCTTCACCTGCTGCCTGAATCTCTTTATCAGTTATAGAAAACTGCCCGATCAAAGCCGCTCTTTTAGAAATGGTATATCCCATTACAGCTGTTTCTTCAATGAGGTCCTTTAAGTCCCGGACAGATTGTTCCACTTCTTCTTTTTCACCAAGTACCACAAATACCACATCCATCTGCCCATCATGAACACCCATAGAAAATGCTTCCTCAATCTGTTTTTTTCCTGAAGCATATAGCATTATCTCTATGCCCATATCACGTGCAATACAACAATTATTCGTTTTTGCACGTAGAGCTTTCCGGACAGAAAAAAGAAGGTGTTCTTCACCTGCGATCTTGCCAGCATCCATTGCCTGGATAATAGTGTTATAATTAGAAGAGACAGACCTTACCGTCTTAAGAAAATCAGGCACACTGTCTATGTAGATAGATCCACCTGTCATCTTGAATTCCATGTACCATGATACAAGGTTCCTTGAGAATAAGTATATCGGTCAGATAGCTAGCTCATTATGTAACCAGTTAACTTTATCAACCCATAGACCAACTAACCAAGTAGAGCACGGGAGATTATGAACAAACAATATGATATACATCAAAATAAGCGTTATAAATGCCATAACTGCGGTTATGCCAGAGAAGTGATTGTTCCTTTTAATAACTATGGAGAAGGAGATTTAGTGTGTCTTTTCTGTGGAGAGCAAATGACAAGAAATTGGGAATGATCTACCCGGAATACATCATAAAATATGAATACTGCTTCTGAAATGGTTTATTCAAACCATCGATAATTGCTTTTCCGTGTGTTTTATGTAGGTTGTTATTTATTACCACATAAAACACTACTGAACAGGCAATTGATGTATCACCTGAAGCTTCTTACGGTAATCTCCGTATGTCCGATACAAAGGATATAGGATAACTTCATTTCAGGATGAATACAGAAACTTAATATTTGACCTGAATGAGTTTATTTAATGAACTCTTGCGGTTATTTATGTCCGGTGTAGAGGTGCTAACAATGGAACAGGATTACGATGCACAGAGAATAGAGAACAAATGGCAAAGCCGTTGGAATGAGAGCAGGATATTCGAACCTGAGCCTGATGAAAGGGAAAAATTCTTTATTACTATCCCTTACCCATACTTAAACGGCAATTTACACGCCGGGCACACAAGAACATTCACCATCGGAGATGTCATAGCCAGGCACAAGAGGATGCTCGGATATAATGTCCTGTACCCTATGGGATTCCATGTAACAGGAACACCTATTGTGGGACTTGCAGAACTGATTGCAAACAAGGACCCCCAGACAATAGATGTTTATTCCCGTCTGCACAGGATACCTGATGACATACTTGAAACACTTACAACTCCTGAAAAAATAGTAGAGTACTTCAGTGTGGAAGCGGAAAAAGCCATGCGTTCTATTGGTTATTCAATTGACTGGAGACGTAAGTTCACAACTACCGATGATACATATAAGAAATTCATCGAATGGCAGTTCAATCTTCTTCATGACAAAGGACTTATCGTAAAAGGCGCACACCCTGTAAAATGGTGCCCTAATGACAATAACCCTGTAGAAGACCATGATATCCTCCACGGAGAAGAGGCTACGATCGTTGACTTTACCCTGATGAAGTTCAGGTATGACGGAATGGTGCTGCCATGTGCAACGCTCAGGTCTGAGACTATTTTTGGTGTTACTAACCTCTGGGTGAACCCGGACATAGAACATGCTAAAATAAAGGTTACAAAGGACGGTCGTGAAGAGATATGGATAGTAAGTCAGGAAGCTTACAGGAAACTAACCTTCACCGACAGAACCATTGAGTTCATAGAAAACATTCCTGGAAAAGACCTTATAGGCATCAAAGTAAAGAATCCGCTTTCAGGAAATGAAGTAATTACCCTGCCTGCATCCTTTGTTAAAGCAGAGAACGGCAGTGGAATAGTTATGAGTGTTCCCGCACATGCGCCTTATGATTATCTGGCACTCAAGGATCTCTATGACAAAGACCTCTCTGAATATGGCATTACAGAAGACCTCAGAGACATCAAACTTATTTCCCTTATACAAGCTAAGGAATTCGGAGAATATCCCGCAGTTGAAGCTGTTGAGCAAATCGGTGTAAAGGACCAGAAAGACCCTAAAGCTGAAGAAGCAACGAAAATGGTATACCGCCGTGAATTCCATGGTGGTGTCCTGAAAGAGAATACAGGTAAATATGCCGGTGTTGCAGTCTCCAAGATAAAGGACATACTCACACGAGACCTAATTGAACAGGGAATCGGAGAAGTGTTCTATGAGTTCAGTGAACCCGTTGTTTGCCGCTGCGGAACCCCATGTGTGGTAAACATGGTCAAAGGACAGTGGTTCCTCAATTATTCTAATCCGGAGTGGAAAGATAAGGTCTACAAATGCATTGAGAACATGGACATTATCCCTGAGGAACTAAGGGTTGAGTTCAACAACAAGGTAGACTGGTTAAAGGACAAGGCTTGTGCAAGGAAAAAAGGACTTGGAACTAAACTTCCGTTCGATCCTAACTGGCTCATCGAATCACTTGGCGATTCAACAATATACATGTCATATTATATCACAAACAAGTTCTTTGCGCAGGGCATCGATGTAGAGCAACTTACACCTACACTCTTTGATTATGTGCTTCTTGGCAAAGGATCCGTGCAGCAGACAGCAATTGATACCGGACTTCCTGAAGCACTTATTGCAAACATCAAGTCAGATTTCGACTACTGGTATCCAGTGGACCTGAGATCCTCCGGAAAGGACCTTGTACCAAATCACCTTTTGTTCTTCCTGTTCCACCATGTAGCTATATTTGATGAGGACAGGTGGCCACGTGCCCTTGCAGTAAATGGATTTGTGTCCCTGGAAGGACAGAAGATGAGCAAATCCAAAGGCCCGATACTTACGCTCAGAGAAGCTGTTGACACATATGGAGCTGATGTCTCACGTATGTACATCCTTTCAAGTGCAGAACAAACACAGGATGCTGACTGGAGAAATTCAGGAGTAGAAACGTCAAGGAAGCAGGTGGAAAGGTTCTACAAACTTGCAAATGAGATTATTGATTCCGGTGCAACATCCGGTATTGAAGGAGAACTTAAACTCATTGATCGCTGGATGCTTAGCAGGCTTCAGCAGTGTATCAGGGAAACTAATAACGACATGACATCCATCCGTACAAGGAGTGCGCTTCAAAATGCATTCTTCCTGCTCTACAACGATGTAAAATGGTATCAAAGGAGAGGTGGAACCGCACTTCTCTATGATGTACTCGATACATGGGTACGTCTGATGGCACCATTTACACCACATATAAGTGAAGAACTGTGGGCTGCAATGGGTCACAAAGATGGTGATTTTGTATCGCAGGCAGCATATCCCATATTCTCTCCAAAGTTCGTCGATAACGATGCTGAGCTTGCAGAAGAATTGATATGCAGCACACTTTCAGATATCGAGGAGATCATAAAGGTCACCAAGATAACACCGAAAATGGTGGCCCTTTACACTTCCCCGCAATGGAAAGTGAAGGCTTTCAAGATGGCACTTGAAATGAAGAACGAAGATGACCTCAATCCGGGAAAACTAATTAAAACGCTGATGGCAGACCCGGAGAACCGCAAGTATGGGAAGGAGATTCCAAAATATGTCCAGAAACTTGTGCCGGACATTTCCAGCATGAAGACCGAAAGATTTGAGATGCTGCTTGGAATGAATCTTGATGAAATGATAATTCTTCAGGAGAATATCGGCTGCCTTTCAAACGAAATTGGTTGCACTATACAGGTTTATACTGCTGATGAACCCGAATATGATCCCGAGAACAAGTCAAGGTTTGCAGCTCCCCTCAGACCTGCAATTTATCTTGAATAATTTCTGCTGCTGGCTCTGAAAGCCAGCTTCCTTTTTTTAATTGTGGATTCTGTCCATGCCCCTTACATAATTTGTTGCGATAAATATAAATTTAAGTTGTATAAAATAAGAATAGCATATCACACATCCAACAAATGGAAGAATTACAATTCATAACCAAATCAGGATAAAACACGTCAATTCATTCCTTAAAGTCCTTATTGCCACCTTAATATTCAGTTCACTCCTTACCTCCTGCGCATATGCAAATGAGGTAAAAGTAGGAATATACCAGAATGAACCACTCACCTACTTAAATAAGGACGGAACAGCCGAAGGTCTGTATATTGAAATACTGGAAAGCATAGCTTTGAAAGAAGGATGGGAACTGCAATTTATCCAGGGCACTCTTGAAGAGTCACTTGAGAGATTGGATAATGGCAGTATAGACATTCTGCCTGCTATCCCATTCACACCTGAAATGGATGAACAATATATGCTGACGACTGAGGCAGCATTCACTGACTGGGGACTTGTTTACACATACAGAGGTTCAGGCATAAGTTCCACTAGTGACATTGGTGGGAAAAAAATAGCCGGTCAGAATGATCTCTTTTTTGATAACTTCAATGCAAGTCTGGGCACTTCTAACACCAGCTACGTATTTGTAGCGGCTGATAATTACATGGATGTCTTTGAACTGGTACAGAGCAGAGAGGCGGATGCCGGGATAATCGCAAGGTCCTACGGTGAAAGACATGAAGCACAATATGACGTGGAAAAAATATCTTTTGTTATATCCCCCACTGACATGGTTTTCGCATTACCCAAAAATACTGACAATGAAATTGCCAGGATTATCGATGAAAATATTGCCCAGATGGTAATTGAAGATGGGAATATATCTTATGTGCCAGCCCAAACAAGCAATCCTGACCTGACCACGTGGGAGAGTCCTTCGTGGCTTAAGTTGTCTGTTGGCGTTGGTGGCAGTTTGCTATTATTATTTGTTATATTGAGCCTGACCCTGCGCAACAAGGTGGACGAGAAAACATCAGAACTTAATTCAAAGAACAGGGAACTGGAAGTTGAGATAAGGGAGAGAAAAATAGCTGAAGAAAAATTGAAACAATACTCCCTTGAACTGAAGAACTCAAATGAACTCAAAGACCTCTTTACCGACATACTCAGGCACGACCTCATAAATCCTGCCACTGTAATCAAGGGTTATGTGGAATATCTCATTGAACTGGAGAACGAGGATAAGCGAAAAGACGCACTAAAGGCAATTGAAAGGAATAACAAGAAGCTGATCGACCTCATCGAGAATGCTGCCAATCTTGCCAAACTCGAGAACATGGATGAGCTTGATTTTGAAGCCATGGACCTGAAAGAGATAATCAAAGAGATAATTGATAATCTCAAGCCAAAACTGGATGGAAAAGCAATGAATATTACTTTTGAACCCACTGGCGAATATCCGGCTGATGTTAATACTACTATAGAGGATGTGTTCTCAAACCTCATAGGAAATTCTATCAAGTACAGTCCTGCAGGAAGCACCATTACAATAAATATCGATGATCTGGATGATGAATGGGAAGTATCAATCACCGATGAAGGAGAAGGAATCCCGGATAAAGATAAACCCCACATCTTTGACAGGTTCAAGCGGGCACATAAAGTAAATGTAAAAGGATCAGGCCTTGGACTTGCTATCGTAAAGCGTATAATAGACCTGCATGAAGGAACAGTGGAAGTACAAGATGGGACTGATGGAAAAGGAACCACTTTCAAAGTCACTCTTCAAAAAGCAAAGAATTAAAGAGAATTTTAGTATATATCAGACCTTCTGTCATCGAACACCGGAATCGTTTTTCGTACATTAACAGTCTTTTCAAGTTCAAGGAGATGGGAAATTACAGTTTCCTTATCCCCTGCTTCTTCTTTGACCTCGCCCAGAGCATCAACTATTATTGAACCTCCGAAGAATGATGAATCCGGACCATCCCCCACACGATTACATGCGATATGTGGTATCTGGTTCTCAATTGCACGTGCGATTGCAAGGGATTTCCAGATATGACCCCGCGGAGAAGGAAACTCAGCAATTGTCACAAGAATATCAGAGCCTTCAAGAGCTAATTTTCGGGCAACCTCAGGAAATCGTATTTCATAACATATCTGAAGACCAATTACCAGATCCCTGTTCATGAGCCTGATTGGAACAATCTCATTTCCCGCAGAAAAATACTGTTTTTCTTTTTTGAAAGGATGGGTTTTACGATATAACCCTGCAATCTCTCCGTCCTCAATGCAGATACCAAGATTATAATAATCAGGACCTTTTACACCATCCTTTCTTTCGATTATAGAAAAGATGAGTATGCATTCATGTTCTTTAGAGAAATCACACATCCTCTTTACAGTTTCACCAGGCATATGCTCCGCAGAATCCACCATGTTTTCATAGCAGAATCCGGTTGAAAACACTTCAGGAAATACCAGAAGCTCAGCACCTTCTGACACAGCTACGTGTGCCATAGTAAGGGCTTTTACTATATTCGTTTCCTTTTCGCAGTTGAGTATATCCATCTGGATACAGGCTACCTTTATGCTGTTCATAGAAACAAAACCTTTTGATCTATTTTTAGGCCCAGTGTACGTTTGGCATCAAGAACCTGGAAGGATATACTTATTCAAAATCGGTGATTGTGGTAGATTTTGTTTTAGGTATCAAGCCACTTATATCAATGGAACTCCTGACTATCTTGATAAGTATACAATTGGAATGTTTTATGATAACTGGGTTCACGTTTTTAAGCTCATAGGCAGGCCCTTCAGGAGCGATCTTTATCTTAGTGATACCTGTAACGTATTCTTTTGGAATTTTGTCTGCCAGCGTAATAGCACAATTTGCTGATGCAAGATAATCTGTCAGGCTTTTGGCACTAAAACCCATTTTAATGAACTCTTCCTTAAATACCGGCCTATCAAGCGTTCTTGATAAGACATAAACAGCAACAGGGATCATTAAGGAGGATTCTACCGATTTTATGTATTCAGATATAAATGAATATATGTCACCACTTTCGTTTTGCCCGGCCTCTACAATACTGTATACCTTGGAGGGAGGAATCTCAACTTCATTTAACTTTTTGAGATCCTTGAGAGCACGCAGGTAACCGGTCATTACAAGACGATGCTCATCTATTCCCTTATCTTTCAGCTCACGCGTTACGCCACTGATAGAAAGCTGTCTACCCTTAAGAATTTCCTTGATAAGTAGATAGATGTTTGCAGACATAGTAACTGCATCATGATTGGTAACAAACCTGATATATTTAGCGGTTCCTTTTAAAAAAATTCAGTTTAAAAACAGGTAGATTTAAAAGTAATAATGACGTTATAAGAGTCCCTCATAAGCTGAATGGAAACTATACAATAGTAACCCACTCAATGTTAAGTTGGCGTATAAAAAACTGTTCCCTGTTGCGATGGAATGATCATAACATCATTTTGAATCCACACATCTGATTCTATGAAATTATTTTGATCGATAAACCTTGTGTACCCTGGAATATCTGAAAGCCATTAATATTGCAACATCATTTATATCTATAAGGCAAAAATTGAACTTAATTTCAGTTTGTGACACTTTCGGAGGATTGAATGCGTTTACCTACATTTACCCAAAACCCCACCAGACCAGTTGAGATCAAAGACAGGTCTGTTAGTGATCTGATGGATGCAATGCAATATACCGGATTTCAGGGAAGGAAACTTGCTGAGTCCGTAAAAGCATGGGAAAATATGCTGAAAGATGAAAATGTTACTATTTTCATGGGACTTAGCGGAGCAATGGTACCTGCCGGAATGAGAAAGGTCATAACCTACCTTATAGAAAATCGCCTGATCGATTGCCTTGTAAGTACAGGAGCAAATATATTTCACGATTGTCATGAAGCCCTTGGCCTGAAACATTACGTAGGGTCGCATATGGCTAATGATGAGGAACTCTTTGAGCATGGCGTAGACAGGATATATGATGTTTTTGCATATGAGGAAGAATTCAGGAATACGGACCATTTCATAGCAGATTTTGCTAAAAGGCATGATGGAGAACAATACTCTTCAAGGGAATTCATTCGCCTCCTAGGCAAGGAGATCTCTGAAAGAGGCGATAGTCAATCCATTATTGCCAGTGCCTATAAGCACAACGTACCTATCTTCATACCCGCTCTCTGTGACAGTTCAATAGGAATCGGCCTTACCATTGCAAGAAGGTTTGGCTGTAATGTCAATATCGACCAGATAAAAGATGTTGATGAAATTACGCAGATGGTGGAACTTTCAGAAAAGACCGGAGTTATCTATGTTGGAGGAGGAGTCCCAAAGAACTTCATCCAGCAGACCGAGGTCGTTGCTTCAATCATGGGACATGAGGTCGCAGGTCACGAATATGCAATCCAATATACTGCCGATGTCCCTCACTGGGGCGGGCTGTCAGGATGTACATTCGACGAAGCAGTCTCATGGGGCAAAATTGCAAAGGAAGCAAAAAAAGTCCAGGTCTTTGCGGATGCTACAATAGCACTTCCAATTGTGACCCAGGCACTGTACGAAAAGACAAAAGATCAGGTACGAAAAACACCTTCATTCAACTGGGAAGAAGGACAGGCAAATATCTATTTCGAAACATTATGAAATCACAACACCTTTATTAAGTGTAACCTCCATATTATAGGTACTAAAATAGACAACACGTGGGCAATACATTTCCACATGAACAACTAAGAAGTTCAAATGTAGCTATTTTTACCAGGTACGTTGACAAGATGAGGTAATTAAATGAGTAAACGAACAAGAATTATTAATGATCCTTCCGAACTCGTACCTCTGCTCCAGGTTTTTGGATCCCATAGACACAAAAAAGTATTTGATTCACTTCTGAACCTATGGATGACAAAGGAAGATCTTGAGGAGCTTTTAGGCACTGACGTAACTAAAAGCATTACTATACTCAAAAAAAGCGGTTTGATCGAAAGCCAGTGGCACATGCCAGAACCTGGCAAGACTCCTGAAAAAGAATACCGTTCATCCTATTCTAAAGTCCAGACAAATTTCCAATGTTCTTTTGAAGACATGAGTGACATCATTATGCTCACCTTCATGCCTTATGAAGATGTGAAAGATGCCATTGAAGAACTTGAGAAGTTAGTTGAACAGGGAAACGATTCCATGAGCAGTCTTACAAGAGCATTGAACAAGAGTCCACTATACATTCGTGCGGTTGCCCGCAGGTCTGATAAACTCACAGTCATGGGACAAAGACTCAAGGTACTTCTGAATGGAGAAACAGAATGATAGAACTTCTTCATAGCAAAAGTGGTATCACAAAATTCCAGATACTGATCGAAGTGGCTGCGCACCAACCTAATGTACGACAAAAAGAAATTGCTGAGAAGATAGGAGTTACTCCCCAGGCAGTATCCGAGTACATTAAGGAACTTGTTGCAGAAGGTTTGGTCTATTCGGAAGGAAGAGTACGCTATAGAATCACAAAACTTGGTGTTGAATGGGTACTTGAGAATGCCGCAGATATGAAGAGATATGCACGCTATGTAATGAGCGATATAATCAGCCATGTTTCTACCTGGACTGCAATTGCTGAGGAAGACCTTGAAGAAGGAAAAGAGGTCTACCTTAATATGGACAAAGGCCTGCTATATGTAAGCACCACCGGAGTTACAAACGCAACCGGAACAACGATTTCAAGCGCAAAGAAGGGCGAAGATGTTGGAGTTACGGACTTGATGGGCCTTATTGATCTTGAAAATGCAAGTATTACTATTTGCAGGATACCAAGAGTTGAGCGGGGCGGATCACGCAATGTTGATGTGGAACGATTGAGGGCTCTTGCTAAATCTAAAGCATATATTGCAACAGTAGGTGTGGAGTCACTTATAGCTCTGAAGAGAATTGGCCTGGAACCACATGTTATGTTCGGAGCAAAGGAATCAGTCATAGAGGCTGCTTATCACGGACTTTCATCACTGGTGCTGGCAATCGACGAAGAAGTACCATCCATTCTAAGCAGGCTTGAAACAGAGAACCTGGAATACGAGCTTGTTGACCTTAGTATACAATAATCGGACAAAGATGATTGCATGAAAATCATATTGGTATCGGACACCCATTTGGAAACAGACAGTATTCCAGCTTACCTTTCTGATGTTTTCGACCAGTATGATATGATAATTCATGCCGGTGATTTTGATTCACTGTCTTTTTTCAAAGCCCTTGATGCAACAGGTAAACTAAAAGCCGTACACGGCAATTCAGATGAACCTGCTGTAAAAGAGCTACTCCCTGAAAAGCTGGTCTTTGAAGTAGAAGGAGTTAAGATCGGAGTCATCCATGAAGCGTCACTCTCAATAGTTGACAATACTGCAACAAGATACATGGCTCTGGAAATGGGAGTAGACATTCTTGTGTTCGGACATTTACACAGACCAATTATCGAAAAAAGTGATGTGCTTCTTATCTGTCCCGGATCACCTACAAAACCGAGGATGTCCGATCCATGCGCAATTGAACTACAAATCAAAAACGGCACGATCGAGACAAATATTATTCCGATAACGGGTCAATCCTGTGGATATATTGACTTTTCCCGCAAACTTGGTGAAGACAATAAGTAAAAGGCCTAATTCTGGCCATTGATAGTTTCTGTTTTAAACATCACACCAGTGCCTTTCAATGTCATCTGAATTCTATCAGTGAATAGAAGGATCTCATCCAGATCCACATTGTCGCCCCAGTCATAAACATAGTCATAATTTCCCTGTACCTGTTTGAATCCAAGAGACATCAGACTTCGGTTTATTTCAGAAGGCATTGCGCCGTTACTGTTAAACCAGAGAACCAGATAAGTTTTCATGTAACACCCTCAAAAATCACAATGCTTACGTTACATATGGCACTTTTGGTCGATAAAAGAGTAGAAAAGGGCAAGAATATGCCCTTGAATACGGGTATTTAATATGTTTCTTTTAAGGATCTCAAAGCCTGAGCAACCATTGAAGAATAGTGCTTAGCATCAGGACTGTAGTATTCCTTTGCACGCTGTGTATTGGCAGACGTACTCTCAAGATTCTTGATCCTATCCAGAGTACATTTTGCAGTTTCTATTACCCACATATCCCTGGTTTGTCCATCAACTATATAGAGTGACTCAGGACGTACAGAAGTAATAACATCACCTTCGCCCGTAGTATAAGTACTTGGTTTGCCGACTACTGCAACAAAAGCAGGAGTTTCACATTCAGCAAGCACCTGGGCAGCTTCAGGCTGATATTGCCCGGCATATATAAGGAAAGAACCGGTAGGATCTGTAACACGGCCGCGCCAATATTCTGAATCAGTACCTATATCCTCTTTTTCAATGAGTGTACCGACAATGAATATACGATTTACCTTGGCACCTGTTGGAGTGAGGAGATACTGCGGAGCATATTGGTCATCACCATCCTTGAAACTAAGATTGGACTCCCTGAACTCCTGGGCAAATACTCTTCTGGCAACTTCTCTTGTGTATCCGGCCATTCAGATCACCTCTGCTGCGGCTATTAGTGCATCCAGTTCAGACATTTCGAATGAGAATATCGGAGTTATGGAATCTGCAAGCAGATATCGTTCGATTTTGGACCCACTTACAAGGTAATATTTACCCACAAGTAGTTTTTTCATTTGCTCAAGGACAACTCCCTGATCAAGAGCATCTGCCGCAAGGGCAATTGAATTTTCAAGCGTCATGCCAGTGATCTCTTCGACAAGATCTCTTTTCAGTATAGTATCCTGTATGAAAGCACCATTATCCATAACAGCTTTTATGCGAAGATCATAGACACCATCCACCTTACCGTGCTCCATGCAGGCTCCCTTTGTCAATGCACGATTGCACTCAGGACACCTTTTTATTAAGCCTGAACCGGACTGTATGTCCACCATGGCACCTTTGAACTCCACGGCCGTAGTTCCTACCTCGATCTCCTCATCAATGGATTCAATGGAACTGCTCTTATTGACATTCAACTGGAATTTACCATTCCACTCATTTACGACTACGTTTTTGAATACGTAGCTTTTACCTTCTTCCACCAGAGGTGCTCCGGCACTTTCCCAAAGTGTGAATTTGATGGTTCCGGATTCATCCCCCACAAGCCCCACCTGAGAAATGGATTCATGAGAATTGTCCCATAGCTGGACAATTTTCCCCCTCACATTAACCCACTTCCCGTCTACCGTTATATCAGATATGGCTACAGTTGGTGATTCTGACTGACCGGTGTAGAACTCACCCCTATTGATATTGTATGATTTTAAAAAGTAGTTTACGACGCTTCGGCGTGCTTCTTCCTTTGGAACCTTGAACTTCATTATCATTTTGTCAAGACGTTCTTCGATATCCTCAATAGGAATCTCCACCCCAAGTTCATGGAACCTGCCACTAATTTCCTGTGCTAATTGTTTCATATTCAAATCCTCAAGCCCCTTGTTTGTATCATCTTGAGAGGCAATTTATCTGTATGCTCCAACCCTATATAATTAAGTTGTAAGCTAAGTGAAAGTAATATATAAAGAGTTGATAGTTCAGAGAACTACCACAATAGAGAACTTATCTATGAAGAATATCTGCAACTTCTTTTGCCGCATCATCCTCTCCAATAACAGTAACAAGGTCATCATACTCCAGGACAAGGTTGCCATTGGCGATATGTGACTTATCACCCCTCCTTATCATCAGCAACAAACTGTTCTCAGGAAGTGTCAACTCCTTTATGGCTTTGCCTGCAACCTTCGGGTTTGTGACCCTAACCTCAAGCATCTCCCCTTCTTCCCCGACCTCACACATGGAGAACATAGAAGGTTTTCCTACCATGTTATCAAGAACAAGGGCAGTGGTCATCTGTGGACTCATTGAACGTATCGAGAGATCCCAAAATGCATGCAGATTCTCCACATTGTTGACCCTTGCAACTACCTGATCCTCCTTCAGGTTGAACTTGCTCTTTGCTATCTGGGACACTAAGAGATTTGTATTATCCTGATCGGTAGTAGCAACCACATACTTGGCTTTCTCTATGCCTGCAGCCTTTAGAACGTTGATATCCTCAGCATCCCCGTGAACCACACGTATACCCTGTTTCAACAGGCGCTGACATTTCTCTTCAGAATTGTCAACTACAACTACATTCTCGCCTCGCTTCTCAAATCTCTCGGCCAAGATCCTACCGACCTCGCCCCCTCCGATAATAAGGATTTCCATAGGTATAACTCCTAAAAGATTAGCTACTCTTCTTGCTAAAGTACCGGTTGTTATGACTGTGATAATAACTGTCAGGAATACAAGTCCCACCAGCATCTGACCACCAAGGATATTGAAAGAATCCAGTTTAATTGCAAAATAGGTTGCAATGGATGCCGGTACAACACCCCTTGGACCTATGAATGATATGAACAATTTCTCATTTCGCCTAAGATGGGAATTCACTGTAGAACCAAATACCGCCAGAGGACGAACCAGAATTATCAACAGCAAGACCACTATGATACCATTCACACCGATTCCGATAATGTCCTCGAACTTGAGCATAGCTGCAAGAAGGATGAATATAATAGACAACATCAGCATCACAAGATCAGATTTAAACTCTTTAAGAGCCTGCTTGTGAGGGATGTTGGATGTACCGGTGACTATTCCAAAAACTGCAACTGCAAGGATACCTGATTCATTGCCCAATACCTCAGATAGAACATAGGCTGTTATTACCAGTGTTAAAGTAAAAAGACGGGCAGTCTGATCAGTTACAAGAGAACCACTTGAAAGAAAACGTTTCAGGATGGTTCCGCTTACCATACCTATAACGATACCTATTATAAGCCTCTGCAGAATAAAGACCACAGCACTGAATCCCGTAAGCTGGGAAACTATCCATTCGAACATGAATGCTGCAAGGATGACGCTGGCTGCATCATTAAAAACGCCTTCAATTTCAAGTATCTTACTTACTTTATGATTGACATGTATGTTCCTTACAAGAGGCGTTATCACTGTCGGACCCGTTGCAGCCACTAGGGCTCCGAAAAGTGCTGCAAGTTTTAAGGGAACGTCTAACAGGGAATACGTAACCAGCGTTGCCCCGATGAAAGTTATCAGAACACCGATAGTAGTTAATTTTAAAGCAGTCTTCTGTATAGGTCGAATGCTTTTAACATCAATATGCAGACCGCCGTCAAATACTATTACAGCAACCGAAAGAGATACAATCGCCGTAAGACCGTCACCGAACATGTTCGGATCGATAAAATTCAGTACTTCAGGGCCAACAAGTATCCCTTCCAGCAGAAGGAACATAATAACAGGTACTTTGAAGTACTTACTAAGTGTCTGGGCGACCATGCTCATGAAAAGCACAGAAACCACTATTTCCAGAAGGTATATCGAATCCACAACCATGCTCCGTGAGTATGCAAAATTATGCTTACGTGATTTTAATATATGCACTATGTATTTTATTTATCTGATAGGACTATAGATATAAAACCCTGATGCAGGGAATAAAATGATAATTCCAGACCAATATATGTTATGTGGTATCGTAGTTTGCCATTGATAAAAATGTATTTGTCGAAATCATATACTTTCCTCCAGCCACACAATGATTAAAATAGAAAAACATGATTAAGGGTAGGTAGGAAACAAAACGCTTATTGAATAACATTTTAAACTCGAGTGATTAAAATGGTCTTAATAAAAGAAGAAGACATCAAAGTCCCATTAGATGTGCCGCAGGAAGCACGTGAGACATACATTAAGAATTACATGGAGATTACCCGCGAAACCGGCAGGTTGATGCTATTTGCAGGTGACCAGAAAGTCGAACATCTGAATGATGATTTTTTCGGAGAGGACATACCCTCAGATGACAACGATCCTGAGCACCTTTTCAAAATTGCTGCAAATTCAAATATAGGAGTCTTTGCCACCCAGATGGGACTCATTGCCAGATATGGCATGGATTACCCTGATGTCCCATACCTTGTAAAGGTCAACTCCAAATCCCACCTTATTAAAACAGAGCAGGATGACCCATTCAGCAATCAGTGGTATGATATGCACCAAGTGGCACAGTTCCGCGACAACAGTGGTCTGAAGATACTTGGTATTGGATACACAATATACCTTGGAAGCGAGTATGAAGCTGAAATGCTGCATCAGGCTGCACAGCTGATCTATACTGCACATAAGTATGGCATGATAACAGTACTCTGGATATATCCAAGAGGAAAAGCTGTTGGAAATGAGAAAGACCCACATCTTATAGCAGGTGCAACAGGTGTTGGAGCATGCCTTAATTCAGACTTTGTGAAGGTCAATTATCCAAAAGCAGAAGGTATGAAGTCAGAAGATGCATTCAAGGAAGCAGTCCTTGCTGCAGGAAGGACAAAGGTCGTTTGTGCAGGCGGTTCCAGCGATGATCCTGAAGCTTTCCTCAAGAAACTCTATGCACAGATTCATGTCAGCGGTGCAGAAGGTAATGCAACAGGAAGGAACATACACCAAAGATCACTTGACGAAGCTATTAGGCTATGCAATGCCATCTATGCTATTACCATTGAGGATGCACCTGTTGAAGATGCATTGAAGATCTACAAAGGTGAATAATTATTAAGATAAGAGGGAAACACTGGCCTTGCCATGTTGCCCTCTTTTAACTGACTTTTTTATTTTCAATTTTTTCATGATCTGGAATTTTACTGTGTTATACTTTCCACTCTGCTCGCCTCTGAAAATTGTTAAATATTTGCTTAAAATACAATATTTATCTGATTAACAAGAACAGGCATATATAGAAAGGAGGAAATATATTTCCGGATATAACTAGGATAAGCCGGTCATGGATGAAAAATCAATAAACACACGAAAAGAAATTATCCATAGGAGAATAATTTTTGATACGTTACTGATAGCCTTAGCAACGATAACTGTACTATTCATATCATCACTCATCGGCGTTTCAAGTATTTTTTTTGGTATCTTCGATTCTGTTGAAAAATGGAGATTCGGAGAATTATTGGTCACCATTACATTCCTGATGGCTGCATCATGGATATTTTCATTTCGAAGATGCATGGATGTCAGGAGTGCAGTTAAAGAATTCAATTCTGTTGCAATCATTAAGGAAGAGTTCATTTCAAATCTCAGGCATGAACTCAAAACCCCTCTTGTCCCCATCAGAGGTTATTCTGAACTCCTTTACGATGAAACTCTTGGTGAAACAAACCAAAGGCAAAAAGAATCTTTGAAAAAAATGATAGCTTCTTCTGAGAAACTTGAAAGACTCATTGATTCCCTGATATTTGTCAGTGCTGCAAAATCAGGAGATATAGAATATACATTTACAACTCTTAGAATAGATGATGTGATTACAGGAGCTGTTTTCGAATTATCCGACCAGCTCATACAAAAAAGGCAGAATATTGAAGTTGATATCCAGCCGGGACTTTCTTTTATAGAAGGAGATAAGAAATACCTCCTGGAAGTGTTGATACAGTTATTGGAAAATGCCACCAAATTCAGCCCCACTGAAAAAACAATCCGTGTAGTAGCGCACGAAGGCTACAAAAGTCTCCACATAAAAATTATTGATGAGGGAATAGGCATATCCGAAAATGAGATCGATAACATTTTTGAAAGATTCTATCAGGTAGACGGTTCCAAAACAAGACATTATGGCGGTAACGGACTGGGATTACATATTGCAAGGTCCATCACGGAAGCACATAAAGGAAAGATCTGGATAGAAAGCGAGCTTGGGAAAGGGACAATAGCTCACATAAGGCTTCCAACCCCAAAACACGGACAGATTAAAAAATAGAATATAAGATGTTTGCAAGCAAACACCATACTAATTATTAATTACAGGAACAATCGAAATCGAATCCCAGCAGGAAAGTACCTGTCCCGTGGAGATTGTCAAGTCCCATCTTTCCCTTAAGATACTCATCACTTGGAGGGGAAGGGGATGCGAGTACTACATTACACACCTTGTCCACACATTCGACTTCCTCGCAGGGTTTCGGTGGCAATACAACGATCAATGGATTATTCTTGGCGTCCATCTTTTTGAGGACACTTGTGTCGTATATGACAATATTACCGATAACAAGTTTATCCTTGCAGGATTTCATTTCCTCAAGTTTGGCCTCATCGTCAAGATCCTGACCTACAACACACTCGTTGTGCATGAGAATTACATTCGGACCTTCAGGCCAGCTGAAATCCATATTTGTGGTAAAAGCAAAGATGACATCATTTTTCAGAACTGCTTTTACACCTTTATTATCACCCCTACCAAGCCCCATAAGAGTCATCTCATCCGCTTTTTTCTCAAGTTCCTGGATAATCTCACGGTCCTCCTCATTAAGTAAAAGTGTAGTCCCTACACCCTTCATACTAATGATGCTAGTTTTTACATTTTCTATGATCTCATCATTTTCCATGAATACCCCTTCTTTGATAAAATGTACATTTGATGTGTTGAATTACTTATCAGGTGTAACATTTTTGCATATTTAAGTATATCGCCATGTAGAAACACTTTTAGTAAATAAATAGCCACCTTCAGTGGATTACCTTGAAAAGACCTGCTTTGGGTTCATAAATATGCCCTTTTGACAATAAAGACTTTAATGTTGAATCTGCAATGCTTTGCGGTATCTTTTGAGAAACTGCTTCCCCAATATATTTCGAATAATCAAAACCACCGCCATCATCTAGAGTTTCAAGAATGGACTGAACGATTGATTCATAATCCGGCTCATCCTCCGGGTTATCAAGTGATGCACCTATAGAACAAAGAGCTTTTTTGAGAACACACTTTAGAGAATCATAGTATTCCTTATCCTTGTGATAATAATCCAATGAAAGACACATACCACTTGCAAGTGTCTGCGGAATATTACATGATTTTATCCTGTCCATCAGTTTTTCTGTTCCGATGCTTGAAGAGAAAAATCTGTCAAATGCATCCAGACGCTCAAGAGTCATTTCCGCAGTGTCCACTATCCACCTGTCACGTACTGACTCATCAACATAGTTGATTTCCTCCGGACGCAGGGATACATAAACAGAACCATCCCCCGGCTCATAGGAACGGACTTTGCCAAGTACCATTACATATGAAGGAACACTGACAGTTGATAGAAAAACAGAAGCTTCCGGCTGATAACTACCAGCATAGACTGTAAAAGCCCCTGTTGGATCAGATATACGCGCCCTCCATAGTTCTTTTTCACTCCCGTTCTGGTCAGAGAGACGGTCTACTTCCGTGATTACACCTACTACAAATACCCGGTTAACTTTAAGCCCTGTGGGACTTATGAGGAAATTCGGAGAATATACTTCCTGATTTCCCGGTAAAGAGGAATTTGAATATAAATTAAAACGGGAGTCGTTGAATTCCTGTGCGAACATTCTGTGTGCTACTTCTCTCTCAACCATCACTCACCACATCCGTTACCAATCTTTTCCAGAAGCTGATCCATACGTTCCTGAAGGTCATTCTCCGGGGCCCAGACTGATCTGGCTACCAGTGATACACCAAATTCGTTCTTTGAAGAATTACCGCGGGCTGCAAGATATTTGCCGGTCAGTACCTTTCTCATATCCTCAAATACCGAATCACTGGCCATTGAGATCTGAGCCATTTTTTCCGCATCATACATGCTTTTTCCATAAATGGCTTCGGAAAGTTCACGGTTAAGCATCAAGTGAACGGCACCCGTACCATCATCGAGAATTGCTTTTATACGCATATCCATCAGGCATTCCACTTCCCCATGGGAACGACATACGGATTTCTGTGTGACGCGATTACATGCAGGACATCTTTCGATAAGACCGGAGCCTGGCCTGATGGAAATTATATTCCCCCTGACAGTTACATCAAACATACCTTCTTTTTCAAGAACCTGTTCAATAGCTAAAGGTGAACTTGACCTGTTTACAGATTCAAGGGTAAATGGCAGATCCTCAGTAGATTCCACCGGTTCAATAGAAGTAGTCTCATTGAAATTAATAGATGGCAAACCTCTGAATATTCTTACAGCTGCGCCTTCAAAACGGATATAATTACCTATGTCAAGAGTTCCCAGCGGGACCCATGCTGTGAAGGGGAGTTTGGCAGTCTCGTCTGCTATGACACCTTCCACAACAGTCACTTCCTCTCCTTTTAGCATGATCTCCCTGTGATACATCTCAACTATCAGTACCAAAGAACTTGCAAGTACATCAGCAGGAACAATCTCATCCAGTTTCTTGAGATTGGAATGTGACATTTGCTCAATATCAGGAAGCTCATCGTCCTGCAAATATGAGATTGTACACCTTTTACCAAAATACAGCTCCGGACGGTTATTCCATAAACGGGTATACGCATTTCTGATAGAAATAGCATCCCCGGACTTTAAGGACATGTCATCCCAGCATGTGAAAGAACAAATACCAGTACCATCTCCCAGGGTTCCTGAGAATATAGTCTTTTTCTCGCCCTGTATTGACACTGTTTTTTCAACTATATCAATAATACGGCCCTTGATGTCAATTCCATTCAATCCCGGAGAAAGGTCTCTTACCTTCACAGAATTAGATGAAACTGCTGCATATTTGGATTTTAATATTCTTTTCGCTTCATCAAGAGGAACACGATATTTAAGAAGCTTTTCCAGTTCCTTACTAATTTCCTCTTTACTAATATTTCCAAGCGCCATGGTTAATTCGTCGATATGCGGCGCGATTTTTTCGTCCATATGGAATCTCCGTTATTTGAGGTAGGTAATATTGTATTTCCTGATTGGCAATAAAGATAACCTTTTTGTAAAGATATTGGCTCTTGCCATCAAATACTGGAAATGTTTAATAATAAGCAAACTGCATATTCTTAAATGAATTATTTTGAATCTTTATAAAAGCCGATAATAGAATACAAATAAATGGGGAGTATGGAAAATGTCAAAACTTGCAATCATATACCTTAGTACACAGGGAAGCACAAAAATGATGGCAGAGGCTATTGCAAAGGGTGCACGTGAAAAGCATGTAGATGTTGATATAGATAATTTTTATGAATGGGATCCGGCAGACATAAGCAAGTATGATGCTATTTGTATTGGTTCTTCAACGTTCTATTATACAATGCTTGAGCCAATTGCCAAATTCATAGACAAACTCATAGAAATAGGTATTGAAGGAAAGATTGGTGCTGCTTTTGGCTCTTATGGATGGAGTGGAGAAGCTCCTGTGATGATAGCGGAGAAACTAAGGAAAGCAGGAGTAGATGTCATAGACCCGGTACTGAGAATTCAGTATGTACCAAATGAAAAAGACCTGGCAGAATGTATGAGACTTGGAAAGGACCTGGCAAAGAAGATGAAAAAGAAAGAATAATAAAAATCAAATAGTCTGATAAAATACTCCTGATAAGGCAAATTGCATTAATTTCACGTTGAAATTGCATTAATAAACTATTTATAGTTTATTTTGCTAATTAACAGGTGGAATTAAAGTAAATTTTAAATATAAGACACATAAGAGGATATTTATGACAATTATACCATTTGCACCTATTGAGAGAGTTATAAGAAACGCAGGAGCACAAAGAGTTAGTGAATCAGCTGGAATGGCACTTACCGAGATACTTGAAGAATTCGGACTTGAAATATCCAGAGAAGCTATCAAACTCGCAGAGCATGCTGGCAGAAAGACTGTAAAAGCTGAAGATATCAAGCTCGCAAAAGATATGCTGGGTAAGTAATACCCATTTTTTTTATTTCTTTTTACATTTTCAATGATGCTTTGAAGGCATCAGATAAGGTCTAAAAGACCTATTCCTGTCAATGTGACAACACTGACTATCAATCCGGCTATAAGCACACCTGCAAGTATCGCAATAATTGCATGCCTGAACTTGATCCCAAAAACAAATGCTGCTGCACATCCGGTCCATGCACCTGTAACAGGCAGCGGGATTGCCACGAATATCGTTAATGCAAGAGTACCGTACTTTTCAAACCTGGCAGAATGATTTCGCTGAGTTCTGCCAAATAACCATGAGAAGAAGCTATCAAATATAGCATACCTGCGGAGATACTTTGAAACGGGATCAAGATAAAGAAGTAACGGAACCACCGGTATCATGTTACCCAACACTGCAAACAAATACGCAGCAATGGGATTCATATCATATATCCCCAGAGCAATGGGGATAGCGCCCCTTAGCTCAAAGATTGGAAGGGCACCAATGATCACTGTTGCAAGCCAGTGAGGTACTGAAGAAAGTAACTCCAGCACCACTGCTTCAAGACTCACCGATATTCCTTTCCTGACAGTGCAAAGTGTGCCAGCAGGGATTCAAGCTGTATTCTCTCATTTGCACCTTCTGTTAACCTGAAGTCGATCTCACCAATGACATCTATCAGTTCAACCATCCTTTTCTCAGGAAGCTCTATCTCAAAGATAGCACGGTATATCTGCCCGACCACATCCTCACCTGAAAGACCCTGCTCAAGCAGAAGAGTATCAAGGTGTTTTCTGGCAGCACTGAAATTACCAGCCAATGCGGTATTTATAAGTTCACGGACCTGCTCAGGACGGGCTGTTGCTGTAATCTTGTATATTGCATCCTTATGAATGGTATCCTCTACCAAAGCTGCTGCCTGAAGGGCATTAATTGCCTTTCTCATATCACCCTGGGCAACATACTTGATCGCATCCACACCATCGTCTGCTATATCCAGGCCTTCATTCTGCGCTACAAAACGGACCCTTTCAGCAACCGCTTCATCTGCAAGTGGACGGAACCTGTAAACAGCACACCTGGACTGGATAGGTTCGATTATTTTGGATGAGTAATTACATGAAAGAATGAAACGACAGTTATTAGTATAACGTTCCATTGTACGCCTGAGAGCTGACTGGGCATCTGACGTAAGTGCATCAGCTTCATCAAGGAAAATTATCTTGAAATCTGCACCGCCGATAGGAGTTGTTTTTGCAAAGTTCTTGATCTTTGTCCTGACAACATCTATACCTCGCTCATCGGAAGCATTGAGTTCCGTGAAGTTTTCACGCCATGAATCTCCAAAAAGCTCACGTGCAATAGATACGGAAGTTGCTGTTTTTCCAACTCCCGGAGGACCTGAGAAAAGAAGATGTGGAAGGTTTCTCGTTTTTATGTACGATTTGAGCCTTTCTACAGTCTCTTTCTGGCCGACCACATCATCGAGCTTAAAGGGCCTATACTTTTCAATCCATATCTCTTCTTTAATTTCAAACCCTCCGCATAAAAGTGTACATTCCAGCAATAATAGGAAGATGTAGTTTTTTAAGTTTTCGTAAATAAAAAAGATACAGGATTTAATGCCAGATAAGGCATTTCCTGTATAGAGTTCACTGATATATCAGCTTGTAAGCGTAAGTGCCCACGACAGGAACCTTTAATAAAGCGCCCCTGTATGCTATTATTACAAATATCAGTATTAAAAAGAGTGCACCGAATCCAAGGAAATCAGCTATTATCCAGCCAACTACCGGCACCCATCCCACTAAAAAGATCAATAATGAAAGAGGGAGGAATATCAGCAATGACTGCATTGCATGGAACCTGACAAACTTGTTGTCAGGCTCTATTAGCAGGAAGATTATCCCTGTGATCCAGAAACCTGCATAGCTAAGTGCTGCTACGATGTTCTCGTCCAGGCCTATCTTTGTCTTATATGTCATATGATCACCTGATAGAAATTGTATTCTGCGGACATTTTTCAACACATATTCCACATGCTGTACATTTGTCCTGATCGATCTGTGCAAGGAAGTTAGTGACAGTTATAGCCTCTTCTGGGCAATTCTTTTCACATATCTTACAGCCGATGCAACCAACAGTACAGGACTCCTTAACAGCCTTTCCTTTATCATGTGACATACAGAGTACATGCACTTTTTCGGATTCCTTTGCAAACACCAGTATGTCATTTGGACATGAGGCAATACATAGGCCACAGCTTGTACACAGATTCTGGTTAACATGAGGTAGACGGTCCGCTCCTATGGAAAGTGCATCAAACGGACATGCACGTACACAGGTTCCCCTGCCCATGCATCCGTAGTTACAACCTTTTTCCCCGTCAGAGAGCAACATGACAGCCTTACAGTCCTCAAAGCCCACGTACTCAAAACGGTCAACACAATTGAGACCGCCGTTGCACCTGACGAAAGGATACTGTGATTCACCTTCGGCAACTTCCTGACCGAGTATGCCACCAATCTCCTTGGCGACTTCAAAGCCACCGACAGGACAACCATTGAGAGGTGCACCTTCATTTACCACACGTTCTGCAAAGTCAGCACAGCCCGCATAACCACAGGCACCACAGTTAGCCCCAGGGAGTACTTCCACTATTTCATCAACTAGCGGATTAGTATCTACCTTAAATTTCTTTGCTGCCACAACAAGCATGACACCAACAACCAGTCCAAGACCTCCGAGGATTGCCACTGCCTCTATAAGTAAAGTGCTAAATGATACGCTCATATTGGAATCACCCAGAAGTAATTAACAAAAGCCATAGAAAGCATCAGTGCGATGAAGAATGCCTGAGGAAGTCCGCGGATAGATGAAGGAACATTAACGAATGTTGAGCGTTCCCTGATAGCAGACATCATCAACATGACGATGGTATATCCAAGACCTGCTGAAGTACCGAAAACAACACTCTGTGCAAAGTTGTAGCCTGCATTCTCATTAAGTAATACAGCACCTAATACTGCACAGTTCGTTGTGATCAATGGCAAGTAAATACCAAGTGACCGGTAAAGAGAAGGTATGTTCTTCCTGACAACGAACTCTACCAGCTGTACAAGTGCTGCAATCACAACAATGAAGCTGATAAGGTCAAGGAATTGCATATTTGTAGGCACCAGAATATATGTATAGAGCAAATATGACACCGTAGATGCCATTGCCATAACGAAGACCACGGCTCCTGACATTCCTGCAGCACTCTTGACATCCTTGGTAACACCTACAAAAGAGCAGAGTCCAAGGAACTGGATAAGCAGGAAGTTCTTGATGAAAATACCATCCATAAAGATAGCGAATAATGCTTTTTCCACCATTTTAACCACCCTTTGCTCTCTTCTTTGCTCTCTGATAGTTTACGATTGCCATTAAAGATCCTATTGTCAGGAATGCTCCCGGAGGAAGGATCATTGTTGTAATGGATGGGTTGATAGGTAAAGTGATCAAAGTGTAATCGAACGTTACTATCTGTCCAGTACCAAGGAGTTCCCTTATACCACCGATGAGCATCAAAACCAACAGGAAACCTGTTGAGATACCGAGACCATCTATGAAAGAATAGAACACATTGTTCTTATTGGCATATGCCTCCGCACGGCCGATGATGATACAGTTTACCACAATCAGCGGAATAAACACACCTAACGCCGCATACATTGGAGGGAAATACGCCTGCATTATCATCTTGACTATTGACACAAAGGTCGCTATGATGATAATGAATATTGGAAGTCTTACAGCTGAGGGAATCTGTTTCCTCAGGGCTGAAACGAAAATGTTAGAACATATAAGCACAAATGCAGTGCCTGCAGACATACCGATCGCATTTTCGACTGATGTAGTCACTGCCAGCGTAGGGCAGAGGCCCAGAACAAGTCCGAAAATCGGGTTGTCTCTTGTAATACCACGAATATATTCACTTAATGGGTCCATTAATACCACTACTCCTCTGCCTCTTCTATTTCACTTATCTTGGAATTAAGAGCATCTACCACTGCCTTTGAGGATATTGTCGCACCTGTTATCGCATCAATTGATCCTCCAGAACTGCTAAGGCCCAATGAGGCGATTGGAAGATCAGCGAACTGGCTCTGGAAATTGGCTTCTACAATCTTTGCACCCAGACCAGGTGTTTCTTCATGACTCAACACACTCATCCCGCGGAGAGTTGAAAATGTGGAATCTACACCACCTGCTACAACGATCGGTCCCTGGGCACCTGCCTGTTGCTTAAAGAAAGCATATCCTATGATATTACCTGAAGCGTCCTTTGCACGATAGTAAAGGACTTCCCTGTTACCATCTTCATCAACAACGTCGCCTTCAATCGGTTCGAAGTTATTGTTAGCTTCCGGAATAAGCTCTCCCAGAATTGATGTTCGGGCATTTTCCTCATTTATCTTAAGCTGCGCACTTGTAGGAACATAGGTGATACCAAGCAAGAGAGCCGCTACGACTGATATAATTACAATTTTCCCTACAATCATTATCGTATCTTTGTTGGATTCACTCATTGTTCATCACCTCGAATTTAAGTGATGCAGGAATCTTATCCATTACACCCCTATACACCTTCTGAGGAAGTGTTTTGGTTCCGAATGATGCAGGCATTGTGTTTATTTCAATGAATGAAGCAACACAGTTTGCAAGGAAGATACCATATAATGTTCCATCAACGAAGTTCCCAAAGTGTCCATAGATGAAAACGAGTACACCACATGTAATACCGTATATTATGCGTCCTTTCTTTGTAACCGGGGATGTTGATGTGTCAGTAGCAATGAAAAGAATTCCAAAGAAAACTATTCCTATCATTTCATATGGCAATTCCGGACTCATCTCCAGGAAGGTGAAAAACTGTGACATGTACATTAAAGGATTCAGTACACCTTCATGAACAAGAGCAGCCACACCAGAGATGAATAATAGTGTCTGTGGCAACACAATCATTGTTGCAAAGAATGCAAGAGGAATCCTCCAGTCAATATATCTCTTGTATATGAGATATAGGCCGCCTACCAGCAATATAGGAGAAACATCCACCATAAGACCTGCACCGTTCTCAAGTATAAAATCAGAGAACTGGCCGACATGAGGAATAGATAAAGGAGTCATGTAGGAAGTCCAGGCACTTCTGGTAAAGACCCAAGCCACCAGGGCGGGGTTAAATATGTAAGAACCAATGCCACCAAAAACATGTTTTCCAATGGCAATCGCAAAGAAACCAGCAAAAACAGCAACCCATAGAGGAGCGGACGCTGGGATTAGGAGCGCAAGTACAAGTCCTGTCAGGGCTGCATGTCCATCTGCAATCGTTACTTTCTGCTTGAACATTGTCTGAATACCAAATTCAGTTACTACAGCGGCTACTACACATGCAATGAGTATTCCAAGAGCTGGAACACCAAAGAAGTATATCGCCGCAAGACACAATGGAAGCAAAGCGATTATTTTGCTTATATTCAATGACCTGAAGTCAAGTTTTGTTTTCTTATGAGGGGGGGCTGAAATAGTATAGGTCATTTTACTCACCTCCACAGCAACCAAGTTTCAGATTGGATGATTCCTTTGAAGGCAGATCCTCATAGGCCATCTCTATAGCATCTTTTGCATATCTGATAAGCTGTAATATGTGTATCTTTGAAGGACAGACCGCTGCACAGTCACCACATTCGATACAGTTTTCAATGTATATTTGCCTGCATTCATCAAAGCGACCCTGGTCTGCCATGACAGCAAGGCGACTTGGGATCAGTTCAACCGGACAAACATCCACACAGCGTGCACAATGGATACATTCGATAGACTCATCCCTAATTATCTCTTCTGGCTTCTGCAGGGATATCCTTGTGGTTCCTTTTGTTACAGGGACCTGGTCAGTATACTGGGCTACACCAGTTCTTACACCGTTTGCGATTATCTTACCGATGTCACCAGTGTATCCATAAGAATCGATAACATCTTTGAATGGTGTGCCTATCCTGACAATGAGGTATTCCATGCGATCAGAAACACCTTCTATAGAAACAACTGTTTCATAGTAGGGCTTGCCCTCATGAACAGCATCATAAAAAGCCTTTGCAGATTTAATGCCGCATACTGCAACTCCCACATCCGTAGGATCACAGCCGACATTTACCTTCCTTCCTGTTACATTATAAGTGAAGAAGTTGAGAATCTTTTTGCCGTAAATGCGTTTTTGTGACAGGACGACTATGTCTGAGTTCTGCTCCTTGAAATAATAGCCAATCTTACGACCGCCAACCAGTGGAGCAACTCTCAGCTTTTTCTTGTCAACTTCAATGCCTTCAAAAGCATTAATAGACTCTTTATCATCAGTCCTCAACACAATAGCTCCCTTTTTTGCACCTGCTGTTTTCATGAGCAGCTTGAGGGCATCCATTACATGAGATGCATATTCCTTGGGAGTCTTGAAAGTTCCACCGATCCATTCGGATGATGTCGCATTGATAAGTACTGTGTCGATTTTCTTGCCCTTTGGCTTGAGAACGGTATGTGTAGGCATTCCGTAATGCTCCACAATACCCGATTCCTTTATGAGTTCCACAAGTTTCTCTGGTTTGAGATCCTTACATGGAGAAAATTCAACAGCCTCATTGCTGTCTTCAGGCTGGATGACAATACTCATTGCCTTGTTACCATCCGGATGAGCAGCCTCTTCAATAGCAAGAACCTCACCACAGACACTTGAATGGACTGCAGATGAGTAGTATTCCTTGCTTTCGCCTATTTTCTGACCGATAAGAACCCTGTCGCCCTTCTTCACAAGGGGTTCACAGACAGCACCCCTGTGCTGCCTTAGTGGAATTATTATTTTTTCCGGTAATTTATCCAATGTTTTGATTTCCACATTACCAACTCCTTAGAATGCAGGTTCCCTTTCTACCTCAGTAGGCTTTGCACCCGGGATTGTTACTTCTATTGTCTTTGTGGAGAAATCGGTTGCCGGATCAGTTGCTGCCGGATCCTTCTCATATCCCAGAGCTGTCCAGTTGATAGCTGTTGCAGTTGTACCGTGGCAGTCTGCACAAACAAGAGGGTCATCAAGACCTACACTTGAACTTGCAATGTTATGACTTACCTGGTAATACATCTCAACGTGCCTCAGAACTGCATTCGGATAATCCGGGGTTCCGTCCGCATTACCATCATATGATGTAATCTCATCTTCTGTGACAACACCATCTGCATCCGCATCTGCATTCAATACTTTAGCAGGAGCTATTGGGTTACCTATAGATGAGCTATTATCCGGATCTGCAAGAACTTCCGCATCGATTCCTGCGTCCCACCAGATACCTGTAATCACATTGAATGGTTTTAGCAGGGAGCTCTCGGTCTGTTCCTGAACTGTTGGCAAGGCATCATAATAAACACCTGATGACCAGGATACTGTTGGAGTGAACTCTGAGTCATATACAACATCCTCGCGAACACCGTTTGCCCAGCTAAATGACTTTAACACAGGAGTTCCGGTTGCATCACTGCCCGGAAGCGCCGGGATGTGACATGTTTCACAGCTTACAGCCTCAAGGTGACCGTCAACCAGCGCACCGTGTGATATATCTTCGTGACATCCTGATGAATCACAGTCCAATACACCGCTCTGTGCTTCATGAATTGATTCGGACTCGAACAGATACGCCCTTCCACCTATCTGGTGTTCCTCAGTTTCGTGGCATTCCTGACAGCCTACAGAATCGTGAACATCATAGGAAGCGGAATCTTCAAGTGTCCATGCTACAGCAGTTGTTGCAACATCGCCTGTGTGACAGTTGCTTCCACAGAGTGCCTTGCCTGGTGCACCGTTGACCTCATCATGGATTTCAGTCACAAGAGGAAGAGGTGCCAGAACATCAAGGACATAACTTGCTACATAGAGGGGTTCTTTCTGCAACTCTGCTCTGGATTCTTCGATCGCAGCTTCGTTTGCATTTGTGAAATCACCTGATGCTATGCTTTCTGCACGTGCCTCAAAGTCATATCCCCCAACCTGCTCGTGACAGATCATACAGTCAATGTCAACCCCATAGTCTGCCATGTAACCGCCACCAGGATGTACCTGTCCATAGGTTACAGCCATGGTGTCAACATCAATACTGTCAATATCAACACCATATTCCATGATAGAGGACCATTTCTTTAAGTCCTGTTCTACGTGATATGATTCGGAAACTTCCTCGTACACACCTACATGACAACCGCTACATGAATTGTCAGACCATTTCTGTTCTGTCATGTAATGGGTAGAGAGTGCTTCATTGCCACTGTAACCAACAAAAGCATACACACCGGCTGCAGCGAACATCACGACGAGGATTCCAACCAGAATTACATTTAATTTTGCCATGCTTACCTCGCCCTTATTTCTCTGCAACTTCCTCGAGCTGTTTGATCACAACTATAATACTGTTTCTCAAACTTTGCTCATTTGTTATTTTCATGTCATTTGAGACGTATTTACTAATCTCGAATGACTTGCGCACTACACGTACATTAAAGTCAAAGACTTTATCAAGAAGACCTTTTTGTGGAGTTATTCCTAAAAAGTCCACATCCATGTGATTACCAAGTACATTAGCTTTAAGTTCAATTTTATCAAGAGAAGAACCTGGTTTCACGTAAATTATGTGATGTTTTACAAAACCGAAGTGTTTCTCTATACCTCTCCAACCGTATTCTTCCATTAACTGATGAAGGGCGACAACAAGATACTTATCCTTGCTTGAACTGGTTCCCGTACCTGATCCTGTGCTGGGATTGCTCATTCTATTACTTCCTTCAGATGAATATAATAACTACAAAAGAAGGAAATTCGTTTCCTTCTTTACCGCGGTACATAAGTTTAATATTAATTATCTCTTTTCATACTGCATGAGGTATAAAACTGTTGCCATTGGACTGATAGCGATTTTCACAGTATTATTCATGATAAATTATGCATATGATCAGAATACAGACATAACCGTCGAACAGGTAAGTTACTCACAAACCAGAAGCCTGATGGATACAACTGTCACAATATCAGTTATAGATTCCAACGAAACACATGCCTCAGAAGTTATTGAGCGTGCTTTTGATAGAATGTACTATGTTGACAGAATTATGAACAACTACGACAATAAGAGTGAACTCAGTATACTTAATGAAGAAGGAAGCGTTCGCGATGTAGACTACGAACTTGTCTACGTGATTAATAGATCAAGATATTACTCCGAAGTGAGCGGAGGAGCTTTTGACATATCCATACAGCCCGTTCTTGACCTGTGGGCAAGCAAGTATAGCCCTGGAGGAACTTACGAAGAACCAACGCCTGAGGAGATCAATGAAACACTTATACTGGTGAATTACTCTGCTGTAATGTTAGAAGGGAACAACATCACTCTTGGAAATGACATGAAAATCACTCTTGGAGGAGTTGCAAAAGGGTATGCTGTAGACCTTGCAATAGAATCAATGATTGATGATGGCATAGATTCAGGTTTTGTTAATGCCGGTGGCGATGGAAGATACATTGGCACTAAACCAGATGGCACCCAGTGGAGAGTCGGATTGCAGAATCCGGAAAAAAGCGAAGATGCAGTGACTATTATAAATGTTGAAAATATGGCTGTTGCCACAAGCGGTAACTACGAGCGATATTTCAATGATACTGCAAGAGTATCACACATTGCAGATCCCCGAACAGGTTACCCCTCCCAGAACCTCATCAGTTCAACCATAATAGCTACTTCTGCGATGGATGCTGATGCATTTGCTACAGCAGTATTCATACTTGGAGAAAAAGATGGCATGGATATGATAGAGGATGTTGATGGAGTGGAATGTCTTCTGATTACAACAGATAAGAGGATCATACGCTCCAGTGGTTTTTCCGGTTATGAGATGAATTAAAGAACCACATAATCATTTTAGGCTGACTTCATGCAGAGTCTCATAAACGGGACCATGGGGAGTCAGCGTGCTCTTTTTCAACTTAAATGCATCGACTTGCATTGTTCCTATATCCACATCTGCCAGTTCCTCAAGCAACTTCAGAAACTCTTCTTTCTTCTTATTTGGCAGGTACTTAACCCTGGCAAGTGTTGCATGGGCACTAAAACGATGGATATTATGTTCAAAGTCAAAGGAAGAAAGCGAGCTGTTAATTAAATCATATAGTTTGTCAAAATTTCCATCACACCCCAACCACAGAACCTTGGCGAACTTTGGCTTTGGAAATACACCAAGCCCTTTAACATGTGCTTCGAAAGGTTCACATTTTACCGAATCAAGAGCTTTTGAAATATCAGGAATCTTATCATCAGGAATATCGCCTAGAAACTTCATCGTAATATGTACTATATGCGAATCCACAAATTTGAACTTGAAATCACTGAACTTTGACTGGATATCGGCAATTTTATCATGTAACTCCACAGGAAGGTCAACCGCAACAAAAGTTCTCACCAAACCTATCACCAATTATGATTTATATTGGGGGCATAAATTAATAACGCTAAAGAACAGGTTTTATTTATAAAGTAAGAATGTGTAATATATTATGATTTATTATTTATATCGTTGATATAATCAGAGGGGATAATTTGGACAGTACAGAAGTAGTTGTCAACGCTGCTATAAGGCTTGCAGAAGAGCTGAAGTCTACTGCAATTATAATATCAGGAGATATTAATTTCGAAAGGCCAGAAACATCCATACCTGTTTATTTTGCAAGCCGTAAACAAAAAACACTAATAGACCACCTCGTGGCAAGCAGTAAAACAAAAGAAGACCGCTCAAAGGAAATTATGGATAAAATAAACCAGCAGGCTTCCGGAAAAACAGAACATGTAGAAAATATCTCAGCTATTGAGTTCATGATGGAAGAAATTGAAGATGGCACAGTGATAGGAATAGTTGAAAGTAAGGATTCCTATGCTATTGTTGTTCACAATCTTGCTGACAATCACATCGTGAAGATATTGAAGGAATGTGAAGAAAGAATATCTGCCGAAATACTGCGTGCAGTTTTGAAAGTGGCTTTTGATATATCCAACACTGGTCGCGAAGGAAAACAGATTGGCACAGCATTCATTATAGGAGATGTTGAAGAAGTCATGATACGTTCCCATCAAATGATCCTGAACCCATATGCAGGACAGGCAGAAGAAGATACGGATATTCTTGACAGAAAAAACTGGGAATCCATCAAAGAGTTCGCCCAGTTAGATGGTGTTTTTGTAATATCTGAAGAAGGAACTGTAGAAGCAGCTGGCAGATATCTGGATGTTGATGCCAGAGACATATCCGTAGAAAAGGGCCTAGGAGGACGACATGTATCAGCTGCAGCAATTACAAGAGATACGGTTGCTATTGCGATAACAATATCCGAATCTGGCGGAGTTATTCATATATACATGGATGGAAAGGAACTTTTACATATCGAATCCACAGAAAGAGCCATTCGTATTCAATAATACTGAAAAACAGATTATAAAAAAGAGAGATCGGCCAGAATGCCGATCCAATGAATTTTGCCTATACTTTTTTCGCATTCCCGATTCTAAATTTAGAATACAGGGAATTTGATTAGCTTGCTGCCGACTTCATCCATTACCAGAGCAATGCCGAGGTACAGTGATGAAAGACCGAGCAGAAGAGTGATTATTGCTGCGACTGGCAGAATTGCTACACCAAAGTTTACGAGTGCAAGGGTGAAGAATGTCAGATCCAGGAACACGAAAACTATTGTTATGAGCTTTACACCGATTGCCAGTGTAACGAACGTAAGCAGTGTTGCGATGATTCCCCAGAATAAGAGGTACCATGCAAGAGAGGTTGCGAATGTTGCATCTACCGGCATTACATTTCCGAAGAGACCTACGCTTGTTACCAATAAGATGTATGCATATGAGAACCACCAGAGTGCAAATGCAGTGAATGCTGTTGCAGCAAAGGTGTCACCCTTCTTCCAGAGTTCAAGGCCTGCGAATAACTGAGCAAATCCACCAAGGGTTATTGCCATTGCAATTACCATTGTGGCGTCTGAGAACATGCCCATATTTAAAAGTCCTGCGAATGTAGCTGCGAAACCAAGACCAAGGAATCCTAATGGTGCTGGGCTTCCAGTTGTATCTTTAATTGTTACTTCTCCTTCCATAGTTTATCACTTCCCTAATATAAATATATATAATTGTTAAACAATACTAACAACGTTATAATTGTTTATTGCTGGTCTCAAAATCAATATACCAGAAAATTTTCCATCAAGTTAAATGAATATCGTAACTGCTTGCTACCTCCATCAAGTGTTACCATTTTCACCTCCAGATAAGGACTTTGAAATAGAAGTATATATCATTTTTGATTATTACAAAAGAAGATAATAGACGAAAGCCATTTGTTTCTAATTTGGGCGCTCAATAGAGCTTTAAAGTGTATATAAAATTAATATAGAGCTGTTTTACGGCTAAAACACTAAAAAAAACCTAATATAAGTTAATAACATATAACAGTAAAAATATATATATAAACTGCAGGAGTGTTGTGCATGCTTTGCACAATCCACCCACAATCATTCCGAAAAGTATATTAACAAGGATGAAATACATGTTTGCCTTCCGATAACATACAGGAAACAATGCATTCTGCAAATTACAGGAATCAGCTAGATCTTGAAACGCAGAAGTGCTGCAATACCACCAAGTGCAAGCAATTTTTGACCGGGTTCAAATATTGTACTGAAAACTACCAGTTTCCCCTGAGCATTTTCTACTTCCTGCAAAAAAGAGTCGATGCTACCCTTTTCACGTTCCACCCGCAACATCTCGTCCGCCACAAGGAGCGTTTCGATAGAACCATAATTCAGGGCTATTTTCACCTCATCCAGACCGTAGGCGGCCTTGCCATCTATCGCTATTTGCTTCAGCAACTCATCCATTAGACGAGATTCACGGGCAATTCTCGACTCTTCCATTATCCTGTCAACTGCCCCGCGCCTCAATACTTCCTGAAAACCTGACATACCTATCGAAGAAGTGTCCTCAGTAATGACCCTTGAGGCCAGTTCCGGCTCTTTGGACTGTATATATTTCAGGAAATCCTCCTTTGTAAATCCAGGGCCTGCAACAACGATAGCTTCTGATTCCGAAGCCGCAGTTAGGAGCTGCCCTGCAATCTCCTCGAAAAAGACATTTCTCAGGGTACCTTCACCCTTTCCCGAGGATTGATTGATATGAGAATAGACCTCTATACCATAATGACGCACAAGACCAATATCCGCATCACCTTCTTCGATAGCCACAATCACGACTTTTGGACGTTTTGAGCTTGCTTCGGCTTCATTAATACGTTCAAGCTGGTCTTTTTTCCATGTCTTTATTATAGAAAGATCAAGACCTTCTTCAACATTAAAGGTATGATAATGACCGGCATCCATGCCGTGCTCAATAGGACCGTGGACTCTCAGGCGGTTAGAGAATTTGTGAAACTCAAGCTCCTCTACCCGAACACCGAGGCGTACTGTCTTTTTCTCCACCTTTTCCGGTCGAAGTTTATCAGCAACTCCATCAGCTTTCCTCTTGGTCAGAGCAAAGACGAGATCACCTTTCTCTATAATATACTTCAGGTGCCATAGGTCATCCAATGTTTCAGGAACCAGTGTGATCTCACCTTCTCTGCCCTTCAAAATTCTTTTTTTGACCCTCATTATAACACCTTCCGATCTTTATAGTCCATTAACGCAATAATCCACAATAAAATAAGGAAAATAAAGCAATCACTGCCCCTTAATGTCAGATTCTCCCGGAGGGAGCACCATTGCAATCTTATCAGGGGAAGCGATCTGCTTTACAAAATTGGTATCCTTTAATTTATCAACGTATATTTTGTATATCTTTTTCGCTACATCATTCTGGTTGAACTTACCCGGAACAACTTCAACGACATGCTCCCCATGTTTACTGACAGCTGACAACGGACCGCCTATAACCCGGGTGTTCCCCTTGAGTTGAAGAGCCACAGCAGAACCTACCTGCACATCCTTGAAATAATTTCGCTCACCACGAATAACGAATGAACCTTTCTTAAGATACTCACCGGATTCAGGCGTCTTAGATACCTGTTCAGGTTTTATCCAGTAACAATCACCACTGAACTGACCGGATTTCCATACGCTTGAGTATGAGATGACAAACTGTGCAGCCTCATTAAGAGTTTGCTCCGGCACTTCTTTGCCTTCTGTTTTGATAACCGTGATGGGAGCACCCGGAACCTGGGTATGGAAAACAATATCCCTCTTTTCCATGTATTTTTTAACGATCTCTTCATTGCTGTCGGCATCCCTGCCGGCAATCACAAGGAAATCATCTGAGGAAGTGAACCATCTGTAACGCTCATACCAGTATTTCTTCGTATTGACCTTACGCTTATTGGATACTTTTTTCTCCCTCTTTTGCATCGCAAGTTTTGTATCCTCTATGGCCTTCAGAGCACCTTCTCTCTTCTTGGTGAGTTTTTTAGCTTTATCATAATAGACCTGGGCATTCTGAGGAATGGTCAGTTTAATATCAATGGTTGCTTTTGTCCCATCAAGGTCAAGGACAATATTTCCTGCTGCAGAGTCAATACTTGCAATCCATTTAGCAGCAGGTATCGAATCCTTTGCTTTTTTGAGTATGGACCTTATATCATCCCATGAATATCCCTTTGTACGAGCTTGCTCCAGGACAGCGAGGATCTCCTCTATCTCAACATAGTAAGCATATATCTTTTCTGCCACATGAGTATGTTTCTGGGCATCTTCCCCAAATTTCTCGATTGCAACCTGTTGTTTATGCAGCCTGCGTTCAAAAACATCCACTTTTTCTTTTTTAACCGCAGTTACCTCTTCCTGAATGGATTCTGCAGCCATCTTCCCGAAGAATGCATCAAGAGCAGCATTGAATGTAGGGAATGACTCTTTTTCATACTCCTTGTAAATATCAAGCTCAAAGGGAAGCACATCAAATGCCTGCTTCTCGCCTTTGACATCTTTTTTGACCACACATGGTTCCAGGGTCCCGGACAGAAGAGGGGAGAATACATCCCTTAATGAAGCAACGATGGCTGCGATACCATCATGGCCTATATCCTTTGCGGCCTCGCCTTTATTGACACCTGATCTTGAGCAGACCTCTTCAGCAAGGACGCCACCAAGATTGAATCTGGTAGCAATAGTTCTCACCACATCAGCATCAGATAGGGAAAATGCTTTTTCAAGATCTTCTACGCCCGCATCCACCGGACTTATCTGAGCTTCAGGGTATTGATATACCTCTCCACTACGTATCTTTCTTCCTTTGAAGGACACGGGCTTCATTGGAAGAATGATCTTTCGTTCGGAATCCAGAAGAACGATGTTACCTGGTGAGAAGAGTTCAACAACGAGGACTGTATCCACACCACCACGCACAATACCGATCTCCAGTATCCTGTCAAAATCATACTGCTTGACAAATGTGATACGACCGGCCATTATGTGCTTTCTGAGCATCATCGGAAATGACTGCGGAAGTTTAGGACTGGGCCGCAGGTGCTGGCTCATATGGGCGCGCTTTCCGGCCTCAATAACAAGATTATCCCTGCCCTTATTGTAAACAAAAAGATTTATCCTGATCTCATCAGCTGCAGGCTGATATATTTTAGCTATTTTTGCATCTATTATAGATGTCTCACCAGAGCTGAGCTCAAGTGCAAGAGTAGCTACATCAGCACTTGTCATTTCCTTCTTCATGCGGGGAGTATTATGTAGATGGTGACTATAAGGTTTATGACGCATTAAATAGATTTATAGCAAATCATGATTCTCAGAGAGGAGACAAAAACATCAGATGAATGAGAGCACAAGACAATATTTAGTATCTGCATTCCAGAACTACTATTCTCAGGCAGACATAAGACTGCCGCCTGAATTCACATCAAGGGAATGGGGATTCATTGAGTTTACCAGTGGTCAGGATACTTTCATGAAGAGACATCGCGCCTTTGGTTCTGAAGGCGAGCTCCACGATTACCTAAGAGGCATAGGCCCGGCACACGCTTACTACTCCGTGGCATATTACGAGTACCCCGGTGCCCCAAAGATGAAGGAAAAGAACTGGCTAAAAGCAGATCTTATATTTGATATTGACTCCGATCACCTGCCCGGCAACATAAACTCGTATGCCGACATGCTTGAAAAAGGCAAAAGAGAAACGTTGAAACTTCTTGACTTCCTCATCGAGGATTTTGGATTCAACGAAAGTCAGGTACATGCTGTTTTTTCAGGGGGAAGAGGATACCACTTCCACATCAGTGAGGAATCTGTGCTTTCACTGGGAAGCCCCGAGAGAAGAGAGATTGTTGATTATGTAAGTTCCAAGGGTCTCAATCTGGAAAGAATATTCTCCAAAAGAGATATTACCGGAGATGCAGGAGCTGAATCTGCTAAAATGGCAGTACTTCCTTCCGAGGATGAGGGAGGATGGGGCGGGAGAATCAACCGCTACCTCATATCATATCTTTCATCACTGGCCAGTGACGAGAATGCTATTAAGATACTTACAGGATTCAAGGGAGTAGGGAAAAAGACTGCAGAGAATCTTGTGGAGGTCTTTCAGGATGAAGCCCGTGTGGCATCATTAAGAAAGGGTAAAATGGACGCACTTGGCGGAATTAAGAAGGAAATACTGGAGACAATCGTGAAGCAGGGCGTTTCCCAGATGGCTGCATGTGTTGACGAGCCAGTTACTGCAGACATCAAGCGCCTGATACGCCTTCCGGGGTCACTGCATGGTAAATCCGGAATGAAGGTCACAGCTCTTACAATACAGGAACTTGAAGAGTTCGAACCTTTGAATGATGCCATTGTATTCAGCGATAAGTCGGTAAAAATAAAAGTGATTAAACCGTTTGCTGTGCAAATGAAAGGAAAGGACCTCATGGTCAAAGAAGGCATACAGGAAGTACCGGAGTATGCCGCAATATATCTTATGTGTAGAGGTGTAGCGGAATATGGATCACACTGAACTCAAAAGCGTGCTCAGGGAAGAAAGCAGTTCAGCCCTTAAATCACTGCACCCGGGCTTTTTCCCGGATGTGGAAAAATACGTGAAGGAGCTTGAAGAAGAAATACTCAATGTAAATAATCCACGCTCCGTTGAGTCAAAGATGCTTGATACTGAATTGCAGAGTGCGATCACAGATATTGAAGTGATATTTATACGCCGCATCAGGAAAATAATAACCAGTGCGACAACAAATGCATTTTCCAGCAAGTCCCCTTCCCAGGATCTGAGCAAACTGCTCCCTGAAGAGAGGAAAGTATATGATGCTGTGCTTTCGGCTATTAACACAGCTCGCAAGGAACTGATCGAGCCGATACTAGAACCACAGATGATCAAGAGCAGAGTGAAGACAGGTGTAGGAAAAGAGACTGTAAGCCATCAACCAGAGGATAATGTGCAAATTGACCGTCGTGATGACGAGCAGTTGATAGCGGCCAGTCCGGGGAATGAAAGAGACAATAAGGATGAAATAGGCAAAAGTAATATAAATAAAGAATTCGTTGTTGTGCGAATACTGGAGGACCTGCCTACTTTCAAGGCTATGGATAATCGCAATTATACATTACATGCCGAAGACGTTATCGTTTTACCTGCCCTGAATGCAAAAGGGCTGATCAAACGGAATGTGGCACAAATAATCCTATAAAAAATATCTAACTTATCAAGGTGAAGATAATGAAGATTCCAAAGAGATTCAGAACATACTGCCCTTCATGCAAAAAACACACAGAGCATGTTGCGGAAAGAGTAAAGAAGGGAAAAGCATCATCACTGACGCACATCGAAAGACAGAAGAAACGCCAGACCGGAATCGGAAACAGTGGTAAATTCTCAAAGGTGCCTGGTGGAGACAAACCAACAAAGAGAATATGGCTCAGATACAGGTGCTCAGAATGTAAAAAGGCACACCAGAGACCATGCTTTAGAGCTAAGAAATTCGAGTTTGCGGAGTGATTAAGATGAACAAACCAAAGAGCAGATTTTTACGTGTAAAATGTAATGATTGTGAGAACGAACAGGTAATATTCGGCAGTGCAAGCCGCAAGGTAACATGCCTTGTATGTGGAAGAACACTCGCAGAACCTACCGGTGGAAAGTCAACAATCACAACACACATACTCGAAGTACTCGAGTAGATAAAAGTGATTTATAATGGATGAGAACATTTGGCCCGAAAGCGGGGATTTTGTTGTTTGTGCCGTAAAGAGCGTAACAGACTTCGGTGCATACACTACCCTTGAGGAATTCGATGGAAAGGAAGGTTTTATCCACATATCGGAGATCAAGGCCGGATGGGTCAAATACGTAAGAGACCACGTACGTGAAGGTCAGAAAGTAGTCTGCAAAGTGTTGAATGTAGACCCTTCACGCCGCCACATTGACCTGTCCTTAAAGGATGTCAACGAGCATCAGAAACGTGCGAAGATACAGGACTGGAAGAACGAACAGAAGGCATTTAAGTGGCTTCAGTTCGTTTCAGAGGAAACCGGCACCGACGAAGAAGAGATGGACAAGTTAAAGCTCAAATTGCTGGAGAGCTTTGGCAGTCTTTATTCCGCATTTGAAGAAGCAGCCATTAACGCAGAGGATGCTTTCAACGAAGTAAAGATGAAGAAGAAACTTGTTTCAAGTATCGTCAGTGTCGCACAGAGCAACATCAAGTTGCCTTTTGTAGACATTGCAGGATTCATCGACCTCAACTGCTACCTACCTGATGGAATCGAGATCATTAAAGAGGCACTTAATGCCGGAAATGATGTTGACAAGGAAGAAGGTATCAGAGTGGAGATCAGTTATACCGGTGCCCCAAGATATCGTATAAAAGTGATAGCCCCTGACTATAAGAAGGCAGAAGCAGTATTGAAGAAGTCTGCAACAGCAGCCATCAGTACTATTGAGAAGCTTGGTGGAAAAGGCGAATTCCACAGGCATAACGATACCGTAAAGGCGTGAGATTCCTTTGGGACAAAAAATCTATAAATGCAGGAACTGTGGCAGATATACTCTGGAAACAGTCTGTCAGCAATGTGGTTTAAGCACTATTAGGCCACAACCTGCAAAATTTTCCCCAAAAGACCCTTATGGAAAATATCGCAGGTTAGCGAGAAAAGAGGGAATTCTATGCAGGAAATAGAAGTAGTTCGTATCAAAGAAGACGTTCAGCTTAAAGACCCAATATTAATTGTAGGGCTTCCCGGAGTAGGACATGTTGGAAAACTTGTTGCTGAACACTTGGTAGAAGAACTCGACGCAGAAAAAATACTGGAGATATATTCCCATCATTTTCCACCACAGGTTCTTGTAGATGAGAACAGTGAGATTCATCTGGTAAACAATGAGATCTATGTTTGTAAAACTGAAAAGTATGATATACTTGCACTCATAGGAGATCACCAGAGCTCTTCAACAGAAGGACACTATAAGCTCTGCACACTTTACCTTGATATTGCCCGGGAATTCGGAGTGAAAAGAATATACACACTCGGCGGTTTTCCTACCGGACAACTTACCTATTCTGACGAAGTACTCGGTGCAGTTAACAACATCGAACTTGTTGAACAACTCAAAGAACACGGAGTTACCTTTAAGGAAAACGAACCCGGCGGAGGAATCGTTGGTGCTTCAGGACTTTTGCTTGGAATGAGCAAATTAAAGCATATAGATGCAGCGTGCCTTATGGGACTCACTTCCGGCTATCTTGTAGATCCTAAAAGTGCACAGTCATTGCTTAAGGTAATCTGTAAGATACTCGAAATAGACATTGACGTAGGGCCTCTTGAAGAGCGTGCCAAGGAAATGGAAAAAATTGTTGCAAGGCTTAAGGAAGTAGAGCAGCAACAAAAAGGAATACCTGACATGAACTCTGTCAAAGATGATGATCTGAGATATATTGGCTAAGATCAAATGTTAATCAATGCCGACCTTCATCTTCATTCCAAATATTCGATGGCTTGTTCGAATAAAATGGAACTGCCAGTAATGGCAGAAGAAGCGGCAAAAAAAGGTATAGACCTGGTTGCAACCGGGGACTGCACCCATCCCGATTGGTTAAAGGAAATTAAAAAAGCAGCAGTGAATGATGAAACTGTAGCCATCGGGAAAACTAATTTTATAATCACTACTGAAGTGGAAGATAGCAGCCGCGTACATCACTTGCTTATCTTACCATCAATTTCAAAAGCTGAAGAGCTTGCAGAGAGATTGAGCAAATACACCAACCTAAAAGCTGATGGAAGACCCACGGTAAGGCTCAATGGATGTGAAATTGCCGAGATTGCAAAGGATATAGATGCAATGATCGGCCCCTGTCATGCATTCACACCGTGGACAGCATTGTATGCATACCATGATTCTCTTAAAAGTTGCTATGGAGATATGAAAGACTATGTTTCATTCCTTGAACTTGGCCTGAGTGCTGATAGTGACTATGCAGACAGGATAGAAGAACTCCACAGACTTACATTCCTTTCTAACTCCGATGCACATTCCCCCTGGTCCAATAAACTTGCACGGGAGTTCAACCAGCTTAATGTTCCAGAAATATCCTTTGAAGGATTGCGAAAAGCTATTTTAAGAGAAGATGGTTACGGAGTTACCCATAATGTCGGATTCTACCCCCAGGAAGGAAAATACAATGAATCCGCGTGCATCAAATGTTTTACACATTACAGCTTAGAAGAATGCCTTGCAAGCAATTGGAAATGTGCCAACTGTGGCGGACTCGTCAAAAAAGGAGTTAAGGACAGGGTGAACGAGCTTGCAAATTTCGATGAGCCAAAACATCCCCCACACAGGCCACCTTATGTACACCTGATGCCTCTTTCCGAAATAATTATGACTGCACTTGGACATGCAAGCATAAACACCAAGGGCGTGCAGACTGCATGGAACGGCCTGATGCAAAGATATGGTAACGAATTGAATGTACTCCTGAATGCCAATACAGACGAAATGAGCAAAATGGATTTTCTGGACAAACATGTTGTAAATGCGATACTCGCATTCAGGGAAAAGAAACTTATAATTCACCCCGGCGGCGGTGGCCAGTACGGTCACATCGAAATCCCACAGGAAATACAGGATACAATACCATCGCTCCAAAAGAAGAATCAGAGTTCTCTCTTTGACTTCTAAACATTACCTCGTTACCTTTTTAAGAGATTAAGACCTTCAAACCCAAAGTGCCGAGGTGGCAGAGCGGACTAATCCAACGGCAAATGCCTTGGAGTCCATACGCGACCGGCTCGAGACCGGTTTCTCCGGAAGGAGTGCTTGGGTTCAAATCCCAACCTCGGCGTTCTGCTTTTTTCAACAATTGATATGTTTATTACTTATTTTTAAAGTATCAGTGAGAAACTTTAGATGTATACAGTTGTATAGATTTGTACATTCACATAAATATTTATATATATGTCCATGAAATATTGTATTGTGGATTTTAAGTAAGGGAGGATTTTCTTAAAAACAGGAAATAACAAATACAAATCTAAAAAGGGCAGTTTATTTTAGCTGGCATCATTAGGCAACAAACACCCAGTATTTAATTTATTGGTTTCCGTGCAGGAGTTTTAGACTATTCTGAAGTTTAACTCACACTTCAAGATAGGTCATTGCCATTATTAGTTTATTCCAACCGCAAATAACTTTAATAATGAAGTAAAGGAACCTTACATTGCACATGAATTAATATAATAATTATGTACTGGTTAATCCGAAAATGATACCAAAAAACCATAGCCAAAAGAATGATGATGAAGATTATCAGAAAATAATAAGAGAAGTAAAAGATCTACGTGCCAGATTAGAGGCATCTGAGTCTGAATTAAACGAAGTTAAACAGTTTTACACTGAAAGACTCGACAATCTCAACGATGTTCTTTTTTCAGTTGATACCGAGGGTTATTTCACATACATCAACCCTGCCATCAAAAATATAACCGGCTATGAGATAGAAGAGGTTCTTGGAACGCATTTTACAAAACATGTCCATCCCAATGATGTTGCCGGACTGCTTGAAGATATTGAAAAAACAGTCTCAGGCGAACATAAGCCCTATATGTTTAGAATAATCAAAAAGGATGGCTCAATAAGTTATGTACACACAACATCCCGTCCGATCATTAAGAATGGGGAATTCACAGGCATCAATGGCCTTATGGTTGATATAGCCAGATTGAAACAGATAGAGTTCAAACTCAAAGAAGAAAGGGACAGGGCACAAAAATATCTTGATGTCGCAGGAGTCATCATTCTTGTCATGGACAGAGAAGGTAAGATCAAACTGATCAACAAAAAAGGATGCGAACTGTTCGGATATGGAGAACATGACCTTATATCTAAAAACTGGTTAGAAATATCAATCCCTGAAGAACGTCAGATAAAAGCTAAAATTGATTATTCCGGACTGATGGACGGAAAAACCGAACTTCAACCTTATTTTGAAGCTCCCATCCAGATCAAAGATGAAACAAGGTTCTTTGCATGGCATAACATCTTACTAGAGGACGATGATGGTAATATTACAGGAGTGTTATCATCTGGGAATGATATCACCGACCGGAGAAAAGCCGAAGAGGCACTTATTTTTGCAAAATTGATATCCGATAATGCCCATCGTACAAAGAGACAGTTCCTTTCCAACGTCAGTCATGAACTCAGGACACCTTTAAACCTTATTATAGGATATTCCGACCTGCTCCACGAGGACTATGTCGGTACCACAAATGAAGCACAAAAACAATACCTTGATGTCATTAAAAGAAGTGGTAATCGACTACTTCTTTTAATTAACTCCATGATCGAGCTTTCAGCCATTGAAGAAGGCAAAATAGAACTGGATATGAAGGATTTTTATATCCCCGTACTTATTAAAGATATAGAAAATTCAACGCGTCCAATGGCAAAAAAGAAGCAAGTAAGTCTGGAGTTTGAACTTGAAGATGATGTAACAACCATATGTGCAGATAAAGAAAAAATAAAAACCGTTCTTTATAATCTCATTAGCAATGCAATAAAGTTCACACCTTTGTCAGGAGATGTAAAAGTTAGCATCGCCAGGGATGGGAAAATGTTAAAAATATCTGTCAAAGATACAGGTATTGGCATGGAAAAATCGGAGATGGATAAATTATTCCAACCATTCTCACAAATTGATTCTTCGCTCAATCGTAGATTTGAAGGTGCTGGCCTTGGACTTATAATAGTGAAAGAATTCGTAGAAATGCATGGAGGAAACATACAGGTTGAAAGTGAAATAAACAAAGGAAGCAATTTTACCTTTTTTATCCCCATGCTCCCTGAAGAAAACCAGACACATGTCAGGCATCTTTTAATTTAACTGCAGTGCCGTAAGCAAGCAATTCAGCTGCACCGGCCATTGTCTGGGAATTTGTGAATCGCACATTTACAATTGCATCAGCACCAATTTCTTTTGCATTTTCCACCATCCTGTCAAATGCCTCTTTCCTTGCCTGTGTAAGCATATCGGAATAACCTTTTAACTCCCCTCCAACGATATTTTTCAGAACGGCCATAATGTCACTCCCGATATGTTTGGCACGTACAGTGTTCCCGAATACCACAGCAATTATGTCAAGTTCCTTTCCATCAATTCCGTCTGTTGTTGTCACGATCATTGATATTCCTCAATATCTTCTTTTTTCAATGTGAAAACAAAAGTACTACCCTTACCTGCCTCACTAATTGCAGTTATCGTTCCACCCTGACCTTCTATAATACCTTTAACGATTGACAGGCCAAGCCCTGTTCCTCCGACTTTACGAGTGGAAGTACTGTCTATCTGGTAGAATTTATCAAATATCCTTTCAAGTTCATCAGGACCCATACCAATACCGTTGTCACTTACACTAACCTTTACACTGCCATTATCATCCTCAACAGTAATTGTGACCTTGCCGTTATTTTTACTGAACTTTACAGCATTGTTCAAGAGATTTACAAACACCTGCACAAGTTTGTCCTTATCAGTATTGATCAAAAGCAGATCATCGGGGACCTCTACTAAAATAGTCATATTCTTCTCCCTGATAATGTTGTCAAGCACCTCTAGAGAGAGCTTTATAGCATCTTCGATGTCAACGGGATCCTTATGGAATCTCATCCGGTTGGATTCAATTCTGGAAACATCAAGAAGGTCATCAACCATCCGGGATTGACGATCGATGTTCCGTATAATAATATCAAGCATCTGCCGTCTCAAAGAAACATCACACGTTTCATCCTCCCTCAGGAACTCACTTGATGTTTTCATAGCAGTCAGCGGAGTCTTAAGCTCATGGGATACAATTGAGAGGAATTCTGTTTTTAACCTGTCAAGCTCCTTGAGTTTTTTATTTGCCGACCTGAGTGACTCATTTGACTCCTTAAGCTCCTGTGTCTTGTCATCTACTTCCTTTTCAAGACTCCTACTCCAGTTAAAGAGAATAACAACGATGAAGGAACTCACAAAGATGATAAAAAGAATTGAAACTGCAACTACAATGAACAATTTTAAGTAAACCGAGACCATCAGCCGATCAACTTCGGAAGAAGGACTTGTGATAGCCAATGACCATTTCTGGTTGTACCAGTTAATAGGAGAATATGAGACCAGCCTTTCTTCATATATACTACCATTATCAAGAACCAGATACTTTCCACTACCTTCCGTTCCATTGACCTGTTCTGAAATAATATAAAGTAAATCCGGAGAAATTGAAGTCAGCAGTTCGGTGTAATCAGTCCCCCTTTCATAATGTCCTGACCCATCAAAAAGTAACCTGCCTCGTTCGTCAAGCAAATACACATAACTTGATGAATTTGATTCAACTACATACCTGCTTTTAAGATCAGACTCCCTGATAATAGCAATAAAAGCTCCCCTGAACTCGCCTCCCCCGTAAACAGGAACCCATATAAAAGAACCATAATTACCCTCCATCAACTTCAGAGGCTCGGTAATATAGACCTCTCCGGTTTCCTTTATCCTTTCAAATGCACGATATTGGTTTTCCTCATACAGGTTTAACCCTACAGGAACATATTCATCAGGATAACCTGAAACTATTGTCCCGTTCTCTGAGACATATTCCACCACATAGAACATGCTTGCAACATCATAGACACTTTTAAGATCCGATGCAAAATTATCAGGCGGAACACCAGTATCCTTTTTTGCAATGACCTCTAACAACAATACCTTCTCATTGAGGGACCTTTCTATACTATCGGAGAGATGACGGGTTAATAGCAGTTGCTGATTCTGGTATTGTTCCTCAACGACCGATCTGACCTCCATATTGGTCTTCATCCAGAGGAAGACTATGGAACTTATCAAAAGCAAGACTACTGCAGCAAAAAGAATTAGATTCCATCTGCTTTTTCGGTTCCACATGGATAATTAGAAATTGATTAAATATCCTGATTTCTTCTCAGGATCATTTTAATACGTGCTTTCAGTTCTTTAAGATTGAACGGCTTGGTCACATAATCATCTGCACCCAATTCAATACCTTCAACCTTGTCATCGACTTCACCACGTGCTGTAAGCATTATAACAGGGATGTGGTTATACATCGAATCGGATTTCAGCTGCTTGCATACTTCAAAACCATCGATCCCGGGAATCATAAGATCAAGCAGTATAACATCCGGTATTTCCGAATGTACTTTATCTATAGCTTCATAGCCATCTTTGGCCTCTACAATGTTATATCCTTCAGCCTCTAATGCTACTTTCAGAGCCAACAGGGCATCCATCTCATCATCGACTATGAGGATCTTTTGCCTTATATCCGACATGTTTTTCAACGTATCTTCAACAACTGACTCTGAAACCGATAATTTCTCTGAGATCTCCCTGGTAGTCATCCCGGGGTTCTTCTCCAGAAGTGAAAGAATCTTCTCGCTAATGTTTTCTGAATGCATGATAATTCTACCTGAAACAAGCTCATAAAATATAGAAGAATGATATTATTAAAACCTTTCCAAATATGGTAGAGTTTCTGTTTTAGTAAACAGCCTATCCAATAAAAGAAAATCTTATAAGCCATAACAGATTATTAAATCAGGATAATAAATGGATGCGCTGGAAGAGATTTTTGGAAAGACGGCCCAGATGACAGTTCTGAAGAACCTTATTGCACACAAAGATGAATCAACATATCTTTCAGGAATTGCGGACGAAACCGGACTGTCACACTCCAGTGTTGCAAGAGTAATAACACCACTTATCAAGAGTGATATTGTTATCGAAAAACCCCTTGGTAAACAGATAAGGACATTCAGGTTGAATCTTGAGAATGAAAAAACGAGACTGATACTTGATTTTTATAAGAATCTTAACCTAATACAGGATTAAGATTCCGTATTTTCCATCAAATAGATATCTTGCTGTTGTCCAGAGTTACTCAGCATCTTTCTTGCAAAACCTCCCGAAATATGAGCCAGCAGATTCAGCACATGAAGTGATGCCAAACCTACAAATATCCCTGAGATAGAAATAAGAAGTGATTCATGGAAAGTGCTGGCAAAACTATTACCCATGATATAAAGAATAGGATTGATCAACAGCCCTAATGTCAAAGCTACCAGGAATACCATAACTACAAGTGAAAATATCCCCAACGGGAACTTCACTAACAGGAATAAAAGCGCTTTCCAGGTAACCGGACTCTTGACCCTGCATATAACTCTGCCAAGAATACTTTTTTCATTAACAGGTTTCAGTGACATGGGAGGAATGTCAATACTCAATAACCATATTGCCAGCTGGCGTTCTAAAGATGCTATCTCCCACCAGGCAAGAAATACAAGAACCAGTACAGGAATACCTATCCAGACAAGTAAAAGTCCGAAACCCAGGGACAGACCTGATACAAGGAATACGAAATAAGCTGTCCCAAGCGGGAATGAGAATAACAGATACAGGATATTCATATAGGTCTGCTTTTCAAAAGCGACCTTAACAAATTCCCTCAGACCAGTCTCTATTTCAGCCATTTGTTCTCCTTGTTTTTTATCCATCGGCAGAAGCCTGCCATTCCCTGAAATTCTCTGATATTATCTAATGTTTGCCGTATACTGAAATCTACCTGCCATACTCTTCAATACGTTTTGGTCTTCTTACAAAGAAGTAGACAAGAGCACCCAGCAGATGAGTAAAGATAATAACAATTATCCAGATCAGCTTATCATTTCCCTCAGACGGTTCTTTCATGGCGCAATCAATGAGAATCCACAGCCAGAACAAAGTCCCAAGTATTCCTATTCCAAAGAAAAGGAAGAACATGATAAATGGAATTATCATAAATACAAATTCATCAAACATATTATTTTATTCTCCATTACCCTGTTATTTCTATTGATTATTTCAATACTTCTTTAAATTACTCGTGCCTCAGTGCATCTACAGGATTCATCCTGGCAGCTTTGTTAGCAGGATACATACCAGCAAGCAAACCAACAATCAGTGACACCAGCATACCTAACAGTATGATATCTGCCGGGAACACGTAAGGAAGACCCATTGCATTGTCTGCAAGATAGGCACCGGCCACACCAAGGGCAATTCCCAGTATACCGCCAAGCAGCCCCACTACTATTGATTCTACCATGAAAAGAGACAGAATCTCGTAGTTCTTGTAGCCAAGAGACTTCATGATACCAATCTCCCCGGTTCTTTCAGTGACTGTCACAAGCATGATATTCATAATTCCGATAGAACCTACGATCAGGGATATCAAAGCAACCGATGTGAGCAGCGAACCCAGCGCAGCTGATAATTGGTCAACTTCGTCCAGTATCTCGCCCTGATTCATAAGAGAATAGGGTTTTGCATCTTCGTTATCCAGATCCCTGAAAGGAACTCCCAGATCCCTGGCAAGTCTCTTGTCAAGCTCATCTGTTACTTCATCGATGGACTCAAGGCTCGTGGCAGCTGCAAAGAATCCCCAGTAATAGTCCTGATCCATAATCTCATTCATGGTTGAGATAGGGATGAAGATCCTTTCGTCCGGCTCTATACCGCTTTGCACGAATGTGGTCTCGGGACTGTCCACAATACCCTTTACCTTGAACTGCTTTGTAACTGTCTCGCCATCCGGCCTTGTAAAGGTCAGTTCGATTGTATTCTTATCAGATATCTTGCGGTCGAACTTCTCATATGCAACATCGTGACCAATCACTGCCATATACCTGTCCTTGTCATCGATGAATGTCCCGCTTTCCATCTGGATATTGCCTACTTGCTCATAATCCTCAGAGACTCCCTGGACAGTGATCTGCCGCATGGTGGAAATGTACTTTACCTGAGCCACTTCCTGACTCAATGGGGATACGCCCACAATACCCGGCGTGTTTTTCACTACTTCCATTTCACCATCATGGAACAGATTAGCGGCCTTACCTTCGATTATAATGAAATTGTTTCCCACAGAACCTATCTCTTCGGTAAAGTACTGGTTGAAACTGGCCCCCAATGATACATTGGCAATGACAGCAGCCACACCTATGACAATACCAAGTGTTGTCAGTGCAGACCTCAGTTTTGAGCTGCTAATGCTCGCAATTGCCATCCTAAAGGAATGTTTCAGACTCAGCATAACTGACACCTTAGTTGTTCTGCTTCCTACGCTTTATGAATATGACTGCAGGGATCCCAAGCAATATTGCAAGTCCGATACCTGCGGTTGCAAGATTTCCACTGTTCCCTTCTTCTTCAGTTGTGAGTTCCAGTTCGCGGACAGCAACTTCGGTGCTGTGTTCATTTATGCCGTTCCTGTAATCAACAGTGATAGTAACCGGAACTGATGATTCCTGAATGTCAGTTTTCGCATCCACCTCTATTGTAAAGAGTTCATCTGAATCCATTGACCCGACAAAGTATTCCTCAGGAGAGAAATCAACACCATCTGCACTTAGCTTCACACTTACAGAACTCAAGGTGTTGGGATGCATATTGGCAACATCGAACTCAAGGGTGCCCTCACCATTGATGAGTTCCATTGGTTTGGAAGGTATGACCTTGATAGATGCAGAATCTACCTTTACAGGAATTCTCCAGTTATTATTGTAAGTGTGGGAATTGCCTACCATGGACAGGTCCAGATAGTAAGTGCCGTCCTTCACATCATCGGCCAGTTCAACATTGTAACTAAGGGTAATGGAATCACCTGCACCTACAACACCGGAACCAACATAATTGTCGCTTGTGACATCGATGCCCTCGACACCATTAAGAGCAGCCGACTGGACACGTGCGTTTGTATCATAATCCACATCATCAATGGTCACCGAACTCTCGGTTGCGGTGTTTGTGAGAGTGAAAGACACAGTCCCTATGTCCCCGGGCATGAACACCACAGGGTCGCAGGTGATATCTATGAGTTCTATGGTTCCCTTGCTGTCAAAGGTACTGGAACCCACGTTAAGACCGAAGGATGACTTATACCATGAACCACCCGTGTATATCTGATAATAGATATCTACTGTACCTGTGCCTACCTTTGCATTTTCATCCACATACAGACGATATTCATGCACCGCAGCATCTTCCGGAGAGAGTATGCCTATAAATTCCACTGCATTGTTCTGTGAATCCAGGGAAAATGGATATTCAGGTTCTATCTTTAAGGATACTGCATCAGCACGTCCATAACCTATATTCTCAATTTTCACACTCACACCCACATACTCACCTATCTGAGCCGGGAATGGATCATATTCAATTATATTAACTTTCATTGTAGCTGCTGAAGCTGCTGAAACCGGTGCCATGAAAGAAGCACTTAACATAGCAACACAAACTAAAATGTAAATTGACCTCTGGATAACATTATTAACTTCCATTCAAAACCACCCTCAATTATTTTCGATATATCCGTCTTTGATGTAAACGACCCTGTCCACGTATTGTGCCATTTCAGGATCGTGTGTGATCATCACTATAGTACGTCCTTTTTTGTGAAGGTCGGAGAAGATTTCCATGACCTCTTCACCTGTCTTAGAGTCCAGATTACCTGTTGGCTCATCGGCAAGTATAAGTGAAGGATCATTGACCAGTGACCTGGCTATTGCAACCCTCTGCCTTTGCCCTCCTGACAATTCCGTTGGTTTGTGACCCATACGGTCATCAAGACCTACAAGTTTCAACAAGTCCCTGCCCCGCTGAGCTGTATCCACTCCTTTCTTAGAATTTGAATATGTGGGCAGCATTACATTTTCATAGGCACTCAGGCGTGGAATAAGGTTAAAATTCTGAAATACAAAACCAATCTCAAAACCCCGAAGTTCTGCAAGCTCATTGTCTGAGATACAATTCGTATCCTTACCCATAAGCAGGACCTTTCCCCCGGTAGGCCTGTCAAGACAGCCTATCATGTTCATCAGGGTACTTTTTCCGGATCCGGAAGGACCCATTATTGCAACAAATTCCCCTTTTTTGATACAGAGGTCTATCCCGTGCAGTATAGGTACCTCCATATCACCAAGAAAATAACTCTTTTTCAGATTCGAGATATCGATAACATTCATATCACCAGAAGCATCCGTATTGTAACCGGCCATCTGTATTCACCTCTAATTGCACCAACTTGACTATTTATCGTCAAGTTAGACAATGATATGGAACATACTTAAACGTTTCCATATATCGACTGGTTAGTTATTCAGAACTATAGATGTATTACACATGCCACTAAACAAGACGAAATGTCCAGTACACTGATCACTCGTGACGAAGAGCTTCCACAGGATCAAGATTTGCTGCCTTGTTAGCAGGATATACGCCAGCTACCAATCCAACGAGCACAGATATGGAGAAACCCAGGAATATAAGATAAATTGGGAATACCGGTGGGATATTCAAATAGACCTCTACCAGATAAGACCCCAGAAGACCCATAAGTGTTCCGAGGATACCTCCGATAACTCCCACTATAATAGATTCAACAATGAAAAGTATAAGGATACCGGATTTTGTATAACCCAGTGATTTCAACAGACCTATTTCCCGCGTCCTTTCAGTAACAGTAACCAACATTATATTCATTATGCCTATGGACCCTACAACAAGAGCCACAAGTGCTACAAGTGTAATGAGTATGGTTAGTGACTGTGCAAGAGCATCCAGTTGCTCGATTATCTCTGCCTGATTGAAGATGCGGTACGGTTTTGCATCATCGTTATCAAGATCCCTGGAAGGTACACCCAGCGACCTTGCAAGACGTTTATCAACCTCATCCGAAACCTCCCGGACAGATTCAGCGCTTCCGGTCCTAGCCGAAAAACCTCCGTAATCTGTGACATTCAACATCTCATTTAATGTTGCTATGGGGATGTAGATTATCACATCACGGTCCGGACCACCCGTTACAAAAGTATTATCCTCACTTGCAAGTATGCCTTTTACCCGGAATTTCCGGGTAACACTTGTTCCATCCTGACGCTTGATGGTTATATCAACATAATTCTTAATGGAGATATCCTTCTCGAATTTCTCCTCTGCAACCTCTTTCCCCAGCACTGCCACAAATTTATCCTTGTCTGTAAGGAAATTACCTTCTCCCACTTCCAGATTGGATATATACTGGGCATCTTCACTCACACCCTGTACATCGATCTGCCTTGTAGCCGATAAATATGTGACTGCTGCCGTTTGCTGGTTGAAAGGCGAAACACCATCTATCCCCGGAGTATTCCTGATGAGTTCCAGTTCATTGTCATAGAAAATATTGACATCCTGACTGTAGATTATAATGAAATTTGAACCAAGTGAACCAAGCTCATCCGTAAAATACTGGTTAAAGCTTGCACCAAGGGAAACATTCGCCACAACCGCAGCAACGCCTATTATGATACCAAGGGCTGTGAGGGTTGAGCGCAGTTTCGCACTGCTTATGCTTCCAAGAGCAATGACAAATGCATGTCTCAGATCTATCATGCTCACTCCTTCCTCAAAGCTTCAACAGGGTCCATACGTGCAGCTTTCCTTGCAGGATAAACACCTGCCACCAGTCCCACGACCAGGGACACAAAGAATCCCAGGAATATCAGGCTTACTGGGAAAATGTTTGGCAGATCCAGGAAATTGTTTGCTATTGAGGCCACCCCTATCCCAAGGATAGTACCAAAGATACCACCAATGAGACCTACTATCATTGATTCTATGATAAAGAGAGAAAGCACATCCTTTTCACTAAAACCAAGTGATTTCAAAAGGCCTATTTCCCGTGTTCTTTCTGCAACTGTCACCAGCATAATATTCATTATTCCAATGGAACCCACCAGCAATGAAATTAGAGCAACTGAGGTCAGAAGTGATGTAAGGGCCGCAGAAAGCTGATTAGTCTGCTCCAGTATCTCGATCTGGTCAAAGACAATGTAGGGTTTTGCATCATCATTATCCAAATCCCTGCCCGGAACACCTAAACTGCGTGCAAGTCGCTTGTCTATCTCATCAGCAGTCTCCCGAACTACATCCAGACTCCTGGCTTTTATGAAAAATCCTCCGTAATCATCCCTGCCAAGTATTTCGTTCATGGTTTCTATGGGAATGAAAACACGGATTTCCGGCTCTACACCTGTTTGTGCAAAGGTGGTGTTAGGGTCCTGGATTACGCCTTTGACAATGAAAGACTGTGTGACAACTCCACCATCCTCCCTCCTGAATGTAATATCGATTGGATTTTTGATAGATATCTTCTTATCGAACTTCTCATAGGCAACATCGGCACCTATCACTGCAACATACCTATCCTTATCTGTGAGGAATGTTCCTGAATCCAGATTGAAGTTCGCCACTTCATCGTAGTCTTCTGTGACACCCTGAATATCGATCTGCCTTGAGACAGACATGTAAGTGACCTTGGCCATCTGCTGGTTTATGGGAGAAACACCCTCAACACCTGGCGTATTCTTTATAATTTCCAGCTCTTTATCAAAGAATACATCGATATTCTGGCTGTAAATTACAATAAAATTAGAGCCTACGGCTCCTATCTCATCATTGAAATACTGGTTGAAGCTGGCTCCAAGTGATACATTGGCTATCACTGCTGCTACGCCTATGATAATTCCAAGGGTTGTAAGAGCAGACCTGAGTTTGGAACTGCCGATGCTACCCAATGAGATTCTTATAGCCTGAGCCAGACCTAACATACAAAGTGCATCCTGAGTTACTGTTTTTCCATTCTGCGCTTGTAAAGGATGTAAGCACCTGCACCTACAACAATGAGGAGAAGCACTAGTAGGTAGATACCCGAACCACTATCGCTTTCAACTACATGATGCTTCAATTGACGAACTTCTACCTGCTGTGTATGTTCATTGAGGCCATTCCTGAAATCCGCATTGATAATCAGGTCAACCGGGAAAGTTATGTCCTCTGATGCAGCCTTTGCATTGATCTCGATGGTGAAGAGTTCGTCAGGGTCCATCGAACCAATGAAATACTCTGCCGGGGAAAACTCAATACCTTCTGCTTCAAGTTGCACACTCACAGATGAAAGCATATTGGGATGGATGTTGGCAACATCAAATTCAAGCACCCCTTCTCCATTTTCAAGTGCAAGTGGCTTTGATGGAATAACCCTGACAGAGGACGAATCCACTTTTATTGGAATCCTCCAGTTGTTATTATATGAGTGTGAACTGCCGACAATGGAAAATTCGAGATAGTATGTCCCATCAGGAGTGTCTTCATCGACCTGCACATTGTATGTGAGGTCCACTGACTCACCCGGGCCGATGATACCGTTTCCATAATAAGTACCTGTGGTGACTTTTACTCCTTCAACGCCGCTAAGAGATGCAGATTGTATTCTGGCATTGGTATCATACTGCTCCCCGTCAATGGTGATGGAGTAATCGGTGGCACTATTCTGAAGTGTGAATGAGATTGTACCAGTATCCCCTGGCATGAAAACCTCAGGTTCCTTTACAGGCTCGCCTGAGAGCTGTATAGTTCCTTTACTGTCAAAGCTGTCGGAACCCACCCTTATCTCGAACTCTTTCTTGAACCATGTACCACTGCTGTCTTCCTGATACCATACTTCAAAAGTACCGGTACCCTGTTTTGCAGCCGTATCCGTAAAGAGCCGGAATTCCTCAACTGCTGCATTGTCGGGCGTCAGTATTCCAATGTTGACCTGTGCGTTTGCGCTACTGTCCATGGAAAACGGATAATCAGGAACCATTCTTATGGAGAGGTCATCTGCTTTTGCATATCCCAGGTTCTCCACTTTCACCCATACACTCACATATTCCCCTATCTCTGCAGGAATAGGATCGTACTTAAGGATGCTAACCCTGAGGTCCGCACCATCCGCAGCAGATGCATTCAGCATCATCACAAGTGACAACAATAATACACTTGCTATAATCAAAACCAGCCTCTTTTTCCCAAACATAACCTACCCTCCGTTTTCCTCAGTTATTATCAATGACCCCGTCCTTCAGATAGACGACCCTGTCCGCATATTTTGCCAGATCCGGATCGTGTGTGATCATAACTATCGTCCTTCCTTTTTTATGAAGGTCCGAAAATATCTCCATGACCTCCTCGCCAGTCTTTGAATCCAGATTACCTGTTGGCTCATCTGCCAGAATGAGAGAAGGATCGTTAATCAATGCCCTTGCTATTGCAACCCTCTGCTGTTGTCCCCCGGACATTTCAGACGGTTTGTAGTTCATACGATCCAGAAGACCAACCATCTCCACAAGTTCCTTTGCCTTTTTCCGGGCATCTACACCCTCTTTCTTATTAGCATAAGTAGGAAGCTCAACATTCTGGAGAGTTGTAAGTCGCGGAACAAGATTGAAGTTCTGGAAAACAAAACCTATCTCAAGACCACGCAGTTTTGCAAGTTCCGGGTCTGAAAGTGTGTTCACATCCTTCCCCATCACAATTACCTGCCCACAATTTGGCCTGTCCAGACAACCTATCATATTCATCAATGTGCTTTTACCAGAGCCGGAAGGCCCCATTATAGCAACGAACTCACCCTGCCCAATGCTAAGGTCTATACTTTTGAGTATGGGTACATCCATATCCCCCACATGGTAACTCTTACACAGATTGACAAGTTCAATTACAGGAACTCCATCCATCATTTTTAGACTGCTCTCATTACTCTCAGCCATAGTATGACCCCTGAAACGCCCGCAAGCACTAATGAGTGCCTTTTATGAAAATACCAGATTTTAGGCTGTAAAGTAAATCTGGTCTGAACTTATAAAAATGTTCTTTGTTTGCCGATTATTTCAACTGGTTGAAAGTTGATGAAACCAAAACTGAATTATTTATTATCGTAACAAACTATAAATATCCATAAATCCATGAATGGTTTGACTATATATCGACAGATTTGAATATTTACACGTTGGTTTGCAGATTAACAACTAAATTGGATGTGGAAAGGATGTTGGAAGTATTAACAGACCCTAACGGGTTTTTCAATAGAAGAATAAATCAGGATATCGAGTGGAAGAATCCACTTATTATCATGGCCCTGATGGCAATAATAGGAGCCGTAAGTGCTTATATTGTAATGATGAAAGTAATGGGAACACTGCCGGCAGAAGCAGCGCCCTTTGCAAGTATTGGAGCAGTATTTGGAATAATCGGCGCGGTAATAGGCGTCATTTTTGCGTGGATACTATACAGCGCAGTGTTCTATATCGTATCACTTGTGTTCCATGGTGAAGGAGATTTCAAGAGAGTAATGGAATTTGTATCATATGGATTCATACCAAATATAGCAGGCTCCCTCGTGAATCTCTATTTCACAAACAAAGTATTTTCAAACATTGATTTTAGCATGACAGAGCCGCAATTGCTGCAGGAAGCAATATTATCAGACCCCTCAATGAGAATTGCCGGGATAATAGGAATCATATTTTTGTTATGGAGTGCAAATATCTGGATGTTTGGGCTCATGTACTCCAGAAATCTAAGTTTTAAGAATGCTGCAATGACCGTAGGAATTCCGGTATTAATATATATACTGTACACATTGCTCAACTTAAAACTTCTTGGTGCATGAAAGTGAATAGCATGATAAAAATAATCACTGTGGCCATGATACTTCTGGCCACATTCTCTTTTTGCGGGTCTGCAACCACGGATATCAGGCCTACCCTTACTCTTGAATATGATATAGAACCGGAAGTATTCATGCCAGGAGACATGGGAACGATAACGGTCACACTTGAGAATATGGCAACAGGTGAGATATACGTAGAAGAGGATGACGAGACACTGGACATGAATGCTTACATTGCCAGTGCAAGTCTTGATGGAAACGGCAATCTGGAGATACTCGATAAGAGTTACACCGATGTCGGGCTGCTTGGTCCCGGAGATACTCTGGAACTCACATTCAATATAAAAGTCAAGGAAACAGCTAAAACAGGAGTCCATTTTGTCGACCTTATAATCGTAGGCGGCAGCAATATGTACGACCTCAACTACCGCATACCGGTAAAAGTGGATGACAGGAATGTAAAGCTGATATTGTCCAATTTACCTTCTACCCTGATGAATGAGGTTTCCACTATCAGCGTTGATGTTGTTAACAGAAGACCAAATGACGTAACAAGCGTCATTGTTACGCCTTATGCCGAAGACATGACTTTCAGCCCCTCCGATTACTTTGTGGGTAGCATCCCGGAAGGAAACAAGTCTACCGCTATATTCACCCTTAACACCATGTCCAGTGAGGAAGGCTACAGAAACATTTCATTTACTGCGACCTATTTCAACGGAGATAATTTGCATGACTCCGATACGGCAACAAAGGATGTCAGGATCATTAAACAGTCGCCCCTTGTGTTCACAGGTATTGAGATAGAGAAAGCAGGTAACAAATACACAGTATCAGGCGACCTGAACAATTTTGGTATCACAGATGCAAAGAATGTGATGGTTTCAATCGATGATGTCGAAGGTGTGGAGCCTGTACAACCCTACGCCAATTATTTCATCGGGACCCTGGAAGCAGATGATTTCAGCAGTTTTGACCTCAGCGCCAGAGTAACATCAGGAAACATTTCCTCAATACCCGTACTCATTGAATTCAGGGACCCTGACAATGCCTACACTGCTATTTCCCAGGAAATATCCCTTGAATCAGGAAGTACATATTCAAATGGTGAGGACGAAGGAAGTTCACTGGGCCTCTGGCTGATTGCAGGACTTATCGCTATTGGAATTGTAGCTGTGATAGGATACTCATGGAAAAAACGCAGGGATGAAGAGAATAAAGTAGAAAGGGAAGATGGAACAGAAGTTCCCGATGAGGATTATCTCCTTGAATGAACGGTGCTTACATGCAACATCCTCAACATCCAATAGTACAACTGCAAGATGTAACCCGCATATATACACTTGGAAATAACAAAATATATGCCCTTAACGGAGTCAGCTTTTCAATAGATAAAGGTGACTTTGTTACAATTATGGGATCATCAGGTTCCGGAAAGAGTACTCTTTTGAATATGATAGGCTGCCTTGACCTGCCCACATCCGGAAAGGTAAAGGTCAATAATGTGGACCTATCTAAACTTGATGATGATGGCCTTACAGCCATCCGTAGAAATAATATAGGTTTTATTTTTCAGCAATTCAACCTCATACCGACCCTTACAGCCCTGGAGAATGTTGAGATTCCCATGATATTCAATGGGGCATCCCCTGAAACAAGAAGGAAAAAAGCCCTTGAAGCATTGAAAAAAGCTGATTTACCATTGGAGTTTGCAGACCATAAACCCAATGAAATGTCAGGAGGACAACAGCAGAGGGTCGCAATTGCAAGGGCACTGGCAAACGATCCGCCAATCCTTCTGGCAGACGAACCTACCGGGAACCTGGATACCAGAACCGGCCACAATATCATGGAACTGCTAAAGGAACTCAATGGTGCAGGGACGACTATTATAGTAGTTACACACGACCCTAAGCTGGAAGAATATTCCCACACAACTATAAACATACAGGATGGGGAGGTCCTGATATGAAAGGAAAGCTCTCCGACATCCTTAAGAATAATATGTATGCCGAGCTTGCAAAAAGGAATCTCAAACGACAGTCCGTCCGTACCATACTTGCTGCAATAGGAATTATCATAGGAGTTATTGCAATATCATCAATGGGAATACTGGGAAACAGCCTGAAACTTTCGGTCACGGATTCTTTTGCGGACATAGGGGACAAGCTTATCGTGTCACCTGCTCCGGGTGAGGATTACATCACTGACAAGCAGATAGACCAGATACAAAAGGTAGGGAATATCGAAAGTATAATACCTGTGTCATCCAGCGGAGAAGTGATAGAGTATAAGAACGGTGGAGGCACGGTTCAGTCATACGTTGCAGTCTACAATATTGAAAGGGATGACCTTGAGAAACTGGTAGAACTGGAAGAAGGACGTTATTTTAAACCAGGTTCAACGGACTGTGTTGTTGGTTCAAGTGTGGCAAGTAACCTGGAACTTACTCCCGGACAGAAGATAGAGATAGATGATTCCAAGTTAAGAGTTGTCGGAATACTCAAGGAAAGAGGGCTTGGGTTTGATATTAACACAGATAGTGGTGTTTTTACGTCAGCGGAAATGTATGATAAATTATATCCTGATGCCGATGAAGGTTATGACCAGGTCATTGTCATTGTAAAAGACATAGATGAAATCGATGCCGTTTCAGATGAAATTGAAGAACGTATCAATAAGAAGGATGAACTTGTAACGGTCTTTGCCACTAATTTAATAACAGAAAGTCTTGATGATGTATTCAGGTCCATTTCACTTTTCCTCATGGGCATCGGTTCGATATCACTGCTTGTAGCAGGTGTGAGCATACTCAATGTGATGCTCATGTCCACCATGGAACGTACAAAAGAGATTGGTATCATGAAGGCCGTGGGAGCTTCGAGAAAAGATATACTGAAGATGTTCCTGCTGGAGGCTTTGTTCCTTGGAGTGATTGCCAGCACCGCCGGAGCAATACTAACCCTTGGTGGCAGTTATCTTGTAATGGCCCTTGTGGTCAAGAATACATCATACCTGTTTACATTTTCCAGTATGTTCTACATAATGGAAGGCTTCTTCTTTGGCATTGCAACAAGCCTTGTGGGCGGAATGTACCCTGCATTGAAAGCCTCAAGAATGAAGCCGCTGGACGCATTAAGATACGAGTGATGCAGCCCCCGATATATTAATTGAAGTCACATACTGCTATAAATAGTATCAAAAAGAACTTTATTTAGATACAGGAGCCACGATATGAGATATGCATTTTTGTCCCTGACAGCTGTTCTGCTGATACTTTCCCTCACAAGCCCTTCTTTTGCAATTGATTGTACATCAGAAAACTATGATGTCAGCATCATCGATACCTACTCGGACCTCGATACATGTGACATTACATTGCACAGTGCAGAACAGATAAGCGGACTGAAGCTTGATGTTCATATGGAACATGAAGGCAGCATACTGGACAGGAAAACTTTTACCATAGACAGCATTGCACCCGGCTCAGACGTAACTAAAGCCTTCAAGTGGAATACCGACGACATGGGAGACGGAAAATATACTATCAAAAGTATTATTTCCAAAGACGGATGCACCGTCTATGAGAATGCATATAATTTTGTCAACGGAAGGCAGACAATACCAAGGATCACGGTTGACGACCTGGTCTCAAATTCCCAGGGTTTCAGCGTAATGATAACACCGCAAGAAGCTGTTCTTGTTGATGTTGAATATATGCTCATGGACGGTTCGGATGTAATTTATTCTGGTACAGAAAAGAAGATCTCAGTTCACACACAGCCAATGGAAGTGAGCAAGGACTGGAATGTGCTGCTTGAGAACAATATGGAGTACAGCGGCAGGATCAAGGTCAAACTATACTCACCGTCTGTAAGCTACATTGCCCTTACAGAGGATTTTACAGCACAGGATGATGTTTTTATCAGTGACACCTATGAAGATGATATCGGAGCAAGCGCCACCATTGATGGCATATCACAGGTGCCTTTTACAGGATATGTGAGATTTACAGTCTCAAAGCAGGATGATGATGGAGAAACTGTTATTGAATCTGTCACTAAGAAGTCACCAGTGCTTCTCAACGGTGATGATGAGACTGTAGAAACAATATGGGAAGAACGCCTTACCACAGGAGTATATTCACTTGTCATTGAAGTTATCGGCAATGACGGAGACATACTTGATATTGAGGAAAGTATCATCGAATCTGATTATGAACCTGCAGCAGAGCAAGGAAATACAACAACTTCCGACAATACAGAGCAATCACCCGGACTCATGTTCCCGATCATCCTGGTAATTACTTTAATTGCTGCGTTTATGCTATCCCAAAAGAGAGATTATTGAAAGGTGTGGCTGATGCGATATGAATTGTTCATTGCACTACGTCATATAAGAGCGAGAAAAAGACAGACAATTCTTTCAGTTGCTGCCATCGGGATAGCTGTTATGATCCTGATGGTATCCCAGTCTTTCATGGCAGGATTCACCCAGGAGCTTTACAGTAAGACGGTCAATAACCTGCCTCATGTTGTCGTTTCACCCCAGGATGGCGAGGACTATATCCACCTCTACAAGAACATTGTCGAGAAGATCAATGATATAGATGGCGTTGTTGCATCATCACCTTACCTTATAGGGGAAGCTTCATTCAAATTCAAGGACAATACGAAGAACGCTGCCCTGAAGGGAATAATTCCATCGCAGGAAGATGCCGTTGCCCATACAAAGAAAGACATAGTGAAAGGGAACTATGATGAACTTACATATTCCGACAGGAGTATCATTATTGGAGATACGTTTGCAGAAGATATGGAACTGGACATCGGAGACAGTGTGGAAGTATCGTTCCCCAATGCAAATCCGGTTTCATTGAGAGTCATAGCAATCTATGACACCGGAACGTCACTCGATGAAAGTCTTACATACACTTCACTTAAGACTGCACAGGATTTTTACGATATAGAAGACGTCATCAACGGCATATCACTGAGACTGGGAGATTTCAACCGGGACAGGGAGATTGCACAGATCATCGAGGAGAACGGTTACAATGCTGAAGGATGGACAACTAACAATCCAGAGATATTGAGAACCATCGCAATCGAGACCACCTCTAACAATATCACACTTGGATTCATCCTCTTGATAGCGTCCTTTGGTGTTGTCAGCACATTGAACATGGTAGTCATGGGCAAGGTGAAAGAGATCGGGATACTGCTGGCAATGGGTGCTACAAAATCCAACATTAGATTAATCTTCCTGATTGAGAGTGCTATACTTGGTCTTGCAGGAGCGGTACTGGGTACCGCATTCGGAGTTGCACTTGCATTATCAATTGGAGGTTATGCGCTTCCTGACGGCGTATATGGACTGGATTACATACCAGTTGTTGTAAGGATAAAAGACGTGGTGACAATAATCACAATTGTATTTTTGCTGAACCTTATAGCAGGTATCTATCCCGCACAGAGGGCAGCCAGTCTCGACCCGGTTGAAGCTATAACCACAAGGTGAATAAAACAAGCGCTGTTCGGGATTATATCACTTTTCACTTTTTTGGTTCCCCGTTATACCTGTTGATTCCCTCGAACTTACAAACCGATATTCTCCTTTTGAGAATCAGATAATACATGATCTTGAATGTTGCATAGAGATGAAAGTAAAAGTAGAACAGCGGTTTTGAGAAGAAACCTTCAATGTAGATGATCTCTTTGTTATCCACGAGAGAATCATCGATGAAATTGATAACACCATCCGTATGTGCCACTTCAAAAACTGTGCCCTGTGACATACGGGGGCATATCACAACAACATCTTTTTCCATGCCATCGTCTGCAAGGCTTCCCTCAATAAAACCATAATTGAATATTGTGGGTATTGGAGACAGGAATTCTTTTACGAACTGTGACCCTTTTTTATTATATTTCAAAAAACTGTATTTGGGCGTCTCAATCACAATCTTCATGCAACGTTATTGGTACGCTTTATAAAAAAACATAGGGGATGCGAACGGGCAAAGGGGGTTGGGGTTGAATGCACAGGTATGGTGGCATCAAGTGTGTTGGGTGGTTGGAGAGGTACTAATTAATAGACCCATTTATATGACCCGTTCGCAAGTGTACAAACGGCTTTTGAGAATAAATACTTTTCGTAAGGGTACGAACTAACTGCCGCGCTTTAGTTACAAAGATCAGAACCTCAGGCGCTCTCAATAGCCTCGACAGGATCAAGCGCAGCAGCACGTCTTGCAGGATAGACACCTGCGACTATGTTGATGAGGAAGGAAAATACAATTGCATAAGCATAGTTCATGATATCAGTCTTAAGTGGGAGGGTTGTCAGGCCAAAATACATCTCACTTGGAAGGTCTATCTGATAAGAGGACAGTGCAGTTGAACCTAAATAACCCAGCACACATCCAAGTAATACACCCATTGTACCCAGTATGAGCGATTCCAGAAGGAATATCATTGTGATGTTTCTCTTTGAGGCACCCATTGCCATTAACATACCAATCTCACTTTTCTTGTCCATGACAACTGTAAAAAGAGTGTTGGCGATACCAAAGCCTGCTATCATGTATATAAGGCCATAATATAGCCATACGATCAACATCTGGGTATTAAGAAGATCAAGGATCTCTTTGTTAGCCTCTATCCAGCTTAAAGCATCAAGCCCCGTATCCCGTTCAATGGAAGTCGCAATAACGTCCGCTTGGAAAGGATCATACACTCTTATATTGATCTTGCTGGCAACACCGTTCTCATCAAAGAAATCCAGAGCCGAATCAAACCGCACATATGCAATACTTTCATCATTTGGTGTTCCACTATCGAATATACCAATTACCTTGTAGGAGGCAGCTCCAAACCCTGGCATAACAATGTCAACATTATCACCTATAACAACTTCAAGATCTTCTGCAAGCTTGTCACCAATAACAATACCTTTGTTGCTCCTGCTAAGAGCAAAAAGGTCCCCTGATACAATATCATCGGATATGTGCATAACAGTGTCTTCAGCTATTGGATCGATACCATTGAGATCAATACCCTCTGCATTATCCTTATGGCTTATGGCCGCCTGACCAATAAATACGGGAGATACCGCCTCGACACCATCCATTGCGGCTATCTGCTCAGAGTAGTAATTGTAGAAATGAACGTAATCCTCTTTCTGATCGGCTGAACTCACAACAATGTGCGGGGAATTTTCCACAGTTGTGGAAATGAGCTCTTCAGTGAAACCGGTCATCATGGACATAAGAACAACAATAACAGCAATAGCCAGAGCTACGGCAAACACTGCAAAGAAAGTAAGACGTTTGCGTGCACTTATGTGTCTTAGGGCTATTCTCAGTTCATACATAGACTGGCCACCTATATAGAAGAGATTTGACTGTTATAATATAACTATTCCGTGAATATACAAAATAATAAAACGAAATATCACTGATGGGAAAGTGCAAGCTCCACAGCAATAAATGAATAGATACCTGCTTTAGCCCTGTTGATATGTTTACCCATATTCGGCCTTTCCATGATTTTCATGCCAATAAAACCTGCAAAGATAGATACGAGGAAAAAAACAACCAGAGCCTGAATCAGAAATACAGCACCAAGAAATGTCATCTGCATAGGAACATTTCCTGCTTCAGCGCTCACGAACTGAGGTAGAAATGCCAGGAAGAACAGTGAAACTTTTGGATTCAGCAAATTCATGAAGATACCTCTCCTGTAAAGAAGAGAAATGTCTTTTTCCCTTACAGATTCCATAGATGCAAAACTGCCTTCTTCCCTCAGTGCTTTGTAAGCAAGATATAATAGGTAGATAGCTCCGGCATATTTAAGAGCTGCAAATGCAAGTGCTGAACTGTACAATATAGCAGAAACACCCAATGCTGCCGCAGTGGTGTGGAACAATAAACCAGTACACAGACCGGAGGCAGTTGACATTCCGGCTTTTTTACCCTGGGATATACTCATAGTAAGAACAAAGATAATATCAGGACCGGGTAGCAGAGTAAGAGCTACGGATGCTGCAATGAAGTACAGGAGTTGCGTAGATTCTATCAATAGCTCACCTTTTTTAGATATCAAGGAAACACTGGATATCTTTAATTGGATATATGAGAACAGAATTCTATAAATAAAGCTTGCTATTTATGAACTAACCAGTTACTATCATTTTATCGTGGAGGAATTTCTATCAAAATACCAATCCCTTATGGAAAAGAATTCGTTGACCTCGATGTGAAAATACCACATGAGGTAATTGCACCCAATCAGGTCGAAGTGGGGGACGAATCACAAATTATCGCCGAATCATTGAAAGAACCTGTTGCAACGGAGTCGCTTGAGGATTTCGTTAAGAACAGCGATAAGATACTGATACTTGTAAACGATGCCACCAGACCCACACCAACAGCAAAGGTACTTGCTGAGATGGCAGATATCCTGAGAGAACATGAGGATATCAGGTTCCTTGTTGCCACCGGCGCACACAGAGGACCTACCGAGGATGAGTTCAGATATATTTTCGGTGAGATATACGATGAATTCAGTGACAGGATATTCGTCCACGATGCACGCAAGGATGAGGATATGGAATATCTTGGAGTATCAAGCAACGGCACCGAGATGTATCTCAACAAAATGGTGAACGAATACAAGAATATCATTGTCATTGGAAGCGTTGAACCCCACTATTTTGCAGGTTATACAGGAGGAAGAAAAGCATTCCTGCCTGGCGTGGCATCATACAAGACCATCGAGATGAACCACAAGCATGCACTCTCCGATGCTGCACAACCTCTTGCCATCAAAGGGAACCCTGTTGCAGAAGATATGGAAGATGCAATGAAAGTGCTGAAGAACCTGAACGTGTTCTCAATACAGACGGTCCTGACAGCTGACCATGGCCTGTACGCAATGGTTTCAGGTGACCTATTCAAATCCTTCTATATGGCAGTAGAGAAAGCAAATGAAGTGTTCTGTGCAAAATGCAGCCGCAAAGGAAACATTGTACTCACCGCTGCCCCCTACCCTATGGATATCGACCTCTACCAATCCCAGAAAGCGCTTGAGAACGGCAAGCTTGCACTTGAAGAAGGAGGAGTCATTATCCTTGTATCCAAATGCAGGGATGGTGTGGGAGATGACACTTTCCTGAATCTGCTCTGTTCTGCAAATACGTGTGAAGACGTTATGTGCAAGATCGATGAGGGATACAAACTGGGATATCATAAAGCCGCCAAGATGGCACAGATAGGTGTTTATGCGGAAATGTGGGCAATCTCAGACCTGCATCATGATACAATCAAAATGGCAAAGTTGCAACCTTGTACGGATATACAGGAAACCTTTGACAGGGCGATAGAAAAAGTAAAAGAGCAGGGCAAGGAGCCTTATGCGATAATCCTGCCACAGGGAAGTTTAACTGTTCCGTTGCTCGAATAAAAATTAGATTGAATTAAAAGAAAAAAGGATTAAGCAAATTAAAGCTGAATTCAGCTTTAAATTTGCATGTAACGTGCTGCCTGACCAAGATCTTCTTCAATTCTGAGAAGCTGGTTGTATTTTGCAGTACGTTCACTTCTTGCCGGTGCTCCGGTCTTGATAAGGTCTGCACCAATTGCCACTGAAATATCGGCAATGGTTGTGTCCTCGGTCTCAGCGGAACGGTGGCTTACAACAACACTGTATCCATTGCGGTTTGCCATGTTAGCTGCATCGAATGCTTCAGACAGGGAACCAATCTGGTTCACTTTCAAAAGCAGTGAATTTGCAGCACCCATTTCCACACCTTTTGCCAGACGATCGACATTTGTAACAAACAGGTCATCGCCTACGATAAAAGTGTCCCATGCATCATTAGTGAGGGTTGCGAAGTCTTCGAAAGACTCCTCATGGAATGGATCCTCAATAAGGATGATAGGATATGTTTCTATAAGCTCAAGATAATAATCCACGAGTTCAGCAGGTTTTAACAGTTTTCCATCAATGGAATAATTATGCCCGTCAAAGAACTCAGAAGCTGCTGCATCAAGACCAATGCTTATCTCAGATTCCGTATATCCTGCTTCTTCAATTGCACTTACAAGAGCATCGAGAGCATCGGCAGTCATTTGGATAGATGGTGCATAGCCGCCCTCATAACCTACATTTGTTGCTGAACCGCCATACTTTGATTCAAGTATCTTGCCAAGTGCATGATATGTTTCAGTGCCCATGCGCAGAGCCTCTGAATAAGTTTCTGCCCCTTTTGGCTGGATCATGAATTCCTGAATGGAAAGATCATTGCCTGCATGCTTGCCACCGTTAAGAACATTCATTGTAGGAACAGGAAGTGTGTATGCATTGATACCACCAAGGTAACGGTACAATGGCATCTTCATGGAATCTGCAGCCGCTCTGGCAACTGCCATTGAAACACCAAGAATTGCATTAGCACCAAGTTCCATTTTATTCTCAGTACCATCCAGTGCCAGCATCAGACCATCGATCTCACGCTGTTTTCTGACATCCATACCCAGTACTTCAGCCTCTATTGTTGTGTTTACATTGTCAATTGCGTCAAGAACACCTTTTCCCCCATAACGGTCTTCCTTGTCGCGCAGTTCAAGAGCTTCGTTGCTTCCGGTAGATGCACCGGATGGAACACTGGCCCTGCCGAATCCGCATGGCGTATAAACATCAACTTCAACTGTCGGGTTTCCTCTGGAATCCAGAATCTCACGTGCGTGAATTTTAGTTATCCTGTAATTGCTGTCATTATCGATATACGGCATCCTATTCCACCTTTGTCATATTATAACACCTACTTTGCAATTACCGTATATATTGTTACCGTTCACTTCTTTTATTCAGGCAAATTGATTAAATTAATTTGTGAGGAGTTATATATACATAAATTATATAAACTCAAAAGTATTAATAGTAACAAATGAAAACCGGAAATAGTAACCTTTTAGATGGGAAAGGTTATGAGATAATTGAACTTTTGCAAGGTCTGGAGGTACCCAGAACCGAAGCAATATCTATTGCCTGCCTGGTATGCGGGGATGAATTGACATCCCAGAACATTGAACAGGCATCCGGGCTAAGACAACCAGAAGTAAGCATCGCTATGCGTCCGTTAAGAGAAAGAGGATGGATAGAAGAAAGGAACGAAAAAAAGAACACAGATAAAGGAAGACCTGTGAAATATTACAAACTGGTCGTTCCATTTGAGGATATTGTCAAAACCTTTGAATCCAAAGCCCTTAAAAAGAATCTGGAAATGGTTGAAGCCCTGGAGCAACTCAAGGGCCTTAGTAACAATATTCAATAGTAATCAATTAACATCCGAAAATGTCACCGGGGCAAAACCTCTTTTCGGATCGAATATCCTATTTGCAGATATACCGGATATTTCCATGATGAATATCTCTACGACCATGAAAACTTCACTTTCTCCCCGTAAACAGCCTACTTTTATAGAGTCACCCCTTCCTGCTGCGGAATGAAGATGTATCTTTGGTTTTCCATCTTCCCGGAAGATATTTCCAATTCCCAGGACCTCATGCGCATCATTGAACTTTGCCCATTGTGGATCAGGAGGAACATCATTGGTCTTCGGACCTACAACCAGACTCGCCTCTTTTACAGCACCGAGCATCATGAACATCGCAGAACTGATGTCTTCTGCGACAGCCAGACCTTCAAGTTCTGAGAGAATATCGTCTCCCTGGTCCAGACGAACTGTAAATACTCTTCCGATATTTCCTTTTGAATATTCCATGAATTCACCTTTTTTATCGGATCTCCTGAGAGTCTCCTGATATCCGGCCGTCAACGATCCTGATAATTCGATCGGTCTTCCTGGCCATTTCCTCATCATGAGTAACAAGAATAAAGGTCTGTCCCCTGTCACGATTGAGTTTTCGCAGCAGATCGTATATCATGTCGCTTGCCTTCGTATCAAGGTTCCCCGTAGGTTCATCTCCTATAACTATACCCGGATTGTTCGCAAGAGCCCTGGCAATGGCAACTCTCTGGGCCTGACCACCTGAAAGCTGATTCGGGCGATGGTCCATTCGATCACCCAGACCAACCTCCTCAAGCAAAGAAGAAGCCTGTCTTTTTGCATCCTTGTTTTTCATGCCACCTATCAAAAGGGGCATCATTACATTTTCAAGAGCATTAAAATCAGGCATAAGATGATGATACTGGAAAATAAAGCCCAATACTTCATTACGCACTTTGGACCTCTCTTTTTCAGACATATCCGTAATTACCTTTCCATCTATAGAGATATTGCCTGAAGTAGGCGTATCAAGAATACCGATCATATGCAGAAGAGTACTTTTCCCTGAGCCAGAGGGACCGATTATAGAAAGGAACTCACCTTTTTTGATATCAAGGTCTATGTTATCGAGAGCATGGACTTCGACACCATTCATATATATCTTGGAAAGTCCACGTATCTGAATAATATCGGACCTGTTATCATCAGCCAAAATAAAACCTCTGATACCTTTATTGAGGCTTAGACTATTTGAATGTATTTGGTTTTTTTATAATGAGTGGCAAAGACACTTCAGTCTTATGACTCATCAAAAACAGATAACATGAAGCAGTAAAATAAAAAACAACGGAAAAAAGACTTCAATAAGATGGGTCCATTCCGTCTATCTGTGAAAATGCACGGTCAACTTCTTTATCGTTAGTTACACGGTCCTTCTTTGCACGCTCATACTTGATAGCGTCCACAGCTATCGAATAAAGATTCTCTAGTTCGGCTGCGGATTCAAGGGTCAGAACTGCCAGAACCTGTGGAAGTTCTCCATCCCTGACAATGATACCTTTGAAAACATGACCAACGGAGCTGGATAGTTTTTCTACTTCCGTGGATATCTCATCAATGCTCAGGCGCTCCCTATCTCCCCTTATTATAATCATGGCCCTGCTGGCCTCATCATAAACATCACTGGAGAATAAAAGGCCGGAAGGAGAGACTGCCTTCTGAATAGCAGTCCTTACAGGCATATCTGTTTCTGCCTCATAGAAACCGATGGTTGCAAGTCCTGCACCACCGCTCATGACAGTCTTGAAGTCACCGAGATCGGTCACCATCATCATTTCGCTGTCAAGTGCATCCATGAGGAAAAGAAGACGCTTGGCTACCATATCATTGATACCATTGTAAGCTGATTCGACATTTCCTCCCATTTGTTTGAGGAACTGGTTGTCAGCAAGTATGATACCGTCTGCCCCGCTCTCGCGTATGTCCCTTAGACAAAAAGCTGCATTCTGAAGATAAAGTGTACCTTCTTCCCTGAAAGGAAGTACAACAACGACATAAACTGGAAAATCATGCTTTTCCTTAAGTTCCTTTACAAGCATAGGCGTAAAGGAAGAACCGGTCCCACCTGATGCAGATGTTATAACAAAGGACACATCGAAATTCCCTCTTTCCTCGATCTGTCTCATGATGTGGGTCTTGTTATCCTCAAAAACATGTTTACCTACGTTTCTGTTGGCTCCGACGCCATGAAGATGAGGAATATGTATCCTGTCTTTTGCTTTTGTGAACTTCATCTCTTTGAGATCATTCACTGCAGTATTGATAGCAATTGTTTGCACATTGCTTTTGTATTTTTGCTGGGATAAGTACTTGCCAAAGCGGCTCTTTTTACCAAAAGCCTCTCTGTTAATGGCATCCAGTATGCGGTTTCCGCATTGACCGTTCCCAACGATGAGTATGTTGAGCAATTAATTCCTCCGCGTAGTAATATAATTATAATCAGATAAATCTTGTGATTGTTTTTCTTTTAAGTCTAAATCAAGTATCAGAACTTATATTGTTTGTGCCTGTGGAATATCCATCCGGCCACAGCTCCGATTATAACTAAAGGTATCAGGTATACATATATAGGCTGCTCAAAAAGATAATCATATTTTCCTTTTGCAACAAGTATTTTACTTGTCACTGAATCCGAACTGACCTGCTGTAACTGAGCATCTACACCATTATTGAAAAGATAGCTGTTCTCAGTAGAGATGGTATAGGTACCAACCTCTGCAGCTTTTAAAGTGAAAGAGAATTCTTTTTCCTGCTGGACACCAAACGATTCCAGATATATCGTCGGAACACCTGAGATTGTTTCGATTCCCGAGCCACCATTAAACTCCAGCCCCTCAGGAACCTGAATATTGACAGTCACACCTGTTGCCGAAGTATCCCCTGTATTTTTGATCTTGATAGTACCCCTGATATCATCATTCCTGCTGACAGTATATTTGTCGAGCGTTGTTGTAAATTCGATATTGGCATTAACAAGATCCTCACCGGCTTCCACTATTACAACGGGGGAATTGGATGAGACCTGCGGAAAGTCCAAACCGGCTGTGTTTGAGAAACTTGCCGTAGTAGGTGAAAGGGAATAAGTTCCTGCCTCAGTTGCTTTTAGTTGATATACCGAGACGGTTTTTAGTTCACCCACATCAACTGATGTCTGACCGGTCTGACTTACAAATGATTCGTATAATAAGAATTTAGCCTGTTGTGGTTCCTGGAATATAACTTCTGTTGCCTTGTCGTCACCGATGTTTTCAGCAGTAACAGTCACACGTATAAGGTCACCTACACTGATATCTGATTTGTCAACGGTCTTTGTGATCTTGAGTTCAGGAGTGCCTGAAAATACAGCATACTTATGACCGCCATCAATGACACCGCTTTCATAGACATCACTCAGTAAATAGTTGCTGAGCACTATGGAGACCCTGACCACTGGAAGGGTACCACTGCTAACAGATATGAGAGTGACCTCTATAGTACCATCATCTTCAAAATCAAATTCATAAGAGTCACCTTCATTGATAAGGAAGTCATCAACCTCATTGCCATTATTATATACATAGAATGAGGCAGACTCTGCACTAGGGAAAGCATCCGTAGCATCGATGACAAAATTGTTTATCTGATAACCATCACCAGTAGTGATAGTACCATTATACAACTCCACTGCTGCGGAGGCATTTCCTGCCAGTGATAGACAGAAGATAACTACACACAAAGAAATAACGAAGAATCGAGTAGGTCGAACCATATTTTCCTCAGGAAATCAAAATTTGATTTTGTTTTTCAGTAAAATACGCTGTTTTTGATATAAATGTTATGATTATAATCGTTTTTAAATATTACGTAATAAAAATATTTAGCCACGCCGGTGTCATAAAATCAATCATACTATTATTTCAAGACTTACATCTATCCATCTGGACTGGTGGATGAGAGAACCCATAGATATAATATCAACTCCGGTCTTAGCATAATCTTCAAGATTATCCATATTGATACCACCTGAAACCTCAATTATAATGTGTCCAGGGATTGAAGACCTCTTTAACATCTGCACAGTGTTAATGACCTCACCCGGACCCATATTATCAAGCATGATGATATCAGCACCTGAAGTTGCTGCAGTCAGTGCATCTGCAGCAGACTCGACCTCCACCTCTATTTTCTGGGTGAAACCGGCCTTTGCCTTTGCAGATAACAGAGCACCTTCCACTCCCATCAGCTTCACATGATTGTCCTTTATCATTATAGTATCTGAAAGGTTGAACCGGTGAGGATCACCACCTCCAGCTATCACTGCCATTTTCTCATATTTACGAAGTCCTGGTGTTGTCTTCCTTGTACATGCGATTCTTACATCAGAATACCTGCGGGCTATATCCACACAATTTCTTGTGTTCGTTGCTACTCCGCAGAGATGACCAAGGAAATTCAGGACCAGCCTTTCCGTCCGGAGAATTGAAAGGGAACTCCCGCTTAAGGAATATATGACATCGCCTTTAGAGAGTCGGTCACCATCTGAATGTTCGGTGGAATAATGGATATTGAAATAATCAAAGAACGATTGTGCTACTTCAAGTCCGGCAAGTGTACAATCTTCTTTAGTGAAGATAATGCCTTTTACAGGTTTTTCACCAACGAGCTTACAGGAAATATCATTATATCCGAGGTCCTCTTCAAGGAAACTCTCGATCTCATGTGTGAATATCATATTATCTATCATATTTACAGTAAAGGGATTTATATGCTTCCAGCATATAAGCAAAACCTACTTAAATAATCAATATAAGCAGTAACCAACAAATCTACTTAACAGGCTCAATTTTCAGGGATTAATAATGCTAAAGATCGGACTTATAGGTTGTGGAACAATCGGCACCAGCATCTGCAAAGCCATTGATGATGGTACCATTGAGGCAGAGCTTTTTGCCATATATGACAGAAATATGGATGATGTGGATAAACTGTTGTCTACTCTTAAAAGATACAAACCTCAGGTAATGGAAACTTCCGCGATGATCAAAGAGATAGACCTTCTTGTTGAATGTGCTTCACAGGGAGCTGTCTATGAAGTGATACCCGCAGCCCTGCATGCACATTGTGACGTGATGATCATGAGTGTAGGTGCTTTTGCCGATGAGAAACTGCATAAGACCATAAGGGAACTTGCAAAAGACAACAACTGCAAGGTATATCTGCCATCGGGAGCCATCGTTGGACTTGACGGGCTTAAATCAGCTTCAAGCGAGGAAATATATTCAGTTACACTCACCACTCAAAAGCCACCAAGAGGACTTGCAGGGGCACCATATATCATCAGGAATAAGATAGATCTGGATAAGATAAACGGGAGAAACGTTATTTTTGAAGGACCTGCCAGTGAAGCGGTCAAGGCTTTCCCGGCAAATGTGAATGTTGCTGCCACTCTGAGCATTGCAGGCATTGGTTTTGAGAAGACGAAGGTGAAGATTGTAGCAAATCCGGCACTCACTCGCAACATACACGAGATATCAGTAGAAGGTGTATTCGGAGAGTTTACTACAAGGGTTGAGAACGTCCCATCCCCTACAAATCCAAAAAGCAGTTATCTTGCATCCCTTTCCGCCATAGCTACTTTAAAGAAGATATCCAACCCGTTCCAGATAGGAACGTGAACTGAAATTTCCGACTATTTATAATCACTATCTTCCACAAAAGGAAAGTTGAGACTGGGCGGCTGGTTAAGAAAGGTTATGATCTCATGCAGGATACTCAAAATATCATTGAAAGGATACTGGAGCTGAAAGAGGAACGCAATGCTGTCATCCTGGCACACAATTACGAAAGAGGAGAGATACAGGACATTGCAGACTTTTCAGGAGACTCTCTGGGACTGAGCAAGCAAGCGATGAAACAGGAAGCTGAAGTTATCGTTTTTTGCGGAGTGAATTTTATGGCTGAAAGTGCAGCCATCCTGAGTCCTGAAAAAATAGTGCTCTTGCCAGAGATTTATGCAGGTTGCCCTATGGCATCAATGATAACAGCTGAGGCATTACGCGAGGAGAAAAAGAAATATCCTGATGCTGCAGTGGTTTGTTATGTCAACTCAACGGCCGAGGTAAAGGCAGAGAGTGACATATGCTGTACATCAGCAAATGCAGTTGAAGTTGTCAACTCCCTTGAAGAGGACGAGATCCTATTTGTCCCGGACAAGAATCTTGCAGATTATGTTTCCAGATTCAGTACAAAGAAGATAATTCCCTGGGAAGGATACTGCCCCACACATAACCAGATACTTGTTACGGACGTTATAAAAGCCAGGAAAGAACACCCTAATGCTGAAGTGCTGGCACACCCCGAATGTAAAAGGGACGTAATTGACCTTTCAGATAAGGTTTTCAGCACCACCGGAATGGTTGAATATGTAAAAGATGCAGGGAATGAATTCATCATTGCAACTGAAAGAGGCATCCTTCACAAACTGGAGAAGGATAATCCGGAAAAGAAATTCTATAACGTTTCTGAATATACAGTGTGTCCGGAAATGAAGGCTATAAACCTTGAATCCCTATTGCTTTCACTTGAGGAAATGCAATATGTGATCACCATTCCTGAAGAGACCAGAGTAAAAGCCAGAGTGGCACTTGACAGAATGCTGGAAGTGAAACGAAGTAGGTAAGCTTATTATGCAAACATATCTGAAACTGATCCGTTCAGGCAATTGCCTCATGGCGGCTATTGCGGCTGTTGTTGGGGTTTTTATAGCATACAACATAGTTGTAGCGAATAATACCTTTTTGATCCAGTTCCCGATATTTGATGCAACTAAAGTATTTCTGGTAGTGTTTATGATAACTGGCGCGGGCAATGCCATCAATGACTATTTTGATGTTGGTATCGATAGGATTAACAAACCGGAAAGACCCATACCTTCTGGAAAAATAGGCCTTAGAACAGCATTATATTTCTCACTTGCACTTTTTGCTACCGGTACTATCCTTGCAGCATCCATTAATCTGATATGCGGTGCTATCGCCCTTATTAACTCCATTCTACTCATATATTATGCAAGCACCCTGAAACGTACCGCTCTTCTGGGAAATATTGCAGTCGGATACCTCACTGGTTCAACCTTCCTTTTTGGCGGGGCAGTGTTCTTTGAGAACGGTGGTATCAACGGAGTATTTGTGCTCTTCCTGCTGGCAACCCTGGCAACTATAGCCCGGGAGATAGTCAAGGATATAGAAGATATTGAAGGTGACAGGGAAGACGGGGCACGCACACTCCCAATACTCATCGGAGCTAAAAAAGCGGCATACCTGGCATCATTGATAGGCTTTGCTGCAGTATTGGCAAGTCCGCTACCTTATCTGCAGTCACTAATGAGCATACGCTACCTGTTCATAGTTGCTTTAGCTGACATACTCTTTGTTGTAGCTGTTTACCAAATACTTGGGAAGAACGATCCGGCAAAGTCATCAAAGATGTTCAAGATGGCAATGGCCTTCGCACTCATATCATTCATAGCCGGTGCCTGATATCAACAGACAGGCATCATACCTCTGGCAAGCTGCATGCAGAAATCCTGGATGTGTTCGAGTTCAAAGTCAATGACGTCCTCTACTTCTTTTGCTACAGAATCAACTGAACCTTTTTCCATGATTACCTGGGCTGCTGCCACCTTTGGTTTATCAATGGCAACACCGATGTCGCTCAGGAGCCATACGTATGCTTCTTTTACATCGGGCACTTTGTCCACAATCCTGCCAGCAATATAATGGGACAGGACATTGTATATTTTACCCACATGGCTCACCGGGTTCTTTCCTGCCGCCGCTTCACTGCTAACAGGACGATTCAGAGGAATTATACCATTCACACGGTTGCCACGACCAACCTGCCCGCAGTCGGCATCTTCAGCTGATGTACCTGTAACACTTGTATAGATTCCTTGCATTCCACGGCCGGGAATGTCAAGATTGTTGAAAGAAACAGACGCGTTCATCTCCACACCATTTGATTCCATATAATTTGCCAGGAATCCGTTCATTGCTCCAAAAAGGTCACCCTTCATGTTGAAATAATGCTGTTCGGAATCAACAAAAGAATCAATTAGAGGCATAGCAATTGTAAGATCAAGCTTGTTACCCCGCCTTATACCCATGACCTTAACATCTTCACCTGATTCAGGATATTCTTCCTTGAATTCTGCGGAATTAAGATGTTTCTCCATATCCATCACTGCATGTTCTGTAAAGGAGAGAGGAGCATACCCAACTGCTGCAGATGTATCATTGGAACCAAGTATGCCCTTTTGCCTTCTGAAGATATCTGTTAGTTCTGCTGAGCCGGGTTTAAGTTCCACCTGATATTCCACAAAATCCTGTTTCATAAAACGCAGATTCTCATCAAACCAGCTTCTGGCAGTATCCACAGCTATATTGGCAACATCTATCTCTGTATCTTCAGCCTTGAATGTTGCACGGTCACCAATTACAAGAAGCATGGGGTTTACTACAACGCCCCCGCCAAAGATACCTGCAGTCTCACCGGCAACAAGCAGGCATTTATCAATATTATGATGCAAGATCGCATCGAACTTTTCAAGGTATTCAGTACACAAATTGACTGATATCCTGTCCATAATAGCATCACAAATACTGTCCGGGTGACCCAGTCCTTTTCTTTCGACTATCTCCAGGTGTTGTTCCGGAGCACTTGCTGCCCTGAATTTCTCTACAGTTATATTTCTCAGTTTTACCCCTCCCAAGGATCACTGACCGCCATTGGCAGTTACAATATGTAATTTAGATTAAACAGGTATCGGATTAATAATTATTCATTTTCAGAAGGAGACACATCTGATGATTGGGCATGTTTCAGATATTCCTGCAATATCATGGGGAATGTGTTAGCAGGGACAAACCTTACACCAAGTTCCTCAGCCCATTTCTGAATTCCAAAATCGCTGGCCACAACAGCAGCATCAAGCTCCTTTGCAAGTATAAGAACATCTATATCAGGAGCACTGTCAAGAATACCATAACGAAGTGCAGAACGGTATTTGTTCCGGAATTTGCCGATATGCCCTCCGATAACCCTCTTCTCGATATCAAAACCAATATCTTTCTTGGTCTCTGCTTTTGTATCGATGAGCAGGCATTCGGTGGACGCGTCCCAGATGGTTTCCTCGGCAATTACCATTCCCTTGTTGATACGCTCGCGCATATGTGATACATATTCATGGAATACCTTGGATGGAATCTGCACATTATACCTATCAGGAGCCTTTTTCACAAGCCACGTATCTATCTTTGCAATTACATCGACGTCACAATTGTTGTTCTGGGCAAACTCATGCAGCTCTTTATAAACAGATGGAAAAGGCACGTAACAGCTTATGCCAAGGTTTAGCCTGGAACTGGCTATGAGCTCCAATACCTCTTTCATTCCCTCGCATATACCATTCGACCCCATCTTTTCTCTTGTCTGCAAATCGGTCAGTGCAGTGGTATCCAGAACAAAACGTTGCCTTAGCATGTGATTACCTTCGTGTTGAGGCAGGTATTGAACCTGCTCCGTATAATATAGATGGGCGGAGTATAGTTAAAGTATTTTTGGTAGTAATACACTATCAAAATTATCAATTTGGAAAATGTGGACGATTTTATATATTGGTAGATATTATTATTTTACCATTATAATTAAATGGTAATCACTTGCTTTGAATAATAGTTGTACACACGATAATATCCCACCACACACATTGCGAAATTAATAGATCATCTTTTCGCGAAGATAACGTGTAGCTTTTCAATCACATAAGAGGAATCAAATGAAGATCCGCAGCAAAACCCTGGCAATCCTTGGAATCACCTTTTTCTGCATGTTTGCACTTTTAACAATTACTACCGGACAAATAATAGAGAGTGGTTTCAACCATCTGGAAGTGGAAGAGATCACTAGAAATGTTGAAAGGGTGAACGCTACCATTGACTCACGGATCGATCACCTGGTGATACTGGCAAATGACTGGGGACACTGGGATGACTCTTATTATTTTCTGCTTGGGGAAGATGAAGATTATGTGTACAACAATCTCGACATAAACTCCATGACAAACCTGCAGGTAGACATGATGTTATATTATGATGCTACCGGTGAATTGTACTCCGCTGTCGGGACGGATCTTGATGCTCATGAAGAAAAAGAAGTATCGACTTCAGTGCTTGACTATCTAGGCTCCAATGAGATATTGTTCTCCGGACCTTCTGAACCCGTATATGTAAAAGGTATCATCAATACTCCCGAGGGTACCTTGCTCATAGCATCTAACCCTATAACACAAAGCATAGACTACGAAACTATAGTCGGCACCCTTGTTGTTGGAAGATATGTGGATGAAGCTTTAATAGCAGAATTACAGGACACAACCAAATTACATATTGTTCTGGAAGAAATTGGACCAGATGAGTTGATCCAAAAGAATGAGATGGCTACGCTTTCGCAGGAAAATAGCATATTAAACATTGAATATGTGAATGATGACGCAGTTATTGGAACCACACTGCTAAACGATATTAACGGAGACAATGCAGTCTCACTGAAAGTTGAAATGACAAGGGAAATATACCAGCAGGGGCAATCTGTGATTGCATACCTTTTCTATGCCATACTCTTCCTTGGAATCGTCTACGGTATTGTCCTGATATTCTCCCTTGAGAATTATGTGTTGTCACGCCTATCTGTCCTCAGCAGGAATCTGACTGCAATCACTAAGGATGGAACATTATCTTCACGTGTTAAGATGGATGGTAATGATGAACTGTACGACCTCTCCGAAAACATCAACTATATGCTGGAGACACTTGAGAATAAGGAGAACAAGATACAACAGGCTGAACAGATAAGCCGGAAGAGGATGGAATCCATTGTTGAGAACATAATCAGTGGTGTTCTTGTCATTGATGAACAGACACACCAGATCACCGATGTAAATCCAGTCGCTGAAGAGATAATTGGCCTGCCCAGAAACAAAATTGTGGGCAATTTGTGCCACGAATTCGTATGTCCTGCAGAAAAAGGAAAGTGCCCCATAAGCGACCTTGGAAAAACAGTGAATCGATCAGAACGCATCCTGATCAATGCAAAGGGAGAGAAGATACCAATCCTTAAATCCGTAGCAACTGTGGCCCTGTCGGACAAAAAGTACCTGATTGAGAGTTTTGTGGACCTGAGTAAGATAAAGGAAGCTGAAAACGAGATAATTCAGGCTAAAATTGTGGCAGAATCTGCAAACCGGGCAAAGAGTGATTTCCTTGCAACCATGAGCCATGAACTTCGCACACCCCTTAATTCTATAATAGGATTCTCAGACCTGATCCTGGAAGGGAATGCAGGGGAATTGACCGATCCACAGAGCAGGTATATTACAAACATATCTACAAGTGGGAAACATTTACTTTCACTAATAAACAATGTGCTTGACCTTTCTAAGATCGAAGCAGGAAAAATGGAGCTGTATTTGGAGGAGTTCCCGGTTGAAGAGACCCTTATTGAAGTAAAACAACTGATGACAACTCTCGCTAACAAAAAAGGAATCACTGTCAATTATAATGTAGATCAGCCGGTGACGATGATATGCGCTGATAAGATCAAGTTGAAGCAGATACTTTACAATCTTATCAGTAATGCCATCAAATTTACCCCGCAACACGGCACAATAGACGTTAATGTTGAGGCATTAGAAAATATTGTCAGATTCTCTGTTAAGGATAATGGCATTGGAATCTCGGAAGAGGGTCTTGCCAGGCTATTCCAGCCTTTCACCCAACTGGACTCTGCCGCTAACAGGCAATACGAGGGAAGCGGACTTGGACTTACCCTTGTAAAGAGATTTGTGGAACTGCATAAAGGAAGAATATGGGTCGAAAGTGAGCCAGGAAAAAGTACCACCTTTACTTTTGAATTGCCATTAGATGAAAACATAGATAGTCCTGACAAAAGAGACAATGCTCCTGAAAATGTAGATAGCATCCCTGATTCTCCTGATGATGCACCAGCACACATCATCCCCGAGAACAGCACAGGTGATGAAGCACTCATACTTGTTGTGGAAGATGACGAGACATCCAGGGAATTGCTTGAGGAGACGTTGAAATATGCAGGTTATCGCGTGATCTCTACATCCAAAGGTGAAGAAGCCATAAAACTTGCTGAAAATATGAATCCCTTTGCCATAACTCTCGATGTGATGATGCCAGGGATGGATGGATGGGATGTGCTCAAAGAGTTAAAAAGAAAAGAAAGCACGAGACACATACCTGTTGTTATCACTACAATGCTTGATGATCGCAAGATTGGTACAGAATTGGGAGCAGAGGAACACTTCATCAAGCCGGTGGAGAAAGAGATACTTATAGCAACACTCGAAAAAATAAGAAGCTATAATTCAAAATCATCCTTCAGGGTACTGGTAGTGGATGATGAGAAAATTGCTGTTGAGATGATGGAAGAGATGCTTAAAGATACAAATTACGATGTACTGACAGCCTATGGTGGACAGGAAGCCATTGTTACCGCTTTAAATGACCATCCTGATGTCATCGTGCTTGACCTTATGATGCCAAACGTGACCGGCTATGATGTTATTAAAGCACTGAAGGAAAATAAAGGAACAAAAGACATCCCCATTATTATCTGCACAGCCAGGCATCTGGAGAGAGAAGACGAAGAAGCCTTAAAAGGACAGATATCAGGTTTTATGCAGAAGGGCGAGTTCAGCAAAGAGAAACTGATCTCATGCATCAGGAATCTCCATAAAAATGGAAACCAGAATGATTCCGACAACACATAGAACATTAAATGATGATATGGGAACCTGTATGAATACTGTATTAATGCAGGTTAATCATTTTTTTGAAACTGCATGTGAGAGATATTTGTACAAGCCGTCTGCGTTTTAAAGATATTTGCAAGTAGTTGCTTTAGAAAACACAAAAGAAACGTAGCATTATAAATTAAAGAGCAGGTGCCAGAGTAAACCCTCACACCTCACGTAAATTAAAAATGAACAGGCAGGATGCCTATTCAATTCTGAATTTTGCAGCACCCTGCATCAGGCTGTTTGCAAGATCTGCAAGTTGCTGGGCAGATGCTGAAAGTTCTTCCATGGAAGCGGTTTGCTCCTGAACAGATGCTGATGCCTGTTCAGTACCTGCAGCGGATTGCTCTGAAATTGAAGATACTTCCTCAACGGAAGCGGTTACCTCTTCAATGCTGGCAGCCTGTTCCTCGGCGGCAGCAGCGATTTCCTGTGCCATCCTTGCAATTTGCTCACTGCCCTCAACAATGGACCTTACAGCTTCAACTGTTTCCTTGAGGGATGCTGCACCAACCGATACCTTACTTGTTCCTTTTTCCATAGCATCTACAGCTTCGTTGCTGCCGTTCTGTATGTCCTGGATAAGTACAGAGATATCCTTTGTCGCTCGGCTTGAATCTTCTGCAAGCTTGCGGACCTCATCAGCGACAACGGCAAAACCCCTGCCGTGTTCTCCGGCACGGGCTGCTTCTATTGCAGCGTTGAGTGCAAGGAGGTTGGTCTGGTCAGCAATCGAAGTAATGAGGTTCACAATATCCCCTATCTGCTTTGATTTACCATCGAGTTCACGAATAACTTTAGCTGAGTCGGATACAGCACCCTGTATTTCATCCATCTGAGCGAGAAGCTTTTCTGATTCCTTACCGATACCCCTGATAGTCTCACTTGCCATACTTGCATTCTGAGCTGCATTCTGTGCGTTTGATGCAATCTCCTGAACACTGACGGACATGTCATTCATTGCATTGGAAACTTCTATTGCCTTTGATGACTGGATTTGAGCACCCTGTGAGATGTCAGTCACTGTTTCGGATATCTGGCCGGAGGAAGCTGTCATCTGTTCTGAAGATGCTGATATCTCTTGTGAAGTTGAAGCTACCCTGGAAGCACCTTCCTGAACTTCTGATATCAGTCCTGTCAGGTTTCCTACCATTGATCTTAGCGCGTTGGAAAGTTGTCCAAGCTCATTGGAAGAATCGTTTTCCAGCTCTACAGTAAGATCGCCGGCAGCAACTTTATTGGCTGCATCAAGCATTTCATTGACCGCCTTTGAGATCATTTTAGAAATGAATAAAGCCATTACAGAACCTACAATAATAGCAAGCACAACCATGACGATCATTGTAAGGATAGAGCTTGACATTTCCTGATCCATCTTTTCTTTCTGATCTGCACGGGCTTCCTCTGTTATAACCTGAACATCAGATGCAGCTTCATGCATCTCTTCGCTTGCAACTACCTGTTGTTCTGCATATGAAACATAGGAGTTGAAATCTGATTTATATGCGTTTGTTGCTGCGACTATGGCCTGGACATTTTCTTTGTCTGCCTTATTCTGGAATCGTGAATCGAGGGTTTCTGAAATTACTATAATCTCATCCATTAGCTCATTAACATTTTCTGCATACTGGTGGTCAACATGCATCATAAAACGCAATCTTTCACCACGTGCCTGGAGGAGTAACTGGCTGAGACGATTTGCATATTCAACGTTTTCAAACTCTTCTTCAAGAAGAACGTTGTTAGCATTTTGTTCAAGCGCCTGTGTATAATCCTCGTCCTGGCTGATGAGTACTTCATTTATCAGCTCTTCAAGAACCAGACCCTGCTGGATCATAGCTGCTTCTGTTTCTTCTTTCTGACCTTCGAGTTCAACATATCTATTGAATGCTGTATTATACGTTAGAGCAGCCTTTTGAACATCGTCCATCTGTTGATCATTCGCAGCATCCTTGAATGATACCTTTGATGCCTCGGTCTGGGCTACTATATCATTTACAACAGTGTTTACCTGTGTTGCATAGACATCGTCCATTGTTAATTGATAGGTTGCTTCATCAAAACGAGCATCTTTCATGTATTTTACCAGACGGTTCATGTCATCCGCCTTAATGACCCTATCATCAACCTTTTGCATTCCATTATAACCGCTGTAACCAACGATAGCGGTCAGTATGAGCAATACTGCAAAACTTCCAAGGAGAAGATTTTTGATTTGTATGTTTTCTAGTTTTTTTATAATATCTTCAAACATGGTTTGACATCCCGTGTACCAACACAAGTAATAATTTATAGTAAGTTTCTGTGAACTCATCATTGCTAATGAACTGTTAGTGAAAATGTATGATTGTTCAACAGTTGAGCTTTACATACAAATTATAATATAAAACAGTAATTATACATGATTAATAGATAATTAAACAATAATTTACGCTATCAGAATAACCTTTTTGACCTTCACTCTTTTTTATCATGTAGCTTTTAAAGATTTGTAGCAAATGAGATTCTATTTTAACAAAGTATCCTGCTATGGAAATTGCAAGCACCTAGCAATAATTTTAAATATGGATTTAATTTGCACTGTGGTTTAACCCAGATAAATAGTATATATATTTTATGAGTGAATAAACTTATTTAGAAGAAAAATACGCATCAATAAAACGGTTTTTACTAATACATACTAAATATAGTATGTTTTAAATATAATAAATTAGTATTTATATTTTCGTGTGACGGTGTTGCACTTATTTTGAACAAAATAAAAGAAATAGATGAGAAAAATGAATTTTAAAAATATGAATATCAACACTAGACTAATTCTATACATCGTTACAAGTGTTACTATATTGATGGCTATAAGCACCTATGTAATCGTTGACAAAGTGACAGAACAGGAGATGAATATGGCCTATTCTGAATCTGAAAACATTGCAAGGGGTTATGCATACCAATATGACAGTGGTATGCAGTCGAACCAGTTACTTGCACAAACACTTGCAAGCACCATGGAGAACTATGGAACAGGCGACAGGGATGAAGTCAATGCCATACTGAAGAGCCTGCTGCAAGAAGACCAAGGGCTACTGGGAACATATGTTGCATACGAAGCCAATGATTTTGATGGGAACGATGCAGAATTTGCAAACACACAGGGACACGACTCAACCGGAAGATTCATCCCATACTGGAGCAGGATCGGCGGTTCTGTTGCCCTTGACCCCCTCGCTGGTTATGAGACCGATGATTATTACCAGTTACCAAAATCCCTGAAACAGGATGTTATTCTTGAGCCTTTTATGTATGACGGAGTAATGATGATCAGCTATGTATCCCCCATAATAAAAGAAGGAGATTTCATAGGAATTGCTGGTGTGGATGTTTCACTGGATTATATAGACGAAGAGGTTTCAAAAGTCACTGTCTTTGATACGGGATACGCATTCATGGTCAGTAATTCAGGAATGTTCATGTCACACCCTGATGAAAAGAAATGGATAGGCACAAAATACCTTGCTGATTTCGATGATCCGGAAATAAACAAAATGGCAACTGATATTGAGAATGGTGTCAGCGGACATGTTGAAGTCATTGACCCTACAACGGGTAAAGAAGTGACCATGGTTTACCACCCGGTAGAAACTGCTGATTTTGCATTCGTACTGAGTATCCCTGAAGAAGAGATGTTTGCAGGGGCAATGGAACTCAGGAACCAGTTGATCATCATATCTTTGATTGCGATCATTGCAATGGCAGGAATAGCCTACCTGATAGCACGCTCCATTACCAAGCCGATAGAAGATATCGTTGATGATTTCAAGAATATATCGACCGATGCACTTGAGGGTAAACTCGATCGAAAGGCAGAAACCGATGTCGGTGTGGACTTCGAGGCAATCCCCAGAGGACTGAATGATATTATGCAAACTTTGAATGGAATCATTACCGATATCAGCAGAAATTCAAATGTGATTGCCAGTACATCTGAACAGATGTCTGCAGCTATTGAAGAAGTCACAGCTACATCCGAAGATGTCTCAAGAACTATTGGCGACATCGCAAAAGGAGCACATGAACAATCCTCTAAAGCAGAAGACATCTCCCGTGCAATGACCGATATGTCATCAAACGTCCAGGACATAGCCGTCAATGCGCAGAGATCAGCCGAGATTGCCATGGAATCAAGTGAACAGACAAAAGCTGTCGGATATAAGTCAGAGGAACTGATGAAACAGATGGAAGAGATACAGAGAACATCCATCGAATCTGTGAATGCGATAAGGGAACTGGAATCTAAATCCAAGCAGATAGGAGAAATAGTCAACCTCATCACCAATATCGCTGACCAGACCAACCTCCTTGCGCTCAATGCAGCTATCGAAGCAGCACGTGCTGGCGAACACGGCAGGGGTTTTGCAGTCGTTGCTGATGAGGTTCGCAAACTTGCAGAGGAATCCGGTAGTGCAGCAAAGCAGATATCAGGCCTTATCCATGAGATACAGAATGATACTGATGTCGTAGTTGACTCAGTAGAAAAGGGCAATACCACGGTTTCCAGCGGAGTTCAGGCTCTCGATGAAACTGCTAGAGCTATGAGAGAGATCGTTGAAGGTTCTATCAAGGTCGCTGAAATGGTACAGGACATTGCTGCTGCCGCTGAAGAACAGTCTGCTTCCATCGAGGAGATAACAGCTTCTGTTGAGGAGGTAACATCAATTTCCCAGGAAGCCGCTGCGGGAACTGAAGAGACATCAGCATCTGTCGACCAGCAGGGCATGTCTATGCAGGAACTTGGCCGAAGCTCACAAGAACTTGCCGGCATGGCTGTTGCGATGCAGGAAATGGTAAACAAGTTCGTGCTTGCAAGTGACGATGTTGTGGCGCATGAGGATGCACCTAAATTAAAAAATAGCGGAAAGGGACTGCATTAATTGTCCCTTTTATTTTTGTTTTTGCTTTTTACTTTTCTAGTTCAGGTTTCAAATTGAAGTTATTAGTGATGATTTGTCAGCAAACTGTTGACAATCACTGATACGCCCTCTCATCCTCACCCGTACTCTTTTCATCCTCGTTAGCCGCATACTTGGCAAATGATTCAGCCGCCTGCTCATAGAAACTCATGGCAGTGCGGGAAGTGGTTGGTTTGACGCGTTTTTTGGCTTTGAGGAAGTGTTCGGCTGTGATTTTCAGACCCGTGGCTCTTTCCATGGCATCTTCCTTGCTGAGGCCGGGAGTGATTATCTCACGGAGAGCCAGCATTGTGGCTTCACGGGAAATGGATTCAATATCAGCACCTACGTAACCCTCGGTAATATCGGCAAGCTCATGGACATCCACACCTTCAGCCAGGGGTTTGTCATCCAGATGAATTTGGAATATCTTTTCACGGCTCTGCCTGTCAGGTGGACGGACATAGATAAGACGGTCAAATCTTCCGGGGCGCAGCAGGGCGGGGTCCACAATGTCAGGACGGTTTGTGGCTGCGATTATCACAACATCCTTCAGTTCCTCCACACCGTCTATCTCGGTGAGTATCTGGCTCACCACGCGCTCGGTAGCATGGGCATCCACACTGGAACCACGCTCCGATGCCATGGAATCGATCTCATCGAAGAAAATAATAGTTGGAGCTGCCTGCTTGGCCTTGCGGAAGGTTTCACGAACCGCACGCTCGGATTCTCCTACATAACGACTGAGCAGCTCAGGACCCTTGATACTTATGAAATTTGCCTCGCTTTCAGTAGCCACTGCCTTTGCAAGCATGGTCTTACCAGTTCCGGGCGGACCGAACAACATGATGCCACGAGGTGGTTTGGTACTCACCGCGTCAAATAGTTCAGGATATTTCAGGGGCCACTCAACAGCCTCGATCAATTCCTGCTTGGCTCCTTCCAGACCGCCGATATCCTCCCAGCTCACATGCGGAACTTCCACGAAAACCTCTCTCATGGCAGAAGGCTCTATATTCTTCAGCGCTTCATCGAAATCCTTCCTTGAAACTTCCAGCTTTTCCATGAACTCTGAGGGAATCTCATCTTCAACATCATCGATCTTTAGTTCAGGAAGCAGACGCCTGAGGGCATGCATTGCAGCCTCTTTACACAGGGATGACAGGTCAGCACCCACAAAACCGTGAGTTACTGCGGCTATTTCCTTTAATTCCAATCCTTTTTCCAGAGGCATGCCTCTTGTGTGTACATAAAGAACCTGTAACCTTCCATCAGAATCAGGAATACCTACCTCTATTTCCCTGTCAAACCTTCCGCCACGGCGCAGTGCCTCATCAATTGAATTGGGGCGGTTGGTGGCAGCGATAACTATGACCTTGCCCCTGGAAGCAAGACCGTCCATGAGGGACAGCAACTGGGCAACTATCCTGCGCTCCATCTCCCCTACAACCTCATCGCGCTTAGGAGCTATGGAATCGACCTCATCAATGAAAATAATGGTCGGTGCATTGCGCTGAGCCTCTTCGAATATCTCGCGCAGTTTCTGTTCACTTTCACCATAGTACTTGGAAACTATCTCAGGTCCGCTAACTGAAATGAAGTTTGCATCGGTCTCACTCGCAACTGCTCTTGCTATCATGGTCTTGCCCGTACCGGGAGGACCGTACAGGAGAACACCTTTAGGAGGGTCGATTCCAAGTTTATTGAACAATTCAGGATGTTTGAGCGGAAGCTCTATCATCTCACGCACAAGCCCCAGTTCCCTCTGAAGACCTCCGATGTCCTCATAGGTCACCTGACCGGCGGTGGTCTCTCCGATAGCCGCCTTCTCCCTGAGTTGTATCTGGGTATTCCTTGTCACAACCACGGGACCTGAAGGTTTGGTTGAAAGCACCACGAAAGAAATAGGATTGTTAACCGTTTCAACACGAATATTCTGTCCCTTTACAACAGGACGACCTTCCAGTATCCTGAGAATAAAACGTGCGCCGCCAACAAGATGCGTTTCCCGCGTGGGAGCAAGGCTGACAGCCTCGGCCTCCACTACCTGAACCTTTCTCAGGGTCACCTTGTCATCGATACCCACTTTTGCATTATTACGCAGATTACCATCAATCCTTACAAGCTCCTTGCCTGCATCCTCAAGATAACCCGGCCAGACGATGGCGTAGCACTTTTCCTTGCTCTTTATCTCAATGATATCGCCACTGATGGCACCTATCTGCTGCATGAGGATCTTATCGAGCCTGGCAATTCCCCTGCCTGCATCACGAGGATATGCCTGACCAACGCTGACGGTGATCTCTTCAGTCAAATCCTATCACCACATGTCCAATCTTAAATACGGTATCGATGGTCGTCATTAATAATATATTCATCAGAACTATGATTTAACGCTTCTGGGGTTTTTGGAGAATATATAGTTAGCAGGAAGCAAGTGATCAAGGATTTTCTGAAAATACAACAGGTCAAAGAAAATGAGCACTTTAGAAAAAAGCAGATTAGATACCTACCTATAACCCACAATAAGGAAGTCTGAGAGATGAAATCAGAAAAACAAATGAGAATCAACTTAGAGAGATTGAAGAATCTTAAGAAAAACATTGATTAAAATGTAATCATTTCCAGGACACCATAAAAGATTTAACCAGTTATCTCTTGATATTTTTATGGTAGAATCGCCGATTTTTGAGATATTTGACGGGTTACCCAGACAGGGTCCCGGCAGTAATGAATGTACTGAAAAAGCCTTTAATATGCTTTCTTCCCTTCCTGCAGGTGTTAAGATCCTTGACATTGGCTGCGGTGTGGGTATGCAGACAATACATCTTGCGAAGATATGCAACGACTGTCACATCACTGCGACTGACGTTTACCAGCCTTTTCTGAATAAACTTATGGAAAATGCAGTTAAAGAAGGAGTTGATGACAGGATCACCACGGTTTGTGCTTCCATGGATGAACTGCCTTTTGAAGCTGAAGAATTCGACGTCATCTGGGCAGAAGGCTCCATCTTTATCCTTGGTCTTGAAAAAGGAATTAGCTACTGGAAACAGTTCCTTAGAAATGGAGGATATATGGCAGTGACAGAGAACACATGGTTCACGGATGAACCTTCCCCGGAAGTGCTTCAATTCTGGCAGGAGATATATCCTGGTATCATGAACATACCTGACACTGAGAAAGTTATCACAGCAACAGGATATGATATCATTGACCACTTTAAACTGCCAGTTTCTGTCTGGTATGATTTTTACTCCAATCTGGAAAAAAGAGTCGATGACATCAGTGATAACTATAAAGGAAACACCGAAGCAGAAATGATACTTGAGTTTAACAGAAAAGAGATCAAGCTATTCAGAGAACGTCCGGATGAATATGGTTATGTATTCTATATTTTTCAGAAGAACAAATGACCTGTTACTGATGAACAATTAAATGACCCTAATATTCAAAAAGTAATTCAAAAGTAGTAAAAAGAAGTAACCGAAGTTACATCTCGTTCTTCAACTTATCAACAAGTTCTGCCTTGATGCAGGAAGTCCTGTCGCCGCCGCAGACCATGCCGCGTACACCGATGATGTCAGGCTGGATACGCTTGAGCATTGGAAGGTCCTCGAACTTGAGGGTTCCGGCAAGTGCGGACTCAAGACCTACTGCGCGGATAGCTGATGTGAACTTTGTGAGCTCTTCCTCATCCATGAACTCGAATGTGGAGCGGCCGTCCTTGATACCTGTGTCCACCATTACAACATCTACTCCTGCTTTTGCACCGATGGCAGGCAGCAAATGAGGATTGATGGAATTGATGCGCTCATAATCAGAATAACCGGATGCTACTACCTTAAGATCAGGATTGTAATCCTTAACTGATCTTGTGATATTGGTAAGCATTTCAAGAGCCTGTTCCTCGGTCTGCACATCATAAAGACCAACCTTTATATAATCTGCACCTGCAACTGCGGCACCCAGAGCTGCAAGGGATGCAGTACCGGGCTTGAAATTAAAGTCACCGATCGTTGCACTGATAGGCTTTGCAGAATTAATGGATTCCTTAACAGATCTTATAATCCACGGAAAATTAGCACCAAGAGAACCCTCTTTTGGATTTTTCACGTCAACAATGTCAGCACCGCCTTCGTACGCTGCGATGGCTTCTTCCGGATTGATAGGGCTGATGAGTAATTTCATAATATAAACCTCTTTTTTATAGCATGACAGATGTATCAATTATATATGTTTCGTATCATTTTCGTTCTTGATATATTCAACCAGACCGTAGTTCATGCGCAAGGCGGGAATCGTAGTGAATACAAACCCATACACTTTTCCAGCCACATATGCAATACATCCGATGCGATAAAGATAGTGGATGCGGTAAAACCGGCAGAAATATACATAGCAGACCTCAATCTGCTTCAGAAGATCGGCAAGAGGGAAAAGAACTTTGATATCATTCAGGCCGTTTCTGAAAAGGCAAGAGTAATGCTGGACCCCGGAATTACATCTGTTTCCGAAATAGAAGACGTTATGGAAATAGTACAATCAGTGATACTGGGAACTGAAACAGCATCTCTTGAAACCATAAAACAGGCTAGTTCACTGTATCCCAAAAGGATCAATGTCAGCATTGACAAAAAGAATGGCAAAATACTCACAAACGACCCATCCATGCCCGATGACCCATTCAAGATAGTAGAACTCCTCAATGACTACGATCTGGAGGACATCATTATTCTGGACCTTGACAGGGTCGGCACATCAAGCGGCATAGATTCACAATTTTTAAGTAAGATTGCTTCCATCTCAGACCATAATGTGCTTCTTGGGGGCGGTGTCCGCAACGTGGAAGATATTGAAGCACTGGAAGGGATAGGAATTAAAGGCGCACTTGTTGCAACAGCGCTGCATAACGGCTCAATACCTCTTCAGATGATTCAGTAACAATTTCAATTAATCACAATATATCATTTATCGGTGTAATCATGGCAGACAAAGAAGAAAATGTAGAAATCGGCGAAAACTACGGTGAAATAAAGATGGGAGCAGGCTGGTTCCTGACAATCACTCTCGCATCAAGTGAAAAATACGAGAACGAATACATAGAAATAGCAAAGGAAAGAGGCGGACAGAAAAAAGCACGTTTCAACCTCAACCCTAAATACACCCGTACACTTGGAGAAGCACTCATCAAATTCGCTGATGAGAACAAACTCTAATTATTTTTTTTATTTTAAAACTACTAAAACCGGTCCTGACAATTATTCCCTGCCAGTTCCAACCAGAGAGAATATAGCACTCAGGACATCCTTTTCTACAATATCGACTGGCCTGTCAGTATCAATCACAACAAATCTGTCAGGGTATTCTTTAGCAAGCTGGAGATAGTTTGCCCTTACTTCCTCAAGGAAACCTATTTTTTCAAACTTTGTCTGAGCACCACGGTTCCCGCATCTTTCCACCGCAATTTTAGGATCAATGTCAAACAGTATAGTCATATCAGGATCCACTGTCCAGCCCTCGTGTATACCCCTTATCCATTTCATAGGATCAGGGAAACGGCCTTTCAGTGTCACAGCCTGGTACGCATACCGGCTGCCTGAATAACGATCGGATATTACATTCGTTCCGCTTTCAAGAGCTGGCAAAATCAATTTAGAGATATGTTCAGCATGGTCTGCAGTGAAAAGCAAAAGCTCTGCAAGATGATCCGTATCTGAATGAATAGCACGATTTACAGCCTCGCCTATCCATCCGGTGGTAGGTTCTCTTGTGAAAACAAACTCTGAAAACTCAGGATTTGAACCCAGGCGACTTGTAATCGTAGATTTTCCAGAACCGTCTATACCTTCCAGAGTAATGAGTTTACCTTTCATTGACATCAACAGTGAAAGCAAAGGAATACTATTTAGATTATTTGTTCCTGAAAAACAGAAGACTTTTCCATGATTTTTTCAGGTTACTTATTATGTCCTCGAAACGTTTTCACTACTGCATTGGGGACATCTTACCGGAAATAATTCGGGATTTTCCATAAACAGAAATTCGCAGGTATTACATACGAAATACACTTTATTGGGGTCATAGTCGTCCATAATCTACCTCTAATTAAATAAGAGGCATACTGATAAATATAGTAATCGGTCGTATAAATATCCTGGCAAAGCATATTAATGTAAGGGAAAATAACCCTGAAAAGGAGAAAAATGACTACAATCGGAGTAATCACCAGGGGAAAGTATGGGAACCGTCTGATAGAGACCATTATCACAAAGACTGAAATGAAAGTGGTCCATACTTCCGTGCCGGAAATCCTGCCTGATTTTATAGATGAGCCCGAAGAATTCCTTGAAGAATTAAACATAGATCGATCTGTATTCGATTCGGACATTGTCATCACCTATTCACTTCACCCGGACCTTACCGTGGCACTCGCACACATGGCAGGAAAAGCAGGATTAAAAGCCATGATCGTACCCGGTGGAGCTTCAAAGGCACCTGTGCTAGAACTTGAGAATATTGCAAAACAATATGGTATGCTCATTCAGGTTGAAGATATATGCTGCACCCTTCAGGAAAAACCAGAGACAAAAGAACTTTGCTCCTGCCTTTCAAGTCCGGTGCTTGACATCGATACAGATAAAGGTATAATAGAATCGGTTGAAGTATTGTGCGGAGCGCCATGTGGAAGTACGTGGCACATGGCAAGGGAACTCGTGGGAACTAAAGTTGAAGAGGCACCTGCCAGAGCCGGACTGCTCATACAGCAATACCCCTGCAGGGCTGTCAGGGGAAATATGGGAGGCATCCATGAATCCGGCGAGATTCACAAAAAAGCCGTTGAAGAAGCCCTCAAAAGAAAAAAGGAAGAAAGCTGATAATCGGTGAAAATGGGAAAACGTGGGGGAAACATGGACAACATTCAGATAGCTGAGATGTTCAACCGAATGGCAAAGCTTCTGGAATTCAAGGGTGAGAACCCGTTCAAGACCAGAGCCTATACAAATGCTGCAAGAAGCATAAAAGGACTTGACGAAGAACTGTCAGTGTTATACAAAAGCGGGGTAATGGACAGCATACCGGGTGTTGGGGAAGCACTAAAAAGCAAAATTGTGGAGATACTGGAAACCGGATCATTCGATGCCTATGAGAGAACGATAAAAGAGATACCTCCGGGCATTATGGAAATCATGGACATCCCCGGCATCGGTCCTAAAATGACCAGATCATTCTACGAAAAACTTGGAGCCACATCTGTTGAGGAACTTAGCAAGGCTGCCAGAGAGCACAGAATACGAAGACTTCCCAGAATGGGTGAGAAACATGAAGAGAAGATTCTCAGGTCAATTGTGCGAATGCAACAGGACAAGGACCATGGAAGACACCCCATAGCATTTGCAGGGGAAATTGCAAAGCAGATCAGGGATGAATTATCCTCCAGCCCGCATATCGAAAAAGTTGTCATAGCAGGAAGCCTGAGAAGAAAGAAAGATACCGTGGGAGATATTGACCTTATAGCAATTTCCAATGAACCCGAAAAAGCAATTCGATTCTTTGTTAATATGGAGCAGGTCGAGGAGATAGTGGAATCAGGAACTTCCAAAGGTGCTGTCCTATACCCCGGAAACCTGCGAGTGGACCTGAGAGTTGTGGAAATGGCTTCTTTCGGTTCGATGATACAACACTTCACGGGTTCAAAGGAACACAATATCCACCTCAGGAAGATTGCACTCTCAAAAGGCTACAGCCTGAATGAGTACGGCTTTAAAAATGAGATTAGTGGAAAGCTCACACCATGCAGTAAAGAAAAAGAGATATATGATTTTCTGGGACTGGAATATCTGCCTCCAGAGATCAGGGAAGACATGGGAGAGATAGAAGCAAGCCTCACCGGGAAACTTCCCCGGCTGATCGAGAAAGAAGACATTAAAGGTGATCTTCATGTCCATTCTAACTGGAGTGACGGCGTAAACTCAATAGAGGAACTCGCACAGGCTGCGATACAGAGAGGATATGAATACATTGCGATTACCGACCATTCACATTCCACAGGCATCGCCAACGGATTATCTGAAAAACGCTTGCTTGAGCATATCAAGATAATAGACACTCTCAATGAAAAAACGGATGACATTCGGATACTCTCAGGTACGGAATGCGATATAAGAGCAGACGGAAAGCTGGATTATAGCAATGAGATCCTGGAGAAACTTGATATTGTGATCGTGGCAGTTCATGCAGGGCTCGAACAGGACAGGAACAAAATTACCCGAAGGATAGTTGCGGCTCTTGAGAATGAACACGTGGATATACTTGCCCACCCCACCGGCAGAAAATTAGGAAAACGACCTGCATATGATATTGACATGGATAAAATGATCAGCGTGGCGAAAGAGAACGAGAAGATACTTGAGATAAATTCCTCGCCCTGGAGACTTGACCTTAATGATACCAATGCAAGAAAAGCAAAAGAGCAGGGTGTCATGCTTGCCATCAACACGGACACACATACGATCGAGCATTTTGACAATATATCATTTGGAATAGATGTTGCAAGAAGGGGCTGGGTAGAATCGGATGATGTGATAAATACCATGAACCTGAAACAACTCTGCGCCAGACTTGGTATTTTAAAGTAATGATGAAAAATTAAGATTCATAGATTTAAGTGAATACATATATGATAATGTAAGGAAATTATTGAGATTATCAGTTCTTCCTTCATGAAAAAAGCAAAAAATATAAATTCCTGTCCTGCCAATCAATTTTTGTTAATACAAAACAGAGGTAGAATTGCCGAAGAATGAACAGTGTAATAGACAACGTTTTTGGTACTTTGTGCTTCGCAGGTAGTTAAACACATCATACATGACAGGCTATGAGGTGCGATTTTGAAAAATACAAGAGCTAACAGGCATGACAGATCTATGAAAAAGCATGAGATCGAATTCCAGAAAGAGATAAAAAGGCAGCAAAAAAGAAGAGCATTCTAATATTGCTTTTGTAAATTAATTTTTACTAAAATGATTAACTGGCAGGATAATCCTGCCAATTCCTGTTCTTTGTTCTTATTTGTTCTGTAATTTTACACGCTGGCCAAGTATGCATTTTCCTCCCCTATGACCACCTAATGGATTAAAGGTAGTTCCCAGGGAGTTCATACACCTGGCCATAACTGCGGCACCACGTGCAAGACCATCATCAACGAATACAACATTCTCGTCGATATTGTGGTTGATACCAAGCTCATGAAGGTATTTCAGAATCAGCTTTGGCTTGTTACCGGTTATACCAGCCCTGCCGGTGACACCTATTGCAGTATCCTCAAAGACAAGACCCTCATCCTGTGCCACTTTGACAAGACGCTGTACTACACGTCCCATGACCTCATCGATGACAGCGAACAGGAGCTTCATATTATGTTTCTCATAGATCTCAGCACCAAGTGCCGCTAGCTTATCCATGTCGGAACCATTGTCCCCTACATCACAACCAATGAGTACTACATTTATAGCGTCTGCTGCTTCTGAATTTACGGGAACACTACCATATCTTTTACGGCCTTTGGGTACTTTCTCGATGATAATGTAGTTCAATATCTTCTCAGCATATTCGTTAATGGTCTTTCCCTTCAGTTTAAGCGCAAGACCATCAAGGGACTTGTCATCGGAAATATCAAGTGCAGTACCTTTTTTGGAATCAACCTGCCCGGTTCCCTTGATAATAGCATCAGGAATCGCACCGGCGTAACCACAGAAGTTTCCGATGGTCTTTGCATAGGGAAGATCAGGACTGATTATCCTTCCATCAAGTGTGGTACCAAAGTCCATGGAAATACAGGGATTACGGAAATCCACATCCACCCATTTAGCACCTTCCTTGATTCCTGCCGTTGCAAGTTCTCCCTCCATTTCGTTGGCAACGATCTCAACACCTGTTGCACCTGTCGGAGGAGTCACACTTGCCACTGCGCCATCGAATATCACTTTTTCAAGTTTGGAATATTTCTGGAACCTGTCAGGGATGTTCGAGATGGACATCGGAGGAGTCATACGGTTTGGAGGCACACCTGCCATCAGGCATCCGTCTGCCAGTGCCTTGATGAACTCACCTACTTCATCAGGAGAATCGAAACCAGCAACAACACCTGTTGACCTGACAACGAAATGAACGTCGGTCTTGATGTCAAGATTTGCATCTTTTACAGCTCCAAGAAGTGTATTCTTCACCAGCTCTGCGACCGATTCCCTTGTCAGTTCGACACCATTCAGTGTCATTCCAAATACTTCTTCCCCGGGTTTTGGAGGACGGACATCCCTTGTCATACTAACTGTTTTTTTAACAAGTCTGGTCTTACCGTCTTCCAGATTCGTTGCTGTAAGAATGCATTTAGTAGTTGTGTTACCAACTTCCACCGATGCCACGATAAAATATGATTTGGATTTGTCTTTAAGATCGAGTAAACGAACTGAAGGACTTTCTGATATTCTGGGTTTATGTGCCATTTATATCCCTCACATGTAAGGCTGAAGTTTCTGGATAATATTCTGCTTTGGAACAGCACCTATTAGCTTGTCAACGAATTTTCCTTCTTTGAAGATCAGCATTGCAGGGATGCTGGCTATTCCAAAATTAACTGCTGTCATTTTTTCCTCATCTACATTCAACTTGCCAAAAACAACTTTTCCCTGCATTTCCGTAGCCATTTCATCGAGAACTGGAGAAAGCATTCGGCAAGGTCCGCACCAGGGTGCCCAGCAGTCAACCAGAACTAAAGAGTACTTTGATACGAACTCATCAAAAGAAGCATCTGTAATTGTGACAGGACTTGAAGGATACTGCTTTTGCTCCAGAGATTGCTTCAGTTCCTGCATCCTTTTTTGCTTTATAGATTCTAAGTCATCCATTGAATTCACCCTTTTGAGTAGTATTATTGTTTACAGATATTTAACTGTAAACATGATTTGATACATCTATTGGATTTTCTTCTCAGTATCTGTTGTTAACACATTTAATTGTTTGTATGGTTGTGTGACTACTCCACAACACCCATGTCATCAGGAAACTCCGGCAAAAAGACATAAACAGTATGATGCTAGATTAGCAGGGATAATAATGGCAAAATGGACACTTGAGAATCTGCTTGGGATTGATCCGCAGGAGTTTGAAATACTGCTCTCAAGGCTTTTTTCTAATATGGGGTACAGGACAGAGCTTACCCAATACTCCAGAGACAGGGGAGTTGACATCGTTATTAAGATCGAGAATTTCGGACTCACGCATACATGGCTGGTCCAGGCAAAGAGATATTCAGGGTCTGTCGGGGTCAAAGAAGTAAGGGAGTACAGCAGTCTCAGATACAGGGACCGCGTGGATGGCGTGATCATAGCTGCAACCTCATCATTCACAAAGGAAGCTATGGAAGAAGCAGCAGAACATAACCTCAAACTTATAGATGGAAACCTGCTTGTGGAAATGCTCAACTACTACTTACCGGATGGATGTACAGAAGTGGTGAGTGCAGGAAAACAGACCGATAAGGCTTCAGAAGAAATCGGTGGCGGAGCAATCCTCAAAAGAGGAGAAATGGTCCTTGCAAATCAAATTGTAACAATCGGAAACGAAAAGTTCACCATCACCCTGACAAACAGGAACATATTCCTTAAAAAGGAAAGTTCCGGCTTCTTTTCAAAGAGTTCAGATATTGAAGAGCGAATCGAAATAAAAGAGATATTAGGCATACATACCGAACCAAACAGAGTTATACTGATAACAGGGAACAAAAACCTCAAAATGTATCCCATCAGTTCCAGAAGGCTTTCAGAGCTTGTTGAGATATTCCAGAATCTTCGTCCTGAATACCTGAAAGGCGAACATCTGGATCTTTCGTCGAGAAATGGGACACAGCTTACAATACTCACAAACAAGCGAATCATTGTTTCCGATATTTCAGGAGAGATACAGAAGGAGATCATCCACAAGAAGATCGTTGGCGTTGAACTGAAAGGTGGCTTCCTTAAAAGAGACCAGTTAGTTGTATCAGATAATTCAAATGCTGTGACAAAACATTACCTTGATGTTGATAATCCTATTCTTTGGAAGGATATGATTGAACAGTGTGTAAGGACATTATAACTTTGTCATGACACTTCACAAGCGTGAAGTCTATATAATTGACGCATCAAATTGATATAGCCAGGAGAAATAAAAAATGGTTACAGAAACAATCAAAATCGAAGGCATGATGTGCGGACACTGTCAGGCAAATGTTGAAAAATCCATTGGCGCAATTGCCGGAGTCAGTGAAGTAAAGGTTGACCTTGCGGCAAAGCAGGCAACAGTTACCTTTGATGCTTCCGTTGCAAACCTTGATGCTATCAAGGCAGCTGTAGCAGATGCAGGTTACACTGTTGTAGCCTGATGTATTGAAGTATACTCGAAAATACCCCTTTTCTTTTACTTTTTCCAACAACATGAAAGCAGATATCAAAGTCTATGGCATGACATGCATGCATTGTCATAAACGTGTGACTGATACAATATCAGCCCTCGAGGGTGTTAATTCTGTTGAAGTCAGCCTTGAGGATGAAAAAGCATCCGTGGAATTCGATGCTGAAAGGATTGGCCTTGAGGAGATTAAAAAGGCAGTTACAAACGCAGGATATGAAGTTGGTGAAGATGCCTGTCATATCCCTGAGGAAAGTGAGGCTGCATGTCCCATCATAATTGATGACATGGAACCGGAAGAAAGCAAACCTGAACCGGGAACTGTTAAGGATATTGCCTTCAAGGTATCAGGAATGCAATGTTCTGCCTGCGCACAGAATATAGAAAAAGCCCTGAATAAACAGGACGGAGTGATATCTGCTTCAGTGAACCTGCCTATGGAAAGGGCTTCTGTCAGCTATGATCCTGCACTCATAAATCCTGAAGAGATGGAAAAGATTATTGATTCCATCGGTTATCATGTTGTAAAGGACAGGATAGTTCTTGAGATAGGTGGAATGACATGTGCCGCCTGTTCCCAGAACGTTGAAAAGGTCCTCAAGAGACTGAAAGGTGTCAGCTCAGCAAGTGTCAATATCACCACAGGAAGGGCACATGTGGAGTATAATTCATCCCTTGTCTCGATAGATGAGATAAGAAAAGCCGTGGATGGTATAGGATATTCAGCTTCTCTTCCTGCCGACAGGAAGGAATCGGAAGACAGGGAAAGGAAAGAAAGGGAACAGGAGATCAGACAGCAAAGGAATAACCTGCTCATCTCTATTGCAGTCCTTATCCCGATAATGCTTGGGAATATGAGAATGATGTTCCCGGGTTTGTTCGGATTTGCACCAGCCTTGCTTTCCGACAGGAACGTATTGTTCCTGCTGGCAACCATAGTGATGGTTTTCCCCGGAAGACAGTTCTTCATCGGAACATACCGTGGTCTGAAACATGGTGTAACTGACATGAACCTGCTGATAGCCACCGGTACCGGGGCGGCTTACGTCATCAGTATTGCAGCAAGTTACCTTAATCTCGGTCCCGGCTACGAACATGTATATTACGACACGGCAGTAATGCTTATCACTTTCATCGTTTTCGGAAGATACCTGGAGGCAAGAGCAAAGGGAAGAACATCCGAATCCATTAAGAAACTCATCGGCCTTCAGGCAAAGACAGCACGCATCATCGTTGCCGGCGAAGAGAAGGAAGTACCTGTGGAAGACGTACAGGTAGATGATATCGTCTTTGTAAGACCCGGAGAAAAGGCACCTGTAGATGGTGTTATTGTCGAAGGCTCTTCTGCCATGGATGAGTCAATGATAACAGGTGAGAGCATACCCGTGGAAAAGAACGTTGGCGATATGGTCATCGGGTCCACGCTTAACAAATCAGGAGCATTGAAATTCAGAGCCACCAACGTTGGTGCTGATACCGCCCTTGCAAGGATTATCGAACTCGTGGAAAATGCCCAGAATTCCAAAGCACCCATACAGCGTATCGCCGATGTGGTTGCCGGTCATTTCATTCTTATAGTACATGTTATTGCACTTGCAGCATTCGTCTTCTGGTACTTCATCGGGTATGAGATGTTCGATGTTGCAATGCATTCAGGAATAGCAAGTCCGTTCCTGTTCTCTTTGCTTATTTCCATCACAGTGCTTGTAATATCGTGTCCATGCGCCGTGGGACTTGCGACACCTGCTGCTATTATGGTGGGTACTGGAAAAGGAGCTGAGAACGGTATACTCATAAAAGGTGGTGAAGCCCTTGAGAGAACACTGAAGATAGACACCATTGTGTTCGACAAGACAGGAACTCTCACAAAAGGCAAACCGGAGCTTACAGATATTGTACTAACTGCCGGTCATGACAAAGACGAAGTACTTGCAATTGCTGCAAGTGCTGAAAAAGGCTCAGAGCATCCCCTTGGAGAAGCCATTGTGAAGGCAGCCGAGGAAAAGAAACTGGAAATAATGAATGTAGATACTTTCAACTCCATTGCAGGACACGGTGTTGAAGCTACTATCGAAGGCAAGCGGATTCTTCTGGGAACCCGCAAGCTCATGGAAGACAATGATGTTGATACCGTATCGCTAATCGAGAACATGGAAAGCCTTGAAGCACAAGGCAAGACGGCCATGATAGTTGCAGAGGAAGGACAAGCTATCGGCCTGGTTGCCGTTGCTGACACCCTCAAGGAAAACTCCAAAGAAGCCGTTGAAAAGCTACAGAGTATGGACATCGAGGTTGTGATGATAACAGGAGACAACCGCAGGACAGCAGATGCCATAGCATCCCAGCTTAGCATCAGGAGAGTGCTGTCTGAAGTGCTTCCCGGTGACAAGGCATCAGAGATCAGGAAGCTTCAGGACGAAGGTAGGATCGTTGCAATGGTGGGAGACGGCATCAATGATGCACCTGCACTCACTCAATCTGACATCGGTATTGCAATGGGAGCAGGAACCGATGTTGCAATGGAATCCGCACAGATAGTCCTGATAAAGAACGACCTGAGAGATGTGCTTGCATCCATAAGGTTAAGCCGCCTGACCATGAACAAGATCAAGCAGAACCTGTTCTGGGCATTCGGTTACAACAGCGTTGGCATCCCGCTTGCAGCCGGCATACTGTATCCGTTCATCACCAAGATAGTAATCAGCCCTGAACTTGCAGCGGCTTTCATGGCTATGAGCTCTGTATCGGTCACAACCAATTCCCTGCTTATGAAACGCAGCAGGATAAAATAAGGAGATGGTCACATGAATAAAGTTTCAGGGAACAATACAGGAAAATACACACTTATCGCAAGCATAGCTTCATCACTTTTGCTTGTGATCGTTTTTACAGTACTTTCTTTCAGTGTGAACAGTTCCAGAACAATACCACTATACAGTCAGGTGGATATCATTGCGGGCATGGTCTTTGTGTTCATTCTGAGTATGATAGTAGCGGCCTCGGTGTGGCCTGGAATTATTGAGAAAAGAGCAAAGAACAACTCTAAATAAAAAGATCAGAGGAAAAAATCATTCCTCTAGATCTATATGTGGATTGATGTCGCACCCAGTACATGGCAGGCACATCGTATCAAAAGTATCGGCGCGCAGACCATACTCATCCAGTTTTTCCTTCAGGAAACGGTTTAGATGCAGCAACCTTTCTGCAGATGGCCTCTCTATTGTGACCTCACCCTGACGCAACGGATGTCTGGCGGCTGCCCTGAGAATTGGCACAACTCCTATTGATACGAGTTCCTCAATACCTTTCTCTGCGGACTCATCTGTTTCACCAAGACCTATTATGAAATTGGAGCAGACCTTGTTCTTTCCGAATATCTCGACTCCTTGCCTTAATGCATCAAGCAGGAATTCAAGGTCCTGGTCAGGACAGACCTTTGCATGAATCTCACGGTCCATGGTCTCAACATTGTATTTTAGCTCGCTTGCACCAGCCGCCTTGAGTCTGCGGGTGGAGTCTTCGGTCGGATATACTGAAACACCGATAGGAACATTGTATAGTTCCCGAAGCCTGCGGATGAGTTCTTCAGCCCTGTCAACCTCGTCCTCCGCGGAGACTTCAACGCCTGACGTAATGGAGATTGCATTCATCCTGCCGGTTTTGTGGGCATCTTCGATCATCTTTAGCATCTGATCCATGGTCTTGACCTTGCCCCCAAGCTTTGGAACAGGACAGAACTTACAGTCAAAGATACATTTCTCACACATGGTGATGAAAGCCTGATCCGGGCAGTGGATGAGTTCTTCTTCAATACTGCCTCTTGCGATCTCAACACCGTCCTTTCTTATCACAAGTTCCCCATCTTCGATTTCTGCATTTAATGGGGATTCTTTTTTAACAGCGAGACGCACACGGTGCCCTCCTGAATTGAAAAAGAAGGCAACATTGCCGGCTCCCGGTCCGGCTGTAGGAATGGTTAACCAATGGATAAGAGCAGGGTCCATATTTACGGAACCTACCGAGATGAGCTGTGCTTTGGTTTCTGGTTTCATGAATTCTCCGTTACCAAATGTATGGCCGTTTTTACTAATATACCTATACAGGCTATTTTTGCCGGGAATACTTTATTGTTTCCCCAAACTGATCCAGACCACAGCGGTCAATGACATCGCCAAGCCTTTCCCCTTCAAGAGCATTTTCGCGATAATAGTCAATGGTCTTTTCAAGAATATCAAATACAACTTCCTCGTTGCCTGTTCTAAAAAACATATCACCCATACGTGGCCTTTTACCCACCTTGCCACCAACAAATATCGTGTATCCCTGCCCCTTTACCTGCATGGCATCTTTGCGGCAGGCTTTCACGCATAAACCGCATGATACACATTTGTGCATGTCAAGATACAGGCTTCCATTATCTATTGTAATGGCAGACATCTCGCAGGCTTTCTCACACAGCCTGCACATGACACAGTTTTCTTCAATGAAGACAGGGTCTGTAAAACCCATGATACCAAAGTCGTTTTCCTGAACTTTCAGGCAGGATGCGGGACAACCGGTGACTGCTATTTTGAACTTATATGGAACCGGTTTTCCAAAGTAGAGCTTATCTATTTTTTCGCATATTCCCTGACAGTCGATAAGACCGCGTTTGCACACCCTGTCACCCTGACATGCCACAACCGCTCTTATCTTTTTACCGGAGGCTCCGGGACCAATTCCCGCAGAGTTCATTTGCTCACTGGCAGCATCTGTGTTTTCAAGATGAACGAACGGTATCTCTATGCCCTGGCGTGAGGTTACGTGTACATAACCCTTACCATACCGGTCAGCAGCATCGGCTACTGCCCTGAGATAGTCGGATGTCAGATTGCCGCCTGCTGCATGCAAGCGCATGGAAAAGTAGTCATCCTGCCTCTGGGAAAGGAAACCTTTGTCCTTGAGCAGGTCTTTATCTGTATTTTTTGCCATTTGGGTCACTTTCTGTTCCAGTTAATATGGAATTTACTTGAAACGCCTTTTAATGCGGAGGAAATAATTAAGGCTGTAATATTGAATTAAATGTGGTAAAAATGTTTTGGAACAAAATTGAGAAAAAAAGAATATAATGAATAATCATAATGCTAAGAACTTTAATGATTATATTGTTCAATTTTTGTTTTATACTATAAGAACAATGTAGCATTCCTACAAGGACATCCGTGATCCTGGGAGATTGAGATGCCTATTGATCCTATATGTAAGAAAATAGTCCCTGAGGACACTCCGTGTAATACAGAATACGGGGGAAAGAAGTATCATTTTTGTTCTGACTGGTGCCAGGTTAAATTCGAGCACCTCGAAAAAAGCGTTATACGAATGAAGAGATCCATTCCTGCCAAAGAGCGCATAGCATTTGGAAAACTGAGGAAGGATATAATCAAGCCGGGAATCTGTACTTTATGCGGAGCCTGTTCGGCAACCTGTGATTCCATAACTATCAAAAACGATCAGCCTACTCTTATAGACAAATGTACTGCGTGTGGTGTATGCTACAACCAGTGTCCGCGAACCATAACAACTGAAGAGGGACTGGTCGGTAAAATGCGAAACGCCTACAGGGCGCGTTCAGCACTTCCCAATATAAAGGGACAGGATGGCGGAGTTGTGACTGCAATGCTCTCCTATGCCCTTGATGAAGGACTCATCGACTGTGCTATCGTTACAACAAGATCTGAAGAAGAGCCGTGGAAACCTGTGCCTATGATCGCACGAACATGCGATGAATTGCTGGATTCCTCCGGCAGTATGTACAGCCATAGCATGACGATGAGTGCGCTTATGAGTGCTATTAAGCAGGGATTAAGAAGCATTGCTTTTGTAGGTCCGAGTTGTAATATTGATGCTGTTACTAAGATGCAAAAGAGTCCATACGGATTTTTGAACCTTTTCATGAGGGCAAATATTGTAAAAATGGGACTGTTCTGCATGGATACTTTCTACTACGAAGGAATCAAGGAATTCGTTGAAAGTAAGAACATTCGTCTTGAAGACATAGAATCCATGAAGATCCGCAAAGGTCAATTCGAGTTCCATACCCCTGAAGAATTAAAGGTCTACCCTCTCCATGAGCTGGACATGTACAGGAGCAGTTCATGTAAGTTCTGCACGGATATGGCTGCCGAGAGTGCCGATATATCCTTTGGCGGAGTAGGTACGCCACAGGGCTGGACTACGGTCATTGCCCGCTCCGGTCTGGGATACGAACTGTATAATGAAGCTGTAGATAATGGATATATAGATTCACACCTGCTGGAAGAAAAGGAGATGAAGGGCGCTCTTAATCTTGCGAAGATGAAGAAGATACAGATGTATTCACTCAACCGCAGGCAGAATATTTGAGAGGCATAATACGGCCCCCTCCTCTTTTTTAAGCAAAGTGGACAATATTCTATTATGACCTCCTATGACTACGTCCATGGCTACTCCGAAAGAGAATCAGTTCGCCTCAGCGACCAGGCAAACACACTGGAAGAACTCCTGCACAGCGATACAAAATACCCCGCCGGCAGTAAAGTGCTTGAAGCCGGATGTGGCATCGGTGCGCAGACAGTAATCCTGTCAAAGAACAGCCCGCAAGCACAGATAACATCCATCGACATATCAGAGGACTCCCTGAACAAAGCTAAAGAACGTGCCGCAAGAGAGGGAGTCAAGAATGTGGAGTTCCGTGTGGAAAGCATCTTCGACCTCCCATTTGAGGATGAGAGCTTTGACCACGTTTTCGTCTGCTTCGTGCTTGAACACCTCAAAGAACCAGTTCAGGCCCTTGCAAACCTGCACAGAGTACTCAAAAAAGGCGGCACCATCACAGTAATAGAAGGCGACCACGGTTCATGCTTCTTCCACCCCGAAACAGAGGATGCAGTGAAAGCATGGAACAGCCTTGTTCAAGTGCAGGCAAGACTCGGCGGCAATTCACTTATCGGCAGGCAGGTCTACCCGCTTATCAAAAAAGCAGGTTTCACTGATATTACGGTCTTACCCCGCATGGTCTACAGCGATTCCAGCCGCCCACACATGGAGGAAGGATTTGTCAGAAGGACCATTATCCCTATGGTAGAAGGTGTCAGGGAGAGTGCCATTGAGATGGGAATTATTGATGCAGAAACCTTTGAAAGAGGAATTGAGGATCTGCACAGGACTGCGGCGGAGTACGGGACTTTTGTTTATACTTTCTTTAAGGGTGTGGGAAGAAAATGAATCCAGCTACCGTTATTGAAGAGCATCTGAAAAAATGAATTGCTATGCAAAATATCCAGGGTGAACAAGAACAAGAATAAACAATGACCTTTTACAAAGTCTTTTCAATCATCTATGTTCAATAGTTCTTTAGTCAGCCCATAGCTGTGTTCTGTACATGCTGGAGTGGAATCATCAGCACATTCCTTATAGGCAAATCCTGAAAGCTCATAAAGCACTTTGTTCAGATTCCTGCCTTTACTGGTCAGGTGATATTCTATAGATACTGGAGTCTTGGATACAATGACCTTTTCTATTAACCCGTCCTGCTCCAGTTGACGCAATTTTCCGGACAGTACCTTGCTGCTAAGCTTTGGGTTGCATTTTAGAAATTCATTAAATTGTTTTTTTCCACAGAACATATCCCTGATGATGTTGAGCGTCCATTTCTTGCTTATTATTTTTATTGCACTGTCTATAGGACTGTGTTCCAGGTTTCCCATGATTTCTCACCAGGTTACCAAATGGTTAGAATAAGTATTTACATGTTCTCCCGGTAACTACCGTAATGAAAATAAGGAACGGCAGGAATGCCTGAAAATGCTTTAAAATCATACAAGGCGTTTCTGCAAAATCCTGATTGAGATGATAATATGACAAAAATAGTAAACAGTCTTGTAGGCGAAGCTTTAGTGGGAGAAGGACCGGAAGTTGCTCATATAGACCTTGTGATAGGAAGAAAAGGAAGTGCTGTTGAAACTGCATTTATGAATTCTCTTGCAATGCCAAGACAGGGACACTCTCCTTTGCTTGCTGTACTTGAACCAAATGTTGCACCAAAACCTGCAACATTACTCGTGAACAAGGTGACCATCAAGAATGTATCCCAGGCAGCCCTGATGTTCGGACCTGCACAGGCATCCATTGCAAAAGCTGTGATGGACAGTGTGGAAGAAGGGATTATTCCAAAAGAAGAAGCTGAAGACCTCCTCCTCATTGTTTCAGTTTTCATTGAATGGGATGCAAAAGACAAGGACAAGATCTATGAGTTCAACTACGAAGCAACAAAAGTTGCAATCAAGCGTGCTGTTGAAGGAACTCCTACCGTAGATGATGCACTTGCTAAAAAGGACAGTGCAGCACATCCATTTGCATAAATGAGAATATCCTGCAAGATGATTGCAGGATTCACTTATTTTCCCAGATCGATGACTAAAATCTTTTAGAATTTGAGTTTTGATCTATTCCTTTCTTCCCACAACCACAAAACCATTAACCTGATTCCCAGTCCTTGTCACAAACTCATCGTTCTTAAAATACTCAACCTCAAACCCGTTCTCGATCAACAAAAAGACAAGTTCCTTCTCAGTAAAGTGATGAGCAACATAAGCAAGTTCCCCGGTCTTCTGGTCATAGGCAAGGAATGAACCCTCCTCTTTTGTAACCGCGAGGTCATTGATGTACCGTTCACGATATATCTTCGAGTGCCATGTCTGCCCGAAATCAGCGATGTAGAGATGGCCTTGTGGTTTCAGCACCCTGCAGGCTTCACGGATGATTCGGGCACGATTCTCTTTTGAGATTACTGTGGTCAGGAAAGCCTGCATTACTGCAACATCGAAGGTTGCATCTGCGAAGGGGAGAATTGTGGCATTGCCCTTAGCGAATAATGGAATTTGCAGGCAGTTCTGCGACTTACAGGAGGATTTTGCCATGCTCAGAACCTCGGTGTTGATGTCAACACCGGCCACCGAATAGCCATGCAATGCCAGAGGTATACTTACTTTTCCATTGGCACAGCCGATATCAAGAATACGGCAGCCTGAAAATGTGTATTTGTAGATGATCGGGTCAAGCTCAACGGTTGTCGGGATGTTCTTTCCCTCTATTTTTGACCATGAACATGATTGGCTTTCCATTAGACAGACTCCGTGATAGTTTAGCTACTTGCCCTTTGCCCTTTATAATTAACCTGAAAACTATTTGAATATCTGGTATACCAAGTAACAATATATCCTGAAACAAACGTTTTATTAAGTAAACTGTGAGAAGTAAGTATCATGACCGGACTCGACTCCAAATGCATCTCCAAAAAAAGATGCATTATCTATACTATTCTCCTGTTTATCCTTGCAGGTATTTTTGAGATAGGGGGAGGCTATCTGATCTGGCTATGGATACGAGAGAATAAAGGTATGAGCTTTGCACTTCTCGGGGCAATCACCCTGTTCCTTTATGGAATCATACCGACCTTTCAGCCCTCGCATTTCCACAGGATATACGCCACCTACGGGGGCATATTTGTGGTAATGTCACTGCTATGGGGATGGGTGTTTGACAGGATACCACCGGACACCTATGACATCATAGGCTGTATTGTGATCCTTGTTGGCGTAGGAATCATTTACTACTGGCCAAGGGAAGGTGAAGAATAATGAACGAAGGATTGGTTTCTTTTACATTCGTATCCCTCGGACTGTTCTTCCTTGCAGCCCTCTTTGAGATTGGGGGAGGATATCTGGTATGGTTATGGCTGAGGAAAAAGAAAGGAATATGGATTGGCCTGCTTGGAGGGCTTGTGCTTGCAGTCTACGGGATCATCCCCACATTCCAGCCGGCCCACTTCGGAAGGGTGTATGCTGCTTACGGAGGAATATTCATAGTATCCTCAATTATCTGGGGAAAATACGTGGATAAAACAGAACCGGACAGATATGAGATAATTGGTGCACTGATAGCTCTTATAGGAGTATTCATCATGTTTTACGTGCCGAGGTAAAAAGGAATGTTCAAACATTCTTAAAGCAGCCTGAAGCACACTATTGTAACTGAGGACCACCACGGCCGTATGTCGTGGAGTCCAGGATAACCAGCCAGTCGAAATCTGTGAAGTCTTCAGATGTAAAGGGAAAATAGGTTGGGTTCTTTATACTACCCAAGCGAGTCGGAAGAGCTGCGATTTCCGAGGCTGGAAGCCCCTGTCCTTTATGAGTTGGAATGAATAATGCGGGCTCCGGCAAACCGGTCAGCAATGCTTCGAGAGTTCCAGATTGAGGCAGGCCAATACCATTTTCCTCAGAAACACCCACTCCAGAACTAATGATGGCATAACGTGGACCGAACATCTCATAAAGGTGTGACCCCGCAGGCCACCATTTTAATGCATAGGGCCCCAGTTGCATGTGGGTTTTTCCGCGTTTTAGATGGCTGTTGTGAGCAAAAGCCAGTACTTTCCCCCGGCTGCGCTCTCTCGATACGATGTAAGTCAGATTGTCCGCCATCATCGCATCCCTGATGCCGAGAAGCCTTACCAGCCGGTCATCTGAATTTCGGGCTGATACAGCGTGATAGTTCAGCAATTGCCGGGCTACCGTAGCGTATTGTACAGCTTTAAGATATTGATCATCACTGGTTTTATCCACTAATTCAGGACGGCGTTCGTTTATTTCCGAGATGAGGTCCTCTGTCTCGATCCTGAGCGCATTGGCATTTGAAGATAGACCTACCGATCTCGTCGGGTCCATCGCTGCAGCAGGGTTCTCCCACTCTGCATCATTGCCGAGAAGCGGATCTATTTGTTCATGATGATATCTGCCACTGGCACTATCGACTGAGGTGAGGTAATCCAGTACAAAATGTAAAAGATGTCTTGGGCTGTCAGCGTACATCATTTCACTGGGACTGTCGAATCCATAGAACCGTATTTTAATCTGGTGGGAAGGATCTGCATTGTATTCCCGCATCCACTTCACCAGTTCGCGGTTGGCCTCAAGTCTGCCGAAACCATGACTGAATCCGGCTTCCTGTATATCTTCATAAGATGCAGGGCCACGGCCGGCCACATACTCATTAACTATGTGTGCCCTTGGAAAGCTACTCTCGATTGCAATGGCACTGTACCCATACTTCTTCACCAGATACTTGAAAAGCTGGTTACGGAGCATAAGAATTTCCTCGCCACCATGAAGCGCTTCACCAAAACCAAGTAATTCCACAGAATCGTCAAGTGAAGCGATCAGCCTGTCCACAGCTGCACTGAATGTTTCAGATGAATCGAGGGAAAAAGGAATCGCTGCTTGTTGTATCCAATCAGCAAGAGTTGAGTAAATGGGAACAGGATGAGACATGGATCGAATGTCAGCATTTCAGGATAAATATGTTGCTGTACCATATTTGAGAGAATATTATACTATCTTACCAGAGTATTGATAAAGTCTTTAACCAACATTTTTAATATAATCGTTTGCTTTTCTAACACTTAAATATCTAGACATATTATTCCATTTCAAATTCGAGGAACTTACGATGATCACTAAAGAAGAGGTAGAACACGTAGGCTGGCTCGCACGTATCGAGATCGATGAGAAGGAATCCGATGCTTATGCGCAGAAGCTCAACTCCGTGCTGGACTATTTCGGACAGCTCGACGAGGTTGATACCGAAAATGTGCCACCTACATACCATGTTGCAGACATTATGAACGTATTCAGGGAAGATATTGTTAAGCCATCCATGCCACAGGATGATGTGCTTGCAAACACCGAGAACAAACAGGAAGGCAATTTCAAAGCCCCAAGGATCATGTGAGGTGTGTCAATGGCAGCATGGACAAACATTTCAGACATAAAACAAAAGATTGCAGACTCATCAGCCGAAGAGGTCACAGCAGCATATATAGAGACCATCGGCAAGAGCAAGATAAACGGATTCACAACCGTATGGGAAGAAGCAATTAATGTAGCCCGCGAGATTGACTCAAACGGCCATGAAGGACCTCTTGCAGGCATCCCCATCGCCATCAAGGAGAACATATCCACAAAAGGACTTTCCACAACCTGCTCATCAAAGATATTGCAGGGATATGTGCCACCATACGATGCACACGTCATCGAAAGGTTGAAAGAAGCAGGCGCAGTAATTCTCGGAAAGACCAACATGGATGAGTTCGCCATGGGAACATCCACCGAATCAAGTTGCTACGGACCAACATTCAACCCATGGGACCTTGAAAGAGTGCCCGGAGGTTCTTCAGGTGGAAGCGCCGCTGTTGTTGCAGCAGGTGAGGCACCTATTTCTCTTGGTTCAGACACAGGTGGGTCGGTCAGGTGTCCGGCAGCATTCTGTGGTGTGGTGGGACTAAAACCAACCTACGGCTGCATCTCAAGATACGGACTCATCTCCTATGCAAACTCACTGGAGCAGATCGGTCCTCTGGCAACCAACGTTGCAGACATCGCAACCATCATGGACGTTGTCGCAGGATACGACAGCAGGGACAGCACATCCATCAACAGGGAGAACACATACAGCGATGCCCTGAAGGATGATGTAAAGGGAATGAAAATCGGTGTGCCTGATGAGTACTTTGGAGAAGGTATAGACAAGGATGTCGAGAAATCTGTATGGGATGCCATCGGCAAATTCGAGGATATGGGAGCTACTTACGAGAAAGTATCCATGCCACACACAAAATATGCACTTGCATCATATTATATAATAGCCATGAGCGAAGCTTCATCCAATCTTGCCCGTTTTGACGGAACCAGATACGGACTCCGTGCAGATGGCGAGAACTGGCATGTAATGGCATCAAAGACACGTGCAGAAGGATTTGGAACCGAAGTCAAGCGCAGGATACTGCTTGGAACCTACGCACTTTCAGCAGGATACCATGATAAGTATTATCTTAAAGCACTCAAGGTCAGGACCCTTGTAAAGCAGGACTTTGATAAGGCTCTTGCTAACGTTGATGTACTTATGGCACCAACCATGCCGGCACCCGCATTCAAGATAGGTGAGAAGATAGAGGACCCGCTTTCACTCTACCTATCAGATGTCAACACAGTACCGATGAACCTTGCAGGTGTGCCATCCATCTCAGTACCATGTGGATTCGCAGGCGATATGCCTGTTGGACTGCAGATAATAGGCAAGCAATTCGATGAGAATACAATCATCAAAGCGGCTTACAGTTTCGAACAGAATACCGATCACCACAGCAGAAGACCCCCGGAGGTGGCATAAATGGTATACGAGAACCCTGACGGAGTAAGGATAGGACTTGAGGTTCACGTCCAGCTGAACAAGCTCAATACAAAGTTGTTCTGCGGCTGTTCCACAAACTACCACGACTCCGAACCTAACACCCATGTATGTCCTGTATGTCTTGGACTTCCTGGCTCACTGCCAGTCATCAACGAGAAGGCTGTTGAGTATGCCATGAAGATAGGACTCGCACTGAACTGCAGTATCGTCGAACAGACCCAGTTCCACAGGAAGAATTACTACTACCCTGACCTTCCAAAGGGTTTCCAGACCACCCAGTATGATTACCCGATCGCAGGCGAAGGAAAGATAGTCATTGAGGGCGAGGACGGGGAACGTGTCATCGGAATTACACGTGCTCATATGGAAGAGGACCCTGGAAGGCTTCAGCACATGGGAAGCATCGACAAGTCCAAGGGTACGCTCATCAACTACAACCGTTCAGGAATGACGCTTATTGAGATCGTCAGTGAACCGGACATGAGAAGCCCAAAAGAGGCAAGACGCTATCTGGACAAGCTCAGGAGTATACTTGACTATCTTGATGTTTTCGACGGTGACCTTGAGGGAGCCATGAGGGTGGATGCCAATGTTTCCGTGTTTATGGGAGAGCGTGTTGAGGTAAAGAACATCTCATCCTTTAAAGGAGCTGAGAGAGCACTCCTTTATGAAATAATGAGGCAGAAGAACCACATCAGACGTGGCGGCGAGATCACTCTTGAAACCAGGCACTTCGATGAGGCCAGAGGTGTGACACTCTCCATGCGTACCAAGGAGACAGAGAATGACTATCGTTACTTCCCTGAACCTGACCTCGTACCGCTGAGAGTGGCAGACAGAGTGCCGGAAGTACTCAAAACATTGCCGGAACTTCCTGATGCAAAGAGAGCACGTTTTGTCAAAGAATACGAAATCATCGACATGCACGCAAGGGCACTCACGACTGAGATTAAGGTGGCCAACTTCTACGAAGATGTGGCAGCTAAAGTGGACCCTAAAGCAGCCGCGGTATGGGTTGCAGATATCCTCAAGGGCGAGCTCAACTACCGTGATCTGAATGTCGAGGCTTTCACCGTGGATGACATCGCAGAGATCATCACACTTGTAACCGAGGAGAAGATTACCGAGAACAGTGGCGTAGAGATCATACGCACCATCCTTGACAACGGAGGAAAACCTCAGGATATCGTCAAGGAAAAAGGACTTCTCAAGGTAGAAGATGACATTGTGGCAAAAGCAGTAGAGGAAGCAATTGCCGAGAACCCTGAAGCTGTTGCAGATTTCCATGCAGGCAAGGAGAAGTCAATGAACTTCCTTGTGGGCAAGGTAATGCAGAAGACAAAGGGACGCGCTGATGCCCGTGAAGCCAGAGAAAAGCTTATTGATAAACTAAATGAATAAATTTTAAAACTAAATGGGGCTATAACCCCATTTGCCACCTTTTTTACAGATCTTTGACTAAAATCCACTGTTGAGTGGCTCATTATTAGATTTAAAGGTGCTTTGCATCAACATTCTCAAGGAATGCCTCGCCGCGCACTGTGATAACGTAAGTCGTGTCATCTTCTTTTTCGATATACAGAGTATCCACAAGCATATCAAGATTCAGCCTGGCCTGTACATCATTGAGATCGAACTTGGCCTTAACCTCATCAAAAGTCATTTTGCCTTCACCCAGGCTTTCAACAATGTGCCTGCGGACAGGGTTCTGCATGGCTTTCAAACCAGCCCTGTGGTCTTCTGTGGGATTTTCCTTGAGCTTGCCTTCTTTCTTTGCTTTCTCATACCATTCGTCCCGCCTCTTCTTCAGGTCGTCCAGTTTTTCGTCCTTTGGTTCGATGCTCTCAAGGTAGTCCTCGCCACGTGGTGTGATGACATAGGTGTCATTATCCTCTTTTTCAACGTACAGGGTATCCTCGAGCATTCCAAGGTGTAGTTTCAGTGACATGTTCTCAAGGTTGAACTCAGCCTTTAGTTCATCGAATGTCATCTTCTCCTCATTCAGGCTTTTGATGATGTTCCTTCTGACAGGATTTTGCAGGGTCTTCAGTTTTGCGTCATGTTCCTCTTTAGGACTCCTATTGAGCTTACCCTCTTTCTTCATCCTATCGTACCATTCCTGCCTTCTTTTCTCCGAATCATCATTTGCCATAGTAATCAATCATTATTAATAATGATACTATTAAATAGTTTGTCCTGTGGAAAGAAGAATTAGCATGAATATTTATAGCATAGGAGATAGTGAAAGGGTTAACCAAATAGGATGCGAAACGAAGCATGGTTTTGCCAAAACAATTATATGTTTTGAGCATCATGTATGCAGCCTATTATCCTATTTATAGATCATAATCATTTAGGTGAAAATAATGGCAAGATTTCCAGAAGCTGAAAATAGAATATTGATTAAGAAGATTTGTATGGACTGCAATGCCCGCAATGCAGTACGTGCAACAAGATGCAGGAAATGCGGTGGCAAAGCCCTGCGTATGAAATCCAAGGAAGCAAAGGGTGGCTGATCTTTTTTATGCAAGTGGAAGAGTACCTCAATAAGATCGCAGAACGCGAAGGTACAGTTCACTTGACACTTATCGACCCGGCATCCCAGACTCCTGATGAGGCTGCAGAAATAGCATATGCTGCAAGTCTTGGGGGAACAGATGCCATCATGGTCGGTGGTTCCACAGGAGCCGGAGGAGTGGTACTGGATCAGACACTCCTTAAAATAAAAGAGAAGACGGACAAACCTACGATTCTGTTCCCGGGCAACGCAGCAGGTGTCAGCAGGTATGCTGATGCTATATTCTTCATGAGCCTGCTGAATTCCCGTGACATCAATTTTGTCACCACCAATCAGGCAATGGGAGCACCACTTGTTTACAAGAGTGGTATTGAACCCATCTCCATGGCTTACTTAATAGTAGAGCCCGGAGGAACCGTTGGTTGGGTCGGCGATGCCAGGCTCATACCAAAACGAAAGCCGGAGCTAGCAGTTGCCTATGCACTTGCAGGGAAATACCTTGGCATGCACTACACATATCTTGAAGCAGGCTCTGGTGCTGATGCACCTGTGACCCCGGAGATGATAGGTGCTGTAAAGCATGTCCTTGGAGACAACAAATTAATTGTTGGTGGCGGAATACGAGACGGTGAAACTGCAAAGTTATGCGCCCTCGCAGGAGCCGACATGATAGTAACAGGAACTATCCTTGAAGAGAGTTCAAATGTTACTGCAAAAATAGAAGAACTTGTTTCAGCTATAAAGAAGTAATTAAAGGACTTTTCTTTTTATTATATTTTCTTCAGTCCAGGACCATTCATGGAGGTTTGGCGATGCTTGAAGTATGCAATATCGTAAAAGAGTATGAATTCAATAACGAGAAGAGAAGAATTCTGGATAATATCAGTTTCAATGTTGCAGACGGAGAGATTCTTGGAATTACCGGAAAAAGTGGAAGCGGCAAAACCACGATTTTAAAGATTCTCAGAGGAATTGAGGATTTTGATTCAGGTTTTTTCGAACTTGACGGGGAAAAGATCGAACCAAATGCAGGAAAAGACAAACAGAAATTCCTTGCATGCACAAGCGCAATACACCTTCAGCGCAATTTTGGCCTATGGAACGGACCCGCGATCGAGAATATAATCCGCAAGTTGAATTTCCAGATAGAAGGACATGAAGGATTGCCAGAACCTGATGATGACCTCAACTATGACGAACTATACGAAGAGGCCATGTACTACATGCGCCTTGTAGGACTTGAACACAAGGCAAGACATTCTGCAAACCTGTTGAGCGGCGGGGAGAAACAAAGACTTATACTTGCACGCCAGCTTGCGGCTAAACCACGACTTTTACTTCTGGATGAACCTGTTACCATGACTGGTCCCGACACAAAACAGGACATGCTTGATCTCATAAAGAACATAAAGACAGAACTTAACATTCCTATTATCGTCGTTTCACATCTTCCTGAAGTCCACCTCTACCTTGCAGACAGGGTCGCATACCTGGAAGAGGGCAAGATCATTGAGATTGGCGAAGCTGAAAAGGTACTGAAACATTTCCTGAAGGATATCGAAGAACAGGTCCCACTCACCGACAAAGCAGACGGTCGCCCAATTATAAAAGTAACAGGACTTTCAAATCGTTTTGTCCTTTTGAGAGTGGGTGAAGTGTTAAAGTTTGAAGATATATCACTTGAGATTAACAAGGGAGAAATAACTGCATTTATAGGACCTTCAGGTGCAGGAAAGACAACGCTTCTGAAGATGATAGCAGGACTCAGGGCTCCAAAAGAAGGAGATATCAGTTATCTGCATGATGGAAACTGGATGAATATCATCGAATTTACCCTGCAGCGCATGGATCTTCGCAGGAAGATGAGCATCATGCATCAGGAGTTCACGCTTTCACCCCATTCCACAATCAGAGATCAAATGGCATTCAAACTGCGTCTCAAAGGCGAAAGGTCACTGGATTATGCCCGAAAAAAGGCCATAGAGCTTGGCATATCAGATGAAGCGCTTGATACGCTTTACAAAATAACGGAAGTTAACGAGGACGAGAAGGACAAGGCACTCAAGGAACTGAACCTGTCCATCGACATCTATTCCAAGCTATTCCCCCTTATCACAAGAGAGAATGTTGACGAACATGCCGTAGAGGTATTTGAGGCTCTTGACCTCCCCCTTTCAATACTTGACAAAACCCCTTACCAGATAAGCGGCGGAGAACATGTAAGGGCATACATCGCACTGGCACTTGTATCACGTCCGGAAATACTGATCCTTGACGAACCGTTCGGCGACCTTGACCCGGTTACCCTCAGAGATGTCACAAACTCCCTGAAGAGGATAAATCAGACATTTGGCACAAGCATTATATTTGTAAGCCATCACATGGACTTTGTAAGGGAAGCTGCGCACAGAGCCATTCTTATTGATAACGCAAAGATAATCATGGACGGAAAGCCTGATCAGGTATGCGGCAAACTTGTAGAGATGAGTCATGCGAAGTATCTTGACCACGACATCAGTGAATTGGTCGATAACTGATTGTTATTTCTTTTCCAATTCTCTTTTTTTCTTTTAATTATGTTTGCTTAGTAGGGCATTTGTGATTTTACATCCAAACTTGATTCGGCGCCAAACCTGCTACATCCCAGAATAAGATATTTATTCTTACACAGGATAATTAATCATTGGAGGTTTAAAATGAAAGACGTTTCAGACATCACAGAAATCATGAAAAAGGTTGGTCTTTTTGGAATCGGTTTGTGGGCATTAACAGAGGAGAAGATACAGGACATTGCCGATGATCTTATCGAGAACGGAGAGATCAAGAAGGAAGAAGGCAAGAAATTCGTTCGCGAAGTAGTTGATGAACAAAAGAAACAGAAGGAAGACATCGAGAAAAAGATATCATCCAAGGTCCAGGAAACCATCAACAAAGCTGACATCGCAACAAAAGAGGAAGTCCGCGAACTCAAAGAGATCATTAAAAAGCTTGATGAGAAACTTGACAAACTCACAGGCTCCGATAAAGAAGAGAAGGATGTTTAACCCTAAAGCGGAGGAGTAAACTTCAGCAAAAGCGAAAACCTCTTCCTGCTTTTTTCAAAGATGCTTTATTCTTTGATCTATGAACAGACAGAAGAGAATCCGGATGCACCATTGGATGAATGGAGCATTCATCCCTCCTCGCCCTGCACAGGCGATATACTGGACATAGAGGGAAAAACAAATCCCAGGGAAACTATAGGAATGGCAGTTTCATTCACAATATATACCCCGGTCATTGACAATGAATATAGATACGTATTCAAAAATATCAGGATACCTGGTGGAAGTAACAGTTTTCAGGTAAGATCACAAAAGGTTGATGATCTGAATTTTATTGTTCATATGTTCGTGGATTTTAAGCGTAGCTTTGATGCTGAGGAAGGAATCGCTGAATTCTTCGAAAAGAATGTCCCAGCCGGGAACTATGAGATCGTGATTGAAGGAAATGCGCTTGAAGGTGAAAAGGAAGTAATGATCGATTTTGTAGCCACTCAGACCATCAAGGCAGATGAACAAGGTAACTTTTATCACAAATATGATACCAGTGCGTTACCGGATGGAGAATTCACTGTGAAGATAGGAAACAGTGAAAAAATAATCACGTTGATGCCTGCTAATTAAAGACAAAAAATGGAAGAAAGGGAATCACAATCCCTTTGCGATCATAAGTTTTATGAAATCAGTGGATTCCATAACAGGTACACTGTCTATAACACAGACATCAGACCAGGGAATATTGAATTCTGCATACGCTTCTGAGCTTTCTGCCTCATAGAGAATGAAATACCTGCCCCCATTGAGATCTACCCACTGGTTGATTACATTAATACCTGCAGGTGGCCTTAAATTCTTAAAGTGTTCAATTACCTTTTCACTATCATGGGGATCCCATGAACTTATATCAAAAAATAGCATTCTTCCTCACTCCTTGTTACCTATTTCGAACAATTAGCCAGATATTTCCTGACCATGAACAATTTGGAGTATGAAATTATATAACTGTTCCTCTAAATTTTGAAATAAAGGTATCAACGATAATTTAATAATAAATCCTGTCATAAATAATACTACATCCAAATAAAAGAATCAAAGTACAGGAACGATAATGAGACCCCGGAAACTCCATCGATATTCAATGATCAAACGATACGGGAAGATCGTTGATGCACTTGTAAAATATGAATTCGGACATCTTGTTGACAGGATGGGAATAGGTAACATTCGGCCTTTAAGATCAAGAATAATAAAACAGGAAAAGGTCTTGAAGGATACATATTCCGGGCCAACGAAAGTCAGGTTGATGCTGGAAGAACTTGGACCTACATACATAAAACTTGGCCAGATACTCAGCATGCGACAGGATCTGATACCCCCTGAATACGCAAATGAATTTACCAAGCTTCAGGATGAGATACAGCCTTTTGGAATAGAAGAAGTTGAAAAACTCATCAAGGAAGAACTGGGTTCGGGCGTAGATGATCTTTTTGATCTTTTTGAAGAAACACCTATTGCTGCAGCTTCGATCGGTCAGGTTCACCGTGCAAAATTAAAGAGCGGCGAGGAAGTGGTCGTTAAGGTCCAGAGACCAGGGATCAAGAAGATAATAGAAGCAGACCTCGACATAATATACAGTATTGCATCTTTTACAGAAGAACATCTGCCTGAAGCAAAATTATATCGGCCGATGGAAATTGTAGAGGAATTTGAACGATCCATCCGTGCAGAACTTGATTACACCCAAGAAGGCAGGAATGCCGAGCACTTTGCCCACAATTTCAGAGAACATCCACGCATATACATCCCGAAGGTCTACTGGGATTATTCCAGTATGAAAGTACTGACCCTTGAGTACATTGACGGCGTCAAAAGCAGTTCTTTTGAGGAACTTGACAGAATGAAAGTGGACAGGAAAGAAATTGCTGTCGATGTGCTGAAATCTTTCATGAAGCAGATGTATGATGACGGCTTCTTCCATGCAGACCTGCATCCGGGGAATGTATTCATAATGAAGGACGGAAGGATAGCACTTCTGGACTTTGGAATGGCAGGATTCCTGTCCGCGGATATGCGCAATCTGCTCATTGACGAACTTGTCGCCATCACCAGAGGTGACACTGTCCTGTATATTGAACTTTTAAGGGACCTCGGATCCATCGGAGATGAAGTGGATATAGCATCCCTTAAGATCGATATTGACCACCTCTTATACAAGTACTATGGAAGAACTGCTAACCAGCTTAACACTGCACTGATACTGGAAGAAATGATTGGCCTCCTGAGGAAATATCAGATCAGAGTTCCTGCCAATGTTGCACTTTTATCAAAGGGTGTTATGACCATAGAAGGATTCAGCAGTATCATGGACCCGCAAATAAACCTGGCAGTCGTAGCGGAACCCTTTGCAAAGAAAGCAATAAAAGACCGTATTCGCCTCACAAATATCGCAAGCACTGCATACAGGGATTTTAGCAACTGGTCCCGTGTCCTTCACCGGGCACCTATGAAGATATCACATATACTGGACATTGCTGAAAGGGGTTATCTAAAACTGCAGTTTGAGCCACAGGGTTTTGACAGGGTCGTTGCTGAAATAGATGCAGCAAGTAACCGTCTTGCCTTCAGTCTTATAATTTCAGCCATAATCGTAGGATCCACCCTGATAATACAAACTGGAATGGAACCTCACATATGGGGAGTACCGTTACTTGGAGTCATTGGATTTCTAATGGCAGGATTTTTGGGAATGTGGTTGGTAGTATATATTCTCCGAACAGGAAGGATATAGGTTGAACAGTATATCTTAAATAGACATAGAATATAACTAGTACGCCGTAGACAATAGTCATCGACAACCATCTTCGAGTGAAAAAATGACTGATCCAAACGTTGAGAGAAAGCTTGTCGAAATTATGCGCATTATCAATGAAAGTGACAAGCCAGTAGGTGCACGCCTTATAGCTGATGAGCTGCACAACCGCGGCTATGCAATCGGAGAAAGGGCCGTTAGATACCATTTACGCATACTTGATGAAAGAGGCTTTACAAAGAAACATGGATACATCGGGCGCACTATAACTGAACGTGGCAAGAAAGAACTCAATGATGCACTTATAAGTGACAGGTTTGGTTTTGTCATTACCAAAATAGAAGAGTTGATGTACAGGGCAAACTACAATCTCGAAACCGGTAAAGGCAATGTTATCGTCAATATAACGAATATCGACAAAAATGATTATGATAATGCCACAGACATCATCAGATACGCCATGGAACATGGTGCAACTATCAGCCCCAGAGTAGGAATAATCGAGGAAGATACGGACCTTGATATTTATGTGCCTGATGGAAAAGTTGCCCTTGCAACCGTGTGCAGTATCACTTTTGATGGTTTGCTTTTGAATAACGGAGTTCCGGTAGTTCCTATATACGGTGGTCTGATGCAAATGGAAGACTACAGCCCCACTGGTTTTCTGGACCTCATTTCATACAGCGGGACATCCATTGACCCCATTAAGATATTCCTCAGGCGTAAAGCAACATCCATCCTTGAAGCAATTGACACAGGTAACGGTAAAATGCTTGCAAACGTCCGCCAGATACCTGCATCTGCAGCCCAGAGAGCAACGGAGATTATGGAAATGGCAAAGAAAGAGGACATCACCGGGCATATTACAGTAGGAGACCCTGGAGAAGATGTTCTTTATGCGCCAATAGAAAGAGGAAAGATTGGCATCCCTGTAATGGTTGGAATCAATTCTGTTGCTGCTGTTGAAGAAGCCGGGATCAATGTTGACACACATCCAGTATCAGCAGTTATGGAATACAGCAAGATGAAGAAGCTTTGAAGAACTGTTAAGGTTCTGCAAGCACACACACATCATTCTTATTTTTATATTATATTTCTTTTTGAGAAGGTTTTTGTATTCATTTTTACTGCAGATAGCAGCCTATTTTGAAAATATAGGCCAGTAAAAATATGATACCTCTTAAATGTTAAAATTTACTTCTAATAAATAGGATAATCTTACATATATAAACTATTCCTAAATTGTCAAACTTTTTTTTATATACAGCTTCCTATTAAAATCCTGCCCCGGAATATTGGTGGTGACCAGGGGAGAAGAAGGGAAAATGAGAACTCTTTTTATATTACTTAGATAGAAAAATATCTAATGTGTATGATTTGCTGTTTTTATGCCTGGTTTTGGCCCTAAATGCGAACAACTGTGTATAGAAATAGTGAGTAGCGTATATCATATGCAGAAAGTGATAGAGATAAACCACATTGTTTAAATAATATGAAGTCTACACATAGCATCCGTCTTCCTAATAAGACAAAACAAAGGTGTTACTCATGTATGGAATATCACAGAAACTCAATTCAAAGATGATCTGGCAGGCTTTACTGCTGATGAGCGTCATTTTTATGTTATTTATAGTTCCGGCATCTGCTGGAACGGTTGAAGAGAACAGCGAATCAATAGCAAACCTTGAAACTGCACTTACAGTCTTGTGGCTGATCATTGCAGGTGCAATAGTGTTCCTTATGCATGCAGGTTTCTCACTTGTGGAGATCGGTCTGACAAGAACAAAGAACACAGCCAACATTCTCATGAAGAACTTCATGACCATCTGTCTTGGTGTAGTTGTATACTGGGCAGTAGGCTGGGGAATCATGTATGGTGCTGACTTTGCAGGACTTATTGGTATTGACCAGTTCTTCCTTGTAGGAGCTGACAATGCAGTATGGAACAGCTGGTGGTTCCAGATGGTCTTCGCAGCAACCGGTGCAACAATCGTTTCCGGTGCAATGGCTGAGAGGACTGACTTCAAGGCATATCTCATTTACACAGTACTTATGGTAGCACTCATCTATCCAGTATACGGACACTGGGTATGGAGCGGCTCAGGAATTCTTACAAGCGGATTTATCGTTGATGCAATCGGTGTGGGACACCACGACTTTGCAGGATCTGGTGTAGTACACTCAATTGGTGGTTACTCAGCTCTTGCAGGTGTATTACTTGTAGGCCCAAGAATCGGAAAGTTCAAGAACGGAAAGGCATTGGCAATTCCTGGTCACAGTCTTCCACTCGCATTCCTCGGTACCCTTATACTGGCATTCGGCTGGGTAGGATTCAACGGTGGTAGTACCCTTGATGGAAATGACCCATTTGTCAGCCTTGTTATCGCAAACACATTCCTGGCTGGTGCAGCTGGCGGAATCATGGTTATGATCATCACCTGGATGAAGACAGGAAAGCCAGACCCATCCCTTACAGCAAACGGACTTCTTGCAGGTCTTGTAGCAATCACAGCCCCTTGTGGTTCAGTTAGTAACACAGCAGCAATCATCATTGGTGTCATCGGTGGTATTGTAGTATACGCAGGTGTAATGTTCAATGAGAACGTACTTAAGTTGGATGACCCTGTAGGCGCAATCGCAGTACACGGATATACCGGTAGCTGGGGACTTCTTTCAGTAGGTCTCTTTGCACTCGGAACCAATGGTACAATACTCGAAGGTGCAGCATACACAGCAGAGACAGCAGGTCTCTTCTACGGTGGTGGAGTACAGCTCCTTCTCATCCAGATAGTCGCTGTAATACTCAGTATAGTCTGGGCATTTGGTATCTCATTCATCATCTTCAAGATCCTCGATGCTGTAATCGGACTCCGTGTATCTGAAGAACATGAGATCACAGGACTGGACGTCGTTGAACACGGTATCAGTGCATACCCAGAGTTCCTTATTGCAAAGGAGTGATTTAAATGATGAAGATAGAAGCAATTATAAGACCAACAAAGATCCACGAAGTCAAGGACGCACTGGATGCAGCAGGATATGAAAGTATCACTGTGACAGACGTAAAAGGCCGTGGTAAGCAGAAGGGTGTAATGCAGCAGTGGAGAGGACGCAAGTATTGTGTCGATCTGCTGCCAAAGATAAAGATGGAAATAGTGATCAATGATGAAGATGTCGACAAGGTTGTCGAGGTCATCATGAAGACCGCAGAAACCGGTTCAATCGGTGACGGTAAGATCTTTATCTATCCTGTAAGCAAGATCATCAGGATCCGTACAGGAGAAACAGACGGAGAAGCACTTTAAGTGCTTTCTTCTTTTTTTTTTTATTTTTAAAAACGTATTTACCTACATTACAGAATCATCGCAGTGAGCCCCGGGAATTCAACATACCTATTGCACAGGATTCTGCAAGTCCAGTTGTCACAATATATAGCACACTTCCATAGTTTTTCGGGGCTCTTCCCTAACTACATTTTTACATTGGATTTCTTGTTTTAAAGTTGTTTTCTTTTCGCGTTATTTGCTTATTTTTATCTGCATCCTGACTCAAGGACAAAAGCTTTGCGGACCTTGACAATCTCCCAGATCATGAGAAATAATGGAAATTGTAAATGGGAACGGAAGCAACGACTAAGAATCTACAACCCATTACATAAATTCAAAACATAATATACTATATACTAGAATAATAATATGCATAGGCGTGAGTAGTAAACAAAAGATATTGATCGTGGATGATGAGAAGATCAACGTAGCACTTCTTACGTCATACCTTACTGAAACCTATGACGTAATAACAGCATCCACAGGCGAGAAGGCACTGCAGATCGTGAAGAAAGAAGAGCCGGACCTTATACTCCTTGATGTTATCATGCCGGGAATGGATGGGTTTGACGTATGCAGGATCATCAAGCACGATTACAAACTTGATTTTATACCAATCATAATGCTCACAGCCCTGACATCCAGGGATGACCACCAGAAAGGAATCGAAGTCGGTGCTGACGACTTCCTAAAAAAACCTGCAGACAGATTTGAGCTGGACAAAAAGATAACATCCCTTTTGCGTATCAAAGAACAGCATGATACACTACTTATGGATCGCAACAAGGCATACGAATATCTTGACTATGTAGGCGTTCTGATAGCTGTTCTTGATAAGAATTACAAACTTATCCATATCAACAAGAAAGGCGCTGATATTCTTGGTTACAACAGAGACAACATCATCAACAGAAACTGGCTGGATCTCTTTGTTGCAGAAAGTTATGCAGAACATGTGAAAAACAAATATGACCCTCTACAGCAAGGACAGCCCGATGGACAGGAATATCACGAATACCCCATAATGACCATCACAAGGAAAGAAAGACTGTTCAGATGGTACGACAGCGTCCTTAGAGACGAGAATGGTAGGGTAGCCAGCATTCTCATATCAGGAGAAGATATCACAGAGAAAAGGAAAGACGAGATCAAATTGATGGAATATGCAAACCAGCTGAAGCATTCCAATGACCTGAAAGACCTTTTCACTGACGTACTACGCCATGACCTGTTAAATCCTGCAGGACTTATAAAGTCATTTACTGAGATACTTGAAGAGAAGAATCCCACTAATGAACAGAAACGTATAATAGATAATATCAAAAAATCAAATTTGAAACTTATTGAACTCATTGAGGATGCAGCCCATCTTGCAAAACTGGAATCCATGGAAGAAATGGTATTTGTAAGAACGGACATAGGATTCATACTCAGAGAGACCAGTGATAATTTTTCACATGATCTGAAGAATAAAGAGATCAAGCTTGATATGACACCAAACGCTTCATATCCTGCGCTTGCTAACCCTATGATACAGGGTGTTTTTTCGAACCTGCTTTCAAACGCCATCAAATATAGCCCCGATAACACTAAAATCACCATAAAAGTAGATGATGTTGGTAACAGATGGAAAGTGAGTATTGCAGACCAGGGAGATGGCATCCCGGACAAAGATAAAGCAGCCGTTTTCGACCGTTTTAACAGATTGCATAAAGAAACCATAAAAGGAAACGGAATCGGTCTTGCTATTGTAAAAAGAATTATGGACCTGCATGACGAAAGTGTAGGTGTGGTCAATAATCCTGAAGGGAAGGGAAGTATTTTCTGGTTCACCTTGAAGAAAGCCCAGATATAATTAATAATTTATTGCAAAGACCCTGACCAAGTCGGAGAAAGCAAGCATTTTTTAGCCATATCAAATTATGTGAAACTAAAATTTGCCTTGACCTAGAAATTACACTGAATACTTGAAATGTTTGCCAGTTCGAGTATATAAGCATTCACCTGTTTTGGATGAAAAATATCATTTTTGGCTGGAAGCGGACAGATTATTACATCTTTTGAATAATAGTAATACTGTTAGCTCATGCAGCCCACACATGGCGTTTTTAACACATGCAATCTGAAAATCACATCCTCTATTAGTAGATACTTTTATATATGGTTACATAGTACATAGGATTCCGTTGTACTATGCAACTGAAGCAGCTCCAATAAACACACAGTTGTACAACAAATCCAATAAAAAAACACATCAAAGAAGTACAGAAGGAAAAGACCATGCGACAAGTAGCAATATACGGAAAGGGCGGAATCGGCAAGTCAACAACAACACAGAATTTGACAGCAGCACTCGCCACTATGGGAAAAAAGATACTGTTAGTAGGATGCGACCCAAAGGCAGACTCAACAAGAATGCTCCTTGGAGGTCTTAACCAGAAGACAGTACTTGACACACTTAGAAGTGAAGGCGATGAATCTGTTGAACTCGACCAGCTCATTCAACCAGGATTCGGAGGCATAAAGTGTGTAGAATCCGGCGGACCAGAACCTGGTGTCGGTTGTGCAGGAAGAGGAATTATCACATCAATTAACCTGTTGGAAAACCTTGGTGCATACGAAGATGATCTGGACTACGTTTTCTATGACGTACTGGGTGACGTAGTATGTGGTGGTTTTGCAATGCCAATCCGTGAAGGAAAGGCACAGGAGATTTACATAGTTGCCAGTGGAGAACTCATGGCAATCTACGCAGCAAACAACATCTGCAAGGGTATCCAGAAGTACGCAAAGGGCGGTGCACGTCTTGGTGGAATCATCTGTAACAGCAGAAAGGTAGATGGAGAACGCGAACTCCTCGAAGCATTTGCAAACAGACTTGGAAGCAAGCTCATCCACTTCGTACCAAGAGACAACATTGTACAGCGTGCTGAAATCAACAGAAAGGTAGTTATCGACTTTGATCCTGAGTGTGATCAGGCAAAGGAATATCTTACACTTGCCAGCAACATCGAGAACAATGACCTGTTCGTAGTTCCAAAGCCAATGGAAATGGAAGACTTGGAAACAATGATGGTAGAGTTTGGAATTGTTGAACTCTAAATATAATCTGAGGTGAAAAACAATGCAAATGATTCGTGCAATTGTCAGACCGAACAAGGTAACTGATATTGTAGAGGCACTCGAAAAGGACGGCTTTGTATCCCTTACCAAGACCGATGTATTTGGTAGAGGTAAGCAAAGAGGTATACACACAGCTGATGTACAGTTCGATGAACTTCCAAAGACAATGCTCATGCTGGTAGTTGAAAACGAAGACAAGGACAAAGTCCTTGAAATCATCAAGACTTCAGCTCACACAGGAAAGTATGGAGACGGTAAGGTCTTCGTAAACCCAGTAGAAAACGCATACACAATACGTACTGGCGAAAGCGGACTTTAAATCCGGAGGGGATTTTCAATGAAGGAAATAACGGCAATTATTCGCATGAACAAGGTGCACAAGACCCTAGATGCACTTTCAGAGTGTGGATACCCTTCTTTCACTGTGGAAAAGGTAATGGGAAGAGGCAAGCAGAGAGGATTGTGCTATGAATTCGACCCACCACTTCCTGAGCAGGAAGGAGTATCATCAAAGAACTGCATCCCATTCATTCCAAAGCGTCTGTTCACAATCGTAGTTGATGACAAGGCAGCAGACAGGGTAGTACAGAGGATAATCAACATCAATCAGACAGGCCATGCAGGAGATGGAAAGATATTCGTAACGGACATACCTGAAGCTTACAGAGTAAGAACAGGAGAATCCGGAGAGATGACTGTAGGGAGGAATGAAGAATGAGTTCTGAAGTAGAACAGTCACAAAACATCATTGATGAGATGATGAAGATCTATCCTGATAAGGTCGCAAAGGACAGGAGACAGCACTTAACTGTCAAGGATTCCTGCTCCGAAGAAAATCATATCGAGGCTAATGCCAAGACAATACCAGGCATAATGACAAACCGTGGTTGTGCCTATGCCGGTGGTAAGGGTGTGGTAATGGGACCAATCAAGGATATGGTCCACATCACACACGGACCAATTGGCTGCGGATATTACACCTGGGGAACCAGGAGAAACATGGGTAAGGCAGAAGATGGCGGTGACAACTATCTGCAATACTGTTTCTCAACCGACATGGGAGAAACAGACATTGTATTCGGTGGTGAGAAGAAGCTCAAGGCAGCTATTGATGATGCTGTCAGGATATTCAAGCCTGGTGCAATATCCATCAATGCAACATGTCCAGTAGGACTTATCGGTGATGACATCGAAGCAGTCGCTGCAGAAGCAGAGAGGGAACATGGTGTAAAGATAATGTCCCTTCGCTGTGAAGGGTACAGAGGTGTAAGTCAGTCTGCAGGACACCATATTGCAAGTAACATTCTTATGGAACATGTGGTAGGTACCGAGGTACTTGAAAACCCAACACCATTCGACATCAACATCTTTGGTGAATACAACATTGGTGGTGACCTTTGGGAGATCAAGCCACTCTTTGAGAAGATTGGATATCGTATCGTCTCAAGTTTCACAGGAGACGGTTCATACCACGCTCTTGCAAAGGCACACATGGCAAAGCTCAGTATCCTCCTCTGTCACAGGTCAGTTAACTACACTAACCGTATGATGGAAGAAAAGTATGGAGTACCATGGTTAAAGGTCAACTATGTAGGAATTGAAGGTACAAAGAAGTCACTCAGAAAGATGGCTCAGTTCTTCGATGATGCAGAGATCACAAGGAAGACCGAGGAAATAATCGAAGAAGAGATGGAAAAGATACAGCCAGAACTTGAGAAGTACAGGAACAAACTCAAGGGCAAGACAGCATTCATCTACTCCGGTGGATCCAGATCACACCACTACCAGAATCTCTTTGAAGATCTTGGCATGAAGGTTCTTGTTGCGGGATACCAGTTTGCTCACCGTGATGACTACGAAGGAAGACAGATCCTTGACGGTCTGAAGGAAAAGGCATCCAGCGGAATCCTTGAAGATCTTCACTACGAGATGGAAGAAGGATTTGAACCTGCCATCAGTCCAGAACGCATGAAGGAACTCAAGGAAAAGCTTGGCCTGATGTCCTATGAAGGAATGATGCCGGAAATGAAGGATGGTACCATCGCTGTAGATGACCTCAACCACTACGAAACTGAATTCCTCATCAAGGAACTCAAGCCAGACCTGTTCTGTTCAGGTATCAAGGACAAGTACATGGCACAGAAGATGGGAATTCCATCCAGGCAGATACACTCCTACGACTACAGCGGGCGTTACACCGGTTTCACAGGTGTACTTAACTTCGCAAGGGATGTCGATATGGCAGTGAACAACCCAAGCTGGAAGCTCATAAAGACCCCATGGAAGGCAGAGTAAGGGAGGAAGAAAAATGTTAGATTATACACCAAAGGAAGAAGTTAAGAGAGATGCATTGGTGGTCAATCCTGCCAAGATATGCCAGCCAATTGGTGCATCATATGCTGCAATGGGTATACACAACTGTATGCCCCACAGTCATGGATCACAGGGGTGTCTCTCATATTTGAGAATGTGTCTTACAAGACACTTCAGGGAACAAACCGTAGGAACTACCAGTAGTTTCTATGAAGGTACCGCCGTTTTTGGTGGTGCATCCAATCTTAAGAAGTCACTCGCCAACATTGAGGCAGTATACACACCAGAAGTTGTTGCAATTCACACAACATGCCTCTCAGAGACAATTGGTGATGATGTAAACCAGATCATTGAAGACGTAAAGATGGAAGAGCTCATTGACCCTTCTATCAAGCTCTGTGCTGCATCAACTCCAAGTTATGTGGGTTCCCACGTAACAGGCTATGACAATATGGTAAAGTCATTCGTTACAACCTTTGCCACAAAGACAAAGCCGAATGGTAAGCTTAACCTGATCCCAGGTTTTGTGGACCCTGGAGACATACGCGAGATGAAGAGGATACTCTCCATCATGAAGATCCCAGCTATCGTATTCCCTGACCAGACAGATGTATTCGATGTAGGAATTACCGGAGATGGAGGACTCTTTGCAAAGGGCGGTACACCAATAGGAGATGTTGAGGACAGCGCAAACTCAATGGGAACCATTGCACTCTGTCATATGGCAGGAGGCGCAGCAGCAAATGTATTCCATAACAAGTTCAAGATGCCAGTACAGATCGGACCTGTGCCAATAGGTGTTCGTTTCACTGACAGATTCATCATGAAGGCAGCAGAGCTTGCAAACGTCCCAATCCCACCGGAACTGGAACATGAAAGAGCAAGAGTTGTTGATATGATGACAGATGCTCACTCACACTTCTATGGAAAGAAGGTAGCCATCTTCGGTGACTGCGACATAATAGAAGGTCTGACAAGCCTGGTGCTTGAAATGGGAATGGAACCAACTGTGATCCTCTCTGGTTCAGTGAGCAAGGATTTCGAAGAAAGAGTTTCAGAAATGGTTCATCCACTGTACCCTAACTCACAGATCCTAACCGGAGCAGATCTTTTCACACTCCACCAGATCATAAAGAACGAGCCTGTAGACATGCTGATCGGTAACACCTATGGAAAGTACATAGCACTTGCTGAAGATATTCCGCTGATCAGAGTCGGCTTCCCAATCATGGACAGGGCAAACCTGCACCACTTCCCTGTCATGGGATACGCAGGAGCAGCTCGCATGATCGAGTGGATAGGAAACACATTCTTGGACATTAAGGACAAGACGGTTCCTGAAGAAGAACTTGAGGTCGTTCAATAACGACCTCATTACATATTTAGGGAGTGAGAACATGCCAGACATTACAAGTGTAGTAGACACACTGGATGAAAGAAAGCCATATATAGAACTGAAGCAGGCAAAGAAGAGCAGCGAACTAGCATGCGATAATACATCCATCGCCGGTTCAATGAGCCAGAGAGCCTGTGTGTATTCAGGTGCTCGCGTGGCATTAAATCCTGTGACCGATGCAGTACACCTCGTACACGGTCCAATCGGATGTGCAAGTTACACCTGGGATATCAGGGGTAGCCTGTCAAGTGACAAGGAAACGTTCCGTACCAGTTTCTCAACTGATATGAAGGAACTTGACGTAGTGTTCGGCGGAGAGAAAAAACTCTCAAAGAGCATAGATGAGATCGTTGAGTTATACAACCCTCCGGTCATCTTTGTCTATTCAACCTGTATTGTCGGTATCATCGGAGATGATCTCGAAGCTGTATGTAAGGATGCAAGCGAAAGAGTAGGAATCCCAGTTATACCTGTAAAGTCAGAAGGCTTCAAGGGAACAAAGTCCGATGGATATAAGGCAGCATGCAATGCACTTATGCAGATCATCGGGACAAAGGAACCTGAAATAACCTCTGAATACAGGATCAATATATTTGGCGACTACAATGTAGCAGGAGATGTATGGCTGGTAAAGCCCCTCTTTGAAAAGATGGGAATACAGGTCATCACTTCTATGACAGGAGATGCAACAGTAGATACCATCTCAAAGTCACACGGGGCCCAGTTGAATTTAGTGCAATGCTCAGGTTCCATGACATACCTTGCAAAGTGGATGATGAAGAAGTATGGAATTCCTTTCACCAAGGTGAGTTATTTTGGAATAGAGGATCTTGCAATTGCACTTAGAACAACAGCTGAGTTCTTTGGTTCTGAAGAAATGATGAGAATCGCTGAAGAGATCATTGAAAAGGAAACAGCAAGAATAATGCCCGAGATTCAGGCAATCAGAAACCGGGTTCAGGGAAAGACTGCAGCAATTTACATGGGCGGTGCTGCCAAGGCACTTACACTCATAAAGGGCTTCCGGGAACTTGGAATGGAAGTCGTTATAATAGGTACACAGACTGGAAAGCGGGATGACTACAAGCAGATAAGTTACCAGGTAAAGGACGGAACTGTCATTGTAGATGATGCAAACCCGCTGGAACTTGCTGACCTTCTTGTTAATCAGAAGGCAGACCTGATGGTAGCAGGCGTCAAGGAAAGATTCCTGGCTTATAAGCTTGGAGTCTCTTTCTGTGATTTCAATCATGACAGAGTCATTGAGTTCGAAGGATATGACGGGTTCCTGAACTTCGCAAGGGAAATTGACACTTCAATAAACAGTCCTGTGTGGGGATATGTAAGAAGCAAGCTGGGAGCCGGAACTACGCAAACAAAGGGCACCAGCGAATCTGCTGAACAAAACACAGCAGACTCCAAGAAGGTTGTAGGGGAGAGAAGCAATATGCATGACATTAACATAAATACATTACAGGGGTCTGTGATATGAGCGAACGTAACTATACAACGGTCAACCCCTGTATAATGTGCCAGCCTATCGGCAGCGTGATGGCATTTAAGGGAATAGAAGACTCAATGGTCCTGCTACACGGGTCCCAGGGTTGCAGTACATATATGAGACTGCACCTTGCACACCACTTCAGGGAACCTGTAGACATAGCTTCAAGCTCACTTAGTGAGAAGGGGGCAGTCTATGGTGGAAGCGAGAACCTGAAGAAGGCACTTAAGAACATAATATCACGCTACGACCCAAAGGTTATCGGTGTTTCAACAACATGTCTCGCTGAAACCATCGGAGATGACATTTCCCGTATAATCAGTGAATTCAGGGAAGAAGAAAATATTGGCGATGAAAGGATAATCATCCCTGTGCCAACACCCAGCTATGAAGAAAGCCACAACAGTGGATACATCAAGGCTGTAGAGGCCATTGTCAAGACCTTTACACTGGAAGATTCCAAGAAGGAAATATTCAATAATAAGCTCAATGTCGTGCTTTCAGAGAATATCTCTCCGGAAGATACCAGGGAAATGAAGCACCTTTTCACCAGTATCGTAGGACATAATTCATTCATACTTCTGCCTGACATCTCAGAGACCTTTGATGCACCTATGACCGGAGATCTTCACAAGATCCCTCTTGGTGGAACAACACACTCCGATATTGCAGACATGAAGAATAGTGCAGCAACCATCGGACTGGGGATTACAAACGACAACAGGGCAGTCAATTATCTCGAACAGACATTTGACATCCCCTCACAGAATTTGCCACTTCCCATCGGACTTGAATACACTGACAAGGTGCTGAATGCATTAGCAGAGATATCCGGAATGGAAATACCTGATGAGTTCCAGAAGGAAAGAGGCAGACTCATCGATGCCATGGTGGATGCTCACAAGTATGTTTATGGTACTAAGGTTGCTATCTACGGAGATCCAAACAATGTGCTGGGAATGTTATCCCTTGCACTTGAGAATGGCATGCATCCGATACTTGTGGTTGCTTCCAGCAAGTCACCAAGATTTGCAGAACATGCTATGGAAAGGGTCAATCAGGTAAAGCCAGACTGTGATGTCACAATCCTTGAGGATGTGGACTTTGATACTTTCAATGACGCTGTCAAAAAGGCAAAGCCTCAGATGCTCATTGGAAACTCCAATGGAAAGTACATTGCAAAGGATATGAATATCCCATTAATAAGATTCGGATTCCCTATACACGACAGGGTCGGTGCCCAGAGGACACTGATACTTGGGTATAAGGGAGCAATGCGCATGCTTGACAGGATAACCAATACTATCCTGGATGTTCAGGACGCTGAAATGGCTGCGAAATGGTCTGAACCGGAAAGCTATGTTCCGCTCGGCGAAAGTAGCTTTCACTCCGCAGAAGCGTGAGGAAGATACAAAAGATGTGTGATTGAAATTTGGCAGATTTCTGATACAGAAATGCCAAATTCAATTCTTTTTTTCGATTTTGAGTTTTAGATTCTGAGCGGTTTTCAATATCTGTTTAACGTGAACACCACATCAGTACACCCAGACAACCCGGGGTTCATTCTTAGGCGGTTCTTCAGGTTCCTTTACTGAATACCCGAACACAATAGGTGCAATGACCCTGTAATCAGGTGTTATGCCAAGTTCTTCCAGTATCTCTGGATTATCCTGAATGAAACATCCGGTTCCTACCCAGCAACTGCTGATGCCCATGGAATGTGCTGCAAGCATCATATTCTCAGCACACAGGGAACAATCATAATCTGTGGTAAAACCTGCATTGTGTCCAAGAACGATAATAAGTGCAGGAGCATCGTAGAAGATGTTGAACTCTTCTCTTGCAAGTTCTTTTTTGAATCCCATTGCAGATTCATCGGTCGTCTCTTCCAGTTGTCCCAGAAGACGTGGCTTGCAATGATCGGACATCCTTTTCATCATTTCACGGTTCTTTACCACGACAAAGAACCATGGCTGACTGTTAAAACCGGAAGGAGCATGAATTCCGGCATCGATTATTGTCTTGATGTCTTCGTCACTTACTTCCCTGTCAATATATTCCATGACACTTCTTCGTGTCTTTATATTTTCAATTACGCTGTTTTCTTCCACTCCCATTATAAACACTCCCTATTTTTTTGATTCGAGGAATTCTTTTAGCGATATCTGCATCAGACTGTCAGGGTCATCAACATCCTTATGCACATACATGCCACACCAGCAGCGTTTCATGGCATCATAGTGCTCCCTGTGAAAAGGTATGCATGGACATACAAGTTTCATATCATATTCCCTTTCACCTGTAAGACCCTGGCATGGACAAAAAGGATGTCCTTTCTCCTTCTCGATATTGACCTCCTGCTCAAGCAGGAAATCAACCAATTCCTCATCAGGACTGAATTTGTAACCCAGATGATCCACAACCTTTGCAAACATCGTCCTGAGCTGTTCTTTTCGCTTTTCAGTATCCATTTGAAATCACAACCCCAGTAATTTAGAATACTTATCCGGGTTGTACCCTACAACCACATCCCCACCTATTTTCACAAATGGAAACGACATTTCCGAACCATGTGCCAGACAATCTGCCCTGATAGCTTTTTTAGTACTATCATCTGCCTTATCATAATCTGTATACTCAAATGGAACATCATGTTCCCTGAAGAACTTCTTTGCCCTCATACACCAGGGACAGGTACTGAGGGTGTACATCACAACTTTTTTCATTTGTCTGCACCTTCCAGATTTACAAAAACACTGCCTTCCATAACTTTTATCTCATAGAGAGGGACCTTGATCTCTCTTGCATCAAGGAATTCACCGTTGCGAATATCAAATTTCCAGTCATGACAGGGACATTTGATCACGTATTGTTCAAGAGTTCCCTTTGAAAGAGGACACTCCATATGTGGACATTTATTGGACATTGCAAAAAAGTCACCATCGATCCTGAGAACCAGCACTTTGTTACCTTCGATCAGTAAGGGCTTCTTTTCACCATCATTAAGGTCATCTGCCTTCAATGCAAATATCCAGTTGTTTTCCTGTTTCATAGATATATCCCTGCTACTCACACAAGAACGGAAATACTTCCATCCATCACCTGTGTTTCATATACGTTTACCTTTATCTTGTCTGATGCCACATATGCTCCGGTTCGAAGGTCAAAAGTCCAGCTATGGCAGGAACATTTGATAGAGTGATCCAGAAGAATACCACCCTGAAGAGGACAGTTCATATGAGGACAACGATTCTCAATGGCAAATATTTCCCCGTCAATGCGAATTAGGAGAATTCTTGAACCTCCTACTTCTACTGGTTTCATTTTGCCTTCTTTCACATCATTTTCGCTTGCAGCTACAGTCCATGAAGTCATTCCGATCCTTCCTTTCTCCAGGGTTTAAAGAAGGACAAGTATGTCTCCGCCTTCAATCTTATTCTCGAAGACTGAAAGAGCTTCGTCCTTGTCTCCAAGATACTTACCGGTCCTTATGTCGTATTCCCAACCATGGCATGGGCATTTGAGCACATATTCTTCACTGAAAGTACCTTTTGATAAACGACAGCCCATATGTTTGCATTTCCCAAAGAGGGAATATACTGCATCATTCTTCCTGATCAGAATCACAGGTGTCCCTTTTACCCTTGCAAACTCCATACTGCCTTCTTTAAGATCATCGTCTTTTATAGCAAAGAACCAGGATTTTTCCGGCATTTATATCTCCCATAAATAATCAGGGAGTCAAAAATATAAATAGTTGTCGTGAAATAAAAAAAGAGAGCAAGGTCATTTATGGTTGCTCTTGCATTTGAAAATAGCGATATTCCCTCCAGACAAGGAACATACTCAAAAGAGCAGCCAGCAGATCCGATATTGGAAATGCCATCCATACACCGGTAAGGTCGAAGTAATACGGGAGAAGGATCACCAGTGGAATAAGGAACAATATCTGACGGGACATTGAAAGGAAGAAGGATGGCTTTGCTTTTCCCATTGATTGGAAGAATGTTGTACCAATAACATTCAGACCGATCAACGGACTTGCCAGTACCATTATCCTCAGAGCAGATGCTCCACTGCCGATAAGATCGGCATCGGAGCTGAACATACTAAAGAATGTGCCTGGAAATGCTGAAAGCAAAAGAAAACCTACCAAACCAAAAAAGGTAGTGATCATTAGTGATGTCTTAACAGACTCATTAACTCTTGCATAGTTTTCTGCTCCATAATTATAACCGACAATTGGCTGCAGACCATGAGATATACCTATTATAGGCATAAGAATCAACATAAGTAATTTGATGGCAACACCAAATACTGCTATTGAAAGATCGCCTCCGTAAATTGCAAGTACATTATTTAGTACAAGCATCATGAAACTGTTTGATGCACCCATTACAAAGGAACCAAAACCTATCAATGATATTTCCTTGATCATATTGAATTTTGGAGCAAAATTTGATAATTTGATCTTGACCTGACTCTTCCCACCCAGATAATAATACACTAGATAAAGAGTTCCTGCCAGTTGTGCAAGTACGGTTGCAAGAGCTGCACCTTTTACACCCATGCCAAAACCGAACATTAGTATCGCATCAAGGAAGATGTTCAGTACTCCTGAAAAGACCATGTTGTTCATGGCAACTTTTGAGTTTCCTTCAGCTCTTACAAGATTATTCAACACAAAACCAAAAGTGAATGCCAGTGTACCCTGCAGAATCACAACAGAGTATTCCTTTGCATAGAATAGATTGTCAACAGTAGCACCGAACAGGTTCAGTACTGCATCTACATTAAAGAAAAAGAGGATCTGAAAAATCACACTAAGTATCAGTGTATAGGTAAAGACATTCCCGAGAGTTTTTTCAGCTTTGTTCACATCCCCGGAACCAAGCATACGGGATATCACCGAAGAACCACCTACGCCTATTCCAATGGAAATTGCCATCATAAGCATCTGTAAAGGAAAAGCAACAGCTACACCTGCAATTCCAAGTACACTCTGCTCACCCAATGCCCTTCCAACAAAGAATGTGTCCACCAGGTTATAGAATGCCTGTACAAGAAGTCCTATTATAGCAGGCGTTGATAGTTTCCACAATAGCTTATTAATGCTCTCCGTACCTAAAAACTCACTTTTATTGTTCATGACGTTATCCTGATATCAAGTAATCATTTTTCATTTCTTTTTTATGACTGTCTGTCAAATTCCATAAGGGTATTTTTTGTTTTATCGAGAAGCTTTCTGAATATCTGTTCCTCTTCATCTGACAGGTCTGAAAGCAGAATTCCATTCCATTCCTGAAGAGCAGCGTTTATCGCCGGAACAACTTCCCTGCCTTTGTCCGAGATAAAAACCCGATATATGCGTTTATCATTCTCATCCCTCTCACGATAGACATAGCCTTCTTTTTCAAGTGCCGTAATGACCCTGGTTGCCGTAGCTTTGCTAAACATAAGATAGCGTGCCAGACTTTCCTGAGAACAACCGTCTTTATGAGAGAGAGTCAGCAGGAATGCAAACATTGGACCTTTCAGCTTGTATGATTCAAGCGCATTCTCGATGTAATGGTGATTGTGCGAAAAGATGTATGCGATCTTAGCACCGATTCTTTCAGACTGCTTCATATTATTCCCTTTTAATTAGTTTCATGTGAAACTAAATAGTTTAATGTGAAACTAATATATAAAGGTAATTGGAAAAGGAAAGAAAAGAAAAATAGAGAAATGCTCAGTTGTAACTGGAAGGTGTATCTTCCCAGTTATCCGGAGCATCTTCTGTTCCTGAACTCAAGTCCATGAAGTATTCATTGTTGTAATAGTACCATAATTCTATGACAGAGTATCCTTCATCCTGGAAATAATTGAAATCTATATCCTCATAGTCATCAGGATAGATCACTTCTTCCTCGTCATCATCGTAGTATGGACCAACTGTAGCATCCACAGGGAACCATTCTCCGTCCTCGTAGACCTCAACCCATGCATGTCCACCGGTACTGCCGTCAAAATTCACAAGGCCTATTGCAACTCTAACATCGCTCTCATCATATTCACCGGAGCCTATAAGCAGTGATGCCAGAGTGTTGGCCTGGTCTTCACAGTCACTTACTATTTCACCAGGAACCGGGTTTGAATCATAATCCGGAGTTTTCTCAAGGAACTCAGTTGGGGTCAACCATTCTTCCTGTTGTCCATTCAGTGTACTGTCAGATACCCATATCCACTGAACTGCAGCCTCATAGATCTCATCCTCATTATCGAGATTTTCATCATCAAGATAATCCTGAACCGCATCTACATATGGAGTTACATATTCCTGGAACTCTGAGACATCTGTTACTGAGAATGTGTTATCCTGCAGGAAATCCCTAAGTTCTTCCCTGTCCGTCATTCCCTGTTGCATTCTTGGAACAGGCCCTATAGGAACATTCTGGCCAGGCATGTTTGAAGGAGCAGTATTCATTCCATCCTGTTGACCCTGTTGCCTCATATTCTGCATATCCTGATTTTGCATATTATTCTGCAGGGCTTGAGGAGTATGCATGTTTTGTGCATTCATCTGATTCTGGCCAAATCCTAATCTCCGGGCCATATTGGAATTAAAGAACTGCTGACTGGTCACATAGCATATTTGCTGGGCTTTAGCCTGCATTCGACCTGAAACACCATCCCCTATGGAAACAGAAGAAAAGAATAGAGTCGAATCGTCATTTTCAGCAGCTACACAATAGGCCGAGAACATCAATGTCAGTGCCATTATAGTCGACAGTACCAGTTTCTTCATAGTATTTCACCTTATTTTGCATATACTATCCTCTATTCAATCAATTATATCCATTTTATTTCATTAGTAAACCCATATTCCCGATATTAAAAAAGGATCATATGAAGTACCCCCATAGCTTCATATGAAACCTGCCAAGTCCTTTCAGGAGAGGAACTTTATTCGTATCTCAGTGCGTCAACCGGCCTCATCTTCGATGCGTTGTATGCAGGGACAATACCTGACAGCACTCCAATGACCACTGCGATGGAGATTCCCATTAGCATAAGGTCAGGAGCTATCGTCGAACCCATGGATGAACGCATCATAGATATTCCAAGGTACGGAAGCAGAGATGTTAACACAAGACTCAGCACTATACCGAGCACACCTCCTACAAAACCCACCAGTGCCGAGTTAAACAGGAATATCATCAGAATATCCTTGTTCTTGGCACCAATGGCCTTCATAGTACCGATCTCCTTGGTCTTTTCCATCACAGAGGTGAACATTGTGTTGGCAATCCCCACAGAACCTACAACAAGTGATACACCTGCTATGGCTCCCAGGAAGATAGTCATGGATTCCATCATTTCACTGGCCGATTCTGCCTGCGAAAGTGAATCAGATACACTGAAGTCCCTGTCATCATCGTTGGCAATGTGCCTGGATATCAGGAGCTTCTCTTCGATCTCATCAACTACTGTCTCGACGTTGTCGACACCATCCACCTTTACAACGATCTTGTCGTATACATCCTGTTCAGCATCATCAATGATATCCACTGCTGAGTCTATCGGCATGATGATCGCATTATCACTTTCACCGTCTGCCAGTATACCTACAACTCTGTAGGATTTGCCTTCGATAGCAAGCACACGGTTCAGGCCGACCTCCTGATCGTACATGTCATGGGCAATTCCGTAACCAATGACCACGACGTTATTGTCGGTGGCTTCCAGCAATCTGCCGGATTCCAGTTCATAGGTAACAGTATACTGCCATACCTGTGGATCGACCCCGGTCACAGAGAGATCAGCAGTCTTACCCATAAAGTAAACTTCCAGATCACTGCCAGATATCTGACCATAGATGTAATCGATATTCTCGACCAGTTTTATCGCCATGATGTCCTTATCTGTCAGTTCTGCATCATCTGAGGAATAACTGCTGCCCCCCATGCCAGGAGGACCGCCGCCGCCAAATCCTGACATGGCCTTGGTATAGCCAGGACTGACCTGAACCAATGTAAGGTCCATGTCAGCAAACCTTTCTTCCATATCTGCAGACATGCTATCACTCAGCGCCATGATAGTGACGACCGAACCTACACCGATGACAATACCTATTATAGTGAGCCAGCTTCTGATCTTACTGTGGATCAGGATGTTCGTAGCAAGCTTTAGATAGGTACTTCGTCTCATCTCTTTTCCTTCTTCAAGATCTTACCTTTAAGGTTCTTAATCTCAACACTCAGAGGTTCATAGGTACCTGCTTTCATCATTTTCTTTTTTCTGTAGTTCAATCCTGCAACTACAACTATCAGGAGTGCAGCACCATACAACAAGTAACTGTTACTCGATGAAGAGCTTTGACCTCCGGGCCCTCCTGCACCTATTGTCATGGTTCCTCCGGTCAGTTCTTCTATCTGAACTGCCTTCTCAACAGAGTGCCTCTGGCCTACAGAATCAGTGTACTCGATAGTGACAAGAAGCTCATTTTTAGCTTCCATTTCTTCCTGCATAGCTTCCATATCCTCTTCTGTCATTTCAGAAGGTTCAGCTTGAGCCGTACCGGTTGAATCCTCAGCCATTGATGGCATTGTATTGGTCTGGGATATGGAGAATGAAGTGATGGTATAGTCACCTTTTTCGAGGTTACCTACTATAGTAGAGGTACTTCCTGTAGCCTGGAAATTATCCTGCTCAGGTATCGACACCTTAACGGAGTAAGCCTCATTGTTACCTACGTTTGCAAGAGACAGGGACACTTCACCTTCATCGCTCTCAGAGTAACTCAGATCGAAATCTGTGCTGCCTCCGACAAACAGGCCTGCTTTGGTCTCAATGGTGTTGGTGTTTGAATCATAATCCTCGAATTCAAGAGTAATGTCAAGCTGATACAATCCCGGATCTGCATTCACATCTGCCATTACAGAGTATGCTATATTTGCTGATTCTCCGACACCAAGATAGCTTATGTACTTGGTATTAGAGGAGTAAACTGGCAGGATAACACCAGTTGACTCGTCCCATGAAACAGCCATATTCTTGAGTGGGGAACTGCCAGTGTTAGTAATAACGAACTCTATTGGTTCCACGGTTGCAACATCGATATTTGATTCGCTTATGGTGACGACCTGTGCATACTCTTTACCCTGTATATCTACGGAGACTGTTGTTGATACACTTGAATCGGTATCACTGTCGCTGACAACTATATCTACATCATAGCTGTCCTCTGCAACATCCGCATCAACCTTCATTTTGAATTTTAGAAGGGTTGCATCATCATCATCCTGACGGGCTTCAAGGAATGATATTTTTTTGCTCAGGGATTCACCGGATATCTCAGTAAATGGGTATTCCGGGTCTATTGAGACCACTATGTCTGTGAGGTCCTTACTTCCTACATTCTGGACACTGACGGTAAGTTCTACTGTTTCACCTGGCCTTGCAGGGCTTGGACTCTGGGTCATCAGATCCACCTGTACACCGGATACGCTGGCAGAGATATCTGCCGATGCTGCTGTTATAGGTAGGACCAATACTAACATCAATAATAAAATTCGTCTCATTTTTATCACATTGCTTCACGGTTCTTAATCTCTATACTGTCGACCATTCCATCTTTAATATGAACCACACGATCTGCATATTTTGTAAGTTCAGGATCGTGGGTGATCATTATGATTGTTTTACCTTCTTTTTGGTGAAGGTTGCTTAAAAATTCAAGAATGTAATTTCCTGTTTCACTATCCAGGTTTCCTGTAGGTTCGTCTGCAAGGATGACTTTGGGATCTACTGCCAGAGACCTTGCGATTGCAACTCTCTGCCTCTGGCCACCGGATAATTGTGAAGGGAGATTGTATTTTTTGTCACTGAGAGAAACGATATCCAGAAGTGTTTCTGCTCTCTTCCATGAATCATCTGGGTCAGCTTCCTGGAATTCAAGAGGAAGCATAACGTTTTCGATTGTGTTCAAAGTTGGTAGCAGATTGAATGTCTGGAAGATGAAACCAATCAACTGGCCCCTGATCTGGGCAAGCTCTGATTCTTTCATCTGGGCAATGTTCCTGTTGTTAAGTTCGACAACACCCTTGCTTGGAATATCAAGACAGCCGAGCAAGTTCATCATTGTACTCTTTCCGCTTCCGCTTGGACCGAGTATAACTACAAATTCACCATGTAATATTTCCAGGTCAACTCCTTTAAGAGCCGCAAATTCGACTTCTCCCATCTTGTATATCTTCCACACATCAGTAAGACGCATGAGAGTATCCGGTTCATCGTTTGATGGTTTTTTGTTTACATTATTAAGATTCTCGTCCATGATTACCTCAATATTCTATTCCTGAATAATTTAGATATTATATTATAATGATAAGACAATAGAAATCTGCATAAATCCGATATTCATGCCTGTTTACAATCCCCTCAGGACTTCTTTTTCGCCTATTGGAGATATTTTTAACAACCTACCAATCTGTTCCGGACTCAGTTTGCCAGACAAAGGGGAGAAAATATACTCTGTTTCAGGTTGATTCTTCTCATCCATTTTTGAATTATAGACATCGAATCCTGCGAGCTGAACCTGTGTATCATTTGTATCTTTCATTTTTGATCTCCAGATTCGAATAAGAGACACCCGACGGATAGGTGATAGGTGTCTCTTAGACGAGGGGTTGTTGGTTGTTGGTACGTTGATGGCACCAGGCTGGATGTGGTTGGGGGGTTAGGTGCCACCTCGTTTGGGTGGTACCCACCAGGAATATTAACTGGTAGGCAATCCATCAATTAGCCAGTTTTAAATAAAAGCATACTTACTTTGAAAAGACAAAAAATAAGCAAATTTTGAAAAATAAAGCTTTATAGAGATTCCAATACCAATAATACAGTTTATAGACCATCTAAAAGCTTATCCTAAATATAAAATAACCTTAAAACGTTTTAAAATAGATAATATGAACTATTACAGGCAAGAGATAGTTTGTTTTATAGAAAAAAGATCCATGGAAAATACCATGATTAAAATTCAAAGAGGATGATCACTCATCCGATTCCACAAGGAAAAGGACATTTCCACGTCCCTTCTTAAATTTTTGGATCTTACCCCGCTTTTCAAGGTCAAGAAGCATGAGACTGACCTTACCTTCAGAGTACTTCAGGCGCTTACGCATATCTTTTTGCGTCATCCTTCCACCCTGGGTCTTCAGAATATCCAGAATCTCCTGAAGATCTGCAGGTACGGGTTCATCGGGATTAATTGGTGCAGCATTAAGTGGTTCTCTTTCGGACTCCACTGAAGATGTGATTCCAGGTTCATCCAATATTTCAGTTATTGTTTCTTCCCTGTCTTCTTCTAATGCCATATCCTGTACTTCTTCCCTGATCATTTCAGCAGCATCTCCGGTAACTACATGTGACACATGAGAAGTTTCGTCATCATTCTCGTCTTCCTTTATTGGCTTTAATGCCGGAGATCTTTGTGGCCTCTGTTTCATCTGATATGCCAGCAGGACCAAAAGAATGATAACAACAAATATGGAGCCAAAAATAAGTGAACTTGCGTTAGCCACCGGAGAAGAGGATTCAGTTTCGACATCCGTGACAGAAGAAGCTGTATCGTCCGAGCTGGAATAAGAAGGCAACAACAGCAGGTCCAGAACATAACTGCCTTCATCTGAAACTGTAATAATGTCTTCCGCATAATAGGTTAGCTGATCATCCTCATAATAACTTGCAGTGATGTGATACGTACCATTTGTTAATTCGAAAGAGTAAACGCCGTACTTGGCCACCATTGACTGGGCAGGAGTGGAATTTACCTCGATTATTGCATTGTCAAGGGGTTCGAATGTGCTCCATTCATAAGCTACGCCATGTACAGTTGCAATACCTGAAGCTCCGGCAAGTCCTGATAAAAGCAGGATAATAGCAATACAACCGATGCAGGATATTACTTTCATGTCACAACCCTAAACCTAATATTTCTGGTATATCAATCACTCTCAAATATTGACTTTATCCAGACACTTTCGTTTTCTTTAAAGGTACCATAATCGAAATAATAAGTCCCGTTTCCGACAAGCTCAGCTTCCCCCGTACCTGTTGCTACAAGACTGATATTATCATCCATTATCGCAACGGAAAATGATGATCCGGATAAAGACACATTACCTGTAACTTCTACATATGAGACCATTTTTTGTGGCATCATCAAGTCAGGAGCTTCACCCCTTTCAGGTATGACTTCCTGCTTATATTCATGCTCCATATCTATTGCTACATCTCTTGCAAAATCAATTACGGAGAACTTTCCATCAGACAGGAAAAAGCTAACATCAATATCTCCGGCCAATATGGCTACACCACTACCTTCAGCAACCAGGCTGCTATTGTCAGATATGCCTACCGGACCGGTAAGATATGTTCTTACCTTATCGAATATGGGTTTAAGTTCTGAATTTGCACGAACGATATTTTCCCTTGATAATTTGAGATATTGCTGCTCATCTGAGCTTACTGATGAATTTTCTGCCAGTGAAAGATATTTTTTGGCCTCTGATACAAGAAAAGCGTAATTGTCCACCATCTGTCCGAGTTCTCTGACATCTTTACCTTCCTGATTCAGACGTGCAACAGCTCCATCCAGACGTATTACCATTTCCTCTGACTTCTCAATATTATCTGCAAGAAAGAACTTCTCATCCACAGGAGAAGTATACGGAACTATGTACAGAATTGCTCTTTCACCCTTATAAGGCTCTTTCATGTCAAAAGGAGGGATGAACAATACATCAGATTGTTCCTGTCTTTCATCAGGATATTGTTGCATAAGCCCCGAATCCGTCATGCCAGAAATAACAACGAGCAGCATGAGGAATATCAACACTATGAGAGGCATCTTTTTCATTGAAGATCACATCTTTGGGAGTATAAACAATAATTACGCATATCCTATTCTAAGACAGATAACAGATATTCATGCATCTTAAACGTTTTCTTCATTTAATATATTCCATGTATATTTAAATGCATGCTCTTTGCTAAGGAATTAACATACATTCTGACATCGGACAATATGCCAATTGGAATATTGAAGAAATAAAACCGCGAGTAATTACTTGAAAAGTAAGAGGAACAAGAGAGGATCAAGTAAGCAAACTACCCACGGTTCTATAAAGGAAATTTGGCCTTATTAATAATTCACCATTTGAAATCCTTTTTGGATATGGACATATTGTCACCAAATGGAGAGATTCTTGACAAACGACCCATCTGTTCAGGAGTCAATTTACTGATGAGACCTGAAGCAATGTAATATCTATCAGGATAGAGTGCCTGGGCACGGGTTGCTTCCTGAAGCCTTGATTCAATGAATTGTTTTAACGAATCAGTCATATCTTCCATTTGATCACCTGTATCGGTCAAGAGATGCCTTGATTGCAGGCACCTCTTAAACGAGTGGGGGGTTGTTGGTACAATGGCGGCACCTGGCTGGATGTGGTTATGTATTTGGTGCCACTGGGTTGGGGGTGGTGTCTGCCACCATTTTATTGTTGACAGACAATTCCTCCATTAGCACTTTTAAATAAAAGGATACTTGCTGAGAAAGAGATGATATCTGGTAAAAACGAATAATAAAACTTTATAGGCACTTTTATCAGAGAAATAGACCATAAAATACAACAGAATACTTATCTAAATTCAATTGAACTTTTATTATACAAAATACTGCATTATAAACAGGTAACGTTTCCATAAATCACTCTTCCAATCCTGTCAAAAACAGGATGTTTCCACGCCCTTTCCTGATCTTTCGTATGTCGCCCCTTTTTTCAAGATCAAGAAGCATAACACTTACCTTGCCTTCTGAGTAAACAAGAAACTTACGTAACTCCCTTTGGGACATGGTACCCCCATGGGATTTCAGGATATCAAGTATTTCCTTATGCTGGGTTGACAGTGGTTCTGGTATATGGACCATATCTTTGGGGGGATGTTCATCTTCATGAACAATTGAATGGAATATATTTTCATGAAATTGAGATTTTAATTGCTCCGGAAATGCAGCCTTTTCTTTTGGAGATGAAACTTTAACAGGAGAAGCAGAAAATGCATATTTAAGATTGTGCTTTATATGAGGCTCTGTTAGTGGTTTCTTCCTTATTTGATAAAACAATGAAACAACAAGGATTAACATAATAACAACAGAGACAGCGAGCAGAGAAACTGATAATGATACTTTTGCAGAATCAATATATTCTTCCGCAGGGGTAGGGGAATAAGAAGGTAAGAGTAACAGGTCTACTACATAATTCCCCTCATCCAGTACGGTTATCACATCTTCCCCGTAATATGTAAGCTGATCACCTTCATAATAACTGGCAGTGATGCGATAGGTACCCTTGGGTAATTCGAATGAGTAGATGCCATATTTTGCAACAATTGATTGCACCGGAGTGGAATTTACCTCGATTATCGTATTAGCCAGAGGATCGAATGTATTCCACTCATAAGCTACGCCATGAACAGTTGCAACATATTCAGCAGAAGCAATTCCTGAAAAAAGTAAAATGATGGCGATGCAACCTGCACAATATGTAATTCTCATGTCACATTACCATATATGCACATCTCAATCAATATCAAATATTGGAGAGATCCAGGTTCCTTCTTTACCCATGGTGGCGTTATCCAGATAATAGGAACCATTGCCATATAATTCAGCTTCTCCAGTGCCTTTTACAAGAAGACTTACATCATCATCACTCATGATAGCTACAGTAAGCTCTGAACCAGAGAGGGTCACATTACCCCGGACATCAACATAGGAATACAACTTTTGTGTCTTTTCAGGGTCAACTGATGGAATTGCCCTCTCCAACACGATTTCAGGACTATATATTTCATCTGTCGAAATATGTAGATCTCCTGCATAATCAACTACTGAAAACTTGCCCATAGAGAAACTAAGATCTATATCAAGGTCACCCGATAATATAACAATTCCACTTCCGTTAACATTCAAGCTATCGTTTCCGGATATACTGACAGGTCCGGGAAGATATGTTTGCATCTTATCAAAAATACCTTTCAGCTCAGAATTTGCAAGAATTATCTTATCTCTTGATAACGCAAGATATTTCTGTTCATCTGAAAGCGAAGTAGATGCATCAGCCTTTGAAAGATAATCTTTTGCCTCGGATACGAGCAAAGCATAATCATCAACCATCTGTTCAAGTTCCTGAACATCGTTACCTTCTTCATTCAGTCGCACAATCGTACTATCAAGACGCTCTACCATTTCATCTGATTTTTTGATGTTGTCTGCAAGAAAAATACTTTCGTCTTTTGGAGCAGGTTTGTCACCTGACGCAAAAGATGGATTGTCATCGGATAAGTCCTTGCTTATATAATCAGGCTGTGAGAACAATAGACCATGGTGTTCCCCATGAACATCAGAGTTCCTGACTGAATCAATAAACCCGGAGATCAATACGATAACTATGAGGGACATTATTAGTACAAGTGGCATTTTTTTCATTGGCTATCACACCTCAATCGAATGCTCCCATATAATTTCATTTCTTAATACGAGTAAACGTATTACTACGAATCCTGACGTTTTTCTCATATTACACAGGAAAGGGAGATTTAAATATAAACATACTTTAGTGTGAAGATATATTTTGAAAAAACAAAGATAGATACTAGCTTTTTACTCTTTATGAAGCTTTTTTAATACAGGAATTATTCAATAACATGGTATTAAGATTGTAAATCATTTAAATACTGATTATACGAGCTATTTACTGATATTATGCCATAATTCAATACAAGAAAAACAATATTTTCAAATTAAATATCCGGTTTCTCTTTGTTAGTCTATCAACCCATCATCACGAATACGGCATAATTAATTTACCAAAAAAATGATTTTAGTATCGTTTTATTTGCGGCTCTGCCGGAAAGTCTCACGCCATGGACTGTCACAGGAAGAAATATAATTATTCATTTAAGTTGTTCAAAGGTTGTCTGCAAACCTAAACCTTTATTGAAGCTTTATTTTCAATTTTTAAGCCCTAATTTCACTCCTTTTTGCTAAGTATGCTTATATTTAAGCCTGCTAATCTTGGGAATGTCAGAAAAGCACTGGTAATTAGCCGTCGCTGCATCTGACACACATAATAAAGGAGGAAAGAAAAAGAATGAAACACAGATTCATGAAAACTCTGGCCTGTCTTTCATTAGTGCTAATGGTGTTCAGTGCTGTGGCACCAGGTGCTTTTGCTGATGAGACAGGAACCACGGAAGACACAAAAGAATTCGGCGATCATCCAATGATGCATGGCCCACATGGAAATCCTGAAATGAGTGATGAGGGACTCATAGAAGCAATGGAATTCGAGTCAGATGATGAAGAGATGGCATTCCTTGTGGAAAAGGAGACAGAACACATCAACAACAAGATCGACATGCTAAACGAAAAGCTTGCTGATCTCGAAGAGAACAGCGAGGAGTATGAAGCAATCAGTGCAGAAATAGAGGAACTCGAAACACTTCTTGGCGAACTGGGAGATGTAACTACACTTAATGATCTCAAAGCAATACTGGATGAGGTAAGAGAATCCATGATGGACATGAGGGGTGACAGACCCGAAATGGAAGCAATGCAATTCGAGTCAGATGAAGAAAAGATGACTTTCCTTGTAGATAGCGAAACAGAACACATCAACAACAAGATCGACATGCTAAACGAAAAGCTTGCTGATCTCGAAGAGAACAGCGAGGAGTATGAAGCAATCAGTGCAGAAATAGAGGAACTCGAAACACTTCTTGATGAACTAGGAGATGTAACTACACTCGATGAATTCAAAGAGATACTGGAAGAGTACAGAGAAGATAGCCCAAAGTCACATGAACATGGAAGAGAACGCAGCCTCATGAATCATGAATTCCAGAAAGAAGTAACCGCCGAGTAAGAAAAAACGGATGGACTGTAAAATAATTAGTACCCTAAAACCATGAGATAGGATTACTCATCCTATCTCATAATATAAATTATCAATTTTTAAGGAGTTTTAAGATGAGAAGAGAGATTACTATATCATTCGCTTTATTGATGATACTTTTCAGCACTGCAATACCGGGAGTATATGCCATGGAAGATGACACCGGCATGGAAATGCCTGAGATGGATGCTGCCCAGATGAAAGAAATGACCCTTGGAATGATAGAAAATAATATTGATTCACTAACCAATCTTCAATCGGAACTTGATGATGAAGAACTGCTGGATTCTGTTGACGATCTTCTTGAACAGGTCGAATCACTGAAAACAGAGCTTGAATCAACTGACGATGAAGAAGCGATATTTGAGATAATGGATGAATTCAGGAGCTTAATGGAAGAAGCACCTGAAGAAGTACGAGATACATTGATGCAAAACGGTCAGATGAGTGGAGAAGGTCAGAACCCCATGGGCGGAAATAGAACCATGATGGAAGGCAACGAAAGTATGCAAGCTCAAGATGGCGATTTCCATGGAAATGGAAGCATGACCGGTGAAGAGAGAATGAATAAACCCACTGACAGCGGTGTTACAGGCGATGAAACAATAGATGATGATACATCTGAAGAAACTACAGGACTGCTGAGTGGTCTCATTAACATGATTAAAGGACTTTTCTAACTACTTATCCTCGCATACCTCTCCGGTTCACCTGATGGAACATCCTGATAGTTCCAATCATGTGACTATCTTGCTTTTATTTTTTTAACGGTTTTAGCAGGAGATAAATACTGCCATCCATTATAGTAATAAGGAGTTATTATATATACCATGATAATAATTAACACAGTCAGATTATCCCTATTGGATAATACCAAAAACGTTAACATACAATAGAATATGATTACATTCTCACCAGAGCAGGAGAAACGTCATGAAGATTGCAATACTTGGAGGCACAGGTAATATAGGCAAAGGCTTTGCACTTCGCTGGGGCCAGATGCACGAAATAATCATCGGTTCCAGGGATTTAGAAAAAGCCGAAGCTGTCGCTGCAGAATACAATGAAGTACTTGAAAAATACGGCCATATGGCAACTATAACAGGTACAGATAACAGGACAGCAGCCGAAAAAGCAGACATCATTGTTGTTGCCATCCGGTATAGCCAGCTTGGCCCTGTTATGGAAATGATTCGTCCTTTCATAGAAAATAAGATAATTATCAGTGTAGTCGTGCCAATGGAAAAGAACATGTGCTACATCAGTCCCGGCGCTAAACACCTGACAGTTCCAATAGAAAGCAAAGAGTTCAATAGCGAATACTTCTGCTTCTCAATGCCTGAAGCCGGAAGTGCTGCCCAGGAGATTCAGAAGATGTTGCCTGATAATGCAGAACTTGTAGCTGCTTTCCATACAGTCCCTGCAAAGAAACTGGCAGACCTTGAAATGGAACTTGACTATGACATAGGCGTTTGCGGAAATTCAATGTATTCAAAAGAAATAGTATTTGGTCTTGTAAACGATATTTCCAATATGAGACCCCTTGATGTAGGGCCTCTGGAAACCGCAGCAATGATAGAATCCCTTACACCTTTGCTTATCAACGTTGCGGCAAGGAATGAAATGAAGGACATTAGTCTGAAATTCATTTGAACTTTTTTATTTTCATTCTTTTTGTATTCTTTTTTACTCTGTTATTTTTGAATTTAAGGTATAACTTTTATGGCAACCTATAATTGCATGGAGTTAGATAACCAAGAATAATTTTGCATTGCATGTGCAGAATATAGAGGAAGAATAGCAGGCGATTAAATGATAATTTGCAATAAGGAAGACGTTATCAAAGCCATTGAAACAAACAACGTAAAGTTCATACGTTTGCAGTTTACGGACATACAGGGAGTAGTCAAGGATGTTGAGATCCCTGTGACGCAGATCGAAAAAGCATTGACCACAGGAATATCCTTTGATGGATCATCCATAGAGGGTTTTGTAAGGATCGATGAATCGGACATGGTGTTAAAACCGGATATAAGGACATTTGCAATACTGCCCTGGAACAACGATAAAGGTCTGGTCGCAAGAATGATCTGTGACATTTATATGCCAAACGGGAAAGAGTTCGAAGCTGATCCCCGTTATGTCCTTAAAAAGGTAATGAAAGAAGCTGAAGAAATGGGATATGAGCTCAATGTAGGCCCGGAGCTGGAGTTTTTCCTTTTCGAGAAGATAAATGGAAAGGCAACTGTAGTACCTCATGATTATGGAAGGTATTTTGAATTTGCACCTACCGATCTTGCAGAGGATATCAGAAGGGAAATTGTCCTGACATTAATGGACCTTAACTTTGATATTGAGGCATCACATCACGAGGTAGCTTTCGGGCAGCATGAAATCGATTTCAAATATGGGGATGCACTGACAACGGCAGACAATGTAATGACGTTCAAGTATGTTACCAGAACCATTGCAAAAATGCACGGTCTTCATGCCACCTTTATGCCAAAGCCAATTGCCATTGAGAATGGATCAGGTATGCATGTGAACCTTTCACTTTCAAAGGATGGCGAGAATGCATTCTATGATGAGAATGGAGATATGCAGATCAGTGAAACTGCAAGACAGTTCATTGCAGGCGTCCTGAAACACATCAAAGCCATTTCATGCATTGCAAACCCACTTGTAAACTCATACAAGAGACTCATCCCAGGGTATGAGGCACCTGTGTACATCACCTGGTCAGGTGCAAACCGTAGTTCCCTTATCAGGATACCTTCACCCAGGGGCAAAAGCACAAGGACAGAGCTTAGAAGCCCGGATCCCTCATGTAACCCATACCTGACATTCGCAGCCATCCTTGCAGCAGGTCTGGAAGGAGTAAGGAACAAGATGGACCCCGGAAAGATTATGGATTACAATATCTTTGACCTGACAAAACAGGAACGTGCAGAGAGAGGTATTGAGACACTGCCATCAACCATCAGTGAAAGTGCAGATTATCTAGAGAATGATGAACTCCTGAAAAGCACTCTTGGAGAACATGTCCATGACAATATATTGAGACTTGCAAGGGCAGAGTGGGATGCGTACAGAACACAGGTCCACGACTGGGAGATACAGCGTTACCTGAACACTATCTGAGATATGGATCCGATATTTTCCATAAATGAAACAAGTGAAGCAGATTATCTACAGGTCAGGAGATTCATTGAACTTGTAGATACTGATTTTTATCCTCCCCTGAGTGAAAGGGGAGGAGGCATCCCTGAAAGGGTAGATGCTGGTCTGGATACACCCAAAGGAAATTTCCTTGTTGCCAGGTTAAAAGAAAGGGATTCATCGGATCATACTGATGGGATTGTCGGTATGGTAGGTTATACAAGGAACTGGAAAAGTGATGACAGTGCCTACATTAATTTTCTTGCAACACACCCACAGCACAGGAACCAGGGAATTAGCAGGGAGCTTTGCCTTAGACTTGAGGAGTTTCTGGGAGAACAGGAAATAAAAAGGATTTATCTTTGCACATGGTCCAGTAATCCTGCTGCAATTAAGTTCTATGAGAAACTCGGATATTATGCATATTCTGTTGTTCTCGATGACAGAGGAAGAGGAATAAATACGATATACTACAAAAAGGACATTAGCATACCTATGCAAAACAATAATATACGATTAGATTCTCGATAAGGAAGTCTTTCCTTAAATCGCATTCATTGCGGAAAACTTTGCAGGATAACTTTTATCCTTATGAGCTTTACCCGCTTTGATTGAAAAAAGACAGGACACGAGTGCCTATTGCATGGTTAGGAAGAATAGAGGAAGTGGTAGGCACCGTGTCCATAAACGTGATATTTTTTGTTTTTGGGTTACTCCTCTGGCATTCGTTCAAGCTTCTTTGAAGATAGCTTTTCAACTAATTCCAGATTCACATCATTTTCAAGTGACAGTTTTCCATTTCTTACTGCATTGTCGACAAACTGCTTGCCAACAGGGTTGCGTATTATCAGGGTAGTGTAACCCTGAGCGCTGCCAATGGAACCTGCCGATATGTCTGCGTCCAGCGCAGTGAGATCTGTACAGATATGACATCCCGGACGAACACAATCCTCAACTTCTTTTAGTGAGATAATCGTCATGTTTCCGTCTTTCAGGGTGATCTCAAGCTTGCCTTTTACATCAAAGTGCATGATGTCAAGAGGGTCTATATGGCGCTCTGCAATAAGTTTGTCCTGTACGAGTTTTTCATAATCGAAGGTTTCTGTACAGAAAAGTCCGACTGCAAGACGTATATATTTCCTGAATGGACGCAAAAGGTCCATTTCGCTCTTTCGCATCTTGCTTACAGCCTGCATGACACATGGAACACCGACAACTGCTATGTTGGTGTACTTCTTGGTAATTACAGCTTCTTTCAGTGAAGCTACCAGAGGAACCCACCAGTTGTAACGGCTTCCTGCGTGGTGAACAAGCACTTCTGAGGACGTAATTACAGCAGATGAAGGCCGCAGTGTCCAGGGATCTTCCACAACAGTAACTATTGCATCGATCATTCCCTGTTCCAGAGCATTTGTAAGTATTGCTGTCACAGCTCCACCACTTTGTTTTCTTGGAACATCGATACCGGACTTTGCGGACACAATATCTATGTATTCACCAAGAACTTCAGATGATGGTGTGTCAATTCTGGGGCATACTTCATAGCATGCACCACAGGGAACTCCGTCATTGACATCCTTGCAGTAACCACTGTTAAGAGGATGTGTGGAATCCCTGCCAAGTTCGAAATAAATAGCATCTGCCGGGCATACAGCTACACATGCACCACATGCTGCGCATTTCCCTGTATCCCAGATTTCTGCCTTAAGATCTAGATAATTTTTACCTGCCATTGTGATCACTCCCATGTGTATTTACCTGCAAATGGCCTGCTGCTTGCAGGGATTATTCTTGAATAGTTCGTATCCAGGAATTGGGACGGATCTATGTCAAACCTTTCACAGAAATCTATTATCACAGGAGTTAACCTTTTCAGGTCTTCTTCAGTAAATTCAACTTTCTTGGCTCCGACACCGAGTAACTTCTCGTCGACATCGCCCCTTATAACGATCTCTCCGCCGTGTATTCCACTACCAATACCACGATCCTGTATTGTTGGTTCCTGTCCAATGCCAAGAACAAGGATGAGACCACCGGCCATGTATTCCCCAAGGAATGCATGGGATGTACCGCCTATAGCTAGTATAGGACGTTTACCCTCATACTCCTTCATATGGATGCCACCACGGTACCCTATGCTGCCTTTTACAAAGACCTTTCCACCGCGCATACTGTGTGCAACCGCATCCCCTGCACTTCCGTGAATTATCAATGAACCGTAATCCATGGTGTTTCCAGGGGCATGCTCGGCATTACCAAATACCTCACATTCCGGACCGCTCATGAACATTCCGAGATCTCCGCCAGGAACACCATTAATGGTGATCTTTGCATCGCCTCTTACTCCATTCCCGATGAAACGCTGTCCAAGAACATTATTGAGCACTATTTCCTTTACACCAGAAGCCACTGCTTCACGAATCATCTTATTCAACGGGGAGTAGTGCATACCTTTTACGTCTATTACTAAAGGATCCACTTCAATCAGGCCCCCACAGATTCTATTTTGAGTACATCAAGCAGACCCTGGTCAAGCATGTAACCACGGAGACGTTCACGGTTTCCGCGAAGACTCTCAATGCTGTTAAGACCTGCTGCACCCATTAGTTCACTTATTTCAAGTGTCCAGGCCTTGATAAGGTTTGCAACATGTTCTGCACCGATCTCCGGATCGATACGGTTAACCAATTCCGGTTTCTGGGTTGCAATACCCCATGGACAAAGACCACGATAGCAGTTTCCACATACGCGGCATCCTAATGCTATGAGTGAAGCTGTTCCAATGTAAACTGCATCAGCACCGAGTGCTATAGATTTTGTAATGTCAGCACTGTTGCGAATACCACCACTTGCGATCAGTGAAACTTCATTCCTGATACCCTGGTCGTTCAGTTTCTCATCTACTGCGGCGATAGCTGCCTCAATAGGAATACCGACATTGTCCCTGAATACCTTTGGTGCTGCACCGGTACCACCTTTGAAACCATCAACTACTACGGCATCTGCATCTGATCTTGCAATTCCTGCTGCAATTGCTGCCACATTATGTACTGCAGCGATCTTCACGAAGACAGGCTTTTCCCAGTTAGTGGCCTCCTTAAGACTGCGCACAAGCTGAGCAAGATCTTCTATACTGTAAATATCATGATGAGGAGCAGGACTGATAGCATCCGAACCCAATGGTATCATACGGGTACAGGATACATCTGCACATACCTTCTCTCCCGGAAGGTGACCACCGATACCTGGCTTGGCACCCTGGCCTACCTTGATCTCAATAGCTGCACCGCGTTCCAGATAATCAATATCGACACCGAAACGTCCTGATGCAATCTGGACTATTGTGTGATCCTGATATGGGTAAATAGCCTCGTGCATTCCTCCTTCACCAGTACCCATGAAAGTTCCGGTCTTTGCCACTGCCTTTGCAAGACTTAACTGTGCATTCAGGCTGATAGCACCGTAACTCATGTGACCTATCATAATAGGAGTGTCGAGTTTAAGATTCGGAGCAAGTTTTGTTGTAAGATCAATGTCACCATTGTTCTTTGTAAATTCAAGTTTTGCAGGCTTCTTACCAATATATGTCCTCAGTTCCATTGGTTCTCTCAGAGGATCTATACTTGGGTTGGTGACCTGGCATGCATCCAGTACCAGCCTGTCAAATATAACAGGATAATCACGTGCATTGCCCATTCCGGCAAGGATGATCTTTCCGCTACGTGCCTGATTTATAACATCTTCACGTGCCTCTGCAGTCCACAGAGGATGACTGCGGTAGTCCACAGGTTTTTCCTGAAGGTTGATAGCATCTCTCGGACACATGGAGATACAGCGATGACATGCAGTACACTTGCGGGAATCTATGAGGATCTTATCATCTTCGATCCTGTAAACACCATAGGAACAGTTATCGACGCAACGCATACATTTCATGCACTGGTCACGGTCAATACTGATCTTGTACTTTAGGGGAACACTTCCAAGGCTCATACTGTAACCCTCCCGATAACCGGTTCGCCTGCTCTTGGCATGTATATTGTCTTTACTTCAGGGTCCATTGTACGTATGGCGGCTTCTTCACTTGATATGTAAAGACGGGAACCGTTCTCTCCTACGACGAGAGGACGCAGCTTTATCCTGTCAGTGAAACCTACGATACCATCCTTTGTAGCCACAACTATTGCAAAAGGACCGTTCATCAGTGCAGGTCCGTACGTAAGACGCAATGTGCGCAGGAATTCCTCCTGCTTTTCCGGCATCTCATCGATCTCATCCCAGAATGGAGGAGCAAGTGCCGTAACAACTGTTTCAGATGGAAGTCCATGTTGCCTTCCGAGAAGATCGAAAAGATAAGCTACAACTTCTGTGTCAGTTAACATGGTACACTGGTAACCATTACTTTCCACATAACGACGATTAGTGCCGTATGAAGTTATCTCACCGTTGTGGACAACTGACCAGTCAAGGAGATTAAAAGGATGAGCGCCTCCCCACCATCCAGAAGTATTTGTTGGATAGCGGTTGTGTGCAAGCCAGATGTAACCCTTGTAGTCCTCTATCCTGAAAAAGTTGGCTACATCCTCAGGCCAGCCGGCAGCTTTGAATACTCCCATATTTTTACCTGATGAGAATACCAGAGCACCTTTTACATCTGAATTTATGGACATCACAAGACGCTTGACATTATCATCGTCAGGATTTGTAGTACCAACCATAAGATCAGTATAAGGTTTGAAGAAATATCTCCAGGAAATATGTTCCTTTTTGAGACCCGGTTGTTCATATGTTGGGATCTCTTCCTGATGAACGATCCTGCCCCATGTTTGCAGTATCTTGTCCACCATGGTTTTTGGTTCTAGCAAATTATCAAAAAATACGTGGATGGCGTAGCAATCTGCATAGTCAGGGTATATACCATAAGCTACGTATCCTGCGCCTTCTCCACTTCCTCTTTCATCCATCAGACTCAGGGCTTCCTTAATACTGGAGCCGTCCATTCTGGACATTGTCCGATCGATTACGCCTATAATTCCGCACATGTTGATCACTATGAGTATTTATTCTTGGGGCTATGAGATAGTATTTACCTGATATGAATTTAACCATGCAAAAACCCATTCAGGAAAAGCCCAGAGTTGCGTGAACAACTTCTATTCACGTTTTAGCAGCAACAAGAAACACTGCTGACTTAAGATATGGATATATTATGTTGAAATATAAAGTGAAAGTAAGGGGAATTCCCCTTACAGTATGCTAAGGTAGGTGTCAAGTTCCCACTGGTGAACCTGTGCCTTGTAATCGTCCCACTGAGCGTTCTTTGCACTGAGATAGTTCTCGAACACGTGGTCTCCAACTACGTTCTTTACAAATTCACTGCCGGTCATGAGATCGATAGCTTCCTTAAGGTTGCCTGGCAGAGATTCAATACCTCTTGCTGCCCTGTCTGCTTCGGTGAGCTTGAATATGTTGACATCAGTTGATGCTGGTGCTTCCATTCCCTTCTCGATACCGTCAAGACCTGCGCTGAGCATTGCTGCAAAGGCGAGGTATGGGTTACATGCAGGGTCAGGACATCTGAGCTCTACCCTTGTACCAAGGCCTCTTGATGCAGGAATCCTGATAAGGGAACTGCGGTTTGATGCAGACCATGTGCAGTAGATAGGAGCTTCATATCCAGGTACGAGCCTCTTGTATGAGTTTACAGTTGAGTTGGTGATTGCAGCGAACTCACGAACGTGTGTGAGGAGACCTGCAATGTACTGCTTTGCAACTGTTGAAAGTTGGTCAGGAGTTTCTGGGTCATAGAATGCGTTCTTTCCGTCCTTCATGAGGGACTGGTTGGAGTGCATACCTGAACCGTTCACACCATAGAGTGGTTTTGGCATGAAACTTGCATAGTATCCCATATGATATGCAATGGATTTAACAACATACTTGAAGGTTACAATGTTGTCACATGTGTTCAGCACATCGCCGAATCTGAAGTTGATCTCGTGCTGTGAAGGAGCGACCTCGTGGTGGGATGCTTCAATTTTGAAGCCCATGTCTTCAAGAGCGAAGTCAATAGCTCTTCTTACATCCTGTGCCTTGTCAAGAGGAGCGAAATCGAAGTATCCTCCCTTGTCTGTGAGGTTTGTTGTTGGGTGACCTTTCTCATCGAGTTCAAAAAGGAAGAACTCAAGTTCAGGACCGGTGTTCATTGTGTATCCAAGCTCTGCTGCTTTTGCAACAGCCTGCTTCAGAACATATCTTGGGTCGCCCTCGAAAGGCTTTCCGTTTGGCCTGTATACATCACCAATGATACGAGCAACTGCACCTTCCTTTGGTCTCCATGGGAGTAATCTGAAGGTGGTTGGATCTGGCATGAGGATCATATCGGATTCTTCGATCCTTGTAAATCCTTCAATTGATGAACCATCGAACATTACACCGTTCTCAAATGCACCTTCGAGATCTTCTGCAGGGATTGCCCAGCTTTTGATCATACCGAGGGTATCGGTGAATTGGGTTCTTATGAATTTGACATCGTTCTCGGTTACAGCCTGTAACACGTCTTCCTTCGTTACTGGATTTGCTTTTACCATTTTGACTACTCCTCTATTCACTACACTAAGGGGTGTGAGTAACCCATTACCTATCAAGAGATATATATAGCTTGTTGTTTTTTGTGGAAAGAAAGATTCACTCCCCAAAGAAAAATAAAACCTGGTATCTATTAAAACTTCCCTCTAAAAAAGCACAATAAAACTAAAAAACAGGATTCTGAAAAATGTACGATACATCAGGAATCTAATATATAAGGCATTGAATTTTAAAACAGTGTTTCCTGCAAAACCATAAATTAAAGGAAAAAGGATGTCTATGTCTAATGTTGCCGCACCTTCGTGGAGGACTTGCGGAAGCTTTATCATTCTTGTAAAAATACTGATTTTAAGAAGCGAGATTGGATATGACAGACAAAAATACGGGCGAAACAGAAACCATGGAACGAATTCAAAATGCTTCCATTGATGCACTCAGATGTATCCAATGCGGAGTGTGTAGTGGGAGTTGCCCTTCAGGAAGACATACAACCCTGAATATAAGGAAGCTTGTAAAAATAGCAGGCAAAAACACTGATATCCTGAATAACAAAGAACTCTGGATGTGTACAACCTGCTACAATTGCCAGGAAAGATGCCCGAGAGATATAGGCATTGTAGACATATTACTCGATATAAGAGCTATTTCCGTACAGAATGGAAATATACATCCCGAACATAGAATAGTCTGTGAAATGCTGCTCGAATACGGTCATGCAGTACCTATTAATGAGCATACCCGAGCTAACAGAGTGAATATCGGACTGGAAGAACTGCCTGAGACCGTTCACAAGTATGAGGACGGGCTTGAAGAAGTAAAAAGTCTTCTTGCTTCGTGCGGGTTTAGAAAACTGATCGAACAGAATGAAAGTTGATTTACCGGAATGTGGAATATGAAAGAACTATCACTCTTTTTAGGATGTCTCGTGCCTAACAGATACCCGGGAATCGAACTGGCAACCAAATTATGTCTTGCCAAACTTGACATCGACTGCACAGACCTCGCAGGTGCTTCCTGTTGTCCTGCACCGGGAGTGTTCCGATCATTTGACAGAACAACATGGCTGACGCTGGCAAGCCGTAATATAGTACTGTCAGAGCAAATGAATAGAGATATGCTTACTATCTGCAACGGATGCTTTAGCACACTTGCAGATGCAAACCGTAGTATAAAAGAAGATAAGGATTCAAAGGAAGATGTCAACAGGCACCTTGAGAAGATAGGAAAGGAAATAAAGGGCGATATTGATGTCCGACATATTATAGAGTACCTGTACGAAGAGTACGGTCCTGAAAAGATCAGCTCCTACGTTGAAAGACAACTTGACATCAGGGTTGCAGTCCATTACGGTTGCCACCTCATAAAACCTACAAAGGAGAGAGGCCTAGGTAATTTTGAAAGACCAGGCTTTTTTGATGAACTTGTCACCGCACTTGGTGCAACAAGTGTTGAATACCCGGACAAGATGGCATGCTGCGGAGCCGGAGGAGGAGTGCGCTCCTCCATGAAAGACAAGTCATTGAAAATGACAGAAGCAAAGCTTTCAAGGATAAAAGAAGCAGAAGTAGATTGCATAGTAAACTCGTGTCCTTTCTGCCATATGCAACTGGGCGAAGGACAATCAGAGATAAAAGAGCAGATGCAAATCGAGTATGACATTCCCGTACTTCATTACACACAACTTCTCGGACTTGCGCTGGGATTCCCTGCTGAAATGCTTGGAATTGACACAAACATAGAGAAGAACAGGAAATTTATGGATATACTGGATGCAGGAATGGAATGTTAAAAATGCATTTCCAGCATTTTATGGAAATATACTGCAATAATTCACACCGGAAACCTATTTCACCAATAACTTTAAGATATTGAATGTTATTACGTGAGTAGCACAACATGAGCGTGTGGCCTAGTCAGGATATGGCGGCAGCCTCCTAAGCTGCAAGCCGGGGGTTCAAATCCCTTCACGCTCGCTATTTCTCTTTTTAACAATTACCGGAGATTGCTAATTGATAATAAGAAAGGCTACTGTCAATGATATACCAGGAATTAAGAGCATCATAGACCTTTATGCAAAACAGGAAAAGATGCTTCCACGATCATTGAGTGAACTGTATGAATTCACCCGCAGTTTTTATGTTTGTGAGATGGACAATGACATAGTTGGCTGCTGTGCCCTCCAGGTAAGCTGGGAGGATATGGCAGAAGTAATGTCCTTTGCTGTGAAACCTGAGTATAGAGAACAGGGCATCGGTACGGAACTTATCAATGCCTGCCTTAAAGAAGCAAAAGAACTTGGTATTAACAATGTGTTCACACTTACCTACGCAGTCCCATTCTTTGAGAAACAGGGATTTGAGAAAATTGACAAACAAGAGCTACCACACAAAGTGTGGAGTGGATGTATAAAGTGTCCCAAGTTCCCAAATTGCGATGAAGTCGCAATGCTGCGAACTATATAATTCATCTTCACCACCTGCATTATAATTGCAGTTACAGGGGCTTTTCAAAATACAAAGTCCCAGCTTCTTCTTTTACTATTTCAAACCCATTACTTAGATAGATAAAGATAGCTTTTTTGAGAGATGAATCTGTTTTCAATCTTACAAATGAATAGTTCTTTTTTGAAAAATCCAATGCAGCCAGAAATAAAGCCAGACCAAGACCTTTCCCACGGCATTCTTTTTTCACATACAACCTTTTGACCTCACAATTACCTGAACCCAGATTCTTTACTGCAGATGTACCGACAATCTCACCCTTGTACAAATATATGAAAAAAGCACCTCCCGCCCGGAGGTAATTTCCCCCGACATCATCCAGATCAGAGTCCTTTAATGGATCATATTCAAATCCTTCTCCTGAAAGCACACTGAGAACAAAAGCTCTTGTTCCGGAGGAATATTCAGAGGAGAAAGGAAATACACTCATTCCAGGTATGCTCCGGAATTTTTAAGAAAATCAACAGCTACAGAATAGAGTAGTTCAACACCGGTAATTAATACATCCTCATCTATGTCAAAACTGGCTGAATGATTTCCTTCAACAATACCTTTTTCCACATTCCTTGTTCCAATGATAGCATACATACCCGGAACTTCCTGCAGGTAGTAGGCAAAATCTTCTGCACCAAATATTGCTTTTGCATGAGTATTAACAATGGGAAATTTTGTTTTCAGCAACTTTGAAGCGGTGTCGGTGAAAAGAGGATCATTGAAAAGGACAGGATAACCGCGGTAAACTTCAAGTTCATAAGAAGGAACTCCATCAAATCCTTCCCTTGAATAGGAAACCATCAATGAATCAAGAATCGAAGACATCGTTTGTTCTATGGCATCAGTATCCATATCATCGAATGTCCTGAAACTACCTACAAGTTCAAGCTCATCCGGCACCCTGTTGAATTGGCTACCACTATGGATAGTACCAAAACCAAGTACATAGTCCAAAGGACAAACCTTTTTGGATATCGAAGGATTTAGGGAGGATATAAATTCTGAAGCTACCTGAATCGGATCAATACAGTAATCAGGTATTGAATGGTGGCCGCCTTTTCCGAATATCTTCACTTTAAAGCGATTTGAACTTGCCATGAAAGGTCCGGGACGTATGTTTATGACACCGATATCAACATCACCGAATACATGAAGGCCGATAATGGCATCCACACCTTCAAGGCCGCCTTCGTCTATGATCCTCGACGCACCGCCAGGAGGAACTTCTTCAGCAGGCTGGAAGATAAATCTTACAGTTCCGCAGATATCCTTGCGTCTTTCCTTTATGAGCCGGGCAACTCCAAGGACAATAGCCATATGTCCGTCGTGACCGCATGCATGCATCACTCCGGGATTCTGTGAAATGTATTCTTTATTCAGAGCGGTCAGGGATTCTTCTGCCGCAAGTGCGTCAATGTCCGAACGGATGGCGATACACGGACCTGGGGTCCTGCCACGAACTTCTGCAATGACACCAGTGTCGGCAATCTTCCTGCAATTGATCCCAAGCTCTTCCAGTACCGACATTATAATTTCCTGCGTACCATACTCATGAAAACTCAGTTCCGGATTCCTGTGGAACTCCCTGCGAATATCCTGTACCCATTTTTCAAAGGATTGCAAATCATTTCACCTTGCTGCGAATATGAAAATATGAAAGTGCCGATCTCGACCAATATATCAGATAAAATGTTAGCATAAGTATATATCTGATTTGATATCTGCCTCATTCGGCCAGCACTATTTTTATGTAAAAAGGGAATTTACCTGTACAAATACTTACTGAGAAATGACTGAAAAATCACCAGGAAGGCTAAATATGATCAAAACACGACTTCGGGATTTCCTTGTTACAAAAGATGACTGGATCTTTGCAGTTTCCGATTATTTTCATCCACACGGCATCAGATCAACACTAAGATACGTACCTGACGAGAATGGTGAGCGCGAACTTAACGGAATGCGCTATAAGAAATATGATTTTGATGTGTCTTTCGACTTCATGCGCAACAACCGTCCCGAATGGGTGGAGGATGTCCATGTAGTGCCTGAAGACCAGATAAAAAAAGTGCTTCCGCCAACCAGCGCTATTGGAAAACTGTATGATTCCGATAAGAGAGTGGCCGTTGTTGTAGATACTCTTGAGAAGGCAGGCATCTGCCGGAATATGATGGGCGTTACCGGCTCACTTTTACCAGGACTCCAGAATGAAGGATCAGATATCGATTTTGTGGTCTACGGCGAGCAGTGGTTCATTGCAAGGGATGCGATCGCAAAGGCAAAGACAGAACCAGGACCTATAGACGATATTGATTCGACGATGTGGAAAAAGATATACAACAAAAGAATCCCTGAGATCTCATTTGAGGAATTCATCACCCATGAGAAGAGAAAGGGTAACCGTGGAATGGTTGATGGCACATATTTCGACCTCCTCTTTGTCCGTGACTGGGAACAGATAAAAGAGCCTACTTTGAGGGGAAAGGATATCGGAACTATGAAAATAGAAGCTAAGGTCACAAATGCAGATCTTGCCTTTGACAGCCCTTCAGTATACAAAGTAGAACATGATGAGATAGACCACGTGCTTTCATACACGCACACCTATGCAGGACAGGCGCTTAAAGGAGAAACTATTGAAGCACAGGGTGTCGTTGAGCAGGTCGGCGACATTAAAAGACTGGTCGTTGGAACTTCCAGAGAACCAAAAGGCGAATGGATACGTTCACTCACGTTACTTGAAAAAGAAGGACTTATTTAAATTAAAAAATAAACGATTGGCGGATTTAACCTCCGCCAGTTACCTGTCCAACATCCGCAATGCCGTCATCGCCACCACCATAGGTACGCATATAGGATTCAGCATCTGCAATGGAACTGCGTTCGGCCCTTTCTTCTTTAAGATCACTGACATCTGCAATAACAAGTGTTTCGGGTTTATAGTAAAGACCCGTAGCGTCCACAAGTACCCAGATGCCGTCCTCATCTTCCTTAAGATCGATAACCTTTCCAACTGTACCGGTATTCAGGTATCTTACTACAGAGTCAATTACAATTGGGTTTCCGCCCATGTCCAGTGCTTCGATAGTTTTAGAATCTGCCACAGTGTAACTCCTGTAATTTACTCTTTGTAGATTATTATAGATATATGAACCGGATGGAACAATGATTAAGCATCCTGGGATATTTCCAGACGCAGGTCACCAATGGTTGCAACCCTTTCGGCGAAAGCATTGTGCCTGTGTATACTTTCCTCATTGATCTGCTTGATCGTAATAATTGCCTCATCAGGAAGGTGTTCAAACCCTTTGACAACATTCTTTGCCATTGTTCTTACACAATCTTCCACAAATTTAGGATTATTATGGGCAGTCTGAACAACCATTGCTTCATCAGAGCGCTTCAAAAGCTCAAATACACTGGAACTCATGGACCCTTCAATGATCTCAATGATTTTCTCAAGTGACACGAAAACATTACCTTCCACTTCTATGGAGATTATGCCGCGTCCACGCTGGTTGTGAGTGGCCATTGGAACCCTGTGAAGGAATTCTGCGATATGCTGCCCTTCAACACCAATATTCTCCAGCTCCTTTCTTGCGTTATCCCTCATGATCTCCTGAGCGCAGGGGCATGCGGTCATTCCCACTACCTCAGCACCAATGAGCTTCTTAACGGCCATTCTCTCAACATCGTCACGCATGGCAATTGCTTCTGCGAATATTTCCACGACTTCCTGACATTCCATCTTGGTAGCAGGGGACTCCCTCTTGACCACATACTCACTTTTAAGAATGACCTCAGCACGGCTCGCATATTCATGACGAGTCAGGAGACTCTGGGCAACATCGCTGCACAGCTGTTCAATTTCATAAACAGGCATGTTGACTGCTTTTTCAAGTACTTCGTCTACTGCCTCAAAATTGCGTGACAGATTAGCTCCCTTCAAATGAGAAGGAAGGTCAACGAAGATATCAAAAGTACATATCAGAATAACAGGACGTTTGTCCTTCCTCTTGATCTGCACTAGTTTTTTAACATTAGTAACGCCGACACGTGTCAGGTTAATAGGTATCTGGGGCTTGTTAGCCTGTATATCTGGTAGTTTGACAACCGGGACTTCCATTATTATGACCTCGAAAATCAAAAGATGGTAAACCATTCTATAATGATGGATAGTAATTATATCATGCTGAAAGGGACTCATTACATGTAAAGGTTGTGTTAAGTCCCCCATATGCTAAAAGAAAACAAAATGGATACGGAAGAATCTTCAAAGTAGAAAACAAGCAACTTAGACTCTATTTACATAAAAGGAATACCCATTTTTAAAATCAAGTTTACTTGATAGGTTGCCACATACTGCTCTATAATGTGCCGAGGCTAAAGGGATATATTATAATAATCCTGGCATATTGACCCGTAATAAACACCTAAATTACGAAAAATGCGCTAAAACAAGAACAAAAGACAACATTAAAAGAAAAATATATATACTGCATATACTAAATACGGTTAGCAGTGGTAATCGCATAATGATTACGAGGTGACATCATGTCTGAAACAAGAAATTTTGTGTTAAGAGACAAGAAAGGAAATGAACATGGGGTATTCACTGGAAAACAGCCAAGACAGGCTGCTTTGAAGGTTGCAAACAGAGGAAAAGGAACTAAAAAGAAGCCAGATGACATCAGGCTTCGTGAGCGTGGAACAAAGAAAGTCCATGTGTTCAAAGGCTGGAAAGAAATGGTCGATGCACCAAAGAACAAGCCAGACTGGATGCCTGACAAGATCAACAAGCCATTTGTTAAGAAAGTCGGTATCGAAAAGCTCGAGAAAGTCTGAACTTCATGAGGGACCCATTATATGGGTCTTTTTGTTTTACACACCTTTTTTTACAGATCTACACCCTGCGATAGAAATAACTTTTAAATCATCTAACCATATTAATAATAAGCTCCGGAGTTATAGCTACGCAGATACCGGACTTATAATAAAATCGCAGGTATAATATTATGACACTTAATCGAGAGAATGTACTGATCGAAGCATTGCCATACATAAGGGACTTCCACGATTCAGTAATGGTGATAAAAGTCGGTGGCCACGCAATGGTCAATCCCGAGGTGATGAGTGACATCATACAGGATATCGTCCTTCTGAGATTTGTAGGGATACACCCCATCATAGTCCATGGCGGCGGACCTGAAATCTCTGAAAAGATGAAGCGCATGGGAAAAGAGTCCCAGTTTGTCGGCGGACTGCGAGTTACAGATGATGAAACACTTGAGATCGCGCGCATGGTCCTTGTAGGCAACATAAATACAGAGATCGTCGCACTCATCGGAAAACATGGTGCTAAAGGAATCGGACTCTCAGGAAAAGATGGGAAGATGATCATAGCAAAGAAAAAGCCATTCCAGAAAATCATGATTGAAAATGTAGAACATGAAGTGGACCTCGGATGGGTCGGAGATACGGAAATAATCAACCCCGAACTGCTTAACATCCTCATTCGTGAAGGCTACATACCAGTCATATCACCAATTGCTATGGATATCAGCGGCAAAGCACTTAATATAAATGCAGATACCGTTGCAGGCGACATTGCAGCTGCACTGAAGGCCAAGAAACTCATCCTCATGACCGATGTGCCCGGATTACTGAGAGACATCAATGACAGAAGCTCACGCATATCAAGGGTTGCAATTGATGAAATTGATGACATGGTAGACAGCGGATTGATCTCAGGAGGGATGATACCTAAGATGAGAAGTGCCGCATGTTCAGTAACAAGCGGAGTTGAGAAAATACACATAATAGACGGAAGTGTATCACACTCCATTCTGCTTGAACTGTTCACAGATACCGGAATCGGTACAATGGTCTACAAAAAAGAAGATGAGTGAAAACTCATCTTAAATTCATTTTAGTCCAGTATAGGACTGCCGAATGAGTGGTCATCAAGTTCCAGAACCTGCTCCCACAGATCCTTACAGTCACATGAAAGATGCTCAAGACAGGAAAGGTCCTGTGTGAGCGAGAAGAGCCTGATGGCATCTGCAACGGCATGACTGCATTCCCTGCAGTTACGAGGACCTCTTTTTGAACCTGCACCCACAGGATCGGATGTGATTATCATATCAGGGAACTCTTTCTTTGTCCTCTGCAATATATCCACGATACTCCATAACCAGGGAGGACGGTACTGCTTCCTTTCCCAGAGATATTCCACAAATGTGCCACGCTGGACGTTACAGAGATTAATGGAGAACGTATCCGAATACTCAGCAGCATCACGCACGGTTTTAACAATATCTTCCAATGCCTCTTTCTCTGACAGGAATAGCGGCTTTAACATGAGATAGGATTTTACTGTTGCACCATTTGCTCTTGCGGCAGTGGCAGCATCGGTGAAGTTCTTGAAAGTAAAACCTTTGTTGATGGATTGTTTGCGAATTGTATCCGAACTTGTCTCAAGACCCATTGCAACTTCAAATGCCGTGTTCTTGAGAGTACTTACACAATCCTTTACACTTTCCTCAGTTACAAATTCCGGACGCGTTTCAGCCAGTACTTTTACGACCCTTTCATCAGCATCAAGTTCACTCAGTATCCTGTGCCTCACCTCAAGAGGAATCTCGTTCGTATCAAGGAAACTGCCTGAAGTGAATATCTTGACCATGAATGTCTCAAAGTCAGAGGCTTTCCTCATTGCCCGTGAAAGCTGGGCCATCAAGTCATCATCAGACGGAGCGGTCTGGGCACTATCATAGACATAGCCGCACATGGTACAGCCTCCTGCCTTACCCCACCAGCATCCGGATGTCTTAAAGATAATCGTGATGGTGTCTACCTGCTCAGTGCCGAGAAGGTCCTTCCCGGTCCACACAGCAGCAGGCTCATCGGAACGAGAGGGTTTTACCTTCTGACGATTACGGATATCAAGAACTGCTTTATTTAGTGACATTTGCCTGAACTCTTAGTATATAGATGTAATATTCACTCGAATTCAATTGTAGCTGGTGGTTTTGGAGTCAGGTCATACAGAACCCTTGCAACAGATGGTATTTCTGCAGTTATCCTTGATTCGATCTTTCTAAGAACATTCCATGGAAGCTCCATTGCTTCTGCAGTCATGCCGTCTCTAGAACCTACTGCCCTTACAGCAACTATCCAGCCGTGTACCCTCACATCGCCTTTAACGCCGGTGCCCTTACCAACTATTGCAGCAAAGGTCTGCCATGGGTGGAATTGCTCTACAAGCTCTTCCTCAACAATTGCATTGGCTTCTCTTACGGCATCTACAAGCTCCTCAGTGACCTTGCCGACAATCCTTACTGAAAGACCGGGACCGGGGAAAGGCATCCTTTCGGAGATCTCATGAGGGAGTTCCAGTGCACGAGCAACCTCACGGACCTCATCCTTATACAGATCATCTATTGGTTCCACGATTGCCTTGAAATCCATAACTGAAGGAAGACCGCCTACGTTGTGGTGTGATTTTATACCACCCTCAGATTCGATCCTGTCAGGATAAATGGTTCCCTGAATTAGATATTCGGCTTTGAGTAATTTTGCTTCATCCTCAAAGACACGTATAAAGGTTTCACCGACTGCCTTACGCTTTTCTTCAGGGTCCTCGATACCTGCAAGTGCTGAAAGGAAACGGTCCTTTGCATCTACTACCTGAAGATTCATATCTGAGAAAATTTCCTTTATTCTCTCAGTTTCACCTTTTCGCATAAGGCCAGTGTCTATGTAGATAGGCGTCAGCTTATCACCAATAGCACGATGTGCGAGGATAGCACAAACTGAACTGTCCACGCCTCCGGAAAGTGCTATAATGGCAGGACCATCGATCTGCTTCTGAATCTTTTCTATCGCTTTAGGAATGAATTTGTCTACTTTTACCATGAATGAGAACTCCAAATATAGGATTTAGGATTTTTAGGGATTTTACCCTGAGATGGTATTTCGTACTTATTAATGCTCTCCCGGACATAAGAGCCTTACCAGAGATAAACAAACAAAAATCCATCAAACACTTTCACCCTGCTTACCAGACAATTAAATACACCGGCTACATATATGCAGGAAAAACAAGTATGGATTAAAGATGCATAAGACCCTCCGGAAGTACTTTGGATATTCTGATTTTCGTCCCCTTCAGGAAGACATCATTAACGATGTCCTTAATGACAGGGACACTTTTGTGCTTATGCCAACTGGCGGAGGCAAGTCACTTTGCTACCAGATTCCGGCCCTGCTCAAAGATGGCATTACAGTAGTTGTTTCACCCCTTATATCCCTCATGAAGGACCAGGTCGACAGCCTCAAGGAAAACGGTGTCGATGCAGCATACCTTAACAGTACCCTGAAACCTGCAGAATCCAGGAGAATATATGAGGAACTGAAAAGGGGCGAGATAAAGATACTGTATGTGGCCCCTGAAAGGCTGACAATGTCAAGTACCATCACGCTTCTGAAAAGCCTGAATGTCAGTCTTTTCGCAATTGACGAGAGTCATTGCATTTCTGAGTGGGGGCATGATTTCAGGCCAGAGTATCGAAGACTCAATTTCCTGAAGAAAAAGTTCCCTGAAGTACCTATCGTTGCACTTACCGCAACAGCTACACCAAAAGTCAGGGAAGACACCATTAATCAGCTTGGTATCAAGCACGGCAAAACATATATTGCAAGTTTTGATCGTGCAAACCTTTTCTACCGTGTCAGAGCAAAGAAGGACACATATGATAATTTACTCCAATACCTGAGAAAGAAGAGAGGAGAAAGCGGTATAATCTACTGCCAGAGTCGCAAGACAGTTGACAGTCTTACTAATAAACTCAAAAAAGACGGCTTCAATGCCCTCCCATACCATGCCGGCCTTAAAGACACCCAGCGAGCAAAGAACCAGGAGATGTTCATAAAGGACAGAGTCGATATCATCGTTGCCACCATTGCCTTTGGAATGGGAATCGACAAACCCAATGTCCGTTTTGTTATCCACTACGACCTGCCTAAAAACCTTGAAAGCTATTACCAGGAAACAGGCAGAGGTGGAAGGGATGGCCTTGAATGTGAATGTGTGCTTTTTTTCAGTCACGGTGACAGGTACAAGATAGAGTATTTCATCAAACAGAAGGACAAGAAGGAAGAGAGGGACATCGCCCTTAAGCAACTCAGCGAAATGGTGGACTACTGTGAAAGCAATATCTGTCGCAGGAAAGTGTTGCTCAGGTATTTCGGAGAAGAGACACAGGAAGATAATTGCGGGAAATGTGATGTCTGCCTCCAGCCACGTATAGAGGTTGACGGAACCAATGATGCGAAACTGCTTATCAATTGTATAAAGGAACTTGACCAGAGATTTGGCATGAATCATGTCATTGATGTGCTTACAGGTAGCCGGGCAAAGAAGATCACAGACAAGAAACATCATCTTCTCAAACACTTTGGCCAGGGCGACATGTACACTAAAGCCACCTGGCTGGATATGACCCGGGACATGGTCAGGCAGGATGTTATCAAAGTGGAAGGTGCACGTTACCCACTCCTCAAACTAAACAGCAAGAGTGAGGAAGTCCTGTCCGGCAAGCGAATGGTGACATTTACAAGAAGTGAGGATGATGAATGCCAGGCAGATTATGAACCAGTGGAATTTGTACCGGAAAAGATGGAAAGAGCTGAGCGGCCAGCTTCTGCTTCACACAGGAAGGTCAGCAATGACCCTGACGGGGAGCTTTTTGATAAACTGAAAGAACTGCGTGTATTACTGGCCCAAATGCAGGATGTTCCTCCATATATCGTATTTGCTGACACTAGCCTTCGGCAAATGGCTTCCCGAAAGCCCAGAACCAGTGAAGAACTGCTGAAAATTACCGGTGTTGGAGAATACAAGCTCAAGAAGTACGGAGATCGCTTCCTGAAAGAGATTGAAAGACATTGTGAAGAACTGGAAGAAAATGAGAAGGCACCAGTTAAAAAGAAACTTCCTGAACCAGGCATCCAGAAGAAAACGGCCAGCAGGGCCACACCGCCATCAACTCCGAAACCAAAGCTTGAAAAGGAAATGTTACTCAGGACAATGGATGCTCTTCAGGATGAACTTGTAAAAATGATAAAAGATAAACTGGGCGGGGTTTTTTCCGACGAGGAAATAAGAATGGCGTATCAATCCCTTATCAGGGATGATAGCACGAAATAGATATTCGAATTCAATTATTCACAGGTATCCAGCAGGTGACGTTTTGGGCGAACCCTTGAGTCTCCAGGATGTATCGGGGAAACTTTTGCTTCCTTTTCATCGTCTTTTTTCTGCATTTTATCTTCAGGAGTCTTTTTTTCCATAGAACCTACCTCCAATTAATAAGTTAGAGGTAAGGATATTAAAAGTTAATGAAAAAAGAAGCAATTCACATCATCATGAATTGAATTGTAAGGTAAAATATGAGGTCACCGAATACAACTGCAGTAATAAAACCGGCAGTTATAGGAATCATAAATGGGAGTCCGGGAGTTATCCACACACCATCCTTCACTTTACCTTCTTTCTGGTAGCCTTTCAGCTCTGAAATAACGTTAGATGTAAGTTCAGTACCTGACCTTGAGAATTTGAACTCGATACCGGCCTTTGTCCTGCTATATGACTCGATCATACGGAAATGCCCTTTTTCCAGCTTTGAGATCGGTGTGATGTAACCTATGAACATATAGAGGGGACGCTTCAGCGACTCCGATGGATTTTTTATCAGGTTGTACAGGAACAGCCCAATAGGAACTATAATCGTGAGTATTATAGAATTCCCAAACACGCTGAATGCAAACAAGTTGATTAACGGAACTCCATCAAGCGGAAGTGAAGTTGAACCTATCGTAATAAGCGGGTACGTAGGGATAATCAGCGAAATGACCATCAACACCTTTGCATCCGCTCCTCCGAAGGCACCAAACTGGAAAAGCATGTACACAAAAGCAAAGATGAATATGAATGATAGGATGTTGCGTATAAGATATGGAAATCCGTATGTCATGAGATCGTACACTATAAAGATGAATCCGACACCGAACATCATGACCCATACTTCATTTGCTACACGGCGGGTTTTAATATCAGCATAACAGGCATACAGTAAAAAAGGCATGCATGCAAGAACTTTCAGTATTTCGATCATTTCAGTGTTTCTCCCATTTCTTAAGTTTCATGACCTCTGACAGAGTTGATCCTCTGCGAATCTCCTCGAAAAGACGCTGTTCTGTCTTCTCAACTTCCTTTGCGCGTCTTGCAATCTCATAGGCACGTTCCTTTGGGATTACCACTACACCATTGTCATCCCCTATGATATAATCACCCGGACTTACGGACTGGTTCCCGCAGACAATTTCAGAATTGATTTCACCAAAACCTTTGGGTTCTCCTGCATTCGGAACATTACACGTTGCAAATACAGGTAACCCTATTTTACGAATCTCATCTATATCCCTTACCGCCCCATCAACGACAACACCCGCTATACCCTTGTTAAGGCAGCTCAGGGTTGCAAGGCCACCCCATGGAGCAACATGCCTGCTGCCATTATAGATGACAATCACGTCCCCTTCCTTTGCCTCATCTATGGCCTCAACGGCCTTGGCCCAGTCACCTTTGAAAGTCTGGACAGTAACCGCAGTACCAATCATTTTTTTGCCGGGCATCATGGAGAATATATCCTGCATAGCTCCTTTACGGTGCATGGCATCTGAAATATTGGAAGTTGAAACATCCTCCAGTATCTTGCGGATCTCATCAGCAGGCGAACTTTTCAACACAGGTGCAGAAGAAGGAGAATCCACACTTTTCCGGATGGCCTTTGCTGAAGCGGTCACATTGGACGAGCGGACAATACTTCCCCCAACTATCACGATCTTCGCGCCAGAAGCCACAGCTTCAGAGCAGGAACTGGCATCCAGCCCGCCTGCAACAGCAACCGGGATACTCACCTGTTCCACTACTTTTTTCATTATGGCAAGTGAGTCATGGCCTTCCATCTGCTGGTCGATGCCAGCATGCACATTAATGTAATCTACCCCTAACTTCTCCAGTTCGATACTGCGGGCAACCGGATCATTACAAGATATCAGGTCTGCCATTATCTTCACACCATATTTTTTTCCGGCACGTATCGCCTCCAGAATGGTGGAATTATCAGCGCTGGCAAGTACAACAACAATATCAGCACCTGCTTTGGCACCCATTTCAACTTCCATGGAACCAGTATCTGCTATTTTCATATCTGCGATAATTATCCGGTCAGGAAAGTTCTTCCTGAGCTCCCTTATAGCATCCATGCCCTCGCTTTTTATGAGCGGTGTTCCGACTTCTATCCAGTCCGCACCTCCCTCAAGGGATTCTTTCGCTATCTGTATTGCCCGATCCGTTTCTAAGAGGTCAAGAGCTACCTGAATGATTGGTTTGATATGATCACCTTTGGAAATACTTACACTACTAAAATACTTGAAAACCTATAAATTTAATCACGTAAAATTAATATCTTGTGAAATAATCCGGAGAAAAATGACTGAAAACAAAGAGATATCCGATCAGGAACGACAAATATTGCTGAACAGGCTTCACAAGTGTCTTTTCTGGGTAGGAGAACAGATTCCCAGTAAGATATGCATCAAAGGAAGAGAGGTAAACCTTCATGAAGTGGTATGGGAAATCGTCAATAAAGCAAAACTGGATCATGATGACCTGAAAAACATAGATTGTTTTTTAGAGCTCTTGCGTGATAAAGAAAAGGAATACGAGGAATGCCTCGAACATGAACATCTGAACTGTGACGAGGCAAAAGAACTCTTTGACAGGGCTGCCGGTGTTATGCGAGCTATTATGGACCTAAAGGAACTGACGATATCATCTAAAAGAAAAGTCATTTTCAAAAACCGGCATATCTGCAAAGATGTGAGTACAGATGAGTGGGATGCGTTGACAGAAGATATAAACAAAAATGAGCGCTGAATATCATACATCCATATTATCAGGCAAATATTATATCCCATGTAATGCCTTTAGTAGTCAATGAAATTCAAGGAACAACATATCATTTCCATGAGGGAATTCTCCAGGGAAATGATCGATCATATCCTCGATGCTGCTGAAAAGATGGAGCCCATTGCACACGGGAAACAGAAATCAGACCTGCTTGCCGGAAAAGTTCTTGCAGTCCTTTTTTTTGAACCAAGTACAAGAACCAGAATGTCCTTTGAGACTGCAATGTTGCGGCTTGGAGGAGATGTTCTGAATCTTGGATCAGTGGATGCAAGTTCCATAGCCAAGGGAGAAACGCTTGCAGATACCATCAGAGTTGTTGATGGGTATGTGGATGCTATCGTATTACGTCACCCAAAAGAAGGAGCTGCACAGCTTGCATCCGAGTTTGCAAAAGTACCAATCCTTAATGCAGGAGACGGGGCAGGCCATCATCCAACGCAGACGCTGCTTGACCTTTACACCATCAGGCGTGAAAGCCATCTTGATGGATTGAAAATTGCACTTGCCGGTGACCTGAAATATGGAAGGACGGTACATTCCCTTTGTTATGCGTTATCCCTTTACGGTGCGCAAATAACACTGATATCCCCAAAGGAACTTCGTATGCCGGATGAGATAATCAGCGACATAATAGCAAGGGGTGCAAAGATCATTGAAACTGATTCCATTGAGGATGCCATCAATGATGTTGACGTGCTTTACATGACGCGCATACAAAAGGAAAGATTCCCGGATCCTGCGGAGTATCAAAAGGTTGCTAACAAGCTTAAAATAACAATTGAAACTTTAAAAGATGTGAAACCTGAATTAAAGATCATGCATCCGTTGCCAAGGGTCAATGAGATAGATACAAAAATTGATGACACGCCACATGCATGTTATTTCAAACAGGCATTCTATGGAGTACCTGTACGTATGGCGCTTTTGGGACTGGTTTTAGGGGCTATAGAATGACTGACATCGAAACAGAACTAAGGGTGCGCAGGATAGAGAATGGAACTGTTATAGACCACATCACTGCAGGAAAAGCACTGAATGTACTAAAAATACTCGGACTGCCGGATTCATCCCACGGAGTTGTAAGTGTCCTGATCAACTCGCATGGAGAATACGGGAAAAAAGACGTTGTAAAAATTGAGAATCGTGAGCTTAAGGTTAAAGAGGTTGACAGAATAGCACTTATCGCACCTAACGCAACGATCAATATTATACGCAACTTCAATGTAACAAGCAAGAATAAGGTGCATATACCCTCTTTTGTAGAAGACGTTGTGGAATGCATAAACCCTAATTGCATTTCCAATAGTGATGAACCAATTACTTCTAAATTCAAAGTGGATACGGAAAATGCATGCCTGAAACTCAGATGTTTTTACTGTGGCCGGGTGATTTCAGAAAATATTGCAGAGCAATTACTATAGAGAGGTTTTAAAAATAAAAAAGAAGAAACGTTTGGAGGTAGCAATCATGGCACTGAGATACATATGCTACAAATCCAAATATATATTAGCAGATATATAATATTGATGGCCATTGTTCATGATTTATTACGCATCTTTATGCGCACACATATCCTAAACTGTGCCACAAATGAACATATTTATGCCTAAAAAAAGTGTTTTGCCATTAAAGGCCAAGAATATCCTGCATAGTATAAATACCAGGTCCGGCACTGCCAATCCATGCCGCTGCTTTTACCGCACCGCCTGCAAATGCCTGTCTTGAATGGGCCTGATGTTTTATTTCGATCCTTTCGCCGTCACCTGCAAAGAGTACTGTATGATCACCCACAATATCCCCACCGCGAACAGCGTGTATACCTATTTCTTTTCCGCGTGGAGCAAGCCCCTCACGGCCATAAACATAATCCTTGCCACCCAGAACGTCACTGATAACTTCGGCAGCACCTTTTGCAGTACCACTAGGAGCATCCTTTTTCTGATTATGGTGAGCTTCTATGATCTCAATGTCAGTGTCAGAAAGATATTTTGCAGCTTCCTTAAGAATCCTGAAAAATACATTTACACCAACTGAGTAGTTAGGCGAGATGATTCCTGCAACGTTATTTTCCACAATTGAGTCTTCAATTGCTTTTTTTTGTTCAGGAGTAAAACCGGTCGTGCCTATTACAAGACTCACGCCGGATGCTGCCGCCCGCGGAGCATTGACAACTGTAGCATTTGCAATTGTAAAATCGATGAGCACCTGAGTTCCGGTTTCCTTTAGAACGGATTCCATGTCACTTACATCAGATATTGGTACATTCAAAGTACCTATCTGGGCGACTTCACCTACATCTTTACCAATGTTAGCAAGATCGAAAGCTGATGTTAAGCATACATCTTCAGACCGGAGTATGTTTTCAATAATGAGTTTACCCATTCTTCCAGAGGCACCTGTAACTCCAGCGTTTATCATGCAATACACCCCATACTGCGAAGAACCTTTTCAAGTTCGACGCTGTTCTCTTCACTGAGAGGTGCAAGAGGGAGTCTCATAGCTCCACTTGATAAACCGATAAGTTCCACGGCACGCTTCACAGGAATAGGGTTAGTCTCTGTGAACAATTCACGGATCAGAGGTGCCATCTCAAAGTGAAGCTTTCTTGCAGTTTCAAGATCGCTGGCTTTGACAGCATCATATAGCTTAACCATCATTTCAGGAACAATGTTAGCAACAACAGATATCACACCTGCTCCACCCATAGCGAGTATTGGTAATGTAAGTCCGTCCTCACCGGAGAGAACTTCAAAATCCTCATCAACCGTCTGTTCAAGTATCTGTGACACTTTACCAAGATTGCCACTTGCCTCTTTTACAGCTACAATGTTCTCTACTTTTGAAAGCTCAATAATGACTTCCAAAGGCATATCCTGTCCTGTTCTGGAAGGTACGTTATATAATACGATAGGGAGATCCGCAGATTCCGCTATTTTCTTAAAATGAGCAATCAGCCCTGCATTATTGGGCTTAATGTAATAGGGGGATATGATAAGAGCACCATCTGCTCCGGAGTCTGCCGCATGTTTGGTGAGTTCGACTGCTTCAACAGTGTTGTTAGAACCAGTACCGGCCATTACGGGAACCTTTGCACAATCAACACAGAGGTTGATCAGCTCTTTATGCTCCCTGGTTGACAGGGTAGCAGATTCACCGGTCGTGCCACTGACAACAACTCCGGAAACGCCACCTTCCTCAACATAATTGACAATATTTCTGAAACTTTCTGCATCGATACTATTGTCACTTGAGAATGGCGTTACAAGAGCAGGCAAAACTCCTTCGAACATGGGAATATCCCTTCAGAATAATTACTGCTGTGGTTTGTATGTCATCTTTCTTGTAACGTAACCAGCTACACGGTTTCTAATAACCTTACTCTCGATTGTAGTGTACTTTGACACAAGTGGCTTGTTCTTATCGAAGTCAGTTGTAAATACGTCACCGTGCTTTTCTACTAAGCGAATTGAAATTCTCTTGATGTTGGTTTGTCTAATATTTCCCATGATAATTCTCCATTTTATTAGTATTATTAAGATGAAACTTTATGATAGTAACTTGTATCGGGTTATAATAAATACCCTTACATTTATACCTTTTGGACTACTGGAAATGCACCTGAATACTTAATTATATATCAGTCTTTCCCAGAAGACGGTCAATTGCCTTTGCATCCTTGAAAACTTGTTCCCTTGTACCTTTTTGATTGAAGAAAAGAGCAATCAGCACAATTAAAAGCCCAAGATTTGGATTGGATAAAGAGAACAGTACACCAAGCATAACAAGAGCTGATGCAAAGATACCTTTCAGAGCACCTTTACGATAGGAAGCAAGCCTGGTCCGCATATATATACGGACATCACGCAAAGTGAGGAACAGGACCACAACATAAGCCAGAATTGCTATATATACATACATTTTTGCACCCATTTGCAACTAATACCTGTTCAAGGTCTGTGATGTTATATCAGGATTCCGTCGGACATGAAAATCACATAAAGTAAATGATATGCATAATTTAATTAAATCCAGAAATATACAGAGGTGTTGAATGAAAAACTCATCCAGAGAACGAATAACACTACACCTTGACATGGATAGTTTCTACTCTTCTGTAGAAGTGAGAGATAGACCTGAACTTAAGGGGTTGCCTGTTGTTGTGGGCTCTGATCCAAAAGGCGGCAGTGGAAGAGGAGTTGTAAGCACATGTTCCTACGAGGCAAGGGAATTTGGAATACATTCCGGAATGCCCATATCAAAAGCCTACAGACTCTGCCCTGACGCAGCGTACCTTCAGGTCAATATGAAGCTTTACAAGGATACTTCTGAAAAGATAATGGATGTCATACGTATTTTCGCAGACAAATTCCAGCAGGTGAGCGTGGATGAGGCTTACATAGACATAGGGGATTCGATAAGTGATTATGAGTCTGCAACCCTGCTTGCACAAAAGATCAAAAATGAAGTGAAACGCTTACAGGGACTCACATGCTCCATAGGAGTTGCACCCAACAAGGTCATTGCAAAAATAGCATCTGATTTCAATAAACCCGATGGACTTACGGTCGTAAGACCTGAAGATGTTCAGGATTTTCTGTTTCCTCTGCACGTATCGAAGATACCGGGCATAGGAAAGAAGACACAACCCATTCTTCAGGAAATGGGAATCGAATCTGTGGGACAGCTTGCATCATGTGATGTTCAGCTCCTGATAGCACGTTTCGGAAAGTTCGGGGTAGTGATGCACCAGCTTGCAAACGGGATAGACATGCGCGAGGTAAAGGAACGCGAGGAAGTAAAATCCATCAGTACCGAGGATACTTTTGATGAAGACATATCAGACCCGGGAGAAATAGAAAACTCACTTGCCGGCCTTTCAGAGAAAGTCTATACATCACTCATCAAAAAGCGTTTCAGGTTCAGGACTGTGACCCTCAAGGTTCGTTTTGAAGATTTCAGAACATACACAAGGGCAAAGACATTACATGCGGCTACTACAGACAAAGAGGCGATTAGAAAAACATCTCTCAGTCTTATGGAAGAGTTTCTCGGAAAAGGCAGATTCCGATTACTTGGGGTTGGAGTTACCAAGCTTGAAAAAATTGATGAGAGACAGACATGTCTTAGTGATTTCCTGTAAGTGAATATTGTATCCAATACATATCGCATGTCTTTAAAAACCAGAAACTCATTCACAAATAAGCTATTAAATGGTTTTTTTACATAATTAAACTACTATTTGGCTTTTAATAAAGCAAATAATCTTATTTTAAAGAAAAAACAAGCATTAAGAGTAACATTCCTATTTTAAACAGATTCAAACACCATATAAGAACTAATACTAGAATAAAAGAGATTATCGTAGGTTTTTTATCTTTATAACTCCTATCGAGCTTTGGTTGCATATATTATGCATTCCAAAAATTAGAGGGTTATACCTGATGAAAGATAGATCTAAAGATTACCAGAACAAAGAAAAACAAAAACCAAGGACATTAGGACCTGTACCACACCTTGAAGAACATGTGAACCCCGACTGGTGGAAGAAAATATTCAATTCACTCTACCTGAAAACCGATGCAGATATTGTTGATGATGCATCCATCACCAGACAGGAAATAGACACCTTTTCTTCAATACTCAATATTAATCCTGAAAGCCACGTACTTGACCTGTGCTGCGGGCAGGGCAGGCATTCACTTGAGCTTGCAAGAAGGGGATTTAAAAATGTAGAAGGACTTGACAGGTCGCACTACCTTATACAGAGAGCAAAGAACTCTGCAAAGAAAGAGAGTCTTGGAGTCAGGTTCAAAGAAGGGGACGCAAGAAAGACACCCCATGCAACAGACACCTTTGATGCCGTAATGCTCCTTGGAAACAGTTTTGGTTATTTTGAGACATCTGATGAAGACCTGAGGGTACTGAAAGAGGTAAAACGAATCCTCAAACCATGGGGAAAGATCCTGCTGGACGTTGCCGACGGCTCATACCTCAAGGAAAAATACCAGCCTCGTTCATGGGAATGGATAGATAAGCATAACTTTGTTTGTAGGGAACGTTCAATATCCACAGACGGACAGAAACTGATATCCAGGGAAGTTATCGTCAACGATACTTCAGGAGTTATCGCAGACCAGTTTTATGCAGAACGCCTCTACACAACTGAATCAATGATAGAACTCCTTAAGAAAGCAGACTTCGCTGACATAGAGATAGTGGATGCCATAAATTCCCAGACACTGAGAAACCAGGACCTCGGGATGATGGAGAGACGCATACTGGTCACCGCTTCTGTAAGAAAAGAGTGGACACCCAAGAAGAAAAAAGTGAAGGATATTGAAAAGAATGTGGTGGTAGTTTTCGGTGACCCGAGGAAAAATGATTCACTGAAACCATGCGGTGTCTTCGATGATGATGACATATATACCATCGACCAGCTAAAAGGCGGCCTCAATGAAATAGAAGGTTATTCTGTCAAATACCTGGACAATCACGATACGCTCATCAGTGACCTTTCAAAACTGAGAGGAAAGATAGACTTCATTTTTAACCTCTGTGATGAAGGCTTTGGGAACGACCCAAAGAAAGAGTTACATGTGCCTGCCGTTATGGAAATGCTGAACATCCCTTACACAGGTTCAGGCCCGCAGTGCCTGGCATTCTGTTACGACAAAGCACTTGTGATAGGTATTGCCAAAGACCTGGGGGTTCCGGTACCAGAGGGAATTGTAGTAAAAGGAGAGGACAGCCTCTTCGAACTGCCAATGGATTTCCCGGTCATTGTGAAACCAAACTTCGGAGACTCGAGCTTTGGCCTGAACCAGCACAGCGTATGTAACAACCGTGATGAGGTCGTCAGGGCTATTTACGACATCAGGGAAGGGTTGGGATACGATAAACCCATACTAGTGGAGGAATTCCTTACAGGCCAGGACCTGAGTATTGGCATAATCGGAAATCCTCCTGAAAACTACACAGTCCTGCCGCTTACAAAGGAAGATTACTCCGAACTGCCTGAGGACCTCCCAAGATTATGTGGTTATGAGGCAAAATGGATACCTGATTCACCATACTGGAAGATCAAATCCATGCCAGCAGACCTTCCAAAAGAAACAGAAGAACTCATAGTCGAGTGCAGCCTGAAACTTATCAACAGGCTTGAATGCAGGGATTACACCCGTCTGGACTGGAGAGTTGACTCATCAGGCACTCCTAAACTACTGGAAGTAAACCCCAACCCGGGCTGGTGCTGGGACGGACATCTGGCAAAGATGGCAAAGATAGCCGGCATTTCATACACTGAGATGATAAGGATGATCCTTAAAAGTGCGGATGAAAGGATATCTGCACAGAGATAATACTGCTTTTTTGTAAGGGGGATTTTTACATCCCTCTTTTTTTAACAGGTTTCGGCAAATTTAAGTAATCTGGCTGCTCATGAATAAATGGGGGTAAATAGGGATTTGCGGATAGAAATATCTAAGCGGTTGATTTAATTTTCATAAGTATTAATGTTGAAATGTGGAAAATGTAGAGTAAACGGAGTGTGTAAGAGTGTTTTCAAAAGTACCCGCAGATATTGCAAGGATGAGCAAGGAAGACATAAATAAAGAAATGTTAAGGGCTGCACTAATTGCAGAATTGGATGCTATCAATCTTTATGAGCAGATGGCAGGCATGACCGAGAACGATGAGGTCAGAAGAGTTCTCCTTGATGTTGCAAAGGAAGAAAAGACCCACATTGGCGAGTTCCAGACACTCCTGTTAAGGATGGACAAGGAGCAGGTCGAGGAACTTGAAGCCGGCAGGGAAGAAGTGGATGAAGAGTTACAGAAATAACATCATGGAGAGGGTAGTTTGTTCTCAGAAGTTCCAATCGATATTGAAAAAGTAAGTAAAGAAGACCTTGACAAGGAGATCATGAGAGTGGCCATCATGGCAGAGTTCGATGCAATAAATATGTACGAACAGATGGCAAACCTTACCGATGACGAGGACCTCAGGTTCATCCTGCTGGACATAGCCAAAGAAGAAAAAGTACATGCTGCCATGTTCCAGACAGTGCTCATGGAAGTGGATACTGAATACCTGCAGGTCATGGTAAGTTATTCACTGGCCAAGGATAAGTGATTTACATTTATTCAGCCACTTGATTTTGAATACTTTTCTTTTTCCCTTGGCACACCGGTACGAAAAATGCTTAATACGACCTGAAAACAATATTCCAGTGGGGAATCTCATGGGAAATATAAGAAAGGTCAGAAAGATACTGAAGAGCATGCCAACCATTGAAGGTGCAGGAGTACACCTCAAAAGGGCATTCGGGTTTAACCACGTACCGCAACTTGATCCATTCCTATTACTTGACGATTTTCATTCGGATGATCCGAAGAATTACATTATGGGTTTTCCCTGGCACCCGCACAGAGGGATGGAAACTATAACCTACGTGCTTCAGGGCAACGTAGAGCACGGAGACAGCATGGGCAACAAAGGTGCCACAGGACCCGGAGATGTCCAATGGATGACAGCAGGCAGCGGTATAATCCACCAGGAGATGCCAAAAGGTGAGAGCAATGGAAACCTTTGGGGTTTCCAGTTATGGGCCAACCTCCCGGCATCCCGGAAGATGATGGACCCACGTTATCAGGAAGTAAAAAGCAGCCAGATACCTGAGATCACCATGGATAATGGTACTCGCATCAAAATAATATGCGGAAAAATAAACGGTGTTCAGGGCCCTGTAAAGGACATTGTCACAGACCCCGAATATCTCGACATAGCAGTCCCTCCAAAAACCACTTTTGAGTATCCGACAAAATCCGGCTATACCGTGATAGCCTACGTCATAGAAGGTGACGGACATTTCGACCCTGAAAACGACCAGTATTCATACGAGGTTGACGGAGCAAAGTACTTTGACCTTGAAAGTGGCTCATCCACCGGAAAAGAGAATCTCGTAATGTTCGATGATGGTGAAAGGATAGTAGTCAACGCCGGTGAGAATGGAGTCCGTTTCCTGCTGATGACCGGCAAAGCCATCGGAGAGCCAGTTGCCTGGTACGGCCCGGTAGTCATGAACACACAGGAAGAATTGCAGCAGGCTTTTAAGGATTACAGGAACGGGACATTTGTTAAGTGAAATAGATTGTTCCGCTACCACCATGATCTGCTATTGAATTCGACTTTCATTGAAACCTTTTAGTAATTTTTTCGCCAGGTAGTCATGATTATAGCTGCCACAGTCAGAACCTTGAACTCTTCCCTTATCCCCCTAACCATAGGCCTTTGCTGTTCACCTATACCTCTACAGTCTTGACACAAACAGTTTTAAAATCAAGATAATCTGCGCCCAGTTTTATTGGCATCGCCATTCGAAGTATCTGAAATCAGCCCCCATATTTAAAAGATGAGGCAGAGTAGTATATTATATGGAATATTATGTTTTTCATTCGTGGTAGCACTAATGTCCTTACTTTAGTCCTTCAAATGTAGATTTCAATGATTCAAGATTAAAAATACATGTCCTAATCTCCAGATATAATGGACCGTTACAAACACCACCAACATGAGTAGATAAGGAATCAAGTTTTGCCATAATATCATTTAAGGAATCTAATTTTTCTTTTTTGGATAAATTATTAGTATCTAATATTTTTTCCCCAATTTTATATGAATAAGTCACAATATTAATTGAAAAGGAGTTCATTGATTCATCATCACTCAATTTTCCAGCGAGCTGTATCAAAAACATTAATATTGCCTCCACTATCGTCTTAACTTCGTGGGAAAAAGGCTCATCATCAACTAATTTATACCCTGTTTTAGAAAGAGCCAATATTCCATGGCCTATTTCAGTTTCCCATTTATTATCAACAGATATTCGTGTGAGTTCTGCGACCTTCACAACCGATCTATGAACAATAATAAAATCACCAAACGATGTTTTAAGAGGGGTACTACAAAAAAAACATATTTTCATTATTGACGTATCTGTTATTTTTCTAAGATTTTTTGTAGCAGCAGCAATTCCAATATCCGAGATAATATTGACTGCAAATATTGCAGCATCCTCCATATCTTTTTTAGCTGCATCTATTACAAGTTCACCAATATGAAAAATAATATGATCTACAACTTTGAATGTACTTTCTAAATATTGATTCTCTTTATTTTCAATGATTGAAATGGCTTTTTTCTTGAATACATTCAAACCATATTTCACGCTTTCATAATCATGCTTTTTAATAGAGCCACGCAATACGTCAACAATTGGCTGAACAGTATCGATTACAGGCTCAACTTCGCCACCTACATCAATGTTCTTTTCTTTTTCAAGCGCATTTTTGATATTATAATAGCCCACATCTGTTGAAAATAATTTAATCATTTCAGTGGGTTTGAACATTTCAAGTATGCGATTGATATAGATTATTAAAGCAAAAAATGCAAAAATACCCAATGAATATGCAGCTATAACCTTATTTTCAAAAACTGATTCATCATTATATTGGCCAAAAAACAAGAAATTATGACTAATAACTCCAAATGATTGTGAATTGTGAATTGTTTTAAGCACCCAAAGACCGTAAATTATGGATGAGAAATAAATGAACAATAGAATGATAAAATCAGGATTTGTTTTAAAGCTTTTAAACAAATCAATTGTTCTTTCAGAATAATATGCGGCTACATGTTGTATAGCAACTAAACTAAGAGTAATTACTATAGCGATAATTGCTGCTTCACTCTGGACTAGGGCACTTATCATGTATCTTGCACTGTCTGCATTTGTCTCAAATGCCCATACTTTAGCAAGGAATACGTAAGAAACGGACATAAATAAGACAAACCATTTAAAATACATACTACTCTTAATTTAACTAAATCGGGAATTTTTATTATCAACGAAACGGCCTCCCACGTAATTGTTGGATAGAATGAAAGCATAAGCAAAGGAAGCACCATATACAATAAAAAATCAAAACAATTTGATGGAGTATAAAAACTAATAACCATAAACTCGAAAATCATTGTAATAGAATATGAAATAAAAAATAGTAAGATGCAATTAGAAACAGTAGGTACGCCAACTGATTTAAGCATATCAACCAATGAATCAATACTAAATACTTTTTTAAAAACTGTAATTAAAGTATTTTCCTTTGACATCTCTGCCATAAATTAACTATTATAATATAAACATATTCAATTATTTGAGCATAAAGAGACAAAGAAATTGTATTTAATTCCTAGAATTATATCATTTTTTGCATAGCCAGAGCAGACAGGAACAATCCACTTAGGCAACTTAAATTCTACCTTTATCTAAAAATCTCAGCTATCCTCTCCGGTAAATCGTCCCGATTATCTTCATCAACAGTCAGAACCTCGAACTCTTTCCTTATCCTCTGCGCCAGTGGATGCTCACTCGATCTGTGCAGCACGGCCAGTATCGACCTGGCCGAATCCAGTGCACCCTCTACAGCCCGGATGAAATTCTCTGACTTGAGTTCCATGGGTCCGACCTCATCTATAACCACAACATCACAATCAATGGCATTCTTAATGGCTTCTGCACCTATGCCGTCAAGGTCTGCAAGGTTCACATGATACTTTCCAAGCTTCGGGCCTGAACATCGGACATGACTCAGGACACCTTTTCTGCCGGCAGAGATATCCTCTATCGAAAAGCCCTGTCGTTTGCCGTTCACAAGTATTTCCGCGGTCCTGATGCCACAGGCTTTTAGATCTAGTTTTTCCACAGCCCTTGCTACAACAGTTGATTTGCCAACACCCGGCTTTCCAGTTACAGCTATTCGAAGCATCTGGAACCTCCTTTGCAGATCAGCCATAAAAATTACAAATAAATAAACCGAGAGTCAATCCCTGTCATCCGCTTATTATCATTAATTCCGATCAGACTGGTATGTCTTCTATCTTGTCCAGAAAAATGATTTCTGGTTTGCGGATTACACCCACTTCTTCCATTTTCTTTTTTAATTCAGGAGATTCTGTGAACTTGCGTGCATTCTCAATAGTATCCCACTCGAAAAGGATTGCCAGGGAATTAGGATCATCTGATGTGCGGAAAAGCATTCCACCTTTGGAACCACTCTCTTTTCGCATGGAACCGTGCTCGTCAAATCCTGCTTTCCATTTAGAAAAATCTTCGACTATATGCTTGATAAGTACGTATACCATTGTTTATAACCCCAATAATCATCAGGCTTACAGCTATATAGTGTTTTACAGTCGAAGTAGGATTGTTTCTAAACATGTCTCTTGTTATAATCAGTTGACGTGGAACTTGTTCTTAGAATTCTCATAATATTGAGGATTTCTATAGATGCAGAATACGTTTGAATTCAAATCGAAGCAAACAGAAATAAAATCCCCACAATCACCGGCTGATGCACCAGATAAATCAACAACGACTTTTTTCCCAGATAACCCAGCAATCCCACAACAGCATTATTCTCGCAATCACACATCCTGAAGCCCCTCTGATACTCAGGATAAAGGCGGCTCCCTGTGAAAACACCCATCAGTACAACGCCAAACCATGGGATCAGCGGGAAATAATCCAGAGTATAGAAACCGTAGGGTTTGATGCCAAGCCAGAGCAACCAGGGGAAATCTGCATAGGCACCATCCATGATCACGCCTGCAAACAGGGACAGAATACCAGCGATCAGGCTGAAATTCCGGTATTTCAGAAATGGATAAGCAAGGACAATGGAAACACCGATGAGGTGCAGTATTCCAAAATAAATAGTTCCTCGTTCAAGGGCTATTGCTGTGACAACTGTAATTACAAGACCCCACGCAAAGATACCTGCACCTCTTTTCAGAAAATGAGAGAACTGATTCTGTGTGCCATGTAAGGATAATGCACGTGAATGGCTTAACGTAAGGGAAACGCCGACAAGGACAATGAACAGAATTGCGGCAGTCCTTCCGATTATCAGGAGAATACCGGAATGTGTGTTGAATTCATGGATGCCGAAAAAATCAAGATCAAAAAAGAAATGGTAGATTACCATCAGAAAGATGGCTATACCGCGAAAGGCGTCAACTTCAAAGAATCGTTTGTTGTGGCCCTTATCCATTGTCTGCCCCAAAAAGAAAATAATCACTTTTTCTTCTTTTTCTTATCTTTATTATCCTTGAAAACAGAACCAAGGTGTAATGCGTAAGTACCATCCTCTTTTATGGCCATGACTATTTCCTTGCGGTCAAGCAGGGAATCGAGGTTCAGTTCATATGAACCGGGGCCAAGAATACGTACGGATTCAACACGCTCACCTTCCTCTTCAATAACACGAGGAGGTTTCTTTTCAACCCCGAGGATATCATCTATTTCCCGGATGATCTTTTCAGAAGATCCTTTAGAATCACCTTCATGAGAGGTTTCATCAATAATAGCGTGCTTTTCCTCACTTTCAGTTCCTTCGGCGCCCTCCGCAACAGGGCCGGCAGCCTCTTCCTCACTCACGTAAAGGAACTTGTTCCAGCCACAGTTGGGGCATCCGCTCAATATTACTGAAGCACCGTCGATAAAGATAGATTCGCATCTTGTGCACTTATGAGGCATTGGTCCACCGACTTAAATAAGTATCATGATATATTAAAACACTTGCGATAAGCCTGTAATAGATAGCAGGCTCATCATTCATTAAGGTATTTGCCTATCAGGGGGTCGAGTTTCCTTCTGGTGTCATGAGGGATCATGGAAGGAACGGTTGTAATAGCACCTGCCAGGGCATCCTTACACATACAGTGCTGCTCAAGACTGAATTTCTCAAGAGATGACACAATTATGTCCTTAACAGCAGCCTCGTTCTTCATGGCATTCTCAATGATGGTTTCGATGGTCACATCTTCCTCATGCCACACATCATAATCTGTCACCGTAGCTATCATCGAGTAGCATATCTCAGCCTCGCGGGCAAGTTTTGCTTCCGGGATAGCAGTCATACCAATGATATCAAAGCCAAGTGCCTGATATACACGGGACTCTGCACGGGTTGAGAATTGAGGACCTTCCATACAAAGATATGTTCCGCCTTCTTTGACATTGTAACCTTTTGATCTGGCAACATCCACTATGTCCTTTGAAATTTCAGGACAGAAAGGGTCAGCAAATCCCATGTGTACAACTATGCCATCCTCAAAGAACGTGGAAGGTCTGCACTTTGTACGGTCGTATATCTGGTTCGGGATCACTATATCCAGCGGTTTGAGCTCTTCCCTGAGACTCCCAACAGCAGAAGCTGCAATTATGCGTTTCACGCCGAGTTTTTTAAGTGCGAAGATGTTGGCCCGGGAATTAAGTTCGGAAGGAGATATCCTGTGCCCCACCCCATGCCTTGGAAGGAAACAAACAGTCCTCTCACCATGTTCACCAATTGTGATGGAATCGGAAGGTTTTCCAAAAGGTGTATCAATATCCACCTGACGCACATTATCCAGCAGATTTGCGTCATATATGCCGCTTCCGCCTATTATTGCAATATCAGCTTTTTCCTGCATTTTATCACTTGTGTATTATAGAGAAGTTTCAGATAAGTTTCCAGTATTGTTTCCCATCTTCACTCACAGAACTTACGATCCCCCTGCGGTGCATCTCTTCCAGTACTTCAGTAAGTCTGCCTGGCTGGGCGATCTCAAATGCAAATGAATCCAGTGAATGATACATATAGAGACCATGCTTTATAGCAGGAATGTCCCACATACCCCGGCCTTCTTTTTTCATGAGGGTTGATATGAGGTCGATCATATCTTCAATGAAATTCCACGGGAAAACAACCCATGCCCATTCCTCGAGGCGCTCGCCACAATAATCCGGGTCATGCACTGAAGAATCAAGATATTGGAGAGTTGCAGTCCTTATTTCTTTAGGATTCTGCTGCTTTACATACTCAACCGAACTGATCATGCTTTTACCCGTATCGGCGATATCGTCAACGATAAGTATGTTCTTTCCTGCAACTGCATTGTCAGCAAGCGGGTACCTTATCAGGGGTTCATCACCGGCAAGTGCAGTACCCAGATAGTGCTCTATCTTCAGGCTTGTCAGGTCATCAAGACCCAGGAAATCACATAATACACGACCTGCGAACCATCCACCCCTTGCAAGAGCAATGATCATATCAGGTTCATATCCTGAAGCTTTCACGTCATTTGCAACATCTCTGCAAAGATCGTAAATGTAATCCCAGTTTGTAATAACACATTTGAATTTGTCAGGTAAGGCCATTTGTATAATCTCCAATGCACCATATTTACAGGTACAAGATATATATTTAATTCATATCGAAAAATGCTACTATACGAAATGCATATATAGTATGTAGATGTTGAGAGAGGAGTACTGTTCCAAAATAAACAGCAATCTACGAAGCGGGGTAGGGTAGCCAGGAGATCCCGACGGGCTCATAACCCGTAGACCGATAGTTCGAATCTATCCCCCGCTACTTTTCTAATATTGCAGTTTTGACTTAACCATCAATTAATGTGTTAGAGACGTGTTTTGGAAACATACATATATAACAGGAAACATAGTAAAGCTATAGTTCCCAATTAAACATCAATCCCTGAAGCGGGGTAGGGTAGCCAGGAGATCCCGACGGGCTCATAACCCGTAGACCGATAGTTCGAATCTATCCCCCGCTACTTTTCTAACATTACAGTTTTGGTGCAGCCACCAATTAGTGCTTTAAGGTCTTCGCTCTCCCAAGCAACCAGAGGTAAACGAGATGGAATTATCTATTGCCATATTCGGACTTGCAGCAGCAGCGTGTTGGGGAGCCGGAGATTTTAGCGGAGGAGTTGCAACAAAACGAAGCGGAGTATTGATAGTTGCAATACTTTCCCAGATAGTAGGAATAATACTACTTGCCTCGGCTGCATTGCTGTTCACGGAAAGCATACCACCCACTACAGATTTTTTATGGGGTGCAGCCGCCGGACTTGCAGGAGGAATTGGCCTTCTTGCTCTTTACCATGCACTATCCATGGAAAAAATGGGCATTGTAGCTCCTGTTACAGCGGTTTTAAGCGCAATTGTCCCCATGACATTCGGAATAGTAACCGAGGGACTTCCCACTATAAGCCAGCTTACTGGTTTTCTTTTTGCATTCATCGGAGTATGGCTGATATCAAGAGAAGAGAATAGTCCCAAGATAGAATTGGAGAAACTGAAGCTTCCACTCCTTGCAGGACTTGGTTTTGGGCTTTTTATGATACTTATCGACCAGGTAGAGTCAAATGGAGTATTCTGGCCACTTGTCGGAGCAAGGATGGCAACCATCCCGACATTTATACTTGTAGCATCCTACAAAAAACAAACAAAGATACCAGGAATTAAATTCTTGCCACTCATTGCACTTGCAGGGGTGCTTGATACAGGAGGAAATGTGTTCTACGCCCTTGCAGCAAAGACGGGGAGAATGGATATTGCAGCGATCCTTACTTCAATGTACCCTGCAATAACCGTACTTCTTGCATGGATACTTCTGAAAGAGAGATTAAAGAACAGGCAGTGGATTGGCGTATTTGCCGTTATGGTAGCAGTAGTGCTTATAACATGAAGCAGAAAATAGAATAACGACTTACTGCTTCACAACAGGATTAAATATGAACTGCCCTTTAATAGAACAAAATAGAGAACTGAACAGGATGATCCTTAAATGGTAATGGATAAACTCGGGAATTCACTGCAGGATGCCCTAAAGAAACTGGTGAAATCAGGACGTATCGACGAACGGACCGTAAATGAGGTCGTCAAGGATATCCAGAGGGCTTTGCTCCAGTCTGACGTAAACGTCAAGCTGGTCATGCAAATGTCACAGCATATCAAAGAGCGTGCACTGAAAGAGGAAGTGCCCTCAGGAATGAATCCCAGGGAACATGTAATAAGGATAGTCTATCAGGAACTTATCAGTATAATAGGAAAGAGTACCGATATTCCACTAAAACCCCAGACCATCATGATGATAGGTTTGCAGGGTAGCGGTAAGACAACTACGACTTCAAAACTTGCACGCTATTTCCAGAGAAAAGGACTCAAACCGGCTGTAGTCTGTGCAGACACATTCAGACCGGGTGCATACCAGCAGCTAAAAACCCTTTGTACCAGACTCAACGTCGCATTCTACGGTGAGGAAGGAAACCCGGATGCAGTTGGAATTGTAAAGAGAGGCCTGGAAGAGCTTCACAAATATGACGTACTTATAGTTGACACAGCAGGTCGTCACTCACTTGAAAGTGACCTTATCACCGAGATGGAAGAAATACACGCCGTGGCCAAACCGGATTATAAATTGCTTGTACTTGACGGTGCTATCGGACAGCAGGCAAGCGAGCAGGCACGTGCATTCAATGATTCTATCGGAATATCAGGCGTAGTGATCTCCAAGCTTGACGGTACCGCAAAAGGTGGTGGAGCACTTTCCGCAGTATCTGAAACAAATTCATCCATTGCTTTTATTGGTGTAGGAGAAACACCGGACGACCTTGAAAGATTTGAGCCGGACAGGTTCATTTCAAGACTTCTGGGAATGGGCGACATCAAAAGTCTCATTGAAAAAGCAGAGGAAGCCCTTGGAGAAGAAGACTTTGACATGGAAGCAATGCTCCGTGGCAGGTTCACACTCAAGGACATGTACAAACAGCTCGAAAGTCTCAACAAGATGGGACCAATGAAGCAGATCATGCAGATGTTGCCACTTGGAGGACTCGGTGCCAAGATCCCTGAAGATGCATATCAGGTAACAGGTGACAAACTCGGACGTTACAGGGTTCTTATGGACTCAATGACAGAAGAGGAAATGCTCAATCCAAGAGTTATTGGCAGTGCCCGCATCAAGAGAATTGCAAGAGGTTCAGGCTGTGCCCCAGAGGATGTAAGGGAACTTCTGAAATACCACAAGATGATGCAGACCGCTATGAAAGGATTCCGTGGCGGAAAATTCAATATGCAAAAAATGATGAAGAAAATGGGAATGTGAGAGTTTAATACTCCTCACATACCTTAAAGAAATTCATCAAAAGCTGTTCTCCTTTTTCTGTGTGTGCCACCTCAGGGTGCCATTGCACACCAAAGATAGGCCTGTCAACATGCCTCATTGCCTCACATTCACAGATGTTTGACCTTGCAAGTTGTTTGAAATCCTCAGGCATCCTGACAACCTCATCAGCATGTGATGCCCAGACTGAGGTCTTCGGACCCAGCCCTTTAAGGAGCTCATCCTCATCAACGATCTCAATTTCAATGTCTGCATATCCGCCTGAAACACCTGGACCTACCTCTCCGCCAAATGTCTTTGCGATTACCTGGTGCCCAAGACAGATACCAAGGATTGGGAGGTCGATGCTTTCAACATATTCAGAACACATGCCAGCCCTTTCCAGTGTAGGACCACCGCTTAATATGATCCCGTCAGGTTCCTCGTCAAGGATATCTTCAACAGGAGTCGTGTTGGCAACGATCTTAGTATCCATGTCCAGATCCCTTACTGCACGATGGATAAGATGGCAAAACTGCCCATAGTTATTGATAACAAGAATTTTTAATTCTCTCATAGATTGTTTCCTGCATTTATTTTTATTAATATGTGTATCAATATTGCCATAATAGTAATTAACCATATAAGAGGGTTTCATACTTAATAGATGAAAATTTTCAAAAAAAAACTTATAGCGTGTATATAGAATTAAAAAAAAGGAGTCAGATTAACCCCAATATACTTGATATTTTAAGAATCAGATTTCCCACAGATAGTTTTGCCTTGTTGGAAAAGGAGACGCCTTCTACCTCAATATTTCCGCTTTCATACGCATCAAGGAAATAAGATGCAGGGTCTTCTGAAAGCATCAATCCGGATAGTGTATCCTCATCCGTGTAAACAATGACAGTGGGATCCAGTTCCGAACTAAGACCAACTGCAGACTGGAGAATGATCCTCCCATCAAGGGAATTTACCTTCTTGTTGCCATCCACATCAAGACCCATGTCTTCCGGTAGTTTTCCAGTCGACATCTTGATAGCCCCAAGACCGTCAAGGGCTGTCAGGGAACCGTCATTATCATAATCACCTTTTCCCTGTTCGATCTCCATGGTAACTTTAGTGAACTCGACCACCAATCCATCCTTAGTAACGGCTTTAATCTCCAGATTTGTACCATCACTCATGCTGACTATGCCATACATCTCCTCATTCCCGAGCAGACCTATGATAACATCCGGTACAAGATCGACATTCTGGTTGTATGAAGGAACCATATCACCCATATCGGAGTAAAGGTCTGCATGGGCCGTGTTTACAAGTAAAAAGAATAAAAGAAAAGAGAGAATTTCCTTTTTCATTTGGATCTCCTTCACTCATTCCTGTTGATGATCATAGCGCACAGGCCAAAGATAGCTACAACATACAGTGCTACCGAAGCATACCCTGCATTTTTGCCACTGGCTTCTGTAACTGTGACTGTCCCATCCTCTGTGCCAGTCACCAGTTCCACAAGCTCTGTATTATGGATCTTGGCCTCTTCCAGCGTAACAGCACAGGAACTACCTGCATCTCCAACTACCATGAAGGATATTTTTACCACAGGGCCATCACCACTTATTCCAGAAGCATCGGCGAGTGCTATGATAACTTCACCTTCGTTTGCGGTGTTGGATTCAATAAAGGCATTCTTTCCAATATCACTGGTCTTTACAGATGTTGCCTGCAATACCTCAGCATCATATTTCAGCACAAGGTCCATACTTCCCACATCTTCTGCATCCCTAAGGACTATAGGAAGCTCAATGGAAGAGCCGCTTGCCGCTTGCATGTCATCGATGCTCACAGTCAATTCCGCGCCTGAAGCGCTTGAAATAAAACAAAATAATAACAGACTGAATAATATCCATTTCATTGTTCTCACCTTTATTCAATATCCCCTACAGGTTTTTTCTCCGATGCCAGTTTAAGGATCATCCTTGCATCTATCGAGGTTACTTTTCCATCACCATTCACATCCATTGACTCATGCTCGTCGATCTTGCCCACGGACATCAACAGGGAATAGAGAGCATCGTATGCTGAATATTCGCCCCCGTCACCGGCAGCGTCACCCATACCATCATCGACACTTATTACCTCGAACACACCATTCTTTTTGTCAAGACCCATTTCTGAAAGATCATCCGCATTGTTTGCAGTGATACTGCTTATCATCAATTCAGATATGGAACCCTCTTCACCTATGACATTGAATTTCACATAGGCAACTGAACCTTCACCGCTAAAGCCTTCCATATCTGCAAGACTTACCCTTATCTCACCGCCCATAATATTAGACTCAAATAGAGAATCATCCGTAAGACCGCCTTTTATGACCTCGATGCACTCAAGAACATCAGTATTGTAGGTCAGTTCCAGATCCATGTTGCCTATCCCCTCTTTTACTCCAGAGAGCGTGAGAGGTATCTGCACACTACTTCCTGCAGGCTTGCTGCGGGACTCGAACATAAGCCCACAAAAACCAGCACCTACATCAGTGATCATCTCTGTTTCGACTTCCAAAGGTTCAACTTCAGCAACTTCCTCTTCAAGAGAAATCCCTGAATATGCCATCTTTGAGGACTGAAGAACAGAGGATGAGACCGGAGCTATATCATCAACGTTTTCGTAAAAATGACCTACATAGACTGAGGAATCATATTGGTCATCGGTAACTGTAAAAGATATCGTCTTTCCGTCAGCGCTTATGAAAGTGTTACCTATATCACCGCCAAAGTTTAGTTTCTCCACAGGGAATAGCAAGAGTTCCTCATTGCTTGTAGTATCGACAATGATACCTTTCTCTGAATCGGATACGAACATCTTCTGTCCGGTGTTGTCAAGCTGACCCCATCCGCTGTAAGAACCCAGTTCCTTGCCATTTGAGCCTGTTGAAGAAACGATGAAATGATTACCCTTGTAGATGTAAAGGATGTTCTTTCCATCGCCACTCACATCAAGAAGCACTTTAGAATAACCATCGTTTGCAGTTCCTTTTGAAGTTAACTGATCATAGTTACCATTGACCCATGAGAATACCTCTGATTTATCGTAGACAGTATCGCCGATCACGTAACCGCTTGACAGGAATGCCACCGTCTGCCCGTTGCTGGATACTGCAAAATCATGGATGAAAGAGGTATCATACCCATCTACTTTAAAATTGTCAGAATTCACAACCGTCTGTGAGCCTCCGCCATTGTGCCCGGTCTTCCAGATACCTTTTTTTCCGCTAATGGAATAATACACATAGTCACCTGAATCGGCAGTTCCCAGAGACCAGATATAGTTCTCAGAACCAATATCTGCGACCTCTGACAAGCCAGTGCTTCCTATCTTATAGATATTGCTACCACTAATGAAGAAAGCCATTGAACCATCCCCATTGACAACTATACCAACCGCACTGTCGTCCGGAGCATCATACTTCCTCATTCCGGAACCATCGGAATTCAGGTAGCCCACCACCATATGTTCTGTGCTTTTGTCCACTCCGATAAAATAGATCATGCTACCATCAGAACTCATCGCAGTATGGAACACCTCTATATCAGTACTGCTACCATCCAATATCTTGTCATAGACAGCAATTGAATATGGTTTAAAATCATCAGATACAACAGCAGATACCGTGGAGGAAGCAAAAACAGCGAAAATCATTAGCACTAAGAATATTTGAGTTATTTTAAAGAGCTTTTTATCCATAAATATCCCTCATAATAAGTAACAACATGTATAACATATAATTATATATAATTACTTTTTTAAATCCACTTGAATGTTATAAAACAAAAATAAATTGAACAAATATTAGGCGGTTCAACTTGGGCATTCCGCTGCCTACCATTTAACAAATAGTATTAAGTAAAATTAAAATGAAAACTATATTAGAGAGAGAGAAACTTTCATATTTAGTAAAATATAATTACTTTGCTTGTCGCAGTTTTGTGAGAGGAAAATACCTTGGAAACTAAATTTACAGGAATACCGGGATTGGATGAGATCCTCGGAGGAGGCATCATGGCCCCTTCCACAATATTGATCGCAGGTAACCCCGGTAGTGGAAGGACCACACTCGGAGTACAGGGCTTATGTGAAGCAGCCAAGAATGGAGAGAATGTGCTTTACGTATGCATGACATCAAAATCCGAAACCGCAGTCAGAGAAGCGCTCTCTAACTATGATTTTTACGAAGAGTCCCTGAATATCCGTACCTTTAATGTTAGTTCCGTTGAAAGGGATCCACTTACGATGCTGGTTGAACTTGGGAATATAGTAGCATCCTTAAAACCAGACAGAGTATTGATAGACCCTGTGACACCTATCGGATTTGGTTTTCCTGAAGCTGAAAGAAGAAGGTTCATGTATTCACTTAATTCTGCAATTGGAGAATGGAATGCCATTGTTTACCTGACAGGAACAATGTCGCAATCTGATGTGTGCAGATCAGTCATCAGCGATGTGGTCGAAGGGATAATATATCTTTCACAGGAGATCGAAAGGAGAGGAAGCAAGCGCTCGATCAAGATAATGAAAATGAATCGCCCCAATTACATAGAGGGAGAGCATACATTCGACATTTCAAGCAGTGGAATAGAGATATACCCCAGAATAACCACCCATAACACCGAACAGTTATCACCTGAAACGAGAATTGATTCAGGAATTCCCAGGTTCAATGAATTGATCCGTGGAGGGCTCTTTGAACTCTCATCCACATTGATAGCAGGAAATACAGGCACCGGGAAAACGTTATTCGGACTCCATTTTATTGTCCAGGGCGCCAGGGATGGCGATGCCGGGATCATCAGTACTTTTGAAGACAGCCCTGCGGAATTGCGTCGTTATGCTTCAAGTCTCGGGCTTGAGCTTGAAGAACTGGAACAGAAAGGACTGATAAAGATCATTTACACACCTCCTCCGGAGATCAATGCCTGCAGACATACCGTAGAGCTCAGGAAGAACATTGAAGAGATGGGAGCAAAAAGATTACTCTTGGACGACATATCAGGATTTGATTATGTTTTTGCAGATCCTGTTGTCAAAAGAGAGCATATTGCCAATATGATGAGGAATTTTAAGGATATGGGAATTACATCCATGCTCATCAGTGGTAACCGGGCAGCTGGCAATAATGTGCTTACAAGCGAAATACCAGTTTCCTCACTTGTGGACGTGTTGATACTACTCAAACACGTAGAGATTGGCAAGGAGATCAAAAAGACCATGTCAATTATGAAGATGCATGGTAGTGACCATGAGAAACATCTCATCCAATATGATATAGATTCTGAAGGAATACACATCGGTGAATTCCTGAAAGATATGTGATACTCTTTATTTTTCTTTTTTGACAGCCAATACAAAAACATTTAAATATAAATCCGTGCTACTGTGTCACATAGTAGCAAAGATAGTATAAATACATTAGTGCACATTATAGTGCATTGATACACATCTAATAACATACAAAGAGGGTGAAATCATATGACAGAAATTGGTAAGAAGATTCGTATCGAAAGGATCATGCACAGAGAAAGCAGGAACATGGTAATAATCCCCATGGACCATGGATTATCAGACGGACCTATAAAGGGCCTGATAAATGTAGCAGATTCCATTAATAAAGTTGCAGACGGCGGAGCGGACGCAGTGCTCATGCAGAAGGGAATCGTCACTCATGGACATAGAGGATACGGACATGATGTAGGACTCATAGTCCACATGAGCGCTTCTACATCCCTTGCACCGGACCCAAATAACAAAGTACAGGTATGCTCTGTGGAAGAGGTCATGAAAATGGGAGCTGATGCAGTATCAATACATGTGAATGTCGGATCAGAGACCGAAGCAGACCAGTTACAAAAACTCGGAAGCGTAGCTGAAGAGTGCAACTACTGGGGAATGCCACTTCTTGCAATGATGTACCCACGTGGAAAAGACATCAGCAACCCCCATGACTCAGAACTCGTTGCGCATGTTGCAAGAGTTGGTGCTGAGCTCGGTGCAGATGTTGTAAAAACATTATACACCGGAGACGTTGATACATTCAAAGATGTGGTTCAGGGCTGCCCCGTACCTGTGGTAATTGCAGGCGGACCAAAAACAAACACTGACAAAGAGTTCCTTGAAATGATCCAGGGTGCTATGGAAGGCGGTGCAAGAGGTGTTGCTATCGGAAGGAACGTGTTCCAGCACGAGAATCCTACAAAAATTACAAGAGCAATAACAGAGATAGTGCACCATAAAAAGTCAGTTGAAGAAGCACTGGAAATGCTAAAATAAAGATAGATTATTTTCTGTGCTTGTGGATGTGCTCATATGAATAATAAGATAATCTGGATAAAGGCCGATGAAGGCAACTGGGATGAACGCAAGGCTATAATCACTACCGGGATGGAATCAGGAGTAGATGCCATACTGGTTGATGCTGTAGATGTTGAAAAAGTAAAAGAACTTGGAAACGTAAAAGTGGCTGCCTTTGCTACCAATGATGTTGAAGGAGCAGAAATAATCGTAGTCGGAAAAGGAGGAGAAGGAGATGGAACAAAACCATTACCACCTGACTACGGAGGTTCACTTGACATTACAAATGCCCTTCGCCTGAAAGAGAAAGGACTCAAGGTTGCAGGCTATGTTATCATCCAGAACAAGAACTATGAGAACTTTGCAGCCGAAATGGGAAATGTCTGCGATTATCTCATTACCATAGGCACTGACTGGCAGGTCATTCCACTGGAAAACCTCATTGCAGGACTACAGAAAAAGGATGTAAAACTTATATCCGGAGTTCAGAACTCAGAAGAAGCGAAGCTTGCTTTTGAAACAATGGAGCACGGAACCGATGGTGTGCTTCTTGACACAAAGGACCTGAGCCAGATCAAGAAGACTGCCGAAGTCGCTGAAAGTGCTGGTGTCAGTAACCTGGAGATTAAAACTGCAGTTGTGACAAAAGTTGAATCCATCGGCATGGGTGACAGGGTTTGTGTAGACACATGCAACCTGATGGTCAAAGGCGAGGGAATGCTTGTTGGTTCACAGGCAAACGGTATGTTCCTTGTACACTCCGAATCAGAGGAAAGCCCATACGTCGCATCCCGTCCGTTCAGGGTCAATGCCGGTGCGGTACATGCATACATCAAAGTAGGCGAAAAGACCCGCTACCTTTCCGAACTTAAAGCAGGCGACCAGGTCACCATAGTTGACGGGAACGGTAAGCAGAGAACTGGAGTAGTTGGCCGGGTAAAGATAGAGAGAAGGCCGCTCATTCTTGTTGAAGCAGACCTAAATGGAAAAACGATCAAGAATATCCTGCAGAATGCAGAAACCATAAAGCTTGTTACAAAGGACAAGGAACCCGTAGCTGTGACTGACCTGAAGGTTGGCGATGAGATACTCGTCCACTCAGAGGACATCGGGCGCCACTTCGGAATGAAGATAGAAGAGACCATTATCGAAAAATAAGGTGGTCGCTATGGTGAAAATAGGGACTTTTGACCTCGATGAAAAACCTGCAATAGTCTCAGTAATAGACGATGACCCGGCAGAAAATGCAAAAGCTGCAAACTGGCTGGGTGCCGATGTACTGGAATTGAGACTTGACCTTCTCAATTTTTCGGACCTTGAGGAAGCAAAGAAGACAATTGAAAGGATAAAAGTGAATACCAACCTCCCATGTATTGCAACCAATAGGTTACAATCTGATGGTGGCAAGTGGGAAGGCAGCGAGGAAGAAAGAATCGCATTATTGACAGATATACTCCCTTTCGTGGAAGCAATTGACATCGAGCTCAGCGCAGATGCAGACCAGCGCAGCAAGCTCATAGATGCGGCAAAAGCTGCAGGTGTAACTGTTATCGTTTCAGCCCATGATTTCAACGCCACACCCTCTGTTGAGGAAATGAAAAAGATACTCAACAATGCGTATGAGGCCGGTGCGGATATTGCAAAGCTGGCAGTCATGGCCCAATCAAAGCAGGATGTACTTAATGTACTTCAGGCAACTGCCGACATTGATAAACCGGTATGCACCATTGCAATGGGAGAACTTGGTAAACACAGCCGCATAGTTGCTCCTTGTTATGGTTCACGCCTGACATACGGTGCAATTGCAAAAGCTGTGGCACCCGGGCAGATAAAGATACACGAACTTAAATCAGCCCTGGAGATACTCTTTTGAGAACTGTTTACGGGGTATTCGGCGATCCAATAGCACATTCAAAGTCACCTGACATGCACAACGCAGCTTTCAGGGAACTTGATATGGAATGCACATACCATGCATTCAGGGTCAGCCCTGAGAAACTGAAAGATGCGCTCCTTGGAGCAAAGGCCATGGGTTTTGGTGGAGTGAATCTCACCGTCCCGCTGAAACAGGAAGCATTGAAGATAGTCAGTGCAGACCCGCTGGCTGAAGGAATTGGCGCTGTGAACACCGTTGATTTCAAAGAGGGCATGGTAGGTTACAATACTGACGGACTTGGTGCAAAACGCAGCCTTGAGGAAAAAGGAGTGAAGGTAAAAGGCTCCAATGTACTGATCGTAGGTGCAGGAGGAGCTGCAAGAGCTATCGCATTCCAGTTCGCAAAGGACGGAGCTGACATCACCATAGCTAACAGGACCGAGGAAAAGGCTATCGAGCTTGCAACTGGTGTGTCGGCAGTCGGAAGTGCCAGAGGTTGCGGACTTGACAACATGAAGGAACTGGTAGCTGACAGCGACATACTCATCAACTGCACCACCCTTGGAATGCATCCAAAGACCGAGGGAACAATAGCAACAGCAGAGGAGATGCACCCTGAACTCACTGTATTCGATATAGTGTACAATCCTCTGGAAACCACCCTTTTGAAAGAAGCAAAGAAAGCCGGTGCTAAAGCTGTCACCGGAGAGATGATGCTTGTTTACCAGGGGGCAGAGGCATTTAAGATATGGACCGGTGTGGAACCACCCATTGACGTTATGAAAAAAGCAGTGTTGGAGGGCTTTTGAGTTTGAAGGTCCTTATCATAGGCGGTACCGGTGAAATGGGACAGTGGTTCACTCCTTTTTTTAAGAACCACGGTTACGAGGTCGTTGTCTGGGGCAGCAGCGGAAAGACAGAGATAGCAGAGAGAATGGGAGTTGAGTTTGCCCGTGATATTGATGCTGCAATAAGCACCAGTGACATTGTTATCGTAACAGTACCCATCAACATCACCGAAAAGGTCATCAGTGAAACAGCACCTAAAATGAAGAGTGGAAGCCTTCTTATGGATTTCACTTCCCTGAAGGTCGGACCCACTGAAGCTATGAAGAAGTATGCTCCCGAAGATGTGGAGATACTCGGCACCCACCCTATGTTCGGACCATCCATTCCAAGTCTGCACGGACAGATTTTCATTCTAACACCAATTAACGGACGATGTGAGAAATGGTTCCCGATCATGCGCTCACTTTTTGAGGACAACGGTGCACATATCGAAGTCATCACTCCCGCAGAGCACGACAGGTTCGTTTCCGTTGTGCAGGGACTTACTCACTTTGCTTACATCACCATCGGTACGACCTTTGACCGGCTTGATTTCAGTGTGAATGAATCAAGGCGCTTCATGAGTCCGGTCTACGACATCATGCTTGATTTCGTTGGCAGGATACTTGGACAGAACCCTTATCTCTATGCATATATCCAGATGGAGAACCCGGAAGTTCTAAAGGTGCATGATGCTTTCATGCAGCAGTGCAGCGAGATGTCCTCCATTGTCAGGAAAAAGGATGTTGAAGCCTTCACAACAAAAATGAAGGAAGCTGCAGTGCATTTTGGAGATACGGCATCAGCACTGCGCAGGTCTGACAAACTCATAAACTCAAAGATAGCTGAATTTGACAGGCTGCTGGATTCCATCGGCCAGGAGATCGGTGTCAGGCACATCTACTCAGGAATTGTCCACACTGGAATTGTCGAAAAAGTAAGTCCAAGAGATGTTGTTTTGGATGCCGGCAGCAGGATGATATCTCTTAAGATAGAGAACATCCGCCTGTTAAGTGAAGAGGAAATGCATGAGTGGAAACTCGATAACCTTGAGCATCACTTGAGAGATATATCGGCACTGATGCCGGAAGAAGCTGATGCAGATGTGATCATGGAGCTTGTTTCCTGCAATGACGATATTGTTTCTATTGAGATCATTGACAGGTACGATGGAATTGAAGGTACAAAGCGTCTGAGTGTTACATTTCGTGTTATGATAATGGGCGATGTTGAGGCTGAGAAGGTTCAGCAAGAAATTGAAAGGCAATTCAAGGGAATTGGTTGCACTATTCGGGGATAAGAGCAACTCTAAGATAAGATCCCAAAGGGACTGCTTTTTTGCTTATTATTTGAAAAAGGGATAATCATACCTTTCTCACAAGGTTTTCTCCTTTTGAGATGCCTGCGCCACAGAGAACCTGTACTACCGGATTAATTCAATTTACTGCTTCAACTGAGCCTGTGACGACCCAGAATCCGCTTTTGATACAAGGATGCCGGAGCCGATAAACCCAGGTGGCTCAACTGCAACATAATCAGGGCCTAATGATGCTGATGCTGAGATTGCAACGTTGTTGGTACAGACTATGGTCTTTGGGGCTGCATCTCTTGCAATTGTGATGGATGCATCGATGTTTGCAAGTGTAAGGCGGCATAATCTCAGTGAATAAAAGAGATACGTGTAAAGGTTTAAGAGAAAATGAAAGGATCAGTGTGATCTAGCTAAATCAGCTGTAAGCTTAGAATATGAGATCATTTCGGATGATCGGTTCTGACTCTGTGAATATAATACTTCCATGGCAGTTCTTACATAAGTTTCACGGACAAACATTATCATTCACCTGTGCCTACATCAAATAGTGATAATGTGAAAGGTCCATCCCCAACACCCCAACAATACCTACGGTTTTTTAAGATCGGAATTTTCTTTACCGCTGTTTTTGGAATGTACCTGGGAATCCAGGGCCTCTATCTTATGATAGTGGAAAGGAACTTCATATCGGGCATTCCACTCTTCATTGCCGCACTCCTGATAGCACCACCGCCTATCGGCATAGCCAGGATGATGAAAGAGCAATTCAATATCGACCTTTCAATAACTGTCAGAGTGATAACTGCAACCATGATGCTATTGATTGCATGGCTGAGCCTGCCTTGAAAAAAGTAAGAGAAAGTGATCAGACCTTGCTCACAAGGTCTTCCAGTGCAGCCTTAGGGTCTGCTGCTTTTACTATACCCGATGCCAGCAGAACTCCAACTGAACCAAGTTCAAGAGCTGCTGCAAGATCCTCACCTTTTGAGATACCTGCACCGCAGAGAACCTGCACTGCCGGGTTGATCCTCTTAACTGCCTCAACTGAACCTGTGACTACCCCTGGGTCTGCTTTTGATACAGGGATGCCGGAACCTATAAGCTCTGGCGGTTCTACTGCCACATAATCAGGACCAAGGGCTGCTGCTGCTGCTGAGGTTGCAACGTTGTTGGTGCAAACTATAGTCTTAAGGGCTGCATCTCTTGCAGTTGTGATGGATGCATCGATGTTTGCAAGTGTAAGGCGGCATTCGGAGTGGTTGATAAGAGTTCCAACTGCACCTGCATCCTTGATGGACTGGACGAATGCATGTCCTGTAAAACTGCCTGCTCCTACCGGGTCAAGACTCTGTGCGTAGACCGGAAGGTCAACCTGTGATGCAACACGGTAGATGTCACAGAACTGTGGTGCAACACCTATCTCAATTCCGCATTCATCTGCAACTTCCTTACATGCCTGTGCAACCTTTACGGCGCCTTCGCCTGTACCCTCAAGGTATGTCTTGAGGTTCAGGACAATTAGTGTAGAACTCAAATTAAATCTCTCCAATATGAATATCAGTATACGTATCAAGTACGCAGCATTATAGATGTAACTCCAACTATAAATATAAGAGTGGAAAGAAGGGCGAAAGGAACGTAAAAACAGAATTAAAAGACCAAAAAAGAAGATAAGGGTGTGGAAATTCCACACGCTTAGAAGTCAGTCATTACTCTGAACTGGTCGATCTCAGGGTTGTTAAGACCTTCAATGAATTTCTCTGCGACCTGCCTTACATCCTTTGCGTTGGTGATAGCTCTTCCAACTACAAGGATATCAGCGCCTGCTGAAAGTGCGTCTGGCATTGTGTCGATACGTACTCCACCAGCCACTGCCACCAGGATCTTTGGTGAGAGTGCCTTGATGCCATCGATGCTGCCCCATGCGTGTGCAGTGCCCTCGATGTCAATACCACGGTGCAGTTCAACTACATCAGGCAGTACATCAAGTTCCTTGAGTACAGCTACAGGATCATCACAGTTGAGTGTGTCCATGACAGCATAGATACCGGTCTTGTGTGCTTCCTCGATTGCCTTGTTAAGGGTTGCTATTGGTGCCAGTGCTGAGACCACGATTGCATCTGCTGTTGCATCTGCAACCATACGAGCCTCGAGGTTTCCTGTGTCGAGAGTCTTGAGGTCAGCAACTATGAATGCATCCGGACGAACTTCCCTGAGTTTGCCGATAACATCTGTACCATAGCGTTTGATAAGAGGTGTGCCTGCTTCGAGGATAACGTGGTCGCTCTTTGGTATCTGTCTGACGATGTCCAGAATTACAGGAAGGTTAGGGTTGTCAAGTGCAACCTGCAGGTATGGTGGGTTCCAGAGCCTGGATACCTTGAATCCCATGATAGCATGGCCCATTCTGTCCTTCTCCTTAAGTACTGTGTCAAGGTCAGGGAAGCCATCTACTGCACGTTTTACTGCCAATTTTGTAGCTCCGTAGTTGTATCTGTATATCCTGTTGTAATCCTTTGCTTCAGGGTGAATGAAAACACTTGCCACAACAACAATATCATCGAGGTCAAGGTCACCGAATGCCCCTTCTTCAAGAGCATCTGCAACAGCCTTTGCAACAGCAGCCTGTGCAGGACCGAATATCTGTGAAGCCTGTTCCATATTCTTTACTGTTACCTTTGGCACGATAAGTGTTGCAGGTTTTGTAGGAAGGTTTGGACGGATAACTGAGAGCAGAGGGGTGTGACCTGCTGACAACTGTGTTAAACCATTTGCGAATGCCTGACCTACAGGACCGTCTTTGTTTCCGATCATAAGGTCAACGTGTGCGAGTTCTGGTGCCTCGCCAATTAATGCTTCTCCGATTAGTAACATGATTCTCACTCTTATATGCTGAAGTAAATACTAGTTCATTTATTAGTTAATTAATGCTAATGCAAGTATGAAATTTATCAGTTCTCGTGCAAAACCAGCACTTTTTATATTAGAGTTGCGGCATATAACACAAGATTTGTGCTTTATATATTATATATCAATAAATAGTTTGTTGAAGCTATCATCCTTATTTTATCCCAATTTTGAAGAATGTAGAGCATTTTAAGCCACAGCATACATTAAACAGGAGAAAATACACTTCTACAAAAAATAAGCCGGTTTTTTAAAATATATCCTTGCATATAACTATTGAATGATGCAAGAAGGAGAACAAAGAGCATGGCTTCAGAGAGAAGCCATGGAATGGGAAAATGAGGGCATAATCAATGACGAACAGTTAAATGCAATATTGTCGAGATACGATATGCCGACAAATTCTCGTGATGAAACTACAACCAAAAAGGACGGAACATCACAGAGCATCCAGGTAATGTCGATACTTGGTGCCTTACTTGTCGGAGTAGGAGCAATCCTCTTTGTTGCCGCTAACTGGAAAGAACTGCCTACTTTTGCAAAACTGCTACTCCTGTTCGGTACGACATATTCCACATATTTTGCAGGGTGGAATTTAAAATACAGGAAGGGCACTCACCCTAAACTCGGAGAAGCCTTGCTTTTTCTTGCCTCGCTGCTGATAGGCGCAACAATATTCCTGAATGCACAGATATTCAATGTCAATGCAGATGCACACTGGCTTTTACTCGTATGGTTAATAGCAATACTGCCCTACGGATATGCATTCAATTCAAGCGGCATCCTTGTCCTGAAAATATTAGTATTTGCACTGTGGACTGTGTTTTATGTGGGACAGAATTCGGAACTTTTTGTGGGTTCTTTTGGCATCTTCATGTTCTACCTGTTGTTAGGCATTAACCTGTACGGACTTGGGCAGATCCACCTGAAATTTGAAAGCTTTTCACACTTCAGGGAATTGTATCAGGGATCAGGGCTGTTCTTCATTCTTATATCGTATTTTTACTTCTCACTGGAAACACCATTCAGGCACACATTAACGCGTATAGAACCCCTGACAGGAATGCTTCAGGCACTTTTTATCCTGTTCATGCTGATTTCGGTTATAATGATAGTGCAAAGTGCCCTGTTATGCAAAAAGCATGAGAATAGCAAATACGAGCTTATTGAGCTCATACTTGCATTTGCAGGCCTGTTTGCCATCTGGATGCTGACCATATTCAAAGATTCACTCGCAGTCTCGCATGTACAGGATTACGGACTGAACCAGCTGGAACCCGGCACAGCCACATTGCTATTCATTCTCTTTAATCTCATGTTCTTCATCCTCACCATAGGTAGCATACTCATTGGATACTACAGATCGATATTGTCATTTGTCAATATAGGAATGGGTTTTTTCATGATCGGAGTATTGCACCTGTATTTTACTACATTATACAGGTCTTTACCCAGGTCCCTTGCATTCATTGTTGGCGGAATCATCCTCCTGTTGTTTGGATGGTACATGGAGAAAAAAAGGCGCTCCATAATAAATGATATAAAAGAAGGAGAACACGCATGAAGCAAAAACAATTCCTTTTGCTGATGGCATACTCACTGATAGTCATCTCACTGATATTCCTGCCCAAATATGTTACATTGAACCAGGGGAAAGAAATTGTACTGAAAACCGAGCCTGTTGACCCGAGAGATGTATTCAGAGGAGATTATGTGATCCTCAATTATGAAATATCAAGCGTGAACCTTAATGAAACACCCTATGACTATGAGTTCATGGATGGGGAATCCATATATGCAGTACTCTCTGAGAAAACGACATACTGGGGCATAGATTCAATAAGCCACGCAAAACCTGCCATTGGAGACAAAGATGTCTGCATGAAAGGAACAGTTACCCGAAATACAGGTGATGCCATAATGATCGAATGGGGCATTGAGAGTTATTTCGTACCTGAAGGAGAAGGATGGCAGATTCAGGAACAAATGGATAATATTTCCGTGATAGTTTCAGTTGATACAGATTGTTCTGCCGTTGTCAAACAGCTTTTGCTTAATGGCGAACCAGTTGAGTTCGAATGAGCTCCGTTAATGAAAAAACGTTTCACGCTATAATTCAAAAGGTTTCAGATTATCTTCGGACAGATATCATCCATGATACACTCATCACACTTTGGACCAACTGGACGGCATATATTCTGCCCGAACAGGACCATAAGCCCGTTGATATCCTTCCAGTCCTCCTTAGAGACCACTTTTTCGAGCTCTTTTTCCGTCTCATCAGGGTCTGAGGTTTCAACAAGACCCATGCGGTTGGATATCCGGTGTACATGAGTATCCACTGCAATGACATCCTGCTCAAATCCATATCCAAGTACGCAGTTAGCCGTCTTCCTGCCAACACCCGGCAGTTTGAGAAGCTCATCCATACTGTCAGGGACAATTCCATTATAGTCCTGAAGGATAATGCGTGAAATGTCAATGATACGCTGGGCTTTTACCCTGTAGAAACCTACATTCCTTATCAGTTCCTGTATCTCATCCACGTCAGCCTCTGCCATTTTCTGAACCGTTCCGAATACACTGAAAAGCTTCTGCGTTGTCGGGATAGTCACTTCGTCGCGGGTTCGCTGGGACAGGACAGTGGATATCAAAAGATAGAAAGGATCACGGTTAATGTGAAAGTAACCATTCGGATACAATTCCCTGAGGCGTGAGACTACATCTTCGACATACATCAAATGAGGTAGAAACCCCGGAATATAAAATACTTTGTTAACAAGGAGTTATAGTTGGAGAAAATAAGTATTGTGCACGTTATTCGTTTGCATCCTGATTCTTGCATTTCAGATAGGAAGGGAAATGAACATGAACAGTTGTTCCGGCACTTTCATCACTTTCAATCCATATCTTCCCACCATGTATCTCTGCTATTGTCTTACTGACGTATAGGCCCAATCCGCTTCCGCCATACTTCCTTGACATGGAACCATCTATCTGATAAAAACGTTTGAAAATATTGGATAATTCATGTTTTGGAATACCTATTCCGAAATCTTTGACCACAATGTGAACATCACCATCATCCTCAAAAGCACGAATCAGAACCTTTGAACCGTCTGGACTGAATTTTATGGCATTGTCAATTATGGACCTGAAAAGATAAGGCATGTATTCAACATCCCCTTTGATCAGAGGAAGATTCTCTTCAAAATCAAGGAGAAGTATTAGCTCCTTATCCTGGGACCTGAATGAGAAATATTCCACTACTTTCTTTAAGCTGTCCTCTATCCTGATAGGGTCCATCCTATAGTGAACCTTACCTGATTTGACAATACTCATGTATATCAGAGAGTCCAGCAGGAAACTTAAGTGGTCATACTTAGTAAGAACCGTCTTCATGGCATTTTTCTGTTTTGTGTTAAGTGGCCCCATCACTTCATCATGGACAAGTTCACTGTAACCCTTTATCGAAATAAGAGGAGTTTTTAATTCATGAGTCAGGTTAGAGAGGAATTCATCCTTCATCCTGTCAAGAATTTTGAGCTCCTCATTCTTTCTTGACAGTTCAGCAGTATAGGAACTAATCTTCTCTTCAGCCTTTTTACGCTCAGAAATATCACGGGTCACACCCAGGAAAAACTGGAAATTACCGTCATCATCATAAACAGGATTGGCAATGGCTTCGGTCCATATAAGGCGGCCATCCTTATGGTATTGTTCTATCTCAAAAGACTCTGAGTAGTTAACCTCGCCAGCTTTCAAATTATCATAGAATCTGCTAACAGCATTAGCTATTGTAGCCTGATGTTCAGGCGGGAATATCTCATCAAATGTCTGGTTAGCAACTTCTTCAGACGTATATCCCCTTAATTTAAAAACAGATGGGCTTGTATACGTGAATTTGCCTTCAGGACTCAGGGTCCATATAACATCGTTGGCATTTTCTGCAAGGAGACGGAACTTTTGTTCACTTTCCTTTAAGACCTTCTCTGCATACTTACGTTCACTTATATCTCTTACATTACATAGAAGGGCACTAATATTATTGTATTTGATTACCCTTACACCCATTTCTACAGGGATTGAGCCACCATCTTTTTTCAGACATGCAAGCTCAAATCTGCTAAATTTAGTTTCCATAATATCTGCAACTCTTTCGTAACAGACCCCATGGAATTCAGGAGCTACAAGATCATCCCTTGAGATGGACAGCAATTCATCCAGATTATATCCGAGCATTTCACATGCAACTGAATTTGCATCGATCACATTGCAATCAAAATCAAAGATTATAATTGCATCTGCAGCGTTTTCAAAAAGAACCCTGAATTTCTCTTCGGATGCTTTGATCTTCATAGAAGCAAATCGTTCCTCAGTCACATCTGAACCGGAACTAAGTATGCCGGAGAGTTCACCATTTAAGTCCCTCAAGTAAGAATTATTCCAGTGGATAATCTTTTTTTCACCACTTTTTGTGACAATTCCGTTTTCAAAAACCTTTACTCCAGCAAGATTCCCAGCCATCACATTTCTGAAAACCGAGGATACACCATCCCGGTCCTCAGGAGGGACAAACGATTCTACCCAATTTTTGCCAATCAATTCTGACTCTTCATATCCTAGCAACTGGCAGCATTTCTTATTTGCAAGTTTTACCGACCCATCCGCATCAAAAGCAACAATTATACACCCTGCAATATCAAGATAATTCTGTGCCCTATCTCTTTCGGAGGTCAGTTCATCATATAACTGTTTGTTCTTTAACAGAGTACGTACCCGGGTAAGAACCTCAACCCTGTCAATCGGTTTGACAAGGAATTCATCTGCACCCGCCTCAATTCCCTCGATCCGATCATCCTTTGATGAAAGAGCGGTTATCATAATTACCGGAATAAAATGTGTTGATTCAGATGCTTTGATCCTGCGACACACTTCATAGCCATTCATGTCCGGCATCATTATATCAAGCATCACAAGGTCGATCTTTTCAGAACTTATGATATCAAGAGCTTCTGCACCACCATAAGCTGGTCGGACAACATAGTCTTTTGAAAGGAAAGCCTCTAGAAGCTTTACGTTGAGAGGGTCATCATCAACGACCAATAGAGTATATTCGGGTTTTTTGTCCATGATATTATAAACCTTGAATAGATAATGGCGAATTATAAGCTAGGATAATAGCCATTTAATTAGTGCTAATGCAACAATAGGAAATTTATCCAGTATGAGCAATTATTGCAGACTAACCATATCCCACTATTAATATATAAAATTCATGAGCTGGTTTTTAGGATTGTAGAAAATAAAATTAAAATTTAAGGTATAAAAATGATAGATTTTCTGTTAGGGTTAATAGAAGAACATGCATTTCTTGGGCTGTTCATAACGAGCTTTCTCGCTTCGACAATCCTGCCCCTTGGTTCAGAAGTATTTGTGGTATTACTTATCAGTAAAGGTTTTGATACCTTTACCATTATAATGGTGGCATCAATAGGTAACTACCTGGGAGCATGTACCACGTATTATATAGGACTGATAGGACGCAGGGATATAATAGAACGATTCTTTTCAATTTCCAGAGAACAACTTGAAAAAACAGATAAACTATTTGCAAAATACGGTGTCTTTCTCCTGCTTTTAACGTGGATGCCAATTATAGGAGATGCTATTGCAGCTATGGGAGGAATCCTTAAGCTTGATTTTAAAGTATTTTCATTTTATGTGTTCATAGGAAAAATGGCAAGATATACAGTACTATCCTACATTACAGTGGGCGCACTGGCTGGCATCCAGTAAAATGCTATTTTTGTGGTCATATTGCTCAAGATTTGAACAAATGAGACATAACTATATATAGCCCGCTTTAATATAATTAGAGATATATTATGATAGTAAACCTTTTAAATGGGGTAAAAATGGCACAATTTGATCTTGATGAAAAATCAATGAAGAAGAATTCTTTGCTCATACCTGTTGCAATGATTCTTGGAACCCTGCTTGCAATCATCGCATATACTTATCTACAACCCACTACAGCGTTGATCACCATATTCTCAGGCACTATTATTGTAGCCCTTATCACTTACGCCCTCCTTAAAAAAAAGAGCGAACAGTGAATTAAAGAATCAACGACAGATTTATACATAGGAAGACGTATTTTCCATTGATCTGGGCTCGTGGTCTAGCTGGTCATGACGTTGCCTTCACACGGCAGAGGTCGGGTGTTCGAATCTCCCCGGGCCCATCATACTTATTTTTGAATTCTGGAAGTTCAGAGAACTATATTATACGGTTCTATGAAACTGAAAACATACCCAATTCTAACGCTAATATCCATGATCAGATATCTGTTTCATCGTTCTTTTTGCTGCATTGACCCCACAGGAATAGTAAAAGTGAACGTACTGCCTTCACCAACCTCACTTTCAACCCATATCCTGCCGTCATGAAGTTCAACGAACTTCTTCACAAGGGCAAGTCCTAGACCTGTTCCTGCAGACTCGTTTGCGAGATATGAATTCAGTTGTTTAAAGGGGTGGAAGAGTTTGTTGATGTCCTCTTTAGAAATACCAATGCCTGTGTCCTTGACACTTGCAAGGACCACACTATCCGAACATCTGGCATGTATCCTTACTGAACCCCTGTCAGGAGTGAACTTGATGGCATTGCTTGCAAGGTTGTACAAAATTTGCTTGAACTTCGTCCTGTCTGCATTGATTTTGCCAAGTTGAGGATCGACCTCAACATCCATCTGGATATTTTTATCTTGGACAAGAGGGGATATTAATATCTGAACCTCATTGATAGCATCGGATACGGAGAAAATCTCATACTGAAGCTCCATTTTACCGGCTTCAACCTTGGAGAGATCAAGCACATCATTGATGAGCTTCAGCAAATGCTTTCCTGCATCAGAAATGTGATTTACATACCGTGTTTGTTTTTCATCAAGGCTGCCAAACGTTTCATCGAGAAGAACATCAGAAAAACCTATAACAGATGTCAGTGGAGTCCTCAGCTCATGGCTCATGGTTGCCAGGAACTCATCCTTAGTTCTGCTTGCAGCCTCTGCAACCATCTTTGCATGTAACAGCGCATCCTCGGCCTTTTTACGCTCAGTGATGTCCTCAATGGTACCTATCACCGAATTCTTTCCGGCATAATACTCTGCAACAGAATGAATATCACGAATTGCACCATCCACTCCTCTTTTTATCCTGAAATGGATATCATATGGAATTTTTTCTCTGACAAGGCTCTTTAAGGCCTCATCCATCATAGGACGATACTCCGGCAGCGTTACTTTTTGTATATCACCTACCGTGAGAGTTTTTACATTCAGGCCATATATTCGAAAGGCTTCCTCTGAAGCAAAAACACCACCTGAATTCAGATCAATGCCCCAACTTCCTATATGCCCTATCTTTTGTGCAGTACGCAGTTGCATTTCTCTGGTTTTCAATTCATCTTCTGCCAACTTACGCTCAGTAATATCATGAATAACAGAATACAACAGGTTTTGTGAATTAACAATGACCGGACTGCTGTAGACTTCAACATCCCGGATTTTTCCATTTGCAAGCTTATGCTTGAAAAGGAAGTAATTTCTCTTTTCATCCACAGCTTTTTCCATTTCATTCCGAACACCTTTCGGAGAAAGGGTATTTATTTCATGGATCTTTTTGCAGGTAATTTCTTCCAGTGGCCACCCATAGTATTTACATGCCGCAATATTAGCATCAATTATATCAAAATTCTCAGGATTGATCAGCAACATGATTGCCTTATTATGCTTGAACAAAGACCTGTAAGTACCACCTTTTTCCAGGAAGAATCTATCTGTCTGGTTAAGACCTGTAACATCCTTCAAGATAAAAATGAAGAACGGATTTGGGAATTCTACATATGTTGCACTTACATCCAGATCCAGAAGCCTGCCATCTTTAGTACGATGATTGAACTCTAAACGACCCTTGTTTTGTTTAATTATGTTATGCAGGTTATCGACTAAATCATCCCTGTATTCGCTTGCATCGAGGTCATCTAACGTCATTTTAAGAAGATCTTCCCGGGAATAACCTGTGAGCTGGCAATATGCCTCATTTGCCTCCATTATCTGACCGCTGGAAGATATGCACAAATATCCATCAATCCGGGAGGCTGCAGTATCTGTTATGCAAGATTCAGTAGCAAATTCACTTTGCTCAGTAGACGATCCATGATCATTCTGACTTTCTATCCCACTAAAAGAGCAAACATCATTCCCATATGAATCAGAACATGATCCTTCTTTTTTCACCTGAACCATCCAAATTCCCCTGATATGACATTTTTGTCAATGCCACCTATTGACCCCAAAGAATATGCAAACTGCATCGAATAAATAAATTGTTTAAATATGTTTTAAAAGGAACTCCCTTTCCTTATTCAACATTTATGGTTATATTATATTAAATGTATTTTTGGTAAACATAGTACACTCAAAATCCAATAAAATATCAAGGAGAATATAATATGAAAAACTGAGATTTGAGCTGATTAAGTATCAATAAAATAATGGCAGATAAGAAAAAAAAGAAAAAGAGGATTTTAATATCAATCCTCTGCACTAAAATGCCACTGGCAATCATCCGAATCCCTGTTTTGAATTCCGGACATATATCCCTCTTTGTAATGAGGAAGGTCTGCACTTGCATATTTAGGGAAAACAAGAGAAACTTCCTTCTGATAGGTGCTTCCATCTGGACTTAAACTCACACGGAACATAAGCTCAGGCCTGTTCCCATATTTTACGAGATCCGTACTACTCACATCATTCACTCCTTTTAGTAATTCTATCTTAAATCGTCGTTGTAAGTTTCCACATCTGTCCCAGCTATATGCCAGGGAGGAATTATTATGGAAACTTCTTCAAACTCACCAAAATACAAATAGTAGCTAATATATATAAACTAATTGGTTTACATTATTATGCATTTAGAGTAACACCTTGAAGCACTTATCCGAACCATATTCCATAAAAATATATCCCATAAGATAAACCTACATCCATGGCCCTCTTATCACGAAATGAGCTCAGAGCAATGATTGACAACGAGATACCACTCGTTGAAAACATGATAGATATTGATACACAGCTTCAGCCAAACAGTGTAGAACTCACACTCAAGAACATAGAAACATACACTGGTGCAGGAGCGATTGATTTTGACAACAGTGAAAGGGAAACACCTTCTACAGAACCAGTACCTTTTGATGAAAATGGCTGGGCACACCTTGGACCGGGCACATACAAGATAACTTTCAATGAAATTGTGAACATCCCTCTCGATCTTGCAGCTATCGCAAGACCAAGATCAACACTGCTAAGATGCGGAGCAAATATAGGAACAGCCGTATGGGATTCAGGATACAGGGGAAGAAGCGAATCAATGCTGGTGGTACACAATCCACACGGGTTTAAACTGAAAATGAATGCAAGGGTTATGCAACTATTATTCTTCAGCCTCCATAGTGAACTTACAGAAGGATACTGTGGCAAATACCAGCATGAGAACCTGTGACACAGTGCCCGGATTCACGTTAGAATTATCTATAATTAGAGCAATGACCCAAGCATGAGTGAAATTGGCAAATCTGTCAGGATGGAAAGGATCTTCGACCGCAACACAGGCAATACAATAATAATCCCCATGGACCACGGCGTTGGTGCCGGACCTATTAAAGGGATCATTGATCTGCCTACCACTGTAAACAAAGTTGCGGATGGTGGAGCAAATGCAGTACTTGGACATATGGGACTCCCAAAGCACGGACACAGAGGGTATGGGAAGGACATAGGCCTCATTATACACCTGTCAGCATCAACATCCCTGGGACCTGACCCAAATCACAAAGTCATGGTTACAACTATTGAAGAAGCTATCAAGGTAGGAGCAGACGCAGTTTCCATCCACGTGAACGTTGGTGCAGAGGATGAAGCTGAAATGCTTCAGGATATGGGACATGTTGCCCGCAAGTGTGACGAATGGGGCATGCCATTACTCGCTATGATGTACCCAAGGGGCGCAAAAGTAACTTCCGAACATGATGTGGAGTATGTCAAGCATGCAGCAAGGATCGGAGCAGAGCTTGGTGCAGATATTGTCAAGACAAACTACACAGGAGACATAGACTCTTTTAAAGAGGTTGTCAACGGTTGCCCTGTACCAGTAGTAATTGCAGGCGGTCCAAGAATGGATACTGAGAGAGAACTTCTTGAAATGGTATATGATTCACTTCAGGCAGGAGGAAAGGGTGTTGCCATTGGAAGAAACGTATTCCAGTCAGATGACCCTACAAAGCTTGTAGCAAATATTTCCAAAATCGCACACAAGAGAATGACCGTGGAAGAAGCACTCGAATCGGAGTGATTCTATACTTTTTTAGATTCCAGTGGAAACAAAGGGGTTTTGCCTGTTTTCCACACATACATTTTTTTAATTATTTTTATACAAAACACCTTTACATAATTTGGCATTTTGCTTTGAAGAATAGAGAAGTTGCTCTAAACAAAGAATATGACAAAAAACAGTACAGTATAATAGGAAGAGCAAGGACATATTGAAATGACCAATTTGAATCATATAAGATGGTGGTGGTACGATATGATTTGATTGAGATTCGACCTTGCTCAAACACAGAATGTATGAACATACACATATACTTAATGAAGACATGTTAAGTAAACGTGAACACGTTTGAGAAAACAGATGGTCATGTTAACGATAGCATAATAGAAAGAGCAAGGCCAGTGTTGAAATGACCAATTTGAATCATATAAGATGGTGGTACGATATGATATGATTTGATTGAGATTCGACCTTGCTCAAACATAACATGTATGAACATACATATAACCCTGATGAAAGAGATTCATACAAATAACTACATGTTTTAAGAATAACATGAGCATGACACTTTTAAAGTACTTTCGTTACTATTAAATGCAATGGGCATATCGAGAGATTCATAATAATCATTTACAATTCAGAGGATATTCTATGGATAAATACGAGCAGGTAATAGAACTGGCAAAACGCCGGGGATTCTTATGGAACTCATTTGAACTTTATGGCGGTACTGCCGGATTTTACGATTACGGACCTCTTGGAAGTACCCTGAAACGAAGAATTGAGCAGATATGGAGAGAAACGTATGTAGTCCAGGAAGGCTACATGGAGATCGAGGCACCTACTATTGGAATAGAGGAAGTGTTCGTAGCTTCCGGCCACGTGGGAGGATTTTCAGACCCACTCTGCGAATGTAAAATCTGTGGAGAGGCTTTCAGGGCAGATCACCTTGTAGACAAAATTGTAGCTGTTGCAGATGCACTCAGCAATGAGGAACTTGACAGGGTCATCAGGGAAAACAATGTCAAATGTCCAGAGTGTGAGGGTGAACTTGGCGAAGCATACGAGTTTAACCTCATGTTCAAGACCAATATCGGACCGGGTGCCGGAAGACAGGGATATATGCGACCTGAAACCGCACAGGGCATGTTCGTGGACTTTTTGAGACTTGCCCGTTTCTACCGTGAGAAACTCCCATTCGGTGCAACCCAGATAGGAAAATCCTACCGTAACGAGATATCACCAAGACAGGGAGTAATAAGGCTGCGAGAGTTCACCCAGGCAGAAGCCGAGATATTCATTGACCCGAATAACAAGAAGCACTCCAACTTCAGCAGGTTTGCTGACACAATGGTCAATCTTTATTCCGATGAAGCACAGGACAAAGGTGTGATAGAGAAGATGACACTTGGTGAAGCTGTCGACAAAGGAATCATTGCCCACGAATTCCTTGCATACCAGATAGGACTTACCAATCATTTCCTCCAGCGCATAGGAGTTACCGGTGACAAACTGAGATTCAGGCAGCACAAGAAAGATGAGATGGCCCACTATGCCATTGACTGCTGGGATGCCGAGATCGAGACTGAAAGGTTTGGATGGGTCGAAGTTGTTGGAATTGCCGACAGGACCGATTACGACCTGAATGCACACGCAGCAGTCAGCAAGACCGAACTTTCCATTTACAAAGAGTACAGCGAACCTAAGATAGTCACACAGTTTGTGGTCAAACCGAATATGGGAAAACTCGGACCACTGTTTAAAGGCAAGGCGAAGGCTGTGGCGGATGCATTGAAGGCCCTGAACCAGAAAGAACTGGAGCAGGACAACATTACTGTTACAGTTGATGGTGAAGAGTTCACCGTTCCAAAGGAAATAGTTGAGTTTGCAGAAGAGACTGTGAAGATCAGCGGAGAGAACATTGTACCCCACGTTATAGAACCCTCCTACGGCATTGACAGGATATTCTATTCTGCAATGGAACATGCCTTTGAAGAAGAAATGGTGGCAGGAAAGGAAGACACCGATGATGAAGCAAGGATTGTGATGAGATTCAAGAAAGAGGTAGCACCTGTACAGGTAGCCATTCTTCCACTCCTTACAAGGGAAGAGCTGATCAGCCCTGCAAAGACAATCGAAGCACAGCTGAAGCAGAAAGGGCTGCTCGTCTCCTATGACGACTCAGGAACCATTGGAAGACGTTACAGAAGAAATGATGAGATCGGAACACCTTATTCCATCACCATCGATTACGATACACTTGAAGACAACACCGTGACCATAAGGGACAGGGACAGCATGAAGCAGGTTCGTGCCCCAATGAGTGATATCGCAAACATCATCCATGAAATGATCTACATGGGCAGGGATTTTGAGAGTGCCGGAAAGGCACTCTGAATACTTTTTAAAATGAAACACTTTCACCCTGCTTAGCTCAGGTTTAAAACTCTGAAGAGTGTATATATGGCAAACTCAGAGCCATAGACATGCCGGAATACATCAGACACCCTTTGATAAAAGCAAATACCGTTGAGCAGAGGCTATACCAGCTGGACCTGGCAGGCAAGGCACTTGATACGTCCACTTTGGTCGTACTTCCAACGGGCCTTGGCAAGACAGTCATATCCCTGCTCGTGATGGCATCCAGGCTTGAGAAATACGGTGGCAAGGTAATGGTGCTCTCACCTACAAAACCACTTGTTGAGCAGCATGCTTCCTTCTTTAAAAATGTGTTCAAGCTTCCGGAAGAGGAGATCCTGACATTTACAGGTAGTGTGGACCCGGCCAAAAGGGCAGATATGTGGAAAAAGGGAAAGGTTATCATTTCTACGCCACAGGTAATTGAAAATGACATCCTTACTAAAAGAATAAGTCTTGATGATGTCACACACATAACCTTTGATGAGTCACACAGAGCCGTTGGCAATTACGCTTATACATACATCGCTGAAAAGTACTTTGAAACTGCAAAAAATCCACTATGTTTAGGGATCACTGCAAGTCCCGGAAGCTCGGATGAAAAGATAGCCGAGGTGTGCCAGTCATTGCACATCGAATCGGTTGCTGTGAAAACCGAATCAGATAAAGATGTGGTACCATACATACACAAGAAAGAGATAGAGTGGGAGCGCATCAACCTGCCTGCCGGAATGAAAGAGATAAAAGACCTGCTTGACAAGGTACTAGAGGACAGGTTCAAAAAGCTGACAGAGCTTGGATATCCCATATACAATCAGAAATATGTCTCAAAAAAAGACCTCCTGAGCCTTCAGACAAAGCTTCAGGGAGAACTGAGAGGTTTACCCGAAGCTTCAGTATACGGAGCAATATCAATACTTGCAGAGATCATGAAAGTGAACCATGCTGTTGAGATAGTGGAGACACAGGGACTCGAATCACTGCGTATGTACATGGAGAGACTTGACAACGAAGCTTACTCTAAAAGCGGAAGCAAAGCCTCAAAACGCCTTGCTGAGGATTTGTACATCAGGCAGGTAGCAAGGCGGGTCAAAGACTGCGATCTTGAGCATCCAAAACTGGAGCATGTAAAGAAGATAGTGCATGAAGAACTTGAAGGCAAACCACATTCAAGAGTTATAGTTTTTGCGAACTACCGCGACACTGCCGAAATGATTACAAATGCACTCTCGGAGATAGAAGGAGTACGACCTGTGAGGTTTGTTGGCCAGGCATCAAAATACAAGGACAAGGGCCTGACACAGAAGCAACAGGTAGAGATCATCGAGCAGTTCAAGGCTGGTGATTACAATGTCCTTGTGGCAACATCCGTAGCAGAGGAAGGACTTGATATCCCATCCACGAACCTTGTCCTTTTTTATGAACCTATCCCCTCAGAGATAAGAAGTATCCAGAGAAAGGGCAGGACCGGAAGAAAGCACGAAGGTCGCGTGGTCGTGCTTGTCACAAAAGGGACGAGAGACGAGGCATATTACTGGAGCAGCCTTTCAAGAGAAAAAAAGATGCAGAGCAATATGAAAGAGCTTCAGGCAGCTATGCCTGCCAGGAAGAACAGCTCCATCACAGAAGACTTTACAACCGACATCCCTGATGAACAGAAAACACTGTTCGAGTATGACGACGAAAATAAGAACATCAAAATAGTCGTTGACCAGAGGGAGATACGCAGCTCTGTTGCCCGCAACCTGGACAGGAAAGGTGTAGAAATAATTGTCAAGACCCTTGAGGTAGGCGACTACATCCTGAGTGACCGCATAGCTGTTGAGAGGAAGGAATCACAGGATTTTGTCAGTTCAATGATAGATAAAAAGCTCTTCGAGCAAATTGCAAACCTATCCAGAGCGTATGAAAAACCGATACTCATTATTGAAGGTGAAAGCCTGTTCAATTGCAGAGGAATGAATCCAAATGCAATTCATGGTTCATTGACCTCAATATCCCTTGATTTTGGTGTGTCCCTATTCTACACTCGTGATGCTGAAGACACAGCAGCCCTGTTATCCCAGATAGCAAAAAGAGAGCAAGTAGATGAAAAAAGAGAAGTGAACATGCATGGGAAAAAATCTGCACCTATGTTACCACAGCAACAGGAATATGTCATATCGTCAATCCCGGATATCGGACCAAAGGCAGCTCGCAGTCTGTTGGAACATTTCGGCTCGGTGGAGGATGTGATGAAAGCAGATTATGAAGAATTGATAAAGGTCGATAACATCGGACCGAAGACCGCAGCCAGGATAAGAGAAATTGCAGGCAGCGAGTACAAAAGATAAAGTTCAATTCAAAAATAAAGAGTAGAGTGAATATTCATCCACGCCTACAGCGAGTTACGCATTTTGACTACAATTTCCATGCAACGATCTATCACATCGAGATACTCCGTTACCCTTCTTGCATCAGACTCATCCTGCATTTCGCGTGCTATTGCAAGCATCTTGTTAATCATCAGGGATTCCAGATCCAGAACAGAACCCTGTAATGGGGCTGCACTCGCTGCAAATTCCGCTTTTGATCTCTTTTCAGGTAAAGCTTGACCAGCGACTGCCGCAACAGGAGATTCCTTTTCTTTTACAGGAGAAGGTTCAGGTTTTGGAGACGGGCGGGAAATTGTAGCTGAAGTTGGCTGGCCAGCCCCCCGGGGATCGCGAACATCATCACATACAGGACATAAAACACGCCCCTGGTAACGGAAGAGAGGAGCACCGCAATTATCACAATGTTGTGCCAGCATTGTACCTCCAATCTCAAGCATCTTTGATATTTTCTGTATATTATCATCATCAGTATTTGACATATTATCTCCTTGTTTTTCAAAACATATATAACAATGAAAGTCTTTTTATAGAATATAATTATTTAGGAGCTAATTAAGCAATCCTATTTTGATTTTAAGGTTATCAAGGTGATCCTACATGTCAAGTTTTGAACAAGTCATTGATGAATGTAAGCAGAAGTTGGAATATATCGCAAACGATAATTCTGTGCCAAGAAATATAAGGCGCTCTGCAAATGAAATTCTAGATACATTGAATAAAAAGGATGAACCTCTCTTTTTGAGAACATCATCCAGCATATCCATTCTTGAAGATATAAGCAACGACCCTAACATACCTGTCCACACAAGGACACTCATATGGGATGTTGCAAGCCAGCTCGAGACCATTCCGGTCGACGAGTAAGCAAGCCAGGAAGTAATTATTCATTATTTCCTTTTCAATCTTTTTTAATTTGGATTTTGTTGTTGCACTTACAGCAATATTTTATGAATAAATTTTTTCCCGGTTTTTGCGTAAGCTTTCGAAAAAGTGTTTATACCAGACTGCAAATGAACTAAAGGATTGTAATGATCAATAACATTTCCAGCAGAATAAAGGACAAATTCGAGGAAAAAGACAAAGCCAGAGAGAGCACTCTGGCGATTTCCAGGGATGTCGTACGTAATTGCAGGACTGCAATGTACAGCATACATAAAAAGGATTTCAAAAAAGCCAGTTCGTTAATTGAAAAGGCTGCAGAAATGCTTGGAAAAATGAACTCCTTGCTCCAAACTCATCCCGACATATATTATGCCGGATTTCTGGAACATGCACAACAGGAATTTGTTGAATGTACGATAGTTTACGGAATACTCAACAAAGAAAATGAAGATGGAACAATACCAGGTCCAGAGGAACTTAATGTAAGTGATGTTGCATACCTGAATGGTCTTGGGGACGTGAGCGGGGAACTCAGAAGGCATATACTTGACCTTATCAGAAAAGGTCAGCCCGAAGAAGGAGAAAGCCACCTTCGGCTGATGGAAGATATCCATAATTGCCTGATGATGTTTGATTATCCTGATGCAATGACACATGGACTCCGCCATAAGACTGACACGACAAGGTCCATCATAGAGAAAACCAGAGGAGACCTTACAAACGCAATCCGTCAGCAAAAGCTGGAAAAGGCCATGAAGGAATTCGAAAGCAGAATTAATTAAATCATATTAATAACATTACGAGGTAAATTTATGAAATTCAATCCTGATGATATCAAAAAAGCAGCAAAAGAGGATTTTGATGCTGCATGGAACATGGGGAAGAACTACATCAGTGAAACAAAGCTGAATGAGCAGTACCCACATATGACCCTCAAATACGGAAAACCACACCCCGTATATGACACCATCTCAAAACTCCGTGACGCATACATGAGAATGGGATTCGAGGAAATGATGAACCCGCTCATAGTGGACGAGAAAGAGGTTCACAAACAGTTCAGCCATGAGGCACTTGCTGTTCTTGACAGATGCTTCTACCTATCAGGACTCCCACGCCCTAATGTAGGCATCTCCGATGAACGTATCAATAGTATAAAAGAGATACTTGGAGACATCGATGATGAAGCCATTGAGACCATCAGGAAGGTCCTTCACTCATACAAGAAAGGAGATGTGGAAGGAGATGACCTTGTACCTGAGATAGCTGCCGGTATCAATGTCTCTGATTCACTTATTGTGGAAATGATTGACCAGGTTTTCCCGGAGTTCAAGGAGCTCATACCACAGGCAACAAAGAAGACCCTCAGAAGTCACATGACATCAGGGTGGTTCATCAGCCTTTCATCTATTATCGAACGTGCAAATCCGCCATTCAATTTCTTCTCCATTGACCGCTGTTTCAGAAGAGAACAGGACGAAGATGCCGCACGCCTCATGACATACTACTCCGCATCCTGCGTAATAATGGATGAGAACGTCACAATAGACCACGGTAAAGCGGTCGCTCAGGGCTTGCTTTCACAATTCGGTTTTGAAAAGTTCATGTTCAGGCCTGATGACAAGCGCAGTAAATACTATGTCCCTGATACCCAGATAGAGGTATTTGCATATCATCCTAATCTGGTCGGTTCTAAGACCAAATATTCCGACGGATGGATAGAGATAGCAACCTTTGGTATTTACTCGCCTACAGCCCTTTCCCAGTACAATATACCATATCCTGTGATGAACCTGGGACTTGGGGTTGAAAGGCTGGCAATGATACTTCACGATGCAACTGACATCCGTTCACTCACATACCCACAGATACCACAATACTCTGAGTGGAAGATGACCGATAACGAGCTTGCAAGGATGACATACATAGAGAATGTCCCCGAAACAGAAGAAGGCAAAGAGATCGTAAAAGCAATTGTAGCGGTTTGTGAAGAGTATGCAGCAACCCCAAGCCCATGTGAGTTCCCTGCATGGGAAGGAAGCATCAATGGAAAGACGGTAAAAGTGGCAGTCATTGAGCCAGAGGAAGAAACTAAACTCTGCGGACCTGCTCTGTTCAACGAAGTGGTTACCTATAACAGCGACATTCTTGGAGTACCTGATAACAAGAAATGGAAAGCAGTACTGGAGAATCATTCTGCAAGGACCGGCGTGAGATTCCTTGATGCATTTGCATGCCAGGCAGCAAAGGACATAGAGGATGCTGTTGCAAACGGAGAGAGCGAAGTCGAGACAAGAGTAAGGATAGTGAAAGTACCTTCTGAGATCAACATCCGCCTTGAGCCTCTTGCACAGCGTTACATCACAAGCAACAAAAAGAAGATAGACATCCGTGGACCGGTATTCACAACTGTACGGGCAACCATCGAATAAGAATGAACTGGACCACTGGTTCGACCCTGGTTCCCATACACTGAAAGAACTTAGAAAACTTCAGGAAACAGCCATACATAATTTGAGTATTGTGGATGGCTATGAGAAGATAGACAGGATAGCTGGCACAGACTGCGCATATTTCGATGATAAGATCATCTGTGTGATGGTTGTCCTGGACTATACAACCCTTGAAGTCATAGAAAAGAAATATACCGTACAGAAAGTGGTTTTTCCATATATTCCCACCTACCTGAACTTCAGGGAAGGAAAAGCCATTGCTTCTACTTTTTTAGAACTTGGGAACAAGCCGGACATAGTGATGTTTGACTCCTGTGGCATCAATCATCCTACAAGAGCAGGAATGGCAAGTTATTTCGGAGTTGTAATGGATGTACCGACAATAGGTGTTTCGAAGAAGATACTTTGTGGCATTTCAGAAACACCTGCAGAAGTTGAAGAATCCCGGAAGTTGATATACGACGAGGAGCAGGTTGGCTGGTTACTGAAAAGCAATAAAAGGAGTAATCCCATAATAGTCGCACCCGGACATAAAGTATCTCTGGAAAGCTGCCTGAAAATTGTAAAACATTGCCTGAAAGGATACAAGCTTCCCGAACCTACAAGGCTTGCACATATGTATGCAAATGAAGTAAAGAAATTCGTGTCAGGAAGAGAGGTCAAAGAATGAACTCATGCAGATATCCCAATATTAAGGCGCTCATGGACAATGGTCAACCTGTGTGCATCACGCTATGTGAAGATGAAGGCAGCACATCTGACCTCCTGTACTGTGAACTTGTACATATGGCAAGAACCGGAGACTCATTCTGCATAGAACACCAGCGATGCAGGCCGGGAGATTATATATTGGGCATAAGTGAAACCAGTCCTGCAGACTATTACCTGAAATCTCACAGGTACAAAGACCTGAAGACTGCAGAAAATGCTGTGAGTTCCCTTCCAAGAATAAAAAAAGGGTTCAAATCCTTAAGAATTGAGCCATTGAAAGAAAACGAAGGGAAATTCGATGTACTCCTGCTTTATCTCAAACCGGAAAGAGTAATGAAGATAATACAGGCATATGCATACCATAACGGTGAAGGGATCACATCAAGATCCATTGGTGCAGCATCCATATGCGGTGATTGTACTGCAAGACCGCTTCAGGAAGGAATTGGCATATCCTATGGATGCAAAGGTTCAAGAAAACATAGCGGCTATCCTAATGAAGAAGTACCTATCGGCATAAGTTATGAATTGGTAAACACAATAGAAGAGGGATTAAAGAATATCCCTGCAACATTTGACTGAATTCTTATTTTATCTGGCATTGTAGAGTGGAATCTCTTCCGCATCGACCTTTGTAGCCTCACCTATCGTATTGTTCAGCACCTTACGCACACGTGCAATACATTTTGGGTCAAGCTGCAACCTGAGGCTTGTGGTCTCACGTTCTTCGTAGTAAAGCTCACTGCTCTGCATCAGACGATGAGTAGATATCTGATGCCTGACCAATTTTGCAACTACCCCCATACTTCCGCCTGTGAGGTCCTCAGGACTTGTGTGTGTAAGTAATAACATATCACCTACATTCAGATGCAAAGCAGCCATGAAATTATAAGGGTTTCTTATTTCAATAGTAAGAAGCCGGTTTTGCCTTAGTTCAGATATAACACGTTCAGATATTCCTGTTAAAGCAACATATTCCATGCTATCACCCGTACATAGGGAACTCTTTTCTTGGCCCTGCTGGCTGTTCAGCGGTCCTTACATCCTCAGCCAGACGCTGCATTTCTATTTCGATCTTCTCTGCCTGTTCAATAAGGCTTTCAGTATCGATCTTTAAGTCATAAAGAATGTTCAGGACATCAATCACTACTGCTGCTGCCCGTGGATCCGGATTCTGGCTCATGGTAGAACCCAAAAGACTTATTGCGGGCATTTTACGCACAAAGCATTCACCCATGATACTGCCGGATATACCGGAAATTGTGCCCATCTGGAAAAGTTCTACCTTATCCCTTATCCGTTCCAGCATCTCAAGGGTTGTTGCAGCACCAAAGACCTTGTGGTCTTCACTCATGGTTGCGATGCCTGCGAGGGAGACTATTTCCTTGACGTTGATGGCTTGTGCCCAGTCCAGAAGAGCTTTACTTATATCGTAGGCCACTACCGGATTGATAGGGATATCGGAAACCACCATCACCATGTTATGTTCCACACTTTCATATATCCTCACAGGCATGTTTATAAGACCTTCATAGAGGACTGCAATGGGTGGGAAGTGTCTTGAGTCAATGGAACCAAGGTAGTCCATCTTCAATTCGTCAATAATCTGCTGGCTTGCAATATTACCTACAAGACCGATTCCCGGAAAACCCTCTACTAAAATAGGATTCTCTGATTTTATATCTGTGGTTATGATCTTTACATTGTTATTATCATAATCTGTTACTGCCAAACTATCACCTTTCAAAAATACGACTTGCTAAACTCCCTTATATTAATATAACAGCCAGCTTATAGATAAGAGCATCGTTTGCGTTCATTAATTAAACTTATATGTGAGAAGCAGAGCAATTGTTATTCAGAAATCAAAGGTGATAACGTGGATAAATCAATAACATATTTTGATGATGTAGGTAAAGCAAATACAGAAGAAGTAATGAAATTATCTGCAAAAAGAGCAGCAGAACTTGGAATAAAACATGTGGTCCTGGCGAGCACAAGCGGTGAGACAGCACTTGTGGCTGCAGAAGCATTCAAGGATCAGGACGTAAAACTGATCGCTATAACCCACCAGTATGGACTGAAGGAAAGCGGAAAATGGGAAGTTGACGAGGATAAACTGAAGAAACTGAACGAACTGGGAGTCGTAATGACCACACAGTCCCACATGTTCTCAGGTGTCGAGCGTGCAATCTCAAACCGCATTGGCGGTGCAAGTCGTGCTGACGTAATATCTGATACATTGCGTGCTGTTTTCGGAAAAGGATTCAAGGTAGCCATTGAATCTGCAATGATGGCTGCAGATTCAGGACATATCCCGGTTTCCCCTGAAACAGAGATAATAGCTATAGGTGGAACTAGACAGGGTGCTGATGTTTCAGTTGTGCTCAGGCCTGCGCATTCTTTCGATTTCTTCAGCATTCAGGTAAGAGAAATAATAGCAATGCCAAGGGCTAAGGAAGAGCCAAAATAAGCCCTGCTTCAGAATAGATAATAATGCCGGATCATCCGGCTCTTTTTTAATCACTTCTGCTCATCCGTTTCAGGAATAACAGAAGGTTCCTCTTTATCCAATGACCCATCCTCTTCACCTTTATTGTCAATGGAATTCATGACTATGTAACTTTTAAGGAAATAGGCAGTGAGGAGAACAAATACAACAAAGAGAGTAATAGCGATCAATATCACAGAAAAAAGGTCCATAAAAAGAAAAAGTAAGTACCTTAAAGGTACTTTACTGTGGCTTCTCGTAGAGAGCTGTCTTGGTCATCAGGTGGCCTTTCTTTGCGTGTGGCTGTCTGAAGACACTGTTGTTTGCTTTCTCGATCTCTCTTGCGTCGATTGCCAGCTGTGCTGCTGCGCGCATCATCTCATGACCTGCTGCTGTTGTGAGAGTAACCTGCTCGATCTCCTTCATCATGAAGCATGCAGGGAAGTTGATCTTTGCGACCATGTCAGCCATGTGAAGAGCTGCAAGTGCCTTTGCCTTTGCGTATGGGTTGCTGAAACCTGCTCTCTCGATACACTTCTCTGGCTTTGCGAGGATGTGTGGGAGTTCGAGTGCCTTGCCTTCGTCTGCCATTGCGGCAACTTTGTCGAGCTCTTCCTGAATAAGTCTTACAACACCACATGTTGAAAGTACTTTCATTGCGTCAGAGTTGAATGATGCCATCTCTACAGGGTCAAGGAATTCGGTCTTTGCGCCGATGAGTGGGTCAACGGTCATGATAATGTAACCAAAGCCTGCTTCCTCAAGTGCTGCGCGGTCTTCCTTCTTTGTTGGACCGTCTGAGATAACGATACATGGAACATCCTTGTATATCTCACGTGCTGCTGTTGGGCCTGGTGCACTTGAGTTAGGGCTGATCATTACGTAGAAGTCAGCATCGAAGTTTTTGAGTTCTTCTGTTGCTGCTGCTTCGTCTTTACCCATTTTAGGACCGGTTCCGAAAGAACGGATAGTAATTCCTTCTCTTGCTGCGATCTCATCCTGAACGAGGTCTATAACCTGGCTCATACCTAAGTTACCGAGTTTAATAAATCCAATCTTTGCCATGTAAAATCACAGTAGTGCAATGGACAGAGTAGCATATATTATTTTTGGAATAACACTTCCATTGCACAATCTGGATAGATACATTATAAAAGAAAAAAGTGGAATAAATGAGAAAATATGGCTAAATTGTCGGGGCCTTATTAAGCCGGACCCAGAAATTACTGCCGTTTTCAGGAGAATTGCTATCCACACCAACACCACCATTGTGAAGAGTAACTATCTTGTGCACAATTGCAAGACCAAGACCCGTACCTTTGATACTGCCTTTATTGACCTTATCTAATCTTGAAAAACGGGTGAAGATCATTTCCCTGTCCTGTTCAGGTATACCACTGCCGTTGTCTTTCACATTTACCTGCCATTCTTTCCCTGCATCTGATATGGATATATCCACATGACCACCTTTTGGACCATATTTTATGGCATTGGAAATAAGGTTAACAAAAACCTGCTCAATAAGGGGATTTACCAATGAGGGGTATGATCTGTCAATACCCATATCCACAGTCATTTCATTTTCCTCGAACTTGGGCATAAAAGTATCCACGATATCCTGTAGAATTAAGCCAAGGTCATGAGTAGAATAATCCAGTTCTTCCACAGAATCCAGTTTGGCAAATTCTGCTGCTTTCTCTATAATGTATACAAGATTTCGGTTGCTCTTTTCTATATTTGTAAGTAGGGACTTTTTCTTTTCATCTTCCTCCCATTCAAGCAGAATAGAAACAAAGCCGTTGACCAAAGAAGCAGGATTCAGGAGATCATGACGCATAATGTCAGCAAAAAGCTCTTTCAGCTCATTGGAATGTTGTAACTCCTGAGCATACATAATGAGTTCCTGTTTGCTTTTTTCCAGATCATCGATCCATTGCCTGAACGCAAGACCATATGCCATCATAAGTTCTACAAGTGGTGTGGAAAGGAAACCTACACATTCCATCATATTCTTTGCAGGAAGGTCAGTGGCTAGCCTTGAGATCGCTAATTCATGTAGTTCAACAATATCTTCCGGAGGGACATTGCACCTGACCAATTCATAGCCTAGATCTTCAGAACGCATCAGGTATTTTTCTTCACGAGTGGTAACATAACCTTTCAGAATCCCATAATACCTTTCTTTAAAATCGGTTTCCGTAATAATGCATCACCCCTGCATATACACTAATATGGTTGCATCATCAGTCATGCGCCCGTGATCATCCAGTATTTTTTTTGCCAGCTGTTGCTCATCCTGTAGCATGTATGAGTCATACGATGAAATCTTAATATTTTCAGGAATACCATCAGTCCACATTACCAGAAGATCATTTGTGGAAATATTTGCCCTCTCAATATGTAAATGCCTGAATCCACCACCTACGATACCCCAGCTGGAAGGAAAATGAGAAGCTTTTTCACCATATATCATTGTACGAGTATTTCCAATACCCCCATACTCAAGAATACCCTCATTCTGATCGATGCGGGCGATGCTCATGGCTACACCTCTTGTTTGTTTTATAGCCCTGTCACATCCTGAGAACAGAGTACCAAGAGATTCCTGCAGATGAGAGGAAACGTAATCTAAAGCAGCTTTTGCTGCTTCTTCAGCATGTTTACCATGACCGAGTCCATCAACCATACAGAGAGTCAATGTATCATCTTCAAGCCACCAGTCACACTGGTCTCCACAGTGTATATCACCATTGAACGAACGTGATTCTGTTGCTACTCGCATAAATACCACAACCGGGTTGTAATACAGGTCTTTGAATCGCCTGTTACTGAAATATCTAATTCGTCCATAATCCTTTTAACTGCAGGTAGTCCGGAACCAAGGCCATTGCCCGTGGAATAACCATCCTGCAAAGCCAGATCCACATCCATTATACCCGGACCAGAATCGTTGGATACTATCTCAATTCCTATGTACCCATCTTTCCGGACCTCCCTGATAGTTATGGAGCCACCGTTACTGGCATGGTGAACCAGATTAGAAGCAAGCTCGGATGCAGAAGTCGCGGCTTTATGTGAAGCAAGTTCTGAGAATCCTAGTTTCTTTGCAATTGACCGAACAGTAGTCTGAACATTTGCAACATGAGACAAGTTCGTTACCTCTACCATCGACTTCAGTCCATTTTCAGGAGACGTGTATTCACAAATTTCAGACATTAGGACGACACATCTCTAAATTTATTTTTGTTAAGCCGGGACGTGATTCTATAGAAAAATCATTCACAAGCCTCTTTGCGCCAGGAAGACCTGCGCCTAAACCGCCACCAGTCGTATATCCGTCTTCCATGGCCTTATTCAGATCAGCGATCCCCGGACCATAATCTTCGATCTCTACTTTTACCTTGATTTCTGCCGATGAAACTTCCGTAATGATATGGCATACGCCTTGGCCTGCATATTTAATCACATTCCTTGTCAGCTCAGAGATTGCAGTAGCCATACGAGTCTGATCTGCGGAACCAAAGCCTATTTCTGCCATTTCTTTTCTGGCAATCTGCCGGGCTATGAGAATATCATCTTCAATCTTGAGATCAATGCTTTTCTCGGCTATGCTACTCAACCCCTTCTTCAATCATTTCAAGAAGCTTGTCAAAGCCTTTGTCGAGATTAAGGGCAGTGTCAACTCCAATAAGTTCCCGCCCCATCTCAACCAGTGTAAGCGCAACCATTGGCTGCATACCACACAGGACAACGCGAGTACCCATAAGACGTGCCATCCTTGCCGTCTCATTGATCACACGGGCCATGAAAGAATCCACAATATCCATTGCAGTTATATCAATGATAAGACCCTTTGAGCCACTTTTTTCAAGAGTTGAAACGACGTCTGATTGATACTTCAGAGCATCATCGTCAGTCATGTCACTCTGTATTGAAGTGAGCAGGATATTCTTTAGTTTCAGTATTGGTATTTCCATAGGAACACCCGGAGCTCATACCATTTTTTTTCCTACAATAGCAAAAGCCTTTGAGACACCGTCACGCAATGAACCAGTAGTGATTATACCGCTCATGTCAACTCCGAGAGTCACAATTGTTTGGGCAACATTTGGACTGAAACCGGTAATGATTACTTCCGCACCAAGCATTTTGCCGGCACTTACAGTCTTCAGGATATGCTGTGCAACACTTGTATCTATCATTGGAACACCAGTCACATCAAGTATTGCCACAGCTGCTTCATTTTCAACAATCGAGGATAATAGGTTCTCAATTATCTGCTGAGCACGCATTGTATCGATCACCCCTACTAATGGAAGAATCACAATACCATCCCAGAGTTTAATAACAGGTGTTGAAAGTTCCATTATAGTACGGCTGTGAGCCCGGACCTCTGCTTCAATCTTTACCCTGTCACTTATGTCAATGACATATTCAACTCCACCTATAATGTTACCTTCTTTATCCTTCAATGGAGCTGCAGTATACTCTACAGGGAAGGTTTTGCCAGCAGCTGTGATCTCATTCCTCCAGACATATACCCTGCCATTTTCCATGGCTTGTTTAACACGGCAATTGTTGGTATTACAATGAGGAGAACGCACCAGGTCATAACATTTCTTACCTTCAATGTTCTCAAAATCCTCTCCAAGCCACCTACATCCAACAGCATTAAGAGAAAGGATGTTAAAATCAAGATCAACTGCCATCACCATACATGGAAGCTGATCAAGTACATTTTTATTAGAAAAATTATCCATCACAGCAGGAATTTCTGTTTCTGTTTTCATATGAAAGCCTCTCGAATAAACAATTATACACTAAATATATATTATAACACTGTATAATAATACATATATATAAACGGGACTGTTAACACAATATGCTTTTTTGCAAATTTGTACAAAAAAATAAAATAACCATAAACAATGCATCCTATCCGAAAACCTTAAAAGCAATGTAGCGTATTTCAAATCAATCTCGGCACTTAAATACTGTTTCAATGCGGGATTCAAATTCCAGGTTTGATGAAGTGAGTTGTACCAGCAATAATTCTGATAGGATAAAGTTAGTAGTTTTTGATATGGATAGCACCCTTATAGATGCTGAAACCATTGACGAACTCGCACATGCCGCAGGAGTGGGAGACGAAGTCGCCTCTATTACAGAAAAAGCAATGCGTGGAGAAATTGATTTTTCCAATGCGCTTGTTGAAAGAGTCAGACTACTAAAAGGACTTACACTCGATGATGCTCATGCCGCGCTTGACAAAATGCCTTTTATGCCCGGTGCGAAAGTACTTGTCAATTACCTGAAATCCCGAGGTTATAAAACTGCAATGATCTCAGGTGGATTTACCATCGCTGCTGAGCGCGTTGGTGAAACACTTGGCATGGATCATGTGGTTTCAAATGAACTACTGATAGACAATGGATGTCTGACAGGAGAAGTAAGGGGGCCCCTTACAGGACAATGCTCTAAGGAACATGTTCTTGAAGAAATCTCCCGAAAATATGGATTAGAACCTGAAGAATGTATTGTAGTTGGCGACGGTGCCAACGACATATGTATTTTTAAAAGGGCAAGATATGCCATAGCATTCAATTCCAAACCGATTCTCCATGAGCATGCTGATATTGTCATAACAGAAAAGAACCTTGAAGCAGTTATACCGGTTATCCAGTTGTTGGAATCGGAAAAAGGCCAAGTATCGTGCATTAGAGATGCATGAAATGCCAGCTCTTTTGCTGGACCGGGAGGATAATAAAGAAATGATAAAAGAACTTAACGACAAGAAGACTGAGCTTAAGACACAGTCAGAAGAATACAAAGAGAAACGTAACGAGCTTAATGCAGAGGCAAGCACACTTGCATCAAAGCGCAATGAGCTGAACAAGAAGACTAAGGACCTTATCAACGAAGCACAGGAATACAAGGTACTCCGTGACGAGAACAACGAAAAGGTAAAGGAATACAAGGTACTCCGTGATGAGGTCAACAACAAGGCAAACGACGTATTTGCGAAGATAGACCAGATCCGCAATGAGAATAACCTTGGTGGACCTTCGATCAAAGACATACGCAAGGAGATCGACAGACTCGAGTTTGCACAGCAGACAGAAGTCCTCACAACCAATAAGGAAAGAGAATTGGTCAACAAGATCACTGAACTCCAGAAGCAATATGTTGTAAAGAAGCAGCAACTTGAAGGAAATGAAGAACTCAAGAAACTGCTGGACGATGCACAGGAGATCAGGGACGAAGCTTCAAATCATCACGCTACACTTTCAGAGTATGCACAGAAGGCACAGGAATATCATGACAAGATGATCACTACCTTCAAAGAAGCCGACAAGATTCGCGCAGAATCTGATGCTGCTCACAAAGAATTCGTCCAATTCCAGGAAAAAGCTGACGAACAGCACAAACTCTTCATTGCAGCACAGAAAGAGATCCGCGACATCGACAAGGAACTCCGCAAGATGAAGAAAGGAGATTTCGACGGTAAGAAGGAAGCTGCAAGGGCAGATGCACGCAAGGATGCAGAAGACATCTTTGACAATTTCAAGTCCGGTGGAAAGCTTACTATGGAGAACCTGATGGCACTCCAGAGATCAGGATTCCTAAAATAATCAAAATTTAGAGGGTGATATTCACCCTCCTTTCAACTGTTTTTTGTTGAAACTTTTTTTTGAACAATATTATTGTTCCAGTCCAAGGTGGACAGTCCTAAAATCAGAATCCCTCATTAGACAGGGGCCTGAAGTGAAAACAGGATCTTTGTATATATTTTTCCATATGGAAGCCAGGCTTTCCTCATGGATGTTACCATATGGTTTTGGCATGCATGCACATGGAAGTACATCCCCCTCAGGAGTTACATGAAGCCATTTTCTGCCTGCAAAACATCCCATTTTCCTTATGATCTGAGGAATCGGGAAAACACGCGGCCCTTCAGCATGAGAAGTGCGCTCCACGAAATCATCGAACTTTTTCAGGCCTTCGGCTGAGAGGACTTCTTTTTCATGACCCAGCCATCTGCCGGTTGGGACTATTTCATAGAAAGAAAGTTCATGCACACCGAGTTTCTTTGCAAGCTCATAGAATTCGTCAAGTTCATCAACATTCCTAGGTGACAGAACAACGTAAATGCCAACCAGCAAGCCTGCATCCAGACCATTCTTTATGGCATTGACAGCATCATTGAACACGCCCGGCCTTCCACGCATGTAATCGTGACCTTCTTCATTTGCGCTGTCAAGGCTTACACTGAGCATGGAGAGACCCGCATTCTTAAGACTCAATGCACGCTGCGGAGTCATGCCAACACCGGACGTAAAAAGGCCCGGAATTGCGCGGGATTTGTCAACATAACTTATGAGATCCTCAAGGCCATCATATAACAGAGGTTCTCCACCATCAAATATAATGAGAGTTGTACCCATCTTCTGGGTTTGATCGATCACACTTTTCACAGCATCCGGACTGAGCCTTGCTTTGTTCTTAGTATCAGGAAGAGCACAGTGTATGCATCGGTTCGGGCACTCCTCTGTAATTGAAATTGTGATCTGTTCCGGAACGAATTTTCCCCTCATCGCACTCATCTGGCTTGAAACAAGCCTGTCAAATGCCTTGCTGGGTATAGGAGGCATCCAGGTGGAGTATATCAACTGGTCCTTTTCCACTTTAGAGGGTTTTGTATCCTCAAATATCCCCATCATTTCCGAAACGTAAGAACCCATGATAGAGGAAGCAATACCGGAGGTTTTCATTTTTACCCGGTCATCCTCTATCTGGGCATAGACCTTGAAAAATGGATTCCTGTAAAAGTAATACTTGTTCTTCATTGCTCACTTCGTCCTGAAGATAGCCCTGTATGAAAGTATAGATGAAGGGTTATTTTTCAATATCATTTTTGATACCTGTAATGCCTGGTTAAAAGGAGTTCCGCCAAGAACCTTCAAATCCTCTCCTTCAAAGACCTTCATAAGCTCATCAATCTCTTTATCATTCATTTTCCTGAGAGTCTCCATGGCAAACCTTCCAAGGTAGTACTCAGTCCTGTATGCGGCATTCCAGCGTTTCCTGTATTCCGAAAGGAAACTCTTTGACAGATTACCTTTGGCAATTGCATCGGCAGCAACATCCCCACACATCTGGCCTGCATGCATCCCGTATCCTATACCTGACTGGGCAGCAGAACCACCGGTAATCATGACGCCGTCAGCGACTATCTCACCTGGAATTGCAACTATAGGATCACCACCTACAGATTTACTGATGATCTTTACTTCATCAAGCCCTTTTAATGTCTTGAACTTTTCAAGCCATGCATCGAAGAAATCAGAAACATCCTTTCCATGCCTGCGGACATACATACCAAGAGTTGCCCTGTTGCCACCACATGGAGAATAAGTGGATTTCCACCCTGGTGCATGGTTGCCCACGTAATATTCGAACATATCAGGCTCCCCAATGCCTTCAGCCTCTATCTCCGCTTCAAGTGACCAGGCAATGTCCTGAGGATATTTGATAGGTTTCATACCCAGAAGGGCACCTATCCTGGAATTTATACCATCTGAAACAATAACTAGCTTACACTTTATCTTTCCTTTTGAGGTGCTTACTGTGAAAACGCCATCTGAACGCAGAACATTAAGAACTTCGATTCCGAAGCGAACGTCTACACCTGCTTCTTCTGCCTGGCGAATGTAAAATTCATCGAATTTCTTCCGGTCAAGGAAATAAGCATCGCCTTCAAAAATGACATTCTTGCCGGATGGTGCTATTATATAGGCACCTTTGAGATTCTTAATAACATAACTCTGGTCAACTTCCTCGCCTGTCCGGTCAAACATCCCTTTGAAAAAAGTGTTTGCCGGATGAGTAGGTACACCTGCGGCTTCTTTTTTATCGAGAAGGAGTACTTTGCAGCCTTTAGCTGATGCATTCCGTGCTGCCATGACCCCTGCAGGGGAAGCCCCTATTACAATGATATCTGCATCCATTTTGAACCTCGTGAAGTTACCATAAGATACCGGAGTATGCCGGTACGAGTATGCAAAGTATTACATCAAGTATGAGAGAACCAAACATGACACCTCTGTATCTTGAGCCCTGAAGGAACAGTTGTCCGCCACGCTGCTCTGTCGGATTCTTTATAAAATCGAATGATTGTGTAAGTATCCAGCCACCTGCCAGCAGTGCACCTGCAAAGTATATAGGACCTATCTTTGCAGTAATTCCGATGGCTATGGAAGCTATTATTCCTACTACCCACATTAGAGTTACAAACCTAGAGGTTGCCGGAACTCCGTATGTTACCGGAAAAGTCGGTGCGCCCCTTGCCCTGTCGCCTTCTACATCCCTTGCAACACCGGACAGAGTGAAACCCCAGTCAGTGAAACACATCATCAAGCCAAGGAATATAGCAGGGAGTGGGAGTATTGAACCATAGGAAGGTTCCTTGAGAATCCCTGCCGGATCGAATGCCAGCCAGATACCTATAGGTACAAGTCCGTAAGCTATCCCCACAGGTACGAAACTAAGAAATGTCAGCCTTTTTGCAAGTTTTGAGTATATACTTATAGTGACGACTGCTATCACCAGCACCACAAAAGATTCAGGATTAAGATAGAGAGCTGCCACACTTGCTATTAAAAACAACAGACCTGCATACTTCATAGCCTGTCCGCGACTTAGCTTATCAGACACCAACGGACGGTTTGGAAGGTTTATCTGATCAATATCAACATCACAACAGTCATTATATACATAAGAACTTGTGATCGCTGCATACCCTCCGATAACAGCTATGATGAAAAGAATTGGGTCCGGCAGTACCCCTATTGTAAGATAGGATGCCAGCAGAGCACTCGCTGCAGGAAGGGCTAAATCCATATCCGCTATCTCCGGCCTTAACATTTCCAGATAGGGATTTCTCGTTTTTGAACCTGAAGTGGAAACCAAGTATATCACCAATAGATTATAGCTCCTAATTTCCAGTATCGTATATTAGTATTAGGGTGGTCTGACTAAAAATGAGTCATACAGGTCTAAAATAAAAAATAATTGGACAATAAGAACCTGAGTATCAGATGATAATCAGGTTTTATTTCCTTTTTGAGATGAGATCGACTTCACTCTTTTTGGGAAGAGACAACTGTAAAGTTATCCATCTTTTCGAGTTTTTCAACAAGAGGATGCCCTAATTTGTCCTGCATCAGGAAAGTGAACTTTGCATTGGGGTTCAGCTCCACAAGCCTGATAGTGTTCTCATAAGCACTCTCGAGGGATTCATAATCAGGAGTTCTTACAATTTCCGCATTGAACGGATAAACCTCTGCAAGTTCCTGCGGATAAGACCCGAATGGTGGTTTGAATATCAGGACGTTGTCATAATCACTGTCCCTTTTTGTCGGGTAAGTCCTTATCAAAGCCGAACCTTCTATGGTGAACCTTTCAAGCTGCCTGTTAAAGCGCAGGACTTCCGGACGTTTGGCAGACTCAGGACCACAATAGAAGAATGTAGATTTGGATGAAGGGTCACACTCTTCCATCCATGGAGAATATGTGTACATCTGCTTAAGGGCTTCAAGCATTCGTGGATGAGCACGGCATCTCTGCTCTACAAGTTCAAGGAGATTGCCTTCCCATATAGCCTGTTTGACCTCACGAACCTCTTCAAAAGTCACATAAAGGTTGTGCCTGGCAAGAAGCTCGGTGCAGTTGTGGGCCGTTTTCAGTTCTTCCGCTGTGTGAGTCATACATACCGGACAGGAACATGGCAGGTATTTGAGCTTGTCCACATGATATGTTCCTCTTGAAGTAATGTAACGCCTGTCCTTTGCATAGAGCGCATATGCAGCAGAATCGAAGAGATCACATCCAAGGGCAACGGCCAATGCGAACATCATCGGGTGTCCGGCACCAAAAAGATGGACAGGTGCTGTAGGGTCGAGTCCTTTTTTAGCAGAAGCAATTACATCTACAAGATCGGCATAACGGTAGGATTCCATCAGTGGAACCACAGCTCCGAATGGATATACATCAAAACCTATTTCTGAAAGCTCACGGGCACACTCCTCCCGGAGATCCTTGTAAATAGCACCCTGCACAGGACCTGCCAGAAGCATGTCACCTTTCACAAGTTCCCTTGCTTCCTTGAGACGCTGTATTGTAATATCCATATCTTCCTTTGCCTTTTCATAAGACACGTCAGGATGTGTAGGAATATCCAGAGGAACGCCTATATCTGTTCCTATTTTTTGCTGGAAATCAATGATCATTTCATTAGTGACCTCCACTTCACCATAGACTGATAACTGGAATGAACCGGAATCGGTCATGAGAGGACCATCGAAATCAAGAAGTGCATGAAGACCATCTTTGAGAGCCTTCTCCCTTAATTCATCCTTACGGTAGATAATGTATGAGTTGGTGATAAGTATCTCAGCACCGAACTCCCTCATCTCGGAGGGTTTTATTGTCTGGATATTAGGATTAATGACAGGCATTACAGTAGGAGTTTCAACCACTCCGTGTGGAGTTGTCAGCTTACCGATACGCCCTGCTGCATCCTTATGAATTATATCAAATTGTGATGACATGAGCTTTTAGATGATAGTTAAGATATATTTAAGCTTCCTTTCAGGAACCTAAACTCAGAATTTACAATCTCAAATGAAAGAGGAGCAGAAGGAATATTCCATGATATAATTTATAAAGTAACAGGAATTATTATAGTATATGTACGAGCTACACTCGCCTGTTAACCACAAAGCTGTAGCAAAGTACATGGGATATTATCTTATAGCTTTCACTTTTGTATTGGTTGTCCCGACAATTGCTGCATTGATCCTAGGAAATGTAGAAGCTGCCATAGATTATGGAAGCACTGCTGCAGTAGTATTCATAATTGGAACAGTTATTTATCGAGCTCTTCCTGATTATGAGCTTGAAACAAAGGAAGCACTCATCATTGTTGCACTGGTTTTTCCAATCTCTGCACTTCTTAGTGCAATACCAATGTCGCTTACAACAGGAATGACTTTTATTGATGCTTATTTTGAAAGTGTGTCAGCTGTTACGACAACTGGGCTCAGTGTTGCACCACCAGATGTCGGACCGGTGTTCCTGTTTGCGCGTTCCTGGGGACAGTGGGTAGGAGGAATTGGAATAATCCTTGTGGTACTTTCTGTCCTTATCAGACCGGGAACTACTGCATCGAGGATGTACAAGGCAAACTATGGAGATATGAAGATCAAACCAACTGTGATAGCCACCACCCGTACACTTGGAAAAGTTTACATAATTATAACATTGGTGTCCATAATATTGCTTTTAATGAGTGGTATGTCACTTTTTGATTCTATATGCCACGCCCTTTGTTGTGTGTCAACCGGCGGATTTTCAACACGTGCTGAAAGTATAGGTGCATACCAGGGAAGCCTTATACCCGCAGCCATTAGCATATCGTGTCTCCTGGGAGCGGTTAGTTTTGTACTCTACCCATACCTCTTCAAGAAGCCAGAGAAATTCTTCAAAAATCTTGAACTCAGGGCTTTCCTTGCCTTTACAACTATAGGAGTAATTCTTTTTGCTTTTACTCTTGCAAAAGAAAATATGGAGTACAATTTGATCAAGGATAGTCTTTTCCAGGTAATATCTGCAGTTAGCACAGCAGGTTTTTCTACAGTAGACCTTTCCATATTATCTGATGCTTCTAAAGCGGTGTTGATATTCATGATGTGGATAGGAGGTAACATAGGATCAACAGCTGGCGGAATTAAGGTTTTCAGAGTACTTTTGCTCTTTAAAGTGGTACACAATGTGTTGTTGAGATTGTTCCTGCCCAGGGAGACGCTTACACCCATTAAAATAGAGGAACACATTGTAGAGAGTGATGAAATCTACAATCTTGTGACTTTCATGCTGCTTTACACATTGATACTGGTTGTATCATCCTTTATTTTCATGCTTTATGGAGTGAATACAAATAATTCCGTATTCGAAGTATCAAGCGCTTTAAGCACTGTGGGACTTTCAGCAGGAGTCACAAGCACTGCAATGCCTGTCACCCTTAAGTTAGTACTGATAATTGACATGTTGTTTGGAAGAATCGAGATAATACCACTTATACTACTTTTCATGCCAGGAACATGGATAAAAATAAAAAGAGTAAATAAAAGGAGTGGTGAAATATGAGAGTAATCGTAGTTGGCGCCGGTTCACTGGGAATAAATCTCACGAAAAATATGATCCAGCAGGGTAAAGAAGTAATACTGATAGAGAAAGATGAATCCATAGCCAAAGAACTGGCAGAGACCCTGGATTGTACAGTTATAAATGCAGAAGGTACAAGGCCGGATATATTAGAAAAAGCAGACATATCTAATGCAGATGCAGTTGTTGCCTGCACAAACATTGATCAGAATAATATCCTCATCGGCCTGATAGCCAGAGATGCAAAGGTTGAGAAAGTTATTCTGAAGATAGATGACAGGCAGTTCATGGATGTTGCAAACAAACTTGGATTTTATTATATGATAAATCCCTCAAGCATATCTTCCAGATACATCTCTGATGTCCTTAGAGGTATTAACACAATTGAACTGAGTAATCTGGTGCGTTCTGATGTGCGTTTTATGGGAGTGATGGCTACCGATCAGGTAATAGATATGAAATTATCAGAGATATCGTTACCTGAAAATAGTGCATTCATAGGCATTTATCGCAAAGATGAATTCATCCTTGCAGAAAAAGATCCTAAATTACATGAAAAGGATGAACTTATACTGGTTACCAGAGCAGATTTGATTAACAATGTCAACGAGGCTCTTGGAAGAAATATAAAGACATGAATAAATTTGCCACACGCATGCATACTCAGAAGAAAATAACATAAGTAGTTAACATAAAACAAACAAAAGTAAGAATAACAAATAGATTAGCTGTAGTAAAAACCAGTTAGAAAAAGTTATTGTTTATGAGTGAGTTGGCAGCGATCCAGAGTTCCCGAAGACTCTCGTACTTCAGTACAGTAAGGAACGCTGGCGGGCTTATCTTCTGTGTTCGGGATGGGTACAGGAATCTCCCCGCCGCTATGGCCGCCAAACTCTCTCATAATGAATAGTAAATGGTAAAGCCAAGGTCCGGATTCGAACCGGAATGGAATCGCTCTGCAGGCGATTGCGTAGCCGCTCCGCCACCTTGGCAACAAGCGATTCATAAATGAATCAATTACACTTATACTTTACCTTGAGTTCGTGTATATTAAACATGCACATATCAGATTTCGCCTGGACAAAGCAAGACGGACAGGCACGGGTTATTAGTAGCCGCGGACTGAACACCTCGTTGCCTTGGTGCGTACATCCCGACCCTATCAAACCGGTCTTTTACCGGGACCCTTAACGTAGTCTCTTTTCAAGTCAGATTTCGAGCTTAGATGCATTCAGCTCTTATTCCTTAGCGCGTAGCTGCTCAGCAATGCCCTGTCGGACAACTGATACACCAGTGGCGCCGCTACTCTGTTCCTCTCGTACTAAAAGTAGCTTACCCTCAGACTACAGACACCTCTAGTAGATAGTAACCGACCTGTCTCACGACGGTCTAAACCCAGCTCACGATCTCCTTTAATAGGCGAACAACCTCACCCTTGGCCGCTGCTGCACGGCCAGGATGGAAAGAACCGACATCGAAGTAGCAAGCTGCCGGGTCGATATGTGCTCTTGCCGGCAACAACTCAATTATCCCCGGGGTAACTTTTCTGTCATTTTTGGCTCGCACCAAGCGAGCACAAAAGTTCGCTAGAACCGACTTTCGTCTCGTCATCCACTACTGTGCTGAATAACGTCAGGCTGACTTATGCTCTTGCACTCTTCAGTGGGTTTCCGACCCACTTGAGTCAACCTTTGTGCGCCCTTGATATCTTTTCAAGGGCGTCCCGCCCCAGGCAAACTGCCCACCTATCGGGGTCCTCCTCTCGGAGTTAGGGTCGTAATTTCAGAAGGGTAGTGTCCCAACGGCGACTCCAGTGATGCTGGCGCACCACCTTCGATGTCTCCTACCTACACTGTACATCCAAAATCACAACCCAACGACAGGCTGCAGTAAAGCTCCACGGGGTCTTCACTTCCCCCTAGAGGTCTCTAGACTGTGCACTAGAAAGTAAGCTTCACCGGACTCTGGCTAGGGACAGTAGAGCTCTCATTGATCCATTCATGCAAGTCGCCAATTAAGCGACAAGGTACTACGCTACCTTAAGAGGGTCATAGTTACCCCCGCTGTTTACAGGCCCTTCGATCCGTTGAACCGGAGTTTCAGGTACCTGCACTGAGCAGGATTCAGAGATCGTACTAGCCCTTACGGGTTTGCGATCTCCTATGTTGATATTAGACAGTTAGAGCTCTCTTGTCACTGCGACCTGCTGTCTTCACAGCAGGCACTCCTTCTCCCGAAGTTACGGAGCTAATTTGCCGAATTCCCTTAGCCAAATTGTATCCGACACGCCTTAGCCTTTTCAGCTAGGGGCACCTGTGTCAGTTCTCGGTACGGACCCTTGACTTCCTTTTCACGGGTTCCCGGGTGCAGCTGACTTTCGCCATAACACATTCGCCCGCTTCTCGCCATTACGGCTCTCCACGGGATTCGGTGCTTAGACGGCGCGACGGCGCCGCTCAACCTGCCCAAAAACGTCAGTTTATTGTCAAGAGGTACAGGAATATTAACCTGTTTCCCTTTCGGCGTACTCGAATTACGGTACGTCTTAGGACCGACTAACCCTCGGCTGACGATCATTGCCGAGGAAACCTAGCCCCTTCGGCGGATAGGATTCTCACCTATCTATGCTGTTACTATTACCAGGATTTTCGTTTCCGCACGGTCCACAGGACTTCACAGCCCTGCTTCTGCCCGAACGCAACGCCTTCCTACGAGATCACCTTGCGGTGCTCCGTGGTATCGGTGGTCGACTTGAGCCCCGTCCATTTTCGGGGCCCCAAACCTCGACTGGTGGGCTGTTACGCACTCTTTAAAGGATAGCTGCTTCTAAGCTAACCTTCCAGCTGTCTAGGGCTTAGGACGCCCTTTAGTATTAACACTTAGTCGACACTTGGGGACCTTAACCACGGGCTGGGTTGTCTCCCTTACGGACTACAAGCTTACCCCAGTAGTCCGGACTCCAACTTTCTTAGACGACGGTGAGTTTGGAGTTTGACAAGTGGCTGAGGAATTTCTTCCCCGGGACCACCAATCAGTGCTCTACTTCACCGACTATCTCCAGTTAGGTCATGCTTCGACATGTTTCGGAAGGAACCAGCTGATGCCGGGTTAGATTAGCCTTTCACTCCGAGACGCAGGTCACACGAATGATTTGCAGATCAATACCGCTTGCGGTCCTCCACGTAGCTTTCGCCACGCTTCAACCTGCCCACGCCTAGATCACCCGGCTTCGGGTCGTACCCTAATGACTCCACGCACTTGTATACGCCGCTCCTCGCCTTACGGCTGCGAGCATGTTGCTTTCGCTTCGGCTTCCTATGTAAAAAGTTAGCCATCGCCATTTGAATACACTCCCTGGCCCGTTCTTCAAAACGTAAGATATGACATTGGCAATAACGCCCGTACTGCAGCCTCGCGGCTGTTTCCTTCGCGTTAAAGATCCTTTAACGCCATATCGCTCCATCGCCTCCAGGTTTCAGGCACTTTTAACCTCCCTTCTTGGGGTACTTTTCAGTTTTCGGTCACCCTACTAGTTCACTATCGGTCTCAAGAAGTATTTAGTTTTGGAAGTTGGTGCCTCCCAAATTCACGCGGGAATTCCGACCCACGTTACTCAGGCCACATTCCAGATCCTTTGGTTGTTATTTACGTGACTATCACACTCTTTGGTCTAACGTTCCAGAAAAGTTCAATTCCAACCAAGTGGGATCTTTAGAAAAGGCCTACAACACCACATCTCCCGCACGTTACCGGCGGGATTCAGTTTGAACTGTGCCGTGTTCATTCGCCATTACTAGCGGCATCTCTTCGATTTCTTTTCCTGCCCCTACTAAGATGCTTCAATTCGGGGCGTTCCCGATCATTACTGATCAACACACAAAATGTGTTAGGAAGACCCATTAGGAGATCCCAGGTTCATAGGCTCCATGCACCTACCCTGGGCTTATCGCAGCTTGGCACGTCCCTCATCAGCCCTTGAGCCGAGCCATCCACCTGAAGGCATATTTACCAGAGTCCATCTCACTTTGTCCAGTGAGCGTCTGATATATGCATGCATATACACGATCTCATTGCAGCCGTTGTTGCTTCGACCACTTCATCCTTCCCCGAAAAAGTTACTTCTCGGGTGCACTAAATAATGGACTTGCTGGGATTCGAACCCAGGGCCTTCGCCTTGCAAAGGCGACGATCTCCCAACTGATCTACAAGCCCTCCTGGATTCGCCTTTTTTGAATCCATGTAGATTATTTCGGATTTGACAGTTTTTCGATTTCTGACCGGTAAGTGGTGATCGGCGTTGTGCCGATCTGCTTAGGAGGTGATCCAGCCGCAGATTCCCCTACGGCTACCTTGTTACGACTTAACCCCCCTTGCGAAATTTAGGTTCGAACACGGCACTAGGTCCGTGCCCTCACCCATACCTCACTCGGGTGGTTTGACGGGCGGTGTGTGCAAGGAGCAGGGACGTATTCACCGCGCTATATTGAAACGCGATTACTACGGATTCCAGCTTCATGAGGGCGAGTTACAGCCCTCAATTCGAACTAAGGCCGGGTTTATGAGATTACCAACCCCTTTCGGGGTAGGAGCCCATTGTCCCGGTCATTGTAGCCCGCGTGTAGCCCTGGAGATTCGGGGCATACTGACCTACCGTAGCCCGCACCTTCCTCTGGTTTAGCACCAGCGGTCCCCACAGAGTACCCATCATCCCGAAGGATATGCTGGCAACAGTGGGCACGGGTCTCGCTCGTTGCCTGACTTAACAGGATGCTTCACAGTACGAACTGACGACGGCCATGCACCTCCTCTCAGCGATTCAGGTAAGACCTTCAGCCTGACCTACATATTGCTGTCGCCCCAGGTGAGTTTTCCGGCGTTGAGTCCAATTAAACCGCAGGCTCCACCCGTTGTAGTGCTCCCCCGCCAATTCCTTTAAGTTTCAGCCTTGCGGCCGTACTTCCCAGGTGGCTCGCTTCACGGCTTCCCTGCGGCACCTGAAACGGTCGCACCGTCCCAGACACCTAGCGAGCATCGTTTACGGCTGGGACTACCCGGGTATCTAATCCGGTTCGTGCCCCCAGCTTTCGTCCCTCACCGTCGGACCCGTTCTGGTAAGACGCCTTCGCCACTGGTGGTCCCACAAGGATTACAAGATTTCACTCCTACCCCTGTAGTACCTCTTACCTCTCCCGGTCCCAAGTCTGACAGTATCCCCCGGAAGCCTAACAGTTGAGCTGTCAGATTTCCCGGAAGACTGATCAAACCGGCTACGGACCCTTTAGACCCAATAATAGTGGCCACCACTCGGGCCGCCGGTGTTACCGCGGCGGCTGGCACCGGTCTTGCCCGGCCCTTGCTAACACATGCTATTTATACATGCGGACAGCCAACATAAGATGCTGGCACTCAGTATCCCCTTATCGCGGTTTCCCGCATTGTAAAGTTTTCGCGCCTGCTGCGCCCCGTAGGGCCTGGATTCATGTCTCAGAATCCATCTCCGGGCTCTTGCTCTCACAACCCGTACCCGTCGTCGGCTAGTAGGTACACTACACCCACTACAACCTGATAGGCCGCAGATTCATCCTAAGGCGCCGGAGCTTTTGACCACAGAACATTCCAGTATCTATGGTATATTAGGGATTATCACCAGTTTCCCGGAGTTATACCTAACCTTAGGGCAGATTATCCACGTGTTACTGAGCAGTACGCCATGTTTACGAAAAACATTTGACTCGCATGGCTTAATCGAATACTGATAGCAGTGACCTCTGGCAGGATCAACCAGAATTGTTAATCCACACACAAAAGTATATTATTTTGGAAGTCATTTAAGGAATCATTAGGAAAGAACTCTCACTAGAGAATTTCTTTTCACATGCACTTAGTTGGTTAATTCCAATTAGTTAGTAGTTGTTCACTACCGGTCAGAATTAACCGAACTGCCAAATCCAACGTCAGACAAGAAATAACTCTTGCCCCCACTTGTTAAAAGGCGGTGATTGTAAGTTCTCGCGTGATTCACGCGGACTCCTTCAAAGGTCACCATCCTATATATACCTTCCGAATCAGGAGATTCGAAGGCAAATGAGAGACCTGTTAAAGGTAGCTTATTCATCTACCACCCACTCGGAATATAACATTAGGTTTTAATCCTATATGGAATTTACGGTTGATGAATATCCGCCAACTGAACTGGCGCTTACCCAAGTAAGCAACCACCCATATCGGACGGGATTCTATACATCCACACTATTGCATATAAACATAACGTATTTAATTAATTTTTATATTATAATACATGCAAATAGCCCTTCATTTAGGAATAAAAACAAACCACGGGCAGAGATACGCAAGCTTTAACAATATCAGTGACATAGCAGTACACAAAATCATACAATTAATAAAGAGGGATTCGTCTGCAATACAAAAAGAATAACAGTAATGTAGATACCACAGAGGTTTCAAGAGTTCGAACGCCCAGGAAAGAAAACAATGAAGTACTCGCCATCGTTGAAAGTATGCTTGGTGCAAATCATGTCAAACTAAGATGTTTAGACGGTGTTGTGAGAATGGGAAGAATACCCGGATCCATGAAAAAGAGAACATGGATACGAGAGGATGATATTGTTATCGCAGTCCCGTGGGACTTCCAGAATGAAAAAGCCGACGTAATATGGAAATATACCCGCCCACAGGTAAACTGGCTTGAGCGCAAAGGGTACCTGAAAGGATAAACAGGAAATATGAAAAAAGAAGTAACCAATAAAGTGAAACGTATCGACACCGAAGTCGACAGGCTGCGCATGAGGCGCAAGGACACAGATACACTCAAAGTAACAGAGAATGTATTTGATGAACCTACCCTGAAAACACTTTACACCCTATCCAGCAAAGGAATACTCAAGGCAATGGGTGGACCCATCAGTACAGGAAAAGAAGCAAATGTATTTCTCGCGGAAGGAGAAGACAGGGACATTGCAGTAAAGATATATAGAATATCATCAAGCACCTTCAACTCAATGGAAGACTACATTCTGGGCGACCCGCGTTTCAGGAATGTGAGACATTCAAAGAGAGACATAATTTTCGCATGGACAAAAAAAGAGCAGAGAAACCTTATTCGTGCAAAAGAAGTAGGCATTCGCGTGCCAGAGCCCATAGTTGCCGAACGTAATGTCCTTGTAATGGAATTCCTGGGAGAGAATGAGAAACCATACCCCCAATTGAAGGACATCCGTCTTGATAAAGAAGTGGCTAGAGAAGCATACGACACAATCATACACTATATAGACGTGCTGTACAAAGAAGCAAATCTAGTACATGGAGACCTGAGCGAATACAACATATTAGTAGTTCCCGAAACAAACGAACCTGTATTCATAGACATGGGCCAGTCAGTGACCAGTGAACATCCCCGCTCAAGAGATTTCCTGTTAAGAGATATAGAGAACATAGTACGTTACTTCAAAAAATACGGCATTGATGAAGACCCCCATGGATTATATTCGTCAATCAGGGACAAAGAAGAAAAAACGCAAATTATTGATTCATAATTATCAAAGGTAGATTTATATGACACATATCAAAGTTCCCAAAGACAGGGTTGGCGCCATAATTGGACCAAAAGGCCGCGTCAAAGAAATCATAGAAAACAAATCAACAGCTAAACTGGACATAGACAGTGAAAATGGAACTGTCGAGATAATCCCAGGAGATGACCCGGTTGGCGCAATGAAAGCAGCAGACGTAGTCAATGCAATCGCTAGAGGATTTAACCCGGACAAGACATTTACAATGTTTGACGATGACATGCTGATGCTTGAAGTAATTGATATCTCCAAACATGCAAATACGCAAAAAGACCTCCTTCGCCTTAAAGGAAGAATCATAGGAAAGGGCGGAAAAACAAGAGAAATAACTGAAAGGCTGATTGGCATAAAGATGTCAGTCTATGGAAAGACTGTAAGTGTAATAGGTACACCTGAACAGAACCAAATAGCAAGAACATCCATTGAAATGCTTGTAGAAGGAGCAAACCATGGAAGCGTATACAGCTATCTTGAAAAGAAGAGAAATGAGTTACTTCAATCTCAACTTGACCATTACTAAAATGCTATTGTAGTATATTTCACGAAAAATATTAATAGCCTTGACTCCTAATTTACCAGAGGTAAACAGATGAGAGGACATACTAATAGTTCCGAAATAAGGACGTACGCAGCTTTTGTATTGATCTTACTCCCCACGGCTGCCCTTTGTTACAAGGAGCAGCTATCCCTCGGAACAATTGGCCCAGTACCTCTTATGATATTTCTTTTCGCCATAATTTGTGGCTCCATCATAGAAATACCAGTAGCAAGCTTTCGGTCTAAAAAACCAGAGCAACTTTTTAAGTATGCACCTATTCTTGAAGACATCTATTCTGTGCCAATAGTAAAGGAACTGAGCATTGGAAAACAAAGAGTATTTGATACAACACTGACCATAAATCTCGGAGGAGCAATATTACCTGCTCTTGCAATAATTTACCTATTATTGACGCAACCCAACAACACAGCCCTTGAAATAATGCTCATCGTAGTGGTTGCAGTAATTTTACTATCAGAGATAATGGCAGGAATAGGAACAGTAATGCCTGAATACATAGGGATAATAGCACTCCCCTTTGCACTCATAGTTGCACCGGACAACGCAGCATCCGTCACCTTCATTGCCGGAGTCGGAGGCATAATTATTGGCAATATAATATCAGTTGTGACCTTTAATAAAGAAAGGACAGGTAGTGCTTTTATGAGCATCGGAGGAGCAGGCACTTTTAACTCAATATATGTAACGACAATAATTGCCAGTTTAATATCATATTTCATCCATTGACATACCAAGTCTCTCTGCCCGACGCTTCTCAATCCTATCCTGTAAGACTTTTGAAGGGATATTAAGAGCCCTGTATTTAGCTATACCATTATTTGTGAAACGGAATGGCTGAGGAGTATGATCTACACGTGTAGCCCTCATTTTCTGAACTGCCATCACAGGCATAGGAGTCGTGTCGATATCATTTGTCTGAATGAAATCAAGAAAGATAACGCCATCACCAAGAAAATCAAAATCATCATATTCTTTTGTTTCAATGCCATGTGACTTTTCTGTTACAAGGATAGCAGTAGTCATATTCTTTTTCAGCAATCTATGAAGACCACGCCAGGATGCAGAAGTTCTAAAGTCCCCCGGAGCAGTAAGGACATTCATAGAATCAAAAACCACCCTTTCAGGTTTATGGGAGTCCAGTATTTCCATCATTTCTTCAGAAGTCAGCATGGAAATGCCAAATATCTCAAGATACCCATCATCAATATACTTGCCAACATCCCAGCCAAATCGTGCAAAATGTTGAACCAGCTGCTGTGCCCTTTCTTCAAATGAGAAGAAAATACACCTTTCACCATTTTTCACACCATCCATCAAGTATTGCATCGACAAAGTAGTCTTCCCAGTTCCCGGAGGACCAGTCACAACTACAGCAAATCCTTTAGGAAAGCCACCTTCCAGAAAATCATCCATCCCAGGAATACCCGTCGGGACTCTTTTTATCAGGCGATCAATGCTTTGAGTATCTAGTTTGGCTTTGAAACGAGTAGAATCAAGGTTAAGAAGTGCTTTTTCCAGAACAACATTTTTAGCGCCGAGCTCTTTCTCATATCTCTCAAGAATTTTTATTGCATCTGCGCTTAATGTAGTATGAATTGGGAATTTTGTTTTCATCACACCACCGTATGCACATAATATGTCATTATATATTTAAAGTGTTATGGTAATGTGGACATATATAAAATATTATGAACATGTCATTCCGATGCAAATCCTTTTCCAGGAAGGAAATTCCCGCGTCCCCTTGATGCCATTATATCCCCATCCCATACTACTTCACCCCTTGCTATTGTGAATTCCGGGAAAATTCCATCCATACCTTCATACGGCGTCCATCCTGCTTTGCTATGAAGATTGTCACCTTTTATCTCAGTAACATGCCCCGGGTCAACTACAATAATATCAGCATCATACCCTTCAGCAAAAACACCCTTTGAATGCTGATTGAGACCAAATATCCGTGCAGGATTCTTACTTGTCACATCTATCATGCGCCCCAGAGGAAGCAAATTCCTCTTAACTGCAACAAGCATCAGCGGCATTAGTGTTTCCACGCCAGGGACGCCAGAAGGAGCACTCTTTATATCAACATCCTTTTCAGCCTCCGTATGTGGCGCATGGTCAGAAGCTACTACATCTATAGTACTATCATTAAGTGCATTCAAAAGCATCTTGACACTTCTGCGATCCCTGAGAGGAGGATTCATCCTGCCAAACGAACCCAGCCTCTCCCAATCTTTGGTGGAAAGGAACAGATGATGCGGCGCAGCTTCACTTGTAATAGATGGAGACAGGCCAGCTTTTGTAGCAAAATACCGCTCCTTGCGCAAAAGTCCGACTGATTCAAAAGCACTTATATGGCAGAAATGTGCTTTAGCACCGTTCTTTTTGATTAGTTCTATGGCTTTTTCAACAGCAAAGGCCTCACAAAGATTTGGACGGGCCTTTGAGTGAGACTCAGGCGACATGTCATTTTTTAGAAAAGCCTCACATTCAAGCCTTATTTTATCATCTTCAGCATGAATACATGCAAGTGCATCCAGCCCTTTAAGCACAGCCAGTGCCTCATCAAGACATTTCTCATCTATATTCAAAGCACCCGTAGATTCAGCCATGAAGATCTCGCCAAATGCACTTGCCCCAAGCTTCCACAACTCAGGTAACTTATCAATATTGCCCGTAACTCCCCCGTAAAGCCCGAAGTCTACAATTGAATTACGATTTGCAATCTTTCTTTTATCCTTGAACGATTTTCTGTCGATGGTCGGAGGAATAGTATTTGGATGATCGATAACAGTGGTTATTCCGCCTGCAGCTGCCGAGCAGGAACCTGTATACCAGTCTTCTTTTTCAGTCATACCAGGGTCCCTGAAATGGACATGAACATCAATCCCCGCAGGTAGTGTCAATGCACCCTTTGCATCAATGGTCCGGTTCAATCTCTGGGCATCGATCTCTTTAGCTATCTTTAGGATCTTCCCATCCTCTATCAGGACTTCGGCTGGCTGAAGATAATTATTGACGAAGACTTTGGTGTTCTTGATCAGAATATCAGGCATAGTGTCCTATATTCTATTGGAGGTATATGCCTTTTATGATAGCACCTAACAAGGTAGATAAGGTCTTAGATATATAGATATATAGTTGATATATAGTTAAAGTACCCATACATAGAGAATACATGGATATATATTGTAAGGACGGAACCCTTATGTATGGATTTTGTTATTTTTCACTGAAAAGTAAACAGTACCCATTAACAAAATGGTGAATTATAACATGATATCTGGTAAATTTTTGAAGAATATAGCAATTTATTCAGTCATATTATTGATTATTGCAATCGCATTCACAGGAATCGGTTGCGTCGATAAGGAAGAGAGCACCTCCGGTGAAACAGAAGTAACAGAAGCTGCAAGTATTATCGTAAAGGGATCAGACACCGTACTCCCACTTTCCCAGAGAGAATCCGAAGAATTCATGCTGGCAAACCCTGAACAGAGTATCACTGTAATTGGTGGTGGATCAGGTGTAGGAATTGCAGCACTCATCGATGGAGAAGTAGAAATCGCAATGGCTTCAAGGACTATCAAAGACTCCGAGATAGAGAATGCAGAGGCTAACGGCATCAACCCTATAGAGCACGTAATTGCATGGGACGGAATAGCTGTAGTCGTCAATCCAGAGAACCCTGTAACAGAGATCACGTTTGAAGACCTTAAGGGAATCTATGACGGAAGCATCAGCAACTGGGCAGACGTTGGCGGAGATGACCTTGAGATTACAGTTATCACCCGTGACAGCAGCTCAGGAACCTACGGATACTTCCAGGAAGAAGTACTTCTTGATGAAGAATACAGACAGGACGCACTCGTGCAGCCAGCAACCGGTGCCATAGTACAGGAAATAGCTCAGAACACAGGGGCTATCGGATACATTGGATACGCATATCTTGATGACAGTACAACTGCACTCTCACTTGATGCTGATGGAGAAGGATTTGTAGAAGCAACCCCTGAGAACATCATCAGTGGTGACTACCCACTTGCAAGACCACTCTACTACTACACAAACGGTGAACCAGCAGGACTTGCAAAGCAATACATCGACTATGTAATGAGCTCCACTGGCCAGGATATTGTGTCAGAAGTTGGATACTTCCCGGTAAACTAAAGATACGCCATACTAAGTATCTGAGGAATTAATGTTGAACAGACAATTCAGGGAAAAGGGTATCGAGTCATTGCTCCTTGCATCAGGAGCGGTGGCGGTAGTAGCTCTTTTCCTTCTTTGTATTTTTTTATTCCGCGACGGATTACTATTATTTGAAGATTATTCGATAATCGACTTTTTGACCGACACTAAATGGTTCCCGACAGCAGACCCGGAACACTTCGGACTTTTGCCATTGTTACTTGGGTCATTGATAGTAACAGTAGGGGCTATATTGTTCTCCGTCCCGCTGGGGATCGCGTCTGCTATATACATATCCGAACTTGCAGACCCAAAGGTTGCCAACTATTTGAAACCCATTACAGAAATACTGGCAGGGATCCCATCTGTAGTATATGGTTTCTTTGGCCTTGTAATACTGGTACCTCTTGTTCAGAAGACCCTCCACATACCAACAGGCCAGACAGCACTTACAGGATCCATAATGCTCGGGATAATGGCACTGCCAACGATCATATCCATTTCAGAGGATGCTATAAGCTCAGTACCAAGAACACTAAAAGAGGGATCACTTGCACTGGGCTCCACAAAATGGCAGACCATATACAAAGTTACAGTCCCTGCGGCACTCTCCGGAATATCAGCAGCCGTTATGCTGGGAGTAGGGAGAGCAATTGGAGAGACAATGACAGTTATGATGGTCACAGGGAACTCAGCCGTAATCCCGGGATTTCCATCTGGCCTGTTTGCACCTGTAAGGACCATGACAGCAACCATTGCACTTGAAATGGGTGAAGTACCACAAGGAAGTGATCACTTCCACGCACTGTTCGCGATCGGTTCGGTACTTTTCATTACCACTTTTATAATCAACATAATAGCCAACTACATAAAAAGGAGGTACAGGTTCAACCTGTAATGAACATGTTCTCCAATGCAAAACTCAATGAAAGAATAGCCTTTGGACTATTAAAGCTCGCAACAGGAATGGTCGTTGTCTTTGTGCTTGTTATTCTGTACTACATAGTATCCAACGGATATAGTGCCCTTAGTATCGAATTCATTAGCGAGATGCCGAGAAAAGGGATGACAGAGGGAGGTATCTATCCGGCAATAGTAGGAACGATATATCTTATTGTCGGTTCCATAGCTGTTGCAATGCCACTTGGCATGCTGACTGCAATCTACCTTACTGAATACTCCAGACCAGGAAAGACAACATGGATCATCGAGATGGCGATCAATAATCTTGCAGGCACGCCTTCTGTGGTGTTCGGTTTGTTCGGTCTTGCAATGTTTGTGAAATACCTTGATTTTGGACCTTCAATACTTTCTGCATCTTTAACACTTGCACTGCTCATATTACCTGTAATTATAAGAGCAAGCCAGGAAGCACTTCTGACCGTCCCAAAAGATTACAGGGAAGCATCACTTGCCTTAGGAGTAACAAAATGGGAAACCATCAGAAGAGTTGTTCTTCCTGCCGCAATTCCCGGAATGATAACCGGTGCAATACTTGGTATAGGAAGAGTTGCAGGAGAGACTGCACCCATATTGCTGACAGGAGCAGCTTATTTCCTTCCAAGACTGCCGGATTCCGTATATTCACAATTCATGGCACTGCCATACCACTTGTACGTGCTTGCTACATCAGGCACCAACATTGCCCAGACAAGGCCAATACAGTACGGAACCGCCCTGGTATTGCTGATAATCATATTAGGTGTGAACCTTGTTGCAGTAACCATAAGATCACATTACAAGAATAAAATAAAAAGATAAATTCAGCCATATTCCAATTTTACATTATATTCAAGAGGTAATTAAATGCCAGAAGTTTACGATAATGGAACAGAGATAGAGGTCAGAGACCTTAACCTGTGGTACGGGGATAACCATGCCCTTCATGACATATCCATTGATATTCCAAAAAACAGTGTCACGGCACTAATAGGTCCCTCAGGTTGCGGCAAATCAACTTTCCTCAGATGCCTCAACCGGATGAACGACCTTGTGAAAAGTTGTCGTATCGAAGGGAAAATACATATTGATAACCAGGACATATATTCAAAGGACGTTGATGTTGTAGACCTCAGAAAAAGAGTAGGGATGGTATTTCAGAAACCAAACCCATTCCCCATGTCCATCCATGACAACATTGCCTATGGACCACGTATTCATGGCATAAGCAAAAAGAATATAGATGGTATTGTTGAGGAAGCACTGAAATCAGGAGCACTTTGGGAAGAAGTATCAGAAAGGCTCGATAAATCTGCATTGGACCTGAGTGGCGGACAGCAACAAAGGTTATGCATTGCCAGGACACTTGCAGTTAAACCGGAAGTTATATTGTTTGATGAACCTTGCAGCGCATTGGACCCCATATCTACAAGCAAGATAGAAGAGTTGATCCTTGAACTTAAGAAGGATTACACAATCGTTATCGTCACACATAATATGCAACAGGCTGCCAGGATTTCAGATTATACCGGCTTTTTTCTGACAGGAGAACTTGTGGAGTTTGACAGGACTACACAAATATTTGAAAGTCCCCAGGAGAAGGCAACTGAGGATTATATCACAGGAAGATTTGGGTGAAGATATGACACGTACCAGGTACCAGGAAACACTTGCCATTCTAAGGAATAGCATCATACAGATGGGAAAACTGTCCCAAAATGCCATACATAACTCCATTGAAGCTCTTAAGGATCTTGATATAGAACTTGCAGAAAGTGTTATTGAGGGAGATCAGGTAATCGATGATTACGAATTGAGAATTGAAAAGTGTGTGGCTCAACTTATATCGTTGCAAAGTCCAACTGCAGGAGATATGAGACTTGTCACTTCCTGCCTTAAGATAGCTATAGACCTTGAAAGAATGAGCGACTTGGCAGTAGATATCGCGCAAAGCACGAAAAAAATAGAAGGCGAACACATCAAACCCCTTATAGACATACCACATATGGCAGAGACAGCCGAGAGCATGCTTGAGCAGGTAATGAGGGCTTTTGAAGATAATAATGTTACACTGGCAGAGTCTGTTGCCAAATTGGATGACGAGATAGACAGAAAGTTCTATGAAGTATGGAAAGAGCTTATCAGTATGATGGTACAGGATGACACCACAATCAACAATGCATCACACCTGTTGTTCGTAATCCGCTATCTTGAAAGGATAGGAGACCACGCATGCAATGTTTGTGAGAGCGTGGTCTACATCGCATCAGGAAAAAGGGAAGACCTGAATTAGAAGTCAAACAGGGAGCTTTGAGACTTTTTATCTTCAGATTGTTGAGGAGGTTGAACCTCCACTTCTTTTTTGCTAATACGTTTAACAGGAGAATCCTGTGGCTTGTCTGAAAAGTCAAAAAGACCCATTTGCCTAGAGTCGTAATCAAGATTTGCCATGTCAACCCCGAATACACCAAGTATCCGCTCTACAGGCGGCAACAACTGTTTCTTAATATAATAGTCCACATCAATGGGAATATTGTTCTCTCTGACGTATTCAGGATCTTCAGCGCGATTTACAAACAGGCCCTTTCCTGCCACAATTACAAAGGGTATGCGCTCCCCCACAGGAGGAGGGGAACCAGTCCTGCGTTCTATCTTTTCTGCAACCGTCAGATGAGGTTGCTTATTCTTATAACTGGCCGCTTTTTTTGAGAACATACGAGTCATAGTAAGGTCTTCGATGATTTCAGAATCTTTCCTTACATCAATATTCCTCACACCATCGACAACGCTGCGTACATGACTGACAGCACCATCCACGTCACCGTCCTTGAGCACTAGCCCAAGAACAGTGTTTAGTGTCTTAGAGGTAAGTTCACACCAGTCCCTGCGAACAGTCTCCATACCTTTGACTTTTATATCTTCCTTCCAACCATCACCAGAGGGTTCAAACACCCATATAGCATAGCGTTTTTTGGCAATGAAAAGAGCACGCTTTGCGATAGACTCAAACTCAAGCTCCATAGGATCAGGAAGTGAGTCAGAGACCATGGCGGCTATCTTGGTGCCCACAAGTCCGGCATCATCAAGAGACACCTCCTTTTTTGAGCTGCACTGGACAAATACACTGTCCGTATCGCCATAAACTACAGATAGGGATACAATAGTATCATCCGCATTGATAGAAGACAATTCTTCAGTGAAATATGCAGAGCCATCCCGCAGTATGACCTTACTGATAGTACCATTAATAAGAGCACGAGTATTGAGAATGTTATTCCTTCCAAAACTTGTAACAGCATTTGCAAGAGCCATACTATACAATCTTGCCCGTGTATAACCGGAATAACCATAAAAACTGTTAAGTAATATCTTCAGCGCAAGCTGAGTGGCATCGAGAACGCGATATTCTGAATCACTTGCGGCGTTTTTCATCTTCTTCTTGGTTTCCACCCTTCGCTGTAGCAGACTTTCAAGAATGGATGGCATTATCCCTTTGGAAACTTCAGCAGGCACAAATTCCCCCCCCGAAGGAGGCTTTATTGTTTCTGCATCAGGACGGTCCTGCTCCACCACAGTAGTGTAACAGAGGTTATGTGCCATCATAATAGTTGGATAAAGTGATTTGTAATCCAGAATCACGACATTTTCAAGAAGGCCCCTCTTAGGGTCAAGAACCTCGCCACCTTTGAGTCCCTCACTACTGCGATTTCTCATAGCAACCAGTTCGTCACTGGGTTTTGGAGGGATGACACGATCCTGTTTCCCATATTCCCTGAGAAGCAGATTATCAACCATCGAGGTTTGCCCACCATCCACTACCTCCTGAAGAAGAGAACCGCTCACCTGAGCTATAGCAATATGCTTGTCAAGAAGCTGAAGCTTCAGGAAAAGTTCCATGGCAAGTTCGGAGTCCCTGCGCGCGTAATCTATGAACTTTAGCAATTTTTCACCGGAGTCGTTCCAGTATTCTTCCATCTCAGATGGTGCCACATCGAGTTTCTCTCTATCAAGGAGTTCTTTTGCGACATTCCTTAAAGTATAGCGCTTAAGGCTGTATTGACTCCTTATCAGAGGTAGCGCATCTACGACAACCCTTCCAGGAATGGAGACCATGGTCCTATTGCCAATCTTACGATAACTCAGAATCCTTCCGTCACGACCTACCGTCGATCTTACATTATCCCCAGAACCGGAAAGGATGGTGACCCTGTCTGCAATGTAAGGAATATCAAAACCATTGATATTGTATCCTGATATTACATCAGCATCATATTCCTGAAAAATCTCAAAAAAGCGATTCAACATTAAAGTTTCAGAATCAAAACATTCAACATCATCACCTGTCCCTTCAACTTTCTTTGCAACAACAACAATTGTATCATGACCCTTGAATGCAGGACTGAATGACATACTTATCATTATCACCGGGGAACTTTCCGGAACAGGCATTGAACCTTCGAGTGGAAGGCATTCAATATCAAATGAAAAGTACTTAAGAGGAGCAATAGACAATTTTTCTATTTCTTCAAAGGAATCAGCGGTAAAAACCGAATCACAGTATATTTTTTCACTGGAATAAGGACTATCAGATACAGGTTCTACACTAACCCATCCCATCCCATGCAGACCCTTGTCTATCAGAAATCTATTTCTGAAAAGTATATCGGTTTCATATACTTCTTTTACACCCGGAAGCGTAAGCACATCATCACGTATTTCAGGAACGTTACGCGGTTCCATAGTAGTCACCCGTAACATGGGCTTCCTTGAGAGCTGGAATCCAATGGGTTCGAATTTTGGAACAATTTCCACCTTTTTGATGACATCGAACTGCTCCGTAAGCATGGTGGAAAGTTTATCAAGCTCTCCTTCAGCATTGATAAAGAAATACGGTTCAAATCCCGGTACAAAACAACAGACGCTTTTACCATCTTCGGCTCTTCCGAAAAGACGTATCACAGGACCACTTTCATGCCCTATGTAATCAGCGTCCAGTATCTGGAAGTTCATGAACTACCTTACAGATTTGCAGCATATATGCTTTGCGTTGAAGTTTGGATAAATATAAAAAAAATGAATGCCCGGAGCGTGACTCGAACACGCGACCTCCAGATATCTCAGGAGATTTGGACGCACGGAATTTTATTCCCTATGAGTCTGGCGCCCCAACCAACTAGGCTATCCGGGCAGTGCAGCACCTAAAAGGATTAAGTCATATTAAAGCATATCGATTGAAATCGCAACCTTCTACAAGTAAATCAAAAAAATTGGCACGGGTTAATACCCGGTTGCTTCAGCCAATGTACTCAAAACAACATAATCGTCTGTTGCGCCACCCACAACAAAGACAAAGTTACCATTGTTCCATATGTAAGTGTATCGAGGAGTTTTATCTTTATCGACTGTCACATATTCAAGTATTCTCACGGCAGAGTGACCATTTATGATCTCTTCTGTAAAGCGTGAGCCTGAAGATAATTCCCTGAAGCCTGCTTTATACTGAACTATGAAATCTTCCGCTGAAACTGAACTATCCATCTCTATAACATCAACATAAACATCTGTTGAATCTAAATACATGTACAGACCTTCCGAGCCTGCTACAAAGCCTTCCACTGAAACATATTCATTTTCTACCTTTTCAGCAGACAGCTCACGTGAGCCAAGGAACTCATAACTCTCAGGAAGATCATCAACTGGCATAAGACTCTGGCCACTGGCACCTTCTGAGATTGTATTTATGATATCTGTATTTTCAGGAGTTTCCTCAACAACCTCATCCGTGCAACCGGAGATAGATAACATGAAAACACAGATTATTAAAACCAAAATAATCTTTTTAAACATGGTTACACCTCTTTGAAAAAATCAATCAGAAAAAAGATAGTAAGAAGGGATTAACCCTTCTTTATTTTAAATATTTAGTTTCTTCTAACAAGGTATGCTACTGCAAGGAGACCAGCTACTGCGAATACTGCTTCAAATCCTGGGGATTCTTCTTCAGCAGTTTCTTCTGCAGGCTCTTCTTCTTCTTCTTCAGCAGGCATTTCCTCAGTTACTTCTTCCTCGGAAGGTACTTCTTCAGTTACTTCTTCCTCAGCAGGCATTTCTTCGGTTACTTCTTCGCCGACACCAGAGTCATCAACTACCATTTCTTCACCGATTGTTCTCTCGACGAATGGGTAGAATCTGACAGTACTGTTGTCTGCAGTCTTGAGCATCATGCCTTCTGCAAGGTCGATTTCCTTGTCTGCGGACAGAGTAATTGTACCGGAATTGAACATTGAGATGGTTGAGGAAACTGCATCGACCTCAAGTTCTCCGAATTCATCAGAGGTTTCGATTTCAAGAATATTCTCGTAATCAAGGAGCCAGAGACCTTCAACAACTGCAAGGCTGTCTACCTGACCCTGGAATACATCGGTGATGAGTACTCTGAAGACGATTACATCATCCTGGTCGCCGACATCTACATCATAATCCCAGGTTGCTTCGCCGCCTGTTACATCAATGACTTCATCCTCTACGAATTCTCCGTCCTTGGAGAGCTCCATCCAGACCTTGTCACCTTCTACATCGATCTGCTTTGCGGTAAGTTCATAGCCGCCAGCGAGCTCGAGTGCAGAGCCAGTCCTGAGTGTGTACTTGTCATCGGTGTCAAGAAGAAGCTTTACAAGTTCACTTGCATCAGCATCGTCTGTTGCAACATATTCTTGTGCAAAGAGACCGATAATTGGGAAAGTTGTGTTAGCTGAACCAGTAACGTCTGCCTCAGCAGCGAAGTCTGCCTCATAGTCTGTCTGAACAATAGTTGTGTTGTACCAGAGACCACCTTCATCTGCAACGGTAGTACCACTTACAGTGATGTTAAGTGATTCTGAACCAGTATTATCATCGATATCATACCAGAAACCTGCAAAGTTGCTTGGAGTCCATGTGTGGAGTCCATTGCCTTCTGCAACACTACCTCTTACCTCGTAAGTTCCTGCGTCAGTATATTCCTTTACAAGAGCAAATCTAAGATCATCATTTGCATCATCTGCAGTCACAAGTTTCATGCCTTCTGCAAGGTCGATATCCTTGTCAACTGAAAGAGTAAGTGTGCCGGAATTGAACATTGCGATGACGTTGGAAACTGCATCGACCTCAAGTTCTCCGAATTCATCAGAGGTTTCGATTTCAAGAATATTCTCGTAATCAAGGAGCCAGAGACCTTCAACAACTGCAAGGCTGTCTACCTGACCCTGGAATACATCGGTGATGAGTACTCTGAAGACGATTACATCATCCTGGTCGCCGACATCTACATCATAATCCCAGGTTGCTTCGCCGCCTGTTACATCAATGACTTCATCCTCTACGAATTCTCCGTCCTTGGAGAGCTCCATCCAGACCTTGTCACCTTCTACATCGATCTGCTTTGCGGTAAGTTCATAGCCGCCAGCGAGCTCGAGTGCAGAGCCAGTCCTGAGTGTGTACTTGTCATCGGTGTCAAGAAGAAGCTTTACAAGTTCACTTGCATCAGCATCGTCTGTAGGGACATACTTCTCAGCGAAGAGTCCAATTAGTGGGAAAGTTGTGTTATCTGAACCAGTAACGTCTGCCTCAGCAGCGAAGTCTCCAGTATAGTTTGCCTGTACAATAGATGCATTGTACCAGAGGCCGCCTTCCTGAATAGCATTTCCGCTTACGTAAGCAGAGTTATTTAGGATTGTAAGTTCTTCACTTTTAAGGTTATCATCGATATCATACCAGAAACCTGCAAAGTTTGTAGTGTTGATAACAATGTTACCTACTGTTACATTGTTTAAAATGTCAGCAAAGTCTGTACCGTTGAAGACCTCACTGCGCACTTCTACAGTTGCTTCTACAGCGCTTACAGGCACGATTAATGCTGCAAGAGCAATGAGAGCAACTAATGCGATAGTTGTAAATCTTTTCATTATTTTCCTCCGAATTTAATTATATGATATAAGAGTGAGAATCAAAAATAAAGCATATTATTGCTCTATGAACTTCAGACAAAAGAACCATCACAAAGATTCGTCCATTGCCGAAGGAGACTTCATCACCCTCCTAATCCCGTCATATTGGATTACAAGTGTTCTATTAATCAATTGCCGTATTAAATCTTTTGTGGTCCAATTAGAAACAATTATCGCATTGCATTGGCAAACATCGATGCAATTGACGGTAAATGTCGAAGTTAACCAATCAAATTAGATAAAAAGACAGATGAATGTCGCGATAATGTTTACAGATTGTCGATGTGATCTTGTAGTAAAAACAACCATATCCCTTATATTCACTTTCATTGGAACAGGAATAATTCAACATATTTATATATATGATAACATAAAATGAACATCAAATAAAAGTAATACTGTAAAAATACAATTTGCTTTACCAGAGAATTACTAATCACAAGGAGTGAAATAATAAGATGTACGATGGTGCAGTTTCTGAAGAGATATCAATGGAAGATGAGGCAAATCGTGTCAAAACGGGTATTCCAGGATTTGATGAGTTATGTGGTGGAGGACTCATTCGCGACAGGACATACCTCATATCAGGCACATCAGGTGCCGGTAAAACTAATTTCTCTATTCAATTCATATACAACGGAATTACCAAATATGGCGAGAACGGGATAATTGTCGCAACTGAAGAAAGACCCGAGCAAATTAGAGAAAACGTTCTCAAATTAGGATGGGATCTGCAAGCACTCGAAGATGAGAACAAGCTTGTTATCATTGATGCTTGCTCCACTAAAATAGGCATACCTTCACAGGAAAAGTACGTCGATGTACGACCTTTTGACATCAGGTCAATGATGGACCAGATCATAGCCACCCAGGAGGAGATAAATGCCAAACGCGCCCTTATTGATTCAACCACATCTGTTAGTTTCTACCTCCAGGATCCGGCAAAAATTAGAATAGAACTCCTGAAGCTCAGTACTACACTTGAAGTTATAGGCCTGACATCAATGATGACATGTGAGCTTATAGACGAATCCAAACCGTCTAGGTTCGGAGTTGAGAACTTTGTAACAGACGGTACTATAGTACTGTACTACAAAAGACATGAAAATGTAAGGATGAGAAGTATGGAAATATACAAAATGAGAGGATCAGACCATAGTAAGAAGATCCACCCCTACGATATAACACCCAATGGGTTTGTTATTCATCCGCACGAGGAAGTATACTCAATGTTCTAAATATCAGGACATGCCCATTCATGGCCGCATTCCACGCATTTATATATTGCAAGTGTGCGGTCAAAATTATTAGATCTTTTGAGCACAGGATACATCCAACGATTCATTTTCCCCTTACAAACCGGACATCTGCAGCCCGTATTTCCACCAAACCGCAATTATATAAAATATATTTTATTTACGAATAGAAAATTGCCAAACCAATTTAACCATAAATAAAAAGAAGATAGAATGAACAGGTTAAAAAACATCTCATGTGGTGTCAAAGGACTTGATGAAATATTGGGCGGAATGGTATCACCCTCAACAATCCTGGTAGCCGGAACAGCAGGAGTAGGGAAGACTATAATGTCACTCCAGATGTTATCAAATTCATCCAAAAATGGAGAGAAGGCACTATATATACCCATTACAACAGAAAGTACTGATAAACTAAAGATGTACAATTCAACACTTGATTTTTTTGATGATTCCTTTGAAGTACATGCAATAAACAGGCAACTTGCAGAAAAGGATCCATTGACAACTTTGATCGAGATTGGAAATATAATAGAGTCCATCAAACCGGACAGACTGGTAATTGATCCCATTACACCACTTGGTTATGGATTCATCGAACAGGAAAAAAGGAGATTTTTCTATACACTTGATTCTATGCTTCAAGAAAGGAACATGCTTACATTCCTTGTAGGAGAACTTTTGAAGACAGAGCTGCATAACTCAGTAGTAAGCCACCTCTCAGACGGCATTATATACCTTACAAGAGAAGACAGGAATTCAAGAGCCGACCATCGCATGGAATTCATTAAAATGAGAGGAATCGACCCAGGAATACGCTCAGAGATAACATCCCGCAAATACCTGTACAACGTAAATTCAGCAGGTTTTACTGTCTATCCACACCTTAAACCTGAAACGGAGCTGGCATTGGATGATTCCAGGGTTGAAACAGGAGTCCCGGGACTGGATAGCATGTTCGATGGAGGTCTTTTGAGATACAACAGCCTTCTTGTAGCCGGAACACCAGGAACCGGGAAGAAAATATTCGGTTTGCAGTTCATATTGCAAGGACTTGAAAATAATGAATCCGGAATAGTAATTACATTCGAAGATACACCCCACCAGATGATACTTGATGCAAAAAGAATGGGATGGGATCTGGAAAAATATGTCGCTAACGGGCTTTTACATTTCATCTGCAATAACCCTAGCGAGATATACACAGGGGAGCATGCTGCAAATATAAAGGAAATCATTGAAACAAATCATATTAGAAGAGTATTCTTTGACGGAACCAATCATCTTGAATTGTCCATACCTGACAACTTGGAACTTCGAGGATACCTATATTCAATAACAAGTTACCTTAAAAGCCGCAACATTACGTCATTATTTACAACAGATATAGCTCCCTCTGAATGCCCTGGAAATGAAAAAATTGATGCGGCACCAATTATGGATTCAGTCCTTGTTTTACATAATTCCCGTGCAAGAGATCGCAGATACATGTGTGTTACCAAATCCAGAGGAACAAAACACAAGCGAACAGTAAAAGAATATGCGATCACAGAAAGCGGAATTAAACTTAGAATTGACACTTTGATATAAAAAATAAAAAAGAATAAATCAAATGTTATGGACCTTGCGTTCCAGAGTCTCCCCTAACTCAGTCAGCTTGTAAACATCACATTCCTGTTCTATCAATTCTTTCTCAATGAGTTCTTCCACGATCTTATCGACAGAAGGACGAGCAATATGCATGTTCTTTGCCAGTTTAGATGCATCCAGCTGATGTTTGGAACCCAACAAAGCAAGTAATTTCTGGCGGTTTTTATTACCGGTTACAAATCCTATCAATTCTTCCATATTCTGCCTCTACTACACTATTGTGTTGCATGCTATAACTACTTTTACATATTTTATCGCAATGTGGAAGTAAACACTTTCTGCGAGAGACCATACAAAGGATACTTTTATTACCTGTAATGCATATGTAAGGGTGGCAGGCTAGTCTGGGTAGGCCGGCGTTACCTGTAACCCGAAATCGCCGATATGCGGGAGACGAAGCCTGAAGAAGATGTTTGGACCATTTTCAAACCTGTAATTTCAACTGAGAAACCTCGTCCTGCTTGGATAATGTTGATATATGTGCTTGTTGGAGAACTTGTTCGTATATCTTAACTGTGAGAACCAGTCCAGGCCCGGAAGGGAGCAGACCAACCGCAGACAATTGTCGCTTGGAGGGTTGCGGGGTGGAGAAGAGATTGCAGACCACCTGAAAGTGGAAAAGATGACGACTTCAGGCGTGCCTGTCACTTTAATCTGGAAAAACGTTAAATAGCTGAATTGCGTTAAGGAACGAACACTAATTGTGACGAGATAGCCAAGCCCGGTATGGCGCAGGATTGCTAATCCTGTGATGCTATGCATCTCGGGGGTTCGAATCCCCCTCTCGTCGTACTCTTTTTTGATATTGTTTTTGCCCGTTGTAGCAAAGAATCTAATAATATAAGGAGCAAGTGATACTACGATGTCCAAAAAAACGATTATTCCAGTCTTAAGTAATAGAGAAGCGGAAACAAAAAAAGAGAGTGCATGCACATCCTGTGGAGCAGGCGGGTGCTGCGGCGGTTTTGGAATTAAAGCAGGTTCTGAAAAAGATGTTGTTTTCAGAAACATATTTGTTTACATGACAATGGGAATACTAATGTTCACCGTAGCCTACCTAATAATGAGATTCATGACATGGATCAACGGATAATCATTTTGTTTCTGACGACTTAAAAGGATACCTTTTAATCCCACCGCATTCAAGGCACGTGATAGTAATGCATCCATTTTTAAGCCGGATTCTTGAGTTTTGACCGGGCATGAGTAATGACCCGCAGTCCTTACAAAAATTACGTTTGAAATCTGCAGGTATACTCACACGGTGGCGCATACCTATTTTTCTTGCTAGCGAAACATACCGTTCACTCTTTCCAGTACCCAGGGAAAGCTCATTCCTTGCGAGTTCAAAGAGATACTGGATACGTTCCTGAGCAATATTCTTAGATATAGCTTTGTTTTTCTTTCTGGATTTTGCCATTAAAGACACCGCTTAAATTAAAGAATAACTACTTTGGTAGAGGGAGATTTTTCTTTGACCATGTCCACAAATGCATCGGGACTTATGCCATCAATTCCATCCAAATCATAAGTTATCGGAATTACAACCCGCGGAGATAACAAGGTTACTGCATTTATTGCCTGGACCTCATCCATAACCTGAGGACTACCAATAGGCAAGATAGCAACATCAGGAGAAGTAAATTCCCACCCAGGGAGAGTACACGTATGTCCTGCATGATATATATTCAATCCACCTAATACAAAGAAGTACCCTACACCATCCCCTGAACAACGTGAGCCATCACAGGAATCGTATGCAGGAACAACTTCAATATCCACACTTTTAATGCTTAGGTCGCCTGTAAGAGAATCACCTTTGATAACTCTTCTTGCATCCCCCCTGAACTGCAAACCCATGTTCTCAGGGATTAGAGTAGTACAGTCGGATTTACGGACTTTGCGGATAGACTCAGGATCACAATGCCCAAAGTGTTCATGAGTAATAAAGAGCAGGTCTGCCATATCTTCTTCAGGAACGTTACCAGGAATATTGACAGGATCTATATAGAGAACCATACCATCCCCTTTTATCATAAAACCGGAGTTCCCAAGCCATTTGATCAAAATACCATCAATTGTTACGCTACTCAAAATATTGCACCTCTGATTATTGAATTCATACCAAATATCTCATACCTAAATACCAGATGATAACATAATAGGCATTAAAACTACTGAGGGAATTCAGCATCAAAGATAGCAAAAGATAGTACATATACATATATCTGTAAAAGAAAACAGGAATTCAGACGAGATGAACATGAAAGAGAAGAAGACCAATATACTTTGTTCAGCTTCAGACAGAGCCAGCCAGAACATAAAAGAACATTTGATCCAGAATGAACAATGGGAAAAGCTCGACAAGCTCCCAGCTGGATGGGATGGTTTGTTATCTGTTTATGAAAATCCAAGATACAGAATAATAGAGATCAAAGATCATCACATATATCAGGATAGAATTGATGAAAAAATGATATCTTTTGGATTTGATACCGACTTAATAATAGTAGCTTCCAAACATAAGAGCAAGGATGGAAGATCAGTCCTTACGGCACATTTTACAGGAAACCCAAATGATGCTGATTTTGGAGGGCGTCCACGCGAGTTATCGATACCAGCAACCCAAATAATGAGTTCCATACTTAATAATATGGATCAAATGGCAGAGAATACATGCTATTCGGCCAACATGGAATCGACTCACCATGGCCCTACTGATATGAGAACAGCTATGGTGTACGCAGAGATAGGTAGTTCGGAAGAACAATGGATCGATCCAGTTGCAGGAGACATTGTTGCAAGAGCCATACTGAAAGCACGGCCTAAAAATATTCCTGTTGCCATTGGTTTTGGAGGAGGACATTATGCTTCAAGACAAACAGAACTGATACTGGAAACAGATGTAACATTCGGACATAATTTCCCTGACTATCAATTGCCTTATGTTGACAAAGATATGATCGTGCAGGCCTATGAAAAATCAAAGGCCGATTTTGTTTATCTTGACAGGAAATCCATGAATTCCAAAGAAAGAGAAAGACTCCACGGAATCATAAGAGAACTTGGATACCCACACTTAAGAGAAAGTGAAATTAAAGAAATAAAAGGACTTCCTTGGAATTGTTTTTTAAAAATTAAAGCAATAAGTGATGAACTCTGCCCGGATGGGAAATTTAAGATCACTGAATTGTTCAGGTCATCTTTTGATAAAACATATAGACCCATAGAAAATGGAAAGGAAGTGGAATTTTTTACATGTAACATCAACGAAGAACTACTCAAAGAAACAATTAATGCAGACAGAAACAAAACAATATCCGTGCTTAATGAGTATGCCCCCATTTATATGGAGATGAAAAATGGGACCATATCAAACTGCATCATGGGAATAGGAAAAGATACTAAAACTGCTATGCAGAACGTCACAAATGAATGCATTAAAATACTAAAAGAGCATTATGAAATTAAATATATTCCTGATGAGAATATACTATACATAATAAGTAATAGATTCGATCCAAAAGCAGCAAAGGAATTTGGTATCCCACCAGGACCAATGTTATCCGAACTGGCAAAAGGCAATTCTGTTGTTGTGAATGGAAGGACAATTGAATCCTATATGGTCCATAAAAGGATGATTAAGGAAATTCTACTGTCTTACTAATATAAATGATCATACCTGTAATCCAATATACGATTTTCATTTGAGGGAGAAAAAGAATGAGATCCATAGTAGAAGAAGCACTGGCAAGATCTGAACAGGAAGCACGCATTCGCAGTTCAGACGTTAATCCAGGGCTAAAAGACATAGACGCAGAGTTAGAGGAGATGCTACGCCAATTACACACCAACATCAAAGTAATTGGTTGTGGTGGCGGCGGTTCAAATAGTACACAGAGAATGCTCGATGAAGGAATAAAAGGTGCTGAATTCATTGCTGTGAATACTGATGCACAACATCTCCTTACTATTAAAACAGACCAGAAGATCCTCATTGGCAGGAAAAAGACAAGAGGACTTGGAGCAGGCAGTCTCCCCCAGATTGGAGAAGATGCAGCCCTTGAAAGTGTAGATGAGATAGCTGCAGTAGTCAATGGCAGCGACATGGTGTTCATCACATGCGGCCTTGGCGGAGGAACCGGAACAGGTTCAGCCCCAATTGTAGCGGAAGCAGCAAGAGATGCAGGAGCACTTACTATTGCAGTTGTAACCTTACCGTTCAGCGTAGAAGGTCAGGTAAGAAGAACAAATGCAGAAGCAGGTCTTGAACGATTAAGAGAGGTAGCGGACACAGTAATTGTCGTGCCAAACGACAAGCTTCTTGAAGTTGTCCCAAGGCTTCCATTAGCAGCGGCATTTAAAGTATCAGACGAAGTCCTTATGAGAGCTGTGAAGGGAATTACCGAACTCATCACAAAACCAGGACTTGTAAACCTTGACTTTGCAGACGTAAGAACGGTCATGCAGAATGGTGGTGTCGCAATGATAGGGCTTGGAGAAGCAGAAGGAGAACTAAAAGCAGTTGAATCTGTGCAGAAAGCACTTCGCAGTCCACTTCTGGACGTAGATATCTCCGGAGCGACATCCGCACTGGTCAATGTAATTGGCGGACCCGATATGACAATTGCTGAAGCAGAGAGTGTTGTACAGGAAGTATACAGCAGAATCGATCCTGAAGCAAGACTTATATGGGGAGCACAGGTCAATGACGAGCTTGAGAATACAGTGCGTACTATGATCGTTGTGACTGGAGTGAAATCACCCCAGATATATGGCCATGGTGGAGCCAAAACCGTAACAAGAAAATACGGAATTGATTTCGTTAAATAGAATTCCTATTTTTAACAAGGCCTTTGGTTGGATTATATATAGACAATCCAATCGAAAGGTATTTTATTAAAGACGTGGTTTAAATGCCGCTACATATTAGCAGACAATAAGTTCTGACATCATTAATGACTTCAAAATATACGTATGCATATAATCGATTATAACCGGTTGTGAAGTACTTTGGCAGAAGATTCATTCGATCTAAGTAAAATCAATAGCACTAGCATAAACCAATCCTTGAAGACATATTTAAGGGTACTCAAACTTACAAAGAAACCATCCAGAGAGGAATTTCTAACCATAGCAAAAGTTGCTGGGCTGGGAATTCTTGCAATTGGTTTTGCCGGGTTCCTTATATATGTGTTATTGGTAGAGATGCCGCAATGGGTGTAATCATGACTGATGAGTCTGTGATATTCGTAGTCAAAACAACTGCGAATCAGGAACGTTCCGTCGCAAATATGATAACACAAGTTGTAAGGAAAGAACATCTGGACATCAGAGCTATTCTTGCTCCTGATGAACTGAAAGGATATGTGCTTATAGAAGGAACTAACCCCGGAGATGTTGAGCAGGCCATACAGACTGTTCCACACGCAAGGGCGCTGGTTAAAGGGCAATCCTCCATAGAAGAGATATCACATTTCCTTACACCAAAACCGACTGTAACAGGAATATCCGAAGGCGCGATCATTGAGATCACTTCCGGCCCATTCAAGGGTGAAAAAGCTCGTGTAAAGAGGGTCGATGAAGGCCATGAGGAAATAACTGTAGAGTTGTTCGATGCAGTTGTACCGATACCTATAACTATCCGTGGAGATACTGTAAGGGTTCTCAGGAAAGATGAGGAAGGAAATTCCTGAAATATTAATATTTATTCAATTCAATGGTGATATTCAAATGGCAAATGTTGTTGAAGCATTGGTCCCAGGAGGAAAAGCAAACCCAGGACCACCACTCGGTCCAGCTCTGGGCCCTCTTGGAATTAACATAAAAGACGTAATCGAAAAGATTAACGAAAAGACGAAAGATTACAACGGGATGCAAGTCCCTGTTAAAGTAATAGTAGCAGACGATAAGAGTTTTGAGATAGAAGTCGGAACTCCACCAACGTCAGCACTTATACTCCAAGAAGTTGGAATTCAGAAGGGATCTGGAGAACCAAATAAAGTGATTGTAGGAAACCTCACAATCCCACAGGCAGCAAAAGTTGCTCGTATGAAGAAAGATGATATCTTATCATACGATCTGAAAGCTGCTGTGAAAGAGGTACTCGGATCCTGCGTCCCCATGGGTGTTACAGCTGAAGGCATGACTGCAAAGGAATGCCAGAAAGCCATCGATGAGGGCAAATTTGACGATGTGCTGGCACAAGAAACATGGTAACCCCATGTTTTAACCAATAAGTTTAAAATTGATACATAATATTGGTGTGCCCACTAATAGAAAGAGTAAAGGCCTTTAAGGCCTAATACTCTAAACAAAACCGTAGTAGACCGAAGCGGTCCTGCCTGAACATTAAGTTCGACACTACGGGAGGTAAAGAATGGCAGACGAAAGCGTAATACAAGCTATAGAAAGGTTATTAGCGGAGTCACCTGAGAGGAAATTCCCAGAAAGTGTAGACTTGGCTATAAACTTAAAGAATCTGGATATGAGTCAGCCTAAAAACCGTATTGATGAAGAGATATTACTTCCAAACGGTCGAGGAAAAAACCTTAAGATCGCAGTCTTTGCGAAAGGTGAGGTTGGACTCCAAGCTAAAGAAGCTGGCGCAGACTATGTCTTTTCAGAAGAAGATCTCGCAGAGATCGGAGGAGACAAAGCACGTGCAAGAACACTTGCTAATGAATGTGATTTCTTTGTTGCAGAAGTTCAGTACATGGCACAGATTGGTAAGAACCTTGGTGCAATTTTAGGTCCAAGGGGAAAGATGCCAACTCCACTGCCACCAGGAAAGAACGTGGCTGATCTGATCAACAGTGCAAGAAGCTCAATCAGAGTAAGATCAAAGGATAAGCTCACATTCCACGTATCTGTTGGTCGTAGGGATATGGACATCGAGAAACTCGCAGGTAACATTGAAACAGTCCTTAGTAGAGTAGAACACTCACTCGAAAAAGGCAAGCATAACATTAAAGCTATTTATGTTACAACCACTATGGGTAAATCAGTGAGGGTGCTATAATGGAAGAAAACCACCACACAAGCCACATCCCACAGTGGAAAAAAGATGAAGTTGAGGACATAAAGGAACTCATCAAGAAATACCCAATATTTGGTGTAGTAGGTATTGGTGGAATTCCTGCAAAGCAACTTCAGAAGATGAGAAGAGACCTTAAAGGCAGCGCTGTTTTGAAAGTCTCGAGGAACACCCTGATAAGAAGAGCACTCGAAGAGTCTGGTGATGTAAAGGAGATGGAGCAGTACGTAGACGTACAGACAGCCCTCATATTTACCGAACAGAATCCTTTCAAGTTATACAAATCACTTGAAAAGAGTAAGAGCCCTTCCCCTATCAAAGCCGGCGGTATTGCACCCCGCGACATTATAGTTGAAAAGGGACCAACATCATTCCCACCAGGACCTATACTTGGAGATATGCAAGCTGCAGGCATACCTGCTGCAATCGACAAGGGTAAAGTGGTAATAAAGGAAACAAAAACCGTTGCTAAAGAAGGAGAAGCAGTTTCTCAAAAGCTGGCAGCAATGCTTACAAGACTTGAGATCTACCCAATGGAAGTGGGTCTTGACTTAAGAGCAGCCCTTGAAAACGGATTAACCTTTACACCCGATGTACTGGCTATTGATGAAGGCAAATTCTTCTCAGATATCGTATTGGCAACACAGCAGGCATTCAACATGTCAGTCTTTGCAGCATATCCAACTGCAGAGAATATCAAGACACTCATTACAAAGGCTGCAACAGAATCACGCAACCTCGGTGTCAATGCAGTTGTTCTTGAGCCGGGCGTTATCGACGCATTGCTTGGAAAAGCACAGTCACAGATGTTTTCAGTTGCATCAGCAGCTTCTGCAGTTAATGAAGAAGCAGTGGATGATGAACTGAAGGAAGCACTTGGTGCAGCAGCATCTGCAGCAGCAGTCACAGCAGTTCCTGAAGAGGAAGTTGCTGAAGAGAAGGAAGAAGAAGAAGAGGCAGCAGAAGAGGACGGCATGGCCGGTCTTGGAGCACTTTTCGGATGATCAGGATTACAAACTACATAAATTACATTTGATAAAATAAAAGGTGATATTACATGGAATACATATATGCAGCACTCTTACTGTTCAAAGCAGGTAAAGACATATCAGAAGAAACAGTCACTGCCGTACTTCAGGCAGCAGGCGTAGAAGTCAGCGATGCACGTGCAAAGGCACTTGTCGCAGCTCTTGATGGCGTAGACATCGAGGAAGCAATGGCAACCGCAGCAGTCGCAGCAGCTCCAGCAGCAGCAGCAGCTCCAGCAGCAGCAGCAGCAGTAGAAGAAGAAGCACCAGAAGAAGAAGACAAGTCAGAAGAGAGCGGCATGGCTGGTCTCGGAGCACTCTTCGGATAAACATAAATCCCTTTGTTCGCCACTTCGGCGGACAAATTCTTTTTTTTAATCAGCTTTTCTGAAAAGCTGGCACTTAACATAGGATTTTAAGTATACATCTTTTTCAAGGACCAGATTGTTCTCTATGCAAATATCAGGATAATGATTATTCCAGCTATCTGCATTTTCCTTGAACATGAAAAAAGGGAGCATCATTACAGTATCCATTCCAAGAAGCGGTTTTGCACAATCAATAATTGCAAAATAAGCATTATCCTTTAATACGCGGGATACTTCCCCTATAGCACCTTTGCGTACGTCTGATGTTGTTTCACAAAATGCTACTGAGGTCACAACAAGGTCAAATACCCTATTTTTGAACGGCAGCATATCCATCGAACCTTTATAGAGATGTAGAGACACTCCTGCCTTTTTCCCCTTGTCAGTCGCATATCCTAACTGTACACCGGATAGATCCAGACCATGTACACTTACATCCCCACCCATAAGCTCTGAGACTGCAATCCCCACAGATTCAGTCCCACATCCTATATCCAGAACAGACATTCCATTCTCCAGAGGAAGAGTAGATGCTACCTGCTCATAATAAGAATGTCCGAAGCCAAGGATTGTAGCAAAAAAATCATAATGCCTCCCACCAAAGAACCAACCGAAATTATTTCCTTTTTTATGATTGATCTTCAAACCCCCAGTTAAAGATATTATATTGATAATTCAATCCATCTTAAGACCTTCTCAGGAACATCAGCCCAAAAAGGAAGATGGCACTAACAAATCCTACAGTACCCATCGCAGGCAAATAGCCTTCACCATTTATAGCCAGATAAGTTGAAGATATAAAGATTACCAGAAGGAAAGCATACTTTGTAATGGAATCGATTGTCCTGTACTTCCTTATCTCATCGGTTTTCTTTTCCAGCCTCTCGATCCTGTACCCCCTTATTGTCTCAATGACATCATTTACTCCTTCGGGCAGGTTCTTCACTATCTCCAGATATCGATCACCCTCCAGTTGCAGGTATTCGAATGCCTCAAAAGGTGAATAGCGCTTCATCAAAACCCTCGTAATGACAGGTTTTGCATTTTCAAGCAGATTGAACCGAGGATCGAGCTCAAGGCAATTTGCCTCAATAAGTATCAGTGCCCTTTCAAGAGTTGAGAACTCACTTGGAAGAGACAGGTTATATTTCAATGCCAGTGTTGCATAATTATCACTTTGCCTTTCACCAGCCGAATAATTTTGTTTGGATATAATGTCATCAAGGTCTATCTTAAACCGACGTACATCAATATCTTCCTTATTGATACCGGTAATTTTCATGAATGCTTCGAAAACAACATCAACCCTTTTCTTGTAAATACCATAGAAAAGGTTCAGCATATTGCGACGTAATTCATCATCGATTGTTCCTACTGCTCCAAAGTCAATATAAGCGATACCATCTTCCTGAATTATTATGTTAGAACTGTGAGGATCAGCATGATAAAAACCATCAAGGTAAACCTGCTTCAAATAGCTGGTACTAATTATCTTTGCATACCATTTTTTCTTTTCTGCAGATGTCTCTGAAAGCTTTCTTATAGTGACACCTTCCATGTAATCCATGATCAGAACATTCTCGTTGGAATATTCATCATGAACATTGGGAACATGCACCTCTTTTACATCTGCAAAATTCTCCTGGAAGCGTTTGATATTCCTTGCCTCATTGCTCAAATCAAGTTCACGGTTCAGCAGGTCCCTGAACTCATAAAGAAAGGCATCGATATCAAAATTACTTCCAAGTCCAATAACTTTTACAATAAGAGATTTCAGGTCATCAAGTATTGCCAGGTCAAGGTTAATAGTATCTATTAGATTAGGCCTTGTTATCTTTACAGCAACTTTCTTTCCATTGAGCACAGCAGCATAGACCTGAGCAATTGAAGCACATGCCAGTGGCTCAGTATTAAATTCATCAAATATCTCTAGTATGTTAAAATCCGAAGTCTCAAAGCTCCCGGTAATTTTCTCATTCCCAATACTGCATCTGTAACCTTCAAACGCAACTTTCATCTTATCGAATTCAAGAGGATTAACATTATCCTGAAGATTACCAAGTTCCTCGATATAGATACCAGGAACAATGTCCGGTCTTTTGCTCAGTATCTGACCCAGCTTTATGAACGTAGGACCAAGTTCTTCCAGAGCCTTTCTTAATTTAACTGCTTTTTCCCGGTTCTTAATGTCCAATCCACAAGGAGTTTTCTTGTTAGAAACATAATATTGATTAACCTCACTATAAAGAAGACTGAAAAGATTATATTTTGAAAATACTCTGAAAATAGTAATGTACCTGCGGATTTTTCTGAACATCAGTACTATGTTTGTCCTGGTAGTAGATATAGATTGGTATCATTCTAATAATTCTTCTTTCCATATAGAAACAAGTAATCTGCATCCTGAAATATTAACAAAATTCATGGAATAAAAAAATATGCCAGTTTGGTAACACTAAACAAGTATTTATAACAGGATTCTTATGTAGAATGAAAACTCTCCCTGTCAAAAACAGGCTTTTTGGCCGGTTGTAAAATCAGCGAGTGACTCTATAATGACCGAGAAACCTATCGTCCAGCTAAAAGGGGTATCCTATTTCTACGCAAGCAGCAAGACAAGAGCTCTTGATAGCATCGATCTTGACATATACCCCGGAGAAAAAATAGCCATTCTTGGAGCAAATGGAGCAGGCAAATCAACACTCTTCAAACACCTTAATGGCATACTCAAACCTGCATCAGGCGAAGTGCTTGTAAAAGGAGAGCCCATTTCAAGGAAAAATATCAGAAGCGTTCGCCAAACTGTGGGAATTGTCTTCCAGAATCCTGATGACCAGATACTTGCACCTACTATCGAGCAGGACGTGGCATTCGGTCCGATCAATATGGGACTGACTGAAGAAGAAGTTGAAAGAAGAGTTAAGACAGCACTGGAGCTTGTGAACCTTTCAGGATATGAAGAGCGTTCACCCCATCATCTCAGCGGAGGACAGAAAAAACTCGTTGCCATTGCAGGAGTGCTTGCAATGCAACCTGAAGTAGTTGTTCTTGATGAACCTACTGCAGGACTTGATCCGTTCAGTGCTGAAAAAATAATGGAGATAATAGACGGGATGAACAAAAAATTTGGGATCACTGTTATCCTGTCCACCCATGATGTCGATATAGTCCCTCTTTTTGCGGATGTCGTTTACATCCTCCACCACGGAAAAATAGAAGCCAGTGGCACAGCTAAAGAGATATTCAAAAAGCATTCAATACTTGAAAATGCACACCTGAGAATGCCACGAATAGCAGAGGTATTCGAGTTACTTCAGGATTCTGGCCTTGATGCTGATATAAAGATAACACCCCAGGATGCAAGGGATGAGATCATACGACTTGTAGAAAATAATAACTAAAAGGCCTGCTCATGGAGATCACACTTACTGATATTGAAAGGGAAGCATACAAGGACAGCCCTGTCCACAGGCTTGACGGAAGAGTAAAGATACTTGCGACCATTGCCATCATTATTTTTGCTGTAAGTCTCCCACGCATGGATGAAGCAAACTTCATGAAACTGGCCATCATTGAATCATACCTTATATCACTCCTCGCAATTGCAAAACTCAACCCCTTATATACCCTCATGAGGTTTCTTTCGACATTACCATTTGGACTTGCCATAGTCATTGTACAACCTTTTGTAAGGCAGCCGTTTATAGATTCCTTTACAGTATACCCGCTTGAACTGCCACTTGGCCTCACACTAACATACGAGGGTATATTTTTCGGCATGGTGCTCCTTGCAAAATACATTGTTTGCATAACCGCTATTGTACTCATGTCCTCGACCATGAAGATGAGCGACATGGTAACTTCTGCAAGACGTCTTGGAATGCCGGCTGAATTCACCCTTATACTTTCAATGATGGTAAGATACCTATTTGTATTCTGGATAATCCTCAAACGCATAAGAGTTGCACAAAAAACACGCCTGTTCCACATATGGAACAAGGACGTACCGCGAAGATGGATCCTTGAACAGGTTGCATATACAATAAGCTCGCTGTTCATTCGTTCTTATGAACAGGGAGAAAGGACATACATAAGCATGCTCTGCAGAGGATATTCCAGTGCAAATAACATCTATATGCACAAAAATAAAATAAAGACCAGTGATGTCTTTTTCTTAATAGTAACAGCAGGGATATTAGTCTTGTCTGTTGTTGTATGAAAATAAAAAAAAATGAAGGAAGAAAAGAATTATTTCTTTGCAGCTTTTCCAAGAGCAAAACTAATCCCCAGAACAAGAAGAGTGCCTGCTACAATTGCAATTACCTCACCCATCTTACCCTGACCTTCAATTGAGTAATCAGGCATTGGTGATTCCACAAAAGGTTCGGCCCCTTCTAATTCAGAGAGCGTTTTCTCATCAACAACTCCACCGGCAGCACTTTCCAGTCCGTCAGGATCAGGAGAAGCAAGGAATGGAGCAAGGACCGATATAAGCAAAGCAATTGCGATTCCTGCATAAAGGAATTTCATATTTATGCCAGAGCTGACGTTCACGCTCATACCCCTACCCCTTTGGTGTTTGTAAGAGATGAATCCAGCAGATCAGGTCTTGATTTTTCGATTGCTGTGATAACTACAGCAGTTATGAGACCTTCACCAACGAATCCGATTATCAGGTGATATAATCCCATTGTTGCGAGTCCTGCCATCAGAGGGAATGTACCTGCAATTGACATCTGAACAGCACACACAATTGCAGACATGAACAAACCAAACCAAGCTCCAATAAAGGATGCGCCTTTGATTCCTGCTTTATTCCTTAGAGCTGCGAACGTGTAATATCCTATAAAACCGGAAATAACTCCCATATTCAGGATATTGGCACCCATTGTTGTAATTCCGCCATCACCGAAGACAAAGCCCTGAACAAGAAGCACAAGTGTGAGTACAAGAACACCAGCCATTGGACTTCCGAATATGATAGCAACAAGAGTTGCACCAACCATATGCCCACTTGTCCCCATACCTATGGGAATATTGAGCGCCTGTATAGCAAATATTCCTGCAGCAAGTGCTGCCAGAATAGGTACTTTCATGTCATCAAGTTCTTTCCTTGCCCATTTAAGGGACAGAAATACGAAAGGCAGAGCGATCAACCAGTAGATGATTGCCTGACTCATAGGTATGAATGAATCTGGTATATGCATTTTAAGTCCTCATAAAGTTATAATTGCCAATATGAAAATTAAAGATTTTCGTAACACTTGTGGATACGTTATAGGAACTATATATACTTAATGAATTAAGAACATCAAAAATCGTATTACACAACTGAAGGATCCTAAGACCAAGATATATAAAAGAGAAAGTGATAGAGCAAGTTAAACGGATTGAAACATTATGAGCAAATATTCCCCCATTATTGCTGCAAAGGCTGTCTGGCAGATGCGGATAAGAAAACGCCCTTTTGTACTATCACACGCCATCAACTCCAGATGCAACATGAAATGCTCTTTTTGCGAATACTGGAAAAACGAAGGCAAGGAAATGGAACTAAATGATATATTCAAACTCCTTGAAGAAGCAAGAGCTTTTGGAATACTTGTTTATAATGCGTGGACAGTAGAACCACTCCTGAGAAAAGACCTCCCTGAAATACTGGCTTATGCAAAACAACTTGGCATGGTCACTTCACTCATAACAAATGGCCTTTTGCTGGAAAAGAGAATAGATGAGCTAGAGAATCTGGATTATCTCTCTGTATCTGTGGACGGGACTTCCAGCTATGAAAATATAAGAGGAATAAGTCTGGACAGGATAATGCCGGGCATAATCAAAGCAAAGAACATGATCAAAAATCCTCTCCTGATGAACTGCGTGATAAGCGGAAAAAACCTTGATGATATAGAGGAACTTATCATCATGGCAAAAGATATGGATGTGAAAATATCTTTTGAGCCTATGTACGAATTCCAGGGAATAGAAAATGACACCTGGAATGATATGGGAATACGGGATATGGGCAAATATCGCAGGACAGTGGACAGGATAATCGAGATGAAACAAGAAGGATATCCCATCATCAATTCCTATACATACCTGAAAATGGTTAGGGATCTGCGGACGGAATTTGTTTGCCATGCCAATGATATAATTCTGGATGTGACAGCAGATGGGAACATTGAGAACTGCAGAGTTCACCGTAAGCCCATAGGCAATATCAGTGAAGGTATTGAGAATGTATGGGAGAATACAAGGAAGCTCAGAAAGAATACGGCACGTAATTGCCAGAAATGTCTTTTCTTTGGTTATGTTGAGAACAGCCTGATGTACAATTTTAACCTTGAAGTGGCACAACATTACGAATGGATGTAACGTCTGCCAGAATGAAATTGGCAGGCTATACATTTAATATATTACTACTATATTATAATAATACTAATAAAAGGTGGTAACGTGTCAGATAAGAGAAATTGTAGTGTATTTACAACTATTTTTTTATTCACATTAATCGCCCTATTCTTAACAGGGCTTGCAAGTGCTGAGACAGTTATTGGGTTTTCACCAGCCCAGCTAAGTGTTCAAGAGAACGAGGAATTCACACTCGCAATTACGATAGAAACCGATACCAACGTATCCGGGGCAGAGCTTGAACTCTCATATGACCCTTCACTTGTTAACATAGCATCCATAACTGAAGGAGATTTTTTCAAGCAGGGAGGAATGAATACAATATTCTCAAGAGGGAATATTGATAATGAGCTTGGCACTGTTAGCGGCATATATTCTGTTATAATGGGAGATGACATGCTTCTTGCCCCGGGTAATTTTGCAACCATCACCCTCAGCTCAAAAGGAGTAGCAGGAATCACATATATAGAAATGAAGAACGTGATCATAACTAATTCTACTGGAGCCAGCCTGCCGGTGACCATTAACAATGCAAAAGTGATCATTGGTGATGTCGAGACTTCTACAGCCAATGAGGAGACGACTCAGAGTCAGCAATCCGGACAGAATACGATCATACCTCTTGTATTTGCAATAATGTGCCTGTATTTTGTAAAAAGGAAATGAAAATCAATAATTATAGTGGGAATTATTGGCTACTCATAATTCCTATCCTTATTTCATTCCCGTTGTTCAAATGTAGCAATTTAGAGGCACTACCCTGATTTACTGCTATCTCGAAAAAACCGTGACTTCCTATGAGAGACAACATCCTGCCTTTTGGAACCTCTCCATAAGTTCTCAAAAAAGGCATCTGTCTTCCTGCAATTGAAAGAACAGTTCCCTTAAGCACATCTTTAACGATCTGCTCTTGGGGAATATTAGTAACTATGTTACCAAACTTATCGACGTATATCACTTTTGCCTCAATGAAGTCCTTTTCTATCACATAACCTGAGAAGTCAAGGTCAATATATTCATCCGTACTATTGCCGATATCCTCCAGATCCATGCCCCGCGAGATATGCGCAGCTACCGGGGCAAAAATATCTCTGCCCTGGAAAGTTGAAGAAACATCGCCCAGAATGTCCTGATTCTTAATTTCAAATACCTCTATATCCCCAAGTAAAGATGCGGCAGGAATAAGAACACCATTATCCGGACCTATGAAATAATGCTCCCCTGAGCGCACGACTATAGCTTTTCTTTCTGTGCCCACACCAGGATCGATCACAGCGACATGGATGGTCCCAGGTGGAAAATAGGTAACAGCAGAGTACAACGCAAATGCACCCGCCCTGATATCCATAGGTGGTATCGAATGAGTGATATCGACTATTGTTACATCCGGATCGATACCAAGCATAACGCCTTTCATGGAGGCAGGGTAGAGAGAACCGAAATCTGTTGTAAGAGTGATTACTGCCATAATATGATTTTTGTAAGTTTCAATATAAATACAATACTCTGGAGACTCCGATTAAACCATATTTGAGATATCAGACCGGAGTTTTGAACTGTCCCTGAGAGAAAACCAGCTCGAATCTGGCCCCTTTGCCTGACATACCAGTTTCCCTGATTCCAATACCGGTTATAGACAGGATCTCTTTTGAAAGGAAAAGTCCGTAGCCAGAACTGGAACCACCTTTTTTGAACAATTTGCTCTTATCCATGATCCCAATACCGTCATCCTGAAATACCACCAATAATTGATTTTCTTCTTCCTCTGTAGTGATAGTGAGGTTTGTGGCCTCGCTGTGCTTGATCACATTATTAACCAGATTATAGAACACTTTTCCTATCATCGGATCACTGAATATCAAATAATCCCCTACATCTATTCGGATATTTATTAATGCTTTATCCACAGGAACCATAGCACTGGTCAGTGCATCCAGGAGATTGACCCACTGTGGAGCCTGAATGCCGATTTCCTGATAATCTGTGGCGAACATAATATGCCTTTCAATGGACATCACGTTCGCCTCCATCCTCTGCAGCAGCCTGAGTTCTTCAGGATCCTTTATCTGCTCCATCACCAGATACAGATATCCTTCCAGGAGCATTACCTGATTGATTATATCATGGCGGGTGATGGAGTTAAGGAGACTAAGTTTGTTATTAGCCTGCTTGAGGGCTTCAGACCTCCTCTCTTTCTCAGTTATGTCTTCAACCACACCGTCCATGAGAATCATGTTACCATTAGGATCATACTCTGTTGAAAGAGTGATAGAACATAGAATTGTGGTTCCATCCCTAACCTTGAACACTATCTTACGGTCCTTGATCTTGCCAGTCTGCCTCAGCTCACCCAATAACTCAAGCCGGTCTTCAGGATAAAGGTATAGGTCTGCCGCAGATATATCCAGGAGTTCTTTTTCATCATTGAACCCCAGCATTTTGCAAAATGCCGGATTCACCTGAATTATATGGCCGCCCTCCCATGGCTCACTCCTGACAATACCGATATTGACATTCTCTACCAGGGTGCGGTACTTCTTCTCACTTTCCTGTAATGCACGCATGGCCAGGTTAAGCTCATTTATCTGTCCCTTTAGTTGAGGATAATAGCTCTTGCGATGTGAGGTTTCACCCAATCCGATAATCTTCTTCCGAAGATCACTCAGCCTGTTGTCATCTTCAGAGTGCACCATGGTAAAGTCCCTCTATGTCTTCTATTGTAGCAGGACGAGGGTTAGTAGCAAGACAGGGGTCCAGGAATGCATTCTCGCTGAGATACTTAATGTCCTTCTCTTTTACCCCCATATTTGATAAGCCAGGCTTTATCCCCATCTGGTCGGTCATATTTCGCAACTCGTGTATCAGGTCATCAGGTCCGCTTTTCTTTTGCGGCGTCTTTTCATACATAATACCCTCAAGGATCCGGTATTTGTCCGGTGCCCGCGAATAATTAAAGGCAACGACATGTTCCAGAAGCTGCGCGTTACATTCGCCGTGAGGAGAATCCAGGTAACCCCCCAGACTATGCGCCATGGCATGCACTAACCCCAGACTGGCGTTGGAAAATGCCAGGCCAGCATACATGCTTCCCAGCATGACCTTGTTCCTGAACATGATGTCATCAGGGTCAGTATATGCTTTGGGCAGATATTCCACCAATAGTTTAGTGGCCTCTAAAGCAAACATGTCGGTCATGACAGAGGATGCATTCGAAACATAAGATTCAAAAGCATGACAGAGAGCATCCATACCCGTAGATGCGGTCAGTTCGGGACTCATGGTAACAGTAGTCTCAGGATCTATGAGTGTAATGTCTGGCAGCATGGTCTTGCTAATTATAGCGAACTTGCGTTTTTTCTGCTCATCAGTGATTATAGCAAATTGGGATACATCGGCAGAGGAACCGGCTGTCGTAGGAATACATATTATAGGAGAAGCAGGCAGAGCCACCTCGTCTACCCCTTCCAGCTCCAGAACGCTGCACCGGTTAGATGCTACCGCACCTATCGCCTTGCCACAGTCCATAGAACTACCGCCACCCACGGCTACGATAAGATCACAACCATTCTCCGCATAAAGTTCCGCTCCTCGCATGACCTCAGTTGATCGTGGATTTGGAGATACATCGTCATAGATGACAACATCCAGACCTGCATTCTTCAGATTATCCTCTACTTCCTCAGCCCAACCTGCTTTAAAGATGCCAGGATCGCTGACTAAAAACACATTCCTGCCAGACAGACTGAGAACGTATTGAGCTATGAGACTTCGGGAACCATCACCTAAGATAATCTCAGGTGCCAGGAATTTACGGAGAGGAAGACTGCCAGACACCATATTATTCACTCCATTAGTGTATGCTCCGTTCATGCTACCACATCTCCCTGCCTAAAAAGCTTTTCAGCATTTATAAGTGCACAAGGAACCCTATGTGTATTATTGATCATACAATACCCCCATAGTATACTGTGAGGTATAATTATTAAAGTATTATCTTGCTGACACTAATTTGAACAATAATATAGAACGTAGTCAATGAGGTAAATACATACGATTAGGGGTGTTCAAAAATAATATTCACTGCTTACAGTTTAATTAAAAAAGACCAGAACCTTGTATCAAATAAAACAGAGAAACTAAAACTGAGATAATTGAAGAAAAATAAAAGGAATGAAGTAATGCCATAGGCATTACTTGCAAAGATCGTAGTTCTGGTTTACGATCTTGAGTGCGCAGAAGTCACCGCACATGGTACATGCGTCTTCATCGCCTGGTGCTCTGCTGTCCCTGATGCTCTTTGCAAGCTCTGGGTCGAGTGCCAGCTTGTACATCTCCTTCCAGTCGAGTTTTGCACGTGCCCTGCCCATTGCAAGGTCCCATTCACGGGTTTCTGGGTACTTGACAGTGTCACCGACGTGAGCTGCGATCTTAGCGGTCTTGACACCTTCAATGATGTCCTGGAGGTTTGGAAGTGCAAGGTGTTCTGCAGGTGTTACATTACAGAGGAAGTCACAGCCTGCTGCTGCGGATGCTGCTGCACCGATAGCTGTTACGATGTGGTCGCGACCTGCGCCGATGTCGGATACAAGAGGACCGAGCATGTAGAATGGTTTTCCATCACTCATTGCTTTCATGAGCTTGACATTTGTTTCTACCTGGTCCAGTGGTACGTGACCTGGTCCCTCAACGATTACCTGAAGGTCGTATTTGTCGTGTGCTTTCTGTGCGCATTCGGAGTTGATGATGAGTTCCTGAACCTGTGCCCTGTCGGTTGCATCAGCTATTGCACCTGCGCGCATTCCGTTACCTGTTGAAAGGGTAACTTCGTGCTCCTTGAGGATCTCACAGAGATAATCGAAGTCCTGGTAAAGTGGGTTTTCCTTCTCGTTGTGAAGCATCCATGTGCTCATGAATGCACCACCACGGGAACAGAGACCACCGTATCTGCCGTGTGCCTTCAACCTGTCAAGGACAATGTTGTTGATACCTGTGTGGATAGCCATGAAGTTTGTACCGAGCTTTGCCTGTTCCTCGGTTGCATACCAGAGGTCGTCCTCTGTCATGTGGACAATGGAACCGTCTCTCTTTGCTGCTGTGATGAATGCCTGGTAGAGTGGTACTGAACCTACTGAAAGTGAAACTGCGTCACATACCTTTTTCCTGATACCAAGGAAGTCTCCGCCGGTTCCGAGCTCCATGAGTGTGTCTGCACCTGCTGCCTCTGCTGCCTTTGCCTTTGCGACCTCAGCCTCTTCATCAATGATATCTGAGGATGAACCGATGGAAGAGTTGACTTTTGTCCTGAGACCTTCACCAATACCACATACCCTGATATCCCTGTATGGGGTCATTGGGATGACGATCCTTCCGGAAGCAATTCCACGTCTTATGAATTCAGGGTCTTTACCTTCGTCCTTGGCGACAATCTTCATCTCTTCTGTGATCTTACCATTTTTTGCATCTGTTACTATTGTCATTATTGAACCTCAAGCTTTGATGTACCATACAAGAACCAAATCGTATATAATATTTGTCGAAAAATTAACTTTAGATAAAGTCAAGTTAACTTTATAGGTGTTATTTTAGATTGAATCCCGGTGGATGAATATCCAATACATTCAAATAAAAAACAGATAGAGTGGACTCCATAAATAAAATAGATACATTCATACCCAAATTGGACACCATATATGGAGTACAACTAAATTTGTCTTATGGAACAACAAAAATGATTCAATATTACTGGTAAAGGAAAAGTGAAAATATAGGATCACTCTTTTTTCTCTTCACTGAGCTTCCTGAGCATACGCATGTTTTCCCTATGAAGGGAAACTACAAGATCACTCAGCATTCCAAAAACGAACATCTGGAAACCTGCGATGATAAGCAAAGTCGTGAGAATGGTCATTGGGATACGTGTTACCCCATGGAACCATTCGATAACAACATAAGTGCCAGTGATCAATCCTGACAAAATTAAAGATCCGCCAATTATACCAAAATAGAACATAGGGTTATGCATCTTCGCCATTTTGTAAATGGTAGAGCCTATCCTGAAACCATCCTTTAGAGGATTTAACTTTGTGGCGCCTTCCGAATGTCTTGCCAGATAGGTGGTTGGAACTTCAACTATCCTCAGGTCTTTCTTTACACTCTCAATGGTTATCTCGGATTCAATCTCAAATCCTAATTTTTTCAATTCAAATGATTTGATAGCCTTCCTGTTGAAAGCCCTGTATCCTGTGAGAATATCATCGAGCCATACGCCGTAGGCCAGACCGAAAAGCTTGTTGATTATTTTGTTTCCTATAAGATTAAGCCTGGTAAATGCTCCTTTTTCATAGTCCACAAGCCTGTTGCCCATAACATGGTCTGCTTTCCCTTCAAGAACTGGAGCAAGGACCACATGCACATCTTTGGCCAGATTGGTACCGTCACCATCTGCCATTACGATATAGTCTTCCTCGATAAAATCAAACGCCTGCTTAATAGCCTGTCCCTTTCCTTTTCCGGTCTGGACTATGACCCGGGCACCTTCGGCTTCCGCTATCTCGCGGGTCCTGTCCTTGCTGTTGCCATCTATAACAAGTATGTTATCAAAGCCTTCTGAGCGGAAGTCCCTGATAACCGGGCCTATGGTAGCCTCTTCGTTAAGAGTAGGCAACAAAATGCAGACATTCTCGTTTGTCATTTCTAGAAAAAAGAAATAATAGGCCTTAAAGCAGACCCATGCTGTCAAGCTGCTGTCTTACGACCTCAACACCCTGCTCACAGTTCTCAGGGGATTTACCGCCAGTGACCACAAGCTTTCCTGAACTGAAAATAAGCACAACGACCTTAGGATCGTCTATACGGTAAACAAGACCAGGGAACTGCTCCGGTTCGTATTCAATGTTCTCAAGACCAAGACCAATAGCAATTGCATTAAGGTTCAGTACTGCCTTAAGATCTGCAGAAGCTACAATATTCTGAACAGTTATCTCAGGGTCCTCTATGGTCTTTATTCCAATACCATTGAGCTTCTTTGCCATGTTGCCTATGACAGTATGAACATCAGCTACATTCTTTGCGCCGGTACAGACTACCTTACCGGAAGTGAACACCAGAAATGCGGCTTTAGGATCAGTTACACGGTAAACAAGACCAGGGAATTTCTGTTTGTTATATTCCGCACCCTCAAACTCAGCTTCTATCTTTGTAAGGTCGAACTCCTCTGCAAGCTTGGTAGATGCAACCACATTTTCAATTTTGATGTTATAATCTGACATAGTATAATCCTCATATTAAAAGCATTTAAAGCGGGTTGGTTATATTCAACAATTCAATATATAAAGTTATACCCTCTAGTTTATATAAGTATTTAAAGAAATCATAAAATTTCACTTTTTTGAAGCATTTTTCAATAAAACAGCTTATTTTCAGCTGTCTTCAAACTTCTTAAGTCCGTTTATAACAGCTTCATACTTATTGCAAACCCTTTCCAGCAAGTCACCATCCATAGCCTTATGAGTAGGTATAAGAATGTCAGCGCCTTCAGAAACTTCAACACCTTCAGTTGATCTTCCATAATCAGGAGCTATCATAATTCCCGTAGATGATACACCCAGACGCAGGTCACTGACGATGCGCGCAACCATCTCGGTAGCAGGCTGGACTTTCTTACTGATGACAAGGGCCTTCGACACATAGCGCCCCTTGAGATCATTTATTGCCTCAATACTTGATTCGGACCTCTCAGTATCAGCTACGTTCTCAAGAAGTCTGATAGAATCAATAAGATCATCAAACGTTGTAGAACTCACCTCAATTATTTCCCCGTCATAGTATTTACTGACTTTTTCAAGGTAGCCTTTGGAGATAACAAGTTTATACACATCTTCAAGCTCATCCAGCTCCTCCTCGGTCGGATCATATGCATTGATGACCTTGTAGTCCCTGATACCACACATCCCCATAAGGGACTCATACATAGGAGTAACACCAACAAATCTCCTTCCAAGCCACTTGTTAAGACCACTCTGCCCGCTTTGAAGACGGGAAAGTTCAACTATCTTCTTCTTCACCAGGTCAGGGTCATCGGATTCAAGACCGAAATAATCCGCAAACAGGGAAGTAGTACGAAGCAGTTTTGTTCTTCCGTGTGGCACAGCTTCAACAAACCCCCGGTCCTTCAGTTCCCTTATGTGGTCATAAGCAGAATTACCCCTCATGTCCACAAGGTCTGACTGGATAAGTGGCTGATGATATGCTATCATTGAAAGTGTACGCAACATGGGCGCACTCAGTTCCTTTGGAGCAAGTGGCCTCACCACATCAGTATATTTTGGCTTCACCTGCATAACATAACGTTCACCAAGATCTATTATCTCAATACCCGTTTCTCTGGAAGAGTATTCCTTTAAAAGATCAAGCGCAACAGAAATAACATGTTTTTTTGGCTTGCCTAGCAGTTTTCCGAGGGTTAATGCATCAAGTGCCCCTCCGGCAGCAAAAAGGGCTGCCTCCATAACTTCCCGGTCACTCATAACTGTAAACACACCCCTTAAACAGCCTCATAAGCAGTTCTGGCAGGATAAACATACAATTCCCCAAATAGCTCTTCCTGAGTCAACCATACCTGTTTTTCAGTTGCAAGAAATAGCAACGAAACATAAGTCATAATGTTCTCAGACCTATCATCGGTCATCAGGTCAGAAAGCGGGACAAATTCATGCTCATTAAAGCATTCCTTTAACATTGCGGCCATGTCCCTGACACGCCCTAGTATGTCTTCCTCGTGAGCGATTCCCAGAACATCATCTGTCGTCACTAAAGACCGTTCTTCCAGTTTACGGTAAACACTGCGATCTTTCCTGCGTGTTTCAACCTTCTCGGCTTTGCGCAACTCAACAATAAGCTCATGAAGTGTAACCGGACGTGTAGCCCTGCGCCGGATTGGGAGTTTTGGAACTGGATATTCGTCAACCTCATAGAAATCCAGTTCATCATCCATCATTTCAAAACAGTCATCCACCTCTTCTTCCAAGACGATTCCAGTGGATTTCATACGGAGTAGAATCGCCGCATAGAGAAGTGTCCTGCCGGAGATGCGAAGATCCATCATCTGCATCACTTCGATACGCTCAAGGAACATATCAGTCACATTGACAAGGTCTATATCCCACGGGTTGATCGCACCGTCCTTTGCAAGATTCATGAGAATTTCCACAGGTTCACTAAGTACGTCTTCCGTGAACTCCAGATGGGATTCATCAACACCAAGCCCCCTTAAAGTGTCAACAAATGCTGAATCAATAGTATACGGTAACGAAACATTAGCTTTCAGCGCAATATCCGGTGCCTGGACCATTTCTATGTCTTCTGCCATTTCGTTCAACGTAATTTCACACCCGTAATACTTGTAATATTATTTTCCTGCATTGCAACTCCAATTGTACGCTCAGCAGCCTCTATCATCGGTTTTCTGAGAGAGACAACTATGAACTGTGCATTGGCAACTGCCGTTTTAACTCTCTGCGCAACCTTTCCGGCATTGGATCCATCAAGGAACATGTCAATCTCATCGAATGCATAGAAAGGTGCAGGCCTGTACTGCTGGATAGCGAAAACAAATGAAAGGGCAGTAAGACTCTTCTCACCACCGGACATGGCTTCCAGACGCTGCAGGGTCTTTTCTTTTGGCTGTGCCTTCAGTGTCATGCCACCTGCAAAAGGATCGTCATAATTATCGAGAACCAGCTCACCGATACCATCAGAAAGTTCATTGAATATTTCCTTGAAAGGCCCGTTTATACCATCATAGGTTTCCATGAAAGTATCTTTTTTGAGCTGCTCATATTGTGTTATGCGCTCAAGTATCTGCTCCCTTTCCGAGGACAGAGTGTCACGCCTTGTAACAAGTTCATCGAGCCTTGCCTCAACCTCGTCATATTCATCTATTGCACGCATGTTAACAGGTTCAAGACGCTCCATTGCCTTCTCGATAGAACCTATCCTTGTGCGTACGGTTTCATAATTAGGAACTTCTTCAGATTCCTCGATTCCACGCCTCTGGATCTCTTCTGCAAGTTCAACAACCTGCTCCTCAAGAGCATCCTTTGTGGCTTTCAGGGCCATCATCTGGCGATTGCCTTCATCGAACCTGAGCCTTATCTTCTCAAACTCTTTCTTAACAGAAACATGTTCTTCATGCAGTTGGGCACGTTCCAATTGCAGTTCCTTTAATTTTTCAGCAAGCTCTGTTTCACGCTGCTGTTTTTCAAGGAGAGATGCCTCAAGTTCAGTTATCTTGACCCTGAGATCGGCCACACGTTGCTTATGTGTGGCTTTCTTCTCATCCATTGATTTGATAAGTTCCCTGTTTTCCTCGATCTTTGAAGACGCGTAATTGCGATCAAGATTAAGCGCATTCAGTGTGGAATCAATGTCACGAACACGGCCATCCAGACGCCTGATCTCTTCATCAAGCTGTTCTGCCTGCCTGTTAAGTTCCGGAACTTCAGAACCTTCTAGTTTCTTTTCCAGTACCTCTATATCCTTTTCAAGTGACTGGACAAGTTCTTCCTTTTCCTGCTTCTGGACAACTGTCTGGTCCATCTCATCCCTGAGCACCTTGCGTGACTCTTCTATCTCTGCAAGTTCCTGAGCTTTTGCTTCAATTAACTGGGTAAGACGTTCACTCCTACCTGATATCTCTTCAAACTGCATCTGCTTCTTGGAGATCTCCTTATCGTGCTCATGAATCTCACGGTTGACCTGAGAGAGATGCCCTTCTACCTGATCCAGCTTCTTGATAGCATTGCTGCGTCTGGAATCATACTCGGTTATCTTTTCAGCAATCTTTACAAGCTTATCTTTCTCAGAAGCAGCGAACGAAAGACCAGTATTCTGCTGCTGGGAACCGCCCACCATTGCACCGCTCTTTTCAATGACCTCACCTTCAAGAGTGACCATCCGCAGACCACCCATAAGACGACGTGCATTTGTCAGGGTATCCACAATGAGAGTGTCCCTGAACACATACCAGAAAGCAGCTTCGAATTTCTTATCAAAATCTATAAGGTCGATGGCATAGCCCACCACACCGTCCCTGTCAGAAAGGTCTTTGTACGGCCTGCGGGCTTCCATTTTGTTCAATGGAAGGAATGTAGCCCTGCCACCTCTTCTTTGTTTGAGGAAAGCTATTGCCCGGGCAGCATCTTCATCATTTTCGACAACAACTGCCTGCATACGTCCACCAGCGGCAATTCCAAGGGCATTGGAATATTTCTGGTCAACACTGCCGAGTTCTGCTATAGTACCATATATGCCTGGTAAGCCATGGTGTTTTTTCTCATTCATCACCATGTCCACTGATTTGGAATACTTGCTGTGGTCCTCTGCCGCACGAACACGGACCTCTATCCTGGCATAATCATTCTCATACTTGCGAAGCTCGTCTTCAATTTCCTTTACTATGACCTTTAACTGGGAACGGTTGAGCTCAAGGTCGTCAATATCCTTGGTAAGAACATCTATCTTCTCATTGAGCTTCTCTATATCATATTGAACAGAAAGTGTGTCACTTCCAGAGGATTCCGATTTTGATTTGGCATCTGCGATCTCACTCTCGATATCACGGACTTCCGCAGACTTTCGCCTCAGAGAATCAAGCAAGCGGTCTTCCTGACGCATCAGCTCATTTTTCTCATTCTTCAATGTCTCAAGTTTAGACTTAAGAGTACTGAGCTCGTCCCTTGTCTGGGCAAATTTGGCATCGACATCTGCGATCTTACTCTGGAGAAGCATGCGCTCAGTCTTGCGCTCGGACATTTCGGACAGGATGCTTTCCTTTCTCATTGATTCTTCTGAGATATTGGAATCCAGCCCTTCAAGCTTACCTTTTATCTCATCGATCTCAACAAAGATCTTCCTTCGCCTTGATTCGACATCCTCCATTTCCTTTTCAGAAAGTTCAATGGTGTCAACACACCTTGAAACTTCACCCCTGATACCTTCGATATCCTTTTTTATCTGGATCTGCTCATCTTCACCCATTCTCTGGATGTTCAGGGTCATTTCCTCAAGATCCTGTTCAAGCTTCTCCACACTAAGCCTTTTGGCATCAAGGTCAAGTTCCAGTTTTCCAAGAACATCATCCTTGGCCAGGATATCATCAGCAACAGACGACAGTTCTACCTTAGCATCCTTGAGCTTTGCAAGCAGGACAAAGCCCTCGAATTTCATTTTTTCTTCTTTGAGAGATTGATATTTCAGGGCCTGGTCACGCTCTGTTTTGAGTTTCTCAAGTTGCTGGCCAACCTCATCGATGATTATATCTACTCTTTCAACCCGCTCTCGTACGATCTCAAGCTCACTCAGTGCCCTGTCCCTTTTACTGTCAAACTCAGCAACACCGGCGATCTCATCGATGATCTTACGTCTCTCGGTAGGAGTCATATTGATGATGCGTGTAACGTCACCCTGCATCACAACATTATAACCTTCAGGAGTAACCCGGGCTTTTGCAAGATAGTTATGGACATCCGTAAGACTTGCGGCTTTCCCGTTGAAATAGAAATAACTGTAATATCCGGAATCGGTCTCACGAATCTTCCTTGTGATTGTGATCTCGTCTGCATCATATGGCATTTCACGATCAGTATTATCGAAACGAATCGTCACCTGTGCAAAATCTGGCTTCTTCGAGCTTTCGCCATTGTATATAAGATCAGTAAGCTTTTCAGCCCTCATAGTCCTGGAACTTGATAATCCCAGCACAAAGAGAATACCATCTATGATATTCGATTTACCACTGCCGTTTGGACCCGAAATTGTGGTAAAACCATCAAAAAAAGGTATTTTTACCTTTTTCCCGAAGGATTTGAAGTTTATAAACTCAAGTTCCTTTATATGCACGCGATTCCTCTGTTTTTATAAAAATGATTATTTTCTTCGTGTAACTATCACGACAGCATCTTCATCTTCGCGCGCCTCAATTGTCTCATATTTAGAGGATACGGCTTCTGTTTGTTCTTCGCATGAGGATTCACCTTCCTCTGCAACAATATATTTACAGGAATCCCTATCCTGGCGTGAGGTCCTGTCAATCCGAAGTTTGCGCTCATCATCTGTTTCTGCGATGATGTATTCAGACCTGCGGTCGGGTTCAGGCATTTCAGGTTGCTTTACAGAAGGAACTTCCCTTACATTGAAACGCAGATTTGGAGACGAGGCGGGCTGAACATTTCCCGATGAAGGCTCTGATTCATCAGACCTGATCGAAACCTTTGTGTTGAATGGTTTTGCTGAAGGTGACGTTTCAGCCGAAACTGAACGAAAAGAAGGAGAAGGCGATGAAGGAATCGCTGATAATGGGGATACGGGCTTTGGTTGTGAGGTAGTTACTGAAGGTGCGACCGGTTTAGGTTCTGGTCTGTAAACTTTAGGAGTTGCTGTTGGAACTGCTGATTCCTTTACAGGTTCAACTGAAGATTTCTGCTCCACTTTATTTTCGCGGGGAACAGGTACCTCCTTCATGGAACGGATCATTGACTTTTGATCAAGGAGTTCATCCATGACACCATTAAGATTGCTGCTAAGAGTCTGAACTTTACGTTCGAGTTGCGCAATTCGATTATTGAAATCAAGATCGTTCTTAAGGTCACTTCTAATCTCCCGTAATATAGATTCACGGAGATTATTCTTGATATCATCTAATTCTGTTTCTTTTTCCTTGAGCTGCCGCTCAAGGCGTTCAATCACAAAGTCCCTGTTTTCAGTATTCATGAAAAGCCTCGCAAATCCATTCAGTCCCTCATCGCTGCTATACGACAATACCACTTTAATATATGAGTAAAAGTATAATATATCTTATGGTCGCTAGATGTATTTTTTTCAAGTATTAAATAAGTATTCACTTCAACTCATCTTGCATATATTGCCGAATTATTGGTGACAGGGTCCTTCTCTACAGCAAATACATGATCAGCCGAGTCAATAAGTGATTCGTCATGAGAAACTATGAGAATTTGTGCAACCCCTATATCCCGCATCATATCTATGAGCTTTATCAACTGATGCACATGTCCCCTGTCAAGGAACACTGTCGGTTCATCCATGATAAGAGGCGGAAGCCCTGCACCATCATGAGATGATGTGCCCAGTGAAAGCAGGCGGTATATGGCGCAGCGAAGTACAAGATTAAACAAAGCACGTTCTCCACCACTTAGGAGCTTTGGTTCAAGGGCAGTGCCATCCTTTTCAAACACTGTCAGATTGTAATCAGCATCCAGCATCACATGAGAGTATGCATTATTGGAATACATAAAAGAGAATATCTCGTTGATCAGCCGGTCAAGTGTCTGTATGTTACTGGAACGCAGTTGTGCGCGTATGCGCATATACATGCTCTCAAGGTTCTCAGCATCAGAGTAAACGGCATTGAGATACTCAGCCCTATTCTTCAGAACATTGAGATTCTTCTTAAGGTCTGAAAGCCGCACCCTGTCATTTTCAGCCATTCCGGCCTTCTTCATGACATCATCTTTTTCAAGCTTCAGCCGGTCAATTTCCGAATTGATCTTTCCAAATGCAAAACCATAGTCCCTGTTAAGGGATTCAAGTTCTGTTTTATTGAACTTGCCTATTTTATCCTCAATTTCCTTCAGGGATTCTTTCTTCTCACCAATCTGTCCGTCAAAGAGCAAAACCATTTCCTGAATGCTTTTTATTTTGTCATTCATCTGCCTTATTTCTGAATTGATCTTTTCAAACTCACCCAGTATCTTCTGCATTTCCCGGGCAAGACCAAGACTTTCAAGGAACTTTGAATGTTCTTTCAGGACAGATTCTTCATCCTGCCTTATCTGCATGACCTTTGCTTTTGTCTCATCAAGGGACTTCTCCAGAGACTCTTTACCGGACAACAGTTCCTTGATCTTCAGTTCATCTTCCTTTAAGCGCAGGCCATACTCTTCAATTCTCTTATTATCCCTCTCAATAGCCTCTTTTGCAGAATCAATACCCCTTACAACAGTATCGATCTCTGATTTACAACCACGGGCTAACCTGACCTTATTCACCCTGCCTTCGGCTTCAGTCTGTTTGACCTTGAGTTCGGATAATTCAGTTTCCAATTTCTTTACTGTTTCATTATCAGAAGCGGTTGATTCTTCTACACAGGAACCTTTCAGATCCTGACCGCATGTAGGGCACTTACCGGCTTCCAGTAGCTGTTTTGAGCGTTCCAGCCGGGTCTTGATTTCGGAAATTTTCACCTTCAGCTCAGCATCCCTGCCATGGAATCTCTTCTGCTGGTCATTAACAAGGTCGAGAACTTCATCAATGTTTTCAAGTTTTTCAAGACTGAAACCCAGAGACACTATCTTAGATACGATATTCTTGTGTTCACCTTCAAGTTCTTCAATGCGGACCTTGTGAGTTCCAATCTCAGAAAGAACACTTTTTATTTTGGATTCGACATCCTTCGCCGCATATTCAATGGATTTTGCCTGTTTCTCCAGATCTTTCACAGACTGACCCATGTTAAGGAGGTCCTTTTCATAAACTGCCCTTTTACTTTTCAGATCGCTCAGCGAGTCCCTCAAAGAACGCTCTTCTCCATCCAGCTTCGCAACCAGAGACTCAACATCTTTTGAATCGGCTTTTAACTGTGACCCTATTTCGGATACTCTGACCTGTTTTGATTCAAGAAGGTCTTTGTGGGTATGTATGTTCTTTGAAAGAGAATCTATAGAAACGTATGATTGTGATTTTCTGTCAGTCAGGTCCTTTATCTGTTGCTGCACAGATCCTTTCCTGACGGAAAGTTCGTTTAATTCAGATATCTTTTTTGTAACATCATCTATGAGAGAACGTGTCCGGTCCCTCTTTTCATTCAGAGAGGAAACTTCAGCATCAATTTCCCCGGACCTTGTCCTGAGAGCTGACAGCCTTCCAGCCGGATCAGTATCCTCGATGAGCTTGATTTCACTGGCAACTTCTTTACTACGCCTTTCGTTATCCCTCTGATGACGCCCTACACCTACTCTGGCACTTGAAGCTCGTTCCCGGTACTCTTCCAGTTTACCGAGCTGCAGAAGACCATCTATCATTTTCTGGCGGTCCTTTGGCTTGGAATTTATCAGGACATCAATTTCACCCTGACGTATGTAAACACAGTTCCGGTAAGCCTCTTCATCCATATTCAGAAGAGATGTTACTGCTTCGTAGGTTCGTGTTGCCTGATCGAATATTATTTCCCCGTCCTTCATAAAGACAGATTTAGTATTGGAAGCGCGCCCTTTTTCCGGGTCATTCCGGAAAGATTGTTCCACAGAATAATTATGACCGCTCTGCTCGAATTCAAGTGAGATAGATGCCTTTGAAGCACCTTTGGTAATGATATCGGAAAGTACAAAATCCCTATCCAGCGTCTTGCTTCCGAAAAGTCCTGTAAAACATGCTTCAAGAAGACTGGACTTGCCACTGCCATTAACACCTGAAACAACTGTAACACCGCTCTTAAATGAAAGATCAAGCTGCTCATAGCTTCTGATATTATCAACTTTCAGTCGTTTTAACATCACAGGTAATCACCCAGATTGTACTGGCGGGGTTTTACAGAGTCCTGAGTCTTTTTATCCTTACTCTCTGACTCTTTTTCATCCTTTTTGATTTCTGAAGGAATTTCAGCGTTGACTTTCGCATCTTCTGCCACAGACATTTCAGCAGTATCTTTGCCAGTTATATTTTCAACAACAACATCTGCCATTTCAGAAACAACGGTCTTTGGCACTTCACTTACTAAGTTCTTGTTTAATGTGTCTTCTTTTGATTCTTCCATATCTGCCATGATATTTACTTCAGCTAACTGAAATGTCTCAACTTCTTGTACATCTGCAGAGAGAACATAGGGAATATCACTAGGAACAGATTCAGTAAAATCAATCTTTTCAAGCAACTGCCCTAATTTGGTTTCAGCTTCATCATCCACTTTTGTCTTCACAATCTGTGGATCCCGTATTATATCATCAAGAAGCAAGCCGCCAGCTGTAAGATCCATTTTTTTGATCTCTTCCTTGACAACATCATCCGGGTCGGAAAAAGATACTTTCAAAGAAGCATCATCCAGTGTATCGACCCCTGTACGAAGGTCTTTTATCCCCGGCACCAGTGCACCTCTTGCCAGAAGGAACTTCTCTATTTCACTGAAATCCAGCTTTGCTTTAACGTCACCCGAAATCTCTACGAAGACAACTTTCTGAGCAATATCATATTCCATTACTGTGGAAAATACATCATCGTGAGCATTCGGAGCTTCTGTGAGCGTGACAGGTATGAATACAAATTCACGTGTTGGAATTACACGTTTGCTTATCTCGATCCCGCCCTCTCCAATAGTGACGATGTTATACGCTCGTGGTTCACGTTCGGAAGTACTGTTCCTTTCAGTACTGCCACAGTAGGTAACCCATGCATCACTAACTGTTATGACCTCGTTCTTGTGATTGTCTCCAAGAAGAACTGCATGAACATCAAAAGGAATTGATTCAATTACATCTTTAATATCCCAGTCACCGAAGGCGAAAGGCTTTACCAGCTGGTGCATTGCAAGAAGATTGTACCGTGCATCAGTTGCTTTGCCTTCAAATACAGAATAATCGAATAAAGGTATCTTTGTCCTGGGCACACTATCAATACCATATAATGCAACCTCACCAAGCCTGTAAGGCTCAGTGCCAAGACGAGTCACAAGACCAAGGCTGCTGTAAAGATCAAGCCACTGAGTACTCTGCTTGCTCTCATGATTACCAACAATTGCAAGAAGCGGGATTCCTGCACTTTTCAGCCTTGAGAACAGCCCCATGGCATCAAGAATATCGTCAAGTGTGGGATTCCTGGAATCAAACAGGTCACCTGCATGCACCACGGCATCCACGTTCATACTAATAGCATCATCTACAACAGTGGAAAAAGCATTGAGAAAATCCTGCCGGCGCACATCACTGTGATACTGCCGGTATCCAAGATGGGTATCCCCTGTGTGGACTATCCTTATCTCATCCATCAGGGACTATGATATGTATTTCCAGTTTTTAATTGTTTGGGCTCAGGACTTCAATGCATATATGAGAAACAAAATAGAGAAATATAAAATAGATTCTACAATTATTTTTTATATAATTAGCTACTAATTATAATGGGACATTATGGATAGCAAAGGCCAGATAACTATAGACTACCTGATCAGCATAACTGTTTTTATGTTCGCAGTTATTTTTGTGTTCAACTACACTACAGGAATATTTACACCATTCCATTCTAATTCTGATGAAGTTACATTAGTTGCTGACAGAACCTCAACTGTCCTTGTAGAAAAAGTGCTGAATGAAGGCGATGAAACAGTCCCTAACATGGTTAATTCAGCAAAGGTTGATGATTTCTTTGAAGACCTGGATGATAACTATGAAAATACCGTATATCAGCTTGGCCTGGAAGGATCATACCTCAGGTATGACCTCAACGTTACATTAGAGAATGAAACCGGAATGATCAATATGACTGGTAAGACAATACCATCCGGTGTCAATGTAGGCCAGACAAAACGAATAGTCTTACTGAAAGATGCAGGTACAGGAAGCACAGAAGTTGCAATAATGTCATTCAGGGTGTGGTAATGTGATCTGGAGATTATTTGGAGAAAAAGAGAGCACGCATGCCCAGATGCATACCCTTGAAGCTATGATGGCAGCACTGATCATGATAGGAGTGATAGTGTTTGCCGTAGAGGCAACCTCACTCACACCCCTGACATCATCAACTGCAAACGCACATATTGAAGCCCAGTTACAGACCATGGGGCAGGATATGCTGAATGTACTATCCTACACTTCTTCCGGCCAGGACTCTGCTCTCAAGAACGATGTGAAGAATTGGAACGGGACGGAATTCGTATGGAACGGAACAGAATACAGGTCGACAGATTCCAGTAACACCACTCTGGTAAATAGTTCCCTTGCTGACATATTTTCGTTTATCGCAATTCCAAGAGGAATTGCACATAATGTCCATTTTACGTGGACAAATGATGATGGTGTCACAATATCAAGATCTTATATCTACAATGGCGACCCATCCGATAACGCAGTAATTGTCTCAAAAAAAATACTCCTGTCTGACCCTGATATCGGAAATACATCATCATTCATGGTAAATACAGGCATACCTGATGCAGACAATACTAGTGATTTTTACAACATTGTCAATGTTAAAATGACACTCTGGAGAATGTGAGAACATTGAAACGTGATGGAATAAAAGAACTTGATGAAAGAGCACAGTTGCTCCTGATAGCAGGATTTGCAGTAGGAGTAGGTATAGTAGTGCTCACTATCATGTTGAACAACGTAATATATGCCAGTAACATCGCCTCAGAATCAAGCATTGACACTTCACGTTATGACATGGCAAATACAGTTCAGATGACATCAGAAGCTTATGAGGATGCTTACAGATATGCCATAGAAGGTACAAATCTGAACTCTACAAAATTTGAGCAGTATCTGGACGAATATTCAGAAACCGCATCCAAAAATTATGCACTATCGGGATTGACCTTTAGCTTTGAGAATAATACATTATATGAACCATACTTCAGTCAGAATGGACTTGTGGATGGAAATCATGACTGGACAGTTATCAGTAATGTCAATACCACTGATGTATTCCTATTGGACATACCAGACCCTGCTAAATTAGGAAATAGTTCTAACAGCTTGTTAGTGACAATTGATAATGAATCGGAAACTATCTGGTCTATGGAACTGTACAACTCCAATGGAACCATCAACATCAATGTTTCATACCAGTCATCAATACTAACATATACAGCCTCCAATTACACTTCTATCAACGTGACCGGTAATGAAATCAACAACGTTAATAAGGTATTCCATTTTGAAGATAATACAGAAGGAACTGATTATTCGATAAATATCTTCAATGGTAGCAACACTGTAGGATACTGCACCTTTTCAGGAAACCTGACATCAGGAGAAGAATTTGTATTTGCAAGGCATAGTGTTGTCAATCCTACAGTTACCATGTCATCCAGTGAGATGAGCGTTACCCGCAATCTGCCAATATCTTTGCCAGGGAGGAACATATGAAACTACGGAACCTGAGTAATGATGAGAACGCGGTGTCCATCACCATCGGATTCATACTTACCTTTTCAATCACAGTCCTCATGCTTGTGACAATACTCAGCTCATTCTATTCGCTCATGGACCAGGCAGAGCAAACGGTCATGCGTGATGAATTTGAGATACATGGAAATGATATTGCTGTACGTATTGCAAACATGGACACAATGGTCGGAAATGCAGCAAATTCAGGATCAGAGGTCGATGAAATAAGGTACGAACTGTCCCTTCCGGACAGGATTGCAGGAAAACCATATTCTGTAGAGTTTGACAACAGTAGCAAAGACATTGTATTCGTATCCGAAGAAAGAGACAACACGATAGTAAAAGTACCATATTATGCAGAAAATACAGTAGTCCTTTCAACCACATTGTACAGCCAAAAGGGAGAGTTTATGATGACATACACACCCGGAACAAATGCCATAGAGATATCCTGAGAATACGGAAGGTCACATGAAAATTACAGGAAGAAAAAGGTTGTTCCATTCCGATGATGCAGTATCGGAAGTTGTAGACTTCACAATAACACTCGGACTGATGCTACTGGCAATTAGCATCATAGGTATTGCAGGATATCCCATGATCGAGCACATGAAAGAATCTGGACATGAGGAGAATATCCGGCAAAGTTTCGCAGTCCTTACCCCCAACATGAACAAAATAGTGTTTGGTAAAGCCCCCTCCCAATCTGTAGAATTAAAACTGCATGGCGGCCTGGTCTCTGTCACAGGTAACAGCTACATGAACGTCACAATGGACACATGGAATCAATCGAGTTCCTCAAACGAAACGGTTTCTTTTGAAAGACAGCTGCGCATGATAGAAAATGAATACAAGGACGCATCCTTTGCTTATGAGAACACAGGAGCATGGGCTAAATACCCACAGGGAAGGGCTGTAGCAGTGGAAAAACCTGTTTTTGCATATGATGACAGTTCATTGGTAATACCCATGGTTACAATCACAGGTACTAAAGGAATAGCAGGAGAAGGACTTATCCGTGTTGTATCAGATGGTGGTCAGCTTTCAGTTGAGATGTACGAAAATGTGTCAAGAGTGGAAATAGCAATCTCAAGTGATTACTACGAAGCATGGGAAAAGTACCTGGATAATTCAATTGGAATGCAGATACTGGATGTTAATACGAGTTCCAGAACCGTACGTGCAGAAAAAGATTACAATCCAAATATAGACGTCTTCATTTCAACATCCCCTATGAGTGTGACCGTTGAGTAAAAAATGGTGATATAATGAGTGCCTGTCTCTTGAAAAAGTTCATAGAATCTGAAAAAGCCGTTTCACCCATAGTAGGAATGATAATAATACTTGCAATGACGATCACATCTGTCAGTGTGATTTTCCTTTATGGAGTTCCTACCATATATGAAATGCAGGACATGGCAAATGCCCAGAAAGTGGAGCAAGCCTTCACAGTATTCGATTCAAGGACAAGCAAAGTCGCACTGGGAGAATCCCCTAGCCAGACAACATCATTTTCCATGATGGATGGAGACATAATAGTAAAGGGAGATAACGCATCATATGAAGAAAGCCGGATAGTCATTATATCTGTGGATATTAACGCATCATGGTACGACGGTTTCAAACAGCAAAGATATAGATGGAAAGGATGGGAGGACTATGTCGGCAATGAAAGTATGAATGAGTTCAATGCTTCCATGGGAAGTATCGTCTACACCAATAATGACAGGATAATTGGGTATGAAGGAGGAGGAGTATGGTCCAAATACCCAAATGGTAAATCAGTAATGATATCTCCGCCGGAATTCCACTACAATGGTGAAACTTTGACACTTCCCATCATGAAGATAGAAGGAGATGCAGTATACAGTGGGAAATCTGATGTTAGGATTACAATAAGCTCCGATAATCTTCCCGCAGTATTGTATCCAAACCCTTCCTCAGATTCAAGAAGAACTAATCCACTTACATCCGATAAAGTAATGATCTACATTAAGAGTGAGTTCTACAATGCATGGGCAGATTATGCAAATTCACTTGCATATGCCAGCGCTGAAACAGATGATGCAAACCAGACAGCCATCGTTGAACTGGAAGTTATTCCTGCCATGGGAAAAGATACATTGAAAACAGCTTTCAAAATAGGTTCAGTTAATCAGGACAATTCTACACCAATGGGGAAATTCTCTTTTGATCTTGAAGCAAGGGCATCCCAAGGACTCAACCCCAGTAACTATCAAATCACTGCAACATCAGGAACAAGGACATTAACATACACACTTGCAAAGAAAGGTGGGAATGATCAGCTCGAAATAGGCCTTATTTATGAAGATGTTGCTCCGGGCGGAGGAATTGAGACATGGGAAGGAGATGGTGAATTTGATGTAAGTGGCGCAAATGAAGAACAATCAGCTACTGTAGACCTACTTTCCACAACAATGACAATGAAGTATGATGCCAAGGATGGCGAAGAATTCTCATGGGGAAACAATACATCCATTAGTATCACACCTGATGTTGATTATAGCAATGATGCACCCGAATCCCTATTCATCTTGACGCAACATTACATGAAACTCCTAACAATGGAGGGATCAGTAGTCTTTAACCTCATACAGCCCGGAAATTCAGATCCTGTAGATTATGATGAATCCAGCCTCACATTATACTATGACGGTATGCCAGGAAGTATAACATATCTTCATGTCAGCAGAAATGACCTTACAGCTACTCTAAACTGATGCGCAGAAAACACAATGTATTTACAATTATCCTTTTATATAATAACTAATGTATATATTGTGAGGAATTATGATTGATACCCGTGGCCAGATGCACATAGATTACCTTATAGGCATCGCTATTTTCCTGACAAGTGTCATATTTGTTTTTTCATATACTACAGGGCTTTTCACCCCTTTCCAGTCTAACTCGGATGAAGTGACGCTCATAGCCGATAGAATCTCAACAAACCTGATAGAGCAGAATATGAGTGCTGGAAATCCCCGAACACCTAGTCTGCTCAATGGTACAAAAGTTAATGATTTCTTTTATCAATCAAGTACCAATTATGAAAGTACCATTGATTACTATGGAATGCGTAGTTCCTATTTACGGTATGACTTCAACATCACATTAGAGAACATCGCATCAAACTCACTCATTTATTCTTCTGGCAAACCGTTGCCAACACAGGGAAACATAGGTCAGACTAAAAGAATAGTCATTGTCCGGAATGAAAATAACGGGAATGAAACCCAGAGAATTCTATCTGTGAGGGTGTGGTAATATGAACCCGAAAATAACCACACAGGTATTTAAAACAGATTCATGCGCCCAATTACACACACTTGAAGCCTTAATGGCCCTCATAATAATAACGGGAATAATAATCTTCACAGTACAGGCAACTTCACTTACTCCCCTTACATCCTCAACGGCAAATGCACACATAGAAGCACAGCTTCAGACCCTGGCACAGGATATGCTAACCGTGCTCGACCACTCCCAATCAGGACATAATTCCAGTCTCAAAGAAGACATATTGAACTGGGATGGAGATGAGTATGCCTGGAATTCTACGGCATATCATTCAGAGCTAAACAATACCCTTACGAGCAGTTCAACTGAAATACTAAAATCTGTGATCGTTCCCAAAGGTATAGCACATAATGTGGAATTTGCTGTGATCAATGATGCAGGAGCCGTAATGACCCTGCCTTACATCTACAATGGTGAACCCTCTGATAACGCTGTAACAGTATCCAGAAGGATATTGCTATCTAATTCAGACATATCAAATTCTTCCCAATTCCAATCATATACAGGCATAGCAGATGCCGATACAAGTACGGATTTCTATAACCTCATTGACGTTAAAATGACTTTATGGAGAATGTAAAAAGACGGTGCTAACATGAAAAGACTGAACGAATCCGGACAGATGATATTGATTGCCGGTTTTATAATCGGCATAGGCATCGTAGTCCTGACTGTCATGCTTAACAACATCGTCTATGCAAGCAATACAGCCTCAGAATCCAGTATTGAGACAAATGTCTTTGATTTTTCCAATGTTGTGCAGACAACTACAGAAGCTTATGAAAAGGCTTACGCAGACTCAAATGGAGGAGTGGACAATGCAACATTTGATGCCTATATGGCGAAATATTCAGAGAAGATGATAGAGAGTTATTCGCTTTCAGGTTTTATATTCTCTCTTGACTCTGGTGTATTGCAGGATACCTATTTCACAGAAAATGGACTCGCAGACGGGAACGACAACTGGGTTGTTATTGAAAGAGTCAATTACACCGATTATTTCCTGCTATCCAGACTCAATGCATCAACTCTTGGAAATGAGTCAAACAAGTTTGTGATAGAAGTCAATAATCAGTCAGGCAGCACAATCTGGTCAGCCAGTCTTTTCAATTCAAGCGGGAATATCAATGTAACTGTCTACGACAGTAGCAATACACCACACTACAACAATGATAGTGCTACTATCTATGACTTCAACGTCACCAGTAATCAACTGGAAGGAGGTTACTTCGAGTATTTCTTCAATAACCAGACTGCTGAGGAGACTTACAGCATCAAATTCATAAATGGTAGTCAGGCCATGGGCACTTTCCTGATATCAGGAGATCTTGTTAACTGGGACCCATTCTACATTGAAAGAGTAGAGGTCGTCAATAGCACCATGAAACTGAACAAGAACGGCCATCTTGAGATCAATGTGACAATACCCATTACACTACCGAGGGGACACATATGATACAGCGATTCAAAGATGATGAAAGGGCCGTATCCATATCAGTGGGTTTCATATTGACCCTCTCAATAACTGTGATAACTATGATGGTTGTCATCAGCTCATTCTATACCATGATGGACAGGGCAGAACAAACCATAATGCGGGATGAGTTTGAGATACACGGTAACGATATGGCATTGCAGATATCCAATATTGACACTGCGGTGCAGATTACCAGAAATGCAGGTGGCGAAGTAGGTAGCTTTTTCTTTAAATTACCACTTCCGGATGAGATTGCAGGTCAGCAATACTCGATGGAGTTATCGAATCAGACCAATGAGATCATATTTGAATCCCATGGAAAAGAGGCAACACGGGTAAAAGTACCCTACAATGTACATGAAACTGAAGTCGCATCAGTAAAATTGTTCAGTGGCTCAGATGAGTTCATGTTGTACTACAATCCGGCCTCAAATATGATAGAAATATATTAAAAACAGAGGGAGTTGCATGAAAATGAATTTTACGAAATCGGATGATGCAGTATCAGAAATGGTAGATTACAGCATCATTTTAAGTATTATACTTCTTGCAACCGGAATCATCGTAGTAGCTGGTGTGCCGATGTTAGAACATATACAGGAAACCCAGCACACTGATAATATAAAGCAGAGTTTTCAGGTGCTTGCACCAAATGTGAATAAAGTTGTATTTGGAAATGCTCCTGCTCAATCAGTTGAACTGAAAATGTACGGTGGCTCGCTTTCTGTTACAAAGGATAATTACATCAATATAAGCATGCAGGTATGGAACAATTCAGCAGGCTCCCCTGAAACAGTATCTTTTGGAAGGCAGATGGGAAATATAGAGAATGATTTCCAGAATACTTTAATTTGTTATGAAAATAGTGGCGTATGGGCCAAATACGCATCCGGAGATTCTGTTATGGTCGCTGAGCCACGTTTTACCTATGCAAATAATGTACTTGTGATACCCGATGCAAGTGTTTCAGGCAGCAGTTCGGTGTCTGGATCAGGACTTGTACGTGTGACCGCTGATGCAGGAAGAAGATCCATTGAAAGCTACCGGAATGTATCACAGGTCAATGTAACGGTAACAAGCGATTACTTTAAAGCATGGGAAAAGTTCCTGAACGAACGTCTGGAGATGTCAACTATAGATATTAACGAGACGACTCAAACTGTTTTAGCAGGTAAGAGTTATACCGAAAATATAGATGTATACATCATCAAGGCAGCCATGGATGTAACTATCGATTAATGAACATGTGGAGTGAAAAAATGGGAAAGAACCTGTCAGGGAATAAACTTGCTGTTTCATCGGTTGTAGGAATCGTAGTAATGCTGGCAATCACTCTCCTGTCAATAGGGATAATGATACTCTACACCATGCCTGCAATAGACAGCATGCAAGACATGGCTAAAGCCCAGAAGATTGAGCAGGCTTTTACGGTTTTTGACTCAAGAACAAGTAAGGCAGCCCTTGGAGAATCCCCTCTTCAGACAACTGAACTTTCCCTCATGGGCGGCAACATTGAAGTGATGGGGGACGATGATGCCTACAATGAAAGCCGGATAATGATCATAGGACTTTCATCAAACTCGACATGGTATAATGATTTTTACCAGAATCGTAGCTATTGGAATGCATGGGCAGACTATGAGAATAAGACAGACTTTGCAGGATTTAACGCATCAATGGGAAAGATAGTATACACATACAATGATCGCATAATTGCCTATGAGGGTGGAGGTGTCTGGTCCAGATATCCCACAGGCGGAACAATAATGATATCTCCTCCGGAGTTTCATTTCAATGGAGAAACATTGACACTTCCAATCATGCAGATAATAGGGAATACTTCCGTTGCAGGAACCACTGATGCATCAATCACCGTTGAATCCTCCAATGACCCTGAGATATTATTCCCGAATACCAACCTCAACAGTATTTTTGTCAATCCTCTTGATCTTGACAAGATAATCATTTACATCCAGAGTGAGTTCTATGATGGATGGGCAGACTATGCAGAAACCCTCATATCCACCACAGCAACTCTGGACCATGCGAACAGGACAGCTATACTGGACCTTGATACAGTGCCTGAAATGGGCACATTCCCACTAATCCAGCACTTTAAAATCCAACAACTGAACGAATCCAATCCAGAACCGATCTACAATTTCTCATTTTACATTGATGTAATAACACAAGATGCATCGAATTTCAATTCTGTTGATATGACACTCAAAGCCACATCTGGAGGGAAATATCTGGAATACAATACCAAGAAGACCACTATCCAGTATATTATATACACTGATTCTGCGGTAAATCCCCCCGTTCAGGAGACCTGGGTGGATGCTGGCAGTGAATTTACAGAATATGAAGATCCTGACAGCAATAAACATTCAAACTGCACCTTTGACCTTCTTAATGAGACATATCTTATGAAATATGATGATGCTGATGGTGAGGAATACTCTTGGGACCTAACAAGCCCAACAACAATGATACCAAATGCAACTATCGAAGAAGATGATCTGCAGTCCCTAAACAATATAACTCAGCACTACTTCAAACTCATGGCACAGGAAGGAACAATTGACTGTACCTGGGAACAGAGTACAAACAATAAAGTGGAGGAAATAGATTCCGAATACACCCTCATATACGACGGAGGAGGAGCACTCATTACCTTCCTTCACGTTACCACCAACGAACTTGAAGCAACAGTAGATTGAGTGCTTTGATAAATCCTAATAGCCTTACAGAAACACTTAAATTAGGCACACTCATTAACCAATCTCATTAAGGTGAAACTCATGAAGAAAGCAATCATCGAGACTGATAAAGGAAATATTGTTCTGGAACTGTTCGAAAAGGATGCACCAAAGACCGTGGCAAACTTTGAGAAACTCATCAAGGAAGGATTCTATGACGGACTTACTTTCCACAGAGTAATCCCAAACTTTGTCATCCAGGGTGGATGCCCAAAAGGCAACGGTACAGGCGGCCCAGGATACACAATAAAGTGTGAGACAAGAAATAATCCACAGAAACACGGCACAGGTGCACTTTCAATGGCACATGCAGGAAAGGATACCGGCGGAAGCCAGTTCTTCATCACACACTCACCACAGCCACACCTTGATGGCGTACACACTGTCTTCGGTAAGGTAATTGAAGGCATGGAAGTCGTCAACAAGATCAAAGCAAAAGATGTGATGAGAAAAGTCACTGTTGTTGAAGAATAAACCAGTATTAACTTATTTTTGCAGCATCTTTGGTGCTGCTATTTTCTGTTTTTTAAGCATACCTTTTTAATGTCCTGAATTCTTTTTGTATTGCCTGCAGAAGATTCCGCAGGAATAATTCGGATATCTGCTAATCAGGAAAGATACTTATATCAAAAGGCTGAACAATAGCGTTGTGTGCAGTTGAACATAACGGTTGAAGAGTATGCCTTCACAACAAAGTCCAACTGACCAAATATGGAACGGTAATAATTATGGAACAAAGCAAAAAACTCATTTTGACTATTGCAGCCATACTCACAGTTGTACTCTTTGTAAGTGGATGTGCAGACACAGGTACTGACATTGGTATGGAAACAGAACAGGAGCAAATTACAACAATAACGGTGTCTGCTGCAGCAAGCCTAACAGAGGCCTTCGCAGATATTGAAGAACAATTCGAAGATGAAAATCCGACAATCGATGTCAATTTCAACTTTGCAGGATCGGGAACTCTCAGAATGCAAATTGAAGGCGGTGCACCTATCGATGTGTTTGCATCCGCATCACAAAGCCACATGGATCTGTTGAGCAACCAATCATTGATTGTGGAGGATTCCAGGAAAGACTTTGCAGAGAATACAGTTGTCCTTATAACCCCTATTGACAGCCAACTTAGCATTACCAAGCCAGAAGATCTGACTGCAACAGAAGTAGAGACAATATGCATTGGTAATCCGGAGACAGCACCTGTAGGAAAGTACACGGTTGAAGCGCTTGAAGAAGCAGGTCTGTGGGATGAACTTGAATCAAAGACATTGCTTGCAGATGATGTTAAGCAGGTTCTGGTATATGTTGAAAGAGGAGAGGTTGATGCAGGATTTGTCTACAGTACTGATGCAGCAACATCAGAACCTGACACCATCGAAATTAAAGTAACCTTACCTACAGTAACTCCTATCAGTTACCCGATAGCAGTGCTTTCAGCATCAGAACATCAGGATGAAGCACAAATATTCACAGACTTTGTTACTTCCGATGAAGGAAGAACAATACTGGAATCATACGGATTCACAGCATAAAAAGGAATAAAAGATATGCCTGACCAGATCTGGTTTCCCCTTGTAATCACGCTGAAAATAGCGATCATATCTACTTTTGCAGTGGCACTGATAGGTATAATCATATCATATATTCTCGCAAGACGTGATTTCAGGGGAAAACTGATCGCAGATTCTCTTGTCACTTTGCCCCTTGTACTCCCACCAACTGTAACAGGATATCTTCTGGTGGTGTTGCTTGGAAAGAACGGATTTCTTGGAAATATATTATACAATATCACCGGATGGACCATACTTTTCACATGGGAAGCAGCCGTCATCGCGGCTTTTGTGGTGTCACTCCCACTTATGGTTAAAACCACTACTGCCGCCATTGAAGCAGTAGACAGGGATTTTGAATACGCAGCATTCACTCTTGGTAGAAAGGAACTTGAAACTGCACTTTTCATCACACTCCCGCTTGCTAAAAAAGGAATAATAGCCGGCACGGTCCTGAGTTTTGCAAGAGCTGTGGGTGAGTTCGGTGCAACACTTATGGTTGCAGGAAATATTCCCGGAAGAACCAACACAATGTCGATTTCAATATATAGTGCATTCCAGGCAGGAAACAGCGAACTTGCCAACATGCTGGTGATTATACTTGTAGTCATGTCCCTGCTCTCCATGGCAATAACTGCAAAACTTGTTAATAGCTGGAAGATTTGAGGTGTAATCGTGGGCATCAATGTGGATTTTAGAAAACGATATTACAACAAGAAAAGTGATAAGAAAAGAGGCAAGGAAGCCACTTTTACACTTGATGTCCAATTTAAGGTGGGAAATGAACTCGTGGTCCTTTTCGGGCGTTCCGGTTCAGGAAAGACAACAACTCTGCAATGTATATCCGGACTACTGGAACCAAATGGCGGCAAGATGGTCGTTAATGACAATGTGTATTTTGATTGTCATAACAGGATCAATCTTCCTGTGCAGCAACGTAGTCTTGGATACGTGTTCCAGAACTATGCCCTTTTCCCGCATATGGATGTGAATAAGAACATTGCCTATGGGCTTAAAGGATGGCCAAAGGAAGAAAAAGAGGAGAGAGTCAGGGAAATGTTGCAGATGCTCCAGATAGATGGACTGGAGAACAATTATCCTTCCCAGCTTTCAGGCGGACAGAAGCAAAGGGTTGCTCTTGCAAGGGCTCTTGCCCCTAAACCAGACATCCTTTTGCTGGATGAACCGTTCTCGGCACTTGACATGGTCGTTCGCATGAAACTTCGGGAGAAGATCAAGGAGATACAGAGAGAACTTGGAATTCCTGTGCTTTTTATCACCCACAACCACGTGGAAGCTTTCACAATTGCAGATAAGGTTATCATTTTCTACGAAGGACGCGTGCAGCAGATAGGAACTCCTGAAGAAGTGTTTTACCACCCTAAGAACAAGCATGTTGCTGAGCTTGTAGGACTGTCAAATATCTTTGAAGATACCCTTGTGGTAAATAAAGAAGAAGCATCCGGGACACTGACACTCAAATGCGGAAACCTGCAGGTGACTGCCGATAAACCGGATTGTAAAATAGCAGAGAGAATAACATGGGGAATTCGACCTGAGAATCTGCGCATATTGCCTCTTACCGATTGTTCAGGAAAAGGAGAAAATACATTCCATGCATGTGTAAAGAGTGTTGTGAACAAGGGTGCAAGCAGAGTTCTGGCTCTTGAGATAAAAGAACACAAGAACATGCTGATCGCTGAAATAGCAAACCAGTTCTTTGAGGATGTGAATTTTAAAGCTGGTGATGAATGTCTGGCCAGAATCGAAAAGGGCAGGATAGTCATTTTTTAGATTACTTTTTTGGACTGCATTAATTTGAGTAAAAATATACTGCCCAAAAATCATATAAAGTTGAATCGCATCGTTTGATAGAAGAGATGAAGTTCATTGAAAGGCTTTTTGGGAAAAAGCAGGAAATAGAAGAACCTCGTTCAGTTGTTTTTGATTTTGAAAAGCTGCCGGGTACTGTCAAAGATGAAATAAAAAGGCAGGAAGATGTGCTCAGACCTGTTGTAAAGGAAAAATATGAGAGTATCAGACAGGCCCTCAGGGAACTGGAAAAATTAAAGAAAGAACTGCTTGCAGCAGAACCTATTGAGGGTGCAAGCAAAAGAGGAGAAAAGCTTGGTGACTCAAACAGGGATAATGTTGCCAATAACCTGAAACTCATTGATAGTAAACTAAAAGTTCCGGGAAACACATCACCTGCAACTGCTTCTGAATTCTATACAGATGCAAAATCCACCCTGAAGAATGTTCTGGATAATACCCGCAAAAGCCTGCTCTATATAAAAGCACTATATCCCAGAGAGCACCAGAAAATAAATCAGGGACTGGCCGATCTTGAAGACTCACTTGACGAACTCTATTCTTCGATAATGGAAGGTAATGAAAGGGTAAGTGAATTACAAAAGATAGCAGGAGAGATGAATACTATAGAAAGGGTCAACAGGGAAATAGAACAAAGCACTAAAAAAATAGTTGATCTGGACACAAAGTACGAATCTGCAAAAAGTAAACTTTCCGGATATGATTCAAAGCTGACAGGACTTGAGAACAGCAGCGAATTTGAAAGAGCAAAGCAACTTGAAACAGAGATCAGAATCCTTGATGCAAAGATCGCGGATGTAGGGTCTGAAGCAAGAAGACTATTCACACCACTTTCAAAGGCCATTTCCAGAATGGAAAAACAGGATGAAAATGAGAGATGCGTGCTTTCCCCTGAAAACAGGAAAACACTCAAAACCATAAATGAAGACCCTGCTTCTGCAATTGAATATGACCTGGGGCCTTTTCTCTCAGAACTTACAGGCAGGATTGAAAGTGGAGAACTTGGACTGAAGGACCAGATGTGTGACAAAGCATTGAAACAAATACAGGTTCTTGAGGACAGTAAAACCGCATCATTACTTGTCGAGCAGAGAAAAAAGTATCTTTCTGATAGAGAAGCTTTTATCCAGGAATTAAATGGCCTTAGCATCTATCAGGAAAAGGAAGATATCGAAAGAGAAATTGAAAACCATCACAGCCTTTCAAGATCAGTAAACAACGATATACAATCCGAAAGAAAGCATCTGGATGGACTTAAAGAAGAACTTGAGATGACAAAGTCAGTACTTATCTCCGATTTAAGGCATTTTTACGGTGATTCGACTTTAATAGAATATAAAGACAATTAGCCAGGGGATTAAAACGTGGGAAATGATGAAGCAAATATGAATAGAATAAAAGAAGTCACTGAATTCGTAAAAGCGAGTAAAAAGGAAAAGAAAGAAGAAAAAAATATGGATAAGAAGAATATTCTGGGCCTGAACGATTAAAAAGCACTCATTTCCCTTCCACTTCTGTGAAGGCAACCACATAGTTATGGCCATATTTCTTTGCACATTTGGGGCAGTATGCGAAATGGAAATAATGTATCTTCACAGTCATTCCTTTTTATGAAACGTATTTTTCCATCTCTTAGATCCATTTTGGCACCGATTGATATGGACCATCGAAGGCCTTGCTGAGAAAAGTTCCCGATATTTTGATGTTCTCAGCTTCAGTGACTTCTTTTATTACAGACATGTAGAGTTCTGACCTCCATGGTGACGAATCGTAAGCTAGCAGTAGAAAATCATCTATTTCAGGAGAGGCATCTGCCAGGTGAACCTTTTTGCACATCCTCATTACGGCACGCTTGAAGCTAAATGACAATGAAATGTGGAATTTGTGAATGGTTTTCATCCCATACATTTTTTCTGTTGCCTTATACGGAATGGGCGAATTCAGGACAGCAGGTTCTGAACCTGTTGAATTGTCCATAACAAAGCGTCCGCTTCTGCAGATAAAAACTATGAGAAAAGGAAGTAATGCGAGGGCAACAGAGAAGACTAAGATTATAATACCCTATTACCCTCTTGACGTCTCAAATTTTCCGATCGGCAAGTATACGCGCTTCAGGGTATTTCCCTGAATTGAGCCAATCGAAAGCTGAAACATAGTCTCGCAGTCCTGATAACTCCGAGCATCCTATACTCAGCAATTCCTTATATGGAACTCATCCGATAAACATTTTTCGGTCGGTGCTGAAAACAAAGAAAAACAAAAGAAGAATACTTTAAAGAATTAGCGATCCCGGAGGGATTCGAACCCACGACCCTCGGGTTAGAAGCCCGATGCTATATCCTGGCTAAGCCACGGGACCGCTGACGATTGACTGGAGTCTGAAATAGGTTTTCTAGCATAAAAGCCTTTTGTAAGAACTGAGCTACTTTTCTATATTATTCTCAATGTGTATGTGAATACAGATATATAATAGTTTGACATCAACGTTAACAACTATTACAATGCTGAGGCTTTACACATGAGTGAACTATTGATTTATTACAACGGTGACTATGTCCCTAAATCAGAAGCCACAACCTCCGTCTATGACCATGGATTTTTGTATGGGGATGGTGTCTTTGAAGGTATAAGAGCATACAACGGACGTGTCTTCAAGTTACGTGAACATGTTGACAGGCTCTATGATTCCGCAAGGGCAATCGCTCTTAACATACCATTAAGCAAGGAAGAGATGGAAGAGGCTATTCTGGAAACACTCCGAAAAAACAACCTTACAGATGCCTACATCAGACCTATCGTTTCAAGAGGCATTGGTGACCTTGGACTGGACCCCAGAAAATGTCCAATACCAAATGTATTCATCATATCCCAGGAATGGGGAGCTATGTACGGTGACCTTTATGAAGTTGGCCTGACCGGTGTCACAGTCTCAGTCAGGAGAAATTCCTGCGATGCACTTTCTCCAAACATCAAGTCACTGAACTATCTGAACAACATCCTTGCAAAGATAGAAGCAAATGAAAAGGGTGGAGATGAGGCAATTTTCTTCGACCAGAATGGTTACCTCTCTGAAGGATCAGGAGATAACATATTTATTATCAAGAACGGAAAAGTCTACACCCCGCCAACCATCAACAACCTCAAGGGAATAACCAGGGCAACAGCGATCGAACTGCTTGCAGACATGGGAATTGAGACTCACGTTGAGAATTTGGGAATGTTCGACCTCTACACTGCTGACGAGATATTCGTCACAGGAACTGCAGCAGAAGCTGCACCTCTTGTAAAGGTTGACGGACGCCCAATCGGTGACGGCAAACCAGGACCAATCACCGGGAAGATGGTCGCGGCTTTTGAGCACATAACCACAACCACCGGAACTCCTATTTTCCCTTAAAGATGAAGAGTTAGCTCTTCATATCTTTTCTTCTTTTTCATTTTTTCAAAACATTAATTAGGCATTAGTCCAGTAATCTATTGTATTAATATACAATTATATTATGATACTGAATAAATGAGGTTTTAGAATGGAAATCGAGGGAGAAAAAGAAAGAGTGATTATGGAGAATCTGAAGTACCTGAACGATTCAGTAATGGCGATCTTACTTCTAATGCCAGTTACCCTTGTAATCACCTTTGAAGCACTTGACGATACACCAAATCTGCAATTAATATCAATTGCAACATGGATTGTATTTTTGATGGGGCTTTGGTATGTTGCTTCAAGAGTGTTCACACTTAACAAAACACTTATAGGTTATCTTGACAAAAAGTAGACCGAACATAATGGAACGCAAGGAATTCAGAGACTTAACATCCGTAGAGGATGCGAGGAAGCTGGTTGAACAGATCAGAGTCCAGCCAGAAACTATTATTTTACCTATTGATAAGGCAGTAGGACACATCATAGCAGATGACATTCCTTCTGGTGTGGATGTGCCTGCATTCAACCGTTCTGTCAAGGACGGGTATGCCATTCGTGCAAAAGATACCTACCAGGCAACTGAGCCGAAGCCGGAGGAACTGAGATGCATAGGCTCTATTCCTGCAGGTTGCACAGATAAGTTCTTTGTGGACGATGGAGAAACTATAGAAATATCTACAGGTGCACCGATTCCCGATGGCGCTGATGCTGTAGTTATGGTGGAAAATACAAAGCAAACAGGTGATTCTGTCTTTATTTACCAGCCGGTGCACATTGGCGAGAATATCATGCGTGCAGGAAACGATATCATGAAAGGTGAAAGGATCCTGAGGAAGAACACACGCATCGGTTCCCGCGAAATCGGAGTACTTGCCTCCATAGGCATGAATGATGTACCTGTCAAGAGATTGCTTGTGGGAATTATATCAACCGGAAATGAGCTTATCAAACCCGGGGATGAACTGGAAGCAGGCAGGATATATGACGCAAATTCCTATGCCATCGCGGCAGCAATAGAAGAATGCGGCGGAACTGCACGGATATACGGGATTGTACCGGATGATGCAGCTTTGATGGAAGAGGCTCTTGAAAGAGCAATCAATGAATGCAACATCGTCCTGACATCCGGAAGTACTTCTGCGGGTGTTGGCGATATCATGTACATGATAATTGAGGAAAAGGGCGAAACCCTTACCCACGGAATTGCCATCAAACCGGGAAAACCTGTCGTAATTGGTATGATAGGAAATGTGCCAACCATCGGACTGCCAGGAAACCCAACATCAGCACTCAGCATATTCAATGAATTCGTGGCCCCGATAATATACAATTCACTTGGCGTTAAGCCCACTTTTAAGACAAAAATTACTGCGGTCATGGGAACCGGCATCCGATCAGGTGGAAGGGAAGAACTGTTCCCCGTTGGAGTGGTCAGGGGCAAAGCGTACCCTGCTGACAAGACATCAGGGGCTATCACTACACTTTCGGATGCTGACGGAATAATAGAGATCAGAGCACATACCGAGTACATTGAAGCAGGTTCTGAAGTAGAGGTCACAATGTTCGGCAACGTTAAAAGTCCTGACCTGATGTTCGTTGGGGGACAGTGCCCGGGAACGGACCTGCTTGAAGAGATAACAGGACTTGTATTCAGGACTTTGAAAATGGGTTCAAGTGCCGGATTTACAGCGATCTCCGGCGGCACTACCGATATTGCCTGTGTGAACATGGTTGACAGCGAAGGTAATTACAATTCATCGGTTATAGGAAAAATGAATCTTGAGGATGTGGTCCTGGTCAAGGGATACAGGCGAGAGCAGGGACTTATATTCAGTCCTGATACCCATGTATATGGACTGAAGGACATAACCGGCCTGCAACTCATCAACAGGAACCGGGGATCAGGGACCAGGGCACTTCTGGACAGAGAACTCGGTAAACTGGCAGAGAATATGGGCATCCCCAGGAGTGAGCTCATAAAAAGCCTGAAAGGTTATAATTCAGGTTCAAAGACCCACAGGTCTGTTTGTGATGCCGTGAAAAGCGGAAAAGCAGATGTTGGTTTTGGACTGAGGGCTGCAGCAGAGGAGGCAGGGCTTGAGTTTATCCCTGTTGCGGAGGACGAGTTTGATTTTGTGATACGCAAAGACCTGCTGGATATTGAAGAGATACAGATTTTCCTTAGTGCACTTCGGTCTGAAGAATTTTCAAAGAGACTCCCAACCGGGATGTATTCTTATGAAATGACCGGCAGGGTAATATCCTCCTTTTGACGTTAATCCAGTCTATAAAAATCAGGAAAACCTTTTTTATTTTGACGTTATGGTAGGTTGCAAATGGGAATACATGAGGATATACAGGAAGTAGAAGAGGAGATCAAGAAGACTCCCTACAATAAGGCAACATCCCACCACATCGGTAGGCTCAAGGCGAAACTAGCACGCCTGCGCGATGAGGTTGTCAAGAAGTCTGCAAGCAAAGGTGGTGGCGAAGGATACTCCGTGAGAAAGTCAGGAGATGCCACAGTCACGCTTGTAGGATTTCCATCTGTGGGAAAATCCACTTTACTTAACAAGCTCACCGATGCTCATTCAGAGGTCGGCGCCTATGAGTTCACAACCCTGGATGTAATTCCCGGAGTGCTTGAACATAAAAATGCAACTATACAGATACTTGACGTACCCGGGCTGGTCAAAGGTGCGGCCAGTGGAAGAGGGCGTGGACGAGAAGTTATCTCGGTTGTCAGGAATTGTGACCTTGTGGTCTTTATGCTGGATGTGTTCCAGAATTATCACCACGGAGTCCTTACACAGGAACTTTACGATGCAGGCATACGCCTGAATCAGAAGGCACCTGATGTCGTTATCAAAAGACAGGACCGTGGTGGCGTCACAATTAGCAGTACCAAGGACCTTGAACTTTCAGATGATCTTATCAAGGCGATACTTAATGAATATAAGATACACAATGCTCATGTGCTCATCAGGGAAAGCATCGATGTTGACCAGTTGATAGATGTCATCATGGGCAACAGGGTGTACATACCTGCCGTTGTCGTTGTTAACAAGGTGGATATGGCAGATGAATATGTGCTGAAGAAATGTAAGTCTGAATACCCTGGAGCTACATATATCTCGGCTGACAAGGAAAAGAACCTTGAGGCTGTCAAGGACCTGATATACGATGCACTGGACTTTATCCGGATTTACCTAAAACCCCAGGGCGGACCCGCTGATATGGAAGAACCACTCATTGTACGCAAAGGAACTACAGTAGGAGATGTATGTGACCACCTGCATCGTGACTTCAGGAGAAAGTTCAGGTATTCGCAGGTATGGGGTACATCCGCAAAGCACCCCGGCCAGAGAGCAGGCCTTGAACACGTACTTGATGACAGCGATCTGTTAACGCTGATCATTGCAATGTGACAGCCAAACCCGGCTGTCCTGCATAACAAATAAGTATTATTATGCATTTATTCTGCTAATCATTGTAGTCCCGTAGGGTAGTGGTCAATCCTTTCGGCCTTTGGAGCCGAAGACGGTGGTTCGAATCCGCCCGGGACTACCATTTTCTTTTCTTTTCTTTTCTTTTCTTTTCTTTTACAATGCAATCCTCATCACATATAGCACAGACACTGCCCACCTTTGTGCTGCTTTTATGAACATTGTAGTTTCAACAATGATTTACGTAGAGATCATTGAATCCTGAATATGGCAGTTCGGCAATTTCATCCCAAATCTACAATCTAACCTTTTTGCCTTAAAAATGTATTATTCATTGCCTCAAATATTGAGAATTATATCACAGGATATTTGTTGATATTATTTGTCGAATACAAGAAAATTAAGAACATGTTTATTAATTATGATTGTCAAACTTAAATGTTGTACAAAAACAACATATTAATAGTGAAGTAAATGGGGTAAGAAGATGAAATATAAACTAATTAGAACTGTATTTCTGTTGGCAGTGATAACGTTAGCAGGAGTGGTTGTCACATCAGCAACACCCGACGCCCTCGGCGCCTTCAATCAAACCTATAGTGTGAATGGCACAGCACTGGATTCATGTGTCACATGTCACACGGAAGACGCTCTGACACCTTATGGCATGGATGTTTTGGCAAGTGGACTGAATTTCACATCAATAGAAGATAGCGATTCAGATAGCGATGGGTTTACAAATATGGAAGAAATCGCTGCCCTGACATCACCAGGAGATGCAAACGACTATCCTGAAACAGTAGCTGATGCAGAGGTACAGGAAACCGTGGAAGAAACCACCAGTGAAACAACATCTGATAATCAATCTCCGGGATTTGGAATAATCCTTGCGATTGCTGGAATAGTATCAGTGGTATATCTGAAACGCCAAGGATAATAAGAAAGATGCCATGTAGTTCCATTATCGTATTGGAACCATCTTTCTTCTTTTTTTACAGTCTACCGGTATCTACTATTAACTTCTTTTATTGTTCGAAAGTACCCTGATAACAAAATATCAGGAACATGACCTGATATTCTATTTTAATATATCATTTGAAATGGGTAAAGCCTCTGAGTATTACTTGTCACTAAAGCCTAATTTCGTCTTAGCCTCCTCCGGCCTCTCCCATAATCCTTTTTCCCTTAGCTTTTCAATTACGTCTCTTTTTTTCTCAAATTCCATAATCCTGAGCTCTTTGCGTTTGATCTTACCACTAATCGTCTTTGGCAGTTCACTGACAAAATCGATCTCCCGGGGATACTTATAAGGGGCGGTCATCTCTTTGACATACTGCTGGATATCACTTGCAAGTTTTTCAGATTGTCCATATCCTTCTTTCAAAACTACAAGAACCTTGACAACCTCACCTCTTAAAAGGTCAGGACTTGGGATCATCGCAGATTCAAGAACAGCTTCATGTGAATCAACCGCACTTTCAACCTCAAACGGACCAATCCTGTATCCTGAGCTTATACATACATCATCTGCCCTTGAGTCAAACCATATGTATCCGGCTTCATCCATCATTGCAAGGTCTCCGGTCAAATACCAGTTTCCAACAAAGCATTCGGCTGTTTTTTCCGTTTGATTATGATATCCTTTGAAAAGCATGGGATGATCTTTTACAACAGCTATCATCCCCCTACTGTTGACTGGTACTTGTTCTCCCGTATCGGGATTCACAATTGCACCCTTGACACCTGGTGTAAAACGCCCCATTGAACCGGGCTTTATCTTCATTCCCGGTAAATTGCAGGCAATAACACAGGTTTCTGTTTGTCCGTATCCTTCCCTTACAGATATTCCAAACTTTTCATCGAAGAATCGAATGATTCCGGGTGTGCAGGGCTCCCCGGCAGTTAGAATCACTTTCAGGTCGGTTAAATCGTATCGTTCGCCTGCATCATCAATTGCTGCCATGGCCCTGAGTTCTGTTGCGGTCATACATGCCCGGCTTATCCTCCATTTATCAAGCAATTCAAACCATTTTTCAGGTTCGAACCTTCCAGAGTAATGGAAGTTGGTAGCACCGGCATTTAAAATAGTTCCAAATGGAGCCCAATACCATTTCGCCCATCCCGGCTCTGTCGTAGCCCAGCAAAGTTCAGACGGTTGAGTATTCCACCAGTAATATCTGTTGAGCTTATCAAAACAGTACATCAATGAATGAGTATGCAATACGCCCTTGGGAGCACCTGTTGTTCCCGACGTGTAGTTGATAGCTAAAAGGTCATCGGCAGTAAGTTTTTCAGGAATCAGGCTTCTTGATGCAGAGTCCATTTCCTGCCTGTAATCCTTCCAGCCCACTCTCTGACGTGAAAAGAAAAGCTTCATATCCGGGACTTTATCCTTTATCGCGTCCACTTCATCAGCCATCATTGGGTCGTTTGTGATCAACGCTTTGATCCCGGCATCCAGGGCCCTATATTCTATATCTGCCCTCCTGAGCATTATCGTACCGGGAACTACAATGCCGCCTATTGCCCATATACCGATGCTTGCAACATACACATCCACTCCCCTGGGAAGTATTACCAAAACCCTATCACCTTTATGGACACCTGAATCCTTCAGGATATTTCCAAACCTCATGGCATTGTCCCATATTTCCCAGTATGTGGCTTTCTCAACCACCCCATCAGGATGCTCAATAATTGCCATCAACTTTGTCCTATCCTTTGCCAATTCCCGGACAACATCAACAAAATTGTAGTCCTTCGGGATGTCCCAATTGAACTTACTAATCTCCTCTCCGTAATCGAATGCAACTGTTTCTTTCCCCATTTTATACCCCCTTATTTGCAGAACTGCCCATCCAGACTCCAGCTTGTAGAACTGCACTGCGTAAATTTATCCGACCTGCCCTGTCAGGCAATGACCCTCTTATTTATTTTTGATGCTTCATATTGATCTTAGATCTCATTCGTTTTTTCAGAGCCTTTTTCCAATACCACTCTGGTATCCACTGCTATCACCCCGCCTTCGTAAGCAAAAAGTGGATTTATTTCAATTTCTTTGATCTCTTTTACATTAGAGATGATATCGGAAAGTTTCATAATAGTGGACGCCAGCTGCTCTATATCAACCGGTTTTGAACCCCTGTATCCTGTCAGAAAGGAGTAGCCTTTGATTTCTCCCATCATCTCGATGGCTTCCCTTTGATTCAGGGGTGCAAGCCTGAAACTCACATCCTTCATCAATTCCACCAGAATGCCCCCTATTCCGAACATAACCACAGGACCAAATTGTGGGTCCTTCATCCCCCCTATGATCACTTCCACTCCCCCTGGAATAAATTCCTCTAAAAGGAATCCTTCAATTCTTGCTTGCGGGACATTTACCTCAATATCTTTTTTCATACGTATGAAGGCATTTTTGACATCATTTTCATCCCTTAGACCTGTAATTACTCCCCCCACCTCTGTTTTATGCATGATATCCCTGGATATCACCTTGAGAACGAATGGAGGGCTGATCATCCCTGCTTTGAGCTTCAGGTCTTCCACCCCTTTTATCTGGATAGACCTGGGAACTGGTATTTCCCATGTGGAGATAAGCTCCCGGGCTTCTGTCCCGAGTAAATTCTGCCTGCCCTCGTTCAAGGCATTGCTAATGATTTTTTCTACCTCTGCCATTTTCATGGTCCTGTCCATTTCATTTTCAATTCAATCTGGTCCCATTACCTGTCAGAACAGCTGCAGCCCTTACAGCAGCCTCCGGCGTTAAAAATACCGGCATTCCCTTTTCCTCAAAGAGTTTGCCCATCTTCCTTGTGAACTCACCACCCGGACTGCATATGATCACGGGTTTATTGTACGAATTCATAACCTCATTTATTCTGTCCACCACTCCAGCAGTGAGCGTAGGTGGACCCCATAGAACTGTTACAATGGCAATATCATATCCATTCAGAAAACCCTCTTCAATGGCGGCAAAATAAGAATCATCTGTAGCACTGGCGGTCAGGTCTATGGGATTATCTGTCGCAGAGAACGCTGGAAGACGGGAACTCAGGCTTTTTCTTGAATCATCTGTAAGTCTTTTGACCTCAAGGCCCAGCTCCTCGCAGGCATCTGCCATGCTCACCCCGATTCCACCACCGTCTGTTATGATCAGGACTTTTTTTCCATGCACCATGTCATAGGCATCCAAAACCTTGCAGGCATCCTTCAATCCTTCATATCCGTCCACTTCTATTATCCCTGCTTTTTTAAAAGCGGCCCTGTATATCTCGTACTTCCCGCCCATTGCTCCGGTGTGGGATCTGGCCGCATGAAGTCCTGCCTCTCCTTTGCCTACCTTTATGGCTATAACCGGCTTTTTTGCCGTGCATCTGGAAGCCATATCCACAAACTCCCTTCCATTTTCCACTGATTCTATATACAGCAGAACATATCTGGTAGCTTCATCCTCCGATAAAAAACTCAGACAATCAGCCTCATCAACGTCAACCTTGTTCCCATAGCTCACAATTCTTGCAATCCCGATGCCTTCCGTTGCCATCTCATCCATGATCAAAACTGCAAAGGAACCACTCTGGGTGAGTATCGACAATCCACCCTTTTTTGGTCTCTTCACCCTCTCCGTAGGAACTAAAAAAGTATCTATCCGGGATATGGCATCATATATTCCCAGGCAATTAGGCCCAATTACCCTGATGCCTTTTTTCTCAACTATATCTCTTAGCTCTTCTTCCAGCCATTTCCCTTTTTCAGCTTCCTTAAAACCCGAACTGATAATGATTGCTCCCCGTACATTATTCACCGGTCCTTTCAGGATATCTATTACCTTTGATGCTGGAAGTACAAAGACAGCCACATCTATTTGATCCCCGATATCAGCTAATGACCTGTAGCATTGGAGGTCGCCGATATGTCGGTATTTAGGATTTATTGGATAGATGGTACCATTATAACCTATTTTTTTAAGATTCTCCAGAATCACATGGGATGCTTTTCCAGGTTTAGGAGAAGCACCTACAATGGCAATGGATTTTGGATCAAAGAAGAACTCCATATTGTTTCCAGTATTCATTCACCATCTCCTGGATCTTCCCCAATGTTTCTTCCTTCCTTTCAGGTTTAAATAGATGGGAGAACCTTCCCTGTTCTTTCAGGTATTCCTCCACAGGCTTGAATTTTCCAGGAACGAACGTATGTTTTACCTCACCGGAAACAGATTCCTTCAATGCCCAGATCCCGGTATCAACTGCCAGTTTTGCAAGTTTGAACGTGTGTGAAGGATCGGTAGACCATCCCGGAGGACAGGGTGTGAGGGATATAAAGAGCTTGGGGCCTTTGTATTGCTCTGCCTTTTTGAACTTGTTAGCCAGGTCCACAGGATAAGCCGGGGAAATTGTGGCAAGATATGGCGGTTTATGACTATTCCATATCTCAAAGAGATCCTTCTTTGGAAAATCCTTTCCTATCGGAGTAGTTTTAGTCCTTGATGCAAAGGGAGTAGCACCGGATTGTTGGAATCCGGTATTTCCATATGCTTCATTGTCATAGCAGATATAGTAGAAATCAAGATTACGATAGATGGCACCTGATGTGGATGAGAGGCCCATATCATAGGCCGCTCCGTCACCGGTCAATACAAGCACTTTCAAATCATCCCCGGGGTTCAATTTGCCCTTTTCGATCAATATATCCAGAGCATCCCTAACACCCTGGGCTCCTGCAGGGGCACATGCCATTGCCGTGTAGAGCCACGAACTCTTAAATGGGGTAAATGGATAGATAGAAAGTAGGGTAAAGCATCCTGCAGCATTGACAATAACAACTTTATCCCCAAGCATCTTCAAACAATGTCTCAGGGTAAGAAGACCTCCGCAACCTGCACAGGCAGGAGTTCCGGGGAACAGGTTCTCGTCAAGAGGAAGGTCCTTTATAGATTTGATAGGTTCCGTGCTCATTCTTACTCCTTTCCTGCAATCTCTTTGAGTTTTTGCATTTCTTCCCATTCTTCCTGCGTATACAACAAGTGTGGGCTTTCTACTTTTTCGGCACCTGCTCCTTTGATAAGTTGACCAAAGATGAACTCGAATTCCTGCGGACTTATGTCCTTTCCTCCAAGCCCTCCGATAAAAGATATCAGGAATGGCCTTTGCTTCTCGTTATACAAACAACCGGCAACCTCTGAATAAAGGATACCGCCTTTACCGACACTGATATTCTGGTCTATCACACCCACACTTTTCTTTTCTCTGATAGCATTCCTGATGTCCTCCTCCGGAAATGGCCTCAATAACCTCAGTCTTAAAAGTCCGGCTTTTATTCCCTGATCTCTGGCCCTGTTCACGGCAGCTTTTCCCATAGTGGAAAAAGAATTGGTCATGATTAGTACATATTCGGCATCTTCCAGCCTGTATTCCTCAATGGCATCGTATTTGCGACCAAATTCCTTTTCGAAATCCCTGCAAATTTCCTTATAGACATCCAGCGCTTTCTGGCTCGCCAGATGCATCTGATATTTGAAATAAGAATAGTAAGCACCGCCAAGAACCGCCACCCCCTGAGCCATGGGTCGATTGGCATTGAAAAAAGCATGTTCTGGTTTGTAAGATGGCAAAAACCTTCTGACCTCGTCCATATCCGGGATTTCCACCGGTTCTCTGGTAAAAGATAGATAGAAACCATCCAGGTTCACGAACACAGGCAGAAGCACCCTTTCATCCTCTGCCAGCCTATATGCCATCAGGACTGAATCCAGTACCTCCTGGCAGTTCTCACAGTGTATCTGCAGAAATCCTGAGTCCCTTGCAGCAAGGATGTCATTGTGATCCGGGCCCAGAGTAATAGGGGATGACAGACCTCTGGATACGTTGATCATCACCAGAGGTACTCTCCAGCCAGCCACAGTATAAAGCATTTCAAACCCATACATTAAACCCTGACTGGATGTAGCCGTAAAGACCCTCACACCGGTTGCAGAAGCGGCTCCTGCTGCTGCGACCATTGAATGCTCAGAATCCATGGTAACAAACCTGGCATCCATAGCTCCCTCTGAAATCCACCCGGACAGGGTCTCGATAATCTCTGTCTGTGGGGTAATAGGAAAAGCAGGAATATAATCTATCTCAGCCAGCCTAACCCCCCATGCGGCTGCAGTATTGCCAGTAAGCATCTCTTTTTTCATGTTCCCATCACCTCCACTGAATCGGAACCGGACTCTCTGACAGCCTTTATACCTTTTTTAGGACATTCCTCCGCACAGATCATACAGCCTTTGCAGTGCTCATAATCCGCCACTGGAAATCCCTGTTCATTCAACGAAATACAACCCTCGGGGCACCTTGTAACACAAATCATGCACTTAGTACAGACATCGTGATCCCAGAAAGGTTTGAATAGTCTCCAGTTTCCGGTTCGCTTTAAAAGACTACTGGCGGTTGTATTTATAGAAGGTGTGGAGATCTTTGCAGGTTCAAAGGGCATTCTGATAACAGAATCCTGCCTTTGGGTAGTTTGAATTGTTTTTATTTTGAGCAGTTCCAGTGTCCTGAAACAATAAATTGCAGCCTCTATATTCTTCGCTATTAGCTTCTGATCTGTTATGATCTTGGATAGCTCCTTTTCCACAGCATTCTTTAGAGACTCCTCTCCAATCCCAACAATTCTGGAAGCAACTGCACCTGCAAGAGTGCTGATGATAGGACTCCCCAGCATATCAAGCCCTATATTTGTGATATCCAGGGTTACGACCTGGGCATCAATATTATACTCATCCTTTACTTGTGCAGGACTATCAGGAGTGTTGATGAATACTACACCATTTTTTTTTAGTCCGGCGAGAGGCTCTGCCTGAGGATCAGATAAGAGTGTTTGGTCCATGACTATTGTGATATCCGGGTTCGGTATCACCCCTCTCTCCATGATAGTTCCTCTGGATATCCGTGTGAAGGCACTTATCGGTGCTCCTCTCCTTTCGGCTCCATACAAAGGAAAATCCTGAACATGGCAACCTTCCAGAAATGCTGCTGTTCCGGTTATCCGACTGGCAACCTTCGCTCCCTGGCCGCCCCTCCCGTGAAATCTTAATTTGAGCATTAGCTCCCCCATTTTAATTTATGGATTACTCTAGTATAAACATACTGCTTACTGCATCCAACAATGATTGTTGGTCTGAATTGGTCAAGTCGTGATGAACTTTTTTGGATAGGTAACTGCATCAACAAAAGCAATTTTAATACATAGAAACATAATGATATTTGGGTAAATTGTATTGAGGAGGGGTTATTAATGGAAGACATCTTTAGATTTGCAGATGAACTTGGACCGACTAAAATCATTCATGTTTACGAGCCTTCAGTTGGTTTGAAGGGTGTCCTGGTGGTTGATAATGTAGCTGCAGGTCCTTCCATCGGTGGTGTGCGCATGGCACCGGATGTAAGTACCGAAGAATGTTTCAGACTGGCCCGGGCCATGACCCTGAAAAATGCAGTTTCCGGATTGCCCCATGGTGGTGGAAAAGCAGTGATCTATGGCGACCCTAAAATGCCGCAGGAGAACAAAGAGAAACTTATTCGAGCCATGGCATCATCCTTACGAGAGGTACGGGAATATATCTTTGGTCCTGATATGGGTACCAATGAACAGTGTATGGCAGTTGTGAAGGATGAGATTGGAAGGGCAGTAGGGTTACCCCGTGAAATTGGAGGAATCCCCCTGGATGAGATAGGAGCTACTGGCTGGGGGATAAGCCATGCAGCCGATGTTGCACTCGATTACTGTGATTTTGATATGAAAGGGGCAAGGATCGTGGTCCAGGGTTTTGGTGCGGTGGGAAAACATGCAGCCCGCTTCCTCTCTGAAAAAGGGGCTGTGCTGATCGGTGTGGCTGATTCCAGAGGAACAGCTTACAAACTTGAAGGATTTGACATCAATAAATTGATCCATTTAAAGGAAAACGGCATGAGTGTAGGGGATTACCCGGGTGCTAAAGTGCTTGATCCTGAAGCTGTTATAGATATCGAATGCGACATATGGATTCCTGCAGCCAGACCTGATATAATTCATGAGGATAATGTACATCGCCTTAATACCAAACTGGTGCTCGAAGGAGCTAATATTCCCATCACCCATGAAGCAGAAAAATACCTTCATGAAAAAGGAGTTCTATGCATTCCCGATTTTATTGCCAATGCCGGTGGCGTGATCTGTGCAGCCATGGAATACCGGGGAGCATGTGAAGCAGCTGCATTCCAGGCCATAGAAGAGAAGCTCCGGTGCAATACCAGGGAAATGCTGGAGGGAGTGGCTTGCAGTGGGATGATCCCAAGAGATGTTGCAATGGAAATCGCAGTCAAAAGGGTTAAAAAAGCTATGGGGCATAGACGCTGGTCCCTGTTCTCCTCAGCTCCGGGATTCGTATGACCTGTGCTTCTTCGAAAGATTACAGAAAATAGATATTAAACTGAACGGTGGTTCTAATCCTTCCTGAACTACCATTTTCTTTTATTGATCCTGATAACGCTTCATAAAAGAGCCCTGGTTCTTTTTGGCAATTCCATAATGAAAAATCCAAGGAATGGATAAAAAATAGAAATGGTGTGACGTTAATCACAGTTTCTACATCCACCTATGCGTCTTATGGCTTCACCACATTCCGGGCAAACACCCTTCAATGATGTCTGTAATTTAGTTACCTTTTGAACCTTTTTTGGTGCTCTGGTAGCTTTTTGTACTGTACCCGGAGCTGGATCTTGTGTCAATTATCTGATTAATTGGCCACGATCGAAGGCTCTGCTTACGCATGACAGGGTTTTTCTTTTCACCATAATCGATGTGGGTGAAGAACTCAACCTCACTTATCGTCAAAACCCATTTGCTTTTTTGCTTTCTCTGACATCTCTTCCGGGGTCCACGGGGAATCGAATACGAACTCTACTTCAACATCCTTTACACCCTTTATACCCAGAACCTTATTCCTGACATCATCACATATTGTCCTGTGCATCGGACAGCCTGGAGTTGTCAGGGTGAGTTTGATGTGCACAGTGTCCCCTTCTATATCTATCCCCCTGACAAAACCCAAATCGACTATGTTGATGGGTATCTCGGGGTCGTAACATTCCCGCAGGACATCCATTACTTCTTCTTCTGTGACCATAGTTACCACTCCTTGTTTGATTATTTATTGGCCAATCCCTGATTGAAAGTTTTGAGTGGTATGCTATAAAGATGTTTGTGATTTTCGAATCTGGTTTGAATTTCATTTATTGCAACTTTTTCTCATCAGCTCCAGTACCTCATCATCCGAAACATCATACCAGTTACTATAAACCTGAGCAACAGCCATGAAATTCACAGGAGTTTCCAGCACCACGATTTCATCAACCATCCCACCGATGTCTTTCGCAACCTCACTGCCAGCCACCGGTACAGCAACCACTATTTTTCCAGCATTCTTTTTTCTGCATAACATTATCGAAGCCCGCATAGTGGAACCCATGGCAAGGCCATCATCGACCAGTATGACCGTCCTGCCAGCGATTTCCGACAAAGGTCTGCCCTCTCTTAAAACCTGCAGCCTCCTGCGTATCTCTTCTGACTGTTCACTTACGATCTCATCTATCTGCTTCTGAGACAGCCACGTTGCTGCTTCCCTGAAAATGAAGACGCTTCCATCTTCAGCAATAGCCCCGAACCCGGCTTCCGGGTTATCGGGAAATGGCAGCTTTCTTGTCACCAGAAGTGAAAAGGATGCATGTAGATACTCTGCCACCTCAAAACCGACTTCCACACCACCCCGTGGTATGGCCAGCACCAATACACCCTTATCTTTATACTTTTTCAGTTTACGAGCAAGTTTTTCACCTGCATCCTTCCTGTCCCTGAAGACCATTGTATGACCTCAATTAGCAATCAACGTAAGTCACCTTTCAACCACGAATGCTCATCGGTACATCTGTCACTAAAAACAAAGTTATGGGACTAAAAATACCATTATTCCACTTTTCCCAGACAGACCCCATTATGATATTTCACAGCTCAATAGAAATAGTTTTATGTTGCAGGTATCGAAGGATTATTTAGATCTCGTTTATGAAAAACTGTCAATTTCCATCAAATTGATAGATAAGCATAACTAAAACTCTCTGCACAGCAGATATAAATTAGAACAGGATAGAATACTATCATAAGAGGAATTGTGTCATGGCAATAAAATGCGCTTTATCTGAAGAGCTGCCTGTTGATGAATATCTGATAACGGAAGAGCCTTACTACGTACCTGTGGGCAACGAGGTAGAGATATTCACAGCGGCTTACAAGAACCTTCTGCCAGTAAACCTGAAAGGACCAACCGGTTGTGGAAAAACACGGTTCATGGAGTACATGGCCTGGAAATTACAACGTCCATTGATAACAATTGCCTGCCACGAGGACCTAACTGCAACAGATCTTGTGGGACGCTTTTTGATAAAAGGAGAATCCGTGGAGTGGAGTGACGGACCTCTCACAAAAGCTGTAAAAAGCGGAGCTATCTGCTATCTTGATGAAGTGGTGGAAGCCAGGAAGGACACCATAGTGGTCATACACCCGCTCACCGATGACAGGCGTATAATCCCTATCGACAAGCTAGGGGTAATAGTAAAAGCACCGAAAGAGTTCATGCTCTCAGTTTCATACAACCCCGGTTACCAGAGCATTATCAAGGACATGAAACAGAGCACAAGACAGAGATTTGTTGCAATTGATTTTGATTACCCGCCTGCTGAGCTGGAAAAGCAGATCGTGGCTCACGAAAGCCAGCTCGATGAGAAAACAGCAGGCCTGCTCGTGGAGATTGGCCAGAGCATCAGGAACTTCAAACACCACGGACTTGAGGAAGGAGTAAGTACACGCCTGTTGATCTATGCTGGCAAACTTATCCGTGAGGGGATTGAGCCTAAAGAAGCCTGCAGAATAGCAATGGCAAAACCAATTACTGACAATCCAGATCTGCAGAAAAGCATCGATGAGATAATTGCCGCCATAATGGAGTGAATAATACGCCGGCAGAAAACAGAGATGAACAAATCCCTGCCACAATGGAAAAGATAAGCGGACTGATAGCATCCCATTTTCCAAAACTTACCGGTTCCGTCGACAGTTCTGAGATTTCCAGATTGGCAGCAGGATTTGAAGATTTAGATGATGAAGAGCTGGAAGCAGTGCTTCACGCAGGAAAAGGTGCTCTCAGGCGTGGTACGAGAGTGCTTATAGCATATCTTGGTGCTGCTCCCGGAGTTTACAAATCCATTGGAAAAGAGGAATTTGAAAACTGGCTTTCCCTTGCAAGGAACATCTCAAAACTGAGTGTTTCCTGTTGTGAAGGATTCTTTGACTCATCGATACCGATTATTAAAAAAGGTGGCCTGGAGCTTCTTGAAAACTGGACGAACACAGGCATAGCCCTATCCGAACAGAACAAATGGATGGCAATTGCATATTTCAAGCACACTGGAAAGGTAGTCGTATCCGCAGGACCTGAAAGGTTTCAGGAGCTTGTAGAAACAGGAAAGGAACTTGGAAATATCAACATTAAGGTTTCAGAAGCTTATTTTGAACATCTCATCCAGCTTCATTCGCTGCTCACAACCGAAGAATTCACCCTTTTCTGCCATATCACAGAAAGCATAAGCAAGAGCCACTGGCTCACTGCTATAGAACTCATAAACCTGACAGGTAAGATACTTCCAGCAGTCCCGCCACAGAGAAGAAAAGAACTCCTCATTTCAATGGACAATATCCTTACATTCGGTGAAGCACCTGCAATGGCATTGTTCAGGAACGCAGGAAAAATAATGAAAACGGCTGATGAACGTGATCTTGTCTTTCTCATGGATATTGCAACTGACCTTGCGAACACGGATAACGAAAGTGCAAAGTTATTTTTGAACACCATTACACAATATCCTGGAAAGCTGGAACTAATTGAAGTGGAAGAATGGAAAGATAAAGGCATAGCCTCTTTCCCGGACAACAAAATAGCACTCCGGGCATTCATTCAGGCAAGCCTTGCAATTGGAAAACATTCTGAAGATACAGACCCGTCTATCAGATCATTACTGATAGACAAAGGCATTCAGCTTGCAGATATACAGCCTGAATGCGTCCCTGCTTATTTTGATAATGCTTCTGAAGCCTATAACCTGTTCACATCAGAAATGTTTGAGGAATGGACTGGCACAGGAGAAGGAATCGGAATACAGGATCCCGCTTTAGCTTCTGCTTATTTCGTAAATTCCGTTCAGGCTTTAAGCAAGATATCTCCCCAATACCATGATGAGATATTCCGGATCGCAAATCGGCTTCTTGGAAAAGAGAGTGCTCTTGCCAGTGCATTCTTTAAAGATCTTGGTTTATTTGTAAGGAACACAAAACCTGAAAATGCAGGCAAATGGGCAGATATCGGGTTGAAGATCTATGAAAAGGACAGAAAGCTGGCAATAGATTACTTTTCACACTCACCACCTATACTGGACAAGCTGGACATCAGTGAGCTGGAAGAATGGGCTTTGAAAGGACTGGAGAACATTGAAGATAAAACACCTGCAGGAAAGGCTTATTTCTCACTTGAATCGAAAAGCTCCAATGAGTTCATAGAAGAACTGACCGGCTCAATTGCTCTCAAAAAAGTGGCAAACGTATTGAGATACTACGCTCTTGGTCTTTCAAATACTAATTTTATAATACGTTCAATGGCAACACTGCCGCTTCAGGTAGAAGCACAGGGCATGAACCCGATTATTGCCGGAAATACGATATATCTTGCACCAAAGATGAGGATATACGAGGATATTGAAGATAATTTCAAGATCTACAAACTCAGTATGATGCATGAGGTAGGTCATATCCGCTTCAGCTCGATGGATGTTCCTCATGAAAATGCTGCTGCCCTTATGGAAAAGATCAGTAAAAAGTATCCGATTGAAAATGAGAAGGAATTGTCTTCACCGGAGAATCATAGTAAAGTACCGGTTGATATCATCGACATACTCTCACTTTTTCCTAACCAAGTACTGGCAGCAACCATACTTGGAGTGCTGGAGGATGCACGTGTTGAGTACATGATAATGGACCACTACCGAGGCGTGCGTTCTGATCTTGAAAATGTACGCCATAAGATGCTTTTGATGAGGCTTGCACCAGAGGGCGGACTTGAAGAATTCATGGAAGCATTGTTGTGGATATCTACAGGACATGAGCCTGCATTCAAGATAAGTGAAACTACCAGGGAGATTCTGGATGAGATAAGGGAAATCCTTGCAGATACTATCTTCAGGGAAGATTCAAGCACATTATCGGCACTTGAGACTGCTTTTGAGATATATGCCATGCTTGACGGATATTTCGGGCCTCTTGGTCCGGTAGAGTATGAAATGTTAAAAAACATAGGCTATCGCGGCATGGATATTGGGGCTACAGGTTCAAAGGACCCGATGATGACAAAGCCTTTTGAGAATGTCATTAAGAATTTCATCCCCGAAACTGAGACAGACCTCACTGCCCATGAGAATAGGCCTAAAGAAAAGGCTACCGAAAAACCCACACACGCTCTGGACAAAAATTGGAGAGTGCTTGGAAGCTACAAGTATGATGAGTGGGACTCAGTTATCAATGATTACAGGTCAGACTGGAGTACAATCAATGAAATAGAACCTATTGGCGGTTCCACATCTTACTATACAAAAGCAATGGAACGCTACGGGAATGAAATATCTCTTCTGAAGCACACGTTCAGCCTGATGAAACCTGAAGCTTTTCACAGGATGAAGGGACAAAATGACGGAACTGAGGTTGACATCGATGCTTTCATAGACTCACTTATCGCAAAGAAATGCGGAATAAACCCTGATGAAGGGCTGTATCTCAGGTGGGATAAACACGAGAGAGACGTGGCAACCCTTTTCCTTATGGATGTAAGTGCCTCTACACGCAAGATCCTTGGTGCTGACGGAAGGAGCATACTGGATGTTGAAAAGGATTCCCTGATAATAATGAGCCAGGCACTTGAGAGCATAGGTGACAATTATGCCATCTATGCATTTTCCGGAAAGAGCAGGGATGATGTTGAGTATTTTGTAATCAAGGAATTCGATGAAGACCTCTCAGATAATGTGGCACGCAGGATAAGCCTGCTTCAACCTGCATCCAATACACGCCTTGGCCCTGCTATTCGCCATTCCATTAAAAAACTGGAGCATGCGGGCGCAAGGACAAAAATGCTTGTACTGCTCTCAGACGGCGAACCCTATGACAGGTCAAAGGGAGAAGATTCCTATCAGGGAGATCTTGCACAGGAAGATACAAGAGTTGCCATCAGTGAAGGAAGAGCTCGTGGGATGCACTTCTTCTGTATAACTGTCGACAGGAATCCGGGGGAGTACCTCGATAATATCTTTTCCGATGTAGGATACACGATAATTGATGATGCCCTTATGTTACCCGAGACGCTGCCGTTGTTGTATAAGAGACTGACAACGTAAAAACAGATTAGAATATGGGCTTTTACCGCTAAATAAAAAAAGAGAGGATCTGTGAAACTAATCACATTCCTTAATATGATGCGTGTATTTTGGCTACCAGCGTGGTATCCTTGGATTCACTCCATGTTGCATCCAGGGAAATGTTCGCTGTAAAGCCGGTCTTGTGCTTGAAACTGATTTTCTGGCCTTTTTTGATACCACTTTTGTTCAGTATTGTGTCTTTGCCATCTTTTACAACAATATCCCATGTTCCTTCATCCGGGGAAGTTATCTCAAAATCACCTGATATGGTTACCCATGCTGTTGTCTGGGAAACTGACTGGTGGCCTTTCCCATTTTTGATTGGAAGCTTGAAAGTGATATCCTTGGTACCGCCAAGAATGACCTCTTCCTGAGATAGCTGTACTAATTGTTGTAACTGAGCTTCATTGATTCCCACATGCCCCATAAGTCCATTATGCACAGAGTTCATCATTTCAACCAAATCACTATTTTCTACTTGTCCTGCCATTTGTATCTCTCCTTGTTTGACCCTGCGACAAAGCTGCAACGGAAATGTCACACAAACATAACAACTAAAATTAATTTTTTGTTTTAAAAATAGTGTATGTTTACGAGTACTCCATGAATATACATTTCTAATTATAAAAAGACTTTGGATATTTATAAAATTATCTATAAATGTACTCCTAGATATACAGTAACACGAAAATATACACTTATAACATACTAAGTCATAACTCTTATATAAGTAAACTAAAATAAAGTATTACTAAGTAGCATAAACACCTACTTTGACAATTAGATAGGAGTGTTGACAAATGGACCTACTGGCAAACCCTGGCAACCTGACATCAAATATGAACCTGATATTCATTCTTTCAGCATTCTTCCTTGGAGCACTGCATGCACTTGAACCAGGACATGGAAAATCTGTAATGGCGGTTTTTGTCATGGGAACAGATGCAAATCTCAAAGATGCACTGACACTTGGACTTACGGTCGTATTCTCCCATATCATCGTCGTTATAACTCTGGGAGTTGCATCCATCTACCTCATCGATGTACTGGATGTTGACGTCACCCATGATATCATGAGTGTTGTCGGTGGATTGATATTGATAACAGTAGGAGCATGGATACTCAGGAGATTCTACCATCCGCACCATCATGCACATAAAATTGATTCCACAAAGGGAGTAATAGCAATCGGGCTTTCCACCGGACTTATTCCTTGTCCTGCCGCTCTGGCAGTACTTCTGGTAAGTATCGCAAATAATCAGGTTTACAACGGCCTGTGGTACATACTTGTATTCAGTATCGGTCTTGCAATATCCATTGTCAGCCTGTCAGTCCTGATGGTAAAAGGAAGAGGGTTCATCCAGAGTTACATGGGAAACAAGAGAGTAAACAGCCTGCCTCTAATCAGCGGAACGATAATCATAATCATTGGGATATTCACATTGCTTCATCCACTGCTTGAGCACCTTGGGACAATACACTGAAGTGGAAATACTGTAAAAAAGAAAAGAAAAGGCAGAGTAACTTAGAAGACAACGGTCCAGCCGGACCTGACTTCCCTGCCAGTATATTTTACCTCGTGCATCAATGCACCCTTGTTATTATAGAGGCTGATCTGCCCTCCGTTATTGGAGAGTATTACACCTTTTCCTGAAAGTAGTATGCGTGTGCCTGAACCTGTACTTATCTCGCCTTTGAGTAATGATTTTCTTCCCGGGCCATCCTGAATGTACCAGCCATCGAGATTGATATCTTCGGGAGAAGCATTGAACAGGGTTATGGCCTCTTTGCCCATATCAACACCTATTGGGTCTACAAGTGCTGCAATTATCTTGACAGAACCAGCAGGAACAGTGATATCAGGTGTGATATTGGATTCATCACATGACTTGTTAGTGATCTTCTTTCCATCAGGCATGCAATGACCTGTGAAATCATCTGTATTGAAACACTGTGACTGGAATGCCAGGAAAATAGCTACCCACCTGTTCTCTTCCGGCAAATGGATCAGCAAGCCTCCGTCCTGATTAGGAGCATCGTCACCTTGCCACTTTGAGGAATTACCCTGATTCATATGGATATCATGGATACCGCTGCCAGGCCTGAAACCAAAAAAGCTGTCCGGAAGGAATGATTCAGGACCCCATCTTTCACCGAAGGCATATATCATGCTGCTGCTCATGCTGACAGCCTGCTTCACGTATTTCTGTATAAGTTCATTAAGGTCATTGGAAGGACCTGGAATATCGCACTTTAAAGGCAGCATCTTTGACACGTCAAAGAGTCCACCACGGACATAATCAAGACGTATCTCCCTTGAAGTATTGTCAAGCCTCTTATACCCCATTTCAAGGTTTTGAAGTTTATCAGTAATTGGGTGACTGAAATTGTCATCTACGAAATACAGCAGCTCGGAAGGATCTTCCCTTGAACTGACATTGACGGCAACACGATGCTCATTTTTCCCATCGTGCACAAGTACCTGGTAATGGGAACTTTTCCCCTTTCCACATTTGCAATCCTTTGGCCTTCCTTTCAGAACCCCGTAGTTTTCAAGAGACATGATGAAAGTTACTCTGCACCGGAATTAAAAGTTTTCTATTATGAACCTTAAATATCAGGTGAAATGTATAACATTATACTTTATCACCATTTTTGGCTACACACATGAACTATCTGCTAATGCGACTGGTGAAAGACTACTGCATAGGCTTCGATATGTACCTGATGCAGAACAGGGGTATTATCTAAAGCACCGAAATCACTTCAAAATAATTCCAATATTAAGATACTGGCAATTGTTCTTTAAAATTCAGATTGATAAGCATTTAAGCTGAAGCAGAAGACTTCTTTCTCGTTGCTGCAAGTGCCAGGGAAATGTCATTCAGTTGTTTTAAAACAATTATTTATACTTTTATAGACTACTATTTATTGGGGAGGTAAATTTATGGTACAATGGGAATATGATCACAGAAAGATTAATGCTTGCAGTCTAGTTCAGAAAATGGATGATCTCGAAGAGATTGGCCTTGAAGGATGGGAACTGGTCGTAATTGAACCTGGTATTGATGATGATGGTATGGCAAACGCCATTTTCAAGAGACCTAAGGAATAAGATCACAGTACACATCTCAAACCTTTCCCTTGCATGGGTACTAAGAGTAAATGGCTTATCAGCTTCAGCATTCTTTTTTATATAATGTAAACTTCCTTTATTATGGATTTTCTTCTTCGTAAGTTTCAACGAAATACTAATCATCAGCCATATTATCAGAATCCGCAAAGAAAGCATTAAATCGTTTCCTGCTAAATCTCTATTGATAAATATGTCAGAAGAAACAAATGATGCATTAGATGTCAAAGGATTCCAGCCAAGGTCTGTGATTTACGCAAAGAAACTTGATGAAGGATTCTCAGATGCTCTGGCAGGATTCTACAGTGCCGTGTGGGCAGAAAGGGAAAACGGACTTTCCAAGAAAGATAAGCATTTACTCGTTTTCACTATCGCCTGCTCTAACCTGAAGACAGAGAGTGCCGTAAAGATACTCCAGAGATTGAAGAAGTTTGGTGCAACTGCTCAGGAAGTCAAGGATGCTATGATGATAGCAGCATGGACCGGCGGAATACAGAATTTCACGGACTTCACTCCGAAGATATTACAGGAAATGGAAAGGCTGGAGTTCTGAACTCCGCCTCACGTATCAACTCAGAGCATAAAGCGGGATCAGAAAACGAATAAAAACGTATATCTGAACCAACAGGATCAAAGGCATTCCTATCTGAAAACTGGGATGTCTTGTCTTATGACGGAAAAGATACATCCCTGCAATAGAACCGATACTGCCACCGGCAATTGCCCACAGGAAGAGAGTCTTTTCAGGTATCCTGTACTCATTTTTTTTAGCTTTCCTTTTGTCAATTCCCATCAGGGAAAATGCTACTATATTCATCAGCAGCAAATACATAAAAAATATAAGGAATGTATCCATAGCCTTTATTTTGCGATATACCGTATAAATTTATCCCGGAAAAGAGTGACTGAGTCAAATATGATTTATAACCGGGAAAAGACTAATTTAACAATAATCACAGAAACAGAATAGAATAGGGTGGTAAAATATGACAAAAAAATGGCTGATATTGATCACAATACTAATGCTTGCAGGCGTGCTTGTTAGCGGATGTGCCGATAATGCAGAAGATACTGCGGTGGAAGATGTAGAAGAAACAGAAGAAACTGCACCAGAAGATGCAGCGATAGACTCTGAGCCCATAGTTGGTGAAGCACAGGATTACGCCGTCAGAATGGAATACTACGGTATGATGAAACCTTCTGATCTTGAAATAAACAGAGGGGATTCCATAGCCTGGAGAAACTACAAACCACAGAACACCTATGTGCTTGTCAGTGATGACGGTCTCTTTGAGAATCAGGAAATGGATTCAAACGATGTGTACACATACACATTCAGTGAAAGTGGCACCTACACATTCAGTGTAGTAGATGTCCCTGATATGACACTTACAGTAACAGTCAGGTAAATTTAAGGCTTGGGGCTTTTTAGCCTCAAACTAATTTTAGAGCTGACTTTTAATCCTCTTTTTTAAAATCAAGTGATATGGAATTCATACAGAACCGTTCTCCTGTAGGAGCGGGACCGTCATTGAAAACGTGACCAAGATGGCTTCCGCACCTGCTACAGACAACTTCGATCCTCTCCATGAAATGACTGTTGTCCTCTTTGCGTGTTACCTTATCTTCGGATATAGGCTTGAAAAAACTGGGCCATCCTGTACCTGAATCGAACTTTGTATCCGAACTGAATAGCTCCTGTCCGCATGCTGCACACAGGTAGGTACCTTTCTCTTTGTTCGCATAGTACTTACCGGTAAAAGGCGCTTCTGTGCCTTTCTGCCTCAGTACAATGAACTGTTCCTTAGTCAGTTGATCCTTCCATTGCTCATCGGTTTTCTTTATAGGTTCTTCCATTTTAACTCCCTATAAAAAAGTGACCATATTGGCATAAATAGATGACGTGGTCTGTAAACAATTCCCAAATAATAAAACATAAAATAGATATTAACAGACAAATAGAAATATTGTTTCGGAGATATTTAATATTACTGAACTGACAAATTAATACATGGGATTTGTTTAATCATTTTGGGTAAAATGAAAGGGGTAATAGAATGTCGGATTGGATCACATACTATGAAGACAACAAGCAGAGTGCGCTTCTAAGAATAAAGAACATGGCACTCACTGCAAGATACAGAAAAGAACTGAATTGCTGGGTCAATAAATACCTGGATCCTTTTACAGTTGCAAAGACCATATCGATTGAAAGACGGGAAAGTCCTGACCCATATTCAAGAATACGTCTGGAAGCAGAAAAGGACCTTGAGTTCACCCTGCTTAATGCAAGCAGAAAGGATAGAAGTAACAGTGAGATCATCTTTTTTGAAACAAACCTCTTGCTTCTGTTCAACCTGATGCTAAAGCATATAAGAACAGCATAGTTCAGAAGGCAGGGAATCTTTCAAATAATCTGGAAAACTGCATTTCAGATCCATCGGAAGAAAAGGGATAAATACATCGATCAAGTCTATTAGTTCCATCCTGTTTGCCAGGAAAGAAGGCACCTGATTTGCACGAACGAAGTAGACTCTTGGCTGATGAAAGCATAGGCAAGCTCCTTTTCAAACTATCTGCACCCGCCACAATTGGAATGTTAGTCCAGGCTCTGTATAACCTGGTAGATACCGTTTTTGTAGGACAGGCACTCGGAGAGAACAGCGTACAGGGTATCGCAGGAATTGCAGTTGCATTCCCTATTATGATGATCGTCATGTCCATCGCGCTTGCCATTGGTATTGGCGGTTCTTCTATTATCTCGCGAAGTCTTGGCGAGAGAAATATAGATAGAGCTGAAAATGTAATGGGAAACGTGCTATCCCTTGTCCTGATAACAAGTGCAGTCATCTGCATAGCCGGAAGCATATTCATCACACCCATTCTACGGTTGTTCGGGGCTACTGACACAATTCTGCCATACGCCACAGAATACCTCAGCGTGATACTCTACGGAGCTATATTCTTCATGTTCGCACTTGCAATGAACAACGTTGTGCGTGCAGAAGGGAACGCTAAAGTTGCAATGTATACCATGCTGGTATCAGCCCTTGTTAACATCATACTTGACCCTTTTTTCATCTTCAACTCAGGATATATAGAATTCAATTTTCTCGCCGATAAACTGGGAATTGTCATCGAACCCCTGTACATGTACGGTTTTGGACTGGGAGTGAAAGGAGCAGCCATTGCAACGGTTCTTGCTCAGGTCACAGGAGCCTTATTCATCGTATGGTATTTTGCATCTGGCAATTCCAGCCTGCGATTCCATACAAAAAATCTGATGCCTAAATGGGATATCGCCCGGGAAAGCATTTCAATTGGAATGGGACCTCTTGCAAGGAATGCATCAAGCAGCCTTATGGTAATTGTTTTGAACAATGTTCTTCTGGTCTATGGCGGAGGAGATGTTGCAATAGCGGTCTTTGGTGTTGTTAACCGTTTATTCATGTTCACTTTTATGCCAATGTACGGAATCGTACAGGGATTGCAGCCGATAGTCGGATTCAACTATGGTGCAAAGAACTTTACCAGGGTAATAGAATCAGTGAAACTCTCAATGTTTGTCACAACCACAATGGCAATCCTGGGATTCATACTGCTTCTAGTATTCCCGGAACAATTGTTCAGTATATTCACCACTGACCAGCAACTGATATCATCCGGCAAGTATGCAACACGCATAATGGTAATGGCACTCCCTCTTGTAGGTTTTCAGGTAGTCGGTGCATCCCTCTACCAAGCTATCGGAAAAGCACGTCCATCCTTTTTATTGGCCATGAGCCGACAGTTATTGTTCCTGATACCTCTTGTAATAATACTTCCGCATTTCTTCCAGCTGACTGGCGTATGGATGGCATTTCCATTATCAGATAGCCTTGCATTCTTACTCACTCTTGTGATGGTAATAAAGGAGTTCAAAATACTGACAATAATGGGTGAGAATATCAAATCATCCTGAAATCATAATACAACGCATTTAAAAACCATCAGAACAATTCTGAACCCATGTTACATGAAAAAGGACCTCTTTTACTGATGATACTGGATGGCTGGGGACACACCCATGAAGAGCAGGGAAACGCAGTTCTGGCTGCAAGAACCCCGGTGCTTGATTCTTTATCTGAAAAATATCCTTCCTGTTTTGTCGAGGTTTCCGGAGAAGGTGTCGGACTTCCCGAAGGACAGATGGGTAACTCAGAAGTAGGGCACCTTAACATTGGTGCAGGCAGGATCGTTTACCAGGACCTTACACGTATCAACAAATCCATAAAAGACGGTTCATTTTTCGAAAACCCGGTTTTCCTTGAAGCAATGGAGCATGTAAAGAAGAATGGCTCCTCGTTGCACCTTATGGGACTGTTCTCATATGGTGGAGTGCACAGTCATATAGACCACATGAGAGCCCTTGTGGAAATGGCAAAAAAAGAAGGAGTCGCAAATGTCTACATCCACGCATTCCTGGATGGAAGAGATGTTCCACCGCAGACTGCTCTTGAGGATATGAAAACTCACGAAGAATTCTGTCACAGCACAGGTATAGCAAAGACCGCAACAGTTTGTGGCAGGTATTATGCAATGGACCGTGACAAACGCTGGGAACGTACAGAACTCGCATACAATGCACTCACAAGTGGTGATGGAATCTTTGCAGAGGATGCTGTATCAGCTGTCAGCCGGGCATATGAAAGAGGTGAGAATGATGAATTCGTCAAACCAACCGTCATCACAGATAATGAAGGCAAACCCGTTGCAACAATAAAAGACAAAGATGCTGTTATTTTCTTCAACTTCCGTCCTGACAGAGCAAGACAGATGACATACGCACTTGTTGACAGGGATTTTGATGGCTTTGAAAGAAAGGTAAAACCTGAAGTGCATTATGTATGTATGGCAGAGTACGATGAGAAACTCGATGTTCCAATAGCATTCCCTGCCGAGAGTTTTGAAAACACTCTTGGAGAGGTACTGAGCAAACACAACAAGAAACAGCTCCGTATAGCTGAGACTGAAAAGTATGCACATGTGACCTTTTTCTTCAACGGTGGCGTGGAAGAACCGAATGCTGGAGAGGACAGATGTCTCATACCATCACCAGATGTTGCTACCTACGATCTTAAACCTGAAATGAGTGCCTATGAAGTAACCGATGAGCTGGTCAAGAAAATACTCGATGACGATTATGCGGCAATTATCCTTAATTTTGCCAACATGGACATGGTAGGACATACAGGCATCGTCGAAGCGGCTGTGAAAGCTGTCGAGACCATTGATGAGTGTGTAGGAAAGATCGTCGATGCTATCCTGGAAAAAGGTGGTGCTGCCATAATTACAGCAGATCACGGTAACGCGGAAAAAATGATAGATTACAACACAGGAAAGCCACATACTGCACATACATCCAATCCTGTGAAGTGCCTCCTGGTAAGCGGTCAGGAAGGAATAGCATTACAGGATGGAAAACTTTCAGATATAGCTCCTACAATGCTGGATATACTTGGAATAGAGAAGCCTGAACAGATGACAGGAATATCACTTATTAAGAAACAGGATTAACAGGACTAGAACCACTTATCAAGAGTGCTCTGGCCGCTTCCGGATGAAGCTTCGAGGCGTTCCAGAGCCTTTGTAACCCTGTCCTCTGAAAAATCATGTTTTCCGCAGAGGAAAGAGATTACTGCTTCTGAATCCGGTTTATTCCATTTCAGAGAGTAATCATCAGTCACATCAGGAGATTTGAAGAACTCCTTGATGTCCTCAAGGTTAGGAATCTCCAGATCCTTTGCCTTCAGTACCTTTTCTATGGTCTCATGTTCCCTGATGAGTTTAAGGGCTGTTTTGGGACCGACGCCCTCAAGTCCCTCATTATAGTCAGTACCCACACAAAGAGCGATATCGATAAGCTGGGAATGGCTTATTCCAAGCTCATCCAGGCTTTCCTTGAGATTGATAATTTCAGGTTTTACATCCAGATAGATGTTCTTCTTCGGCAGTTTTCTTTTACCGGATACCGTAAGGTTCCTGACAACCAGCGGAGAACCGAAAAGCAAAGAGTCATAATCCTGTGATGCAATCTTATCAGCATCACCTTTTTTCACCATATAAGCTGCCTGTGCCTCACCTTCTGACGGAGCATCCACAAAAGGAATACCCATGGCAGTGAGTAGTTTCTTTGAATCCTCAACAATAGTTGCATCAACCTTTGAAGATGCTTGAGCATACTTATATGCCTCTTCTGCAAGCCCCTTTTCCTTTGCGTCCGCCCATTTGACCTTTGCATTCTCACGGGTTTCGGTGCGTTTCTGGATGGTGGATGATTTCCACTCAGGAGGCTTACCATCAAAAACAAAAACAGGTTTCACTCCTGCTTCTACAATGTTGGTCATCCTGTAGAGGATGCCGGACAGATGTGATGTGACATTACCCTGCGAATCCTTGAGTGGGGTGCCATCTCTCTGCCGGATAATACTTAAGAATTGGTAAAGCGTGTTAAAAGCGTCTATCGCTACTATATCTAATGAAAGGTCAGATACCTCGATCGTGCTCCTCTGAAGGAGATCTCCTATATCAACACCCATATAATATCATATTTAAGTCAGTAAAAGCCCGATTCAGGCTTCACTTGTTATGAGTCCGTTGCATTCGAGCCTTACGTCAATGACGGAATCATCATTTGCATCTATCTTTCCTACTTTGAGGATATTTCCTACCCTCTCAATAAAATGTGTCTTAGTAACCCTCACCTGGTGAAGGTCATTCAGATCTTTATTTTTATGAATGATCACGAGACTATGCTGATCATCATCGTTCTTGCCTAACTTTGACATCATGTTCTTTACAAGCTGCTCAAAATCAGAATAGATGAGAATCTCGGAACATTTCCCTGCTTTTTTTATAATACCTATTGGTTCTAAATTAATGCGCATATACGCACCTCTTATAGATGGAAAATATTTCTCATTATTCTACTACAGCCTAGTTAATATGGTTTTCGGGATGTGGCATGGCATTGTAAATATAAATATACAAACAAATATCACCTATATCTCGTTCTGTCCATGGAAGATTGTATCTCATCCATTCTCAAAAGAACCTCATTTACTCTGGAATCCAGGTTGTTCTCCACACTCTGGATATTTATTCTTAAAGAACGTTCCTTTGCCTCAAGCATATGGTCTATCTTACGAAGACGCATGTCAACCAACAGGATCATACCAGCCAGTGCTCCCACCATAACCATAGCTGACAGTATGATCAAGGCATTTGCCGGACTGTACTTAAATCTTCCAAGCCATTCATAGGTTAATACAAAGGAAGATACAACCATTACAACTGAAAATATTATTTCCCTGATTTCCATTCTGTTCCCTCATTACTAATATGGGCTTTTGATATTTATATTATTTAACTCTATTTTTTAAAAGAGAATGTGTTAAATAGGGAATAAACATTTAATATATTTAAATAATAGTCGGTTATTTATATATTTGGAGTTGCAGTTTTGAGTTCTGAAAAGACAGGTTTTAAAGATTATGCGCCGATGCTTGTGATGGCAGGCATAATATTGGTAGTACAGATTACAGCACTACTTTTGGCTACACCTATGAGTGCAAACGATATGCAGGCTTTTGAAGATCCGGATTCGACTGCAAACAGCATCTACTACATAGGAGTCATCCTTGTATTCACTTTCCTGTTGCTGATGGCAATTAAAAGGAACATGCAATGGATAATACAGCTCACCATACTACTTGCAGTGGGAGCGACCATGTACTATGTGTTCTACGCTTTGCTGTCCCTTGTAGATGTGTCAATAATGACAAACAATGTCGTATCCGGCCTGGTAGCAGCCGTCCTTACAGTACTGCTCTACAAATTCCCGGAATGGTATGTCATCAACACCATAGGACTTATAATTGGAGCAGGAGCCAGCGCCATTTTCGGAATTTCATTATCCATCCTCCCGGTAATTGTACTTCTGTCATTGCTTGCAATATATGATGCAATATCCGTTTACAAGACAAAGCACATGATAGATCTTGCAGAAGGAGTCATGGACCTCCGCTTACCAATACTTTTCGTAATCCCAAAACACCTGAAATACTCATTTATCGAGGACTCATTCAAAAAAGAGGATGGAAAGGAGAGAGAGGCTTTCTTCATGGGACTTGGGGATGCCATAATGCCAACCATACTGGTAGTATCTGCAAACGTCTTCCTGGTTCAAAAGTATGAAGCGATGAACTTCATAGGATTCATATCATACCCTGCTCTCGGTGCAATGATAGGAACGATCATAGGATTTGTAGCACTGAGCATACTTGTAATGAAAGGAAAACCACAGGCAGGATTACCATTCCTGAACAGTGGCGTGATACTGGGATATATCGTGGGTGTCCTTGTCTCAGGCTCACCCTTTTATTAACTTCTTTTTTTAATCCTCTTCTGGAAGCTCAGAATTAATATTGCATATAGCGCAATTTGAACTGGAAATTCCCGCACCGGATTCACTGAACTCTGCATCCACAGAACGTGTGCCCTCAGCAAGGACAGCAGCTGTTGAGATGGTACTTGCTATCAGAATAGAATCGAATATCTCTTCTTTGGAAACACCAAGTCTCTTAGCAACTCTCACATGGGTCTTCATGCAGTGTTCACATCTCAGAGCAGAAGCCACAGCTATGCATATAAGTTCCACAGTCTTAGGATCCATGCGTTTGAACTCGCGCATGACACTGTTCTCATAGATCATGCGTGATATGAAAAGTTCCGGCATATCCTTCATGAAGTTGATTATGTAAGGAATTTCACCATATCGTTTCTCGACATCTGCCAGAATATCTTCAACTGCCTCTTCAGGTTCCTTGTCGAGAATTTCTTTTATTCTTTTTAGATCCATAATAACCACATGAATTGATAATAGCCAGGATATCAAGCAGTAAATCCTACTTCAGATTCTCGTTTGATCTTGACCAATATATAATTTTTCATCTTTGATTGGGTGATAACAGCCATATCAGACAGTTTTAACCCCTCATCGAACTCAAGGTTCTCAACTTTTTCGCGGAACTCCTCATATGGAAGCTTTACACGCAATCCGTCAAGTTGAAGCGTCACCGGAGCAGGTGAAAGCACATTGAATATGTCAGGGATCTGCTCATGGATCTCTTTCATGACCCTTGCAGGCAGTACGGCAAGAGGGTCCTTTGCAATATCCTCACGCATCTTTTCCACTACTTCAACAACCTTCTCTGTCATAACATCAAGTGAGTCCAGTTCACCGCTTTTCCTCATGCGATGAGCGACCCTGCCGATACCACCGATGTACAGGTCAGCATTTGCAACATCTTCGGTCTTAAGGTCGCGAGGTCCTCCTGCTACAATCTTGGGAACGGTTACGCCTTCCAGTAACTTTGGTTTCTTGTTCTTTATACAATCACTGAAGGTACCAAAGGAAAAAACTGCAAGATCATGTTCATTGATAAGTTTCCTTTCGTAATTATCAGAAAGAGAAACCCTTCTACCCATACCTCTTGCAAGCCCTATCATATTCGTGTTAGCGCCACCTCTGCGCAGATATTCCGCGACATCACATGCAGAGTGCGGAAGATGATGGGATGCAAGTGTAGGCGATACTACGGCTATCTCCGTACCCGTAAGCGGTGCACGGGTGAGTTTACCCAGAAGTTTCTTTCCCAGCTCTTCGATGAGATGGACATCATCCCTGGGTATCAGCATGACAAGTGTGACCTCTGTGGCTGCAGGGACTTTCTGAATCAGATAGCCTCCAAGGTCCTCCAGAAGTTCTGTGATCAGAGAGTGCTTGTGTATACCACCCTCATAGATGTATGGCTCCAGTATCGCTGCCATTATTTTTCCTCCATGAGTTCTGTGACCATCTGATGCGCTTCCTGTATCCATTCGGGTTTTAGGGTATCCTCACTTGCCACGAAGACGAACTTATGGCTATCCATTGAATGGTAGCGCACCCTGAACCCTTCAGGTGTTGATCTTATAGCCATTTCCACCAGTCTTGACTGGAGTGTCCTGCGGGGGTCTGCAACCACCATATCTGTCAGGAACTGTATCTCAGTATCTGTATCTTCAGCATTGATGATCAGTGTATTTCTTTCAGGCTGGTAGACCTTTGTGCGTCCATACCTCGCCCATAGCAGGTCAAGCAGTTCCGGCAGGTATTTTTCCTCGGTTATCGAGATCCTTACCTCTTTTTTTGCTATGTTACCACTTTCGACGCTTCCAATATCAGACACTTTCACAGTTGGTTGGCTGCCCCTTAAAATAATGGCCATCTGGTAAAGTGAATCTTCCGGCCTTATAACAACCTTTATCCTTCCGATAGCACCACCAAGTACCAGTTCTGTAATGATATCAGAGACTATGCTCCTGTATGCCTCACCCTCCTCCTGAACGGTGGACTCTACAATGAAAGTCTCAAGAGCTTCCATAAGAATTACTCCTCCAGATACCCTGATGCCAGTAAAGCACTTCCTACCGCACCTATAAGGTGGGAATTTGGAGGAACAAGGACATTGATCTTAAGCAACTCACCAAGAGCCTTTGGAACACCCTCTATCAGAGATGAACCGCCTACAAGGATCAGTGGTTCCTTTACATCAACTTCCTGGAGCTGCTGTTCGAATATCTGCTCCACCACACTGTGACACGCAGCAGCTGCAACATCCTCAGTAGTTGCACCCTTTGCAAGAGAGTTAACAAGTGATTGGATACCGAAAACGATACAATAACTGTTCATATCGACCTTGTCCTGCATACCCTTCACAGCAAGTGAACCAAGCTCAGTGATATCCACACCAAGCCTTTTTGCAGTCATATCAAGGAAACGTCCGGAAGCTCCTGCACAGATACCACCCATGGTGAACATTCCGGGAATCCCATCTTCCACAGATATAGCCTTGTTGTCCATTCCGCCTATGTCAATAACAGTTGCAGAACCTTTCTGTTTACCTGCAAGATAGACAGCACCCTTTGAGTTAACAGTGATCTCTTCCTGAATGAGTTGGGCATTGAAGTGCTCCCCTATCAGGAAACGACCGTATCCTGTGGTACCTATCGCCTGGATATCTTCCTTTTTAACACCGGCTTCTTCAAGGGCCTTATCAAAAGCTTCAGTCGCACTGTCAATTACCTTGATAGTAGGCACCCATCCTGAACCTATGATCTCATTGTCCCTCATGATGACCGCCTTTGTGGTAGTTGAACCGGAGTCAATGCCTGCAGTAAGTCCGCTTTGCTTTTCCCTTGCAAGAAGATGCCTGCGTCTTGCGATAGTAGTAAGAGCTTCCATACGGGTCAGCAGGGTTGCTGCCGTTGTACGCTCTGTAAAAGAATAACTTATGACAGGGAGAGTAGAATATTTGTTAATGTAGCGACGAACTTCATTCCTGACGATGGCCGCCTCAGCACACCTGAAACATGATGTAATGAATACGCCATCGACATCCGAGATACCATCCACGACAGCCTTGGCTCTTGCCATTAGAAGACGAAGGTCAGGACTTGCAGCCTCCAGACCAAAATCCTTTCCGATGGTATCAAGCACATTTACATCTATCTCAGGATAGATCAGTTTGGCATTAACACTCGCTGCAACTGAATCAAGTTCCCCTTGAACACCTGCATATTCGGAGCCACATGACACAAGTGCTACTTTTACAACAGCCTCCTCGCTCATTCTGTAGCCTCCTCAGTCTTTTCAGGTAATGATTTCAGGAACTCAGCGATCTTGTACACAAAATCCTGACCCTCATCATCAGATTCCGGGAAATCGAGCTCAAGGAGTGGCATGTCACGATCCCTTATGAGGTATTTTGTAAGCTCGTTGGTACGGGCACATCCCATACAACCAAATGCCATAGGACTCTCACCAACAATGATACCGGCATCTGCCTGCTCGATCATGGGACCTACTATAGCCATCCTGCCCCTGACACCTGCCGGAACTTCCACAGCAGCATATTTCAGTCCAAGTTTTGGTTCTTCTGCGGTGATGTTCAGGGGAGGTGAATCTACACCAACAGTTGATATCTTTTCCTTGATCTTTTCCATCATTGCAATGGGTGTGTGGCCGAACCTCTGGACCAGGTCAGAAAGGATCAGACTGTTTGTAGGGTATATGATAACTTTTGCCATTGTATTGCCTCATTGGGTGGATTCGATTATATCCTGAAGATCTTTCACTCCAAGACGTTTCTTGTGTTCGGTTTCCTTGAGAGGAACTTGTTTGTCATATTTATCAAGGGCTTTTCCGATCATCGGAAGCATCATTGACTCTTCCTTCAGGAAGTAGAAACCAGGCCTTGCCCCGCCACCGCGGGAAGCACGACAGCGCCTTTCATCTCCGGGGGGGAAACCTCTCTCTTTAACAAATATATGATTCTTATCGAGGTCCACAACCTCTTTTACCACTTTGTCCACAGCAACCCGGGGGCCTGTGACCATGGTTCCAAAACATGTTTCTTTTATGACAATATCAGTATTAGATTCGTATATCTGCATGGCAGCATCAATTGGCAACACGCTGTCTGAACCTGTGACAACGAGTTTTGTTATGACATCTTCATTATCTTCGGCCATTTTCATTCCTCCTTGATGCTTTCCAGGACATACATGACATCTCCGTCCTTGAAATGTTTGAGTTTATCTATTTCAAGTATCTTTCCGATGATATTAGTGTTCGCAAACCTTTCTCCTGTCGGTCCGAAAAGATCGTCATCAGATGTCTTGACACCTATCATACCGGCTCGTTTTGCAGCCTGGTTCGTGACACCGACCTCACCTGATATAGTCTTTTTAGGAGTATTCTCAGGCAAGAGTTCTTTATATGTCTCAGCCGGTTTCTCGGATTTGAAAATATAAGTATTCTCGTAGGTCATCATTACAGGGAGTACGCCAACCGGATTATACTGGAGACCTACAGTATGTCTGAAGAAGTCAAGTGTTTTTGGAGCAAGATCATCATAAAGTTCGATGGTCACAAGCATTTCAGGATTCACGCCCTGCACGGTGACCTTTCCTTCCTGCATAATACCAATCGTTGTTGCAGGTGTTTGATTGACAATGAAACCTGTATCTTCAGTATAACCTTCCCTGGAAATCTCAATGCCAAGAGCACTCATTTCCTCTTCAGCATCCTTATTGGTCATACCAAGCAACATTATAGGCTCAGGAATGGATTCCACCATTATCTTCTGGCCACTCTGTGCCATCCTGGCAAGTTCAATACCCTTCGTGACATGGCCTATGACAGAATGCATTATAGATGATGTGCGATCATCCGTGGAAATGTATAGTTTCCCTGCACCATATCCAACGGTCCTGACAAAAACAGAGCCTGTTGATCGGGATTCAAAATTTTCGTAAGCTACCAGTTCACCCTGGAAGCGATGATCGGATATAAAAGAGCTTGAAACGAAATCAATGTCGAAAACACCATTCTTTGTCACAGCAAAGAAAAACTCTGCACCTTCGGGAGCCAGGGGGTCGATCTCAATCTCAACATATGTGAATATTTTTGAACCACTTTCGAGCTTGAGCGAAAGGTCTGTGGTAGAAATGTGTTCTCCTGCCTTCTCCCATTCGATCACAGGTTCTATTGAGAGTATTCGGTCACTCCTGTCAAGGCCAGACAGAACATGTTTTCCGCTTATGAGCCGTGCAAATGTACCGTCTTCAGGAGCACCATATTCTGATGCATGCCTTGTCTTGCTTATGATGATGTGGGTGTTTGCAGCATCGCCGCCACCTGCACCGAAAAGCAAAGTGAACCTGTCCATATCAGTACTGCCACGTACAGGTTCCATATCCGTGCTGAACGGTCCGAATGCCAGAGCATCTTTACTCGTCCAGCGAACTGGAATATCATTAAAATCCTTAAAAAGGGATACCCATCTTTTAGAAGAAAGAGAGGAGTCATCCTTAAGCTCTATTTTGAACTCACCTTTGGATGTTTTCACAAGGTATTCAACAGAAGCCTGTGACTTCAAATCCTCTTTTTCAATAAGTATTCCAATTGCTGTTCCTTTCTTATAAGGTGCGTTTGACACCTTGATGGCTTCTTCAAGAGTTGAACCTTCTGATAATTTAAGTTCCTGTCCATTGATCTCTACCGTTATTTCGCCACTCGTGCCAAACTCCTCCGTAACCTTTCAAAATATCATGGTGCTGCTGCTTCCATACGTTCTTCGTCAGTAAGCTCTGCAAGAACAGCAGCTGGCTCTCCTACACTGACTATTTTACCGTTTCTCATAAGAGCTACACGATCACATATCTCTTCCAGGAAATCCATATCATGTGAGACAATGACAAAGGTGTCACCCATCTTATCGCGAGCTTCCAGAATTGATTTTGTGACTTCTTTCTTTGTGAACGGGTCCATTGTTCCGGTTGGTTCATCCATTATAATGATATTTGGTTCCTTCATCAATATCTGAGCCAGCGCAACCCTGTGCCTTTCACCTTCACTAATCTCATCTGACATCTTTGATAATATAGATTTTGCCTTCTCATCCGTGAATCCGGTTGCTACCAGAGTATTGATAGCCTTCCTAACGGCAAGTTCGTATGGAAGATCAATACCTATTGATTCTGTTAGATTATCAATTATCGTCCTGTGAGTGTAAAGTCCATATTCCTGATGCAGTATGCCCATGTACTTGACTGCGCGTCCCCTGCATTCAGGACCTGGTTTTTTCATGTCGATCCATTCGTCTCCGACACGTACCTGTATCTCTCCGCTTGTAGGTTGCACAATACCCATGAGAACTTCAGATGTCGTGGTCTTTCCTGCACCACTGGTACCTGCAAGGCCGAATATCTCACCTTCTTTCACATCAAAAGAGACATCATTAACGGCATAAACAACACCCCTGGACACAGAGATGTATTTCTTGACAAGGTTATCTACCTTGATAAGAGGGTCACCAACAACGACATCACATTTCTTTTCCACAGAACAGATAAGCTGCATGAACTCTTTTGCAACCTCTGACGCAGAACCTTCTTTTACAATTGCCCCATCCTCAAGAATGATGGCTTTGTCAGCCAGGTCTTCCACAACCTCAGACCAGTGTGAGGTAATGACCATGGTCATATTGTAATCCTTAACAGCCTTTGCAATAACATTATGAACGACATCTGCAGTTCGGGGATCAAGCGTACCGGTTGGCTCATCGGCAATAAGAAGCATTGGATCCCTTACAAGTTGACGGGCAAGTACTACCCTCTGTTTCTCGCCACCGCTAAGGTCGCGGGCAACGTGCATCATACGGTGTGAAAGCTGTACCTGTTCCAGGAGTTCTACAGCACGGGATAGAGCTGTTTCACTATTGACACCTATTTCCGTAAGAGAATTTACTACATTTGTAATGACCCTGTCATCACCATAGAGAGCAAAAGTGCGCTGTAACATGATAGCGATTCTCTTGGTGATCTCGCGTCTTGCAGGATCGTGAAGTGATAGTTTTATGAAATCTGCTTCAAAAGGCTTGAGGGTATCCTTGCCACAATCCGGACATTCATTTCCAGCCTTTCCCGGCGGTTCGATATGTCCACATTTATCGCATCTTGCGAGATGGTAGATTACCTCACCGCTGATACCTTCATACTCTTCAACACCACGCAGGACGTGCATCAATACTGTTTTGCCTGAACCGCTTCGTCCAAGGATACCGAGAACTTCTCCTTCGTTGATGGTCAGGTTTATATTTTTGAGAACTTTGACACCATCAAATTCAAGTGTCAGGTTTTTGACTTCAATGAACAATGCCATTTGATTACCTCCGTCCAGGGGTGCATAGGATTCATGACACCTAATTAATGATATGCATATCTATTCAAATTACTTAACGGTTTTGTAGATTACATACAAAACTAGTTCTGTTGGAACCCATGCAGACCTGATACAAACTTTTAGTGATTTTTTTTAAGAATTACTGATGGATTATTGAACTCAATACATAAACGTAACGCATCTACTTCGCACTGTTAACTTCGAAAAACCTTATACTGATTGTGATTTTACAAAGTGAGAGGAGCGTTTACATTTTTTACGATGTTGACTACATCGATGATATTGCCTATGATAACGTCTGCTGCATCCATGAGAACCTGCGGCCTTTCATCCCCCTGCTGGGATGTGAGAATACCCATATCAGCCGCCCTTAAAGCAAGAATATCATTCATTCCGTCCCCCACCATGAAAACAAAATCATAGCTTTCCTTGAGATTCCTGACTATGTTCTCTTTATCGTACGTTGTGGCAACTGCAAAAACATCTTTCATAGGAATAGCCAGAGAGGAGGCAAGTCTTCTGAGATTCTGCTCGTCATCCCCGGAGGCAATGTAGATATCAGCCCCTAGCTCCCTCAAATGTGTTATCGCGGCAGATGTTTTAGAATACATCTGACCGCCCGTGCTCAGAACATAAGGCACAATGTTTTCCCCTGAATCCACAACCAGTCCTGCTGCAAGGTAAAAAACATTTGGACAACGCCCCTTTACAATGGATAGGACTTCATTGACATCACTCACCTTTGTCCCATTCTGCCTTATAATTCCATAAATATCATCCATCTGGAATGGACTGCTTGAACAACTGATACCAAGATCGATATTATACATATCAATGAAATCATGCAATTCCATATCAGGATCACATTGCCAGAGATCTTCAAAGCTTGTGCGCAGAATGACAAGCGCCCTGTTGGCTTTTTCTGCCACAAGGAGCGTAGACTGTATATCCTCAAGAATAGAACCGGTACTCATTTCCTTTGCAACACGATACATATGCAACAGTGTACCGGCACTGTCAAAGACAACAGCAACACGTTTTTCCATAAATCCTGATTGTGCTTATCAAATATACGTCTGGTCATAGACGTTCAGGTAAAGACAGTTGAAGTGCCAAATGACTAATATGCTAGCAACTCTAATTTTCAGACTAAGCGCCCATGACCAGAATAAACCGGATGATAATTGTACTGATAATACTCATTGCACTGGCTTTTGTCTCAGAGAACATTAACAGTTCGGACACAGACATATTGATCCTGAACCCACAACCCTGGGACCACAGTCCGATCACTGTTTATATAGACGAAAATAACGTTCCCGAGCATTACAGCCCAAGCTACAGGACAGATGTGGAGAATGCACTGGAGTACTGGGAAAACGGCGGAAACGGACAACTGGAATATCAGCCGGTTTTTGAAATCGTCGATGTTGATAATGCTGACATCCTGATAATGTGGGTAGAGAACCTTGAAGAGGATGCCGGTATTGAGAACGGTGTTGCCGGATTTACAAGACCATACGAGGTGAACGGTCAGTTTGAACGTGCTGATGTGGTACTGGAGACCGGAAATTACCAGGGATATTCATGGGTCCAATACGGAGATGCTTCCATGCAGGACATAGCAACACATGAGCTGGGACATGCTCTTGGACTTGGGCACAGCAATGACAAAAACGACATTATGTTCCCCACATATGATCCCGGAGAGGACATCAATCCTCTGCTTCTACATTCCACATGGCCCTTGCTTCTGCTTCTTGTAATTGCGGCAATCGTTGTGATTTCATACCACAGCACCGGCTGGCTTCACTACAAGAAAAAGAGAAAAGAGCTTGAAGAGGAGATTTTCAGCGAGAAGAAAAATGACAGATAGGACCATCTTCCAGGCCATTTTGAGATACTTTGCAGGGGAAGTAATAGATTTTTCAGATTATGAGGTTGACCTCTCCGAACTTACGGAATTCCAGCGCAAAGTACTGGAAGAAGTGAGAAATATACCCTACGGTGAAACCAGAAGTTATCAGGAACTTGCCTGCCGCATCGGAAGCGAGGGTGCTGCAAGAGCTGTTGGTGGTGCTGTTGCCAAAAACCCGTATCCCATAATCATACCCTGTCACCGTGTAGTCTCAGCTTCAGGAATAGGTGGTTTTTGCGGGGAAACCTGTGGCGAGAAGGTTGAACTTAAGAGGAGAATGTTGGAGATGGAAGCTAACTATAAAAAAGAAAGGAAAAGATAGTTAGTTTCATAGGATAAAATAGCTTCAGGTGAAGAAAATGTTTGGATGGACAGGAAGGACGGTAATCGTAGACCTTGGGAACAACTCGGTCACAGAATCAAAGACGAAGAAGTCATATGCAGAACAATTCATAGGTGGTCGCGGACTCGGATGCAGGCTCATGGAAGATTTTGCAGACCCGGCTGTGGACCCTTTAAGTCCCGACAATCCCTTAATATTCACCACCGGACCACTTACAGGCACATCTGCTCCAATGTCAGGACATTTTACTATTACATGCAAATCTCCCCTTACATCCACTATATTCAGCTCCAATGCAGGAGGATATTTCGGAGCGGAACTGAAATTTGCAGGCATTGATGCCCTTGTCATCAAGGGAAAGGCGGAGAAACCTGTTTATCTCAACATCTTCGATGAGGAACTTGAGATACTGCCTGCCGAACATCTGTGGGGAAAGAATACCGCAGAAACCACTGCATTACTTGAAACGAAGGGAAAGGTTGCCTGTATAGGCAGAGCAGGAGAAAAGCTTGTCAGCATGGCAAATATGGTCAATGACCGCATATATTCCAGCGGACGTGGAGGGCATGGTGCGGTGGCAGGCTCAAAGAACCTCAAGGCAATCGTTGTGAAAGGAACGAACATTGTTCAGGTAGCTAACCCTGATGCCTTCGGAGAAGCTGTTGAAAAGACAAAGAAACTGCTTGTGGCAAATCCACCCGCATCCAAGGGACTTGAAAAATACGGCAGTTCTGTGTTTACTGACCTTCTGGACTATATGGGAACCCTTCCTGCACTCAATTTCAGTGAAAGGAATTTCTCCGGGGCAGGGAAACTCTCAGGCGAGGCCATCAGCAGGAAATACAAAATAAATCAGGCACCCTGTTATGCATGCCCCATCGGATGCAGGAGAACTGCAGAGGATGGTAAACCTATCCCCGATTATGATTCTATCTGGGCTTTCGGACCGAACATTGGAAACGATGACCTGGAACTTATCCGGGAAATGGATAGTCTCTGTTTTGATTACGGACTGGATCCGCTGTCCTGTGGTGCATCCATTGCGGCATACATGGAAGTCAATCCATGGATGAAAATGGATGAAGTAAAAGGAATCATCCTGGAAATTGGAAATGGCAGGCATGATGTCTGTAAAGGCTCGCACACCTACCTCTGCTCCGTGGATAAAGAAGAATATAGCACAGCAGTCAAAGGAATGGAACTTCCAGGATATGATCCAAGGGAAATGGCAGGCATGGCCATAGCCTATGCGACATCAAACACCGGAGGATCGCATCTTAGCGCTTTTATGGTGGGCCCTGAGATAATGGGAAAGCCTGTACTGCTTGACAGGAGTTCTTTCAATGGAAAGGCAGCCCTTGTCCGGCATTTCCAGAATCTTACTGCAGTAATAGATTCACTGGTGATGTGTCCATTCTCCATGCTTGCTATGGGGGAGGTTGAACTTGCTGCACTGCTCAGTCATGTGACCGGGGAAAAATACTCTGCCGAGAATATGTTGCTTGCAGGAGAGAGGGTATTCAACCTTGAAAGGCTCTTCAACATTAAAGCAGGGTTTACGCAAAAAGACGACACGCTACCTGAAAGATTCTTTGGTGTGGACGGGATAGACCGGGAAGAATTCAAAAAAGGCATATCAGATTACTATCACTTCAGAGATTGGGACGATGCTGGTATACCCAGTGAGGCAAAACTGAGGGAATTGAACATTGTGATAGACAGATGATAAAAGAAAAATAATAAAATACATTTATATTCTAGTTATTTGCTATAATTAACCCCAATTTATGCGGAATCAAAGGTTAAGTTCATATATAGCATTAAGAATTATACCCATATACCTTTTAAGCTCATAAATAATTGTTACGATTATGGAGGATTTTAAGTGAAAATACAAGTTGAAGTCAAAGAACTAAAAGAGGGTAAATACGCCATTGTTGATGATGAACCCTGTGTCATCAAGAGCATTTCAAAGTCAAAGCCAGGAAAACACGGATCAGCAAAAGCAAGAATCGATGTTATCGGGCTTTTTGACAACCAGAAGAGATCTATTGTAGGTCCTGTTTCTGATAAGATCTACGTCCCAGTTGTAGAGAGAAAGAACGCACAGGTACTTTCCATTTCAGGCGACATTGCACAGCTCATGGACATGGGCGACTTCTCAACATTCGAGATGAAGATCCCTGATGAGTACAAGGAAAGAATAAAGGAAGGAGAAGAAGTTTCATTCCTGACCGCAATGGGCAAAATGAAATTCGATCTGAGATAATCATATCTCTGATCCTTTTTCTCTTTTTCAGTTTTTACAGTCATGTTCTACAAACCCGATATGATGGATGCCCTGTCAGATTATAATTCTGCAAGGTATGTTATATTTGGTGTTCCTTTCGATGCTACTTCTTCATACAGGCCAGGAAGCCGCTGGGCCCCTGATGCCATGAGGAAGGCTTCAGCGAACTTTGAAACCTATAACGATCATTTTGATATTGATTTCGAGGACCTTTTCATTCATGATGCAGGTAATCTTGAGCATTACTCCTCCGTGGACGAGACACTCGAAGAGCTTTATCTTGCGGTTAAACCAATTGCAAAGGATGGGAAATTACCCATTATGCTTGGTGGCGAGCACTCACTCACCTACCCATGCGTAAAAGCATGTGCAGAGGAAGCAGGAGAAGACATTGGTTTTGTTGTAATGGATGCCCATTTTGACCTTCGTGAAGAATATGGGGGCATCAGGAACAACCACGCATGCGTTTCCAGACACATACTGGACGATATCGCAGACACCTATGTAACCATAGGAGTCCGCAGCGGCCCAAAGGAAGAATGGGTTTTTGCAAAAGAGAATGGTATCAAATACTATACCTCAGACGATGTCCGGGAAATGGGCATCAAACAGGTAATTTCTGAGGTTAAGGAATATCTTGGGTGTAAAAAGATCTATCTTTCCCTGGATATGGATGCCATCGATCCTGCATACGCACCCGGCCTTGGAACCCCCGAACCATTCGGACTCACTGACATTGACGTACGTGAGGTTATTCGTGCATTTGCACCTGTATCCGTTGGTTTTGATGTTGTTGAAATCGCCCCTGAATACGATAATGGGATAAGCGCACTGCTTGGAACAAAACTGCTCAGGGAATTCATTGCGGCACATGCCGCAAGTGAAAGATAGGCTTCTTTTTAATCTGTCTGCAGGCCTTGTTCTGCAGACTCCCTTTTAATACCTGGTCTTCTTAGATACAATGTGGTGATTCCCTGAACAGAATATCCATAAGGAATGCTGAAAAGAGTGACATCGAAGGAATACTGCTCATTGAACTGGATTCATTCCACGATAACATAGCAGAATGCAGGGATGTATTCCTTGATAGAATGAAGGTATTCCCGGAAGGTTTTCTGGTGATGGAGATTGACAGAGAGATTGCCGGTTATATTTCCTCGGAGATGTGGGAATACTCTGAAAATATCGATACGGACAGGTTTTGCCTGAACCATACAATAAGAGAAGTTCACATAAGGGGCGGCTCAGAACTCTACATCTCATCCATAGGAATCCTTAAAAAATATCGTGGAAAAGGCTATGGAAAAATGCTGTTCTCAGAATTGGTAGAACAAATTCGCAGCAAGTATAAAATAACCAGCATAATTCTCATAGTTTCTGTGAACTGGGATGCTGCAAGGAAAATATACGAAAACAATGGATTCCTGGAGATTCAGAGAATAAACGGTTTTTTTGAGGACGATGAAAATTCCGATGCAATTGTGATGAGAAAATATCTCTGAATATGCAAATGCAGTTTTTCTATTATTTGCTTTTTTTAGTTTCCATTTCCCACATTTCTATGAAATTGTCGAGCAACCTGTCAAAGAAGCTACCCTTATACGTGATTATAAGCTCTGCAACCTTTTCAGGCCCTATGACCTCAAAATTGCTTTCTCTTCCATGAACTGTTTTTTTCACAATCCCGGTTGCTACAAGTTTATTGAGATGCCACGAAACCGTAGATGGAGACAGACCGATGGCTGAAGAAAGGTCTTTATTGTTCATACCCGGGTCCTCCATAAGACTTATCAGAATATGCCTGCAAGCTTTTTTTCTTAAAAATGATAGGACTTTACGGTCATTGCCATCCAGTTCCTTGTCCTTGATAAAATAGCGGACGAACTGCTCATCCCTGAGTGCTGATATCAGGTTTTTCTTTTCCATGTAGTGAAGATGATACTGCAGATTCCCGATTGCCATATCAAGAATTCTTTCCAGTTCACGGAGGTGTATTCCCGGTGACCTTTGAATTGTTTCGAATATCCTTTTCCGGGTATCCAGCTCAAGTTCCATTTCAAACCTACTCTTTTGTCAGCATAGCAAAGAACAACAACAACAATACCGCAAAATTCAGAATACTGCTCCATATCTCAAAACTATCCCCCATAGCCGGGAAAAAAGACTCAGTTGAATCCAGGAATCCCATGAGGAAATAAGCAAAGAAAGCTGCTGTAACCATTAACAATTTCCTTCTGTGCTCCCTGAGATAAGCAGAAAGGGATATTATGAAAAGAATTAAAGCCAGCAGGCTTGATAGCAGAACTATCACATTGTCAGGTTCCATTTCCATACGAGAAGATCACCCCTGTGTAAAATAGAAAAGAAAGACAATTGTCTTCCTTTTATTCAGTAAGTATCTCCACAAGTTCCAGTCTTTCATCGCCTTCGGTCACAGCCACTTCCAGAAGCAGGCCAACACCGCTTGCATAAAACTTATGTTCCTCGATTCCAGGTTCAAGTGGCGTCCATTCCTTTGTTTGCAGACAGTTATCAAATGATCCATATTCAACTGTAACTGATGCATCAAGGCTCAGCACCTCAGCCATATCCTCTGCCTCACCCTCATAGTATTCCTGCTTGTAGACATCACCGACCTGTGGGTCTGCTTCCATCAGGATTCCCGGTTCTGCACCATCAACACCTGCTTCCCAGGAACCGGCTATGCTCACGATTTCACCATCCTCGTATTCCCTGGATTCCTCCCCGAAATACCAGACATTTCCTTCATTATCATTGGCGTACCAGTCAAGTGTATCCTCAATGAGTTCACCATCTTCCCATTCTCTTTCCCTGACAACGATGGTTGTCACGCCAAGTATCTCCTTTGTCTGGTCTGTAACATACATCTCTACCCGGATGTCTTCACCATCAGATTCACCCTCCAGAACAAATGTTGTGCCAACGGCCAACGGGAAATATGGATTAGGAATTCCATCAGTAAAATCTGCAGGATCTATTACAGAATCTGACGCTTCACCATTTTCCTCCATAGCATCATCCACATATGCAGATTCTTCTGTATCCTCTGCACCCGTCGTCTCAACTGTTTCCTCTTCCATTATACCTTCATCAGATGTATCCTCTGAGGAGGTATCAGTACATCCGGATACCATTACAAGTGCCACTCCCAGAAGAAGCACTATTAAAAGTCTCATTATTCTATGTTTCACACTAAGCCTCCCTTTCTTCCCTGACAGAAAAAAGTTACTATATTAAGATTATTGCTGGCTTATATTAACGATTCTGGTACAGGCATCGAATAATAATACAAACTTCGAACTATTGAAAAATAAATGATGAACTGAAAATGAACGAAATACCTTCAAAATCACACACACTATGCAGTTAATTATTTACATATACCAGACAATAACATCATTGAGAATATGAACGATGAAGTAGAAGTAGTATGTCCATCATGCTCACCTAAGATGAGTGTGCTGCATGATGTTTTAAAAACAGGCCAGAACACAATAGTCCAGTGCCAGGAATGCGGGAATGTTCATCCGGCCAAATTTGAAAAACCAAAAACATTCAACATAAAGGTAATAATCAGTAAGGGTGACCAATCTTTCACCCAGATGACCAAAATGACATCAGAAGATAATCTCAGCGTAGATGACGAGATAATTGTCGATGACGGTGAATCTGATGAGGTATATCCTGTTTTAGTAACTGCTCTTGAGTGCGCAGACAAGAGGCCTAAAATAGCAAATGCTGCAGATATAAACACTATCTGGGGCAGGGCTATTGACGAAGTTGTCGTTAAAATTGCCATCCATAGGGGAAAAACTACAGAAGCCCTGCAAAAAAGAGTCCCCGGAGGATATGAATTTATCGTCGGGAAAGAAGAAGAAGTGGACAGGACAAAAATAAGGGTCAAAAAGATCAAGGTAAGGGATGGCAGTCTCGAATCACGTACCGGCACAGCAGTGGAAGCAAAGTTCATCAAAAGGATATTTGCAGAAGAAGCGGTGAAGAGAAGCTGGGGAGAAGGAAGAACTGCATGGAGTATGAAAGGAAGAGGGCGCTCCTGGTAAAGTCCCTCAAAGAACAAAATATCAGTGATAAAACACTAAGTGCAATGATGAAGGTACCTAGACATCTTTTCGTACCTTCTGTACATATGTCACAGGCTTATGTTGACAGCCCATTGCCGATAGGGCATGCCCAGACAATATCAGCACCGCACATGGTTGCCATGATGTGCGATCTTCTTGAACTTCAGGAAGGACAAAAAGTACTTGAAATTGGTGCCGGCTCAGGGTATAATGCAGCAGTAATGGCAGAAATTATCGGTCAAAAAGGAAAGATATACTCTATTGAACGTCTTGAAAAGCTGGCTGTTTTTGCATGGGAGAATCTGGAAAGAGCCGGATACTCCAATGTGGAAGTTATATTGGGCGATGGTTCCCTTGGCTATCCTGACCATGCACCCTATGACCGTATATGTGTAACAGCATCGGCACCCGATACACCTAAACCACTTATAGAACAGCTGAAGCCGGGAGGTATTATGGTGCTTCCGGAAGGAGAGGGCTACCAGCGTCTGTACATCATCAGGAAGTCCATGGACGGGGAGGTCACAAAGCAGGACTGGGGAGGGGTGATCTTTGTGCCTCTTATAGGACATCATGGTTTCAAGATATACAATAGCCGCAGGGGACAAAAGTAGAGGCAACTCACTACGAAACTATTTTTAATATTGGTGCATTCAGAACAGCGCATTTTATAATAATCTTTTTTCGATGTGAGAGAACGATGTCCTCAAAAAATGAAAAATGGCAATTCTGGATAGACAGAGGAGGTACATTCACCGATATTGTTGCCCGCAAACCCGACGGACGACTGATTGCACATAAGCTTCTGTCAGTGGACCCGGAACATTATGCAGATGCTGCAATGCACGGTATCAGGACCTTACTTGGAATAGAAACCGAATCCACGATGCCAACGGAGATCATATCGTCAATCAAGATGGGAACCACTGTTGGAACTAATGCATTGCTTGAACGTAAAGGAGAGCCAACAGCACTTGTTATTACAGAAGGCTTCAGGGATTCACTGAGGATTGGATACCAGAACAGGCCTGATATCTTTGCTTTGAAAATTGAACTGCCGGACCTGCTCTATGATGAGGTCATCGAGATAAGGGAACGCTACAGTGCATCAGGTGAAGAACTGGTTGCCCTTGATGTGGAGGATGCCAGGAAGGGACTTGAAAGGATATATTCCCATGGAATACGCTCGCTTGCCATCGTCCTTATGCATGCATACCGTTATCCTGAACATGAACTTCAGCTCAGGAAAATTGCAGAGGATATCGGTTTTACCCAGATATCACTTTCACACGAAGTCAGCCCTTTGATGAAGCTTATAAGCAGCGGAGAGACAACTGTTGTAGATGCTTATCTTTCCCCGGTGCTGCGAAGATATATAGACATGATAGGCGACACTCTTGAAGCCGGCGGAGATAATACAAAGCTAATGTTCATGCAGTCCAACGGCGGACTGGTGGAAGCTGCACAGTTCAAAGGAAAGGACTGTATTCTTTCAGGACCAGCCGGAGGAATAGTTGGAGCTGTGGAAACATCCGTAATGGCAGGCTTTGAGAAAGTTGTGACTTTTGATATGGGGGGAACATCCACTGATGTAGCCCATTACAACGGAGAATATGAGAGGAGTTTTGAGACAGAAGTTGCAGGCGTTCACCTGCGCTCACCCATGCTTTATATTCATACAGTGGCAGCGGGTGGAGGTTCCATACTTCATTTCGATGCAGGGAGATTCAGGGTTGGACCGGATTCCGCAGGTTCTGAGCCGGGACCTGCTTGTTACCGTAAGGGCGGACCACTCACAATTACCGACTGTAACCTGATGCTCGGAAAGATAGATCCACAGCATTTCCCACATGTATTCGGCCACAGTGCAGACATGCCACTTGATACTGTTGCTGTGAAGAGGAAGTTCTCAGCCCTTGCAGAAGAGGTCAGTATATTTACTGGGGAGAAGCACAGTGCTGAGCAGGTTGCCGAAGGATTCCTGAAAATTGCCATTGAGAACATGGCAAATGCCGTCAAAAGAATATCCATCCAGCGTGGGTATGACATAAAGGATTACGCCCTTTGCTGCTTTGGAGGAGCGGGGGCTCAGCATGCATGTGGTGTCGCGGATGCTCTTGGAATTAAGAGAATATTGATACATCCCTTTGCAGGAGTGCTTTCTGCATACGGAATGGGACTTGCGGACCAGCGTATAATGAAAGAACATGCTGTGGAAAAGAAACTTGGAAGAGAACTTATAGCAGAAATCCGGGCCATTGCTGCTGAACTGGAAAAAAGCGGCCGGGAAGAGATGCTCATGCAGGGCGTTTCAGATATGGATATAAGTGCACTGCATAAGGTCCATGTCAAGTATCAGGATGCTGGAACTTCTATTATTGTTGACCTTGGGAACGAGGAAGAGATCAGGAACCACTTTGAAAATGAGCATAAGAGCCGTTTTGGCTTTACCATGGAAAACAAGGAACTTGTGATAGAGGCGGTTTCCACTGAGGTTATTGGTGCAGGAGAATCTATGCAGGAATCCAAAATAGTGGATGTTATCATGGAGAAAGCAGGCAAGCTACCTGATACCACCATGTACACCTGCGGTGCTTTTCACAGCACACCTGTTTACAGGAGGGAAGAACTTGTTACCGGAACGGAAACCGGGGTTATTGGACCTGCTATTATCGTGGAAACAAATACTACTGTTGTAATCGAACCGGGATGGAAGGCCGAGATTACGGATAATAAGGAACTGGTGCTTGAAAGGACTATACCCCTGCCTAAGAGGGAATCTGTTGATACTGAAGCAGACCCGGTGATGCTTGAGATATTCAATAACAGGTTCATGTCCATTGCACAGCAGATGGGATACACACTCCAGAATACATCTTATTCTGTGAATATCAAGGAGAGGCTTGACTTCTCATGTGCCCTTTTTGACGAGGCCGGGAATCTAATTGCCAACGCGCCTCACATACCTGTGCATCTTGGATCTATGGGGGAAGGTGTCAGGTCGATAATCAGGAAATTCCCAGATATGGAATCAGGAGATGTTTTTATGCTCAATTCTCCCTTTGAAGGCGGGACGCATCTCCCTGATATTACGGTCGTTACTCCTGTTTTCCGTGAAGGCAGGGTTGCATTCTATGTGGCTTCAAGGGGGCATCATGCGGATATTGGAGGAATTACACCGGGGTCCATTCCACCGGAAAGCAGGCATATCGAGGAGGAGGGCGTGCTGACCAGTGGGCAGAAGATAGTCTGGCAGGGGAAGTTCCTTGAAAATGAGATGAAAGAGTGGCTGGCTTCGGGAAAATATCCGGCACGTAATCCATTCCAGAATATAGCGGACCTGAAGGCACAGGTTGCCGCCAATGAGAAGGGCGCCAGGGAGCTTGAAAAGCTTGTTGAACATTTTTCCATGGAAACGGTACAGGCATACATGCAGCATGTGATGGATAATGCGGAAGAGTCGGTGAGAAGGGTTATCGAGGTCCTTAAGGACGGGGAATACTCACTTTCCTTTGATGACGGGACAGTTATCCATGTGAGGGTTAACATTGACCACATGGAAAGGACAGCACACATCGATTTCACCGGAACTTCCAGGCAGCATCCAGGTAATATGAATGCTCCGGTGGCTGTGTGCAAGGCGGCTGTTCTCTATGTGTTCAGGTCGCTCGTGGAGAAGGATATTCCGCTTAATGAAGGATGCATGCGACCGCTTATGCTTACGATTCCTGAAAAGAGCATACTGAACCCTGAATATCCTGCGGCTGTGGTGGCAGGGAATGTTGAGACTTCGCAGTACATCGTTGATGCGCTTTTCGGAGCGCTGGGTGTGATGGCAGGGTCGCAGGGTACGATGAACAATTTCACTTTCGGGGATGAGGAGTTCCAGTATTATGAGACCATTTGCGGTGGTTCCGGTGCAGGGGATGGTTTTGATGGAACTAATGCTGTGCAGACCCATATGACAAATTCAAGGATAACCGACCCTGAGGTGCTGGAATGGAGATTCCCTGTGAGGCTGGAAGAGTTCTCTGTCAGGAAAGGAAGCGGCGGTGGAGGAGAATATAGCGGTGGATGTGGAGTTGTGAGAAAGATACGGTTCCTCAGGCCTATGAGAGCAGCTATTATTTCTAGCCACAGGAAAATCCCACCGGCAGGTTTGAATGGTGGAGAGAACGGAAAGGTGGGGCACAATTATGTTGTCAGAGCTGGAGAGATTATGAACGCTGACGGAAAGATTGAGGAACTTGAAGGAAGAGCACTTGTTGATATGAATAAGGGAGACCTGTTCGTGGTGGAGACACCCGGAGCAGGTGGGTTTGGTCAAAGAAGAAAAGAAAGTATTAAGTAATGATAATTATAAAGCATCAGTGCATTTTATAGAATTATATAGATAAGAAGGGAAAGGCCGTTGTCAATAATATGAATTCTGCAAACAATATTAAAAAAGTCACTGTGAAAGGGGTGTTCATGATCAACATCTTCGGGAAAGCTGTTCCGGCTGTTATGCTTGAAGATGACGAAGGACTCCTGATGCCCATACACATAGGCCAGTCTGAGGCACTGTCTATCAATTCGGTGCTGAAGAGTGAGACTATGCCAAGGCCTATGACACACGATCTTATCCTGTCTATGCTGGTGCGTCTGGGTGCAGAGGTCGAGAGGGTACTGATAGATGAAAAGATCGACAACATCTACTACGGCAGGATAACGCTGAAAAAGGATGGCACAAGTATGGAGTTCGATGCACGGCCGAGTGATTGTATCGCTATTGCCCTGAGAAGCGATGCCGTCATTATGATCAGTGAAGAAGTTTTCAACAGCGATGCCATCAGCAAGGATAATTTCCAGGGTTCCAGGGCAATTTCAGGATTCGCTTAAGTTTACCTGACCCAAAAAAGTATATAGTGTCAACAAGGACAATATGCTATGAGGCATCGGATATTCTATAATCCTTTTACTTTGATTTTTACGCTTATACTCACTTTTATCCTTGTATTCAGCATCTCTATTCTTTTCTTCGGTTTTGTGAGCACTGCATTTGCAAAGATAGGTTTCTCATGGAACGATGCACTTATCCTGCTTCTTGCATCCCTTATCGGAAGCAGTATCAACATACCCCTGAAAACTATCGAGTCCGAGACACCCATCGAGAATCAGAAATACGTTAAGGTCTTCGGAGTTTCATACAGGATACCTTTCAAGCAGACATACAAAACAAAGACCACCATAGCCATAAACGTAGGTGGAGCACTCATCCCCATAATAGTCTCCCTCTACCTGCTAAGCCTCTTCCCTGATGCGGCGATCTATGCCAGCTACGCTATCCTCATAGTCACCCTGATTACAAAAAGCGTAGCAAGACCGGTAAAAGGCGTGGGCATCGTCTCTCCTGCACTACTCCCACCGATAGCCGCAGCCCTGAGTTCCATTATAATTGTCTACACAACCCAGGTCCAGCACGAACTCATCTTCGCCATAGCCTACACCAGCGGCACCCTCGGCACCCTGATCGGTGCTGACCTGCTGAACATGAGAGCCATCACAAAACTGGGCGCTCCTGTTGTGAGTATCGGCGGTGCAGGAACTTTTGACGGGGTGTTTCTGGCGGGAGTTATTGCGGTGTTGTTGGTTTGATGTGAGAAAATTCATATCGAACCTAGGTTTGACAGTCAAACTTGGGATTCATACGAAAAATTGAGATCTGCCATGATCTACAGTACTAATATAGATCATACTGCATCTGCAGCTTTTCTCAAACAGGCTCCCCCGGAATATCGCCCATGATCTCATACGATATCTTCCTGTACAGTGCCAGGTATTCCTCGGTGGGTTCCATGTCGTATTCAGAGCGGATGTTGTAGCATTTGTTGAAAGGCTTGCCTTCAGGCGGGGTTTTGAGGCGCTCGACATATTTAGCGTATATTTTAGCTACCAGTTTGTTGGCTTCTGAGAGCGTCAGGTGGGTTGCCATCTGTGCCATCTCACCCATGAACCGGGATTCCAGTCCGGAAGAATGATCAGGTGTACTTCCCAGGCGACCGGTTGGTCCTAACAGTATATTTCTTCCGCATACGGTATCCCCTATTGCCTGTGCAGCGGTTTCATAGAACATCATATCGGTGCAGATACCTGCAGCATTCCAGTAGTATCTTGCAGTATAATAGTTCATATTTCTGGAAATAGCAAGTGATGCCATGTTGGATGCCCATAGTATCTCTTTAGCAGAAGATGAACCTGTGTCAGCATGCACCGCACCGGATGCGTGTATGCTTGAGTGTGCCAATACTTTGGATTGTAAAGTCTCTGCCACATCTATGATTGCAAGTCCCTCAGGAGATCCGATGCATGGTCCTCCGTAAACAGGTACCTGGCCTGAAATATAGTGGTTGCCGTGTTCCTGGTGGTAGATGCATTTTGACAGGGTTTCATAATCTACTTTCAGGTCATCCATATAGACTTCCTGGGGGTCAGCACTTGAATAAAGCTCATCTGAGGATACAAGTAAAGATGATGTAGTAAGAGTTGAAGTACTTGGACCCATAAGTGCAAGCCCTTCTCTTCCGGCTATCTTTGTAGCCAGTCTCTCATTTCTGGATGCTTTAAGTACTGCAAGCATCTCCAGCGGACTCTTGGGTTGTATATACTCCCCACCGAATTGTTTCATAGCTCCGCTGTAGATTCCCTGTACAACATTTTCCTGTACAGAACTTAAATTAATGTAAAGGAAATTCTCCTCTGATACACTTCCCCCCATAGGCCCACCAATGATTATAGGTGGATATGATACCATAGGGTAGCGGTTTGGCACAACTACTTTCTCCTTGAGCCTTCCGATCTCAAGGGGATTTGTGGTGTTCAGGGCCTTTAAAATATCTTCTTCATCGATATTGATGATTCGCTGGGTGCTCCTGCAGAATATCCCTACGGAATGAAGAAGCTCAATGCCTGCTTCAAAAACAGAATCTGCGACTTCAAGATCTTCTGGTACATAAACAGAAGGGTCATACTCTATTTCGTATTTAAGGGCCAGTTCCTCTGATTTTTTGAAAACTTTAATGTCATGCTCTCTTTCAGTCCGTTTTTCCCCATCGATAGCATATTTCAGGTACTTGTAGATGTTTTGCATGATCATCTCCTTTTTAGAAAAAGAATAGCCCTATCTAAATAATCAGATATATTCGTTTTTAATCAAAAGTACTCATTTGCTTCAGTTATTTATATTTTTCCATCACACCATTATCTAACTTACAAATTAGATTACAAATACAGTACACTGATGTTTGTTTCATATAGTTTGTTTAGAAAATAGTATAATTATTCTGTAGCAAGTATTATATTAAATTTCTTTTTATTCCAGGGAAATAACATGCATAACCAATTATCTATTGTATTCCTTACCCCCATTTACTTATCAGCCGGATTCAACACTTTCCCAAATCACTCATTTTTTTATATTATATTCTCTTTCCCGTGACATTCTTTTTAAATTACTATATATATTTTATGCATTGCGCATATATCAGGTAAATATTTTGTTTTAATATGATTGTAATAAATATTCATAATGTAACATCACCCAACATAATTATTTAGTTTTGCCTGTTGCATCTAAAAACAAGCTCATGCGACACCACAGCATCCATAGTTACTTGTATAATCTGTTTTTACAATGAGCGTATTTATCTCCTATTTATGTCTTTCCAGGCGGTTTTGTCCTGCTCTGTTATTTATACTTATCTATCACGCAATAGAAAAATATATATGCTAGTGAGTGTAACTTGAGACTTATCACACTAAGGAGTTTGAATATATGGCAGAATATACCCCTAAAGAAAGATTAGCACGTGCATTGACAGGTCAGCCTGTTGACAGAATGCCTGCTGTCTCAGTCACCCAGACCGGAACTGTGGACCAGATGGAAGCCTGTGGTGCCTTCTGGCCAGAAGCTAACAACGATGCGGAAAAGATGGCAACACTTGCAGAAGCAGGCCACACCGTAGTAGGATTTGAAGCTGTACGCGTACCTTTTGACATCACTGCAGAAGCTGAGTTCTTCGGTTGTGAGATAAAGGATGGTACAAAAGAACAGCAGCCATCAGTTGTCGGTCATGTTGTAAAGACAGTTGAGGACATCGAAGCTCTCAGAGGCTACAACCTCGACCACGGTAGAATTGGTGTTGTATGTGAGGCGATCAAGATCCTCGCAGACAAGTATGGCGAAGAACTTCCTATCATGGGCAGCATGATCGGTCCTTTCTCCCTTGCACAGCACATCAACGGTGATGAATGGTTCATGGCTATTTTCACAAACGAAGCATTTGCCCTTGAACTGATGGAGTTCACAACCGATTTCAACGTTGCATATGCAAAGAAAATGGTTGAGAACGGTGCTGACACTATGGTCATCATTGACCCGACAGCAAGTGCACAGCTTATCGGTGCTGAGTTCTACGAGAAATTCGTAGTACCTTTCCACAAGAAGATATGTGATGCAATGCATGAGCTCAACGTACCAGTAGTATTACACATCTGTGGTGACACAACCCAGGGTCTTGCACTCATGGAATCATCCGGTGTGGATGGTATCAGCGTTGACCAGAATGTCGATGCAGCAACCGCCGTAAGTAAGGTTGAAAAGGCAATCATCGTTGGAAATCTCGACCCTGTGAACATGCTCTGGAACCAGACACCTGAAGCTATCAGGGAGCAGTCCCAGAAAGTCCTGGATGCTGGTGTAGGACTGCTGGGTCCTGGATGTGGTATTGTGAGCAAGACCCCTACAGAGAATCTCCAGGCAATGGTAGAGATGGCCAAGAGCCACAAATACTGAACTATAATTCATAGATTCCGCCTCCGTAACACCGGTACTTTTTTCGCATGGAAGTGCCGGTGTCTGCTACTTTTTTTTATTTTCCCCCGTTTTTCCACACATTTATATATACTGAAATTCTACTAGATTCCAAGATGTCCCGCAGAAAAGAGAAAGATATTGAGATCACAGATTTTAAAAGTCTGCTGAAGAAACAGGGTTATAGTCTTGCAGGCAAGCACAGCGCTGTCAAGACATGCCTGTGGCTTCGCAGGTCCATCAAGGATGAAGGAGAGTGTTACAAGTCCGTCTTCTACGGGATCCATTCACATCGTTGTCTTCAGATGACACCTACACTTATGTGTAATCAGAAGTGTCTCCACTGCTGGAGGCCCACGGAAGTAGATGTACCTATGCCCGTTGAATGGAACTCTCCAGTGGAAATAGTGGGGTCTTCAATAGAGTCCCAGAGAAAACTCATATCAGGTTTTGGAGACTCAGCTCCGCTTGAACGCTGGAATGAAGGCAAAAATCCCCGGCATGTTGCCATATCCCTCTCAGGAGAGCCTACTCTTTTCCCGCATCTTCCTGAACTCATAGACGAGTTCAAAACACAGGGGTTCACCACTTTTGTTGTTAGTAATGGTACTGTTCCCGATATGATGTCAAAGATAAACCCTGCCCAGTTATACATGAGCCTTGATGCTCCGGACAGGGAAACATACGAGAAAGTCTGTGTTCCAAAGTCATCTTCATTATGGGACAATATTCTCAAGTCCCTTGAAGTACTCAAAACCAAGGAAACCAGAACAGTCATTCGCATAACTCTTATCAAAGGGGTCAATATGTTCAACTCCGAAGGGTTTGCAGAACTTATCAGGATAGCAGAACCTGATTATATAGAGGTCAAAGCCTACATGCATCTTGGTTTTTCCAGAAAGAGATTACCTCGTGAAGCAATGCCTTCTCATGAAGAAGTAATGGAATTCTCAGAAGAACTGGCAGAACATCTTGGTTACAAAGTTGCAGGGGACGTTGAGGTCAGCAGGGTCGTACTACTCTCAAAAGACGGGCTTGTTTCCCATCTCATGTAGTATAATAGTATATGCGAAGAGTAAATGATGCTGACCTGTCACAACTTATATTTATAGCAACGCATACATAAGCAACAAAAATAATCGAAGATATAGATAAACCCCTTCATTTCAACCGGAGTATTCACACAATGTCAGAACAATCCGCTCATTCAAAATATGAATTCAAAAAGAAATTAGAGGAATTGCGTGTCAAAAAAGGACGTGGTACCGAACTGATTTCTTTGTATATCCCCCCCACAAAGCAAATATCCGATGTTACTTCCCAGCTCAAAGGCGAACACGGTCAGGCGGCTAACATCAAATCCAAGGTAACACGTGATAATGTGCAGGGTGCACTAGAATCCCTGCTTTCAAGATTAAGATATGTAGAAGTTCCTGAGAATGGTATCGTTTTTTTCACAGGTGCTGTGGACATAGGTGCTAACAAGACCAGCATGGAAACAACAATAGTTGAGCCACCCCAGCCTATTGTCACATACAGGTATCACTGTGACTCCTCATTTTTCCTTGAACCACTTGAGGAGATGCTAAGAGATGCTAAAACATACGGCCTCCTGGTCCTTGACAGGAGAGAGGCAGCAATAGGTCTACTTGTAGGAAAGCATATTGAACATTTCAGGACTCTTACCTCAACTGTTCCCGGAAAACAGAGAAAAGGAGGTCAGAGTGCTCACAGGTTCCAGCAACTTAGGCTCATTGCTATTCATGAGTTCTACAAACGTATCGGTGATGCTGCAAGTGAAGTTTTCATGGCTGTAGATCAGAAAGACTTCCAGGGTGTTCTTATCGGTGGTCCATCTCCTACAAAGGAAGAATTTGAAGCAGGAGATTTCCTTCATCACGAGTTATTGAAAAAAAAGCTCGGGCTTTTCGATGTTGCATACACTGATGAATCAGGACTTCCGGAACTCGTAAATGCTGCCAGTGAAAGACTTTCAGACATAGACCTCATGGTGGAGAAAAAGCTAATGCAGCGGTTCTTTGCAGAGCTTGTTTCAGATTCAGGAAAGGCAGCCTATGGTGAGCTCCAGGTCCGCAACAATCTGGATATCGGTGCAGTGGAAATACTGATGATATCTGAAGGTTTGAGAGCAGAAAGACTTACTTTGAGCTGTCCAAATGGAGATTATGAGGGTAAAATCACTCGTAATTTCAAACCCGGGGAACAGGATAGCTCTGGTGGCCAATGTCCTGTTTGTAACAGTAATCTTGAGGTCACTGAAAGGGTCGATATCGTTGATGAACTCTCAGAATTGGCAGATCTAATGGCAACAGAGGTTGAATTCATATCCACAGACTTTGATGAGGGTTCACAGCTTCTGAATGCATTTGGCGGTATAGTAGCAATATTGCGATTCAATACCGGCGTCTGATCAATATAATAGTGTAGGTGTTATCTTTGTTCCTCGAATTTAAAAAACAGGTTACTACGGCTCTTGAAAATGCCCTTGAATCTCTTGGTCTTGAAGCAGATGATCTGGGACTTGAGCCATCCCAGCACGCAGATATTGCTTCAAAGGTCGCTTTCAGGCTGGCTGCAAAGGCAAAGAGCAATCCAAAAGAGCTCGCTGAAAAAATAGTTGCTGCTATTGAATTACCGGAAGGTTCCCTTATAGGCGATATCAAAACCACAGGCCCTTACATCAACATAACTGCAGGACGTAATTATGTTGACAACACGGTAAACAGCATACTTGAAGAAAAAGAAGCTTTTGGCGGCAATTTCTGTCAGGGTAAGATACTGCTGGAACACACTTCAGCCAATCCGAATGGTCCTTTGCATGTTGGTCACATACGTAATTCCATAATTGGTGACACACTTGTACGTATACTCAAAAAGGCAGGCTATGAAGTTGAGACCCAGTACTATGTTAATGACATGGGTCGTCAGATAGCGATAGTCTCGTGGGCGCTCTCACTTTTTGAGTTCGACACCTCCAGGAAATCGGATCATTCAATAGCAGATGTTTACATCAAGGCAAACGCTCTTCTTAATGAAGATCCGGAAAAGGTTGCTGAAATAGACAAACGCATGCAGCTTGTGGAAAGTGGCGATGAAGAGACGATAAAGAGTTTTGATGAAGCTGTAGGTCTTGCAGTTTCAGGCATCAAGGAAACCCTTTTGCGTATGAATGTAAGCCATGACAGTTTTCCTCATGAATCCGGCTTCATTCGCTCAGGTGCGGTTTCCAGAATCGTTGAGGAGATAAAAGCAACCGGAAGAACTGAAGATGATAATGGTGCTCTGGTAGTAGACCTTTCAGATTACGGTTTTGAAAAGACACTAGTCATACAGCGCACAGATGGAACATCCCTATATACAACACGTGACCTCGCCTACCATGAGTGGAAAGGAGAACGTGCGGACAGGATGATCGATGTGCTTGGAGCAGACCATAAACTCATATCCGGGCAGCTCAAGGCAACTCTCAACGCCATCGGAAAACCTGAACCTGAAATTGTAATATTCGAGTTTGTCTCACTTCCGGAAGGTTCCATGAGTACCCGTCGCGGTAAGTTCATATCTGCTGATGACCTGCTTGACCAGATCGAGCAGCAGGCATATGTGGAAGTTGAGAAACGCAGACCGGAAATGACTGATGAGTTCAAGAAAGAAGTTTCCAGAATGGTCGGAATCGGTGCTGTCAGGTACGATATTGTGAAAGTATCTCCTGAGAAATCCACAGTTTTCAACTGGGAAGAAGCACTTGACTTTGAGAAACAGGGCGCTCCTTTCATACAGTATTCCTATGCCCGTGCCTGCAATATACTGAAAAAAGCAGAGGAAGAAGGCAAATGGGAACCTACCCAGAAGATCGATCCATCACTTCTTACTGAGGATACGGAAATTGACCTCATCAAGAAAATGGCATCCTTTGACAGCATCATAGACCTCTGTGCAAGGGATCTGAAACCACATACAATAGCAATCTATGCAAGGGAACTTGCAGATTCCTTCAACCAGTTCTACAGGTTCGTACCTGTAGTAAGTGCTGAGGAGGATAATATAAGGGCAAGCAGGCTGGCTCTGGTGAATTGTGCAAAGATCGTTCTTGCAAATGCCCTCGATACACTCGGTATCGGTGCACCTGAATCAATGTGAGAAAGTGATCCTTTCTCATAGATTCTTTTTTGAAAAGCTCTTAACACTCATTTTTCGGCCTGTTTTTTGCTTATGTTACAAAGTCTTAGAAGTATTAGTGCATAATAATCAGTTCTGGAGATAAAAGATGCTGGAAATTGCTGTTGGAATCGTTCAGCTCAGACTCTTTGAAGAAGTCAGTGAGAATGAATTTCTTGCAGCATCAAATATCATGATGAAGGAACTTGGTTCAATAGACGGTTTTATTGATCGTGAGCTCTTGAAAAAAGATGATGGCAGCTGGATGGATTTACTGCACTGGAAAAGTATGGATGCAGCCACAAAGGCAGTAAAAAATGCCCTTAGACTTCCACTGTGTCTGGAATATTTCAAGCTTATAGATGAGTCAAGTATAGTACTGAGCCATTACAGTCTTTCCCAGCACTTTGAGACATAATCCCTGCAATATTTATTTTTACTTTTTCATGTATCCCGGCGTGACTTTTTTCTCAAGCATTGTAAAAGAGATATCTATCAATATCGCAAGCATAATCGCAGGTATGGCACCTGCCAGAAGAGTTCGGGTGTTGTAACCAATAAGTCCCTGAAAGATGATTTCCCCAAGTCCTCCGCTTCCTATAAAAGCTGTAAGTACTGCAATGCTGTTGGCCAGTATGCCTGCAAACTTGATTCCCGCAAACATTGCCGGATATGCATTTGGTAGCCTTATATGCCTGTGGATCTGCCACTGGCTTAAGCCTACACCTTCTGCGTAATCTATCAGCGCAGGGTCAACATTGCTCAGGCCGATGTACGTGTTCTTGATTATCGGGAGCAGTGCACGTAACATTATAGCAACTACTGCCGGAGTGAAGCCAATTCCAAGGAACGGGACCATGATGGCAACGACAGCAAAACTGGGAACAGCCTGCACAAGATTTGCAAACTTCATCACGACAAATTCCAGTTTCTTACTGTAGAGTGATGCAAAAGCAAGAGGAATGGAAACAGCTATGCTCACAAATAGTGTGGTATAGACAAGAACAATATGCTCCCATGTGGCATCAAGTACCGTTTCCAGTATTACCATGTACCATACCTCTTATGGAGCTTTTTTTCGATAATTCCTGCAAAGCCGTCAAGGAAAACAGCAAGAAGACCAGTCCACAATCCTGCAACAAGAATCGCATCTTTCTCATAGAGCTGGATACCATTCTGCAGTACAGTTCCGAGTCCTCCTGCAGCAACAAGTCCTCCCAATGTCACAACTCCCATGCAGAATACAAGTGCTATCCTGATGCCTCCTGCTATCAGCGGTAATGACATGGGTATCCTCACTTTGAACAATGCTTCGCGTGGTGAAAGCCCAATGGCATGGGCAACGTAAGTATATTGCTCGTCCACTCCTTTCAGGCCTGTATAGGTATTCCTTGCCACCGGGAGGATGGAATAGAGCACGCATGCTGCAATGGTCGGACCGGCACCAAGTTTCAGGATTGGAAGGAGTAACACAATGAGTGCAAGATCAGGTATCGTTTCAACGATGTTCAGGAAATTCAACACCGGATTTGCGGTCTTTGGTCTCATGTATATGAAAACACCTACAGTAACACCAATAATGATGGACAGCAGCAGAGCTATACTGAACATCTGTAAATGCTCAATAGTACGCATTGTCATCAGGTGCTTGTCCCATACATTCGCAATGACCTGTAATGTTAACATAAGGTCTCCTTCAGATAAGTTTCAGCAATACTTCGTCAGATACAAGGATACCAATGGGATGTTTTGAATTCATCACAATTGCAAGGTATTCGCCGCTGTTCTTCAATTCTGAAAGTGCAAATGCAACTGAATTCAGTGGCTGGAATGTTTTTATAGGCCTCGCCACATTGGCTAGTTTCTGATCTTTTACCCTGCATTTCATAAGGTCTATCATCGTGACCTGTCCGAGAAGTTTATCCTCTTCAAATACAAAAGCAGTTTCAAGATCCCTCGTGGTCATCTCTTCAACAGCGTCACAGGCATCCATTTTTCCATCAAATACATACTTTTCATCAAACGGAGACATCAGGTCCTTGACGTTAAGGGTATCCATATGCTTGAATTTCCGTTGTGTATCAACAATATCAGAAACAAGATCATTTACAGGATTGAAGATTAATTCCTCAGGAGGGCCGACCTGTACAAGTTTTGCCTGGTCCATTATGGCTATCCTGTCTCCGAGTATGAGTGCTTCCTCGATATCATGGGTCACGAATACGATTGTCCGGTTGATCTCATTCTTTATTTTAAGGAACTCTTTCTGGAGCTGTTTCCGTAATATCGGGTCCAGTGCACCAAAAGGTTCATCCATCAAAAACAGGGGTGGGTCCATTGCCATGGCTCTTGCAAGTCCGACCCTTTGCTGTTGTCCGCCACTCAATTGTCTCGGATATCTGTCCATGAACATGTCTGGTGGAAGAGAAACAAAATCCAGCAGTTCCCTAACTCTCTCTTCTATCCTGTTCTTATCCCAGCCTTCAAGTTTTGGAACAAGACCTATGTTTTCCTCGATCGTCATATGGGGAAAAAGGCCAATATTCTGAATAACATAACCTATATTACGGCGCAGTCGGACCGGGTCAACTTCACGGGTGTCAAGCCCGTTGATGGTAACACTTCCGGAATCCTGCTCTATCATACGGTTCATCATTCTCAGCGTGGTGGTCTTTCCCGAACCGCTTGGTCCGATGAGAATCAGGAGCTCTCCGCCCTGTATTTCAAGGTCCAGCTCTTTTACTGCAAATCCGGCACCATACTTTTTGGTGATTCCTTTGAACTGGATAGAATCGATTCGGTCAAATAGTCTTTCGGTTTGCATATATGCACCCTGACTGAGATCATGTTTTTAAAAAAGAAGAAAGGGATATACTGTTTCTTATCCCTCTATGATTCCTTCGTCAACAAGGAACTGATACGCAATATCTCTGGGTTCCTTCTGCTCAATATCGAACTGGTAATTCAACTGTCTCATGGTATCGGTGTCAATTGCACCGTCAAGTTTTTTCATTGCATCAACAGCATCAGGATTCTCCTCTGCGAACTGTTCTGTCACTATCAGGATAGCATCATAAGGTGGTAGTGCGTTCTTATCATCCTGAAGTACCCTGAGCTCGAATACTTCATTCCTGGTGTCAGTCGTGTAGGCGGAAATAGCATCTACCTGGTCACTCTTGATGGCTTCGTACATTACAGTAGCTACTGCCTGCTTATAATCATTGAACTCAAAGCCGTAAACATCCTTTATGCGTGGAAGACCATCCTCACGGGTTGCAAATTCAGGATCAGTTCCAATTGTCATTTCTGCAGCGTATGGTTCAAGGTCGCTTATCTTCGTGATATTGTTCTCTGCCGCCCAATCCTCTTTTACTGCGATAGCGTATGCATCTTCAAATCCAAGGTTGCTTACTATCATTACACCATCCTGTTCCAGAAGACCCGCTTCAGTTTCATCTAAAACGACCTGCCTGTCCCAGTTATCAAGCTGGCTCAGGTTTAGTATCTGGCTGTACGCAGTTCCGGTGTACTCGGCATATACGTCTATCTGACCGGCTTTCAATGCCTCATAATTGACGAATGTACCACCAAGACCCTGCTTTACATCGGTTTCATATCCTGCATCCTCAAGCACAAGAGCTGTCATATGTGCCAGAATGTATGATTCCTGAAAGAGTTTAGACCCTATCACAACAGTTCCTTTTTCTACATCTGTGTCAGCAGGCGTTTCAGTACATCCGCTGGCAAAAAGAGTCATAATTACAACTAACGTTATCAGTATAGTCTTTCTCATTATTCAACACCCCGAAAATCACTTATTGAAGCTAACCGTATTTTCGTATGACTTCCCTGTAATATAGATTAAGTGCACTTTTTATAAATGTATCTATACAGTAGGTTCTGGTCAACTTTTGATATAAAATCCCAAATATATATGACAAATATCAATGTTTTAAAGTGCAGGAAAAAGATCTAAGAAAAAATCAGAGGATAGCAACGAGATAGAAAAGAAGGGTATCACCCCCCATTTTCAGATTTCGCAGAAATTATTCTTCAATTTATCAGTCAGCTTGATGTTCTCTGAATAATCAACCGGTACATCCAGCAGCCAGACACCGCCGGCATTCAATGCTTCAGCGAGCTTTGGCTTCAGTTCTTCCGCTCTTTCGATCTTCACACCATTTGCACCGAAGCTCTGGGCCAGCATTACAAAGTCGGGATTTGTAAAATCAATACCTATGGTCTCGTTGAAAGTCTTCTTCTCGTGCCATTCGATAAGGCCGTACTTTGAATCATTGAAAATGATGACAACAAAATTACATTCAAGTCTCACAGCAGTCTCAAGATCCTGGAGGTTCATGAGGAAACCGCCATCTCCTGCAATTACAACAACCTTCTTTTCAGGTTTGATCAAACTTGCTGCAATGGCACCGGGAAGTGCAAATCCCATAGTTGCAAGTCCATTGGAAATAAAAACAGTATTGGGTTCATATGCAGGGAAAAGCCTTCCAACCCATAATTTATGAGCACCGACATCGCTTATCAGCAGGTCCCCTCTGTCTATAGATTCTCTTACATCATATATTATTTTCTGCGGTTTCATGGGGAATGACAGATCATCCCTGTAGTCCTCAATTTCCGCTTTCATTCTTGAGCGGACTTTAGAGAATCTGGGAGGCATCTCCATTTTAAAATCACATTGTTGTCTCAGGCTGAAAAGTGCCTGTTTTATGCTACCTATAAGCAGAATATCCGGCATATAGCTCTCATCTATTTCCGGATGGTCAGTATGGATGTGTATTATCTTCTTTGATTTTTCAGGGTTCCAGAATTTTGGGCTGTATTCCACATAATCGTATCCTATGCAGATAACAAGATCAGCCATTTCAAAACCACACATGATGTGGTCATGGTCTTTGATTCCCATTGAACCAAGATAGTGCTCATCATCAGCAGCCACCGCACCCTTGCCCATGAATGTTGTTACCACCGGAACACCTGTAAACTCGACAAGTATCCTCAATTCAGTTGAGGCTTCTTCCCTGAATATCCCATTTCCTGCAAGAATAATAGGCATTGAACTCTCTTTTATCATATCCGCAGCCTTTTTGAGTTCCCTTTCATCAAGAAGGCTAATGTGGGGATAGGTCTTTTTAGAAATTGGCTCTTTCGTAGTTTCTACTTTTGCCACATCCTCAGGAAGTTCTATGTGTGTAGCTCCCGGACGGTCCATAGCAATTTCAAAGGCCTTGTGAACGATCTCCGGGATAAAATCAGGTTTCATTACTTTTGAATTCCATGTTGTGAACTGTTTGAAGGCAGTCACAATATCGATATACTGATGAGATTCCTTGTGTGTCTTTTCAAGTGCAGACTGGCCTGTGATGGCTACAAGAGGTGCCCTGTCAAGTTGTGCATCGGCAACGCCTGTGATAAGGTTCGTGGCACCGGGTCCAAGTGTTGCAAGGCATACTCCGGGCCTGTGTGTTATCCTTCCGTAGACATCTGCCATAAAAGCGGCACTCTGTTCATGTCTTGTGGGGATGAATTTGATCCTGGACCTCAGGAGGGAATCTGTAAGATCGATAGTCTCTTCCCCCGGTACGCCAAATATATATTCAACACCTTCATTTTCAAGACACTTTACAAAGAGGTCGCTTCCTTTCATCTTAATACACCTTCATGGATTTGACAGTCATAAACTCCAGCATTCCAACACGGTATAGTTCTCTTCCAACACCGCTTTTCTTCATACCCCCAAAGGGGAGTCGCGGATCAGAGCCTACAATATTATTTATTGATATCATTCCGCATTCTATATGCCTTGTCATTCTCATGGCCTTTTCAGTTTCCCGGCTCCAGATACTGGCACCCAGCCCGAACTCTGTGCTGTTAGCTATTTTGATAGCTTCGTCCTCATTTTTGAAGCTAATTATGGGCGCTACCGGTCCGAAAATCTCTTCCCGGACAACAGGAGCATCTTTGCTTATATCATTGAGAATTGTTGGCATGTAGAATGAGCCTTCTCCATTTTTATGACCACCTTCGAGCAGTACGTTCGCTCCCATTTTCAGGGTTTGAGCTACCTGTTCACTCAGGAGTTCTCTCTGTTTTTCATTTGCCATGGGTCCCATGTCAGTCTTAGGGTCCATTGGATCGCCTATGTTGAGATCGTTTGTATTCTCTATGAACAGGTCTGTGAAATTATCTACAATCTTCTCATCAACTAGTAAACGTTTGGCTGCAATACAGCTTTGTCCACAGTTCTGGAACCGACCTGATACCGCTGCTTTTGCCACTTTGTCGAGATCTGCATCTTCCAGTACTATTAAAGGATCGCTGCCTCCAAGCTCAAGAACGAACTTTTTGATGTTCCTTCCTGCAGCTTCTGCTACCTTTTCTCCTGCTGGGCGGCTGCCGGTGAAAGAAACAGCATTTATTTCATCTCTGGATATTAGTGAGGATGCTGTAGGGCCATCCACAAGGAGTGTCTGGTAAACCCCTTCAGGAAATCCTGCCTCAATAAAGATGTTCTCAAGTTCAAGGGCACACATTGGCACATTGCTTGCATGCTTTAAAAGTACTGTATTTCCACCTGCAAGAGCTGCTATTCCACATCTCAAAGCCTGCCAGAAAGGAAAATCCCATGCCATGATACTCAGTACAGTGCCGACAGGTTCATAGACAAAACCGGATGTTTCGGCATCAGTTTCTACAAATTCAGCTGCAAGGAACGTATCTGCATTCTCTGCAAAATAATCACAGGTCCATGCGCATTTCTGTATTTCTGCAAGAGACTCTTTGATCGGTTTACCCATTTCCTTTGTGATGATCTCTGCAAGTTCCTGCTCCCTATCCCTCAGAACTTCAGCCACACATTCAATGGAAAACGTTCTTTCAACAATAAGTTCTTTTTTCCATTCACCAAATGCCTTTCTTGAGTCTTCTATCTTCTGATCGACCACTTGCTGAGAATAGAGATCGAATTCTCCATTCAATTCCCCTGTTGCAGGATTTACAGAACTTATTTTCACCAATTGGAATTCCCCTTTACACCTTAAACGTAATAAGGGAATTTTCACTCCCTTCTTCTATTTAATAGTTGATATGATATATAAATGATTTAAAATTACTCATAAAATGTGTAATAAAAAATAAAGAGAAAAAAAAAGAAGAAATTGAAAATCATGAAGTGATTGTAATTTTCACATCATCTTTATCGACTTGATATTCATGAACTCATAGAACCCATGTTTTGAAAGCTCTCTGCCCATCCCACTTTTCTTCACTCCGCCAAAGGGCAGGCATGCCTGTGGTGTACAGAATGAGTTGATTCCAACCATTCCGGTTTCAAGTTCAGAAGCGATTCTCATAGCCCTGTCACGGTCCTGGCTCCATACACTGGCACCCAGTCCGAACTCGGAATCGTTTGCAAACTCAATTGCCTTGTCCTCATCCTTTACAGTAATTATCGGTGCCACAGGTCCGAATGTCTCTTCCCTCATGACCCTCATATCCATGCTCACATCACCAAGTACAGTCGGTGAAAACATGTAACCCTCACTTTCCATCTTTCCACCGGGAATAAGGACTTTAGCACCCTTTGATATCGCATCATTGACCTGGTTTTCCAGTATCTTCATTTGCTCTTCCCTGACCATTGGACCGATATCCGTGTCAGGGTCCATTGGGTCACCTACCTTCAGATTCTCGGTTCCTTCAACAAATCTTTCTGTGAACTCTTCTGCTACGTCTTCCATTACTATGAAACGCTTTGCTGCTATGCATGTCTGCCCTGTGTTAATGAAACGGCTTGGAACACCGACCTTTGCCGCCATTTTCACATCGGCATCATCAAGAATTATGAAAGGATCACTGCCACCGAGTTCCAGTACGAATTTCTTCATGTTGTGAGCGGCAAGCTCTGCAACCTTCTGTCCGGCATCGTATCCTCCTGTGAAGGACACGGCTTTCACTTCATCCCTCGGAATAAGTGAAGATGCTGTTTTTCCGTCTATGAGCAGTGTCTGGAAAACACCTTCAGGAAATCCTGCTTCAATGAAGATATTCTCTATCTCCAGTGCACACATGGGCACATAGCTTGAATGTTTGAGAAGCATGACATTCCCGCCTGCCAGTACATGTGCTGCGGCGCTGAGCACCTGCCAGAACGGGAAGTTCCAGGGTTTGATGGCGAGCACGGTTCCCATGGGTTCGTAATGTATCATGGAATCGCATGCATTCTCTTCCGCAGGCTCAGGTTCAAGTATCTTCTCTGCATTATCTGCAAAATAATCGAACATGGTGGCGCATTTTACAACTTCAGGAACAGCCTGCTTCATGACCTTTCCCATCTCGGCGGTTATGAGTTCTCCATATTGTTGCTTGTTCTTTCGTAACAGCTCCGCGAACTTCCGAAGAAGTTCGTTACGCTCTGAAACATCAGTTCTTTTCCATTCCCTGAAAGTCTCAGCAGACTTTTTGAGCATCTGATCTGTCTGCTCATCAGTATGCATTTCTACTTCACCGATGACTTTTCCTGTTGCTGGGTTGATGGATGAGATGGCGGTCATGATTTTTTTCCTTATACTTATTTTAGAGTAATTAGTTTTTTGGCTTATAACTGAATGTTATTGTATATGCTTGTTTTTAATAATTAAAAAATACTTGGTTGAATTAAATATTTAAGTATACTGTAGAAAAACTTATGAATAAGTTAGGATATTTATAGTCTGTCAAATGGAAGTTACTAGATTTGGGAAAGTAATTTTGTTTTTATTGAGTTACTATCCCTTGTTTGCCTTTATCATATGTGATAATAAGAATCTTAAAGAAATAGATTTTAGAGGCATTTCTTTGAACTGGATTCTTGTTATAGTCCTAACTTTATTTGTCATATTGTTAAATTACTATTTGTTTTTCCATAAAAAGTGGCCCAAAAAAGTTTTTGAAATAACAAAATTTGAAAATACTTCAGCTGAAACTCTTAATTATTTGATTTCTTTTATGATTGGGCTATACTTTATAGAAGATTCGTTGTATTCTATGAAAATCATAATTCTTTTAGTTTTATTTTATGTAGTTTACCAAGCAGGCGGTACCTATTATTTGCAGCCAATCCTGATGCTGATGGATTATAAAGTTTATAAGTGCTCTATTGATAATAATAATACAGTTATGGTTATAAGCAAAAGAAAAATTGGCAAAAATAAGATTGAATTAGAAGAGTTGTTTGAAGACGTTTATATTTTTAAAGGTGAGAATGATGAGTGAAGTAAGTATCTATTTGTTTAAATCTAAAAAAAATGGGTTTACTATTTACAAAGTTCCGATATCTTCTAATTTAGAGTTGCTTGAAGAATTAATAGAAAATGAACTCGATAGAGCCAATCATTCTGATGTTGTAGACTATTTTCAAGTTTACGAGTTAGAAAGTGACTCTGAAACTTACTTTTCCATATCAAATGATAATTCGAGTAGTGAATTAGTTCAACTAGTAAACAAAATAGTACTAAACAATACTTTAATTCAGCCCATCAATGAATTTGTACCTAGAAGAGGAACTGGTGACAAAGTTCCATTTGATTCTTTTGCAATTATGAAAAAGGATCAAGATGGAAATTTCCTTTTAGGTTTTGAAAATCTTTCTTCTAAATTGAAGTTATACAAAAAAAGTTATCTTTACCTCCAAATTGGACAAAATTACTCATTATCTGATACAGATTCTATATTTCTCATTCCAACATATACTTCTATGATAGTGAAAGGTTCATGGAACGCACAAGAAGTTCTTATTGATGAAACTCTGATTAGAAGTAAAGCAACATCTTTTTTTGAAAAAATGTTCAACTATAGAAATCACTGGAAAGAAAAAGCCCAAAATATGATTCATAATCATAATGTACTAGATATTGGTGATGATGCTTGGAATGAATATTCTCATGACATTAGAAACGTAAGAACATTTGTAAGGACAATTAACAGTGGGGATTTTGATAGGCATTTGTCTCATGTTAGAGAATATTCACAACTAGAGAGTCTAGAAAATAAATTGGAATTTGAATTGCTAGAAGATGGCGGCAATGTTCAAATTAGGATTAACTCTTCAAACGCTGTGAAAGACTTCATTGACGCATATAAAAAGAATATTTTGCAATCTCCCCTTCCATCAGAAACTAATACTTTTTATCGAACTAATCAAAAAGAAGAAATGTGATATACATAGGACTATGCTATTGGTTTCAGTTATCTCATGGCAATCTGCACAACCGTAGGATACTTTTTCATGATCGCATAGGCTATGGACTTTCCGACCCAGAGCTTTCCATCCTGTATACGGCGCATATGGCTCATATCTCCAAGTATCTGCAATACTTCAAGAGCATGGGGGTCGTTAAGGTAACAACTGTCAGGAACATTTGTATCCGAAAAGAAAAGGATTGGAAGCTTTAGTTTTCTATGAAGGTCCTTAGGTAGTTTTTCGCCGATAGTCTGTAGTACACTTCTGTCAAAGGTGTGCTCTTTCCCTGATTTTGTCATTGAAGCTGGTCTTTCTTCTGCCAGGAGCTGAGCAAGGCTCTTGCGCTCTGAAACGATACCGTCGTTCAGCTTTCCCATTTCCAGTCTCATCCACCGCGTGAAGATGGAATCATCAGTCATTGGATATCTTCCGGACATATTCGCCTATTTTTCCTATATTGTTTTTACTTGAAATTGGTTTTGAGTACAAAAGCATCTGGCAAACAATTTAAAGATGGGATATGATAAAGTAGATAGAGATCTTGTTTATAATAACGAAAAACAAAGGGACCTTAAAATGCCTGATTACTCAGAAGTTTTTGAAAAATCAATTCGAAAAGTAAAGGCGGAAGTTCTTGAAGCTTTTCAGAACGAGGATGTCAGGATAGTTCTTTTCGGTTCGAGGGCAAGAGGAAACGCCCACTGTACTTCTGATATTGATATTGGTATTCTGCCACTGGGAAAATACGACAGAAAAAAGTTAACTGCCCTGAGGGCAAAATTCGAGGAGATGAATATTCCTTATACCGTGGACCTGGTGGACCTTTCTACCGTTTCCGGGGAATTCAGACAGAAGGTGCTTGATGAGGGAGAGGTATGGAAAGACACTACAAACTGCAAATGAAAGCAAGGGTTGCAAAAAGGGCTCTTGGTACCCTGAAGGAAATAATGGACGAGCCATATTCCGTTATAATCAGGGATGCTGCGATCCAGCGATTTGAGTACACCTTCGAAGCGATCTGGAAACTCATAAAGGAATATCTTATCGAAAGAGAGGGTATCGTATGCAATTCTCCCAAATCATGCTTTCGCGAAGCTTTCAAAATGCATCTCATAAATGAGGATGAAAGCATGCAGGCGTTGTATATGACAGACGACAGGAACATGACAACTCACACATATCACGAAGATGTGGCCGAGGAGATATACAAGGAACTTGCAGGATATTACAGTCTGATGGACAGGATATACCTGAACATTATCAGGGATTCAGGATTGGATTGATTCCCTGTTTTCTGTTGGACTGTATTTTGTGTATTATATCAACTCATCAAGGTGGTCGTACCTGAGTTTATAATAAGTTCCGCGTCCTGTTCTTCCCACCTGGATGAATATCTTCTTCTTAACAAGTTCCTGAAGGTCTCTTTTTGAAGTTGAAACACCCAGATCACATAGTTTCTGGTATTCCTGATTCGTGATCTTTCCCATCTCACGTGCAAATTTGATACCTTTGACCTGCCGGTCTTTCAGTCCAATCTGCATGTATTTTCCAATGGTCCCGTAGTCACGACTTATGTTCAGCACGGCATTCTCAACCCTTGAGACTTTCAATGCAAGACCGTAGAGATAATACTCCAGCCATTCAGTAATATCAGGACCATTTCCATTGCTGCCTTCAAGGCCCTCAAAATAGTTCTTTTTTCTCTGGTTGAAAAACTCTTCAATGGTGAACAGTTTTTTAGCTTCCCTGAAATTATTTCCCAGAATGTAGGATGCAATACTCATGGCAATGGTACCGCTGGCACTTTCAAAGGGGTGCATGCGATAAAGTTCATAGTGGACGATCCCTGCCTTTAATACCGGTAGAACATCGGTAGCCTCATCACTATAGATCCAGTCGATCAGGTCGCGGACACAATACCTGACCCTTTCAGGTTCCATGAATCCCTCAGCCACAGTTGTCCGATACCTGCCGATCTCACTGTCAGGGACAATTCCCTTCATGGCTATTTTGTGAAGTGTGAGTATCATATCCTCGGATATATCCTCATTTTCAATGTTCTGGAGGTACTCATTCAATTCCAGAAAATTAAGGACCTGTTTCTTGTCCGTCTCATCCCCGAATATATCCTGTCCGTTAACGAGTTTTGTAACCTGCCTGATGGAAAGCCCATTTTCCTCCAGGCTTGTAGCATGATAGGCGAGTCTGAAAAGGTTGTTTATCTGCAGTCTCCTTTCCCATGCAGGAGGTACGTGCGTATTGAGAATTATCTCCCTGGCTGCCTGTATCCTTGCAAGCAGACGTACTATCCTGTCATTATAATGGAAATCCGGCTGGTACATGTTTCAGTTATTCTCCTGAAAGACATTGCCCCGATTATTTATTATCTGTTCCGGTCAACGCTTATTGATATACCTGACTGGCTAAATATAAATTCTTTAAATGCGACATATAATTATGGATGATCTGAACACTACAGCAGAGAAAATAAGGACAATGGATATCAGGGGCGCAGGAAGGATTGCAGTTGCAGCATCAGCTGCATTAAGGGATTATGCAATGTCGCTGAAATCCCTGCCTTTAAGTGAGTTCAACATCAAGCTAGAAGAGGCTGCAAAGACACTGGTGGACACCAGGCCGACTGCTGTGTCTCTTCCCAATGCCGTTGCTCTTACAAAGAGGCACAATGCTACAAATGTCTATGATGCCATTGATGAAATCTCAAAAAATGCAGAGAAATTCATAACAAATGCAGGGGAAGCATTGGAGAAGATTGGTATGATAGGTGCCCAGCGTATTCACGATGGCGATGTCATCATGACCCACTGCAACTCCCATGCAGCACTTTCTATTATCAAAACAGCCTTTGACCAGGGCAAGGATATATCCGTCATTGCTACGGAATCCAGACCCAGAAGGCAGGGTCTGATCACCATCAGGGAATTGAACGATCATGGTATTCCCACAACTCTTATTGTGGACTCTGCTGTCAGGCTGACCATGAAAGAAGTTGACCTTGTGGTGGTAGGTGCAGATTCGATTTCAGTTAACGGCGCCCTCATTAACAAAATAGGCACTTCCCAGCTTGCAATGGCAGCACAGGAAGCACGCAGGAATGTCATTGTTGCTGCAGAAACATACAAATTCAGCCCCCGTACCCTTCTTGGAGAAATGGTTGAGATAGAGGACCGTTCCAGTGATGAGGTAATAGATGCTGAGATTCTCAGGGAGCTTCCAAATGTCAAGGTCAAAAACCCTGCATTTGATGTTACTCCGGCAGAATATATCGACCTCATAATCACTGAAGTCGGAGCTTTCCCCCCATCCATGGCTTTCACGGTAATAAAGGACTATCTGGGACTTGAGCTGGCAGTTTAAGCTTGAATTTATTCAATTTGGAAAGTGATTCTGGAGGCTTTCAATCCTTCCAGTTCCACCATTTTAGCAGATCAGGGTCATGTTCATCGTTAGATGCAAAATAAACTGCACACCTGAAAACATAAAGCATGCATCTGTCTACATGCATGCCCTGAAAGTTACATAATTGCTGATAGAGTTCTTCAGGGTCTCTGTCTTTTAGGTCTGCTATATTGCGAATACCGAGGTTCAAGAGATCATATGCAATCATTTTTCCCACACCTGGGATTTGCATAAGCTCTTTTATCACTGTTTTATAAGCTGGAGAGGTTGAAGACATTTCACCCCTCATTTTTTACCTACCGTTGCAACATATATGACAAACTCATTTTCCCCATCAACCCCGATTGCAGGATTTATTTCCTCATCAAGGAATGCTGCAATGGCACAAACCCCACAACCCACCGACTCCGCACTCAGGTACAGATTCTGGCATGTGTGTCCTGCATCCAGATGCAGATACCTGTAGCCTCTTTGCCCGTATCTCCATTCCATCCTGTAGGGCACTGCTGTCCATATGAATGTTGCAGCACTGGTCTTAACAAATGCCTGGTCAAGACATCCGCGTTTGATCTTGTCCGCGATGTTCTTTTCCATATCTATCTCTACGAGTTTGTGCTCAATGGGAAGGAACCTGTACAATCCTTTTTCCAGTCCTTTCACATTGTTTGCAAGTATATAGGTTTCAAGCGCGTGTCTGGCCCCTGCCGAGGGCACTGTCCTGAAAGTAACAACATTCCTGACAACCTCCTTTACTCCCTGTGTACACCAGAGCAGGTATGAGAGTTCTTCAATAGAAAGTGGCTCTGAACTGTAGTTCCTGATGCTCGTTCTCTTCTCGATAGCCTGTCTCAGGTCAATATCCCTGACCTGTATTTCTTTTGGCTGAGGCAGATCTATGATCTTTCCGGTATTGTTATCTCCCAGTTCCAGAGCTGGCTGGGGATAACCCGCTGACTGGTCTGAAATGTCAAGATACCTGTACTGCGTCTTTTCCATGAACTCTTTGCCTGTTCCACTCATGATGATAACCCCGAAATTTCCTTAAAAGAGATTCTTCATTTGTTGTTTATACTTCTTGTCCTTATTTGAGTAAAAACCAAAAGAAGAAAATATAAAGCGTTTGTAAGCTCTCTTCCGAATATGAATACCCGATGTCAATGGGCTGAAATGAACGAACTTGAAACAGATTATCATGATACAGAGTGGGGTGTACCTGAACATGATGAACGTAAGTTGTTCGAGTTCCTGATACTTGAAGGGGCACAGGCCGGACTTAGCTGGGATACGATCCTTAAAAGAAGGGAGAACTACAGGAAAGCCTTCGATGACTTTGACTACAACGTAGTTGCCTGTTATGGTGAAGAGAAAATAGGAGAGCTTCTAGAGAACAGTGGCATCATAAGGAACAAACTGAAGGTGCGTTCCGCAGTTAACAATGCAAAGGCATTCATTGAGATAAGGAATGAGTTCGGCTCATTTGACAATTACCTTCGTGGATTCTTAAAAGATGGGAAAACAATACAGAATTCATGGAATTCAATGTCAGAGATCCCTGCAAAGACTGAACTATCCGAAAAGATAAGCAAGGATATGAAGAAAAGAGGATTCAATTTCGTGGGTCCAACGATAATCTATGCTTTCATGCAGGCTGTGGGAATGGTCAATGACCATGTGACCGGATGTTTCAGGCACCAGCAGTGCAGGGATATGCAGTGAATGGTCCGTGGTTAATTCAAATTCAATCTGCGATAAGTCCGTCCTTTAATGTAATGACCCTGTCCACATAATCCAGGTGCCACTGCTCATGGGTGACCATCACAATGGTCTGCTCATTTTCTTCATTGAACCTGCTGAAAAGTTCCAGGATCTGTCTTGAAGCTTCACTGTCAAGGTTGGCACAGGGTTCATCGGCAAAGAGTATCTTTGGCTCATGTACCAGTGCTCTGGCAATGGAAACCCTTTGTTGCTGCCCTCCGCTCATTTCTGACGGCAGGTGGTGCATCCTGTCAGCAAGCCCCACAGCTTCAATTATGCTGACAGCTTCTTTCATGATGTTTTCCTGTGTTCTCCCCTGCATCATCAGGGGCAGATAGACATTCTCAAGACCTGTCAGGGTGGGGATAAGAGCGTAATCCTGGAAAACATAACCGAGATTGTTCAGCCGGAATCTTATTTTCTGTTTATCAGTAAGTTCTGATACATTGGTCGAGTCAATGAAAACCTTTCCCGATGTTGGTGTATCCAGCAATCCGAGCTGGTTGAGCAGAGTGGTCTTTCCGCTACCGCTTGAGCCTACTATGGCAACGAACTCTCCTTTGCCTATATTGAGACTGATGCCCTTCAGAGCTTTTACTTCCACCTTACCCATGAGGAAGGTTCTTTTGACATCCCTTGCCTCTATCATCAGTTGGCACCCCATATCAGATCAAGCAGACTTCTCTTTGTCATTCTGTAGGATGGGATTAGGGATCCAATAACTGCTGCCATAAAAAGCATCATTGCACGGATCGCTGCTTCAGAATTACTCAGGTCCAGGCTCACCTTGCCAATTGGTGCACTGATGGGATGGGATTGTGTGTAACCTGTAAAAACGAACTGCATAAGGCTGTAGCCTATGACCATCGCTACAAAGGCATAGAACATCGCCTGTAACACAAAGGAAGCAATAATAATTTCTTCTTCTATGCCGATGGCTTTCTGTACTCCTATCTGGCGTTTCTGGCTTACGATGTTTACAAAGATGACCACAAAAATAATGACAAAGGCTACGATAAGTCCGACTGCCGTAAAGATGTTCCTCACCATGGAAAGTGTACCTTCGATTATCTTCAGGATACCGGCAAATTCCTGCCAGGTTCGTACTTCCTCCTGCACTCCCAGGGAAAGTATCTCCTCACGGACGTATTCCTCATCCGCACCATCCTTGATCTTTATGGCAATCTCATGGGCTTTGTTCTCAGCATCCAGGATTTCTTCAAGGTCTTCTTTGTTAACAAAGGCTGAAGAGTCGGACATAAAGAACAAAGTATTGTAGATTCCCTTTACCCTGAATTCCTTTGCCTGGCCGTTTATCATAACATTGACGATATCCCCTACAGTCACATCTTCCAGGGACCTGCTCTGCATTACTGCTCCGTATCCTCCGGAAAGTTCCCTTCCAAGTACTATCTCTCCCCTGTCAAGCTTGCTTATGAATTCCCCCTCAACCATTGCCGATTCGAATTTGGTGACAAGTCCCTCCTCGTTTGCATCAATGCCATAAATTGTGGCACCTACCTCTTTTTCTTTGAAGGCTATGGAACTTTTCAGACGCAAACGCGGTGATACACCTACTACTTCAGGGAGATGCTCTATCTTTTTGCTGAGCGCATCAACATTTGATATGTAAAGTTCGTCCTGTTTAGGTTCGACAACAAGGTCTCCTGTCTGGTAATCTACAAGCACATCGTTGAACTTCAGCGTCACCCCGCCTATCACACTGGAAAAGAAAACAAGCTGCAGATACACAAGTGTCAGGACTATAATAGTGAAAAAAGTGATACCTTTGTTGCCTCTCAGTATCGATCTCGATGCCAGAAAAAAGGAGACCTTTGTTCTCTCAAGCATGTTCTCCTCATTCTTCGGTCTCTTTTTTGAAATGCTTTTTGAGGGTGAATGTCCCAAAGACCACCACAAACAAAACTATAATCCCTAGCAGTATCTGGTAGGGTGAGCTGCCTTTTACGCTCATGGTCAGTTTGTGCTCAATAGAATGTTTCCCGAAATCATCTTCATATTCGATGAGTGCGGTGTACTCCTGGTCACCACTCTTTCGGGGAATGAATGAGAACGTAGCAGGAGCATCATCGTTTGCATCAAGCTTTCCGATAAACGCTTCCTTAGTGCCGGAAACATCAAGGTCCACAATACTGACCTTCACCGACCTTGCTTCGCCTTCTCCTACATTCTCGATCCTTATCATCTGGGTGAGTTCTTTACCTTTTTCAGGCATTGTAGGATCATTCTTTATGTTGGCAATATCAAGTTTTGCTCTTCCCTTTGCATCAAAACCAATGGTCTCAACTGAGCTGATATCAAGATTTTCGGTATCATCAACCGCAATTATAGAAACAGGTATGTTGTAGGATGTTATCTCTGCATCTTTTCCAAGGCTTAGCTCAAAAGTTATCTGTTCTTCTTCACCTGCATCCAATGTGTGGATAAATGCAGTATTGTCCTTTACAGCCACAAGGGAAGGAACATCATCCAGCAGGAGAGTTATTCGTATGTTCTTGGCATTACCGCTTCCAACGCTTGCAACGGTCGTATTCAGGAAAAATGAGTCTCCCGGAGATATTCCTGATTGTGAAAAAGAAGAGTTCATAAGTGCTATGGCCGGAGTTCCTTCAACTTTGATGGATATCGTTCTTGTAACAAATATGTCATTGCCATCAGAAAGCCTGAAAGTTACGTGGTAGGTTCCAGTCCTGGCTTTCGGGTCGATGAGGAAGTTATAATTAATCTCTACGTTTCCATTGGAACTTATCCTGTCAATCCTGAAACTATTATTGGAGATGCTCTTTACACCATACTCCTTTTCAGAGAATCTCAATATAAGGGGGAATTGGTTCTCAACATCAAGAATGATATTGGCGGCTGTAGTGTCATCATAATTGGCCACACTCACTTTAACAAGCAGTTCCTCTCCTGGTCTTACAGGCTGCGGAGATACTTCCGCAGCGAGTATGTCAAGCTTATCAGTCCTCACCTGCTCCAGGGCTATGGCCGGGAATGACATAAACAAAATACAGACCAAGGTCACAACTGCAAACCATCTATAATGTCTTTTGATGACTATTGGAACTCCCCCACCACAATATAACTTCACTTCTTTATACTATAAGTTGAGCACAGGCTGACTTATACTTTTTGTATCAATATATGTATCAGTGTCTTTTCCAGTACCTGTAGCAGTAAATTCCTGTTGCAGGAAGGAAGGAGAGCAGGCATAGCAGATATACTGTTCCGGATACCGTCAGCCCTAGAAGTGGATTGGGTGTCAGAGGCCACAGTGGTCTTATGTCGGTATAAAGGAATGAATCAAGGAGTACATGGCTCCATGTTCCTATAAGTGATCCTATTATCATTGAAAGGAAGGAATAGGTCTGTTCAATTTCAAATTTATAAGTGAGCTTTTGCAACCATAGTCTTTGTGAAAATAGCAGCCATGCAAGCAGAAAAGCGACCACTGCTGCACTCAGGAAAGTATGAAATGGTCCGTGCAGGGGTCGGCAGCCAGTAAAAAGACAATAAGTAGCTCTCACATCAACAATTATACTTCCCAGAAGAAGAGAAAAAAGGTTGGCCCTTTTCTCGAAGATCTCTCCGAGCAAAAAGGCCGGTCCCAGATGAAACGGTGTGAAAGGCATTCAAGATCAGCTTATCTGACCGTAGGGACTTTCCTCATAATATCGAAGGAATTCTTCTGAAGAGACAGTGGCTTCGGATTCAGAGCCAAAAAGGAGGCTTGAAAGAGATGGTTTGTTCATGTAAACGATAGTTGGCTCTCCCTTTATGCCACCAATCTCTGCTGCCCTGTCAATTGAATCGTAAAGGTTACCGAATTCATCCACCAGGCCAAGTTCCTTTGCTTCTCTTCCGGTGTATATTCTGCCATCTGCAAGGGCTTTTACCTCACTGGTGCTCATGTCCCTGCCTTCGGCGACATCCCTTACGAAATTTCCGTAAACTTCTGCAACGACCTTATTGGCATATTCTTTCTCATCATCGGAAAGGCCTCTCCAGGCTCCTCCCATATCCTTGAACTCTCCGGATTTTACGATGTAGAATTCAACTCCTTCGTCACTATAATATGCAGAAAGGTTCTGGAATGTCCATATGGTTCCAATGCTTCCTGTCATGGTCGAAGGATTGGCAATTATAAGGTCTGCAGGTGCAGAAAGGTGATAGGCTGCGCTTGCTGCCACATCTCCCATGGATATGATGACAGGTACTCCGCTGTCACTTGCTTTCTTGACTTCGGTATATATCTCTTCTCCGGCGGTTGAGGAGCCTCCACCGCTATTGACCCTCAGGACAATGGCTTTTACATCCTCATCCCTGAGAGCTTTCCTTATGTTGTCAGATACCTCTTCAGAGCTCACATAACCAAGTCCGCCTGGTATGCTGCTGGTGATGAGGGTTCCCTGGACATAGATAACAGCTACCTTATCATTTGAAGAGTAAAGGTCACCGTTGAAGGTCTGGTAAATTACTGCAAAGCTCACTCCAATAATGAACAAGAGAACTGCAACAATGGCAATATATTGCCATTTACGGCTTTTCTTCTTCGTAACAGGAGGTTCCTGGGATGGTTCGGCATAAGTTGTTGTTGCATTGATCGTTTTTTCCTGTTTATACTCAGTTTTCTCTTCCTTTTCTTCAACCGGTACTTCATCAACAGGATCATCATCAGTAATATTGTCTGCCATGGTCGGGTAATTCTCTGCTTCGGCAGTTGTCTCTGCAGTTTCGATTGTTACAGAAGTTTGTTCTGGTTCTGTAACTTCTGGCTCTGCATTATTAGATTCGACACTGGAATGGACATTATCATTCCCAGCTTCTCCATAACTATATGGATAACGATGATATCCGATATCATCATCAGTTTTTTTATCAGAATTATCTCCGTTCATCTCTTGTTTCCATCCCGGGTATAAAATGTATGTGAACATTCAAAAACCTTGCCTTATGACCGGGCAAGGGAAATATATTTTATAATTGCACGCAATCCAACATCAGAGCTATTGATAAATTTCCAATGGAGTTAATAAATGTCAAACATTCCTTCTGATAAAGCCGTGCTTGTAACATGCGGTCTTCCCTATGCTAACGGGAAAGCTCATGTCGGGCACCTTAGAACATATATTCCTGCAGACATATTTGTGAGGTCACTGAAAAAGAATTCACAGGAAACAACATTTGTCTGTGGGTCAGATACCCATGGTACTCCTATCGTGGTAAATGCCGAAGAACTTGGTATCACACCAAAGGAACTCGTGCAGAAATATCACGTCCATTTTGATGAAGTATTCAAAAAGATGGATGTGAGATTCGATGCTTACGGAACAACAGACGATGATACCAATCACAACCGCACGCTGGATATCGTTGACAGGCTTATCGAGAAAGGCTACGTTTATCCCAAGGTCATAGAGATCGCATATTGTCCACAATGTGACCGTTTCCTGCCTGACAGGTATGTCGCAGGTACGTGTCCGCACTGCGGTGAAAAGGCACGTGGCGATGAATGTGACCAGGGATGTGGAAAGCACCTTGAACCGGGCGAGCTAAAAGAACCGGCATGTACCATATGCAGAGGACCTGCTGAATACAAGGAACAAGAGCACTTCTTCTTCAAACTGTCCGATTTCAAGGACTTCCTGCTTGAACACCTTGAGAACCTTGGCGGTACCCTGAATGCCCGTAATTATGCTATTGGATGGATTAAACAGGAGCTTACAGACTGGTGTATCACAAGGAACCTTGAATGGGGTGTAAAATTCCCCGGACACGATGACCTTGTTGTTTATGTCTGGGTGGATGCGCCTATCGGTTATATGGCATTCACGGAGCAGTGGGCAGAAGCCACCGGCGGTGACTGGGAGAAATTCTGGAGAGGCGATTGCCCGATAATCCATTTCATTGGCGGAGATATCATCTACCACCACTGTATTTTCTGGCCTGCAATGCTCAAAGGAGCTGACTACAGCCAGCCATCTGCGGTTGTTGCATCAGGTATGCTGAAAATTGAGGATAAGACCTTCTCAAAGAGCCGTGGTTATGTGGTCTGGGTAGAGGAGGATTATCTCGACCATGGTTTCCATCCTGATCTTCTCAGGTATTATCTTGTAAGTTACACCTCACACACAAAAGAGGTCAATTTCTCATGGAAGATATTCCAGGATAAAATAAACACTGAGCTTGTAGGTGTATTCGGCAATTTCCTGTACAGGAATCTGCTTTTCGCTTTCAAGAACTTCGGTGAGATCCCAGAGGGAGAGATCGACCCTGAGGTAGTGGAGAAGATAAATTCCACTATTGAAGAGGTCACAAGAGCAAACTCGGAATATGAGTTCAAGAAAGCTGCTGATACTGCAATGGCCCTTGCATCATACGGAAATTCATACTTCCAGTCAAATGAACCCTGGAAGCTCGTTAAGGAAGATAAGGATGCATGTGGCAAGGTTGTCAAGAACTGCATACAACTGGCCAAGGCACTTGTACTGCTGTTCGAACCTATGACCCCAGGTAGTATGGAAATTGCCTGGAAACAGATAGGCATGGAATCTGATGTCCACGCAGCTACCTATGAAGAAGCAACCGTTCCTGTAGTAAGCGGAACAAAACTGGAAAAGCCTGAGATCCTGTTCACCAAGCTTGAGGATGATAAGATCGAGGAAATGGAAAAGATATCCTCAAAACGTGTAAAGGCAGCTATGGCAAAGGAAGCAGGAATCAAGGAAGTAGAAATAATGGAATTCAAAGAAGAAATAGAATATGATGATTTTGCAAAGCTCGATATCAGGGTTGGAAAAATCATTTCCGCTGAGAAGATCAAGAAATCAAAGAAACTCCTGCTCCTTCAGGTAGATATCGGCGATGAGGAACCAAGGCAGGTCGTTGCAGGCCTTGCAGAACACTACGAGCCTGAAGAGATGATTGGCAAGATCGTTAACGTGCTTGTAAATCTCAAACCTGTAAAGCTCTGTGGTGTTGAATCCCAGGGAATGCTCCTTGCAGCAGATGCTGGCGAGAGAGTGTCTTTGCTGACAACTGACAAGGATATGGGACCTGGTTCCTGTATAAGATAAATTCAGATTTCAGTCATTTTTTGGATGGGCGAACTGCCCATCATATTTGATTTTTTTTCTTTGGATTCTGTTCATCTCTTTTGGCAAGTTTGATTTTTTGAGATTTTTAGGCTAATTGATTCATTCGTTATATCTGTACAAAGATATCGTTTGTGCCAAATAAAGTAAGATACCCATAGTTAAGGGGTGCATAAGAGAAGGTTAATTTATTTTTTTATTATACTTCGTTGAATATATCTACATGTTCTTAAATAGAAATAATAAGATATTATAAATTGGGAGGTCATAATATATGACATATACATTAGCCTGTAAAGATATGGGGGTTGCTTGTCCCTTCGTTGCTAAAGGAGAAACCATAGATGAAATGATGGAAGTTGCTGTAAAGCACGTCAAAGAAGAACATGGTTATACTGATGAACAATTAAATGATCCTGAAACTCAAAAAGAGATAAAAGCAGCAATCAAGGAAGAATAAAGTCAAATATTGTAAATTGGGGGTGGCATGCTCATTAAAAAGCAGGTCACATCCGAATTCCTTTTCAATTTAGATCTTTGGTGCTCTACACTTGCCTTATAATTTATTTCTCCAACACCATCTCAAGATAAGATGTCCTGATGGAATCCTCTTTTCCAATACCCAATTTATCCAAAAATGAGAATATCTGCTTACTATGGAATTCAATATCTGATTCAGCAGTAATCTCCACTTCAATGAATTCGCCGAGACTTCCCACGCTGTCAAGGCAGATGGTCATATTTCCATATTTGAAGATCTCTCTTGTCTTTTTGACAACGCCGGATTCGTAGAATCCCAATGCAAGAAGAATACTTCTGGCATTTCCGCCGTCCACTTCAGTCTCGAATTCCTCGCGGGTCTTGGATACGGTGTCCAGTTTCTTGCCTTTGTAGGTCATGACTGACCTGCCGTCAACGGAGCGTATCCTAAGTGCTTCATCAGTGTTTGCAAAATCCCTGTGAGGGGCATTAAAGTAGGTGTCACAGTGATGCTGGACACCTATAAAATTAGCACCCATACCTGCCAGCAGTTCTTTTACCTGCTGGTGGTCGGCACGGGCTTTGACTTCAATTTCTAACATTTGTCAGGGACAAATTTGGTACCGTAGTAGATCATACCCTGTTCGCCATCCTGTCCCAGCTTCCTGAATACAGGACTTACTTTCATGCCGATAGATACGTCTTTAGGATCGCATATTATCTGGCTTGTAAGGCTTGGACCTTCTTCCAGTTTAATAATTCCGAGAACATAAGGAGTCTGGTTCTCAAAACCTTCGGCAGCAGTATGGATAACAGTGTATGTCATTACTTCTCCTTTACCGGAGAACTTGAAATCCTCTATCTCACCTTCACGCCTGCATGCAGGACACATGTTGCGTGGTGGATAGAAGTAGTCATCACATTTCTTACAGTGTGTGCCTATAAGATTGTACCTTGCTAACTGCTTTCTCCAAAATCGTGGTACTGACATGATAATCACCTGTTCCTCGAGAATATGTGTACAACAGCAGTCGCCCCGGAACCTCCCACATTGTGGGTCATTCCTATCTCAGCTCCGTCAACCTGACGTTTTCCGGCTTCTCCACGAAGCTGCTCTACTATCTCAATGGCTTGTTTTACACCGGTGGCTCCCACAGGGTGTCCGCAGGATTTTAGTCCGCCTGAAGTATTTACAGGTATCCTTCCTCCGATTGCAGTCTCCCCATTCTGGGTTACGATTCCACCTTCTCCTTTCTTTGCAAAGCCAAGATCTTCAATAGCACATATTTCGGCAATCGTGAAGCAATCGTGGACCTCTACAAGCTGTATGTCCTTTGGTCCCATCTTTGCCATTTCATATGCTCTTCTTCCGGCTACTACACTTGCATCCAGGGTTGTTATGTCCCTGCGGTCATGAAGTGCAATAGTATCAGATGCCTGTGCTGTTGCCTTCACATAGATTGGGGTATCGGTAAATTCATGGGCGATATCTGCAGGCGCAAGCACCACAGCAGAAGCACCGTCCGTAATGGGTGAACAATCGAATATGTGAAGTGGATCTGCTACCATTATTGATTTGAGTACAGATTCAACGGTTATCGGGCTCTTGTACTGAGCTATGGGGTTATGCTGTCCATTGTGATGGTTCTTCACGGCGACTGATGCTAACTGTTCGCTTGTGGTCCCATATTTGTGCATATGCATCTTTGCTATCATTGCATATAATCCGGGGAAAGTCGCTCCCATAATACCTTCCCATTCCCTGTCAGCAGCTGCCGCAAGGGCTGATGATGCTTTTGCTGAAGGCACATCTGTCATCTTCTCTGCTCCGGCAGCAATGACAATATCATCCATTCCTGAAGCCACAGCATATATTCCCTGTCTCAGTGCCAGTCCGCCTGAAGCGCAGGCAGCCTCAACACGTGTTGAAGGTACATGAATGTCCTTTGCAAGACCTGAATAATCAGCGATAAGTGCTCCGATGTGCTCCTGCTCGACAAATTGTCCGCCACTCATGTTCCCGACGAACATTGAGTCTATTTTCCCACCGACTACACCAGCATCGTCAACAGCACCTACTCCTGCCTCAACAACGAGGTCCCTGAAGGAACGGTCCCATTGTTCGCCAAATTTTGTGTTCTTGACACCTATGATTGCTACATCTCTCATTTTTCACACCTCATGCTACCTTTATCTTTCCTTTGTGTCTCGCATACTTGGAGTAGTCTATGTAGGTTGGGTTTGCAAGCAGTTCCTCAACCTTTGGTGCATTGTCACGTATCTCTTCTATCCTGTCAGTCACGGTTATGCTGAAAGCATCTCCACCGGCTCCAGATCCAAATGCTGTTGCAAATATACGGTCTCCGGGTTTTGCCTGGTCAAGTGTTGCTGCTATTCCCATCATGCATGAGCCTGAATATGTGTTTCCAAGCCTTGGGACGACAAGTCCCGGTTTGATCTGTTCCTTGCTGAATCCAAGCATCTTAGCTACACGGGTTGGGAACTTTCCGTTAGGCTGGTGGAAAACTGCGTAATCATAGTCAGCAGGTTTCGTGTCTATTTTTTCCATAAGGCCCTTTGCAGCGTTTGTAACATGTTTGAAGTATCCTGGTTCTCCTGTGAACCTGCCGCCGTGTTCAGGATATGGCATACCTTCACGTCTCCAGAAGTCAGGAGTATCGGTTGTAAAAGAGTATGTATCTTCTATGATAGCTGCAAGTTCTGATTCCTTGTTGCCGATCACATAAGCAACACCGCCTGCCGCGGCAGTGTATTCAAGTGCATCTCCTGGTGCACCCTGTGCTACATCAGCACCAATAGCAAGTCCGAGGTCTATCATGCCTGAAGAAACAAGTCCCATACATGCCTGAACAGCAGCTGTTCCTGCCTTACATGCGAATTCAAAATCAGCAGCAGTAAGGACTGGTGTTGCACCCGTTGCTTCTGCGACGATAGTACTGGTAGGCTTGACAGCATAAGGATGGCTTTCAGAACCAGTATACACAGCACCTATTCTCTGTGCATCTATGCCTGATCTTGAAACTGCGGCTCTTGCAGCCTCCACTGCAATAGTAGCTGCATCTTCATCAACATCGGGAACTGATTTTTCAAAGACCATCAGTCCTGATTTGAGTATCTCTGCATCGTCTCCCCATACACGGGCGATTTCATCGATCTTAATTCTATATTGTGGTACATAGGCACCATATGAGACTATCCCTACACTCATCTTAACACCGTTCAAATATGATATTTACTCGATAATGTGGTATTCGCTGTATTTTTTCAATGCTTCTACCATTTCATCAATGTCCATTGTTGTTGCAAGAAGGGGAATCCTGTCAATTTCAGCCATCTTCTTTGCCATCATGTGAACCTCACTTCCACGCAGTCCGTGCATTACAACAGCCCCAGGTTTCAGGTTTGTGACCCTTATGGCAACCATTGGTGATTTACCACTTGTGACCTTGGTGAATATCATTGCGCGCTCGGTACTCCACCCGTAGAGTTTCTGGAATTCATGGGACGAAAGCTCGAGAATAGCTTTTTTACTGTCAACAACGGTAAAACCGTAAAGCGGTTTTTCTACTCCCTTGTTAACGATATCTGCCTGAATGATATTGGCAAGCTTTGCAACCTGCATGGGAAATGTGTATTCATATGTAGCATAAATGGCCTTTGACGTTTTATCTGCGAAAAGTATCCCCTCATAAGCATGAATTTTCTGCCCTCCCCTCTGCGAATCTATTTCGAGAAGAGCTTCGACTATTCTGCTCACAATAAGTGTGCCCGGAGATTTCCTCCTGCCACTTTCATAGTCACTGATAACGGATGGAGAAACACTCAGATAACCGGAAAGGTCAGTCTGTGCGATCTCGAAGTTCAATCGCCATTTTTTCAAGGTCTCGCCAGGTTTCTCAGATAGCGTAATCTCGCCTGCCATCTTTTCTGCAAGACGCTGGCGAACCATTCCATGCGATTCGTCTTCATTCATGCTTTATATTCCTAAGGGTAGATTAACATATATATTTAACGAATACAAGTTCGTTTATTGTCGATTAGCTCGCAACCAAAACATTTGTTTATTTATACTATGGTATATATCCACTATAAAAATATGTTTCTTAAAAATGAAAAAATAAAAATAACGGTTTCCGAATTATCCGTATATTTTTCATGCGCGAGGAAGTTATATTACTCATGCCGCGGCCATGAACCCATATATTCTTCTCCGCTTTCATATGTAGAGCACATTATACTAAAAGAGATGGCCATGTCCTTTTCTCATCTGCTGAACACCCCTTCGTCAAAAGACGATGTTTTATATGAGGATATCGAAAGAGTGCTTACACAGGTACTGGAAGATATACTCCTGATCTACCCGGATGAAATGGAAGGAGTTGCGCCTGAAGTAATCGATGAGGCATCAGAACATATAAAGGAGTATTTTGATGATATGCGCCAGAATCTGTCTTCGCAGGCCAAAGTTCATGATATATCCCGACTGGCTGAAAAACTATTACTTTTGGATAAAGAGCCTTTCATGTATTCTGAAAAACTCAATGTTACAGGCATTCCTTACAGACTTGTGGAAATTGATGGTTCTTTCATTCCTGTTGTTATCAAAACGAGCAGTGTTCCCGAAAATGGCGTGTGGGTAAGCGACAGGTTACATCTGACTTCTTTTGCAATGCTTGCTGAAGATATATATGGCAGCACTGTAAAATCCGGTTTTGTCCTGTATGCAAGATCAGGACTTTTCAGGAAGGTCAGCATACATTCAACCGACCGCAGGCAGGTCCTGCAGGCCATCAGCCGTGTCAGGAAAATAAAAGAAGGAACAATGCCTGATAAAAAAGAAAGTCCGCTGTGCAATAGCTGTAGTTATTCTGATATGTGTAAAGTAAAAGCTTCTTTTGCATCAAAATTTTTCTAAGGCAGGTTTGCCAAAAAGTATTTAAAACTTCAATCTCGAGGATGCACAATGTCAAAAGCTCTTTACCTCGGCGAATTGCTCCTTTACTGGTGCCCCTCATGTAATGTTCCTGTGCTTGGAAAAGAATGTTCCTGTGGAACTTCAACAAAACAGGTAACTGTAACTCCTCCGGGAGATATACGCCCTGCTTTTCCGTATGATATAGACCTTGTCAATAAACTCTCAATTGAACAGTTCAATGCCCCGCTGATAACTGATGAACGAGTAGTGGTCATGAATAAGTCCCCTTATGACGACCGCATGGATGAGGTGATTGTTGACGGTGAGGTCATAGGAACTATCCGTTTTGAACTCGAACACCTGAAATGGGTCTTGCTCCTAAGGCTGAATGGTGCACGTCGTATATTTGATAATGCTGATCACAAAACCCTTAAAAGCTGGGTGTCCGTTGACGAGGGAGCTGAAAAATTCATCCTTGGCGGTGCAAGTCTACTTGCCCCCGGAGTTAAAGATGCTGATCCCTCTATCGAGGAAATGAATGAAGTAGTAGTCCTGACCCACGATGGAAAAGTGCTTGGTACAGGCCGTTCCCGTATGAGTGGGGAACAAATGCTTGAAAGGGGCAAAGGTGTTGCCGTTAAAGTGCGGTCCAAGGAAGAGCCTGCAGAACTCTCAATTCCCTGCGGAGGACAAACCTGGGATGACGTTGTAAAAGCAAATGAGGTCTATATGAATGACTTTGTAGACCGTTCCCGCAAATTCATCGAGAATGTCGCATCTTCTGTGAATCGTCCGGCAACAGTATCATATTCCGGCGGAAAGGACAGTCTTGCAGTGCTTCATCTTGTCAGTGAATGCCTTGATGATTACACTCTTCTTTTTGCCGATACCGGCATCGAGTTCCCTGAAACTGTGCAGAATGTCCACGATGTTGCGCAGCGCTATGGTAAACCTCTGAACATGATAAGCTCTGGTGATGCTTTCTGGGATTCAGTGGATAGCTTTGGTCCACCCAGTGTGGAAGTTCGCTGGTGCTGTAAGGTTTGTAAACTTGGTCCCATTACACAGATAATCAACGATAATTATGAGGGTGGGTGTCTCACCTTTATAGGGCAGAGAAAATATGAATCCAGCACAAGAGCTAAAAGTGAGCGCGTCTGGAAGAACCCCTGGGTTGGAAATCAGGTAGCTGCAGCGCCAATTCAGAGCTGGACTGCTATGCACGTCTGGCTGTATATCTTCAAGAATGATCTTCTGTTCAATCCGATGTATGAGAATGGCTTTGACAGGATAGGATGCTGGTTGTGCCCTTCCTGTTCACTGGCTGATCTTGTAAGGCTCAAGGAAACCCATCCTGAAATGGAAAAGAAGCTTAACGATTACCTGCTCCCCTATGCGCAGCGCATGGGCCTTTCGGAAGAATGGGTCAAACACGGTTTTTGGAGATGGAAGGATTTGCCACCTCAACTGAAGGAAATCGCAAAGAAAAAAGGAATTTGTTTTATTCCAACAGGCAGCAATGAAAATAACCTGAACTTTGCCATAACTTCCGGATATCGTCCATGTAAACAAGGTGGCATATCTGCTGAAGGTGGATTTGATGGCCCGGTTGACCTGGAAAGACTCGAGCACACAGGAATGCTGGAAGCAGTAGGAAAGGCATCTTACATGGAAGGTGTGGCTATGGTTTCCCATGGCGAAGACCGTGCGCAGGTATTTGCTTCAGGCAGTGTTACTGCGAGAAGTGATTCTGACAGGGATGCAAGAAGGCTCATGAAAAAAGTCGAACTCTCTGTGAGAAGAGCTCTGCTTTGCAGCGGCTGCGGAGTCTGTGTGGGCAAATGTAGCCACAGAGCTATTAAAATGAAGAAAGGACTTGCCATTATTAACGAAGGATGTATACATTGTGGAAACTGCATCGACGTCTGTCCCGTTGTCAAATTCAATTCCTGATGCTGACCAGAAACCTTATAGTATATATTCCCCAATCTTATACGGTGATTTTTTGGTAAAGAGAGCACTGCTCAGCGTTTCTGATAAGACCGGAATTGTAGATTTTGCTCGTGGACTCGAAAAACTGGATATACAGATTATTTCTACCGGAGGAACCGCCCGCATGCTTCGTGACGCAGATATTGAGGTCATGGATGTATCGGATGTAACAGGGTTCCCTGAAATGATGGGCGGCAGGGTCAAGACTCTTCATCCTAAGATCCATGGTGGCATCCTTTGCATAAGGGATGACCATGATCATATGGGAGAGGCCCTAAAAGCAGAAGTAGAAATGATCGACCTTGTAGTGGTCAATCTTTATCCGTTTGAAGTCACGATCTCAAAAGAAGGCGTATTGCTTGAAGAAGCTATTGAAAATATAGATATTGGCGGACCTGCCATGCTTCGCTCGGCTGCTAAGAACTATCGTTCTGTAAGTGTCGTATGCGATCCAAAGGATTATGGTCACGTACTAAAGGAGATTCGTTCTACTGGCATTATTTCTCAACAAAGCAGGGAAAGACTTGCTGTGAAGGCTTTCAGGCATACCGCAGATTATGATGCAACAATTGACACTTATCTTAGCAAGGAGTTGCTTGGTGAAGATGTACTGCGCCTGAACTATACTGATGGCGTTACGCTCAGATACGGCGAGAACTGGCACCAGGAAGCGAAATTCTATAAAGAGGCAGGTATTACCGGCCCAACCCTTGCAAATGCTAAACAGCTACATGGAAAAGAACTATCCTATAACAACTATATCGATGCTGATAATGCCCTTCAGACGGTTAAAGAGTTGTCATCTTCCAAACCTGTTGTGACTATTGTAAAACACAACAACCCATGCGGACTTGCCACAGGCAACACGTTACTACAGGCACTTCAGGCAGCATGGGATGGTGACCCTATATCAGCTTATGGAAGTATAATCTGCACAAACACTGTTTTTGATGTTCAGTCAGCAGAATTCCTGAATGGCAAATTTGTGGAAATAATCCTTGCGCCAGGGTTCGAACATGATGCCCTTGAATACTTGAAGAATAAGAGTGCAAACCTTCGACTTCTTGAACTTCCTGAATTCAACGAACCTTTCAGCAGGAATGACACTTACAAGTATGTCAACGGTGGTATACTGAAGCAATCCCGGAACATCGGCATCTACGATAAATGGGAATGTGTAACAGATGTTAACTATCCTGAGGATATGCGCGCTGTATCTGAATTCTCAATGCACGCATGCAAGTGTGTAAAATCAAATGCAGTAACTCTTGCTTATGAATATCAGGATGGTTGCTACATGATGCTTTCAATGGGTGCAGGGCAGCCAAACAGGGTTGACTCAATTAGGAAGCTTGCTGTAACAAAGGCCCGTGAGAACCTTCAGGTCATACATGATCGGGAGGCATTTGATCTTTCTTTTGATGACTACTGTAACGAGGTCTTTTCAAAATGTGCCATGGCATCGGATGCATTCTTCCCTTTCGATGACAGTGTGGTGCATGCAGCTGAAGAGGGTATTAAGTATATTCTATCCCCCGGTGGTTCTATCAGGGATAAGGAAGTTATTGACACCGCCAACAGGTTAGGCGTGTCCATGGTATTTACCGGAATGAGGCACTTCTTACATTGAAGTGCTTTCTTTTTTATTTTGTATTTTTGTTTTAATAATTTAATCAAGTTGACTTTAGTTAACTATGTATCAAATTTAAGTGATATCATAGATTATTTTCTCTGCAACTGTGCCTGATTAGAAAACACTTATAACTCATTAAGTAACTTTTATATTATTATATATGCTCTACTTGCGGTTGGTTGGATACGTAATTTATGAGTAGTTTAGGTGGTTATTGTGAAATCAAAAGGGCTTCTAAGTATACTGACCTTTTCAGAAAAAAGGAAAGATATATTGTTTTTGCTTGAGGAAAAACCCTGTACGTTATCCGACATAAAAGATTATTTCAATGTCTCTTCTCCTGAGATATCTCCCAGAATAAAAGAGATGGTGAATTATAATCTGATAGAGAAAACTGATAAACATTATCAGATAACTCCTATCGGAAGGGCTATGATCAAGCACTTCAGACCATTTCTGGAAATAATTGAGACCATAGAAAAAAACGAATCGTTCTGGGAAGAACATTATCTTGGTGATATTCCTCAGGGTATGCTTGATAATCTCATGGACCTGAAGAACTGTGAAGTGGTATCGGATAGTATTGAAAACATTTACGAATCTCACAAGACTTTCACCGAGAATATTTTCAAATCCTCTTTCCTCAAAGGTGTTTCTTCCATATTTATTCCCACATATCCAGATTTTGTAGTCGGGGTAGCTGAAAAGAATGTGCCTACATCTTTGATCCTGACTGAAAAGGTTTTTTCCAAAGTACGGGATGAGCATCGCGAGAAACTTGAGTTCTATTTGAATGCCCCTCATACTGAATTATTTGTGATCGATGATGTCAAGATCGCATTTGTGGTCACTGATGTTTTCTTTTCAATGTCCCTTTTCTTCAATCCGGATACATATGACCCGCGGGATGATCTTGTAGGCTATGATAGATCCTCCCTCAAATGGGGAAGCGACCTTTTCGACCATTACAAAGGATTATCCCGCCAGGTCACTTCAATTTGATAGTTTTATCAGGCAAAGAGCCCGGTAAAAATAGTTCTTAGTCCGACAATTGAGGTTGATTCGCCGTCTATCATGAACAGCCTCTTTGTAAGTCTGTCCTTTGTTTCTATTTCAACAGGTTCGGCGAAGTTTTTGATATATAGTAGTCCGATGCTAAAGCTGTAAACTAATATTATCGGCTCAAAAGCTACCATTCCTGTAATTATGGCCATCAATAGTATTGCGTGTGAAAACAGGTGCAAACTGAATAGAAGGATCTTGGCTCTCTTTTCCCCCAGTACTACGGGTATTGTCTTTATGCCTGCTAATGTGTCTCCTTTAATGTCTTTAAAATCATATATTGTGGAATTTATAAACAGTTTCATGCCAAAATACAGGAAAACAATTAGTGGCGCAACAATGGTGGCAGCATAAATACCGGCAATTCCTGCGATAAAGGCCCCCCATGTAATTCCAACTACGAGGTTCTTCATGCCCATGCCGCCCTTGAGCTTCAGATTGACTTTTCCTATTTTAATACCCTTGCTGTAGAGGTAACCGGTTACCAGCGGAAGAAAAGCTATAATAATTAATCCATTTGCAGTAAGGATAGCAGCACCTATTAAAAAACAGATAAGTGAAACAATTAGGGCTGTTTTCTTCGACGCTCCTTTTAATTCAGGTCTGTTGGCCATATCCTCTTCGGCATCCATTGCCCGGTCAAGGGTGTAGACTGCATAAATGATCAATCCGCCTGCCAGACAGTTGAAAAACACAGAGCTAATATGCATCAGGAGGAATGCTATGTGTATTCTGAGGGCACCTGAGAATGAAACGAGTACAGAACTCTTTAAGAGATTGATCGTTGGTGCAAGATCGCTACCTAGTTCACTGTATTTATATTCGTATTTCTTTGCTGACTGGCCTGGAAGACTAATAGTGCAATTCGAACTCATAAGGTATGAGGTCACTCACTATCTCATATTATTTTTTCAGTATAATATTATACCAATGAACTACTATTATGCCATAGACGTAACTACCCAGGCATTTATTTCAGAAAAGGATTAAATTTTGCCTGCACCCTTCCAATTAATTTCCAGCTTTGCACGATATAATTATGGCTGTGTCAACTTCCATAATTATATTGCAGTATTATTATTTAGGCATATATAATTGTTGTTCTTTATCATTATATTTTGGTTCATAATTATGCTATTGAACTATCATTAATCCAAAACTAGCATTTATAGGCTTATCTTTTTTAAATATTGTAACTCAAAAACCAAAGCTACCTATCAGTTCAAAAGAGTACGGCAACCTATTCCAAGCTCAGTTGAAGGATCTATGTCGTATTTTTCTCTTCCTTTTCAGCCTTAAGTAACAGGTATCCAAATGCTATAAAGAAAAAAGGAGCTATGGGCAGTGTTTTGAAAGTACTGTTCCATACTGCAACTGAACTGATGGCTGTGAGTATTCCACATGCTATGAGCATATGGGCTGTTATCTTTGTTTCCAGCTCAAATTCAATATTTGCCTTGGACAATTCATAGACTGTAAGTGCTATGCATAGAATTGCCCCAAATACCCATCCAAGGGTTCTGACAGATGGCAGGAAACCTCCATTGGAAAGCAAGGACATCTGTTGGAACAGGTCTACGAAGATTACTCCGTAGATGATGTCGAAGTTAGCGTAAAACACTGAAAATTTAATTCCCCATCCACTCGAATAGTTGGAATAAAAATAGACTTCCCAGGGTATGGCCAGACATATCAGTGGCATTATTTTCCTTAGCAGGGTTGTATCACTATGGTTTATTTTAATCTCTTGCATGCATATAGCTTAAATATCCTTATTTATATAATTTATTCTCGATAAGAAGTACCTATATATATGACCGTTGGAATCTATATATTTGAATATTTTTAAGATATGAATGAGGGATTTCAATAGAAACCAGAAAAGTTCAGCAAACAGGTGGTTCAACTTACATAATATCACTTCCGAAAACCTGGGCAGACAAGGTTGGAATCAAAACAGGTAGCAGGGTTAGTTTACTACCGCAGCCGGATGGTAAATTAGTCCTTGATCCGATACATGATGCTCCACCGGTCAGGAAGATTCAGATAGACGTTACCGGGAGAATGGGTGACGCCCTTATAAGGGACATGATAGCTGCATACCTCGCAGGTTCTGATATTATAGAAGTAAAGGCTGACAGGATACTCGCCGAACAGAAGAATGTTATCCGTAGCATGTGTTACAAGCTGATCGGACCTGAAATTATAGAAGAAACTGCAAAAAAGGTAGTTATCCAGGATCTTCTGAACCCCGATGAGATCTCGATCAAAAAGAGTGTCAGAAGGATGTATCTTATCTCCAATTCCATGCATATGGATGCTATAAAGGCGATTAAGACTCTTGATACTGATCTTGCTCTGGATGTTGACCAAAGGGATGATGATGTAGACAGGTTGTTCCTGCTGATTGCAAAACAGTTCCGTTCCATATTGCGTGGAGCAAGGTTGCCTGATGCAGCTGAAACCTCTATAGATGAGTATCATGACCTGAGAATGGCAGCAGGCCCTATCGAGCGTATAGCGGACCACGCACGCAAAATAGCAAAGATTACAATGATGCTGGATGCGCCAATCCCTGATGATATCATGGAAATGATAGAAATGACATCTGAGATATCAAGAAAAGTGGTAGAGGATGCAATAGATGCCCTATACAATTTCGATGTCGAGCTTGCTAATCAGGTAATTGACAGAGTTACCCGAATGTCTCCTCTGATCAATAAACTCAATGAGTCAATTTTGAAAATTAATTCTTATGGATCAGTCGTTGCTCTTGGTACTGTAGTAGATAGTATTGACCGAACAGGTGACTACGGTTCCAATATTGCAGAGATTGCAATAAATTGTGCAATGTCAAGGGTTCTATGATATCCGGACAAGCGATTTGCAGGTTCGGATAATAAAAATTATATGTTAATGAGTGTTTATACTACTAAAATTATCCAGAATTTAATATAATGATACTTTACGGAGGGAATGAATGGGCGTAATCAGGAAATTCAAAAAGAATTTTGCAGACATTTTTAAGAAAATGTTTAAAAAACAGAATGCTCGCATAGGAATATACGGACCGCCAAATGCTGGGAAGACCACTCTTGCTAACCGGATATTAAGGGACTGGACAGGCGATGCAATGGGGTCTGTTTCACATATTGCTCACGAAACAAGGCGGGCAAGACGCAGGGAAGGCGTAACGATCAAGACCAATGGAAGTTCCATTTCTCTTGATATTATCGACACACCGGGACTTGCCACAAAGATCGATTTCCATGAATTCATGGAGCAGGGCATGGATGAAGCCGAGTCCAAAAGACGTGCAAAAGAAGCTACCGAAGGTGTTATCGAAGCTGTAAAGTGGCTTGAGAACCTTGATGGTGTCATTCTTGTAATGGATGCCACAGAGGATCCGTTTACTCAGGTAAACGTAACTGTCATAGGTAATATGGAAGCCAGAAACCTTCCCCTTCTAATAGTTGCCAACAAGGTTGATCTTGCAGAGGCCTCCCCTTCAACTATAAGGGACGCTTTCCCACAGCATCCGATGGTTTCTATTTCAGCCCTGGAAGGAAAGAACATAGATACGTTCTATGAAGAGCTTGCAAAGAGGTTCGGGTGATGTCTATGCAGGGCTTCCAGATGGATCTTGTATCAGAGCACAGGTTGTCTGAAATGACGCCGGTGGAAAAGGTCAGGTTTATTATTGATGAAGTAAAAAGCGGAAAGATACTGGTTCTTGAAAAAGGCCTGAGTCCTGAAGAGGAAGCAAGCCTGATCGAGATGACAATGACCCTTATCGAACCTGATGGTTTTTCAGGCATAGAAATGGAAAGCTATCCGTCAGAAGTGGACACTTCATTTATAGGGAAACTTCTTAAAAAGAACACTCTAAAATCAAGGCTTACGGTTATAGGACCTGCGGATCAGCTAAAGACTCTCAAAAGGGACCGCAATATGATCAGTGCTCTTATTTCCACAAGTAAATAATTTGCGTGAAGCAAATGGACCAAAAAGAAAACAGAGAAAATCTCATTTCACCTAATCTCTCCCTATCCTCTTTTGAGATGGGGAGGGACGATGTGAATGTAGTCTGCACATACGGTAAAATATCCATCTGGTTTGGAAGACAGGTACCGGATATTGTGATTGGGCAAATACTTTTAGGTATATCCAATATTGATCACTCAGCAGTTCACGAACTGGAAATAGTATGTGATTTTGAGGAAATCACAGATTATGAAGGCCATGGCTATATACTTGTATCTTATGCAAAATCAAAGGATGGGTATAGGACGACTTTCAATGTTCCTTTTTCAAGCAAAAAAGCTCTTTTCCATCTTGCTGGTTTCATAACCGAAGCTCTTAAAGATAAGGACACTATCTTAGACTGCTACTGGACCGGAGATGGCTCTGACATCATGCGTTTGTATGAAGAGTTGAGTAGTATCGAAGGATGGAAGCTTAAGAGCATCAATTATAAAGATGATGCAAAAGAAAAGAACAGTGGCCCTATAATTTTTGATTGATTCATATATGAGGAATTCCCATGAAAGAAATCCATTTAAACGAATGTGAATATTTAACTTCTTCTATTTTATTAATGGCTGAACACCTTGAGAATTTAGCTGATAAGCTTGACAAAGATTCTGTTAAAAAGATGCTTGAAGACCTGATGGGTGCAAAGAGGGTCTTTGTGATGGGGGCCGGGCGTTCCGGACTTGTCGGAAGAGCATTTGCAATGAGACTTATGCACCTTGGCCTTACATCACATGTTGTAGGCGAGACCACCACTCCTGCTGTAAGCAAGGATGATGTGGTCATTGCGATTTCCGGATCCGGACAGACACGCTCTGTTGCAAATCTTGGAAAAGTTGCCAAAGATATAGGTGCTAAACTTGTAACTATCACTTCCAATGCAGATTCAACATTAGGGGAGCTTTCAGATACTGTAATAGTTCTCCCGGGCAGAACAAAGGATGATGTTGGGGGCTATATGGAACGCCACATGCGTGGTGAATACACTTATCTCACCCCACTGGGTACTTCTTTTGAAACCTCCGCAAGTGTATTTCTTGATGGAGTAATCGCAGAGCTGATCTTCATCACCGGTGCTTCAGAAGAAGATCTGAAATCCAGACACACAAATATTGAATAAAGGGATAATTATGCCTGAATCGAAGTTCGCACAGAGAGTTTTAGATATAGACATTTCCGGGATCAGGAAGATGTTTGAGGGAGCAGGCCCAAACTCCATTAATCTTGGTATCGGCCAGCCTGATTTTGATACTCCGCAGCATATCAAACAGGCTGCGATAGATGCTATTAACGAAGGGTTCACAGGTTATACGGCTGGCCCCGGTATCCTGGAACTTCGTCAGGCTTTAGTTTCCAAATTCAAAAATGAGAATAAACTCGATGTTTCTCCAGATGAGATCATTGTAACTTCAGGTGCATCAGAAGCACTTGAGCTTGCAATAGCCTCTCTTGTAGGCCCCGGGGATGAAGTACTGATTGCAAACCCCGGTTTTGTATCTTATAACTCCCTTGTGAGTTTGATGGGTGGCCGAGTAGTTCCTCTGCACCTTGCAGATGATCTCACTGTAAGCCCTGAAGATGTCGTAGAGAAGATATCTCCAAAGACTAAGGGAATTATCATAAATTCTCCTGCAAATCCCACAGGTGCCGTCCAGAGTAAAAGTGACATGAAGGCATTTGCCCAGATAGCAGATGATCATGGAATTACCCTGATATCCGATGAGGTTTATGAGCATTTCATCTATGAGGGAGAACATGTAAGTCCTGCTCAGTTCTCTGATAATGTAATCACGATAAACGCAGTATCCAAGACATTTTCCATGACCGGATGGAGAATTGGATATGTTGCCGCGAGAAAGGAATACACTGAGCAAATGATCAAGGTTCACCAGTATGTACAGGCATGTGCCAATTCTATTGCACAGAAAGCTGCACTTGCAGCCATTGCAGGCCCCATGGATTCAGTATTTGCAATGCGTGATGAGTTCAAAGCCCGCAGGGATATGCTTGTAGAAGGTCTGAACTCAATTGGTTTGAATTGTGCTTCCCCAAAAGGTGCATTCTATGCTTTCCCTGAAGTGCCCGAAGGTTCAACCTCAGGAGATATTGCATCAAAACTGGTATCCAATGGCGTTGTAGTTGTGCCGGGAACTGCCTTTGGTGACCGTGGTGAAGGACATATACGCCTTTCCTATGCATCATCCATGGACAATCTGAAAAATGCACTGAATATAATGGAAAAAGTTTTGTGAGGATGACCTTATAGGTCATCTGTCCCAATCTTCTCTACTTTTTCTGCTTTAATTCTCTCTTTCTCTTCAATCTCTTTTTTAACCATCTCGATCAGAGTTGAAGTTACTTCACTGACACCTTCATTTGTTGCAGTGGACATTTTCATATCTACGAAATCAAGCTCCATGAATTGCGGCAGATCTGCCTTATTTGCAACAACAAGCACTGGTAATTTGAATTCACTGCGGACTTCCTCAAGCATGCGTTTCTGGTCTTCTACCTCGTATCCGCATGTTTCAGTTGCATCAATTATGAAGAGGACTACTGCATCCAGATTCTTTAATGCTGTAATTGCCTGCAATTCGATCTCATTTCGATCTGACATCGGCCTGTCAAGAAGTCCTGGCGTGTCCAGTACCTGATACCTGTCATTACCAACAAAGAAATGTCCGATAGAAACTCCTTTTGTGGTAAATGGATAAGGCGCTATCTCAGGTGTTGCTCCTGTAACCTTTGTAACAAAACTGGATTTTCCTATGTTTGGGTATCCTGCAACTACAATGGTTGGTTCATCATGAACTGAGGGGAGCTTTCGAAGCTTGTTTCGTGCCTCATTAAGGAACAACAGGTCCTTTTCAATAGAATATATTATTGATGAAACTCGCCCGAAACATTGTTTCCTCACGAGGGGTGGATCTCTGGACTTTCTTATTTTTCCCACATACTCCCTTGCTATCTCGTGTATCTTTGCGCTGGCCCAGTCCAGTCTGCTCAGGGATTTTCTCATGTCATCTACGCCTACCATGACATCTGCCAGTTCATAGTAAAAAGGTTGTAGATTTTCAAAAGTTGGGAATCTTCTGACAATGTTCTTGAGATTATCTGTAAGTATGTTCGCTGCTGTCAGCATCATGGACTCATTTGCCTCAATAGCAGTTTTTCTTCCACTGATGGTTTTTCCTGACATTGCCCTGGTTGCCCTTCTGAATGATTTGTCCAGTAATTCATCAGCCGTAGGGACGGTATTTATTTTTTCAAATATCATGTTTCTTCCTGTCGTTGGCTCAAATCACTTCAAGATATAAATTCCTATTCCTTATAAATATAATCTCTCCAAATATCATTTTTCGGAGATACTACAATTTATATATCTCTTTTGAGTATCTATAAACTATATTTGAGTTTATGGACCGGTGATTTTGTGGAACTGACTCCTATTCAGAAAGATATTCTTATCGCATTGATCAATCTACAGAGAGAAAAAGATCGTGCTGTCAAAGGCGAAGAAATTGCAGAGCTTATCAGCCGTAACCCTGGAACTGTCCGGAATCAGATGCAATCTTTGAAAGTCCTTGGCCTTGTTGAAGGTGTTCCTGGTCCGAAAGGGGGATACAAAGCAACAGGTGAGGCTTATGAAGCTTTAAGCATCACTGCAATGGATCACGAGGCAGCAGTCCCCATCTACAGAAATGAAAACCTTGTTGAAGGAGCAACAGTAGCTCAAATAAGTTTTACTACAGTAAGGCACCCGGACCTTTGTCATGGTATGATCAAGGTTCTTGGTAATATCAAGGGATTTGAACAGGGCGACCGTGTACAGATGGGTCCTACCCCTGTGAACAAACTGATAGTCCGTGGGGAGATCGTTGGAAGGGATGATACCCAGAACACGCTTGTCTTCTCTATAAGTGAGATGATATCCCTGCCAAAGAAACCTGTTAAAAACTATGCCCGTTTGAATATGATATCAATAAGCGGAAATGCATCAATTCAGGAAACTGCACGTCTGCTTGTAGATCACAGCATACATGGGGCACCTGTAATTGATGACGATGAAATACTTGGTGTTGTCACTTTCACAGACATAGGCGATGCTGTAGCAAGTGGAAAAATGACTGCTAAGGTCAAGGACATAATGACCCGTGACCTTATTACGGTGGATTCGGAAACATCCCTTTATAATGCTGTAAAGGTTTTTGACAAGCACGACATCGGCTTTTTGCTGGTTTCGTTTGATGGCAAGCCAAAAGGAATTCTATCCAAAAAGGATGTTTTCCACGAACTGATAGTTTATTAAAACTATTTTCTTCTTTTCTGAAGTTCTGTGGTAATCTCTTCGAGGGTTATTCCCTCTGCCACAAACATTACCATAAGGTGAAAAAGAAGGTCTGATGATTCGTATATGATTTCTTCTCTTTTTCCGCTTTTCACGGCAAGTATGGTTTCAATTGACTCTTCCCCTACTTTCTCCAGTATTTTGTCAATACCTTTCCTGTGATTAAGTAGAGAGCATACATATGAGTTCTCAACAGGATTCTCTTTCCTGTCCATTATTATCCCGTACAGTTCGTCAAGTATTGAGAGGTCAGTATCTGGCATGATTTATCCTTCCCAAATATAAGGTAATCATATTACACCTTTATGGTGCAAAGCCACTATTAAAGTTAAAATGTTTGAAAAGAAGTTTTAGTGACGTTGGTTGTAATCCACACACAATATGACGGGGTAGTGTTGGTTATACCAACGTCTGGACTATCATATAAATTTGTATAATATATCTTTTTTGGTCTCACACATAAAAAAAAAGAAGAGATCAGATCTTCCTCGGATCTGTTATCTCTCCAGTGAGTGCGGATGCTGCTGCGGTTGCAGGGGAACTCAGGTACACGAATGATTGCGGACTTCCCTCACGTCCCTTGAAATTACGGTTGGATGTTGCAAGTCCTACTTCTCCGTCACCCAGCAGTCCGAAAGAACCGCCCATGCATGGACCACAACATGGTGACTCCACCATTGCTCCGGCTTCCATGAACTGCTCGATATAACCTGCTCTGAGCACTTTCATGTATTCTGTTCTGGATGCAGGGATAATAAGAAGTCTTACACCCTTTGCAACAGGTTCATCACCCATCATCTTGGCGACAACCTCTATATCCTCAAATCTTCCGTTGGTACAGGAGCCTACGAATATCTGGTCAACCTTTGTTCCTTCTACTTCTGTTACAGGTTTGACGTTGTCTACGTTGTGTGGACATGCGACCTGTGGCTCAAGGTTGCTGACATCGTACTTATGAAGTTCACATGCTGCTCCCTCATCGGATGCCCAGTAAGGGTCGAACTCATAGCCAGGTATGCGCTCTTTGAGGTACTTTTCTGTGACCTCATCAGCTTCAATGATGCCTGCTTTGCCACCCATTTCAATAGCCATGTTGGAAATGGTCATGCGTTCGGACATTGACATTGATCTTATAGTTGATCCTGCATACTCTGCTGCCTTGTATCTTGCACCTTCTGCACCTACATCTCCGATGAGGTGGAGAATTACATCTTTTGAATAGACATGCTTTGGAAGTTTTCCTTCGACTTCGAACCTGATGGTTTCAGGTACTTTGAACCAGAGCTTTCCTGATGCAAAGACTGCCGCCATGTCGGTTGAACCGATACCTGTTGAGAAAGCACCAAGTGAGCCATAGGCGCAGGTGTGGGAGTCTGAGCCAACTACAAGGTCTCCTGGCTTTACGTGTCCCTTTTCAGGCATTACCTGGTGGCAGACACCTTCGTAAACGTCATAGTTGATGATGCCCTGTTCCTTTGCGAACTTCCTGAGCATTATGTGGTTCTGTGCAGCATTGAGTGAGTCCGCAGGAACCTGGTGGTCAAAAAGGATCACTATCTTGCTTGGGTCCCAGACCTTCTTCTCTTCCTTATCCCTCATGATCTCGTAGAATCCTTCTACCGCAAGAGGTCCTGTGATATCGTGGGTCATTGCCCTGTCTATATTTGCCAGTACGAATTCTCCGGCTTTTACCGTCTTTCCGGCAGCCTTTGAAAAGATCTTCTCAGAGATCGTCATAGGTTCATTGTTAGTGGACATGTTTATTCCTGCATAATTTTTATTTATTATAAATCAATCGATAAACTGAAATTCAGATTCTTTTTGTGATCTTACAAGTTCCCTCACTATTATGGACGATGTAATTTAAGTAGCCTTGCTTCAGGTTCAACTCCGCTATTAACTGGCCTTTTCCACCAGTTATGAATCCATTATAGTTCTTATAGGTGAGGATGGTATCCTGAAGTTCACATACATATCTATTGAGTACCTTTCCTGCAAGTTCCCTGCTTTCCTGCAATCCGATCACCTTTCCAAGTCCCTCACATTCGGATATTCTGAGCTTGAGCCCTTCCATGTAAAATGGGTATGTGCTGCACAGGTGTGGACGCAGTTCATATATGCTGCATCTGTTGTCCGTTCTTTCATCAGGAATAAATATGCAATCCCTGTTCTTTTTTCGCTGAAGCATCCAGCCAAATGTGTGGATGTTGCCTTCTTCATCCACCATGTCCGTTTCTTTCTGAAGCAAATACTCCTCTTCAGGTGATTCTGCTTCTATGTTAAAAGGCTCTGCTATGTCTTCTAATGTGAGACTGCTGCCATCATGGATCCTGCTGATCTCCTCTGGCATCAGTGCAACACGGTTATCACCAAATTCCCGGCGGCAGCACTTTCCGCACATAAGGCAATTGAATCCTGTTCTCTGTATTTCCTCTGCAAGCCTCTCCGCATCTATTTTTTTTGCAGCCTCAAGCTCCTCTTCAAGTTCACGGATAAGCAGTCTTCTTAATGTGATATTCATCTTCTGACCGTTATGTTCTTAGTTAAGTTTTCTTTGTTTGATGTCAGGTATCCTATATAAAATAAAATCAAACCTGGAGCAAGAACATATTCCAAAATGCATGTATCAAAATATATATTACTAATTGAGTATATTTTATCAACGTCTTCTGGTATGGATGAACCCACATACTTCCAGAATGTTTTCTCCCGAATCCCTATCTTAGAAGATTATAAGCATGATGCTGTATGTCCTGTAAAAATAGACACTGGTTGTTGATCTAATAGTTCAATCATTGTAGCAGTGCATTGGGTCCATTCTTCCACTGCAAGGAGGGTACAAATACAGATACATACATGTATGAATATGTATGCACATGGAGTAGCTTATTTTTATATGGGTTTATGATGTATTATTTAGTACGCGCTTGTATGCTTCGTTGTTTCTGTGTAGTATGAGTTATACATATTCCCAACCCCTGCCATCTTGCACATTTAATATGAGTGGTTGGTGCTCCGGGTTCATGCATCTGAACCGTTATTAAATGTAATTGTGCCTGCAGTCCACCAAGCAGCAAATCTACTATTCGAAAATACATTCCGCTAAAAGTATACTAAACAATATAGAGTATATATAGCATATAATTGAGTAACAATGTTGTAAAAACAAATTTGGAAGAGACTATTCGTCTGCCTCTTCCACACCGACAGCAGATAAGAATCTCTTTACAACTGCTTCGTTGACTAGCCTTAAGAGTGTCTGGCGGTCTTTTGCGGCAGTGAATACTCCAAGAGGTATTTGTGCTGCTGCTGCAGTCGCATGTCCTCCACCTGCCTCTTCACCGAATGCGCGCCTCATGACATCCCCCAGGTTTACCCTGATATCATTGCTACGGCCTGAAATGTAGATCTTCTCCTCTGTAACACCAAATACTATGGAAGTGGATATCCCTTCCAGATTGAGGAGGTAATCTGCTGCCTGTGGCAAAGTATCCCTGTTGCGTATGCTTCCTACATTGGAAAGGAGGTAACTTCCGACTACCTGACGGCTGTTTATAGCTTCTCCAAGTACATCCAGTGTCTCGATAGACATGGAAGGTCGTTCCAGTTGTTCAAGGACATCGTGGTCAGAGAGGGGGTATAGGTATGAAGCAGCCGAAAGGTCTGCAGAATCAGTGTTCCTCTTAAAATCAAGTGTATCAGTTCTGATTCCATACAATAGTGCCGTTGCCAGCTCACTGCTGATATCCACATTGAGTTCCTGGAGATACTTGGTCAATATGGTGGCAGATGCACCAACATGGGGACGAATATCTATAAAGTCAGCATCTATCTCGGTATCAGTGATCGGGTGATGGTCAATGATTATGTTTACATGCGTACCGGATGGCAGGGAGTTATTAGCCCCGGGTATTGCGCAGTCAATGAGTGCTAAATTCTCATATCCTGTAAATCCAACATCTTCTGCCCTGAAAAGGTCTATGCCAAGCAGATTAACAAAAGCCTTGTTTTCCTGATGCCCTATCTCTCCATGATATATGATGTCAGCAAGAACATTAAATGATTCTGCAATCGTTTTTAATGCAAGGGCACTGGAAATAGCATCCGGGTCAGGATTATCGTGGACCACAATTGCAAGCTTTTTGCCTTTGTTTACATCAAACCACTGGGTCAGTTTGTTTCCCCTGCGCATCGCCTCTGCACGTTCAAGTGATCTTGAAAGGGACTTTGCTACCATTCTGGGTGGCATGATAACAAGATCTGCACCCATAGTTTCCATTTCCTGCATGTTTATAACATCAGGAGCCCTCACTACACAGTAGATATCCTGGGACACTTTATTTCTGACATTCGTAAGAGCTTTTTTATTTGCTTTCGGATCTGAGCTAAGAATAAGTATTCCTGCAAGATTCCGGGTATTGATTATGTCAAAAAGGCCTGGATCACTCACATCACCGACAATGGCCTCATAGGCCTCTTCACGAAGTGTCTCAACTTTTTGTGAATCCTTATCAACAATGATGATCTCTTTATCAAGTTCTCTAAGTTCCTTTGCTAATGCAAAACCAAAACTCCCACTTCCAAGTATAAGATATGTGGGTTTGATCTTTGTTTTGTCAGTTGCGTTAATCTCTTTTGCAACGGTGTTAATAAAATGACCTCCATTTGGTGTAAGAATTATTTGGTATAAAATGATTTCAATTTAATAGAAAAATGACCATATCAACTGATAAATACAATGCAAACTAAGGAATAAATAGGTAACTATGTTCTCTATCACTTCTTCAAAAATGCGTTCTGTAGATGCTAATTGTTCTTATCTTGGCCTTAGCCCGGTCCAATTAATGGAAAATGCAGGTGCTGCAATTGCCCGGGAAATAACATCCCGAATAAGCTGCGGGAAAGTACTTTTTGTATCAGGCAGGGGTAATAATGGAGGTGATGCATTCGTCGCTGCAAGGCACCTTGCACTGAACGATGCCTATGATGTAAGAGTGATACTTCTTGGTCATTCTTCCCGCATAAGGACGGAAGAATCAATGCATAATTTCTCTCTGCTTGAATACAGTGGTATAACAGAATTAAAAGAGATAACTGATTCAAAAGAGCTTGAAAGCTATGCCGGATGGAAGGATAGTGATATTATTGTTGACGGAATTCTGGGTTCCGGAATAAAAGGATCTCCAAGAGAACCTGAATCAACTGCTATAGATCTGATAAATTCATCCGGTTCATATATTATCTCCATAGATGCACCTTCAGGATATGATCTCGATGGTGGAGAGATATCTAAAAGTGTTTTTGCAGATATAACCATCACTTTTCACAGGATGAAAACCGGTCTGGAACTTCCGGGATGTGAGAAATACACCGGTGAAGTGAAGGTTGCTCCCATCGGGGTTTGTAGGGATGCAGAAGAATACGTAGGTTCCGGTGACCTAATGGGCCTTGTTCACAGAGAACAGCATGCTCACAAAGGTAACTCCGGACGTGTTCTTGTGATAGGTGGTGGTGCTTATTACGGGGCACCGGCTCTTGCAGCCATGGCAGCACTTCGCACAGGTGCTGATATTGTGACAGTGGCCGTACCTGAGAATGTTGCAGATACCGTTGCATCCTTTTCATCAAATCTCATAGTCGTACCACTTTCAGGTAACAGGCTGAACCCTGAAAATCTCCCTGTATTGAAGAGCCTTATAGAATCACATGATGTTGTCGTCATTGGTCCCGGAATTGGCAGGGATGCACCGACGCTTAAAACAGTACAGCAGCTCCTTCCTTTATGTAAAAAGGCAGTGATTGATGCCGATGCTCTCTATGATCTGCATTTGCCAGTAAAAAGTGAAGGTAAATTCATATTAACTCCGCATTCTGCCGAATTCGCACGTCTTTCAGGGGTTGCAGTTCCCCGGACTCTTGCAGAAAAGAAACAAATAGTAAGCCAGTTCGCCGGACAAAATACGGCTATAGTGGTTCTGAAAGGTAAGGTTGATATCATTTCGGACGGGCAGAACACACGGCTTAACAGGACAGGGAATGCCGGGATGACCGTTGGTGGTACAGGAGATGTACTTACGGGTATCACAGGTGCATTGTTTGCAGTCAATAATGCAATGGATGCGGCGGCATGTGCCGTTTTTATAAATGGTGCGGCCGGTGATCTTGCGTTTGATGAAAAAGGATTCGGTTTGCTTGCGACAGATATAATTGACCGGATAACAGATGTTATATCAGAGGTGTTTTGATATGGGGCAGGAAAACAGAAAGATAAATGTGGACATCGAAAGAAAGTGGATTCGTATAACTATAAATCATGGTAAGGATGAAGAAATTCTCAAACTAAACCTTAATGAAGCCACAAGCCTGAAAGAACAACTAAATAGTACTATTGAAGATTACCTGCAAAGGCAGAATATAAGAATTGACTAAAAAACGGTGATTTATTGGAAGCTACATTCACACATATTGAAAATGACCGTGCGGTCATGGTGGACATCAGCAGTAAAGATATAATTGTAAGGAAAGCAATAGCTTCCGGGGAAATAGTTCTTAATGACGCAACGATAGAAAAGATACGCACAGGTACTGTTGAGAAAGGAAATGTACTTTCCACTGCGCGCATAGCTTCAATCCTTGCGGTTAAAAAAACTCCAGAACTCATTCCAATGTGCCACCAGATCCCAATTACTTCAGTGGATGTGGATTTTTCAATTTACGATAATATTATTTGTGCAAAGGTAGAGGTGCGCTCTGTCGGAAAGACCGGTGTTGAAATGGAAGCACTTACCGGTGTCTCAGTAGCGTTGCTTACTGTATGGGACATGGTAAAGTCTGCGGAAAAAGATGAGACGGGCAATTATCCTGCTACCGGTATACAAAATATCAAGGTTCTTGAGAAAGTCAAAATGAACCAAAACTAATGTATTATAGGGATACATTAGAGAGCATTCAAATTATCCATTAATTAAATCTTAAAGAGGTACATTATTTGAAAATCATAGGAGGACCAGCATCCCAGGCTCTTTCATCAAAGGTTGCAAGAGAGTTAAATATAGAACCCAGTGTGTGTGATTATACAAGATTCCCTGACGGTGAATTATACTCACGCATTCTTGATGAAGACGTGGATGAAGTTACTATTATCCAGAGTACGACAACGGATTCTGATCTGATTGCATTATTGCAGCTTATAGATGCCTGCGAGGATTCACCTGTCATAAATGTGGTCATACCCTACATGGGATATGCAAGGCAGGATAAGAAGTTCAAAACAGGTGAGCCTATAAGTGCAAGGGCGATTGCAAGAACCGTTAACGCTGACCGTATATTCACTGTGAATATCCATGAGTCCAGTGTGCTTAACTATTTCAACGCAGATGCCTTTGACCTTGACGCATCCCGTCTCATTGGTTATCATATAAGGTCCCTTAACCTGAGTGACCCATTGATAGTATCTCCTGATAAGGGTGCAATAAGCCTTGCAGAAAATACAGCTGCTGATGTAGGTCTGGAGTTCGATTACCTGGAAAAGACCCGCCATTCAGGCGATACCGTTACTATCAAAGCAAAGAATGTTGATGTGATGGACAGGGATATCATTATCATTGACGACATGATAGCCACAGGCGGAACTATGGCAGAGTCCATAAAACTACTTAAGTCACAGGGTGCAAAGGATGTATATCTTGCATGTGTCCATCCGGTGCTGTCAAGAAATGCCGTGTTACGTCTGTTCAATGCAGGTGTAAAGGATATCATTGCAACCGACACTATAGAAAAGGTACAGAGTTGTGTCAGTGTGGCACCTTTGATAGCCAATGCTTTAAGAAGTATCTAAACATTAATATATTGAGGTTTGATCATGACGTTACCCGATGTTTGCCCCAAGGACGGAGTTTCCCACTGTAAGAAAAAAGCCTGCCACCTTTACGTAGTTGAATGGCGTACAGGGGACGAACAATGTGTAATTGGGTATCGTTCAACTCATAAACAGCTCTCTAAGTCCATGCCCATGGAAGATACCTATGCTGAAAGGACACGCATAAGGCTTGAAAAGCCAACAGACCGTGAAAGCAGGTCATGGGCCGAACCGACTGTCCGCATGCCAGAGGAAAGAAAGCACCTGGAAAGGCAGAGACCAGATAATGTTGAAACCATTGTTGCAACACCTGAGAGGAAACCGATTGCAGTTATGAGCCAGGAAGAAATCGTGGTCAATAACAAAGATACTACGGTTATTGAATCAAGACACAGTGGCGAAAAAAAGGATGACAGGAAAAGAAAATCTCTTGATGAACTAATGAACCTGGATCTTCCTGAGAACTACGAGAAGGAATTCTGGGAATAGTTCTCCTTAGTATATATGCGATCAGCAATACTTTGTAAAGCCTATGATCTGCTTCTGGATGAACTGGGGCCGCAATACTGGTGGCCTGCAGACACAGCTTTTGAGGTTGTTATAGGGGCTTTGCTAACCCAGCAGACAAAGTGGACAAATGTGGAAAAGGCTATCAATGGTCTGAAAGAACACGGCCTGCTTGAAGTTCAGGATCTTGCTGATGCTGATATTGAGTTGCTGGAAGAACTTGTAAGATGTTGCGGCTTCTATCGGCAGAAAGCTTCTCGTCTTAAGGGAATAGCATCTTTTTTTGTTGTTCAGGGCATGGAGAATGTTTTTTCAATGCCGGTGGAAGAACTTCGTAAGACGATGTTATCGCTTAAAGGTGTTGGAAATGAGACTGCAGATAGTATTGTACTCTATGCCGCCAATAAACCAAAATTCGTCATAGATGCCTATACCACACGTATAATGAAATGCATCGGTATCGAAGGCAACTATATGCAACTACAGCAGATTTTTGAAAAAGACCTTCCTACAGATATCGATATCTATAAGGAATACCATGCTCTCATAGTTGAGTATTCAAAAGCCTATTGTGGCAGGAACAGATGTGATGAATGTATTCTGAAGGAATTGAATGAGAATGGATGTTGAAACCTATAACCAGATATATGACAGCCTGGAAAGTGTCAATGATGTGAAAAGCGTTGCAGAACAGTTTTCGCAACCTATTGGTACTATCTATTCTATACTTAACCAGAAGACCGTTACAAAGGTCAAGAGGAATTTCTCAAGGGTTAAGAACAACAGTGTCCGCCATTTCAAGCAGTGGAACAAAGGCAAGAGTATAACTGAGATCGCAAGGAAAAATGACATACCTGCGACTCTGATGGTTTCAATGCTGCTCAAGGAAATGGGCATTCCGAAGAAAGGCTTCATAAGGAATCTGGATGAGTATCCTGAAGGCCGCCTCAAGAAAGAGGTTATGGAAGCAATGGATTCTGATTTCTTTTTTTCCCCGAAGGCACATGATCTTCATGCGGAAAAAGGAGAACTTGGTGAATCTCTTCTTGCAACATGGCTTACTGAAAGAGGATTTACATACAGGTCAGAAAATGACCTGAGGGATGAAGGCTTTACAAAAACCCCGGATTTCCTGCTGGATGAAACACTTGAGGTTGATGGGGTGCAGGTTTCCTGGATAGAAAGCAAGGCTCTGTTCGGTGATGAGAAAGAGCATGCTTATTACATTAAAAAACAGTTCAGGGAATATGAGGAGAACTACGGAATCGGTATGATAGTTTACTGGTACGGTTTCATCGATACCATCAGTTACAATGGTAATATCATAAAGGATTTCGAGTTCTTTGCTAATGATGGGGATATGGTAGAAGAACTTCTGAACTTTAAGACAGATTGGTAATATTTCCCACAATCATTCAGTTCTTTTTGGCATGACGTTTTTGGTATACACTTGGTATACACCTTCCTCGTCATATATAACCACTTCTTTATTGATGGTGGCATGGTTACCATGTACTACCAGAAAAGGCCACAGCTCGTTTGTCTCAGGATCGCGCTGGTTCTTCATGTTAAAGATGTCCTCTGAAGTGCTTATTGGCATCCTGTGCAAGTTCTCGGTAATACGGGTCATATTTACCTGAACACTACCTGTTTATTAATATCTTTCGAGTTGCATCTGTATGGGGTCATTCTCTGTCCGAAAGAGGACAAAAACCCTGACCTGATTCCTGATTGTATTTTTTTCTTAAGCAAAGATTATAATAGTAACAATTATCTAAGGTTACTGGCTTTCGAGCACTTGAACATTCAATATTATTACTCATAATCGGTGAAATAATGGCAGATATTACACATTGGGCAGATGTCATAGCAGATGAGGTGCTGGCAAAGGGCAAGAAACACCTTGTTGCAACAGGCATCACTCCCTCAGGTCACATTCATATTGGTAACATGCGCGAGGTCGTAACTGCAGATGTAGCATACAGGGCTCTTATCGATAAAGGCGCAGAGGCTGAGTTCATCTATATTGCAGATACCTACGACCCCCTTAGAAAAGTATATCCTTTTCTGGATGAAAGTTATGCAGAACACGTAGGAAAACCTCTTTCAGAGATACCATGTCCCTGCGGCGAACATAAGAACTACTCCGAGCACTTCCTTGAACCTTTCCTGGGAGCACTTGACCATCTGGGAATTCATCCGAAAGTTTACAGGGCTGACGAACTCTACAAAGAGGGAGTCTATGTTGAAGCTATAAAGCAGGCTCTTGTAAAGAAAGATGAGATAGCAGAGATCCTTCAGAAAAGGTCCGGCAAGACTCCGGTAGAAACCTGGAATCCTTTCAATCCTATTTGTCTTGAATGTGGTAAGGTCAACACTACTATTGTAACAGGTTTTGATCTGGATGCAGAGACTGTGGACTATGATTGTTCATGCGGGCACAGTGGAACAGTATCCATGAAAGGTGGCGGTAAGCTTACATGGCGTGTGGACTGGCCAGCCAGGTGGAAGGCACTTGGAGTTTCAGTAGAACCTTTCGGAAAAGATCACGCTTCAAGAGGCGGTTCATATGATACGGGTCAGGATATTGTTAAAGAAATATTCGGATATGATGCACCTCATCCAATAGTCTATGAATGGATCATGCTTGGCCAAAAGGGTGCTATGTCATCGTCAACCGGCGTTGTCGTTTCCATTGCAGATATGCTTAAGGTAGTTCCTCCTGAGGTACTGCGTTACCTTATCATCCGTACAAAGCCTGAAAAGCATATCAGGTTCGACCCTGCATTACCACTGCTGACACTTGTGGATGAGTTCGAACGTCTGCACTCAAGTGACAATACCACATCATACGATAAGAGGATCATAGAACTATCACATGCTGCAGGACTTTGCCACACGGATATCCCGTTCAAGCATATGACCACCATATACCAGGTTGCAGCAGGTGATTTTGACAAAATTCTAAAGATCGTCAAAAGAGCAGGGTATGATACTTCAAACGAGAAGTGTATACGTGAACTTGTCGATAATGTCGGAAACTGGCTTGAGATGTATGCTCCTGACAATGCAAAGTTCAGTGTACAGGAAGGAATCTCTGTAAACGCTGCAAATCTGACTCCTTTCCAGAGAGCTTTCCTTACTTCATTTTCAGATATACTGGAAAAAAGTGGTGAATTAACAGGTGAGGATTATCATAATCTGGTATATTCTTCAAAGGAAGCAGGATCTGAATTAAATACAATGATAGCAGCTGCAATGGATGTAAGTCCTGAATCACTGGAAGTGAATCCGAAGGAGCTCTTCAAGGCAGTGTACATCTCTGTGCTTGACCAGGCATCAGGTCCAAAGGCCGGCTGGTTCCTTTCCTCACTTGAGAAGGACTTCCTTATCAAGCGCTTCAGAGATGCAGCAGCATACCGACCCTAATCAGATCATGGAAAACAGTTCTTTCCCGGGCAATGGTTCAAAGTCTCATTTCTTTGCTTGGGATGAAGAATACAAACATGTGACCTGGGGAGGTCCCAGGTCGATCTCAATGCTTGAGGGATTGATATCTCCTTCTTCCCGCGTACTGGATCTCGGTTGCGGTAACGGCAGATTTCTTCTTCCCCTCTCGCGAAAATATGAGTCTGTGGGCATTGATGTATCAGCAACTGCTGTACACAGGGCCCGCTCTTACATCAGTAAGAACAATAGCAAGGATGATGCACAGGCCGAATGTATTGTATCAAGCATAACATCACTTCCTTTTTCTGATAATTCTTTTGATGCTATCCTGTGCCTTGGTGTTGTCCAGCATCTGATGCAAGAGGAAAGGAAGGTGGCATTAAGTGAGATAAGAAGAGTGATGAAAAGCGGAGCTATTCTTGTTATTGAAGTCTTTGGGACGGAAGATATGAGATATGGTGGTGATGAGATCGAAAAACACACATTCCGCAGGAAAAACGGTATCATATACCACTATTTCACAGAAGATGAACTTGCATCTCTGCTCTGTGGTTTTCAGATCATAGAAATGAAGGCAATTGTTTCTGAAAAAAGATTTAGTGGCGAGTTACACAAGCGCCACCAGATAAGGGCAATAGCCCGTATTCAGAATGCAATTCCAAGATAACTTAACACAATTATCAGTAATGCACCTACAACGCCTGCAATCGCACAGACCAGGATGACTATCCAGTCGTAAGCAATATGCAATCCTAATACCAGGTTTGCAATAACGAGCACGATAAGTCCCATGATTGTGTTTATTACCATGTTCTTTACAGTCTTTAGTACCTTCCAGAGAAGAATTGCAGCTATGATAGCTACGATAAGAATCACTATTTCAGTTACCATGATCACCACTTTTATATTACGATGATAAGTATTTAATGATTGCTAAAAAATTAGGATTTGTTAATGGAGTTAAGGAAGCTGTCAATCTCTCCTTTCATTGCATCCATATTCCTGTATTCTTTACTGGTGATCCTTTTATCTCCAAGTATCATCGCGGAAACGTTTGTCTGCGGTGTGTACAAACAAAGGACCGACAATCCTCTTTGCAATGCGCTGGATATCTCATAACCAACACCAATAGAAGGAGTGCTGACCTCTGCTATTACACAGTGGCTCTTTTCAAGGAACTCCATATCACGTATGTATATTTCCTGCTCTGTTAGCAGTGACTCTGTCCTTTCAAGTTCCGGGTCAGCCACATGCCAGCTAAGTACATCATGTCCGTTTTCCTGAAGATAGTTACACATCTCAATGTAAGTGGACAGCATATCCCTGCCCCCTCTTATTGATGCGGAAAGGAATATGTTCATAATACTCCCCTGTGGTAATGCCCTCTTGTGTGATATTCGCTGATGTCGCTGGATTCCCATGCTTGCTTTTTGTTTTGGCTGAAATGAGAATCAATCCCATCTTTGTAGGCACGTGTGGCTTTTCCCACATGTTCGCTCTTCATGGTTCTGGCATCTATCCTGATTCTTGAAAGACCAGCTTTGATAAGTTGTGGTACTTCTTCCAGCAGGCATAGTTCCCTTGAGTTGTAGATATGTGTCCTGCAATCCGAATCAGTCTGTACCAGGAATTCATATCCCTTCTCATCGACTATCTCGAATTTACCGCTCTTGCAATGGGAACCGCAATCTTCCGTGTCTCCCAGAATGCCACCTATAAGGCAGTGTTCGGATTCCATTACCTGAACACCACCGTGTACAATATATTCGCAATTGCCATACTTTGCTATCTTTGTAATCTGCCCGAGATTCATTTCCGCTGAAAGGGTCACAGTATCTGCACCTTTCTCTGTCAGGAATTCAAGGGTATGCCGGTTGAATACATTCATGGAGCTGTCGGTGACTATTTTCATGCCTGAAACTGCTGATCCCATGGTCATTCTGAAAACTCCGGTGTTTGCTACTACAATTCCAGCAAAGCCTAGTTTTTTAGCCAGTGCTATCCTGTCCCTGAGTTTGTCCATTTCAGCATCTTTTACGATCACAGGGGTGTGAAGGTACAATGGTATCTCTTTCTCTGCAGCAAAAGTGATGGCTGAACACCACTCTTCACTTTCAATGTTCTTCCCATCACTATCAAGATATACTATATCTGCTCCGCCCTTGATTGCAGATGTGAGGGATTTGGGATTGTTAACGCTGACAGAAAGCATTGTTCTTTCTTCACTGGTCACCGGTTCATGCTCTTCTTTTTCTTCTTCTGCTGCCGGAGCATTATCTGTGACAGGCCTGATGTATGGCTGTCTTCTGTATTTTTCCATCCGCAATTTTTCAAGTTCCGATATTGCTTCAGTCCTTGCGTTGTTCAGTTCCTTTATCGGTATGAATGCATCTTCAGGGATGTCTATCCTGATATCAGCAGGCTCGAAAACCGTGTTTCCTGTCTTGGAAAGCTGTTTTTCAACATCTTCTGCAGTTGTTGGTCTTTTCTGGGATTTCTCAACCACATAATCGGAAATGATTTTTGAGCTGTTGTTCTCATTATCAGAAACTGAGAGTTCCATTTTCTCTCCGGTATGTGCTTTCAGGCTGATGGACACCGGGATCTTGCGTATTGGTGAAGGGGAACTGAATGACTGCTGCAATCCTTTCATCAGGGAATCGTCAAGTGTCCTGTAAACTATTGTTCCTGATTTGAGTGCCTGTTCAAAATTAACAGAGATGATGTCATTTTTTCCCGCATCTTTGATAGGCATATTATTAATATACATACCTCTGATTACGGTTCCTGCTTCCCGGTAACCTTCAAAACCGATTCCATCTCCAACTTCAAGTTCCCCACTGAGTTCTATTAAAATACTGCTACGTTTCTGATTGTATCCACTTACTTTTCCAACAACTATCCCCTGGTTGTGCGGTCTTTCCCGGCTCATGAGCTCACCTGCAGGGTCACCTTTGAAATAACCATTTGTGAATTCCCGGTTGAAGAGCTGTTCAAGTTGTGTGGATTCTTCTTCAGTTACAAAATAATTATCAGGATCTTCTGCAAACCGGTCTATCAGACGACGGTATATGCTTACGACCCCTGCAACATATTCTGGTCGCTTCATACGGCCTTCTATCTTGAAAGAGTCTATTCCTGCGGTTATGAGTTCAGGTAATATCCCGGAGGTGTTAAGGTCCTTTGGACTCAAAAGGTAGCTTCCTTCTGTTTTCACTTCCAGGCCGTTCTTCAGTAATCTGTATTGCTTGCGGCATGGCTGGGCGCAGTAACCACGGTTTCCGCTTCTGCCTCCTATCAGGCTGCTCATGAGGCACTGGCCGGAGTAGCAGATGCAGAGTGCTCCGTGTACGAAAGCCTCAATTTCTGCTCCTGTTTCCGCTTTGATCGTTTTTATCTCGTCAAGTGAGAGTTCCCTTGCAAGAACCACCCTTTTGACACCCATTTCTTTCAGTAAAAGGACTCCTTCGGTGTTGTGAATGGTCATCTGGGTGCTTGCATGCACAGGAAGTGTTGGGACCATTTCCCTTGCAAGTGTCAATAGGCCCATATCCTGTACTATGATGGCATCTGTACCCAGCTCATCCAGGGTGTACATAAGTTCCAGAGCCATTTTCATCTCGGTGTCCTTGATAAGTGTGTTCACGGTGACGTAGACTTTCACTCCCCTGAGGTGGGCGAAGTCAAGTGCTTCCCTGAATTCCTCTATGGTGAAATTGCCTGCGTAAGCCCGGGCGCTGAAATCCTTGATTCCAAGATAGACTGCATCGGCACCGTTCTCTACGGCTGCGATGAGAGATTCCATATTTCCGGCGGGGGCTAAAAGTTCAGGAGTTTTAAGCATGATATTTGCTCAGATGAGGTTAGAATATATAAAAGCCCCCTTTGATCAATCAATTTTAAATTCAATGCAACATATCTTAAAAATAGGCTATAAAGTAAGCAGGTGATAATACTTGAACAGGCAGGAATTCAGGAAATTGCTTCTCATAATTTCGTTCTTTATGTTCCCGCTAACTATCTTTTATTTTTCTCCTTATATTATCGTTGAGGCAGCATCAAAGGGGATAGCCTCAGGAAGTATGCTTGTCTTTGCATTACTTTTCCTGTCATCACTTGTTGTCGGCAGACTGTGGTGCGGATGGCTTTGTCCCTCAGGAGGATGTCAGTCAATATTGATACAGGTCAACGGAAAAGATGCAAAGGGTGGAAGGTATGACCTGATAAAATATCTGATATGGACAGTCTGGATCTTCATTATAGCATTTCTGGCTGCTTCTGCCGGAGGCCTGCATACTGTCAATTTCTTCTACCACACAGAGAACGTGATATCAATTGACAAACCCATGAAGTTCATTGTCTATTATGTGGTGATAGCTGTGCTGGCAGTTCTTTCAATGGCATTTGGTAAAAGGGCAGGATGCCATTATATTTGCTGGATGGCACCATTCATGGTCATCGGAAGGAAGATAAGGAACATCCTGAAGTATCCTTCCCTGAGGCTCAAAGCTGATGCCGATAGTTGCATAGACTGTAAGAAGTGCAGCAAAATATGTCCCATGAGCCTTGATGTCAATGCAATGGTGAGCAACAAAAAAATGGAAAATTCGGAATGCATCCTCTGCGGGGGATGTGTCGATACATGCCCGAAGGATGTGATAAGTTACTCCTTCAGTTCAGGCGTAGAGTGAATCTCATATCTTGGTGCACAGGTAGGTTGCCATGAATCCGTCCTGATAATAGGATTTTTCTATGATGAAACCTGCTTTTTCAATTAATCCTTCCATGACCCAGTCAAATGTTGAGAATTCGTCTTTAATGTGGAGAGTCATTTCATTGACAATCTCATCCCCGGCTTCAGGAGGCATGTTTTTGAATATCTGTGAGAAATATGAATCGAAATCCTGTATCCCTGATGAAAAGACCACATCCTTCAGGTAAAACTTTCCACCGTCTTTAAGCATCGAGTTGACATTCCTCAGTGCGATAAGTTTCCAGAAATCCGGAAGATGGTGCAATACAAGCTGGGTTACCACTGCATCAAATTCCTTTCCGTTTGGTTCGAATGTCAGGAATCCTGCGTTTTCAAATCCAATGTTATCCCTGTTCCTTTCCCCTGCTTTCTTCATAGCAAATTCAAGCATTCCCTGTGAGATATCCAGAGCAAGGACTTTTTTGCAATATCTTGAAAGCTCAATTGAGAATTCACCAGTTCCACATCCGATCTCCAGTACATTGTCTTCCGGTTGAAGGTCAATGAGCTTACGCATGGTTTCAGCCTCATCGGCTATATCCCGGATAGTTCTCATCTTTCTGTCGTAGTTCCTGACCTCTTCCTCGCTTGCGTAATCAGTTCCTATTTGGATGAATTCATCATAATACCATTCAGGTAATTCTTTCATAGTGATCACTTCTGTGTTTACAGGCTCAATATGTTTCTCGTTGATAATCAATTATAGCATCGGTTCAAAAGTTAAATAACAGGTTCTATTCACTTACCATTCACAAGTCCTATGAAAATCATAGTCTGTGAAAAGGCTATGAGCACAGGCGAAGACCGAAGGAAATTTTCAGAAAAGTCATTCTGATAAGTGAGAATTAAAAAATAGAATGTGAAAATATGGAAAAGAAATTACTTCTTTTCCTTTTTCTTCAATACATAACTTTTGAGGATATACAAACTTACTACGATTACAATCAGATTGTAGAATGCCTGGATTATGGGTACATATTCCTGCTTGAACCACGTGTAGATTATGCTATCCACTGTGAAATAGAACTTTAACGCAGAAATGGCAATAATGATACCCAGCAGTACGAACAGACCGCCTTTGAAATAGTCCTCTACAGTTGTATCCTTCTTTTCTTTTGTGTTCACTTTTGGAGGTACTATGATATTTTCATCTTTTGTTTCCTTGGTCTCCTTTTCCTCGTTCATTGCAATCTCCTCCTTGCTATGTATAGTGCTGAGATAAATGATATTGCTGCAAAGATTACTGTAAAGCCGGGGCTTTCTTCCTGGGCAGTTTCTTCTGCATACTCCCATTCATAGTCTTCTTCAACTACAAAATCAGTGGTATCTATGTCCTTATTCTGTACCTGTTGATCCCGGTCTATTATCTTTTCAGGATTCAGTTGAACGTAATCTTCCCCGGTATTAACTATGGTGTTACCATCCCATATACTGACCTCGACAATGTAGTTGTAGTTGTCAGGTACCGTGAGATTGACACTTCTGATAATGGTATCTTCAGGTTCTATCTCACCTGAACTGATCCACTTCTTGTCTGCAATGAGTCGTGCATCCATTTCCCTGGCTTTGACGAGTATGCGGTAATCCTCTGTGGTTTCTACGCCTTCGTTCTTCAGGTAGATGTCATTTTCAATAACAACTCCTTTAGAACTTGCTTCCTTTACTATGAAGTCAATGCCTTCTATCTGCATACCAGTTTCCTGCGTATCAGTTGGCAGATTCTCCAGTCCGGATAGCGTCATCCACCTGTCATATTCTATTTCACCTTCATTGACAATGATCGCATTGATACGGTAACTGCCACTTTTTGGAAGGCGTATTTTCTGGCTTACTATTTTGGTTTCGTCCTCTTTTATAGGTCCGATATCTTCTTCCTGTTTCAGTTCCAGCAAACCGGTTCGCTCGTTGAATACTTTGAGCATAACGGTTGAATTGCCGTTGCTGTCAGCTCCCCTGTTTTCGATGTATGTGGTCACATTGAACCAAGCATAGGTGCTTTTGACACTATCCTTGGATATCTCCATATCAGATATTGTCAGTCTTGTTTCCTCATCGAACTCACGCAGGCATCCGCTGGATGCTGCGAAAGATATGACAATGAGTAAAATAAGGATGAAACTGATTTTGTTGTATTTCTTTGTCATGGATTTCCCCCTCACAATGATATTACAAAAAATACTATTTAAATATTATTGGCGTGCGTGCTAAAAAATAAAATAAGAAAGAGATTGATTGTTTTGTAGCATATACTATAAAACTATCCATAATAATCTAATTTATTCACAGAAATTTTGATAAAACACAGACATAAGTCTTGATCATTTCCTTAATTCAGATTTTTTAATTTAGGTCTGCAAATAATACTTCTGAATATGTAATGATTAGAGGCTAGAATAAGTATTGAAGGGTATTTTAAAATATGAAGGCATCCAAAAAAGTTACAAAAAGTTAAATAGGTCCATAATAGTCTCTACCTAGCATAAAGGAGCGCGTAGTAATAATGCAGGATGGAGATGCAAGAAGCAAAACTGCGGTAAAAGTGACCACTAACGGGATGGTCTTTAATATATTCCTTACTATTTTCAAGTTCATTGCAGGTTTCTCAGGCAATAGTGCAGCAATGATCGCTGATGCTGTCCATTCATTTTCTGATTTTATTACTGATATCGTGTTAATTCTCGGGCTCAGGGCTGCCGGTAAACCTGCGGATCATAATCATCACTATGGTCATGGTAAAATCGAAACACTATGTGCAGCCTTTGTAGGTATCGTTCTTTTTATAATCGGATTAGAAATACTGCAGAGTGGTTTGGGCAAGATACTTTTTGTAGCCGGTGGTGGCAACCTTGAACAACCTGGAGCTGTCGCCTTTATTGCTGCAGTAGTATCTATTCTTACAAAGGAAGCTTTATACCGCTACACACTGAGTGCCGGCAGGTCTATAAAAAGCGATGCAATGATTGCAAATGCATGGCATCATCGTTCAGATGCATTCTCTTCTGTGGGAACAATGATAGGCATCGGTGGAGCAATGATCCTTGGAGGACGATGGGTAATTCTCGACCCCGTAGCAGCGGTCATTATGAGTTATTTCATATTCAAAGTCGCATTTGAAATCTCTTATACAAACATCAATGAACTCACAGAAGCAGCCCCGGATATTGATATTGTTAAAGAGATAAGTCATATTATCGTATCCACTGAAGGTGTCAGGGACTTCCACAAGCTCAAAACAAGAAAGATAGGTAGTAACATAGCAACTGATGTACATATCCAGGTAGATAAGGATCTGAGTCTCATCGAAGCTCATGACATATGCACTGAAGTTGAGAATCGGTTACGTGCAAAGTTCGGAATGGACAGTATACTGTATATCCATTGCGAACCTGATATGTAATTAATGTATAATCTTTTTCAGTCCGTACAGATGCACGGATTCTGTTTGCATGTAGGACATTTGTCAGGATATTTTTCCAGAAAAGCAGCTTCAAGGTCAATGTCATACAGGTTTGCAAGCGCAGCTATCCAGGCAAAACAGTCTGCAAGCTCCTCCCTGATGTTGTCCATATCATCCCTACGGATGGCTTCTGCGAGTTCACCAATCTCTTCCACAAGCCAGAGAGTGGTGGCTGGTGCACCTCTTCTCCTGTCGTTGTGGGCATAGAGATCGTACATCCGTTTCTGGAATTCTGAAATTTCCATGTCTTTCACCTGTCCTTAGAGTCTTACAGGAATGTTCTTTTTCCTGAGATATTCCTTGGTGTCATTGACAGTGTACTCTCCGAAGTGGAATATGCTTGCTGCAAGTGCTGCATCAGCTTTTCCTTTTGTAAAGCCTTCGTACATGTGCTCTGGATTGCCTACGCCACCTGATGCGATGATAGGTATCTCCAGTTCATCAGAAAGCTTTCTTGTGATCGGGATATCGAATCCGTCATAGGTTCCGTCTTTATCCATACTGGTTAGCAGTATCTCCCCGGAACCGAGTTCTTCTACCTTCTTTGCCCACTGAACAGCGTCTATCCCGGTTGGCTGCCTGCCGCCGTAGATAACAACCTCATACCATGCAGGGGTACCATCTTCAAGTTCAAGGATCGTCTTGTCAGGATGGTCCTTAATATTTGTATTCCTCTTGCAGTCAATGGCTGTGACAATGCACTGGGCACCGAATATCTCTGATGCTTCCTTGATGAGGTCCGGATTCTTTATGGCGGCGGTGTTTATGGATACCTTGTCCGCACCTGCCCTGAGTATCTGGCGTATGTCTTCGATGGAGTTTATTCCCCCGCCAACTGTGAGCGGAATAAATACCTCGTCTGCGGTCCTTTCGATGACTTTGACCATGGTGCCTCTTCCCTCGTGGGAGGCGGTTATGTCAAGAAAAACAAGCTCGTCTGCACCCTGTTCATTATATCTTTTGGCAAGTTCCACCGGGTCGCCAGCTTTTCTCAGGTCTACGAATTCTATCCCCTTGACAACGGTTCCGCCTTCCTCATCAAGCGTAACATCAAGACATGGTATGATCCTTTTTGTGAGCATGTGTGATATTGTCCCTTTCACTGCTTTTGATTATCTGTATCTGCACGGCTAGCCGGCAGATGGTAATTTAATAAGAAGATATCGAGTTTTTATTTAATACTTGTTGTGGGACTTTGCGACTCTGTATTGAAATAGCCAAGTATATATCTAAGCACTATTAACATCCGCTCCGAATACTACATGGGACCCACCGAGGAGTACCTGTCACTCTACAGGAAGATCTCGTATGAGATCATGGGCGATATTCTAGGGGAGCCGGTTTGACCTAATATTAAATTCTATTTAAACTCCAGTTGTGATTTCTGTTTTATTATACTACGAACACTGTACTGTAAAATGATAGGTTTGTTGAACAAAATGTATTTACCCCCTTCGTCTTTTCTATCATGAATAATACCCATGAAATCTATTGCTTCAAGTATTCTGTGATATTTCAATAGTTGCATGTTTTCTACAAAGTCCAACAACTATTATTAGTTGTATAGACCATCATAATTGGGGGACATGATGGCCGAGGACAATAATTTTTCATCCAATGCTCAAGAGCCTACATTGCAGGAACAAATTCATGAACACAAAGTAACCAAAGGGAAGCTTTTCGGCACCTTTGATGGTGTTTTCACACCCACAATGCTTACCATTCTGGGAGTGATAATGTACTTAAGAGAAGGATGGATAGTGGGAAATGCAGGTCTTCTGGGTGCCTGGCTTATTATTCTACTTTCATGTGGCATAACATTTCTAACCGGATTATCACTTTCCTCGATCACAACCAATATCCGTATTGGTGCGGGTGGTGCTTTCTCAATCATTTCCCAGTCATTAGGACTCGAAGTAGGAGGAAGTATTGGTATTCCACTTTATCTGGCACAGGCCCTTGCCGTCGCCATGTATATATTTGGTTTCCGTACAGGTTGGCAATGGATATTTCCAGATCATCCGGCAATTCTTATAGATCTAGGCACTTTTGCAGCCTTGTTCATTATTGCTTATATAAGTGCTACTCTTGCATTCAGAATCCAGTACATAATTATGGCGATAATCGCTGGTTCCCTTATCTCCGTATTCTGGACATTATATTCTGTTCCGTTACAGCAACCTATTACATGGTGGGGATCATTTCCAGGATCTCCCGAAAATATGTTCACAGGAATTGGTTTCTGGGCACTTTTCGCAGTGTTCTTCCCGGCAGCAACAGGCATCATGGCTGGAGCCAACATGTCAGGAGAACTGAAAAATCCACGCAAAAGCATCCCCGTGGGTACCATGTCAGCAATCGTATTAAGCACGGTAATTTACCTTTTACTGGCTTACTGGCTGATACGGTCTGCAACTCCTGGAGAACTTGTCAGCAATTACACTATAATGATAGACAGGGCAGCTTGGGGACCTATAGTCGTGGCAGGCCTGCTTGGAGCAACATTTTCCTCGGCACTATCTTCCATCGTTGGTGCACCAAGGATATTGCAAGCTCTTGGAGATAGCCGTATACTGCCAAAAAGCAACTGGTTTTCTATAAGAACACAATCAGGAGAACCTAGAAATTCTATAATATTCACAGGCATCATTGTACTTTTTGCATTGATGCTTCGGGACCTTAATGCTATTGCTCCCCTTATCACTATGTTCTTCCTGCTCACGTATGCAATGATCAACGTCGTGGTATTCATGGAGCAGAGTTTGAATCTGGTAAGTTTCAGGCCACTCTTCAGGATACCCCGGGCCGTATCCTTTCTTGGAGCAGGAGGTTGTCTTTTTGTCATGTTCACGGTAAACTCCACATTCAGTCTTGTGGCAGTGGTAATTGTTGTCTCTATACATAGCGTTCTTTTACGCAAACATCTCAAAGCACCTTTTGGAGATGTACGAAGCGGACTTTTTGTGGCACTGGCCGAATGGGCAGCAAAAAGAGTTAACGAACTTACAGTATCAAGGGAAAGAGCATGGAGAGCAAACATATTGGTTCCTGTAGAAGACCCGCAGGAACTTAGAGGTATGTTCAATCTGGTGCGAGACATAGCCTATCCAAAAGGATTTATCAAGCTTTTAGGTTTGACAGGCAAAGTTGAAGACAGGGAACTATATTCAAGACTACCGGACATCACAAAGTCATTTCAGGATGAAGGAGTTTTCTCATCATGGACTATAATAGATGTCCCTGCTTTTGAAGATAACCTTATTGCAGGCATGGAAGCTCTGGGTGGAGCTTTTTTCCGTCCGAATATCATACTCCTGACACCTCCATCATCAAAAGACAGAGAAAACGACATTCGAATACTTGTACAAAAAGCATTGCAGAATCATATAGGAGCCGTGATATATGCGGCTCATCCCAAATCCGGCCTTGGAAGACATAAATCCATCAACCTCTGGATAGATGACAAAAGTCCGGACTGGGAGATCAGCATGAACCTTGGGAATATGGACCTTGCGATTCTAATAGCATATAAACTCAAGAGAAAATGGGAGGCTTCAATGAACCTGATAAGCGTGGTTGATGATTTTGGACAGAAAAGGAAAGCAGAAGAGTATATTAAGACGCTGGCCGAACTGGCAAGACTTCCAAACGTGAACGCCTATGCTTTAAAAGGAGATATTGAAAGTGCTGTCCAGGAAGTTCCCCAGGCAGCCCTGAGTATATTCAACCTGACCTCTGAGCCGGATTTTGAATTCATCCGCAGAATGGTAGAACTGACAGGTTCATCATGCCTCTTTACACTTGATTCAGGAGACGAAAATGCCTTGGCATGATGGGGATGATCACTTCTAGTAAATCTTCATAATTAGAGAGAAGTAAAATAGATACAATTGTACTGTAAAAAAGTTAGGGTGAGCCAGCGGTGATAAGTCGCTGGCTGCTAGGGAAGTGATAAACTAATTTATCACAGGGATTTTTGATTTTAGAATGAAAGTCCGAACTCTTCGAGCTTCTTGCGTGCGCCGTCGTAGACCTTCATGTATTCATCAGTTGGTGTTACGGTAGCTACATCGTAACATTCCTGGAAGGTCTTTCCTGCTGGTGCATTTGCATAGTTGCCCTCATAAGAGCTTACAAGAGCATCAAGGACCTTGTTGACATCCTCAATAGCCATTCCTGATGTTGCTCTTGCGACTTCTCCCATCATCCTTGCTTCCATACCTGTGGTCTTGTCCTGGACAACACCCTTTGCAGCTGCCACACCGGAGAGGATCTCACGGCCGGATGCTGTGTCAGTTATGGACTGAGCGGATGCTTCAAGCAGACACATCTCGGTACATGGACCTGCACATGGATAGTACTGGTTACCTGAGATTATGTTTGTGAATTCTGAGATGGTTGCACATGTCCATCCTGCGATCATGAGGGTCTCACGAGTGTTGGTTGATCCCCAGCGGATGTGGACCGGACCGTCAAGGTGCCAGCTTGCATTGCTCATTACAAATGCATTGATGTGGGTTGCGATATCAACGATAGCAGTTTCTTCTATGCCGCCGGCATAGCCACCAAAGATAGGCATCTGCTCATCCATGATGATGTCACTGTTACCCTGATAGTGGGCCATTACACAAATTGCGTCAAGGTCGATCTTAAGCTCGTTGAGCTGGGATACTTCGTGACTGTCACTGCAAACCATGCCACCGACACAGTCTGAAGCGATATTTCCCTGAGCGGACAGGGAAGTCTCTGGTCCCTATATGCCCATGCCTGGCCTTCCGGCCATTGCAGCTGCGGTCTTGATCAGCCTTGTTTCGGTCTTGGCTGCAAGAACTTCGTATGGGCTCTTTGGTATTGGTGGTTTGCCACGGACTGTCATCATGACACCGTTTACGATGGTGTCGACTTCCTTCTCAAGAGCGTAGCTCATGTGAACTGGCATGAACATGTCCTCAGAAATTGGGGAACCTGTTGGACCACCCTGGACTATTGGCTTTCTCTTGTCGCCAACACTTCTCTTCTGGACCCTTACAGCGTCTCTGCCGGTTCCGATTGTGAATTCCTTCTGGACATTGTTGAGAGCGTCCCAGATCTCATCCTCTGTGTATTTTACTACACGGCTTGTGTCGGTACAGAAGATACCACAGTCAAGTAACATCTCGAAACCTGCTTTGAACAGGTTTTCCATCATGTCCTTGTCGGTAGGAACGAACTCGTTCTTGAAATCAAGATTATATTTCTGTTTGAGCTCCATTGCCTTCATAGGGATTGTCATAAGGTCCCAGTCATCCTGAGTAACTTTCTGTCCCTTCTTTGCACGCTCATAAAATTCAAAACAATCAAGTGATCTTGCGAATGTCATAATATGTGCCTCCTTATTTCATAATGTCAAGAGCTACACGGGCTGCATCTGCTGCATTCTCTGCTGTTGCGTCTGCTCCGATCTCTGCAATCCATGCATCTGATACTGGTGCTCCACCGAACATGATCTTAACAGAGTCACGAAGACCCTCTTCTGTGAGCATGGACACTGTGTCCTTCTGTCCGAGCATTGAAGTTGTCATGAGTGCAGAGCCTACAAGCAGGACCTTCTTACCCTTGTGTTTTGCAACTTCTTCAAGTATATTATCATTTGGAACGTCAACGCCCATGTCAATTATCCTGAAACCATTTGCTTCAAGCATTGTTGTTACGAGGCGGTGTCCGATATCGTGAATGTCGCCTTCCTGTACGTAAGTGATAGCAAGACCTACACCTTCGTCGTCTGCTCCCTTTTCTTCTGCAAGTATAGGAACCAAAATTTCCATTGCAGCGTTCATTGCCTTTGCAGACATCATGATCTGCGGAAGGTAGACCTCTGCTGCTTCAAACTTGTCTCCTATGATCTTCATGCCTACTGAAAGGCCACCGTTGATTATCTCGACAGCAGTCATTCCAGAGTCAAGTGCTTCCTGGGTAGCTGCTGCACAGCCGGCAATATTCTGAGTGACGATTGTGTCTCTGAGTTTGTCTAACATTTCCTGGTTTGACATATTAAGCCTCCTTATGTGAATAGTAGCTTGAATCAAGACAATGAGCAACGTTTTACATTTTCAGAGCGTTGCCCTATATCTTGTCGTAAATTATAGGCATACGGTAATCATGTACCGTATCACTACTATTTATATTTTGCGTGTAACGCAATATTGGTAATTAAAATAAAATGCTAATAAGTCCCACTGACAGTGGAACCTACCAGACATTACCAAAGAATATATTTATCTCAACTGCCCTCTGAATTTCTCACAACAGTTGATGTCGATTCCGAGCAATTTCTCGATATTCATCTTTGCTGCAATTCCTTTTGGAGCACCTGCAACTGAAGTGATGACCCCGATACCCAGTTCTTCTCTCAATTCTCTCATTACATACTCGTCACTGAGGTCATCTGTGGTTACGTCGAGTTTCTTTGCAACGTAATCCTTTGCTTCTCCAACTCTCATGCTCTTGGCAAATTCCATCCTTGCAACAAGGTCACCAGCTGCTCTGATTCCGCTCATTCCGGAGGTCATTATGTGGGAGATCGGCATACCCATCGGGTCGCCGACCCCTACCTATATACCATCCACGCCGGCGATTTCTACCATCGCCTTGCTTGCCCTTGAAACGGCATCAATTGTTGGTGTCTCGATCATTGGGATACCGCCAACGCCCATACCCATGTTTACATGACATGGAATTGGTGAATCCTTAACAGCCTGCTTGATGAAGGTAACAGCCCTTCCCAGGTTCCATGCTGCACTCTTGCTGGTGTTGGTATTAACTACAGGTCCGAAAACATTAGCTCCTGCTTTTGCTACAAGTGCTGCCTGCTGGTGTGGCCAGAGTCCTGCAAGTACAGTACCATCATATTCCATCTCACCGTGCAGACCAAGCATAAGCTCACCGGCCATACCTGCCTCGATATAAATATCAGGATACTGCTTTCTCAATGCCTCGATTGCATGGAGGGAAGCGAACATGTCACCATCACCTGCAGCACCGATAGTATCAAAGTTCACACCGTCAGCACCTGATGACATCATCCTCTGCATGATCCAGACAATATCTCTTGTAAGGTGTTTTGCAGCATGCTCCATGGACTCCTGAGCTTCCCTGATCTTGAAAGCCTTCATAAGATCTCCAGGGTTCTCAAAGGGACCGTCAGGGGTGTAGTAAAGACCCATGTTTGGCATTGCACCGTAGAACAATGGAACAACCATGTTCTGCTGGCAGACTTCCATTGTCTGCATTTCCTGTGCGATTACAGGTTTTGCAGGTTTGTAACTATAGTCAATGTGTCCGATCTCCATTGTGTCAGCACCAAACGCACGCTCGTGCATCATTGCACCAACAAGCCTGCTGGATGGAATACCAACACCACTGTTACCCTGGTCACCATCAATTCTGATGGTTCCGATATCGTGGGTTACAGGTACTTCCTTGCCAAGCTCAACACCAACCATCCTGGAAGGCATGGTAAGGATGTCCACGAGCTGGTCGATCTCATCTTCACTAAGGTTAGGAATGCTACCAAGATCTGCAGCATCTGCCATACCGTCTTTCAGGTCAGCAATTATCTGCTCCTTTGTCATGAAGATGCGCTTTCCATCTCCCATTCTCAATTTATATTCTGTTGCCATAATTTCACCTCAATTTAAAGCAGAAGTTCTTTAGCTTTTACAACAGCTTCACTGGCATTTTCTGCATAACAGTCAGCACCAATCTTTGCAGCCCAGTTCTCTGTTGCAGGAGCGCCTCCAACCATTACCTTGACACTGTCTCTCATGCCCTGTTCCTTGAGCATCTCGATAACATCCTTCTGTCCCTGGAGAGTGGTTGTCATAAGAGCGGAAAGACCTACCATGTCTGCGTTGGTCTCTTTTATCTTGTCGATAAAGTCCTGAAGAGGAACATCTCTACCGATGTCGTGAACCTCAAAACCAGCTGACTGGAGCATGGTTGAAACAATGGACTTGCCAATATCATGGACGTCACCTTCGACTGTACCATTGACAATTACTCCAAGCTTTTTGCTGACAGAGTCTGCTGGCATATCTGCCTCAAGGAGCTTGACACCGGCTTCCATTGCGCCTGCTGCCATCATTACGTGTGGAAGGAATAACTTGCCTCTTTCAAAGAGAACACCTACTTCGTTCATTCCGGCTGCAAGACCTTTCTCTATGATCTCTGCAGGAGGAATACCTTCACTTCTTGCCTTCTCCACAGCAGCTGTTACAACATCGTTCTTGCATGTGATTACAGCATCTGAGAGTTCTTTGAACATTTCTTCTTTGCTCATTGTTATACCTCGTTGATTTTTGATAATTATACAATTCTGATTTGATTCTTATTTTGGAGGGGATATAGCCCGAAAGTAAAATACCATACAATATCGGTAGATATATATGTTGCCTTTAGAGATAGTATTTAAAGGTTACTCATGTCTTTCAACGGTATCTCGTATTTATATTTTTCCATTATATTGCGCTATTCAACTTTCGGGTATAAGTGTGGAAATAAACATCAAAAGACACAGATCATTCGCATGGCCTTTGTTCCAGGAGAGAACACGGCTTTCAAAATCACTGTGTCTTATCTACTCAACTACTCAACTGATTTTCAGATTCTTTTGTTTCGTTCCTCCTTAGAACTGTGAGACAAAAGTCCTTGCCTGCCAGAGTGCAAGTATTGCGACGATCAGGATGACAACCATCCACATAACGTCGGCAGCTGGCAGTGGGGAGTTAACCCAGTAAGCATTGTAAGCTTCCATTGCAGCTTGTGTCTGAACCATTTCGATCACTCCTTACACATACATTAAACAGGCATCTGCAGCTCTTATTTTTCCAAAGTCGGTAATCAGGTACTTGTGCAGAAGGAAACCTTTCTTGTAGACTCCATCTTCATCGACCTTGACCTCAACATCCTTCAGCATTCCACCTGATGCAAGTTCAATGATATCAAAATTTATGGAATCTCTCTGGAAATTTCCTTTGAGACCATATTCTTTCTGTATCTGCTGAACTATCTCATAGTTCCATTTACCTTCACCATTATTGCATAGTTCAAGAATACGGAACTTTATAGGACGGTTAGCTGCCATTTCAGTCACCTCTCAATGATTCCATCTCACCAGTGTCTTCAGAGAACATTATAGAACTGCCACCAAGACACAAAGCGCCTCCAAGAAGGATAGTCCATCCAGGAACATCTCCGAAGAAGAGGAAGATGAATATAACAGCAAACAAACCGTATAGGTTTCCAATACCCTGACCTCTTCCTACACCAATCAGTGGGAAAGACTTGTACCATGTAACATAACAGAAACCAAATGTGATACCTGCAAAGATCAGTACAAGAAGTGTCATTGGTTCAAATGCAAGAAGTGCAAACTTATACATTGGGAATCCTACGATAGCAAGCACAGGAACAATAATAACCCACCAGATGATGTTCTCACCAACAAACCTCAGTGTGAGACCAACATCAGGTTCTGCGATATCAAGACCTTTACCTGCGATAGCACCTTCTATACCCCAGCCGGCAGCTGCCATAAGTCCACCAAGGTAACCTATCCATGCAACATTGCCACTTCCAAGTTCTGAAAGCACACCGCCACCGAATATGGTGATACCACCGAGAATGATGAAACCAATACCAAGGAAAGCACGCTTGGAAATCTTTTCACCATACCATTTAGAAGCAAGTATAGAACCTACTACAGGATACATAAGTGCTGCAACCGCTGCAAAAGCACCTCCGACAAAACCCATAGCAATGAATGATCCCAATATAGCCATAGGACCACCGAAAATAGATGCAAGGAAGAACCATTTGGAACAAGGGTGGAATTCTTTCAAGGTCCTCTTCATTTCTCCGAACTTACCAAGAGCACCATTCCACACCATAAGAGCTAGCATAACAGTTAACGCATTGAATGCAGTGATAAGCACAGCCACTATGATCAGTGCCATTCCGTCACCGCTTCCGGTGGCTATTTCAGCATACATTTCGTCGAAAGGGTTAAGCACCCATACAACCGTGCCAGGGATATACCACAGACCCCAAAGCACTGCACAAAACAGGGCCCACATGTAACCGAATTTTACTCGGCGTTTATGCTCCTGTTTTTTTAGTAATTTTAAATCCACATTAATACCTCCAATTTTCAAACCTTCATAAATATAGATGGCGTTTTTTATACCTCCGGAAAAAACCGGAAGTGGGAGATGATATAATAAAGATGAGGTAGCACCAGTCCCTGATCCAACCAATGGATAATCATCTTCTTTTGGGATGCACAAAAAACGGGAGAACATATCTCCCAAAGCACCCATTAATAAGTACACTTCTGAACACTATTATAGATAGAAGGATGTACCGTAAGATACATCCTCACACCTATACACATATTCAGAAAAGTGCGCTCAGTTTTGCTACTACGTCAGTTGCGTTCTCTCCGTAGATATCTGCACCGATCTTTGTTGCCCAGTCCTGGGTTACAGGTGCGCCACCGACCATTGTCTTGACAGAGTCGCGAACTCCTGCTTCTTTGAGCTGTTCTTCGATCTTGATCTGGCTGACCATTGTAGTGGTCATGAGAGCGGATGAACCAACGACATCGGCTTTGTTTGCCTTTACAGCTTCAACATATGCACTGATAGCTACGTCTCTTCCAAGATCCACTACCTTAAAACCAGCGATCTTGAGCATTGTTGCAACAATGTCCTTACCGATTGAGTGAATATCTCCCTCAATAGTTCCGATAACGATTGTTCCCTTGCTAGCTGTTTCTGCACCCTTTGCTTCAAGAGCTGGTGTGAGTACAGCTACTCCTGCGCTCATTGCCTCTGATGCTGCAATGACGTGTGGAAGGAATACAGTACCTGCTTCAAACTGGTCACCAACTTCGTTCATACCTGCTGTAAAGCCGTCCTGTATAAGGTCAACAGGATCGACATCTGCATCAAGACCTTCCTGAGCGATTTCTGCTGCTGCTTCTTCATCAAAATCGAGAATAGCTGCTTTTGCTTTTGCAATAATTTCTTCTTTTGTTGCCATTTTTAAACCTCCTGTTTTACATGCTGGCCCTGAATGCTTTGTCAGCCTTCTCTACTACTGCCTGCATATCCTTGAGCAGATCAGCGTCTATTGGTGTGACTTCGTGGTTCTTCATGATGTCAACGACTTTTTCATGAGCAACCGTTGCGATGTCCTTGGAACCTGCCATTTGCCAGTCTCCGAACATGAGTCTGTCAATGATCATTGGGCTGGATGGGAGATCGATGTTCTGTCTTGTTGTTTTGTGTGCAAGGAAGTTGTTTCCAATACCAACCTGGTCAATGGATTCAACTGCCAATGTCTCCTCGGTTACAGGGATTCCCTGCATTGCCTTCTTTGTCATGGAGATCATATCGTTGTCAAGAACGAGCTGTTCGAGTGAGAATGTCATACCGAGCTCAAGCATACCTGCTCCGTACAGGGTGTTTGCACCTGCAAAGGATGGAAGAATTGTTGTCATTGTCTTCTCATGACCAGCCTGGCCATCAGGTATCTTGGCATCAGCCTACGAACCAGCAACGAATGTTGGCAGACCGTAGTACTGACCGAGCTTTGCAACAGCTGCACTGATAAGTCCGAGTTCTGGTGAACCGACTGGTGCTGTTCCTTTCTTGAGGTCGAATGTTGTGGTGGAGCTACCGTACCATACTGGTGCACCTGGCTGGACCAGCTGTGCGAGTACAATACCGGAGAGTACCTCTGCGTTGTGGGTAACAAGTGTACCTGCGAGATGTACTGGGGATGATCCTCCTGCCATTGCCATACTGAGTACGTTTACAGGTGTTCCGAACCTTGCACCCTTTATGATGACCTGACATGCATTGACACTGAGCTCAAGTGGGCTTGTTGGACAAAGCAGTGTTGAGAAAATAGGCTTCTTACGTGCTTCCTCATCGTCGCCACCATAGTATGCTGTTGCGATCTGCTGGTAGTATTCTACGTTCTCGCCTACAGGGTCGATGTGGTGGAAGTGCTTTGTTGTGTTCATTAAAGGTGTCAGAGTCTCATGTACGTCCTGTGCACCCTTACCTGCCCAGTCTCTTGCGGAAACTGCAAGTGAATAGTAGTCGATGTTCTCTGCCCAGTCACAGATCTTTGCTGTGTCTGCGAGGTCCTTCTCTGTTGAGTCGACAGTTGTGTACTTGCCTGGCCCTTCATAGTTACACATCTTGACACCGGTTCCGAAACAGGTCCAGTGTACCTTTCCTTTGTGCTCCTGTTTGACGTTCTTCTTCTTGTCACGTCCCCAGAGGACGAACTTTGAAGGACAGTCAAGAAGTGCCCTGTTAACGACATATTCAGGGATCTTTACTACCATTGTCTTTTCATCAACTAAACAGCCACCTTCTTTGAAGATAGCTCTTGCTTCAGCGTCTGAGACCTGAATACCGGTGTTCATGAAAACATCCATGGTAGCATAGTGAAGAGCTCTAAGATCATCTTCTGAGAAGAGCTCCAGACTTATACCGTCCAATGGACTTCTACCTGGGAAAAAGTGTTTTACCATTTTCTTAACCTCCAATATAATTAATTTCAAGAGACCTCATAGAGATCCTTGAGGAAGTGTACATGCATTCCAGCAATGTGTTCCTGTATGATAGGTAGAATAAGCTACTATATAAAACTTGCTTGCGGAACTAGTATTTATATTTTGCTATTGCGTTTTTTTTAGAACAAGTATATAAAGATAACTGTAGACGAAAAAAGAGAACAGATAAAAAAGAAGTTTACTAATACTTATTTTAACTATAATTCAAATAGCCTACAATTCTGAATGAACATATTGTGAATTTAGTAGGATATATAGTTTATCATTGCAATTAAACAGTTTTTAGTATATAACTTTTTTGATTGAACGTGTTTCAGTATATAAGTAACACAATATATCGAGTGAAAAAATGAAAATACCCAATTGTATCCTTTAATTGTGCCATTTATTCGTAATGCACTTAAAAATAATCCTATATAGCAGTTCCTAATAAGAGTATAAAATACATTCTAAATAAAAGTATATTCACTCCTTTAGATAGCGTTTTTTTGGTTAACAGCGTGAATAAAATGCCCACAAAATATATATACTTTGTTTTTGCAACATTCAGACAAATAAAGTCGAAGAAAAAAGAAGGAGTTTACAAAAATGAGTTACAGCCTTGGCATAGATGCAGGAGGAACGTACACTGATGCGGTTCTTCTAAAGGATGATGATAACACCATAATCCAATCCAGTAAAGCATTGACAAGCTATCCGAACCCACTTGACGGAATTAAGCAATCCATCGATAGCTTGGACCCCATATGCCTTCAAAAAGTAAAAGTTGTATCAGTCTCAACTACACTTTCCACAAACAGCATTCTTGAAGGTACAGGTTCTCCTGTTGCCATGATACTTATAGGCAACTATGACATCAAACAAGAACTTCCGACAAGGCATTATTTGCAGATTACCGGAGGGCATGACCATAACGGTATTGAAACCAATGACCTGGACATCGAATCTATCAAATCTTTTGCTCTGGCCGTCAAGGATAAGGTTTCAGCTTTTGCAATATCCTCATACTTTAGTGTCAGGAACCACGATCATGAGCTTAGGGCAAAAGAACTCATTCTGGAACTCACAGGCCGTCCCGTAGTCTGCAGCTATGAACTTTCCCAGGACCTCGGAGCCTTTGAAAGAGCTGTTACGGCATTCCTTAATGCACAACTGATACCTGTAACTGAGAGATTCATGAAAACCGTTGAAGCGGAAATAAAATCAAGGGGAATTGATGCAAAGATATTCATGCTCAAATGTGACGGCTCGGTCATAGGTATCCAAAGTGCTCTTAAAAAACCTATTGAATCCATTTTTTCAGGACCTGCCGGAAGTCTTGTCGGAGCTTCGTTCCTCTCAAAAAAAGAGACTTGTGCCGTCATAGATGTTGGAGGAACCAGTACAGACATTTCAGTGATATACAATGGTGTTCCTGAAATGAGCGATTCCGGTGCCGTTGTAGGCGGGTGGAAAACAAGGGTCAAGGCTATACGTATGGAAACATCAGCTATGGGAGGAGACAGCCATGTATGGGTCAAAGGCAAGGATATAAGCATAGGCCCCAGAAGGGTTATTCCCTTGTCCAGAGCTGCTGTCCTTTACCCGGATTTTCTTGAACAGCTCACGACAAACCCCATTCCTCCAAAGATACGCCTGGGAATCAACTATCAGCCAACAAAATTCTACCTGAGAACAGACTATGAGACACTTGAAGCCAGCGATGAGGAAAAAGAGGTGCTTGCTGCCGTAAAAATGCACCCCACATCAACAACGGAAATATTCAACCAGATAAAAAAATACCCTTCCAGCAAAGTACTGGACAGCCTTATACAAAAGAGACTTTTGCAGCCTATCGGTTTTACACTAACTGATGCCTTGCATGTTCTTGGAGAATACACGGAAAGAGATGTTGAAGCTGCAAATATCGGAGCTGATGTACTTGGTTCACTGGCAGATATGGATAAATACGAGTTTGCCAGCCATGTCAAGAAAGAATTTGCCAAAAACATGGCATGTGACCTCATATCATTCTTCCTTGAAGGAGTGGATAAGGAAGAAATTCGTAAAATATTTGACATACAATCACCTGCAAAATTCAAAGTAGAAGTTCCGGTAGTACTGATTGGTGGACCTGTAGCTGCTTTTGTAGAAGATCTCCAGGAGATACTGGATGCTGAAATTATCCTTCCTGAGTATTCAAGTGTAGGAAATGCTGCCGGTGCACTGGCTGCCAAGGGAATCAGAAGATTTGAGGTGCTTATAAGACCCGCCTCAATGGCAGCCCCTGACTGGGAATTCCTTGTGTTTTCAGAACATGGAAAAAGCAATTTCTATGAATATCAGGAAGCACTCGACTATGCAGTTACCATGGGAGAAACTACAGTTCTTAGTTACATGAAAGATGCCGGGCTGGATTCAAACCATATAAAAATAGATGTTAAAAAAGAGGAAATAATTCCATTGGGATGGAAAACACCAATGGAAACAAAGCTTGTTGTACTCGGTGTTGGGAACAGGAATGTTGACCAGGATTGCTATTAAGCACCTGGTTCTTTTATAAGCGAAGAAATGGAAATGAGGACATCCTGTCCTCCCCAATCTCCAATTGTAAACTTTGACTTGACCGGCACAAGAATCCCCTCCCTGCTAACAAGAGGAATCTCGCACGTTGATGATTTACCTGCCATTATCTCATCAAGAGTTGAAAGAACATCATCTTCCCAGTCTTCCGGGTAAAGCATGAGGAAATCTTTCATTTCAAGCTCTTTTTCAGAATAGTTCAGGCTTCGGACCAGAGATTCATTTATGTGAAGTATCTGCCCCTCAATATCCATTATGAAAACCATCTCATCAAGGGCATCAAGCAGGGAATTAAGGTTGTTTTTGCTTTTTTGGGCACCTGAATCCTTCTTAATCCGGGATATTATGATACCTACCTGATTTGCAATTGTTTCGATGAGATTTCTTGAGTTTGCCGGTATCTCCAGTTCGGTGTGGGAACCAAGAATAATAGCTGCAACAAGCGAATCATTGAATTTAACGGGTATGAATGCCATTGCCTGTAATCCCTCATAATCAAGATTCTCAGTATGCATCATCACATTGATCTCATAGAAATACTTGTAAACCGGATAACCGGTTGTGAAAAGACGCGACATTAAAGTATTAGAACCAAAATGGGATAACGAAGTCACAAAACTTTCAGAAAGACCCCGATAAGCCGTAGCATCAAAATCACCGGTGACCTGATCGACTAAGTATATGATACCGGAATCTATTGATTTGGCTTCTAGCGTGAAATCAAGGAGTTTCTCAAATGTTTGCTCAAGACCTGCAGTCTCCCCCAGTACATTGTCAAGATCACACTCTATACGCATAAAATTATTAGCCTGCTTGCGTTCAGTTATGTCTACAATAATACCCTGAAGGTAATCCACTATACCGTCTTCATCATAGTGAAGCATGGTTCTTTCATCAACCCATCTTACTTCACCTGATTTTGTCAGTATCCTGTATTCCTGACTGAAATCTGAAAATCCTTCTTTTGAAGCTCTCTCTACCCCTTCCCTTACCCTTTGCAAGTCAGAAGGATGGATAATATCACCGTAGATGATCTTTCCTGAAAGGAAATCATTAACTTTGTACCCGAACTGCCCGATATTGTCTGATACGAATTCCACAGGCCAGTCCTTTTCAGGCTTCCAGAGGAACACTATTGCAGGACTCGAGCTCATGATGGACTCAAGAACCCTGCGCATCCTGAGTGCTTCATATAAGACTTCGTTTGTATGCTTATACTGGACAAGCTTCCACATACCTTCCATTAGAAGTGTTAGTTGGCGAACATCTGATTCGTCGTATTCCAATAGTTTGTTAGCCACTCCTGCCACTGCAACTACCTGATCATTATAGAATACAGGGATGGTTACATGCCGAAGCATTTTTTCTTTTGCTCCCGGGTAGATATCATCAAGATGTTCAGAATCATAATGAGTATTGACAATTACGGGTTTTCTCTCACGTATTGCTTCGCCCCAAAAACCTGTTGACTTTACAGGATGGACAAAGCTTTCCCCATTATGGCGCAAATATTCTCCGAGATCATTAGGCCACTGATAGGTTTCAAGCACATTTTCGTCTTCGTTCAAAATTTCAAGATAACCTATTTTACTATTGGTGAGTTCGACGGCCTTCTGGATAGCATACTCAGCAATTTCATGCATCGGCAAATCCTGCATCTGATAGAGTTTCAAAAGAGCCTCAAGGCGCATTTCATTCAGATTGATTAATTCCTCATCTTTTTTGCTCTTTGCAACATCTTCCATTATTCCGATACCGCCCAGCAAAGAGCCGTCATCATCCATAACCGGAGTGAAATTTGCCTTGATGATCATCCTTCTTCCACTTATGCTGGAAATATATTCGCCTTCATAATAACCGGGATTGCCCAGAAAAACAACATCTACAGCATTTCTCAGTTTTTCATCATTTAGCGATGAAAGAACACTGAATCCAATTATCTTCTTCACAGGTGCTCCAATAATATCCGAGAAACTCTTGTTGCAGTGGGTGATAAGACCGTTTTCATCAAAATAGATGATACCCACCGGGGAACTTTCAAATATTACCCTATATTTTTTTCCGGTTTCCAGAAGTTCTCTCTCAGTGCTCTCAAGTTCGGTATTATCAATGATTATACCCTGGAAATGAGTTATGTTGCCTTCTTCATCCCTTTTTATAAATGACCTTTCAGTTACCCAGCGTACTTCACCTGATTTTGTCAGTATTCTATAATTAAGGGAGAAATAGGAAGTGTTCTTTTTTTCAGAATGCTTTTTGACCTCAAAATGTATTCTTTCAAAGTCATCCGGATGGACGATGTCTCCGTAAAGTAACTTCCCTGTGAGAAATTCTTCCGGATCATAACCTAATTGAATAACATTTCCGGATACAGATTCAACAGGCCATTGATCTTCTGCTCTCCACAGGAAAGATATTACAGGACTACTATTATAGACAGCTTCAAGTTTCTTGTCTATTGAATAGGGAGTTGGAGTGGTCTTCCCGTGAGCTTTATTTTCTTCTGACTTTTTAGCAACTGAAATATTTATCACTCCTTGATTTGCATCCATCTTTTTGATTATACATTCGCTGGGACAGAATTAACGTCGTATAATGGGTTGGATATAAATGATTATTTGTATTTGGCAGATGAAGCATTTTGCCAATATATAATGTTAACGGTTTTGAGTTTTAATTAATCATACATATAAGTTGTGACCAAAATAAAAAAATGCAGCGTTTGGCCCTTTTCAGTATAAAAAGAACGACGAATACCACTCTTTTCAAAATATAAACAAATAGCCAATTACACAAAATATATATGCAGAAACTATTTTAGCTCATTTTCTGATTTAAAAAATAGGCCTTCAGAATAGAACGACTATTTTTGTATTAGATCAGAATATAGCACGATTAATTGAACCTGCATGATTTAACTATATATATCTTTCTTTCAGAGATCATAGCCATTATTGTAAATAATTAAAAGAATAAACGATATCAATAAGCACATTAAGCTCATAAACTGATTGTGGTAATAATTTGCTACCATGCAAAAATATAAGTACTAGAAATTGCATAAGGAGTAAATGAGATTAATCAAATTGTCTTGATTGTAATTGGGTCTATATCATGACACATAATCTCTGTAGAAATTCTACCTCCTTCAATTGCTCCTTCGTTTTACCTCCACTAAAACAAATAGGAGCAATGTTTCTACAATAAATTTGTTTTTTGAGGGTTATAGATGTCTTTATCAAAAACAAGATATGTCGAACTTTTTAGTTTTAGGGTGACTCATTCCCTGAAGAACGCAAGTACTGTTTTCAAGAAAGATAGCCTGAAGGCAAAAAGCACCTAGGAGGTACTTTGATGTACTACAGTCTTGGAATAGATGCCGGAGGCACTTATACTGATGCTGTGGTGATACGAGATTCTGATGGAAGCATAATAGATTCCACGAAATCCCTTACAACTTATCCGGACCTTTTGACAGGTATAAAGAATACCTTGGACGGACTGGACCCTCATTTTCTTAAAAATGTCCGTTATGCTTCAGTTTCAACAACACTTGCAACAAACAGTGTTCTTGAAAAAACAGGATATCCCGTAGGACTTATTCTTGTCAATGATACGGACATACCAAACAGGGCAAAGATAGAACATTTCACTCTTGTAAATGGAGGGCATAACAGTGCCGGAAATGAGATCTGCCCTCTTGACATGGACTCTGTCAGGGATTTTGTTCTCAGGGTCAAAAATAAAGTTTCTGCTTTTGCAATCTCATCATACTTCAGCGTACGCAATCCCGAACACGAGTTGAAAATCAAGGAACTGATAACTGAACTTACAGGCCTTCCGGTGGTTTGCGGACATGAACTATCACAGGACCTTGGAGCGTATGAAAGGGGAGTTACAGCATACCTTAATGCGCAGTTAATCCCTATAGCCAGCCACTTCATGGAAGCCGTCAGTTCCGAAATAGAAAGAAGGAATATTGATGCAAAGCTTATGATGCTCAAATGTGACGGCTCCGTTGTTAGCATCAGTGAAGCTTTGAAAAAACCTATCGAATCCGTATTTTCAGGACCTGCGGCAAGTCTTGTCGGAGCAGCCTACCTTTCAGGAAATGAGGATTGCGCCGTCATAGACGTTGGGGGCACAAGCACAGACGTTTCACTGATACACCGAGGAATACCGCAGCTCAGCGAATCCGGTGCGATTGTCGGAGGATGGCAGACAAAGGTCAAGGCCATACGCATGGAAACATCTGCAATGGGTGGAGACAGCCATGTGTGGGTCAGGAACCATGTAGTCAACATCGGTCCGAGAAGAGTAATCCCACTCTGCCTTGCTGCCATTGAATATCCGGAAATCATTGAGAAGCTTAAACAGAATCAGGTAATACTCCGTAACCAGATTGGAGAGAACCTGCAACCCACCAAGTTATTTGTCAGGTCCGGACTGCAGGCTCCGGATATCAGTCCTGCAGAAGAAGAACTGCTATCAAGAATAGGTGACAGGCCACTAACTGTCAGCGATATATACTGGAACGAGAACAGGCTTCCAAATCCAGGAACACTTGACCTGTTGATTCAAAAAAGGCTTATCAAAGCAATTGGGTTCACACCCACAGATGCCCTGCACGTACTTGGAGAATATAAAGAGTGGAACAGGGATGCATCCTTACTGGGAGCCGCTATACTGGCAGCACTTTCCGGGATCGATGAAGATGAACTTTGCATCCGGATAAAAAAGGACGTAGCCAGAAACATGGCACTGAACCTTATATCTTTCCTGCTTGAGGGAATCAGCAAAGAAGAAATAGAAAAGGTCCTTATGGGGAAATTCTTTGCAAGGTTCAAGGCAGACCTGCCTGTTGTCCTGCTTGGAGGACCGGTCAAAGCATATGCAGATGAACTTGCAGGTTTCATAGACGCACATATACTGGTGCCAGATCATTGCAGCGTGGGAAATGCGGTCGGTGCTGTTGCAGGAAAGGGCACAAAAAAGCTTGAGATACTCATTAAAGCGAACTACACTCAATCCAAATATAATCTGAAAACATCATCTTTTGTTACCTTTTTCCCTGGAGGAAGGGAAGAGTTCGCATCACACCACGAAGCCCTGGAGTTTGGTGAAGAAATGGGAACTAAACTCATCATGAACTATATGGCCGACTCTGGGATGGATACCGATGGAGTTAGTATCGATATGCATCGTAATGATATTGTTACGCATGAAGGAGGAATTCCTGTGGAAACAAAACTCATTTTCTCAGGCATTGGCCAGGCAAGAAAAACAAGAACAACAGTGGAGATAGATTAAATGCAATACAGTCTGGGAATAGATGCCGGTGGAACTTACACAGATGCGGTGATCGTCAGGAATTCAGATAGGAGAGTTATCGACTCGAACAAGGCACTTACCACCTATCCCGACCTGCTGGCAGGTATAGAGAATGCCATAGACGGGCTTGACAGCAAATACCTGCCTGAAGTAAAACTTGTATCAGTATCTACAACACTTGCCACCAATACCATACTTGAGAAAACAGGGTATCCTGTTGCTCTTATTCTTATAGGGAAACACACCCTGCCTGCAAATCCGCCAATCGATGATTTCATTGTAGTGAGAGGCGGACACAATGTTACAGGAACCGAAGATGAGACTCTTGATCTTGAAGCTGTCAGGGAATATGCCCTGAAAGTAAAAGACAGGGTGTCCGCATTTGCTGTTTCCTCATATTTCAGTATCCGAAACCCTGACCATGAAAAGAAAGTAAAGAACATTCTCACTGAACTCACAGGACTGCCAATAGTTTGCGGTCATGAACTATCGCAGGACCTGGGAGCCTACGACAGGGGTGTTACGGCATATCTGAATGCACAGCTTCTTCCCATAGCAGACCAGTTCATCCATGCTATTCTTACTGATATTGAGAAACGCGGGATCAATGCGAAACTCATGATGCTCAAATGTGATGGCTCAGTGATAGGTATCCATGAAGCCATGGAAAAACCCATAGAGTCCATATTTTCAGGACCTGCTGCCAGTCTGATGGGAGCTTCCTTCCTCTCTAATAATGATACGTGTGCGGTTATCGACGTGGGAGGAACAAGCACCGATGTCTCACTGAATCATAATGGATTGCCCGAACTTGTTGATACCGGAGCAGTAGTTGGCGGCTGGCACACGAAGGTCAAAGCCATACGCATGGAAACTTCCGCAATGGGCGGGGACAGCCACGTTTGGATCAAGAACCGCGGTGTCAATATCGGACCACGCAGGGTAATACCTCTCTGTCTTGCTGCTGTAAAATATCCGGGATTCATGGACCAGCTCGCATCCGGAAGAACTCCTTCAAGGGTGCAGCTTGCGGAAAATATTCAGCCCACGAAATTCTTTGTCAGAACAGGCAAAGAGGCGACAAATCTCAGTTCATTTGAAAAGGAGCTTCTTGAAACAATAGGTATAGAACCTGTTTCCATTAATGATATTTTCTGGAAGATTGGAAAGCCGATGTCTGCAGACCATGTAGATGCACTGATACAGAAAAGACTTGTCCAGGCAATAGGATTCACACCTACCGATGTGCTGCATGTACTTGGAGAATACACAAAATGGAACCGTGAAGCCTCACTTACCGGTGCGAAAATCCTTGCAAGACTGACACCCATGGATGAAAATGAGCTTTGCTTACATATCAAAAAGGAAGTCGCTATCAACATGGCACTCGACCTTATGAGTTTCATGTTCAAGGGTGTTGAAAAATCTGAGATAGAAAAGATAATCCGTGGCGAGTTCTTTTCACAGTTCAAAGTGAATGTCCCGGTAGTACTGCTAGGCGGACCTGTGCATTCCTATGTTGAAGAACTTAACAAACTGATAGAAGCAAACATCATAGTTCCCGAGCACGCAGATGTGGGAAATGCAGTTGGAGCACTTGTAGGAAAAGGTGTCAAGAGTATAGAGATACACATCAAGTCATTCTACAAGAAAACAGAAAGGACCATTCTTGTATTCTCTCCAGTGGAAAGAAGGGAGTTCTCTACTTATTCTGAAGCTTTTGAATATGCAAACGAACTCGGGAAGAAACTGATACTTGAATATATGGAAGAATCAGATATCAAAGCAGAAGACGTTAGTATCGATATCAAACGAGAGGATATTACAATGATCGAAGAAGGCGGTGCTCCTATTGAAACAAAACTGATCTTCCTTGGAACGGGAATCTCAGATACCGAAAAATGAAGACATAATTAGTCTTCATTTTCTATTTCGCTGCTTTCTATTATATCTATATTGTGTTTTCAAAATAAGTCACCTTGGTTAAAAACAGAATCATTAGACATTATTAGAAGAGTATACCATTACCTCTTAGAAAAATATAAATACTAGCAATTCCTACTACAATATAGCATAAGAAGATAATCATCCTGGAAATCAGATCAGGTTGATCGAATGGACTCTAAATCCGTTCAGTCGGGTTAAATTCCCGAGGTTTCCGCCATTATCTGTGTTTCATTGTGTGAGAGATTACATAATGACAAAATCTTTTTTGTTTTCTTTTAATCCCTTATCTTAGATGTTAATATCATTTACTGAATCTTAATTTTAATGCACATGATATTTTATTGAACTTTCTCAGATCCAGTTATCCACAGAAAAAGTGAATGGCAGAAAAAAATAAGAACATTCTCCGGGAAAGAGTGCAATTCATTCGAAAAATTCACCCCGGAGAAATAAGCGACTTTTTTGTATCATTCCTCTAATTGGAAAAATGTCCTGAATATCTCGATGGAATCCAGGAAATCCTGTTTACCCATGAGCTCCCTGGTTGAATGCATTGCCAGCATCGGCACTCCCACATCCACCACATGGACAGGTACATATTTGCTGAGCAACGGACCCAGGGTCTTTCCTCCCGGTTGATCCGAATGGTTCACAAATTTCTGATATCTCAAACCGGCCCTGTCACAAAGTTGCTGAAAAGCTGCAATGGTCTCCACTTCCGATGCATAGGAACGGTTGCCACTGATCTTAATGGCAATCCCTTTATTCATTACAGGCTTGTTGGTGATATCATTCTTTTCACCGTAATTGGGATGTAATCCATGTGCCCCGTCAGCCGAGATCACAAAGGAGTCCATCACTTGACCAGGGAATTGTTGTGCCTTCCCCACCGTTCCCATACGGATCCTTTCCAGAATAGTGCTCAGCAGCACGGAATCAGCACCTTGCTTGGTCATGGAGCCGATCTCTTCATTATCCATGAATGCCACCATGTTAACCCCGTCTTTTTGCTTCGATCCTACAAGAGCTTCCATAGCAGCATACACCATGGATAGATCATCGATTCTCGGACAGGAGATGAATTCCTCTTTGGCTCCCACCAACATACCTTCTTCACTACAATAGACATTCAAGTCCATATCCAGAATATCCTCACGAGCTACCCCTGCTTTCTCCGCAACCAGATCCAACAGGTAATTGTCCTTGATCTCATCTTCGATCAACTGGGTTAAGAGAGGTTGCATTTCTTTTTGAACCTTGATCTCCACACCTTTGTTGACCTCGTGGTTCATATGGATGGCCAGATTCGGGATAATAAGTATCGGTCTTTGAAAATCCAGATGAATGACTTTCGGCTTCAGCACCTCATCGGACCTCACAGCTATCCTTCCGGCGATGGATAAAGGACGATCAAACCATGTATTCAGAATAGGTCCGCCGTAGCGCTCCACATTCAGTGTTAACATTCCTTCGCTGTTCACCTCAGGACTGGGTTTGATCCTGAACCCAGGACTATCCGTATGAGCAGCAATTATCTTCACACCTTTTGTCAGATATTGATCGCTTCCGATAGTAAAGCCCACCAACATGGAAGGATAGGGTGTCAGATAGTATTTTCCTGATAGATTCAACTTCCATGGCTCATTCATATTCAATTCCATGAAGCCTTCAGCATCCAGACGTTCTCTTATGGTATCTACTGTCTGAACTGCTGTTGTCGCATTTTTCATAAATCCGAAAAAATCACTGATATGATTCCTGAAATTATCCATACTATCACACTATGACAAGATACTTTTCTTCTATAGTCAGTACAATGGTAGATAGTAGAACCTTTGGATACTTAATAATATAACCTTATCAAAAAAATGAAAAGTTTCTCCGGGAGAAGGAGGGATAATTCATCAGAGGGATTCGGCCCGGAGAAATGTTAAAATGGTCTGACTTTTTAGTATTTGTGACTCTTTGCCACTTCTATCATTGCCTGAAGGTTCATGGTAGCTGTCTTGCTGACAGTACCGCATCCCGGTGCAAGCAGACCTACGCCTGCATCGATGACTTTCTGCGACTGCTCCCTAATCTTTTCGGGTGTCTGGTTCCAGAGCATGTTCACAGGGTCAAGGTTACCGACAATGACAGCCTTTTCAACGTTAGCCACAGCAGCTGCTGCATCAACATTCTGATCTACACTAATGGCATCAACACCACATGATTCCATAAGTGCAAGACCCTGGGTTGTGTCACCACATATGTGCAATACTACAGGTACGTTGACCTCGTGCATGGCATCTATTATCTTTTTGTGGAAAGGAACGACGAACTTTTCGTAGAATTCAGCACCTATCAACTGGTAACTTGCCGTTGGGTCGATAATGACCATGGTATCAGCACCGTTCTCCACCATTTTCTGTGCATAGGCAATACTGAACTCGGTAGTGAATTCCATGAGTGCAAATGCAAATGCTTCGTCTGTGAAAATGGCCATGAACCACTCGTCACCGTTGATATGCTGTGCAAGCGAGAATGGCCCGATCATGCTTCCCATTATCGGAAGTTCATCACCGTACTTATCTGCCAGTATTCTGGTAGCATCACAGACAACACTTATCCTGCCTTCACTAAGATCGTAACCTTTGAGTTTTTCGATGTCTTCTACTGTTTTTACAACATGACCGACAACAGATGGTTGCTGCTCCATTGTACCATCTTTTATGTCACATCCGAAGAACTCAGCTTCTGCAGTTATATCGAAAGGTACACGTACAGCCTCGAATCCGACTACGGTGTGACCTGCTTCGGCAAGTATTGCCATCTTTTCTGCATCACTGTTAGCCTCTGGCCAGAAGGCGCCACAGGCTTCCATCTGCTCCACAGTGCCTGTCTGGGTAACACAAACCGCAGGCATTCTGTCAACAGACTGACCGGTAAGTGCACGGGATAATCTTTCTTTTGGGGTATATTCTGTCATGATCTGGGCTCCTGAAGAAGAGATGACTGGCGCATGCACACCAGTCACCTCGGAGGGGGGCGGAGGCTATATTCTGTCTTATAGATACAAAATGTCTTAGAAGGAAAGACCAAGCTCTTCGAGCTTCCTGCGTGCATCTGAGTAGACCTTCATGTACTCATCAGTTGGTGTTACGGTAGCAATGTCGTAACATTCCTGGAAGGTCTTTCCTGCTGGTGCGTTCGCATAGTTGTTCTCATATAGCTTGACAAGGTCATCAAGCACCTGGTTGACCGTCTCGATCTCCATGCCTGCTGTTGCCCTTGCGACTTCTCCCATCATTCTTGCTTCCATACCTGTGGTCTTGTCCTGGACAACACCCTTTGCAGCTGCCACACCGGAGAGGATCTCACGGCCGGATGCTGTGTCAGTTATGGACTGAGCGGATGCTTCAAGCAGACACATCTCGGTACATGGACCTGCACATGGATAGTACTGGTTACCGGAAAGCATGTCAGTGAATTCTGAGATTGTTGCACATGCCCATCCTGCGATCATGAGGGTTTCCCTGGTGTTGGTTGATCCCCAGCGGATGTGAACTGGTCCGTCAAGGTGCCAGCTTGCATTGCTCATTACAAATGCATTGATGTGAGTTGCGATATCTACAATTGTGGTTTCTTCTACGCCACCGGCATATCCACCAAAGATAGGCATCTGTTCATCCATGATGATGTCACTGTTACCCTGATAGTGGGCCATTACACAAATTGCGTCAAGGTCGATCTTAAGCTCGTTGAGCTGGGATACTTCGTGACTGTCACTGCAAACCATGCCACCGACACAGTCTGAAGCGATATTTCCCTGAGCGGACAGGGAAGTCTCTGGTCCCTATATGCCCATGCCTGGCCTTCCGGCCATTGCAGCTGCGGTCTTGATCAGCCTTGTTTCGGTCTTGGCTGCAAGAACTTCGTATGGGCTCTTTGGTATTGGTGGTTTGCCACGGACTGTCATCATGACACCGTTTACGATGGTGTCGACTTCCTTCTCAAGAGCGTAGCTCATGTGAACTGGCATGAACATGTCCTCAGAAATTGGGGAACCTGTTGGACCACCCTGGACTATTGGCTTTCTCTTGTCGCCAACACTTCTCTTCTGGACCCTTACAGCGTCTCTGCCGGTTCCGATTGTGAATTCCTTCTGGACATTGTTGAGAGCGTCCCAGATCTCATCCTCTGTGTATTTTACTACACGGCTTGTGTCGGTACAGAAGATACCACAGTCAAGTAACATCTCGAAACCTGCTTTGAACAGGTTTTCCATCATGTCCTTGTCGGTAGGAACGAACTCGTTCTTGAAATCAAGATTATATTTCTGTTTGAGCTCCATTGCCTTCATAGGGATTGTCATAAGGTCCCAGTCATCCTGAGTAACTTTCTGTCCCTTCTTTGCACGCTCATAAAATTCAAAACAATCAAGTGATCTTGCGAATGTCATAATATGTGCCTCCTTATTTCATAATGTCAAGAGCTACACGGGCTGCATCTGCTGCATTCTCTGCTGTTGCGTCTGCTCCGATCTCTGCAATCCATGCATCTGATACTGGTGCTCCACCGAACATGATCTTAACAGAGTCACGAAGACCCTCTTCTGTGAGCATGGACACTGTGTCCTTCTGTCCGAGCATTGAAGTTGTCATGAGTGCAGAGCCTACAAGCAGGACCTTCTTACCCTTGTGTTTTGCAACTTCTTCAAGTATATTATCATTTGGAACGTCAACGCCCATGTCAATTATCCTGAAACCATTTGCTTCAAGCATTGTTGTTACGAGGCGGTGTCCGATATCGTGAATGTCGCCTTCCTGTACGTAAGTGATAGCAAGACCTACACCTTCGTCGTCTGCTCCCTTTTCTTCTGCAAGTATAGGAACCAAAATTTCCATTGCAGCGTTCATTGCCTTTGCAGACATCATGATCTGCGGAAGGTAGACCTCTGCTGCTTCAAACTTGTCTCCTATGATCTTCATGCCTACTGAAAGGCCACCGTTGATTATCTCGACAGCAGTCATTCCAGAGTCAAGTGCTTCCTGGGTAGCTGCTGCACAGCCGTTGATGTTCTGTGTAACGATTGTGTCTCTGAGTGTGTCTAACATTTCCTGATTTGACATTTTTTTGCCTCCGTAATCGTCCCTTCGTTTTTCAAGTCTGCTCCTTGAGGGACAGTTCACAATATGGAAAGACATTATATATCATAAACTCAGCAAAATGTATCCGCCTCAGTTGAATTCGTACCCTTGAAGAAAATGTTATGTTATGGTCTGATGATTATAACGGCGTTGTAATGATACAATATTATCGTAACTTTTACAGGCGAGTATTTAAAGTTCAAAGAGCCTCAAGTAAGACCAGTTCAAATGATACTGGAGAATACGTCACTTAAATTCAAACTGATACTGTACATAGTGGTCGGGACTATAATAGTACTTGCAGCAAGTACAGCCATGACCATCTCCACTGTTACCAATCAGGAAGAACAGCTTGCCTACGAACAGGCAATCCAGATAGCCGGTAAACACGCCAACAACTTCAATGGCGATATGGAAAAATATCTAGCCATTGCAGAGACAAATGCCGCTACAGTTGGAAGTTTTGATTCCCTGAGCAGGGATGAGGCAAATGCCATGCTTCGGGAAACCCTGATAACGCATCCTCAGCTTGTGGGAGTTTACGTAGGTTATGAACCGGACGCTTTTGACGGACAGGACAGTCTTTATGCGAACACATCAGGCCACGATGCTACAGGACGTTTCATTCCTTACTGGAACACAATGGAAGGAACCGTCAAGCTCTACCCCCTGATCAACTACGAGGACCTTAGTTATTACCAGGGTCCAAAAGATACAAAAGAGAACATCATCACTGAGCCTTACTTCTATGAAAAGCTCTTCATTGTGAGCTATGTTGCCCCGATAATGAAAGATGATGAATTTGTTGGAATATCCGGAGTAGATGTTTCACTCAACTATCTTGATGAAGATATCGGCGATGTGCAGGCATTCGAGACAGGATACGCTTTTGTTGTGGACAGGGAAGGAGTGCTTGTAACATACCCATATAACAAGGACTGGATCGGCAAGAAGACACTCTATGACCTGGGAATAGATGATTATTCACTGATAGCCGATGATATATACAATGGAAACAGTGGGCATCTCGAAACAGTGGATTCCAATACCGGTGAAGATGTGGTCATGTTCTACGAACCGGTTGAAGCAGGTGGCTTCTCTTTTATACTTGTGGTCCCACGGGATGAGATATTTGCAGGTGTGCAAAACCTCACTCACAAACTGATGATGATATCATTTGTAGCTATTATTTTCATGGGAGGGTTCTCCTATCTCATAGCACTCTCATTTACGAACACGATCAAAGAAATCGTCTACGATTTCAAGAAGATATCAAAGGATGCGGTAATGGGCAGGCTCTATTCCAGAGCAAAAACGGATGTTGAGGAAGACTTCAAGGAAATACCCATAGGCTTGAACGAGATCCTTGATGCAGTGATCAACCCGATCCACGATACTATTAACCTCACAACCTCCCTTTCGCATGGAAAACTTTCAGAAAGGTCAAAGATGGAAGCTAAGGGAGAGTTCAAGCAGCTTTCAGACACACTGGACAATTTCGCAGAATCCCTAGATACCATGATAGAGGACTCCAATAGGGTACTTACTGCATTCCAGCATAATGATTTCTCACAGAAGATAGAGGTTCATGGTGAAGGTGACTTTGGTATTCTTACAGAAGGTATCGAAGAAACAAGAATCACTCTTGCCCAGATCATGGATGAACGCAAGAAACTGGAAGAGGTACGTAAGAAGGAGATACACCATCGTATCAAGAACAATCTTCAGGTCATTTCAAGCTTGCTTGACCTTGAATCTGAGAAGTTCAATGATGATACGGTTATCGAAGCCTTCAGGGAGAGCCAGAACCGAGTGATCTCAATGGCACTTGTACACGAAGAGCTCTACAAGTCACAGGATATGGAAAGTATCGACTTCTCAGATTACCTGATGAAACTTGTTAACGAGTTATCCTATTCATATATGATAGAAAAAGAGAATATCAAAGTAAAACTTGACCTTGATATTGTTTTCATTGATATGGACACTGCGATCCCATTGGGAATGATAGTCAACGAACTTGTTTCCAACTCACTGAAACATGCATTCAAACCCGGAGAGGAAGGGAAGATATTCGTTGATCTTGACCTTACAGATGGAAAGCTGACGTTGACAGTAGGTGATACCGGTGTGGGATTCCCTGAAGATATCGACTTCACTGCAACAGATTCACTTGGGTTACAACTTGTAACGACATTGGCATCCCAGATAAACGGTATTATAGAACTCGACAGAAGCGAGGGTACTAAATTCAGGATCAGACTCAATTAATTTAACAACTATTATGACAGGTCATTGACAGGCGATAAGGATGGAAGAGGCAAAGGATATTAAGATATTAGTAGTAGAAGATGAAAGCATAATTGCTTTGAACATAAAGAAGAAGCTCAAGAGTTTTGGGTACACGGTCCCGGCACTGGCCACGACCGGAGAGGAAGCTATCAAGATGGCAGAGATAACTTTCCCGGACCTTATTCTCATGGATGTAAGACTGAAAGGAGATATGGATGGGATACAGACCGCTGAAGAGATCCGCAAGCATTTTGATATTCCGATAATATTCCTCACAGCATACTCTGATGACAAGGTACTTGAAAGGGCAAAGAAGACAGAGCCTTACGGTTATATTGTGAAGCCTTTCAAGGCAAATGACCTGAAAAGCAATATCGAGATAGCACTTTACAGGTTCGGGATGAACAAGCCGGTAAGTGATGAATGAATACCTGTTTATATTACATAAGCAATCCATTATTATATAAGATGTCTATGTGAAAAATGCAAACGGTTGGTCTAAATGAAAAGTTCCCTGATAGATGTCATCCTCAATTCTGAAAAACGAAAGAATGTCCTTTTACTTCTTATTGAAGGACAGAAGAGTCGTGAGGAGATAAAAACAAGTCTCAATGTGACTTCCACTGCCCTTATCCCCCAGATAAAGATACTCAAGGAGCATGGGCTTGTCATACAGAACGGAGACTACTATATCCTGACCAATATGGGAGAGGTGCTTGTTGAGAACATGCTCCCATTGTTGAATGTAGTGGAAGTTTTCGAGGAGAACAATGATTACTGGCAGAACCGCAACCTTAACGGAATACCAAAGTCACTGTTGAAAAGATTCGGTGAGCTTGGTAATTGTCTTATTATAGAACCTGACCTGAATTACCTGTTTGAATTCCCCAAGGAATTCACTGAGAACATAGCCAAATCCGAATACATTATGGCTTTTAATGCCTACTTCCATCCTGAATACCCTGCTATGTACTCCAGACTGGCTGAAAAGGGAATTGATATCTCACTTATTTTCACAGATTCTGTCTATGAGAGAATGCAACAGGATTTTGCAGATGATATTGAGAAGTTCAACAGCTTTGATACCACAGAACTGAGAGTATCAAGTGAAATGACCGGATTGGCAACCCTTGTAAGCACAGACCGTTTTCTTTTCCTGTGTTTCTTCAACAATCAGGGACAGTACGATCACACGATACTCATGAGCTTTGACAGCAATGCTCTGCAATGGAGCAGGGAACTGTTCGATTACTATAAAGAGAGATCAGAAGTAGTCGACAAGAGCTGATACTTATCCTGCGAACGATCTAATCAAGATCATCCTCATATTTTTTAGCATCAAAAAAAACAAAGGGAATCCTGATACCAAAATATCAGGACTCGGTGTTACTCATCATATTTTATTTTAGTCTTCTAAAGGAACCGGTTCAGGCTCAAATATACCATGTTCCCTGCGTTCTGCATGCATAGCAGGCACTCTGTTCCTGGCCTCCCTCTGTGAGTAGAACCATAGAGGAATAAAGAGACAGAGCATGAAGAAACCGACACCTGTTGTTGCCCATCCGAGTTCAAGACTGTTGAGATAGACGATACCTATCAGGAAGAATGGTGTGTTCAGGATAGTGGTTGCAAGAGCCACTTTTTTCCATCCTCTTGGAGCCTTGAAAGGTCTTTCAAGTTTTGAGAATTCCGGATCATTCCTGACTTTCACATAGGTGTAAAGACTTATACCGTTAGCACAGATGTAACCAATTGCAGAAGCAGCAAGAATTGCTGTCGGAGTTCCAAGAAGAATAAGGAACATGTTGAAAAGAGCATCAACGATCATTGCGTTCATTGGGTGTCCGTGGGAGTTAAGCTTGCTCAAGAATGATGGCAGGTTACCTTCAACTGACATTGAATATATAGAACGTGCAGATGAAAGGAAAGCTGTCTGGATAATCAGAAGCATTGCACCTATCAGCATCACTATTGAAATGGAAGCACCTATCGGACCAAGTGACATATTTGCCAATGGAAGCATCGGGGAGATAGGCTCTGCAAGAACTCCGTCAACTCCAAGAGCACCGATAACAGATGTCTGTACCAGCACATAGAGGACAAGGCAAATAGCTCCACAGACCAGCAGGGCTTTTGGAACATCGCTGCTTGGCTTCTTATATTCAGGACCATAGATCGCGGCGGTCTCCCATGCAGCAGCACTCCATTCAGCCATTGCAAGAAGTCCGAGAAGAATTAGTATGTGTTCCCAGTCCCAGCTCCAGTCTGTTGGGAACCATGAACTTGTGATATTGACCATCTGGAAATCGCCTGTGAAGAATGGGGCGATGGTGATGACCAGAAGTGGGATTAAAGAGATTGCAGCTAAAATAAATCCGGCTGCTGCACCGTTCTTGAGTCCCTTTGAATTGATGATCGCAAGGGAACCAAAAATGAAACCTCCTACAACAAGTGCTAGAAGTGTCGAGTTGATACCGGCAAGTGAAGGCACCATTCCCTGAATATAGCTTGAAATCAGTATGGCATAGATGGCAAGGACAGGACTCCATCCGAACCAGTAACTCCATGCACTGAAACCGCCTATGAACTTACCAAATTTGAATTTTCCTTTGTTGTTCTTGTCTTTATCAGAACCGAAGACGGTCTGTGTATAACCAGGAAGGCCTGAGGCTTTCGGGAATACTGTTGCCAATTCTCCGAATGCGAAGTTCTGTAAGAATCCAAGAAGAACCGTAGCTCCCCAGATAACTATTGCAAAAGACCAGACATAGCTTGTCAGATATCCTATGGAAGGCAGGATCAATAAAGGAACGCCTAATGCTATTGCGAGTCCCTGCTTCCAGTCGATCGTCCTTTCAAGTTCCTGTGGATCACATATTACTTTACTGCACTGGGCACCATGCTCCCAGTCAATACCAGGTTGTGTACCATCTTTTTTATTGCTCATTCTACCAACTCATAATTTTTAAAACAATAGAGATAGCATGGATTAACGATAGATATATAAGTTGCCTTCAAGTATACTATTTAAGTTTTTCGAACAACGGCTTCTGGTTGCCTCTATTTAAAGTTATCTGTGTACTAATATAGTCCATTTAAAAGTGTAAAAAAGAGCCGTATATTAATCAACAGGCATGATCCTTTGCATATGTAAGATTGAAATCAGTTGTCAACTCCATAAGTACGAGGCTAAATACTCATCTGTGAAAATAGCCATCAACCAATCATCACCGTTGATATGCTGAGCAAGGAAATCGCTATCTCACTTATCTTAACCGATTCCGTCTATGAGAATAGAACAGGATTTTGCAGAGGATCTAGAGAAGTTCAATGACTTTGACACCATAGAACTAAGGATCTCAAGTGAGATGACAGGCTTTGCAACCCTTGTGAGTAGAGACAGTACAATCGTAAAATACTCATGAGCTTTGGCAGCAATGTAGCAGGGAACTCTTCGATTACTATAAAAAATGGATTAAAAGTGGTCGATAAAAGCTGATACTTTTTTAGTAGAAGTTTAGTGTAAGAAAAAAAGTTGTAATCAGCAGACCTGTTTTTCTGCAACAAAATAGTGGAATCTACCTCTAATTGTAGGGATGAACTTATCCATCCCTATCACTTCAATTAGAGTTTTAAATGGTTACGAAAAAATAACTTTTATTCTGTACAGGATACATGTGCTTTATTTGGAGTTTTTACGTCTCTCAATCTGACTCCATGCAATACAGGTGGTAATGGTGATGCAGTAAATACTCGGTCTTCTAATTTTTCAGACATAACTATGTTCTCCTTTTAGTTTTGATTGTTTTTCATCCGGCTATATAGTAACCGGCATCTTTGTACTGACTTTATATTATTTATAATTTTGCATATATTGCATACTGATCCTGTTAAGTTAAGATGGCAGATTGGTGAAATCCAGTATAGAAGAACAAATAATTTTCAATTTACCCAAGAAAGAAATCATAAATAGAATATCAGCTGCCCCAAAGTAAGAAGAAAGACAGAAGACCAAGCTCCACAGAATTGGTTTTAAAGTAATAATTTAGAAGGATTGATATTCAGAATTACAACATCATTACCAGAATATTACTGCATCATGATTCTCAGGCTGGTTGATGCTCTAACTTTATAATAAAAAAGAGTCTCCGGGAAAGGGACTACTCATTGAAAGGATTCGACCCGGAGAAATGAATGATTTTTTGATTGTTTCAGTATTTGTGGTTCTTTGCCATCTTTACCATTGCCTGAAGGTTCTCGGTAGGAGTCTTGCTAACAATACCACATCCAGGTGCCAGCAAACCAATTCCTGCATCCAGTACCTTCTGTGACTCTTCCCTGATATCCTCAGGTGTCCTGTTCCAGAGCATATTAACAGGATCAAGATTACCCACGATCACAGCTTTGTCAACCTTACTCACAGCTGTTGCAACATCTACATTCTGATCGACACTAATGCCATCCACACCGGATGATTCCATGAGTGCAAGACCCTGGGTGGTATCACCACAGATGTGCAGAACAGTGGTTACATTGAGCTCACGCATGGCATCACAGATCCTCTTGTGATAAGGTACCACGAATTTCTGGTAGAACTCAGCACCAATTAGCTGGGCACTTGCCGTTGGGTCGATGATGACCATTGTATCAGCACCGTTCTCCACCATTTTCTTTGCGTATGCAATATTGAACCCGGTTGTGAACTCCATTAGTGCAAGGCCAAATGCCTCGTCTGTGAAAATAGCCATGAACCAATCATCACCGTTGATATGCTGAGCAAGGGAAAAAGGACCGATCATGCTTCCCATAATAGGAAGTTTGTCACCGTACTTGGCTGCAAGGATCTTTATAGCGTCACAAACAACACCGATCCTACCGTGGTCAAGGCTATAACCTTCGAGTTTTGAGATGTCCTCAACGGTCTTTACAACATGACCGACAACGGATGGCTGCTGCTCCTGAGTACCGGCTTTGATCTCACATCCGAAGAACTCAGCTTCCGCAGTTATATCGAAAGGCACACGGACAGCTTCAAATCCAACGACTGTATGTCCAGCTTCTGCAAGTGCTGCCATTTTTTCAGCATCATCATTGGCTTCTGGCCAAAAAGCACCACAGGCTTCCATCTGCTCTACTGTTCCTGTCTGGGTGACTGAGACAGCAGGCATCCTGTCAACTGCTTGACCGGTTAATGCACGTGCTAACCTTTCTTTTGGGGTATATTCTGTCATAAATTAAAACTCCTGAAAATAAAAGTTGAGCCTCAGAACTATAATTCTGGTCCCCACCTACACTTTTTTCCAGGTTTTGAAATTGCAGAAGTTATTTCAATTCCCGCTGAACCCTCCCATAGGCCATGTACGTTGCAGCTTTCAACAGCTCTTAATATCACAATGGCTGATCGGGTACCACAAGTACCACATACACCAAATCCATGAATTCTGCAGTTCATTATCTCACGTGCAGAGATCATATCCTCAGTTCCAACCACTGTAAAAACTGCTTCAGCTTTTCCGTCTGTTGGTTTTAATTCCTTTTTCCCGACAAAATCACCATTTATGTGTAATTCTACCCATTGGATGTAATGATCCTCTTCCATCACATGAGCAATATCCCCAATCGTAACTTTTACCTCAAAAGGCTCACCTGCTGTTACCTCCACAGGAGCTTCAATGACAGGAACATGTTTTTTTTCCATGTCAGTAAGGTTTTGATTATCCTTTGCTCGTTGAACATTGATATCTGATATCATAAATTTCACCTGATACATTATATTTTTTCAAATAGGCATCTCAGTCTAAAAAGGTAAATGTCAGTGTTCCCACTGACATGCTTCTCTAAAACTTATAGTGGCTTACCGAGTGGTATAACATAATTACAAAGAATGCAATTATAACTGCCAGTAAGCTGAAAAAGCCTACCGGATCCCACAAGAATTGAATGGCACCGGTTTCTGTCCATCCGACAAGCACTGAACCTTGTATTTGTGTGGGTACCACCAGGCAGATGAAGGCAAGTATGAATATGAATATAATATCAAATGCCTCCATCATCCAGCTTTGTTTCTTCGTATCTTCATTCATATTAGCAACCTCAATCGTAGTATTTGAAATCGAACATATGTTGCTTAATTGAGTGGCGTACCTGCCAGTAACCTATGATCTCAATTCCCACTACCAATCCAAAGAACAGGACATAGATTCCTATAATTGAAGAGGAAACTGCAGGACCTGCCAGGGACAATACGTTATAGACCACATAACCCTCTATAATGATCAGCAATGCTATCGCACCTGCTATCAAATATGTGTCCTTTGCGAATGCCCCCTTATATTTTGCTTCGTTAATTCCATCCATTCATATCACTCCTTTTCAATATGATGACTTGGGTTTGGCCATCCCATTTCCCTTTTCCAATCGAAGTCTTTCTGATGCTTCTTGTGCCTGTTGTGGAAATAGAAGTATGCGATCAGATAGAAGACCAGGGCAAAGATAAGATTGTATCTATATCCCCAGAATAGCGTGGACATGATAGTGATAGCTATTGCCATTGCAAAGTAAGATATCCATGGTTGTAGCGGGCTCACGAATGGTCGCACCTTGTTAATGTGTGTTGGGAACATTTTTCTGAAACGTATCAGAGAGAATGGTATCAAAACATAGCAAAGCAACCCGGATACAATAGAGAAGGTAATGACCTGATCCAGATAACCACTGAATGCAAAAGCTATTGCAATAGGCATTGTGAAAATAACTGCCTTATAGGGTGTCTGATACCTTGGGTGCACTGAAGCGAACCAATTGGACACAAAATGATCTCTTGAAAGAGCAAACCATGACCTTGAGGAGTCACAAACACATCCATTTGCACTGGAAAGGCATGTCAGCAATGTTCCAAGTCCCAAAAGAGCAATCAGGAAATACACGCCACTGGTCTGCGCAGCTTCAAACAGCGGATAAACTGAAACTCCAAGACCTTCTGCAGGTATATTGGAAGGAAGCAGACTTGCACATATGAAGAGCGTCATTGCTGCTCCGACAAGAAGTGTGATCATTCCTGCCTGTTGTCCAAGAGGTACTGCCCTTGAAGGATGTTTACACTCCTCAGCACACATGGCTGCTCCTTCTATTCCCAGGAAGAACCACGGACCAAACTGCAAAGCTGCAAACAGACCTATCATTCCATTTGGCATTGCTCCATGGAAAAGGTTCTCCGGATGAAGCTCAAATACACCACCGAATGTTCCTGAGAAGAAGAACAATATAATTGCAAGGAAAGCGATAGCAGTCATAAAGAAGTTAAGCGTTAATGCAGCTACGACACCTCTGTAATTAATGAACGTAAGTGTTGCTATTACCAATAATGTTACAGGGAATACCTGCAATTCAGGGAATATCTCTTGTGCTATAAAGGCAACAACAATAGCATCTGCAGCTTCCAGGGCTATGTATTCCATATATACTGCAAGACCTACACTTGCTGCTGCACCTGGTCCAACGAACAAACGTGCCCAGTCATAAGGACCCCCTGCCAATTTTGTCGCGGATCCCAGTTCACTTGCACACAAAGAGATGATCACGTACATTGTTCCTGCAACAAGCATTGCAAGCAGTGCACCCAGAATTCCTCCCTTTGCCACAGTGAAATTCCACCCCATGAACTCGCCTACAAGAACTATCCCCACTCCCAATGCCCATACGTGATAGGGCCTGAGGGTCTTGACGAGTCCTGGCGATTCTGTCACTTCATCAGTCAAATCATCACCTCTTTAATTTTTTGGATGTTTTGCTTGCATCAAGCAAGACCCATCCGATCAACGCAAAGGCCAGCAAATATATTATCCCGTTAATGATCGTCCAATATGCATCCATTGGAAAACCTCCTTTCTTACACATAATTATTCTTAGTTAGTTCAATAAAAAATGCCAGCGATACTCTTCGCTGGCGAACTCTTCCAAATAATGGATTAGAAAACCAATCCAAGTTCTTCCAGTTTCTTACGTGCGCCGTCGTAGACCTTCATGTACTCATCAGTTGGCGTTACGGTAGCAATATCATAACATTCCTGGAAGGTCTTACCTTCTGGTGCTTTTGCATAGTTGCCTTCATAAGAGCTTACAAGAGCATCAAGGACCTTGTTGACCTCGGAAATGTCCATTCCTGCTGTTGCCCTTGCGACTTCTCCCATCATTCTTGCTTCCATACCTGTGGTCTTGTCCTGGACAACACCCTTTGCAGCTGCCACACCGGAGAGGATCTCACGGCCAGATGCTGTGTCAGTTATGGACTGAGCAGATGCTTCAAGCAGACACATCTCGGTACATGGACCTGCACATGGATAGTACTGGTTACCTGAGATTATGTTTGTGAATTCTGAGATGGTTGCACATGTCCATCCTGCGATCATGAGGGTCTCACGAGTGTTGGTTGATCCCCAGCGGATGTGGACCGGACCGTCAAGGTGCCAGCTTGCATTGCTCATTACAAATGCATTGATGTGGGTTGCGATATCAACGATAGCAGTTTCTTCTATGCCGCCGGCATAGCCACCAAAGATAGGCATCTGCTCATCCATGATGATGTCACTGTTACCCTGATAGTGGGCCATTACACAAATTGCGTCAAGGTCGATCTTAAGCTCGTTGAGCTGTGATACTTCGTGACTGTCACTGCAAACCATGCCACCGGCACAGTCAGCAGAGATATTTCCCTGAGCGGACAGGGAAGTCTCTGGTCCCTATATGCCCATGCCTGGCCTTCCGGCCATTGCAGCTGCGGTCTTGATCAGCCTTGTTTCGGTCTTGGCTGCAAGAACTTCGTATGGGCTCTTTGGTATTGGTGGTTTGCCACGGACTGTCATCATGACACCGTTGACAATTGTATCGACCTCTTTCTCAAGAGCGTAGCTCATGTGAACTGGCATGAACATGTCCTCAGAAATTGGGGAACCTGTTGGACCACCCTGAACTATTGGCTTTCTCTTGTCGCCAACACTTCTCTTCTGGACCCTTACAGCGTCTCTGCCGGTTCCGATTGTGAATTCCTTCTGGACGTTGTTGATTGCGTCCCAGATCTCATCTTCTGTGTATTTTACTACACGGCTTGTGTCGGTACAGAAGATACCACAGTCAAGTAACATCTCGAAACCTGCTTTGAACAGGTTTTCCATCATGTCCTTGTCAGTAGGAACGAACTCGTTCTTGAAATCAAGGTTATATTTCTGTTTGAGCTCCATTGCCTTCATAGGGATTGTCATAAGGTCCCAGTCATCCTGGGTAACTTTCTGTCCCTTCTTTGCACGCTCGTAGAATTCATAGCAATCTAATGATCTTGAAAATGTCATTTTATATACCCCCTTATTTCATGAGTCCTAATGCTACACGTGCTGCATCTGCTGCATTCTCTGCTGTTGCGTCTGCTCCGATCTCTGCTATCCATCCATCTGAAACAGGTGCACCACCGAACATGATCTTTACAGAATCTCTGAGGTTTTCTTCTACAAGAGCTTCCACTGTGTCTTTCTGACCCAGCATGGATGTGGTCATGAGTGCGGATCCCACAAGGATTACTTTGTTACCCTGAAGCTTTTTGACTTCAGCTAATATGGTATCATTTGGTACATCAACACCAAGATCCACTATCTTGAAACCATTTGCACCAAGCATGGTTGAAACTAAACGGTGACCAATGTCGTGGATGTCACCTTCCTGTACAAAAGTGATAGCTGTTCCAACGCCTTCTCCGGTCTTTTCATCTGCAAGTATAGGGGTAAGAATCTCCATTGCAGCATTCATAGCCTTTGCAGACATCATGATCTGTGGAAGATAGATCTCTGCTGCTTCAAACTTATCTCCTATGATCTTCATACCTACCGAAAGGCCGCCTTCTATCGCTTCAACAGCACTGATACCTGCATCCACAGCTTCCTGGGTGGCTGCAGCACAGCCGTTGATATCCTGCAAAACTATAGCATCTCTGAGTTTATCTAAAATTTCTTGTTTTCCCATTAAAATACACCTTGTATGCTTTACTACATAGTCTGAGATAGTTGATTTTACAGCATTGCAACTACCCGGTGCAATTTTTGTAAACAACTATCGGTGAAAGCTATCCGATTGGATAACTACTGCATATAATGGAAATATCTGACAATATATAGCATGATGCGTACCTATATTTCAACAATTATGATACACGGAACCCTAATTATTACTTCAAAAAGAGTATGATAATTTCAGTTTCTGACTGATTTCTAAAAAGGCTTGATGATTTGCATATGTTATGTTAATTGTCACGTAGCTTGTGAATTGTAAACACCAATATGAATTTACATATAAATTAAATTAATATAATGTTAGATCAAAACGTTATTAGTAGTGCAAAAAAGCACTTGTATTAATGAATGAAATCTTTGACCAACGGGTTTAAGGTAACTGACAATCAAATGTCCCCGAATATAGGAATATTACAGCAGAAGTGGGAATAGTATGATTATGAAAACGTCACTGATAAACACTGTTTGGTTTTCTGAAAAAAGGAAGAATTTGTTATTACTATTAAATGAAGGGGAACGGGACATAGAACAAATAAAAAAATCACTCAATGTCACAACACGGTCAATAATGCCCCAGATAAAGACATTGAAGAATGAAAACCTTATAAAACAGGAACGAGATGATTTCTGTTTGACTGTCATAGGAAAAATAATTGTAAAAAACATGCTACCATTTCTTGAAACATCAAGGATCGTCGAAGAGAACAAAGACTTCTGGACAAGCAGGAATTTTGATGCAATACCTGCCCACCTTTTCAGTAGAATAAGAGACCTTGGACATTATTTCTTGATCGAACCTGACATTAACCACATGTTTGAACTCCCCAGAGAATTTGTGGATAATATTCCTAAATCGAAAACTATCACTACTTTTGTTTCATACCTTCATCCGGAATTCATATCTCTTTATTTGAAAGCATCTGAATCCGGAGCTGACATATCACTTTTCCTATCAGAACCGGCTTTGGAAAAGATAAGAAAAGAGTACCTTAAGCAATTCAATGAACTAATTGAAATGGAAAACACAACCATTTTCCTTTGCAAAGAGAAACCTAAAATACCAATGATAACTGTGACCGATTGGTTTTGTTATATTTGCCTTTTCAATGATGAGGAAAGGTATGATCACAGGGATATCATCAGTTTTGATGACAGTTCTTTAAAGTGGTGTCATGATTTATTTGACTATTATAGAAATAATTCAAAAAAGCTCTATCAAATAAAAGAGGTTGAATAAGTGATAGATTTTCAGGTGTGTATATAATGGAATCATCGCTAACTGAAACAATCTGGTTCTCTGAAAAAAGAAGAAAAATACTGTTGTTATTGCTGGACGGTCCGAAGGACCCTGAGGAATTGAAGAAAGCGTTTGGTGTTGCCTGGCGTTCATTGATACTTCCTCTAAAGGAACTCAAGGAAGAACAACTGCTTCATAACTCTGAAGGAATATATGAGCTGTCAGATATTGGAAAACTTATAGCAGAGAGTGTAAAACCATTAGATGGTATTTTAAACCTCTTTGCAAAGGATACGGATTATTGGGTTAAAAGGGACTTGAATTCAATACCACAATATCTGCTGGACAGAATGGGGGAAATAGAGAACTGCATAATTGCAGAACCAGAATTGAACGACATGTTTGAACCTTCCGCAGAATTTACGACATCTCTTCTGAAATCAAAACATGTACATTCTGTTTTTTCGATCTACCATCCATTTTATCCACCACTTTACAGTGGACTTGCAGAAAACGGAACTAAAATATCAATTGTCCTAACTGAGTCTGTATTTGAAAGAATGAAAAAGGACAGACAGGAAGAGCTGGAAAAACTACAACAGTCTCAAAATATTGAATTGTTCCTTTACAAAAAAGAATTACTTCCTCCATCAATCATAGTTACGGATAACTTGTTCTCTGGCATTTTTTTCAGTACCCATGGAAGATACGACCACCGGGATATAATGAGTTTTTCCCGGAGTTCTCTAAACTGGGGAGAAGAACTGTTCGGATATTACCAAAAAATGGCAAATGAAATCTCAACATTTGAAGGCTGATATAATTTGCTACATATTAATGGATACATATGAGAAGGTGTGTGAGTGAAACAGAATGAAATGCCAATAAAAGCTAAATTGATCATATACATAGTAGTTAGCGTTTTTTTGGTACTTATTGTTTCAACTGCCGTCAGTATCACAACCGTGACAGCACAACAAAAAGAACTGGCATACCTTCAATCCGTGGAAATGGCAAGGGACTATGCAAATCAGTTCGATGGAGATATGAAGGCAAATATGGCTATTGCACAGACCATTGCCAAAACAATGGAAATGTATACGACTGCTGACAGGGAAGAAGTAAATAATATTCTCAAAAATGTTCTTGAAACATATCCTTCTCTTACAGGAGTTTATGTAGGATACGAACCAAATGCCTTCGATGGAAAGGACAATGAATATATCAATTCTCCAGACCATGATTCCACCGGGAGGTTCGTACCTTACTGGAATACTATCCAGGGAGAAATAGGAATTGAACCCCTGGTAAACTATGACACCCAGGATTACTATCAGCTTCCTAAAATAACACATGAAGATATTGTTACAGAACCTTATTTTTATCAGGGTATCTTCATGGTAAGCTACGATGTACCTATCCTTAAAGATGATGAATTCATAGGTGTTGCAGGTGTTGATGTATCTCTTGATTATATTGATGATGTGGTAAGTGAGATAAAAGCCTTTGACACAGGCTACGCATTTGTTACAGGAAATACCGGTATTCTGGTATCTCATCCTGAATACAAAGAGGGAATAGGCACTCATACTCTTTACGATTTTGACATTCCTGAAATATCATCTGCAGCAGAGGATATCAAAAATGGAAAGGGAGGAAGTGTTGAAACTATCGATCCTGTGACAGGCGAAGAAGTAATAATGTTCTACGAACCTGTAAGGACAGGTAACTATTCTTTTGTGCTTGTGGTCCCAAAAGAAGAGATGTTTGCCGGGGTCACCAAGCTTAGAAACAGTCTGGTCATTATATCTATTATTTCAATATGTTTTATGGGCCTTGTCTCTTATCTGATAGCAACATCGATAACTTCTCCTATTGATGAAATAGTCAAGAACTTTAGAAATATTGCTCAGGATGCAGTTGACGGTAAATTGGATACAAGAGCAAAAACAAATGTAGAGAAAGACTTCAAAGAAATTCCAATCGGACTTAATATGATCCTGGACGCTGTGATAGCACCGATACGGGAATCTATCAGAGTTACAAATGCCCTTGCAAAAGGAGAACTTGGAGCACGTACCGAACTGGAACTAAAAGGAGAATTCAAGCAGCTTGGAGATACATTGGATAATTTTGCAGATTCACTGAACAATATTATTGCAGATTCCAACAGTGTACTTACTGCTATACAGAACAATGATTTTTCCCGCAATGTTCAGATTCATGGCGAAGGTGATTTCAATATCCTCACTTACGGAATTGAAGAAACAAGAAACTCGTTAGATCTGGCTATTCACGAGCAAAAAAAAGCTGAGAAGGCTCTGAGAGATTCTGAAAGAAAATTCAGGACTTTGTTTGAAAGTCCAAATGATGCAATATATCTTACTGATATGCAAGGAAATATCCTGGAAGTAAATGAGGTCGCATGTTCAAGAATGGGATATTCCCACGATGAATTCCTTTCTCTGACACACATGGATATTGATGCTTCCAACCGTGGAAAGGATTTTCTTAAAGTTCTAAAAGAGCTATGTAAGATCAAAAGCAACCTATTGGAAACAGTCCACATGAGAAAAGATGGTACTATCTTTCCAGTAGAATTGAGTAGCCGGATGATAAAGTTTGATGGGTATAAAGCAGTTATTACCATTGCAAGAGATATCAGTAAAAGAAAACAGACGGAAAAAGAACTCAAAAAATATGCTGATGAACTTAAGCATTCTAATGAGCTTAAAGAAGAAATGGAGAGCATAATCAATAACAGTCCCGTTATAGTCTTCAAATGGAAGACAGAAACTGACTGGCCAGTGGAATTCGTTTCAGACAATATCACAAAACTTGGCTACACTGTAGAAGATTTCACATCGAACACTATCAAGTATGCTGACATCATACACCCGGATGATAGTGAAAGAACACATTTGCATATCTCCAATTATTATATGAAAAAGGATGCTCAACTGAACTACGAATATAGAATATACACCAAATCAGGCGATGTAAGATGGGTAGATGAAAGAACGTTCATAAGACGTGATAATTACGGCAGGATCACATTGCAGGGAATCATTCTGGATGTAACTGAACGTAAAAAGGTAGAAGAAGCACTTTTTCAGGCAGAGAACATACGCAAGAAAGAAATACATCACCGTGTTAAGAACAATTTACAGGTAATATCAAGCCTACTCTATCTTGCATCTGATAATTTCGAGGAGCAGGACGTAATAGAGGCCTTTATGGATAGTCGCAACCGTGTACGTTCAATGGCTCTGATACATGAAGAATTGTACCAATCCAAGGATATGACAAGTATTGATTTTTCTGATTACACGGAGAAATTGATGAATTATCTATCCAGATCATGCGGAAGTGAAAAGAAAGATATTAAGCTTGTTTCAAAAATCGAGGATGTTTATCTGAATGTTGATACAGCTGTTCCACTTGGTATGATAATCAATGAACTTGTTTCAAACTCACTAAAACATGCTTTCCCTGGAATGAAAGAAGGGGAAATAAGTGTGGAACTCAAAGTTCTGAAAAATGATTTTTTATTGAAAATAAAAGATAATGGAATTGGTATCTCCCCTGATATAGATTACAGAAATACTGAATCTCTAGGTTTACAGCTTGTGACCACGCTGGTTGACCAGATCGATGGTACCATTGAACTGAACTCAATTCACGGAACAGAATTTATCATTAATTTTGCAGAGAGGAAATAAAATGGAAGAAATAGAGATTAGTAGTGCAAAGATACTAGTTGTTGAGGATGAAAATATTGTTGCTCTGGAGCTTAAGAAAAGATTGAAAAAACTCGGATATCAGATTCCCAGTGTTGCATCATCCGGGATAGAAGCAATTAACAAAGCTGAAGGGTTTCTTCCGGATCTTGTGATAATGGACATCAGACTAAAAGGAGATATGGATGGAATTCAAGCAGCTCAGACGATTCGGGAAAGGTTCAATATACCAATAATATATCTTACTGCTCATTCAGACGATGAAACACTTAAAAGAGCTAAACAGACAGAACCTTATGGATATATTTTAAAGCCCTTTGAAGAAGACGACCTGCGAACAGCAATTGAAATAGCACTATATAAGTATCAGATGGAAAATCACCATGATAAATAGAAAATGCTGGAATAAACAGGAATATTTTGACTTTTTATTTCAGAATACGGTAAGTTTTCTTTGAAGTACTTTATCTTCATGTTCGTTTAGAGATAACTAATTCTCATACCTCATGACAATTCACATGTCATGCAAATAATAACACCAAATCATGCTATATATTATTCTGTTCTACTGGAAAGTATCCCTTAATAAAGGGTCTATATCCATAGGCAGGGATACGGGTCGGTATTCCTGCACTTCCCCAAAAATCAGTACCTTTGCTGAGATGTATGATTATTTACTTAAAACAAGTAATTTTTATGAAAGTATAGGTATTACAAAATTATCATACCCCATGATAATTCACATGTCATGTCAATAATATCATCAAATTATACTATATATTACTCTGTTTTACTGGAAGGTATCTCTTTAATAATGAATCTACATCCATAAGCAGAGATAAGGGTAAGTGTCATAAACTTATTAAAAATATAACTGTTGTTGCGGAAAGTATATATGCTAGCACTGTCACTTGCAAACACAAACTATAAGTACTGCAGTTTATGGATAATATATATATATGTCGATTACTAACATAGAACCTGTCTTTAGTTGATACAGAGTACCAATAGGAGACAAGATCAAATCGCTATCAATCAAAGGAAGCAAAGAAATGACATTCAACAACAAGAACCACAATTGGATACTAACTTACCTGGGATTCTAGGAATTAGTACGAAAAAAGGTCATAATCCAGGAGCTGTTAGCATGGAAAAGAAACCACTTGATACACTTATTAGCAAAAACGGTTTATGGGTGTCACGCAACGGACACCTTCATGGGATACAAAAGTGTGAAACATCCCAGAAATATATACGAATAGAAATGGATTGCGGGGAAGTAATCACCGTACGCAATTCAAGATCAAGCCGATCCGCAAGGTCACTCAGGAATCACAAATTCCAGAAGCCCTGTAAGCGCTGTCGTCTGTCAGAAGACAGGATCAGGGAATTTTCAAAGAAGATCTCCAGAAAGGATGAATCTGAAATAAAAATTGTTCGCTCTTTCCGTTTAGAGCCTGAAAAGCCGGTAAAACAAGAAATACCAGCAACAATAAACAAACCGGAAATAAAAACAAACACTCCTTCTCACATTCATAATGAACAAAGGGCTGGAACAACTGCTAATAGTTCCACCAACCACAGTTCAGCTCCGAAGCAAAGTAAGAGCAGTTCCAGCCCCTCTAAACCTAATAAGACTTTCCAGCCGCAAGTAAAGTCGAAGAAAACGGAGTTCACATCCTCACAAAAGACCAGGATACTCTCACTTCTCGGACCTGGAGAGATGATATCATTCTCAAAGGAGAAGCGTTCTTTTGGCGAACTGGAATCTATACTTCAGACTGAAAGGAAAAAGGACATCAGAGAAGTGTACGAAAACAGCCGTGAAAACCTTCTTGGAAAGCTTGAGAGAACGATAACAGAATTCTTCGTGGACATGGGCTTCCTTGAGGTAAAATCACCCATACTCATTCCCTTTGAATATATGGAAAGAATAGGAGTCGGCGAGGACAAAAAATTATCCGAGCAAATATTCAGGGTCGATGACAACATGTGCCTGCGTCCCATGCTGGCACCCGGTTTGTACAACCACCTGCGAAAGTTCGATAACGTACTTCCTGATCCTGTAAGGATATTTGAAATAGGTCCGTGCTACCGCAAGGAATCAGACGGGAACAGCCATCTTGAAGAGTTCACCATGCTCAATTTCTGCCAGATGGGATCCAAGTGCACAAGAGAGAATCTTGAGTATATTATAGATGAGTTCCTGGAATTCCTTGGTATCGATTATGAGATTATGGAAGATAGCTGCATGGTCTATGGCGAGACCATCGATATCATGCACAAGAACATGGAACTCTCATCTGCTGTTGTAGGTCCTATTCCAATGGATATGGACTGGGGAGTGAACAAACCATGGATAGGAGCCGGTTTTGGCCTTGAGAGACTTCTGAAGGCAAAGCACGATTTCAAGAATATCAAGCGTGCAGCAAGGTCCGAATCCTACTACAACGGAATCAGCATAAACCTGTGAGGCAGTAACATGATAAAGAATATCGATTACTGGGACCTCGACAGGTTTGCACAGGATATAGTAAGTGGAAAGCAGCTCACAGATGAAAATCTCAGGGAACTGCTGTCCCTGACGGAAGAAGAAGATATCCAGAAATTGCACTATGTAGCAAGAAAAGTGAGAGACCATTTCTTTGGAAACAAAGTATTTCTCTACAGCTTCGTTTACTTCTCAACATACTGCAAGAACAACTGTGCTTTCTGTTATTACAACAGATGCAACGATATACAGCGATACCGCCTTGATATGGAGGAGATACGCAATATCTGCAGGGCACTGAAGAATGAGAGTATTCACATGGTTGACCTGACCATGGGAGAAGACCCCTATTTCCACAATGATCCGGAAAAATTCGTTGATATTGTGAGAACAGTAAAAGAGGAAATGGGATTACCCATAATGATCTCTCCCGGTGTCATGGATGACAGAACTCTCAGCAAGCTCCGTGAAAATGGAGCTGACTTCCTAGCTCTGTACCAGGAAACCCATGACCGCGAACTCTACCAGAAACTGAGGGTGGGACAGTCATTTGAAGAAAGGATGCATGCAAGGCAGTTCGCCAAAAAGATCGGATACTGCGTGGAAGACGGAATACTCACAGGTGTGGGAAATAACATTGACTCCACCATAAAGTCCCTGCGAGGTATGCAGAAGAACAAACCGGACATGGTTCGTGTTATGACTTTTGTTCCACAGGATGGGACCCCCCTTGAGGAAGTAAGCCAGGAATCCAGTCTCTCAGAACTGAAGATAATATCAATACTAAGACTGATGTTCCCGGACAGGCTCATACCGGCATCTCTTGACCTTGAAGGAATTGATGGCATGGTCCACCGCCTTAATGCAGGTGCAAACGTTGTCACATCGATAATACCATCCGATTCCTCACTGGAAGGTGTGGTCAATTATGACAGGGAGCTTGAAGAAAGGGACAGGGACCCAAAAAGTGTTGTCAAGCGTCTCAGGACCATGGGTATGGAACCTGCAAGCCAGGCTGATTTCAACAGGATAATAGGAAAATCCACCGGAAAGCCTGCTGAAGTACCGGTGGTGGCAATATGAAGACCATCTGCATCATCGGAGGGAAGTTACAGGGTTTTGAGGTTACCTATCTGGCACATAAGGCAGGCATGAATGTTGTGCTTGTGGACCGCAGGGCAAAACCCCTTATACGCAACGTTGTGGACAGTTTTCACTGTTTTGACATAACTGAGGAACCCGAAAAACTGAGGGAACTCTCAGAAAACGTAGATGCCATCATTCCGGTAAATGAAAACCTGAGAACCATAGAGTTCCTCAGGAGTATGAAGAATGAGCTGGCATGCCCCATACTCTTCGATTTTGATGCTTATTATGTAAGCATGGATAAGAAGCGTTCAAAGGATTATTTCAAATCCATTGGCATACCAACTCCTGCAGATAAACCTGTGAAACCACCTTATTTTGTAAAGCCTCCTTGTGAAAGCAGCAGCATTGGAACATCTATAATATATGATGACAGGGAACTGGAAGGGCTTGACCCATCCATGCTCATCGAGGAATATGTTGAGGGTGATGTTGTTTCCCTTGAAGTTATCGGGGATGGCAGGAATTTTGCAGTTGTCAAGGAAACAAAGATACACATTGATGGAACCTACGACTGCCACATGGTGACTCCCATTGATAACTACCCTGAATTCAGGAAGATAAGTCATGAGCTTGCAAAGAACCTCAACCTCCGGGGAATAATGGATGTAGAGGCAATAGACAGCCCCCAGGGTCTGAAGGTGCTGGAAATAGATGCAAGATTCCCAAGCCAGACACCTACGGCTGTTTACCATTCCACAGGAATCAACCTTGTGGAATTGCTCATGCAGGCATTTTCAGAAGAAGTGCAGGAGATGGAGATAGCTGCGCAGAAGAACTACTGTATCTATGAACATATGCTTCTTGAGAATGGGAACCTGAAACCTGTTGGTGAGCATGTGCTCTCGCAGGGTGACGAATACGTACAGTTCCACGCTTCTGAGAATCTTGAGATATTCGAGTCAAGGGGCAAGAACATGAACAGTGTTTTCACTCTCATAAGCCGGGGAGCCGACAGGGAAGAGACTGAAAAAGTGAGACAAAACGGAATGGAAATGATAACGGAACATTTCCAGAACAATCCACAGGAGGTATAAAATGGCACTTTTGACACCAGAAGACCTGGAAAACCTTTCCATGCAGCTTGAAGAAAATGATGAGATCGCCAGAAGGGTCACAGGTCTTGACATAAGGGGAATATGCGAAGCACTTTACGGAACAAAGCCCGGTTCTGAAAAAGTAGGTATCATCCCCATCACTGCAGGAAACGGGGTCATCGGCAATTTCACATCATCCCTTCTGTTCATAGCTCAGTACTTCGGTTTTGAAGGATTCATAACAGAGCATCCGGATGTTACAGGTTACTATGAAGCCGTGTCCCAGGGAGCTGATATAATAATGATGGCAGATGACCATATTTTTACTGCGCACAACCTGAGGAACGAGAAGATAGTTAGCAACCATGTGGCTACGGGAGTTATATACGCAGACATTGCTTCAAGATTCAGGGAAGCCAGTTCAAAGGATATACTTGTCATCGGGCTTGGCAGGGTCGGTTATGCAGGAGCATGCCACCTTGTGAACAAGGGTTTCAATGTCTATGCCTGCGACCCCAACAAGGAATTCCTTCAGAAAGCAGTGGACGAACTGAATATAAAGCCTTACTGTAGCGACGACAGGAAGAAGTTTTCCATGGTATTCGAGGCCACACCCAATGCAGATACAATATCAGAAGGTATGATAGAGGAGAGATGTCTTGTCTCAACTCCAGGAATACCATGCGGGCTGCCTCCTGAAGTGGGAAAGAAGTATCGTGTTGACCTTGTGATGGAGCCTCTTGTAATAGGAGTTGCTTCAATGCTGTATTCTGTGATCCAGAACCAATAAGTGAGAACTAACGGAGTGTAGAGAACATGTATGTGATATCCCTTGACCTTGGAACAAGTGGTTTCAGGTCACAACTTATCGATCTTGATAAGAAAGAGACTGTAAAGACCGTAATTACAATGGGTCATCCGCTTCCCGGTGGAAATGTCATGGACCACCTTGATTTTGCCATGAGTACCGGAACGGATGTTGCTCACAGGCTGATCATTGAAACTGTAAAGGAAATACTTGAAAAGTTCGATGTTGAACCTGAAAAGATAGAGCGTATAGCAGTCTGCGGAAATCCCATACAACTCTCACTTTTCCAGAATATGGAGATAAGGGACCTTGCATATGCAGGTGAGAACAAACAGGCAGCTCTTGGAGTGAAGGATATCAAGAGGGATGCCAGGATATTCCCTGCAAATGAGATCTTCAAAGGCATCTTTGAAATGAATAACTGTGAGATCATCGTTCCTCCGGCTATCAAACACGAGATAGGGGCCGATGCTCTTGCCATGATGCTGGAAACGGATTTCATTCACCAGACAGAACCATGTCTTGTTACTGATTACGGGACAAATGCCGAAATGGCACTGAAGATCGGCGACAGGATAATGACCGCAAGTGCGGCCGCTGGTCCTGCTATCGAAGGACAGGGAATTGCATGCGGAATGCTGGCAGGTCCAGGGGCTATAAGTGATGTGAACAGTGAAGGGGACTGGTGGCGGCTCACTGTACTTGACGATACAATGACTCCCATAAAGGGACCTCTCGTTGATCCGATCACAGGGGATTGCATTGAAGGCTGCATTGTAAGACCCAAGGGAATCACCGGTACAGGTGTGATCTCGACAATAGCACTTGCACTGAAAGAGGGACTCATAAAAAAGCTACCACAGCTGCCTAATGGCGAACTCATACTTGGGGATAGTATCGTTATCACCAACAAGGATGTAGAAGAGGTTGGCAAGGCCATCGGAGCCATAAGGGCAGCACACATGACCCTTATGGTCGAAGCAGGAATGAAATATGAGGATCTGCGTTATTCATACATGTCAGGGGCAACAGGAACCTATGTTGACGCTGATAAGGCCAGGCATATCGGTTCTGTTCCCGGTTTCTCCCAGGGTATTGTCCAGTTCGGTAATACTTCCATAGGTCTTGCAAGGAAGATAGCAATCGACAGGTCAAAACTAGATGAGGTTATCGCTGTTGCAAATAAGATACAGGCAGACCATCTTATGATGGCTACCAGTGAAACTTTCAAGGATATCTATGTCTGCGAACTTTCGACCTGGCAACATGGAATGCCCACTGAAATGTATAAGCAGATGCTGGAAATGTATGGAATTCCCGTATTCCCACAGGACCTGGAAAAAGTGGAGATCGAAAAAAGGGTTTCCAGGGATATAGACGATGTCGGAACCCTTGGTCTTGATATTGTGGCAAATATCGGAATAACCCTTGAAGCGCCGGTGGAAAAATGTATTCTTTGCCACAAGTGTGAAGAGGAATGCCCCGAGGATGCAGTTGTTATCATTGAAAAGGACGGACAGAGATTTGCCAATATTGACAGCCAGCACTGCCTGGGTACAAGCTGCAGGCGTTGCGTGACTATTTGTCCTGAGCAGACCATGAACCACAGTATTTTGAAGATACAGGAAAAAGGACAGAAAAACTGAGAGTTTACTGTTCTCCTACTTTATTTTTTGATTTCCAAAACTTCCAGACCTGGTTCCACTGGAAATTAACGACTTATTCATCAAATTTCAAAATGGTTGTTTTGAGAGTTGCCAGATCCACAACCGGAACCTGTGCAGGGGTTGGAATGACATTCACCCTTTTCTGGAACTCGGTCTGGTCCTGCCATGTACCGGAATTTATCAGCAGGACATTCTTGTACCATTCAACACCCACTGTATGCACATGACCACAGTGGAGAATGTCAGGCACATTTCCAATTACAAAATAATCTTTCTTTTCGGGTGCAATGGAAACGCGGCTTCCGTAGATGGGTGATAGATGCCTGAATTTCATCATTTCCACCATTGCCTTTGTAGGATCGCCATATGAAACACCTGGAACAGATGCAACCAGATCGTCAATTGAGCGACCATGGTAAAGAAGTACCTTTACGCCATCCAGATCCACAATTGAAGGATTTCCTACGAATGTCACATTATCAGAAAAATCAGCTCTTATTATTTCGGGCAATTTTGGCTGGGGTTCAGCCTGACGGACAGCATCGTGGTTTCCAGGAGAAATAATGATATGAATATGGCTGGGTACCCTTGAAAAATATTCAGCTGCTTTTTTGTACTGGTCATAGACATCCAGAATTGAAAGTTCATGTTCCTGTCCAGGATATATGCCAACGCCATCAACAAGGTCACCTGCAACAAGGAGATAACGCACTTCCTTTGCAATGGCTGCCAGTGCTTCATTGTCAGTGTCACCATTCAAAAAGTCAAGGAATCTCTCCCACGGCTCTTCAAGGAAAGTTGAACTTCCAATGTGTATGTCGGATGTAAGGACTGCTTTCCCGACGGTTCCGCTTCTCTTAATAGTTGTATTGGGGAGATCAGGAAGGATTAGCTTCTGAACTATCATGAGTTTACCATCGTTTGTGAGCTTGCCTGTAAAACCGACAACCTCATCCAGCACCAGATGACTGGCCTGCTCATAGAGTTCTTTGTCTGCCATACGTATAAGAACTGAAAATGAGCCTGTGGGATCTTCAACTTCCAGTATTTTGTGACCATTACTTGTGCTCTTTATCTCAGATATCATACCAATTACAGATACCTCGCCAGCTTCTTTGCTACTCCTTAAATTTGATCTTTTACCTGTCTTCAGACTCTCTATAGGACGGGCATTTATTCTGCCACGGATTATATCACTAATCCTGCTGTATCTGTTTCTGAAGAACTGGACAAATTCCATGTATTCACCGACACAAGTCGAATTATCCGTGATATCAGAAATTATGGAGACAGGATTGTCAGAATAGCAAACGTTGCTCACAGCATTCGAGGAACTGCTTGATGGCTGGTAAGAAGAGGCATAATTATTATTGATATTCAGGGTCTCATTTTGTGGATTCAATTCTAAAGATGAACTGAAACTTTCTTCTTCCACTGGAAGAAGGCCACTAAACCCTTCAAGGTCAATATGCTCAACATCAATTACAAGGACGGAAAGATCGATATTCTCAAGTATGTATGCCACGAGTTCCTTCGGGGAACAATGGGTGCAAATAAGGTCCACTGCTTCAGGACTTATCTGATAGCCTTCTTCAATAAAGGCAGTTAGAACATCAATTTCATTCATAATAATAGCAGGTTGAAATGTAGATCATATTACAATAAAATAACTTACAAAACGATTTTAAACCACAAACACTTTATTTTCTGCAAATATATTCCTTAACTCATAAATACATTCTTTCACTTGGCCAGACATAGGTAAGAACAATGAACTTAAAAGACGCTTTTCATACTTTCAGAGAAAGTGATAATTTCTTTGTTTCACTTGCTAGGGACATTCTAACGGTCCTGTTAGCCGTACTGATATTTGCATCTTTTTCTCAACTGGTCTTTGGGATGTGGACTCCCATGGTAGCCGTAGAATCAGGTAGCATGGAACCTCACATGAATATTGGGGATATTATTTTTATCCAGAATATTGATCGGACACACGTTATCACATATGAAGACGGCACGGATAATTACACATCCTTTGATTATTACGGAGATGTAGTATTATACAAGCCATATGGGCAGGAAGGCGTGACTCCTATAATTCACAGAGCAATGTATTACGTTGAAGAGGGAGAGCCGATGTGGGAAGGAGGACCTGCTGCACCATATGCCGGATATATTACAAAAGGTGACAACAAAGTAACGAACAAATACTATGACCAACAGGGACAGGTAAGTTACCAGATGCCTGTTAAAGAAGAATGGATCATAGGCATCGCACGTTACAAAATCCCATATCTGGGCTATCTCAGATTGATGCTTCCAAGCTTCTAAAATCAATTACAGATGTAATTGGGTTGTGAGAACAGGCTTGAACAATTCAAGTGGTTTGAGCCTGTAGTCCTCAAACAATACTTTTTTTGTGCTATTTATAGGGACACTTAATACTATTTCCTTTGTCCTTCCATACCTGCCTTTACTTACGACAACAGCATTCACTATTCCAAGCATATCCAGTTCTGACATGAGATCTGTTACCCTGCGTTGTGTAAGGATGTCCATGTCCACCTGTAAGCATAACTGCCGATAGACGTTGTAGACTTCACCGGTTGTAACATTCTTGTAACCATTATTTCTCAGCAACATTACACTGTAAAGCGCAAGTTTTGACTGGGTTGGAAGGGTACGTACAACTTCAACTACACGATCGACTTCGATCTTTTCCTGAGCGCTTTTTACATGTTGTTCTTCAACACGAGATAGGTTCTCCCGTTCTGCAATTTCTCCTGCAACTCTTAACAGATCAAGAGCACGTCTGGCATCTCCATGTTCCTGAGCTGCGAAGGCAGCGCAAAGGGGAATGACCATTTCATCCAGGGCATCAGGCTTGTAAGCGATAAGAGCTCTTTCATTGAGGATATCACTTATCTGTTCAGCATCATAAGGAGGAAAAATGATTTCTTCTTCTCCAAGAGAGCTTTTTACTCTCGGATCAAGGAATTCAGTAAATTTAAGGTCGTTTGAAACGCCGATCATACTGACTTTCGAATTTTTAAGATCGGTATTTATCCTTGAAAGATTATAGAGAACATCATCACCTTTCTTGATCAATTTATCAATTTCATCCAGAATTATGATAACAACCTGTTTTTCAGTGTCGATTGTTTCCTTGAATTTGAAGAAGACCTGATCTGTGGGCCAACCGGTCATCGGGACATCTTCTCCGAACTGGCGAGTGAGGTTTGCAAGAAGTCTGTATTGGGTGTCGATAACTTCGCAGTTCAGGTAGACAACTTTACATGATATCCCAAGTGATTCACCTTTTCTTTCAAGTTCGATTCCAACATTTCTTGTCACTGCAGTTTTACCAGTCCCGGTTTTTCCGTAAATAAGGATGTTTGAAGGTGTATCTCCTCTAAGAGCTGAAACAAGAATTGACGCAAGACTGTTGATCTGGTCATCACGGTGAACAAGAGAATCAGGAGTGTAGGAATGTCTTAAAACCTCTTTGTTTTTAAAAATAGGTTCATTCTCCAGTAATTCCTGGAAAAGACCATCTAATGATTTACTTTGCATTTACTGTTTCACCCGATCCTGTCAAATTAAAAGATAATTGTAATGTGATAAGAATGATAAGAATAATGAGATGAGATTAACTCTCTCATTGCAAACGCTACATTGGAAGTTGAGGTTATTAATGTTTATGGTTTAGACCCCTTCACTTCAACTGGAACTTGATATAAAAAAGATATGAAGTAAAAAAATCAGTATCTACAAAAACATTCTGAAAGTATTAAAAATGAATGCATATAAGCAATTTAGTTTCGCATGGAGATTAACCCCTTTGTTTCAACTGGAAAGTTTATAAAGAACAGTAACCCTATGATTTCAACTGGAATAGAACAAAAAAGATGTGAACTATCTTTTTAATAGTTTTAAAAAAAGATGGCAGTGCTAGTATCAATTTAATTCTATATATAATTTTCTTTGTGATAAGTGAAAATTTGGGAAAATTTCAGTTTTATCACTTTCTTTATCTATTTTCCAGTTGAAACAATGGGGTAGCTCTTATGTCGGAATTTTTGACAAATGTGCATCATCAAAAAGTACCAAAATTTCATCTTTTTTTCATTTTTTAGAATGCATTTCAAATAATCTCTTCTTTTGAAAAACCGGAACAAAATTGATTTAAATATCCTGCATCATTCATGGTTTCAAATGAATGAAAAAGGCTTGGGAAGAAAAGAAATAATCTCTATTCTAGATCAGTCCAAATCCCAGGATTTCAAATATAATAGAGTTTTAAGTTCCATGTGTACGTATCCTCATGAAATAGCTGTTCAGGCTCATATGCAATTCATAGAGTCAAACATGGGTGATTTTGGTCTCTTTAAAGGTACTTATAATCTGGAGAAAGAAGTCCTTAGCATGTTAAGTAATCTGTTACATCATCCTGATGCAGTTGGCTACACCACTACAGGTGGAACTGAATCCAATATCCAGGCAATACGTTCCATGCGAAATGTTTTCCTTCAACGGTCAAAGTGTGAAAAACCCAATCTTGTTGTTCCGGATTCAGCTCATTTTTCTTTTGACAAAGTATCCGATATTCTGGATGTTGAACTCAGAAAAGCCAGCCTTGACGATAATCTAAGAGTTTCAATTGATTCTGTCTTATCTCTTATAGATGAGAATACAATAGGTCTTGTTGGTATAGCTGGCTCAACAGAATTTGGTCAGGTCGATCCAATAAAAAAACTTTCCGAGATAGCCCGGGAAAAAAAAATTTTCCTTCATATTGATGCTGCTTTTGGAGGATTTGTCCTTCCATTTCTTGATGAATCATGTGAATTTGACTTCATGTTGCCTGGTGTAACGTCAATAGCTATTGACCCACATAAAATGGGTCTGAGCACAATACCATCCGGTGTTCTTCTTTTCAGAAGCCCTGATTATCTGGAAAGTCTCAGAGCAGATACACCTTATCTGACAGTTTCAACCCAATACACTCTTACAGGGACCAGAAGCGGAGCTGCAGTTGCAGCAACCTATGCGGTCATGAAGTTCATGGGAAAAGAGGGTTACAGAAAAACAGTTTCACAATGTATGGAATTAACACGTTATCTTCTGTCCAGACTTACAGAGATCAATATACATCCATTGGTAGAACCTGTAATGAATGTAGTTGCACTGGAAGTTCCAGAACCGGATCTGATTAGAAGCAGGCTTGCAAAAGAATACAACTGGCAGGTTTCGATAACCCAGAATCCTCATGGTTTGCGTCTTGTAATAATGCCTCATGTAACTATTGAGATGATAGATTCTTTTGTGCAGGATCTGAAACAGGTTCTTCAGACAATTTAGGCACTTGACTTTTTTAAAATCCATATTTGATTTTTTCCCAAAATCAAATAAAACAAAGCAACAGAAAAAGAAAAGTGAGGGGATAAGGCTTGATGGCACCTAGCCTTGAAGCGTGTAAGGCGTGTGTTCATCTAGCCTGTCTTAATCTAAAATAGACTTTTTTTACATATACTCTTAAGCCAAGCGGGGTGAAAGTATTCTATACGTATCATTCTATGGATTTAACTTTGAACAAAAATGAGATAAAGATAAATATGAATGCATCCAACATGTTCTCATGAATACTTCATTGAAGATTGGAAGCATCATGGGAATACCTATTAAGCTCCATATTACTTTTTTACTGATACTTCCCGTTTTTGCTCTTGTGTTTGCTACAAATCCGCAACCATATGGTTTTGCGGATGTCGGGTCGGCTACTGAAAGTTATGCCCTGTCGCTTTTAACAACGATACTGTTATTTGCCTGTATCCTGCTCCATGAATTGGGTCATTCTTACATAGCTAAGAGTTATGGCGTTGAGATCAAGGACATAACCCTGTTGCTATTCGGCGGAGTGTCTTCCATGGAAGAGATTCCAAGGGATCCATCCCAGGAATTCAAGATGGCGTTTGCCGGACCTCTGGTTAGCCTTATCATAGGTTTTAGTCTTCTTGCATTGCACCTGGTGGCAATTTCATTCATTCCATCATACAGTAATACTTCAATTTACCTGATGGTGGGAATTCTGGCTTCTATTAATATAGTACTGGCAGTTTTCAATTTGATCCCGGCCTTTCCAATGGATGGAGGAAGACTTCTTCGTGCCTGGTACGCAAAAAGAATGAGCTATGTAAAAGCCACTCATTATGCCGCTTACTTTGGTAAGATGTTCGCTTTTATTATGGGTATCATCGGATTACTATGGAATCCATGGCTTATTATGATTGCATTTTTTGTTTATATCGGTGCATCCGAAGAGGATAAATCAACAACTGTTACCGTAAGCCTTGAAAAATATAAAGTTTCAGAAGTAATGTCAAAAGAAGTGATTTCCGTTACTCCTGAAATGACAGTTGAGGATCTCTCACATTTCATGTTCGAGAATAAACATCTGGGATATCCTGTTATCAAGGGCAATTCTTTAAAAGGGATTGTGACCTTTACAGACATACGTAATGTTCTTCCGCATGAGCGCTATGCAACCCTTGTATCCGATGTCATGACAAAGGATGTTATCTCATTACCTTCAAATTCAAATGCTGCGGAAGCATTCAAAATAATGACTGTCAATAATATAGGGCGTGTTCTGGTAACAGATAATGACACTGTAAAAGGTATCCTTTCCAGGACAGATCTCATGCGATTATTGATGTTAGCGAATGAGTAGTTCTAGTAGTCTTAAAAGAGGATCTACATTGAAACATGATAATTTGAGTGATTCACAGGAGAACATTTCCGTTTACGATTACAACACCACAGGTGGTAATCTTTATTCGGAAGAAAATCCTGGGAATTCATCATTTTCAAACTCGGGACCAACTGAGATTGAAGTGATAAAAGAGTTTATAGAACCTGAGAAACCATCTTTAGGTTCCGGTTCTGAAGATACTGAAAAACCTAGCGAGATAATACTTGTAGGGACAGCTCACGTATCCGAAAAGAGTGTCAGAGAAGTAAATGCAGCTATTGAAAGGGAAAAACCGGACATAGTTGCTGTTGAACTTTGCAGGCCCAGATACGAGGCCATAAAAGGTAATGTCAAGAACGCTGACATACCTGTAAAGGAGCTTCTTAAGGAAGGAAAGGTCTATTTCTATCTTGTTCACATGCTGCTGGCACATATCCAGAAAAAATTTGCTGATGACATGGGTGTGCAGCCAGGTGCAGAGATGATCAGTGCCATTGAGGCTGCAGAAGCAAGTGGTGCACAGGTCCTTCTTATTGACAGGGATGTTCAGATCACTTTGCAGCGTTTCTGGAGCAAGATGGGTTTCATTGAAAAAATGAAAATGCTTGCAGGTCTTATAGCTGCAGTTCTTGGTATTGGTGGTACCAAAGATATCGATATGGATACAATCACCAACCAGGACATGGTTTCCATGCTTGTGGAAGAGTTCAGGGATTCATCACCGAATGCTGTTAAGGTCCTTATCGATGAAAGGGACGCATACATGGCAAACAATCTTGTAAGGGCTGCTGCCGGTGGTAATAAAAAGATAGTCGCTGTTGTAGGAGCGGGCCACAGAGCAGGCATCCAGCATTATCTTGAAAATCCAAAAACTATCCCACAGGTGAGTTATTCAGCAGAAGCCCCAAAAAAGCGATTCAGTATAATGAAATTATTCGGAGTCGTTGTTGTAGCTATTGCTCTTGGAACCTTTGGATTGCTGATTCTGTCAGGAGTCCCTCTTAAGACTCTGGGTATCGCTTTTGCCTGGTGGTTCATCATAAACGGAGTGCTCAGCGCTGCCGGAGCTATTATTGCAAGAGGCCATCCGTATTCCGTGCTCACTGCATTCTCAGTTGCATGGTTAACTTCCCTGAACCCGATGATGGCAGCAGGATGGTTTGCAGGTCTTACAGAAGCTAAATACCGCAGTCCAACTACCGATGATTTCAAGGAACTGGTAGAGATAGAGACAACTGAAGACATGATGAAGAACAATCTCTTCCGTGTCGTAATGGTTGCAGCTCTTGCAAATCTTGGAAGTATGATAGGCACTTTCATTGGAGTCTATGTCATGCTTCAGGTCACAGGAATTGATCCTCAGGAACTGATAAGGAATGGGGTCAGTGCCGGACTTGCAGCTATTGGAATGGGATAAGATAAAATAAAAAGATATTGAAAATCTCTGTTGGCGCCGGAATAGAGTAGTTACAAGATGGCGTTTAACAGAGATATCAGATATCATTCCATACTAAAGTTGTAGACTTTCACGAACCACTTGTTTATTTCTTCCCAGTCGACTATGTTCCAGAAGGCATCTATGAATTTTCCCCTCTCATTCTTGTAGTCCAGATAGTAGGCATGTTCCCATACATCTATATCCATAATTATTGGGAAATCCGGTGTCACATTCGTATTGTGCTTTTCTATCTGTACGATACCGAGTCTTTTAGTGTCATTGCAGAAGGTCACTGCTGCCCAGCCTGAACCCTCAACACTTGATGCAACTTTGGTAAATTCACTCTTGAACCTTTCAAAGGTTCCGAAGTTTTCCTTTATAGCATCATATAGTTCGCCTACAGGTTCCTCACTTGCTTTTTCTGCAGGAGTCATCTCCCACCAGAAATAACTGTGAAGTACATGTCCACCAAGATTGAATGATAACGATTTTGCAGCTGTTTTAGAATCATATTCTGTTCCGTCTTCTACTGCCTTATCCATCATTTGCAATAACGAGTTTACGTTATTGACATAGGATTGATGATGCTTTTCATAATGTATGCGTAGTTGTTCTTCTGAAATATATGGTTCCAGGTCTGCATAACCATATTTCAGTTCAGGTAATTTATACAATTCTTTAGTCATATTTCCTCCCGGTTTGTAAACTATTCAAAGCCAAAGCTAAGTTTAAAGTCTGCTACCTACTCTCCCTGCATATTTACAGAGAATCTATCTCCAAAACTACTCTGCACGGTATCTCCCCAGATACGCATTTCTGGTCATGATTTACGATTGTGCCACAATCAGAAATGCAGAATATAGTCCTTAAAGAATAATATCAGTATGAAAGATATAAACCTATGGAATTGAAAGAATCCTAGTTTATCTTGCATTTTTTTTAGATGATAGTTCCTCAAACTTGTCCGCAAGCCGATAGGATATATCAGAAAGATAAGCGGTTCCCCATGTAGCAGCAATGATCGCTCCGAACAGGTCGAACACAAGGTCCATCATAGTATCGCCTATCCCGTGCTGGGCCAGTATGGCATTGTAACCGAGACCTGAGGTCAGTTCATCACTAACGAACTCGATGATCTCCCAGATAACTCCCATTGCAAGTATGAATAGCAGGATGAAAAGAAAGAGAACTTTTGGTGGGATATAGATCTCATCGGCATAGATATCGATAGCTCTTATAAGTGTATATCCTGCGGCCGCTACAACACAAGCTGATAAGGCGTGTGTGACATGGTCCCATCTTATGATATTATCGTATAATGCAAAAGTCCCAAGTGAATGAAGGAAAATGGCAAGTGTAAGCCAGAGTACCAATCCTGTATCAATAGGGATATTGTATTTACGTGTGATAATATTCGGTACAAAAGTGAGAGCCAGTCCTGTGGTTGCATTCACGGCAGTGGACAGGTCCTTTAGCAAAATACCTGCTATCACTAATATGAAAAGAACTATCTGCATCATCCTCATTGCTATTTTTTGCTTCTCATCAGAAATTCCAAGTAACTTGCGTATAGGTGCAGGAGGTCTGGATGTAACGTAATTTGTCTCTTCTTGAGATATCAGAACAGGAACTTCGATACTGCCAGCATGTTTGTCTGATCTGAAATACCAGCCGAATATGAGTCCGGCAACGATACCCGCTATCATGGCATAGATGAATTCATGCATCACAGCATTATTTATAGTGTCAGGTGTCCTTCCATTCAGGATATAAACAGTTCCCAGATTCATGTCCAATAGCCATTGTAGCAAATGCCAGAGGCCTGATATCGCAAGTGTCACGATAACCACAAGAAGTATGGCAAATCTGTAATTCATTTTTACTGAAGTGAACCAGTTGATCTCAGCCCCAAGCAGTAGTGCAATGGTAGCCATTGAAAGGTAAAATGGAATACTGGTTGCAAAGAAAAACCAGGCTGTTGTACTTCCTACAATGGGTATGATCGCTAATAGTATGAAATACCACGAAGGCATAACCGAGAGCTTACGCATTATAATTGCGGGAGCGATGATGATAGAGATAACGAAAACAATAAGGATGAACCAGATGAGCCTGCCGTAGATCAGGTTCCCAATACCCAGCAGGGAAAGCAGTAATACCATTGCCCATCCGGCAAATGCATTAATTGGTGTGTTCTTTAGAAGCCTGCTGAGTTTGTCTATTGGTTCCATATTGCATCCTGTGATAGAATTCAGCTATTATTCAGCTCTTCCAGAATATTATGGATGTTGCTCTCAGATAATCCTGCATTCCTGTCATATCTATTGAGATTTATTCAAATCATTTAAGAAAAAGTATGTGGATAAAAAAAGAAGAAAAAGAAAGAACCTTAACAAAGGTCTTTCAGGTGGAACTGGTACTTACCGAGCTTTCCGCCGTAGTTTCCTGCGGTGATCTTTGATACACCAGGAACTGCGACAGCTGCATCGATACCTGCCTTCATTGCCCTCTGGATAGCATCCTCGTCAAGACCGTTGATGACAAGCTCGTAAACTGCCTTTACGCCTTCTGGGATCTCGGTGCCTTCGACCTTGTCCCTGATGGATGGGCAGAACTTCTCGTTTGCAGTTGCCTTCATGAACTTGTAGTTGTTGAAACCTGCTTTGGAGCCACTAGCAACTATTCCGCCTGGGAATGGAGTGATAGTACCGTCAAGGTCCTTGATAGCATCTACTGCGACTTCTGCTGCTGTGAGTGCTGTCATCTGGCTGTCACCGAAAATAAAGAAGTTACCGCCTGCGATACCTGCAACAGCGCCGATGTTTTCTTCTACAAGGAAGTCACCCTCCATGATTGGAACACTGTGCATCTTGCGGCCATCGATCTCAGTCTCGGATTCCATTCCGTCACCGAAGAACTTCAATTTGAAGCCTACGTTGAACTGCTTCTCAGCATCTGGAAGTCCATTGAAAACAGCTGTTGTTGGAGCTGTAAGTATGCACTGTCCGATACGCTCAAGTAACTGGTGTTCGAGTGCTTCGTATCCGAAGGTGCAGATCTGGATGTAAACACCAGGTCTTCCGTCAGGTGTCTCGTCAGGACCAACGAACTTTTCAATACCTGCTTCTGCAGGGCACATAATAACAGATGTTCCGAATCCGGTTGCTTCAAGTGCAGCTACCTCAGCCCAGTGTTTTGTTGCTGCTGTAATGAGCACTCTTGCTATTTTGATTGGAAACGCTTCTGCAAAAGTATCTTCGATTTCTACTCCATTGATATCCATAATAATCCCTTGCCTTAAATTGAAACTGTAGTTCTGAATCTGTTACATGCGTAACTATAGCTTTAATAGAAGACGATTACAATACATATACTCTTCGAAAAGGAGCCTATCTTCCACCTGACTTACGATATGTCTTATCAAAAAGTGCATACATTTCCGTATCTATTTCCCTGTACTTGCCAATTTCAAATATAGCCTCATTTACCATGACGGAGATAGATTCGATATTAGAAAGGTTTGCAAAGCTCTTAGAAGAACTTGCGGTGGATTCAACCATCTGCTCTTTGATGGAAATCTCACAGACCTCAAGTATTGCGTTGATAGCATGTGATGCCTGATCTTCATTATCTTCCTTTGCCGCGACTGTACAGAAATGCTCCATAACAGGAATTATTCCTGAAACCTTCTCATCAGAATGTTTTCTTGCGGCAACTACTCCGATATCCTTCAATGCTGCTGTCACATCAAGGATAGAATCTTTCCCGAAGATATCCCCTATCTCTTCCAAAGTTTCTATTACTTTATCAAGACATTCATGTCTTTTAAGATTCGGTGATTCCTGAACGGCTTTAATTCCAATGTCCCTTAATGCGTATATTATCAGTTTCTTAAGATGGTCCTGGTCTTTATTGTCCACGGTCCTTGCCACTTCCAGAAGAACCTGTCTGATATTACCCAGAGTGGCAGTATCCTTGTTTGCCGCAGCATCAAGAGCTATTTTCTTCAGCAGGATAACTGACCTTTCAGTAGGGTCCAACATATCATTTTTTGCAGATGTAGTTCCAATATCACCGCTTGCTATTGCAAGTTTATGCAGGGGAGTGGATACCACTTTGTTTGTGACAATGTTAAAAAGGTCCTTTGGGTTTTTTGAGCGTTTTATCAATGTCAGTTTATCCAGTTGTGGGAAATACTCTCTTTCCCTGTGCATTTCAAAAAAGCTGGTCATGCTGTCTATGGTCTGCAATGTGAAACTTTCCATACCAGCCTTAGCACACTGATTTCCAACAGAACCAAAAGCATCTATAACTTCCATCATTGCAAACCTGTCTTTTTCATCTTCTGCAAGGATAGCTAACTTGTAAAGATGCATATTGATGCGTTTTATGATGAGGTTCTTGTTTCCGCTTGCAGCCAGAACCTTAGAGCATATTTCAGGGATTTTTCTTATTCCTATAGTTGCAACGAAGTCATCGTTATTCCTGACAGCTCCGCGTATGATATCGATCACAGGTTGCAGCGGGTCGAGATTCTCTTTCCCTGCTTCCAGTTTCCTGTAACTTTCATTCATGTCATAGATCTGCAGGTCCTTGACAAATTTATCATAATTATTCCTGACAGCCTCTGTTCTGAGATAGTCAGCTAAAAGGAAAGCCACTACTGAAAGGATAAAAGAATACACAAGCAACAGTATCATTCCTGTGGGCTTGAAAGTTCCCAGATAATGCATAATTGATGCTGCCAGGGCAAATGTCCCGATGGTATAGGAAAACATGTCAGTCAGGGCATCTTTTTTACCGGCCAGCCAAAGGCATGCAACCCAGATAGATCCGAAGCAGATCGCAAGAATGACATTGTTCCAGAAATAATCCATCTGCTTGTCAATGAGTAAAGTCGAAATGAAGGCAAGCTGAATTACCAACGCACCAATAGCAAGGTCAGCTCCGACATCCCTGAGATTTATTTTCAGGTAATTCTTCACAAGGATGTTCGCAAGAAGGAAAAGTGATATTACACCACCTATCAGGGCTGTATCAATGATATCTGGTATCAGGATCTGCATGGGAATATATTGTACATGTTTATTTATATATATATTGAAATTATACGGCGGTCCTGTCCTGATCGATCGACAGCAATCTGGCATTAATAGCTACTATTATCGTGCTCATTGACATGAGTACAGCTCCCGCAGCAGGTGATAACAATATGCCCTGCTGGTAAAGCACCCCTGCGGCAAGAGGAATTGCAAGGGCATTATAACCTGTGGCCCAGAAAAGGTTCTGTACCATTTTCCTGTATGTTGCGCGGGAAAGATCGATGATTGCCATAACATCAAGAGGGTTACTTTTCACAAGTACGATATCCGCTGTTTCCACTGCAACATCAGTACCTGCACCAATAGCTATGCCAATATCTGCCTGTGCCAGTGCAGGTGCGTCATTGATACCATCGCCAACCATTGCAACAATAAGCCCCCTTCCCTGGACTTCCTTTATTCTGGAAGCTTTTTCTCCCGGTAGCACTCCTGCAAAATACTCATCAAGTCCTATCTGTCCTGCAACCCTTTCAGCTACTTGTTCCTGGTCACCGGTGAGCATCAGGCATTTGACTCCAATTTGCTTCAGTCTGCTGACGAGTTCCTTTGATTCAGGTCTGACAATATCTTCAAGCGCAATCGCTCCTGCAACGTTTCTGTCGATGAGGACAAATACTATAGTCTTACCCTGACTGGCAATATCCTTTATCTTATCCTCAGGATAACTGATCCCTTCTTCTTTCAGGTATCCGGGGCTTACAACCTTAACGTCCTTCCCGTTAACAGTTCCATGAGCCCCCTTTCCTGCAATGGCGCTGAAGTTCTCAACCTGATAACTGGAATCTGAGGCATCAATAATACCTCTGGCTATTGGATGCTCCGAGTTGGATTCGATCGACGCTGCATATTTCAGTATTTCTTCTGTTTTCATTTTTTCATCAAAAGCAACAACATCGCTGACACCAAATTCTCCCTTTGTTAGTGTTCCTGTCTTGTCAAAAACAATTGCATCGATGTTCCTGGCCCTTTCAAAAGCCGATCTGTTCCTGATAAGCAGACCATTCCTTGCACCGATGGCAGCGGAAACTGCAACTACAAGAGGAATTGCAAGCCCCAGTGCATGGGGACATGTGATGACCATAACCGTCACCGCTCTTTCCAGTGAAAAGGCGAGGTCGGTGTTCATCAATTTCAGCCATACAAGAAAAGTGAGTGTTCCGGTTGTCAGTGCGATAATTGTCAACCAGAGGGCAGCCCTGTCAGCAAGGTTCTGTGTTTTGGACTTGCTTTGCTGGGCCTGAGTTACAAGATCAAGCATCTGGGACAGGAAAGAATCTTTTCCGGTCTTTTGAACTTCGATGGTCAGAGAGCCTTCTCCGTTGATCGCTCCACCTATGACCATGTCCCCTGTTTCCTTTGGAACAGGATTTGATTCACCGGTAAGCATTGCTTCGTTCACAGAGCTTTGCCCTTCTATAACCACACCATCAACAGGTATCTTCTCACCGGGTTTCACCAGCACCCTGTCCTCTTTTTGGAGACGGTCCACAGGAACATCTTCAACCTTTTCATCCTCCCCTATCAGATGTGCATCAGATGGCATGAGTTTTACGAGTTGCTCAAGAGCCATTGATGCTCCCATAACGGATCGCATTTCCATCCAGTGCCCGAGTAGCATGATATCAATAAGGGTTGCCAGTTCCCAGAAAAAAAGTTTGCCTGCAACCCCAAAGACCACAAGGCTGCTGTAACCGTATGCAACGGTGATAGCAACCGTAATAAGCGTCATCATCCCGGGACTTTTCGCTGTAAGTTCATCCTTTATCCCTTTCAGGAAAGGCCAGCCTCCGTAGAAGAAAATCAAGGTGGAAAAAGCAAAGAGAAGATAAGTATCTCCTGTAAATGAGGGAATGAAGATACCAAAAACTGAATCAAGAAAGTCCTGAATGATAGGAGAGAGGAGGAGCACAGGGACGGTCAATACAAGCGATATCCAGAATCTCTTCCTAAAATCCTTTACCATCATTGCATGATGACCGGAATGTCCCTGATGTCCTTCGTGTTCATCATGTTCCATATGTTCATCATGCTCTTTTCCTGACATGTCATGGTGCATATCATGGTTTTCTTCCTTGTGTTCTTCATGTTCGTGCATTGAATGCTCACCAACATGCTGGTCCATATTCTGATGCTCCATATTTTCCGTCACCCTTTTTGGTTCAGATGCCAAGTTTCTTACGATTGTTCTCTATGTGTTCAAGCATAAGTTCTACTGCCTTCACGGCATCAGTTTCCACATTCATAACCCCGCCTGTAACATTCTTACAGTCTTCTGTGAGCAGTTTTACCAGATTCGGTGCCCCTGTTACGGTTGGAACTGGATTGACATGTGTATAGAGTCCAAGTGCAAGGGCAAAGACAGCATCGATAGTGGCTTTCTGTTCCATATATTCAGGAGCAGTGGCAACAATAGGAAGGTCAGGGACAGGTACGCCTCCAAGACCGGCCGACACAGCAGCTATCAGGTCAGCGATCCTGCCGGTGTCTGTACAGGTTCCATAACTGAGTACCGGAGGAATAGCAAGTGCTTCACATATGGATTTCAGTCCAGGTCCTGCAAGTTCTTTTGCTTCAGGGCTGCAAAGTCCTCCCACCTGCATGGCTCCGTTACCACATCCCATGGATAATACCAGTACATCATTTTTGATGAGTTCCTTTGCAACTGCAATGCTGTGGCTGTCCTGTCCGGAATCCCTCAGTGTGGTACAGGAAACAAGCCCTGCAACTCCTCGCAAGGTACCATTTTTGATAGCATCCAGAAGAGGGTCGATTTTTCCGCCAAGTGCGTCCAGTATGCTCTCGGTGGAGAATCCCACAACTGCTTCGCTGAATGGTAATCCTGTGATAGGTGTTACTGATGCTTTGCGTTCCTTGAAATTATCAATTCCCATCTGCAGCAAATGTGCCGCCTGTTCACTGGCTTTTTCTGGTATGTAATCCAGACGTTCGCTTACACCCTCAAATGAAACAAGGTCGCTTACAGGGATAAGTTTGAATTTGTACTTTTCAGCATACATCGGGTCTATGGGCATGGAGCAGTTCATGTCTGCAACGAAAACATCAACACACCCGCTTGCAAGCACAGCTTCCTGCATGAGCCAGTTTCCGGTAAATCCGTACAGAACATCATCCATCTCCCATCTCTGGATCATTTCCTGTCCGGTCTCAATGTTGGCAATTATTCGCAGACCTTTGGCACCGACCTGCTTTGCTTTCTCCTGCCACTCCTGCTCTCTTGCAAGCTGTACCATGGAAAAGCCAAGGAAAGGTTCGTGTCCGTTGGGCAGGACATTTATGAAATCAGGGTCAAGCACACCAAGGTCAACTCTCATTTTATGAGGACGGGGTAATCCGAATATTATGTCCTGACAGTACTCATTGACTATCTGGCTCTGGTATGCCATCGCCACTCCAAGTTTCATAGCTTTCAGCGCAAGGCTGACATAGTTTCCATCCACGTTTGTCAGGGATGAGCTTGTAGACCTGAGGAGTTCGGTCTGGATGCCTCCGGGAAAGATACCAATATTTTTCCACAGGTCCTGTCTTTCCTTTGGAGCAAGCATTTCCACGATCTTACTGGGCTTGCCATATTCTCTTGTGAAATCGGCCTCAACAAAATCACAAAGTTTCAGCGCAACATCATTTACGCTGCCACCGTTATCTACTCCAAGCCTGCCTGCAAAGCTCCTCAGTTTCCCTTCTTCAGTTATCTTAAAGGGAGTTTCACCTTTTGCGGTAGCTCGTAATGTCTTGATGGTCTGGTTCGTATGATATTGGTAGGTCGAAGCTCCCATAACATTACGCAGAAGCATCATACGCATGGCCATACCATCAGCTGTTATCCCGCAGACACCTCTTTTATCTTTGGCAGCATCTGCCCTGCATGGTCCGTTGGAACAGAGATCACAACGCATACCTCCCTGACAAAAATTACATCTCCTGTCGGGATTTCCCCCCATTCCCTGAGCCTCATAGCGGTCCCAGATATTGGTCATGCCGTCTTCTTTTATTCGTCTGTACACTGTTCGCACTGAATCATGATATGATATTCTGTCATCTTCCACACGGGTTCCCCCTAATTTTAAATTGTATTTTTAAACCCAGTATATATCTGGGGTAGCGGAAGATAAAAACTCTTTGGAGGAATACTTTTATAGCTTGTATTAACTTTTCACATTATTATTCTATATCCTTAATAAAATTCTCTCTTATAAGTTATTATATAAGAATATATATAATCTATTGAACACTTTTGCCCTTAAGGAACACTCCCGTAAAACGTTCCTATAAGGGGTCTTACCATGAATAAAACGTATTATTTGCCAGGATATTTTTTTGTATTTATCATCCTGCTGACCTGTTTTACAAGCTCTGCCTCCGCAGAAGAGACGTATGCAGTGCAGGAACAACAGATGCTGGATCTGATCAATGATGAAAGGTTGAGTTACGGACTTGAGCCCTTAATTCTCAATCCCATTCTTACTCAGGTTGCAAGAGACCATAGCAAAGAGATGATCGAAATGGATTACTTTTCCCATGATTCCTTTGATGGTACTCTTTTCTCAGAGAGAATAAGGGATGCAGGTTATCCGATCTACCGAATTGGCGAGAACATTGCCATGAACTATCCTCCTAATGTCGTGCAGGCTCATGAGAATCTCATGAACTCAGCTGGTCACAGGGCCAATATCCTGAGTTCCGATTACAATGAGATAGGGATTGGGATATGGATTGGAGAATATTCTTCATATTCGAACACTGCCATGTACACCCAGGATTTCGGCTGGAACTCAAATGTAGTAGTACCTTCTTTTTCCATAATTTCTTCCCAACCTGCTTCAGATAGCATATTCTCAAATGGTGCTGAACAGATCTTTAGCATCCAGACAAACGATTTATGTGATGTGAGCTGGTCTGTGGACGGTACTGTTGTTAAAGCCGATGAAGATGTAACACAATCTTATTACAATATCCAGTCATCTTCAGAAGGCGTATATGGTATCGAAGTAACTGCTGTAAATCCCAAAGGAAGTGATTCTGTAAGCTGGGTAATGGAAGTGGTGCCGGAAGAGCTGCCTTCAGAATCCGTAAAAGGAGACTTTGATGGAGATAATGATGTTGATTTCGATGACTTTGTAGAATTGGCCGAAGTATATAATTCAAGCTTAGGTGATGTGACATACTCTTCGGTATTCGATTTTGATGGAGATAATGATGTCGATTTCGATGATTTTGTGGAGTTCGCAGCCGTGTACAACAAGTGAATTTAAAGATTTGAAACATCACAAATAAGCAAAATAATAGAACAGATAAAGTGATGACGATGTGTGATGACATCACCCCCACTTTTACCAATAGGCAATTTGGTAAATCTGCCTTAAACTAATTTTTTATTTCATTTTTTCCTGAAACCAACAACCATTAATAAAAACAAGAGTATAAAAATATCACAAAGGTGAATTTATGCTGAAAATTACCCCATATATGGGACCCTTGGTCATAATCGTTTCAATAGCAGGACTATGGCAGCCTTTACTTGGTTATTTCATGTTGCTGGTCTTTGCGGCTATTTTTCTGATAGCACCATTCAGAGGGCGCTGGTTCTGCGGGAATCTGTGTCCCAGGGGAAGCTTCATGGATTTCTGGGTGGGCCGGATATCCGGGAAGAAAAAGATACCTAAGTTCCTCAAAAGTTACTGGATAAGAGTTCCTCTTTTCATGCTGATGATGGTATTTATGGGTTACAGGCTGATGAATACTCATGGAATTGTGAACCAGATAGGTATGGTTCTGGTTATCATGTGTCTGACAACATCAGCTATTGCAGTGGTGCTGGGAGTGACAATTGCCCCCAGAACTTGGTGTACCTTCTGCCCTATGGGAACCCTGCAGAGCATTGTCGGGGTGAACAAATATCCTCTACTGGTCGATATAGAAAAATGCATAAAATGCCACAAATGTGAAAAAGTGTGCCCTATGCACCTGAATATTCTTGAGATAACACATAACCCGGACTGTATCAAATGCGGAAGATGCATTGATGTATGTCCTAAGGATGCACTGAGCTTCAAAAAATCAAGTAGAAGCTCATAACTTTTTTTGTCATTTTTGTTCCTTAGTTCCTTCCACCAGATACAAAAGCAATGACCCACTTTCAAATGTGATATGGATACTTTGAACTTCGATGGCTCCTGCGATCCAAATCCGGGAGGAATTATGGGCTTTGGATGGGTGATAAACTGGAGCACCGGAAAAGCTCCAACAGAGGGAAGCAAGGAAAAGAAATCATCTCCCTCGAACACCAACAATGTTGCTGAATACACTGCACTGAAAGAAGGAATATCCAATTACCTGAAACTCGGTGGAAAAGGTCCTCTTCAGGTCTATGGTGACAGCAAACTTGTGATCAACCAGATGTCAGGTACATGGAAGATCAATAACCAGAATCTTTTAGAGATAAACAAGCAGATAGCATCTGAAATTAAAAAGCACGATCTTAAGGTTAAATTCGGCTGGGTGCCAAGGGAACAGAACACCACTGCTGACAGGTTGGCAATGCCGGGTTCATCGTCAAAGAATTCATCGAAAACCTCTTCAAAAGCCTCATCCATCAAACCGGAAGAGAGAAAGTTCGTTGCCGATGTAAATTCATCATCTCTTTCTCCTCAGTTAAGGCTCAAAATAAATGAATTGAATACTGAGCCTTCTCCTGGTTTCAAATCATTCGCCCAACTAAAAGTGGGCGGTATGGATTCTTTTTCGAGAAAGAAACTTGAAGAACTGCAGGAAGAAGCCGGGAAAAAAGCTTCATCGATCGTCCAGAATGAATTTCCAAAAAATCTCACTCATCAGGCTTCTGCATTGAGGTGGATGCTGCGCGGACTCTCAACAGACCTTGCCGTCAGGAAGGTCCAGATCGATGTTGAGATAAGTAAAAAGAAAAAGAGATAGCTGTATTGTTTTACTTAGTCCGGTTCACAGTGCTTTTTTAACAGTGAACCAGAACACACTTCCCCTGCCAAGCGGATTATTGTCCACTCCAACTTCCCCGTTATGGAGTTCAACTATTCTCTTGACAATGGCAAGTCCAAGACCGCTTCCCTTTACGCTTCCCTTATCTGCCTGTCTGAAACGCTCAAATATCATGGCTTTGTCCTCGCTGCTGATACCGGGACCAACATCTGTAACCTGGATTCTCCATTTATCTCCTATATCTGAGATATTTATGCTTATTTTTCCTTTTGGAGGACTGTATTTTATGGCGTTTGAAAGCAGGTTCAGGAATACTTCCTCTATGAGAGGATTAATGAGTGAAGGATATTCTCTTGTGGCTTTGAAATTCATTTCAATATCCATTTTATCCATTTCAGGCCCTAAGTTCCTGATAACCTTCTCCAGAATAGGTACAAAATCCTGCTCTTCGAATTTGATATCATCGATGGATTCAAGTTTAATGAACTTAGAAGCCGATTCTATCATATAGATCAGTTTTTCGTTGTTCTTGTGTATCTTGTCAAGCAGGTTTTTGTTGTTGTTGTCATCTTCCACTATAATGAGTTCCTCGGTGAAACCCCTGATAATATTTGCAGGGTTGAGAAGGTCATGGGTGAGTATGTCAGTGAACAGTACTTTGAGATAGTTTGCATCCTCGAGTTCCTTTGCATACTTTTTGAGGTTCTCTTCAGTCTGCTTCCTGCTCAGGGATTCTGCAAGTACATTGGCTACAGATTGCACAAAATGCATATCATCGTTTGTGAACACCCTTTTTTGTATTGTGTGTACATTCATGACTCCAAAAGGTTTGTCCTTGTTTCCGATAATTACATCCATGCCGCTGATAATTCCGTGATCCTTTAAGAGGGATAAACCACTGAATCTCTCCTGTGTGTTTTTCTCATGGACCATTGCCGGTTCACGTGAATATAGGGTGTAACAGACAATTTCATTTTTCTTATTTTCAGGCTTACTGTCTGATTCTTCTTCCCAGCCCACACCTGCAACCATGACAGATTCAGAATCCTCGTATTTCATTATCCTGCAATATTCAACGTCAAGTGTACTGGCTACAAGTTTGACAGATTCCTGTATCAGAGTCTCAAGCTCCACTCCGGCAAGTCCGTCCTGTCCCAATTTTGCAACGGCAGCGTGCTGTTTTTCCCTCATCTGCAGGACCTTTTCCACAGCTTTGCGCTCACTGATATCCTTTGCATGCCTTACAACCATTGTGACATTGGAGTCATCATCAAAAACAGGTGATAGCTCGATAAGCTTTGTTTTGTTATCAAGAGGGTCTTCAATCTCAAATTTCCTGCATGCGCCGGTTGCAAATACCTCAAGTAACTGGCATGGTTCGCAGGGCTTGCTCTGCTTCATCAGGCAGCTGTAGCAGAAAGGATGCCCCTGTTTTTCATTTGCGGGTATGGACTCACAATTCTTCCAGTTGCTTGTTACAATTTTCAGATCACGGTCTATTACGACTATGAGATCCTGTACTGATGCCAGGGTCTTTTTTAGGAGGTTGAGCTGTTGATCCTTTAGCTCATCGTTTTTTTCTTCACAAATCGGAATATCCACCACCCCATTATCAAAAGCAGAAGGCCTTTTTAAATAGGTTATAATGATTAACCGCATTATACCAATAGTATAATTTTATAATATTGACATTCTGGTGAAGAACTGTCTCAGATTCTAATATTTATATGTATCTTGGGTAAACAAATGTCATTATGAGTATGATGTTAATTTATGGGTATTTACTTTGAAGCTCCCTGTCAAAGATCAGTCTAAAATCTATATGCGGAGGTGTAATTAAATTATAAAAAGTTTGTATATCAAATATCAAATAATTAAAAAAAAGCAATATTTGATATTATCCTTATAATTTTGTGCCGCAATGTTTACAAAAAAGGGCATCTGCGTCATTATTATTATTTCTGCAGTTGTCGCAAATGATCCTGTTTCTCTCTTTATCCCTTGCATCCAGAGAGGCCAGACTCATTTCAGCTGTTACAATACCTGTAGGGACAGCAATAATACTGTAACCCATTATCATAACAACAGAAGCAAGGCCAATTCCAAGTGGTGTCTTCGGTACAATATCTCCATAGCCGACAGTCGTCAGGGTTACAATAGCCCAGTGTATGCTGATGGGTATACTGGTGAACCCGTTTTCCTCGCCCTCGATGAGATACATGAGAGATCCCAGTATAACAACAAGTGTGAGCACCGTGAAAAGAAAAACAGTTATCTTACGGCTGCTTGCTTTCAACGCATCAATCAGTAATTCGGCCTCATTAAGGTACTTGACCAATTTGAGAATACGAAATATCCTCAGGACCCTGAGTATCCTTATGACCAGCAGGAACTGGCTTCCCGGAAGGAACAGGCTCAGATAGGTCGGGACTATTGCCAGCAGGTCCACTATTCCAAAAAGACTTGTTGAATATCTAAGCTTGCTTTTGACACATATAAGACGCAGACTATATTCAATTGTAAAAAGTATAGTGAAGAACCACTCTATATTATAGAGCAATTCCCCGTGTTCTATCCTGAAAGATTTGACACTGTCCAGCATAACTGCAAGGACGCTCAGCAGGATGCTTATTATAAGCAAAATATCGAAATATTTTCCTGCAGGTGTATCCGCTTCAAATATAATATCATAGATCCGGCTTCTCCAGTTATTGGAATCGGGTCTGTTGCCAGAATATATATTCTCATATGCAGCCATTATTTTTCCCTCAAAAATCAAACAGGCTTTTCTGTCCGGTATTTTCCTGCAGGTTATCTACCCTGATCCCTATACGCCTAAAGTTCATCTCACTTTCCTCAAGGAACTGCTTCATCAGTTCCTTTGCATTCTCACTGAGAATACCCCTGTCATCTACAACATGACTTAGCGTTCTACTTTTTGTTGAAGTTTTGAAGTTAGAGAATATAACAGTTACTGTAACCGAACGGAAAGACACTTTTCTTGTTTTGACTTTGCTTATGACATCATCTATGAGTTCATTCAGTAATGAAAATATCATATTCTCATTTCTGCTGTCATGTTTAAGGGATGCCATCCTGCCTATCTGGTCAGTTGCTGTCCTTTCCTTCACAGGAGTTTCATCAACACCTGATGCAGCCTGCTTGAGCCACGTACCTTTGTTCTTCCCAAAAACAGAGATAAGTTCCATGGCATCATAAGAAGCAAGGTCTTCAATGGTCCTTATACCCATTTCAGACAATTTGTCTTCCGTGACCTTTCCAATTCCCCACAATTTCTTCACAGGCATAGGTTTGAGAAATCCCTGTGCATCTTCCGGCTTGATTACAGTGATTCCATCAGGCTTTCGGAAAGATGATGCCATTTTGGCAATTAGCTTGTTAGGACCTATACCTACAGAACATGTTATCTTTTCACGGGATTTAACTTCCTCTTTTATTCGCAGCCCAATTTCCTCTGCAAGTTCATAGTCACCTTTGCAGGATTCGGTAATATCCAGGAACGCCTCATCAATACTTATTTTCTCAAAGGCTTCCTCGCTGTCGGCATTGGATCTCAATATCTCCATCACTTTTGCAGAAACTTCCTCGTAGAAAGGCTTGCGAACAGGCAGGAAAACAGCATCAGGGTTTTTTGATCTTGCCAGTTTGCAGGGCATTGCAGAACGAATACCCGCCTCCCTAGCAATATAATTAGATGTGCTTACGGCTCCACCTGATTCTCCCCTGTTGGAATACATGCAGACAACAACTGCTTTTCCTTTAAGGGAAGGGTCTTCCCTCTCTTCTATAGCTGCGTAGAAGTAGTCCATGTCCACATGGATTATCACACGTTCCATTGGTAAGTAAGAAGGGTCAGGTACTTTTTATTGTTAACTGATACAACCATGTCATCTATGGATTTATCAGGATAGCTTCCTTATGAAATTCAAAGCCTGTGAGAGAATTCCAAAAAAAGGGATACTTTGTGAAAGTAGCAATTTAAAAATGATCTTAATATTGAATGGCCAGACAGGTATCATCTTGTTCTGCTTATAGACATGTTCCATCAGTTCCCGTTCCCTGAAAATGCATTCACATTCCTTTTTGTCCATGGTTTCAGCTTCCTCAAGTATTTTACACTCAAGGCGGTCGATGCACTGTTCCAGATGGTCCAGTTGGGATTGTTTTTTCTCCTTCCATCTGAGCATCAGTTGATGAGTGCTCCACAGAGGCAGGAAAAATGCTATCAGAGCAAAGAATACCGGTACAAAGAGCAGTTTGGAGAAAAGAGCAGAGTATTCTTCTGACTGAAGGAAATACTGTGTCTGAGGTTCCGTTACCATACCAATGATGATCCAGGAACCCAGATATACTGCGGGTATGGTAACTATAAATGCATTCCACAGGCAGAGATCACCCAGAGGAGACAACCCTCCGCATTTGTCAACGTGTCCGAGTTGTGGTTCTATGCAGAATTCCTTTCCCATTTTCCAGACATATATGGCAGTTATTGTCATTTTCCATGCCATTATACCGATGATGAAAGCTATGAGGAATTCAGCCTTTAAGCTGTAGTCCCAGGTGAGAACGAAAAGTGAAAAGAGTATACCAGACAGGAACTGGAATGGGCTATTCATGAGTTTCCCTAGATTTCGGATGAATTCAAGATATCTCATTTCAAGAAGATCTCTGCCTGTTCTGATATCAGGTTCATCAGGACCAATAGGGTCCTGTTCTGTATCCGATGAGACGGATTCACATTCAACTACTACCTTCCGGTCCCATATGGTTTTGAATGTCCGGGGAATCTTCTGCATGAGAATCTGGAAGGCTAACAGGCTCATTGCTGCCGTAAGAAGGCCTGTGATATACATAAATGTCCCGGAATTTACCGGATAGTTGAATATTATGAATATTATTGTTGCAAGAATGATCCAGGGTAAAAGATACAGTGCCCACTTCATGAAAGCAGACCTGATACTTTTAAAATCCTCCAGTTCTTGCTTCACGTCATCTCTACTATCATCAATACTTGTTACGTCTGAAGGGAAAAAGGAATGTGGATCAGCCAACATATCCCTCCTTTCCGGTTCATGGATTTATGCGTCCACTTTCAGAGAATCGGGTCTCTGCAATCCACATAGATACTGCTGAAATCAGGTAGCTTTCCTGAAATTGGTTTTGCGTAGAGGTACATTGTTTCATACATTGGCTTGAATTTCTTCATAACCTCAATTATCGGGTCATCAGGGTCTGTATATGCCCCGAAGAACTCACATTTGGTGTCGAACATGAGGTTATTGCAGTAGTTCAGTATCTCCTCCATTGCAAGTGCATGTTCGGGTTCAAATGCATGGTCAACTATGGAATGGAATTTGAAGAACTCGCCTTCAGCTGGTATTCTTGGCATACTGATGAAATGTCTGAGTATTCCGTAGGCATTTGCCATGAGCTTCCACATCATTGGCTCTTTCGTGTATGTCATTTCCATGAGAACTGAAGAGTCCCAGAAACCACCACATGCGACAATTTTACCTTTCCATTTGGCCACAAGGAAGTTCTCAAGTCCGTATCCAAGTACACGATTTGCGTATGTCCTGAAACCAGGAGCAGTAAATGGGGAAAAGTGAGCTTTTCCAGTGTAATAACTGTTAATAAGCTTTACAGCTTCAGGCAGGTCTTTTCCATCAATTCTCGCAAGATCATATTCCCTTTCTATATGCTCTTTCTTGTATGCGGACATTGCAATTATCCTGACATCCTTTTCCTGAATGTATCCCAGCTTTTCAACAAGCTTCATTGAAGGTTCATTTGGCTCGTATATATAGCAGTAGATATGTGAAACTTTAGCATCATGAGCCGCTCTCTCCGCTTCTCTCAGGAGCTTGATTGCTATTCCCTGTCTCCTGTAATCCGGATGAACCATCACTTCAGCCACGTAAACATATTTTTGTTCGGGACCCTGTTTTACAGTCCAGCCTATCCAGCCTACAGTTGTATCATCTTCCTCTGCAACACGAATTTCCCAGTTATCGTAAAGTTCGTACCTTGCAGTTATATCCGGTTCCTTATCAACTGCCATTGCGCATTCTTCATTTCCCTGAGGACACAGTCTCTCAATACTCAGCAGGGTTTCGTTATCTTCTTCTTTGAAAGATCTGATATTTACCATTCAATTACCCCAAACCATTTTCTTTATGTGTTCCATCTGCCGGCAAACAAAAAACCGGAAAAACAAAGTTACAACTCTATGTTGCAAATTTTCTGTTCTTATATACTCCCAAATAAATCTTGAAGTTGATTGGATATATAAGTTTTGGATATAAATAAATTAGAATAAATAAAAATAGGTAAAACAAGATGACAGGTTCTTTTTAATGGCAGCTGTCAACTGATTTTATCCATGTTGGCATCGTTTCACTCTTCAAAATCGGCGAGTGCTGTACTGAGGTATCTCTCACCGGTGTCAGGCAATATCACAACTATGAGTTTCCCGGCATTCTCTTCTCTTTTTGCTACCTGCAAAGCTGCATGAAGGGCCGCTCCACATGAGATACCTGCAAGTATTCCTTCCTTTTTTGCAAGCTGTCTTGCAGTTTCAAAAGAATCATCATTGCTGACCCTGACAACCTCGTCAATGATATCCGTATTCAGCACATCAGGGATGAAACCGGCGCCAATTCCCTGTATCTTGTGTGGACCGGGATTGCCGCCGGAAAGAACTGGAGAATCCTCAGGTTCAACTGCTATTGCCTTAAACGAGGGTTTCCGGGATTTGATGACTTCTGAAATTCCGGTAATGGTTCCACCTGTACCGACACCGGCCACGACAAAATCCACTTTGCCATCTGTGTCCTTCCATATCTCCTCAGCCGTTGTACGGCGGTGTATATCAGGATTTGCAGGGTTCATGAACTGGTGAGGGACAAAAGCATTGGGAATCTCTTTTGACATTCTTTCGGCTTCACTTATGGCTCCGTTCATGCCTTTATTTCCTGGCGTCAGGACGATCTCAGCACCAAGTAACCTGAGTATCTTTCTTCTTTCAATACTCATTGTGTCAGGCATGGTCAGAATGAGACGATACCCTTTTGCGGCACAGACAAATGCCAGTCCAATCCCGGTATTTCCTGAAGTTGGCTCTATGATGACCGTATCTTTATTGAGGCACCCGTCCTTTTCAGCTGTCTCTATCATGTTCAAAGCGATACGGTCCTTGACAGAACTCAATGGATTGAACGATTCCACTTTTGCAACTACGGTTGCATGGCATCCTTCAGTAATCCTGTTCAAGCGCACAAGTGGTGTATTACCAACGGTTTTAGTAATGTCGTCATAGATTCGGATTTTCCCAACTCCTTTTATAATAGTTCGATCCTGATTTTAAAATAATAAGAATAATTTCAGTGGTATATTCTCACTTTTTTTCCTTGAAGATAAGCCTTGGTTCCTCAATCATAACTTTAGTGTCCGGTGGAACAGACTTGGTTATCCATACGTTTCCTCCGATAACCGAACGTGCTCCGATCCTTGTTTCTCCTCCAAGGATGGTTGCATTTGAATAGATTATAACATCATCTTCTATAGTAGGATGCCTTTTTTCCCCGCGGATAAGTTCTCCTTTTTCATTTTTTGGAAAGCTAAGGGAACCGAGGGTAACACCCTGATAGATACGTACGTTGTCCCCTATCTCACAGGTCTCCCCGATGACAACACCGGTTCCGTGGTCAATGAAGAATCCTTTTCCAATTCTGGCGCCAGGATGAATATCAATTCCAACGATACTATGGGCATATTCGGTCATTATACGGGGAAGTATGGATATTCCCTGCCTGTGCAACTGGTGTGCTGACCTGTAAACTGTCATGGCAAATATTCCCGGATAACTGAAAATGATCTCATCATAACTTTTAGCCGCAGGATCTCCTTCGAATGTGGCTACAATATCCGATGCCAGCATAGACCTTAATTCAGGGATCTTCTTCAGGAACTTCAATGTCTCTTCCTGGCCGCGGTCTATACAATCTGTACAGTCCTCATCATAGCGATTACATTCCTGTATGATGCTGTTGGTTATTTGTTTTGAGAGTTTGCTAAAGAGATCGGTTATCTCGTTCCCGATGTGATATGAAAGTGTGTTCCTGTCAACGGTCTGGTCACCAAAGTATCCGGGGAAGAGAATGTCCTTTATCAGATCGATTATTTCTATAAGCGATTCTTTCGATGGTATCACTGCAGCGTCCAGATGGTCAAAACATCCTTTTTCAGAGCAACTGTTTATGACCATATCCACTATTGCAGGGATTTCTGACCGGTACCTGTTATCGACCATGGAATCCAGTATCGTGCATCTTTTCTGCTCTGCTGGTGATTTGCTACCCATATTTATCCCATCTTCATCTTATTTTGACTCAGCATTTTTAAGTGTTAACGCTGTGAACATATCCTATCTTTTAGAGAATCGGGGCAGTATATATAGGTTCTTTTTCCGGCAAAGTGCCATATCAATCCCCAATTGACCCTCCACTTCCAGCAATCCCATATAATGATTGCAGACAATAACATTTAAAAGCTTTGAGACTTCTCCGGCAGCATCGCACGTATGTCCTGAATCAGTTTTTCAGCTTCAATTGATCTGTCAGAAGGAGCCAGTTCCAGAAAGATAGGTCCGAAAACCAAGAGCATGGAGCCTATGTCAGGAAAGGTACCAATTCCTGTTGTAAGCCCGGCAGCAAATAATTTTTCATTAGCTGTTTCAATATTTTTCTCATCAGAACGATAGACATCTTTCAGTATCGAGTATATTTTCCTGAATTTGAGTTCCATCTGCGAGAATATCTTTGTTCCTTCCAGTATTGATTCAGGCGTGATATCCTGATTCCATCCCGGTGAATATGGGAAAGAAAGCTCAATCAGATTTTCTCCTGTATCAGGATAATAGATAATCCCTTTATTTCCAGTGGAAAGGTCCTGATAAGGTATTCTCAATTGCAGGCTGTACTTTGCGTTATTGATCGATGAGAGTTGTATAACTATGAGCTCCGCCCCGTCACCCCGCTCTCCAAAGATACGGGGTTGTGTGTCGTTCAAACTGAAAAGCGTATACTCACTTTTTTCCACTGAAAGTTCTGCCTTCAAAAATAGCATCTGCATCGGGGCGGCAGGCATGCTGAAATCTATGTTTGTGTCAGGTTCCCAGTCTTTGACCTCAAGGAATATCTCATCCACCATTACCGAGCTGCCGCCGGTATTTGAAAGGATGATACGCAGTTCGTTATCGTTCACAGGATATTTCAGGTCAGGTTTTGCACTGAGTACCCGTAGGTCTGGAGTGTCCCTCTCCTCCATCCGCTGTTCCTGTTGAGTTATAGCCTCCATAACTTCAGGCAGGAAAATATTGATACTTTCAAGCTGTCTCTGAAACGCATCATCGGATTCCTGCATGCTCTGGAGCATTTCTCCCAGTTCATATACGGAATCATCAGTGGCTTTCTCTCCTCCAAACTGTTTCTCAACTGCCTTTGCGAGTATGGACCCCAATAGCGGAACAGGAATCCTGCGCAGTTCATCACATACTACCTGGACAACTGTTTCCCTGCCTGCATCTTTCAGGGATTCCGGCAGTTTGTCAAGCATGGATGCTATGTACTGGCGTGAACTGGAGATGAGGGTCGTATCATCATGAGGCTGCATTTCAGGAGACATAGATAAAACTCTGGCAGGATTCTTATTTACTCTTTTTGTGCCTGAGGAGTGTAAATTAAACAACTTTTAAATACAAGACAATGTTAAACCTTTTATGAAACCTCAGCAGGATTTACTGAAGGTCATCAGTGAAGACCTGATGCCTGTAACTGAAATTGATATCAAGGCTCTGGCTGAAATCTATGATGAGAAGGATATTTACCTTTCAGTCTACCTTTCGGTGTCCGGCAGGGAAAATGAACATTTGAATCGCATATTTGTGGATTCAAGGGTGAAGTCGATAAAAAAGGCTTTATCTCCAGAGCTCAGGTCGGAATTTGAAAAGACCTTTGAAATGGCTGAACCCTCAATTATTGAAGAAGCAATTTCCGGTGAAAGAGGCAGGATCATATTTGCCTGCTCATCAGAATCTTTCCTTCATGTTTACAGACTGGCTGTGGAGCCGGAGCAGTCACTGGTCCTTGACACGTCACCATTTTTGCTGCCACTGGCAAGGCTGAGAGCTGACTATGAGGACTATGGTGTGTTGCTTGTGGATTCTCAGGAGGCTAAGTTCACATGCATACGTTCTGACCTTGCAGAAGAGAAGAAACACCTCTCCATCGACCTGATGAACAAGCATAAAAAAGGAGGATGGAGCCAGATGCGTTTCAACCACCTGAGAAAAGGAGCGATAAAATCATTCCTGTCCGAAGTTGCTGATAACGTCAGGGGTACATGTGACCAGCTACAGACAAGAGGTCTTATCATTGCCGGACCTGGAGATGCAAAACAGCAACTTATAGACTTGCTCCCACAGGATATCCGGCAGAGTGTGATAGGTGTCATTGACGTGTCAATGGATATTTCCCGTGATGAACTTGTAGAGGAAGGTGACTCCGTCCTGCATAAGAATGAACTTTCCAGATCGGCAAAAAAGGCAGCAGAGTTTAAAAACGCACTTCTGCGGGGTGGGCTGGCTGTATATGGAGTCGAAAATGTAAAGTCTTCTCTGGAACAGGCAAGAGTGAACGTCCTTCTGATACTGAAAGGTTCCTCGGTTCCTGGATGGATATGTGAAAGATGCCAGAACCTGCAGGCGAATGTCCAAGCTCCAAAGGAATGTGACAGATGCGGAGGACTGACATCAGTGGTTGATGTAGTGGAAGAACTCTATGAGCTTGCCCAGCGTACAGGTGCGGAAGTGGAATTCGTGGAAAAAGAGGATTTCCTGGATTCCGATGATGTGGTGGGTGCACTACTCAGGTATTAGATCTCTTCATCATCCCTGAATATACCCGAATCCGGTTCTCATTGCTATCTCGGCTCTTGTAAGTTCCTGGCCGAGGTATGCTGCATGGTTGAGAGTGCTTACCCACCCATGTTTGATAATGGTCCTGTAGATGGACTTTGCATCCCTGCCCTCAATCATCCTTAGCAATTCCTTATCATAGGAATAGTGTTTTGCGAGGATGGTCATTTTCTCTGGTTGGGGCGTTATTACAAAGTATCCGGCTTCATCCAGTTCAAGTTTCCCGGGCTCTTCGGCCAGGATAACAGGAACATTTACCATTTCAGCATTCTCATTATTTCTATCTGTCTTTATTGTCTCATTTTCCACTTTACCACCTTTTTCATACTTTATCCGGGTGCCAGCGCTGCATGTGTTCGGCATGTGTCTTCAGGTAAGCTCCTTTTTCATAGAACCTGTCATAGAAATCAAGGTCCAGATGATGCGCCTGGAGGTATGGCAGGACAAAAATACTGGGTACTGTTCCGGGGAACTTGCCGAAAGTGTCGTATATATACTGAGCCTGGAGAGCTGCACATTCCTTGAAATGTTCATCTGGAACCTTTGCACTGCTGCGAACTCCCATTGTATCTTTGTAGTATCCCGGTGTCTCAGAATTGTACGGTCCGCCAGAGCCGAATTTCCTTTCCATCAGTGCATCGACCGCATGGCGCATATTGCGATAGTGAGGTGGTGTGAAGCCTTCAAAAACGCCTTCAAGTCCGGTAGGATTTGGGAGAGACCAGCGTTCATCCGTATCGTACCTGAAACCAAGTCCTGGTACTTGCGGGTCTCCGCTTGCACCAAGAACTGAAAATGGATCCATTCCATTGAACAACCAGCCACCAAGACCCATTGCCTGCAACATCAGCATTCCGGCATAACATGACGTACCAAGTTCGGTTGTCAGTTCGGCAAGGGACCACATTTCAAGGAATGTGATTGGATACGGTTCTTTTACGTCAACTATATCAGAGAATTGCTCAATTCCGTCTATCTGTTTCCTGTTCACATCATCATAAAAACATATACCATTCTGTACGAAGTAACAGATACCCGCCAGAATATGCTGGGCGAGGTCTCCAACAGGAATTACCATTGTGGTGCCCGGGTGATTTACGACCCAGGTATTATGCGCCTCTATGTGAGGTGTCTGTGGAGGTATTTTCAGGCGTCCATCATATATTTTGTGTACACGACTACGATGCGCTTCCAGTAATTCATCAGTATCGAATGTTCCATCATCCTTTCTTTCAGCCATTGCAGGAGCATCTCTTGTTTTAAGGATGTATACTCCATCATCATCTGTAAAGAACAGCTCACTGGTATGGAATCCGGCTGCTGATGGGAATGTTCTGCCTCCGGCACTACAGGCGTAGTTTGAAAGGTATGGTGCGTACAATTCCCCTCGCATGATAAGGTTGTGCCAGCCTGTGTTTCCCCCCATGGCTGTCAGCAATGTCATCTGCTCAAGTTCTGAGAGTGGCTTCGGCTCATATTTTGATTTGTATTGGAAGTAGCCGTCAGGTATCGTTGCTCCCATAAAGAACCGACGTGCCCTTCTCCCGAAAAGTGCGTCTGAAAGCCTGAAATTCAATACATCCTCAAATCCTGGTGGTAATTTCACCTTTTCTCCCACAATTGTTCCTCCTCTATTGACCCCACGTCATAGACAGGAGGGTTCCTGCATTAGCAGTACCACTCAAATATATCCAGGTGCCTGAAAAAAGAGCTATGGTCGCTTATTTTTTCAGAGGGATGATACTTGATATCTTTTTCCCGCTCCCATTAAAATTTGGATTACATGGAATTTAAGATTTCTGGGGAAAGAGATGCAATTATTTGATGCAATAGAAACCAGCCTGCATGTAAGAGTACCAGAACAATTCTACGGTCCTGAATCCTGTTTCCCTTAGTAGTTTCAGGTGTTCTTCAACGGTTATCGGAAAATATTCAGTGTCAAAACGCTGAAGATGGATTTCTATCTCCTCTGCGGTCCTGCCATGGGTGGACTGAAAATCGTCCCAATATCTTTTTCCAATGATGATGCCCTCTTCTGTAAGTGGTCTGATGTTCTCGAAAGTAATGAAGATACCATCGTCTTTCAGCAGTTCATGACATACTTTTACCGCTCTGGCCCTGTTCTCACGACTGAGATAATGGTGGCATTGGATGGCAGTGATAACATCCGGTCTTTCATCGAGTTCCTGTGAGAACTCCTGGGTTGATGCAGCTCTCAGAAATTCAAGTCTTTCAGGGATATATGATGGTAGCTTTTCTCTTGCCTGTTGCAGCATTCCCTCAGATGGGTCAAGCATGAGAAACTTTGTGTCAGGGAACTGTTCAATGGCCTTTGTAACAAGTGAGCCTGTTCCGCATCCAGTATCCATCCAGACCTTTGGAGTTTCCGCCAGTGATCTGATAAGGTTGATGGTTTCCTTATGGAAAAATGAGTAGTAGGGAAGAACAGAGGATATTTTCGTATCATAATCCTCGGGGAGATAAGGTGTCTTATTTTCTGAGGGTTCTGTGGAAGACATGTAAAAACAGGACTATTTTCTGCTTTATATTTCCTTTGCAGAACCCTTAAACAATATCACTAACATTTTTCCTTATTCAGAGAAAGGAGAATCATGGATGTTATACAGGAAAATGCCAAAAAACAGAGATGAGCTTTCAATACTCGGTTTCGGTGCCATGCGCCTGCCGGTGAAGGAAGATGGCAGTATCGATGAAGAGAAGGCGAAGCAGATGGTGCGACATTCCATAGACAATGGTGTGAACTATGTTGACACCGCATGGCCATATCATATGGGAGCAAGTGAGCCTTTCCTTGCACGTGCACTTGCAGACGGATACAGGGAACAAGTGAAACTTGCTACAAAACAGCCTCAATGGATGGTTAAAAAGCCTGAGGATATGGATAAGTTCCTCAACGCACAGCTTGAGAAACTCAACACCGATCATATCGATTACTATCTTATACACAGTCTTGTGGGTAGTAGCTGGGAAACTATCAGGGATATAGGTGTCCTTGAGTTCCTTGAGAAAGCCAAAGCTGACGGACGTATCATCAATGCAGGCTTCTCATATCATGGGGACCCTGAGGATTTTGCACCGATAGTTGATGCATATGACTGGGACTTCTGCCAGATCCAGTACAATTTCCTGGATGAGAATGTGCAGGCAGGAACGGGAGGACTTGAATATGCCGCTTCCAAAGGTCTTGGTGTTGTGGTTATGGAGCCTCTGCGTGGTGGAAATCTTGCAGACCCGGTTCCCTTTGAGGTGCTTGATATCTGGAACGAGGCTGATGTGAAACGTAGTCCTGTGGCATGGGCATTGCGCTGGGTATGGAACCATCCTGAGGTCACTGTTGTACTTTCAGGTATGAGCGAGCCGGAACATGTCGAAGAGAACCTGAAGGTTGCAGATGAAGGTGTTGCAAACTCACTGACAGAAAAAGAGCTGGAACTTGTGAGCAGGGTTGCAGAGAAGTACGGCGAACTCATGAAGATCAACTGTACCGGATGCAGATATTGTATGCCATGTCCTGAGGGTGTGGATATCCCGGCATGTTTTGATGTATACAACAACCTGCACATGTTCGGTGGCGGTGACAGGCTGAAGATGATGTACGCTGCGAAGATGGGCGGTATCCTCAGGGGAGCTGAAACAAACTTCGCTTCACAGTGTGTGCAATGTGGTCAGTGCCTGGATGCATGTCCTCAACAGACAGCGATACCTGATATGCTTGAAAAGGTTGAAGAAGAGTTTGAAGGTCCGGGTCTGGAAGAGAGAATAGCGTTTGCAAAGCAATTGTTCGCGAATGATAGTTGCTAAATTGCTCTCTTCATAAGAACTCTCATTTTTGGGGTGTGTTATCCCCAAACATTTATACTTTTTAGGTATATAATATTACTTTATCTGATGTCTGAAGGTAGATACATTTGATAAACGTAAAGGATCTCTCGAAGTATTTTGGTGATATAAAGGCTGTAGATGCTGTAAACCTTGAAGTCAGAAAAGGTGAGTTGTTTGGCCTGCTGGGTCCCAACGGTTCCGGTAAGACCACTATGATCAAGATGCTCACAGGCCAGATTAAGCCAACAGCAGGTGGTGTCTCTGTACACGGAGTCGATGTGCTTTCCGATCCTTTGAAAGTAAAAGAGCTTACAGGCATTATTCCCGAGCAGGAAACGCCACCAAGTTTCCTGACAGCTGAAGAGTATCTGCACTTCGTTGCAAAGATAAGGAAACTCAAGGGCTTTGAGGAACAATGCGAGTGGTGGTTCTCATATCTTGATTTTGCAGGACAGAAAGATGTGCTGTGCAAGGACCTTTCCAGGGGAACAAGACAAAAACTGATGCTGGCACAGGCATTCCTGCATGAACCGGAACTTGTGATTATCGATGAACCACTGATAAACCTTGATCCGCTGATGCAGCGCAAGGTCAAGGACTTCCTCAGGGATTATGTTGGTAAGGGAGGTACTGTTTTCATATCCACTCACATTCTGGAGATCGCCAGGGAAATATGCACAGGCATGGGCATCATCTACAAGGGGAAACTGGTATTTTCAGGTAAAATGGATGATCCTGCTATTGGTGACAAACCACTGGAAGAGTTCTTCCTTGAGCTTGTGAACTGAGGTGTCTGTTATGTTCGAACTGTTCAAAAGCATGATGAAGGAAGAGTGGCGAATGCATTCCTCATTCTTCGGAGACAGGGGTTTTGCTCTTTTTCCGGTGGTCGTGGCATCCATCTCAATGTTACTCTCACTTTCAATGATAATATTCGGAAGAATAATCAGCCAGGCTGAAGTCCTGCTTGGACTGCACTACCTGCTTCTTTTTATGGGTTCCATGGTTGGAGGATTTGGTCTGCTTGGAAGAGAAGTTATGAACAGACGCTTCGGACAGGCAAGCCTGCTGGCCTATTCATCACGAACGCTTCCTATTTCTGAAAGGGTGATCTTTTCCAATTTCATCGTAAAGGATGTTATCTACTATCTTTTCCTGTATGTGCTACCATTCACTGTGGGCTTTATGGCAGGTGCAGTTATCCTGGATCTGCAATATTCGTTCTTCATGCTGCTGACAACGCTGTTCCTGTCATTCTGTACCGGTCTGTCCCTGGTATTTCTGCTCTCAACGATATACGCCAATCTGGGAAAGAAGGCACTTTTCCTTATCTTTATGATTCCAATTGTGTTTTTGATCTTCTTCCAGGGAATCAGGTTTGACATTCTGTACGAACTTCCACCGCTTGTCTTCTATCTCGCACCTTCTCTGGATATTCTCATTACCTGTCTTGCTCTTGTCCTTGTGCCTTCGATAGTATCCCTGATATTTCTCAGGGTTGATTATTCCCAGTCCCAAAAACATTATAAGAACCAGTTCAGGGAGATCACTGAAAGTCTGGGTTTCTATGGTTACTCTCACTTTATGGCAAAGGATTATCTGGATTTCAGCCGCAGTGAGGGAGGTGCCGGCAAGATAGTATTCTCGTTCCTTGTGCCGGTTTTGCTTGTCTGGCTATTCCTGCCACAGTTGTTGAAGGCAGTTCCCGGACTGGACATACTTGTGGTATTTGCAGTTGTTGTTGGCATGATGGCTTCTTCCATGTACAACTGGCTGGTGGAGTTCGATATGTTCAGTTCCTATGCTTTTCTTCCGCTCACGGTTCCTGACGTGCTGAGAAGCAAGCTCAACAGTTATTCACTGCTGAATGTATTCCCTCTTATAGTGGTTGTGATAGCTACCGTCTATGCCGGCAGGATGAATGATATGGTTCACATAATCCTCCTTTTCATCGCAGTATCCATGTATGTTGTTTCGGTGACAATCTACCTTACCGGTCTCAACACTACATTTTCACTATACAGTGCGGGCACATTCGCAAGCTATGTGCTGGCCATAGGTCCTGTGGTGCTGGCAATGATCTTCCTTGCACAGCTGAACTTCCATCTTGTACTTGCATCTGTGTTGTTGATACCGCTATCTGTGCTTGTTCTGAAGAGGAGCTTTGTTAAATGTGGAAGGTGGGAAGTTTGATTCATATTTTCTCGGGAATAGATTGTGTTATGAAACCGTAAGATACTTTTTTGGGACTGGACGGTAAAGTGGGATTTTGCAAGTTGTTTTTGTCCTTTAGAAAAGTTACATGCTGTGAGAGATACCTAGTTATATTCAGGATATATAGCCATTAATCAATATATCTTCACAATTACAAATTCAAAGTTTTTGTATGGCATAGGGAATATATTATTGAATGTTGGGAGAAGTGTAATGATAACACATGAACAAATATTCAGAAAGGTAATCCATTTAGTGACACTTATCGTCCTATACGTTCTCTTGCTGGGAATAATCGTAGGAATGTTCAATGTTTTCCAGAATATAGGATACGTATGGCTGACAAAGGGTGGCTTTGGCCAGGTAGTTTACAGTGTTCTGACTATTTTTGTCCTCATCGATTTCTTTAAGGCCTTTTCAGATTACCACGTTCACGAAAGAATCAGGCTTACATATGTAAGCGATGCCACAATCATGATCGTTTTGCGTGAGGTGACTGTATTGATATATAGTCATGAATTTGAAAGTGACCTTTTATTGGTATTCTCAGTATTGCTACTGGTATTGGGTATTATAAGGGCCATAGCTGTTAAGTTTCCACCGAGTGAAAGTTCATATTCCATTTCGCCGATCAAAGAAAAGAATATTGAGGAAGAATAAAGTATGGAATTTCTGATTTGCTGAAGAATCCTGTAGATAAATTCAAAGATTATGGCATGGAAACAAGAATGGACTTGTAAAGTTTTTGTTCATAGATGTGTGAAGTAAAAGTATGATCAATTATACAATAGAAGAAAAATTACCTTCAATAGAAGAGTACATCCATCTCAGAAAATCAGTTGATTGGCCATATCCCAGCAAAACAGCAATAGAGAAGAGCCTGAATAATTCCAATTACTGTATTTGCGTTGTCAAGGACGACAGTGTAATAGGCATGTCCCGTGTGGTGGGGGATGACAGTTTCATCTTTTTCATTGCGGATGTCATCGTTCTGCCGGAATACCAGAATCAGGGAATTGGCACTGCACTGATGGAAAGGGTAATGTCTTACCTTAAGGAGAACGTTCAGGACTATTCATACATTACTCTCATGTCAGCAAAAGGAAGAGAGGCCTTCTATGAAAAGTTCGGTTTTTTCAAAAGGCCTACGGATGAGTTTGGTTATGGGATGATGGTCGAGCTTTGAGATCAAGCTCAACCTAATTTGTTCGATCATATCTTCTTTTCGTTCTCGTATTTCTTCTTCAGAAAAGCCAGTGCTTCCTGTGTGCTGTCACAGACATGCACATGCTGTTTTTCCATGAGCTCTGTAAGTTCCAGATCGCTTTCTATTCTTTTCATGACCTCAGGCTGTATCGATGTGAGGTAGACCTTCTGGTGCATCTTCTTACTTGACTTGATGAAGCTTTTGAGGCGCTCGATTCCTGTTGTATCGATGAACGGTACATAGCGCATACGCAGGATTATGTGAGGCTTGCTTATGGTCATGTGCTCGTTTATCTTGCTCTCAAAAACGTTCATGGCTCCAAAGAAGAAGGGACCGTTAATGGTGTAGACCGATACGTTCTTTTCGAGGTAGGGGTCGGCAAAGATAGTGGCGTTGATACCTTTTGTCTTATCATAGTTCTCCATTGTCTGGACATCGATGACATTTGTCAGTCTTATGAAGAGCAGGATTATGGACAGGAACATACCCATCTGTACAGCAAATACAAGGTCAGTGAGAACGGTCAGCAGGAAAGTGACGATAAGGACCGTGGTGTCCATCTTGCTGATATGCATTGTTGTTTTGAATTCCGTTATGTTGATCATCCTCAGGGAAACGAGGATAAGCACACCGGCGAGGTAGGCCTTTGGGATGAAAGCAGCAACCGGACCCAGGAAGAGAAGTATTGTCAGCAGTATCAGGGCGTGGATGATACCTGATATCTGTGTCTTTGCACCTTCACGTATGTTGACGGCACTTCTGGCAATGGCTGCTGTACATGGGATTCCTGAGAAGAAGGGAAGTACCATGTTAGCGACCCCCTGACCTACAAGTTCCCTGTTGCTGTCGTGTTTGCTGTTTGTCATACCGTCACATACTACGGCACAGAGCAGGGCTTCGATGGCTCCCAGAAGTGCAATTGTAAAGGCAGCTGGCAGGACAGCCATGAGCATTTCGAGGTTAAAGTTCAGCATCTGTATCTGCGGAAGTCCGGCAGGGATACTACCGACAAGTGGTATCTGGATTTTGAAGTAAAAGACCATCAGGATGGAGAGTACCAGTGCTATAATGGAAGGAGGGAGACTGTTGATGTATCTTATTCTTGCCATGAGTCCCGGGAGGTATAACAGGAGGAGAATGGTTGCAAGACAGATCATTATAGCAGTGGTATCGAGAAGGTCGAGGCTGGAGATGACAGCGTACAATGTTTCCCATACATGTTCTTTTGAAGGTATCACAAGTCCGAGAGCATTGGGTATCTGTCCAATAAGTATAATTGCACCGATACCGCTCGTGAATCCTGATATGACGGGTAGGGGGATGTATTTTACAACCTTACCAAGTTTCAGAATTCCGAACAGTATCTGAAATACACCGGCAAGGAAGCCTGCAAGGAATAGTCCTTCAAGTCCGAAGCCGTGCAGTGTTGAAAGAATGATGACGGTCATTGCTCCGGTAGGTCCGGTGATCGAGTATTTGGAACCTCCGTTTGCTGAGACCAGCATACCCGCGATGACAGCTGTGTATAACCCCATCTGAGGTTCCACACCTGAGGCAATGGCAAAAGCAATGGCAAGTGGCAACGCCACAACAGCCGTGATAAATCCGGCCTTTAAGTCGCTCGTAAACGATTCTTTGAAGTATTGTGATAGTTTATTTTGTTTTTCCATATAGAAGCCAGCTGACCCGCGTCAAAAATTGTTCTTATGGGTGGGTAAAAGTGGGGTTTGATATATAAAATTGATTGATAATGAAAATAAATTATAAATGTTATGAGAAGTTATGAGGGATTATGGGAAATGGATATTTGTTTGTGTCAAAACTTCCACTCACCCACCACAATTATCTCCTAATCCTCCAAATAAAATCCTGATGAATGAGGTAATCTCCCAACTCAGAGCCGAGCTCGAACAAAACGCCGATGAAGAAGCCAAAGCCAGTTCTAACCGTTTCTTCAAAGAGCAAATCAAATGCTATGGCATGAAGACACCAGTTGCCAGAAAAATAGCAAAGGACTATTACAAGAAAATATCCAACAAAAGTAAGCCGGAGATATTTGCGCTCTGCGAGGAACTCCTGAGCTCGGATTACATGGAGGAAGCCTTCATAGCATTCGAATGGTCGTACAACCTTAGAAAGCAGTATGAACCAGAGGATTTTGCTGTTTTTGAGAGATGGGTCGGGGATTATGTCAACAACTGGGCTAAATGCGATACCCTTTGTAATCATACCATAGGAACACTTATCGACATGTACCCCCAGTTTATTGATTCGCTCAAAAAATGGACAGCTTCGGATAACCGCTGGTACAGGCGGGCTGCCGCAGTTACACTTATTTTGGCGGCTCGCAGGGGAGATTATCTTGATGATATTTTTGAAATAGCTGATATGCTGCTAACGGATGAGGATGACCTTGTGCAGAAAGGGTATGGATGGCTGCTTAAGGAAGCGAGTAAGAAACATCAGCAGGAGATATTTGACTACGTGATGTCAAATAAAAAAGTTATGCCTCGTACTGCGTTGAGATATGCTATCGAGAAAATGCCGAAGGAATTGAGGATTAAGGCTATGGAAAAATAATAGCATAAATCTCAGTTTATCCTTTAGTTTTCTACAATAAAAAAGAATCCTGACGTGAATGTCAGGATTATCTTAGTTAAATCGACATCAAGCCTTTGCCATTTCAGCTTCCATCTTCAGACCAATCTCAATGGCTTTCTCCGGGGTCATTATAGGAATGGTCTCAAGTTTTGAGATATCTTTCCATGGGAACGTAGCTCTGGCATATGCTTCTTCATTATCGAGTTCATAAACGATAAAGAACCTGCATGAGGATATGTCTAGCCACTCTGATATTACATTATAGCCTTTCGGGTATTCCCATGACCTATATCGTTTATCCATCTCCTCGTTGTCTTTTGGTTCCCACGTCATTATATCCATGAACAACATTTATCCACCCTCCTTTAACTTCTTATTTGTTTTTCTTGATAATATATTATTCAACAAGCTGATATTTATTTATTGCTAAAAAAAACTTTTTTAATATACTGATTATTAGCAGATATTATCGGCCAGCAAAACTAACATGATCGGGCACGAACGAATTAATTCAGCAGGTTCTGGATAAAATAGAAAAATAAGTATTATTCGCTCTCTTTAACATCAGCTTTCTTGATTCGATGTTAGAGAGACACCATTAATCCTCATTTTCAAGCTTCACTTGAAGGACACAGTTCGTTCACAACACAAACCCCACACTTCGGTCTCCGTGCGATACACACATTCCTTCCGTGGAGTATCAGTGTCATGGAAAGGTTCTCAAGGTCTTTCTTTTCTGCAAGGCTCATCAGGTCGATCTCTATCTTTTTAGGGTCACTGTTCCGGGTAAAGCCAAGTTTCTGTGAAAGCCGGGTTACGTGTGTATCCACTGCAATGCCTTCAATGATGTCAAATCCCCTTGCCAGAACTATATTGGCCGTTTTTCTTCCCACGCCTGGCAGTTTAAGCAGATCTTCCATGGTGTTTGGAACTTTTCCATCGAATTCGGTGAGGATGAGCTGTGCACTTCCGATGATGTGCTTTGCTTTCTGGTGATAGAAACCTGTGGTGTAGATATCCTTTCCAAGTTCATCCAGACTTGCATTGGCAAAATCCTCTACGCTGGGATACTTTTTGAACAGTACCTGTGTGACCTTGTTAACCTGTTTATCAGTACACTGGGCAGAAAGGATTGTTGCAACCATCAGTTCCAGGGGATTATTAAAATGAAGCATGGGCTCAGCATTGGGATACTCATCCTGCAGCATCTCAAAAATTAGGTTGAAATTTTCTCTGTTATCAGGTGCCGGGGATTGCATGGTCATGGGAAAAGATATGGTATGATACCTTTTATGTCTATTCAGTACCCCATCATTTCGACTAGAACTTAAAATAATAACAAGTATAATAAAAAAAGAAGAAAAAGATACGGGTTTAGAGCCCGTACATTTCAATGTTCTTGTCAGCGAGTGCCTGGATCTTAGCGATCTCTTCAGCTCCGCCTTCCATCTTGAAGAGGTGGCTGAAACGACGCTGCATCTTGAGATAGTCTTCAACAGGCCTAACGTTCTTTCCAATCTTCCTTACCTTGGTAACTTCGCCTTCTTCAACTTCGTACAGTGGCCAGAGACCTGTCTGTACAGCCATTTTGGCTACCTCTACGGTCTTGGAAGTGTCGAATCCCCATCCTGTTGTACATGGAGCATGTGCGTGAATATAGGTTGGACCTTCGATGTCTACGGCCTTCTTCACCTTATTGATCATGTCCTTTGGATATCCGATGGATGTGGTTGCGACATATGGTGCACCGTGTGCTACCATAATAGCAGGCATGTTCTTCTTTGGTCTGTCGTTACCGAAGGAAACCTTTCCAGCAGGGCTTGTTGTGGTTGATGCGTTGTATGGTGTTGCACCACTTCTCTGAACACCGGTGTTCATGTAAGCCTCATTGTCGATACAGACGTAAGTGAGGTCGTGACCTCTCTCAAAGGCTCCGGAAATGGAACGCATACCTATGTCAAGTGTTGCACCGTCTCCACCCATCACAAGTACCTTGGTGTTCTGTTTCTTGCCAAGGGCCTTCAGGGCAGCCTCAACACCAGACCCAACAGCAGCTGCATTCTCGAAAAGTGAGTGTACCCATGGTACATCCCATGCAGTTTCAGGGAACGGGGTGGTCATAACTTCAAGACATCCGGTAGGATTGATAACTATACAGTCCTCTCCGGCGCCCATAAGTGCGAACTTTGCAGCCATTGCGTCACAGCAACCTGCACATCCTCTGTGTCCCGGGGCTAACAATGATTTCATATTAGTTCCTCCTTCAGGTCGGTAAACTGGCTCTCGATCTTGATACCTGTCTTCATGACTTCCTGTGCCTCATCGACAATCTTCTCGATAAGGTCTACCTTGATGTCACGTCCGCCGTGGCCGATCATATAGCCGACAATAGGTACGTCGAGTTTGGTATTGTAAAGGGAAGACTTTGTTTCTGTGAAAAGTGCGCCTTCATTCAGTCCAAGTGAAATGTTCTTGTCAAGTACGACAACGACCTTTGCATCCTTCAGAGCGTTCCTGATAGCTTCTGCAGGGAATGGCCTGAAGGACCTGACCTTCAAAAGACCGACTTTTACATTCCTGTCCCTGAGTTTATCAATGACGTCCTTAATGGTTCCGATAATGGATCCCATTGCCATGATGATGACTTCTGCATCATCTGTTCGATACTCGTCAATAAGTCCTCCGTAGTATCTTCCGTATACGTCGTAGAATTCATTAGCTACATCCTCTATTTTCTTAAGAGATTTTTGCATTGCCTGTTCCTGCAGGTATCTGAATTCAGTGTAGTAGTTAGGATCTGCAAATGCACCGAAACTCATTGGGTTCTTAGGGTCAAGAACAAAGTCCGGTTCAAATGCAGGCAGGAATTCATCTGTTAAGTCCTGTTCAAGAAGTACAACAGGTTCGTAAACGTGTGACAGGATAAAACCGTCCATACAGACCATTGAAGGCATAAGGATGTCCTTGTCCTCTGAGATCTTGTATGCCTGTGCGGTCATATCTGAGATTTCCTGTGTGTTCTCTGCGTAGAGCTGTAACCAACCGGTGTCTCTCTGGGAAATTGCATCCTGGTGGTCGTTCCATATGCTGATAGGAGCACTGACAGCCCTGTTTGCAATGGTCATCACAACAGGCAGTCTCATACCGGAGATGTTGAACAGTACCTCATGCATGAGTTCAAGACCCTGTGATGTTGTAGCTGAGTAACACCTTGCACCAGCAGCTGAAGCACCGACCAGTGCTGAGAGTGCTGAGAACTCGGATTCTACATTGATGTATTCACAGTTTGGTATTTCACCATCTGCCATGAATTGTGAGAGATCTTCAACTATGTGGGTCTGTGGTGTGATAGGGTATGCTGAAATTACATTTGGTCTGCAGACCTTAGCAGCATGTGCAACAGCATATGATCCTTCGACAACAACCATCTTTTTCTTGTCAAGTTTGTTTTCAGGTGCCATTTATTTCTCCTCCAGAACCATGGTAATTGCATCCTTTGGACATTCGTTCGCACAGATTCCGCATCCTTTGCAGAAATCATAGTCGAACTCGAAGAATCCGTCATCCCTTGGGTTTATTGAACTGTCAGGACACAGAAGTTCACACAACTTGCATTTAATGCATTTCTCGTAGTCGTAAACTGGCTTGAAAGTTCTCCATCCACCTGTCTTGTTGACTCTGGTGGTACCTGCTTCACAGACTCCTCCGGGAAGAATTTTCATTTCTTAGCCTCCTTCATCATGTTGTATGCTTCCTGGATAGCTTCAGCGTTCCTGTCTCCGACCTTGCCAGGGAATCTTTCCTTGACAGCTTCTTTGATGGATTCAGGTTCTATCTCGCCTGTTGCACCTGCAAAGGCACCCAGAAGTACAGTGTTAACAATAGGTCTGCCGATGATGTCCAGTGCGATCTTTGTTGCATTCACTGTCATTATCTTTGCCTTTGTGTCAATGTCGAACGTGTCAGCATCGAAGTCACTGTTGATAATTAGTATTCCGTCCTCTTTGAGACCACTTGCAACATCTACAACCTCAAGGAGTGTTGGATCCTGTACAATAACATAGTCAGGTTCGTAGATCTGGCTTCTAAGCCTGATGGGTTCGTTATTGATCCTGGTGAATGCCTGGACCGGTGCACCCCTTCTTTCCACTCCGAATGCAGGGAAAGCCTGACTGTATTTCCCGTCTGCAAAAGCAGCAACAGCCAAAAGTTCAGCGGCTGTGACAGAGCCCTGGCCACCCCGGCCGTGTATTCGTATTTCTTTCATCTAGAATTCTCCATAAACCATGTGTAATAATAGATATAACAATTTATTCCGATATTCGATCAAACGTTTTTATTCGGGTAACATTGCGCATGTATAGTGTCGAACTTGATGCCGAAAAAGCATGAGATTTTTCGTCAACTGACGTTAAATGCAATGTTTAATTGTGTAGAATCGATTAATTACTATTTAGTCTTTCGGTAATTTACACCGTTACTTTTCTACATAATAATATTTTTCAGAGAATCAATGCGAATGGTGCAGATCATAAAAAGAATCATTCGACATGCTTGCACATTTCATCAAGACTTTGAAGTATTTCTTCAATGTTCGCTGCAGTATCAATGCTCTTCCGTATATGCCTGCCATTTCTCATCCCGCGGGTGAACCATTGAGCTTGCGCTTTTATGTGCACAGTATGCATCAGTTCATACTCTTCCAGAAGGCCAAAATATTCCCGAATATCTGCAACCCTCTGACTGCATTCTTCATATTCGAGCATTTCACCTGTTCCAAGATAGTGAGATATCCTTTTGAAAAGGAAAGGATTGCCCATTGCAGCCCTTCCGATCATGATGGCGTCACAATCTGTATATTCCAGCGTCTGCTGTGCTGAGATCTCGTCCATTATGTCGCCATTGGCTATTACCGGAATACTGAGTTCCTGTTTGATCTTTCGAACATAGTCATGGTCTGCTTTTCCTGAGTACTGCTGTTGCCTTGTCCTTCCATGAACAGTTATTGCCGTGGCTCCGGCACTCTCTATCAGGTGTGCTATCTCCAGGGTCTTATCCATATCCGGAAGAATACGTATCTTGGCAGTGACAGGGGTAGATAGGTTATCTGAGAGTTCTTTTACAATCTCATGAATTAGCTCGGGTGATTTGAGAAGAGCCGATCCACAGCCATCCTTTGTCAGGAGTTTTGCAGGACAGCCAAAATTAACATCAATTATCTCCGGACGATATACCTCTTCGATCCTGAGTGCTGCAGTTGTCATTATTTCCGGGGAATTCCCGAATATCTGTATCCCAAGAGGTCTTTCATCCTCACAGCTTATCCCGCGATTGATGGTTTTTTTATTTTCGTATATGACAGCGTCTGCACTTATCATTTCTGAATAAGTAAGAGAAGCTCCGTACTGCCTGCACATCAGGCGAAACGGCAGGTTAGTCACGTTGGACATGGGAGCGAGCAGGATGTTACCGGGGATTTTAAGATCTGCAATCTTCATGTTGATCTATGTTGCTGGTGGTGTTGAGATTCCAATGCCAGCTAATTGTTGTAAATTTAATATGTAATCGGAAGTGTTCTATCAAAGGGTATACTAATATATATGTAGGATGTATGGAAAAATCTATTGAAATAACTCTTATTCACATAATTTTACAAAATTAACAGGTTCATCTATGACAAAGATCTTAGCTTTTGTAGGAATGCCAGCTTCAGGCAAATCAGAGGCATCATCGGTTCTGCGCCGGAAGGGTATTACAGTCATCAACATGGGTGATGTGATCAGGGAAGAAGTTGTCCGCAGGGGACTGGAACCCACAGATGCAAACACTGGCGGAGTAGGTACCGACCTGCGCGAAAAGGAAGGTACGGATGCCGTTGCAATACGTTGTATACCAAAGATAAAGGCTGCAAATGAAGATTTTATCGGTATTGACGGTGTACGCAGTGTTGCCGAGGTGGAGCGTTTCAAAGAGGCATTCGGAGATGATTTTACTCTGGTATCAGTTGATTCTCCAATCGAATTGAGATTTGCACGTGTCCTGGCCCGCAAGAGAAGCGATGACATGCAGGATATCAGTGCCCTGAAGATCAGGGATGAACGTGAACTTGGCTGGGGTATGGGCGAGGCAATGGAGATCGCTGATATTGTTGTTGATAATGAGGGCACCCTCGAAGAGTTCAGGGAAAAGATAATAGGACTTCTGGATTAGGTATCATGATACATGTTGAAATTTACGCGGATGTAAATCCGACAGAAAGCAGGGATAAAGTACACTCTGCACTCAGCCAGATATTTCCTGACACTGAATTTGAATTTGAGGAACTTTCACAGCACAGTGGAAGATTCTCTGCTAAGAGTGATATCTACGCTCTGAAACATCTTCACTACCTTATCAGGGAAGAGGAGATTATAGACACCTCCCGCACAAGGCTGAATGTGGGATTGTCAGAAGATGAGATGTCTACTTCTTTTATTATCAGTAAGCAGGTTGCCACAGTTGGTCGCCTGAACTATCCTGCACAGGAAGAAACCCTCGGTTCTATCAATATCACTGTGAGAGCTGATTCAGTGGAAGAATTCGAAAGATTCTACGACTGGCTGACCCCACCAACCGAGGATGGGGTTCCTGATTTTGAAAATGATATAAAGGATGTTTAAGATGAATATCAGGAACCTGAGTTACTCATCACGTGCAGCCGTTGAAGACCCATTCAACTGGGCTTACAGCCTTGAGGATATGGGTTATACCGGCTGGGAAATAGTCCAGGAAGGCTCACAGTGCCTTAATGATGAGAATCTGGCACAGGTTCGTGATATACTTGAAACAACCGACCTTACTCTTACAATGCACCTGCCGTTCTCGGATATGAATATGGCAGGTCTTAACAGCGGCATACACAATGAAGTGATGCGCCAGATGAAGTATTATCTGGAAATGGCATCAGGTCTTGTAGAACTGGCGGTGCTGCATCCGGGTTATCTTTCCCCTTACGGCGGTCAGGTTCCTGAAAAAGCCTGGCAGGTGAATATCGAATCCATCCAGCAACTCTGCGATTTTGCAGTAGACAGAGGCATTCTCATTGCTGTTGAGAACATGCCGGAGATTCCCAAGATATTCGGTAAGGTCCCTGATGAAATGCTGGACATACTAGAACAGGTGGACAGGGATAACGTGGGCATGACCCTTGATGTGGGACACGCCAATACCATGGGACTTGTGGACGAGTTCGTGGACAAATGCTTCGATCACATCAAGCACATGCATATCCATGACAACCACGGAACCCACGATGAGCACCTTCCTCTAGGACAGGGCAGCATCGACTGGAAAAAGCTCATGGGAAGTCTTTCAGGTTACAAAGGCAGGCTCGTTACTGAAATGGGCAGCCTTGATGAAGGCAGGCAGTGTATTGAGTTCCTGAACAACCTCTAGTTCACCGAAAAACAGAAAAGTGTGAACTAATCACAAAACATAAACAAATCTTCTTTTTATTCTTCCAGCCTGCCGTGCCTGCGGTCTATATCATCCATCTGGTCCAGCAGTTTGCGGATGGCCGCCCTTATGGCATCAGCCTGTGTAATGAACTTCTTGTTGTCTCCAACATGTCTGTTAAGGTCATCTAGGAGTTCCTGGGGAATGTCAACACTTACTTTTGGCATGGTTTCACCATTTTAAAAACAAAGATAGATTAATCTAATGAGATTTAACCTTTTATAGAAAAAGAGATTGTAAGATGCGAGCCGGAAGGGAGTTGAACCCCTGGCCTACGGATTAAGAGTCCGTCGCTCTGCCTGGCTAAGCTACCGGCCCGCGTTGTTGTGCTCAGTTGAGCGAGACATCCATACGTACTAGCTTGATATATACGTTTCGGTTAAGGATGTTTGAGAGGGAGCTCAAACATGCTTCACAACACATCTGGTTAGTCCCATAATCTCAACCATATCACTGTTATCGGGGCTCTGCACTATCATTTGCCCTTTTTTGAGGTATGGGATACGCTTCTCAAATTCTTTTTTAACCTTGATTGTAGTGATGGCCGCATCGTTGCTAAGGTTAAGGATGACGCGCGTGTTTATCTGCTTGAAGATTGTGTCATCGATATCCTGTGGGTCCTGTGTTATCAAAAAGAGTCCCAGCCCTTCCTTTCTTCCCTGACGCGCTGCATCTGCGAATTTGGAGATGAGCCGCCTTGAATGTTCACCGCCCGCCTTTGCAAGATAGCGGTGCGCCTCATCAAGTCCCAGAATGATGGGTGTTTCCTTCACAGCAGCCTCGCCGGAAGTGTTCAGTTTGTTATCCACTATAATGCTCATCAAAGTGAGGGTTATGATGTCGCGTATGCGTGAGTTGGTTATGTACTCCGTTGGGAACACACTGACCTGTCCGGGCTTGAATATCTGTCCAAGTATCTCGCTGATCGGCCTTGCGGGCTGGTCGAAGACCCTTGCAAGGGCCCGGTTCTTCACCCTGCGTGCGATACCGTCATAGGATGATTCGTGTATCTTGCCACTCTCCACATAATAGTCCCTTGTGGCATCATCACCAATGAAGTCCATGAAACCACCGTATGTGTGCTGACCGCCCTTCTTGAAGTAATCATCAAGCAAAACATCAACTCCCACATATTGCAGTTCTGTCATGCCCACAGGTGCGATAAGCCATGAATTGTTGCGTACCATCTCAAAAGGTATGGTAAACTCTACCTGTTCAGCCCTTGACCTGCCTGTATATCCCTCACCCTCGACCTTTGCCACAAAGGTCTTGGTGTTCTTGCATGCACCGAAATTGACCTTCTCAGCACTGAACCTGAAGTCATCGTCATCTGTGATGTCTGGGTTATCCTCAAAGATTTGTGAGTACTCATCCTGCGGGTCCATTATCACAAGACAGGGATTTCTCTTCTCTTCGGAGCCGCGAAGGTTGTAACGGTTGTTCTCACTCATGAACTGGCGCAGGATATTCTTAGTAAGGAAGGTCTTTCCAGTACCTGTACTGCCGCAGACAAGCATATGCCTGAATATCAGGGGGTCGCCCATCGAGTAATCATTCCTCAGATAATATGGAACAGTTGGGGGCACCGCATGTGTCCTGACAAGCTCCCCGCCAACGCTCAGGTGCCCAAGGAAAATACCCTCTTCCGGGATATTGAGACCTGTCTGTATCTTTATCTTCTCGGTAACAGGCAGTATGGGAGTGTTAGGGCGTGGTATCCTGTCGCTCATTCTCCTGGAGAGAGTTCCTTCCTTATCCTTTGGTTCATAAAGGATACAAATAGGGTCCAGGTAAGCCAGGAACTTGTAATCCACTTCATCAGTAGTATTGGATTGCAGCATTCTGCGGGAGTGTATCTCTGTGGCATCATCAACCGCAAACTCCTGTAAATACTGGAGCTTCCATATTCTTGCAAAGAGGTCTTCGTCACCATATGGCACCATGACATATGTCCCGAGTCTCACTTTCTGACGGTGGGAAGTTGTAATGTATCCGGTTATCCTTGCCCCGTCTTCTGTAATCTCCAGAGGGTCTATTCCTGTGGTGATTATGCCAAAGGCATCATCAGAAACACCATTTTGCCTGTTTAAGAGAAATGTTATCTCAGGTTCGAATTCCTCAAACAATTCATCTGTTCCATCTCCGGCGACAGAACTCTCACTTTTGAATTCCCCGGTGGTCCTGTCCTTTTCATCGTTCCTGTCTTTTACAAAAGAAAGTATGTCCTCATCTCTCACTGTTCATCCCACCTTGTATCATTATAAGTAGTATCTATTTTTGAATTCCTGAACCTGTCTATGATATGTCTTCTTTCGGACACCGGTATCTTTGCAATCGAATCTGCTTTGGACAGGGTCTTTGGTATTCCGCTTAGTGCCAGGTCGTAGAGCACTTTCCGTGTTATCCGGTTCCTCAGTTCTTCGTTCTTTACCAGTCCGTAAGGGGATTCTATCTTGAAAATTGTGTTGAGCTTCGGGACATATGCCATAAAGAAACAGAGTGCATAGTCTTCGGAATCAAACTTCCCGCTGGCCAGTTCTGCAACCAGGGGAGAAGTGGATTTAAGCATTTTCTCGTAGAACTGGTTTGGCTGTACGAACCAGTTAGTGTAGGTGATATACTTATCAGCCTCTCTTTTCCTGATCCCTGATCTTTCAAGGGACAGTGCATTCTTGAAGAACTGGGCATCCACAAGCCAGGGGAGGTCAAGTTCAGCGTCCTGTTTTTTCAGTGCCAGCATTATCTGCATGTCCTCAGGGTTCTTTACAAATCCCACCAGAGGTTTCATGTTTTCGATGTGATGGTCCATTATGTCAATATAATTCTGGATTATTTTCGTGCTGCTTGGGTCAATGCGTATGTTCACGTCCCCGGAATCAACAACCATCCAATACATGACCCTTTTTGGATAGATGGGACCATCCATTATGAAAAAATCCTCATTTTCAATGCTTTCAAGCATCCAGAGTATATGTTCTGACTCACAAAGATAAAGAGCCACATCATGCAGGATATCCGTGACCTTCTTATTCAGTAAACCGGGCTGAATGCGGATTATCTTTTTCCGCCCTGAACCATTGTCAAATGACTCCCAGTCTTTGCTGGTATTAAGGTATACTTTATTGCTCGCTGTGTAAGCTGCTGCCACTATGGTTCTTTTGCTATGAGTATCAAGGTCAGTGGGAGTACTTGCCATGGCACAGTGGCAGAGATCAACATAAAGGCCGTTATCGAATGTCTTTGCAGTGGTACTTCCACTGTCACATGAGAACGTTTTCGGGAAAGGGTCTTCAGCTTGCATCATCCTGTCAATACTTGCTTTTCCACGCCTGACAGGTCCAATGGATCTCAGAACGATCTTCCCGTCATATTCCAGTTTCCTGAGCCGCTCGAGAATATTCCTTACCTTCTCGGCATCATCACATTCATTATCGTCTTTTTTGAAACAGTTGTCAATGCGGTCAACTATTTCGTGTATCTCTTTTATGTGAATAGGCTCAAGGGTCATGGAGTAGAATAGTATCTGAATGATAATATTATTTTGTATTGAGATCTGTTTATTTTGAATCCTGTCGTCCTGATATTTGCTAAAATCAATTTAATTTTGTATTTCAAATCAGATAAAAACTAAATAAATGCTGGATGAAACTGTTTCAAACATTCAAGTTAAATGAAATTGATTACAGGTAAAGCCTATTTTTCGAAAACTCTTATATACTAACCATAATAAGAACTATGTTACATATATAAAGGTCTTCGGCAGTTAGTTTCCCGAAGTCCTGTTGTTACTTATTTAAGAGGTTGTAGCTATGGAAAGTTATGAAATATTCTTGTTATTAATGGCAGTCTACGTACTTGGACTGATAGGTATAGGATTGTATTTTACCAAACGTCAGAAATCAGTAACTGACTTCTGGCTTGCCGGCCGTAAGATCGGTTCATTGGGTATTGGTTTTTCAGCAGCATCTTCGTGGATGACTGCAGGTGGTATATTAGCAGTTATTGGTCTTTACATGGTGCTTGGAATGGGTTCCATCTGGAGTTTTGTAGCTCCGAATATCCTGGCACTGCTGCTTATCGCCTTGCTTGTGGGAAAAATAAAGCACCTGCCTGCAATCACACAGCCAGAACTGCTGGAACAGAGGTTCAGCAGTACCCTGCGTGGTCCTGTTGCAATAATCATCGCAATCGTTATGGCCCTTTTCGCAGTTGCTGATATCAAGGGTTTCTCACTTGTACTTAGCATTTTCTTCGGTCTGGAACCTATCTACGCTGCAGCAATCGTGGCACTTGCCATTTCCGTGTATGTGACCCTTGGAGGTTTCTCAGCGGTAATATGGACCGATGTCGTGCAGTTTGTAATGCTTGCGACCTTCTCACTCATAATTGCTCTTGTAGTTGTTAATGCAGCTACAACAGGTTCTGCTGATGTTCCTGCTATAAGTTCATCCGAGCTTTTCGGTGACGTTTCTCCAGGATGGTGGAATCCGTTCATAGTTGGTGTTCCTGCTGTACTGATAGCTATCTTTGCCATCATACCAGGCTGGATCACAGAGCAGGACCCATGGCAGAGGATATGGGCTGCAAAGGATGAAAAATCCGCAAGGATCGGTATGGTGCTCGGTTCCTTACTTATCTTCCTTGTCTTCGGTGTTGCATGTACTGTTATCGCTATAAGTCTGAACCACATATATCCATCTATACCCGCTTCTTTTGCAGATATCGGAATGGGTGCAATGGCCGAGGCAGAACCTGCATTACTGGTCTACATAGTAAGCAACCTTTCACCAATAGCAATAGGTCTTTGTGCTGTTGGCCTTGCAGCAGCAGCAATGTCCTCAGCTGATACATTTGCAACATCAGGCGGTTCATGTCTCTCACGTGACATATACCAGAGATACATAAAACCTGACGCAACAATGAAGCAGATGATGACGATAAACAGGATCAGTGTATTGATTATCGTTGCACTGGCAACTGTGCTTTCGTTCTATATCAACAGTATCATCGATGTAATTCACATTGCAACCTTCATTGCCAGTGCATCATACTTCTTCCCGCTTATGGGCGGTTTGTACTGGAAACGTGCAACAAAGGAAGGTGCACTTGCAGGACTTGTTGTAGGTGCTATCGCACAGATAGGACTGACTGTTATTGATCTTGCAAACACCCCGGCATTCGCACCAGCATACCTGGATACAATTCACCCTGTGCTTTCAAACCACGGTGTCATTGTAGGAATGCTCCTTAGCGGAGTAGCCTTCTTCGGTGTATCCCTTGCAACAAAACCATCCAGTACTGTAAACCTGGCTCCTTTCTTTGCAGATGAAGCAGAGAAACTTGAGAAAGAGGTCATGGTAGTTGATGAAACCGATCCTGATTACAAGAAGCTTCTTACAACCATTGAAAAAGAAGTCACAGGCGACCGTGCAATTGTCAAATTGAATCTGGAGGCATCTGCAACTATCAACTGGGCTAAGTTCGTAAATGAGCTCAAATCCATCCACCCTTCCTGGGTAACACCAACAGGCAGAGATTCTGTCTACAGGCTGACAAAAGCTGATATGCTTGCATGTGTGTCACTTACAAGGGGAGATAACGAGAGGGAAATATGGTTTGCATCAGAACCACTGGCAGCTGACCTTGACCTGAGCACAAAGGAGTTCCTGGTTGCTTTCAAGCAGGTTTCAGAGGCACTCAGGAACATTGGCTTGCTGATGACCCTGCCAACCAGTGACAACTACTGAAATACATAAATCTGCTCTGGAGTAAAATCCAGAGCAACTGCTTTTTTAATTTTTAAATCTCATCCGGTGTGTTAAAAGAAGTCTGCTTTACATCTTTATTTACTTCGTATATATTAAAGACATATAATTTTCAGAAGCTATATCTATTCTGAATTGCATATATACTTCTGTGGTACATATGGAATTGAAAAACCCTATATTGAACATTGAAATGACTGAAGAGAACAGGGAAAAACTCCAATCTTTAAAGGATGGTTTTGAAGAACTGACTCCTGAAGAAAGGTTTGATGTTGTGGAACTTCAGAACATAATGCTTCAAAAAGTTTCCAATCATAATGAGATGTACGGAATGCCAAAAGGCAATCAGAAACCGGAGAGGGATGCAAATGAGATCATCTCAAACATGTCATCAAAGTCCCTTGATTATTCCCAGGCATGTATCAATTATTATGTTTCAAAGATCTCTTCTGTTATGAAGAAATAGAATCGGCACTTCGTGCTATTTCTTTTTGATTACTTTTTTCACATTTCATTTTTTCATTTTAGGGAGAATCCATACCTTTCATCACTCAAAACTTATAAGTGAAATACAGGACAACTATGCTGGCATGGCAGAGATTATCTTTGATGATATTGGCAGTTTTCCTCTTCCGGCAGGAACATCCAAAGACTGGATGGCTGGAAAGTTTTCTGAAAAGAAAAGTGATGCAGATCTATTCAAGATCATAAATGATGCTTTCATGAAGAAAGTAGAGGCAGGTGTGGAGGTACCTACCTATCCGCAATATCAGGATATGAATGAACAGTTCCTGTCCATAATCAGAGATCCAAATTGTACCGAGGAACCATTCAAGGTAAAGCAATCTGCTGCCCGTATCATTGAACTCGAAGCCATAGAAAGTGTTGCAAAAGCCTACAGGGAAGAGAACGGGGAAAAACTGGATGTACGTGTCTGTGTAACCGGACCCCTTGAGCTGTATTTCAAGGAATTTGGCGGCACCGAGTATGTCGATATACTTAACCTGTTTGGAGAAAGTGTTGACCGTTTTGTGAAGAACTCACTTTTAAGTGCAAAGGATTTCAACATAAAGACGATCTCCATTGACGAGCCAAGTATCGGTATCAACCCTCAGGTAATGTTCTCTGACAATGATCTCATAAAAGCCATGGACATTGCATGCAGCTCTGCTAAAAAAGCCGGATGTGATGTGGAAATCCATCTTCATTCACCCCTGCATTACAAACTTGCCTGCCAGACCGAGAATATCAGTGTAATAGGTGTTGAATCTGCAGCAACTCCATCCTATCTTGAACTTATCGATAAAAAGGAACTTGAAGATACTGATTCCTACCTGAGGGTCGGAATTGCAAGGACAGATATCTTCAACCTTGTCGCTGTGCTCAACGATAAATACAACACCAATGTCTGGAAAGAAACCCAGTATTTCCCTGAGATAATCAACGAGATGGAAACCCCGGAAGTCATCTCAAAGAGACTTTCAAAGGCATACTCCATGTTCGATGAGAGCATAAAATATGCAGGTCCTGATTGTGGACTTGGGTCATGGCCATCCCAGGAGATTGCAGTTCAGTTGCTAAGCAATGTGGCAGAGGGTATGGCCGATTTTAAGAAATCGTTATGAAAAGGTTTCAGCAGAGTAATGTCTTTGCACATGAAAATATAACATTTCCTTAATTCCAATTACTCTTTTTTTGTTTATTCTGATATCCAGTACTTGTAACTGGCTTTCTTTTTTGACTCTGAAGTCAGTTATTTTATTATCTATAATATTTTTAAAAACAGATATAACACCCGAAATTTTATATGCATGTGTGACTAATTTTTAATGGGGATTTACGCACTAGAACGGGTTGTGTAAGTTAAAGAAGATGGTGGAGAGTGAAATGCACTTTAACTCCGTTAGCGGTTAGTGTATTCTTTCTTGCAACGGTAATCATTGTGTCTGCAGCTGCTGGACAGGTGCTGGAAGATAAGGTAACGGTCATCATTGGCTTCAAGGATAGTCCAAACGCTGAACTTGTGGAATCGGTTGGTGGTGTGATTAGATATCAATACCATGCTATCCCTGCGATTGCAGCTGAAATATCCAGGTATAGAATTAGTGGTTTAAAGAACCATCCAGATGTGGAATATGTGGAAATGGATAATGAGGTTTTTATTTCAAAAAGCAATTCCTTGTTTCGTTGGGAAAAGGACAATGACCCTGAGACATGCTGGAGTTTGGAATGTATAGATGCTGAGAAGGTGTGTCCGAAGTTCACGGGTGAGTGTGTCAGGGTTGCAGTCATAGATACCGGAATCGACTATACACATCCTGATCTTGCACCCAACTACTATGGAGGCTATGACTTTGTGAATGGGGACACGGACCCGATGGATGATAATGGTCATGGGACTCACGTGGCAGGTATAATAGCTGCAGTGGACAATGACGACATAATAATCGTAGGTGTGGCACCCGATGCAGAACTCTACGCGCTCAAGGCCCTGGACAGCCAGCTTGATGGACAGATATCGGATATCAATGCTGCAATAGATTGGGCGATACAAGAGGATATGGACATCATCTCCATGAGTCTGGGAAGCAGCACTGACTTCATATCTTTGCGCAGGATGTGCCAGGAAGCCTATGATGAGGGCATCGTGCTTGTTGCAGCAGCAGGTAACGACTGTGGTGGCAATGTCAACTACCCCGCAGCCTACGATTCGGTCATCGCAGTTTCGGCCATGGAAAAAAATGGCTCTATCGCATGTTTTTCGAATATCGGACCAGAAGTTGAGCTTGCTGCACCTGGCGTGAGCATCCTTTCCACTTACAAGGAAGATGGCTATGCCAGTATAGCAGGTACAAGCATGGCAACACCTCATGTTTCTGGAGTGGTTGCTCTCCTGCTCAGTGCTAACCCTTCACTGACACCTGACGAAGTGCGTTCAATACTCCAGAACTCAGCCACTGATTTGGGCGATTCCGGATGGGATGATGAATATGGATACGGACTTGTTAATGCATATGATGCCATTGGATATTTAAATAATCAATAAGAGCGGTGTTTTCACGCACTTCTTTTTATACCACACTTATCCAATTTTGGTTCTTCACTCAAAAATCAGCAAAACTCTGTTCTACCAGACATTTTCACTAAAGACTTGCCTGCAATGCTGCAATATTTGATAATGATCCTACAATAATTCTCTTATAAAAGATGGATTTTACTTTCAGATTATCCATAAATATTGCACACTTAATGGTAAAGTGTTAGATACATGGATGATTTCAGGAAAAGATTATAAAAAAGGATTAGTGTCCAAAAGGACACTCTTTTATTCATTTTCTATTTAGGGATAATAGCCTGTACCAGGTTGCGATTCTGGAAAATAAGGCTTGCCGTCAATAGTGACAGAATTCACTGTGAAAATGAAAGTTAAGGGCATATTATTTTCATACTTTGCATAATCTGAATATGCAATAGCTATTCCACTTTCTGTTATCACAATGTCTGCATCACTTGTCGCACCATCCCATTGACCACTTACAGAAGCTACTGAGCTTCCTGAGTAAAGAGTATCACCATCATACACTTTTATTTCTGCCTTACCCCTTGCAAAAGTATTAACCCCCGCATTTTTTTCTTCGGTTGTTACGCTGACTTCAACATCAATAGTACCAAGCGTACTAGGATTAGTGATAGTTACAGTTTCCGATGGTGCAGTATCTATTGCACCACCATCATCAGTAACTGTCAGGGTTACAGTGTAAGTTCCAGAAAGTAAGTATTCATGGTATGCAGTACTCTCAGTACTTTCAGTACCATCACCAAAGATCCATGAATATGAGTCTATTGAGCCATCACCATCTGTTGAACCTGAAGCATCAAAGGTGATAGTTTCGCCTACATTGGCACTCGTTGGTGAAATGCTCATACTTGCTGTAGGTGCCTGATTCGTTGGTGATGGTGTTGCTCCACCATTAGCATAGTTCAAAGCAGCATAAGCATCCACAATTCCATATCCAGAATAGATGTCCCACTGGCTTCCATCGACATTAGATGCTGTGTAAATGTCCTGTGCAGTATTCTCAATGGCAGCTCTCACATTATCCGGCCCGGTAACTCCGTTTGCAATGAGGAGTGCTGCAACACCTGAGACGTGTGGGGTTGCCATGGAAGTGCCCTGATATAAGTAGTAATCAAAAGCTGTTGGCTTGCGGTCAAAAGTATTCTGAAGTATGCCATATCCAACAATTTGATTATCGAGTGTCCGATACAATTCACCGCCAGGAGCCATTACATCAATTGCAGTTCCCCAATTAGAGTAGTATGCTAAATCACCATTATATCCTGTTGCACCAACTGCAATGCAGTTTTCATCCGCAGCAGGATAACTAACGATACCAGTTTCATCATTTCCTGCAGCTGCTACGATGGTAACCCCATTATTGTGTGCATTATCAAGTGCATTATCTAGAATACCATTAACACCATCAGGGTCTATTCCAGGAGTAAAACCAAGGCTCATGCTTATAACATCTGCAAAGTTGTTGGTTGCATAATATATGCCATCAACTATCTGCCCGAGAGTTCCACTTCCTCTCTTATTAAGGATTTTTACTGGCATGATGGTACAATTATACGCAACTCCTGCAACACCAATATTATTATTTGTACTCTGTGCAATTGTTCCGGTAACGTGGGTACCATGCGAATTATCATCTGTTGGATCATCGTCTCCATTAACGAAATCCCAACCATATGTGAAGTTTGTATTTGCAAGATCCGGGGCATTTTGGGCAACTCCGGTATCTAATACTGCTACAATAACATCTTTACCAGTTGAGATATTCCATGCTTCTGTAACATTGATACCATATGTTGAATTGAAGTTCCACTGGAGATAATAATATTCATCATTTGGAACCATAGCTGCATGTGCTATGTAGTTCGCTGAAGCATACTCCACATTAGGATTCTTACTGTAGATCTCCACCATTTCCTCTACAGACTTTGTTTTTGGTATCTTCAGGATCTTGAACCCTGCATAGGGACTTGTGTAGGTCACTGCTGCACCATTTTTGGAGTTCATGTCGGATATCTTTGCTTCAGATACACCGGGGTTGAACTTAACCAGTATTTCTCCTGGTACATACAACTCCTCATAGGCAACATCAGGAATTGCAACTTCAAGATTATCTTCAAAACTGTACGCTTTGGAACTTACGGCCATGGCAGGTGTCAGTGTTCCTGCGATTAGCATGCTAACCGCTAGTATTGCTAAAAATGTTTTTAAGTACCTATCCAATTTAACCACCACATTATATGTGCTAGTTAACTTATTTGGACAATGTTATAAATACTTAATTTTATGCTTCAGAACTATAATATGTCTTATTCAGGAGAGCAATAGATCAACGTAACCATCAAGCTCCTGCATAACCTTTTCAACAATTCCAAGCGTCACATAAGTTTCAATATACGCTGCAATCAGCAGAGTCAAAATGATAATTCCCAACATCTTCAAGGTATATCCTGACAGGATGTATTCCTTTGTTGTATCAAAGATATATGATGCATCCTTTTTCAGAGTCTCAATGTCATTTCCAGTGAACAGTTCTTTGTCGATAACATCATGGGCCTGGATGTATGCGAACCTGTATCCAAGAGCTGCTGCCACCAAGATTATGGGAATTTCGATAATTCCATGGGGGACTATGGAAATGAAGAAGTAGATCACATTGTAGACAATTCCAATGGCAATGCCTTCCATTCCAAACAACTGGAGGCCTGTCATAGCTCCGTTAAAAGTGAAGAAAGCAAAAAGAATGCCCATTAAAAAACCATTTACGATCAGTATCAGAAGAGGTACGGTATATGGAATCATGTAGGCAAACATTCGGTATTCATCTTTTCCGTAACCACAGTATTGCCAGATAGTTCCTTTCTTATCCTGATCGCTTCTTCCTATGGAGGAGAAATCCCTGTCTGCCAGATTTGTAATTTCGATAAGTAATCTGTTTACAGGCATTATGGTCTTTTCAAAGAGAATGGAGAAACGGGCATATAGCCGATATTTTGGCCTGATATTGATGTCACTTATCAGCATCTTATGTACCATCATGAAAAGTCCTGTACCGATGACGGCGCAGGAAGCTGCAATGCTGTTAAAGATAAATATGGCCCACATAGGACTGATGTAATCTGAAGTGGCAACTACTTTGGCCGTTGCGGCAGAAGCCGTACTTATAATTACCTCGCTTACAGGTTCCGGTTCTGCAAATGTCAGCATCAGTACGTAAGCTAGGATGCCAAAAACAAAGGCAGAAATCGCTGACAGTATGAATACCCTGACAGACCATTTCACATCTTTAGGACTGATCTTGAATCTGTCTCTGTTTCTATTTTCTATATCTTTCATTTGAAGCACATATTTTGTTAGTTTATATACATCGATGGATTGAAATACCTTAGGTATAATATAATTATAATACTATATTACTGTTCATCATTTATGGGAAGTATATCAATGCGGATACCTACAGGGATAGAGGGATTTGATGATTTGGTCCAGGGCGGTTTTCTTTCAGATAGAGTTTATGTACTGAGTGGCCCTCCGGGAAGCGGAAAAACAACATTTGGAGTCCAGTTCCTTGCTCAAGGGGCGGCTATTGGAGAAGTGGGACTGTATGTAACTTTACTGGAATGTCCTCAGAATATTATCAACGACATGTCCAATTATGCCATGAATGTTCCTACATTGATCAAAATGCAGAAGCTTTTGTTTGCCGATCTTGGTCCACGCATGGAATATGGCTATATGGATGAGGTCAATGAGTTTGTTACAACAGATTATAACCTCGGTAAAAGCTCAACTGAAAGTGAAGCCCCCTCCCCTTCAATCGTATTTAAGGAGATAGCTGCTTACGTTTCAGAGTATGATGTAAAACGGCTGGTCATTGATTCAGTATCAGCAATCAGATTTACATCAAAAGACCTGTCTCTGCAGGAAAAAGAGATGAGCAGGTTTATACGTAATCTTAAGAAACTGGGATGCACAACAGTTCTCTTATCTGAAATGACAGACCCAACTGCTTATTCCACGGAACAGTTCGCTGCTCATGGTGTTATTTTCATGCATAATTTCCTTTATGACAAGACCATGACCCGTGCTATTCAGGTTATTAAAATGCGCGGTACAAGGCATGATTGTAACATGCATAATGTTTCATTCACTGAAAAAGGGCTGAAGGTAGAGGGCTATCTTGAATGATAGTTGTTTTTTATGGTGAAAATATTTAAGAAAAAGGAAGAGAAGAAAACTCTTTCTGAAGAGGTCAGGGCTCAGCTTGCAGATGCATCCCGCAGGCTAGGTTTTGAAGTAGGCTACCATCGTCACTCAGAAATTGGCTGGGTCCAGGATAAATTATCCCAGATATACAGATTTGCCGAAGAGTATGACCTCAAAGACTTCGTAAAAGAGCACTACAACAGTGGTAAAGAAGAAGGTTCTAAATTAAAGGAAAGAGACACAAAGTCAGGACTTTCCAGAGCTGGTTCATCTAATAAACCTGAAAAACCATCTGATCTCTCAATTGACAGAACAAAAAAAGAAAGCTCACTTTCAAGTATAGGTTCTGGTTACAAAAATGTTGATTTTACATTTTCAGGTTCATCTGATATGATCAGTCAGCCAGGTCTTGTCAATCTGCCTGAAAATGTAGAGAGGACAAAAGCTATAGAAAGACCTTCTTTTTTGGATGGTCCCAGACATCTGACACCTAAAAAAAGAAAGGAATACTAATTAAAGGTATTATTGCTCATAGCCAAAAGCAATAAACCTCTGTTTTTCATCAAGATTTGCAAAGATAAACCTGTCCTCTTTGCTGTAGGCAACTTCCTTTGAGCCGGATAGTTTTAAGATATATTCTTTTCCCGGACTTGCCTTCTCAACTTTATTCTCACCTTCGGTGATTTCCATAACTTTAACAGGTGCAGACTGGAGGCCTACATAAAGATGTAACATATCGCCAAGATTGAATTCCTTTGCCAGTGGGGAAAGAGTACATTTCATTGTGAAATCAGTAGCAACAGTCTCTTCCTGAGAAACTACAAATCCCCTGTCAATGTCCTTTGATTGGATACCTTTAAGAGCAAGTCCTACTCTGGAACCTGCAGGGGCAGATTTGACATCTACATCATGCATCTGTATGGATCTGATCTCCAGTTCTTTTTTGGTCGGGTATGCGATCATCTTGTCCTTTGCGTTAATGGTTCCCTGTGTCGTAACTCCAAGTACTACACATCCGATACCGGTCACATTGAAGGACTGGTCTATATATATGCGTGGACGCAGGCTGTCAAGTTCTTTCAGTTCTTCAGCTACCCTGTCACCTACTGTAAATATGAGTTCCTTTAACTCTTCCATGCCTTCAAAAGAAGAGGTGGATACGGAAATGTAATCCCAGTTCTCAAGTGCAGTTCCAGCCGTGATTTTCTTCAACTTGGCCTGCAGCTCTTCCTGTGCAATAGCATATGAAGTATCGGATTTTGTGAGAACAACGATCCCGTGTTTATAATTCATCAGATCAAGTGCGATGATGCATTCTGCAGATAGAGGGTCAAGACCAGTGGGAGGAATACATAAAAGAGCAATATCAGAAAGGTTAAGTGCTGTAACCAGTGCCTTTACGGATGCCGGATAGCCTGTAGCATCTATGGTTGTGAGTATCCTATCGTTCTTGGCGTAATCATACATTGTTATGTCTGTAACGTTGCTTTTCTTTCCAAGTTTTCCGGCAAGCGTAGTCTTACCGCTTTTCTCACTTCCGATAATAGTAATTTTTGTCATATGGGCACCCTTTTTGTGGTTTACGAATTAATCTATTCAGATATATGTCTTTTTCATGACCACAACTGTCCTTCTAACATTGCAAGTGTCTTATCATTTGTGCTCTTGTTTATCTTCCTGATGTTGATGATGTATTCGTTACCTCTTTTCTCCGGCAGCCCGAATGTAACATAAAGCCCTAATCTCCCGAGATATGATTTGAATTTGTATATTACCTTTTTATCCCTGACACGTATGCTGAAATCATCGGAAATGCGTTCACCAGTTTGAACCTGTGCTATGGTTTCTTTCATCGGACGGAGCATACTTTCCCCGAGTCTGAGACATCTTTTCTTGAAATCCTCCTCACTTTCCGCCCATTCATATGACTGGAATCCCTCGCGCACTACCCTGGAGAAAAGGTAATCTCTTCCTGTTTCATTATAGAATTTGAATGCCTGGTGCAGGTCAGAACAATTACTCTCGGAACATGTGTATTTCATTGGTTGCAATACCATCTCCGGATCTTTGATAACGACACCTTCGCGTCCTTTTTTCCCAAGTTCTTTAATGATCTGAGTAATCTTTTCTGTTGCTTCACCGATACCAAATTCTCCGAACAGCCTGGCCTGGTTAAACCCATATTCTTCCGCCAGCTCTCTTCTTCTGGAGACTGACAGGGCTTCTCCTGTATTCTTATATCTCATGTCAAAAACAAAGAAATCAAGCGACTCGATATCGTATACATACTTTTGCACATATGGATTTTCAGGTCCCACCATCTCTCCATATACAACGATATTGGGATTATCTTTGAAGAAATCCCTTTTAAGAAAATTCTGCACCCTTTCTGTAGAATAAGGACAGATATGCCCGCTACGTGTAAAAGCAATAAGTTTCCCGTTGTAATCAACGACACGGACATTATATCCGTTCATTTTCTCTTCAACTGTAACTGACTCTAATTCGCCGAATCTGCTCTTCAGTGCGGGTTCAAGAAGCATTGCTCTTTTTATTTTCGGAAAGCCTATTACAAGTTCAAAAGAGCCATGATTATCGATGAGTACGGTTCCATCTTCAAGACGTGGTGCGTGTCCTTCAAACCGATAAATATCATCGTACTCATCCCAATTTTGCTGCAGATTCCTCTTTTCAATAAGATCTGCAATTCTGGAAGGTGGGAGTTCAAGGAACTTCGCCACCTTCTCAACATCAATTTTTATTTCAGGATAGTATTTCATCACCAGACACCTGGTTCTTTACTGAGCCATCCCGCCGATAATGCTTCTTCTTGTTATCAGTCCTACCATCTGTCCCTCAAGGTTGATAACAGGGAGTCCTCCAAGATTCTCTTCGATCATCATCTTAGCTGCATCGGTTGTCGGTGTGTTGGTATAAACGGTCTTTACACTCATCTTTATAATATCCTCGACAATGAGATTCTTTATACGGGCATCCTGTTTACCGCCTTCGACAAGGTCACGGAAGGAGCGCATAGCTTTAGCAATGTCCTTTTCAGTTACCATTCCAACAAGCTTGTCACCCTCAATGATAGGGATCCTTCCAATGTTGTTGTCAAGCATCATTCTTCTAACATGGCTGACACGGTCTGCCGGACTGGCCACGATAGGATCTCTTTGCATTATCTCTCCGGCATAACCTTTGAAAACATTGTTCTTAAGGATCTCATTTGGAGTAACCCAGCCAAGTATCTTGTCGTTCTCCATGACAACTATCACTCCTCCGTTCTTTACCATCAGTGTGATAGCATCGGTTACCTTCGTATCCGGGAGCACCTTTATGAAATTATCTGATATTGCTGTTGCAACGTGCAGGGAAGAAGCTGGCTTACTTCCCTTTTTACGCGTTCCGAGTTCCCTTGTGAGGTTTCTCATAGTGAGTACGCCAAGCAGTTTATCATCGTGTTTTACCAGAAGACGCCTTGTACCTTTCTTATCCATGATATCAAGTGCATGGGAAATGGTGTCTGATTTATCTACTACCAGTGGTTCTGCCATTATATCCTTTACTTCCATTGTCATTCCTCTGCTCATTGTTTTGATTTCTGGTTTTTGATGCTTACTGTGCTACTTTAAGTATGTCTCTCCTGCTGATAAGGCCAATAATTTTCCCGTCATTGACAACTGGCAGGGCAATCGTATGTTCTGTTATCATCATTTTTGCTGCATACACTGCTCTATTCTTGATATCTATGGCTGGTGGGAGTTCTGACATAATATCTTCGGCAACAAGGGGAACTTCTTTTACGTAGCGATATTCCTTTTGACCTGCAGGACTTGAACGCCTGGTCATTTTTATGCTCTTTGATGGAAGTTTTCCTTCGTTGTCAGCCATTATGTTGAATGCCACACTGCTTGTTGTGATCATTCCAACAGCTTCATCACTATCATCTGTGACGATAACACGGTTTGTCTTATTCTCTTCCATTTCATGGATCACATGATTAATGGTGTGGTGCCTGTGGACAAACACGATATCTTCTGTCATCACTTCTGAAACTTTAGTATTTATATCCTGCTCCGAGAAATATCGCATGATGTCTGTTCCGGTTACCACGCCTACGATTTCCCTGTTCACCACGGCAAGTGCGTTTATACCATTCTCTATCATCAGGTCGCTTGCCTGGGCCACAGAAGCACCAGGGTATATTGTGATAGGGTTTTCATGCATCACCATGCTTATGGGAATTTTATCAATTGGTCTTCTTCTCCACATGGGTTCGGCCTGTGCAAGCCTTTTTCCAAGGTCTGTCTTTGTGACAATACCAATCATTTCTTCATTTTCAGCAACTATCAGGGTACTGATCTTATGCTTCAGCATCAGGTTTCTTGCATGAGCTACGGTTTCTTCCGGCGCAATTGTAAAGACCGGTGAACTCATAATGTCTTTCACATTCATGTTGTTCCTCCTTTTTGGAAGCTTGACCATTCATGAGGACAAGCTTGCAGGATATTTTTCATCAATTATCCATCAAAGAACTCATTGTTGTTCTATTTTAGATTTAGAGGGCCAATGTGTTCTTTTTATCTTTCTTATATACTCATCTTCGAATCTGTTTATTCGTCTTTCTAAACAGATACATATATCATTTTTTCATCAAAGCCATATACGTGGCAATTCCCGTTTGTGGTCGGGTTTTCGTTTCCACCTCCAAGTGAATTGATTGCGTCAACTGATATGACTGGGTATTCAGGTTGATTATTTACTGCATCTACAACAGGTAGTTTCCCATAGATCATGAGTGGCATTATTTTGCTGAAGTTGTAATATATAGTGTTCATATCGTTCGATTCGCCCATAGTTAGAACTGAACCATTGAACACTTTAGGGTCTTTTCTCTGGAATCCAATTCTCATATTTTCCAGTTTATTGACCTGATATTTTATTTTCAATTTAAACCACTATATTCCCAACATCACAATATTACTGAGGATTCCTTCTTAGAATCTACAGAAGTTATGTGAACGATATCCATGTCTCTTGGTAAACAACATCCCTGCTTGTAAGCGCAGAATTGCACTTTCAAAACGCAGATAATATACTACAATGCCTGTCTGCAGTAACAGTGGATCCGGCAAACACAAAAGACCAGGTTTTAATCACTTTACCTGGCTGAATCTCAGGTGTTGCTTTGAAAGTCGATACATTTCTTCTTTTAAGATATATCGGGACAGACATTTATTTCACCAACTTGAAGTGGCCTTAATCAGATGACCAGTCAAAGAACTAGTCGTAGTAACCTTCTTCCTCTTTACAATCTTCACACAGCATCAATTCATTAACATTCGTCAGGCTGTCAACAAAAGCCCCGCAACGTTGGCATATGCCACGTTCAAGCTCTGGTTCCTGATGAACATTATTCTCATGATGCAGTTCGATCAGACCTTCCAGAATAGTGTTCAGGCCGGGAGCAATAGCTATTATATCCCTGTCAGTCACCATTCCCACTATTTGGTCGCCTTCCATTACAGCAAGCCTTCGAATGTTGGATTTCACCATCATTTCAGCAGCTTGGATTATGTTTGTTGCTGGATTTATTGCTATAATAGGGGTTGACATAATTTCTCTGGCAGTCATCTCTGCAGGAAGTACATTTCTGATAACGGTCTTGGTTATGATGTCATGTTCAGTTATGATGCCAACACTATCACCATCTTCGTTAACGATGATGCTGCCTGTGTCATTTTCCGCCATCTTTCTTGCAACATCAAGAACACTGGCAGTGACATCAATGCCAAAAATATCTTTTGACATTATTTCCCTGGCCGACATCTCATTCTGGATATCCATAATGGAGATATCGGTTTCCATGCCATCCTGAACTTTCAAGACCATAAGATGTACCTCTGAATCCTGGGTTAAAGGAATCGATTACCCATAGTCCACTAATTAAAATGTGACTGTTATTCTATAAATAGGTGTTCATGGCTTTTTTAATATGGACTACGCTCCACTGTAAATAATGTCAAGAGCATTTATTGTAGTAAAAAATAATTGATTCCGGAACAATTAAAAGCGAATGTACCGGAGATCTGATAAAAGTATTGGTTTGTTTAACGAATCATTATTCTTGTCCGGTTTCCTGCACTCAGTTCAATTTCATCATTGAATCCGGATTTGGAAAATGCGTCAATGATTTCCACAGGCATATCAATATCAAGCTGGTCCACAAGAAGTGCATGGTCTCCCCATAATGCTATACGTATCCTTCCGGTATCGTCTGAGACATATATGTTCGAAACCATATTCACAGTTCCATCATCACGATCGAATTCCCTTATTTCCCCAAGACCTGATACAAGTCCTGAGATAGAATATGATTCCCCGGGCACGATATCTGCTATGGATGTGAAATCTTCCTTGAATTCGACTTCATCCTCTATTTTTCTGATAGTACTGCGGTTTCCAACCTGCATTTCAACCTGCTGGTTGAAATTGTTCTCTCTGGCATATCCGTTGATTATTTCCACAGAATCGTCTATCTTTAGTTCTTTTGTAAGATCAGTTGTCTCATCCCAGAGGGTCACTCTTATTTTACCGGTTTCATCACCGATCATGATGTTTGCAACTTTCCCGGCACTACCATCTTTTTTATTGAATGTCCTGATGTCAGATATATCCAGGATCCTGCCGCGGATGTTAAGGTCGCCCATTCCATTTTTGATGTCTTCTATCTTTTTTGAATCGATACGTGCCTCAACCTTTTCATCCGTTTCACAGAAAACCCCGTTGTTTCCGATATTAACTTCAATACCTGAGTAGCCTTCCTTTACGTAACCGGCTATCTGGAAATTCTGACCGACCTGAATCTCTCCTGTCTTTACGAGATCTGCCCTGTCATCCCATAATGTCAGGCGTATAGAGCCTGTTTCATCTGCAACGACAACATTTGCAACCCTGCCAGTTGTGCCATCATTTCGGTTGAATTCCCTTGCAGGGAAAACGGACATGATCTTTGCAATGAACTTGACATTACCGCTGTTTGGAGTTATTCCTGATATTTTCTGTAACTGGTTATCTCCGGTGTCGCTGGCTCCATGGTCATGGGCAACAAGCATTGCGGCGGTCCTGACATCGCAGAGTCCGCTCATTTGTTCCACTTTCTCTTCAACCTCACGTGTAAAATCCTCTTTGCTGATGACGCCGCCGAGTTTTTCATATATTTCATTTATCTCGTCCATAATAATACCCTGAAAACTGAATTGAATACGTCAAATGATCATCCATGTACCTTTCAACTAGTCTAGTATTCTCTTAGATAATTAATCTAACGAAGATGTCTATAAAATGCCTGTAATTCTGATCTTCTGCCAATAATATTGTATTTATCCCGTCATTTTAATAAGATATATTAATTATGAGATGTATTTGCAAGATATCATGATCCGTAAATGTAAAGAGCATGGCTATTTCAGGGGAGAAGTCTGCCCTGATTGTGGAGAAGAAGGACGTTATGTGCTGGATGATGATCGGGAAGAGCGTCTTGGAAGGTTTATTTCCGGTGCATTGAGACACTTCCCCGGAGATGTGGGTATTGAAATGGACTCTCTGGGATGGGTCGAGTTAGGTCAACTCTGCGATATCATGAAAAAACGGTACAAGTGGGGGACCATGGAACGGCTGATCTCACTTGTCGAATCTGACAAAAAAGGGCGCTACGAGATAGACGATGGTTTCATAAGGGCGAGATATGGTCACTCCGTAGATGTGGACCTTATATCTGATTACCCTGAAAATGAGCTGCCTTATCTGTACTATGGTGTCAGTCAGGAAGAGGCAGACATGTTGCTCGATAATGGAATTTATCCCATAAGGCAGTGTTATGTACACCTTAGTACCTCATTTGAAAAATCAAAGGAAGCAGCCTCAGTTCATACGGATAACCCTGTTATCATGGAGATTGACGCAAACGCTGCCCAGCAGGATGGAGTCGACATTGTTACTGTAAATGCTGATATTGTCCTTGCAAGGGGAATTCCTCCTGAATATATCAGTGTTGTAGAATCTGAGGAGTAATCCTCATTCAACTGATATTTTGTTCAGGCCGTTGTCTCTAGTGATAGCGAAGTGTACGTCAAGGAATTGTTCGGTTACGTGGATGTTTGTCAGGCAATGCGGCGTAAGTTCCCTGGTTGTAAATGATCCGTTTCCTGCAATTCCCATGTAAGGGATCAACTGGTCAGCCAGATGGATATCAACGGCTGCCTTAGCTAGCAGTTCATCAAGCAACATTTGTGCAGCCTGACTACCTACATTTTCTGCTGGAAGTCCTTTTTTCCCGATATTTACAGATCCCATGAGGCCAGACCATAGTGTGATTCCGCTTCCGGTTGATAGGTAATTTTCTGTTTTGCTTTCTATATGGCTTTTCCTTCCATATTCTTCCAGTAATTTTCTCGCAGAATCTGCCTGCCGCTTTGCGACATGTTCGGGCAGATTGGAACAATGTGATACTCCATATATCTCATTTTTTTCTGCTTTAAAGTCCACTCCTTTTATTCTGGAGGGCGTTATTTCTATTTCCACTGCACCTCCGCCTTTTGGATAATATCCGCGCTCAATAAGCCTGATACTGGCTCTGTATCCCATTTTTGACAGAGCTTTTAAGGTAACTTCTTTAATATAGTCTATTGATGGTGACCATGCAACATCGGTTCCTCCTGTTATTCTAAGCGACGTCTTTTCAGGAGAATGAGCTGCTATCGGCATTATAGATTGCATAAGCAGTGGGATACTTCCAGCAGTTCCGATGGATATGTTTGTTTTAACCCCCCTTATTTCCGATGGAGAAAAGTATATCTGTGTGGAGCCCGGAAAAAGTCCCTTGACATCGGCATCGCAAATCATGGCAATGGTTTCGATGGATTTGAGATGCTGGGGTTTTAGCCCTTCTTTCGGACGATTGCGGCGTATATTTTTTATCGTGACGTCTTCTTTTATTATTGCTGAGAGAGCAATAGCTGTCCTTAGTATCTGCCCCCCACCTTCCCCATAAGAACCGTCTATTTCTATCATATCTTATGTCTTTGTTTTACGCATTTTTTTCAATGCACCCTTTGCAGCAAAACTTGTAGGGTCTATTAGCATCGATACGGGTGGGGCATAGCATGTCTCGATGTTTGCCAGTTCATCAACGTTCGTTCTTTTTTTGATGGCAAGTGTGAGTGCATCTATGCGTTCTTTCACACCTTCTCCTCCAACAATCTGTGCTCCTACAAGGTATCTATCACTGAATATTAGTTTGATGAAAAGTTTGCTGCCACCTGGATAATAATCTGCTCTCGTTGAACCGGTGGCTATTCCAGTTACTATTTTGATGTTATTCTCCATTGCTTCTTTTGATGTGATTCCCGTGGTTCCGACTTGTAATTCTCCTATGACTGCTACCCAGGGATTGAGGATAGGACCAAATTCAGCGGGGCTTGAAGTGAGATTGTTGGTTATGATGCCTGCCATTCTTCTTGCATTACTTGCAACCTGGCTCAACATTGCTTTTCCGGTGATGTGGTTATGGACTTCGACACATTCCCCGCCACAATAGATGTCCTGATGATATTCGCCTCCGATAGAAGGGTTCAAATATTCATTCACAATTATCCCTCCGGTATCTCCAATATCAATTCCTGCACTGGATGCCAATTCATTCTCAGGTCCAACTCCGATGGCTATTATAACAAGGTCTGCCGGGAATTCAGTGGAAGCGATTGTGACGGATTCTACGTGTGTTTCTCCGTTAATTGATTTTGGTACATGTCCTTCTATGACTTTAACTCCAAGAGATTCTAGATGTTCCTTTACTGATTCTGCCATATCAGGGTCGATATTGTGTGAGAGGATGGACGAACCTCTGTTGAGCAGGATAGTGTTTATATTCCTCTGGCTGGTGGCCGCAGCAAGTTCCGAACCAATGGACCCACCACCAATTATAACGATATTTGATGCGTTGGTTAGTGCTTCTTCTATTTTCATTGCATCCGAGAGCGTTCTAAGGGTGAACACATTTTTGAGTGAAGTTCCCTGGGTATGCATGGGTACTCTTGGTTTGCTGCCTGTGGCTATTACAAGTTTATCAAAATGATATTCTTGTCCGTCAGCGCTGATGGTGTGGTTTTCAATGTTAATGGAATCCACTCTGGTTTCAAGCCGAAGGTCCATTCCCATATCTTTGAAGAACTTGTCATTTCTCAGGACCAACGATTCAAAATCCTTGATCTGCCCTCCAATGACAAAAGGCATTCCACATTGACTATATGCTGTGTGTTTATCTTCGGAGAATACTGTTACAGAGTATTTGCTGTGGCGCATGAGGCTTGTAGCCACAGCCATTCCCACTGCTCCTCCTCCGATTATGATTACCTTTTTATCATCTTGCATATTTTTTTCTCGCATATTCTTTTAAAAGCTTGTTTGCATATTAATTCTATTCCCCGGTCAGCTTTTATCTAAATCAAAAGCAGTTGTGGTTTTATTTTAAATAGCCATCAGAATATCAACCCATAAGTTTATAAAACTTTGAATTATATTACTTAACGTAATCATCATTATGATTGCATTATTATTTAAAACAAGATAATACAGATACTACGAACATAGGTATCTTTCAACAATAGTCATTCGCAATCACTACAGATTCAAATATGAATCATCTACCGATTAGGTATTCATTAAATCATAAAAAGATGCTTAACAGGTCAAAAGCTACAAGTATTCAATGAGGGATTTGGAAATACTGCTTATTGATCACTGCCCAAAGCAGCATGAGTAACATGCCTGCATTATATGTAGGGTGATTAATTACTGCTGTACTTAGCTTGGCGTTGGTTTCGATTAAGTGGAATTCATCATGTTTATTCATTGAATTTTTAGTTTCATCTTTAAAGCCTTTCGACATGATGACGAAGTCTGGGTAGTTATTACCGATTTACTATTTTTGTATTCCGAATTGTTCTGGTATCATCATTACATACATAAATTCGGAGAATCATCATGCAAAATGCAGATACTACTAAATATATAATTCATTCAAAGATAGTCGCAGATGGAATAATAGAACGTCCTGATATAGTCGGAGCGATTTTTGGCCAGACCGAGGGTTTGCTTGGTTCTGACCTTGACCTTCGTGACCTTCAGAAGACAGGAAGGATAGGAAGGATAGAGGTTGTTGTCAATGCGAAGGCCGGCAAGACCAGGGGTACCATTCTGATCCCTTCAAGCCTCGATAAAGTTGAAACTTCGATCCTGGCCGCATCTCTGGAAACCATAGACAGGGTTGGACCTTGCAGTGCAAAGATAGAGATCACTCATATAGAGGATGTAAGGGCAACAAAACGCCAGCAGATCATTGAAAGGGCAAAGTTCATTTTCACTGGCATGTTCGATGAGAATCTTCCAGAGTCTCAGGAGATCGCTGATGAGGTGCGTCAATCCGTAAGGGTTGAAGAAATGCAGTACTTCGGAAAGAACAAGATCCCATGTGGTCCAGCAGTTTTTGACTCTGATGCAATTGTTGTGGTAGAGGGTCGTGCAGATGTCCTCAACCTTTTGAAATACGGTATCAAGAATACTATCTGTGTAGGCGGTACCAATGTTCCCCCTGAGGTTGCTGAGCTAACAAAGAAGAAGGATACAGTAACTGCCTTTACAGATGGTGACCGCGGTGGAGAACTTATCATCAAGGAACTGGTCCAGGTTGCAAACATCGATTTCATCGCAAGGGCACCTGATGGTAAGAGTGTTGAAGACCTCGTACAGAAAGAGATCGTAAGGTCTCTCAGGCAGAAAGTTCCTGTTGAGCAGGTCATTGACAAATATGTTGTCAAAGACCAGGCACCTCAGAATGATAATGGTCGTGCTCCACGTCTCCCACAGCGTAAGGAAAGGAGACCTGCTCCAGAGGCTACACGTGTTGTTGCTTCAAAGGTCAAGAGACCTTCCAGAGAGCCACGTGAAAGGGTTACAAGTGCTGGTGAAAGCGATACGCGTGGAGAAGATACACGTGGAAGGGATACGCGTGGAAGAGATACACGTGGAAGAGAGATTCGTGGAAGCGATGCACGCGGAAGAGATACGCGTGAAAGGGAGACAAGCCCGAAGGAAGCACCACGGGAAGTTAAGAAGGAGCCCGTTGTTGCTCAGAAGGCAAAGATCCCATCATCCCCTGAGAACAAGAGGTTCAAATCTCATGCAGATGACCTTCTAGGCACATTCGGTGCACGTTTCCTTGATGCTGCGGATAATGTTGTCAATGAAACAGCAGTCCGTGACCTTGTTAGTACTCTCAAGGACTACAAGGACGAAGTAAAGACAGTTGTTTTTGATGGTGTTGTTACTCAGAGAATCCTTGACATCGCTGCAGATAAAGGTATAGAGCGTTTGATCGGTGCAAAAGTAGGTAGTGTTACTAAGAGACCTGCGTCTGTTAAAGTGCTTACAGCTGCTTCGTTGTAATTTTGTGTACTGTGCTCGCGCACAGTATATTTATCTTTCATTAACTATTAATGTTCTTTTAAGTTATTCTATTTTTATTTACATGTAATTATGGCAAATCATCATGTTTAATCATTGCAATTAAACAGAAAACTTTATATGTGCGTCTTAAGGAAATCATTTCCGTGGGAAATACCTTTATTTTGAAATCAACCACTTAGCATTAGTGCATTATTTATACAGTGCACAAAATAGCAAAAGCGGTTACATTTATAGATAGGTTGGTTGGTATGCACAAAGATGAATTGATACAGTTGCACACATTGATGGCGCAAATAAAAAGGCATTTTGAACACATGGGGATAGATGAATCTTTTAACGGATATGACTCATTATCCATAAGTCCTTTACATGTTCACAGAAGTAAGGCTGAACATAAACATGCTATCTTCGTACTTGGAAATAACATAGCCACTGCACTATCCCGGGATGATATATCCGGTATAGGGCGAACTTCTGAGAGGATGCAGGAACTTGCTTCACGTGCAAGTGGGCGGCTGGCAAATACGAATTAGATATAATCCCGAAGTCTGAAAGAATGCTTCTTTCCTGAGAATACGGATTTATCTGTGTTATTCAGGAAAGCAGTTGTAAATGGAGTAAGACGCTTTTTCATAATTATTCCATCTTCTCCATCAGAATAGTAGCCATGCTCTATCCAGCAGGGAATGAAATCCATACGCTTGTAGAAGTGTTGAGCCCTGATGTTGGAAATCCTTACTTCCAGGCTTGCATAATGCAGTAACTTGGTTATAAATACTGGAAGAATGGCATTCATGAGCTTGGCTCCAACGCCCATGCTTCTGAATCCATCCCTCACTGCAAGTGAGAATATCCTTCCCTCATTGGCAGACAGTTTGTATCCTACAACAAAACCGACTATATATCCATTGTAATCGGCAACAAGGAATCCTTCACTGTTCATTTCATAGAAGTTCATGTACAGGAACGGATTATGTTCCGAAAATGCTTCTGACTCTATTTCCAGAACCTCCTCAAAATCAGAAGGTTCAAAGTTTCTTATTATCATTTTTCTTTAAACCATAATATGGTTTATTCTATTTTTTTAACATGACGCAAGTCTACTGCCACTCCTCGAGTAGCTTTCTTCATCTCATCTCCGCTCATGACCGCTCTTCCAACTGCAATTGCATTCTTACCACAGATGAGTACTTCATCGGTTGGCCTTATCAGTGGATCCGCATCAACTACTCCTGGGGCCAGAAGTGAGCCACGGGGGACGAAGTCATCTATCTTTACGATATATTTGCCCTGATCCATCATAGCTTTCACGCCTTCAATGGTAATTGCCAGTGTTCCATATTGGGGTATCAATGTGGTGAGTTGTTTCTTTCCAACAAATACCTGGTGTTTGGGGAAGGGTCCTTTGATGGTTGACTCTTCTGGTACTAGTATCTGTCCGCATCCTTTTCCAAATTGGTAATCTGCAACAGCTTTCATGAGGTCTTTTTGGGTCTGCTCATGGCCTCGTTTTCTTCCGGTGCAAAGTCCTGACATTGTTTCACTGAGATTCCTCAGTGATTCAGGTGATGTTACATTGCCACGGCTTGTATATGTGATATCTATACCAAGTTTTTCTGCCACTATCTCGCATATCTGGCGGTATGCATCTTCCACATGTGCAACAATGGATGTGTACTGATGTTGTGACAGATATTTTTCAAGACATGATGCTACCCATTCTTTTTCTTCCGCATCCCAGTATCCGGTTACCGTTGTATCATAATGTGACGCGGGGTATGTCAGTTCAAGCTCCCTTGGCACAATTCCAAGAGGTGATGTGATTATGACCTCATGGACAAATTTACGACTCTTTCCAAGAGCATTGATGAATCTCCAGTGAGAGTTCGATGTGGAATATGGCTTCTTTGCAGAGCATGGCAGGAGCAATAGTATGTCTTTTTCCGGTGGAGTATACCTTTCCTGTATCCTCCTGGCAAACCTGACGATCTCTGCCCTGTTCTGGGATTCTCCGCAAGTGGCAATGAGTCCGTTGTTCCTTGCTATGGGGCTTCTGCTCTCAACATAGTTGTACTCTGCATCCACGAGCCGCATCAGGGCAGTGAGCCATGGTCTGACTCTGCATTGTCCTTCTATATATTCACGCAGCATTCCTAAGCGTATCTTCTCTCTGACAAGAGCCGCTTCAGCCTCCATGGCATTGATGTTGTGCTTTTCTAGGATTGATGCACGGCTCTTTTTGTCCATTTCCATAAGCCCTTTTGCATCTGTTGCTGAACAGGCACTGCACCTGCATGGTAGTTCTGCCAGTGAATCAAGATAGAATTGTCCTGCAGCAGTAAGGTAGATATCTTTGTGTGCAGCAACTATTGCTTTTGTATTGTCAAAAATATCAATTCCAAGGTAGGCCAGCATTGCAAGATTTTCAGGGGTGCAGATATTGGGTGCGTAGACTGCCGTATCAGGTGCTATCTCATTTTTCATTTCAATAAGGGTGTTGAGAATACGTCTCGCATTGTTCTCAAAACATCCTGCGCCCTCCATAACATAGAGGTCAGCTTGCTTTACCTTCTGTCCGGCAATGTAAATGCTTCCTGTAGCTCCGGTTGCTTCAATTTCAGACCTTTCTGCAAGTTTAAGTGCAAGGTCCTGCGGGGCATCAGGTGTAAGATCCTGATGAGGAAGTATTATTAAGACTTCTTCTCCAGCTGCTTTTCTTATTTCCTGGAAATATTCTTTGCTTTCCTTCAGATCACTGTATTTCCAGAGAGAGCCACCGTCTATTATCAGGCTGTCAGGAGAACTAAGGCTTCTTGTATCTAGTATGAAAGGTGTCTGGATAGTTTCCTTCAGGAGAAGTTTCCCTATCCTTGCAGCACCATCTCGTTGCTGTACCTCAAAGTATCGTGTCATTGCTGTCTAATGGGTGTAGTCAGATGTAAATGTTTGCCTTTACCAAAAAGTATAAATCTTACTATCTCTCTTAAAAAACGATTCCATGCAAAAATCCGATTTACTCACAGATTTGCAGGATATTGTGGGAAATGAAAGAATTTCCACGTCTACTGCAGAGCTTTATTGTTATTCATGTGATGCTTCCCAGATAAGGGGCATGCCTGATTTTGTTATCAGGCCCGCAAGTACTGAACAGATTTCAAAGATAGTCAGTCTTGCTAATGAGAAAGAAATTCCTGTGACTGCAAGAGGCGCAGGTACGGGACTGGCCGGGGGAGCAGTACCCGTTGAGGGTGGCATTGTGCTTGATATGTCATCTATGAACAGGATCCTTGAGATGGATCTCGATAACCTCCAGGTTACAATTGAGCCGGGTATTGTTCAGGAGAAATTGAACGAAGCTCTTGAACCGTATGGTTTTTTCTTTCCTCCGGACCCGGGAAGTTCTGCAATGTGCACACTTGGCGGACTTATAGCCAATAATGGAAGTGGAATGCGTTCTATCAAATACGGTACGACCAGGAATTATGTGCTTGCACTTGAAGTTGTACTGGCAGATGGTACTGTGATAAACTCAGGTTCAAAGACCTCCAAATCAGTTGCAGGTTATTCATTAACAGATCTTTTTGTGGGATCTGAAGGAACTCTTGGTATTATAACAAAGGCAACATTGAAGGTCAGGGCGCTGCCAAAAGAACGTTCGGTCCTGCTTGCATCTTTTGATAATCCTGAACTTGCCGGAAAGGCAGTTGTTAAGGTTCTGTCCTCGGGAATAGTTCCATCCGCATGTGAGATCCTTGACAGGAACATAATTGAGGCTATAAACACTTATGATCCGAATGTTGGCCTTCCAAAGGCAGGTGCCATCCTTATGTTTGAGGTGGATGGTACTGAAAACAGTGTTCGTGAAGGCATAGAGATGATAAAGGATGTGTGCAGTTCTCTTGCAACAAGCATCAGGGCAGCCTCGGATAAGAAGGAAAGGGATGAGATATGGGCTGCAAGAAGACTTGTAGGTGCTGCAGTTTCAAGGCTTGATCCGCTTCGCACTCGTGTTTATGTGGGCGAAGACATCGGTGTTCCTATAAAGGAGCTCCCTGGAATGTTGCATAAGGTTCGCGAGATATCTGAAGAGTTTGACCTGCCGATCATGACATACGGGCACATCGGTGACGGAAATCTTCACACAGGAATGTGCATTGATGTGCTTGATGATACTCAATGGGATAAACTGAACAAGGCTGCAGACAAGATACACCGCACAGCCATCAGCATTGGTGGAACTGTTACGGCTGAGCATGGGGTTGGCAGTGCCCGGGCGGATTATCTAGGACTTGAGCTTGGTAAGGCCCTTGATGTAATGATATTGATAAAGAAAGCCCTTGACCCCAAAGGGATACTTAACCCTGGGAAGATGGGGGTCTGAAAATGAACGAATCTGATTTGCGTTCAATATTGAAATGTGTCCGTTGTGGAACATGTCGCTCAGTATGTCCGGTCTTTGATGTCATTGGCTGGGAATCTGCCAGTTCCCGAGGCCGCATGCTGGTAGCTCATGGTATTTCCCAGGGTATGGAAGCTGATAAAGGTGTATTTGACAGTCTGAACACCTGTACCACATGCGGACTTTGTGAACAGATGTGCCCTTCCGGGGCGTCCCCTGTAAAGGTCATAGAGAATGTCAGGCACCAGCTTGTGCTTCAGGGCAAGATGACCGATGCGCAGAAGGAATTGCGCACAGAAGCTCTTGAAAAAGGGAATCCTCTTGGAGAGACAACAGAGAGGATGGCATGGCTTGGTGACTCTAAAAAGGATGTCACTGAAAAGGCAGATTATGTCTTTTTTGCAGGTTGCCTGGCTTCATACAGATATCCTGAACTCACAAAAAGGACATTTGATATACTGAAGAAGTTCGGTGTCACCGCATTACAGGAAGAAGTATGCTGTGGTTCTCCGCTTTTAAGGACCGGTTCTGATCCTTCAAGCCTGATGTCCAAGAATCTGGAACAGATCAAAAAGACAGGTGCACACACAGTTATCACTGGCTGTGCAGGATGTTATACCGCACTTAAAAATGATTATCCTGAAGATTTGAATGTTATTCACGTTACCGAATTCCTTGCAGACCGCCTGGCTGAGATGGACCTGAAGAAACTGGATCTGAAAGTAACCTATCATGACCCATGCCACCTTGGAAGGTGCAACGGAGTATTCGATGCCCCAAGGCAGATTATAAAATCAATCTGTTACCTTGAGGAAATGAAGAGCAACAGGGAAAAGTCCAAATGTTGCGGAGCAGGCGGCGGAGTACTCAAAGGTTATCCTGAGCTTTCCCTTGAGCTTTCAAAGAACAGGGTTGAGGAAATTCCAAAAGATGTGGATTATCTTGTAACCGCATGCCCCTTGTGCCGTACAAATCTCAAACGTGGCGGCCCACGGGTTGAAGTACTTGATATAATAGACTTGCTGGAAATGGCTATGGGCTAGCCATTTTAGTTTCTATTTTTTGAAATTTGAATTGTTTTTGTAAAAGGTAAGGGCATATTTTATGCTCTTTTCAGTTTACTGTTCAAAGCCAGAGCAATTACTACGCCAATTACCTCAAATCCGGGTACTGGAAAACTTTGAGAGCTAGTTGTCTCAGTTTTTTCTATATTTTCCTGCGTGTATCTCAGCTCAGGTTCATCATATCCATTCATTTTCCTGAGCTCTTCGTAGTCGATATTGAGCTTTTTGCTAATGAGGTATGTTGGGTATGTCCCACCATCGATATCAGCTCCAAGGGCTTCGTAGATGATTGAAGAACCATCTTCTGACCAGTAAACTCCATAAATGGCAGACCTGTCCCAGTCCATAGGTGTGTCTTTTGTATTCTCTTTGTAGAAAGGAGTCAGTTCTCTGTGGATCACTGTGTTGTTGTGGACTGAGCAAATATCAATGGCATATTGTCCATTCCTACAATCCTCAAAGAAAATAATCCTTGGTGCGGCATACATCTTGCTGTCAGGAGAAAATGCAACCGGGTAGTAGCCCATAGTGATTATATTCTTGATGTTTGTTTCAGTTCCGTTTGCTGTATCATTTATGACAAAGTCCTCAACTCCAACACCATTTGCCGCATCCAGTGCTTTTTTGTAAACAATATAATTTCCATCCGGACTGCTGGTTGTTCGTGGTATCAGCTTGTAATTTATATGTATTTGTGTATGCTCTCCATCTTCGCTGTACACAACTATCTGATGGGCTTCAACACTATCAGGATTTGTGTATGAGCACGAATAAAAAATATTATCACTGATGTTTTCATCGATGCCAATGACCGGACTGGCGAACACAAAAGGTGTCTGAATTATAAGCATTAATAAAACTGAAAATAATAATTTGTATTTCATTTGTATAACTTCCATGTTTAATGAAGAGACATACGTTTGAAATACAGTTAACGTATCTATATTAAAAAGGTAACGATTTTATGATGAACGTTACCAACCGTTATTTCCTCCCTTTTTCCGGCCTATAAGACAATTCCAGGAATTTCCTACAAGGTCAAGTCTGTTGGAACGCTTTAGTCCTTCATATACAAGGTTATAGTTTGCAGGTTCCTTGTAATGCAACATTGCCCTCTGTATGCTTTTTTCCTTTTGAGAGGTGGCCACGTATATCTTTTTCCCGGTGAAAGGGTCCAGTCCTGTGTGGAACATACATGTTGCAGATGTCATAGGTGTAGGTGTAAAGTCCTGTACCTGTCTTGTGTAACGCCCGGTATCTCTTATGTATTCTGCAGTTTCTATCATATCATTGAGTGTACATCCGGGGTGGCTTGACATAAGGAATGCCACAAGGTACTGGTCCTTGCCGAGTTTCTTATTAATTTCCTTGTACTTATGTTCAAATCTCTCAAAGACTTCCCTGTCAGGTTTTTTCATGACATCGGTCACACTGTCGCAATAGTGTTCAGGTGCAACCTTTAGCTGTCCACTGACGTGGTGGGCACATAGCTCTTCCATGTATTCCTCATCAAGCAACGCAAGGTCATAGCGTACACCGTAACCTACAAAGACTTTTTTGATATCCGGTAGGTTTCTGAGCCTGCGCATGAGTTCTATGAGTTTCTTGTGGCTGGTATCAAGGGAAGGGCAGGCTTTGGGGTAAATGCAGATCTTATCCTTGCATACTCCTTTTTCATTCCAGTTCTTGCAGTCCATTCCATACATGTTAGCAGACGGCCCGCCAAGTCCGTTGATGGTGCCTTTGAATCCTTTGATCTCCCTGAAACCTTCAGCTTCCCTTAGAATGGAATCGATACTCCTGCTGCGTATCATCCTTCCCTGGTGCAGGGCGATAGCACAGAACGAGCATGCTCCAAAACAACCTCGATGGGTGTTGATGGAGAATTTAACCAGATCCAGGGCGGGAACGACTTCATCGTAGGAGGGATGTGTTTCTCGTGTGAATGGAAGTTCGTATACGTGGTCCAGTTCATCCTGTGTAAGTGGTCGCATGGGCTTGTTCTGGATTACCACTGTTTTTGGATGAACCTGTATTATGCCGTGACCGCGTATGTGGTCCTGTTCCTCAAAGACCATTTTGAATGCTTTTGCGTAGAGTTCCTTGTTCTTTGAAACCTCAATATATGGTGGAATCTCTATGCGGTCCTTCAGGAGTTCTTCATGTTTCTCTTTCCACGATTTGATATCTGTTTTCCAGACGGTTCCATCGATATCAGTGATGTCTGAAACAGGGATGCCTTTGTTGAGCTTGTCTGCTATCTCAAGTATCTGGAGTTCTCCCATGCCATAAACAATAAGGTCTGCAGGCGCATCTGCAAGGATGGACTGGCGCACTTTGTCAGACCAGTAATCATATTGTGCAAAGCGGCGAAGGGATGCTTCAATACCTCCAATCACTCTGGGGGTATCCGGATACGTTTCTTTCAGACGATTGGAGTAAACGATAGTCGCCCTGTTTGGTCGCAGTCCTGCCTTATTTCCGGGGGAGTATGTGTCATCATGCCTCAATCTTTTTGATGGGGTGTAATTGCTGACCATTGAGTCAGTATTTCCGGCACTAATGGCAAAGAACAGGCGGGGTTTACCAAGTTTTTTGAAGTCTTCTGGATCATCCCATTTTGGTTGAGCAATAACTCCTACTCTGTAGCCTGCATCTTCAAGCACTCTTCCTATGATGCTTGTTCCGAAACCAGGGTGGTCAACATAGGCATCTCCGGTGACAATGATAATATCAAGTTCATCCCATCCCTTCTGTTTAGCTTCTTCAAGGCTCATCGGGAGGAACTTTGAGGAATCAGCTTTTCTTCTATTTTTAGTATGTTTCATGTTGCATCCTTATAATATGCTTTTAGACATGCGGAGGGAGAATCCTATTTGTTTGTTCACGTCATTTGATGTTACTTCACCATGCCCGGGGTAAAGTGTCTTAACATCAAGCTGCACAAGCTTGTTGATCGATTCAGTCAATTGTGAACGATTGCCTCCCTCAAAATCCGTGCGTCCTATGCTTCCGTTGGGAAAAACCGTATCTCCGGAAAACAGGCTTTTTGAATTTGCTTCATACAGGCAGATACCTCCTGGTGTATGCCCGGGTGTGTGGATGACTTCCAGTTCTTCGTCATTATTAATGGGTATTCTGTCCCTTTCATTGAGAAGCATGTCAGGTTCAATGGGCGGTGCTTTGTATCCGAATAATGCAGCAGCACTCACGTTATCACTTTTCAGCAAAGTGGCATCATCCTTATGGATAGCTATTTTTGCACCACTAAGGCGTGCTATCTCCATTGCTGATGCTGTGTGGTCGTAGTGACAGTGGGTGAGTATTATCAGTTCAAGATCTTTTATGTCTATGTTTTTCCTGATCTCTGCCATCAGTCCTTCTGTATTCATTCCTGTATCTACCAGGATCTTTCCATTGATGAGGTATGAGTTTGCATCGTAAAGACCGGTGTTGAAATGTTTGACCTGCATGTATATTCTCCTAAGAAAAGAATGGGATTTAGAGCTCAAATGCCCTGCGGGTATTTTGCATTGTCGCCAATGCTATTTCAGATTCATCGATGTCTTTGAGATGTGCTATCACCGGAACAGAATCAAGAACGAACGCCGGCTCATTCCGTCCTTTTCTTGGTGAGAGGTACGGGCTGTCTGTCTCTATGAGCATATTCTCAAGAGGTAGATCCTTTGCGATTGCTTTATGGTGTTCTGAGAAGCAGACGAGGGTTGGCACCGATACGTAGTGTCCTGCATCAATTATGTTCTGCATGGTTTCAAGTGAGCCGCCGTAACAATGAAAGACCACCCTGTCAAGGTCTTTTGTCATTTCAAGTGCAAGGTCTTCACCATCTCTGCCGTGTATTACTAGGGTTTTGTTGTACCTGTCTGCAATTTCAATGACCTTTCTGAATACATCTTCCTGCCTTTTTCTTCCGGCATCTGTGGTGCAATAATAAAAATCAAGTCCTGCTTCCCCAATACCTATGGCTTTGTCGATGTTGCGTTCCATCTGCGACAGTATCTGATTGATTTTATCATCAGTTGCATCAGGCACCATCTGGGGACTGAGTCCGAGCGTGGCATGTATGAAGTCATATTTCCTGGCGAGTTCAAGGGAATCAGCATTTGTTTTGTAGTCTATGCCGGAGTTTATCATCTCAACTACGCCGCTCTTTCTTGCTCTCTCAATTGTCTCATGCCGATCCTTATTGAATTTTGGAAAATCAAGATGGCAATGAGAGTCTATTACTTCATAATTCATATGTATTCAATTCTGGTCTTATTATATAGATATGAACCTGTTCTATGAGTCGGTTCAAGAAAAAGTGCTTTGAAAATGAATTGAAAATAAAAAAATAAGTGAAGAACCGTGGGAACACGGTCCTTATATTTGTTTATTCCATGCTCCAGAGCTTCTTCTTTTCAAGAAGTATATTGATGGCTGTGATGAGTGCGTCCACGGATGCTGTGGCAATGTCTGCACTTGCTGATTGTGCACTGACCACACGGCCGTGTTCATCTTCTACTGAGATTGTCACTTCTGCAAGGGCATCACTTCCTCCTGTAATTGCTTCCAGGCTGAAATCACGCACTTTTACCTTGGTGTATCCGCCAATCATAAGTTCCACTGCTTTGAGGGCAGCATCTATCGGCCCTACTCCAAAGTTGGAAGCAACAGCTTCCTCATCACCGATCTTCGCCCTTACTACTGCTGTTGGTGTTGTAAGGTTACCTGTCATAACAGAGAACTCTTTCAGTATTATGGTCTCATTTCCGAGGTTCCTTCCAAGGACGGCAGATGCCACAGCATGAAGGTCCGCATCACATATGCGCTTGCCCTTGTTTGCTATGTCCTTGATCCTGATAAGTATCTCATCAAGTTGTTCTTCGGTGGTTTCGATGCCCATGTCTTCCAGTGATTTCTTGACAGCATGCTTGCCTGCATGTTTGCCTATTACTATACGACGTTTGTGACCCACCATTTCAGGGGTCATTATGCCGGGTTCGAAAGTATCGGATTTTTCAAGAACTCCATGGGTGTGTATGCCTGACTCATGGGCGAATGCATTGTCACCGACGATTGGAGTATTTGCCGGCATGTGTATGCCAGTGTAATTCTCAACCATCTTTGCGGTTTCAAGCAGGTATTCAGTGTTGATATTGGTCTTTGCACCATATATGGAATGCAGACACATCACTACTTCTGCGAGGTTTGCATTACCGGCACGTTCTCCGATACCATTTATTGTTACCTGTATCTGGCTGGCGCCAGCTTCTGCTGCCATGAGGCTGTTTGCAACAGCAATTCCAAAGTCATTGTGACAATGGACATCTATTGGTATGTTCACTTCGTTGTTGATGTTCTTCACGAGCTGATACATTGAGGAAGGTGCCATTATGCCGACGGTGTCAGGTACGTTTATTATATCGCAACCTGCTCCTTCTACGGCTTTGTATACCTCTATCAGGTAGTCAAGGTCGGTCCTGGTAGCATCCATGGCTGAGAACATGCATTTTACGCCATGGTCTTTGATGTATTCCACGGCATTTACTGCCATGGCGACAACCTCTTCCCTGCTCTTCTTAATAGTGTGTATCCTCTGGATGTCGGAAGTTGATACAAATGTATGTATCATATCAACATTACAATCTATGCAGGCGTCCAGATCTTTTGTAAGGACGCGGGCAAGACCACAGACATCGAGACTCAGACCTTCATTGGCTATGGCTCTTACATTCTGCCTTTCGCCATCCGAAGAGACCGGGAAACCAGCTTCGAGCACATCAACACCAAGTTTGTCCAGTTGCCGGGCAATCTTGAGTTTTTGCTCATTGGTTAGTGATACGCCAGGTGTTTGTTCACCGTCACGCAGTGTCGTGTCAAAAATAGTCTTGTGTGTGTTTATAAGCGGTTTATCGCTGTAAAAAGCGATCCCTCAGTTCTACGGTTGAATTCATATTAATCATTCCGGCTTGTAGTTTATGTTATAAAACACTTCCGTATACTTCCCAAATCTTGTAGTTATGTGGGACGGTATAATTGTGAACATCTCCGCAACCCTTTTATATGAGCATTGACTTGTAAGGGTGCTCGCGTTGAGCACAATGGTGCGTCACTGCATCATGATAATAACTCTACGTGAAGCATATGATGAAGTACTAATTTCATTTCATCGGGCAGGTGTCACAAAGGTTCATCCTTTGCCTTCGAATCTCCTGATTCGGAAGGTATATATAGGATGATGTCCTTTGAAGGAGTCCGCGTGAATCACGCGGGAACTTACAATCACCGCCTTTTAACAAGTGGAGGCAAGAGTTATTTCTTGTCTGACGTTGGATTTGGCAGTTCGGTTAATTCTGACCGGTAGTGAATAACTACTAAATAATTGGAATTAACCAACTAAGTGCATGTGAAAAGAAATTCTCTAGTGAGAGTTCTTTCCTAATGATTCCTTAAATGACTTCCAAAATAATATACTTTTGTGTGTGGATTAACAATTCTGGTTGATCCTGCCAGAGGTCACTGCTATCAGTATTCGATTAAGCCATGCGAGTCAAATGTTTTTCGTAAACATGGCGTACTGCTCAGTAACACGTGGATAATCTGCCCTAAGGTTAGGTATAACTCCGGGAAACTGGTGATAATCCCTAATATACCATAGATACTGGAATGTTCTGTGGTCAAAAGCTCCGGCGCCTTAGGATGAATCTGCGGCCTATCAGGTTGTAGTGGGTGTAGTGTACCTACTAGCCGACGACGGGTACGGGTTGTGAGAGCAAGAGCCCGGAGATGGATTCTGAGACATGAATCCAGGCCCTACGGGGCGCAGCAGGCGCGAAAACTTTACAATGCGGGAAACCGCGATAAGGGGATACTGAGTGCCAGCATCTTATGTTGGCTGTCCGCATGTATAAATAGCATGTGTTAGCAAGGGCCGGGCAAGACCGGTGCCAGCCGCCGCGGTAACACCGGCGGCCCGAGTGGTGGCCACTATTATTGGGTCTAAAGGGTCCGTAGCCGGTTTGATCAGTCTTCCGGGAAATCTGACAGCTCAACTGTTAGGCTTCCGGGGGATACTGTCAGACTTGGGACCGGGAGAGGTAAGAGGTACTACAGGGGTAGGAGTGAAATCTTGTAATCCTTGTGGGACCACCAGTGGCGAAGGCGTCTTACCAGAACGGGTCCGACGGTGAGGGACGAAAGCTGGGGGCACGAACCGGATTAGATACCCGGGTAGTCCCAGCCGTAAACGATGCTCGCTAGGTGTCTGGGACGGTGCGACCGTTTCAGGTGCCGCAGGGAAGCCGTGAAGCGAGCCACCTGGGAAGTACGGCCGCAAGGCTGAAACTTAAAGGAATTGGCGGGGGAGCACTACAACGGGTGGAGCCTGCGGTTTAATTGGACTCAACGCCGGAAAACTCACCTGGGGCGACAGCAATATGTAGGTCAGGCTGAAGGTCTTACCTGAATCGCTGAGAGGAGGTGCATGGCCGTCGTCAGTTCGTACTGTGAAGCATCCTGTTAAGTCAGGCAACGAGCGAGACCCGTGCCCACTGTTGCCAGCATATCCTTCGGGATGATGGGTACTCTGTGGGGACCGCTGGTGCTAAACCAGAGGAAGGTGCGGGCTACGGTAGGTCAGTATGCCCCGAATCTCCAGGGCTACACGCGGGCTACAATGACCGGGACAATGGGCTCCTACCCCGAAAGGGGTTGGTAATCTCATAAACCCGGCCTTAGTTCGAATTGAGGGCTGTAACTCGCCCTCATGAAGCTGGAATCCGTAGTAATCGCGTTTCAATATAGCGCGGTGAATACGTCCCTGCTCCTTGCACACACCGCCCGTCAAACCACCCGAGTGAGGTATGGGTGAGGGCACGGACCTAGTGCCGTGTTCGAACCTAAATTTCGCAAGGGGGGTTAAGTCGTAACAAGGTAGCCGTAGGGGAATCTGCGGCTGGATCACCTCCTAAGCAGATCGGCACAACGCCGATCACCACTTACCGGTCAGAAATCGAAAAACTGTCAAATCCGAAATAATCTACATGGATTCAAAAAAGGCGAATCCAGGAGGGCTTGTAGATCAGTTGGGAGATCGTCGCCTTTGCAAGGCGAAGGCCCTGGGTTCGAATCCCAGCAAGTCCATTATTTAGTGCACCCGAGAAGTAACTTTTTCGGGGAAGGATGAAGTGGTCGAAGCAACAACGGCTGCAATGAGATCGTGTATATGCATGCATATATCAGACGCTCACTGGACAAAGTGAGATGGACTCTGGTAAATATGCCTTCAGGTGGATGGCTCGGCTCAAGGGCTGATGAGGGACGTGCCAAGCTGCGATAAGCCCAGGGTAGGTGCATGGAGCCTATGAACCTGGGATCTCCTAATGGGTCTTCCTAACACATTTTGTGTGTTGATCAGTAATGATCGGGAACGCCCCGAATTGAAGCATCTTAGTAGGGGCAGGAAAAGAAATCGAAGAGATGCCGCTAGTAATGGCGAATGAACACGGCACAGTTCAAACTGAATCCCGCCGGTAACGTGCGGGAGATGTGGTGTTGTAGGCCTTTTCTAAAGATCCCACTTGGTTGGAATTGAACTTTTCTGGAACGTTAGACCAAAGAGTGTGATAGTCACGTAAATAACAACCAAAGGATCTGGAATGTGGCCTGAGTAACGTGGGTCGGAATTCCCGCGTGAATTTGGGAGGCACCAACTTCCAAAACTAAATACTTCTTGAGACCGATAGTGAACTAGTAGGGTGACCGAAAACTGAAAAGTACCCCAAGAAGGGAGGTTAAAAGTGCCTGAAACCTGGAGGCGATGGAGCGATATGGCGTTAAAGGATCTTTAACGCGAAGGAAACAGCCGCGAGGCTGCAGTACGGGCGTTATTGCCAATGTCATATCTTACGTTTTGAAGAACGGGCCAGGGAGTGTATTCAAATGGCGATGGCTAACTTTTTACATAGGAAGCCGAAGCGAAAGCAACATGCTCGCAGCCGTAAGGCGAGGAGCGGCGTATACAAGTGCGTGGAGTCATTAGGGTACGACCCGAAGCCGGGTGATCTAGGCGTGGGCAGGTTGAAGCGTGGCGAAAGCTACGTGGAGGACCGCAAGCGGTATTGATCTGCAAATCATTCGTGTGACCTGCGTCTCGGAGTGAAAGGCTAATCTAACCCGGCATCAGCTGGTTCCTTCCGAAACATGTCGAAGCATGACCTAACTGGAGATAGTCGGTGAAGTAGAGCACTGATTGGTGGTCCCGGGGAAGAAATTCCTCAGCCACTTGTCAAACTCCAAACTCACCGTCGTCTAAGAAAGTTGGAGTCCGGACTACTGGGGTAAGCTTGTAGTCCGTAAGGGAGACAACCCAGCCCGTGGTTAAGGTCCCCAAGTGTCGACTAAGTGTTAATACTAAAGGGCGTCCTAAGCCCTAGACAGCTGGAAGGTTAGCTTAGAAGCAGCTATCCTTTAAAGAGTGCGTAACAGCCCACCAGTCGAGGTTTGGGGCCCCGAAAATGGACGGGGCTCAAGTCGACCACCGATACCACGGAGCACCGCAAGGTGATCTCGTAGGAAGGCGTTGCGTTCGGGCAGAAGCAGGGCTGTGAAGTCCTGTGGACCGTGCGGAAACGAAAATCCTGGTAATAGTAACAGCATAGATAGGTGAGAATCCTATCCGCCGAAGGGGCTAGGTTTCCTCGGCAATGATCGTCAGCCGAGGGTTAGTCGGTCCTAAGACGTACCGTAATTCGAGTACGCCGAAAGGGAAACAGGTTAATATTCCTGTACCTCTTGACAATAAACTGACGTTTTTGGGCAGGTTGAGCGGCGCCGTCGCGCCGTCTAAGCACCGAATCCCGTGGAGAGCCGTAATGGCGAGAAGCGGGCGAATGTGTTATGGCGAAAGTCAGCTGCACCCGGGAACCCGTGAAAAGGAAGTCAAGGGTCCGTACCGAGAACTGACACAGGTGCCCCTAGCTGAAAAGGCTAAGGCGTGTCGGATACAATTTGGCTAAGGGAATTCGGCAAATTAGCTCCGTAACTTCGGGAGAAGGAGTGCCTGCTGTGAAGACAGCAGGTCGCAGTGACAAGAGAGCTCTAACTGTCTAATATCAACATAGGAGATCGCAAACCCGTAAGGGCTAGTACGATCTCTGAATCCTGCTCAGTGCAGGTACCTGAAACTCCGGTTCAACGGATCGAAGGGCCTGTAAACAGCGGGGGTAACTATGACCCTCTTAAGGTAGCGTAGTACCTTGTCGCTTAATTGGCGACTTGCATGAATGGATCAATGAGAGCTCTACTGTCCCTAGCCAGAGTCCGGTGAAGCTTACTTTCTAGTGCACAGTCTAGAGACCTCTAGGGGGAAGTGAAGACCCCGTGGAGCTTTACTGCAGCCTGTCGTTGGGTTGTGATTTTGGATGTACAGTGTAGGTAGGAGACATCGAAGGTGGTGCGCCAGCATCACTGGAGTCGCCGTTGGGACACTACCCTTCTGAAATTACGACCCTAACTCCGAGAGGAGGACCCCGATAGGTGGGCAGTTTGCCTGGGGCGGGACGCCCTTGAAAAGATATCAAGGGCGCACAAAGGTTGACTCAAGTGGGTCGGAAACCCACTGAAGAGTGCAAGAGCATAAGTCAGCCTGACGTTATTCAGCACAGTAGTGGATGACGAGACGAAAGTCGGTTCTAGCGAACTTTTGTGCTCGCTTGGTGCGAGCCAAAAATGACAGAAAAGTTACCCCGGGGATAATTGAGTTGTTGCCGGCAAGAGCACATATCGACCCGGCAGCTTGCTACTTCGATGTCGGTTCTTTCCATCCTGGCCGTGCAGCAGCGGCCAAGGGTGAGGTTGTTCGCCTATTAAAGGAGATCGTGAGCTGGGTTTAGACCGTCGTGAGACAGGTCGGTTACTATCTACTAGAGGTGTCTGTAGTCTGAGGGTAAGCTACTTTTAGTACGAGAGGAACAGAGTAGCGGCGCCACTGGTGTATCAGTTGTCCGACAGGGCATTGCTGAGCAGCTACGCGCTAAGGAATAAGAGCTGAATGCATCTAAGCTCGAAATCTGACTTGAAAAGAGACTACGTTAAGGGTCCCGGTAAAAGACCGGTTTGATAGGGTCGGGATGTACGCACCAAGGCAACGAGGTGTTCAGTCCGCGGCTACTAATAACCCGTGCCTGTCCGTCTTGCTTTGTCCAGGCGAAATCTGATATGTGCATGTTTAATATACATGACCTCAAGGTAAAGTATAAGTGCAATTGATTCATTTATGAATCGCTCGTTGCCAAGGTGGCGGAGCGGCTACGCAATCGCCTGCAGAGCGATTCCATTCCGGTTCGAATCCGGACCTTGGCTTTACCATTTACCATTCATTATGAGAGAGTTTGGCGGCCATAGCGGCGGGGAGATTCCTGTACCCATCCCGAACACAGAAGATAAGCCCGCCAGCGTTCCTTACTGTACTGAAGTACGAGAGTCTTCGGGAACTCTGGATCGCTGCCAACTCACTCATAAACAATAACTAAAACTGCTTTTTCAGCATATTTCATTCATAACCATTAATTATTTACCACTTATAATTCATCATGAGAGAGTTTGGCGGCCATAGCGGCAGGGAGATTCCTGTACCCATCCCGAACACAGAAGATAAGCCTGCCAGCGTTCCTTACTGTACTGAAGTACGAGAGTCTTCGGGAACTCTGGATCGCTGCCAACTCACTCATAAACAATAACTTTTTCTAACTGGTTTTTACTGTAACTAATCTATTTGTTATTCTTACTTTTGTTTGTTTTATGGTAACTACTGATGTTATTTTCCTCTGAGTATGCATGCTTATGGCGATATGTTCTATCAGTGATCTATAGAGCGAAATTTAATTATTGGATTTCGCATACAGCCTTGTTCTTATATTAATTTAATAATATACTCAAAAGCACCTATATAACATAAGATATTTAGATGAAATGTTTCTCTCTTGTTCAATAAATGAGGTTTCATAGGCCTCATTTAACTTTTTTTGCTCTGATTTCTTTATCTCAATAGGTTCACCCATCCCTGTACCAGTATTGTCAGAACGATAAGGGATAATACATATCTTGCATATGGACTGATCCATTCAGGTATTTTCTTTCCTTTTCCGGCATTTGCCTCCTTTACGAATTTATCCCATCCCCATCCCATCTTCAGGGTGCAGAACATAACTATCGATAAAGCCCCGATCGGAAGAATATTGCTGGTAAAGATAAAATCCTCCAGATCAAGTATTCCACTACCTGGTCCCAAGGGCTGTATGCTGCTCAGAGGACCAAAGCTAAGCGCGCATGGAAGTGAGAGAATGAATATTCCAATAGTATTAACAAGGGCCGCTTTTTTGCGCTTCCATCCCCATTCATCAATTGTAAAAGCCATTATATTCTCAAAAATAGCGATAACTGTTGACATTGCAGCAAAGGAAAGGAAGATAAAGAAAAGAAAACCCCATACCTGCCCTCCAGTCATTTGATTGAATATATTGGGGAGGGTTACAAAAATGAGTTCAGGTCCGGAGCCTGCATCAATTCCAAAAGCAAAAGCAGCAGGGAATATAACCAGTCCTGCAAGAAGGGCAATAGACGTATCAAGTGCAACCACATTGATCGCTTCTCCGGGAAGAGAACGCTCTTTTCCAATGTAACTTCCAAATATTGCCATTCCCCCGGCACCTGCACTCAATGTAAAGAAAGCCTGTCCCATGGCTGCATAAACAGCTTCCTTGCCTATCAAACTGAAATCAGGTTTCAAATAAAAGGCAATTCCTGCAGAAGCTCCTGGAAGAGTTACTGATTTAAAGACAAGGATCAGCAATATTATAAACATTCCAGCCATAAGATTCTTGCTTACCCTTTCAGCACCTTTTTGAAGTCCTTTTGAGCACACCCAGAACCCACTAATAACAACAAGAGCCATCCAGAAAACTATCTCTAATGTTTTACTGAGAAAAGTTCCAAAAAAGCTGCCTATTTCCTGCGGTCCAAGTCCGTTGAAACTTCCGGTGATCGAATAATATATGTATGCAAGTCCCCATCCGGCTACCGTAGTATAGAACATTACAAGCAGGATATTTCCTATAATACCCATATATCCAAACAGATGCCATTTGCTACCCTTTGGTTCCAGTTTTCTCATCGCACCGGCAATGTTCAGTTTCCCTGCTCTTCCAATAGAATATTCCATAAGGAGAATTGGAAATCCAAGTAATATGAGAAATGCAAGATAAATGAGAACAAAAGCAGCTCCTCCGTATTTTCCTGTGATATATGGAAAACGCCATATGTTGCCAAGTCCGATGGCACAACCTGCTGAGATTAACAGGAAACCAATTCTACTGGCCAGTTGTTCTCTTTCCTCGTTGTTCTGTCCTTCATGTGTCATATGATACTGTCCTATATTTCTCTTGCACTATACTAATATTATAATCATCTAATATTTATCTGTCAGGTAACGGGAAACCTTCACCTAGATATCTTCTTCATCCTGCTTTTCGACTGAATAATCTCAAAACTGTCAGAAATGATTATACGGATTAACAACCAATGTTCATAGGAATATTATACTGTGGGGAATCAGATGAAAGAATATGATCTTATTGTAATAGGTACAGGCTCCGGGATGAATTATGTTAGTGCAATGATGGATGCAGATCCTGAAATGAAGGTTGCTCTAATTGACAAGGATGAACCGGGAGGAATCTGTCTTACAAGAGGCTGTGTTCCATCAAAAATGCTCCTTTACCCCGCAGAGCTTGTAAGGGATATTGGAAAAACAGGCGATTTTGGTATCAAAGCATCAATCGGAAGTATTGATTTCAAAGCAGTAATGAACAGAATGCGTAGTTCAATATCACGAGACATCGAAAGCATCAGGCATAGTTACACTCATCTTCATAGAATGGATTTCTACAACGAAGTAGCCGAGTTTGTTTCCCCTTATACCATGAAAGTTGGTGAAGAGACCATCAGTGCAAAAATGATTTTTCTGTGTACAGGTTCAAAGCCTGCCATACCCCCTGTAAAAGGATTGGATGAGATTGGTTTTCTTACAAGCGATGAAGTGCTTGAATTGACCGAACTTCCATCCAGCCTTGCTATAATTGGTGGAGGTTACATTGCGGCTGAATACGGACATTTCTTCTCGGCCATGGGTTCAAAGGTCACCGTTATCGGCAGAAATACCCAGTTCATTCCGGAAGAGGAGCCGGAAGTATCTACCCTTGCAAAGAAGATGATGTCAGAGTACATGGAAATTCTCACCGGTTATGAGGTTGTGGAAGTAAGATCATCATTATCAGAAGGCAAGACCGTTATTGCAAAACATCGCCAGACCGGCGAGGAAAAAGAAGTTACGGCCACTGATATACTGGTTGCCACTGGCAGAAGTCCGAACACTGACATACTCAAACCCGAACTTGGAGGTATTGAGACTGATAAACATGGCTGGATAAAGGTCAATGAACACCTTGAAACATCCATGAAAAATATATGGGCTTTTGGCGATGCAAATGGAAAATACCTGTTCAAGCATGTTGCAAACCATGAGTCATCAGTTGTCTACTACAACGCTGCCCTGAAAAAGAAGGCAAAGGTAGACTATCATGCGGTTCCACATGCTGTATTCTCCTATCCTGAAATAGCCAGTGTTGGAATGACTGAGAAACAGGTCATTGACACATATGGAGAGGGGAATATGGTGATCGGTTTCTATCGTTTCCAGGAAACAGCCAAAGGTATTGCAATGTCCTTAGGTGATGAATTTGTGAAAGTTATCCTTGATAGCAAAGCCCAGAAGATTCTCGGTGCACATATAATAGGCCCTCAGGCTTCGGTGCTGATTCACCAGATAATCCCTTTGATGTACACTGAAAGTCAGGACATCCATCCGATAATGTATGCTATGGACATCCATCCATCATTAAGTGAGGTCATCAAAAGAGCATTCTACTCAAGGATGCCTGCTAATGAGTATCACATGATAATGCAAGCTTATGGATTGGAAGAAGCGGAACAATAAAAACAAATCATTACTTTTTTAGTTTGAATGTATGCAATATTATAAAGGATGTGATTACTTGGTTATCCCTGATTATCAATTATGCTTCCCTTTCTTAGGTATGCTTCAGATGAATGTGAGCATCATAAGCGTGATGCAATTGAGGCACTTGCAATTGTTTTTAATCTTTCTGATAGTGAAAGGAAAGAATTATTGCCAAGTGGAAAACAAGCAATTTTTGACAATCGTGTAGGTTGGGCTCGTACTTATTTAAAAAAAGCAGGTTTAATTGACTCTAAAAAAAGAGGATACTTTTTTATAACTAAGAGAGGGCTGGATGTATTATCTGAAAAACCTGATACTATTAACGTAAATTACTTATCAAAATTCAATGAATTTAATGATTTTATTAATACTAACAACTCTTCAAAAGTTCCACTTTCAACAGTTACAAATGAAGAATTGGACCCCGAAGAATTAATTGAAAACAATTACCTGAAATTACACGAAGAACTGATATCTGAAATGTTGGATACAATTAAAGATTACTCTCCTTCTTTTTTCGAAAAACTTGTCGTAGATGTATTGACTAAAATTGGCTATGGAGGTTCTCGTAAAGATGCTGGTCAAGCAATTGGCAAAAGCGGTGATGGAGGAATTGATGGGATAATCAAGGAAGATCGCCTTGGTTTAGATGTCATTTATATTCAAGCTAAGAGGTGGGAGAACACCGTAGGTAGACCTGAAATTCAAAAGTTTGCGGGTGCTCTCATAGGGAAACGAGCTAAGAAAGGCGTGTTTATTACAACAGCAAACTTCTCAAAAGAAGCTGAAGATTATGCTAAACAGACAGGAAATATCGTGTTAATTGATGGTTCTAATTTAGCCAAGCTTATGATTGAATATAATGTAGGTGTTTCTACTGTAAAGACATATGATGTCAAGAAAATTGATTTGGATTATTTTGATGAAACCTGATTCATTTTCATCTTATCTAATATCAATTTATAAAAAAGAAAAAAACGAGAGAACCTCAGTTCTCTCCAATCCATTCGCTTACTTTTTCAGGATTTGCATCTACCCATTTCTGAGCAGCTTCTTCTTCTGATATGCCGGCTGCAAGGTCTGACATGACAGACTGGATATCATCGTGTGTCCACTGGAATCTACCAATGATCTCGTAGAGTTCAGGATCATCTTCTGAGAGACCTACTCTTGCAAGGGTTTCAACGTGGTCTGCTTCACCATAAACACCATTTGGATCTTCAAGGTATTTCAGTTCAAAGCTGTTGAATGCCCAGTGAGGTGACCAGAGTGTAACAACAACCCACTCTTCATCTGCTATTGAGTTCTTAAGCTCAGCTGCCATACCTGCACTGCTGCTTGCAACAAGTTCATAATCAAGACTGTAGTTCTCGATCGCACTTTCTGTTGTAGACATGATTCCAGCTCCCGGGTCGATGCCTATGATCTCACCATTGAACTGTTCTTTATTGTCATTGAGTTCATCGATTGAATCGATGGTTACGTATGTTGGAACAACAAGACCAATGCGGCAGTCTTCAAGGTTGACTGCAACACTGTCAATGTCATCTCCATATGTTTCCCAGTAGTTCTTCTGGGTTTGTGGAAGCCATGCAGAAGTTGTAAAATCGAACTGGCTGTCTGCAAGTCCCTGATAGAGTGCACCTGCATCTACAGCAATGATCTCCACATCATAACCTGCTTCTTCAAGAACAAGTTTCATGACGTTAGTACTGGCTATCTCTCCATCCCAGAGAACATAACTGATAGTTGCTTCCTTTGTAGCGGTTGTTTCTTCTGCTCCGGCCTCGCCTGTGCCCTGGTCTGTACATCCGCTTACCATGACCAGCATGGCCAGCATTAAGATTACTGAAAGGGCTTTTATTTCGCTTTTCATTTTATCACAACGTTTAATATATTCTGTAAAAAAGACCACAAGGTCTGTAAATATGATTTATTTTCATTTTTTAGGTGTCATGTTCTGTGTCAGTCTGTCAAGTAGAATTGCAATGATCACAATTGCAAGACCAGCTTCAAATCCCTGACCAATATTCACTCTCTGAATGCCCACAAGTACCTGGTATCCAAGTCCACGTGCACCGATCATAGCTGCAATAACAACCATTGAAAGTGAAAGCATGATACACTGGTTAACACCTGCCATTATAGTAGGGAGTGCCACGGGTAATTCCACCTTGAAGAGCTTTTGCAACGATGTGGTGCCAAATGCGTTTGCAACTTCGCTTAGCTCTACAGGAACCTGCCTGATTCCCAGGTTCGTAAGCCGGATGGCCGGTGGCATTGCAAACACGATAGTTGCAACAAGCCCTGGGACGTTACCCAGTCCAAAGAATATCACTGCAGGGATCAGATACACAAAAGAAGGCATTGTCTGCATGAAATCAAGTGCTGGCTTGACAACATGGAACACAGTTTCATTCTTTGCAGCCAGAATACCTGTGGGGATGCCTATCAATAAAGCCACAAGTCCTGATGATAATACAAGGGCTATGGTTTCCATGGACAGTTTCCACAGGTCCATATTCTCGATGAGCAAAAATCCTATTGCAGCTCCTGCTGCAAGTTTCAGGTCCCTTCTGGAAACCAGATAAACAAATACAGTAACAATAAAGATGAATACAACAGGCGGTAGGAACAATAAAATATCCTTGAATCCAGATATTAGCATGTCGATGAATTCACTAAAGATATCCATCAAAAAACCGAAATTATCATTCAGCCAGTAAACACCTGATTCAACAGTTTCTCCTATGGGGAGTTCAGGTAAGACCATTCTGATCATCCTCCTTTATTGCCAGGGCACCAAGTATACTGCCTCTGACTATAACTCCTATGAGTTTCTCATTATCATTTATCACAGCGAGCGGGAAATTGCTGTCTGCTACCATCGGGATTATGTCCCTCACGGGTAGGTCGGGTGCAACAACCGGCACGTCTGTAACTAACACATCATGCAATGTTTTCTTGTCCTTCACAGCCTGAACAGCATCATCAATAAGAAGTATCCCTTTGATTTTCTTATCAGCATCAACTGCGAATATGGATGAAATCCCATGTTTCTTCATGAGTTGCATGGCAACTGTAAGTCCTGCGTTGATGGATACTACAGGTTCAGGTCGTTTCATGACATTTTCTGCTGTGAGTATCTTGGTTCTATCCACACCGGCAACGAATTCTGAAACGTAATCATCCGCCGGGTTGGTAAGAATTTCCTCTGCAGTTCCTATCTGGGCAATGACCCCATCCTTCATGATTGCGATACGGTCCCCCAGTTTGAGAGCTTCATCCAGGTCATGGGATATGAAAACAATAGTTTTTTTGAGCTTATCCTGAAGTGCAAGCAATTCATCCTGCATCTCAGACCTTATAAGTGGGTCAAGTGCACTGAATGCTTCATCCATAAGCAGGACATCGGGGTCAGTTGCAAGTGCTCTTGCAAGCCCTACTCTCTGTTGCATACCACCACTCAACTGTGATGTTTTGCTTGTTTCATAACCCTTCAGGCCAACCTTGGAAATAGCCTCTTCAGCCTTAGCATATCTTTCTTTTTTTGGGATGCCCTGTATCTCAAGTCCAAAGGCAACATTATCGATAACGGTCCTGTGAGGCAGAAGAGCGAAACTCTGGAAGACCATGCTCATTTTTTTTCTTCTTGCTTGCCTTAGCTCTTTATCATCCATGGTGGCAATGTCATCCCCGTCAACGAGGATATGTCCGTCACTTGGATCTATAAGGCGGTTCAGGCAGCGCAAAAGAGTTGATTTTCCCGAACCCGAGAGTCCCATGAGTACAAAAGTCTCACCTTCGTAAACATCAAAGTTCACTTTATAAAGGCCGACTGTCTGTCTGGTTCTTTCAAAAATTTCCTGCTTTGAGACTCCCTGCTCTACCAAAGAGACTGCTTTTTGTGGGGTTTTGCCAAATATCTTGACAAGATTGCGTACTTCTATCTTTTTTTGTCTATGAATTGTAATTCCTCAATTTAAAAAAAATGGTTAAAATTATCGTCCTTTAGTTTTGACAGGATAACCTTATATAAATATGTCGTTTCATTTTTGCCAAAATAAGTTCTATTTAGTTCTTTTTTTGAAAAAGGAGTCTTAATAATATCTTTTCATATATTATTATAAAATAAGCAGGCAAGCAATAGCTAAACTATTTTCTCACAAAAATCATTTTTTGCAAATGAAAAAGTCTTAATTCTCAAAAGTATTGGCCATTATAGGTTGAATCGGTATTTCATATATAAATTTAGATCCTTTTTTAACCTGGCTTTCCACCCATATTTTGCCACCATGCAGCTCTACAAAGCTTTTTACAAGAGCAAGCCCCAGCCCGGTTCCTTCATAATGACGATTAATTCCATTATCGATTTGCCTGAATGGCTGGAAAAGATGTTTCTGATTCTCCTCTGAAATACCAATGCCCGTATCCATGACTTCAATATGAATTATGTTTTCAGAATTCTGTACGGATACTTTTACAGAGCCATTATTTGAAGTGAATTTAATGGCGTTGCTCATAAGATTGTAAATTATCTGTTTGAACTTTAGCTTGTCAGCATTGATTATCTGTATTTCAGTTGCATAATTGACATCGATAGCTATTCTTTTTTTAATTGCAAGTGGAGTGATAACTCCCATCACTTCATCAATGATCTCGGTGATTATGAACTGCTCGGGGTCAAGCTCCATTCTTCCAGCTTCGATCTTTGAAAGATCAAGGATATTATTGATGAGTTCAAGAAGATGTTTTCCGCTGACAGCTATATTTTTCAGGTATTTTTCCTGTTGTTCTGTTATCTCGCCTGCCATTCCACTGAGCATGACATCTGAAAAACCCATTATGGAATTGAGCGGAGTTCTCAGTTCATGGTTCATAGTCGCAAGAAAATCACTCTTTGCATTGCTGGCAGTTTCCGCTTCTATTCTTGCCCGGATCAACTCATCAATCTCCTTATGATCAGTTATATCCCTGCTGATCCCAACAAGGCCTATGGAATTTCCATCAGCATCATAAAGCGGAGCCTTAACAGTTTCGAAAAATATCTCTTTGCAGGTATCATCAACACACTCCTCATATTTTAGGACCTGTCCTGACCTTATGACTTCCATATCATGATTATAGGAAAACTCTGCCTTCTCTTCCGGGAAGAGCTCATGGTCACTTTTTCCTTCGATATGTTCTGCCGGGATATTTAAAAAATCTGAAAAAGAGGGATTGCAGCCAAGATATTTTCCTTCCATATCCTTGAAAAAGACCATATCCGGGATGGAATTTAAGAGTCCTGTAAGCTTTGATGTCTTTTTATTGAGTTCCTTCTGTGTGATACGGTGTTCATGCACTTCTTTTTCCATAATACTTGAACTTGCAATCGTGGGCATCCACTTGATTATTCCAAGTGCAATAAGGATATAACTAATGATCTCACCAAATAAATTTTCAAGTATCTCCTCGAAAATAGTGCTTTCTATATATTTCTCAATTAACCATATATCATCAAAGGCATCAACAATGTATCCAATTGACAGGAACATGAAACCTGCAACTATCATTTGCCATCCACTATTGGCAATAGCTTTGTTATTTCTCCCACCATTCCAGAGATAGAATGTTGCAATAACCAGTATTGTTGCAACAATTGATTCTTTGATCAGGTCTCCCATAAGTATTCACTTGTTTTCGCAGTCATTGTTCTCAAGGAACAGTTTTTCTTGAGGGTGTTACTATTAATAGTTTTTCAAATATGTTGGCGTTTGATACCGATTATTATTATAATAATGGGTCATGTTTATGCTTACAATCAGGCAATTAATCTCCTGATCGGTGAAATGCAATAAGTGGACTGTAAAAAAGAAAAATGGGAAAAGATTCCCGAATATACAATTAAATTCTCAGATTTTCAAAGCATCCACTGCATCCTGTGGAATGAATACCTTACCATTGCCGTTGTCAGCTTTTGGTGCATAGACCACTACACCATTGAGATAAATCTCAGCGCCGCCGTCAATGTTCATCACATTCTTGTTTACAGGAAGTTCAGCAACCTTGTTGTTGTATGTGATGATAAGGACAGGATTCTTTGTGTCCGTTGTGTCAAGTTCCCACATTCCCGGGAAAGCCTTTTCAACATCGACAAATAGTTCCACACTTACATCATCAAGAACGAAACCGAATGCATCAGCAACATATGTTGCAAGTTCAGTGTTATCGAAAAGACCGATAGGCCTGTTTGGGCCGTATGACCAGAGAGGTACGTCATCGCCGGTATGTCCGCCTGTAGTCCATCCGATCTCATTGTCACTTTCCCCATTCATAAGAGGGTCTACAAGTTCTTCCACTGTAAGGTCAGTGTATGATGTACCACGTTTTCCGATTGTCATCCCGCCAGTGTTATGGTCAGGGAATACGATTACCAGTGTGTGTCCGTCCTCTTCCGCAAATTCAACAGCCGCTTCTACAGCTTCGTCGAATGCAAGGAAGTCGGTTACCATGTAAACAGGGTCATTTGCATGTCCTGCCCAGTCGACCTGACTGCCTTCAACCATAAGAAAGAATCCATCTTTGTCCTGTGAGAGCAGTTCAATTGCTTTTGTGGTCATCTCTTCAATGGTTGGCTGTTCCGGGGTGCTTTCCTCTCTTATATTTTCAGGAGACATTGCTTTGTCTGCAAACATTCCCCATACTTTTCCTGACCCTACTTCCATCATTTCATCTTCGGTGACAACGAATTGGTATCCTTTTTCCTCAAGGACTTCAATGAGATTTTCCCCATCACCGCGAGCTTCGTAGAGGAAGTCCTCCCCGCCAGCAAAGACAACATCAACGTCTTCATAGACCATCTGTTCGATAATATCATCATATGATTTTCTTGAATCTGTATGGGATGCAAAAGCTGCCGGGGTAGCATGTGGTATTTCAGATGTTGCTACAAGTCCTGTGGCCTTTCCTTCAAGTTTAGCACCTTCAAGGACAGTTGCAAGCGGCACATAATCTTCAGCCATTGCAGATTCATCGACTGTGTTTAACAGGGTAGCGCTATTTGGTCCAACGCTCAAAAAGCCGTTTGAAGTCTTGTATCCGGTAGCAAAAGCAGTTGCTGCAGAAGCAGAGTCTGTTATAATGGAATCAGCCATATAGGTAGAGACCATTCCAGAAACCATGCTGTCAAGTTGAAGTTCATCTCCACTGTACCAGCGTGCCAGTGTCTGGACACTCTGTGAACATCCGTCAGGTACCATCACGATAACGTTCTTTATCTCTCTGTTTGAATTTGAGTTGTCTGTATTTTTGTGATCGTTACCATTCCATTTATTGTCAGTATCTTTTCCAGCCATTGCAGAAGCAGCGCTTCCAAAGACCATCAATCCTACAACAATAAAAACAAACAAAATTTTTGTTCTCTTATCCATGTTATCATCCAACCTCTTTCAAGGTTTAACGATTGGACATGGGGGTCAGCTCATTTGTATTTTGTACCAATAATATATGTATGCAAATGTGTCGTTCTATTTATTGGTAGGGCTATATATTCAAAACAAATATGGTAACTCTATAGATTCCTATAGTCATGCTACAGGTTAAAAAAAGAAATTGAAAAAAAGTTATGCTTTTCTGATGTTGCTATAATACATGCACTCATCCCTGGAAAACAAAGGCATTTCAATGTCATCATCTACTATCTGGACAGGTGCACCTCTTACAAGTACAGCAGGCACGCTTTCCCCGGCTTCTCCCATTAGCAACTGGGCCGCAGATACAAGATTATCAGCCATTGCTTTGCGGGTGATTACCATTTCCTTTCCAAAAAGGTCCAGTGTACCCCTGGCGTCCTCAACCGGCACCATACCGGAGGTTCCAAGAGCAATGCCAACACAGCCAAGTCGAAGAGGTTGTGTACGGCTGTCACCAATAATAACTCCAATCTTGCATTTGCAGCGATCTTTTATTTCCCTGCGGATCCTTCCTGCACTTTCCTGTGCATTCTTGGGGAGAAGAACCACATAACCTTCCGGTGCATTCGAGCCATCTATTCCGGCATTGGGTGCCAGTGTTCCCTTTGTGATGGTAAGTGCAGCTCCCGGAACGCCACCGAATATCTCGTCGCATTCCTGAAGAATGAGTTCCATTTCCCGGGCGTCAAGCTGATACTCCTCTGCAAGTTTGTTCGCTTTTTCTCCGGGATCAATATCTGCAAGACAAACAAGACGCTTCTCGGATGTTGCAAGTGGTGATTCGGCAATGATGAGAACATCATTATCCTGGAATTGCATATCCTGTTTTTCAAGTGAACCGATTATAATATCTGCAATGTTGTCGCCAGGTCTTATTAGCGGTGTTTTGATGCCGAACATCTGCAAGGATGGGAAACCTGCCTGCATCATTCATCCCCTGAAAGGTAATTTTTCATGATCTTTATAGCGCAATAATCTCCACACATTGAACAGGGTCCTTCCTCAGGACACATCTGTGCCGGCCTGTCAGGATCAATGGCAAGTTCTGCCTGTCCTTTCCAGTCAAAAATGGCCCTCTTTCTGGCAAGCATGAGATCACTGTCACTTAAACCGTATTTCATGGAGTCTCCGATGTGGGCTGCTATCTTAAAAGTGATAAGTCCTTCTTTTACCTGTTCAGGGTTTGGAAGTGAGAGGTGTTCTGCAGGCGTAATATAACAGAGATAATCAGCACCTGCACCACTTGCCATGCTTGCACCTACAGCTCCTGCTACATGGTCATACCCGACAGCAATATCAGTTGGCAGTGGACCGGCTACAAATAATGGGAAGTCAGCTTTTTCCTTGTACAATCTGACAGAATCCGGTATCTCTGATGCCTGGATGTGTCCGCCCATTCCGTTAATGATCACCTGCACACCCATCTCATTTGCTCTTTTTGCAAGGGCGGCATTCGTTTCTATCTCCATTAACTGGGCAGTATCCTTCAGGTCGTGTATGCATCCACTTCTCATGGTATTGCCAAGAGAGAGTACAACATCATTTTCCCTGAGAATCTGCATGATCTCATCAAAATGTTCTATGAATGGATTCTCACAATCATTGAGAAGCATGAAACTGCTGGTAAAGGAGCCGCCTTTGGATACCATACCCATGACTCTCCCGGAGCCTTTCAGCTTTTCCAGCATTCTCCTTTCAACACAATGGATAAGTACTGAACTTACTCCCTCTTCAACATGCTTTTTGAGGTATGAAAGGATGTCATCAAAGGTGACATTGTCCATCCCGCATTCAACAATTGTCTGGTAGATGGGAACGGTTGTGACAGGAAGTTCTGTGTTCTCAAACACCATTTTCCTGATGGCTGAGATATCTCCTCCCATGGAAAGATCTGTAATGGTCGCTGCACCATATTTCTGCGCTATCTTCACCTTTTCCATTTCGGATTCAGGGTCAATTGCAGCTGAAGATGTTCCAAGGTTCACATTGATCTTGGTGCTGGCACCCTTTCCAATAGCAATAGGTGGACAACCTTTGCGTGTCATTATAACGAGGCTGCCGTTTGCAACTCTCTCCCTGACAAGTTCTTCTTCCATTCCCTCTGTTTTTGCAACTTTAAGCATCTCGGGTGTGAGGGTGCCATTTTTTGCATGGTCTATCTGCGTTTTTATCATTGGTTGTTCTTCCTGATGCCAGCCATTTTTAGTATGTTTGCTGTATTATCGTGTTTACCAATTGGCATTATGTGAATTCCACGGCAGAGTTTACTTAATTCATCTATGGCTTCTGCACATATGGACATGCCTTCTTCGACAGGTTTCTCAGTTTTTTCGATCCTGTCTATAATTTCAGCAGGCACATTGATTCCAGGGATATTCTGATTCATAAAACGTGCCATATTTGCGGATTTAAGCGGAATAACTCCGGCAATTATCGGAACTTTGATGTCACCGATTGATTCCATAAAAGCTTCAAACTGTGCGATATCGTAAACAGCCTGGGTCTGAATGAAATCAAGTCCCATTTTTGTCTTTTTCCGCAGTTTCATCATCTGTGCTGTCTTCGAAGAATCAGTATTTGTAACAGCACCAACCACAAAATCAGGTGGATTACCGATCATGTTCCCTGCAAGATCGTAACCTTCCTGCATCTTTTTAATGATTGCAAGAAGCTGCACGGAGTCCAGGTCATAGACAGGCTTTGTCCGTGGATGGTCACCCTTTGTAGTATGGTCCCCTGTCATCACACAGATGTTCCTGATGCCCATTGCGTATGCCCCGAGCAGGTCGGATTGCAGTGCAAGCCTGTTCCTGTCCCTGCATGTAAGCTGCATTACTACTTCATGACCTGCATCTACCAGTGCTTTGCTAACTGCAAGTGGACTCATACGCATGACAGCCTTCTGGTTATCGGTAACATTGAGCGCATCAGCCCAGTCCCTGAGAAGTTCAGCATCATTAAGAACTCCGCTAAGGTCTGTTCCTTTCGGGGGACTGACCTCTGCTGTAATTAGAAAATCGTTTGATGTAAGTTTGTCTTTGAAGGTCCGGGACATCTTAGTGGTATATGCAGGTTTGATTTTTAAAATCATCGCAGTAGGCAATTTAGGTTTACATTTAGCAATGAGGAATATTTTCCGGAATCAGATTCAAATTTAAAACAATTATTCAATTATCTCTTCTACCGTCCATACTTTTTCCAGCAGGTCAAGCCTACCAGCCTTTTCCAGTTTCCTGAAAATAAGTTCCCAGACACAGTCCTTTTCAGGATCAACTTCACACTTCCCGTCGATAGAACCGCCGCATGGACCGTTAAGAAGTTGTTTTGGACATTGTCCTTTTGGACAGATTCCGCCAAAATAATAGATGTTGCAATCACCACACATGGCGCAGAGTTCAGGAACCACTTCTCCCTGCGAACGTCCCCCAAGGGACTGTGTGTTGTTCGAGGGGTAGACTGGTGTTTCTGCAAGACCGGATATGATAGATACTCCACTGCCACATGCCATGACAAGGATGGTTTTTGCATTCTTTATGGCAGGGTTCTTTTCAATAAGTGAATCAAAGGATGCCACACTACAGGCGGCACTGGGGATAACCCCGCCGACAACATGCTTTCCTGCTTCTTCCAGGTGCTGGCACATTTCGATAACTTCCGGCTCGCCGCCAAGATGTTGTTTTGCAGCACATGCATTGCAGCCTATGACAAAAATGTCATCTTCATCTTTTAATAATTCAAGTATCTCTTCAAATGGTTTTGCAGACGAGATTATCATATTTTCCTCAAATATCCCTCAGGTAACGGTGTTCCACATCCATATCATTCTCAAGAGCCTCTGCTATCATCTCAGCAATGAGCGGAAGCTGGCGTGCCTGGAATGAGAGCTTGTGGACAAGTTTCTCGAATTGCAGGAGTGTACCTATTATGATCACATCTGTCCTTTCAGTCTCATGGGATACAGCATCACGCTCAAGGGCGGCATCTCCTCCCCTTGCCAGTATCTCCTGCTTGATTATCAGTGCTTCAGTAGTCGTGATATTGTTCACACGTATCACTTTACTTATGGTCTTGTTCTTCATGACCTTAGCACCTGTGCCCGTGACACCCATACTTTTCATGAGATATTCAGCGTCATCAGGATGAACAATGTCCATTATGGACACTTCAAAGTCCCCTGATCTTACAGGCTGTTCTTTTTTCCTCATTGCTCTTGCAACTTCAACAACATCCTTTGTCTCAGGGATATCATGTGTCCTTATGATATGTGCCCCTTTGTGAACAACGATTGCCGTTGCTGCAAGACTACCGTATAGCCTTTCACTTGCCGGTTTGTGAAGTACGGCATCGATGCATGACTTTCTAGAAACAGCCGCAAGCAGTGGCTTGTGGAATACTTTAAGGCTCTCAAACTGGTCGATGGTCTCAAAATCAAATATCGGGTCCTTTTCAGGGATCCATTTTCCGATGGCAGGGTCCAGTATGAGTTTATCCGTGTTCATTCCCTTTGAATCTGCTTTGTCAATTATGGCTGCAAGGGAATTCATGATCGCATCCATTCCTATTGGATCCCCTGGGATTTCCTCAGATGCCATAACAACTGCAGGGCAATCATATTCTGCCACAACATCAATCATGCGTGGATCGGTGGTGAATCCTGAAACATCATTGACAATATCCGCACCGTGTTTAAGTGATTCTTCTGCAACACTGGCATATACCGTATCCACGGAAATGAGGGCATCCACATTATCCTTCAGGATATCCAGAGCAGGGATCATGCGGTTCAATTCCTCTTCTTCTCCAATTACAGGATTTGCAAGAGGCCATGTTGACCGTGCACCTATGTCCAATATGGTTGCACCGCTGTCAATCATTTTCTGTGCTACATCAAGAAGAGATTCATTACTCACAACAGAACCCTTGTAAAAGGATTCTTTGCTCAGGTTGATGACACCCATTAATCTTACAGGGTGCTCATCGCCAACCTTCAAACCGCATATATCAACATCAACAACCATTATTCAACCTGGTAGTATTAATTCAGGGTTAGACAAATAGATAAAATAGTATTTAGTTAATAAAATATAAAAATGCTTATCAGGCATTCTTTGCTGCCGTAAGCACGTGTTCCATAAGAATCGCGATGGTCATTGGTCCAACGCCTCCGGGAACCGGGGTTATGAGTGAAGCCTTCTTCACCACATTATCGAAATCAACATCACCGTAAACCTTGCCGTTCTCTTCGGTGATTCCCACATCAAAGATAACTGCACCTTCCTTTACCATGTCTGCTTTGATGAGGTGCTTGACACCTGTTCCTACAACAAGGATATCCGCATCAAGGGTGAACTTCTTCAGGTCATCTGTGAAAACATGACACACAGACACAGTTGCATTCCTGTTCACAAGCATTGCTGCCATGGGTTTTCCCACAACATTGCTGTGTCCGACGATAACTGCATGTTTGCCCTGTATTGGCACATTGTACTCTTCCAGTGCTCTTATAACACCTTTTGGAGTGCAGGGCACAAGACCCTCTTCGCCAATCAGGAGTTTTCCCATGTTGTATGCGTGGAACCCATCGGCATCCTTTGCAGGATCGATGGCAAGCATTGCAGACTTATCATCAAGGTGTCCCGGAAGAGGTAACTGAAGGAGGATTCCGTGTATGTCCTCCCGTAAGTTCAATTCCCGGATACGCTCCATGAGTTCTTCCTGGGTGGTGGATTCAGGCATATTGTGGTCTTCTGCATGTATGCCGACCCTTTCACATGCCTTGTGTTTAAGACGGACATACATCTTGGATGCAGGGTCCTCACCCACAAGTATTGTTGCAAGTCCGGGAATTATTCCCTTCTCTGCCTTAAGCTGTTCGACTCCCTGCTTGACCTGTTCTTCCACTTTCTTTGACAGGCTTCTCCCATCTATTTTCCTGGAATCGTAGTTCTCTTCTGTCATGATGCAAACACCTGCGATATTGTTCCTTATACAGGATTGCGTTTTAATTGCTTATTACTTGTATATCGGAAATCCGCTGCAAAGCTGCTCAACATCAGAGTTGATGCCGTGAAGTACCGTATCATCATTGAGGTTGTTGATCACTTCCATGATAAATCCGGCAATCTCCTTCATCTGGTCTTCCTTCATTCCTCTTGTTGTTGCAGCAGGAGTGCCGATCCTTACTCCACTTGTGATGAAAGGACTTCTTGTCTCGAATGGGATGGTGTTCTTATTAAGTACTATACCAGCCTTGCTCATTGCAGCTTCTGCTTCCTTTCCTGTGATGTCGAACTTGTTAAGGTTCAAAAGCATTACGTGGTTGTCGGTTCCGCCTGAAACGATATCAAATCCATTCTTCTGGAGTTCTGTTGCCAGGACACCTGCATTCTTTACGGTCTGGTATTGGTCTGCCTTGAAACTCTCTCCAAGTGCTTCCTTGAATGCAACAGCCTTTGCTGCGATAATATGCATGAGTGGTCCACCCTGGATTCCAGGGAACACAGCCTTGTTAAGTTCTTTTGCATATTCTTCTTTGCACATGACCATTCCACCTCTTGGACCTCTGAGGGTCTTGTGGGTAGTGGTTGTTACAAAGTCTGCATAAGGTACAGGGCTTGGGTGTGCACCGGCAGCAACAAGTCCTGCGATGTGTGCAATATCTGCAAGCAGGTATGCTCCTACTTCATCAGCTATCTCTTTGAATGCCTTGAAATCAAGTGTCTTTGAGTATGCTGAAGCACCACAAACTATCATTTGTGGTTTCTTCTCTTTTGCCATTTCCATAAGTGCATCGTAATCAAGGGCCTCTGTTTCCTTGTCAACACCATATGGGATTATATTGTAAAGCTGTCCTGCAAAGTTCACCGGGCTTCCGTGTGAAAGGTGACCGCCGTGTGTAAGGTCCATTGACATAATGGTGTCCCCTGGCTTGAGGACTGAAAAATAACATGCCATGTTCGAGCCGGAACCGGAGTGTGGCTGGACATTCACATGTTCTGCACCGAAGATCTCCTTTGCTCTCTCAATGGCAAGGTCTTCTGCAATATCAACGAATTCGCAGCCGCCATAGTAGCGTTTTCCTGAATATCCTTCAGCGTATTTGTTTGTCATTACAGAGCCCTGTGCTTCCATTACAGCGCGGCTTGCATAGTTCTCTGATGCGATCAGGTTCAACTTGTAATCCTGGCGGTTTGCTTCCAGCCTGAGGGCCTCTGCAATATCCGGGTCAATTTCTGAGATGTAAGACATTGTTACCAACCGTTATATTTGAAGTAATATGTTTGTGAGAAACTTCCTGGTTTAACCAGTAATATATGAGTATCAATTTATGTGTGTACTACAATTCGACCTTCCACTTTAAGTTTACCCTCAACGAATAGTTTGACTGATTCGGGGAAGATATTGTGTTCCTGCTCAAGGATTCTTGCTGCAAGGTCATCAGCGGTATCTGTGTCAAGCACAGGTACGCATTTCTGGATAATTATAGGTCCTGTGTCCATTCCTTCGTCAACGAAATGCACTGTGCATCCGCTAACCTTCACACCGTAGTCAAAAGCCTGCTGCTGTGCATGCAGTCCTTTGAAAGAAGGAAGCAGTGCTGGGTGGATGTTTATTATCCTGTTTCGGTATGCTCCAATGAGGTCTTTTCCCACCAGCCGCATGTATCCCGCAAGAAGTATCAGGTCAACATCGTTGTCTTCCAGGACTTTCAATATCTCCTTTTCATACTCCTGTTTATTAGGGAAATCAGAAGGATCTATGAATACATCGGTGATTCCATGTTTTTGGGCACGCTCGAGTGCATAGGCATCTCCCACATCGCTGATGACAACAGATATCGTTGCACTTTCGATGTAGCCATTTTCGATATTGTCGATAATTGACTGAAGATTCGATCCTCTTCCTGAAACAAGTACTGCGATGTTGGTGGTCATTGTTAGTTCTAAAAGGGATTTCTGTATATTAGAGTTTTGGGATTTATCAGGAATTACTGAATATTTAAAAAAAAGCTGTAAGAAATTAAGTATCTGAAAGCAAAACATCAGATCTTGATGTTATGCTTTTTAGTCCTTTCATCGATAAGCTCTGCAAGCTCCTCTGTACCTGCAAGTTTGTCCAGTTCGCTTTTCTGGATAAGGATCGTATTCTCAACAGTTTCTGATTTGATCTGTCCGTCTATGATAAAAACCGACTTTGTTCTTGTTACACATGATATGCTGCTCATAAGATCTGCACGTTTTATCATTGCGCTGCTATATGTGCTGATACCTGTCAGCAGTGTGTCGGAAGTATCTTTTGATATGGCTTTAAAGGGCGCCTGGCTTGTTGACATGACCTGATAACCAAGCGCATAGAGCATACTCAAAATACCATCATCCGGTTGTGTCTCAGGCGCTTTTTCCTGTTTGACCTCAACATTTATCTTTTCCTCAAAAGAACGTAGAATATCGATGGATTTTGCAAGGGCAACATCCAGTAGTTCCTCAAGATGGAGAACCACATCTATGGATGCATCCATTCCACCTTCCTCGTATTTGCTGATAGTTCTTCTGGAGACTCCAAGTTCAGTAGCAAGGGCCCCTAACGACATGTCCGTTCTTTGGCGGGCTTCTTTGAGGACCTCACCATCTATTGAAACATAAAGTCCGCCAGGTGCCGCTGATACAAGAGGGGGTACTTCTTCCACTAAATAATCATAAAGGGTTTGTACACTAACCGCCGGAATTTCATAGCGCATATACACTACGCTATCCTCAAGCATCTGGTCCCTGGTTTTTGCACCTATAAGTACCGGAGTTCCTCCAAGGCAGCGTGCGAGGCTTTTCATTTCTCTTGCAGTTTCCTCATTTAGCCCGTCAATATTGTATAATACTTTACAAAAAATGAGGGTTTCGTCTTTCCTAGCTGCAAGATCAAAACTTCGTGGTCTTATATTGCATCTTTTTGATACAATGAAGCCTGCTTGCTGTAATACATCAATGATCTGATGTATCAGGATTTCTTTCGTCATGACAGAATAGGCTTTGTTTGCACATCTATATAAGTGTATCGTGAACTGTTTAGTTATAATTCCCATTTTAACCTTTTATAGATACTTTTAATAAAATCTCGCTAGAAAATTATTTATTTGATGTGTTGAAATAATGGTGTATATACAACAAATGATTGCTTTTGAAAAATAGTTCAGTGTGCCTTGCCAAGGATATTAATATGAAGGTTTAGACTAAGGAAATGGAAAAGAATCAGTTTCTGGAGTAGTCCTTAATGCCTGTATCTAATAGATTGGAAGTTCCTAATCTGGCAATTGAAAGCAAAATATCCGCCAAAATAATGGATAAACTGCCAATGATTATTCTCTTTCTGGATACGAAAGGCAATATCTCATTTGTTAACAAAAAAATCCTTGAGTTGACAGGGTATGAAGAAAAGCATATCTCAGGGAAACAGTGGTTTGACTTATTAGTCCCTGATTCTTTTAAATCTGAATCCCGTTCCATCTGGAATAAATTCATTTCAGATGAAATTGACTCTATTGATAATCTTGAAGTCCCTCTACTTAAAAGAGATGGTAGTAATATTTTTGTCCTATGGAATGCCGTTTCATTTACGGATAATGGTATTTTTAAAGGAATTATAATATCCGGTGAAGATATCACCCAGCAGAAACTCTCCCAGAGGGAGCTTGAGGAAAGTGAGCTGCTTTTCAGGAATGTGGTACAGTTCTCTCCTTTATCTATTGCTCTATTGGATTCCAGTTATAGTCCGATCTATTTTAATCGAAAGTTCACGGAAACCTTTGGTTATGCCCTTGAAGATGTGCTGGAAATGGATAAATGGTGGGAGTTTGCAGATTCCGACTCACATCGCAGAAAGACGATTTTTGATTCATGGTGCTCAAACCAATCATCATCCCGGGATGAAAGAAGCAATGTCTATAAAAAAGAATGCAAGATTTCCTGCAAAGATGGTTCTGTAAAAGACATCAAGTTGAATTTTGCAAAAATAACAGATGATAAGATAATTCTTCTTTTTAAGGATATAACTGAAATGAAGGCTGCACAAAAAGCTTTCTTCCTCGATGAACTAAGGTTAGAGGCCCTTGTTGAGCTTAACCAGTTTACAGGTTCAATGACAAATGATATCCTGAATTTCTCTCTTGAGAAAGCTGTTGAACTTACGGAAAGTAAGGTAGGTTATATTGCCTTTATAAATGAAGATAAAGCCACTACAAGCGTATATAGCTGGTCAGAGAAGGCAATGGAACTTTGTGATGTTCAAAATATAACGACCGAATTCAATGTTGACGAAATGGGACTTTGGGGAGAATCCATACGGCAGCGTAAACCAATAATAACAAATGATTACAGACGTGAGAATTCGTTTAAAAAAGGACTTCCGGAAGGTCATGTGGATATCCACAATCACCTTGGCATTCCCGTATTCTATAATGATAAGATTGTTATGATCGCAGGTGTTGGGAATAAAGACAGTGATTATGACAGCTCCGATATAAGGCAGATAACGCTTCTTATGCAGGGGACATGGGAACTCATACAGAGAAAACAAAGTGAGGAACAAATCAAAGCATATGCAGAAGAACTAGCCAGGAACAACAAGGAACTTGAATCACTGGACCGTATGAAAGATGAATTCATGGCGAACATAACCCACGAACTAAAGACTCCTCTCATACCTATCAAAGGGTACAGTGAACTTCTTTTTGAAGGCCATCTCGGAGCTCTGGAGGAGGAACAGGTAAAAAGCGTGGGAGTGATTTTGCAGAATGCTAAAAGATTGCATAAATTGATAGATTCCCTTCTATATATGCAGAACATTCATTCAGGAAACATACAGTATCATCTTGATTCTATTGATATTGTCAATGTACTCGATAAAGTAATTGATGATCAGTTGTCGATGCGAAGCGAAAAAGGTCCGGTAGTGAATAAAGACTATATTTTATCCCTCCCATTTGTTTGTGGCAATGTGACATATCTGGAACAGGTATTCTCTCATATACTTGAAAATGCATTGAAGTTTACCTCGCCTGAAGGTTCAATAACTGTCGTAGTGTTCCAGGGAGGTAACGAGATCCATGTTGTCGTAAAGGATACTGGCATAGGTATACCCAAAGATGAAATCCAACATATTTTCAAAAGATTCTACCAGATGGACGGCTCTCTGACACGTCGTTATGGTGGCAATGGCCTTGGATTATATCTTTGTAAAAGCATTGTGGAAGCACATGGTGGTTCTATATGGGCAACAAGTGAAGAAGGCAAAGGAACTGAAATACATGTGCTTCTTCCAACAATTAAAGAAGAGAACATCTGATATTCAGAGAATCATTTAACACTAATCAGTCATATTTGCAATTGGTCCAATGAGCAGTGAATATACTAAAATGATCGTAGGTATTGATGACACGGATTCCAGGGATGGTATGTGTACCACCTACCTATGTGCTCTTTTAAGGGATGAGCTATCATCTTATGCAAAGACCGTATCTGATCCTATACTTGTCCGTCTTAATCCTACTATTCCATACAAGACCCGTGGGAATGCATCGGTAGCATTGTTCCTGGAATGCGACGAACCTGAAAAAGTAATGGATCATGTTATCCGGAAAGTCGCTTCCATGGCCTGCATGGAAAATGAGAACACCAATCCGGGAATTGTTTTCATCACAGATGACCAGTTTGAGAAGGTCAGAAAAACACTGAGTGATTTTTTCAGGCATGCTGTCAAAGAAGTCATTACAATAGATGAAGCGAAGGAACTGGTTTCAGGACTTGGACTGAAATTCAAAACATTCAAGAATGGTCGCGGACTTATCGGTGCCCTTTCTGCCTGCGGTGCAATGCTAAGTCAGGATTGGGACCATACTTATGAGTATATTGCATACAGGAAGCTGGAGGTATGCGGTACCCCGCGTTTTGTAGATGGCGATTCTCTCTTTGAAGCTGACAGGCAAACATATCCTGATACATGGGACACTGTAGACCTGAAAAATGAAATGGTGGTTTGTGTCCCTCATGCAGGTGATCCTGTCCTTTACGGAATAAGGGGAAAGGATGCATATTCTGTTGAAAAGGCCGTATCTTTTATCAGGTCAGAACCGGTGGAACGTGTGTGTATATACAGGACAAATCAGGGTACTGATATGCATCTGATCTCAGCATCAACTATCAGTGACATTCAGGAAATGCATTCGTATATTCTGGAAGGACAGGTCTGCTGTGAACCAAAGACCATCAGGGGAGGGCATACAATATTCTCTCTGAAGGATTCTGCCGGGGATACAATTGACTGTGCTGCCTTTGAGCCGACAAAGAACTTCAGGGAACTGATACGCAAACTGATTCCCGGTGACCGGATCGTTGTCTATGGTAGTGTTACTGAAAGGACAGTGAACATTGAGAAAATAAAGATAATCGGTCTTTCCCCAAAGTACGAGGTTAGAAATCCCTTATGTCCTTCCTGTGGTAAGAGGATGAAATCCGCTGGTTCCGATCAGGGTTACAGGTGCAGGAAGTGTGGTACCAGTTCTATGGTTACAGAAAGATCAGAAGTAAAAAGAGAAATTGGGATTGGATTCTATGAGGTTCCACCATGTGCAAGGCGGCATCTTGCAAAGCAGCTTCTGAGATTTGAAAAAGATGAACTGCCAGTTTTTGCCGGCAGATAATCCTTATTAATGCTTTATCTGAGAGATCTTAGTTCTGCTATGGCAGGAGCTTTTTGTTTATGCAGGTTTGCATTGATGCGTTTAACCACAGAATCTCTCTGGGTGCTTGTCAGCCCAAGAGTATTCTGTGCGACCTGTGGGGTTTCCCCTTCTAGTAAAAGGGCAAGGAACCTGTCAACCAGTTCATATGTGATTCCCAGTTCTTCCTCGTCGGTCTGGTCTGCCCATAACCTTGCTGAAGGAGCTTTTGTGATAATCTCTTCAGGAATTCCAAGAAGTGCTGACATCTCTTTAACCTCTGTTTTGTAGAGGTCCCCGATCGGTTCAAAGTCAACGCCACCATCTCCGTATTTTGTGAAATATCCCAGGAGTATCTCTGTTTTGTTGCCTGTTCCCATAACCGTTCGTGACATCATGTTTGCATAATAGTAAAGGGTGGACATGCGAATCCTGGCTTTGAGGTTTCCATTGGAATGTGAATTGGAAGCTGAACTCTCCGGAATTGAGTTAAGGTATGCAGAAAGGATCTCTGATATATCAACGGTTTTGAATTCGATTCCCAGCCTGTCTGCCACTTCGGTGGCATCCAGCACATCTTCTGCAGGCGTTAGATTAAGCTCCGGCATGTGTATGCCAAGGACATTCTCCTTTCCAAGGGCTTCAACTGTCAGGTAAGCTGTCAGGGCGGAATCGATGCCTCCGCTGATTCCTATTACTGCGCCTTTTACACCTGCTTCCTTTGTTTTATCCCTGATGAATTCCACGATGCTATCTTTAGCTTTTGAAATGTCCATTTTATCAAGCCTGCCTGGTCCTAAATTAGGAATATTCTCAATTATACTTATCTGTTGGCCTTTGCTGGAAACAGTTTGATACCTTCTTCGGTTATGTCATAGTTAATAATGTCCAGTGATATCTTTGTCCCTCTCATCTTTGGTATGTACATGAACCGTTCCATTTTGCCGGTATACGGATTTTCTTTTGTCATGAGCCTGATAGTTCCATAAGTGGAGTACTCAGCTATCCGGTGTGTGAGTTCATGGGCAGTTGCATCCATTACTATGAGTGATGTCCTTTTTTGATTTGACAGCACATATGCCAGGGTATCAAGTTTGTCCCTGAATTGTTTCAGGTCGATTCCGATTGAAAATGTGCCGAGGTTATCGAGGATGATGACATCGACATCATCCTGAATGATATGTGCGAGGTTGTTCAGGTCATCTATGTGCATGCAGACGTTGGTATATCCTTCTGCTAAATTATTTGCTCTCAATTCAAGGAAGTGTATCATGGTAAGCTGATTAGTCTCCACGAAAGGTTCAAGGTCAAATCCAAGTGCTTTACCATGAAGGATTATCTTTTCCGGAACCTCTTCAGTTGCTATTATTACGCATTTCTTTCCTTCCTGGCATGCGTTGTAAAGAAACTGAATACCAAAAATAGTTTTACCGGTTCCTGGTTCCCCTGTTATAAGGACACACTCTCCTTCAGGAAAACCTCCCTGTAATCTTTTGTCTAAGTCAATATTTCCACTGGATAATCTAGTCATGAATGATCATTTCCTTTCACCCATATTTATTTTATAAATATATATGTATATTTGTTGAATATATGTTACGTTCATTTTTGAAACTGACAAAGAATTAATCTATGTTCAGAAAGTATCAGCTATTACATGGAATATTACATTGCGGATTCTGCGGTCTTTATAATGGGGACCGGAATCGAGCCCCATAGGATGATAACTATCCCTTCGGTTGTGAATGAACTCAAAAGCAATGAGGCATCCATGCGGTTTGAGCTTGCCCGTGAAAATGGGGCACGTGTGGAAATGCCGGAGGATAGTTCCCGAAAAGCTGTCATGGAAATCGCAAAAGAGACAAGGGATTGTGAGGAATTATCGGCAACTGATGTCGATATCCTCGCCAAGGCGCTTGAATATAAAGGCACTTCTGTCCTTCTGACCGATGATTATGCAGTTCAGAACGTTGCCAGGATCCTGGGTATAGAAGTGAAGCCAGTGGCCCAGAAAAAGATAAAGGATGTGTTGGTATGGCAAAAAGAATGTGTGGGCTGTCGCAGACGTTTTGATAGCGGTGATGTATGCCCGGTTTGTGGTTCTTCACTTAAGAAAAGGCGTAAAAGAAAAATATAACATCTCTGTTGTTATATAACAAATTACAGGTTAAAAATGAACATGCGGGATTCATATGAAGAATATTGATAAATTGATCCAAAAAGCCCTTGAATTGCAGGCAAATGGTCTTGTTACAAGGCAAATTGCAGATGAACTGAACGTTTCCCGGGAAACCGTCACGTGGCTTTTGACCCGTGCAAAGAAGGAAGAAGTCTACCCTGCACCTAAAGATATATCGGTAAACTGGAGCAGTATCGGAAAGAGCTCTTACAGGATGCGCCACATTGGAATTGCAATGTGTGACATGGTGCTTGACACAGTGCAAGAAACCGGTAACGATATCGATATGGTTGTTGGTATCGGTCTTAGTGGGGTTCCTCTTGCAACTCTTATGGCAGAAGAACTCAATACTGAAATGTCAGTGTACCATGCCTACAATGAGCAAAATGATGAATCCAAGTTGAAGGGTGCATTCAGCAGGAATTTCGGAGGCATAAAAGGAAAGAAGTGTGTCATAGTAGATGATGTCATAACCACCGGTGCTACTATGAATGATGTTGTTACCCATCTTAGAAGCTCAGGTGCAAAACCAGTGGCAATTGCGGTCCTTGTTGACAAGACCGGTTCTGAGTCACTTTCCGAGGTCCCTGTACATGCACTTGTACGCATTGTACGTGTGGACTGAAGATAATTAAAAAAAGTTTGAATAATAAATATTAAAGTAGGAGTTATTCAACTCCTACGGACCCTATTTTTTCTACAAGTTTAGAGAGCACATCTGTGCGCATACCTTCTACGAATTTTATACTTCCGACGACAAGGTGTCCTCCACCATTGACTCCGCCGCCCTTTACCTCTTCGTGAAGTTCCCTTACCATCTGCGGTATATTCATCAATACTCCCTTTGAGCGGATTACAGCAAAGTCAGGGCCATATCCTATAGTTACGACAGGTTTGCCTTCGTATCTCTTACACAATTTGTCGTGTACTTCTCCTGATGTTTTTCCTGGTGGTGGGAATGTGAACTTGTGAGCATAGTTCTCAACATCGAGCACATTCAGGACAGCTCCGTTTGGAAGGTCCTGGGCTTTCACATGGGCCATACTCACATCTATCTGTTCGGCTATCATCTCGTTTGCCTGTTCGCAAAGCACGTTGACAAGGTTCTTGTGTATCACGTGGTCACCAAAGTCCAGGATATCGTCAACGATGCCTTTTCCGTTGTTGAACTTAAGCCAGTATGCCGCAAAGTCAAGGGCAAGTGCCATATCTTTGAGGTTTTGCGTGGTATACTTGTCAGATACCAGTTCTATGTATCTCTTTGCCTCTTCCGCTTCTGAGCGGTCACCAAGAGCAGCTACTGCAGGGAGGTGTTTGATATCATTTTCTACGTTGACATTTATCATACGTGCTACTTCGGTACAGAGCATACCCGCTGTCATACCGAAATCTCCTCCGACGTGTGCTGGGTTAACATGGGTTAGTAGGTATTGATCTACCTCATCGTCGGGCTGGTGGTGGTCCATGACTATCATCTGGATACCGTATACCTTTGCCTGCTTCATTGCAGCCACGTTTTCTATGGATGATCCATTGTCCACACTTATGACGAGAGGCATCTTCTGTCCATGTCTTACCACATCTTCAAGGGCAAAGCCGATATCACGGACGACATCCGTCATCTCGTAGAACGGTGCTTTTGAAGGTGCACGTTTGTAGAAGTAATATTCCCCGTCCTGTCCGTTCACCTCTCTTATGAGTGGGACGATGGCCTTCTCGATGGCCAGAGCCGCAGTCATTCCGTCAGCATCGGCATGGTGGCGCAACAGGATAGGAGTGGATTTGATAATTGCCTTCCTTATTTCCTTTGCAGCTTTTTTCATGGTCGGCCTGAGTTTCTCAAGGACCTCACTCTCAACCATGTATTCTATCTCATAGGGTTCTGCCCTGCTGTCAATGGCAGCTTCTATACGCTGGAGTATCTCAGTTTCTTTTGGTCCGGTGAGTCTTTTAAGGCTCTGGATCTCAAGCTGGAAACTGTCTCCGCGGGATGTGATGTCACCTGTTGCTGCAACTATCATGTCCGCGTCTATTTGTGGATATGCTCTTTCACCGGCACTCTCAAAGGCAGCACAGGATATCTGTCCGGTTTCATCAGCAATAGTAAATATGGTTGGTCCTGCAGTCTGTTTGACCTGTATGACCTCACCCTGGATCTTGATCTTCTTGCCGACCATCTGGGGAATTTCGTTTGCCAGTTTTACAGGGAGGTCCTTCTCAAGTTCCACGGTCTGGTATTCTTTCAGCTTACGTGGCACAAGATCCATTTTACCCCTTGGCTTTATCTCCTTGACACTTACAATCACAGCTTCCCCTACTTCCAGTGGTTCTTTCATATTACTGGAATGTATGAGTCCCCTGAGGTTTGAATTGATGTCAACGAAAACTCCGAATTCTGCAATGTTCCTGACAACTGAATGGTACATTTTACCAACTTCGAGTTCATCAAGGGTGCAGGAGTTGTCAAGCTTATACACGACCTGCTTCTTTGCACATGAGCTGCAGACCTCATCTCCTTCGTAGAGGCCGTCCATGGATGTCCCACATATTTTACACTTGTAAAAAGTACCTTTTCCAGAACACTCCGCACATGTTTCTCTGTTCTCTATCTCTCCGCTTCCTCTGCAATTGTTACAGGAAGAGCCATTCTTCAAAAAACTGGCCATATCCTTTTCTGAAAGTTTCATAAAGTCTACTGACTTTGATTTCCCAGTCCCTTTGCATTCCGGACATTTATCAGTGCCAGTGACACGATAGCCTTTTCCGTTGCAATCTATACATTTTTCGCTCATTGTATCTAGTGTTAGATAGTATATGTTAGATTTATGTGTTTGCTTGTGATTAAAAGCTAAAGTTGACCAATAATTATATATTCTATTTGTATATTCGCCGCATGCTATCGATTTAAAAAATTAGTTTGAAATTATTAACGTCAAAATCAATCACATTAATAAACGATTAACGAGTTCTACTATTTGTTGGGTCTGAAGTGTTATTTCGATAATAACAATATGCTTTCGTGTACATCCCCTCAAACAAGAATTCAGACCCACATCCTCTACAAAATCCAATCTAATGGTTCTTGTGATTCCCTTCTAGCGTTCTTAAATATTATTCGTCCAGCCACCGGTATATTTTTAAGAAGTAGAATCTTTATATAAGCTATACTTAAGTTCACCCAGGAGAGTGGTAAATATATGCCTTTGATAGATTTTATTTTTCCTTTAGCTATTGTTGCAGTTTTGATACTGTCCAAAGCAGTCAAGATTGTAAATGAATATGAACGTGTAGTTATCTTCCGTCTTGGAAGATTAAGTGGGATAAAAGGTCCGGGTCTGTTCCTGATCATCCCTGTAATCGATACAGTTGTGAAGATAGACCTGCGTGTGGTTACCATTGATGTACCCAAACAGGCTGTCATAACCAGGGATAACGTAACAGTAGCCGTTGATGCCGTGGTCTATTATCAGGTTATTGACCCTTCAAAAGCTGTCAATGAGGTTGAGAACTTCAAGTATGCAACAGCTATGCTTTCACAGACCACCCTGCGTGATGTTATCGGTCAGATAGACCTTGATGATGTACTATCAAAAAGAGATGATATCAACAGGAGTATTCAGGAGTTGCTTGACGCTTCCACAGACCCGTGGGGTATCAAGGTTACAAGTGTAACTCTAAGGGATGTCAGTATCGATGAAACTATGCTTCGTGCAATTGCAAAGCAGGCAGAAGCAGAGCGTGAAAAGAGATCCCGTATCATACTTGCAGATGGTGAGTTCATTGCCGCTACAAAGATGAAAGATGCTGCACGCCTTTACGAGGAAGTGCCGGTTGCGATCAAACTCAGGGAACTGCAGACATATGCCGAAATAGCAAGGGAAAAGAATATGATTGTCGTAGCCAACTCAACCAATGTTGGAGACGTTGCAGCCCTTTCCAAGGCATTCTCTAAGAAGGAGTGAATGGAGGAAACATGAGACATAAGTGCCGGTCATACCTGAGCACTTTTCTTTTTTTTACATTGCTCCTTTCCCAGTTCACCGGCCTTGCATATGCTGCCGGACAGCAGAAGGTACTGGTGCTTGAGATATCAGACTCCATAACTCCTGTTTCCGATGACATTGTGGCTGATGCCATTGCCTTTGCAGAGAATGATGATTATGAAGCTCTGGTGATAACACTCAATACTCCCGGCGGGGGTCTGGATGAAACCATCGACATAATTGAGCAGATAGCTGCAACCGATGTCCCGGTGATTGGATTTGTGTATCCTGAAGGAACAAAAGCGTGGTCTGCAGGTACTCTTATTTTAATAAGTACGGACATAGCTGCAATGGCACCTTATACTATCATAGGTTCTGCACAGCCTGTCACAGTGACCGCCAGCGGGACAGAACCTGTTGAGGAAGCGAAGATAGTCAATGCTCTTGTAAAAAGAGCTACTGAAAACGCGAAAAAACATGACCGTAATCAGACAGCTGCAGAGGAATTCATCACTAAGAACCTGAACCTTGATGCTGATACTGCTCTTGAGTATGATGTTATTGAGTATGTTTCCCCAACTCTGGGAGATCTGATGTCACAGGTTGACGGTGAAGAGGTGAAAGGAAAAGTACTCAACACCGACGGTGCTGATATCACTTACTATGAACCATCCCTGCGTCTTGCGTTCATGAACATCATATCAAATCCGATAGTTTCCTCGCTGCTCCTGCTTCTTGGAGTCTATGCGATAATACTGGGAATATCAAACCCAGGATTTGGAGCTGAACTTTTCGGAATAGTTGCCATTGCTCTTGGTCTGATAGGAACCGGTTTTGATGTGAATATCGGTGCCCTTTTCCTCATTATTGTTGGTGTGATATTGCTTGTGCTGGAATTCCAGGCTCCGGGATTCGGGGTTTTCGGAATAGCGGGCTTTGTATGCATAATTGCCGGCAGTGTGTTGTTGGCTCCTACGGATTTCCCTCGTAATTATACACCTGCAGAATTCCAGAGGACACTGATAATATCGGTCTCTGCACCTACTGTTATCCTCGGCATTTTCCTTGTTTTTGTGATTTACAAGGTATTTGAGGTAAGAAGGAAAAGACCCCTGTTCGGTGAACTTATTGGTGACAGTGCAAAGGCTCTTGATCCTATTGGTAATGGCCAGGAAGGTTATATTCTCCACCATGGGCAACACTGGAAAGCACGCTCATCGGATCTGATCGAGAAGGGAGATAAGGTCAAAATTCTTGAAAAAGATGGTGTGGTGCTTGTTGTTGAGAAATTAGAAGAAGAGGATGAATTAGATAAGTAAGAAAGGAAGAACCTTTCTACTTATTTTTTACCATTTCTATTACACGGCGTTTCTTTTCGATAGCATCGAGCGCTGCCCTGTCAATGGCTTTTTTCATTTCATCATAGTCACGCGGGTTCTCGTCACCGATCATTTTTTTGATAGGTGTGTATGCCGATTCCCTGAAGCGTGGTGTGAAATCCCTTACCTGTCCGTCAATTATGATCTCAGAACCGGTGCCTTCAACTACTTTCCCGATAACTGCGATATCCACATCTGCACTTCGGATGGTCTTCATAATATCTTCAGCATATTCTTCAGGTGCAATTATGAGCAAAGCATCAAGGGAAACTCCAAGATAATCAATTTCGAGTGATTCAAGCATCTCAAGGACCACCGGGTTGACGAGTTTCCTCATTTCCTTCTCTTCAAACGTGAGTTTGACACCAGCAGTTCTGGATATTTCCTTTGCATCCCCGCGGATTCCGCCGTTTGTTACGTCTGTCATTGCATGGATGTGTTTCACAAGACCAGATTCCAGGAGTTTATCGCATGCTTCCAGGAACTTTATGTTGATGGTTTCATCTACAATATCATGCATTCCATAATAGAGCGCTGTTGTGGATATGGTTCCGCCACCAGCACCTTCTGTCATGAGTATGACGTCTCCTACTTGTGTCTGTTCACGTGATGTCAGGTCGGCTGAAACACCTACGGCACCGACTGCACCGGTCATGCGTTCGCCTATGACCATGTCGCCGCCTATTCTCAGGGTGCTGCCTGTTATGAGTGGGATTCCTGATAGCTCGGAAACTGCGGTAATACCTGCTATATGGTCAAAGATCTTACCTACATCACCATCATCTGCCACGTGGATGTCTGATAACATTGCAATGGGTCTTGATCCCATGACATATACGTCACGTAGTGCTGCTCTTGCAACGTGGAACCCTGCAAGGAATGAGTAATCGCTGAGTCTGGAGTGCATACCGTCAACGGTGAGGATGACATATTCTCCTCCCTCTGTTTTTACTACACCGGAATCATCAAGGTGGGTGGTATCAACGACTGCACTGGTCTTTCCTATGACTTCAGCTATCTTTTCATGAGTGTAAAAATCTCCAAGTCCTCTTGAACCGACACCGAACTCTCCCATTGTTACGCCGGAAACAGTGGGTTCAAGCACATCTCCTTTCAGATTCAGGGTGGCTTTGGCCTCGGTGATGGTTGCCTGTGCAAGCTTGCGTGCATGTTCAGGGCTTGTTTTCTTTACCTCCAGTATCCTGGCGGTGAGTCTGTCCTCGATGTCAGGCTCGTTGTTTTTAAGCCCCCGTTTTGCGTAGCCTTCAATATCCATAGTATCATCTCTTAGCACATAGCAACAAAGTTCTTCAGCATTTTAAGGCCCACGTCACCGCTTTTCTCAGGGTGGAACTGGGTTCCTATGACATTGCCTGTATCATTGACCACGGCTGCTGCAAATTCAGTGCCGTATTCACATGATATCAGTGTGTTCTTCCCTCCGGTATCCACGTAGTATGAGTGGACAAAATAAACAAAGGAACCATCGGGTATGCCTTCAAAAAGTGGATGTTGCTGCGTTATTTTTATAGAGTTCCAGCCCATGTGCGGAACTTTAAGGTCTGAGTGCGGGAACCTGAGAACCTGACCCTTTACAAGATCAAGACCTTCTGTGAGGCCGCCTTCCTCTGATGTGCTCATCATCATCTGCTGTCCCAGGCAGATACCAAGCATTGGCTTGCCTGATGCTACATACTCATCGATAGTGTTTCTCACTTTCTCTACATTCTTCATTGCGTCCTTAAATGCGCCAACTCCCGGAAGGATTACCCCGTCTGCATTTTTTATCTCTTCAGGATCGCTTGATATGAGTACGGTGGCTCCTGCGTGTTCCAGTCCCTTTTGAACACTCCTTAGGTTACCAAGTCCGTAATCGATGATGACTATCTTCTTCATGTGTGAATTAAAGAATGGTTTTGGTACATGAATGTAACGATATTAATTATTCACTCAACAACATAAAAATCAGAAACAAATCAGTAAATTTATATCTAATGTATTTTTCATAGCATTCGGTGTTTTTTTGACCAATTTACAAAAACTGTTTAATGATGATAGGGCCATCGAGCTTCCTATCAATATTGTAGTCATGCTGGTGGTTGGTATGGTTGCCCTTGCGGCACTTGTGGCGATTATCCCTCCTCCAACTAAGAATATGTCCGTGAATATCATTGAGTCAGGCGAGCAAAGTGCAACTCCAAGTCCAGGTAATACTATCATTGTGGATTCGACCGTAGCAAATTCCCCATTTGATATCGGTGTTGAGATATCTGTGTCCGATCCGGATGGCTATCCTGTAAGAGCTGCCAATGTGGTCTTACGCGGACTTGGCGGTGTGGCAACGGGTACTACAGATGACCATGGCAATTGTTCTCTCAGTACTGCAAGCAGTGGCTCATCTGTCAGCCTCGGTCCTAATCAGAATGAAGGAACCATGGATCTTACTATCTCAACCGATGGCTTCTATGATTTCGAAAAGACGGACGCAGTAATGATAGTCAGGACTTCATGATCCTGGCATCTCTTTTATTTTCAGGTTTACATGCTTTCTGATGAATCCGCATCTGCAGGACTTCCGATGAGGATTGTTGTGCTCACGATAATCGGGATGATAGGTATCTATGTGATAGTCACATCGATCATGAGCACACCTTTTGTGCCGGGTTCAATGTTCGCGGCTTCAAATTGCAGCAGCTTCAACATGACCGGAGCAATATGTGATTCTCCTGACCTTATCGTAAGCGTTTTTGACAATGAAGGAAGGCCGGTAGGTGGTGCAAATATTATTGTATGGGGACCAGACAGGGAAAAGGTTGCAGGTGGTATCACAGATGCCAGCGGTGAATTCAATTACAGGTTACTGAACATTTCCTTACCTCAGGGTAAAACCGAAGGCTATCTTTCGGTCAAGGTTATGCAGGAAGGGTATCTGGATTATACAAATGACTTTCTGGTTAAAGTAAGAAAAGTATGAGATTCCGGTTCTGGAATACTCATCTGATATTTTTACATTCTAAGGTTATTTTCACTTTGTTTCATGCACGCTTGCTGTTGGCCATGTAGAACTTCAAAAGTACTGCAGCTGCAAACACAAAAGCAATTGAAAATGAGAAATAGGCCGAGCGTACGATGTCCCAGCGACCTGCCATGATGAGATAGCCTGTCAGTGCAAGTATAACTGCTCCAACGATACCTGAGAGTTCCACGGGAACTTTCACCGAACCTATATTGATGCGGTTATGATTCTCGGCTTTCTCAAGGTGCATGCTGAGCTGTGTGATCTCATTTTTGATATCAAGGCTGATCGATTCAGGTTTCTGCTGTTTTTCTTGATTCAACTGTTCTGAGAGTTTTGAGTTCTCTTCCTGAAGCTCTGTTATGTGTGAGTTAAGGGTGGTAAGTTCAGAGTCAAGTTCCTGAAATCTGCTTTCATAGTCCTGATACTGCAAACTGCCTTGTTTCAGTTCATCGATATCAGAATGAATGGCAGCTATCTCTTCTCTTGTGTGCTCAAGAGCTTCTTCAAAATTAGTCTCATATTCCGGGATCACATCTTCAAGGGGAACATCAACAGAGAGTCTGCGTTCCACCGCACGCAATCGTTTTTCCACGCTTCGAACGGTCTGGTCAACAGAGTGTAACCTGCCGTTGATGTCTTCTTTTATCTGGTTGTCGTTTTTCATCAGGTCTGTCCACCAACAGACATGTCATTTTTACAGGATATATTAAAATCCTTCGATTTTCACTCAGATAATTGAAGAGTTATGTGTTCGGGGTTCACATCAACAATGTAGTACTTTCTTTTGTCCAGTATAATATAGGAGGACTTCCTGGGAAAATAGAAGTTCAGGGCATGCCCCTGATAGCCCTTTGAAAAAAGGAGTCCGATAGAGAAAGTGCTCTCCGAAGACATCCCGCAGTACATCATGTCCTGGGATGTTCCGAAGAGACTGCTTTTGATCGTCCTTCGTTCTCCTATTGCGAGGGTGAATGTCCCGTTCATAGTCGATCCTGCTTACCAGCAGAGACCTTCATAGTCAACATCGGTGCTGATGTCCTTTGGATCGATGAGGTGCCTGCCGTCTATGACTACCCTGTTGGCCATGGATTCGAATTCTTTGTCCAGTTTCCTGAACTCGGTCCATTCTGTCATGATGAGGCAGCCTTCTGCTTCTTCCAGTGCCTGTGCTGCGCTTTTGCAGTATGTGACATCGTGGAATATCTTCTTCATGCTTTCCTCTGCCATTGGGTCGTATGCGGCTATGTCAGCCCCAAGACGCAGCAGTTCAGTGATCACCGGAATGGAGCGGGATTCTCTGATATCATCGGTGTCGTTCTTGAAGGCCAGACCAAGCACGGCTATTCTTTTGTTCTTGAGATCGCCGAGCTTCTTCTGGAGCAGTTCAACCATCTTCAGGGGCTGTTTATCATTAACATCTACCACTGATCTCAGTAGCTGTGGTTCATACCCGATGTCCTTTGCCTTTCCTATGAGAGCCTTGACATCCTTGGGGAAACACGAGCCTCCGAATCCGGCACCGCAGTTGAGGAACTGGCGTTCTATCCTGAAGTCCGTGCCCACGGCATCCATGACCTCGTAGGTGTCGATGCCAAGCTGTTTGCAGATGTTACCAACTTCATTTGCAAAGGATATCTTGGTCGCCAGGAATGAGTTGTTGACGTATTTGATCATCTCGGCTGTTCTGGGATTGGTGTGCGTGACCTTGCAGTCCAGCCTGCGGTAGAGTTCGGATACTACAAAGAATGACCTCTCATCTATCGCACCCACCACTATCTTGTCAGGGTGCATGAAATCATAGACCGCCTTGCCTTCTCTCAAAAACTCCGGGTTCATCGCAACTCCGAAATCCTTTCCTGCCTTCTTGCCGGAGTACTCTTCAATGAGCGGCAGCACCACTTTTTCAGTTGTCTCAGGCACCACTGTGCTCTTGACAACAACAACATGATAGTGATCCTTCTTCGCAATAGCCCTTCCAAGGCTGGCACTTGCAGCCTTCACAATGGAGAGGTCAATGCTCCCGTCCTCTCCCGACGGTGTCCCCACACAGATAAATGAAGCATCGGAATTCTGCACAGCATAATCATAATCCGATGTGGCAATGAGCATCTTTTGTGTATGCTTTTGCATCAGCTCATCCAGCCCCTCCTCCCAGATAGGTGCAATTCCTGCATTGATCTGCTTTACCTTCTCTTCGTCAATGTCAATACAGATGACCTCGTGTCCAAGTTCAGCAAAGCAAGCAGCTGAGACCGACCCGACATAGCCCGAACCTATGATCGATACTTTCATGATGAGATTCTCCTTGTGGTGTAAATTGTTTGGAAGTGTATATTAGATTAATGACTCTCTTATTATTAATGAAACCTTTATCCCAGTTTAGCCTATTAATTGCTTGGTGCTGTAATATAATCATAAATCGAATCTTCAACAGGATGATTCATCCGATATTTTACTTTTACAACTGACACTTTTTTATTATCGTCATTAACCAAAGTAGCTTCTTCGAAGCTTTCATCAACAGGAGTCACATCACCCATATAGTAGAAATCATTACTTTCTCCATTACTTTTTTTGATGAATAAAGGCAGTCTAAGACCATTTTTGTAATTTCTAATAATAACAACATCAGGGCTATCCAGTTTTCTTCCAGATTTAGACATCCATTCGAATTGAGAATTATTAACAAAACCTTCCTCATATTTTGTAGTGCTCGAGATATGTTCTTCTTTGTGATAGTTTACGAATATTGGGCAATTTGTCTTCTGATCATTGATACGATAACCTCCGACATTCTGTGCCAATGGATTCTGATCCCAATTCAGAATTCTAAATACATCTTTTCGGGAATACTTCTGATACAATATGAAGCCATCAACATACTTGTTTTTGTCAAAATTTCGATCATAAATTGTTTTGGAATAGTCTAGCATATCATTTAGGAAATGCAAGAATGTTTCATTTTTTAGTGAATCAATAAATAGATCACTAAATGAGAGAATTCCGTTTTCATAAGAAACGATGCTTAAATCGTATATTTCACTAACACTAACTAAATTACCACTGTACTTTTCAGTTACAAAGTCAAAATTGATGTTTTTGACACATGATTCTATCGTTTCATCAGGAATCGAAATGCCATATTTATCGAAAATAATTGCTTTAAAATCTTCCTTTAATAGAGTATTTCCAGCAATTAGTTCTTTGAGAATAATAACTTCCTCGACTCTCTTAGTGTTTGCAATTTCATTGGAGAATAACTCGAGGAGCTTTGTTTCCTTTTCAGATAATTTATTTTGTAAGGCTTCTTCTTGATGTGATGCGAAGTTAAAATAGGATTTTGAATAGTTTACATACAATTGTGGATCTCGAGAACCATGTTCTACAAAGTCCATCATCAGAGGGATTCTACCAATCTTGAATTTTAATAGCTCGTAGTCTTTATCAAGGTCCTTTTTGAGATGCAAATTAGCTTTGTTAATTGCTGCAAAAATTCTATCATGTGTAATTTTATCAAAATTAATAGTTGAAGCACCCGGAACAAAACTGCTTCCACTTAACATCAATTTGCGCAGTGTATCCTTGTTATAAGTAGTATCTCCATATAATGCAATTGGAACTAAGTAATTATTATTGTAATTGCCTATAAAATCAATTACAGTGAGGTATTCTTTGTCTTTAGCTTTACGCAATCCTCTTCCTAATTGTTGTACAAAAACGATGGCAGATGCCGTGGGTCTTAACATGATGATTTGGTTTACTTTTGGAATATCTACGCCTTCATTGAAGATCTCAACAGTAAAGATATAATCTAATTTTTCAAAAGGATCATGACTTTCCAATCTGTTTATTGCAGTATTTCTCTCCTCTTCACTATTTTTGCCAGATAATGAGACAGTCTTGTATCCTCTTGCATTAAATAAATTAGATAGTTCCTGACTTTCATCTACACTGCTACAAAAGATAAGTCCTCTCACGCATCCATTATCACAACCGTAAAATTCAGCTTTTTCGATAATCCTATCTACACGTTCTTTTGCTGTTAACAAAGAGAAAGCTGCTTCTTCGTCTAAGACTTTATCATCTACCGTAACATCAGTTACACCAAAATAATGAAAAGTCGATAACATTTTTTCTTCTAAAGCTCTATGCAACCGAATTTCGTATGCAATATTGTGTTCAAATTGAGAAAAGATATCGAATCCATCAGTTCTTTCAGGCGTAGCAGTCATGCCCAACAAAAATTTTGGTTTAAAATGATTGAAGATTTTTTGATAACTTTCTGCCCCTGCTCTATGGGTTTCGTCTACAACTATATATTCAAAATGCCTTTGGTCAAATTGATGTAAATGTTCATCTCTAGAAATGGTTTGAATTGTTGAAAAAATAAAATCTGCATTAATTTCTCTTTCATTTCCTGAGTAAATACCCATGCTTCGACTCTCACCAAAAATTCGTTTGAAGCTTTTTATAGCATCATCTACAATGTTTCTTCGATGTACTACAAACAAAAACTTTTTAGGATTGTATGCTTTCACATCAAATGCAGATAGATATGTTTTTCCCGTCCCAGTTGCAGAAATTAATAAAGCCTTATCTTTATCCTTTGATCTTAAATCTTCCAGATTTGCCAATGCTTCAATTTGCATTGAATTGGGAGTTATTGAGTCATTATGACGAGATTCAATGCTTTTTCTTGAACTTGAAATGAACTTCTTTTTCAAATTATAATCTAATGTATATGATTCAATGAAGTTATCATCCACAAATACAGCATTTTCAAATTCATTTCTGAATTCATTAATTGAGTCAATTATTAATTTTGAGTCAGAAGTAGCTGATATTTTCAAGTTCCATTCTTTATTTGAACATAGTGCACTAGATGTAAGATTGCTGCTTCCAATAATTAAGTTAAAGCGATTGCTTTTTTTGAATAGGTAACCTTTTGCATGAAAATCAGAATCGACTGCTATTTTTAAATCAACATTTTTGAGTTTTAATAAAGACTTTAATGCTTCTGGTTGAGTGAAATATTGGTATTGGGATACCAGTATTTTTCCGTTAATTCCAGCTTTTTCAAGTTCTTGGAGTGTATTTATTAAAGAAACTACTCCACCTTTTGTTGCAAATGCTACTGAAAACCAAAATTTCACACAGTTTTTTAGTTCTCTAGATATAGTCTGTAGTACTTTTTTCCCATTACTAGTATCATTTACCAGTAACTCTGGAAGATATTCTTTTTTTGAAGCTAAAGACTGGTCAATAAAGCCAGTTTTCAAGCTGTCCAATAGATGTACAGGAAAGTGATCCATTTTAAGATTCCTTCATTAATTTTGAAACAATTGGAATATCTGCTTCAGCCCAGTCCAAAGTCGATAATTTTTCTGGATTCAACCATTTGAAAGCAATGTGCTCTTTCAGATTAAATGTTGAATTTAAAGCGGTGCAAATGAAACTGTGCATGGTAACACTAAAATCAGGATACTGATGATTTACAGTTAAAAACTCTCTTTCTATTTTTATATCTGCATCAAGTTCCTCTAATAACTCGCGTTGTAATGCTTGTTCTTTAGTTTCGCCAGATTCTATTTTTCCACCTGGGAATTCATACTTTAAAGAAATGTAATCGTATTTTCCATGATCTCTTTGAACACATAGAATCTTATCATCATCAATTATTATTGCTGCAACTACTTCGTGGTGTTTCATTTGTTTTGTACATCCCTGCAATTATAATTACTTAAATAATTTATAAATCTTTTTAAAAATATCGAGCTGATTCACTGCATGTCAACTAGAATCCTCTCAAAGCAAGAATTATTTAAAACTAGAAAACCAATTTTATTATAGAATAGATAGAGAATCACAATGTCCCTCTTAACCACAACCCACGTCTGCCCCACAGAAATATCCATCATTCTCAACAACAGGATTCGCAGATGGTTGCAAAATCCCCGGAAAATACTTGGGCCGTATATTAAAGAAGGGATGGATGTTCTGGAAGTAGGGTGTGGTCCTGGTTTCTTTACTCTTGATATGGCTCGGATGGTTGGGGAAAATGGTCAGGTAGTAGCTGTAGACTTACAGGAAGGCATGCTTGCGAAGGTGAGGGAAAAGATCAGGAGGATTGGGACTGGTCTGAATATCGTACTGCACAAGTGTGATGAAGACAGGATAGGGGTGTCCGGGAACTTTGACTTTGTTTTCCTTTTCTATATGGTCCATGAGGTGGTGGATAAAGAAGCATTTTTCAGGGAACTGGAATCGCTACTTAAAAAAGATGGGCAGATCTACATAGCAGAACCACCGCTGCACGTTTCAAAAAAGGCATTTGAAGAGACTGTTATGATCGCTGGTAAAGCCGGGTTTACAGTTGTGGACAGGCCCAAACGTTTTCCTGACAAAATTATAGTGTTGAAAAAGGCTTAAACACAACACAGTGGACTTCTTGATGTGATGTTATTCTTGTTTAGATGGGCGACCACAAAAAACCGTCTCCGATGTGGACACCTCTGATTACAATAGTTGCTAAGAATACTTGAGAACTCATCACTGCTGAATCACATCTGCTGTTTTACTGGATTCAATATTGAACGGCTGGCTAAATGAAACACTTGTTATTGTCCAACCCTGCTCAATATCATGTAGCTGAAAATAGACTGGTATAAGTGAAATATCAGTTTCCTTCCCAAGAATATTAAAACTGGATACAGTACAGTTTACTGCTATAACTGCTGTATCGTCTTCGATTTCATTTGACACAATATCTATCTGCTTGATGCTATCCGGTTTAATTCCTCCGTTACTGAACAACATTTGGATACTTGCGGGAACAAGAACATCTTCTCCCTGATACATATTAAAAGCAATACTGAACTGACTACCATTCACTGCATTGAGAAAATTGGTCACTATCAATTCCGTTTCATTGGAATTTGTTCCCACTATTCCATACTTGCCAACTATATTTTCTTTAATAATGGGGACTTGCATTAAGGAACCTGCAATAATAAAAAAAATCAGTATGTACAACATCTGTCTGGGGACTTCCTTCTTGCTTTTTTTATTTCCTTCTAAATTTGTTTCTTCTTTTTTACGTGGTGGGGCTGTGCTGCGAAGAATACTGAGTTTCTTGTCCGAAGGATACGGATTACGGGGATGCGGAATGATACTAGCTTCGCTTTTCTCTTCAGTCCCGCTTTGTTTGCTTTCGATTTCTTTTAGATATCTATCATACATTCTCGCAACATCTTCATCTTGCAGGCTTCGATTATATTTGCCAACCGCAACTCCATCTTTTTTGGCATCCTTCCCATTATTATTGCTCTGGCTAATTTCTGAAATCCGGGTTGAATGGGTATTGGATTGCTGTATTTCCATTGGTCGCATATCAACAATGTGTTTTTCCCATTTAGGGTCACGGTAGATTATGCTTGCTTCGATTTTTTCGCTGTGGATGCGTCCCGTAGGCTTCAGGGTGAATTTAGCAGTCAGGGCTGTGCTCGGGGGTATGTTTCCCAGTTTCAGGATCCTGTCTTTATGCAACTTAAAAAGAGATTCATTATAATCAAGAATGACCTGTACATCAGAAATGACAAGATTAGTATTATTAGTGATTCTTATTCCGAAAACGATATTGTTGTCTGGAAGTATCTCATAACCACGTTTTATGTCTATTTCCATTCAACCAAAATTTAATAATTTAGAAATATAAATACATTTTGATTTATGGTATGGGACAACGTTTGAAAAAAAGAAGATGGGGGTGCAGGGAATGCATCACAATCCCTGTAAACGTTGTCTTATCAGACTTCCTTCACCCATATGACCACGCCCTCTTGCATGGCCTCAAAAATATCAAAGGCAACATCAGAATTCGACCTGATCTTGATTTCACCATGTCTGCTGACGGTTGCTGAGAACAGGAATCCTTCACCTGCATAGACTTCCACATCACGGCCTGATACCTCGGGAACATTGAAGATGACATGCTTTCTTGTACGCTCGATGATGGGGTGGTATTCCTTATTCTCTCGTGGTTTTCGCTCCTCATTCTCCTGAGATCTTCGTTCCTCCCCGGGCTCGAACTTACGCACATCGATATGGATGCCAAGTATCTTCTCAATATCATCAATGGTTTTGCCGCTCTTACCTATCACTCTGGGCATGTCCTTATCTCTTACATGCACCATGGCGCGGTTATCTGAGGTCATTTCCACTTCAACAGGACCACTGGCATAGTTGCCAATGACTTCCTTGACCTGTTCTTCTGCAAATTTCCAGGATGGGTTTCTCTTTTGCTCACCGCCAAGAGGCATAACGACAACCTGGTCTCCGTAGGTGTATATCTCGAATTCATTCTTGCCTGTCTCAAGGTCAGAAATAAGGATAACAGGTCTGGCAAGGTCGGCTTCCATCATGCCTGCCGGAACCTTCACAGTGAACTCAAGGACGTGTACCTTTGCAATCTCTCCCTTGTCGATGAATATCACAGTATCCACAACCTGTGGGATCACACCAAGCTCCACCCTGCCGATAAGTCTCTGGATGGCATCTACCGCACGGTTTGCATGCGCAACTCCGATCATGCCCACACCTGCAAGTCTCATGTCCGCAAATATCTCGAAGTCCTTGGTCTTGCGTACTTCATCATATATGGTATAGTCCGGACGCACAAGCAGAAGCACATCTGCCGTATTCTCAAGGCTGCCGTCAAGAGGTGCATACTGGGTGATTTCTTGTGGAACCTGCAGGTCACGGGGTGATTCCATGGTCTTGACAACAAATCCCCCTTCGTTAAGATATGTAGCAACACCTGCTGCAAAAGTGGACTTTCCTGCCCCCGGTGGTCCTGCTATGAGTATTCCTCTCTGGGTTCGTATCCTTTCCTTCAGCACATCGCTCAGACGGTATTCTTCCAGTGACACCGATGCTATCGGACGAACAATGGTTATCTCCACATCATCTGAGAATGGGGGATTGGATATGGCGATCCTCATATTCCGTATCTGGAGTACAGAAGCACCGCTAAAGGACATCTCCGTAAATGACTCCTGGTCAGCGCGTGCTCTTTCCAGCAGCTCCCTTGATATAATTTTCAGTTCCTGGTATGTGCATGGCTCATTTCTTATCTTCACATATTTCACATTTGCAATGGAGCCTCTCTTTGCCATCGGGCATACCTTATGCTTCAGATGGACTGACATTGTGTCAGGCGTGAAAAACTGATCAACAAGCAACGGTCCGAATTCCTCAAAAGGAGGCTTCACAAAATCAACATCAAGTCCCTTTGCTTTCCCAACCAGTGACTGGACCCTGTCACCAGTGACGAATTTTGCATCAAGATTCTCTGCAGTCTCTCTTATCAGTGCATCTATTTCGCCGCCCTTGGCAAGCTTCACCTGGTCAAGGTTTGGTCTGGGTCCTGTGAAAAATAATCTGATGTCACCCTTAGATGCGTAACGCTGAAGTTCCTGTATCTCTTCAAGGCCTCTGTATCCAATCTCAAGTCCCCTGTTGGCCTGAGCTTCCAGTTCAGCCACCACAGCTTCCGGAACATGGATATCAACGTCCCTCAGTCCGCCATCACGTATCCTTCCTGAAAGGATACCATCAATGACCGCACTCGTATCAGGGACTATCTTTTGCCTGTTTTGTGCACTTTCTTCCATAATTATGAATAGGGTTGCTGACTATTTAATTAAGTCGCCACACATGAATCCGGCATAAAAAAGAATATGAGGGTCAGTGTATCTTCAGTCAGGACACTGATATTTGATGTTCCTAATATACATTTTCAGGATCAAAGACCTTTTCACCAATCTCTTTTCCATCGATTGTCCTGTAAAAACATGAACGGTATCCTGTATGGCATGCTCCGCCTTCCTGCCGGACCAATAGCAGAACTGCATCCATATCACAGTCTATCCTGATCTCGACAACCTTTTGTGTATGGCCGGAACTCTCGCCTTTTTTCCACAGGCTCTGCCTGCTGCGGCTCCAGTAGTGTACTATACCGGTATCGAGAGTCTTCTCAAGTGCTTCTTTGTTCATGAAGGCGCACATTAGTATCTCTTTTGTTTCACTATCCTGCGCAATAGCTTGTATGAGGCCGTTATCATACTTCAGGTCTTCAGGTTTTATCATGTGAATCACTAATTGCTATATAGTATAAAATACTATTATACTTCATCATTAATATAATTGTTAATGAAATAATTACTTGATACGGGGTATGATCATGGATTATAGTTTCAATGCTACAGGCGGATATAGGGTCCCCACGGGAATAGCCGGACTGGACGTACAGCTTGGTGGTGGTGTTCCTCCCGGAGCAACTATTCTTATCCTTGCAGAGCCAGGGGCCAATTCAGATATCTTTGCCCAGCAATTCGTGTATGGCGGTCTTTTGAACGATGAGGATGTTTTCTACTTCACCTCAGAACATCCTGCACAGGATATCGTTCATGAGATGGAGAACATGAAATGGGATGTTGAAAAATATCTTGAGGATGGGAATCTTCAGTTTGTAGATGCCTACGGACCGCGTTTCTACAATGTGCTTCCAAAAGAGTTCACAACTAATCTCTCTGCCAAGGATTTTCTTAAAAAAGGCACAGACTCAATGAATCTTCTGAAAGCTACCGTAACGCAAAAAAGAGATACAAAGTATCGTGGAGTTGTAGATTCAATCTCATATTTCCTGCGTGGTTATAGTCTGAACACTATCGTAGATTCCATTGAGCTGATATCTTCCATCGGCAGGGCAACAGGAGCAATTCACCTGATACTGATGACAAGTGGCATGCACGATCCGATTACGGAGAATACCCTTCGCCACATATGTGATGGTGTAATTGAGTTCAGGATCAAAGAACGTGGAAGCGAGATCGAGCGTACTATAATGATAAGGAAGATGCGTGGAATGCTTGTTCCTAACCGAACAATTTCCTATATGGTCACACAGAAGGGGATTGAACTGGAAACTACTACGCGTGTTCTTTGATATATTTCATTTCCGATTCAGGAGCCATCATTCAGGTTCCATACATCTTTTATTCATGGAAAGCTATTTTAATTAACCGACAAAATGGGTAATGATCATAATGAAACAGGACTTAGTGCGAATTTTGAGGGATATTTTCACATCATCAGGTTATGATGTTACAGACTCTTTCAGGTATGACCTTATTGCTGAGAAGAACGACCTGAAGACGTTCATTAAACTTTCATACAACCCGGATCCTCTGGAAGTAAAGGAATTTGCAAGCCAAATAACTGAGGGTGAAGGTCTCTATGTGATTGCCGGGGAGGCAAATGAGGAAGCCCTCCGTCAGGCAGAGGCATCAGGTCTTAAAGTATGGAGCCGTGATGACCTTGCTTTGAAAATAGGCAGGGCAGTACTTGCTGATATGGAAGGTGCAACGGGAGAATTTGATCTGCTTGAAACAGCCCGGAAAAAACCGGTTAACATGTCAGACGAGTTTGCAAAACAAGCTATAAATGCTATATTTGGTACAGGTACCTCTCCCCATGTGGAAAAAGCAGCATTAGAGGACTCTGGTGTCATGTATATGCCCAAACCGGCCATACCTGCGGTGGAGCGAGTGGCAGAAGTTAAATATTATCGCCCAAGAAGTATGCCTTATGACTCTGTTCCGGAGGAAACTGAAATTTTAGAGGCGCCTGATGTTATGGAGGAAGCGCCGGTTGAAGCTCCTGTGGCGCCGGTACAGAATATGCCGATGGATTCAGTTATCATGAATCTGCGGTCATCACCTGTCAATGTATCAGGGGACCGTGCACTTTCAATCGCTATCCCATATGTCAGTGGAGCTACAACAGCAGTACTGAAATTCGTGCCTTTCTGGAAGTATGATTATTCCCTTGGTGTGGAACATCGCTATAAATCAAAGATAATCGATATATCCGGTGATGGTTCCGGTTGCCTTAATGCACTTAACGGAAACTCAGAGAGCATGCGCTTGAATGATGTGCGCGAGAGTGTTGTTGTCCCTAATGTGCATTATGATGTCAAAACACCTGTTACAACTGGCGAAGAAGCTCGCAAGCAACTTCTTGATATGATAGTAGATGAATACACACGTGACCTCCGTTTTGATGCTACCCAGGGCGAAGCCATCATTTCCGAACACAAAAGATTTAAGCCACTTCCAACGGATATCAACTTACAGGTGGACCTTGTCTATGTGCCAATATGGGAGGTAAAAGGGCAGAGGAATTCAGTGGAGATTAATGCTTACAGTGGCGAGGTCTTGCAGAATCCCGTGGATGATGATGTTGAATTTGTGTAAACTCAATTCATCAACGGGATCAAAATAAAGTTCGTATCTATACGAATAGTTTATATATCAAAAACACATATAAGGGATTACCCGGTAGTCACTTTGTAGTATTTTCAAACAAATAACGAGGAATTAATAATGGTAGAAGTAACTGACAATGCAGCAGCTGAATTAAAATCACTGCTTGAAGAACAGGATAAGACAGATATGGCTCTCAGGATTTTCATTGCAGGCATGAGCTGCTGCGGTGTGCAGTACGGAATGTCTCTTGAAGATGAGATTAGCGAAGATAAAGATCTTGTAGTTGAAGAAAAAGGTCTCAAGATCGTAATGAACAAGGATGATGCAGATGGTCTTGCAGGCGCAAAGATCGACTACGTAGATGGTCCATCCGGAAAGGGCTTTGTCATCGACAACCAGAACGGCGGTGGATGTAACACATCATCATGCGGCGGCGGTTGCTGCTAAATAACTGTTTATATTGAATAATTGGGTAAACTTTCATATACAAAGGTGAGTACATGTTTCCGGGAATAGGTGGCAGGGGAATGAACCCTGCAAAAGTCAAACAGATGATGAAACAAATGGGCATTAACATCACTGATATAGATGATGTTGAACAGGTCATTATAAGAACAGCTTCAAAGGACATCGTTTTTAATGATGCCAATGTCTCCATAATGAATGCCCAGGGTGTGGATACCTATCAGATAGTTGGTACCCCGGAAGAGGTCGCCAGGGAAGTTCAAATACCCGATGATGATGTGAGGCTCGTTGCAGAGCAGACAGGCGTGCCAGAGGATAAAGCCAGAGAAGCATTGAAAAATGCAAATGGCGATTTGGCAGAAGCTATTCTGTCACTCTCATCATAATTCTTTTTTTAGCTTTTTTGATTATATTCCCCTTCTTATATTCATAGCGTCCTTAATTGGAAATCTCTTCTTCGAAACGATTATAGCTCCTCATTTAGAACTTAGCTTTTATAAACATACTAATTCTTTTTAGACCAAAATAGGTATATATTATTATCATGATTATACATGATGGATGAAGGTCACTTTATACAATTTATAGTCCCTTCACTGCGGTTCCTTTCATGTCCCGGGGTTTCTTCGTGAACCTTTGTTTGTTTTTCAAAATGACATGATACGGTTGCTCTGCAAGAACTGGTTCGATTGGCCCGAGACAAATTGAGGTCATGGAAAAATCATCATAGTTATTCATTATAAATGGAGTAAACATGTCTGAGAATTTTGATGTCAAGCTGGATGGTAAAAGCTACCTTCCAGATCCCTCTGTAAAGGAAAAGTCCTGGCTACAGGACTACGAAACAGCATATAGTGAGTTTCTGAAAGACCCTGAGAAACACTGGGAGAATGTGGCAGAAGAACTTGAATGGTTTGAAAAATGGGACAAAGTAAAGGAATGGAACCATCCATATGCAAAGTGGTTCACTAATGGCAAGTTGAATATCACTCATAACTGCCTGGACCGTCATGTCCTCAATGGTAAGAGAAACAAGGTGGCCATGATCTGGGTCGGTGATAATGGTGAGGAGCAAATACTGACATATCGTCAGCTTTATCGCGATGTCATGAGATTTGCAAACGGCCTTAAGTCACTTGGAGTGGAAAAGGGTGACAGGGTATGTATCTACATGCCGCTTGTTCCCGAGCAGATCATCGCAATGCTGGCATGTGCCCGTATCGGTGCGGTCCATAGTGTTGTGTTCGGCGGTTTTGGAGCCAATGCACTGCATTCCAGAATAAAGGATGCACAGGCAAAGATAGTCATTACTGCAGATGCAACTCTCAGGCGTGGAAAGCGCATAGACCTCAAGACCCTGGTAGATGAGGCTGTTGTAAATGCTTCTTGTGTGGAAAAGATCGTGGTTTTCAGGAGAATGACTCCCCAGCTCGAACTTTTCTCTGAGATAGAAGTTGATTTCTACGAAATTATGGAAGACGTCGAAAAAGAATGTGAGCCAGAGATCATGGATGCAGAAGATCCGCTATTCATTCTCTATACCAGTGGAACCACAGGTCCTGCAAAGGGAATAGTTCATGCCTGCGGTGGCTACATGGTCGGTACCTATTATACTACAAAGAATATGTTCGACCTGAAAGAGGGCGATGTCATGTGGTGTACTGCAGACCCTGGCTGGATCACAGGTCATAGTTACATTGTTTATGGCCCTCTTTCAATGGGTGCAACTATCCTTATTTCCGAAACGACACCTGATTATCCGGACCCTGGTGTCTGGTGGAGTATGATAGAAGAGTTCGATGTAACTATCTTCTATACGGCACCTACGGCAATTCGTATGTTCATGAGAATGGGGGAAGAGTGGCCTGAAAAGTACAATCTGAGCTCATTGCGTATACTGGGTTCAGTTGGTGAACCTCTCAATCCGGAGGCATTTGAGTGGTACTACCGCGTCATAGGCAAGGAGAAATGCCCTATCCTGGATACCTGGTGGCAAACCGAGACCGGTATGCATATGCTGACAACAACTGTTGGCGAGCCAATGAAGCCGGGATTTGCAGGAAGGCCTGTCCCTGGTGTTGTTGTAGATGTTGTGGATGAGAATGGTGAACCGGTTCCGGCTGGAACAGGAGGATTCCTTGTTATAAAGGAGCCGTGGCCTTCCATGATGAGGACCGTTTACGGCAATGATGAGAGATATCGCCAGTACTGGAACACCATAGGGAATTACTATGCAGCAGGTGACCTGGCGGTAAAGGATGAAGATGGGTATATCATGATCCTGGGTCGCTCTGATGACGTTCTCATAGTTGCAGGTCACAACATTGGAAGCGCAGAGGTTGAAAGTGCCCTGGTATCCCATGAGGCCGTAGCAGAAGCAGCGGTCATTGGAAAACCTGACCCTCTCAAGGGCGATTCTATCAAGGCTTTCATCATATTGCGCATGGGATTCAACCCAAGTGACAAATTGAAACTTGAACTGCTCTATCATGTAAGAATGAACCTTGGTCCGATAGCCATGCCATCAGAGATCGATTTCGTGGGGTCACTGCCAAAGACCCGCAGCGGGAAGATTATGAGGCGTTTGCTCAAGGCACAGGAGCTTGGTCAGGATCCGGGAGACATTTCCACACTGGAGGATTGATCTCCTCCATTTCTTTCAAAAAACAGCAACAGTTATGAAGTATCCTTTACATAATATTTGCAGGTGAGCACCATGATAGACTTTTTTGACCTATATCTTTCGGAAGATTGTCCTTACGGTGATGAGACCACAGAGTTCCTTGGTATAGAGGGCACCGGCCGTATCCGTATCAAATCAAGGGAACACGGGGTAGCAGCATGCATGGATGATCTTGAGGCTTTCTACAAAAAGAACGGTCTTGAAGTTGTTAACATGGTGAAAAATGGTGCGGAGTTCAATTCAAATGATGTGATATTTGAAGCTCAGGGTGATCTTCCTACGCTTTTCAAACTCTGGCGGATATCACAGACATTCCTTTCACTTGTATGTTCAATTGCATCAAGTACCCGTTTTGCCGTAGAGCTTGCAAGAAAGTCAAATCCTGATATAATGATAGCAACAAGTCGTAAAACCCATCCTGGATTTCGCAAGTATGAGCTTAAAGCCGTAAAGATTGGTGGTGGGGACCATCATCGTAACTCGTTAAGTGATTCTATCCTCATTACACAGAACCATCTTGATGTCATGGAGAAACAGGTAAAACTCAAGGCCATACGCAAGATCGAAATAGAGCCACGAACCAGAGAAGAAGCCTATGAGTCTGCTCCGGTTGCAGATATGCTTCTGCTCGATCATTACGAACCTCAGGAACTCGAGTCACTTGTGCCGGAGCTGCGCACACTCAATCCCAATCTGGAGATTGCAGTTGGTGGGATTGACATTGGTATGATTCCTGCATATGCAAAGCATGTGGATGTTATTGTGACAACTGCGCCTTATTACTCAAAGCCTCTCGACCTGACTTCCAAGATTAGACGCATGTGAGTATATAATGTAAACGAAAACTTTATATCCGATTATCTCATTGGTTGTGTGTATAACGCGCATTACCGTCACAAAGAGGTTTATGTCTTTTGGGGACTACGGGTGACAGGAAATCTCTTTCCGGCTTGGTATCGCACGGTATCGATAAATAAAAATAATAACTTCATTGACTATACATAAGAGGTATTCATATGAGCAAAGTGGAACTTTTGGATTTCAGTGCAACATGGTGCGGCCCTTGTAAGATGCAGAAGCCTTTCCTTGAAAAGGTTGAGGCAGAACTCGGTGACAAGGTTGACGTAAAGGAAATTGATGTAGACAAGAACCAGGAGCTTGCAGGCAAGTACGGCATTCAGGCAGTACCTACTCTTATCATTCTTAAAGATGGTGAAGTAGCAAAGCGCTTTACAGGACTTACCACCGCAGGTATCCTCATTGAAGAGCTGAATAAGGTGCTTTAAGCACCTGTTCTTTGTTTTTGAAATATTTTCCAACGTATTTTTTGAAAAAGCGTAAATAGCTTAAGATCAATCCAGTTTCGAGGGTTTAGGAAATTGAAGGAACTGGTCGGTCTTGGTGTAATGGTTTTCAGGGAGAAGAACTCCCGGGGTTCCTTTAAGCCTCATCTTTCTGTTAAGTTCAAATCTGTTGAAGGGGACCTGGTTACATTTTCTATAGATACTACCAGAACCCCTGCAAAGTATCAGCAACCTGATGCCTATCTTATTACTCATGCCCATTCCGATCATAACGGAAAATCCGCAATGCTGTCCGAGCGCGCAGTATGTTCGGAGAAAACGGCCCTTGCCCTTGAGATACGCCACCAGCGTAAATATGCAGGCAGGACGTTCAAAGTTGGCGAAACCATAGATGTCAAGGGCGTAAAGATTCAGACTTTCCCGAATTTCCACACAGTTGGTTCAGTATCATTCATGTGGGAAAATGAACTAGGTACAAGGATACTTGTGACCGGTGATGTGAAGGATGCTTCCATGCTTCCTGAATGTGACCTTCTGATAACCGAGGCTAATTACGGGGATCCCGGAGATACAAGCTGTTATTTTGATGACGACATCACAGGTTTTGAGAATGCCTTCAGGGATAATTCATCAATTGCTTTTGGAGCCTATGCATTTGGCAAGGCCCAGAGAGCAGTTGAACTTCTTCGGGGATTTGGTTATCAGGGAGCAATAGAGATGGATGAACAATCTCTTTCATTGACCCGAACTCTCCTTGAGGATGCCGGGGAACTGACATATCTTGGAGATAGCTGTGAGGATTGTATAAGTATCGTTCCGCCATGGGATCTGGGTAAACTGCCTTCTCATATATCTAAATATGTGATGACCGGACGCAGCGATTATCGTTATCCTGCAATCCAGATAAGTGACCATCTGGATGCCAGGGGACTTGTTACCATGGTAGAAGATATAGATCCTGAATTTACGGTTGTCTATCATCCAAATGGTCATCGTCCCGGAATATTTGCAAAACACCTTTGTTCCATCGGTTTTAATGCACTTTCCATTGACATGATCAATAATGTGTTGAGCAATGAATTTGTGTAATGTCCTTCCGGCAGGATAAACATTTATATAAGTATTGGTTTTTATAGTACCCACATCCAAGTTGTACCAGGAGATCAGATCAATTGTCAAAATCATCCAGTAAAAAGCAATCAGTACCCGTTCCTGTTAAGGAATCCACTGATGATGCACAACCAGCTCCTACCTCATCCGGTTCCGGAAAGATCTCATTTAAGGTGAGAACTCCGGAAGAAAGGAAAAAAGCTCACATGGAGGGAATCATCAAAACGGCAGTTGCAGCTATTATCGGTGTAATAGCAGGTATACTCGCCTACATACAGCTTGGTGTCGGTGATGCCCTGACCACTGGGTATGAGTGGTATGTTATCATGATGTTCATAGTTGGTATTTCCTTCTATGTAATGAAATTCTCCTTCCCTCTCTTCAAGATAAAGGTGAAGGAATTCGGCTTTAAGGACTGGTTCTATGTTGAGTTCATCGTTATAGATTTCTGTCTTGTGACATGGACGCTACTCCTTAATTGATCTTCTCTTTTTCCATTTATTTTATTTCACTGACAGGGATTTTACATGCGAATAGCCATATTGAACAAAGACAGATGTCAGCCAAGACGTTGCAGTCATGAATGTGAAAAGTACTGTCCTCGTGTAAGGACCGGGGACGAGACCATTGTTTTCGGAGACGACGGTAAGCCACTGGTGTCCGAAGAACTTTGTGTGGGTTGTGGAATATGCGTCCACAAGTGTCCTTTCGAAGCTATAATGATTATCGGTCTTCCCGAAGCTCTCACAGAACCAACCCACAGATACGGACCTAATGGATTTGCCCTCTACGGTCTCCCAACCCCTCAGGTTGGAAGAGTCACAGGTATCCTCGGACCGAATGGTATCGGTAAAAGTACGGCAGTCCAGATACTTTCAGGTAACCTTCTGCCTAATTTCTCGCAGGAAAGTGGTACCTGGGATAAGGTGCTTGAATATTATGCGGGAACAGCCCTCTATGATTATTTCAGCGATGTGGCGGACGGCGAGATCAAGGTTTCCCAGAAGCCTCAATATGTGGACATGATCCCCAAGGCTTTCAAGGGTAAGACCAGTGAGCTTCTCGACAAGACTGATGAAAGGGGCAAACTCCCGGAACTGGTGGAAAGGCTCAACCTTTCACATGTCCTTGATCACAAGATCACAGAACTCAGTGGCGGTGAACTCCAGAGAGTAGCTATTGCCGCATGTGCTGCAAAGGATGCTGATTTCTATTTCTTCGATGAGATAAGTCCTTATCTTGATATTTACCAGCGTATCAATTCAGCACAGCTCATACAGGAAATTGCAGAAGATAAAGCCGTACTCGTTGTAGAGCACGATCTTGCAATACTTGACATGCTTGCCGATGTTGTACATATAGCCTACGGAGAGCCTGGTGGGTATGGTGTGATAACCCATCCAAAGGGTGTGCGTATTGCTATTAACCAGTATCTTAAGGGCTACCTGCCTGAAGAGAATGTGCGTGTACGTTCCGAAGCCATCAAGTTCGAGGTCCATCCTCCAAGGATGGGGACAGATATCAGCACCCTTATGGACTATGCTGCCTTCTCTAAAAAGTATGGAGATGCTTTCTCTTTATCAACCGATGGCGGCTCACTGAAACAAGGTGAGGTTCTCGGTATCGTGGGTCCGAATGGTATCGGTAAATCCACATTTGTAAAGATACTTGCAGGAGAAGTACTCCCTGATGAGGGTGAACTTGACCATAATATCAAAATATCATACAAGCCGCAGTATATCAAGGCTGACACAGCCATTCCCGTACGATACTTCCTGCGCAGTGTGTCCAGCAGGTTCGACAGTAGTTACTATCAGTCAGAAATCGCCATACCTCTGCAGATAGAAAGGCTTTATGACCATCTGGTCACTGAGCTCAGTGGTGGAGAACTTCAGAGGGTAGCTATTGCAGCATGTCTTTCCCAGGATGCTGACATGTATATTCTTGACGAACCAAGTGCCCACCTTGATGTAGAACAGCGTTCAATGGCAACGAAAGTCATCAAGAGATTTGCGGAGAACAACCGTAAGACTGCAATGGTCGTTGACCACGATATCTATATGATAGACATGCTGAGTGAGCGTCTCATAGTCTTTGAGGGTGAACCGGCAGTTTACGGTAAAGCACATAAACCTTCCAGCATGCAGGATGGTATGAACAAGTTCCTGGCGAACCTTGGTATCACATTCAGGCGTGACGAGGATACTTCCCGTCCAAGGGTAAATAAACCGAATTCAAGACTTGACAGGGAACAAAAAGCCAAGGGAGAATATTACTACCATGATATTATGGATGAGTAAATTCTCTTCTCTTTTTCCTTTTCAATCTTTTTTATAGGGTAAGTTCTTTTCCCATAACCTGGTAAAACTCCTCCGATGCATGCTTTTCCTGCCACGGGTAATGTCCGCAGTTTTCCAGCAGGATGAACCTGAAATCACTGAGAACCTTTGAAAGAGGTTCTTTTACTCCTTCAAATGGATGAGGGTCATGATTGCCATGGATCGCAACCACAGGACACCTGATATCTTCTCCCATGCTGAGCAGTTTTCCGCTCTTTCTCAAATAACTGGCTTCGCTCCATATGCTTTTATTGACATCATGCCGGAATCCTGCATAAACCCCTTCATAAGGTATCAAATCAAAAGAATCAGCCGCTGAGATAAGTTTTCCAAATTTTGCAAAGACATGGTTCTTATTTGTAACAGATGGGTCGCTCATACTTGAACTAAGATGAAGGTACTCTTCTATTTCGGTTTCACTCATGCGGTCAAGTCGTGTTTTCATAATCGTGGAAGCGTAGCTCTCTTTAAAGGGTCCGCTTGAAACAAGTATCAGTTTCCTTACATAGGACGGGTAACGTGCAGCAAGCATAAAGGAGAGCCATGCACCCCAGGAATGCCCCACCAGTGATACAGGCAGTTTTCCATGTTTTTTCAAAATATTTCTTAGTTCACTGACCTGTCCATCAATGCTCATTGATGTCTGAAGCGGTTCCAGTACGCCAGACCATTCCGATAACCCCCTGGCCAGCTCTGCCACGGTTCCGGGGGCTCCGGGACCTCCATGGACAACTGCGACATTATATGGTGATGTTCCGTATTTTCGTGGGTTTGAATTCATATTCTTATCTCTGGGGATTTTTCCGGCCTGTCATAGTTCATATCTTATTCATGGATTAAAATGGATATGCTTATATGTTATATATCGATAAATATATTGATGAAGATATCAGGGTTAATGGGCCTTGGTTCTGTTTTTCATATGGATGTGGTATCATAGCAGAAACGAAATTCTATAGCAATATGACTGTCCTTGACAGTGTTGATAAAGGTAACTTTAAAGCAGAGGTCCTCCAGTACAATTCTTTAACCGGCAGTAAGGACCCTGGTCTTGCAAAGACCCTGTTCCATATACAGAAATCAGGTATGGCTCTTAAACAGGTGAAAATAACCCTTAACGACAGTGGTGTCATAGTTGAGCCCGGTGCTCTTTATTTCCAGAAAGGGAACATCACATGTGATGCCAATATTGGTGGGGTTGGTGGTCTTGCAAAGAAAATGATAAAGAACAAGCTTACAAACGAGTCAACTTTTAATCCTCTCTACAGGGGAACAGGTGAAGTATTCCTTGAACCAGGTTTTGGTCATTATCTCATAGTAACGCTGGATGGTGGTTCTATCGTTGTTGACAAAGGTGCGTTCTATTGTGCTGAATCAACACTTGAGGTCGGCGTGGCAACCCAGAAGAGCCTTACAGGAGGATTGTTGGGTGGAGAAGGATGGTTCCAGACAAAAATAAGTGGTAAAGGCATATGTATTCTGGAAAGTCCAGTGCCAATGGTAGAGATATTGAAAATCAATCTTGATAACGAGAGACTTCAGGTTGACGGAAGCATTGCCCTGTTAAGGTCTGATTCAGTGAAATTCACTGTAGAGAGGTCCGGAAAAGGTATTGCAGGCAAACTAACATCCGGGGAAGGTCTTCTGCAGACATTTGAAGGAACCGGTACCGTATGGCTTACACCAACACAGCCTGTTTACAATGCTATCGCCTATGGTGGTGTTTCATCGCTGACTGCTGCACCTTACAATAATTCTGTATAAAGGGGCTTTATGCTCCTTTATTTTTCATCCAGTACTATTCTTAGTTCCGTTTTGGTAATTTCTGGCATAGTTAAAAGCCTGGTATACATTGTACAGCCAGAAAATGATCAGTATAGGAAACAGGAGATATGCCGTAACTATCAATATAAATGCAATTACAAAATAGTAAGATCCTTTTCTGAAATCTCCATTGTACATCTGCCCAAGTCCCGGGAATACCAGAGAATAGAGTGCAGATTTCCATGGCAAAGGTTTGTATGCCTCGTCTTCCTCTATTTCTATAACACATTTCTCTTCATCATCTGTCAGGGTGACTCCCCCATCATTACATAAAAGAATATAGAGTTCTCTTTACATAACAAGTTTGCCAGATATCATATTAGTACATCTTTTGCTTTTCTGATCGTGGAAGATGCATTTTGAAGTACATTTCCAAAGCTTCCGTACTCTCGTTATCCGTCTTCCCTTTTTTTCATCTTTGTGCCCTTTGCCAGGTACCATGTCAGGAATTCTGTGTACAGGATTATCCCAATAAGGGTGGACCAGAGCATCAACAATATATGGAAATTGTTTATGGGTACAAGTCCGTTTGCAAGGAGCATATGTCTGTATGAAAGGAAAGCTATAGATGTTCCTGGCATTATGAATATAACTAGAAGGGGTGTCAGGAACAGAATAATAAGTGCAAATCTGGATGACATATTTATCAGGACAAAAAGCACTACTGCAGCGAATAATGCAAAAAGCATTCCAGATCCTATTAAAGCTAGAATTCCCATAGTCTTTTTTCCCAAGTCAGTTAACTTTCTTTACTTATATATTCTGATTATATATAAATATGCAAAGGCAGGCACCGCAGCAATTAGTAGGAACAGGCCGATAAATGAAGATGTCAAAAACCCGGCTGCCTCCATTCTTGTGATTCCGGAGTCCGTTATTGCAGTTTCCTCACCATTTTCAAAAGAGTTATCGTATAACTCATTGTAACTGCTTTCTTCAATATAGTCATCATTTTCTACAATTGCATCATCAATGTAGAGGAAAGGTTCGGCTGAAACAATACTCTCTTTTTTCCCATTTTCATCCGTAATACTCAGTTCAGTCTGTGGCAGGTAGTATTCTCCTGCTCTTTCTGCATGGACACTGTAGGTGAATTCCCTGGTATCTCCTGGTTCCAGTGTTCCATCCCATTTACTGTCCCCTTCAATAAAAGTGAGCTCATCAGGGATGTTTTCCATGAACGATACTTTGAACATATTGTCACCTTCATTACTGATTCTGATGACGATATCTATCTCTTCATCAACAAGCATATAACTGGAACTTAGTTCTTTTTCCACAGTGACCTTTGAACCACTGACATGGAATGGCTGGTCAATTGTTTCAGATTCCAGTATGTATGTCTCTCCTCCATCTTTCCATGCCACTGTTGCAGGCATGAATTTAAAATCTCCCGGTTCTGTGGGTGATACAAAGTATTCTATTGTCTCTGTGCTCCCGGCATCAAGCAACACTGTCCATTCGGTATTGTCGATATCATCGGGGATAAAAGATGCAGGCAACTTATCCGTGACTGAAACAGCTGTCTGGAAATTTGCCTTATTCTGAAGTGTTATAATTATCTGGAAGTACTGTTCTGTTCCGAATTCTGGTTTTTCAGATACTTTATCCCTGGTAATTATCTCCTTTTCGATTGATATATACGGTTTGACATTAACTTCAGTTGCAATTTGGCTATTGTATTCGTTTCCCCTATAATCGTAACCCTGTACTTTTGATATGATGGTTATGTCCTTACCCATAGGCTCGATTTGCGGCTTTACTTTGATAATGAACTTTTTTTGTTTTCCCGATTCAAGTATGGAATATTGTTGACTTTCCCCGTCGACCTTACAGTCATCACATTCGGTAGTGACTATCATCCCATGCAGTGGTATTGTGCCATTATTTGTGACCAGAAGCTCATATTCGACATAGTCATCCGGCTCATAACTGTCTTTTACATTAGCAGAATCTAACTGTATATCGGGTGAACCGGGCTTTAAAGTCTCTATGAACACTTCTTTAGTATCCTTCTTCAGGTACACGACATTTATCATGAACTCATCAGAGAATTTCTGATAATCTCCTGAATTATAGTTTTCTTCTAACTTACTGCCATCATACTCAACTGATATCAGTGCCCCGTCTTCATTCACATCTTTCAGGCTGATCTTATATTCATCCCCTGTCAGCGTATCTCCAATTTTGAATGAAGTCTTGGGGATGTCAGTGACCCATACAAGCTCGGATTTTTGTTTGTATATTTCCAGGGAAACCTTATCCTGGATGATGGAAAGTACATTGATCCTGAGTTGGCTGTTGTAAATATGTTCGTTGTTTACTCCGGCATCAACCTGAAAAGCCTCTTTAAAAACAGAATTCCCGTATACCAGCAAAGTAGCCGAGAGTTCATTATCAACATTTATATCATGGATCTTGATGGTGAAACCTTCCAGGTATGCTCTCTCACCAATTCCCAATTCATAGGAGCCCTGGAATATCCATATGTTCTCTTCACGAATCCCGTAAGCGCTTGCAGGTGTAATGAGAATTAGCAGGAGTATGCTTAAGGACAGAAGCTTTTTTGTTGGCATTAATATCATCTATGTATTTGTATGTTTTAAATGTTATTTGGATCTCTCTTAACAGCCATTACCATTGAAGCGTAAAGGAAAAGTGCCACCAGTATGTAGATGCCCATCCATGTCCAGGTTTCCAGTGCACCTATGCTTTCGATAGAAAGGCGGGTGACCATATTCAGCGGAGAGTTCGTAAACAGGTATGAGGACATGAACAGGAAGATAAGGATAAGTGAGTATAGTAACTGAGCAACTCCTCTTTCCCTGAACAGGACTGCAATTATAGTGCTTGCCAGTACCAGTATGAAGGAAATGATTGTCACAAGCATTAATATCACAAGTGAATTATGTATCGATACCCTGTTCATTGATAGCAATAACATCCATACAAACGATTGTACTGGAACTATCAATGTTGCCAGCATCACTTTTCCGTTCACTATATCGAGCATGGATGCAGGTGACACAAGGAGCATATCCATGGTCTTGCGTTCGTATTCCTCGGTAATGAAATCAACAATCAATCCGCCTGATATGAATGCAGGGGTGAATACCAGCAGTGGCAGGAGTGCTACATATATGAATTCAAAGTAAGTGGAAGATGTTTTGATTCCTCTTTTTATGATGTTGAGATCAATAGGTGTATATCCGGGCAATCTCTGAGTCCTTACATCTCTTACGCTCTGCTCGTACTTCTCAAGGGGTTCCTTTAGCTGGAGAGAAACAACGGTCGCCTGGATTTCCGATTTTGGCAGGTATATATCAACGTTTAGCAGGTCATTTCCGGTGGATGTCCCTAACGGAGTAACGATGATCGCATCGAGCTTGTGGTCATAGAAGTCCGTATATGCTAACTGGAAATCATTGTAAAGATATGTCCTGATATTGCTTTCCTGTAATATCCTGTAAAGTTCATCATCCTGGGTTCCAACTACAGCAATGGAAGTCCCTTCCAGTTCCATACTTCCCAGTGTGCTGGGGTCATAGAATGATGTAAGTCCGATAACCAGGAAGGTTGCGAATGATGCTATGAAAAGCTGGATTATAATGGCAAGTATGAATGTTTTTTCTCTCATCAGCTCTTTGAATTCCTTCTTAGCTATGGTCTTCACTTTGCTGCATGAGTTTCCGTTTTTCCTCAAAAGAACAACCCCCTCAGGATTATTATGTTATACAGGCTGTGAAACAGGGTTGCAAGCACTACGGCTACCATGTAATAACGTGGTCCTTTCCTGTACATTACAAGTGAACTGATTAGAACCGTTGTGATATGCAGGAACAATGGTATCAATAGCAAAGTTCCCATTGACATTACTGAACCGAAGGCTGAACTTGCAATTGGTGCTAAAGTCAGTACTGCAACAGCTTTTTCGCCTACGAAGAATCCAGCACCAGACAGTATGGAATACTTGATCGCATTCCTTAATGTGATGTCTGCCAGCTTCCTTTTGAAAAGTGTGTATATTCCTATTGATTTTACAAGTTCTTCCGCCATTGCGGATAGCAGGATCATAGCTATTATCGAATATGGCAGAGGCAGGTTGAAAAGCATGACTATGAGCATCAATTGTGCCATATATACAAAAGGAATGAATATGATACTAAGCAGGAACACAGAACCATAGGGATATGAAAGGAACAGCTCGAAGCAATCTACTATTTTTCCACTTATGGGTTTCTGCGTGAACAGATCCTCTTCCCTGAAAATGAAAGTTCCAAAAGCATATACTGAGATAGATACAAAATAGAATGGCAGGGTTGAGAACAGATATGTATTTGTCATGACTGCCTGGTTCTCAATAAGCCTGACTATGAGCGTTATGGGGGAAATGGAACTTATAGCATGGATATTTGCAAACATTGCAGGGAAGAACAGGTATCCTGATATGACTACAGACAGGAATACGCTTGCGAATGTCAGTTCCTTGAAGCTCCTTGAAAGTATCGCACTGTAGAATGAAAGTGCAAAGAAGAGCATGACTACAGGGAATATGGCTGCAAGTACAAGAAATACTCTCTCGACACCTGCAAAAGTTGAAGGTATGCCGATTATGTATAGTGTGATGGCTGTCTGGATAGCCATTGTGATAAAAAGGTATGGAATCGTTTTGCCGATCACGACATCAATCCCGCGTAAAGGTGCAACAAGTACAAGTTCTCCTTTTTTATTGGTACGCTCATCCATCAGGCTTGTTGAGTAGAACTGTGAGATGAAGTAGATCGGGAATATGAACAGGAATGCGTAAAGTATGGCTGTGAATGGTATGGGTGGTGAGAAGTTGGAAGGTGTGGCTATTGTCTGCTTCTCAAAGAAGGTCTTTCCTTTCATGGCATCAAGAGCTGCAATATCTTCCGGAGAGATCGTTGATGATCCGGTTCTGAGAGACCCACTGCTCCCTTGTCCGGTTGTGCCATCAGTACCGGGTACATCCTGAAAACCTGCAGACCCGTTTGCCCCTCTCCTGATGCTGTCTACTGTTTCTTCAGCTCCTGCCAGCTGGAAGGTCTGCGGTCTTTCCAGATCATGGACAGTAACCCATACCGGATGGCTATTGTTAACGTCATTATATGAGGTGAGCACTAACTCGCGATATGTTTTAAATGTGCTTTCTAATGAATCGCCGGCGGCAGCAGCTTTTCGTGTGTCGCTAAGATATACATTGTTCCCAATGATCGCCATATCTGCACCAAATTCATAATAGGTACCTGCAGTGGATCTGTCTACCAGAAAATAATCGAACCTCTGGTCGGTTTCGATAATGGGCTGTACATCCGGCTGTGAAATGGCTGCAAGATATATTTTCTGGTTCATGCTCATCCCTGTTTGGGATGCAGCGTAAGAGGCAACAATTACCAGTATCAAAGATAATGTGAGCATGATCATCGATCGTGCATCGAATTTGAGTTTGGACCTTAAAAACTCCCATTTTGCAATAGTGAACCAGCCTGGCATCACCATTTTATTAGGTATTTATTATATTAATAGGTATTTCATAAATCTTCTTTTTATTGAAAAAGACTATATGCAGGCAATTATTGATAATAATGTGGATATTTCATAATAAGATTTAGGAGTGGTAGAATGGCAGATATTTTAGCTCAAACTATACCTTACACGACAATAACACTGGCAAATATAATATTCGCACTGATCGTCTTACTTGCAGGTCTTCTGGTTGCAGGAGTCCTTTCCAGTATGTTCAGAAATGGTCTGAAAAAGACAAAACTTCCCGAACTGGTCGTCGAATTCCTTGTTCGGTTCCTGCGTGCATTGCTCTATGTAGCAGTGTTGCTTGCAGTTGTAAGTACCCTTGGAGTTGACATAAGTTCTGTGGTAGTAGGTCTTTCCGCAGTCATCGGACTGGTACTTGGTTTTGGTATGCAGGATTCGCTGAACAATATGGCGGCAGGTGTGTGGATCGCATCCCTGAGACCTCTTGACAAAGGCGAGTATGTGACTGTAAACGGTCTTTCCGGTAAAGTTCATGCAGTAGGTATCATGGCAACGGAACTCCTGACCCCTGACAATCAGTTCATCACATTGCCTAACAAACTTGTGTGGGGCAGTCCTATCGTGAATGCAACCCGTATGCCTACCCGCAGGGTATCAGTGGATGTAGGCGTAGCTTATGCAACAGAGATCCCTAAAGCTGTAGAGGTAGCCATGAGTGTTATCAAGCAACATGCCCTTGTACTTGCGGACCCTGCACCGGCAGTTGTCACTACTGAACTGGCAGATTCATCTGTGAACCTTCAGTTGCGTGCATGGGTGAATACTGCTGATTTCTGGGCTGTTAAAAATGACCTCACCATTGCTATACATGCAGCATTTGACAGGGAAGATGTGGAGATCCCATTCCCACAGCTGGATGTACATATGTACAAGCTCTGAGTACTTTACAGGCATAGTTGTCCTCCAACTATGCTTTCTCCTTTTATATAACACGGTTTATATATAGTGAACAATATTGTACTCTTGTGGAACCTGGCATAATAGAAGTTAACGGCCTGCGGAAAGAATACGGCGATTTTGTTGCTGTTGATAACCTTTCTTTTTCAGTTGCCAAAGGGCAGATATTCGGAATAGTTGGTCCCAACGGTGCTGGTAAGACCACCACACTAAAAATGCTCAGCAGTCTTGTCAGGCCAAGCTCCGGCAATATCTATATGAAGGGGCTGGATATTTCCAGAGATGCCGTTGAGATAAAGTCATTCCTTGGATTTCTTCCTGAAGAGTCACCTCTGTATGAGGGCATGGGGGTAGAGGACTACCTGATGTTCTTCTCAGAGCTATACTCCATCCCAAAAGACCGTGCAAAGAAAAGGATACGTGAACTTCTTTTTGATCTGTCCCTCAATGCCGATGGGAAGAAGATAGGTGATCTTTCAAAAGGTATGAAACGAAAGGTAGCAATAGCCCGTTCTCTTATCAATGATCCTGATATCCTGATATATGATGAACCGGCATCAGGCCTGGATCCCATGACTTCCCGGTATATTACTGATTATGTGCGCTCATTGAAACAATCGGGAAAGACCATTATATTCAGTGCTCACAATCTTTTCCAGGTAGAAAGTCTATGTGACCGGATACTTATCCTCAAATCGGGAAAACTTGTAACACTTGGCACAGCTGAGGAAATAAGAAAAGAGTATGGTAAGATCCAGTACCGCCTTGAGTTCAAGGTAGATGATGTTGAAGAATATGTCATTTCCGAAATCAAGACTGTGGATGACAACTATGTCGTTACAACCAATGATATTGATGTAGTTAACCAGACTACTAAATGGGTTGCATCCCGAGGCGGGGATATAGTGGAGATGCGCACAATCGTACCATCGCTTGAAGAGATATTCCTTGAATTGATGGGTGTTGAGCTTTTCGTAGATTGATTTATCTTAAATCTGGCTTATTCAGGAGAATGCTTTTTTATATGATTGTTGCATATGCAACAATTGATAACGCAACTAAATGGTGATAGTCCTGACAGATCCTGTTAAAAATGAAAACCTTTGTAGCATTAAAAAGCATGAATCCATAGGCCGGGACATATCTCACCTTTTCAGGTCGATAAACATCTATCTTTCAAAAGAGCTGGAGCCATATGGCATTGGAAGTGGACAATTCCCTTTTTTTATGCGCTTGATGCATCATGAAGGAGTGAGTCAGGAATCGCTTGCAAGTTCATTGAAGTATGACCGTGCAACCATCACCCGTTCTGTGAGCAAACTCGAAGAAATGGGTTATGTTACACGGAAGAGGGATCCTGGTGATAAACGTGCTTATTGTGTATACCTCACTGACAAAGGGCGTGAAATGAAGCCTGTGTTGCTCAATATCAGTTCCAGGATAAATGATGTACTGTTGTATGGTTTTAGCGATGAAGAAAAGGCGATGTTCATTTCCATGATGGAAAAAGCTGCCAAAAACATTGCATCTGAAAATGAAATGAAGAAGGCTTCAAATGAATAATGCGACAAATGGTAAAAAGGCGGGTCCTGCATTAGGGGCCCCAAAGACGACCGCAGGTATGAAGGCCCTGCTAGGTGATCCTAAAAAAGCTATCATAAAGCTGGCATTGCCAATGATGCTTGGCATGTCTGTTCAGACACTATATAATCTCGTAGATACTTTCTGGGTTTCCGGACTTGGCTCAGATGCTCTTGCAGCAGTTGGTTTTGTATTCCCCTTCTTCTTTGTGATCATTGCACTTTCAAACGGTCTGGGAGTCGGCGCCGGTTCAGCCATATCCCGAAGGCTTGGCTCAAAGGACAAAACAGGTGCGGACAATGTTGCAGTTCACACGATGATACTGATGCTTTTGATGTCCGCTGTTTTCACTCTTACACTCTTCACATTTGCAGAACCGATATTTGCTATGATCGGTGCCGGCAAGACAACTGCAATGGCAACTTCCTATGGTCGTATTATCTTCGGAGGCAGTATTCTGCTCTTCTTTACCAATGTTGCAAATGCGATACTTCGCAGTGAAGGCGACACTAAAAGGGCTATGAATGCTATGATATTCGGCTCTGTTCTGAATATAGTACTTGATCCTATCTTCATTTACCAGTTTAAGATGGGCGTTGCTGGTGCTGCCTGGGCTACGGTTCTATCAATGGGAGTAACTGCAGTTATGATGTCCAGCTGGCTTTTCTTTAAAAAGGATACTTACCTTTCCTTTGATTTTAAGGATTTCAATTTCGAAAAGGATATCCTCAAGGATATATCAAAGGTTGGCATTCCTGCTTCTGTGCAGCAGGCATCCATGGCTCTTATGATGCTTGTGATGAATGTCATAATAATAGCCGTCAGTAACACCGACGGAGTGGCAGTTTACACTGTTGGATGGCGTGTTGCAACAATAGCTCTTGCTCCACTCATTGGTATTTCGACTGCTGTTGTGACAATGGTCGGTTTTTCATATGGGGAAGGTTCGTATGATAAAGTATCCTTTTCTCACATATATGCAATGAAGATGGGCCTTCTTGTCGAGACGGTAATTGCTCTTTTTACCTTTGTTCTGGCTCCACAGATAGCTTACGCATTTACCCTTTCAGAAAGTGCTTCCCATATCACGGACGACCTTATTATATTTCTCCGAATAATTTGTATATTCTACCCTACGGTTTCCCTCGGAATGATTTCATCCTCTCTTTTCCAGGGTGTGGGAAAAGGACTCTATGCACTAATTGCAACGATACTGCGTGCTGTCATATTCGTACCATTGTTCGCAGTTTTCTTTGCCTTTAATCTGGACATGGGACTTATAGGTGTCTGGTGGGGGATGGTTGTAGGTAATATCATGGGCTCATTGTTCATCTTTGTGTGGGCAAGAGGTTACGTCGGAAAATTATTGAAGACGTTGGTTCCCATAGACATTCCCCACAAATTGCCCGATCACGAGGAATTAAGGGTCTAATGTACGTTTTCTAACATAGATTCTCTCACCCATTTATTTTTTTAAGAGGGTATTTATAAATATGGTTGAATTATTTATTCGAATATCTGATTATGAGGATATTTGATCAACATGTCAAGATTAATGAAAACGATAATTTTCCTGATCATTTTATTTATTGTCCAGATCGGGATAACAAGTGCGACTAGCGAATACGCTGCAGAAGAGCAGCAGATGCTTGATCTTATCAATGGGGAAAGAGCGATATATGGTCTTGAACCACTGAGGTTCAATGCGGTTTTAAATGACGTTGCAAGTGAACATAGCAAAGAAATGATAGAGTTGGATTATTTTTCACATGATTCCTATGATGGTACTTCTTTTTCAGAAAGGCTCGCAAACGCAGGCTATGATATGGTATATGTGGGCGAGAATATTGCGTTGCGCTATCCTCCGGACCTTGTAGCAGCCCACGAAGGCCTTATGGCTTCACCGGGGCACAGGGCAAACATACTGAGTCCCAATTACAATGAGATTGGCATCGGTATCTGGGTTGGTGAATACTCCGGTTACGACAATGCTGCCATGTATACGCAGAATTTTGGATGGGGTGATTCCACCACTACGGCTTTACAGGTGATGCGCCTAAGTCCGACTGACTCTATAATTGAATCGGATAAATCTGCCCGGACATTTTCCATCGGGACGAACGTAGAATGTGATATTATCTGGTCACTTAAAGGAGAGACCATAAAGGTCGATAGTGATGTGTTATCTTCTTATTGTGAACTGGTTCCTCCGGCAGGTGGGACTTATCAGGTAAAGGCAACAGCATCAGGCTCTGCTCAAAATGTAGTGACAGAGTGGACCTGGCTTGTAGTGGAAGAAACTGTCATGCTAAAAGGAGATGCTAACAACGATGGTTTGATAAACATTCTTGATTTCAGTGCATTTGCGAAGGTTTATAATAGCACAACTACTGGAACCAGCAAATGGGCAGATTTCAATGATGACGGTATGATAAACATTCTTGATTTTAGCGCATTTGCGAAGGTCTATAATAAATAGTCTGGAATTACCTTTTTCCACTACATTTCAAAAGATATTTAATGTACACAGGGATATATTCAATAATGTCCTGTGTATCCCATATTTCTATTTTATGGATATTACATCGAACAGGTAACAAATGATATGGAGATATCCATGGCAGCCAGATCCAGTAAAATAACAGGTCAGGAGACTGACCCTGAATCCGTAAAAGGGAGTGCAGTGGAAGAAGGCACACTTCTTTTTGAGACTACGGGCAAAGAGAAAGTATACAGGTATAAGGATTCTATTTTGCTAAGTCTGCCTGAGGGGAGAAACACTCTCACGACATCGTGGTTGAATGGTGGGTACAGGGAAGACCTGAGGGTAATTTTCAATCACAGGGTCCCAAAAGGAAAACATGCTCCAAAAGACCTGGATGGTGGAAGCATTCCTGCTTACCTGTCCATCCTGGCAAAGAGACTGGGCGCTGATCCTGACACTGCCACAGGGTTGCTGACGGCTGCCAATATGGACAATGTTTCGATCGTGACCAGATCTTTTCGTGGTGTGGAGGTAACGGCTGTCATGACCGCGGGCATTGAGGTAAATGGTGGGCGTGTTGGCGACCCTGCATCATATTATCAGGAGAATGGTTCCCATCAGTTCATTCAGGGGACTATAAACACTATGCTGATAATAGGTGCAAACCTGCCTCCATATGCTATGGCAAGAGCCGTCATCACAGCTACGGAAGCCAAGACTGCAGCTTTGCAGCAATTGATGGCTCCAAGCCGTTATTCCACTGGAATTGCAACCGGTTCGGGAACTGATATGATAGCTGTTGTTGCAGATTCTACAAGTTCTCTTTTGCTGACAGATGCAGGTCATCATTCCAAGCTTGGCGAGCTAATAGGTAAAGTTGTGATCGAGTGCACTTTCAAGGCACTTGAAATGCAGTCTGACCTGACACCTCTTTCCCAGAGGGATGTACTTGTGAGGCTTGAACGGTTTGGGATTGAAGAGAACCATTATTGGAAAGTGGCATCACATATGGACGGGGATAATCGCAAAGCAGCTTTTTTCAAGACATTACGGGAGATGTCAAAGAACCCTGTTCTGGTAAGTGCAACAGGCTCGATACTGCATATTGTGGATGAGATCTCATGGGGTCTTATTCCTGAGACTGCCGGCAGAAAGGTAGCTGTATCTATTATGAAGGGACTGCCTGAAATGCTTGGTATAGACGCTTCCATACCATTCGATGAACTGACTGACGAAAAAGATACGATAATTGAGAATTGGGTCCGTGTTACTGCCTGGCTGGCAAAGAACTGTGACCCTGAAGATATTTGTAGTTCCAGAACCTGATTCATCAGGAGTGCAAAAATGAAAGAACTGATGAATTTATCTCTTTATGAGAATGACATGAAAATGTTCGACCATGATTGGGGCAAAATTCGGAATTTCCTTGTCAGGCATGATCTGGATGGGATAGAACTCTTTGTGGATTCATCCCCGCTTCCTGATGTTCCAGTTGATCTCATAGAAGGTGTACATCTTCCTTACTGGATGGGCAGACATAGGGCATGGGCAGATCCTTCTGCTTTTTCCCAGGAAATGGAGGAGTTTGAGAAGGTTTACGTTTTTGGGGGGAGCAATCGTGAGGAAGTGATCGATAATTTCAGGAGATCACTTGAGAATGCCGCACTTCTGGATGCATCGTATGCAGTATTCCATGTTTCCTATGCGGAAATGGCACAGGTCTTTACACGCTGTTTTGATTGCACTGACCATGATGTGCTCGAAACAACTGCAGAATTCCTGAATAAGGCGGTATCTGTTTATCCAAACGGTGAGCCTCCGGTCCGTTTATTCTTTGAGAATCTCTGGTGGCCGGGACTTACATTCCTTGAGCCTATGAATGTTGAATATTTTTCTTCTCTTCTTGATTTTGATAACTGGGCTTTTGTGTTAGATACGGGGCATCTTATGAATGCTACAATGAAATGTGAGGATGAGGAATGTTCAATAGATGTTGTAATGGATCTGCTTTCCACTCATTCAGAAGATTTCATCAAGCGAATTGAAGGCATGCATTTCCATTGCAGCCTGTCGGGAGAATACATGCGTAATTCCATTGGGAAAGAACTTCCGGCCGGGTTTGATGATATGCCTTTCCATGACCGTTTGTTGTCTGTTATGGAAATCCTTGAACAGATGGACCATCATATGCCATTTACCAGTGAGAAGTGTTCGCAAATAGTCGATTTCGTGTCCCCTGATTTCCTTACGCACGAATTTGTTTCAAGTGACCTGCGCTCTCTCGATGAGAAGCTCTCTGAACAGAAGCGTGCATTGCATGGGTGAATCATATCTCTTTTATTAGCTCATTTATTATGGGCTATTTGTATTATTTGTTATATCTCTAAGATAAAAGTCTGTTTAATGAGCTGTTTGCGTAGAAACTTATATATACCTCACTACATTAACTCTTACTTATGAGCACTCTCGATAACAATGATTCAGAAAATCCAGAGCAAATGGACCGTTTAAAACTGTTCAGTGCACTTGGTAGTGAGACCAGACTCAGGATGCTTCAAAGGCTCACTGAAGGTGAAATGCATATATCCGAACTTGCCAGGGAATTGAGTATTTCTGTTCCTGTTGCTGCAAAGCATGCAAATATACTCGAAGCTGCTGACCTTATACAGCGTAAGGTCTATGGTAAAACGCATGTCCTGCAGTTGAACAATAAAAATATTTTCAATGCACTGGATATATTTGCACCTTCCAGGACAGTCGAAGTCCAAAAGGGCGCTACACTTCTGGAAGCACTTAAAAAAGCCGCAGTAGTGGAAGTGAAAAATGTCCACGGACAGGACAATATTGTTTCCACAAACGGCGAAGAAGGTTTCTTCATCTATGAGGTTGACGGTGAGTTCTCTGATCAGAATGTCAATGAGTTCAGATTTGACAGGGAAGCAACAGTTCTGTGGAAGAAACTGGAACCAATAAGCATCCTGAAGGTGAATGTCAAATTCAAGAAAGAATGATCTTCTATTTAGTCTCTATTAATTAGTAGATTCACTATCACATCTCCATCAATACCTCCTTCATTTTATTCTTTCACTTTTTTGTTTTGTTCCTGCTTAAAGGGGTGCGTTGGCTACATCCTCATGAATGAATACTTTCACCCCGCTTGCCAGTTGCTTATATCCATGTCAGGCGTATTGCTCACTGATGATTCAGAGGAATCCTGTTAATGAGCACCATATGACGCTTATGGAAAGGATGAGAGTATTGTCCGAAGGCACCAAATATGATAGTTGCAACCAGAGTGCAGTCTGCCATGCTTTTGGGCCTGATGGCCGCTGCATACAACTCTACAAGACTTTGATGACAAATTCGTGTTCAGGTGAGTGCACATATTGTCCTAACAGGTGTGGCAGGGATTCTGTACGTGCATCATTAAGTCCTGAGGAAATTGTAAAGATCACATGGTCTTTCTACAGAAGAAATGCAATAGAGGGTCTATTCCTATCCTCTGGTGTGATGGGGGATTCTGAAAGAACTGCAGAGAAGCAACTGGAGGTTGCAAGACTTCTCAGGGGTCAGGGATTTACCGGTTATATCCATATTCGTGTGATGCCCGGTACTCCGAAGTACCTGCTTGAGGAAATTGCAGATTGTGCAAATAAGTTTGGTGTGAATGCGGAGACTACAAGTTCACTGAACTATTCAGAAATATGTCCGAATTTTGATTACCAAAATGATGTGCTTCAACGCTTACAGTGGACACGGGACCTTATTAATAAAAAAAGGCGTGATGCAGGCTCCAGAGGTCGCATCATTGGTGCTAATGACACTCAATTCGTTGTAGGGGCCCTGCAGGAATCTGACAGGGAGATCATTGGAACTGTCGAGAAGTTCATGGACCAATATGAATTAAGAAGGCCATATTTCATGAGTTTTGATCCGGTCCCGTTCACGCCTCTTGAAAATAATGAGCCTTCTCCCCAGTGGAGGGAAACAAGGCTGTATCAGACCTCTTATCTTTTAAAGGACTATGGTTTGACCGCAAATGATCTGGATCATGTCCTCGATGATAATGGTTTTCTCTGCAATGCTGATCCAAAGATGCTTCTTGCATCATGTCGTCCTGATATGTTCCCGGTGGACATAAATTCTGCAAGCAGGGATGAATTGCTTACAGTACCTGGAATTGGTCCTGTCGGTGCGAACAGGATCATGCAGTCAAGACCTATAGCATCAGAAAAGGAACTTTCACGCATGGGTATTGTGCTGGCCCGCGCACGACCATTTATCTCGATAAATGGAAAGAAACAGACTAATCTTTTTTCTTTTGCAGGGGTGGGTGCATGATAGTAGCCTTCAGGGAAAATGTCGGGGGTGTTCTGCTTGCCTGTGCAGAACTCATGGAAGATCCGAATTGTGATCTTATCTCTGCAAAGGATAAAGATGGGCTGCAACAAAAAATGGATTTCGCTGGCGTTGATGAGGTGAAGGTGCTTGGTTTCAGAGGTATTGCAGACACAACAACACTCGTTCGCAACATATTTGGAAAACAGGGTTCAAGAATGTTCCAGCGTGACCCTGACGTTGAAGGATACATAGCCATGGTATTGAGACATAGAAGTTCATCACCTGTTGAACTGGTTCGTTTTCTATGTTCCTGTAAAGATAATGTTGATCTTCTTTATTCCGGGAAGAGTATCACCGGCAAGAAATACTACAATTTCATGCGTGATGTAACCCGTTCATATCATCGTTTATGCATGTTTGCACGTCCCTATTTTGTGAATGGGGTACTGTCTGTTAAAGTCGATTCACCACATCAGATAGGGGATATGTTCTGTCGCTGGCTTGCAAGGAAGAACCCCGACCTTCCCGTTTCAGTTATCGAGGGGGAAATTGCATGGATCGGTAATGGCAGACACGTAGGTCTTGAACATTTCACAAAGGTTCCCTCCTCACTGGCAGGAAGTCTGGAGTTCTCCAATGGACGTGATGAGGTCGATGATATGTGGGATATGTACTATGATTCACAGATGATCCCGAATCGAAGAAACAAAAGCCATGCTAAAAAACTGCAGCCTAAGGCTTCAGCATCTATGAGTGGGATGTCGGAAAGGGATAGGTACAAAGTTGAAAGAGGGATTGCAAACTGCACTCTGGATAATTTCGTATCCTAATTGGAGGTATAATGTTAGCTGAAGTCAGGACCTTACAGGATATTCCTCGTATTGGGGATAAAATGTCTAAACGTTTTGTAGATCATTTCGGTAGTGAGAACCAGGCACTTGATGCTATACTTGCCGGGGATATAGCAAGTATTTCCGAGGTAGAAGGCGTTGGCCAGCGTTATGCCATATCTCTGATGCAGGATGTCGCTTCCAGGGTTGAAGGTGTAAATGTCTCTGATTTTCTAAGGACCAAGGAGTCAATGGATGTGTATGAGAAATTGCTTGACCTTGTCAAGGAGTTTGCACACACTCGATATTCCAGGGACAAACTGCATATTTTTTTCCCGTATCCTTCTGCCAAAGTCGAAAAGATAATGAAGGTGCGTGAATCGGTTTCATATTACATGGAAACTGCCAAATTGCTGGAAACTGATGAGACTATTGTTGATCTGTTGTCAAAGACGACTCAACTCAATTTTAAACACCAGTGTCCTAAGGTACGTGACAGGGTTATCATAACATCTGACCAGGATAGTTACGAATATGCCAGAAAACGTTTTGCAGGATTGGTCGATGTGAATTTTGCGCGCTCCCTTTCCGAATTTATTGATGTTTCAAGAGGCTTTTCCCAGGTCATCGTTGTAGGTGATGATTACCTGTCATTCGATCTTCCTGAAGACGTGGAGCCTGAGTTCTTTTCTGACATGCAGGAAATAGATGATTTCAAGGTTATACCTGAAAAGGAAATAGTTGCATTTTCCAGAAATCTCAAGTCACTGGAATCTTCTATCAAAGTGATAAGGTTGCTTCGTTCCAGGGGAATTGATTTTTTTGACCGAATGGACGACGATAAACTTGAGTTGCTTGCTTCCACGCTGGCTTTAATTGATGAGAATGGTGATATTGCTCATGGTACGGATGAAGAGGTGGACAGGGTTTCCGATGCTATAGATAAGCTTAGTTCAACCGTTTCAGAAACAGTCCGCTTTTTGAATGATAGTCTTAATTCCTGTCTTGAGAATAGTCAGATGACTCTCAGTGGACAGGATATGCTGAAGGTGATGAATGGTACAATTGAGCTGAAAGAGATGCTTGGAAAGAAGCTTCACAAGAGTTATCATTCTATTGTAAAAGAATGTACAGACAGGATATGCAATGAACTTCAGCTTGAGAGGAAAGAAAGATTAATGGTTGATTCTCTTTTCCCGGAAGAGATAATGCATCCTGTTGAAGCTGACGTTGATAAACTCAATGCTTTAAAACAACATCTGAAGACAAAATCCCTGAAACGAAAATTCAATCACAAGCGCGAAGTTTCCCGCATATTGTCTTCTTACAGGGAAATTGTCCGGGAGATGGTTCGTGAAGTACTCGATTTCGATGTAGGATTTGCTATCGGTACTTTTGCCCAGGAATACAATCTTATGATGCCGGAAATTGTGGAACACACAGGGATTGGTTTTAATGGTGGAAGGAACCTTTTCCTGCTTTCCAGGCATGGTGATGTAGTACCAATTGATTATTCGGTGGGAGAGAACAGCCTGAGTCCCAGAGATGAGGCCAGCAGGGTTGTGCTTTTGAGTGGTGTGAATTCAGGAGGTAAGACCTCTCTTCTGGAACTTCTTGCCCAGAGTATTATCCTTGCACATATGGGATTCCCTGTTCCTGCAGGGCATATGGAACTGTCTCTTACTGAGTCTATGTACTACTTTGCCAAATCCAAAGGCACTCTGGATGCAGGTGCATTCGAAACGACTCTTACCGAGTTTTCCGTGGTGGCTGATGATTCTGCAAAATTTGTGCTTGCGGATGAACTTGAATCGATCACCGAACCGGGGGCTTCTGCAAAGATAATGGCTGGTATTCTTGAGGTGCTAACTGAGAACAACAGTACCATGTCTATATTTGTATCGCATCTTTCAGAGCAGATAATGGAGAATACGACCTGTGATATCAGAGTTGACGGAATAGAGGCAAGTGGGCTGGATGCTGATCTTAATTTAATAGTGGACAGAAGTCCTCGCTATAATTATATTGCAAAAAGCACCCCTGAACTGATAGTTGAAAGGCTCTCAAAAAAGACAGAGGGAAAAGAACAGGCCTTCTATGATAAATTAAGGAGTAAGTTCCAGTAGGACTGAAACTATATATTCTAGGTTTAAAGCACACCTTTGGTGCTTTTAATACCTTTTCCTTCAATGACTGTAGCTCTTCGAAGGGCATAAGCAAATGCCTTAAAGAGTGCTTCTATCTTGTGGTGGTCATTGTCACCATAAACATGAGCGTGCATATTTATTTTTGAGTTCTGGGCAATGGCTTCAAAGAAATGAACTACCATTTGTGTGCTGAATTCTCCCACTTTCGAAGCTTTGAACTCTGCATCCATTACAAGATAACTGCGTCCTCCAAGATCAAGAGCCACACTTGCCAGTGCTTCATCCATTGGTATGCGTGCTTCACCAAATCTTGCAATACCGGCTTTGTCAGCAAGTGCTTCTGCAATTACCTGCCCCAAAACGATTCCAGTATCCTCTATGAGGTGGTGATCATCAACTACCAGATCGCCGGTAGCTTTTACGGTGAGATTGAAGTTGCCATGTTTTGTGAATGCAGTGAGCATATGGTCGAAGAATCCAATACCAGTGCTGATGTCTGCAATGCCTTCTCCGTCAAGCTCCAGCTCGATGTTGATATCGGTTTCGCTGGTTTTACGTGATATGTTTGCTTTTCTCATGGATGCACCTGGTCATTCTATTATTTTATAAATTTTCACTGATAATATTTATTGCTTCTGGAAGTGTGAACTTTCCTGTGTATAATGCACTTCCGACAACAACTGCTTTTGCGCCTGTCTTTTTCAGAGCAATTAGGTCATCCAGCTTTGTAACTCCGCCGGATGCGATTACCGGAATGCCGACTGAATTAACCAGTTCTTCGGTAGGTGTGGTGTTTACTCCCTGCAACAATCCTTCAGAATCTATATTTGTGAAGAGGATACTTCCGGCTCCCAGTTCTTCAAACTTTATCCCCATTTCAACAGCTGTGAATTCGGATTGCTTTTGCCATCCTTCAATAGACACTTTGCCATTTTTGGAGTCAAGTGCAACGTTGATGTGCTTGCTTCCAAATGCATCTGCAAGCTCTTTGATAAGTTGTGGATTATTCATGGCTGCAGTGCTGAGTATAACTCTGTCAACCCCGAGTTTTAGCAGGTCTGCCGCATTTTCAAAAGAGCGTATTCCTCCGCCAACCTGGATCTCCACTCCAAGAGGTTTGCATTCCTCTACTATTTTTTCGATGATTTGGGCATTGTTGCGTTTTCCGTCAATGGCGCCATCAAGGTCTATGAGGTGTAAGGTCTTTGCACCCTGAGATACCCAGTCTTTGGCTACTGCTACTGGGTCATCTATAGAGACCATCTCGCTGCCGGGAACGCCCTGGACAAGCTGTACACATTTGCCGTTTCTCATATCAACGGCAGGGATAACTTCAAAGCTCATGCTACCTCAGGGCATCATTCTCTCGATAGGCACTACCAGTATGTCTTTAGCACCTGCCTTCTTGAGTTCATCCACTGTGGCAAAGATACTACCTGCATCAACAACGGCATGCACTGCAAGTATAGAATCATCGGATTCAACTTTCATAACAGTGGGGCCTGCCATTCCTGGTAGGACTTTCTTGACAATTTCCAGTGAATCAGCTGGTACATTCATCATCAGGTAACGTTTTCCTTTTGCTCTCAGGACACTCTCGACAGCGGTCCTGATCTGTCCTATCTTATCGTTGTTTTCCGTTGTCTTCTTATTTGCAATAAGGTAGACTGATGATGTGAATGCCTTTTCTATCATTTTGAGATGATTGGTGACAAGAGTGGTGCCTGAGCTGGAGATGTCCACAATGGCATCAGCGATTCCTACGTGAGGGGTCATTTCGCATGCACCGCTTACTTTAATGACTTCTATTTTCACTCCCTGATTCTCAAAGTACTTGGCAGTAATATTGGGGAATTCGGTAGCAACACGCATTCCTTCAAGCTCTTTTGCAGAGGTTATAGGAGAATCTTCCGGTACGGCAAGGACGAGATTTGCTCCTCCAAACTTAAGGTCCAGTAATATCTCAACATCAGATTCGGTTTCATGTATAAGGTCCAAACCGGTTATGCCCACATCGGCGGCACCATCCTGTACATACTCTGGAATATCTGCGGCTCTTGCAAACAGGTAAGTGATTTCAGGATCTGTTGTCTTGGCAAAAAGTTTCCTTGTCCCTCCTTCAAGTACAGGCAATCCTGCCTCTTTGAGGAGACTTACGGTTGGGTCATGTAAGCGCCCTTTATTGGGTATTGCAATACGTATCATGTGGATCCTTCTGTGAAATTATAATCAGTATCAATTGAACGTTCTTTGAAAGACTTTTATAGCATATAGACTTCACGCTGGACTTATATTCCGTTTTGTGAATTTAATAAAAGCGCGAATATAACTCAGGGTTATCATTATGGACGGATATTATTATATATTGTATAATCTCTAGGTATAGCGAAGGATACATAATTAACTTCAATTATGTATCCTTATCTTTCATTTGTCTCTTAATTGATATTATTGAGGATTAATAATGATGCGAAACATCAAAGTTGAACACCTGATTGAAACGCCGGTGGAAAAACAGCAAATCGAACTTGTGGAGAGAAAGGGTGTGGGACACCCTGACAGTATCTCCGATGGTCTTGCAGAAGCAGTTAGCCGTGCATTGTGCAAGGAATATGTCAATAAATGCGGTGTAGTTCTTCACCACAATACTGATGAGACTCAGATTGTGGCAGGAAGATCAAACCCACAGTTTGGTGGTGGAGAGGTCATCCAGCCTATATACACCCTGCTTGTGGGAAGGGCAACCAAGGAGTTCGAAGGCGTGGAGATCCCTGCAGAGTCTGTTGCTCTGAGGGCAGCAAGACAATACCTCAGGACTACCATAGTAGATATCGACCTCGAAAGTGACATCATAATAGATTGTAAACTTGGTACCGGTTCATCAGACCTTAGGGATGTTTTTAACAGGGACAGGATCCCAATGGCAAATGACACTTCATTTGGTGTCGGTCATGCTCCTTTTTCAGAACTTGAACAGATTGTCTACGAGTCAGAGAGAATGCTGGTAACTGATCTGAAAAAGAAGATTCCGGGTATTGGAACTGATATTAAGGTCATGGGTCTGAGAGATGGGAATGATATCAACCTTACAATATGCTGTGGAATGGTTGGTAAGCATATTGACGATCTGGATCACTATCTCAATCTTAAGGAAGAGATGGCAGATTATGTGACCGATCTTGCGCTTAAGCGTACAGAGCGTAATGTTAAAACCTTCATAAATGCCGCAGACAATCTTAAGTGTGAGTCTGTGTTCCTGACTGTGACAGGTACTTCTGCTGAAATGGGTGATGATGGTTCAGTTGGCCGAGGTAACCGCTGCAATGGCCTTATTACTCCTAACAGGCCAATGAGTATGGAAGCGACCAGTGGTAAGAATCCTATTAACCACATCGGCAAGATCTATAACCTGCTTTCCACCCAGATGGCAAAGGATATTGTGAAGGCTGTTCCTGAGGTTCAGGATGTCTACATTAAGCTGCTTTCCCAGATTGGTCAGCCAATAGACCAGCCACTTGTGGCAAGTGCACAGATCATTCCTGAAGACGGCGCAAACTTTGCTTCCATAAGGGCAGAAACCGAAGTTGTTATGGATGAGTGGCTTGCTGATGTCACAAAGATAACCAAGATGGTTATTAACGGCGAACTGGATACTTTCTGATATTGACATTAAAGTTCATCCTGAATTCAGGGTGGACTTCTTTTAAATTTTATTTTGTTGTTCTTGTTCTTTGTTTCTATTGAACTTCGTTTTTGTCTTTGATTTATATGCTCGTTCTGTTCATGCCCACTTTTCGGCGAAAGAGCTAAGTATGATTGTGCGTATTGGAGTGTTGCATCGCACGGCATCGTCGTGCTGAAGCATGATTTGTTAGACCCGCCTTAACTCAGTGGTAGAGTGCGCGGCTGTAGTTTGATTCATGTGATATGATCACATTACGCGCAGGCACCGCGATGTCCCCGGTTCGAGTCTGGGAGGCGGGACTTCCAAAATCATGGAAAAGCTTTATATACAAGCATCGCCTTTTAGGGGTGCTCACAAGCGAAAACTTGCAAAATGTCCGAATAGTGTAGAGGCCTATCATGGAGCCCTGTCGAGGCTCCGACCCGGGTTCGAATCCCGGTTCGGGCGTTAAAACCTCAATCCCGGTTTATCCGGGTTCTTTTTTCTTTAATTTCTAATCATTGAGTTTTACTCTTGTTTTATTTTATAATTTGTTTAATCTACAGGGCATTTTATATGTACGTTAAAATAAAAGCATATAGTGCATCACTTTTTCTACCTCACTTGCGTGCTTTTAAATGGTATATATGAATGAACATTGTAAATGCAGTACAACAAAAATAGTATTTGTTGTTCTTGCCTATGTCTTAATGATGGCATTCTTTTTATTATTGGCAGGAATGGTCGGCTATTGATGCTTGATTCTTTCTTTATTCAAAGGAAACTCAAACCTGGAATAAATAAAAAGTTGTTTACGTGTCATCTTTAGATGTCTTGTGTTTCCTGATAAAATACTATCTTTTCAACAATCATCGATTCCTGCCTGTAAGTCAGATGTTAGTAGGGATTGATACAGGCATAAGTTTCTCACTGCGAAAAAACTATTTATATCATTTCATCTATTTTAAAGACAGTTATGTTTAGTAAGCAAGGTACTTCTACAATACTGAGAATTGTACTTCTGGTATCCGTATATTTTTTACTGATGATAAGTCTGGGTCTGTTCTCAGCGTTTGTCAGATGAGCTTGCCAGATCAAATATACTAATCTCATCGAAATTAATCTATTTTCTTTTGTTGCAATAACACTTTCATACGAGGTTATTTTTTTCCTTTGTAGGTATGTGGTTAGAAAAGCGTAATCAAATTACAAAACAGCAGAATGAAAAAGAAAAATGGTGGAATTTGCCGTTTTTCTATCGTTTTTCCGTTTTAGAGGAAGTTAAAAAGTCATTGTATGGATTACCTGCAGCAAGCTGCATTCCATGAAAATGACCATAAGGTTGTTCACCACCAGGAACAAACCAACAATCGCGATACTTTTTCTGGATACTACCCACAGGAGATCTGTCCACTTTGAATCTGATTCTCTAAGTATTCTGTAATTCCAGTAAACAATAAAAAGGAAAAATGCCTTCAGAACCAGAAGTGACTCTACGCCATAGTTCTGGAACACCATGGCCAGGAAATTATTCTCTTCAAACCCATAGTTAAGTGCCTGGGCAGTTGTCAGGAAATCACCAAGTACGTAGAACAATATGATATATTTGACATCTTTAAGGAAATCAGGTATATTTGCAAATTGCGAAACGTATTGGTTTGCGTTGTGCATAATACTTGCTATTTATGGAGCTGTATATAATGTGGATGTGGATACATCGAATGTTTATGGGCACAAAAACAGGTAATATGTAGTATCACCCACAATGCTGTGTACATGGAATATATCTGATGTATGACTGGTTCGACTATCCTGGATTTCCTGTTACCTTTTTGAGCTCTACATTTGATAACAATTTTGTACTAGTAACTACTAGATAATATTATGACTTCAACAAAGGTTCCCATTGATATTTCCAAAGCGCTGGAAAGCCACAAATCAGATTCATATCTGATGGTCGGGAATTCGAACAATGCAGACATCTATTATGCAACCCGCTTCTTCGCTTCAGACGAGTTTGCGTACTTCTATACGAAAGATGGTGCTGAAACAATACTTGTTTCTGATATGGAGAAAGGCAGGGCAGAGATCGAGTCCAGGGTGTCTGATATCCGTACATTACAGGGTTGTGACTACAGGTCAAAAGTAAAGGAAAGAAAAGACCCGGCTCTTGCATATTGTGACTGCCTTGCAGAGATTCTGCAAAAGGAAGGCGCAAGAAGGGTAGCAGTTCCGCGGAATTTTCCATATCATGTTGCCCAGACTCTTAAAGAAGAGGGTTTTTCCATAGAAGCCATCAAAAGTCCTTTTGCCCAGTTGCGCTCACGAAAGGATCCTTCAGAGATCGCAATAATAAAAAAAGTCCAGGATGCCTGTAATAAAGCAATGAAAGCAGCAGCTGAGATGGTCAGAAAGTCTGAAGATGTTGAAGGCGTACTCAATTACCATGGCTTTGCCCTGACATCTGAAATGATTCGCAAGGAAATTGATATAACTCTTCTTGAACATGGCTGTGAGGCAGAAAGCACCATAGTTGCCGGTGGGACCGGTTCTGCAAATCCTCATTGGGAAGGTACGGGTCCTCTCAGGGCCAATGAGCCCATTGTCATAGATATTTTCCCCCGCAGCAAAAGGGAAAGATATTATGCCGACATGACCCGGACGGTGCTTAAAGGTGAACCTTCCGAGAAGCTCGCGGACATGTATGAAGCTGTTCTTGCAGCACAGAAAGCCGGAACGGAAATGGTAAAGCCGGGTGTCAAATGCAGTGACATACACAACACGGTTTGTGATGTTTTCAAAGAGAGAGGATATGATACTATCAGGGAAGGTTCAAATGTAGGTTTCATCCATTCCACGGGGCATGGTGTGGGACTTGAGATACATGAACTTCCTTTTGTAGGTAATAGTGATGTTGAACTTGAAGAAGGGAATGTCATCACAATCGAACCGGGATTATACTATCCCGATGTTGGAGGCATACGTCTCGAGGACCTGGTTCTTGTGACATCTGATGGTTTTGAGAACCTCACAGAGATGGAAAAGAAATTCGTATATTAGTCCTGAGACAACAAGTGCTTAAAGGAGATTTCAAATGGTTGATAAAGTAAAGGATATCGAAGAGATCATCGATAAATATGTCAAAGCAGGAAAGATACTCTCACAGGTAAGAAGTGAGGCAAGAGACAAAATAAAGGTAGGTGTCAGCCTGCTTGAAATTGCCGATTTTGTGGAGAACAGGGCTGTCGAGCTTGGAGCAGATGGTTCGGCTTTCCCATGTAATATCTCCCGTAACGATGAGGCAGCACATGCAACCCCACTTGCCGGAGATGAAACTGTCTTTGGTGAGGATGTGATAAAACTTGATCTTGGGGTTCATGTGGATGGTTACATCGCAGATTCTGCCATTACGATCGACCTTTCGGGCAACTACGGAGACCTTGTGAAGGCTTCTGAGGAAGGCCTTAAAGCTGCTATCGATACTGTCAAAAACGGCGTTGATACGGCAGACGTCGGTGCCGCCATAGAGGATGCGATTATGGCTCACGGTTATAAGCCTGTAGGAAACCTTACCGGACATGGGCTTGCACAGTATATCCCTCACGCACATCCCAGTATACCAAATAGGCGGGTAAGCAAAGGTGTTGTACTTAAAACAGGTGACTTCATAGCTATAGAGCCCTTTGCAACAGATGGTGTTGGGAAAGTAGTGGATGGTTCCCTCACAGAGATCTTCCAGGTCATAAACAGAAAACCTGTACGCTTGCCAGCTGCAAGAGCTCTCCTTAAGGAGCTCGAACCATACAGGACGCTTCCATTCGCAAAAAGATGGCTTAAGACTCCACAGCTCGATTTTGCCCTGATGCAACTTGAAAAGGCGGGGATTATCCATTCATATCCCGTACTCAAGGAAGTAGGTGGTGGAATGGTTTCCCAGACAGAGCACACAGTCATTGTCACAGACGACGGGTGTGAAGTCACAACCCTATAAAAAACGGGATGAGATAAGATTGAGGATTGAAAATCTATTATTGTTCATCGTATTATTTTCAATGTTTTCCATTCCGGCAAGTGCTGCATATGAATGGGATAACAACATCAATGTAAATGCCGACAGCATGGTCTGGGAATACACTGAAACATATTCCGGTGACCGGTCAGTGATATTCAAAGCCTTCATTGATGTAGAATTCGGGGACAATGATAGATTTGTCAGTGCATGGGAATTACTTAAAGCCGATGTAAGTACCAGCAAGTCATTTCAGAAGTCTATAGAGAATAATATGGATGTGAAAATAGACAATTCCTCAAAGAATGTGACTCTTTTGAGAGTGGAATCCGATATGTCCACTGAACTTATCGGACCTGTTAGCGGGGAAAAAGACATAATCAACAAGTATCAGGCATTTTATAATTTCAAAACACCACTTTCAGAATCCGGTTCACACATGTGGTTCCAGGGCGAACCCGGGACGGATGTAGTCATAAATATTCCTGCAGGAATGAAGCTGATATCTGTGGAAGGCATTGACGACAAATCTATAGAAGAAAGCTCAAAAGGGACAAGCATCTCCGGTAAGTTTGGATTTACAGGAGAACTTGTCATTGATTTCTCAATTGAAGAACCACCTGTTCAGGAAAAAGAAGAAATTATAGTAGAAGCGACACCTGTCAATACTTCAAAAGTGGATTCCTCACTACTTGATACGATATTCCCGGGATTTACTGACAGGTTACTTGGAATGTTAAACTCCGATAGAGTTAATGTCTCTTAAATACACTATGGAATCAGTGATTATATATGCTGGTCGAGAAAATAGAACTTGATAATGGATCGGCTCTGGGCCTTAGTTTCCAGATGCAGAATGCTCCTTTGCTTGTGATCAGGGCAGACAAGGGCTTTGTTATGTGCGGTTATCTGGATATGGAATCAGCAGGTGCCCTTGGTGATGTTGCAGTTAAGGTAAAAGGTGTCAGTACCTTTGATGATGTACTTCAGGCACTTGTTATTGGTGCTACCCAGAAAGCCATAGACCTTGGTATCAAAGTAGGCATGACAGGGAGAGAAGCACTGGAACTGATGTTCTGACTCCTCACACATTTCCTATTTTGTTTTTATCCGGCCATTCATTGAAACGCTTTAAATAGTACTTCTATTCTCTATTGCAGTTATTATGCTGTATGCTTTTGAGTTATCCGGGGAGCACGCCGTCCTGCCATGTAAAGAGGTATTTGCATGTCTTTCAATGGTAGGTCTTGAGTACAGGGAGCATGCTTTCTTTGATCAGTGCCTCGTTCTTGATATTGAAGGCGAGGATGTCGATGAGAAGCTTGTATTTATCGCAGACCGGCTCGCCATGTCCCATCATATACTGAAAGTAGTGGGAATCTGTGACATGGACAATGATTCCATTATTTCTATGTGCGATGCCTCAGATCTGTCAGGACATTTGTCCGAAGGTCAGACATACGTTGTGCGCGCAAAAAGAATCAGGCATCACGGTGATGTCAACAGGGAATATATTGAAGGCAGGCTTGGTGGCAGTATTTTCCGCAAAGGGTTCCGAGCAAATCTCAAGAATCCTGATATAACATTTCGTTTAATAATGACTGACAGGGCAATCCTTGGTACAATTGTAGCCTCTGTTGACAGGGGTGCATATGAGCACCGTGCGCCACATAAAAAACCATTTTTCTATCCGGGAGTGCTCATGCCCAGAGTTGCAAGGGCACTGGTGAATATTTCACAGGTAAAGGATGGAGAATCCCTTTTTGATCCTTTTAGCGGTACGGCTGGTATTCTTGTGGAAGCAGGACTGGTAGGTGCTCATGTGATTGGCATCGAAGTCCGCCATAAGATATCCCATGGTGCCAGGCTGAACCTTGATGAATATAACACTGACTATTCCCTGCTGGTGGGCGATGCGTGCCGCGTTCCTCTCAAGGATTCATGTGTCGATGCAATCGTGACCGATCCTCCATATGGCCGTTCAGCAGCCATAAAGGCAGAATCCCTGCATCACCTGTATAGTGATTCATTTGGCGAGATGTACAGGGTACTCAGACAGGGAAAACTTGCAGTGGTTGTATCAGAGATCAAGGTGATAGAATTTGCAGAGAATGCAGGTTTCAGAGTTGCGGATGTATTCACGCAGAAAGTTCACAAGAGCCTAACAAGGACATTCACGGTTCTTTATAAGGACTGACCAGTACATTGCTTCTGTATGAGTGACCAGTATGCTGCAAGCAGTGTCTCGTATTCTTTATAATCTGGAAAACGTTCTTTGACGTGATTCCAGAACCGATGGCTGTGGTTGAGTTCGATGAGATGTACCATCTCATGGAATACGATATATTCGATAATCCTGTCTGGCAGGTGCCTCATGTGACTGTTAAAATTCAGGTTTCCTTTAGAACTGCAGCTTCCCCACTTAGTTTTCATTTTTCGGAACCCGATTCTTTGTGGCTTTGCCCCGAGTTCATTCCCGATCATTGCGACAAAGGAGTTTACAAGTTCCTTTAGCTCCTCGACTGACCTGCCTGCCACCAGCTCAACATCCTTTGATATTTCTCTTAACTTCTGAACCCGGGAAAACCTGTTGTAGATCCATCTCCTATGCCTGTGAATGACCTTTTCATGGTCCTTGTGTGCATGCGGGACTATAAGGTACAATTGCTGGTCCCGGAACTCAAGTCTGGGATTTTTTACATCTCTGCGTATTAACTCATAGTCTATGACCATATCTTTGATACTTGCCTGGAGATGCATTTGTAGTAATAAAAAAAGTAAAGTTCATTCTTTAGGGACCAGATGGTCCATCACTTCTGCCATGACACGGTGGCGCACCAGGTAATCATGTACATTCTCATTAGCCCTTCGTATGGCATAACCATCCTCACACCATTCAATAGGTTGAGGATATTCTACTTCCATAAGGGTTAGTCCGTATGCAGCAGCAGGTTCCAGTCCCTCCTCGTAAGATTCGGGGTCAAGCATCTGATTAAGCCATTCCTCATCCCTGACTCCGCTTCCCACCATTGTGAGGGCAGAAACGATCTTCCTGACCATGTTCCAGAGGAAACTGTTAGCCTGTATATCGATCTTTGTCAGGGTTCCGCTTACACGTACATCTATTCTTTCGACATTGCGGACTGTGCTCTTGTCTTCATCTTTACTGCAGAAGTTTGCAAAATCATGTTCTCCCACAAGAATCTTGGAAGCAGCCCTTATCTTGGAAATATCGTATTGTTCCCCGCTCATGATGTATCGGTACTTACGGCTGACCGCCCATCTTCTCGGATCAAAGTCATCGGGAACTTCTGCATATGACCATGCCCATATTGAGTTTGGGAGCTTGGAATTTATCACCCTTGGTATGGCGAGGTTAGGCTTGTCTGTATTAAATGCCACTACCTGTTCCCTGGCATGTACTCCTGCATCTGTCCTTCCGGAACTTGAGAAACGGGCAGATTTCGGGTCTTCTATTATCTCAAGCTGCGTGAGCGCATTGAACAGCTCGCCTTCTATTGTTGCAACATCCGGCTGAACCTGCGATCCATGATATCCGGTGCCTACATATGCTATTTTCAGAGCAATTCTCATACCATTCACTCTGGCTTCATATGTTCTTTTTTCTATAATACATTTCTCTTACGAACAACAAAGCGATAACGAAAATGCATCCAAAGAAAAACCATATGCTGACATGTGACAGAATTCCCTGCTGGAATATTCCTGATGCAGGTTCTGCCATAGCAGTCATGTTATCAGTGAATGTATTTGACGCAGGTATTGCATGAGTCTGGTTTGTGGCATTTGGGATTATGCCTTCTCTTAAAAGATCGGCTCCTGCATCTGTTCCATTTGGCGCAGATGCTGCAAGTATCTCCGGGCTTGCGCCATCAACCGGTAAACTATCTGAACTAAATGATTCGGTGGGTACGTCATAATCCGTGATATCTGCTGAAACTGTCTGTTCATCGACAGCAACACCCATGGCGGAATCATCTACGGGCATTTCAGCCCCTGCAAAATTTTCAACTTCTACTTCAGGTGTTTCAAATTCCGGGGCAATATCCTTGGCCATGAATGCCATTGGCTCTTCATCAAACATTGGTGCTGTGGCAGTATCCTGTGCTATTGAAGGCCCTGCTCCCAAACTAAAGCTTCTTGTTATAGCCTCAAGTCCAGTGGCCGCAAAAACAGCTCCTGCAATAAGGCCCAGGTATTTTTTCAGCATGCTTATGATGGATGATCTGTCGTTTTTCATGCCTCCTGGTGCTACAACTATCAGTTTTTGCACAGGCTCATAGATCTTTATCTCTCTTCCCTTGCGACTCCACTTTGTTTCCCTGACCTTTATTAGGTCCACTTCAATTAGTCCGTCGAGGTTGTATTTGACAGTGGTAAGCGGAATATCAAGTTTTTCAGCTACATCACTGGCAGACATTGGCTTGTCTGCAAGAATCTCAAGCATCTTCATTGCTTTTTCATTGGAAAGTATCTGGGTGATCTTTTTTGAATCCTCATTGAGGGGTACAATGAGCACTTTTTCAGAATATGTACTTTCGTCGTTATCTCCCATATAATCCAGTATACAAACATTGGCTTATATTGTTTCCTTTAACTTCAATTCTGTTTGAAGTCTTCACTATATCAGATGTAACTCGTAAAGTTAAAGAATAGCTAGAACAATATGGGATAAATTCTAGGGGCTATTACACTATGATTACTAAAGAACGAATAATGGAAATTGTTGAGAACTACGATCTGAATGCTCTGAGCATTGCTACTGTTTGTTCTCACTCAAGCCTTCAGATATTCTACGGTGCAAGAAAGGAAGGCTTCAAGACCATAGGAATCTGTGTAAAAGAACCTCCAAGATTCTATGATGCTTTTCCACTGGCAAAACCGGATGAATTCATCGTTATTGAGAGTTACGCGGACATACCAAACATCCTCGATGAACTCAGGTCAAAGAACGCAATTATCATTCCACACGGTTCCTTTGTAGAGTACATGGGCACTGACGCATTTGCTGAAATGGCTATCCCTACCTTTGGTAACAGGGCGGTTCTTGAATGGGAATCTGACAGGGAAATGGAACGCGAGTGGCTGGAAGGTGCAGGTCTTGAGATGCCAAAGCTTGTTAAACCTGAGGAGATCAATGGCCCTGTTATGGTCAAGTACCACGGCGCAAAAGGAGGACGTGGTTTCTTTGTGGCCAAGAACTATGAAGAGTTCAAGGAACACGTTGATCCCAATGAGAAATTCACTATCCAGGAATTCATTGTGGGCACAAGATATTACCTTCACTTCTTCTATTCCCCGCTGAGGGAAGATGGCTATAAATTAAGCACCGGTATCCTTGAAATGCTTAGCATGGACCGCAGAGTGGAATCTAACGCTGATGAGATATTCAGGCTTGGTTCACCACGTGAACTTGCAGAGGCAGATATCATTCCAACCTATGTGGTAACAGGAAATGTTCCTCTTGTTGCAAGAGAATCACTGCTGCCAAAGATATTCAGTATTGGTGAAAAAGTGGTTGAGCAGTCTTTAGAGCTCTTTGACGGTATGATCGGTCCTTTCTGTCTGGAAACCGTAGTTACGGACAAGCTTGAGATCAAGGTCTTTGAAATATCCGCCCGCATAGTTGCAGGTACTAACCTATATCTTGCAGGCTCACCTTATTCTGACCTCATCGAACCGGATCTTTCCACCGGCAAAAGAATAGCTCAGGAAATTAAGATCGCAAGTTCCACCGGTCAGCTGGATAAAATCTTATCCTAATACTTACAATAATATCTATGGTCCTCTTTTTCTGACGGGGACCATGGGTGTGGTACTATTTCTAATGCAACAGACGATTATGATGTTGTGATTGTGGGCGCAGGGCCTGCAGGACTTTTTGCAGCTTATGAGCTTACAGGCACTGATCTGAAAGTACTTGTAGTGGATGCAGGCAAGGACATCGATAAGAGACATTGTCCGATGTCCTCTGTGTTATCATGTGAACATTGTACTCCATGTTCCATTCTTTGCGGCGTTGGTGGTGCAGGTGCTTATTCTGACGGGACGCTGAACCTGAGGCCTGACATCGGTGGAAATCTGGCAGATCAGACCGGTGATGACGAAAGTGCCTGGGAACTTGTGGAGTATGTCGATAGTATATATCTGAAATATGGTGTACCTCAGGAATCCTATATTGCTTCAGGTGGTGATGCAGATATGCTAAAGCGCAGAGCTGCTTCTGCAGGTGCCAGGTTTATAGATATAAAACAGCGACACATAGGTTCGGATTATTCTACGGCTCTTATTTCCAGCATGAAGGATGATCTTGGATCAAAGGGAATTTCCTTTCTTCTTGAATCCAGAGTGAAAGATATCCTTGTAGATAAGGGCAAATGCCATGGTGTGCTTCTGGAAAACCGGATGATCAATTCCAGGTATACTATACTGGCTCCGGGAAGAGTGGGTTATGAATGGATGGATGGTCTTGTGAATCGCCATTCAATAAAATATTCATACAGCGGAGTTGATATAGGAGTACGTGTGGAAGTTCCTTCTATTATCATGGACCCCATTACCAGGATAAATCATGACCCTAAGTTCCACATATATACACGCAGGTATGATGACTTTGTAAGGACTTTCTGCACAAATGAACATGGTTTTGTTGTGAAGGAAGAATATGAGGGTTTTGTTGCAACAAATGGGCATTCGATGCATAGTAAGGAATCTGAGAATACTAATTTTGCATTCCTCGTGCATGTGGAACTGACACGACCTATGGAAAATACTATCAAATATGCAAAATCAGTGGCAAAACTTGCAACCACGATTGGTGGCGGCAAACCTGTTTTGCAGCGGCTTGGGGACCTGAGGCGGGGTAGGCGGTCAACAGCAGAACATATTTCCAGAAATGCAGTTATCAACACCCTCAAAGATGTCACGCCAGGGGATATTTCCATGGCAATGCCTCACAGGATCGTGATGAATATAATCGAAGGTCTGGAAGTGCTGAGCAAAATAATTCCCGGTGTTGATTCAGATTGCACCCTTTTGTATGCTCCCGAGGTGAAGTTCTATTCGCTTAAAATAGATGTTGACCGCACAATGCAGACCAATATTCATGATCTGTTCGTTGCAGGTGATGGTGCCGGTCTCTCACGTGATCTTATAAATTCATCAGCAACAGGAGTGTTAGCTGCAAGAGGAATACTCTCACGTATAAAAGATGATTAAAAGAGGAACCTCACATAATGATGGTTTGGGTGAAGTTTGGGGTATGACACATTTAAGAATCAATGCATCAGAGGGGAATGATGTGATGACGGAGATTCCTCGTCCCCCTACATATAGGTAGGGCTATATATATTTTGTCAATTTATTCACGTTTCTTCTTTTATTTTATAATGTCGGCTGTATCTCATTTTAATCTTCTGTGATGGATACTTTTACAATTTAGAACCAAATAAAAAGTAATATATACTGTGCTATTACTTTTCCAATCACTATGGAAGGTTCTTTTACAGCAGGTGTTTCAAAACAGCAATACATCCTTGGTGGAAATTGTGAAGATGTTCTCCTTTACATGGGAAGGTATCTTGCACGTGACCGGTCTTCCGGTTCCCATGTATCACTTGATGTAAATCATCCTCATGCTATATTCATTGCAGGAAAGAGGGGATATGGTAAATCCTATACAATGGCAATTCTCATGGAAGAGCTGATGATGCTTCCAGTTCATATCAAAGATAATGTTTCTTCTGTTGTCATCGATACCATGGGAATTTTCTGGACATTGAGCAAGGGCAATGAAATACAAACGTCCGTCATTGATGAATGGGAACTTGTGTCAAGGGGTTTTGATGTGGACATTTTTGTACCTGCCGGAAGTCAGAGAAGTTATGAAGAACGTCATATTGTGGTAAAGCCACTGTCTATTCCAATATCACAAATGTCTGGATATGAGTGGTGCAAATTGTTTGGTATGGAGGCAGTTTCTCCGCCCGGTGTGCTTATCATCAGGATCATTGATGTTCTGAAAAAGAACCGTGCATTCTCTTTTGAAGATATCCTTGATCTGGTAATGGAAGATGAACGTTCTGAAATAACCACAAAAGGTGCTGTGGAAAATCATTTCAGAACTGCTATGGCATGGGGTATATTCGCTGAAAAAAGCGAGGGCATTGAGGATATGGTAAAAGGCGGCTCTACATCTGTTATTGATGTAAGTACGATAAGAAATGAGGCTGTAAGGTCTGCGCTGGTCAGTTCCATTGCCCGGAACATCTATCATTTAAGGCTTGAAGCCAGGCGGTCTTATGAAAGAATAATGATGGGCGACAAAGATGTTGAAAAAGGTATTCCAATGGTATGGTTATTCATCGACGAGGCCCAGCAGTTCTTACCATCTCAGGGCAACACTCTTGCTTCGGATATTCTGTTGAATGAGTGGTTAAAACAGGGCCGTCAGCCGGGATTGTCATTAGTTCTTGCAACCCAGCGTCCCTCTTCCATACACCCTGATGTGCTTTCACAATCAGATATTGTTATATGTCATCGGCTTACATCTCAGGATGATATACGTGTCCTTGAATCTGTCAGGCCGACATACATGGAGGAAAATTTCGGTGATTCCCTCATGAAAATGGGCTCTGAAAAGGGAGCAGCGTTTGTTGTGGACGATAATACGGAAGCAGCTCATCTAATAAGAATGAGGCCTCGTCTTAGCTGGCACGGTGGGGATGATCCGGCAATTATCTCTTAATTCTATCTTTTTCTGTTTCTGCATAAATGTGCCTGCATATATGCGGAATCATCAGATAACTTTTATATTGTCATAAAAGATTCTTTATGAAGAACCAAGCATGTATATCTAAATATAGAAGATCAACCACAGAAAATTGTTTGTGGTGAACAATTATTCCAAAAACCGGAATTATTTATTCTGAGGTATTCTGTTTTTCATTATCTTCTGTAAAGCAAAATCCTATATTGATAAGTGATTCGATGAAATCATACGAAACAAGACAACAAAATATTGTAGATAGAATTGATTCTGAGGAACCCCTCACAAAATGGAATGACTGGAAATGGCAATTGAGACATTCGGTCACCGATATTGATACATTTGAAACGCTTCTTAACATCAAATTTCCAGCAGATGAAAGAGAGGCACTTGAGAAAACACTGGATACATTTCCATTATCCATAACTCCTTACTACCTTTCACTCATTGAAGTCGAGGATTTCAGGAACGATCCTATATTCATGCAATCCTTCCCTTCACCTAATGAACTGGTCCTTTCCTGCGATGACATGGAAGATCCATTAAGTGAAGACCACGACAGCCCGGTGCCTGGAATCACGCACAGGTATCCTGACAGGGTGCTTTTCCATATAAGCAACGTCTGTTCTATGTATTGCAGGCATTGTACCAGAAAAAGAAAAGTGGGTGATGTGGATTCAATACCCATAAAAGATGAAGTCCTTCAGGGAATTGAATATATAGCCAGCAACCCGGAGATAAGGGATGTCCTTCTCTCAGGCGGTGACCCTTTCATGCTTTCAGATGAGTATCTGGACTGGATCCTCACAGAAATTCGGGCTATTCCACATGTGGAGGTCATAAGAATAGGCAGCAGAATGCCTGTTGTTCTTCCGTACCGTGTAACTGACAATCTTGTGGATGTATTGAAAAAACACCATCCTGTATGGGTGAATACTCACTTCAATCACCCGCGAGAAGTCACGGCCTCATCAAGGGCAGCCCTGCGAAAACTTGCAGATGCAGGAATCCCGCTGGGTAATCAGACAGTCCTGCTTGCAGGTGTGAACGATTGTTACAGGATACTGAAGAGACTTTTCCATAAGCTGGTAGAGAACAGGGTCAGGCCATATTATCTATACCAATGTGACCTTTCAGAGGGCCTGACACATTTCAGGACATCTGTTGGCAAAGGTATGGAGATAATGGAAAACCTGATTGGCCACACCAGTGGCTTTGCGGTTCCTTCTTATGTCATAGACGCTCCCGGTGGTGGGGGTAAGATCCCTGTTATGCCAAATTATCTTATCTCCTGGTCCACGAACAAGGTTATCCTGAGAAACTATGAGGGTGTGATCACTTCATATGCAGAGCCGGATTCATACGAAGCTGTGTATTGTGATCGAAAGTGCGACGACTGCAAATTACAGTTAAAACTTGATGAGGCAAAGGAATCAAAATCAGTGGGAATTGCAAGTCTGCTATCCGATTATGATGATGCATTGAGTCTGGTTCCTGAAGATACTGCGCGCATGGAGAGACGGAACATTGTGTGATCAGGTGGAAAAGATTGCAGGTTCCCTGATACAACATGGTCCATTCAATGACCGTGTGTATCTCATGAAGCTTGCGACAGATGACTTTGAGTATTTGCCATCCGTTATTGAAGGAATTGCGCAGGAAAACAATTATTCGAAGATATTTTCCAAGATACCTGTATCTGCAAAGGAATACTTTCTGAACAGGGATCACATTGAAGAAGCCCTTATACCTGGCTTCTTCAACGGGGATGAAGATGCCAGTTTCATGGCAAAGTATCTTTCTCAGGCGCGTATGCAGGAACCTGATTCCCAGGAGAATACCTCTGTTCTGAAAGCTGCAATCTCAAAATTCAATGTGCATAAAGATGTGGAACTTTCAGATGATGAACGATTTATTGTTTGCAGGGAAGCTGATACGCCAGAGATGGCTGATCTGTATGAGCAGGTCTTCACGACGTATCCTTTTCCAATAAGCGATGCCACTTATTTGCTTAAGACAATGTCTGAGAATTTTGTTTATTTTGGAATAAGGAAAAATGGAAAACTCGTTGCCGTTTCTTCATGTGAGATGGATGTTAGCAACAGCAACGTTGAAATGACTGATTTTGCAACACTTCCAGAATCACAGGGAAAAGGATATTCCTATTATCTGTTGGGTGAGATGGAATCTAATATGCGCGATACGGGCATCAAAACAGCATATACAATTGCAAGAGCAAAGTCATATGGTATGAATACGGTTTTTTCACGTCATTCCTATATCTATGCCGGAACCCTTGTAAACAATACCAATATTTCCGGGGGTATCGAAAGTATGAATGTATGGTACAAAAAGCTCTGATCAGACGTAATAGATACTGTCCTTGATACTTTTGGTTATGATCTCTACACTGTAGTTCTGCACAGGTATCTCGTAAAGAAGATGATTGTTTATGAAGCTGGTCAACTCTTCTTCATCATTGAAAAGACCGAATGCTTTGATGGAGTATTGACCGGTTGTCTGGTATATCTTGATGAATTCATCAATTTGCATGAGTTTCTTTATACTTTCCTTTGTTTTTTTAGGCTCCATTTCCAGATTGAATATCGCAAAGGTGTTTTTACCAAATTTTTTAGGATTCAATAGCACTGTATAATTTTTGATGTATCCTTCGTCTTCCAGTTTTTCAAGTCTGTATCTGACTCCGTTCTCGCTGAGATTAACTTCTTTAGCTATCTCTGATATTGGCGTCCTTGCTCCATTTTGCAGCATGGAAAGTATGACTTGATCCTTCTTGCTGACCATCTGCTTAACCTTGGGTTTGTTATTACTAATGATTTTTCGTTATAACCTGCTTCTGGAGCATTTACAGTTAACTTAATTCAATATTTATGAAGCTATCAATTTGCCAGTAGTATTATTTAGTATAATGATATCTAAGGTATAGTTTCAACTTTAGTATTGATAATCATTAATAATCTTAATCAGGTGGAAATATGAACGGAAGAGTCTGGAAATTCGGAGATGATGTTGATACGGATGCTGTTATTCCGGGAAGGTATCTTATCATGAATACCCCAAAAGAGCTTGCTGCACATGCTTTTGAAGGTGTACGGCCTGAATTCCCAAAAGAGGTCAAAGAAGGTGACATCATTGTTGCCGGTAACAATTTTGGTTGCGGTTCTTCAAGAGAACATGCTCCAATTGCACTGAAAGGAACAAAGATAAGCTGTGTGATCGCTAAATCATTTGCACGTATCTTTTTCAGGAACTCCATTAATATCGGTGTGGCACTTCTTGAGTGTCCTGACACTGATAAAATAGATGATGGTGATGAATTGTCTGTTGATTTTGCTTCAGGTGAGATTACCAACGTCACAAAGAATGAGAAATATCAGGCAACACCTCTGCCGGATTTCGTCAGGGGAATTATGGATGCTGGTGGCCTGATCGAATACACGAGACAAATTATCTGATCACTTTCTGATCATATCTTTGTAATTATCAAGAAGATCTATCTTAGGAGTAATTATGACACAGTATAAAATACCTGTAATTCCAGGAGACGGTATAGGGCCTGAGATCATTGCCGAAGGCCGCAAGGTAATCGATGCTGCAGGCGAGAGATTTGGATTTGATGTTGAATGGACAGAGTTCCCACACGGTGCTGACCATTATCTTGCAACAGGGGAACTAATATCAGAAGATTCCCTGAAGGAGCTTTCCAAGTATTCTGCTATTTACCTTGGTTCAATTGGTGACCCAAGAGTGGCACCCGGTGTCCTTGAGAAAGGAGTATTGCTTGCTGCCAGGTTCTACTTTGACCAGTATGTGAACCTTCGTCCTATCAAGTTGCTTGAGGGCGTCTGGACACCTATAAAGGACAAGACCCCTGCAGACATTGACTTTACAGTTGTCAGGGAAAACACCGAGGACTTCTACATCGGAATAGGCGGACGTGCAAAGAAAGGCGAAAGCAAGGACCTCCTGGAAGTCTCAAGATCCCTTTACTCTGCAAAGTTCGGTCTTGACATTGAGACTGACAGTGAGGAGATCGGCTACCAGATCGGTATGATCTCAAAGGAAGGTACACAGAGAGTTATCAGGTACGCATTCGATCTTGCTGAGAAGAGCAAGAAGCACGTATCATCTGTTGACAAGGCAAATGTGCTTTCTGATATCTACGGTTTCTGGAGAGAGGAATTTGAGAGTGTTGCATCAGAGCACCCGGATGTTACTACAGACTTCAACTACGTTGATGCAATGACCATGTGGTTCGTGAAGAATCCTGAGTGGTTCGATGTTGTTGTGACTCCAAACATGTTCGGTGACATCATCACTGACCTTGGCGCAATGGTTCAGGGAGGACTTGGACTTGCACCTGGTGGAAATATCAACCCTGAGGGTACCAGTATGTTCGAGCCAATTCACGGTTCTGCACCAAAGTACAAGGGAATGAACAAGGTCAACCCAATCGCTACCATCTGGGCAGGCGCTATGATGATAGAGCAGCTCGGTGAAAAGGAAGCTGCAGATACTATTGTCTCTGCTATCGAAACTAACATACTTGAAGCAAAGGTCCGTACCTATGACATGGGTGGCTCTGCCGGAACTTCTGATGTCGGTGACGATATCGCAAGAATAGTTCTTGGAAAGTAAATTCATATTGTGCATCCTTCATGGATGCATTTTCTTATATTTTCTGTATTTTACATTGTTTCTGTGTTTTAGTTCAATTTTATTATAATGGCCCTATATTCTGCATACTTTCACATTTTGTTCAATAATAACGTTTTTCATATTTATTTGTGATATTATTATTTAATTATGTAGATTCGTGACAAATGTCTGCTTTTAAGTCGCAACTCTTATATCTTATTAGATTTTTGTCAAATTTATTACAAACTTGCATAACCATGCAATTTGGGATACTTGATCCATATCAGAGAGATGATATATTGTCTCAACAAAAAATTATAACACAGCTCATAGAAAATGCAAAGAATTCGATTCTGGATTTTGATGAGGAGGGTGCTGAAAACGTAGCTATGGATGCCCTCGAAATGGGTTTGGATATCAATGACTTTATAGAGAAAGGATTTCTCGAAGGCATGAAGGCAGTTGGAGATATGTTCGAAGAGGGAAACGCATGTCTTCTTCACATCTTTGCAGCATCGAATGCTATGAAAGCAGGACTTGCAGTGCTTGAAAATTGTGAATGTTATAAAAAAGCAAATGACAGTATGGTTATCGAACTTGTCAATGAAGGTCAGAGAGATGAAAAGATCGAAATTCTGGAGGCAATGTTCAGGATAAACGGTTATGATGTTGTAGAGATTTCTGACAATGTTCCAATAGTAGATTTCATAGAAAAGGATAGGGGATTTCTTGATATTCCTAGTTCATGCAAGGAAGAATTTATGGCAACACTTGCTGCCAATCCGAGGGTAACAACTTTCCAGTTGTGTGATCTGACTAAGAACCTTATCTGTTAATTTCTATTTTTTATTCCTTTTAAGACCTCATAATGATGATGGTCATTATATTCTAAAGAATCGATATGTATATATGTCTGTATTTGTACCCTTTAAGTGTGGACGTATAGTTTGCTATGTTCTAGATCAAAACAACTTATCAATAGCGGCCTTTCACTTAAAGGAGTGTGACCCTCGTATGGCAAAAACAATTGCAGAACTGGAAAATGACCTTGATGTCATGAACGAGATGTTTCGTAAATATGTAAAAGTCTCTTTAAATTATCAATTACAGATCAAGAATGCAGAAATTCCTGAGGAGCAGCGCAAAGCCCTGATGGAAAAACTTGCAGTTGAAAACGCGAAGGTCCAAAAGGCAAAAGAGCAAATGAAAAAGTTCGAGCAAACAATAAAAACACTTAAAATGTCTAATCAGAAACTAAAAGAAGTTGTTTCCGGCAAGGAAACGCCTGCGGAAACATCCGATTATCTTGTGGCTTACATCTAAGAAGCCACAAATTGTATTTTAACTTTAATTTAACCGATTATTCTGGTTCCAAGGTATACGCCTTTTTTGTCACTGTTCTTCTCGCTTTCCTGCAAGATGACTTTCAGGACATTCTGTGGGTCACTACCTTCCATCACTATAGTTTCAATGTTGCAGCGCTCTATTATTTTTGCAGCAAGTGGGTCAACTGGTGATTTAGATCCTGCTTTCATTTCTGTCGTCATCACTGTGCTAACGAGCTGTTTTGCTGTCATTGTCGCATATTTGGTAGCATGCGGGTCCTTGCGGGGATCTGCAGAATATACTCCGTCAACGGCTGTGGATATGACTAACAGGTCCGCCCTAAGATATTCGGTCAGGATTGCAGCTACTGCATCGGTTGTCTGGCCGGGAATGACTCCTCCCATGACTACTATTTTGCCAGAAGACAAAACTTCCTGGGCCTGTTTGTAGTCCTTTGGAGGTTCAGGATATGCGGCATCTCCAATTGCAGAAATGAGCAACTTTGCGTTCAGGCGGGTTATGTCAATACCGATGTAATCGCATTCGACCTCATTTGCACCTGTGCTGCGTGCCACATTGATGTAATCTCTTGCAGCGGCGCCACCTCCGGTTACTACTACTATCTCATGCTCTTTCGCAAGCTCTTTAAGCGCATCAGCATATCCGAGAAAGCTATCCGGACTAAGTTCTTTTGCCAGTATTGATCCACCGACTGATAATATAATTAACATGATAATCTCTAGTCGTTACGCTGTTTTGATTTTAAAAGTAACGCCAGAGATAGGATTGCGACAGCTCCCATGATTGAAGAAAAGCCTGGTACAAGCGTTGTAATAGAAAGAGGTGACTTGTTCCGGGTCATACTTTCACTGTGAAGGGCATTGCCATTGTAAAGTCCGAAGGCTTTTATGTCGTCTCCGATTCCAAGTTCCGTAGATCCGTAATAATATATCTTCATGGCGTTGTTTTCGCTGTCCACAATGGTGATGGTATATCTTCCCATGCTCATTTCACGACTTGATACATTCCCTACAACGGTCATGTACCGTCCATTATGGTCGGCTGGATCACTGACAATGCTGCTAATATTAACAAGACCCATATCTTCAATTGGATAATGGAGGACATATGTGGGCATTAATGTGCTTTCTCCTACCGGTTCATATATGAACTCCCCGGTAGTCATAATTTGATCGTTTATATTGAACCCATCGAAAAGTTCTATTCTGGATATGTCAATCTTCAATGAATCCTGACCATCGACAAGGATTGCAGATTGTTTGGTCAATTCTGATATATTTCCTATTACACTTATCTTGCGATAAGCCATCGTACTATCATAGACAGTGGGGTCTTCCTTTATTTTAGAAATAGGCACTATCTCCAGTTCGAACATGGATGCGTATGCGTTCGTGACAGTACAACTGAGTAACAGTATTGCCATGAATATCGTTCTTGTCGTACTGTCATTTAGCATTATATCGCCTGTTTAAAGTTTACCTAACTTGTGAAGTAACTCGGCATTGAGTACACTGGCCCCGGCAGCTCCACGAACGGTGTTATGTCCCATTACTGTGTAGCGTATGCCTTCTCTTATGCGGCCTACTGTGATACCCATTCCGTTACCCATGTTCCTGTCAAGGCGTGGCTGTGGCCTGTCTGGCTCGTCCCTTACGATTAGGACAGGGTTTGGTTCGGTTGGGAGGTCTCCAAGACCTGGATTGAAATTGAGGAATGCTTCCCTTACCTGCTCCGGTGTTGGATTCTGTGTCATCTTTGCCCAGATGTTCTCGGTGTGTCCGTCCATTACAGGTACTCTGTTACAGGATGCACTAATCTCGATATCAGCATCTATTATTTTTGTACCATCGAACTCTCCGAGGAGTTTCAGTGGCTCGGTTTCCACTTTCTCTTCTTCGCCGCCAATGTATGGGACAACATTATCGAGTATTGCCATTGAAGCAATTCCATCATATCCTGCACCGGATATTGCTTGCATTGTAGCAACAGTGACCGACTCAAGTCCGAACTGCATGAGCGGCTTGAGTGTTGGGACCATGACAATTGTGGAACAGTTTGGGTTTGTAACGATGTAGCCATCCCATCCGCGCTTATCCTGCTGTACGTCAATGAGTCCGAGGTGGTCTGCATTGACTTCCGGGATTACGAGTGGCACATCTTTTTCCATCCTGTATGCGGATGCATTACTTGCAACAACGAATCCTTCCTTTGCAAATTCAGCCTCGACTGTTTTTGCGTAGTCGGATGGCAGTGCTGAGAATACAACATCAGCATCAACTTTCTTTGGGTCTACAGGGACCACTTTCATGTCTTTGACGGAGTCCGGAAGTTTGCTCTCAAGTCTCCAGTTGGCTGCTTTATCGTATGTCTTGCCTGCGCTTCTTTCTGATGCTGCAAGTGATGTTATTTCGAACCATGGGTGGTTTTCAAGTGCCTGGATGAATCTCTGGCCGACAGCACCTGTTGCCCCCAAAATACCTGCTTTGATTACTTCTGGCATTAGTCTCCCTCTGGGATAAAAAAAGAATAGAAAAGTAAAGAATATGGAATAAAATATTATTTTTATTCCATTGCTATTGCGTCTGTTGGGCACACATCGACACATGCACCGCAGTCCAGACATTCGCTTGCTGCAACTATTGCAATATTTTCACCGTTAAGTGTAATTGCCTCTGCAGGGCACTCATCTATACATGTTCCACAACCGACACATTCATCGACAGTAATAATTGCTACCATTTGTTTTACGCTCCTTTACATTGCATAACAATGCGCTTTCGCTTTTATATGTATATATCTCTACAATATATTAGTAGGACTCTACACTCTATCATAACACAAGTGAGATAAAAAGCTATCGTTATCTGTTTAAAATAGGGTTGCCTGCACTCATATTGTTTAGTCTTGACTTTCTTTGGTAGTTGCATTGCTATCGGTATTTTTAATTCCAATTGTATTATACTGGTGAGGATATATTAAAGTAATTAAGATTAATTTATATAGTTCTTCATAAAATTGTGCTCGTGCAAAAACAAATTTTGAATTTTACACGTCACGTTGAAGGTATATCTCCAGTCATAGGAGTCGTAATAATGCTTTTCCTAACTCTGTTATTGGCAGGTATAACGGTCTCTTCTGTGTATGGCGGAGATACTGCTTTGTTTCCTGGTAAAGCTCCTATGGCATCGATTGAAGTGGAGTCTGTAGTGGGAGGCGTTCCAAATTCTGTGAAATATGAAGAAAATTTCCTGTACTTGATGCACAAAGGTGGAGATCCTTTGCTTACAGATTCTACAAGAATTGTAATATGTGGTGAAGGGAGTGGTTACACGGGCGTTGCTGCACATGGAGGATCGTTTCTCTATGGCGAATTATTCGTCAGTTATGATGATCTCACTATTAATGGAAAAGATTCGCCGTATGCTTCAAATAATCCTGATATATTGGATGGCGTCTGGTCTGCAGGGGAGAAAGTTATTTTGAGTGGACACGATAGTCCTGATGGGAGTTCTCCTTCTTCAGTACATGTTGCAGTCAACGGTATGACAAATACTTCTGATAATTATGGTTTGAAAGAAACTAAAATGGTTTCAATCAAAATATTCGATATGCAGACCCAGTGTATCATCTCTGAATTAGAATGTTTGGTCATTCTGGCAGACTAACATTTCATTGTATCAAAACCGTTTAAGTAATGTGAGATCATAGGGGTAGTTCGATGAGCGGCAAAAGTGGATACATGAGATATTTTCCGAAAGAAACCTGTTATCCAAACCAGCAGGATGCAATGGATAAGATCCATTCTTCCCTCATAAACAAAGAGATCATACTTTTTGAAGGAGCATGTGGTACAGGTAAGACTCTCAGTGCCCTGGCACCTTCTCTGAATGTGGCAAAACAGCTCCAGAAAACGGTAATTATAGCTACCAATGTTCACCAGCAGATGGTCCAGTTTATCAATGAGGCACGTGAGATCAGGCAGACTAACGATCTGAAAGTTGCAGTGGTAAAGGGAAAGGCTGCAATGTGTCCGAATGAGACTGATTATGAAGAATGCAGGCTCAGACGCGAGAACACTTTTGATCTTCTGGAAACCGAAAGGGAAATTGTCCTTAAAAAACAGGAAATGAAGTCTGCATTTGAGACTTATAAACGTTCAAAGGACCCAGCACTAGTGGCACTGCGTGATGCTCTTTCAAAGGAGCTGGACGTGGCTGAGGAAAAGGCAAAAGAACTTCGTAAACGCTCATGCAATGAACTTTATGAGGTGCTGCGTTACGACGGTGAAACTTTCAGGCAGTGGCTGTTCGATGATGTGCGCACCCCCGAGGAAGTAAATGAATATGCTTCCCAGAAAAGTATGTGCGGTTATGAATTGCTGAAACGTGAACTTAAACATGCAGAACTGGTTATCTGCAATTTCCATCACGTATTGAATTCGGATATATTCATGACAGTGCTCAACTGGCTTGAAAAAGAACCTCAGGATGTTATTGTCATCTTTGACGAGGCACACAATATTGAATCTGCCGCAAGATCACATTCATCTATCACTATCACAGAGCATACGCTGGAAAAAGCGATCGCTGAGATCGAGGCTAATATGGACCAAATGCCCGATGGCGGTGCCCACAACCTGTTGAGGATACTTCTCAACATTATGCGTGAGGTCTATAACTCCCGATTCAAGTTCGGCGAGAGGGAAAGAGTTGGAAGGCACTGGTATGATATGCGTATCAGTGACCCATACGAGCGCAATGACGTGGTACAGGGTAAATTCCTAAAACTTGCAAGGGAAGCAGGTTTTGGGGATGAGGCTGCGATACAGACAACACTTTCAGAGGCAAGTGCATTCGGTGAGATGCTTGATGAGAATTATCGTGAACAGTACAAGAAGGGATTGAGCGGAGTTCTTAAGCGTTCTAACATTCGCTACGCTGCAGACTTCCTGTCATCATATCTAGTACTCTCAAATAACCTGAATTACTATCCGGTTCTCAATGTCAGGCGTGATCTCAGTGATGAGATATACGGTCGTATCGAACTTTTCACATGCATACCAAAGAATGTAACGGAACCATTGTTTGATTCTGTTTTCTCGGCTGTACTTATGTCGGCCACCCTGCGTCCATTCGATATGGTAAAATCCACGCTGGGAATTGGAAGACCTACTTGCGAGATCGCTTATGCAACATCATTCCCTGAAGACAAGCGCCTGACCTTATCAGTCTCAGTTCCGCCTTTGTTTGCAAAGACCAGGGACGACCCGCAGACATTACAGGCTCTTGAAGAGGTCATCTTCGATGCTGTAGAGTATAGTAAAGGCAACGTTATCCTCTTTTTCCAGAGTTCATTCGAGGCCAGAAGGTACTATAATAAACTGGAATCCAGAGTTGATGTGCCTGTTTTCCTTGATGAGGTAGGTGTTTCATCCCAGGAAATAAGGGAGGATTTCTTCAGGATGGGCGAGTCCGGTGGTAAAGCTGTACTTGTTTCTTATCTATGGGGCACACTCAGCGAAGGTATCGATTATCGTGACGGCAGGGGCAGGACGGTCATTATAGTAGGTGTGGGATATCCAGCCCTAAACGACAGAATGAACGCTGTGGAGTCGGCTTATGATCATACATTCGGCTATGGCGCAGGATGGGAATATGCAGTTCAGGTGCCAACTATCCGTAAGATACGCCAGGCAATGGGAAGAGTCGTGCGCTCTCCTGATGACTATGGTGTGAGGATACTTCTGGATGGGCGTTTTACCACAGATGCACCGAAAAAGTTTGGTAAATTCTCAGTGTTTGAGATATTCCCGCCTGAGGAAAGGGAAGAATTCATTGATGTGGAGCCACAGAAAGTAAAATATTCCCTTATGAATTTCTTCCAGGATAACGCATAGTGCCAATAATTTGTGCACTACGGTCCCATAGGTGCTACATGTTCCCGTTATATTAGTGGGCTACTTCTTTATATTCTGGTGACTCTTTTTTTATCAGTAAATAATATTAGTAATAAAAGTCCATTATTCTTAAAGGGGTTTTAGTATGGCACTTGAAGATCTTATGAAGGAAGTATCCGCAGAACTTGAAAGACTTGTGAGCACCAAGACCGTTGTCGGGGAAGCGATGGTTGTTGGAGATACCACCATTATTCCTGTCACCAAGGTTTCCTTTGGATTTGGAAGCGGTGGCGGCGAGGGCAAGAAGAAAGGTGAGGAAGAAGGTTTTGGCGGCGGCGGCGGTGCAGGCGCAAAGATAGAGCCTGTGGCATTCATAGTGATTTCCCCAGAAGGCACACGCCTGATGTCTGTATCCGGCCAGGCAGATTTCGGAAAATTACTGGAATCGGTTCCGGGACTTATCGACAAGATAAGGTCAATGAAGAAATCAAAGAAAGGCAACAGCTGTCAGGATGATTCAGAACCCTGTGAAGGGACAGATGAGTCTTCTGAAGACTGATCCCTTTATTTTTATTGATGGTCCTGCCGGGGAGCAGCTATGTTATCTGTTTTAGTGGTGATACTGCTTCTTATCATACTTGCTGTACTCTTAGTTCTGTTTGCAGCTATTGATATTGTTTTTGAGGCGAAGGGTTCCGGTACGGATATTGAACATGCGGTAACCGTACACTGGCTACTGTTTTCCAGGCTTGTTAGTCCGAAAGAAGACGATGATGAAGATATTCCAGAGGAAGTAAAGGATGCAGAGAAGTTTGTAACTGAGCATGTTACAAAACATTTTCAGAAACCAAAAAAGGAAAAAAAGAAAAAGAAAACAGATATGTCTTTTTCAGAGATGGTTCAGGCTTTCAGGCAACTGAGATCACCTGTGCTCCGGTTACTGAAGGGGATAATCCATTCCATCAGAATTCCTCATGCGAAGGTCAATGTAGCGTTTGGCTTTTCTGACCCTGCATATACCGGAATGGCATGTGGCTATGTATATGCGCTGAAAGGCTACCTGGCATGTCACTCCGAGAACCTGGTAATGCAACTGGAACCTGATTTTGTTGACAGCCGACTGGACCTTGATATGTCCGGAACTGTCAGGGTCCGGTTGTATCGTTTTATTTCTGTGATCCTGTTGTTTATTCTGAACTGGGAAGTGTTGCGTTTTTCATGGCACTTTTTGATTAAAAAGGATTCTAAAAAATCAAGTGTTAATCTTTAATAGTATGTGTCACTGATACTTCATGACATGATTACTATTAAGTCCCCATCAAGGCTCCATCTCACTCTTATTGATATGAATGCCCAACTTGGCAGAGTGGATGGTGGCGCCGGTATTTCTCTGGCATCACCCCATGTTTTGATATCTGCAGAGAAGTCAGATACTATTGAAGTGGTGGGTGACTCATTTCTTGCTGAAAGGATGCTGAATGCTGTTAAGCAGATACTTCCTGAAGGTGAGGGGATAAGTCTTAAGATCGAAGAGGATATGCTGGCTCATGTTGGTTTTGGTTCCGGAACACAGGCGGCTTTATCCGCGGCTGCTGCTGTGAACGAATTATATGATCTTGGCATGAGTGTAAGAGAGCTTGCTATTGCAGTGGGACGCGGCGGCACATCAGGAATTGGTGTAGCTTCATTTGAAATGGGTGGCTTCATTGTTGACGGTGGCCACAGGTTCATTGATAAAGGTTCATTTTCTCCATCATCTGCAAGCAGGGCAGACCCGGCTCCTGTGTTGTTCAGGCATGATTTCCCTGATTGGGATATAGTGCTTGCACTTCCTGATACCCTGGGAGCACACGATGCAAAAGAGGTCAATATATTCCAGCAGGAATGCCCGATTCCTATTAGTGAGGTGCAGGAATTGTCTCATATCATACTGATGAAGATGATGCCTGCTATTATTGAGAAGGATATCGAATCTTTTGGTTATTGCATTAATCACATACAGAATATTGGTTTTAAGAAGCGAGAGGTACAGCTTCAGCATCAGGTAGTGAGGGATGTGATGACACTGATGCAGGACAATGGTGCTTACGGCGCCGGTATGAGTTCATTTGGGCCGGCTGTTTTTGGTATAGTTGATAATAATGAGGATGCTGCCTATCTTCAGGAGGGTGTGCAGGAGCTTCTTGATAAAACAATAGGCGGCAGGGTTATAGTTACAAAGGCTAACAACACCGGTGCGGAAATAAGGAGGGTTTGATCTGGAATTCACTACTTGGTTTGGAAAGCTCAAGGTAAATGATGCCGGTGAGCTAGAGGATTGCAGTCTGTTTGATAAAGACCCTGAAAAGCTGTCCGGACTTGTTGTTGAGCTGCAGGAAAACGTGCAGTCTGTTCCGGTTCAAAGGCCGGATATCCGTGAGGTTGCTCTGGAGTCCGGTTTTGTCGAGCTTGACGAGGATTACGATATACTCCTGAGGGATGTGTGTATCAGGGCTGCAAAGAGCCAGATATCACAGACTGATACTGATGATTCAAGGATTATCCAGGCTGTTGAGGCGCTGGATGATATAGATAAGAATGTGAATGAACTCAGTGAGCGCCTTTTCGAGTGGTACGGAAGGTATTTCCCTGAGCTGGAAATGACAGGTGAGGAGCTTGCAAGATTCATTTCTGCCTATGGTTCACGGGCAAATGTGCCAGAGGAACATGTTTTGTCCGAAAAGGCATCAACTTCCATGGGTGCTGAACTTTCATTTATCGATGAGGAGCTTTTGAGAGCTCTTGCCAACAATATCTGCAGTCTGTATGATACCCGCAGGTATATCGAGAATTACATTAATACGAGCATGGGCTCGGTTGCACCGAACCTTTGCAATATCACAGGAGCATCTCTTGGTGCCCGTCTTATAAGCATGGCAGGAAGCCTGCAGAAACTTGCAGCTTTCCCGTCCAGCACGGTCCAGGTTATTGGTGCTAACAGGGCGCTTTTCAAGCATCTGCGCTCCCGGGCACCGTCCCCTAAACACGGTATTATTTTCAACAATCCGGCGATCAAGAATGCACCCTGGTGGCAGAGAGGAAAGCTTGCAAGGGCACTTGCTTCCAAGATAAGCCTGGCTGCAAGAACTGATTTCTATTCCGGTGAACTGGAGCCATCCATCAAGGAGGCCCTTGAAAAGAAACTGGAACACATAAGGAATGCCAACCCAAATCCACCAAAGAGGGAGCCAAAACCCCAGCCACAGGGCAAGGGCGGTAAAAGAACACACAGAGGCAAGAGGAAAGGAGGTAAGCGCTAATGTCAGTTAAAGAGTTATATCGCGGTATCTATGAACTGGATATCGGTGACAGGAAGGTGCTTGCAACTAAAAATATCATGCCCGGCCTGAGTGTTTACGGTGAGCGTCTCATTGTTGATGATGGTATCGAATACCGCCAGTGGGACCCCAGCAGAAGTAAACTTGGAGCCATGGTGCTCAAGAACTTCGAAAATCCGATAGAACCTGATTCCGCAGTCCTCTATCTTGGTGCTGCCTCAGGAACAACAGTAAGCCACGTTTCCGACATACTAACGGACGGTCTGGTCTACGCCGTGGAATTCTCCCCACGCACCATGCGTGACCTTATACAGCTCTGCGACCAGCGCCCGAACATAATCCCGATACTGGCTGACGCCAACAAACCCCAGTCCTATGCACATATCGTGGAAAAAGCGGACGTCATATTCCAGGACGTAGCCCAGCCCAACCAGGCTGAGATAGCAGCCATCAACTCAAAATACTTCCTAGAAGAACACGGCCACCTGATGCTCTCAATCAAGTCAAGAAGCATCGACACCGTAGCCAGCCCAAAAAAGGTATTCAAGGAAGAGGTTCGTAAACTTGAAAGCGACTTTGATATCGAGTTCGAGGTACTGCAAAGAAAAGAGCTTGACCCGTTCCACGAGGATCATTTGGGTTTGGTGGCACGGATGTTTGTGGATGATGAGGAATGAGTATTCTACTTTAAAAGACTCACTCCATTAATTTTTTAATTTCGTCAATTATTGCTCCAATATTGTGTTTTTTTGATTCATCAAGCAATTTGATAAGATTATCTTTTGCTGCCTTTGAGACCTCTCTTTTTCTCTTTTCAATTGCATGAATCTCTATGTTTTTTAATGCAAAAGAAGTCACAGTAACTCCATAAACACTTTCTTCTCCGGCTTCTTTTATCGTTTTTATTCCTATATTTCCTAATGTAGTTATGACCTCAATCGCGATTTGATATTGATGTGATTTTATAGCTATAATTCCTATAAGTTCTAAACTACTCGCGATATCGGCTATTGTTACATTAGCCCACCCTTTGCTTATACTACTGTAACTTATTGTTTGTATAGATCTGACAATAGCATCTGCAAAGTATCTCTTATTTTCTAATGCTTGGATTGCAATTTCTGATAGCTCGCCTACTACATATTCTATAATTTCAGCATCATATGATGAATTTATGGATTTATCAGCAAGTACTACAAGGGATTGAATAGTTCTTTCCGTAGCTTCATGGAATCCAATTTTAACGACACTATTTCCTAAGTTTCCGAGGCTAAATATAGTTTTTATTGCTAAACCATATTCTTCTTTTTCAACAGCTTTTATTCCAATATCAGCGATGTTCTTGATGATTAAACAAAAAAATTCTTCTTTTTTTATTTCAACAGAAATTTCTGCAATCCGGTTTAAATGTATAAATATTGGTTCTAATTCCCAGATATCACGAAACTCTTTATAATCAGGTGAATATGACTTTTCTACTTGCATAACTTCTTCAAAAACAGTTTGAGTTCTTTTTTGTATTACATTAAGCCCATTTTTTACTGTTTCATAATCATTTTTACTCAAGGCTGCATTAACAATATCTATAATCGGTTGTATGGGGTCTTTTTCAGCAATATCATTTTCATCTTTTATTACTGCCAACAGTTTTTCTTTTGTAATATCCATCGCCAACAATTTAATCACAGTCGAAGGCTTCAGCAAATCCAAAGTCTTCAGCATATACGGCACCAGACAAATAAAAGCAAAGAACCCCATGAAGTAAGCCACAAAAATGGCGCCCTCTATATAGTTTCCTAAAATGCCAAGTCCAATTATTTTGGTTAATCCAAGCCCGTAGAATATAGTAATAATGTAGATGCAGAGAAGTATCCACATATCAGGGTTCCGTTTGTAGACATCAATGACCCTTGCAGAATAGGATTGGGCTGCGAGCTGTACGGCTACAAGGCTGAGTGTGATAACTAATGCGATGGTGGCTGCAAGACTTTGGACGAGGGCGCTTAGGAGATAGCGTTCGTTGTCGTAGTTGATGGCATTGTTTGGGAAGGTGAAGTTGGGGAAAATGAGATTGAATATTCCAAAGATAAATGCGAATACAAAGGCTATGATAAGAAATATGCCCACGTAAACTCCAATTCTTTGTAACCATACATGTTTAGCGAGAAACTTTTCTAATTTGTCTGGTAGCATACCCACATAAAGTAAACAGTTTCAAGAAATAAAACAGTATTGAAATTAACAGAGAACTTATACATATTAAAAATAACATATAACTGAAAAACACTTTTCGAGATGAAAATGCTAGGCAAAAATAATATTGAAACTTATAGGAAAAAGCTCCATGAAATGCTACCGGAGTTGGAAACAGAATACAATATTAGTTACATAGGATTATTCGGCTCCTATGTACGTGGGGAGCATACTCTGGAAAGTGACCTTGATGTGTTGGTAGAATTTAGCAAGACACCTACTATTTTCAGATTCGTTCATCTTGAGAACTATCTTTCGGATTCTCTTGGAGTGAAAGTTGATCTGGTTATGAAAGATGCACTAAAACCGAATATCGGAAAGTATATACTAAACGAGGTCGAAGCTGTCTGAGGTGTTAGTATTCGGGACATAAAGGACTATGTGCAGGATATCTATAATGCCATGGATGCAGCAGAAGACTTCGTAAGTGACTGCTCATTCGATGATTTTATTGAAGATACCAAGACCCAGTATGCTGTTATCAGGGCACTGGAGATTATTGGTGAAGCAGCAAACAACGTTCCTGATGATATCAGACAAAAATATCCTGCTGTTCCATGGAAAGACTTGGCAGGTATCAGAGATAAGTTGATACATGCTTATTTTGGTGTAAATATTGAAGTTGTATGGCTGAGTGTGAAAGAAGGTATTCCTGAAGCAAAGCCTGTAATTGAGGATTTATTGAGGGAATTGAATTCATTGTGAGAACAGAAAATACTAGATTCTGATGCCTATGAATAAATTCAAAGTTGTAATAGAACATGATGAGAATGGTATTTATGTTGCTTGAGTGCCGGAATTGACGGCATGCCATACTCAAGAGCAGACACTATATGAACTTGATAATCACGTAGAGAAGGAATAGATCTCTATCTCGAAGCGATTTCTGCAAAGTGAACTCATCAAAAGCTGCACTTGACCGAATGCTGTTGATTTTGGAATTTCCCTCCTTGGTCAAAAAAGAAAATAAAAAAGTAAACGGTGGTTGAACCCACCATCATTCATTAAGCAAAAGTCAGTTCTTCGCCACGCATGATAACCATGTTATTCTTGTATGGCAGGAGTACTTTGCCGTAAAGTTCCCACTGGTAAGTTCCATCTCCTTCACTGACGGTCCATATATCATAGTCCCAGTATTTTCGGTCTCCACTCTCGTCTAGAATTGTCCATCCGCTTACACCGTAGTATGTGTCTGTAAGTGTCTTCATTGCAAGATTTACACTCTCATCATTCTCCGGGATAGAATCGAGATCCACGAATGTAGCTATCCAGAGAGCATCGTATGCAGCCAATGCGTAGGACTCAGGCATTCTTCCAAGCTGTTCTTCAATTTCAGGTCCAACTGCCTGGTATATGTCATTAGCTCTCACGTATCCGTACATAGCTGCCTTGATGTTGGTTGTTGCAGCAAATGCGGCTGCATCCTCATTGGTGATCAGCTTGTTGTTGAGTGCTATACCATCGGTAGCATACCAGTCGACCTCTGAAAGACCCGGGTAATTCTGAGCTAAAGCAAAGATATCTGTTACCTCTCCGTATGAACAAATAAGTACGGCAATGTTTTCATCTTCATATTCAGAAGTTGCAGCTATTACCTTTTCATTGAGTGATTCTACTTCTGCAGAAAAGTCTGTTGTTTCCGTATCGTATGTAACTCCCTCTATCATTGTGCCGCCAAGTTCCTCAAAATTCTCACCGATCTCATCAACGAGTCCGTTGCCCCATACGTCATTTATGTAGATTGGGACCACAGCACCGTTTCCTTCTTCACTCATGAATGTAGCCAGAACCATTCCCTGTTTAGTGTCATCGGGTACAAGCCTGAACAGGTTATCTTCAGGAATAGCTAAAGAAGGGGCTGTTGATGCAGTACTCAGAAGAGTTATACCATTCTCATTCGCATAATCCAGCACTGCTTCTGCTTCATTGCTTGCCTGCGGGCCAATAACGATAGTTATTCCCATCTCATCAAGTTCCTTGAGTTTCTCCAGAGCAGTTTCAGGATCACTTTCTGTATCCTTTACAATCACTTCTACATTCTTTCCGGAACCAAGTCCTGAGAAATAACCGTTGATATCCTCGGTTGAAACTTCAATCGCTGCCTGGCTTGCTTCTCCGATAGATGCAAGATTTCCTGAAAGCGGTAAAAGTGCTCCTATGGTTAAATCTTCAGATTCACTGGTGGCTTTTTCAGTTGATTCCGCACAACCAGACAATAGAATTGCTATAAGTAAAATTCCTATAAAAATGAATGTTGTTCTCTTCATTTGATCACGGTAGGTCATATGCACAAACACAATATATATATTTTGATAGTGTGCCAAATATTGGCATGACATCATCGATTTGCAGTGCTGGTTCATGCATCAAAACATTTATTTACTCTCTTCTCATAAATGAGATACTACTCAAATATGAGATTGGAGTGGTAGGTCAATGTACACAACAAAGTCCCTTAAAAAACTGGCATTGCTCGGTGCGATCGGGAAGCCTTTGAAGATATCTTCAACAGAGTTCATGCACCACATATCCGCCAGTTCCAAGACTGCTGCAAGAGTGCTTAAACAGCTTGAAGAGGACGGTTACATTTCCAGAAAGCTTGTTGCCGGGGGACAGCTTGTCCAGCTTACCAATACCGGTATCGAGCTTCTCAAAAAAGAGTATGTTGATTACCAGCAGATATTCTGCAAAGATTACGCCGACCTTGAACTCTACGGACATGTCATAACAGGTCTTGGAGAAGGACAGTACTACATTGCAAAGGACGGATACATGTCCCAGTTCAGGGACAAACTCGACTTCAAACCATTCCCCGGAACTCTCAATGTGAGACTCACGGACCAGAGTTCTCAGATGCGTGACAATATGGATTTCCTCCAGCCACTCATTATCCATGGTTTCAGCGATGGTGAGCGTAGTTTTGGCGGAGGGAAGTGCTATCCCATAGAGATAGAAGGCATAAAAGGTGCTGTCATCATACCCGACAGGACGCACTATCCGGCAGACCTCCTGGAAATAATCGCGCCTGTAAAACTGCGTGAGATGCTCGGGATAAGCGACGATGATGAAGTTAAAATCGTGGTGAAGAACCCTCAAAAATGTAAGTGATGATCGAGAACTGATTAGTGTGAGTGATAAAATGGATTCAGGTGCAAAAGAATACAGTAAGAATATACAGAAGGCAATCAAGGCTCTTCAGAACGGTGAGATGATCCTGCTTTTCGATCTTGAGGGACGTGAGGCTGAAACCGACTTCACCATTGCTGCAAATGCTGTTACACCCGCCGATGTAAGGTGGATGCGCAAGGATGCAGGTGGACTCATCTGTGTTGCTCTTGACTCAGAAGCATCAGAGGAACTTGGTCTTCCTTTCATGGCTGACATAGTAAGGGAAGCCAACCAGTGCAGCACAGCACTTCACAAGATAGTGGAAAAAGGCGGAGACCTCAAATACGATTCACGCTCCTCATTCTCAATATGGGTAAACCACAGGGACACACGCACCGGAATTCCTGATAATGACCGTGCACTGACAATCAACAAACTTGGTGAGATTGTCGACAGGACTCTCAAAGGTGAAGAGGTCCATTTCGGCAGTGAATTCAGAACTCCCGGACATGTTGCAACCCTGCGTGCTGCAAAAGGACTTGTCCATGAGCGTATGGGTCAGACTGAACTTTCCATTGCTCTTGCAAAGATAGCAGGTATAACCCCTGTAATGGTAGTTTGCGAGATGCTGGACGACGAAAATGGTAGGGCTCTTGCAAAAGGTGATGCAAAGCAGTATGGTAAAGACTACGACCTTGTCTTTGTAGAAGGTGAAGAAGTCGTTGAGGCTTACGATATCTGGCTGAGTTCCCAGTAACTCCCTTTTCGTTATTATTTTGAACCTTCTGTTCTCGGAAACACTAAAATACTGTAATGTATATCTAGTTACAATCCTGCGGGACTGTAGGGTAGCCTGGTCCATCCTGTTAGGCTGGGGGTCTAGCGACTGGAGTTCAAATCTCCGCAGTCCCACCATTTTCTGTTATTGATCTATGAGGTATTACACGTAGTGTTCTACTCCGTCATATATTTCAAAAAAATATTGGTTCGGAGTTTTCACGGCACCAATATCTCATCTATAGCGTGGATGATTCCATTGGTGCACTCAATATCCGCTTCGATTATCTTTGCGGTATCGACCTTTATTCCATCCTTGACCGTGATTTTCAGTTTGTTCCCGCTAATGGTTTCAAGCTCTGTAAGTTCTGCAAGGTCTGAGGTGGTATATTTTCCTTCCACGATGTGATAGTTGATAATACCAAGAAGGTATCCGTGGTCATCAAAGGATTCATCAATGACTTCATCCGGGATTGGTTCAAAAGCCGACTCGACCGGTGCAAAAATAGTGTATGGTCCTTCATTGCTGTATTTATTTATGAGTTTGAGTTTCTCTGCGGCTTTCAGGAGGGTTGGAAAAGATCCCTTCTCTTTTGCTGTTGCTATCAGGTTCTTCAGTTCAGTCATTTTCAATCCTCTTGTTTCATTCACATATGTTCTTTATTATTCAAAAAAGGTTTGAACACATATATTCTTCCTGTGAATTATCTCAATCGAAATAATTAATACTAAACCTTTCTAACTTCCATAAAGGTGGTTATCCATAGCTCCGATAATAGTAGCAAAGAACCTGCAAAAATCATTCAAAGACCTTGTAGCTGTGAACAATATAAGTTTCAGTATTGATGAAGGTGAGATGTTCGGCTTCCTCGGTCCCAACGGGGCGGGCAAGACCACTACCATGCGGATGATACAATGTGTTTCCCCGATAACAGCAGGTAAGCTGGATGTCATGGAAATGGATGTTACAATTCATCAGAGGGAAATAAAATCCTTTATGGGAGTTGTTCCACAGGAGAACAATCTTGACGGTGATTTTACGGTCTATGAGAACCTGTTGGTCTATTCCAGATACTTTGACATCCCGAAAGTAGAAGCGGAAATACGAATAGAGGAGTTGCTGGACTTTGTACATCTCCAGGAGAAGAGGGATGTCATGACAGAAAGCCTGTCAGGCGGAATGAAACGCAGGCTTGTTCTGGCAAGAGCACTTATAAATCGTCCCCGGCTTTTGATACTCGATGAACCCACCGTCGGACTTGACCCGCAGGCACGCCATCTCATATGGGAAAAGCTACGCAGTCTCCAAAAGCAGGGAGTAACTATTGTTCTTACTTCTCATTACCTTGATGAGGTGGAAAAGCTCTGTGACAGGCTTGTGGTCATGGATAATGGAAAAATACTGGTTGAAGGCAGTCCTCGCGGAGTTATTGAGGAATTCATAGGTTCGGATATCATTGAGGCAGAACACAGCCAGCAACTTCTGGACTGTCTCATAAAAAAGGAAGCCAACTACGAAATAATTGGTGATATTGTTCAGATTTACCCTGATAATGCCATAGAGCTATCGGAATATCTGCTCATGGAATGTTCTCTTTCAAAGATAAGCGCAAGGCCGGCAACACTTGAAGATGTGTTCCTGAAACTCACAGGCAGGAGGCTTCGGGAATGAAAATGGTTGATTACTTCAGGATTCCGGGTATAAGTTCCAGGTCATATAAGGTCTGGCAGCGAAACAAGGATGTTTTTATGAAGGATGTGAAATTGAATTTTCTTCCTCCTTTCCTTGAGCCGATAATGTATCTGATTGCATTGGGTTTTGGTCTGGGAAAATTCATAGAGAGCATCGACGGTGTCCCGTATGCCAGATTCATAGCTCCTGCCCTGATAGCTGTTTCAGTCATGTATGCAGCATTTTTTGAGTGCAGTTACAGTTCTTATGTAAGGATGTACTACCAGAAAACATTCGACGCTATCATCGCAACACCTTTGACGATAGAGGATGTGATCGCTGGTGAACTTCTGTGGGGAGCCACCAGGAGCATGATAAATGCAACAGTGATGATTCCAGTAATTGCTCTTTTCGGCTTGATCGACTTGAGATACTCACTTCTTATAATCCCGTTCGCATTCCTTGGCGGACTTTTATTTGCAGCCATAGGTATGTGTTTTACTGCGATAACTCCCAATATAATGTCACTCAGCTATCCTATTCTGTTATTCATAACTCCAATGTTCCTTTTCAGTGGCACATTCTTCCCATTAAGTGCTCTTCCGGTACCAGTGCAATATTTTGCCATTGCTTTTTTACCACTGACACACATGGTGAACGTTATAAGGTCACTGGCTTTTGGAACACTTGCAACATCCATGGTGTTTGATATTGTATGGATTCTGCTTGCAAGTATAATTCTGCTGATACTTTCGATAAATCTCATGAAGAAAAGGCTGGTAATTTGAACAATCTAATGGATGAAAAGAAGGCTTATATCAAGTTTCAGGGTTCTGGGTGTATTTATCTTATTATGTTATTATTATGGCATATGTAGCGATAGTTTGATAAAATAAATAATCAATTGGTGTAGCAATGAAAAAACATTTGATTCTGGTATTGTGTCTTCTCGGGCTTGTCCTCTTTGCAGGTGGCTGCATCGATGAACTTGTGCCTATAGATGAAGAAGATGCTCAGCAGGTGATATCTGCATACGAGTTTGAGGTTTTCCTTAACGATAGTTATGCTGAAGAGGTTTTAATTCCTACTCATAGTTTCTATCTCTCTAAGAATGGGTCTGCAAAGGTCGTTTCAATAATTGAGAATGAATCAGTTATTGATATTATTCCTCTGGAAGATCTAAGCACTTCAGACAATGAGGTTGTAAGCAACATTGTTGTACTGGGTGATATCTCTAACAAAACCAACGCAACACCGGAACAATTCACTGATTTTTCATTGATGGAAAACGGCTCTGATATCAATTATACTATTACAGAAGATGTCATTCGCGGGCAAAAACATGTGTTCATCACATTTGAAGAACCCATGACAGGTTTTGTAGCTTACACAATGGCAACACCACTCGGTCAGGATTTCATATACATTACAACTCCTCCGTCTGTAGTTCGTTTTGTTTTACCGGAGGGATATACTACCGGAAATTCACTCATAGGCAAGCCCAAACCTTCACCTGATGAATTTTATGTTGATACGGTAGGTCGTGAAAACCTTGTATGGCGTAATGAAGTGAAAACGACTGGTTTTCTGGGCATGCTGGGCAGATCTTCTCAGGAAGATACGGCAGATGTGGAGCCAGTACCAAAACTCATAAGCGTTAAGTTCTACACGACATCAGCACCAAAAGGTCTGACTGTTGCTGCAACTATTCTTGGTTTAATTGCACTCTTTGTTATCTCCAGATATCAACTTCAAAAGAAAAAACTGGAAATGATCCGCAGTAATATCGAGAAACAGGTAGTTGTTCCTAAAAAGAAAGGAAAGGACTAAACTCAAAGGTATTCAAAGACCATGCCATCATAGCCCAGGGGATATTCTTTGACCGCCTCATCATGAGGCTTGAAGAAATGGCTAAGGTGTGTGAATACTACTTTTTTAGCTTTAATTTCACAGGCTAGGTCCATAGCTTCTACGGTGTTCATGTGTTTTTTGACCTGTACTGTAGGCGGGACAATGGCATCGGCAATTAACAGGTCCGGCTCCATGATGGTCTCGATACTTTTCTCTGGAATGTCCCTCTGGGTATCTCCGGTGATGACCACTTTTGTATTTCCGTCCCGTACCATTACGCCTACCGACCTTTTCACAGGCGGATGTATGACTTCAAAAAGAGTGAATTCCAGACCAATAAGCTCAAAAGGTTCATACAGATTCCTTTCATTTTTTTTCGGGTGAAGGAACTGAAGGTAACCGAGAATATATTCGAGTGTTTCAGGCAGTCCGTAAACATCCACATTGTACTGGACCCTGTGGAATTCAGCAAAACCTGCAAAGTGGTCGTAATGACCGTGAGTCCATATTACTCCGTCAATGTGTTTCGTATTTTGCCTGAGTAACTGGTATCGAAGATCGGGTCCTGTATCCACCAGCACACTACCTTCTGGTGACTCCACAAGGATTGCAAATCTGGTTCTCTGACTTTTACCGCCGTTATGAGCATCCTGGCATGTAGGACAATTACATCCAATAACAGGAGTGCCGGTAGCATCTCCTGTTCCAAGAATTGTTATCTTCATGAATTGTCCTGTACGTGCCTATTCTTCGTATTCATTGGTTTTGATAACTGCTCTTTCATCGAATGATGCTACTGCATTGAGCATATCTTTCTCTGTAAGTTCGGTCCTCTCTGTAAGAAGCGCACTGAGTACAGCTTCACGGATGACCATACGCAGGTCCGAACCACTATATCCGTGTGTCAGAGCTGCTATTTCTGCTGTATCAAAGTCACCTTTTATCTCTTTTGTGACAATATCAAGTATCTTTTTGCGCATTTCCGCGTCAGGCAGGGGGAATTTCATAATGTCATCAAAACGGCGCCATGCAGCAGAATCAAGCATCTTTGGGTGGTTTGTCGCTGCCAGAAGAAGCACTCCGTCTGTTGTGAGACTGATGTTATCAATGGCTTTGAGCAACGTATTCACAGCTCTCTTAAGTGCTGCATGTTCATCGGATGAACGTGTCTTTGCGACAAAATCAAATTCATCAATAAAAAGTATACAAGGGCTTAATTTCTTGGCAAGTGCAAATACCCTGTCTATGTTCTTTGCAGTCTCTCCCAGGTACTGGTCGGTTATCATTGAGAGCCTGACCTCTACAAAGGGGGTGGAAAGGTGTTCTGACATTGCTTTTGCAAGTGATGTCTTTCCTGTTCCGGGAGGTCCGACCATGAGTATCTTGCCGACATCGTAAAGGCCAATATGTTTAAGGTAATCCCTGTACTTTATCGCCTTGACAATTTTCTTTGTTTCCTCTTCCTGTTCGGGTGTGAGGACAAAGTCTTCCATGGTCTGGCGTATATCTTCCGGTGCGCTGATCTGTGCCAGCTTGAGCATCTCGGGGCCGCCATCTTCTTTTTCAATATCTGCGATCAGGGATTCTATCCATTCCCTGTCAACTTCTTTTGGCCTTACTCTTGATTTTGCAGTGTTGTAGTCTGCACCTTCGGTCTTCTTTTTCTCAAAAAAGAATGCAAGAACGGGATTTTTCGATATTCTGTCCCTGTTTTCATCTTTTTTCTGAAACCATTCTGCTCCCACTTCAAGAGCTGTGACCTTTGCAGAAAAATCCATATCATCAATTGTGATGAAAGGAAGTGATATTGATCTCTTATTTATTTTCTCAATATCGAATATCTTTTCTATATCAGCAACTGTAACCCTTATAGGCTTTAGAACTGTTTTGTGATCCCTGCTCCAGTAATATTTACGTATATCCTTGGGCAGATCACTCACATCCATCTCGGGATATTTGTTATATATTTGTGCTGTAAGTAGCAGTTCCACAATATCGAGGGTTCTATCGGACATATTCATACCTGATCAAATAATTTATTAATTGGAAGTTAACTATTCAGACATTACATATTATACATCTTTTTAGATATATTTTTTGTATAGCTTCAAGAGTTATATTTTTCCCATCATATAAAAAAATCTGTGCATCTGATTTTGATATTAGCGATTATGGTGGTTTACACAAGCCGGATAATATCCTTTGACGGTGAGTATATTTCTCCTGCCTGTAACATTTTTTTGAGAATATCGTCGAATCTGTCCTCATCAACGTCCAGATCAATGGCCTTTTTTTTCAGTTCACCATAAAGCATCTGTTTGTCATTGGAACGGAGTACGTTAAGTATCAGTTCATCTGCTTTTTTCTTTCTTTGAGAAACTCTATTGTCAATGAAACATCCTGTCTTCTCACCGATATCCAGGCCAAATGCCTGATATTCGGTTCCTGGACCTTTCTCATTGTCAGCCGGAATAGTATATGTTTCATTTTCCACTATACTGGCCTGTACCTGCGTCCTGAAGGATATTGCTTCGTTAAGTTCCTCTGCTGAAAATAAGATGCGTAACTTCCTTAATGTTAGTGTTGCATCACACCTCTGGCAACGGGTGGTCTTTGAGCTTTCCAGCTCTATGATCTGTGCATTCTTCCTGCATTTAGTGCATATAACAACTCCGTATGCCATCGGCAACTTCTTAGTATGTATCCTATAAATAGTAAGCCTCACAGAGAAGAGAACCTAAAAACAAATCAAATGATATGATGATAAGAAGAGCATTGATCTCAGATATACCTGAAATTGTAGAAATAGAGGATTGTTCCTTTAAGGTACCTTGGCCTGATTTTCTTTTCAAGGCACACCTTAGTAATCCCGGGTTTCTTGTTTATGAGGATGATCGGGTACTTGGTTATGCAATAGTCAGCGCATCGGATGATAAGAGAAAAGCTCACCTGCAGAGTATTGCTGTTCACAGGGACTACAGGCGGCAGGGAATTGCAAGCAAACTGCTTGAATGGTGTATTGACCTTGTGAAGCTTTATGGTTTTAACAAAATGATGCTTGAGGTGAGGGAGAATAACACTGCAGCCCAACTTTTCTATTCCAAGAATGGCTTTATAGTAGAGGGGAAGATAGACGGTTATTATCTTGATGATAATGCCATTGTGATGTGCAGGGAGATATGAGTTATTTCCCAAATCTTCTCTGGCGTTTTTGAAAATCCCTTATTATCCTGATTATGTCCATTTTCCTCAGGTCATGCCAGTTGACATCGGTGAAGTAAAATTCAGAATATATTGATTGCCATATCAAAAAATCGGACAGATGCTTTCCTCCGGAACGGATGAAGAGGTCCGGTTCGTATTTCATCACAAGATTGGATTCTATATCTTTTTCGCTTATTTCCGATGCTTTGATCTTCCCTTCTTTTACCTTTTTAAGTATTGAGATCACTGCATTTGTAACTTCCCTGCGCCCGCCGAAACCAACAGAAACGTAGACCTGAACTCCTTTTCCTTCCTTCTTTGAGCTGACATCTCCGTTTTCCTCATATATCTCATATCCTACGTCATTAGGTGTTTTCGAAAGGATCTCTTTGAGCTTTGAGGTCAATTTGTCTATCATTTCAGATTTGAGTATTTCCTCGGTGTCCAGCACGTCAATGTAGATGCTGGCAATCTTTACTCCGAGCTGTCTGCACCAGAGGATGTAATCTTTGAGTTTTTTGAAACCGCCTTTTTGCAGCAGGTCGGTTTCAGAGAGTACCAGGGATACGTGCTCGGGGCTGGGATACTTCGTGACCTGCTGTAACAGGTGCTTCTCATAGAAGGAAGTTACAAAGCTCATGATATCCTGATACTTTGCTTTGATCTTTATTTTGCAGTGGAGACTATCTTCACGACATCTCCGTCGTTGAGTTCGTGCTTTTCCCCAAGTCGCATCTTTGTTTTCCCATCCACTGCATAGAGGAATCTGTCACCGATGTCGGAATGTACCCTATATGCGAGGTTGTGTGCATTGGAGCCTTTTTTCATGAGGAATGCATCAGGTAACATTCTTCCGTTCTTGTCGGTCCACTTTCCTTCATCTTCTACCGGATAAACGATTATGAGGTCAAGAAGCTCAAAAACAGCTTTGTTGATACAATTTTGTATGCCGGTGCCATCCATTTTCTGTATGAGGGTGCGTACATTCTCAAGTCCTTTTTTCTGGGCAGCGTTGAGCTCTTCAGACAGGATGGTGAAGTCCTGATCTCCCGGTTCGTATTTTATGGCATGACCCTTGGATGCTGACCTGAGCACAAGTTCTGCGGCTGCGCTGGTGGGCACTACCATCTGGTCAAGTGCCTGCAGGTTGGTGATGTTCTCTGGTGGTGCAACATCTGTTTTGTTGGCGGCGATTATCATTGGCTTGCTCATGATGCGGATCACGTCACAGAAATGAATGATGTCCTCCTCGGTCCATTTTGTAAGATGGTTCCTGTCCAGATTGCATTCGTTAAGGGCACGACTGATATGGTGCTCGTCCACACCTGCTCCGACAAGCTGGTCTGCAAGTATGTGCTCTATGGAGAGTCCTTCTGCCTGTATCTTGCGTGACAGTTTTGTCCAGTTCCTCATGATTATGCTATAGATCCACATGGTGAGTTCACGGTTGAGAAAATCAATGTCACCAAGAGGGTCGTGGTCTCCGATATCAACCGGATTTCCTTCTATGTCAGTGCCACCTGAGGCATCTATCACGTGGATGATTGCCTGTGCCTGCCTCAGGTCGTCGAGGAAGGTGTTACCAAGCCCGCGCCCTTGGTGCGCATCAGGTACCAGGCCTGCAACGTCTATGAGTTCGATAGGAACGTAACGTATTCCATCAGAACAGTTGCCACAGCGCTTGTCACGGCTTACGCAGGGGCACTGCGCCCTTACGTATGTTACTCCTTTGTTTGCATGAATTGTTGTGAATGGATAATTTGCTATCTCCACGTCTGCCAGTGTTGCAGCCTTGAAGAATGTGGATTTCCCTGCATTGGGTTTCCCCGCAAGTCCTATTGTCATCGACATGGATAGTAATCAGTCTTGCAGCATTTAACTTTTATTGATTGTGCACATATCTGTCAATGGGGAGGGAAGCTAGAACTGGCATGAATTGTCACACCCCAACCAATAATCTTTATATGCGAGAAAGACATTAGAGCATGAACCTTGTTGTCCCGGTAGGGTAATGGATATCCTTGAGGCCTGCGGAGCCTTAGATCCGAGTTCGATCCTCGGTCGGGACGTAACTTCTTATTTTTGCTATATTTTTTGTTACAAGTTTAATTTCTAATCTCTATTGCTTTTGCTATAAAATTCTACTGTTGCGAGAAAAAAGCATGGTATATCTATTGCGTGGTTCCTGAAGTCTATCTTAAAATTTTAGATGGTTGCAGGAGACATTTTCAGATATAATTTTATCACAGTTGGTCTGCTAAATCTATTATAACAGCATCTCCAATGGTTTCAGACTGAATTTTAGCACCGGCTATTATAGAAATCACGCCTGAAATTACTTCATCCTTGTTGCTTTTATATTCTAAAATAGGATTGGCTGTTTCATAAGAGGTCATAGCCATTATGTATTCTTCACCCTCATATTCAGTAACATATAATTGAATTATTTTATCAACGTTTATGTATGAACCATTCAGTGTTGTAATGTAGACAGTATACATTTTAATCTCCCCATTAACTATTATGTTCTATATTAATTCATAAAGTTTGTTCCTGAATCCTTGTACCAAAATGCCTCTGCTTGATTCGCCTTATTTAAATACGATTTTTTCCATTCTACTACTATGGGTACTCCAGACATTGACACATACATCAAAGAAGCAGAAGTTATCGAAAAGATGTATATGGAGTTGCTGGAAGGTACCACTCAAAAAAGGATCAAGCGTATCGATGACGGTTCTACGGGGTTACAGAACGTCGAGTACAGGATATGCGTGATCAATTCCAAGAACGAGATTCTGCAACATGCTCTTTTGGAAAGGTATGGGAATTGGTATGAAAGCTGCCGGAACCTTGTTCAGAAATATACAGGCATGAGCAGGAGTTCTAAATATGATGATCTTGCAGGGTTGCACGAAACTACATTGAAGCTCATTGATCTGAAAGACCCTGCCAGCAATTCCAATGAGAAAAAACATCTGAGAAAAGAATTTATCGCTTGTTTTGATGCTCATGTCCGGATTCTTCACTCAATAGGACCTCGGATAGCTTCAGCAAGAAACACCCACATAAGTTTGGTCGCAGCAGACAAGATATATTCTGAACTTGACGAAGCCGAAACTCTGTATGATCAAGGGTCCATTCGTAATTCATGTATCATCGCCGGAAATGCTCTTGAAAGATACCTGAAGATGCGATGTGAAGTTTGTGAGATCGAATTGGAGCCGGAGGATACACTGCTTGCAATGGCCCGGAAACTTCACGAATCGAATAAGGCATATGACTTTGATTTGGAGATGCATGGGATTATAGAGCATCTTGTGGATTTAAGGGATAAATGTGTCAATGTTGATGAGGGTGAAGAGCTGCAGGAAGATTGGTTAAGAGAATTGATTGACCGGATCAGGGAACTTACCTTTATGACATTTTGTTAAATTTGGTATTTCCCTTTGGTGGCTTAGGGTTCGTGATCAGGATGGATTCATGGATTGATTTGTAACCTCTAAATCCATACGGCTTTAATTATATCTCGTGTTTTATTACAAGCAACATTATAAAAATATGTGGAAAAGTTTAACACTTCTGACGATATAGATTATTAGTGGGGTTTGCCGATAGTGGGGACTATCCGGTATATTCAGACAAAAATGGTTGTCCGATAGCTGTGGGTATCGTTTGCTGGTACAGACATCGAAACACATCAACCTCAGGACGAGAGTGAGTTCATATGTCATTTGTAAGGGATATCATACCTGTATTGATTTTGTACATAATAGGTGATACCATAACCACATTCTATGCATTGGGGACGGGTGTGTTCTATGAAGGAAATCCTATTCTGTTCCATCTCTTCAAAATATATGGGTACAGTTTCCTGATACCTCTAAAATTGGGTTTCATATTCCTGTTATATCATGTCTACAGGAATGCAGACCGCTATTACTGGAACATCACAAGATATTCCGTATCATGTATTGGTCTTCTTGCGACTGCAAGCAACATGATGGCAGTCCTCTGCCATTAAAATATAAGCTGGATTTAGACATTGCCGACCATGATCAACAAGGCAATGAATGCGAGGATTCCCAGCAGGAAAATTCCTCCGAGTGCCAGAAGGATCTTCTTTCTTTGCTTTTCCTCTTCAACTGTCATTGGCAAAGGATGAGGGTTATGCTTTTTCTCCAGGTACGTTCCAATTCCCACTCCGATGGCTACACCAATTGCCGGGCCGATGGCAATCATACCTAACAAAAGACCTATCGGAATACCAAGGGGGATGCCTATGACCATGCCAATTGCTATAAAATGGCCTTTTGGATACCTTTTCTCCTCCATGACAATAACTTATCATTTGAGTATATAAATATTGTTTATCTTCAACATCGTGTGTGATCTCAACAATAATGTCTCATTGATTCCCTGGGTTCTAAATGAAAGCTGATACTTGAAAACCACGTCATGCAACATCATCCATATTTATATCCATAATACGATCAGTAAATTTGAACAAGTTTTTAATGAAGTCCTGTGTAAATTTACCATATAATCCTTAGGGGATCATTTTTGATGAAAGATAAATTTTGTTTTCTATTTTGCTGGTGCTTGGTGATTTTACAGGTAAATCCATAACATCATATTTTTATATAATAAAAAAGATAGTTATTATGTATATGACCGTTTGTAACTTTGAGGGAACCATGAAGGAACAAGATGAACAGAAATTTGATGAGTTCAGGGAAATGTTCTCCCGATATCTGGATACAGATGACCTTTCAGAACAGGAATTCGAACTCAGATGCAATATGATCAATTTCGTTAAAAGTGCCTGCATCCAGACACTCATCTCATACTAGGCCTGTAAACTGGAGCTTGCTAACATTTAAGCCTGCTTGCATGTAAAGCGTTGGCTATCTATTTTCCTTGGCTTTTGGCTTTTTTTATCTGAACCTTGAGCAATGTTTATTTGCATAAAAGAACATTTTTAATTAGGGTTTATTGTCCCGGGTGTGAAAATGCAGGAAATCAACATATATACTGAAAAAATAGGCAAGAACACTTTCAGGTCATCTGACATCCCTCTCGTTTTGAAAGTCTTGCGGCAGGATGCAAAAACCGGTTTGATCGGGTTAACAAAGGATGATATTCAATTGTTTCAGGTATATACATTTGCTCTGCAGCAGTTGGAACTCGCAGGTGGGACTAGCTCTTCGGAAGTTCATGCAGGGGACTGGAGGCAAACAGTAGATGATCTTTCCACCCTCAAGCAGGTAATTGATGAAATGGAGCAGAAGGAAATTATCTCGAATGTTGCGTGGAATGCCGGTGGCATGGCCATTTTTGATATTCCTGATAAGAAAATGTACAAAACATTTGTATATAGTATAATACTTGGTCATCTGGATAAATTATATGGCAGGTGATAATGCCTGCTATTAAGGCTTTTTATTTTGATTTTGAAAGGAACCCACTGTTATATAATATAGATTATATCTCTTATTTAGATATATGTGGCCTGCATTCTTCTGAAAACCATCTGTTTTTCACTAGTTATCTTTATATAGAACCGCCTGCATTTAGATTGAGCAGTACGAGTAAGAGTACTCAATTATGACTAATATTACTCTATTATAGAATTTATTATTATTAGGAGGTTAAAAATTGGCAGGACAGCCTACATACGCTTTAGGGAACAGTGGCCGTGCAAGAGATGCCCAGAGCATTAACATACTTGCAGGCAAAGCAGTTGCACGCGCAGTAAGGACCACCCTTGGTCCAAAAGGTATGGACAAGATGCTTGTTGATGGACTTGGAGATATCGTCATCACTAACGATGGTGCCACTATCCTCAGGGAAATGGACATCGAACACCCAGCTGCAAAGATGGTGGTTGAAGTTTCAAAGGCACAGGATGATGAGGTTGGCGATGGTACAACAACAGCAGCTGTACTTACAGGAGAACTTCTCACAATGGCAGAGGAGCTTATTGCAAAGGGAGTTCACCCAACAATCATTGCAACTGGTTACAGACATGCCGCAAAGAAGGCTATTGAGATATTGAAGACCATCACTATCGAAGTTTCCAAGGACGACAGGGAAACCCTGAAGAAACTGGCAAAGACCTCCCTCACAGGAAAGGCTGCCGGAGAATACAAGGACTTCCTTGCTGAGATCGCTCTTGATGCAGTACTTTCAGTTGCAGAAGAAACTGATGAAGGCATCACAGTCGATGTAGGCGATATCACTATCGAGAAACGTGAAGGCGGTAGTATCCTTGACACCGAACTTATCACAGGTCTTGTAATTGATAAGGAAAGGGTCAGACCTAACATGCCAAAGAAGATCGAGAACGCAAAGATTCTCCTTGCAAGCTTTGCAATTGAGTTCCAGAAGATCGAGAAAACTGCAGAGATAAAGATCACCTCACCTGACCAGATGCAGCTCTTCGTTGAACAGGAAGAGAAAATGGTCAAGGAAATGGTAGACAAGATCGTTGCAAGTGGCGCAAACGTAGTCTTCTGCCAGAAGGGCATTGATGATCTTGCACAGTACTATCTTGAGAAAGCTGGTATCTATGCCTGCAGAAGGATCACAAAGAGCGACCTTCAGAAGCTTGCAAAGGCAACAGGTGCAACACTTTTCCAGGATGTAACTGACATCAGGCCAGAGGACCTTGGTTCAGCTGAGTCTGTAGAAGAAAAGAACCTCCATGGTTCAAAGATGACATTCTTCCTCGGATGTAAGGAAGAAAAGACTGCATCAGTCATTCTCCACGGTGGTACAACACACATAGTTGACAGTCTTAAGCGCGCACTGAACGATGCACTTTGTGTCATTGGTGTAGCACTGGAAGACCGCAGCATTGTTGCTGGTGGCGGTTCCCCGGAGATCGAGCTTGCGCTCAGGCTCAGGGAATATGCATCAACACTTAAGGGCAGAGAGCAGCTCGCAGTCGCTAAGTTTGCAGAAGCATTCGAAATCATTCCTCAGACCCTCGCAGAAAATGCAGGTCTTGACCCAATAGACAAGCTTGTCGAGCTTCGTTCACAGCACGAGCAGGGTAACAAGAACATGGGTCTCGATGTCTATACCGGAAAGGTCATAGACATGTATGAGAACGATGTCCTCGAACCACTCAGAATAAAGACCCAGGCAATCAATGCAGCTACCGAAGCAACAGTCATGATCCTCAGGATCGATGATGTTGTAGCAGCAAGCGGCAGAGGCGGCGCAATGCCACCAGGTATGCCACAGCCTGATATGGATATGTAAGTTTTCTTTTCTGTGCAGGATCTTCCTGCACATCATTATCTTTTATTTCTGTAATTTCTGCTATTTGTTGTATTCTTGCATAAGGATTATATATTTTGTAAACCACACAATGAATATACGGTTAACAATAATATATAAGTAACCGATATTCGATGATAGGATATATGTTCTATATTTTGTGTTTGGTGAATCTATGAATGACAAAGTGTACTCTCATAATAGCAACATCAGAAAAATGGTCTTTGCATCCCTGTTTGCTGCCATGATGGCAGTAGGGGCTTATATTAAAATCCCTGTTCCCATAAGTCCTGTACCGATTACGTTACAGGTTCTTTTTGTATTGATGGCAGGAGCAATGCTTGGTGCCAGATGGGGAACGATAAGTGTGATAGTCTACCTGTTTCTGGGAATTGCAGGTCTTCCTGTATTTTCAGGTGGTAGTTCAGGTCTGGGTGTGCTTTTCGGACCAACCGGTGGTTATCTGGTAGGTTTCATGTTTGCTGCACTGATAATCGGGGTATTATGCGACCGATATGGCAGGGAAAAGGTCCATTTCAATGCACTGTTCATGCTGGCAGGTCTTTTTGTTATCTACCTTTTCGGTATTTTACAACTCATGAACGTTGCAAGTCTGACACTTCCTGAAGCTGTAGCTATAGGTCTTCTTTCCTATATTCCGGGAGCTATCCTTAAATTACTTGTCGCTGCAATAATCGCATCAAGATATTCTATTTGAAATGTGGTTACATGATTTGCATAAACAACCTGAGCTTCCGTTATCCTGATGGCACACTGGCACTGGATTCAGTTGATCTGAATATCCGTAAAGGTGAATTCATAGCCATAGTCGGAAAGAATGGTTGTGGTAAATCAACAATTTTGCGTCATATGAATGGCCTCCTCCTGCCCTGTGAAGGTTCTGTTACCGTAAAGGGAATGGATACATCTGATCCATCATCCCTCCTTAAAATTCGTCATACTGCAGGTATGGTCTTTCAGGACCCGGGTTCACAGTTCATCGGAATGACTGTGGAAGAGGATGTTGCATTCGGCCCTGAGAACCTGGGTCTGTCTCCTGAAGAGATACAGTTCTTTGTGAACCGATCCCTCCAGGATGTAGGTATGCTGGAACACAGGAATCATACTCCTCGTACATTAAGTGGTGGACAGAAACAAAAGGTGGCATTGGCATCTGTTCTTGCCATGGGCCCTGAGATCATACTATTTGACGAAGTCACTTCTATGCTGGATGCCAGTTCCGGGAAGGACATCCTTGACCTAATTAAGAAATTACATAAAAACGGAACTACTGTTGTATATGTAACCCATCGCCTGGAAGAACTTGCTTATGCAGATCGTCTTGTTGTGATGGACAAAGGTCGCATAATTCATGACGGAAACCCGCGTACCATATTAAGTAAGGAAAATCCTGTAAGCTTTGGCTTTGCCCTCCCTCCGGTAATTGAACTGGCCAGAAGGCTTGCAGACGAAAATATCATCGACCCGTCTCTCCTTCCGTTGTCTAAGGAAGAACTCCGGGAGGTTTTATGTCAATTGATGTGAAAAAAGTGAGTTTCTGCTATAACAGGGGAACATCTCTTCAAAAACTTGCACTGGACAACGTAAGTTTCTCAATAAACAAAGGTGAATTTGTTCTCATAGGGGGTGAGGTCGGTTCCGGTAAATCCACTCTGCTCAGGCATTTCAATGGTCTTCTCAGACCTCACTCCGGTTCTGTAACAGTAAGCGGAATTAACACCCGGGACCGGAAAGTGAGATCAAAAGTGGGTCTGCTGATGCAATATCCTCAAAAGCAACTTTTCGGAAAAACCGTTTATGAAGATGTTTCCTTTGGTCCTTCTAACTTCGGATCAAAGGGCGAGGAACTGGACAAGAAGGTAAAGGATGCCTTGAATTTAGTGGGTCTTTCAGAGAACGTCTCTGGTCTATCACCATTTAGCCTTAGCGGCGGTCAGATGAGACTTGTGGCTTTGGCAGGAGTTTTATCCATGGAACCTGACTATCTTGTTCTGGATGAACCGACATCAGGGCTTGACCCGGATAATCGTTCTTCCCTTCTATCAATATTGGGCAAGCTTCATAGTTCGGGAATTTCCATAATTGTGGTTTCGCATCAAATAGTTGAGCTTCTTCCCTTCGCAGAAAAAGTGATAATTCTTAAAAAAGGGAGCATCGATTTCATCGGTACTCCAAAAGAATACTTAAGGTCAGCACCAACTTCACTGCCGGAGATAACATGTCTTATGAAAGAACTCCGGGCAGCAGGTTTCAATGTGCGTGATGATATTTACTCTGTTGATGATGCTTTTTTGGAAATAACCAATTCATTGGCAGAAATGGGGGATTAGCGGTATGGATTATCTATTTTTGTCATTTATCCCCGGTGAATCCCTGCTTCACAGGCTCGATCCGAGGACAAAGATCCTTGGTCTTATGCTTGCAAGCATATGCATTCTTGAGACTTCATCCTTTGAAGGGATGGCATTGATCACTCTTGTTTTTACGGTTCTTGTGATAGCATGTAAACTGCCATTGATGCACTTTGCCCGATCAGTAAGGCCAATGATTCTCTTTTTTGTGCTACTCTTCCTGATGCAATTATTTTTAACAGAAGGAGCGTCAATTTTTCAATTCAAATGGATAACTGCCAGCTATGAAGGCCTGATACTTGGTACTATTCTCACTCTGCGTTTCATTTTTCTGTTACTCTTTGCAGCATTGCTCACAGCGACCACATCTCCTTCAAAAATAACAGCAGGGATTGAAAGGCTTCTTCGCCCTCTGCCACTAAAATATATCGGGATAACTTCTCATGACCTCGCAATGATGATGTCCCTTTCTATCTATTTTGTACCGATGTTGTATGATAATTTCAGAACCCTCAGGGATGCCCAGCTTTCCCGTGGACTGGATATTAAAAAAGAGCCTGTAAAAGCCATATTATCCTTTTCTGTCCCTCTTATCAGTATTTCTGTACGTGCAGTGGAAGAAGTGGCTCTTGCGATGGAAAGTCGTTGTTATGTGGGTATGGGGCGTACATCCATGCATGTAATGGAGCTTAAGGGCAGCGATTATCTGAGTTTGTTTTTATACGGGATCCTGTTTGTTTTTTGTATTGTGTTATGATCGAGGGGATATATTAATATATGAACATATGTTCATATGTTTGTAAGAACTATGGATCATATTTGTGCGGATGATAGCTCCATCAATGAAAAAGTCAGAAACTTGCCCTCAGAAGAATCAATTTCTTCCATGTGCCAGATTTTTAATGCTCTCCAGTGTACCACACGCCTGAAAATACTCTTTCTCCTACTACAAGGAGAAATGTGCGTGAAAGAGATAGAGGATGCACTTGGAATGACCCAGTCTTCGATCTCCCATAGCCTGAAACATCTCAGGCAACTTGATATTGTGAGGATGAAAAAAGAAGGCAGGTTTGCGGTATACTATCTGGCTGACGGGCATGTTGAACTATTCATGTCTATGTGCAGGGAACATGTGGAGGAAACAAAATAATGACATTCTTAAACACTCTATTATCAATCATCTCAGGTGTTCTGGCCGAATCATGGGATTTGTTTGAAGAGGCGGCACCTTATCTCATACTGGGATTTGCAGTTGCGGGTATTTTGCACGTAATGGTCCCGGATGAAAAAATTCTGAAGCATCTGGGCAAGTCTGCAGGAAAGTTCAGGTCAGCCCTGAATGCATCATTGCTTGGAATCCCGTTGCCACTGTGTTCATGCGGTGTGGTTCCGACTGCCCTTTCATTGAAGAACAGAGGGGCTACAAAAGGTGCAACTCTCTCTTTCCTTATATCTACTCCGGAAACAGGAGTAGATTCCATAGCCATCACATATGCATTGCTGGACCCTATTATGACTGTATTCCGTCCTCTTGCCAGTATGGTAACTGCATTACTTACAGGGATCGCAGAAAATATAATGGGTGAAAAAAAGGAAGCAACCTCTCAAAAGAAGAACATTCTCATGATGCAGCCTATGGCAGCATGCAGTGACTCATCCTGTTCCTGTAACAATAGTTCATTTTCAGTTGAAGATGCTTCACCTCTTCGGAAGTTGCAGGAAGCTTTCAGGTATTCTTTCGTTGAGCTTCTCGGGGACATTTCCACATGGTTAATAGCAGGTATACTGATTGCTGGAGTCATATCCTATATGGTGCCTGATGAGTTGGTGGATGTTTATCTTGGAGGTGGCATTTTTTCAATGCTAATTATGCTGGTCATAGGTATACCGCTCTATATATGTGCAACAGCATCAACACCACTTGCAGCTGCCCTTGTTTCTAAGGGGATGAGTCCGGGAACAGCTTTTGTGTTCCTGCTTGCCGGGCCTGCTACAAATGCAGCAACTATTACAATGGTCGCAAAATTCCTCGGAAAAAGAAGTGCCACTCTGTATCTTGGAATGATCGCATTGTGTTCGCTGGCATTCGGCCTGTTTCTCGATGCCATCTATTTCAGACTGGGTATTGAGGCCAGTTCTATTGTCGGTAGTGCAAGCGATGTATTGACTCCCGGAATAAAGACAACGTTCGCACTAATCCTGATACCCTTCATAGTTTATGGCATATACAAACAGAATTTTAAAAAAAGATAGCTTCTTTTACTTCTTATGAAGTTCCCTGGAAAGAACTTCTGCCATCTTTTCTTTGAATTCATCAATGATAATGTCTGTATTATCCTCAATTCCTGCCTTGGTCTCTTCAGGTATTTCTATATCCGAATCTTCCTGAAGAGGTATGCTGACTATTTTTCCAAGGGTGTTTCCGGTTGTGATTTTGCCGTTCTTCCAGGAAAAATCATCATTATTCGACATAATATCCCCACACTGAACGCATGTAAACTAATCCCCATAGTTTATTAAGGTTATATAGTGCCTGAAAGTATATACGATTTTTGAATGGCAGATATTTAAAATAAAAGGAGTTTAATCCTTATTCATCTCTTTCCCAATAAGGACTTCAGTAGACTTGATTATTGCAAATACCTTATCTCCTTCTTTAATGTTGAGTCTCTCAACTGCTTCTGAAGTGATAATGGATGTAAGCGCCGAGGGGTCGATCTCCAGCCTGATTTTTGATACAAGCCCTTCTGATTCCACACCAATAACTGTTGCAGGGATTTTATTACGTGCAGATATGGCAAGTCCTATGTTCTCCCACGAACCTTCGTCTTCCATGGTATCATTGATGAATTTCCTGCTCATTTCATATTCACTGATAAGCTTTCGTCCTTCATCAGTGAGGAAGGTTCCCTGGCTCTTCCCGCCTCTAACAGTGGTAACAACATCTTTCCCAAGCCTTTCACTTATCTTGTTCAGCACGTTCCAGGCATGTTTGTAGGATATGTCCATTTTTTCGCAGGCTTTTCGAAGTGATCTTTCCTCGTCTATGGCTTTGAGCAGTTTTACTTTACCTGCACCGATGATGGGTTTTCCATCCTCTGCAAGCCATACCTTTGTTTTTGTTTCCATAATTATCTCCATTTATTATTCGAGGTCTGATTCCTCAAAGATGAACAGTTCATCTATAGTTGTTTCCAGGGTCTTTGCTACTTTATATGCAAGTTTTAGTGAGGGATTGTATTTCCCTTTTTCCAGAAAACCGATAGTTTCCCGCCTGACACCTACTTTGTTTGCAAGGTCTTCCTGGGTCAGGTCGTATCTGGCCCTGAGTTCCTTGATCCTCGTCTTCATTGAATCATCCCTGTGGTTTCCGGTTTATTCAACATCCCCTTTTCTGAAGAGGTACCATTGAATACCTTTTGCGGTAATTATCATTGTAATCATAAGTATTGCCAATACTTGCTTTACACTTATTTGTGCCAGTTCGAATTCCTCTACCCAGAATAAGAGGGATATCAGGATGAATGTTATCAGCCATGAGTAAGAAAGCCCATAAGCTCCTATCTTTATTGTTCTTTCATCCTTTACAGGACCACTGCGGTATCTTTTTGCTCTGATGAATGTGACAAAGAGGATGATAGCTCCTATGTTTATCAGGCTGATACCAATTTGTTGGTAGTCATTGAACATTGCAACCAGTACGATTCCTGCCATGATGAATGCCAAAGCCAGTGTGTAACTGATCTTGATATATTTTTCCAGTTTTCCCATATAATTACCTTATTATCTTGTTCTAACATTACATTAGATATAGTTATTATTATGTTATATATATCGCACATTTATTACTTAAAGTAATGCTTTATCAGGAACCACTGGGAAAATTATTTATCATGTCATATCACCATATCCTATGCTGCCAATGCCATCAACCATGGTCATTCAAACAGGTGGGAATATGAAAATAAATGTTATTTTTTACAGTCTGTACGGTCACAACTACAAAATGGCTGAAGCCGTTGCAAAAGGTGCCATGGAGGTAGAAGGTGCTGATGTTGGCCTTTTTCAGGTTTCGGAAACTTTCACACCTGACATACTGGAAAAGATGGGGGCTACAGAATCCAAAAAGAGTTTTGAGCACATCCCTGTTGCAACCATTGAGAATCTCACCGAGGCAGATGCCATTATTTTCGGAACGCCAACAAGGTTCGGCATGATGACTGCACAGATGCGCGCATTTCTTGACAGGACAGGTGGCATCTGGGTGAAAGGTGCTCTCATCGGTAAAGTGGGCAGTGTTTTCACATCCAGCAGCACCCAGCACGGCGGTCAGGAATCAACAATACTGAGTTTCCACGCAACCCTGCTGCATCACGGTATGATTATAGTCGGAGTTCCATATTCGGAAACCAGGCAGTCAACTCTTTCTGAGATTACAGGTGGCAGTCCATACGGTGCTTCAACGATTGCTGGTGGCGGTGCTAATACACGACAACCGAGTGATAACGAGCTTGGGATTGCCAGGTTTCAGGGCAGGCACGTTGCGGAGATCACGAAGAAGCTGGTTGGGGAGTGATATTTTCAACCATCTCTTTTTCCTTTATGTTTTAATAATCAATCACATCAGTTACTATTTATTCATCATTCATTCACAATAATTTATATTCATTACAGTCATAATTGTGTAAAGAGTTGGATGAATAGAATTACTTGCAGTCTGGTATTATGCATTCTTTTGTGCAGTACAGCAATAATCTCTGGTTGTATATCGAAAGAAAGTGAAAACACAACAGTAACAACGGTGAATGATATCGATGATCATACTATCACCAAAGTTTATGTTTGGAAGGGTTTGAGTGGTGAGTCCTTTAATGTTGATGACAAAGATGCTATAGAAGGACTAATTGAATATCTTGACAAGTACATTCTGGAAGAAGCGGATCTAGAGTACATGGTAGGTGGCAGTCACTATGATATGGTCTTCTATAGTGATTCTACTAAAATATCCATAGTAAGCATTGTTCGATCTGATCTGATGTATATTGATGGAACTTACTATGAAGTGAATAATGATCTTATCAATATAACAGAAATTGGAGAACTTATTGATTCTTCTATTGATGTAACGGAGACAGACGACGATAATTTAGATGCAGAATCCACATCAAATTCCAAAGCTGAAAGTCTGTCAATGGATATTTCCGGAGAAATGGAAGCATTAACCTTCGAGGACCTGACATCCAGATCAGATGTTGTTTTGATTGGAAAGGTTAAGGAGATACTTCCAGCAAGATGGAACACTCCTGATGGTGAAAGGCCGGATAAGCCAGTTGAAGAGTTGGACATTGGCATTGATGACATGATCTATACTGATATTGTAATTCAAGTTGAGCAATATCTCAAGAATTCATCAGGCACAGGTGAATTTACTGTAAGGGTAGAAGGCGGAACAGTTGGCAATGATTCCATATGGGTTGAAGATAACCCTTCTTTTGAGCCTGGTGAGAAAGTCCTTCTTTACCTGCGTGGGGATATTTCACCTTTTAGTGTGACTGGTGGTTTTCAGGGTAAATTCACAATAACCGAAGATGGATCAGCTATCAGACTATATGAAAAGCCCATTAATCTCAGTGAGTTAACAAGCATGATCAATGATTGATATCTCCAAGATCTGATATTATTCGACCTTATTTTTTCTATTTTTCAAAAACAACCTGCTCCACACCTCATAACTTCGAACATCTTTGAAGTTTAAGCAAAGTATATACAGTTCTATTCCTAAATCTGTTATAAGAATCAATTATTTACAAATCCGGAGTGGTAAAGATGAACTTCACAGGAAAAAAGACAGTTTCGTTCATTGTTCTAGTATCGATATTTGCAATTTTGATGTCAGGTTGTATCGGAAGTGATACGGGGAATTCCGGGCTTCCGTCCAATATAGCAGGTCCGTGCAGTGGCCAGATAGCTTCATCGGGTGATGAGTTCCTGATACTTGCACCAAAAATGCTCTTCTCAGGCGGGGAAAGTTCGGTGACAATGGCGGCTTTCTCTGATAACCAGCCGGTGATCCGATGTGTGGAATATACACTAACCGACAAGGACAATAATGAGATAACTCTTATCCAGGCATCTACTTCAGAGTCTGGAAATGTGGTGGCTTCCTTTGAAGTTCCTGATGTTGAAGAAGGGACCTATGTACTCACTGCAAAGCCTTCAGGATTTGATGCCGAGTTCAAGGCAACCGTGGAAGTGGTGAATAACAATCCTCTTTTCATTGAGACCGACAAGCCAATTTACAAACCGGGACAGACAATACACGGCAGGATTCTCTCCCTGAACAACAATCTTATTCCTGTGGAAGAGGACATAACCATAGAGATTACAGATGCTAAAGGTATCAAGGTCTTCAAGGAAGAACTGACTTCCAACGAATATGGTGTTGCTTCATTTGACCTGCCCCTTGCATCCGAGCTGAACCTTGGTACGTGGAAGATAATCGCAACAGCAGGCGATTCAAGTTCCAATGTGGACATTCAGGTGGACAAATACGTGCTTCCAAAGTTCGATGTCTCACTTGAAACTCCACAGGAATGGTTCCTTGTATCCGATGAGATAACAGGTACGGTTTCTGCGAACTACTTCTTTGGCAAGGATGTTGAAGGGGAAGTGCTTGTCGAAGCTTCACGCTATGTGGGTGAATGGGAGCAGTACGCAAGCTTTTCTGGAACACTTGAAGACGGAACTGTTGAGTTCGAACTTCCTGCTGTAAAGTATGCTGCAGGGACATATGGTGCAGGAGGACAGGCGAGTCTCATGCTTAACGTGACGGTTAAAGATACAGGTAATCACAGCGAGACCAGCAACAAGCTGCTTACAATATCCGAATCTCCCCTTGTTATCCAGCTTATACCTGAATCAAGTACCATAAAACCTGGAATGCCATTGCAGGTACTTCTGGTTACAAAAGATCCGGGAGGCAATCCGGTGGATGCTGAAGTGACAGTTGAAACCCGTGTAAGGGATGATTCATACGATATCACTGAGAACGAGGAAACAGTATCTACAGAAGGCGGTATTGCGATGCTGGAATATGATATTCCAAACAATACTAGTCGCATTTTCATTGATGCGTATGCTGATGATGCAATGGCTAGTGAATCACTGAATGCAGCCTATTCACCAAGTGCCAGTTTCATACACATCACCCAGACAAGTCAAGGTGTTCCGGAAGTTGGTGACACAATATCTTTCCGCGTTTATTCTACAAATCCGGGAACGGTGTTCTATGATGTATTTGCAAACGGCAGGACAGTATATTCGGCTACCAGTGATGAACCGGATATCAACATACCTGTGATACCACAGATGAGCCCGCAGGCAAAGGTTGTGGCTTACATGATAAACCCCAACAGTGAGTTGTCCGTAGATGTGCTTCCATTCGATGTGGAATTCTCCACACAGGTTGATCTGGGTAGTTCATTTGACAGTGAAACTGTTGAGCCAGGGGATAATGTAACAGTTGATTTCGATGTCGGAAGCAGGTCTATGATAGGTTTCTCCATCGTAGATGAGTCAGTCTATGCTCTTAGCGAGGGCAGGCTCAATCTCAAACAGGTGTTCAATGAACTGGAAAAGCGTTTCATGGAGCCAATGGCAGAGTCTCATCCTTCCTGGTATGCGGAAGGAGCGTATGACGCGCTGAAAAATGCTGGTATGGTTGTTATGTCATCTCCCGGTCTTGAAGTTCCTCGTTCCGGATATCAGGAACCTGAATTTGAAGTGAATAATTTTGCAGGTTTTTTCGCAGATGTTGACGAGGCAATGGATGATGGAATGGTTAAAGAAGCAATGCCTATGGCTGAAATGCCTGTGGAGGAAATTGCTGAAGAAGAAAAAGCCACTGAAGGAGCGGGCGGAGAACTTGCAGAGGTTCAGCGTGTACGCCAGTTCTTCCCGGAGACGTGGGTTTGGATGCCTGAACTACTCACTGACAATGCAGGTCTTGCAAGCCTTGACCTGACCGCACCGGACAGTATAACCACATGGAGGCTGCATGCAGTCTCATCAGGTCCTGAAGGGATTGGTATTTCCGAATCCAGCCTGATGGTGTTCCAGGACTTCTTCGTTGACCCGGACCTGCCATACTCTGTAACAAGGGGTGAGGAATTCCCTGTACAGGTGCAGGTCTACAATTATCTTGATACTGAGCAGGACGTTAAACTCACACTTTCAGGTGCAGACTGGTTCGATATCATAGGTGATGATGTGCAGACAGTCACTGTGGATGCCAATGGTGTAGGGTATGCCAGCTTTACAATAAGCCCTACAGAAGTTGGTAAGCACATCGTAGAGATAACAGGCCAGACAACTAAGAGGGCGGATGCGGTCAGGAAGGATATGATCGTGGATGCAGAAGGTGCAACCCGTGAGCTTGTTGATAACGGAGTTCTCAGCAATGGTTCTGTGGAACTCGATACAACACTTCCTGCGGATATAGTACAGGATTCCGAAAAAGTGCTTGTGAGCTTTACTCCAAGTATAGTTGCACAGAGCATAAGCGGAATGGATGACCTGCTGGGTATGCCTTACGGATGCGGTGAGCAGAACATGATGCTCTTCTCAACTGATGTTGAGGTATTGCGCTATCTGAAGGCAACAGGGCAGGATAATCCGGAAGTGAGGGCGAAGGCTGAGATGTACATAATCACGGGCTACCAGCGTGAACTGACCTACCGTCACAATGATGGTTCTTTTTCAGCATTCGGTGAGAGCGATGAGAGTGGCAGTCTCTGGCTGACATCTTTCGTGCTGTCCCAGTTCAGTGGTGCAAGGGATGTGACAACCATCGATGAGAACATTCTTTCCGAGTCTGCAGACTGGATTGAATCCCATCAGCAGGAAGATGGTTCATGGGAGCAGGTCGGCTTTGTGATACACCAGGACATGATGGGTGGTGTGAGCGGCACCTATGCACTGACTGCATATGTGACCCTTGCACTGGATGAATATGGTGCTGCAAACCCTGTTGTCATGGCAAATGCGCAGAAATACCTTGAGGACAACCTTGCCAGCCAGGATGATCCGTACGCACTGGCAATCGGTACTCTGGTCCTTCAGAAACTCAACAGTCCCTTTGCCGATGAAGCTCTGAACGACCTGCTGGCAATTTCAAAGCAGGATGAGGACGGCACTTACTGGGGCTATGGCGACGGAAATGTGCCAATGCCATACGAGTACGGTGGATATGGTTTTATAGCTCCTTCAAGCAAGAACGTGGAAACCACCGCCTATGCGACACTTGCTATGATAGAAGCCCGGAACCCCACAGCCATCTCATCACTGAAATGGATATCTGCACAGCGTAATTCCAACGGTGGTTTCTCCAGTACCCAGGATACTGTCATGGCCTTCAGGGCACTGGTGAGCGCAGCGGCATCCGCAGGCAGGGATATCGATGCCACAGTACATGTGATCGCTGACGGCATTGAGATAAGGTCAGTGGATATAAATCAGCAGAACTTCGATGTGGTGCAGATAATTGAAATTTCGGGTGGCACATCAGAACTCAAACTTGAAATGGAGGGCACAGGAGACCTGAACTACCAGTTTGTCAGGCGCTTCAATGTCATCCTGCCTGAAGTCATTGAACAGGACGAGATAGAGCTTGACGTGGACTATGATTCCACGGATGTTGCTGTGAATGATATTGTTACTGTGAATGCCCGTGTAAAATACAATGGAATCCGTGGCATCGGTGGCAGTATTACTTCCAGTGGAATGATGATAGTGGACCTCGCAGTTCCGACAGGTTTCAGTCCGGTATCTTCAAGCCTTGAACTTCTCAAGGAGGAAGCCCTGATAACCCGCTACGAGATAGCAGGCAGAAAAGTTATCCTCTACATCGATGACATGCAGCCTGGTGAGGAACTGAACCTCAGTATGCAGGTAAGGGCACTGTTCCCTGTGAAAGCTATCGTATCGGAGAGTAAGGCTTACTCATACTACAACCCGGAGGTTGTGGCTGAGGCGAAAGGCATGGATGTGACCGTGGTCTGAATGAAAGGAGGGGTATATCCTCTTCTTTTCATTTGATTTTATATGCGATTAAATATCAAATGTATATTGAATTCAAAGCCAAATACTGCTCATTGACTCTGGGGTGGTTTCAAATGAACAAATATATGAGGATGGTCCTTTTCGGACTGATCGTGTGGCTGGTGCCTTTTATCCTATCCTTTGCCTTTGTGGACAGGCAGGGCAATTTCACTATAGATGAGACATTTTTCAAATCCATCATGGTAGTTACCGGCGCTCTTGTGGGTGTTGTTCTTGCTGTCAGGTATTTCAGGGACGTTGAAACGGGCTACGTTAACGAAGGTATAACTCTTGGAGTTATCTGGTTGGTCGTGAATCTTGCACTGGACCTTGTTATGGTATCCGGTGGATTCTTCCAGATGACAGTTGTCCAGTACTTCACAGATATTGGCATGAGGTATCTGGTTATGCCAATCTATACTATGGGTATGGGCTATGCTCTGATGCAAAGAACAAGCTGAATTACAGTTTTTATGGCTATTTATCCTGTAATTACAACACCTTTATCTTTTTCAAAAATAATGAACCTGCTATGACCATCCAGTACCAGAACATAGTCCCATGGGGTCGCTCGTTTCAGGAATATGTTGACATGTTCAAACTCAGCGACAAAGACCTGAACAGCTCTGTCCTTGGATGTGGTGATGGTCCTGCAAGTTTTAACTATGAGATGACACGGCAGGGCAGATCGGTGGTTTCCGTCGATCCGATCTATAATCTGGACAGGGATTTCATTGAAAAGAGAATTGATGAAACCTATATTGAGGTTCTGGAGCAGACCCGGGAGAATCAGGATAAATTTGTCTGGGAAAATATCTCCTCGGTCGAAGAACTTGGAAGAATCCGCATGGATTCTATGAAGCTATTTCTTGAGGACTTCGAGGAAGGTAAAAAGCAGGGTCGCTATATTGCTGGAGAACTGCCGGAACTGCCATTTGAAGATAATTCATTTGACCTGGCACTTGTGTCACATCTATTATTCTTATATTCAGAGCAGCTTTCTCTTGATTTTCACCTTCTTGCGATAGATGAGTTGTTGAGAGTCGCAGGAGAAGTAAGGATATTCCCGTTGCTCGACCTGAATTCAAGGAAATCGATACATCTTGATGAGGTGATTGGCTACCTGCTGTCACAGGGAATCTCTGTTTACGAGGAGAAGGTTAATTATGAATTCCAGAAAGGCGGGAATACGATGCTGAAGATACTAAGAGATTAGTTTTCATGATTTCTTCCAATGCAAACACAAAAATACTAACAACCAGATAATTTGCAGCACCAATTTTGTGTGAATTATCATGAATAAAGTAACCCCTGCAATGCAGCAGTTCTATGCTGCCAAGGAGGAGCATAAGGACGCCCTCATTTTCTTCCGTATGGGAGATTTCTATGAATCCTTTGGAGAGGATGCGAAGACCATCGCAAAGGAGCTTGAGATAACCCTGACCACTCGCGGGAAGGACAAGGATGGGGATAAAATGCCATTGGCAGGCATTCCTTATCATGCCATTGACACTTATCTTCCCCGGCTTATCAAAAAGGGCTACAAGGTTGCCATCTGTGAGCAGCTTGAGGACCCGAAGAAAGCTAAGGGTATAGTGAAAAGGGGAGTTGTACGTGTAGTCACACCGGGTACTGCAATGGATTCTTCCATGTTCACAGATTCCTCAAATAATTATCTCATGGCGTTGTATGGGGAAAAGGATGAATACGGAATCTCTTTTCTGGATATTTCTACCGGTGAATTCCTTACCACACAGTTCACAGATATAGCTCCATATAACAGAATTGCAAGCGAAGCCGCACGTATGGGACCATCGGAATGCATCATGCCACGTTCCTTGCTTGTGGATTCTGATCTCACAGAACGCCTGAAGGAACTGAAGATCATCATTCACGAGTTTGATGGGGATGCTTTTGACTTCGAGAGGGCCGAAAAAGTACTCAGTGAACACTTCAAAGTATCAACTCTGGAAGGTATGGGTTGCAGCGAACTCCAATGTGCAGTGTCTTCTGCAGGAGCAGCATTGCGTTATGCAATGGATACCCAAATGAGGGAACTATCACAGGTGCAGTCCCTGAATACATATTTTGATTCCGAGTTCATGGTGCTGGACGCTATCACTTTGAGAAACCTTGAGATCGTCAGGAATGTAAGGGGTGAAGGCAACGATTCCTCTCTAATCGGGGTTCTTGATGAGACAAAGACCCCAATGGGGAGAAGGCAACTCCAGAAATGGCTCCTGAAACCGCTGGTCTCGGCAGATGCTATCAATGATCGTCTGGATGCAGTTGCATGGCTCCATGATAACACGCTGGTTCGGTTTGATATTCGTGCCCACCTTTCATATGTAAAGGATATGGAGCGGCTTGTTGGGAGGGTAATGTATGGCAATTCAAATGCAAGGGACCTTGTAGCGTTGAAAAAGTCACTTGAAGCTGTTCCGCTTTTACTTGAATCTCTCCGGGAATGCAAAGATGTGGATCTGCTGGAGAGCATCATGTCACAACTTTCTTCTTTCGGAGAACTGAACGATCTTGCTAAACTGATCGACAGTGCCATTGTGGAAGAACCGCCCCTCAGTGTGAGGGATGGGGGAATGATAAAAGACGGATATAACGAGCAGTTAGATGAACTGTTCGACCTGTCAAAGAACGGCAAGCAATGGATTGCCAAGTTCCAGCAGAAGGAAAGGGAAAGGACTGGTATCAAGTCCATGAAGGTCGGTTACAACAAGGTTTTCGGATATTATCTTGAGGTAACAAAGGCTAACATCCCCCAGGTCCCTGATGATTATATCAGGAAGCAGACAATGACCAACGCCGAGCGTTTCTACACTCCTGAACTCAAGGAGCGTGAGAGTGCCATCCTTTCCGCTGATGAGAAAATGACAGCTCTTGAATATGAGTTGCTCTGCGATGTCAATTCAACCGTTGCATCATACTCAAAACAATTACAGGAAACCGCTGGCTTCATTGGCATGCTGGATGTAATGGCAAACCTTGCTGAAGTGGCTGCTAATAATAATTACGTAAGGCCTGCGATTACTCCTGATTGCAGACTTCTTATCAGGGATGGCAGACACCCTGTGGTGGAGAACACAGTTCCCGGAGGATTTGTTCCCAATGATACGGAAATGGATTGCAGTGAGAACCAGTTCCAGCTTATAACCGGGCCGAACATGGCCGGTAAATCCACTTATATGAGGCAGATCGCCATGATAGTCATAATGGCGCAGGCCGGTTCCTTCGTGCCTGCTTCTCACGCTTCCATCGGCATTGTGGACAGGGTGTTCACAAGAGTTGGTGCTTTCGATGACCTTGCAAGCGGCCAGAGTACTTTTATGGTCGAGATGGTGGAACTTGCAAACATCCTGAACAATGCAACCCCGAAAAGCCTGGTGCTGTTGGATGAGATCGGCAGGGGTACGAGCACGTATGACGGTTACAGTATCGCAAAGGCTGTGGTGGAATATATTCACAACAAGGGCCGTGTGGGTGTGAGGTCACTTTTTGCCACGCACTACCATCAGCTCACTGACATCGCAGGCAACCTTAAACGTGTAAGGAATTACCATATTGCTGTAAAGGAAGATGGTGACGACCTTGTATTCCTGCGTAAGATCGTTCCGGGTGCAACGGACCGAAGTTATGGTATCCATGTTGCGAGAATAGCTGGTGTTCCTCATGCTGTCACCACGCGTGCTAAAGAGATCCTTGAGGATATCGAGAATGAATGTATGATCAGTGAGGATGACCGCAAAGGCAAGAAGAAGCAGCGCAGCAGTGCCAAATACACTCAGGTTATATTGTTCGATCAGGATGCGTCCTATGGTGAAACTGCTCCCCATCCGGTAATAGGGGAGTTGAAGGATATGGATTTGAATTCAATGACACCGCTTGAAGCACTCAACAGGCTCAGTCAGCTAAAAACCAGGCTTCTGGAAGAGGGCAGATGAGCGTGAGGGTGCACCCTACGCCCATCAATTATTTTGATATTTATTTTTATTCTATTGCCCTGCAGCGATGCCTTTCTTTTGTAATATCATCCAGGCAACCAGGGTCAGAGCACCACAGATCAAAGTGATGCTTCCCAGAATCTGCATACGTTCCATCCATTCCTGAGATACCAGCCACATTCCCATAGCTCCAAGTGTGAAGTATGTGAATATCAATAAAGATGAAGCAGAGCCTGCATCTTTGTGTACCTGTTCAAGTACAAGGTGGTTACTCGGAGGTCTGCTGATGCCTATAGAATACGTTATTAGTGCCATGGGGATTGCAAAGCTCCAGGGTCCGCGCTGACCAATGACCAGAATAAGTACTGCTCCTATTACTATCCCTGCAAAACCGGTGGTTATCAGATGCCTGGGGTTCATTCTGTCTGTAAGTTTCAGGCATGACATTGACCCTGCCATCAGGGCCAGAGCATTGAAGGCAAAGAAGTAACTGAAATTTTGCTCGCTCAGTCCGAATCCGTTGATGTAAAGGGCTGAAGAGCCGGCAATGAAACTGTATAACGGTAAAAGGCTTACAGACATCACCAGAACCATGATTACATAATTTCTGTTAAGTAACAGATTGCCATAGGAATGCATAACCTTTGAAAGTGGGGTTTGTGAAGCTTCTTTCAATGTTTCCGGTGTTCTGAGTACACCCAGAAGGCCTATAGCCCCCATTATTCCCTGGGCAACGAATATCCAGTGCCATGAAAAATATGTTAATAGCCATCCTCCTACGATTGGAGCAAACATAGGAGCCAGTGCCATGATTATGGCTATATAGGCAAGTATCCTCTGTCTTTCGGCTCCTGAAAAGATATCTTTTGTCATAGCCATGGAAAGGGCTGCACTGGCAGCAGCTCCCGCAGCTTGTAGTATACGGAATGCTATCAATGTGGCTGCACTGTTTGCCATGGCGCATAATACACTTGCAAATATGTACAGTGAGATGCCGATTATCAATGGTTTTCGGCGGCCGTATCTATCTGAGATCGGACCGTAGAAAAGCAGGAAGAATCCATAAGTGATGAAAAAACAAATGAGGATCAAATTGATCACTGCAATTGACTCGTTCCACATCAGAGCAAGTGATGGGATGGCAGGTAGTATCATATCTGTGGAAAAAGCCGGAAAGGCCGTCAAAAGAGCTAACAAAGGTACAATATTTTTTAGTTTTTCAGAATTGTCCATCATGAACCTTCTAATTTTATGTTGCCTCTAACAGCACGAATATTTATAATTGTGTTGGGTATCCGTTGTTCTTTGTTCTCATATGCTTCCCCGGCTGAGGTTATAGTGGCAGGAACGTTCTCAATGCAAACACAAAAATAGTAACAATCAGATAGTTTTGGGTTAAAGGTTCAAGGGATCATAAATATACTTATTGTGGACAGGAAGTGAAAAATGACGGATAAAGCATGTGATATCGGGACTTCAAGAATAAGATTACTGGATGAGTCCACCATCAATAAAATAGCAGCGGGAGAAGTGATTGAGCGCCCTGCATCTGTGGTAAAGGAGCTTATCGAGAACTCTGTCGATGCCCATGCTTCCGAAGTTCGAGTGGAAATAGGGGGGTATGGCACGAAAAGTATTCTTGTCGTGGACAATGGTGTCGGAATGAGCCATACGGATGCTTCACTTGCCTTTAAGAAACATGCCACCAGCAAAATAAACACGATCGAGGACCTCGACCGAATCCTTACGATGGGATTTAGGGGTGAAGCTCTGGCATCCATTGCTTCGGTTGCAAAGGTTGAACTCGTCACTCGACAGGAAGACAGCATCGGAGGCACCAAAGTCGTTGTTGACGGCAGTGGTATCAGAAACATAAGTTCCGCAGGTACGGCTGTGGGAACCAGCATACTTGTCAATGACCTATTCTACAGCACACCTGCCCGCAAGAAGTATCTCAAGAGTGCAAGGACAGAACTTTCTCACATTATAGATGTCGTTTCCAGGAATTCACTTGCACATTCAGACGTTTCATTCACTCTTGTGATAGATGGGAAGGTATCACTCAGGTCCCCTTCATCAGCTAAAATGCTGGACAGCATCGTTCATCTCTATGGTGCTGATGTTGCACGTTCACTTGTTCCACTGGAATATGAGTCGGACCTGCTTACGATATCCGGTTATATCTCAAAGCCTGAACTTACAAGGAGCGGAAAGGACCTTCAGGTCTTTTTCATAAATGGCAGGTCCATTTTTTCAAATCAGATAAGCAATGCTGTCAGGCTTGGATACTACACCCTTCTTCCGAAAGGTCGCTATCCTGCAGCTTTTCTTAATTTCATTATCGACCCTGTAAATGTGGATGTAAATGTACATCCTGCAAAAAGAGAAGTAAGGCTGAGCCATGAAAAAGAGATCGAAGCCATGGTTATCTCTGCTGTTGAGGATGCCCTTGGAAGAGGTTCACTGGTTCCCGAGGTACAGGTCAGGAAAAAAGATGTGCCTGTCCAGGTCCGTTTATCTGAGCCTGAGGTGAAAGAAGAACAGGAAACTGCAAAAACATCCGCTTCATCAGATAAATTGAATGAATACGCCGGTTCAAACGTTTCGTATAAGGCGGATATTTCGGATGCATTGCTTGATGTTCAAACGAAAAGTGATCTTATCAAAGAGAGCAAAGAACCTTATCATTATCCTGCCAAGGATACCCAGAAGCGGCTGAAGAAAAGTGAGAGGCTGCAGATGAGCGTCACTTCAAATGAGATTGCAGAGCTTAGCAGCTCATTCAAACCATCTGATGTAAAAGTATACGGACAGTACGCTGACCTTTACATAATCAGTGAGATGGATGGCAAGCTCATACTCATTGACCAGCATGCTGCACATGAGCGAATAATGTATGAACAGGTGCTCAGGATGCAGGACATGGCCTGGCAGGAACTTATCACGCCTGTGACACTTGACCTGAGCCAGAAGGAGAAGGCCATAATTGAGGATTTCATTCCTGATCTGGAGAACATCGGTTTCTCAATCTCAGAATTTGGTCCGAAAAGCTATGTAGTGACCACGGTTCCAAGCATTTTCGGCAAACTTGAGGACACTGATGTAATACATGATATAATTTCAGATCTCCTGTCCACCGGGAGGGTGAAAGAGGATACTGAAAGATATGATCTCCTTTGCAGTACTATGGCATGTAGGGCAGCTATCAAGGCAGGAGCGGTGTGCAGCACAGGGCAGATGGAAGAACTTATCCGTCAGCTGATGCGCTGCAACAATCCATACACATGTCCTCACGGTCGCCCTACTATGATTTCCTTTACTAAAGATGAATTAGCAAAGCTGTTCAAAAGGACCGGATAGAGTCGGTAGATTTTAAAAGTATTAATTACAATTGACCTGAGATGATCGACCCGGTAAATAAATCAAAGATACCAGACGAGTGGCTGGATCGCTCAAAAATGCCACGTGAAGAGCTGGAAGAAGGTATAAAGAACGGAACTCTTGTAGTTCTAAGTGATGGTTCTGTACTGAAAAGAGGATATACTACCGGGACCACTGCAGCACTGGCTGCAAAGGCATCAGTTCTCTCGCTGGCAGGTGAAGTGACTCATGTTTCCGTACCAACACCTGTAGGACTTCGCGCAGAGATGGATGTCAAAGGCGACAAAGGACATGCTGTGGCAGTAAAAATGAATAACGATCACGAATCTGATATTACCAGGGGTCTTGAGTTCGTTGCCGATGCCAGGGAGGCAGATGGAATTACTGTTTATGCAGGCGAAGGCATAGGAATTGTCACTCGCAGCGGCCTTGAATCAAGGAAAGGGCACCCTGCTATCAATCCTGGTCCTATGGGCCAGATAAAAGCATCCATTCAGGAAGCTGTAGATGAACTCGGGCTGAAAGGCGCCGAGGTTACTGTCTATCTTCCAAGGGGAAAAGAGGTAGCGAAGGAGACTCTGAACAGCCGTATTGGTATCGTTGACGGGATCTCTATCCTTGGCAGTACGGGATTTGTGGAGCCCTGGAACGATCATCTGGGAGAGATGAAAGGTGATCTCATCAGGCATTCTGACAAGGTAGTGCTCACAACCGGAAGGGTAGGTATACGTTACTCGACCATGCTTTTCCCTCATTACACTGTTGTGCTCGCTGGAAGCCGCATATCCGAAGCCCTGGATTCTGCTCATGGTGATGTGGTTATTTGCGGACTGCCGGGTCTTGTATTGAAATGGGGCAATCCTGACATGCTGAAAGATAGCGGGTTTGCCACAGTTGTTGAAATGCTTGATCTTGATCCGCAGAACCAGCGCTTGAAAGAGGCTTTTGATATGGCTGTGGAAAAAGGCAATGGTGCCCGCATTGTTGTTGTTGACAGGGACGGGACCGTGTTGATGGACAGCGGGGAATAAACATGATAATAGTGGGTGTCGGTGTTGGGCCAAAGATGCTTACCCAGGAAGCCATAGAGGTCATCAGCAATGCTCCTGTAGTATATGGTTCCAGACGCTCCATCGAACTTGTAGAAGAGTTCATCAAATGTGAATCTCATCTGATCAAGGATTATAAGAATCTTCATCTTTTACCTGATGATGCTGTTATATTGTCCACCGGTGACCCAATGTTCTCAGGACTCGGCAAATTTGCCACCGAGAATGACCGTGTCGTCACAGGTGTATCTTCAATACAGGCTGCATGTGCTCGTTTTCATGTTGAGATGTCAAATCTTGCCCTAATAACAGCACATGGTAGGGATCCGGCTCCTGCAAAAGAAGCTTTTGTCAGGGAAATTAGCCTGGGCAAAAACATCTTTCTGTTGCCAGCCGACAGTTTTGGACCTAAGGAAGTTGCACTAGTTCTTCAGGAAATGGACGTGGATGCCAGAATCTGTATCTATGAGGATATAGGGTACCCATATGAGCGTGCTGTATGTGGTACTGTGGCTGAGCCTCCTGAGAATCGTTCTGATATGTACTGTATTGTGATCGTACGTTAGATGGTTTCAAAAAAGCTTCATTTTTATAATTACACAATTTCTTCTGTTTTAACAGTATCCTTCTCATTTCATAACTATATGTGTGCTATAGCGATAGTAATAACCATTAAAGATTAGTGGCATGTCATAATGTATTTATTTGTATTATTATAGTGACTAACGTTACTAACCACAAACGTGAATCGTTATGTTTATGTACCATAACATATTACATCCATTATCCAAAACAAATTTAGTTGATTAGGTATGGTACTTTAATTGATTATGTATTGTGATCAAAAATGGAAGGTGAAAATTAATGCATATATTTGAGGGCTTTCTACCCTCTCCCTGGTGGCAGGCATGGTTCGTATTCTCCATCCCTGTGATATTGTATGGCATGTACAAAATGAACAAACTTGTGAGTGAAAGAAGAGAGGTTGTACCTCTACTGGCAGTCGCCGGAGCATTCATATTCGTTCTTTCATCTCTGAAACTTCCTTCTGTTACTGGAAGTTCCTCACACCCTACAGGAACCGGAATGGCTGCCATTCTCTTCGGACCGGCAATTACAGCTGTTCTTGGTGTAATAGTTCTTCTCTATCAGGCAATTTTCCTTGCACACGGTGGTATAACAACCCTTGGTGCAAATTCTGCATCCATGGCAATAATAGGTCCTTTTGTTGCTTATGTATTCTATAAAGCAGCATCCAAGGCAGGAATGAACTTCTACCTGAATGTTTTCCTTGCAACAGCGATCGCGGATTGGGTAACTTATGTTGTAACATCTTTACAACTGGCGTTGGCGTTCCAGTCGGGGGGAAATTTCTTAACGTTGTTTGCAGGGTTTGCAGGTATATTCGCAGCCACCCAGGTTCCTCTTGCAATACTTGAAGGAGCACTCACTGCACTCATTATGAAATATGTAGTTCAGATTAAAAGTGATGTACTTGTCGATCTTAATGTCCTCACTACTGCAACAGTTGCAAAACTCAAGGAGGCAATGCAGTGAAATTAGAGTATATTGTAGCTATAGTGGTATTGCTCTTTGCTGCTCAGTTCTTCTATGGGGCGATGGCAAACCCGGATTCTGAGTTTGGCGGTGCTGACGGTGCAGCAGGGGATTATATCTCTGAGGAGGTTAGTCCTGGCTATGAACCTACAGTGCCATGGTTCCAAAAGTACCTATTTGAGCCACCTGGTGGAGAAACAGAAAGTCTTCTCTTTGCACTTCAGGCCGCATTTGGTGCCATCATCATAGGTTACACAATTGGCTATTATAAGGGAAAAAACGAGGCTAAGTAGTATATTATGTGTGTCCTGCAGGGCACACATAAGTTATTATTTACTCCTTAAAACCTCCATATTTCTACTTTAATTATTTGTATTGATTTTACTAAATCAATTAATTCTTCTTTATGTTGTCAACTATAAAATAGGGTATTTATGGTATGGTATGTTAACAAATATTTTTATTAAAACGTGAGCTTCTTATTGGTTATGGTTTCTAACGATATATTTATGTATAATGCACAGTCTCTTATTTCCTAACAATTGTAATCTAAGTTAAATAAAGTGAAATTTATTTAATGCTGCATTTTAATAACGTGATTGAAAAATGACATACATTCTGGATGATTATGCAATATTAAGTCCATTGAGGTCCAGGAACAACTGGCTCAAATTAGCTATCGTAACTTTCGGAATTTTGGTAGGTATTTCATCTACATCTCCATTTGTTCCCTTTACCATAGCACTATGTATGAGTTTTACAACCATTTATTTTGGGAAGATTCCTCCAAAGTTCTATTTTCAGATACTTGCAGTGCCGGCAGGTTTTGTATTTGTGAGTGTTGTGATAATTGCATTCTTTTTTGGAGAAGGCACTAAATTCTTTGCATTTGATATTTTAGGATACACGCTCGGGGTGAACTCACAGGGCCTGAATATGGCGCTTCTCATCCTTGCAAGAACAATTGGCGGTATGTCATGCTTGTTCTTCCTGTCACTGACAACTCCTATGATAGAACTGTTTGCAGTCTTAAAGAAAGCAAAGTTTCCGGAGTCCTTTGTGGAGATTTCCATGATGATGTATCGCTACATCTTTGTCTTTCTTGACGTTGCAATGGGGATAAAATATGCTCAGGAAGTGCGCCTGGGGTACAGGAACTTTAAGACATCGTTCAGGTCCATGGTAATGCTTGGTGCCAATCTTTTCATAAGGTCCTGGGAGCAGGGTGAAAAACTCTACCTGTCTATGAATTCAAGATGTTATGACGGTAAAATGATAATGTATGACGAAAAAAGGCCTGTAAAGATGCCTGAATTATTGCTGACCGGGGTCTATTTTGCTATTGTGCTTACGGTCTTCTATTTTACAAAGGGAATGTCGTTTATTTGAGGTGAAATGGTGGTTATTTTAGAAACAAAAGGTCTCAGTTACTCTTATCCTGATGGTACTCTGGCCCTTGATGGTATCAGCATAAAGATCGAAAAGGGCAAGAAGATAGCCTTTGTCGGTCGTAATGGTTCGGGAAAATCCACCCTTTTCATGACACTTAACGGTACTCACCGTCCTCAGAAAGGCGAGGTGCTTTTCCATGGGAAGCCCCTGAAATACGACTCAAAATCCCTCAGGGAAGTGAGGAAAAGTGTGGGTATAGTCTTCCAGAATTCCGATGACCAGATATTTGCTCCTACTATTTACCAGGATGTGGCTTTTGGCCCCACGAACCTGGATTATCCTAAAGATAAGGTTGCAAAGATCGTCCATGATACACTGGAATATGTAGGTTTGACTCATCTAAAGGACAAGCCTCCTCATCATTTAAGCGGCGGACAGAAAAAGAGGGTTGCCATAGCAGGCGTAGTTGCAATGGATCCTGAGGTCATAGTCCTCGATGAACCTCTTTCCAATCTGGATCCGGTAGGTGCGGATGAGGTAATGGACCTTCTTAATGAATTGAATTACTTCGGCAAGACTATAATCATTTCAACACATGATGTTGATCTGGCATATGGATGGGCTGATTATGTTTTCCTTATGAACAACTGCAATGTCATCAGTGAAGGAACTCCCGAGGAGATATTCAGGCAGACTGAGAAGCTCAAGGAGGCCTACCTTAAAAGACCTATAACTCTTGAGATCTACGATGAAATTCGAAAAAGAGGTATTGCTCGTGCTTCAAGACCTCCTCGTGATATTCCAGACCTTGTACACACCTTAAGGCCACAAAACCTGATGTGGGTTGATGTTCCGCCCGAGGTAAAGGAAGGTGAAACTATCAACATGGGAATTCTTTACGGGGAATTTGCACAGGATTCCATGTATGAAGCTGCAAATTGTAAAGTCCTCCACATTCATGATGAAGGCCTTGCAATAGTTGAAATGGGCAGAAAACCCCTTAGGGCAGGTTCCATTGGTATCTATGATACTTCCTGTTATGACAATGAGGAACTTTTGAAGATCATAAAAAGGGATGGTGTTGAATGTGTCGGTGCCATGGGCAAGAAAAGCAAAATAGTTGCTGAGAGGGATGAGATCTATCTTGATGTCACCTCCGGAGTCATTGACCGGTCAATCCTCAATGCACTTTCAGGCCAGCGTTGCCTTATACTTACGCATGGTGGCATGGTGGAGCATGCTCTTGAAAGGATAAACGGGTATATTGAAAAGAGTGGAATAAACCTTCATGTAGGGGTTGTGAATGGAGATCTGGAAGGAAGTGAAGGTTCGCGCTGAACAAAATGAGAGTTTAGATGCTCTCATATGTCTTTTGTAACAGGAGTGCATCCCCTTCGTTATCGGGGCTTTCGCATATCAAAAGGCCTTTTACTTTGAAATCCTTCAATGCTCTCATCAGTTCGGCATATTCAAGATCGGAATCGTCCAGATTCAGATGATTTCTCTCTCCTTTTTCGCTATATTCGATGCCTGATACATGCATGTGCATTTCATCAAGTCCTTCCCTTCCAAGTTCATTCTCTATCATCCCAAGTGTGGAAGCGAACTCTTCATAGCTATTTTCTGCTCCGTTGCTTCTGGCATGAAGGTGCGCAAAATCAATGCATGGGAGCACATTATCTATTTCACAGCCAAGCCTTACATTCTCTTTAAGGCTTCCAAACTGGGTTGCTTTTCCGGTGGTTTCCGGGCGAAGGATCACATCGATACCTTCATCCTCCAGCCGGGAACTGAGCAGTTTCAGCAGTTCGTAAACACTTTCATAGACATTTTCCGGAGCATCCTTGTGGTAGTATGCAAGGTGGAATACGATGTTCCTTGCACCACAAAGACTTCCGATCCTTGCAGATGTGTATATCCTTTCGATGCTCGCATCTACTTTTTCCGGTTCGGCTGAGTTGAGATTTATGTAGTAAGGTGCATGTACACTCAGTGATATGTCTTCTTTTTCAGACATGTCATGGACTTCTTTTGCAGTGCCTTCTCCCATCTTGACACCACGGACAAATTCAAGTTCCATACAGCCAAGTCCTAGCTCATGAACTCTTTCAATGCCGGATATGCTGTTTCTTTTTTTCGAGCTTTTTGGTGTTCCGGCAGTTCCAAAAAGCAGTTTTGCAGGCTTCATTATGCCATGCCGAGTTTTGCCTTGAGTTCCTTCAGTTTTTCAGTTGAAAGCTTCTCTTCGACCAGCTCGAGGAAAGTATCAACATCGTCCTCTTCCAGTGACCTGATGTCCTCTTTTCCTTCCATAGCAAGCTGGAACAGATACTCCATCTCTTCTTTTTCCAGTTTATTCATCCTGTTTCTGAAGTCTTCGCCATCTTCAGCGATCTTGTGTGACAGGGGTCTTAGAATAAAAGGATAATTATGCCCTGCTGAAGATACTGTGTTTCCGCTGAGTTCAGGTGCAAGTTTGTTAAAGATCTGATTGTCCATTTCGTTGAATACTCTGCCCATGGACTTAACTTGTAAAAAGTAGTTAATAAAATTATGTTCTGGAACCGGATTGCAGATGTCCGTGAATATCTATCTCTCCGTGGGCTATCCTTGTGGAAGAAATCGGCTTTTCATCATCAGCAAGGACATATTCTATCCTTACAACCTTAATCTCCTTCATGCCACTCTCGCTCCTTAGTTTGTTGATCTTCAGGGCAACAGGGTGTGTCTCAGGGGAGACTACAATGTAGTCATAGTTTTCTTTGAGTGTATTCCCATAAGGGTCATTTAGCTCTATAATAGTATATTTCCGGTTTTCTGATATCTCATTTATATATTGGAGGATTCTTTCTTTCCGGATACTATATTCAGGAACACTGCGTGGACGCTTGTTTGCCATCGCATTGGATGTAAGGCCAATATCCACTTCTCCATCTTCAGCAAGTTCAAACGCTTTTCTTAATAGCTCTTTGTGTCCATCATGAAGACATTCGAAGGTTCCGCCTACAACTACTCTGGCCATTGCTTCTTAATACGTGCTTCAAATGATAAGTCTTGTGTTATAAATAATACTTTCACCCCGCTCTCTTCATGTATATATACTCACAGATCAATTAGGTAATCGAATTGTGCACCGGAAGAAAACATGTGCACCCATGGAGTTAAGATAAATGTCAGAAGTGTTATTAGAAGAACTGGACCACGTTGGTCCGGCAACCGCGCAAAAATTGAAAGATGCAGGATTTACAACAATTGAGGCAATTGCTGTCTCCTCTCCGGCAGAACTTGCAACCGCAGCTGAGATCGGTGAATCAACAGCTTCAAAAATTATTCTTGCAGCCCGTCAGTCAGCTGATATTGGGGGTTTTGAGACGGGTGATGTTGTGTTGGAGCGCAGGAAACTTGTGGGTAAATTATCTACGGGTTGTACTGAATTCAATGAGATGATGGGCGGAGGAATAGACACGCAGGCAATAACTGAACTCTATGGTGAATTCGGTTCCGGTAAAACACAGGTTGCACACCAGCTTGCTGTAAATGTACAGCTACCAAAAGAACAGGGTGGACTTAGTGGTTCTGTAATAATCATTGACACTGAGAATACCTTCAGGCCTGAGAGAATCAAACAAATGGTGGATGGCCTTTCCGAAATATATGGTCAGGAATACGATCATGAAGAATTCCTCAAACACATACATGTAGCACGTGCATACAATTCCAATCACCAGATACTTCTTGTTGATTCAGCAATGGAGCTTGCTAATGAACTAAAAGATACTGATATGCCGGTGAAGCTTTTTATTGTTGATTCCCTGACTGCTCACTTCAGGGCGGAGTACATAGGAAGGGGAACACTTGCCGACAGGCAACAGAAACTCAACAAACACCTGCATGGCCTGCAGAAGTGCGGTGATCTCTATAATGCTTGTGTCGTAGTCACAAACCAGGTTATGTCCAAACCTGATGCGTTCTTCGGTGACCCTACAAAACCAATCGGTGGTCATATTGTGGGACACACAGCAACTTTCAGGCTATACCTGCGTAAGTCCAAAGGGGATAAGAGGATAGTCAAACTAGTGGATTCTCCAAATCTTCCTGATGGAGAAGCAATAATTTCCGTGACAACTCCAGGTCTTCGTGACCCTTGATTGCAAATATTAACGTAGGTGTCTCCTTTATGGAGATTCCGACATCTTTTTATTTGTTGTTAATTGCATATTTTGTGCTATTTTTTGTAGTTATTTCTGCCAGCCAGATATATGGGGCGCACTGAAAACACTTTTATCCCTGCCTTCTTATCTATTGCTATGAAATTCAAGGCACTTGTAATTGACATAGATGGTACTATCACCCATATGGATCGCAAACTCAGCCTGGAGGCTGCTGCAAAACTGCGTTCACTTGATATTCCTGTTGTGATAGCAACCGGAAATGTCCTCTGCTATGCAAAGGCAGCAGCCAAACTGGTGGGAGTATGCTGTAATATCATAGCTGAGAATGGTGGTGTCATAGTTGATGGATTTGACAAGGAACCTATTATTTCTGATGTGATCCATGAGTGTGAGGAAGCATATGAGTTTCTCTCCGGGACATTTGATCTGGAAAAGCTTGATTCAGTACACAGAATGACAGAAATTGTGCTTAGAAATAATTTTGATGTTGAAGAGGCCAGGCAATTACTGGGCTCACGTTTTCCGGGAGTTGAAATAATTGATACTCATTTTGCTATTCATATAAAGAGCAGGAAAATAAACAAAGGTACAGGTCTCCTGAAAATGGCAGAATTAATGGGGCTTAAAACATCCGACTTCGTTGCCATCGGTGATTCTGTGAATGATCTTGAAATGCTTGAAGAAGCAGGCTTTGCAATTGCAGTGGGCAATGCTGACGATTTCCTAAAAGATATCGCTGATTACGTAAGCACGGAAACATATGGTGATGGCACTGCCGAGGCCATAGATTTCCTTTTATCCAAAGGTCTTATCTAAACCAACTCATAAACAAAAAAGATGGCAGAACTGCAAAGGCAAATATGTGCTTTGCAGCCTCTAAAATTACATGCTGATACTTTCACTTTTAAGTCCGCGTGCTATATTCTTGTCAACAACTATGTAGTCCTTTATTGCTCTTACAGATTCAAAAGGCAATAATATGTACTGTTCGTCAACCTTGTATCTTGATGTATCAAGACTCATGTCCGGTTTAACTATCAGGTCTATGATATCTCCTGTTCTGATATCCATTACAATGTTGAACAGAATACCAATTTCTGTTCCATCTGTTGCCATTACCTGTTTGCTCGAAAGGTTTTTTGCAAAGACATTTGCCATTTTCATTCGCCCCTTTGTATAAATGTCACATCTAAATTTTTCATATATTTATCTGTATCCTATATAAGAACTTGCTTCTTCTTTCCTTATGCCGCCCTTGAACTGTGCCTGTATTTTCTCATAATATTCCACCATATTCTCGGATAGTGTTGGCCTGACCTTGTTAAGAGCTTCCCTGAAGTATTTCATACTAACCTTTTGCACTTCAAAGTTGTCTCTCAGTGCCAGCATGACCGCTTCCCTGCAAACTGCTTCAATGTCTGCTCCGACGAAGCCTTCCGTGATGGTTGCAAGGTCATCAATTGTGACATCATCATCCATAGGTATGTTCTTGGCGTGTATTTTGAAGATTTCTTTTCTGCCTGCAAATGTAGATTGCCCTACAAGTACCATTCTGTCAAATCGTCCTGATCTGATGAGTGCCGGGTCTATAATATCTGGGCGGTTAGTTGCAGCAATGACTACTATTTCTTTTAACGGCTCAAGACCGTCGAGCTCTGTCAACAGTTGGTTCACAATTCTTTCGGATACTTTAGAGTCCTCAGAGGCTGCACTTCTCATTGGTGCAATGGAATCTATTTCATCAAAGAATACTATGCATGGGGCCACCTGTCTTGCTTTCTTGAATGTCTCCCTGATGGCTTTTTCGGATTCTCCTACCCATTTGGAGAGCATTTGCGGTCCTTTCACACTAATGAAATTTGCATTAGACTCATTTGCGACAGCTTGTGCAATAAGTGTTTTTCCGGTACCTGGCGGGCCAAACAATAAAACCCCCTTTGGAGGTTTTATTCCCATGTTCACGAATTTTTCAGGGTTGGTAAGCGGCCATTCCACAGCTTCCCTCATTTCCTGTTTAGCCTTGTCAAGCCCTCCTACGTCATCCCATTTTACGGAGGGGATTTCTACGAGGACTTCTCTCATTGCGGAAGGTTCTATTTCCCTGAGTGCATTCTCAAAGTCGTCCTTGCATACCATAATGGTCTCAAGTATCTCTGGGGGTATGTCTTCGTCTTCAAGATTGATATCTGGTAAGGCACGTCTCAATGAACGCATTGCAGCTTCCTGTACAAGGGCCAGGAGATCCGCACCAACAAATGCCTGTGTGTGTTTTGCAATGTAATCTAAAAAATCTTCATCGACATCATCAGCAAGCGGGACGCCTCTGGTATGGATCTGCATTATTTCCAGACGGTCATCTGTATCAGGAACACCAATCTCTATTTCCCTGTCAAATCTTCCGGGCCTTCGAAGTGCCGGATCAATTGCATCCAGGCGATTGGTAGCACCTATTATAACGACCTGTCCTCTTTCCTCAAGGCCGTCCATCATTGTGAGCAACTGGGCTACAACCCTGCGCTCAACCTCGCCTGTAACGTTCTCTCTCTTTGGTGCAATGGAGTCGATCTCATCGATAAATACTATGGATGGGGCATCATCCTCAGCTTCTTCGAATATTTTACGGATACGCTCTTCACTTTCTCCGTAATATTTGCCCATTATCTCCGGGCCGGCTATGTAAAGGAAATTTGCTCGTGACTCATTTGCAACAGCTTTGGCAATTAATGTCTTTCCGGTTCCGGGAGGTCCGTAAAGTATGATACCTTTAGGTGGTTCAATATTAAGCCTCTGGAAGAGTTCAGGGTGCTTTAATGGGAGTTCTATCATTTCCCTTACGCGCTGTATCTCTGTGCTAAGACCGCCAATATCTTCGTATGTGGTGCCCCTGGTTGCGCCATCGTAACCACGCACGGGTTTCTGGCGAAGTTCTATTTCTGTAAATTCTCCAACGATGAGGACCTCATCTTCTTTTGGTTCAGTCTCAACGGCTACAAGCGGTATTGCCTGTCCGCCGCCCATCTGGCTAGACATGGGCTGTGTCATTGAACTTATAATGGGTACTATGTCTCCTTCTACAAGAGGGCGTTTCATAATATTACGTTTGATTATCTCGCTGATGTGGTCTCCATACTCCATGGTGACTCCTTCAGGAGGTGCAAGAATTACTTTAGTAGCAGTTACGACCTCGGCTTTCCTTACCGTAATTCTTTCTCCGATCCCGACACCTGCGTTCTGCCTGATAAATCCGTCTATTCTGGCGATTCCCTGTCCCCAGTCCTGCCTTTCGGCTCTCCATACCTTGGCTGCAGTCTTTCTCTTTCCTTCTATCTCAACAATGTCGCCAGGTGAGAGTTGGAGACTTAAGAGTGTAGTAGGGTCCAGACGAATAATTCCCCTTCCAAAATCATTTGGGTGTGCTTTCTCTACTTTTATCTGTACTTCATCCATTATTTTCATCCCTACAATTATTTTAAATCAATAGTGTGATTGTGATTTATATCTACCTATTTTATTCTAAAGAATAAATAAGATATGGTATCCGGCTTTATTTAGAATGTTATATTTTCTCCCGAACCTTTAAATATCAGGTGTGTATACTTATCGGTGTAAGAATTAATACTATTCTGGGATTCTGTTAAATTGGATTTTTATCTATTGCGGTTTTCAGTATGGTTTTAGTCTTAGCTTTGAATTAAAGGACGTGCATTATTTTGTTTAATAACAATGACAGAGAATCAACAGCCCCTGTAGAGGTTGGAGAGACCTACGAAGTAACGATTGAAGATATCGCAAGAGAAGGAGATGGCATTGCCAGAGTAGAAGGATTTGTAATCTTTGTACCTCAGACTCAGGTCGGCGATACCGTAAACATCAAGATCACAAGAGTATTGCGTAAATTTGCTTTTGGAGAAAAGGAAGAATAATTCTTCAAAGAATGGTTTTCACCATTCTTTTACATTCTTTTTTGTTTTTACTTTCGTTTTATTTTCTTTATACTTCTGATTAAGGAAATGTATTTATCCCTCAATAGCGCATGCTTTTACTATGGGGTTAAAAGCATTATTTCTGAATTGTACGCTGAAACGTTCTCCTGATGTATCAAACACTAGGGCTCTGATCGATAAAGCTGTCAGGCTTTTTGAAGAGTTAGGCGTTGAAAGTGAAGTTATCAGGGTTGCCGATTATAATGTAAAGTTTGGTGTTACGTCTGATGAAGGGGATGGTGACGAATGGCCGTTAATACTGGAGAAGGTCAAAGCATGCGATATCCTTGTTATAGGTTCTCCTATATGGTTCGGTGTCCGATCATCTGTGACACAGATGGTGTTTGAGAGACTTGATGGTACCTATGGGGAAGGTGATCCTGAAACCGGCCAGTTCCCGCTTTACGGTAAAGTAGGTGGTGTGGTTATAACCGGTAATGAGGATGGAGCACATGATGTTGCTGCCAATACCTTATTCAACCTGACACATCTGGGGTGTACCGTACCACCTAATGTTGACAGTTATTGGGTAGGTGATGCTGGTCCGGGTCCAAGCTATATTGCTGCTGGTGGGGAGAAACATCTCTACACTAACAAGACAGTGCGATATATGGTGCATAATCTTGCTTTCTTTGCAAAATTATTGAAGGACAATCCTATTCCTACAAATATAAATAAATTATATGAGGATGCACTCAGGGAAAGTGAATAGTTTCCTTAAGTAATCTGATTGTTTTTAATTAAAAAAGAAATGAATTGATGATGATTATTCCATCATCAATGTCATGAGGCTGTCCCTTGCTTCTTTGATCTCATCAAGGGTCAGTTGTACCTTTGAATCTCCAATCTGGATATTCAATGTGTTTCCGCCAACAGTTCCTATTACTATATGTGGAACGTCTTTTAGCATCTCTGCAACAACATCAGGTTCTGATGTAGCTACCAGTGCCCTGGCATAGGATTCGGAGAACAGGATATCATCTGCTCTGAGGTCATCTCCTGCGTTGCTCAAATCAATATCAGCACCGTATTTTTCACACATTTCACAAATTGAAGCTGCAATCCCTCCAAGTGATACATCGTGTGATGCTGTGAGCTTTCCGCTTTTTCCAAGGTCTATGAGGGTGTCGATGACCTTTGTAGTGTTCTCAGGTGGCTGTGGGGCTTTACCGTCCTTTTCCTTTCCAATGATGTTGTAGTATTCAGAACCACCGAGTTCGTCACCTGTTGTTCCTACGAGGATTATGGTGTCACCTTCTGTTGTGAATACTCCGGCAGGTGCCATGCTCACATCTTCAATGTGACCTACAAGTCCGATGGATGGGGTTGGTGCGATCGCTGTCTTGAATTCACCACTCTCATTGTAGAGAGATACATTTCCACCAACTACTGGTATTGTAAGATCTCTTGCTGCATCTCCAAGTCCCAGGATAGCCTGCTTGAACTGCCAGTATATGTCCGGTCTTTCAGGGTTTCCGAAGTTCAGGCAATCCACAATAGCGATTCCACGTGCGCCCTTAACTGCAAGGTTCATGGCATTTTCGATGACTGTTCCTTTTCCGCCGGCATACGGGTCGAGTAATGTGTGTCTGGGGTTGCAGCCGCATGAAAGTGCTATTCCCTCATTGCCCTCAATGCGCAGTATTCCAGCGTCATCTCCGGGTTTTGTGACTGTGCGTACCTGTACTTCGTGGTCGTATTGTCTGTATATCCATCTCTTTGATGCTACGTTATGTGAGGACATTATATCAAGCACGGTCTGTTTCAGGTCAGCCGGCATTTCCGGTTTTACTCCAATTTCACGGGGTGCCGGAGCTTTTGAAGGACGCTCGAAAGTTGGTGCTCCCTCTGTCAATTCTTTGATTGGTATATCCGCGACTACCTCTCCCTTGAACTCAACGGTGTAGTTCATAGCTTCGGTAAGTTCGCCTATCATGCTGGCATTGAGGTCGTACTTCTTTGCGATATCCAGTACTGCATCTACATTTTCAGGTTCGACTTCAAGTAGCATACGTTCCTGTGATTCTGCAATAAGTATCTCATAAGGTGTCATGCCGGTTTCACGCAGGATCACATTATCTGATATGATTCTCATTCCCAGATTTCCTTTGGATGCCATTTCTGAACTTGCACCTGCAAGTCCTGCTGCTCCAAGGTCTCTGCATGATTTCACGTATCCTTTTCCAATAGCTTCCAGCGTTGCTTCTATCACAAGTTTCTCAGTGAATGGGTCTCCTATCTGGATACTTGGCCTGTCTTCTGCTTCGGAATCTTCGGAAAGGTCTCTTGATGCAAAAGATGCTCCTCCAAGTCCATCCCTTCCGGTAGTGGATCCCATCAGTACAAGCTTGTTACCTGCCTTTTGTGCGCAGGCGGTCACGATATCCTTCTCACGTGCAAGGCCTACTGCAACAACGTTCACCAGGGGGTTTCCACTGTATGACTTGTCAAAGAATGCTTCACCACGTACTACCGGCACACCGATACAGTTGCCGTATCCTGCAATTCCCTCGATGATGTGTTCAAAAAGGTAGAGGTTCTTCGGGTTGTCAAGCGGTCCGAAGTAGAGTGGGTCCATAAGTGCTATTGGCCTTGCCCCCATGGATATTATATCACGGACAATGCCTCCGACACCTGTGGCTGAACCATTATATGGGTCTACATATGAGGGGTGGTTGTGACTCTCCATTCCAATTGCAAGTACCCATCCGTTTCCAAAACTGATGATGGCTGCATCGTCGCCGGGACCTATAATGACCTTGTCTCCGGTAGTTGTAAATGTCTTAAGCAGTGGTGCACTTGAGCGATATGAGCAGTGCTCGCTCCACAGGTTCAGAAAACAACCCTGTTCTACGAGGTTTGGTTCCCTTCCCATCTTCTCTGTTATGATCTTTAAGTCATCTTCAGGTAACATTCATGTGCCTCTGGTTTAATATGGTGATTTATATAGTGAATTATCAGGGCTTTAAAGAACCCTTAATGTAATAAACATTTCTTTGAACAGGTTTTAAGGCTGATTTCAATAATGTAGCTTATGTAATGGTTAATAACTTACTGACATTGATTCTCAAATTCAAATTTGTCCCCGATATCTATTCCCATTCTATCTGATTTGCCGTGGGAGGTTTCTATTATATATTTTACTTTTGCCTTACAGGAACATGTGCCTATCCATGGCCGCAGGCTGTCCTTCTTTATTACTCTTTTCTGTTCGTCAAGAAAAATAGCATCAATGGGGTAATTGACAAAAAGCATGTGTAATGACACTTTCTGTGCTTTCTTCATAACAAATATGAGGGCATAATTATCAGGTATCCTCTTGCTGAACATGAGCCCTTTTGTTTGCTTAAACAGGCTACATGCAAAAACAACGTCTGTTGCGACTTCTTTACCATTAGATATTAATATCATCGAAGTTCTACTCTAATCATCTATTTTGATTGAATCATATGGAGTGTTTAAAATAGATAATAATGTCGGAGGAAATACCAGAAGATGAGTTCTGAAATGTGTTCAGTATGTGGATTACCAAAAGAGCTTTGCATATGCGAAGAAGTGGCAAAAGAGCAGCAAAGAATAACTGTCAAAGTAAACAGGCGAAGATATGGTAAAGAAGTAACGGTAGTAGATGGTCTTGATGCCCATGAAATTGATCTTCATGAACTTTCAACTTACCTCAAGTCCAAATTTGCATGTGGTGGGACAGTAAAAGGAAATTCGGTAGAATTGCAGGGTAATCACCTGAGCCGTATGAAGGCCGTTCTTATCGAAAGAGGATTTTCCCCCGATCAGATAAAAAACTAATTTTATTCTCTCTTATGTGTGGAATGTCCACACATTTTCTTGCAGGATGTTTTCTGCCTGATTCTAACCATTCAGCATGCTTTGCTGAAGGATATTTATTTATTGTACATCTTCTCTACTAATTATGGATATTATGAAGCGGATCTATATGGACCACAGTGCGACCACTCGTGTGGACTCTCTGGTGGTTGATGCCATGTTACCTTATTTTAGTGAGATGTTTGGAAACTCGTCAAGTTTGCATTCATTTGGCATGGAGGCTGCAGAAGCTCTCTCCATGGCGCGTAAACAGGTCGCAGAAGCAATTGGTGCTCTGCCTGAAGAAATTATATTCACATCAGGAGGAACAGAATCGGATAATCTTGCAATAAGGGGTGTAATCCCTCATAACTCCGGAAAAAAACACATCATTACATCAGTTGTCGAGCATCCTGCAGTGCTTAATACATGTGCTTATCTTGAAAGCCTGGGCCATGAGGTATCATATATCCAGGTTGATGGCGATGGTGTGGTGGATCTTGGAAAGCTAGAGGCTTCGATTCGTGAGAACACTGTTCTCATAAGTGTAATGCATGCTAATAATGAAGTAGGAACCATCCAGCCCATAAAAGAGATTGGACAAATTGCAAAGAAAAACAATATTTACTTCCATACTGATGCAGTACAGAGTGTTGGAAAGATCCCTGTTAATGTGGATGACCTCGGAGTTGATATGCTTTCGATATCCTCTCACAAGATACACGGACCAAAAGGTGTCGGGGTATTGTATGTTCGAAAGGGAACAACCATTGAGCCGATAGTCTTTGGTGGCAATCATGAAAATGGCATGCGTTCGGGAACTGAGAATATCCCTGGTATTGTAGGTATCGGTAAAGCAATGATCCTTGCAAAGGAACGTCTAGATGCCGATTCAAAACATATGCAGCAAATGCGTGATTCTTTAATAAGCAGGATATTTGAGTCAGTTACGGATGTTCGCCTAAATGGGCATCCTGCACAACGTCTTCCAAACAATGTAAATTTAAGTTTCAAATACGCGGAAGGTGAATCCATGCTCATGCTCCTGGATATGAAGGGCATTGCAGTGTCGACAGGTTCAGCATGCTCATCCAAATCCCTGAAGGCATCCCACGTACTCAGTTCTCTTAATATAGAGGACGATTACATACATGGTTCCCTGCGGATAAGTCTTGGAAGGGAAAATACTATGGAAGACATAGATTATGTTGTTGAGAGCCTGAAGGAAACAGTTTTGAAGCTCAGGGAAATGTCTGCGATTTCCAGTTAAAATACAGTGGGAGGTATTCATGTATTCAAAAAAGGTTATTGAGGAATTTAGCAATCCCAAAAACGTAGGTAGTATAGAGGATGCTGATGGTGTGGGTGAAATCGGAAGCACCATTGATGGTGATATAATAAATATATCTATCAAGGTGAAGGACAACGTGATCGAAGATGTCAAGTTCAAGACATTCGGTTGTGTTGTTGCAATTTCCACATCAAGCATGGTTACGAATCTGGCAAAGGGAAAGACTATCGATGAAGCTCTTGCACTAGACAATGAAGATGTTATCAATGCCCTTGAAGGCCTTCCTGAAGGGAAGGACAGGTGCTCTGGTTTTGCCCTTGATGCTCTTAAACTGGCAATTGAAGATTACAGGCAAAAGAACAAATGACAATTAAAAAAGGTGACTTCTTATGAAAACAACATGTGAGATCATGGTTCAGCGGGTACTGCCTGCTATACGTGCAGAGCTTGCGAGATGTATGATCTGTGAGCATGGAAAAAACCAGCAGGAAGTTGCAGAGGTACTGGAGCTATCACGGGCAGCCGTGTCTCAGTATGTCAATGATAAACGTGGTGCAGAGGTTGATTTTTCAGAGGAGGCCCAGCAGGAGATAAAGAGATTTGCTGCCAGTCTTCTTGAGGGGATGAAGTCAAGGGAGCAGGTTGCTGGAATGTGCAATGTCTGCAAGTTCGTCCAGCGTTCCGGCTGGCTCAACAAAAATGAACCGTATGCCGGTTATTGTGTTCTTTGCGGAGATGGCGAGGTTCATTGACGCAAAATCTTTGCATAAAATGTAAGGGCAAAGGTCTTTGTGGACGACCAAGGTGTCCTATCCTGGAGAAATTCAAGTCCATAGAGTCCGTAATTCCGAAATCCTCCGGTGAGACTTCTATTTTTGGCGCATCTCCTCCATCTGTCTTTGTGGGGCGGTACAATTATCCTGAGGTAAAAGCAGGTCCCATGATACCGCCTGAGCTTTGCGGGGATGAGGCAATGTTGCTGGAAGACCCAAAATCCTTGCTGAAGATGAATATACAGGATGTCATTGCATCCCGTTCCCAGCTTGTAAGGGCTAACACAGGTATTAATGTGAAGAATGCACGTTCTCCTGATAATCAACTGATTGAAAGATCCCAGGAATTAGCCCTGTCAAAAAATCCTGTGGATACTGAGGCATGGTTCAATAAGCCCATAAGTAACAAACTCAAATTCGATAACGTCCTGACTCCTATGGGTCCTTCGGGTGACCTGAAGAAATTCGATATAACTGAGAATCCCAAAGTCCCAAAGAAAGTAGATTATCTGGTGTATGATGAAGATGCACTGGCAAAGGATGCAATATCCGAGTTATGGGGCGGTAATATCCCTGCAGAACATATCACGCGCCTTCTTTCTATCGGGCTTTTAGGTCAGGAACGAAAATTAGTCCCTACCCGCTGGTCTATAACTGCAGTCGACGATATGGTGGGAAAGGACCTCCTTTCAAATATAAGGGACTACCAGCAGTTGAGTGAAGTTCAGGTTTTCAGTGGTGGCGTATTTGGTAATCACTTTGAAATAATCCTGATTCCCCGCATGTTCTCATTTGAGTTAATTGAGGTCTGGATGCCGCGTACTGTTTGGTCCGGAGGGAGCACGTGGATAGGGGCAGATCATGAGGATTTCGGTGGAAAAAAGAAATACTCTGATCTTGCAGGCGGTTACTATGCAGCTCGTCTGGGTGCCTTGGAATATCTTAATTCCATTCGCAGGCAGGCTACCGTATTCATGGTTAGGGAAATAAGGCCTGAATACTGGGCACCGCTTGGCGTATGGGTTGTCAGGGAAGGTGTGAGGGAAGCATTCAACAATGAACCTCAACGTTTTGAATCCGTGGGGCAGGCGCTTTCAGATATTTCAATCCGTATAAAGACTTCATCATCTGAATGGTTGCCAAAAGCAGCTTTGTTGCCTGATATACGCTTCCAGCGGACTCTTAACTCTTTCTTCTAAATAGTTATATATAGTTTATTTATCTCTATATAGTATATAGTGCACACATTTATGTTTCACTTACCCTCTAGCCATACTAAATCTATATAGTGGAGAATATTACCGATGAGTTTTTTTGATCCTCTCGTATTGTTATTGGTTGCAGCAGGTCTGTATATGGCATGGAATATCGGTGCCAATGACCTTGCAAATGCCATGGGAACGTCAGTAGGCAGTGGGGCGCTGTCTATCAAACAAGTAATTATAATTGCAGGTGTTTTTGAGTTTGCAGGCGCCGTACTTTTTGGAAAAAGAGTTACTTCCACCATTGCCAAGGGCATTGTCCCTGTTGACTCCATCAGTCTAATTGATCCGCATCTTGTGGCCATTGGAATGCTTGCAGCTATCCTTGCAGCAGGTTTCTGGATCACACTTGCCACATTCTATAATCTCCCTGTGTCCACCACACATTCAATTGTAGGTGCTGTCCTTGGTTTTGGTTTAATGGCAGCATACTATGGTATCATCGGTTTTGAAGAGATAAAATGGGCCGTATTGGGTAAAATAGTTGGTAGTTGGCTGGTCTCGCCACTTCTTGGAGCGTTGCTTGCTTATGTTATCTTTTCTCTCATCCGGTATTTCATACTTCAAAAAGCAGATGATCCTTATAATGTAGAGAAGAAATTCGTCCTTCTACAGACAATGACTGCATGTTACATTGCCTTTGCACATGGTTCCAACGATGTTGCAAATGCTATCGGTCCTCTGTATGCAGGTTTGAATTCACTTGAGATGGCAGGCCTTGTTATTCCTCTCTGGGTAATGGCTCTTGGAGGTATTGGAATGGTCATAGGACTTGCTACATGGGGATACCGTGTGATTGAAACTATCGGCACACGAATAACCGAACTTACTCCTACAAGAGGTTTTTCGGCAGAGTTTGCCACAGCTTCCGTGGTGGTCCTCCATAGTTACAGTTCCCTGCCAATATCTACCACACACACACTTGTGGGTTCAGTTATAGGTGTTGGACTTGCTGGTGGTCTTGCGGCGGTTGATTTAAGTGTTATCGGAAAGATAGTTGTTTCCTGGATAGTTACTGTACCTGCAGCGGCAATTACATCTGCTATTATATTTGCAGGGCTAATGGGAGTCGGACTATGATAAAGAAAGAGTATATCCGTTCTGTATTGAATATATTTGCAAGTTCTCCTTTCAAACCACTGGTAATGCATGCCAACAAAGGAGGCGATTGTGTCAGGAAACTCAACGAGTCACTGATAGCCTACTGTGATGGCAATATGGACATAGTAGAGGAATTGAGCAATCAGATCGATGTTATAGAACACGAAGCTGATGTCATAAAACAGACCATTCGTTCCGAGCTGTCCTCTTCCATAATGCTTCCTGTACATGCCAATGACCTGCTCAATTTCCTGAAGCCGCAGGACTCTATATCAGACGATGCGCAGGAAGTGGCATTCTGGCTAACGGTGCACAAATTCGAGGCACCCGATGATATACGTGATGGATTCAAGGAGCTCATGGCGAAGACCCTTGAAACAGTGGAAATGTATGAAGACCTTGTTTCCACCCTTGGGGAACTACTGGAAACGTCTTTCAGTAAAAGAGATGTTGAAGAAACCCTTCACCTTGTAGTAAAAGTAGAGGAAATGGAGCATCAGGTCGATGTTATTGAAAAAGATCTGGTGAGGCAGATCTTCAGGAATGAAAATAATATTGGCGCGGTTGGCGTGTACCACCTTGCCCGCCTTGTAAGGGGCATTGGTGATATTGCAGACAAGTCCGAGCATGCAGCAGACAGGTTAAGGACAATGGTCCTGAGAAGGTAATTACCTTCTCATTATTACTTGTGAAGACATCCGTCTTCGTTCATCTTTTTAAGTAATTCGACTATCGAATATGCTGCACGGGTGACTCCCATACTTCTTTTATCAGTGTCCGTTCCAGCTGCATAAAGTCCGTTGATAGGTGTTCTTACATCGGCGAAATAGCCGTCGATGGTCACAGCAGCTTTTTCAGGAATCGTTATCTGATTGTGCTTCATCTCAATATGTTCCTCGATTTTCGGGATAGCATGATAGATCGTTTCATATGCTTTCTTTATCTGCATATCTTCATTATCCTCCCCGTCAATTATGAATGTGAAACCAACGAGCTGTTTTCCCTTTGGTGCCAGTGAAGCATCATAGTTGCTTATTGGCATAGCCCAGTAAGGAGCGTCCTTGAACCAGATCTCCGATCCGATGTAATTGAACTCGTCCATAATACAGTCCAGTCCAGTCCATACAGTCAGACTTTTGGTGTGTACGACACCTTTTAGCTCTTGTATGTAGGAGTTTGGAAGACTCTCTATCATGGAAGGAAGGTCAGTAACAAATCCTGTGTATATAACTTTCCTGGCAGTGTATACCTCATCAGCTTCAACACCGGTCACCCTGCCTTTATCTGTGAGTATCTTCTTTACTTCGCAGTCAGTTTTAATCTCCACTGTCTTTGGAAGTGAGAATAAAAGCGCATTAAGGAGGGCTTTCAATCCTTTTCTTGGATAGCCCTGAGAATAGCTGACCTTGTTAGTTGCCAGTCTTCCAAGGGATGTGAAAGGATTGGATACCCTGTTGATCCTTGTCTGCAATGAAGCATGCAGGTTTGGTGGAAGTATTGATCGTGGGACTGGTTCCACAGCCATCTTCTCATTAGACTTCATTATATTCTCTAACTGTTCTTCCGGTACGCTGTCACGTACAAAACTGCTTCCTGCAAGGATCCTCTGGGCAGATGTCTGCTTCATGTCCTTGCCTGAAAGGAAGTGGCATATGGTATCTACGAAGTCATATGTGTCAGCTGAAAGGTTGTTTGGCATGAATTCATAGACCGATTGCTTGGCCAGGTCAGTTCCGAATGTAGAGAGAGTGAGTGCTTTGGTGATGGCCTGCGTGAGTACTATCCTGTCCTTGCGTGGAAGGACATCGAATGTGACAAACTCCTTGATATTAGAAGGAACTTTCATGAACTGGTTCTCAGTTCTTATGTAGTAGTATCCGTAATCCTCAAAGACCGGAACGTAATCAAAATAATTATCCATAAGCCTTCTAAGAGGCCCTACTTCAAGATGTGTAATGGCATGGGCGCCTGTATCTACCTGGAAACCATCAACCATATAGCTGTTACAGTTACCGCCTACGAATTTATCTTTTTCAAGTACCAGTACTTTATTTCCATGTTTAGAAAGGGTGAGTGCGGACAGAAGCCCGCTTATACCTGCACCCACGACTATTACATCGTAATCTTCCATCATATCCCCTCATTACGAGTAAATGCGTGTGCTTATTCAAAGATCTCAGGCACGATGCGCCTTGCAACTTCTTCGTATGCTTTGGAAAGATCTCCCTTATCAAAGCGGAAAATATCCTTGTCCATTGATTCGCCTGTGCTCTTGTCCCAGAGTCGGCATGTGTCACATGATATCTCATCAGCCACAACGATCTTGCCGTCAACTCTTCCGAACTCCAGTTTGAAATCAGGGAGCAGGAATCCTTTTTCATCAAGGTATTTCACGAGTATCTCGTTGATCTTCAGGGCCATTGCACGGATCTGCGCAATCTCTTCGTAAGTGGCAATTCCCATGGCTACAGCGATATCTTCGTTCATCATAGGGTCGCCGTGTTCGTCACTCTTGTAATCCATTACAATCACGGGTGTTTTGAAAACAGTCCCTTCTTTAATAGGATACTTGCGTGTGATAGAACCTGCTGCAATGTTACGTGGAATTACTTCGATCAGTATTATCTCAACAGCACGGACGAGCATTTCGTTGTCAGAAACCATCCCCAGGTAATGTGTGGGGATGCCTTGCTCTTCAAGCATCTCAAATATCTTTTTAGATATCTGTGCATTGAAATAGCCCTTGTTCTTAGCTTCGCTCTTCTTCTTGCCGTCAAATGCCGTAAGACTGTCCCTGAACTCTGAGATCAGTTTTTCTGGGTCTTCGGTTTTGTAGATGGTCTTTGCTTTTCCTGAGTATAACTGTTCTTTCTTCATCTGCATCATCCTCTTGTCAATAGCATTATTGATTACTTTATATATAGATGTTCTATAATTATTTATGTCTTAATTTATGTATCATTAGTGTACTATTATTGCATACTAAATGTTATTATGATACTGATTGATTATTATAGGTGAACCAAATGGAACAGGAACTTATGCGTATTGGGGTATCTCTTCCCGAAAATCTTCTGACTAAATTTGACACGATCATCGAACAGAGAGGTTACTCTTCCCGTTCTGAAGGAATCAGGGATTCCATCAGGAACTATATTACCCATTATGAATGGATGAGTGATGTAAAAGGCAGGCGTGTAGGTACTATCACTTTGATATATGACCATACAAAGCGTGGCCTTTCAAGCGCTCTTACTGAAATACAGCATGATTACTCTCATATTATTAAGTCTTCCGTCCACATTCATCTTGACCATGATAACTGTCTGGAAGTCATCATTCTTGATGGTGAAGGCGAAGAGGTAAAAGAGGTTGCTGAGAGGACAATGGCGCTTAAAGGTGTCAATTACGTCAAACTCAATACAGCCCTTCCGGCAGAGAAATCATAAAATCAGATCTCTTTTTTGAATGAGGACTCAATTGCCCTCAACATTTTTTTCCCTGGTTCCGTCAGATAATATATTTGGAAATTCTTGTCCCTTCTCGAGTCAACAAGGTCTGCATCCTTGAGCAGTTTCAGGTGGTATGAAAGTGCAGAATGTTTATAGTCAGTAGTCTCCACCAGCACGCATACACACAGTTCACTGATATGGAGGGCTTTTAGAATACGTATTCTTACTGGGTCAGAAAGTACTTTAAAAAGAGATACTAGGTTATTGACATCTTCTTTCATAGCTTCATGGACTTTCAGAGTTGTTGCGTCCGGAAGTATGTAAGGTTCCTGGCTCCTTTCGTTTACCTGTATTGTCATCTGTTTGATAATTAAGGTTCAACAGATTAATAGATTTTGCAATAGAACTAATATAGAATAACCAAAAAAAGGTTAATTGAACTCCTTTTCAATAAATAGTGGTGCATACTTCTTGTCCGTATCCTGTATGTGCCCAACGAACCATTCCTTGGGGAAGTTCAGGATATCATAACTAACTCCTGCTTTTTAGTACCATATTCTCAGTATTCCGGCATCTGTTCCCACACCCATGGCAACACTGTTATTTGCCAGTGTTACAGCTGCAATATTGGTATTAAGAGCTCCATCAAGAAGTAGATGCCCTTGCATATGAATGCCTGTCTCATTATGTTCCAGTATAGTCAATTCCCTGAAATCCTGAGTTGGAACAAGCAATTCGAAACGAGTATCATTGTCAAAGTTTCCTGCAACTGCCATGTCCAGGTCTCTTGATCCGGACATATGGGAGCTATAACCTGAAAGACCTGACATTACTGTCAGTTCATCCTCATTCAGCTGGTAGAATTCCACGATACCTTCAATATGTGGTGTGAGTACACCTGCTATCTCAATTTCTTCATTTGGTCCAAAAGGTGCAACGGCTATCTGATGTCTCCATCTATATCCATTGCCTGTAGTCGGCCCTGATGCCATAATATTTCCTTTGTCATCAAAAACCACATGTCTTGAGCCATCTTCTGCATTGCTCAGGGTAACAATTATCTCACGTATCCCGTCACCATCAAGGTCAGTCCAGATAGGTGCAATTCCTTCAATAACATCCCCTTCGGGAACAGTGATAATTCTAGTAATTGCAGGTGTTCCTGCAGTTTCGACAAGTGTAATGCCCGAAGCCTCTATAATGTCACCCAGCACTCCATGTTTATAATCTTCAGTTGGACCTGTCAGTAGCAGTATTCTCTCATCCTCATCCAACAGCAGGCGTGCATCGGGAAGGGCATTGACTTCAAGACGTGCTGATTCCCTGTCATTCACTCTGAATACCAGGTCACCTGATGTTTCTATAAAAACAGTCCTTCCTGAGCTTGAAAGGACAACCGGGTGGCTTAGAAGTGATTCATTCCACAGCCCTGGTGCAAGTAAAAATGCTTCATCGTTCTTGATCATAAGTATTGGAGGGCTGTCTGCATGAATTTTAGCAGGACTTATGTTCACTTTGCCGATGTCACCATTGGAAAGCTCAAAGGCTTCTACTGCACCGTCATCGAGCACCACGGCCCAGATGCTTCCGTTGTTTGAAGCTGCTGAAATAACCCATTCAGGTTTGCCTGATAGCTCCACATCCGTGTAATCTGCACTCAGCAGATCCATATTGCCTCGCACTACCCTGTTCCCGTCTGGCTGCAGGTACGTGTATGCAAGTGTGAAAGGTGTTCTGTAATTGAAAGTACAGTAATCACAGTCCAGTATCTCCTCAGGTATTGTGACCTCTTTTTGAGTGTCCTGTGTACCATTAATCGCTATGGCAATGAGGACAATGACTGCGAGCATTCCAAGAAGTATGAACATCATATTGCGGTTCCCAGCCATCATATGGTTTTGACACTCCTTGTGATGTATTTTAGTCCCTCTGCACAGAGGAACGTAATGAAAGCAACTCCGATAGGCATAATCCACTCTCCTGCGGACAGTGGCAGCAATCCGAATGCTTCGTTCAGGTGAGGAATATACATGACTGACATAGTTGCAAAGAAGGTCGCCAGAACACCTGCTATCATGAGCTTGTTAGTGAAAATACCTATACTTAATACAGAACGTTCAAGTGACCTGAAAGCCAGCGGTATGAAAAGTATCATGCTGACTACGGTTGCAAAGGTGAGTGTTCTTGCCATGACTGTATTGCTTGCCGGGTCACTCAGGGCAAAGACAAGGAAAGATGCTATTCCCATAATGAATGCCAGAGTAATTACCAAGAATAAGTTCCTCTTTTTCAGGAAACTATCATTAGGGTCACGGGGTGGCCTTTTCATAATTCCGTCTGCTGCGGGGTCCAGTCCCAGTGAGATTGCAGGCATTATCTCATTGAACATATTGATGAAAAGTATTTGCAGTGCCAGCAGCGGTATGAGATCAAAGCCAAGAAGGCTGATTCCTGCCATGATGAGAATTATCAGGGTGAAGTTCCTTGATATAAGATATGTTATGAACTTCTCGATGTTGTTATAAATAGTTCGCCCACCCTTGACAGCTTCAACAATGGTGGCAAAGTTGTCATCCTGAAGTATCATTACACTGGATTCTTTTGCAACATCAGTACCCTTTATTCCCATGGCGATACCGATATCTGCTTTTTTAAGTGCAGGTGCATCATTGACACCATCGCCTGTCATGGCAACGATATGTCCTTTTTTCTGCAGGGCATCAACTATCCTGAGTTTCTGCTCTGGCATTGTCCTGGCATAAACATTGATATTCTCAACAATAATTGAAAACTCTTCGTCGTTGAGTTCTTCAAGCTCGTCACCCGTAACTGCACAGTCGGCTGCTATGCGCTGAAGTTTCTCATCGTCATAGATTCCGCATCCCTGTTTGCCTTCAAAGAGTCCGATACTTCTGCCAATAGCCTTTGCAGTCTCCTGGTTATCTCCGGTTATCATGATGACTTGAATACCAGCATTCCTGCACATTTCTACTGCAGTTTTTACTTCTTCACGTGGCGGGTCTATCATGGCAACAAGTCCGAGGAAGGTCATTTCCTTTTCAAAGTCACCATCAAGGCCATGCTCCGGAGTCTCTTTACATGCAACCGCAAGCACACGATAGGCTGAACTTGCAAATTCAAGGTTCTTCTCCAGTATTGCTTCCGTATCCTGTTGTGTAATGGTGTATAATTCCCCGTTCTTCTCAATGCTCCTGCATTTTGGGAGAACAAACTCCGGTGCTCCTTTTGTGAATGAGATTGTTCCACTGCCGGTGCTGTGGATAGTTGTCATTATTTTCCTTTCTGAGGTGAAAACTATCTCCTCAACCATAGCATATTCTTTTTCTAGTTCGTCCTTCCAAAGGTCTGCTTTTGCAGCGGCAACGGTGAGTGCTATTTCTGTAGGGTCCCCGACAACCTCCCATTTGTCCTGTCTTTTTTCGATGGCAGAGTTATTACACAGTGCAATAGCTTTAAGCAGTTTTAAGGAAGTCTCTTCTTCCGTCACATCAACCCGGTCACCCCTTTTCTGGAACTCTCCTTTTGGCACGTATCCTGCCCCTGTCAGTTCAAGTGCGTTCCCGCTGACGAATATCTTTTCCACGGTCATCTCGTTCTTGGTTAAGGTACCTGTTTTATCCGTACATATGACCGTTGTGGAGCCGAGAGTCTCAACAGCAAGCATCTTTCTGATAATGGCATTGTGACCCGCCATTTTTTTCATACCATAGGCAAGGGTTATTGTAAGTGTAAGCGGCAATCCTTCAGGTACTGCTGCCACAGCAAGTGCAAGGGATATTAAAAGCATATCAGCAAATGGAGCTCCAATGGCAATACCAATTGCAAAAGTGATTGCAGAGGCAAGTATTGCAAGTATTGCAAGTGTCAGGGATAATTTTGTAATCTTCACCTGCAGGGGCGTATCCTCGCTTTTTGTCTGTATGAGGCTGGCGATCTTTCCTATCTGTGTCTGCATTCCCGTAGCTGTGACCAGTGCCTTGCATTTTCCATGTACCAGCTGGGTGCCGGCAAAGATACTCTCGTTCCCTATTTTTCCGACCGGTACACTTTCCCCGGTCAGGGCAGATTCATCCAATCTCAGGGCAACAGTATCAAAGAGGACCGCATCTGCAGGAACCTTGTCCCCGGTTTCCAGAACAAGTATGTCTCCGGGAACTATCTCTGTTGTGAGTATCTTCCGGAGTTTCCGGTCCCGGATGACCGTTGTTTCGGGCTGTACTATACTTTTGAGGGCTTCCATTGCTTTTTCGGCCCTGTACTCCTGTATAAAACCAAGTACTATAACAACAGCAATTGTGAACATTATTACCCAGAAATCAATGGTCTCATTGATTATCAGGGAAATTACAGCCGCAGCCATGAGCACCCAGACTATCAGGTTCACGAATTGTCCGGCAAAGACCTTCAATGCCGTAGTTTTTTCCTTCTCCTCAAGTTCATTCTTTCCGTATTTCTGTAACCTTTCAAGGGCTTCCTGATTGGAAAGTCCTGTTTCGGAGCTCTCAAGGTCTGTGAATATTTCTTCGATTCCCACGGGTACATTTCCCACTGTATTTACTCCCTGTCCACTTTGTCAATATAATTGAATTATCAGTATTGGTATTATATCTTTTTTAAAGAGATGGCAAAATCATTGGATATGTAGTTCTCAGTGCTCATGCAGACCCGGGACGCAAAGTCAGTGGCTTTTGCTATTATTTCATCCCACATTTGTTCCGAAACACAGCCTATATCTCTTATTTTCCTTGAATGCAACATGTAAACAATGCCTGCATTGAAACTGTCACCTGCGCCAACGGTGCTAACTGTTTCTATAACAGGGACTTTGTAGTATTTTGAAAAAGAAGGTGTCTTCAGGTACACACCGTTGGAACTGGAAGTGTAGATAAGGAATTTGCAGCCATTCATCTTGATAAAATCATATGCTTCATCTGAATTCATGCACCCATGTATCATCCTCATGTCTTCATCCGAGGCTCTTACAATGTCTGAATATGCTATGTTTTCAGATATCATGGGCTTTATCTCCTCAAGAAGTGGAAGCTGCGATGGCCTGAAATTAGGGTCGTAAAGAATAGTTGAACTGGCATTCTTTGCAGAATTGATGAGTTCCTCAAGTCTGGTTCTGACTTCTTTTGTTACAGCCAGTATGGATCCGAACATTACAATATCCCCCGGACCAAAGGAGGGAATACTAGTCATGAAACGCTCTTGCGGAAAGTCTTCGTAGAAATCATACGTTGCATCGTTCCTGTCGTTTAGAAAAGCAAGTGAAAGTGGTGAACTTCCTTCATACAGGTAGAGATGCTCTGTTGATACGTTGTTCTCCCTGAGAAATTCGTATATTATATTTCCAACGTTGTCGTGAGCAAACTCACTGATGAATGAAACCGGAACATTTGCCCGTCCAAGTGAGATAGAACTATTGAGCATAGCTCCTCCGGGGCAGGCAGAAACCGGCTTGCCTTTATTGAAAAGAATATCATAGAAGGTTTCACTGATTGCAAAGACGCGGGTTATGGTTACACCTGCCATTTTCAGGCTACTTCTTATCGGTTATATCTTCCAGAACTCCCTGATAATAGATGACCTTTCCATTTTCATCTCTCATGATGGCAGTTCTTTCCTCTACGACTCTGACATAGCCTTTTTTAGTTCTGATTCTGTATGTCTGCCTGAAATCACTTGCACCTTCCAGTGCGTTCTCTGTGAGTTCAAGATATACACGGTCAAAATCATCCGGATGGATAAGGTCTTTGAATGTGATTTTGCCTGAAGTGAGATCTTCTACCTTGTACCCGAAAGATTCTATTCCCTCTGAAATGAATTCTACCGGAGCATCTTCCTTCGGGCTGCGCAGAAATGCTATTACTCTGGTGTTGTTCACAAGTCCCTCAAGTGCTCTGATGCGAAGCTCCATCTTTTTCTGCACATCAATTAATTCCCCATCGCACTTCACAGTATCCTGATTGCTGTCTTCTTTCAGGCTATCTTCTTTTCTGTTATTATTGCCAAACTTGCCAAACCCTGTATTCTGACTGATAGTAACCCCTCCGGTTTTGGATGATAATATCAATTAATTATCTGGTTCAATAAATTATCTCATTCACTAATTTAAGTAATTGTTGTCCTGGGCATTTCTACTCGGATACTGTTAATCCTCTTTCCTTGTACCTGATAGACATTTCCAGTAATATGGGACTGATTATTATGGATATGACAACCATTAGTACAATGGCAGAAAATACTTCATTGCTTATTATGCCAAGTTCCTTGCCGATGGCAATGACCACAAGTTCCACTCCTGCGCGTGGCATCATTCCTATTCCGAATATCAGACTATCCATGGAACTAAAACCCACAAGTTTTGTGCCAATGAATCCTCCGATAAGCTTTCCCGAAAGTGCAAGTACGATAACAAGGATAGCAAAGGTGCCTGCGGTGTATAGTACTTCAGTCTCTACGGAAAGTCCGATGAAAGCAAAGAAAAGTGGAGTGAAAAATCCATAGGCAATACCGCTGACCTTTTTCTGTACGGCCTCTATCTTTGCAAGAGGCAGGTCTGAAAGAAGCACACCGCCGAAAAAAGCACCAATAACAGCATGGAGCCCGAATCTTTCTGACAGGTATGCAGAGAACAGTGCAATGAGCAGTACAAAGGAGAACAGTGATTCTTTAGTGTGCATTTTTTGTATGTGCTCAAAGAGGCGTGGGAAAAGTTTCCATCCCATAAAACCCATAATGAGCATGAATGCCAGTATCTGTCCTAGAATTCCAAGTATGTGAATACCTGACGGGAATTCGTTGAGTGTTGCAATGGACACAACAATGGACAGCAGGAATATGCCTATTATATCATCGAATATTGCTGATGTAAGCATCATGGAACCAGGTTTGCTTGACAGATAATCAGTATCTATCAATGTTTTTACAACAACACTTATGCTTGTAGGGCTGAAAGCAACTGCCATGAAAAGGCTCTCGGTGAAACCAAAACCGAACATCTTTCCCACCATGAATCCAAAACAAAATGCTACGAATATCTGTGACATTGTAGGGATAAGTGCGCTTGTTGATGCAGCTTTCAAATCTTTTATGTGTACTTCTTTATAGCCTGCAGTAAACAGGAGGAATATAGCTCCAAGTTCTGCAAAAAAAGCAAAAGTTTCAACATCATCAGGCTTAAAAACAAAGGCAAAGAGAAATCCGGCTCCAATTTCTCCGATTATGCCCGGTAGTCCGAATCTTTCACTGATTTCGCTGAATATTCTTGCCAGAAATAGTATGACCATTATCTGGAGAAGAGTTTCCATTGGTCATTATCTCCGCAACTCGTATATCTTTTTGATCAGGTCTGATTTTGAAATGACGCCAACCAGTTTTTTACCATCAACGACACACATGCGATTGATATGGTGTTTTATCATGAGATCGGCGGCTTCACAGAGGCTGGCATCGTGGGATATGGTGACGGGATGGTGAACCATAAGGGTGGCTGCTTCTTCACTCAATGCTTTTATAGCCATCAAATGAGTATGGTGTGTTCGATGACTTCTTTCGAAAAAGAGTAATTCAAGTATATTCTCCTGGTCAATAACACCAACCAGTTCATCATCGGAATTAAGAACAGGGAAACTGTGGTACGGTGTCCTTGTCATAAGTTCTATGATATTTTCTATAGGCTCAGTGTCCCTTACAACAGTAGTTTCTTTTGACATTATCTGGCTGATCTTAACATCAGCACAAATGTCAGACAACCTTGTCCTGTCTCTTGGGCTATCCTCTATGCCTTTTCCATTTTCCGAATTTTCCAGGCTTTCCTCTTCCTTTTCAATCATATGGATAGGATATTGTATATGGAAAAAATAATGTTCTGGAGTATTACAACTCCAGTTTCACAGGTTAAAATTAAGGAAATTTATTTTACTTTATGTAAAGTCCGCACTTGCATGAGCCGCGCATTTCAACATCTCTGGTTCTTGCAGCACATGGGCAGATGATCTTCTTGTCCTGCTCCTTATCTCCTGTTCTTTTCTGACAGAAGCAGTACCATTCTCCAAACTCTTTCTTATTGTTGCAAATGCCTTTTACAGCAGTTGTGATAACATCCCAGTCAGTATTGAGTTTGTATCCGGTTGTTTCTGCATTTTTCTTTGACCTTTCATAGAATTCAGCTTCTAGATCATTTTCGAATCTCATGGTAACACTCTCGTTATTTTCATATAAACATTCATTTTCACTCATTTAAGATTTTGCATTCTCTTTTGCCATTTCGCCAAGCTTGTAACCAATCTCACGGCAAGCTTCCTTATCTTCTTCGTAAGGTCTGAATTTTACCTGCATGCTTTCCATGGCAAGTTCGAATTTTCCGCTTTCCAGTTCTTTTTCCATTCCCTTGACTGCTCCGCCGCCCCATCCGTAAGAGCCGAACAGGAAGTACTTCTTGCCTTTGGGGTGCAGTCCTTTCATGTAAGTGAGGAAACCGGATATTGTAAAGAACATGTTGTTGTTCATTGTGGGTGAGCCAATTGCAACGACTGATGCATCCATGAGTTCTTTCATGGTCAGGCTCCAATCGTTCTTTCGCAGGTGCCTCAGTCGAACTTCAACTCCTGATGCCCTTGCCCCTTCAACGAGTTCCATTGCCATTTTCTCGGTACTTCCCCACATAGTATCATAGATGACAAGCAGTTTGGGTGATGAACTCCCTTTTGCCCACTTTCCGTATTCTTCAATTACTCTTGATACGTCCTTTCTCCAGATGATCCCATGTGCCGGAGCTATAATTTCAGGATTTACATCCAGCTCTTTCAGTTTATCAACATATTTGAGTACCTGTGATCCGAATGGCAGAAGGATATTGGCATAGTATATGCCTGCATCTTCCATTACATCATCAACCTCATCGTCAAAACGTTTTGAAGTTGCTACATGTTGTCCGAAAGCGTCATTTGAGAAAAGTATCCTGTCTTCTTTCACATAGGTCTGCATGCTGTCCGGCCAGTGCAGCATGGTGGCTTCTATGAACATTAGAGTCCTTTTTCCAAGGCTAAGTTCATCTCCGGTCCCGACAACCTGAAGGTCCCAGTTGTCAAAGCCTTCTTCTTTGTAGTATTCGGAAAGTCCTGTTTGTCCTTTGGATGATGCAAACAACTTTGCATTGGGCGCGATGTCCATAATAGTCGATATGGAACTAGAATGGTCCATTTCGACATGGTTGGAAATAACATAGTCTATTTTTGCGGGATCGACTATCTGGCTTATACGCTTAAGCATCTCTCCTGCAAATGGTGCTTTTACTGTGTCAATGAGCGCAATTTTCTCATCGACTACAAGGTACGCGTTATAACTTCCGCCCTTTGGAGTTTCGTATCCGTGGAAGTCGCGCAGGTTCCAGTCAACCACGCCTACCCAGTATATTCCTTTTGCCAGCTCAAGCGGTTTGTAATCATCCATTAAAAAACTCTCCTTTATTATGTCTGCATCCTGAACTCAGTTGCAGCTCCAAGTAATTCATCAATTATCTGGTAGTGTCCCCTTTCAGCGGCAGCTATCTTTTCAAAGAACAAACTCTGCTCATCGTCATCTGCTCTGTTTGCAAGCTCCATATAGAAATATTCGCTTTTGTGTTCGAATCTCAGGGCGGCAAGAAGTATGCCTATCTCTTCAAGTTTTTCATCAGAGAATTCTTCTGTGAAAGATGCCTTGAATTTTGGAAAAGTGAACTCAACTTCAGGAATATGCTTGCTTTCCCTGAATTGCTTCAGGTATTCTGCATGCTTTTTTTCCTCGCCTGCAAGGAAAACATATAGTTTGCTGGCAGTTTCATTTTTTATTAGGGATGCTTTTTCAGCGTAATACTCCATTCCCTCTTCTTCAAGTTCTATTGCCAGGCCGATTGCCTGGTCCATCGATTTTAATTGATCAAGCTCTTCTGCGATCTCATATAGTATATCTTTCATTTCAAAATCTCCTTAGAGCAACAAAATGATTAAACTTAAAGTACCGACGTCCGGTCTGCGAACGAAGGCAAAACCCACTGTATCAAATATTATCTTGGTTTGACTTAATATATCTTTCGAGCTTCATTATTATGTGCCTTTATTCATTTTAAAAAAAAGTTGTCAACCACCTTCTATTTAGAAAACTTTTTATTTGTAACAATACATTAGTCAGGTTATATTTTATATGTCATTTACTTTCAAAAATCACTTTTATAGAGGTAGTTGAATGGACAAAATCAAGATTGCAATTGCAGGTATTGGCAATTGTGCAAGCTCTCTTATCCAAGGCATTGAGTATTATAAAAACAAAGAAGAAAACAATGCTATAGGCCTTATGCACTGGGAAATTGGTGGCTACAGACCTTTTGATATTGAGGTAGTTGCTGCATTTGATATTGACGAAAGGAAAGTTGGTAAGGATGTAGCAGAGGCTATTTTTGCGCTACCAAACTGTACAGCAGTATTCTGCCCTGAGCTTCCAAAAACCGATGTAATTGTACAAATGGGACGTATTCTTGACGGTGTTTCCGAGCATATGGTAAATTACAGCGACAACAGGAGATTTATTCCCTCTACTGAAAAAGAAGCTGACAAAGAATCTGTGGTACAGCAATTAAAAGATTCAGGTGCAGAAATATTGCTTAACTATCTTCCTGTAGGTTCAGAGGAAGCCACCAAATTCTATGCTGAATGTGCCCTTGAGGCAGGAGTTGCATACATCAATAACATGCCTGTTTTCATCGTAAGCAATCCAGAATGGGCTGCAAAATTCGAGGAGAAAGGTATCCCGATCATAGGTGATGACATAAAGGCCCAGCTTGGTGCTACTATCACCCACAGGACCCTTGCAGACCTTTTCCACAAACGTGGTGTGAAGCTGGAGAGGACTTATCAACTTAATACCGGTGGTAACACTGACTTCCTTAACATGCTTAACAGAAGCAGACTTGCTTCCAAGAAGGAATCTAAAACAGAGGCTGTCCAGTCTGTAGTTGGCCAGAGGATAGACGATGATAATATTCATGTGGGTCCAAGTGACTACGTGCCATGGCAGAATGATAATAAGGTATGCTTCCTGAGGATGGAAGGTAAGCTCTTTGGTGATGTTCCAATGAATATCGAGCTTCGTCTCTCGGTAGAAGACTCCCCTAACTCTGCAGGTGTTGTCATTGACGCTATCAGGTGCTGTAAACTTGCTCTTGACAGGGGAATTGGCGGAATCCTATATTCTCCTTCCTCCTATTTCATGAAGCACCCTCCAAAACAGTTCACTGATGATGAAGCCCATGTGATGACAAGTGACTTCATCAAGGGAACCCGGGACAACTGACATTCTAATATTTCCGATATGTATGTCGATACCTGAAGAGCGTCGCATCGTTTATGGTATCGACTTCAGTGCTGCAAAGGATGCCTGTAAGAAGATATGGGTCAGCAGTGGTAGACCTGTTGGTAATACTTATCATATAGATGAGTGTTACAGGCTTGCAGACATGCTCGCTCTCTCAGGTAACTACCGTGTAGGGAGGGATGAATGCTTTGCTGCACTGAGATATCTCATCGTAAACAACGAAGATGCCGTAATTGGGATCGATCTCTCTTTTTCCCTGCCGGAAGCTCTCATAGAGGATGACTGGGAGGACTTTATTGGATCGTTCTCTTCAAAGTACCCTTCTGCTGAGCAGTTCCGCGGATCATGTCGTAGCTTGGCTGGCGGAAAGGAACTGAAACGTGCATCTGAGGTAAGGGCAAAAGTTCCCTTTTCAGTATATAATCTCAGGCTGTATCGCCAGACATATTTTGGTATAAGGGACATAATATCCCCTCTTGTAAGGGATGGTCTTGCATGTGTCCTTCCAATGCAGGAAGCAAAGAATGGAAAACCGTGGCTTATCGAGATATGTCCTGCCTGCAGGCTGAAAAAAGAGAACATGTATATCCCCTATAAGGGTAAGACTGGTGACAAACGTAGTGCCAGACTTCAAATTCTTGAATATTTCATGAATAAAGGTCTTGTAATCCCAGAGTCATTGCAGGAGCGAATCGTTGAGGATACTGAAGGTGATGCCCTTGACAGTATCCTTGCAACGTATTCAACTTTCAGGTCGCTTTCCAGACTGGATGGGATATCAAAAAGCTTAAAAGGAAACTATATGGTGGAAGGTTACACATTTTTCTGAAACATGGTGGTAATTAAAAGATTATGTATCAAATGCGCAGTTTGTGTCAACCCATTCCTTTGCCCTGTATATCTGTCTGAGCATTTCATCCATGTGTTCCTTTTCGACAAAAGGACTCATAGGATAGGATTTCAGTGCAACTATCGTCCTGCTCAGCCTCGTTGTCTTGTAGTTATCAGTATAAGAGATCATAGCAGTACCTTCATGTTGCGCTTTTTCTATCATGTACTGTGCTATTCTCTGATTGTATGAATTGACCTTATCTGTGAACTTCTCTTCGTTTTCATCACACATTTCTTTCAGGTACAAAGATTCCCCTACGGAATCGTATTTTGTATGTGGATAAATACGAAAATCAGTGACAAAGGCAGGATTGTGCCTGTTCAGCAGTTCGATGTCCTGACAATCATCCATCATCTCTCTCAGGTGGTTGGCAGCGGTAATCAGATGTATTATCAGGGTTTCGTATCCCTGCTTACCCAGAAGCATCATGTTTGCAAGTGCCTTTTGTGCATAATTTGGTCTGCTGCTTTCCAGTGTAAAGGTTCCGGGCTGGTAACCTTCTCCATGAAACAGGTATGGCATGTCCTTTTTTTGTTTCTGGAGAAGTGAAAGGTCCTTTCTATCTTTTATTACAAAAGCACTGCATAGGTACGGTGCCCATCCTGTCTTATGGAAATCTATGCCAACAGAATCTGCATACTGCAGTTCACTTATTTTGGAAACTATCTCTTTGATCTCCTCCTGCAACAGGTGTGGCAGGTGATTGATACAGGTGTCTCCCCTGAATGTAAGATAAGGCCATCCTATGACTGCATCGGCATGTATGTGTATCTGGTAATCAAGTTTTTTCTGGATTCTGTTGCGGACTTCCACTATCTTCTTCAGCGGGTCTATGCCAAAAGCATCTGTGGTTCCCATTGTGGCAAATATTGTTCCGATACGGGCACCATCATTGATTGTCTTTTCCATCTCCTCTTCAAGAAGGCGTACATCCATTACGTTGTCATACGAAGGTATCGTTTTTACGTTGTCCAGCCCTACTCCTGTCCATATGGCAGCAGATTTTATGCTGTAGTGGGATACCTCGGAGCAAAAGAAGTGAATCCTGTCCCTTATTCCAGTGTTCTTTGCATTTGGGTCTGCTTTTTCAATGCCAATGCGTGCGCCATAGAGATTGCAGCCGGTTCCCCCAAAAGTAAAGATTCCGCCAGCTTTTGTCGTATCATAACCAATAAGGTCAGCAAGCATGGCTATTGCCATTATCTCAGAACGTGCTGCACTCATCCCGTAGTCGTCACTGATGGAGTTCTCATTGTATCTTGCACCCAATGTTGCTGCAATTATTGAAAGTGTCGTGGTAGGCGGCACTACGTTTGGCTGCATAAGAGGATGGCTCCATAAATTTATACCTTCATAGAGTCCAGTAATAAAATTCCCAACATCTGTTTCATTGCTCATCCTGTAAGGAAACTTTGTTTCCCTCATTAGCTTCTCATAGTCCAGAGGTTTTTTCTTCCCGATTACGGTACCGTTTTCCTTGTTGTCTATCTTTTCAAGGAGGTCGTTCAGCATCAGGACTATCCTGTCTTCGTCACCACTCGGTTTAGTAAAATAAGAGCGTACAAGCTCAATATCTGTCATATGATCTCCCCAAATCAGTTATACAGACTATTCTGAATTATTTGTCGTTATTCAAACCCAGTATTTCATAGAGATCATCTGGTCTTTCCAGCACCGTTATATTCTCCATCTGCGCAAGTTTTTCAGTGTTCGTTACGTCAACCTCACGCATTTTCAGCTCCATTACTCTTCCTTCAGGAGATACTGTTTTCACAGTCCCTCTTTTTTGGTCAACAGGAAGGATGTAGATTGGGGTTTTGCCCTTGGCTGTCTGCGCAACGACGTTCGTGACAAGGGTGTCGGCAATACCGTATACTATCTTGGCCACTGTGTTTGATGTTGTAGGGGCAATGATAAGGGCATCGTAATATCCCACCTGCAAAGGACCGGCTATGAAGGGTGAATTCGGTCCTGCATCGGTCTTGAAATTAGGAAAATCCTTCTGGATATCATTCCACATACGATACCATTTCATGACGGTCTCACCTTCTTTTGATAAGAATACCATTATCTCGATATCGCTCTTATTCTTGATATCGACCATTACGTCATACGTTTCTTTGATCAGATCTCCTGATCCGGTAATTCCCCATGCTATCCTCTTCATGATATTACTGCCTCCTCTCCTCTTATTCCTGTAAATTGCTTCAATATCCTATCAATGATTCCTTGTGTATCATGCTGTCAGGTACGTTCATATTGTGGAGCATTTCCATCATAGAATCTACCATCGGTGGCGGTCCGCATACATAGAAAACTCTCTCTGCGTAATCGGGTAGTTGTCTTATGATCATACTTTCACATATGCGTTCTCTGCATCCTGTCCAGCTTTCTGAAGCTCTTGTGAGCGTATTGAATACGGTAAGGTTCGGGTTTTGCTTTTTCATCTCTTCAAGCTCTTCCGTAAATAACATGTCCTGCTCTGTTTTATCGCTGCAGATCAACATGATGTTCGTACTCAGCTTCATATCCGTGGAATACTTACAGATACTAATCATCGGAGTAATCCCTATTCCACCGCTCAGGAGTGCTATTTTTTCGTATTCCCCTTCAAAGGTCATCTTTCCGAAGGGGCCTTTCATAAGTGCAGTATCTCCGACTTCCATGGAATCCAGCATATTGGAATACTCATGTCCTGTAAGTTTCTTTGTAAATTCAATATGGTCTTTTTCCGTAGGGCTACTTGAAAGGGTGAACGCCTTACTCATCTTCTTTTCATTGGACTTGAGTGTCACTGTAATGTATTGTCCGGCTTTGAAATCAAAGCCATCCGGTCTTTTGAATCTGAAACTCTTTGCGTTGTACGTCCTTTTTATAATCTCGGTTACAGCTTCCTCAAATTCCAAACATGACCACCTACTCTATCTTCTTCATCGCTATGGCTGTCTTGATCATCTTGTTCACGGTCCTGTGAAGGGTCCTTATACCCTCTGAATCCGCAGCAGCACCCTCGGCACCTTTATCCTGTGACCAGAATGCTCCTCCAAGGTTAGAGCCAAAAGAACCACCTGCAACGGGTATCATCTCGCTGATGATGTAGAAGTTATGGATAGTCTGCATGGCAGGTTCCTGTCCTCCGACTCTGTCCCCGCCAACTGCGGTTGCAGCTCCTACCTTGTTCATGAAGGCTTTCGGGTCACGGGCAACCACTGCGCGGCACCTGTCCATAATTGTCTTTGTCTGGGCACTTAATGTACCCTGATAAACAGGAGTGCCGATAATCCATGCATCTGCCCAGAGCATTTTGTCATAGAGCTCAACAAGGTCATCCTTATGTATGCATCCTTCTTTCTTGCGGACACAGTAATCACAATGGATACAGAACTTCATGTTCTTTGCTCTTGAAGAGAAATATTCTACCTCTACGTTGTATTTCTCTTGCGCATACCTGAGAGCTTCATTGACAATGTAGTCTGTGGATCCTTTTCTGGGACTACCTGATATTCCAAGAAGTTTGATGCTGGTGTCATCGGACATTATGGCACTCCGTATTGTTTTCAATCTAATGTTATTGCTTCTGTAGGGCAGGCGTCAACACAGTTTCCGCATTCCACACAGTCATCTGGGCGTGCGATTACGGATTTAAGATCTCCGTTCTCGTCTGCTTCAATATCTATAACATCTGTTGGACATGATTCTGCGCATGCGCCAATTCCTTCACATTTATTCTTGTCTACTTTTGGTACCATTTTTAATTTCCTCCGTTTATTTTCTGTAAAAGATATGCATAATCAGGACAAAGGCCATGGAAGCAGCAAAGATGCTGAATCCTGGTGTTGATTCCGTTCTCTCTTCAGGCGGTGTGGCTGGGTCGTATATGGTACTGGAGACCTGATTCATGTTTATTACAGGGACCTCATACATTTCCTCGCCAAAAAGGTGGTCAATGGTATACTGTGGTGCTGACCTGTAATTCAGGTTCGTTTGCACCGTAAGCGGATAAACGACATTACCCGGAAGGGTGAACGTGTGTTCTTCAGTTACGGTCTCTTTCGGACCGATCCTGTTATCCTCAAGCACCCTGTCGGCAAGCCAGAAACTATCAGTTGCGTTGCCTTCACTATCGCCGAGTATATTATTATAAATTAACTTTGCTCCATCTATGTTCCCGTAAATATCGAGAGTTCCAGCACTATATATCACATTGCCTGTGGCATCAGTTACGTTTACTTCAAGCCAGACCTGCCTGATTTCAGAAACGCCTGTCGGGATATTGTGCCCCGCTCCTGAATTGGTGATAGTGGCTTTGATTGTAACTTTATCTCCAGCGGATGCTATCTCAGGGGTTGTTACTTCCATTGTTGTAGCTTTCTGAAGCCTTTCAACAGCCATATCTGCAATATTTTCAGCACCGAACATTACAGGGATGAATGCATTTCCACCAACAATATCATGTGAGGATATATGGTCCCTTTTAGGAGCACCCGATCCTGCACGTCCGGGGTTTGCCTCAAATTCTGTGATGCCTTCTGTCATATGACAATCCTGGCAGACAATATTGTCTTCTCCATACTGGCTTTCCTTCCAGCTTGAATATGTGTCATCTATAACAAGGCCGTTGACCGGGTGTATTACCTGATGGCACATGCCACAGTATTCGGATTGGGTATAAAGTTCGAGATATTCGGATTCATGATAGGCAGACTTTGAGTCGTCAAAAGGTCCCCATTTAGTATCTCCCGGGGTTACTGTGAATGGTGCATTGCCAGTTCCGTCACTTCCTGATACGACATGGCAAAAGTCACATTGTACTCCAAGCTTTGAGATGTCACTCATTTCAGAGCCGTCTATAGGGGGAATTTCGCCGGACACGACTCCTATGGGCGTGTGGCAACGTGAGCAGAATTCATCTATCAGTCCGTCAGTGTCGTCACTTGCAACTTTTACCTCTTCCAGATAGAATGGATCAAGGTATGCATTGAAGTGCATGGTACCTTCCCAATCTGCATAAATGATTGCATGGCACTGCCTGCATCTGCTTTCATAAGTGAAATCATCAGCAGAATATTCTCCGAATTGTGTAGCCTCCGTTGCAACTGCAAAGCCGCTGAACAAAGATACTAAAACGATGGCTGCCATGAAAAACAGGCTGCTCCTTGCAAGTCTCCCCCTCATCTCCTATCCTCACAATAGTATAATATAAACCAATTGAATTTGTTCAAAGGAGCCAGTTGGCTCCTTTATATAATACTCTTATTTGAGCAGTTTCAGTGCATCTCTGCATGCAGCAACCGCAGGAGCGCCGGATGTGATGAAGATGACATCCATTGTCTCCATGATCTCTTCTTTTGTTGCCCCGTTCTTCAGAGCACTCTTTATTTGTGATGCAACACAACGTTCACACTGCTTTGATGCAACGACTGCAAGAGCCATCAGTATCTTTGTTTTAGCAGGCAGTGCTCCGTCACTGAGTATCTTGTTGTTGCACATGTTGTATTTATGCAGGAACTCCGGTTCAAGCTCTCCAAGTGTTTCCAGTATCTGTGGTGTGAATCCTAATTTTTCGGACATATCGTCAATGATCTCTCTGTGTCCGCCACATGCTTTTCCTTTATTATCTCCGCACATAATGTATCCTCCCTGTTATTAATAAGTAAATTATAATCAGTCAAATCCGTCTTCAATGGTCTGGCCAAAACAGTAGTGGCACAGAATCCTTGGCAATCCGTTTGGGAGCCTTTCAACATGGGGTGGCTGTCCTACTGATACAGGAAGTTCGAGTTCCTTAGTGTGATCAGTACAAAGTCCTTTTCCGCAAGCGATACAGACACATGTTGCTTCTGCGTCTTTTCCTTCTTCCATGCAGTCATAGCATTTCATCATGATATCACCTAATAGTTCTCCACCAGTGCTTTATGGCAAGGCATGCAGAGCACTTTTTTCCAGTGCTGGACATCCTTGTAATCGCAAGCTATTCCCATTCCACACTTAAGTTTGATGCTGTATTCACCTTCCCATACAGGTGTTTCTTCCCTGACCAGGTGTTCCTTGCAGACACCTCTCCCACAGATTATGCAGATAGCCAGTGTATCGCTATCTTTACCATTTTTTGAACATTCATAGCATTTCATGATGATCACTCTATTCAAAATTTAGTTTGTTCGCAAGCTATTCCCATATTTTATTCACATTCTTGCAGATAGGCAAACGCTCGTTTGAGGCAATGACTCAATAACTCCCTCGACATTGTCACCTCCTACAAATATGAACAATATTTCTTCTGACATTTACCGGATATATCTGTAACGGTAAGTACATGTTTATTTTATATGGGGTGTTAATGTTCTGCTGTTCGATTATATGATGATGCCAGCTCTGGTTTGATCATTCGTACTTCACTGACCACTTTCGGCTTGTTCTTTGCTCGTCATTTTCACATGTTTTGCTATAATCAAACCAACAAAGTTTTAAATATGTATAGATACCTGAGTAACAACACTCTTTAGAGGAGGATTCAAATGACTTTTGGAATAGAATTTGTACCAAGTGACCCAGTACTGAAAATTGCTCACTATGCAAAGCTTGCTGAACAGCAGGGTTTTGACAATGTATGGATTACAGACCACTACAACAACCGTGATGTATACTCAACATTAACTGTGCTCGCAATGAACACAAACAGTATCAAGCTCGGAACAGGTGTAACAAATCCGTACACAAGGAATGCAGCTATCACCGCATCAAGCATTGCTTCACTTAACGAGATCTCAGGCGGCCGTGCAATTCTCGGTCTTGGTCCTGGAGACAAGGCAACCTTCGATGCAATGGGCATCTCATGGGACAAGCCACTCAGCACAACAAAGGAAAGCATCCAGGCAATCCGCGGCTTCATTGCTGGAGAGAAAGTAACCATGGACGGCGACATGGTAAAGTTTGGCGGTGCTAAGATGGCATTCAAGGCTGGAAACGTACCTATCTACATGGGTGCACAGGGTCCAAAGATGCTTGAGCTCGCAGGAGAGATCTCAGATGGTGTACTTATCAACGCATCACACCCTAAGGACTTCGAAGTAGCTGTACAGCAGATTGCTGCAGGTGCAAAGAAGGCAGGCCGTGACCCTAAGGAAGTTGACGTTGCAGCATATGCATGTTTCTCAATTGACAAGGACGCTGGAAAGGCAAAAAGTGCAGCACAGATAGTAGTTGCATTTATTGTTGCAGGTTCACCTGACATGGTACTCGAACGCCACGGCATTGATGTAGCAGCAAAGGCTGACATCGGTGGAGCTATCGCCAAGGGTGACTTCGGTGCACTCATGGGCGGCATGGTCACAAGTGACATGATGGACGCATTCTCTATCAGTGGAACACCAGATGATTGTAAGGCAAGGATCAACGAATTGCTTGACATCGGTGTAACACAGATTGTTGCAGGTTCCCCAATCGGACCTGACAAAGAGAAAGCCATCAAGCTCATCGGCAAAGAAATCATTGGTAAATAAGAAAAGAACGTCGGAGGCAATTAATGGCCCATCCAAAAATATTAGAGGTCATTGAGCACGACGTCTGTACTGCTTGTGGGGCATGTGTATCAACATGCCCTGCTGGCGCTATTGTTATGAACAAGCGTGCAGAAGTCCGTGACCCTGATAATTTAGAATTCTATGTTCAAGGAGCAGCACCCAATGTATGTGAGGGATGTCTCACATGCGGAAGATTGTGTCCTGTGATCGATGGATATGCAGAAGACGAATTTGCAAATGTAAAAGAGTTCTTCGGAGCAAAGAGCACTATCCAAGGTCAGGATGGTGGTGTCACATCTATATTGGCAAAAGCTTTGCTGGAAACCGGTACGGTAGATTGCATTGTTGGTATCACTAAGGATGATAAATGGGGTACTGAGCTTATAGTTATGACCAAACCGGAAGATGTTGACAGAACAACAGGTACCAAGTACACTTATGATTCAGTTCTTTCAGCTCTCAAGGAACCTTTTGAGAAATATGACAAAATAGGCGTTATTGGCGTACCTTGCCAAGCACATGGTGCACGTCTCATTGTTGAGAATGCAAGTGACAAGATCGTTGTGATCCTTGGTCTTCTATGCATGGAAAGTTTCCATCATGATGTTATGACCGAGAAGATCGTTCCTGAAGTAATGGGACTTAACCTTGACGATGTCGTAAAGATGGACTTCGGTAAGGGTAAATTCTGGAACTACACAAAGGACGGCGAAGCCCACAGCGTGAAGATCCCTGAAGTTGCTCACTACGCAAGAAATCCATGTCATCACTGCTGTGACTATACTTCAGTGTCCGCTGATATCTCACTCGGTTCAGTCGGTACTCCAGATGGCTGGAACTGTGTGCTCATACGCACAGACGTAGGCAAGCAGATGTTTGAACTTGTCAAAGACAAGGTCGAGCTCATGGAAGATCCAAAGCCAGGAATGGACCTGATCCAGAAACTTGCTAAGATGAAACACGATAACAACTCAGGACACTATCTAGAAGTGTGTGAGAAGTTCACATTCGATGAATGTGGCATTCACTGATGGTTATCACATATGTACATGAGAAGGGCGTTCTATATTGGACGCTTTCAACCATTTCATCTCGGACATTATTCCATTATAAATGATATTGCCCGGGATGTTGATGAGGTCGTAATTGGTATAGGCAGTGCGCAGAAAAGCCACGAGCCTAAGAATCCATTTACTGCAGGTGAACGCGTAATGATGATCAGGCATTCTCTTGAAGATGCTAATGTGAAACATTACGCCATACCTCTGGAAGATCTGCAAAGAAATGCCGTATGGGTTTCCCACATCATTTCTATGACACCACCTTTTGATGTAGTCTACTCCAACAATCCGCTTGTTGTACGTCTTTTCAAAGAAGCCGGTATCAATGTCAGACAACCACCCATGTACAAGAGGGAAGGTTACTCAGGCAGTGAAATACGAAGGCGTATGTTGAATGATGAGGACTGGAGATCGCTTGTTCCTGAAGCGGTTGCTGATGTAATTGATGAGATAGATGGTGTTAACCGGCTCAAAAGCGTTTCAAAATCGGATGCTGATTAGTATCAGTAAGTGTTTTTACTTTTTTAATTCAATACCTTTGCAAATAGCCGCATTGAATACCTTTGAGCAGCAGTTCCCGGTTGGATTTCTCACTTTGCACTGGCATTTTGCACCTTTATCATAGAATTCCCTTATGGTTCCCATATCATGCAATCCCTGTTCCAAAACTGCTTTTATTACCTCATTTTCTGTTATGCGGCTGCAGTAGCAGGCATATTTTGGATTTGCATCTTTTTTGAACCACAAAGGCACTCTGATGTTCTCCTTATCAAAGATGGTGCTATTCTCATCATAGTAAGCAACATCACATTCAGGGTCCATGCACAGGTGGTAGTCCCCTTTCCCGACTCTTTCCATCTGCTCTTTTTTGACAATATGCCTGACTGTGACATTTTTGACAGGGATTCCCGGTTTCTTGCAGACTGGACATAAAATATTAGATATAGGGCTTAGAGTTGTATCAATTATGTTCTTTCCAATTACATGAATTGGATCGAAACGATTTGGTATTTCATTTTCATTGTTGCGCAAGAATCTCACCTTCAAGAACAGTCACTGCTTTTCCGGAAAGGATGACTCTTTCTCCTTTGACCTGCACTTTCAAAAATCCTCCTCTTGCAGATGCCTGGTATGCGTTGAAGCTACTTTTGCCCAGTTTCTTCATCCAGTAAGGCCCAAGACAACAGTGGGCAGATCCGGTTACCGGGTCTTCGGGTATGCCGATTGCAGGAGCAAAGAGTCTGGATATGAAATCATAATCTTCTGAGTTTGCAAGGGCTGTTACAATGACGCCCCGGGTCGTTACCTTTGAAAGTTTGGGTAAATCAGGTACAATCGATCTGACATCCTCTTCTGACACTACTTCCACGATGTAGTCAAAAGCATTCCTGCCAACATATTTTGGTTCAATTCCAAGAGCCTCAATAAGTCCTGTGGGTGCTTCAGATATTTCTTCATGCAATGTAGGAAAGTCCAGCTCTATCCACTTTTCCTTTAGTTCTGCCGTGAGCAATCCACTTTTTGTAAAGAACTTTAAAATCTCGTCTTTCCCGGTATATCCTTTCTCCCACAACACGTGGGCGCTTGCCAGCGTTGCATGTCCGCACAGGTTAACTTCAGCGTCCGGTGCGAACCAGCGAAGATTGTAGCCATCATTTTCAGGGTAAAGGAATGCAGTCTCTGAAAGGTTCATCTCCTTTGCCACGTTCTGCATCCATTTATCATCTGCCGGCTCTTCAAGGATGCACACTCCTGCCGGGTTGCCGTGGAATAGTTTATCGGTGAAAGCATCTACCTGGTAAATTCGGGTCATGTTCCATCCTCTCTGAAAAAGTAAGTTAGGGGAAATGCCTGAGGTTCCTGACTTTCATTTCTCCGCTCTTTTCCACCTGACTCCATCTTTCCCATCTTCAATTACAATTCCTTTATCTTTAAGCTCATCACGAATGGCATCGGATTTTGCCCAGTCCTTCTCTGCACGTGCTTTTTCTCGAAGTTCTATCATTTCCATGATGTCCTCCTCTGATAGGCCATCCGGCATATCTTCCGAGGCAGGGCCTTCATCCTCAGTGAATATTCCAAGCACTTCGTTGATCTCTGAATAGAATCTCAGTACATCCTCAAGTGCCACACTACCGGGCTTTTCACCGGAAACTATGGAATTTACCTTGCGTGAGAACACAAAAAGATTTCCAACAGCTTCCCTTGTATTGAAATCATCATCCATTGAATTGACAAACGCCTCTCTGGCCCCGGTTATTAATTCAGTGAGTCCACAATCATTTCCATCTTCATGAGCTTCTTTCAGGGCATGTTTCACGTTCAAGATCGTATTCAACAGTCTTTGCCTTGCCCTGCCTGCCTCTTCCAGGTTATCCTCGCTGAAATCGATAGTACTCCTGTAGTGTGTATAGACTATGAAGAACCTGATAGTTCCTGAGGGGAATTTGCTGAGCACCTCTTTAATTGTGAAGAAATTACCAAGAGACTTTGACATTTTCTCCTTATCTATAGTCAGGAAACCATTGTGCATCCAGTATTTGCTGAATGGATGCTTTCCACTGCAACTTTCAGACTGGTGTATTTCAGCCTCATGGTGTGGGAAGATCAGGTCCATGCCGCCGCCATGGATGTCAAGTTGTCCTGAACCATACTTCATTGACATTACAGAACATTCTATGTGCCAGCCCGGGCGCCCCCAGCCCCATGGGCTGTTCCATCCGGGTTCGCCTTCTGTAGCAGATTTCCAGAGGACGAAATCAAGCTGGTATCTTTTATCGTCCTCTACTTCTACTCTGTTTCCAGAGCCTTCAAGAAGTCCTTCTGCGGTCTGATGGCTCAGTATTCCTATCTTGTCCTCTGATGTTGTGAGGTCATAATACACGTTTCCTTTAGGAGTTACGTAGGCAGTGCCGTTTTCTATAAGGGTTCCCACGGTCTCGATAATCTCAGGAATGTGCTCCGTGACCTTTGGCTGAGTATCCGGGGGCAGCACTGCGAGAGTTTCCATATCTTCTATGAATGACTCTGTGAACTTGCGTGAAAGGACAAAAGGGTCTTCTTCCGTCTCTTTTGCTCTGTTGATTACCTTGTCATCTACATCAGTTATGTTGGAAGTGTAGTTGACATCATATCCTCTGTAAATAAGATATCGCCTTATCACATCAAAAGAAACGTAGCTCCTTGCATGCCCAAGGTGGCAGTGGTCATATACTGTGGGACCGCAAACATACATGTTTACTTTTTTTCCCTGGATGGGGACAAAATCTTCCAGCTCTCTTGTTAATGTATTGTATACTTTGAGTGCCACAGTTTAACTCCTTTATAAATATGGATCAAATATGAACAGGTATGTAAGTGCGAATGCCGAGGGGAAGATTCGAACTCCCGAAAAACCGCTCTGCAGGCGGTCACATTAGCCACTCTGTCACCTCGGCACAAGGACAGTAAAAATTATTATAATTAACTATTGTCAATTATCCCTATTTATCTGTTATTATTAATAGTAGCGTCAAGTGGCAAAATTTGACAAGAAAGTCGAAAATAGCCTGTTATTTCTCACTAAAATGATAAAAGTAAAAGGTCAATCGAAGAAATAGTCACTCCATTCCACAGATCCGGGTCTGAATTCCTGTTCGAGTTCTTCAGTATCTCCTCTTCGAAGTCCCTTTATTATTCTCCCGATATCCTTGAAGGTTCTATCCACAGTTCCTCCTGTCGTATCGAGTTCAAAGACCTTCTCGCACCAGTCCACCGCTTCCGCCAGGATGATGTCCAGGGCTTCTGCTTCGAGGTTTTCCCGTACTTTTTCAACTGAATACTTCCTTTTTTCCAGTCTTTCTTTCAGTTTTCCAGGCGATGTCCTCAGCACAATAACTATATCAGCAATATGGTGGGAAAGGTGACTATCAACTATGGTCACAGGGTAGGATTTATCCTGTAGCTCCAGAACCCTGTCATATACAAGGTCCATGTCAGCAACGACACAATCCCTCTCAACATCCACCTCTGAATAGAGCTTCTCTTCCTTGATGAGCTCGTTGAGGTGGATCACCTGGCAGAGCGGATCATCTTCCAGTAGTTTCGTTATCGAGGTTTTTCCAGTTCCCGGTGTCCCGGTGATGCCGATAATCATAGTCCACAATAAACCTGCAAACGCTTAATCCTTATGCACGCCTTCAACTATCCTGAGGAAATTCCTGATGATCTTCACTCCTTCATCTGTAAGGATGGATTCCGGATGGAACTGCACGCCGTACACCGGATATTCCTTGTGTTCGACGGCCATGATTATGCCATCATTTGTCTTTGCAGTGACTTTCAGGTCATCAGCCAGTTCCTTAATGGCAAGGGAGTGGTATCTTCCACCCTTGAAATCACCTTTAAGGTTAGCAAAGAGTGTTGAATTCTCGTGGGTTATGTCAGATGTTTTACCATGTATGGGTCCTCCATCTGCATGGCTGATGGTCCCTCCATATGCGGTATTTATGGCCTGGTGCCCAAGACAGACTCCAAGTACTGGAATCTTTGGTCCAAATTCCCTGATGATGTCAAGGCATGTTCCAATGTCTGCTGGATTGTGAGGTGTGCCGGGTCCGGGTGAAATAATAATTCCGTCCGGATTCATGGCCTTAACCTCTTCAACGGTAATTGTGTTGGGAACGACCACAGTGTCCGGCTCGAATATGGATACAAAATCCACAAGGTTCCAAACGAATGAATCTTTGTTGTCGATGAACAATATCTTCATTATTTGCCTCCTATTGCCTTTATCATTGCAGCCATTTTTCTTTCCGTTTCATTGTATTCGTATGTCGGGTCTGAGTCAGCCACGATGCCAGCTCCTGCCTGCACATAGGCTGTGTTATTCTTAATAAGCACTGTCCTTATGACAATCGCAAAGTCCGCATCCCCGTTCCATGAATAATATCCTACTCCACCGCCGTATATTCCTCTTGATTCCGGTTCAAGGTCATCTATTATTTCCATTGCCCTGATCTTTGGAGCACCTGAAAGCGTTCCTGCGGGGAATATGGCGCGTGTGGCATCGAACTGGTCGCATTCATCCCTGAGTTCCCCGCTTACGGTACTCTCGATGTGCTGGAGGTGTGAATATTTTACAACACTCATGAGATCGTCAACCTTAACGGTTCCGGCTTTTGAGACCATCCTGACATCATTGCGCCCGAGGTCTACAAGCATTACATGCTCCGCGCGTTCCTTCTCATCACTGAGCATTTTTTCTGCAAGCAGTTTATCCTCTTCGTCATCCTTTCCGCGGGGACAGGTTCCTGCTATTGGGTTTGAGATAACTTTCCTGTCGAAGACCGTCATAAGGGTCTCAGGGCTTGCACCCACGATACCGATATCCTTGAAATTGAAGATATACATGTAAGGACTTGGATTGATATTCCTCAGTCTGATGTAGAGTTGCAGGGGTGTCTGTTTCATTTTAACAGTGTACCTGCGGGAGATGACTACCTGGAATATGTCTCCGTCAATGATGTGCTGTTTAGATTTCCTGACCGCTTCCTCATAAGCTTCCTGGTTGACGTTGGCAACAGGATCATCTGAGTCTGCAGCGGGTATGTCTTCACTGATGCCGATGACTGATGCCATCTGCAATGATCTTTCCATCAGCAGCGCCTCTGAGTTTGCATGCTCATAAACAGCATCCATATCACTGGTTTCTGTGACAAATGGGGTGATTACAATGTATGTCTCGTTGGTTATATGGTCAAAGACAAAGGTCTTTGTCATAATTGCAAAATGCATGTCCGGCGTGTCAGCATCAGGCTTTTTATCGATATCTAACCACGAATCGTACACAAGGTCATAACTGTTGTACCCGATGGCCCCACCAAGGAAGGTCTGCCTGTCAAAACGCTTCTGGTTAAGGAGTGTTGTGTCGGTACTTGTGGGGTAGATCTTACGGAATGCTGCAAGGGCATCATCTCCTTCACTGACCTTTACCCTGAACTTGCCGCCTACAAGTGATTCAACATCACCGATGGACTTGAGCTTGTTATAGATATGTTTTGTAAGCTCGGAGTTCATCTGGCATTCGATTGTAAGGTAGCTGTCCTTAATGGACACTACCATCTCCGGTTCGTATCCTACAAAGGAGTATCTAGCATGTCTTTTTTCCTTTTCTACTGATTCCAGAAGATAGGAATGTCCTGCATTCTGCAGGGTTGCATACAACTGCAGGGGCGTGCATATGCTATCCACTTTTGTCATAAGCTGCACGATTGCAGGTTTTTGTGAATTTTCAACAAGGGATATGAAATCCTCTTTACTAAGATCAAAATCAACCATTGATACACCTGGCCTCTTCTATAAACCTGCATACTTTTGCAGGGTCTTTTTTTCCATTGCTCTCTACACCTGAGGCAGTATCCACAGCAAATGGTCTGACCTCTTTAACGGCATCTCTCACATTATCGGGCTTCAGCCCGCCAGCAAGTATGACCGGAGCCTTCGTATTCTCCACTACCTGCCTGCTTATTGACCAGTCATGCACCATACCAGTGCCGCCGGTGGCTCCTGCTTTGCCAGAGTCCAGAAGTATACCGTCTATCAGGTCATTGTCAAGAAGTGCATCCACCTGTGCCATCAGGTCTGCAGGTAGTTCCTTGCTTTCAACGGGTATGGTAAATGTCCTTATTAGCTTCTGGTGTGTGCCGTCACGTATAATTTCTATTTCTTCTGCACTGATGTCATTGTGAAGCTGTACGACATCCGGCTTTACCTTATCTATAAGGTCAAGTGCATCCTGCCCGCTCGATGGCATTATCACAAGTACCGAGTCCACAAAGAAAGGTACGGTCTTTACGAGTTCTGCTGCGGTCTGAGCATCCACTTTTCTGGGTGTGTTCACCGGGACCTCGGTGATAAAACCAACAGCATCAGCTCCTAAGCTCACTGCCAGTCCTATGTCATCAGCAGACTTCATTCCGCATATCTTCACTCTTGGAAGCTGCTTCATCTATAACCTCGTGGATATTGTTGTTATCACTGAATTCCATCAGTTTCTGCATAGCTTTACCGCTGTCAATTATCTCTTCAACCATTGGTATTGCTTCTTTCACGGAGTCAGCTTTGCCTGCAACATAAAGTGCTGCGGCGGAGTTCATTACTATGATGTCCCTCTTAGGTCCTTTTTCACCTTTGAGGATATATATTATGTCAAGTGCATTCTCTTTAGGCGTGCCGCCTACAATATCAGTTGCAGTTGCCCTCTTTATGCCAAGCTCTTCCGGTGTCAGTGTGTAAGTGCTGATCTTTCCATCCCTGAGTTCGGCAACATATGTTTCGGATATGTTGGATATCTCATCCATGCCGTCCCCGTGGACGACCATTGCTCTTTCAACTCCCAGTTTTTTCATTACCTGGGCAAACGGTTCGCAAAGCTTCTTATCAAAAACACCAACAAGCTGCACTTTTGCATTCGCAGGATTTGTAAGTGGACCAAGTATGTTGAAAACAGTTCTGACTCCCATTTCCTGTCTTATGGGTCCGACCCTTTTCATTGCAGGGTGGAAGATCGGGGCGAACATGAAACCAATGCCGTCCTTTTCAATTGAAGCCTTCACATCTTCAGGTGCCTTGTCTACCTTTATTCCAAGTTCTCTCAGAACATCTGCACTTCCTGAAAGTGAAGTAATGGAACGGTTGCCGTGTTTTGCTACTGCCACTCCTGCTGCTGCAGTTACAATAGCGGATGCAGTTGAAACATTGATGGTATTGTGCCTGTCGCCGCCGGTGCCTACCACGTCAACAAGCATTCCTTCAACTTCCGGGGCGATTGTGTTGGCAGCTTTTTTCATTCCGATGGCAAAACCTGCGATTTCTTCAGTAGTCTCGCCCTTCATTTTCAGGGCAATGAGGAGACCGGCGATCTGTGCGTCAGTGGCCTCTGTGAATATCTTTGTGATAGCATCCTCTGCTTCCTTTATTGTGAGGTTCTGCTTTTCACTTACTTTCTTTATGTATTCCTTCATGCTAGCACCCATCTACGCATTAATGTATATAGTTGTACAGTAATGGGCAATAATGAGATAATAGTATTTATTCTTTATGGAATTCGAAGTCTGTATTATTCTTTGCTATTTGCAGAGTCTGCATTTTCATTATTTCTTGTATTGCTGCAGGACTCTTGTGTCATCATCGCGGCTAAAAGTGTTAGGTATACAAACATTTATATCTCATAATTATCTATGGCTTCTAAAATTAGGAACGACTATATTCCCGAGGTGCAGTAAATAATGTTAAACATTCTTAAAAAAAAGAGTTGCTGTAATGTTGAAGGCGACACTCAAAACGGTCTTGAAAAGATCATCCTTGTGGGGAACCCAAACGTCGGGAAAAGTGTTATCTTCAACCATTTTTCAGACAGCTATGCAGTGGTTTCCAATTATCCGGGAACCACGGTGGCTATAAGCAAGGGAAAGGGTCTGTTCAGGGGGGAAGAGTATGAGATTATAGACACTCCTGGCATGTATTCCCTGCAACCGATCACAGAGGAAGAACGTGTATCACAAAAATATGTTTTCAACAGTAAGCCTTTTGTGTACCTGCATGTGGTCGATGCCAAAAATCTTCAGCGTATGCTTCCACTCACACTTCAGTTGATCGAAGCCAAGGTCCCTCTCATACTTGTTCTGAACATGATGGATGAAGCATCTGCCAGAGGTATCAGTATCAATGAGTCCGGGCTTCAAAAGAAACTGGGGATTCCAGTCATCTGTACGACCTCTATTAAAGGAGAGGGAATGGACCGTCTTGAAGAAGCCATATCTTCTTACAGCTTTCAATCTGCTGGAAGCAAGGTAGTAGAGTACAGCAGGGGAATAACGTATGCCATTGATGAGATATCTTCCCTTCTCAGGTCTGAATATTCAATCTCAAAAAAGACAGTTGCACAATTGCTCCTCCTGAATGATACTGTTGCACTTGAGGAAGTGAAACAGAAGCATGAGGATATTAAAGCTATCAATAAGATTGTCGAAGGGACTGAGAAAGAGTATTCTGATCCCCTTAATTATGTAATGGCAATAGAAAGACAGGGATATGTCAATGATATCGTTGACTCTGTCATGATAATGAACAATATGGCTGGGGTAAACCGTGAGAATTCAAGAAATAAATCCTCTCCATCTTTCAGTGAGCGCATAGACAAACTTCTCATACGACCGATAACCGGTATTCCGATATTACTACTGGTGCTATACTTTGGTTTGTACAAGTTTGTAGGCGGTTTTGCAGCAGGTACTGTTGTGGACTATCTTGAGGGCACACTTTTCGGTGAGCTGATCAATCCCTGGGTCATAGAGACGTTCAATTCCTTTGTCCCTTATCCTGTCATACAGGATCTCTTTGTAGGTGAATACGGGATATTCACTCAGGCGGTAACATATGCAATAGCGCTTATTATGCCTCTTGTTGGTGCATTCTTTATTGTGTTCTCTATTGTCGAGGATACAGGATACCTGCCTCGTCTTGCAATGCTGATTGATCGTGTTTTCAAAAAAATGGGCATGAGTGGCAGAGCTGTTATACCTATGGTGCTTGGTTTTGGATGTGCTACCATGGCGACCATGGTAACCCGTACTCTTGAAACAAAGAGGGAGAAGGTTATTGCAAGTATGCTGCTGGCACTGGCAATCCCCTGTTCTGCTCAACTTGGGGTCATACTGGGTGTGCTCTCATTCAGTGGAAAGGCACTGGCAATATGGGCAATTGTGATCGCCTTTGAACTTGTGTTGATAGGTTATCTCTCCTCTCTCGTCATGCCCGGAGAAAAGCCAAGTTTCTTTATCGAAATGCCTCCACTCAGGCTTCCTAAACTATCAAATGTACTTGTAAAAACATATTCCAGAATGCAATGGTATTTCTTTGAAGTACTTCCGCTTTTCGTTATTGCAAGTGTGCTTATATGGGTAGGAAGGCTTACCGGCCTGTTTGACATAGCGGTCAACCTTATGGAATATCCTTCACAGTGGATCGGTCTTCCGGCTGAAGCGGGACTTATGTTCTTCTATGGTTTCTTCAGAAGGGATTTCGGTGCAGCCGGTCTGTTCGATATGTACAATGCCGGTATGCTGACCGGAGTCAACATTGTGGTTGCAGCTATCACCCTGACGTTGTTCATGCCATGTATTGCCCAGTTCCTGGTAACGGTAAAAGAAAGAGGGATCAAAACCGCTCTTGCAATGGCAGCTTTCATTTTCCCAGGTGCTTTTGCAGTAGGATTTATTGTGAACTACTTCCTCACAACATTCGGGGTGGTACTATGAAATGTCCTCTTTGTGGCAAAGAGTTCGATGAACCTGACAGGTCAAAATGCTCGGGTTGCGGGAGATTTAGTTCTTGTAACATGCAACGTTGTCCGGCTTGCGGATATGAAATAGCACCGGAAACAAAACTGGAAAAATTCATAAGAGGGATATTCAAATGAAAATAACTGAGGATGCAGAGAACATCCTTGAACAGATGTGGGTATGCATCAATGAAGAAATGAATTATTTGGTGAATCTCTCATCACTTGGCCTGGATGAGGCTTCACCTGAGATCCGTGAACTGCTTGAGACGGGCAACATACTACTGTCCGATTCTCTGGCAACACTTTCAGAAGAAGGAGATGCCAACGGAAGGACAGTTGTCAGAAGACGCAGATTAGCAGAAAGGCTTCTTGTGGATGTGCTGAATACAAAGGAGAGGCATGTTCGTAGTTCTGCCTGCGAGTTCGAACACATACTTCACAGGGGTATTGATGAAAATGTCTGCATATTGCTGGGTCATCCACGTACCTGTCCGCATGGGAAACAAATTCCTGAGGGCGAATGCTGTAAAAAGGCAAGGGAAGAAATAGGACATGTAGTTGCTCCTCTCTCTGCACTGAAGAATGGTCAAAGTGGCAAGATCGCTTATTTTGACATGAGGGAGGAACAGAAAATGCAAAAGATGCTTTCGATGGGCGTACTACCTGGCATCTCCGTGGGTCTTGTTCAGTCGTATCCTTCGTATGTTTTTGATCTGAACCATACAAGATATGCCGTTGATTCAGAAATGGCAGACAGTATTTATGTTAGGGTAGAAAGAGAATGAAAAAGTGAAAGGGAAAATCCTTTCACTCATTCCTGATTTTCGATGAGCTGGTATATCTTCTTCATGTCGAGGCAGCTTTCAACAACTTCTGCAAGCTCTTCGTAGGCTTCATCTTCTGTTGTGATCGTTTCAGGATGGTACTCTATCCCCTTCTTTTCAGTCAGGTATATCATGAGTGCATGCCTGATGTTCTCATTCTCGAAAAGTCCATGAAGGTATGTGCCAACCACAGTGCCGCTTTCGTCAATACTGCCGTCATCTCCAAATACTGTTCTTGGTGTCTTTGTTGCGCCCATGTGTATCTCATAGCCCCATATCTTATCACCTTTGATATTCTTGAAGATGGGGCCGTCGGCAACTATGTCCTTCTGTACCTGGACTGTTCTCTTTTTGTACTCGCCAAAAGTGGTTTCGGTATCAAGGAGCCCAAGACCTTCATAGTCTGCCTCAACTCCGTTCTCTATACCTGAATCATGGATAACCTTGCCAAGCATCTGGTAACCGCCGCAAATCCCGAAGATGGCTGCTTTTCCTTTCAGGTTGCGTATCTGGGTGTCCATGCCACTTTCCTGAAGGTCGAGCAGGTCACTGACGGTATTTTTCGTGCCCGGGATTATCACGCAATCCGGATTTCCGAGATTCTCGTCAAGGTCAACATACCTGACGTTTGCAATCCTCTCAAGTGGCTCGAAATCCGTGAAATTGGAAATCCTTGGAAGGCGGATGACTGCAATGTCAATATCGTTGATATCCTCTCTTTCAGCCCTGCCTTTTTTCTTCCTGATGGCCATGGAATCTTCGGATGGTATATTAAGCTTGTAATATGGCAGAACTCCAAGAACAGGTACGTCTGTCAGGTCTTCAAGCTGCTTTAATCCTGGTTCGAGTATGGCAGGGTCGCCCCTGAACTTGTTGATGACGAACCCTTTCAGGTTCTTGCTGACATCATCGGGCAACAGTTCCTTTGTTCCGTAAAGGCTTGCGAATACTCCTCCGGATTCGATATCCCCTACCAGTATGATGGGTGCACCGGTTATGCGTGCAGTTCCTATATTGACGATGTCACGGTCATAGAGGTTAATCTCTGCGGCTCCGCCTGCGCCTTCCATTACTATGAGGTCATATTCGGATTCAAGCCTTTCAAGGGCTCCCCTGAGCACGTCATGCATTTCCTCAATAGAATCATAATAGTTGCCTGCGGTCTTGTCGGCATACGGTTCACCAAGGACGATGACCTGTGATGTCCTGTCTCCTTTGGGTTTGAGGAGCACTGGATTCATATCTGCTGTAGGTTCGACCCCGGCAGCTTTGGCCTGTATTGCCTGGGCAATTCCGATTTCTTTTCCATCCTTTGTGATCCATGAGTTCAGGCTCATGTTCTGGGCCTTAAATGGTGCAACCTTATACTTCCTGGAAAGGATCTTGCACAGGCCTGTGACCATTATGCTCTTACCTACATCTGATGCAGTTCCCAATACCAGTAGTTTCTTAGCTTTTTTCTTATTCTCCATTGCAACCGCCCTAAATATTTTTGAATTGCTATACTATGTCGTAATAATGCAACAGTTTTATGAAGGACAACTTATATCTACTTAACTCCAGTTTATCTTAGTTAAGGTGGAACATGACAGAACTTATGCACGTAAGTGGCGGTCCGACAAAACCGGAGATTATTGCAGTTGCCCTATCTAAACTTGATTTAGCGGATAACTGTAGATTTTTCGACATTGGTTGTGGTACGGGAGCCGTGTCTATAGAAGCTTCAAAAATGGTACGTAATATTAGCATATGTGCCATTGATGCAAGGGAAGAGGCAATAAATGTAACGAAGAAAAACTTCGAAGCATTTAAGATTACCAATGCCAAAGTGTTTTCCGGTGAATCTTCCGAGATCCTGGAAAAGCAGGATGTTGGGTCTATCGATTGTGCATTTATTGGTGGCACAAAAAACATTTCCCGTGTGCTTGAAGTGCTTGCCGAGAAAAAGGCAAAGAGTATTGTAGTGAATGCGGTCAGGATCGAAACGGTCGTAAACGTAATAAATAAGATGAAAGAACTTGACTTATTCGATGAGGTACTGCATTTAATTGTTTCACGTGGAGCACCGATTACCGGTGAAACCATGTTCAAACCTGAAAACCCGGTATATGTTATTGTCGGCAGATCAGGTAAGAATTAATCTTTAATCTTGATGGTGATAAAAAATGCTTGTTGGAGTTGGACTTGGTCCGGGAGATCCGGAGCTTCTTACATTGAAAGCTGTTGAAAGCCTGAAAAATGCATATAAGGTATACGTTCCTGGTCCTATGGCTGCGGATCTGGTGGCACCTTATGCAGAATCAGAGATTCTGGAATTCCCAATGTTGACAGACTATGATGTGCTAAATGCCGTCTGGAAGAAGAATGCTGACATGCTTGCTGAAGAATCAAAGGATAACCTTGTTGTTTTTGGTCTCATCGGCGATCCTAACTTTTTCTCAACATTCACTCATTTGAAACGTGTGATGAAGAAGTTTTATCCTGATGTTGAAACAGCAACAATTCCTGGCATCAGCTCTATCACATCATTCGCTGCACAGACCGGGGCAGAGGTTGACTCTTCCTTTGAGGTCAGTGATGGTTCCGAGAGCCAGTATAAGATAAGGTTAAAGGCAAGTAAGCCGCTTGAGATCATCAATTCATTTGAAAAGGAAGGTTTTAACAAATTCACTTTCTGTGAACGCCTTTTCAGTGACAAGGAAGTCATAATCACAGAAAGAGAAAAGATTCCTGAAAAAGGTAACTATTTCAGTATTATCTTTGCAGAAAAGGAATAATCGCAGGGAGAATCAAGATGACAGACAAAAAAGTCTATTTTGTAGGTTCCGGTCCGGGAAACGCTAAGTATATCACAGTAATGGGAAAGGAGCTTCTTGAAGAAGCTGACCTTGTAATATATGCCGGTTCCCTTGTGAATCCTGAAGTACTCAATTACTCCAAAGGGGAAAAGATCGATAGTTACGGACTTACCCTTGATGAAACTAACAAGCTGATCGTTGATAATCTCAATGCAGGCAAGAAAGTTGTAAGATTACACAGCGGTGATCCATCACTTTATGGTTCCATCGTTGAGCAGATCGAGGAACTGAAGAAATTCGATGTAGTGGTTGAGATCATACCTGGTGTTTCCTCAGTATTTGCAACTGCAGCAGCATTACAGACTCAGCTTACTCTGAACGATGTTTCAGAAACCCTTATTATCACACGCCCGGCTGGTAAGACCCTTGAGAAGGACCAGATAAAGGAACTCTCAAGACACAACGCAACCATGGCTGTTTTCCTGGGAACCCAGAAAATAGAGCAGATCATGGAAAAGGTTGAGTATGCACCTGACACTCCGGTTGCAGTTGTCTTCCATGCATCCTGGCCAGACCAGAAGATCATAAAGGGCACTGTGGCAGATATCGCCGGAAAGGTCAAGGAAGCAGGAATCAAACGTTCCGCAATGATCCTTATCGGCGGAGTTGTTGACCCTGTTGACTATGGCAACTACGGGAGGTCTTACTTATACGGAGTGGCACAAGAACCGCTATCATAACCTTTGAGAGAAATCTTGAGGTTGCAGAGCGTCTGGCAGGACATCTGAATGCTGATGTCCTGATGTACGATAAAAGTGTCTTCAAAAAGGCCTTCGAGCAATATGATGCTATTGTGGCAGTCTTTGCCACAGGCATTGTAGTGCGCGAGATTGCACCGCTTATTGAGGACAAATGGAAGGATCCTGCAGTCATTGTAGTGGATTCGAATATGAATTTCGCAATCCCACTGCTTGGCGGTCATCATGGGGGCAATGAGGTCGTCAGGAAGATAGCTGAAATAGGTCCTGTTCCTGTTGTCACAACGGCTACGGAGGTCCATAACCGGAATTCCGTGGAGGGTATTGCCAAGGCACTTGGTTGTGATATTGTCAACAAACCTTCCACTGTACAGGTTAACTGCGCTTTGCTTGATGAGGATGTTGAGGTCCTTGAAATAAAGGGACCTAAGATAGTCATTGTCGGGGACGATGTATCGGTCCTGAAAAAAGAAAAGGCAGAAAACGCATGATCATAGGTATCGGAGCCCGAAAGGGCATCAACAGCCAGGAAGCAATCGATGCGATCAACAGTGCACTTGCTGAGGCCGGCAGGAGCATCGATGAAGTACATGCGCTGGCGTCTGCAAAGTTAAAAGAGAATGAAGCAGGCCTCCATGAGGCAGCAGAAATTCTCGGTATTGGAATCACTTTCATTGATCACGATGAATTGAATACATATGATGCGCCGTCAGCTTCGCAGGCAAAACGCTTCGGGCTTACAGGTGTGGCAGAGCCTGCTGCACTGGCGTTGTCGGAAAAAAAAGAATTGATACTAAGGAAGAAGGCATATGGTAGGGTCACAATCGCAATCGCAGAGTGAAGCAAAAGGAAAGCTTTACATTATTGGTATAGGTCCGGGTTCTGTCGAACAGCTAACGGTAAAGGCAAGAGACGTCATCCTGAATTCAGATTACATCGTCGGAAACGGTACTTACCTCGACCAGATGGCAAGCCTGCTGGACAAACAGGAGATCGTCCGCAGTGCCATGGGTAAGGAAGTTGACCGTTCACGCAAGGCAGTGGAGCTTGCGCAGGAAAATGTAGTTTCCATGATAAGTGGTGGAGATGCAAACATTTACGGTATGGCAGGTCTTGTCCTTGAAGTGGCAGAGCACACAGGTCTGAATGTTGAGATCGAGGTACTTCCTGGTGTTACAGCTATTACTGCAGCAGCAAGTGTGCTTGGTGCACCTATCGTTAATGACATGTGTACTGTCAGTCTCAGTGACCTTCTGACTCCGTGGGAAGTTATTGAGAAAAGACTTGATGCAGCAGCATCTGCAGACTTTGTGATGTCACTGTACAATCCTAAGAGCCGCCAGCGCAAATCCAATTTCTCAAAGGCTATTGAGATCATCAGGCGTCATAAGGATGATTCAGTCCCGGTCGGACTTGTGAAAAATGCCCTCAGGGATAAGGATCAGGATTACATAGTTACCACCCTTGGCGAGGTTATGGACCACAACGACTGGGTGGACATGAGTACTACTATTCTTATCACAACCAATGATTCCCGTATATGGGAGTCAGAATATGGCAAGAGAATAATCACTCCTAGGGGGTATCATAGGAAATATGACTACTGAATCAAAAAAGGCAGACACAAGTATCGAAGAACTTGTGGAAATGACCACTGAGATCGACCCTGAACTTATTGGTATCTGTACTGACCTTGGGTCACAAACTGATGAGGCAAAGGCAATTTACATGACCAGTCGTAATATTGCTAAAAAACTCGTTGGTGATGAGACCATTGAGGACAAGGTCAGGCAGCGCTGTGTAACCTCAACCGGTGACCCGGCAGTTGCAGATCTTATGCGCTTTGTCAACAATCCTATGAAAGCAGGTGTAGAAGCTATCAAAAAGGGTGCTCCTATTCTTGTTGATATCAACATGGTCAAAGCAGGAATTACTAAGAGAGGTCATAACTGTGAGGTTATCTGTGTACTCGACAAGGATGAGGATGCAGAACTTGCCCGCAAGTACGGTATTACAAGGACCGCAGCAGGTTTCCTGAAATGCAAAGACATACTTGAAGGTTCAATTGTGGCAATTGGTAATGCACCATCAGCTGCTTTTGCAGTTTGCAGGATGATCGAGCATGGTATCAAACCGGCAATCATTGTAGGCACGCCTGTAGGCTTCGTCAATGCCGCAGAATCAAAAGAAGTTGTCAGGAAAGCACCTGTTCCTTCCATCACATGTGTGGGAACACGTGGCGGAACTCCAATGGCAGTTGCCTGTGTTAACGAACTTGTTGCAATCGCAAATGATGATGAATGTGTAATTGATTAAGCACATTCACCTTTTCTAATTTTAGTTTTCATTTTTAATTGCATTTCAGAATTATGAAATTGTCCGTTAATTGTATAGTTCTCATTCATAAATAGGCAACAATATGGTTAGTGTAGACCATCCATAGCCCCACGACTACAAGTATAATTCCTGCTGCTTTTTTGAGTTCAATATCTAATTCCGATAACTTGCTAAGTCTGTCACCGGACAGTTTTGCGGAATAGGCAATAAGCATCATCGGTATTGCAAAACCCAGGGAGTATATCAGGAGAAGTTCTACGCCGTAGATGATATTACTTTCAAGTGCCACCAATGTGAGGATGGATGCAAGTATGGGTCCTACACATGGGATCCAGACTATTCCCAGTGAGGCACCAACGACAAGTCCGCCAAGAAGTCCTTTTCCTTCGGCATGTATTTTCCCGGTGTACTGTGAAATGAAACTAAATATGTCGATTTCCGTCAACATTGAAAGGCCGATGAGAATAATCATAATCTCAGCAACGATCCTGAGCTTGCCCATATAGGGCAGGAACAATGTTCCAAAGGCAGAAGCGGCAATGCCCATAGCCGTGAATGATATGGCAAGTCCGATTATTATTGCAAGGGGGCGGAATTTACTGTTACCTGTGGAATAGGCGAGTATAACTGGCAGAAGCGGAAGTACGCATGGTGAGAGTACACTCACGATCCCTGCAAAAAAAGCGGCGATAGGTGTGAGTGATGTCGCTTCCAGCATGTTGTACACCTATTGATCATTGCCTGTATTCAATTGCTGCATCAAGAAGGTCAGTCAGCGTTTTTTTAGCGGTGATGCCTATGTATCTGGCTTTGTTCCTGTCGGTTGTTACCTGTCCGTCTGCTCCCATGTAGATGTAGCCTTCATCACTATTTTCTGCGATGACAAATATGTCCGGGATAGTGTATACATTAAAACTGGCAGCCATGGCTCTGGTATTCTCTGCATTTATAAACATGACAGTGGCTTTATCTTCATAATCATTTGCTATATCTGCCATGATTGGTTTTTGGGCAATACATGCAGGACAACTATTTGTTCCGATCTCTACCAGGACCGGTCCTTTTGCGAGTGCATCGTTCAATTGCTCCATGTTGGCAGCGGTGACGATTGCACTGTCATCTACAGCTTTATTGTCCCCGACAAGGCCCACAACAACAAAAAATACTGCTATGATAGCTACTACGGGCAGGATTATTTTATTCATGGTATCTCTCTTGTTCGTCTTATATAAAACTATATTGATTTATACTTTGTGTGTTGTTTTGGGACATGCGCGCAAAACCGCCTGTCAAAAAAAGAATAATATTTAAGTTATTTGCCAGGGACTTTCCATTTCAATAAAATGCCATCTTCTATTTTTTCAGCATCCATTAACTCAAGTTTCAAAAGCTCCTTTTCCGGAAAACCATCCCCGTCAACGAAAGTAGGGGAACTCTTCCCCCCGATTATCAGGTTTCCGACAAAGGTGTAGATCTCATCAATAAGGCCATTGGAAAGCATTCCCCAGTTAAGTGTTGCTCCGCCTTCTACCATTAATCGGTTAATACCTCGTTTCTTAAGCTCCCGCATGGCTTCCGGAAGGTCTACCTTTTCTTTTCCGGATACAATAATGTCTGCTTGTTCCTGAAGTTCCGCCACTCTTTCCACCGGGGCAGATTCCGAAACAATTATTATTCGCTTTCCTTCTCCCTTCTTGAAAATATCTGCATCACAGGGAGTTCGTGCTGTGCTGTCGACAATGATTCTCACAGGATTTGTATCAAGGCCTGCCTTTATCCTGTTATCCTGGAGTTCAGGGGATTTTACTGTCAGGCTCGGATCATCTGCAAGAACCGTGCCAATGCCTACCATTATAGCATCGGACCCTGCCCGGAGTTGATCCATACGGTTAAAATCGATCTTACCGGATATTTTAACCTGTTTTCTTTCCTTTGTAGATATCTTGCCGTCAGCAGACATTGCTGAATTTATAAATATGAATGGACGTTCCATCAGAATCACTTAACTAAAAAAAGAATTTTGGGCATTTAATGCCCGGGAATTATGCTGTATTTATTCCTGGTCTATGATAGCCTTCATGATATTACGGTCACGCAGAAGTCCAAGGAATTTCTGGTTAGCATTGACGATTGGAATCTGGTCGATCTTATTCCTTTTCATCTTCAATGCGCACTCACTCACGCCTGAGATGTATGCAGCTTTTACAAGATCTGCAATCATTACGTCCTTTACAGGTATGGCAGGAACCTTTACTCTTGAAACACTGTAATAAATGCTCATGGTATCTCTCATGGATTCCCATGTCCATTCATCATCGTCTGAACCATTGGACATATCGGACATTTCCACTGTATCTTCAATAACACTGGCATTTATGATGTCACGATCAGTGATTATGCCGACTACTTCAAGATCACTATCAATAACAGGTGCTGCTTTTGATTTTGCAAGTTCCATTATTCTGGCGGCAACATTCAATGGTGTGTCTGTCCACACAGGTACGACGGTTGGATTGACATATTGTCCTACATGATCGCTGATGTCCATTTCGGCAATGGAGGCAACTATATCTGCAACAGAAATGATTCCCAGCAGGTTGTCGTCCTTTACAACAGGTAATCTTCTGATATTGTTGTCCAGAAGGATCTTTGCTGCAACCGTTATGTCTACATCAGGGTCTACGACTATAGGATTGCGTGTCATTAAAAGAGCTAATTGTTCTTCCTCCGGGTTTCTTAGAAGATTTGCCCTGCTGACAATTCCTACGATCTTTCCGTCTTTTAATACAGGTACTCCTGATACCTTTTTATCTTTAAGGAGGGTGTGGACTTCATCTCTTGAGCCTGGGAGAGTTGCAAAGGCAACGTTTGTCCTCATTATGTCAGAGACTTTAGTGTTTTTTGGCATTGTTTAACTCCCTACTCTTCCTTTTCGGAGTCTCCCCGCACTACAAGTACAGGTACTTTTGAGTTTCTTGTGACCTTTTCTGCTACACTGCCGAGCAGGAATCTGTCTAATCCGGTCTTTCCAAGAGTTCCCAATACTATCAGGTCAATGTCATTATTGTCTGCAAATTCAATTATCTCGTGGCTTGGATTCCCTTCAAGGGTCACCATTTCAAAAGCAATACCTTCGCCCTCAGCTATCTTTTTAACTGACTCGGTTGCAACATTTGCTTCCTGCTCAAGGAGTTCATACATCATCTCCCAGCCGGAATCCATGGGGATAGAAGCAAAAGCTGCAGTATCAACAACATATCCTGCATATAATTTAGCCCCACTCAATTTTGCAAGTTCAATACTGTGCAGAATTGCTTTCCTGTTTTGTGTGGATCCATCGGTTGCAATAAAAATCTTTTTATACAGAGCACTTGTCATTGTCCCTCTCCTTTGTAATATGTCCCTATTATATCATCACAGATAGTATATCATCAGGCCGACCTCTCCTTACAATTCCACTGATCGGGTCTCTTATACCTGTGAGATTATTTGAATTACCATTAATGATCATTATTTTAGCTATATTTCCTTCCAGAATATAGCCGGGCGCATCAAGTCCCAATATTGTTGCACCCATAAGCGTACACATCATAAATACTTGTCTGTCCTCTATACCAAAAATTTTAGATAATAGCTCCATTTCAGAGAACATATTGACAGAATTCAGCATTACATTATCAGTACCAACTGCTACTTTAATCTCCTGGTCCAGCATATCTACAATGGGTGCCATCCCTACTCCCGTTATAAAGTTAGATCTGGGACAAACCACTATCGGTATGCCCATATCAGCAACTTCTTTTAGGTCCTGCTGAGTTGCCTGGGTCATGTGTATCAGGATATCCGGGTCAAGTGACAATGCTTTTTCTATGTCACTCCGACTGTGTTCTCCTGCATGTATTGCAAAGGGTTTACCTGCTTTTAGTGAGTGTTGCCTTGCGTTTTCCAGGATTTCCATATCCATATCGTTCGCACCGCTCATCCCAAGACCGTCTGCATAGTTAAGCAGTGTTTCCAGTTCTTCTGAAATACCCTTTTTACCGGTATCGTTTGCCGGTCTCCCAAAGATCCTGGCATCAAGGTCTGATGATTCAAGTGCTTCTTTCAGTGCAACTATTCCTTTTGTACTTCCCTCCCTGAAATCTGCAAATGCATATGTGCCGGTGTTGTTCATATCCTGAAGAGACTTTTCCATTGCTTCCACCATTTTCCTGTGTGGTGTCATGTTCAATATCCGGTGCTTCAGTCCGTGTGGTGGTTGAACTAGCTGGCTAAGGTCTCTTTGCACAAAATGACCATGCACATTTCCAAGCACAGGGTCTTTACAGACCGAATCTCCAATGTGGGTATGGGCATTAACAAAACAGGGTGCAATGATGATTCCGGAATCATTCTTTTTTTCGTGAACTTCCTTAATGATGCCATCCTCTATTACGATATATCCTTCAATGACCTCTGCTTCAGGGCCGTATATTATTTTACCGTGTATTGTCTGTTCACATGGCATAGCAAGTTGTTTATGGACTTTATTGTTTATAAACATTTTAAAAGTGCTAAAGCGTTTCTCCTACAAACGGACGTAAGTCGCGATTATCAAAAACAATTCTGCAACAAAACCTGAGAACACGGGGATTGCAAGATTGTCATCTATTTTTTCAAAACCTGTTTCTACAAGTGTGGCAACAAATGCCATGACAAGTGCAATGCTCCAGTTTGAAAGGAAAATGTAGCCTATAATCAGGTCTACGATGAACTCTGCCACACATCCTTCCAGGGACTTTCCTCCCCGGAATATCCTTGTCCTGCCAAAACTTTTGCCAATAAGTGCTGCACTCATGTCCCCAAAGGTGGCCATCAGGATCGCAGCATAGGCAACGCTCTCGCTGAATACAGAGACTGCAACTATGGCACCAAGGGTGAAATAAACATGTCCTGCAATTGATGTTTCTTCCTTCCGGCGCAGCAGATAATGTATGACAGGTAGCCTGAATCCGCGGTCCAGTCTCATATGTTCGATAAGAAGTACAAGAACAAGGTAGACGGTCATGAAATACAGGGCTATCTGTTTTCCGAAAAAGAAGTATACAAGCACAATAGCAACCGATGCCAGATGAAGACCCTTGCGAAAGATCTCATCAAGGAATGAACTGGGTGCCATGAATTATTATTTCATTTTTTCATATATAAAAGAGTTCAATGTTATATGAGGAGGTGGGTAGAGATGGCATAAAGCTGGAAATCAAAATTAGTGAAATGTGTTTTCTCAATATTTTGGGATGGTTACCCGATTATACATGATTTGTTCTTTGTACACTCCAGTGCAGATTAGATATATCTGGGTGCACTACCAAAAACAAAAGTATCAAGTTTATTGTCCTGGCTTCTAACAGCAGGACATGCAAGAACAATTAAAGGAGCAAAAAAATGAAGGTAATAGGAATATCAGGTTCTCCAATCCCGGACAGTAATACTGACAGGGCACTGAAGGTCGCATTGAATGCAACAGGCATGGATTCCGAATTCATCAAACTCAGCAAGCATGATATCAAACCATGCCTTGCATGTCTGAAATGTGTTGATACTAACGTTTGTGTGATTGGTGATGCTGGCAATATCATTGCAGAGAAAGTTAAGGATGCAGATGCGCTTATAATTGCAGGCTACACTCCTTACTCATCCATTGATTCCAGGACAAAGACCATGCTTGAGCGTTTGTACTGCCTAAGGCACAAGAAAGGATTCATGCAGGGCAAACCCGGTGGCATAATTGTGACATCTGCTGTGCCATGTATGCCTGAAGCGCCACCTGTTGCCGAGGGTGCTGTCAATGCTGTTGCTGCGTACATGCAGGAAGAAGGTATGCAGGTAGTAGGCGATGTCAAAATACTCGGAAATGTGCCCTGTGTTAAGTGTGGATACGGGGATGAATGTAGCCTTAGCGGCATAAAGATGGTCTACGGACCTGATGCAACAGTGGGTTCCGTGGGAATCAACAGTTTTGAGGATCAGGAGATTCCATTAGAGGCTGCAAAAGAACTGGGCAGGAATATAGCTGAAATCCTGAATTCAAAGAAGTAATTTCATAATCGATAAAATCACGACCGCAATTTCATTCAGATAATGAAGTATGAGGATATCAAAAGGTTTCCTTCCCTTTTTCCACCCCCGCAATACTCTTTGATATGTTCATACGATCTTTTCCATCTTTACATAGTCCATACTTATAATCCATAATCTCAGAAGCAACTATTTATTACGCTTTTTTGATGTGCAGCTATGGTTTAGTTGCTATAATTGAGATCAAAGTTATTCCGGAATATGCATGGGTATATAAGGAAGTATGAACTAGTGGGGACTCCAACATGAAAAAGAGTGAATAAAATGCTTAAAATAAAAGGACACGAAATTGGTTCAGTAGTTATTAAGGGTGCTAGTAACAGAAGGGCCATACAATTTCAGAATAATATTATTACAATTCTAAGAAAGATCGGTGTTAACGAGAATGACATCGATATCCCTCTTGAGCGCATTGCAATGAAAAAGGTAAAAGCTTCTGCAACCTGGTGGCTAGCGGATGACAGGATGCATTACAGCCATAATATGCAAAAGAATTATGTAGAGAATCTCTATGTCCTGTCCCGGGTAATTGAGATTGAAGCAAACAGGGTTCTTTCAGGTGACATTACAATAGCTGATTTCATTTCAGAGTTCAGAGAGGATAAAGACGTTCATCAGAAACGTCAGGAAGCAAGAGAATTCTTCGGCTGTGACCACGATGAAACAGATTTTACAGTCATTAATGAAAAATATAAGATTCTGTCAAAAGAGTTGCATCCGGACAAGCCAACCGGGGACCTCGAGAAATTCAAGCAGCTAAACGTTGCACACAAGATACTGAAGAGGGAATTGACATAAGGTCATTTCATCAAGGTGTTAAAACCCAGGTGTGATAGTTTCAATAATTACATGCAAATCTGCTTTTAGTTCGTTTTTGTTTTCACTCCTGGGATAACTTTTCAATATTGGGAAAAAGAGAGGAATACTCTCCTTTGAGTATTCTAATTTAAGTTTGCACAGACTTATATAATATATTATTATTTACGATATTTACTCTGCAAAATTTAATATTGTCTGCCAGTGAGCATTGAAAATGGCTTGAAATCACTAAAACTAGATTGAAACAAAGTTAAGATTCATCAGCTAACATAGATTTAGTTAATGGAATTGAATCTTTTAAGTAATACTCTGCAAAGTCTTGTGCCCATCTAACAGCATCTGGACCTTTACAAACGATATGCTTGTTATCAAACTCCCCGCTAATTTTCAGCGGACTCATCATTACGGAGGTTTCATTGAATACAAATGCCAAGAATTGCATTTTCTTCTGATATACATACAAATGGACTGACTTATTATTTACCAATCTCTCAATGTCTTGATAATTTTCAGCTTTTAATTTGTCAAACAGATTTTGAGAAATAATTACATGCATATCTACATCATTTGATAGTAATTCCATGAATATGTCAGTAAAATGTGGATAAAAGAAACTAGTAATTGAAAACTGAAACTCATGGGCTTTGGTCATTTGATTGAAGTCAGCATGGGCATCATACATCATTTCAGTAGATGGACTTTTAATCGTACAAGATTCAAGCTCATTTATTCTTTTAAAGAGATCGGTTGGCATGAAACTAAAATCGTGTGTTCTCCAGTATTGAACATCTGAGTCGAAGACATTAATTGTTGATAATAGTGGTTTCATCCAATCTACTATCAATTTCCCAATAGTTGTCAGTTCATAGATGTCATTATAGTGAAACACAAGATAATGTTCTTCTAAGATCTTCATTTGAGGAAGTGAAGCCTGTCTTGTTGTTTCCAGTGACTTGAGAAGAGCATCCATTTCTTGTGGACCATTCTGTAACAATAATAGCACATTCTTTCTCTTATCTGAAGCAAATATAACATCAAGTAACCGTTTTTTCACTTAAGCCACATCCCATTAGCAAAAATTGTTCATGCTATGGTTTGATACATATTTATTTTATTTAAATAGGTTTGTTAATAACAATTATATTATATATGTACCCAATAATTTTTAACCAACAATTATTTTACTTCTATTTTCCCTCTCACAAAGTCGTCGGTTTATATTTGATGAAAACGTTGTTAATTATACTAGCTCAAAATCATCTGAGTGAAATTAACAGGAGTGGGTAACATAGTACAAATAGAAGGTACATGTAAGGAAGTTCTGGATAAAACAGAATGGGTTGCAATTGCAACCTGTGGGGAAAGTGGTCCACATTTGGTGGCTACATGGGGCGGATATATGAGAGCATTAAAAACTGAAGATAGTGGTATACTCATAATTCCTGCCGGGTATTATAATATAACCGAGGAGAACCTTAAAAAGAATCCTCAAGTGGAGTTACTGATAGCTTCACAGAAAGTCCAGGGGACCAATACTCTTGGTCAGGGATGTTGTATTTCCGGAAAAGGGGAAGTTCAAACTTCAGGAAAATATGCAGATCTGGCAAAATCAAAATTCTCATGGGCAAGAGGGGCATTGGTTATAACAATAGAAAAAATCAATACGCAGCTATAAATAATCTTTATGAGTGTGATGGCATACATTATTTGGTATGCATCCTGTAGAAATATTCATTTGAATAACAAATATAACCTTGAGATATTATCAAGGTTATATGCTATTTACTTAAAAATAACCGATTTAAGTAGGTTCCAGTATTTGTTCATTCAAATTTTGAATAAATCGATACTTGACGTTTTATGTTAAGCAGGACTGTGGTTCAATTTCCTGTTGCTGATCCGTAGACTCGGTTTGTTTACCGGTCGAATGGCAACAATGGCCTTTTAACATCTTGATCAACATCAAAATTCCAAAATTTATCAATATCCATTTCAGTATCTTGTTCATTTCTCCCACTCCTACATATAATTACTAATATCTTTGATTTACATTATGATAAACGTATCTGAAATTTAGAATTCAGCTATTTTCAAGTTAGCTGACTCTGAGATTGCACGCTCCAGTTCTTTTTGTTCATCAGTACCTATCCTGTATATTTTATTGTTTTTCATCTTGATCTCAACTGCATCAAAACCAGAAACATTGAGAATCCACATTTTAGGCCACAGCCATAATCTTATTCCCCATCCATAATACCAATGATTCTTCACCGTTTTTGTTGAAATGATTTCATCAAGCAGGAACTTCTTCCTAAATATCCCATAACCAAATTTTATTCTAAAATAATTTTCGTCAATCGTTACGTTAAGTGTTGTAAAAGAAATGACTATTATCACAACTAGCAACATAGTGGCAAAAGCCATTGGCTCAAAACCTGTACTTAATAATATGAATGCAAATAATAAAATAAGTGCAAGGAGGATAAATCCCCTTAGACGTCCTTTTTGAGTGTGGTTATAGGTCATATTATTACGTTAGTCACTCAGGTTTAAAGCTTTGCTTCCTTCATCTCATTCTCTCCCTAACATGATCATTCAAGGTAAATAGCTTATCAGCTCCCGCATTTTTCTCCATATAATGCAACACATCTTTTGAGAATCTCATCTTATTCCGATCCGAATAAGAAATACTCAGTATTCTTTGCATTATAACGTATGGATCCTGCCTTTCGACACTAAAAGCAGGCTTACTGAAATCAATATTCTTCCTCTTCCCAACAAGATACTGAACAAGCTCCCCTTTTTTCAATGATAAGACATAGTTATACATTGATCTAAATAAAGTTTATAACAGAAGGTCTAAATTCAAAGATCAATATTGATTAAATGTCAGTTACTGGTTTTGAATCTTTTAGATAGCAGTTGTAAAAATCTATTCCCCATTCATTTACAGTTTTCCCTTTACATAGAAGATATTTGCTATCAAATTCCCCATTAGTTCTTAGTAAAGATAACATGGCGTAGCATTCATTAAATGCAACAAATTGAAAATCCATTTTTTTAGAGTAAACAAAAGCATGAACTAAGTGATTTTGAATTATTTTTTCAAAATCGTCGTGATACTCTTTAATCATTTTATCCAGTAAATCCTGGGAGCTGATAAAATATATATTAATATTATTGGTAATCAGGTCATTGGCTAACTGTATAAAATTTGGATGTAGAAACGTAGTAACAATATAGTGAGATTTAGCTTTCTTGGAAGCCTCAAAAAATTCGGTATTAATTTCATATAGTTCAGTGATCTTAGGCTTTATCAATTTACATTTCCTTAGTTCATCTATTCTCTCCAGAAGATGAGGTGGGATGAAATCCAAATAGTGACTTCCCCAGTAATCAATACTGCCATCAAGAAGTTCAATGATATCTAATAATGACGTCATTTCATCAATTATCAGTTTTCCAATAATTGTTAATCCATAAGTATCTTCATGGTCACAAATAAGGTGATTATCTTTCAGAATCTTTACTTGAGGAAGCAATGCTTGTCTTGTTGTTTCTAGTGATTTGAGGAGAGTATCCATTTCCATGGGACCATCTTTCAATAATAATAATACCTTTTTTCTTTTCTCAGAAGTAAATAATACATTAAGCAACGCTTTTGCCATTCAAGCCACGACCTATATGGAAATGTCACACAAATACTTTTAACAATATAATGTTATATTTTTATAATCAACACAAACTGTACATTAATAATAGTTTATTCAGTTATAAAAATTACGAAATCACATCATTATATTAGTAAATATTAGAATTTTTTCACAAATAATCTATCCTCCCTCTATAATGAGTATCTAGGGGAAATAACTTATCAGCTTCCGCATTCTTTTTAATGCAGTGGGGGTGCCCTCAGAAACCCATTTTCATCTATTGTAAGATTAACTCAGTATATCTTATCTATTGGAGAATTACATGGTAAGGTGGTTTAGAAATATTCATATAGAATTCCATTGACATTTTTATTATGCATGGAAAAGGAAGGTTAAGTGATTTGCCTTTTTTTGAAACCGTTCAGGAAATACTTTCACACTATTCATGTCCATCCAGTTGTCCTGCAATTTGCTGTAAATTAGCAGACATCAATCTGGATGAAAAAGATCTGGATCTATTAATGCAGGCATCAAAATATCAGACTGATAAGATCGAATCCTGTGATGAAGAAGGAGTAAGTCATTACAAAATAAGTATTCCTTGCCCCTATCTGGAGCTTGGTAGGTGCAGCGTATATGAATGGAGACCAACTCTATGTCGGATGTTTCCGTTTAACATCTGCGATGTGCCAGATGTATTGCTTCTATTTCCATGTGATATGGGAGCAAGTATATTCAAAGACTATGTAGAATATTCAGACAATATACTAAAACAATCCATTCCTGCAAAAACGATTGATGCCTTCGAACAATCACACTGTTCTTTTGGCATCAGGCAGAACAAGTGCTTGTCCATTCCCATGTTAGTTCTTAAAATTAATAATCTATTACCATTTAAGGAATATCTCAAACTAAGATTAAAGTAGAATGAATTAATAGCCAATTTTTTTTAACATCCTCGTCCCCACGTCTCCTAACTTTCCCTGATGTGAGAGTTTAAGGTAAATGGCTTTTCAGCCTGTGTATTCTTTTTCATGCAATGTAGAATACACTTAGAGCATATCATTTTTTCATTCTGAATAATAAATTGGGCCATAATACAGTTTATCTTTATCTATTGACATTTCTTATTTAGGCTACCTATCATCTAAAGGTTCAGGGCAGACTGAATACGGCAATGATGTTTTTGTATTTTTGACATGCACATCACCTGTTTTTTCAAACATATTCTTCATTAGGTACGTTGTCAGAGCAATAAGCAAACCCAGAATGCCTGATATCATAAAGACCGTGTTAATGTCAAAATGCAACAGGATTATACCGAGGACTATGGGAGAAAGGCTCTGACCAGTATACTTCATGGTGTTGTGTATGGATAACACGCCACCTCTTGATTCAGAAGGGGATATATGAATTATCTGTGCGTCAATTGTGGTTTGGGCAAGTCCGTAACCTGCTCCGAACACCAGCATTAAGAGAAGAACCACGATAATTGAATTTGCAAACGAAATAGATAATATTGCAAGTCCAAGAATTGCAAAACCAGTGCTAATGACTTTCATCATCGAATACTTAGTGACAAGGCCCTTTACGCGTGATGCCATTAGAATGACGGCCATTCCCTGGAAAGCTAATGTCATTCCTGCTTGCTTTGCTGTATAACCAAACACAGCCTTAAGCATAAAGGGCATGTAGATGATCACTGAAAATAACAGGAAGAAAACAGCAAAGCTCAGGAATACTGTATATAGTATTCGCAGGTCCCTGAGTGCTGGAAGTACATTAAGTATACCTTTATGGCTATCGTTTTCTTTCTTTACGCTTGTTTCCGGAAGGAATAATATTACAAGGGCAGCGAATGGTAGTGCAAGTGCATAGAAAAGGAATGGGTAGTTCCATCCCAGAATTGCCAGTCCTCCACCTATAAGAGGGGCAGATACCGTACCAATGGCAATAGCCATACTAACCCTGCTCATTGCATGTAAACTATCATGGCCTTTGTACACATCACCAATGATGAGCATAGACAAAGACATCATTCCTGCGACACCTATTCCCTGTATGAACCTCATTACAAGAAGTGCTTGCAGATCAGCCACAAAATAACTGATAAGTCCCATCAGGCCATAGAGTATGAGGCACGGGACAAGTATGCTCTTACGTTTCACCCGGTCTATAAAATGTCCAATAGCCAATGTGAAAATGGCTGTTGAAATGGTATATACCGATATCATCAGCCCGATCTCATGGGATGTTGTATTCAGAGGTTTTACCATATCTGGCAACACCGGTGCTAAAATAGCACTACCTGCCATTGCAAAAAAAGCAGTAACACAAAGCATTAAAAGGTGAATTTTTTTAAATTGCATAATATTGCCTATTTATCCTGCATTCTTTCGGATACGTTTTTGAACATAGTTTCAAGTGAACTAATGATATCTTCTCTTTGAGTCCGATCTAGATTCGAAAAAAGGATATTTTCCCACTCTGCGGCTATCTTTTTCATATCAGGTTCCAACTTTCTCCCTTTATCGGTAAGAAATATCCTGTATGACCGCCTGTCTTTCTCATCGATGGTTTTGAAAACATAACCTTCATGTACAAGTTTTTTTATAGCCCTCGTAGTTGTGGCTTTATCGATCTTCAGATAGTTTGAAAGACATTCCTGATTGACACCATCTTCGTGATACAATTGCACGAGAAAAGAGAACTGTCCACTTCCTATGCCGTATGGTTCCATTTTGTTATCAATGTAGATCTGTCCATATCGGTGGAGGTATGAGATGAACTTTCCACTGAAATCATTATCATGCATTTGTACACCTTTTTTGTTTCTCTATAGTGCCGGCCAATTAGTTGCAAACGCAACGATTTGTGCACGTATACCCTTTCAACAGATATATAGTTGCCGATGCAACTAATTTTAAGATTCTTACTCTAATTACCAAAAATAGTACTAACTACAGGTTATCTTTATCATGTGAACTCTCTTTATACATCCTCTGAAAGGTGAGTGAAAACAGTGAAAGTTGCCTGCATCCAGATGAATGTCTCTGTTTGTTCAAAGAATGATAATCTTCAGCGTGCTCTTCAAATGTCAGAAGAAGCAGTTTCCAGAGAAGCTGAGTTGCTTGTTTTCCCTGAAGTATTCTCCACTGGCTTTTGTTATGATAGGATAGAAGAGGTTGCAGAAGATGTTCCCGGTCCGACAATTGAAGCTCTTTGTGATTTCTCAAAGGAACATGACTGCATCCTTGCAGGTTCAATGATAGAAAGAAGAGAAAAGGATTCAACGAACAAAAAAGGTCAGCTTTCTCAATGTAATCTGGGTTTTTGTATCGAATCAGGAAAACTGGTGGGTTCACACCGAAAGGTTCAGCTTTACGGGCCGGAAAAAGAATATTTTGCATCCGGTGCCAGCATAACTCCTATCAAACTGAAAAAGCACGATATTTCAGTCGGACTTATTATATGTAACGAACTTCGCTACCCGGAAGTTGCACGAAAACTGGCAGTTGAAGGTGCAGACATTTTTGTATCATCAGCCGAGATCCCGGATTTTTACGCTCATCCCTGGCGTATTATGTCTATTTCCAGGGCTATTGAAAATCAACTTCCTCATGTAGCCTGCAACAGGGTTGGAAGAGGAAAGCGTACAATTTATCCTGGTGGTTCTTTGATCACAGATGGTTGGGGTCGTATTTTGGAGGAAGCTGGGAAAGAGGAAACTGTTCTCATCGGGAAAATTGACCTTGATAAAGCAAAGGACATCAAACAAAAGGGCTCTATTCTACAGGATCTAAGAAATGATCTTTACTGAGTTGATGATGTATTTAATTCGCTTTGTTGATTGAAATTTCTCTTTTTTCAAAAACACCCACAGGTTTATTTTACAAACATGACCTAATTACCTAAGGAGGAGAATCCTATGGCAAGATATTGTAAGGTATGCGGAGCAAAAAGTGGAAGATGTAATCATCTGGTAATTAACTTTGGTGAAAGGGAAGAGGAAAGCGGAAAGAACAAGGATGATTCTCAAAACTCTGATACCCAAAAATGATTTTTAAGATCATTTTTGATAAGCTCTTTTGTAAAACGTGATTCAAATGATCCTTAAATTCAAATCTTCAAATCCTGATATTTCAGATTCTGCTTTTGTAGCTGACAATGCAACTGTAATAGGTGATGTTATTATCTCGGACGAGTCCAGTGTATGGTTCAGTGCGGTAATCCGTGGTGATGTAAGTTCCATCCATATAGGAAAAAGGTCAAATGTTCAGGACAACGTTGTCATTCACACATCAGACAAGCATAATGTTGAGATAGGCGATGATGTAACGATTGGTCACTGCGCCGTGGTTCATGGCTGTAAGATTGCCAGCAACGTACTCATCGGGATGAACGCCACGGTGCTGGATGGTGCAGAGATAGGAGAGAACTGTATCATCGGTGCAAATGCACTCGTGCCACCGGGGAAAAAGATACCAGCGGGAAGTCTTGTTGTTGGAGTGCCGGGGAAGGTACAGAGGCAACTCACAGATGATGACATCGTTCACATAAAAGAAAATGCGGCAGTATACGTCCGATTGCTCAAAGAATACAAAAGTATGCAGGATGAATAATTATATCCTGCTGAAAGGGTCTGTCAGAATTAAACGATGGCTAATACAAATACGATTACTCCGATTGCGAACAAAGCAGCGAATATCATAATCGTCTTTTTTCTCAGGTCTCTTTCCCTTAGGGTAAGAGATCTTAATTCATGCTCGTGTTTCTTTTCCATATTTGACCCGATAAAGGTACCGATAACCAGACCTACCATATATCCTGCAAAGATACTCTCAAGTACAATGGCAATGGGTATCCCTATTGCAATGCCGATAGCAAGCCCCCGTCCCATATAATGGCCTCTGGGGTACTTACCGGTATTCTTGTACTCTTCTCTCTTTAGCTTGAATGCGAAAAACGACATCACAAGTCCTGCAAGGAGCAGCACAAGGATAATGACCATAACAAAATTAAACGCCATGTGTCTGTTTTTGTCTCCTTTTACTTAATAGTTTACGGACCGGGGATTATATATTCATGATGGGACTGGCGGGATTTACAAATACTATTGATGCGTAATATAAAGTGGAGTAAATAATGTCCTGTCTTCTTCATTGGGTTGAAGATGCAGGAGAAGGCCTATAGTTGGGCTTACAGGCTTATCTTTAAGGGAGTGAAACAATGATAGTTGGGGACATAATGACTAAAGACCCGGTATATGTAAGAGAGACTGATCTAATGACATATGCCAGGCAGGTAATGCGTGATAACCGTTTGCATGGTCTTCCAGTGCTGGATGAAAATGACCGTGTAGTAGGCATGCTGGATGTTCAGGACATTCTCAGGATACGGTCGAACAGGTCTGAAGTAACAGTTGGGGGTTATGCTAGTGAATCTCCGCTTATAACTCCTGATATGGAAATACGTGATGCGGCAAAATTGCTGTTCGATGCACAGCAAAACCGTGCACCTGTGGTGAATTCATCCACCGACAAGACCATAGCAGGAATACTGAGCGATAGCAATATCCTGCAGCATGTCCGTCTTACGAAACTCCCTAGGAAAACCGTAGATGATATCATGAACACGAAGGTAACGACTGCATATCATGATGACACTATTTCCGGGATATGGGGTAATATGCTGGATGGGAAGTACACAGGTGTACCGGTAATATCGCATGCGGAAGAAGTTCTTGGGATTATCACCAGAAGCGATATAATAAAAGCCGGATTTGCCAGGACAGGTAACCGTTCAAGTGATTTCCATGACAGCCTGTCAGGAGATGCCCCTAAAGTTGAAAGAATGATGTCTACTCCACTTTATTCAGTCAGCCCGGGTACACTGATATCCAAAGCCATTGAAGCCATTGTTCACTATGATGTCGGACGTATATGTGTCACTGACGATAAGAAGCTCATGGGTATGGTGGACAGATTCTCCCTTATGAAAGAATGCCTTGCAGTTCAGGGTTTTGAATAATCCCTGATTCATTTTTCTTTAATTTTTTTAGGAACACCTTAAAAGCAATCCTGCGTGTCCTCTGAAAATTTAACAGATAGGCACATATAGTCATACATAGAAGTGCATAGAAGTATACATTCTATGCAATTAAACGGGGAAATGCAGTTTTGAAGTATTATGTGAACACTCTTTATCCGGGCGACTGTTTCAGGGATTGGCTTGTGGAAATTCTCGGTGAAAGAATACGGAATAAGAACTGTGAGGTTGATGTTTTCAAGTATGATCCTTCTTCACATACCGTATGCAGGTATAAGTTCAGGGGGGAAAAGTACAGTGTTGTAGCCAAGTTCTTTGCCGAACCACGTGGTAAACTTAAAAGATACAATGCCTATGAGGCAATGACAAACGAATACAACAACCTCAAGAGAGTGGAACAATTCATAAACGTTCCAAAGCCCATAGGAATAAACCAGCATTTCAATTGTGTTCTTGTGACCGAATATATCTCGGGCAAATCTCTTTTCCGTTACATGGAGAACGAAAGGAACCTTTATGACCGCCTGACATCGGTTGCGCACATGCTAAGGCGGCTCCATGACTGCACAGATGGTTATTATAATCGTGAGAGGGAATTTGCAAATTTCCATCATGTTCTGGACCAACTCAAGCTCGATAATTCCACCAGGCAGGTTTTCAATGAATTGCTTGGGAATTGGTGGCACAGTCCGCTCCTTGACCGTTATTCCGGCTGCATGGTTCACAGGGATGCTACTCCCTCTAACTACATCTTCAGAAAAAGTGTTCCATATGCCCTTGATTTTGAAAGTTCATGGGAGGGCGGTAATGCTGTAAGGGATCTGGGTATATTGTGCTCGGAGCTGAAGAACTATTTCGAGTTCAACAAAGGTTCAGGAACAAATGCCGAACCATATATTGGGCATTTTCTCTGGCATTACAGCAGAAGTGAAGATGATTTCCGCTATGTAACGCAGGTCTTGCCATTCTTCATGAGTCTTGGGCTATTGAGGTCTGCGAGATTACACCGGAGATACCCGCATTATAATTATCTAATAAAGGAGGCTCTTGAATGCCTGAAGACTCTCAGATAAAAGGTATGATATTCGATTGTTATGGTACGCTGATAGATATCCACACTGACGAAAGCAGTTTTTACACTTATGATGCCTTAAGCAAGTGGTTGCAGTATCAGGGAGTGAAGATAGACCCTCTTGTATTGAAGGAAGGATATCGTAACAAAGCAAAGTCTATAGTTGAATCTTCTACAGAGTCCCATCCCGAAATAAAGGTTGATGAGGTCTTTGAGTCGATATGCAGCGAGAATGCCATATGGGAGATCGATGCAAAGAAATTGGGCATTGAAACTTCCCGGGTATTCAGGTCCGCATCCCTGCGCACGATAGAAGCCTATCCGCAAAGCCTGATGTTTCTTGAAAAATACAGGGATTTGCCCAAATGCATAGTATCTAACGGACAGCGTGTTTTCTCAGAACTGGAATTGCAATTCCTGGGACTGCATCAGTACTTTGATTTCATTATTTTCTCTTCTGATGTAGGTTACAAGAAACCCGACACACGGATGTTTGAACGAGCAATGGAGATCATGGGTCTTGAAGCTCATGAAGTGATGTCCATAGGTGATACGCCTGAGAATGATATCTTCCCGCCACAGGAACTTGGAATGCAGGCAATGCATATTCAAGATGCATGGAAAGAAGTTGAAGGAACAGAAAAAGCAGATGCGAATACAGGAAATAAAGATGAAGAAGCTTAGTTCTTCATTAATATGCCTTTAGTCTTATTTCTCATTGATATGGCAGGAGTCACTACACATCGATCTTATAAACCCGGATACTTCGTCGTAATTGTCATCTGTGCAGAATACAATGCTCTTTTCCCCGTATCCTGCTGAGAGTGTAACGGTACTGCTGTCAGGGTGGAATGTGGCTTTTTTGATATTTTTCCATTTAAGATTCTGGTCCTGGTGAGAACTGGCAAGAAAACCTATCCCTGTTGCCGTAGGATTTCGAGCGAGAAGTCCGATGATTATTAGCAGGAAATTCAATTTACTGTTCTTGCCTCGTTGTTCTGTTCGGCTGATGGTGCTTACACTTTTGCTGTCCATACTGTAAGAAAGCATGTACATGTTCCCGTAATATACGAATATGAACAATGCTGTGAAAAAGAATAACATGCCGATGAGGGTCAAAGCATACTTCATATCTCTGGCATTGCTGCTGTTGGAATGAATGTCCCCACCAAGGATAGAAGGCAGCGTTATCAAAAGCACGATGGCAACTGTAACAAAGGTCGCAATTCCAAGGACTTTAAGCAGTTCCTTCAGGATGAACCTGTTAGTCAATATTGAAACGTCAATATCCCATTTTATATCATTTTTTGTGTCCATATCCATCACCAACCATGACCATGAGCTGAATCTGTCTCAACAGTTGAGCTATACGCTAATATATACGAACTCTATAAAATGATTATTATTTTAGCAAGAGAAATGTTTCATTGAAATCAGGGACTTCGCTCATTTCCAGCATGGAGTTTCAGGTATTCCCAGTCTCAGTTTTTCTATCTGGAGTCTCTTTGCTTCGTTGTATCTTCTCCAGAGCAGGAAAAAGCCTAAAATTGCCACAAGTACCTGTCCTGTGAATACATTTACCACCGTTTGCGGGAATATGGCTAACACTTCGGGCAGGCCGTTCCATAGTCCGTGAAGGGCGGCTACTGTCAGATATGTGCCGATGACCTTGTAGTTTATGTGGAATATCCGTGGTCCGCTTTCCCTGAACATCACACTGACAAGAATGGCCGTCCATGTGCCGTGTCCTATGGGAGAGATAACTCCTCTTACAAGAGTTATCAGGACAGTCTGTGACAGGCTGCCGCCACTTGCCAGAAATGCTGTGAAAGCGTAGCCTGTGCTTTCAAGTGCTGCAAAGCCCATTCCTGAAGCTGCACCAAGTATGAGTCCGTCCATTTCAGAATCATGGAAACAGCGTTTTGCGATGATCAGTACTCCAATTATCTTGGCAAACTCTTCTATAAGTCCGACTTCAAAGGAAAAGTACAATTTATGCTGTGAAAGAAATATTGGTTCCAGTGTAGCTGCAGCCAGCACTCCCAGCATTCCTCCATAGAAAAAAGCTAGGGCGGTTGTTGGCAGGTCGAGTTTGCTCAAATGTCTTCTCTGGTAAAAAAATGCCACATATGTGATTGGGACCAGAAAGTTTCCGAGCATAACCACCGTTGGAAAGATGTTGCTATTGCGGGTTATTGCAAGTGCAAACACTCCAAATATATACAAGAGTAATCCGCCGGTGAATACTTTAAGCCAGGAATGGTTTCGCTGGTTAACTATTTCCTCGTAGTCGGTCTGGTCTTCCATGGTATATGTGGTCTGGTTTTTGCTTTCAAACCTTTACTAATACTTATTAACTAAGTTTATTTTTATTTAAAGATGTTTGAATAGACTGTTAGTTCAAATTCTAATATAAAGTATTAGCACATATTATCCTGATAATAGTATTTCATCACAGGGAGTAATTACACATGCCCGAATCAGCTAAGGACAATATGATCTCCGAATGGGAAAGAAAACAGCTTCTTGCAGCGTTGCATGCCCGGCTTTTCTGGGTAGGCGAGGAAGTGCCGTATTCAGTGGAGATCAAAGGAGAAAAATGCAAGCCGCATGACCTGGTTTGGGATCTCATAAACAAAGATACGCTATCAGATGATGATGTCAGGCATATTGATACATACATCTCCTATATCCGGGAAAAGGAAAAAGAGGATGAGCTGAAATTAGCAACAAGCAAACTCACACGAAAGGATGCAAAGGCTCTTTTCAACGAGACTGCCGGGCTTCTCAGGGCGATAATGGATCTCAGGGAGATTGAGGACGGAACTGCTAAAGAGAAGGAACAGGAATTTCGTGATACATTTTCCAGGGAACGTGTAGATGAAGCACGCAGGTGGCTTCAATTCCTGAAAGATAGTGGAACATTGGAATAGAAACTTCTTATCTGTTATGGTCATTTGCCGGAATAAGATATGGTTTTAATTTCCGGCATTTTTGTAACTTCAATACTTGAGATACTTCCTATAAGGATATCCGATTCATCGGCAAAGACCTCAAGAAGATTCCGGACGATCATATCATTGACGTGTCTTCGCTTTTTAGGATCAACCACATAACGAAGATGCATCTCTATCCTGTCTCCTTCGATCTGCATAAATACCTTTGTATCAACATCATAGGATGTCAAGAGGTATCTCTGTTCCATATTTGCAAGCTCTCTTTTTGAATGTTCAACGTAATCTTTTATGAGTTCATTAGTGGTTTCAAGTGCATTTGACTTTGCCTTCTCCCAGTTACTCTCTGGAGCCAGCATAATGGTCACTTCATCCCATATGAATGAGAAGTCCCTTGTGTAGTTCTTTACTGTATTGTTCAGGACAAAACTGTTCGGAACGTTGAGTATCCTTCCTGAGTACTGGTCCCCGTCAACCCATTCTCTTATCTCCATCAGGGTCGTGTGGAAATATGCAATATCAAGCACATCCCCATAGCAGTCGTCTACCTGTATTCTGTCTCCTGCCCGAAAGGATTTTGAGAACAGGATAATAATACCGCCAGCAAAGTTACGAAACACATCCTGCAACGTGATAACGATACCTGCACTGAAGATACCATATGCAATTATAAGGGTGGTAGTTTCCTTGAAAAAAACGATTAATAACGATCCCACTGCGAGCAAGGTAATGAAGATGGATGATACTTTTCTGAGCGTGTACCTGTCTCTGGTATCATGCACTCTTTCCATTATGATATTTCCAAGAAAAGCACCCAGCAAATATGCAAGCAGAATTATCAATGATGCATGTATGAGTTTTACGACCAGAGTTCCATAATTTGTGGCATAGTCCGTGAAGTAATTCAAGTAAGAAAGTATCAGGACAAGGGCAGTAAAAAATAAGATGGCAATATTAGCTCTCCCACTCACATAATAATGTTGAGCTGGATATTATAATAATTTAATCCACTATCCATTCTTAACATCTGAATGCAGTAAGATGCCGGATACTATGCTATATGCTCCGATTCCTGCAAAGATACAAAAAACGAATGCACCCAGTGCAAGATTTATTTCATGTTGTGCAGTTCCCATTCCTAAAAAGACAAGTATCCCAATTATCCTTGCCATTTTTATTCTTGCAGGGTCCAGAGGTTCATTTGTCCTGTCTCCGACACTTTCTAATTTCCCAGGCCATATGATAACAGGCAGGAACATTACGGTTCCAAACACAACAAACAGTATGCTTTCGTATGAGTAAGCAAATGTGATCTCTCTATTTTCAACGCAAACGATGGCTGAAATAATTAGCATAAGTACTCCTATGGGCAGGTGGTGTTTTGCAGGCGCATTCAACCGGCTGTCGATTATAAATCCTACTGCTGTCAGAATGCCGTATATCCAGGACATATAGTATGCCAGTATTGTCCCGATGATGGCGGTTAATAAAGAATCCATTATTCCGGCAGGCATGCCACTTGAATGGTTGACAGTTCTCAGGATAAGAAGGAACCAGACAAAAGGGAGGATGCTTGGTATTTCAAAGATCATCATGAATGCAAGTGCCAGAAATACAGTTACAAAAGCTCCCCGCTCTTTGTCGGGATCAAGCTCTCTTGAGATGGCCCATAGAAAAAATACGAGCAAACCAGCTTTTATTCCTGTTGTCAGGCTCGTGTAGTTAGTTTCTCCACGGGCTGCATTGAAAAGTGAAATAGTGGTATAAATAATAAAAGTGAGAACTGCAATGATGATTATCAATTTATTTGTAAAATAACCAAAATTCAGGGAACGACCTATAGTAGTTATTTCATGATTATTCATCTTTGTAAAGGTTGATAATATCTGATTTTAAGGTTTCCTATCATTTATTAGGCAATCCTAAAAGGACCTCATCATTATGATGATTATTAGATATGATAGTGTAGATATATTTATATAGTATGTTTTAATAGTAAGTATTGTGTCACATACAAGATGGAATGTGGCTAAATGTCCCAAATGGTACGATATGGACATCATCAAAAACCCGTCAAAAAACGAAATTGGATTGCACAGGAATGTGGACTTTACGATACTCCCCTCAGTATCTCCTCGATATGTTTGCAAGTGTCCACATTCCACTCGTCAATTTTTCATAGTGGAGTATGAGCTATAAAGGGTTTGCATTCCGTTTACCACGGAATGCGGGGTTATTGTCATTTCACTTTATTCAATGCCATCTTTTATCTTTCTGGCATTTTCATACATCCATGATGCATCTTCTTTTCTTCCCATAAGTTCCAGTGTATACCCGAGATTCTCAAGCGAAATGGTCACATTGGAACGATATGTAAGGTTCTCAGGTTCTAACTCCATGATACCTGCAAAGGTCTTCAGGGCATTTTCATAACTTTTCTTCGCTTCTGCATGCATTCCTATACTAAGGAAAAAGGAACCTACGCCATCAAGAACACCTGCATAATCCAGCTGATGCTCTGTGTTTGAAGGATTTGCATTCATCAATGACCTGTAGGTGTCAAGAGACATCTCATATCTGCTTCTTGCTTCATCACTGTCATTCCGGCTTGCTGCAAGTTCTGCTATTCTTGCATGCAGTGCTGCAATCCTTTCTACCGGAAAAACACTTTCTGGTTCCAGGTCAGCCAGCCCTGCGTATGCATCAAGTGCATAGTTGTACATGTAGCCTGATTCTTCAGTCTCTCCTTTTTCTGAAAGGACATATGCAATATTCTCGATCACAGCTGCACGGTTAGCAAGAATAGAAACATCGTTTCCATTCATTTCCATCAGTTTGTTGTATTTTGAAAGCAAGAATTCGAATATTTCAAGTCCCTCAGCTCCCGGTTGCTGGTCGGCTGAGGTCTTGAGTCTTTCAAGAAGTTTGACTATCTTAGACAGGTATGTGTTTTTGGTATCCATTTCCTGAAGTTGTTCGTATGCCTGAAGTGCTTCTCTGGTTTGCCCCATTGCAACCATGATGTCCGCTATCTTTCCCTGGAGTTCCCTTATTCCTGCTACATTCTTTTCATTCTCATCAGGTACAAGCCCCAGTAGTTCAGTTCTGATCTCCAGTATATTCTCATACTCTTTTTTCAGGATCTCTACATTTCCAGTGCTATCTGCCTTCTTTTCTTTTTCAAGCAGTATTTCATTAATCCTGTCAATGTATCCTTTGCCAAAGGGTTCTGTTTTCACAAGTTGCATATAACTGAGCAAAGCATCATCATTCAGTCCAAGACTGAGCTGTGTTTTTGCTATATTTTCCAGAACATCATTCATTTTGGAATCATCTCCAGTTGCATGTCTGACAGTTTCATAAGTTGAAATAGCCCTGTTGAAGTACTCAAGTGCTTCTGAATAAGCACTCTTTTCAGCAAGTATTTTGCCAGCTTCATGGCATATTCCTGCACTGATCAGTCCAAGTTCCAGGCTTTCCTGGCTCACTGTCTTTATCTTTTCTTCTAGGTTGCTGTACAAATTCAGTTTTGTATCGGCATCGTCTGCCAGTTCTATAAGTGCAAGCATATCTTCAATGATGGATACTCCTGCCTGCAGACTCGAACTGTCATCATGTTCACTTTCAAGAACCTGCAATGTAATATCCACAGATTCTTCTATTCTTTGCATTGCTTCTTCAATTCTGCCTGCCTCTTTTAGCAGGTTTCCAATAATGTCAAGAGAGAAAGCTACATTCAACTGGTAAGATGTATTTGATGGCATGGAAGCCAGCAATTTTCGGGACATTTCCAGTATTGACCCATATTTTTCCAGCAAAATTTCGGAGTTTTCTTCATTTTCCAGCATCCTGTTCATATCTCTCAGGATCTTTATAGCAATCTTCCTGTTAACGGATTCCGGGTCTTCATCAAAGTGCGTAGAGATATTTTCCAGTGCCTCTTGCAGTTTCATGAATGCAGCATCATGTTTACCCTCATTCTCCAGTGCATGTGCAAAATTCTGTAACGCTGTGGGCACATCTAAAGAAACAACATTATTTGCACGTGTTTCTTCAAGGTACATTTCCAGTAATTGACCGTACCTTCCTTCTTCCAGTCCGGTTGCACTCTCGATGGGTATATTCAGCAGGTTCTCAAGTATTGTGATTCTCTTAAGCTGGTATTCAGCATCTTCTTTTTTGCTCTCAGCTGTTTTCTCATGGAGCTTGAAGGCTTCTTCAAATATTCTTAATGCATCGTCGTTCTCGCGCATTTCCGCAAGCAATGCACCCATGTTGTTCAAAGTTGACACTGCATTTGATACATGGGATGTGTTTGAAGGCTCTTTTTCAATTAGTTCCCTGTAAATCTGTGCAGATATCTTGTATTTATTCCTGGCTTCTTCTTTCCTGCTCGAGTCTTCAAGGGCTGTTGCCATATTACTGAACATACTTGCCCTTTGTTCAGGGGACATATACTTCGGGTTTTCTTCAAGGATCTCAGAAGCTGAAATGTATCTTTCCAGTGCTTCCTCTTTTTGATCGTGTGAATATAAAAGGTCTGCATATGTCTGTAATACTGCGACCAGTATCTGGGGCGATTCTGCTCCCTTTGCCTGCTCTTCAGCCTGTTTCAGGTTTTCAAGTGCATCTTCATGCAGTCCTTTCTCAATGAGGCTTACTCCTTTATTGAAGTGCCTGAATGCCATATCTCTTGCTCTTTTGGACATAGTGCTCTCGGTTTTTTGATGATGGTAATTAACAACATAAGTTATACTATTTATTTTATGCTGGGAAAATAATAATGAATGATTACATTGATTCTGCTTTTTAGGTGGAATTATCTTATTTAATAATAACCCTGTTCTTAGTTACATTGATAACCTTTTCTATTAATGCATCCTTTGACTCAGAATCGACCTCTACTGTAAAATGCACTACGTCTGTATATTTTGCTTCCAGGATAGTTCCGTACTCCGAAACCAGTTTGGTAACAGCATCAATATTCGAATAATCGGATTCCATATGGACGAGTGTCCTATCCCGTACCTCGACAGTCCCCGCATTCTCTATAGCTTCAATCGCTGTCTCCCTGTATGCTCTGGCAAGCCCCCCAAAACCCAGTTTAATACCACCAAAATATCTGCTTACCACCACCGCCACATTGCTGAGTTCCTTCATCTCCAGAACTCTGAATACTGGCTTTCCTGAACTACCGGCTGGTTCTCCATCATCATCATATTTCATCGCGAGCACATTATCTGCATTTATAAGGTATGCAGAAACATTGTGATTTGCATCAGTATGTTTACTTTTGATCAATTTGATGAATTTTTTTGCATCATCTTCATCTGTTACGGGAACTGCGCAGGCAATGAATATCGAATTCCTGAACTTCTTCTGAGCCTGCCCTGTTTCTTTCAATGTTATGCAGGTTGACACTTATATTCACCCGTTTGTCCACTGTTATTATATGCCATGCATTATATTTGTAAAATTTATATTCAATATCTGTAAATACTTCAAAATCCTATATTATTATTCATAAGTGTTAGTGCTCAATTATTACTATCAGGTAATGTCATGGTCTTTAAAAATCCTGTCATATATATAATCCTCTTATTGATGTTATCTCCTCTCTGCCCTTTAGCTGTTAGTCTGGGGCAGGAAGCCAGGGGTATGAATTCAATAGCAGTCTCTATGACTGAAAATGGCACATACGATGAAGCTCTTCTTTATTATGATAAAGCTCTTGAAACAGAACCTGATTATATTCAGGCACTGGATAACAAAGGTTCAACACTTTTCCTGATGGGAGACTACAGTGAAGCGTCAAAGGCATACGATGGTGTACTTTCCAGATATCCGGATTCCTCCGCAGCTCTTTTCAAAAAAGGTATGTCTCTGTCCCGACAGGGCAACCATGAAGATGCACTCGTCTATTATGACAGGTCCCTCCAATTGCTCTCAAATGAAAGTGTTTCCGATTACGAGCCAATCTTTGACATCGGTCTTTTTACCTTTTTGGACGCTTCTCAGGGATACGAAATAAATGATATAACCTATGATTCCCGGCTTCCAAGTGTCTGGTATCAGAAAGCCCTGTCACTTGAAGCTCTTGAAAGGCACAATGAATCCCTTTACTATTATGATCTCATTCTGGACTTTGCTAATTCACATTCTACTGAACTTTCAAGACATGCGGCCAGCTTATATGATCTTGGCAAATACAATGAGTCCATAGGTGTTTATGATGAAGCACTTGAGATAGAACCTGATAATGCTGCTTACTGGTATGGAAAAGGACTTGCCTATGACAAATTGGGTGATTTTCAGAATGCTATAACCGCTTATGACAGAGCTCTGGATTTTGCACCCGGGAATCTCAATGCGCATTATAACAAGGCACAGGATCTTGAGGCATTGGGTCAGTTTCAACTTGCAGTGCAGCAATATGATAAAATCCTCACGGTGGATCCATATGCAGTTGATGCCTGGTACAAGGTAGGAAAAGTCTATGAGCAGCTTGGGAATTATGACTCTGCCCTGAAAGCATATGGCCAGGTTCTCATTTATGAGCCTGAAAATGCAGATGCATGGAGCTGCAAGGGTAATGTCCTCAATAAAATGGGGAGATACGCAGAGGCTATAGAAGCTTATGATAAGGCATTGAAGCTTGGACCCGACAGTACGTCAGTAGAGTCATTTGGTTCCGGAGCCAATCTTTTTGGTGTGCCCATGGAAGTTTCCGTTTGTTACGGAAACACTCCTGAATTCGAGTCTGATTCTGCCTTGCTGTGGTTCAACAAAGGTCTTGCTTTCTACAAAATGGCGGATTATGAAAATGCAATCGAGGCGTTTGATAATGCAGGTGCCATTGAGCCGGATTTCCCAATGCTCTGGTATAAAATGGCCAATTCATACGATAGTCTTGAGCTATATGATGAAGCCGTTGGGTCATACGAGAAAGCTTTGAAGATCGATGATTCATGTGCAAGGGTTTACTATGACCTTGCTCTGGATTATGATCGGCTTGGCGAGTACAGTGACGCACAAAAAGCATATTTAAAGGCTGCAAAGCTGGAACCCAATTTCACATCAGCTCTTTACAACAGGGCTCTGGATCTGGATAATCTGGGAAAATATGATGATTCTGTTGAGGTTTATGAACAGGTACTCGAGTTACATCCTGAGTCTGTGGATGCATGGCTGCGGAAAGGCAATGCACTACATGAACTTGGAAGATATGATGAAGCTATAGTTTCCTATGAACAGGTGCTTCAGTTAAACCCAACCCACTCTGTTGCCAGATTCCAGTTAAATGTAAATCAGGACTTACTCGGGAACAAGAACGGTTCAGCTTCATATTACCCAACAACATCCACATTGTTCGGTGTAATGGATGATGACGTTTTCAGTTCGGACCTCTTCATATGGTATACTTCAAATCCGTTCTCAAATGACAACATCAATGATCTGGATGATGCTGAAATACTTGGTGATGTTATCAGTTATGACAGAGTCTGGGTTTCAAGGGGTTCTTCCTTTGAGAGTATGTCTATGCCAGAGCTTGCTATAGATTCTTATACGAAAGCTATACTTCTCAATCCTGATTCTGCAGAGGCCTGGACAAGTATGGCATCGTCTTATGATAAGCTTGGAAATTATGCGGATGCTGTTGCCTCTTATGAAAAGGCAGTACTGATAGACCCAGATAATTCAGAGGCCTGGTATAGCAAGGGTCTTTCACATTATAATAATGGAGACGATCAACTGGCAATTGAATCCTTTGAGAGGGTACTGCAAAAAGAACCTGCAAACTATAATGCTCTTTACTTTAAGGCTTCAGCTTACGATAATCTGGGAATGTACTCTGAGTCTCTCCGGTCTTATGAGGTCATACTGCAAAAAGATACCCAGAATACTGATGTATGGTACAAGGCTGGCTATGCTGCATACCAGCTTGGAACATATGACCGTTCGATCGATGCTTTCAACAATGTCCTGAAGTATGACCCTACAAACGTTACGGTTCTTAAATTACAGAGCAGTGCCGCCGATAATCTCGGAAGGTATGAAATGGCACTGAGTTTCTATGACAGGGTACTGGCCATTACTCCTGCAGATTCCATTGCAATGTTTGGACAAGCCTCAGTCTATGAGAATCTGGGAAGATATGAGGATGCGCTTGCGACTTATGATATCATCCTTGAACTTGAGCCTGGCAACACCAAGGCATTGAACAGCAAAGGTTTCACGTATTATCTGATGGGTGACCTTGCAAGTGCTTCATCAACATTTGAGATGGCAGCAAGCTCCGATCCAACCAGTGCTTCCGCATGGTATCACCTAGGAATGCTGTCGTATCTAAGGAGCAGTTATACCGGTTCCATCTATTATTACGACAAGGCGCTGGAACTTGACCCTTCATGCACCACTGCCTGGTATAACAAAGGTTTCATCCTCAATATCCTTGGAGATGTTGATGCTGCGGTGGAATGCTATGATAAGGTACTGGCAATCGATCCGAACTCGGCATCTGCCCTCTACAACAAACAGTTCGCATTGTACCGTATCGGTAAATCCGTCACAGCAGATGCAACAAAAGAGAAGCTGGATTCCATTGATCCGAGTTTTGCAGCTTCTCTCGATGACAGGGGTACTGAGTTCTTCCTTCCATCCAGCTATAGCGACACACTGGATTACAAGCTGCCCCAGAGATGGTACAACAGTACTGTTGAATGAATTCATTTGTCACATAAGATTTATCGCGTATGGAGGTAATTACAGTCCATGTTAAGTTCCCTTATTTTTGACATGGACGGTGTACTTGTCGATTCCATGGCATATCATGCGCAGGCATGGATGCAGGTTTCCAGTGAAGTAGGTGTCAATGTTACGCCTGCTGATATCTATGAAATAGAAGGTGCCAATCACAGGCTTGGCCTGCAATGGCTTTTCCAGAAGGCAGGCAGGGATTTTGAACCGGAGATGTACGAAAAGATCCTGCAAAGGAAAATCGAGATATTCCATAGTATTGCCAATGTGAAAGCATTTGATGGCATGGAAGATTGTCTAAGTGCTCTTAAGAATAAATTCAGGCTGGCGGTTGTTACCGGTTCTGAAAAGGCTACAGTTGAATCATTTATGGATCAGTTCTTCCCGGGAATCTTTGATGTTGTGGTTTCAGGTGAAGACGTGCATTATGGAAAACCATATCCTGAACCTTATCTTAAAGCTGTTGAAATGCTGGGCATTGCAAAGGATGAGTGCATCGTTATAGAGAATGCACCCATGGGCGTTGAATCTGCAAAAAAGGCAGGTCTTTATTGCATAGGTGTGCCGACGTATGTTTCTCCTGCTATATTATCTGAGGCAGACCTTGTATTGGAGAACCACGCAATACTACAAAAGTACCTGTATGATATTCTTGAAGGGCAGCATTCGTAAGTTTTTAAAACCCATCTCCTAATATACTCTTTATGGGTGAAAATACTGAAGCCGATATGAAGGCCATGCTTGCAGACAACATGAGCAGTCTGAAGGAACTTTTCCGTGAGACTCCGAGTATGGAGCATCTTCTCCAGATAGTTGCTACCTATCACGGGATGGAGCAGACCGAACGAGGCATTGGTTTTGCCGAAGCTTTCATCATGCAGATAGAGGATGAAAAGGATCGGCTGTTACAGGCCTCCATGGTTCTGGAAATGGTAGATAGGAATGAAGAAGCACTTACCTATCTGGGTGAAGCTGAAGACAAGTTTCCTGATGATGTACAGGTGAAAAACCACCGTGGTATGCTTTTGAACAAATTGTCTGAATTCGAGAAAGCTCTTTCAATTTATGAAGGTCTGCTTGAGAGCAGTCCAAAATCACTCGAGTCACTTTCAGGTAAATTGATTGCATTGACCGGACTTGGAAGGCACGGTGATGTACTCAAATTGTATAAAACATCTATTGCTATAACTCCTTCAACAGTCCAGGACTGGCATTTCAAGGGAGTAATTGATGGAATTCTCAAAGATTATTTTGAGGCTGAAAAAGGGGCTTCCATTACGGATGGACAGGCTGACAAATTATCCCAGAGCTTTAACTCAATTGACCACATAATAGAAGGACTTGGGCCCGAAGTTCGTAATTTCTACATGATGGGTAATTTTGCAGGTAAAGAGATCTATCACGAAATACTGGAAAACAAAGGCTGAGTTTTCCAATATTTTTATTAAGAATACCCCTGACATTGTCCTTTTTGTACGTTATTATCTTTTATTTCACCCTCATAAGGACTATAGTCCATTCAAAAGGATAACTTTTATAATCGCTCTTGCCACATTTGTCATATGAACAAGTACAGTGTGAAATGCCTGCTGTGTGGCGAAGTTCACGACCCTTATTCATTGAACTGCAAAAAGGGTGATGATTCTTTTCTTCGTGCTTATTACACAGCAAAACAGTTGATGCCAACTGATATGCCTGGTATCTGGAGATATTACAACTGGCTGCCCACAGAAGGTATCATAGAAGAAGGTTCCGGAAGAACTGTCACTTATAAGAGTGAGAACCTTGCTTCAGCTCTTGGCCTTGATGATCTGTGGATCGCTTTTAACGGTTACTGGCCTGAGAAGAATGCATACATTATGACCTGCACTTTCAAGGACCTTGAATCGTTCCCCACCATGCAGAGACTCAGGGAACAGGGGGATAAAAGAATAATCGTAGTGGCATCCGCAGGCAATACTGCCAGGGCATTTGCTCATGCATGCAGTGTAACGGGCCAGCCTCTGCTTCTTGTAGTTCCTAAGGACAGCGCCCACAGGTTGTGGACGCTACATGATGATAATCACTCAGTATGCCTTGTTACGGTTGAAGGCGACTATTTCGATGCAATATCCCTTGCGGGTAAGCTGGCATCCAGAGAAGGTTTTGTGAATGAGGGTGGTGCTAAGAATGTTGCCAGACGAGATGGCATGGGCACTGTAATGCTGGATGCAGTCCTTACTTCCAATGAACTGCCGGCTCATTATTTCCAGGCAGTTGGCAGCGGCACAGGCGGTATATCAGCATGGGAAGCATCCATGAGATTACTTGAGGATGGAAGATTTGGAGACACTTTGCCAAAACTCCAGCTTGGTCAGAATCTTCCGTGTGCTCCGCTATATTCTCTCTGGAATGATGTTGATGCAGTAGATGCTGCATGTCCCGAAGGAATGTATGATGATGTTCTCTTTAACCGGAAACCTCCATTTGCTATAAAAGGCGGTGTAAAAGATGCCCTTGAAGCAACAGGCGGAATCCTCTATGCAGTAAACAACAAAGAGGCATCTGAAGCTCAGGAACTCTTTGAGAGATCCGAGGGTATAGACATAAATCCTGCTGCTGCAGTTGCAGTCGCTTCACTGGTGCAGGCTGTAAAAGCCGGTAATGTCAAATCAACTGAAAAAATTGTCCTGAATATCACAGGCGGCGGTCAAAAACGATTGATGCAGGATTATGAATTAAAACAACTACCTGTTTCCCTTACGGTATCAGCAAAGGACGAAGACGCAGAGGCTAAGGTAGTAACAAAGGCAGCAGAATTATTTGGTGCATTATTATGACTGAAATATTGAATCTTACTATAATTGGCGGTGTCAACAAGGACGGCGTTGATGAACCTATAAGGTCAGTTGAAATATCTCGTGGCGAGATCGTGGGTATTGTCGGTCCCACAGGCTCTGGAAAGAGTACGCTTATCGATGACATAGAGCAGCTTGCACAGGGTGACACTCCGACAGGCAGGACACTTCTTATCAATGGTGAAAAACCAGATGCGGATATACGTGTGGATCCTCGTCAGAAACTCGTGGCCCAGTTATCCCAGAACATGCATTTCCTTGCTGACATGACGGTTGAGGAATTCCTGGAGATGCACGCACGCAGCAGGGGAAAGGACACAAGCCTTGTTGCAAGGGTTATAGAGCTTGCAAACACCCTTACAGGTGAACCTATTGCCGCGCATCACCATCTTACAGCTCTTAGCGGTGGTCAGTCCAGATCGCTCATGACCGCGGACATCGCAGTGATAAGTGATTCTCCTGTGGTGCTTATTGATGAAGTAGAGAACGCAGGGATAAAAAAACAGGAAGCTCTCCAGTTACTTGCAGGCGAAGGTAAGATCGTTGTAGTGGTCACACATGACCCGGTACTTGCTCTGATGTCTTCCCGTAGGATAGTCATCAGGAACGGTGGCATGGTGGATATTATTACCACAAGCCAGCAGGAGCAGGATGTCTGTGGAAGGATCACCGAGGTAGATAACTGGCTCATGTCTCTCAGGGATACCATCCGGCGCGGCGATATTGTTGAGGGCATTGCATGAAACTGGTAGTAGTTGCCGGCACGCCGGGTTCCGGGAAGACATCAGTTCTGCTTCACACGATAAAAGCTCTCATAAGACATGGTAAAAATCCAGCTGTTGTCAAAGTAGATTGTCTCTGGACAGATGATGACCAGCGTTTCAAGAAACTGGATATTCCGGTTCATGTGGGTCTTGCCAAGGACATGTGTCCTGACCATTTTACCATTTATAACACTGATGAAATGCTCAAATGGGCCGAAGATGAAGGCGCAGATGTCCTGTTTAGCGAAACAGCCGGACTTTGCCTGCGCTGTGCCCCATACCCCGATGAGTGCCTTGCAGTATGTGTTATTGATGTAACCACAGGCCCCAACACGCCGTTGAAGGTTGGTCCCCTTCTGACTACTGCTGATGTAGTTGTCACGACAAAAGGTGACCTTGTATCCCAGGCAGAACGTGAGGTTTTCAGGGAACGTGTGCTTGAGGTGAATCCCGGGTGTAAGATCGTGGAGGCCAATGGTCTCACGGGAAAAGGTGCATTCGAACTTGCAGAAACGGTACGTTTGGGCCCGGATGTTTGCGATAACATGGTTCTGCGCTATAACCCTCCTCTTGCCATATGTTCCCTGTGTACCGGGGAAACCCGTGTTGCAAGGAAACACCACATGGGTGTTTTGAGGCGCCTTGACGGATTTATGGAATACAAGGGAGAATAACTTATGAGCGAGATAGAAAAACTGCTTCCGGGTTATAATTGCGGAAGCTGTGGATATCGCCAGTGCAGGGATTTTGCCGCTGAACTCAAAAACTCGGATGATCTGCAAAAATGTCCTTTCCTTTCCCGCGACAATTTCCAGGACAATGTGAAAAAGATATTGACTCTCCTGGGTGAAGATGTTCACAAAGATGAAAAGATAATTGGAATAATTGATGCTCTTGAAGCAGACTTCACGCTTGCTCCTCTTAAAGATGAATGCTCATGCAGGGAAGATATCCATCCCTTTGACGGCTCAGTGGAAGTAGAAATAGGTGACATCCTGCGCTACAGGCCACTTGGATGCCCTGTAACTCATTTTGCGAAAGTCATCGACATGATTCCGGGTGCCATCTACACGGTCCATCTTGTAGGGCCACTACACAGGCTTGGAAATGACGATTTCAAATTCAAGGATGTAGGTCTCTGTATGATACTTGCTTTTGATGGCAAGATTGCAAAAGGTAAGATCCCGAAAGTTGGGCAGACTGTGAAGTTCGTTCCTGAATACTGCATGATGCAGAAGGTCCACTCCGGCATGGTCGTGGGTGTGGAAGGCAGGAACGTTCGTATCGAGGCAATAGACCTCAAAGTATGGTGATAACATGACACAATCTTTATCAGTTGCTCCTACTCCTTCTGAATCCACATTCAAAGGAATCAAGGATGCTGGAATTGATTTTATTGTCAGCGTGCCCTGTGCCAATCTCAAGGAACTTATTCCTATGGTGGATGAAGCTCATGATATCATTCATCTGCCTGTGACCCGCGAGGAGGAAGGCGTGGGCGTATGTGCAGGTGCTTATATGGGCGGAAAAAAGCCAGCAATGCTTATGCAGAACTCGGGTCTTGGTAATTCTATCAATGCTCTTGCTTCACTCAACATGCTCTATGGCATCCCACTTTTGATGATAATGAGCCACAGGGGTGTTGAAGGTGAACCAATAGTTGCCCAGGTACCAATGGGTGAGCTAACTCCCAAACTGCTTGAGACAATGGATATTCCCTATTTCCTGCCGGAGAAAGGGGTCGACCCGGCAGATATTATTGTGAAGGCATGGAATGTGGCATCTGAACAGAAAAAACCTGTAGCTGTACTTTTGCCCATACCTTTCTGGAGGCGTCAGGCATGAAGCGTATAGATGCCATAAACGAGATCGCTGCAAAGGCAAAGGAAAGTGGGGCGTTGCTAATCGGTAACATCGGTATTCCATGTAAAGAGATACATCATGTTTGTGATGTTCCTACAAATTTCTACATGCTGGGTTCCATGGGACTTGCATCTTCCATAGGTCTTGGTCTTGCATTATCCCGGCCGGATAAAAAGGTCATTACGATAGAAGGAGACGGCTCCATATTGATGAACATGGGAACTCTTGCAACAATAGCGTCGCAGGAGCCGGATAACTACCTTCTGGTCATTGTTGACAACGGTGCTTATGGTTCAACCGGCAACCAGCCAACAGCCACATCAAAGAACACAGACCTTGCAGCGGTTGCAAAAGGCGCTGGAAACAAGAATGTTTACGTGGTAGCTAATCCCGAGGACCTGAGGGAAACCCTTAGATCCACGGATAAAGGAATAATTGTAGTAAAAGCGGAACCGGGCAATACTGAAGCTCCGGTTATCGAGATGACTCCTGAAGTTATCCTGAAAAGGTTTATGGATATATCTTCTCAACCATCTCGTTGATTTTGAACTCGCCATCTATTATTTTCTTTTTTAATTTCTCAGCCAGTTCTTCTGATCTTTTGCGGTCAGATTGTCTGAGTACGATTGGGATCTTTAACTGCTTTGCATCCTTCTCAAAGTGAAGGGTTCCGAGTTTTGCAGTGAACACTTCTCCCGGACAGACAGTGGAGCAGAGTCCGCAATTGAAACATAAGTACCTGTCAAGTATCATTCTGTCATTCTGGAGGTATATTGCTTCCATTGGACAATCTCTGATGGGTTTGCATACCTCACAATTGAGACACACTTCGGGATTGAACATAACTGTGGGGTCTGTATTCTTCCATGCATCGGCATATGTGCTGCTGCCTATCATGACCCTTTTATCGACATCATTCACAACCATGGGGATGTCTTTGTCTGTTTTCAGGACCGCATCAAGCACTGACTGACTTGTGACAGGTATTGCAATTGCCCATGAGGCGATGCACTCAGGTCCGGCAGATGTCTTGAAACCTCCCATGAGTGCCGGGTCCATGCCATGCATGTCTGCAACTCCGGTAAGGTTCGGTTTCCCGGGACTGCTGCGTGTTCCTTCTCCGATGACAAACCCTTCGGCACCATTCATAAGCATACGTGTTCCAATGCCTATTGTCTCCATTTTTGGGTCATTCTGGACTGGATTTATCTCTCCACATCCGGAAAGTGTTGCACCGTTCATGCTGGGGCTGAACTGTGTAGCATGGAATATTGTATTGACAGGTTCGGTTGAGCAGTTGACAAAAGCTGCGTAGTTCTTGAAGGCATGGCGGGTTGCATAGAGTTTTGCATAGGGCATGTCTTCCAGTTTGATCTCACTTTTGAAGGATACATTCTCATCAGTGACAACAGAAACCTCTATGTTCTTTCCTTCAACCAGTTCCCTGAACAGGTGGCCGGCACCATAATTGTGTTCCAGGGTCGAGTGCGCTGTTCCGAATACTATCAGGTCAAGTACTCCAAGGCTTTCATTGGGGCATGGTCCCACATGTGCAGGAACTCCATTCAGGAGGACCTTTGAAGCTCTCTTGAAACAGAGGGGGGAATTTACAGGAAATGACAGGAGGGCATAAGTTCCACTCATTATTGCCCTTGTTGCGGTTGTGACAACATCGACATCCATTGTGGTAATGCTCTCTCCCCTGTCTACAAGTTCGGATACTTCCTGTGCTGTCATTACAACAGCTTCTTTTTTCTCTAGTTTTTCCCTGATATCGGCAATGGAACGGTCCAAAAATATCCCTCTTAATTAGTTGAATATGAATATAAATCAAAAATAAAAAAAGATTGCAGCATTTGCTGCATTCAGTCTACACCAAGTATGCTTGCCAGTTCAAGACCTTCGCTTCCAAGTTCAGCGAGCTGGTCAAAGGCTTCTTCCTTGGTGATATATTTCTCAGTACGGGTGCCATCGGATGATTCGACCTTGATGGTTATCTCGTTCTTGACATATCCTTTGTCGAGTGATTCCCTTACAATATCCCCATATTGTTCGGCAATGAGCTTGAGGCAGTCAAATACCTCGTTATTGCGCACGGCATCATTTCCATCAAGCAATATCTGCGTAAGTTTCTGGTATTTGATGAACATTTCCATATACTTTTTCAGATCATCTACAAGGCCTGCAACGTTGTCCACCTGGACTGATTTGAGGAGTGTTTCATCAGAAGTTACATCAAACTCTCCGTGATATATCTGGTATGTGTCATTGTCAGAAGTTATCTTGAATTTCTGGTCACCTTTCTTGTTCTCAAAGCTTACGTCAACGTGCTTGTTGCCATCATAGTTCATGGAAGCGATGGTGTATTCTGACACATCTATCATTTTAACCTTGTTCTCTTTAGAGAATATACCGGCTTTTGTCCATGTTGGGAGGGACAAATTCCCGTAAACCTCTCTGATAGTGAGTATCTCATGAGCATAGGTCAGGTCACAGGTGTATTCCATCCCGGAAAAAGATGCTTTGAGCACTCCTTTTAATGCACCTTCTGTCATGGAAACCGAATATGCCTTGTTTGCACCATAAATGCCTGATTCAAAAAGAGGATTAAGGTTGTTAAGCAGGTCCATTTCAATCTTGTATATTCCACTTTCAGACTGGCGCTTTATCTGCTCCAGTTTCTGGTTAAGTTCCTTGAGTCCGCGGTTGCCGGTTTCAATACAGGCATCGATGACAGCATTGCGACATTCAAGTATTTCCTTGTCTTCCGCACCTTTTGCACGTTCATCTACATATTGCTGTATATCCTTGCTGAAGCTATCGATCTCCTTGATCCTTGCTTCAAGGGATGATATTTCGCTGGATTCTTCCTCGCTAAGCTCAATAGCGGAATTCTCAAGTGGAAGGACCTTCTTCGCCATTTCTATGAAATTGTTAAGGTCCTGAATAAAATCTCTTTGTAAAGGTAATTCTGTTGAGTCCTGAAATGTATATTTCATCCAAATCCCCTTTTTACTTTTTTAATGTTATATTCTTGCGGACCTCATATATAAATTGCTATATAAAGATATAATATCTTTTAGATTACACTTCTGACAACTTCAAGTATCATGTTCATATACTTTGCAGCACCGTTCTTCAGGTCCATGGGGTGAAGTTGTCCTGATGCAAATGCCTGTTCAAGTTCTTCGTATCCTTTACAGACAAGGTTACCGCCGAACTTCTCAGGTCTCTCAAAAACGATCTCTTCATATCTGGGGCAGATATGGTATCTGAACAGTTCCATTATGGGGTTGTCATTTACTTCCTCTGCCGGGCAGAATGCTTTCTTCATCTTTTTCTTAATGTCTTCTTCGGAATCATCAACAGATATGAAATTGTTATTTGATGATGACATCTTTTCGCCGTCAAGTCCAAGAAGAATTGGTGTATGGATGCACAGGGGTGCCTTAAATCCAAGTGCTGGGAGTCCTTCCCTTGCAAGCATGTGTATCTTTCTCTGGTCAATACCGCCAACTGCGATATCAACGCCAAGCATTGCGATATCTATTGCCTGCATAATGGGGTAGACCATCTGGGATACCGACGGGTCATCCATTTTACGTCCTACTTCATCCATACTCCGTGTTGCCCTGTTCAGGGTCGTGATACGTGTCAGTTTGAGGACGTTGAGTATGTACTCCTGATCAAGCTGGTAATCTGAGCCATATACGAAATTCGTGTTCTCTTCGTCAAGTCCCAGGGCAATGAAACATCTTTTATTATAATCAGCAACCTCACGAACCTCTTCAAGTGTTCCTTTCTTGTTGAGGTAGGCGTGCACATCCGCAAGGAGTACCGTAATCTTAAAACCCGCATTCTGAAGATCAAGGAGCTTATTGACTGTAAGTACGTGTCCCATATGGATCTTACCACTTGGCTCATATCCTACATAGGCAGTGGGGTGTTCTTTTGTTTCCAGAAGGTTTTTCAGTTCGTCCTCTGTTACTATTTCCTGCACATTTCTTTTAATAAGCTCAAGTTTATCCATAGGTTCACCTTATAAATCGTGGTTTGTATAAACACATCCCTCTTTAAATGCTTTTTCTTGCGTTATTCACTCACGTGTGGGGTAAGGATCTTTTGAATAAATGCTTCCCCTTCTTCGGAGCTGAACAACGGAATATTCCGGTCAATGAACACTTTTGTCCGGGTACTTGTTGTTTTCACAGTTAGGTGAGGGTTAAAACCTTCTATTTCTATCTCTTTTCTAAGTACCATTATCCCACGCCTTTGCCATGCGGGGACTTTTGATATATTGATCCCTCTCTCAAAAAGGAGTTCATGCATGTCTGGGGACTTTTTCTTTTTCAGGTGCATGGCGGCTTCTTTTTCCTCCATTCCTTCGGATAGGAGGGTATAGTATGCGTATGAGTTGATGCAATTGCGCCATGCTTCATCCTGCCTCCAGACGAGGTATTCTTGAATATCCTCTTCGTGAAGGGGAATTACTCTCGCATCAAAAGATATTGGCTCCTCTGGCTTGAGGAACATTGTAAAAGCACTGCTGATGAAAGAAGGCACTATGGAATCAATTTTCTCTATCCTGCTTTCAAAAGCATTATCCCTGAACAGAAAACTGATCTCATCCGAGAATGTATAAGCAAAAACAGGGCTCAATCCGCTCTTTTTAAAAAAGCATTCTATCGAATCAACAATAGCAGATGTGAACCTTTTATCATAGGGTTTTTCAAATCCCATGCGTGATAGCGCATTCTTGAAATTCCTTCCATCAATGCGCACGATTACAGGCGGTACACAACGCAGATCTGAATAGATCTCTCGCCTTTTCATGGATCAGTCTTCTACTTTCTCTTTTTTAGGCTTCTTGAATTTGTTAACAACATTTCTGATAAGTACTATATCTCCTGAAGTAATGACCCATCTGTAAGGAATAATAATTCCTTTAGAAGTAACATCAAAAACATCTCTATTGATGTCGGAGATTGCCAGTCCTCGGACTTTCCTTTCGTCAACATCTAACACAAGGTCAGCTACTTTCCCTATGTACGTACCTGTGTCAGTATAAACGTTTAATCCGAAAAGTGAAGTTATGTCTGCACGCATGATATCCCTACCCTCTTTTATTTTACTTATATATGAATATTTGTATGTAAGTCGGCAATTTCGTATGTAAATGACATCTTTAAAGCTTCACTCAGGGACTAATCTTTTCAATCCCTTCTCTGACTGCATTGGCGGAAATTTGCAGGGCTTCCATTTCCTGGCTGCTAAGTTCCAGTTCGATTATCTCTTCGACACCGTCTCTTCCAAGCTTTACAGGCACACCGAGGCATATGTCATGCTGTCCGTACTCTCCATTCAAAAATGCGGAAGCAGGTACTATCCTCTTTGTATCCTTGAGTATGGCTTCGACCATAGCTGCAATTGCTGCGGAAGGTGCATAAAAAGCACTACCGTTCTTCATATATCCGACAATCTCTGCGCCTGCATTTATGGTCCTGTCTACTATTTTACTGATAGTATTCTCGTCCATAAGCTTGTTCAGGGGTATTCCCGCCACAGTGGTATATTTAGGAAGCGGGACCATTGAATCACCATGTCCGCCCAACACCATTGCATTTACATCCCTCACAGAACAGTTCATCTCCTTTGCGATGAATGATGCAAAGCGACTTGAATCGAGAAGTCCACTCATGCCGAATACCCTGTTTCTGTCAAACTGTGTGCATCTAAGTGCAGCATAGGTGATTATGTCAAGAGGATTTGTTACTGTCATGATAATAGCATCAGGTGCATATTTTTCTATATTTGCGCATACCTGTTGCGTTATCTTTATGTTCGTTGCAAGCAGGTCGTCCCTTTCCATTCCGGGTTTACGTGCAATTCCTGCGGTAACCACCACAACGTCCGAGTCAAAGATATCTGCATAGTCATTGGTTCCGATTACATCTACATCATAACCCACAAGTGGTGCAGCCTGAAGTATGTCCAGTGCTTTGCCTTGTGGCAGTCCTTCAACGATATCAACCATTACGATATCTGCAATATTAAGTTCCGCAAGTCTCTGAACTGTGGTAGCGCCTACATTGCCTGATCCGATCACTGCAACTTTGCTCATATCTATCTCCTGACATAATTCATTTAAAAATGACTATATTATGGGTGTAGGGATTGAATCCAACATATATATATGAACCCTTCTTTTATTTAGCACTTACAGGTAGAACATCATAGTTATCAATATCATCTGTCATAATTGAAAAAGGGAATATATCATGCTCACAAGTACATACATTCATATGCCACGGATCGGCGCAACTGTGGAAAAAAGGATATGGTCCGGCGGTGTCAGGACATGGGATGATTTTCTGGACAGAAAAGATGAGCTTCTCATATCTCCTTCTAAAAAAGAAATGATCTTAACAGGCATCAGGGATTCAGTTGAAAAACTGGAGGCTCGCGATTTTGAATTCTTTGCAAGGTCCCTTCCCAAAGCCGAGCACTGGCGTGCTTTCAGGAATTTTTCAGATAAGGTTGCTTATGTTGATATAGAGACAACAGGTCTTTCCCCTGCCAGTTCATCCATCACAGTTGTAGGTATCTATGACGGAAAAGAAGCAAGAACCTTTGTAAGAGGCATAGACCTTGATGATATAGTCGATGTTTTTCCCAAATATGAGTTCCTTGTGACCTTTAACGGGGCAAGGTTCGATATTCCTTTTATCAAACGTGAATTCCCACAAATAGAATTCAACCAGTTGCATGCAGACCTGATGTATCCTCTGCGTCGCATCTCTCTGTCGGGGGGCCTGAAAAAGATAGAATGTGAACTTGGTATTTCAAGGGCCGAGGAAACCGTTGGTATCAGCGGTTTTGACGCAGTGCGCCTATGGCACCAATACGAGCGTGGGGATGAAGATGCACTTGACCTGCTACTGAAATACAACCGTGAAGATATTGTGAACCTAAAAACGATAATCGATATGACACTTCTACGTTTCATAGATAATAAATTCTCAGAATGAATCTGATATGAATTTCGATCTAAAAACACTCCCTGCATTGCCTGGCGTCTATCTGATGAAAGATGACTCCGGTGATGTCATATATGTGGGCAAGGCGAAGTCTCTGGACAAAAGGGTACGCCAGTATTTCCAGTCAAAGAAGAACCTTTCTCCAAAAACAGTTACTCTGGTCAGGCATATCGATGATATTGAGTATATCGTCACGGATTCTGAGATAGATGCTCTTGTGCTTGAGGCAAATCTCATCAAAAAGTACAAACCCCGTTACAATGTTCGCTTGAAGGATGACAAACGCTATCCGTATGTCAAGGTAACCATTAATTCGGCATTTCCGCGTATATTCCTTACCCGTAGAAGGTTAATGGATGGAGCACTCTATTTCGGACCATATACAAATGCAAAAGCTATTCGCACCACTCTTGACATAATATCCCGCGTTTTCATGCTCCGCCAGTGCAAGAAGAAAATAGAACCGGGCAAATCCCGTCCATGTCTAAATTACCATATAAAGCGCTGCATGGCTCCATGTAAGGGTGGAATGGAAAAGGAAGAGTACCACAGAAGGGTTATGGAAGCAGTTCGCTTTTTGAAAGGTGATACCTCGGGTCTTTTGAGGAAGCTGGAAGAAAGGATGCAAAGCCTTGCCCAAGCTCAGGATTATGAATCTGCTGCGGATGTCCGGGACCAGATAGAATCTGTAAAATGCATCTCTGAGCAGCAGATAGCAACATCTGGCACAGATGACCGCGATGTGCTGGCTGCCGTATCAGATGAGAAGGCAATCTATATTCAGGTTTTCTATGTTCGCCATGGCAGTATGGTCGGGAAGGCGGATTTCACACTTCTTGGTGCTGATGTTTCGGAAAGTATTGAAGAATCCATGGCACAGTTTGTAAAACAGTATTACCAGGACTCTCCAATTCCTCCTGAGATACTTGTCCAGTATGAACTTCCTGAAAAGGAACTCATTGTTAAATGGCTGTGCCAGCGTTCCGGCAGGGATGTAAAGGTGCATGTGCCACAACGGGGAGAAAAGAAAAAACTTCTTGAGATGGCTGAAAGGAATGCCCGGATGTCCATGAGGATGGCACAGCTAAAGCCCGCACCGTCCGAATCAGCAATAGCAGCACTTGAAGAACTGCAAAAGGTTCTATCTCTGAAGTCATTACCTCTTCATATAGAAGGCTTTGATATTTCTAATATCTCTGGTACCAATGCAGTGGGTTCCATGGTATATTTTGAGAATGGCAGGCCTGCAAATAACAAGTACAGGCAGCATAATATTAAAACTGTAAAAGGTATCGATGACTTTGCCATGATGGCCGAGGTCGTGCACAGACGTTACTCGCATTTGATCAAAAGCAATGAGTCACTGCCTGATCTGATTCTCATAGACGGAGGTCCGGGGCAGGTGAGTGCGGCTATGTCGTCTATTGATGCTCTTGGTCTTGATATACCGTTAATTGGCCTTGCAAAGAGGTTTGAGCATATAATTACAACTAAAAAAGGTCCTGATGAGGTTATAATTCTCCCTCATACATCACCAGCTTTAAAAATGCTGATGCATATTCGTGATGAAGCTCATAGGTTTGCAGTTAGTTCTCATCGGCGAAGAAGGTCTGCAAGCCTTACTCATTCGGAACTGGATTCCATACCGGGTGTCGGCCCTTCCAGAAAACGTGTTTTGCTTGAGAATTTTGATTCCATCGGGAAGATCAGGTCTTCTTCGGTTGAAGAGTTGGCTGCTCTTGAAGGTATAAGTGAAAATCTTGCAAAAAAAATACTCGGATACCTGTGTAAATAAGGTAATCTATTTAATAGAGTTGCGGCAAAATTAAATACTGTGGGTGCAAATATATCCTTCTATACGTGGTTTCTTAAAAATGGTGATGGATTAAATGGGTAACGAATTAAATTTTGGTGGTAATCTCTATCGTCCTGATATCAGGATGCTTCATGATATGGACGAGGTGGTATATAACCAGGAATGGCTGCGCTCACAGGAGAATATTGAGCTTTATTACATGTACAGGGATCTTTCAAGGAATGAGTCCGATCACAAAAAAATAGTGGAACATGGTCTCAGGTATGATATCACTATAATTCCTCCGGCAATGCTGGGTGATGAATATGTCAAGACTGCAGGTCACTATCATCCGCCTGTTCCGGGACAGGATTTATCATATGCTGAACTCTATCAGGTACTGGAAGGTGAGGCCACGTACCTTCTTCAGAAGGCTGAAGGGGACAGGGTCGTTGATGTGATTGTTTGTGAGGCAAAGGCAGGTGATCTTGCTCTGGTTCCGCCGGGTTATGGTCACATAACTATCAATACTTCAGGTAAGAGGCTCAAAATGGCAAATTGGGTATGTCGTGATTTTGCATCTCTTTATGACCCTATCAAAAAACTCTTCGGTGGTGCATACTATCTTTTGACCGGTGGGTTTGAAAAGAATCCTGATTACGGTGAAGTGCCGGATATAAGGTTTATCAAACCAATGGATTATCCTGAAGCTGGTCTTTTCTGTGGGAATGACATGTATGAGATTGTAAATGATTTAAACAAACTCGATTTCCTTGTGCACCCGCAGGATCATATGGATATATTCGGGAAGATCACCTCTCCCTGAATAATATCTTTTTATTACGAGAAACTATAAATGGTTGGCAGTTACTAAACGGTTAGAGGTATGTCTTTGCAAAGGAATAACCGTATTCAGTTCACGTCATCGAAAATAGAGGATTTGATGTTCAGGACGACATTCAATCCTAAAACAATGGAGGGAGATGTAATCGTTAATCTTTCTCTTATAAATAAGCAGGATTTTGATGATGTTCTTAAGATATTCAGTATGGCTATCAACAGTGGGCTTTCAGTCAGTCCTCTGCTAAAGATCCTTCATGAAGGGGATTCAATTGGTGACCATAAGATCCGTGAAAATGAGGTTGGCTTTGCAACTGTATGCAGTATCACTATCGATGGCCTCCTTCTTAAGGCAGGCGTAATGGTAAAACCACGTTTTGGCGGTTTGGTCGAAATTCGCGATGGGGATCCAATGCGTTTCACTAATGTCCTGACCTACCAGAGTACTACGATAGACCCTCTTGAGGTTCTGATGTCTCAGGAACTCACATCCGTAATGAGCATGCTTAAAACAGGTTCCGGCAAGATACTTGCTAACCTGCGTGAAGCGCCAATGGTTGCCCGGGATACTATTGACAGTACACTTTCTGATATGGTCGATGCCGGAATAAACGGGATTCTTGAAGTGGGTGAGCCAAATACAAGAATACTGGATGTGCCTGTAGAGCGTGACCACCTTGGAATTGTTGTCATTGGCGGCACTAACCCTATGGCTATTGTGCAGGAACACGGCATTCCAATAAGGACCAATGCAATGTCAACACTTATTGATATCAATAAACTGTCGCACATCAACGATATCGTTTGATGTGTTCATATTTTCATTAACTGGGTAGCGATAGTTGAATTAAGTTTCTGGATGAATTCTTCTTTTTTACCGAATGGAACTGTTGCTCCTGCTGCAATATCGTGGCCACCGCCTGCTCCTCCGAGTTCCTGGCAAACGATGCTCAGGGCCTCTGCAAGGTTAAGTCCTCTGTTGACAAGTTCCTGTGTTCCTCTTGCAGATATTTTGTAACCATCGTCCTTGTCTGCAAATGCTATGATGGGTAGTTTACGGTTGCCTGCGGAGTAGTGACTCATTCCTGCAACAATGCCTACTATGGTTTCGGGGATTACACTTCCTGCATCGAAATACTGGAGGTTTGAAAGTTCGGTGATGCCATTGTCCCTGACAAAGTTCAGTCCATCAACAAGATTCTTGCGATGGTTTTGCAGAAGGTCCTGTGCTTCTCTATAAGCATCGTCACGATCTCCCATGCACACCTGCATTCCAACTTCAGCTTTCATGTATCTGCCCGTGGCATTGAGAAGTGTGGAATACTCTGATGCATCCCTCATCTCAGTACCTTCCTGTTCTGTACGGAGTATATAATTCTCTGATACCAGTCTTCCTATGTTGTATGATGACATGCCGTTTTGCATGGAATACTGCAGGAGGGATGATGTAACTTTCATTTTTTCTTCTTCAGAGAGGTCTATCCATCTTCTCCACTTCTCGTCATTTGAGAACTGAAGGCCGACCCTTGCAAGAAAATCAACGCATGCATCCTCATTGCCGGTGAGTCCTGGAATGAAAGGGTCAGATGAATACTGTATCATCTTGTATACTGGACGTGTCTGTTTTCCAAAAAGCGAGATGTCTTTTTTAGCATTTATTACGTCAGGATTTGCTTCGAGTATCATCCTGTTAAGGCTTACAAGCTTCCCATGCTTACGATTTTGCATGTCGCCAACACATCCTACGATTGCAAGGTCTGCAAGGTCACGGTTGTTCCCTAGCTGGGATGCAAGTATAAATGTTGTTCCTGAACCGCTTATTTCGTAAGAGCCGTTTGCTCCGAAAAGATGAGGGTTCAGGTGTAATTTGGACTCTCCCTGCGGTCGGTGATGGTCTGAAACAATGGAATGTACTCCGTAATTGTTGATATGTTCCAGTTGCCCGCTTCCAAGGTCGGTGAATATCGTGAGTTCCGGATTCATATCTGCAATCTTCTCCACGATAGCTTCGTCAAGTTGCTTTACAAACATCATCTCAGAGCCGATACCTGCTCTTTCCAGGGCTTTTGAAATAATGGCAGCTGATGTGATTCCATCTGCATCGATATGTGATACTAATTGTATCTCATCGTATTTTTTAATCTCTTCAGCGCATTCCCGGGCATGCTTTGCCATCATGGCCATGGTTTCAGACATGTTATGATCCTCTTATTCTATTAACCTGGATTTTTTCCATCCTTTCGGATCGATCAGGTATTTATTGCTCGCTCTTTCTATTTTGGGGAAGGTCTGTATTTCTTCCACGGTTATCTTTGGAGTCCCTTCTTCATTGTATTTGCTGCAAAGTTCTGTCCAGGGGATTATGTATGCTTCCCGTGCGCGCCCAACTCCCATTTTCAATTCAACTGCAAGAAATCCGGTTCTTCCTGCTCTCATCAGAAAGTCCGATATTCTTTCTATCTGGTGGGCACCATTCTTATCAGTTGTGAAATGTTGCGTAAAATAAAGTGCTTTTGCACCCTTGTCTACAGAAATGCTCTTGCATTCTATTCCCATGTAATAATCAGGGTCAAGCGAATCAACAAGTACATCAAGGAACTGTGATGTGAATCTGTGTTGTTTGAGGCGATAAGCGATTCCCTTCATTTTATTCTCTTCGAAGAAGGCGTTGAATGACTGGACAAGTACTCTTTCAAATTCTGTCATTGGATAATCCCGTTTTTTGAATAATATTATTTTCAAGGTTATATTAAATATTGCTTTGGATATGCTATGTAAATCGTTAGATTGATGTACCTGTTAACTCAATTAGCAGTAATGAATAAGAAGAATATGGAAATTGTAGCTTCAGTAGGTTCCGTAGTATTGTTGATCCTGCTTTTTGCCGTGGCACATCAGATGAGAAATTCATTTCCACAGGAATATGGATTTATTGGTTCGCTTGTGGTATTCATAATTGCCATATCCGTGGTCGGTCTGAAGTTGAATGAAATGCAGTGAGGTTTATTTTTCCGATGTCAGTGTTCGGTACTGAGTTCAGTCTGGAAACGTCTGGATATACAGATGTGTCGGATATAACTCTTCAGGTCTCAGGGCTGCGCATCATCTGGTCTTGGTGATGATATCGTGCTTGTATATGTATCTGGTTCAACTGCCGCAAAACAACCATTGAATTTGAACCTGGTCTTGTACGTGACCTGAAAGTAGCATTAGAACGGCTGACGCCGAAAGATACTATTTATTTTGATAATGAACGGTGATATGGGGTAATGGGCATTATCCTATTCGGGAATCTTTTTTAGGGCAAAGTGAATAGTTCCCACTTATCGCTGATGGTATTCTGCTTTGTACTCAGCAGCAGATGCAGGTGGATTATGGCAATTGTCCACATTCTAGAAAAGTTACTATTCAGGTTTAAGGTGAATAAAATTCTGGAAGAGAAAGGGTTTCCGGCTTAAAGCCGGACATTATTTGTTTTTACTGTTTGACAAGGAACTTGACAAAATCAGGACTAAGTCTTGTCTCTCTGATCATCTTGTCTTCAACTTCTTCTTCAGAAAGTCCTTCCTGCTTGTACTGTGCAATGCGGTCGTAAACACTCTGTGATACTTCTGAGTATTCGTTGATGTCTTTCCTGTGTCCCCATACGTCTCCTTCGAGGAGTTCAATTCCCTGCATTTCAAGGTACATTTTTGCAGAGTTAGAGATGGTTCTCTTGTAAGAGCTTGGTATATGGAGTGCTTTTACATTAGGGCACTTCATGATCAGGGAGAAAATATCTGTGTTTGAAGGTCTGAATGCAAGGTGTATGATTTCTTCATTTGGGCCAAGGGTATTGATCTCTTCTTTTGAACTTACTACTCTTATTTTCATGTTTAATCATCCTTTATATTTAGGTGGTTTTTGAATTTTATGAACGTGAATTGAGATTTTTTCTTTCTCTCTAAAAATTAGTGTATATACAAACTTTTATTTAAAGGTTGTCAATATAACATTATATCCATAATATAAATTAGTTCAATCGTATAATGTCTAATCTTTTTTATTATGTCTGTGTTTTAGAAAAACACCTCTCTGCAAGCTCAAAAGCATTTATTAAGACTGTTGGTTCTTTATTTATTAACCATAATACTCTATTTTGTTACTAATAAATAAAAAGTAGCTATTTTATATTTTAGGTTTAATTATATTAATGTTGAGTTGCCCGATAAAAATGTTTGGTTTAATATCGACACGTTATTCCATGTGTATCTGCGAATTATCATAGTTTCTCATAGAAGGTTGAAAGATGATGTATATACAGTAATTAATTTCATCAATCAACATTCTTTTAAAAAAGAATAAGTGGGTGCTTATTTAAAGATTATTCATTGATTTTAATGTAAAAGTTTATATAAACTCATCTCCAATTTAAGGAACGTGTTTCCGAAACTGTTGCCAAAAATGAGAGTAAAAAATGATGTAAAAGTAATTTATATTCTCTTTGGTATCGTTTTGACCTATTTTTCAATCTACATGCCTGATTTTATGAATGTAGCAGGTATGGAGGGTACAAAGATAAGTTCTATTGTCTCTTTTGGAGCACTGAATGGTATGCTCTTTGGTCCATTCTGGGGTTCCATTGTATCAGCAGCAGGCTTTCTTTTGTATGAGGTCACAAGTGGCAAATATCTTTCAATGAGTATGTTTTCAGTACTATCAATTTTATTCATAGCCCTGAGTTCAATAGTTTCAGGTCTTGTTGTTAACAGGGAACATAAGGCTGCAAAAAGCATATTTTTTGCACTCATAGTTGTATGGTACATGCTTGATGTGGGAAGAACAGCTTATTCCTACCCGTGGTATCATTTGCTGGTACTTGGCATTTTTATATATTTTGAGAAATCTATTTTGGTGAAGACCGTTACTTCTAAAGCATATATATTCATATCTCTGTTTTTGGCTTCTCTGATGGGTGTTCTGTCCGATCATATGGCAGGAAGTATTACATATTATCTATTATACGACCTCCATGCGGATATGTATCAGTCAGTTGTTCTTCTTTATCCTGTGGAGAGGACAATACTTGCGTTTTTCCCTGCGTTTCTGGTCTATGTATTGATCGTTGTATTCAAAGACATAATACTTTCATCAGGAAATATTGAAAAAGATATTGAGGACAAAAAGTCCAGGGACCTGGATGAATATCTTCAAAATGATGTATTGAATATCATAAAAGAGCAATAAAAAAGATCAATAGCATCAGTTATTACTGCATTGCTTCAATTTTGTCCCTAATTGCCATAATACTTTTAGAGAACAAGTGCTCAGGTTCTGAGTGAACAAGTATCTCATTATTGCTTCGGGTTGCAATTTCACACATACATGGTATGGTCGCAAGGACTGGTGCTCCATATCTGCTTTTTTCTATAATGTCAAGACAATTACCATGATACATGTTGTCTATGATGGCACACTTCTTGTCGAGAAGGGTGTAAACGCCTTTTATTAGCTGCTCAGTGCAATTAAAACATGCTGCGGTATCGTTATGCACAATGACGACCATGTCTGAGGCTGCAACAGCATTTATGGACTCATATTCCACGCCGGGACTTGTATCAAATATGATTACATCCAGACTATTTGCTGCAAGTTCCTTTTTCCCATTCATCAGCGCCTTAAGTGCTCCTGCCTGCCAGTTTCGGTCTTTGCTCACAAGATCCCTTATCACTCCGATGTCCGGATTTGCAAAGCTCACGTATAGGTGGCCACTGGTTTCCATTTCAGGCTTTATGTCATTCAATGTATCTTTCAGACTACATTTCCCTGACAGAAAATCATTAATCCAGAAATGAGTTCCCGGTTTGAACATAGAACTAAGGGACGGTCCTCTAAGGTCCAGGTCTATCAGGCATGTGTTCTTTCCTTCTGAAGCATAAGCCACTGCCAGGTTTACTGCAATGCTGGTTTTTCCCGTTCCACCTTTGGAAGAGTGTACTGCTAATGTAAGGGTCATGTTTCCTTCATTGATTATTAGTTATTTATGGTTTTGATTCAATTATTTCCAAATATCCAGAAGAAGCAATCATTTATTACTTTTTCTTTAAGCTGTCATTTATGCGGAAATAAACCTTTCTTCCGTCTCTATATTTTTTGACGTGATTCATCCTGACAAGCTGGTTTAGGTAATTACTTTCTACTGCTCTTTCCTTATTTGTAACATTTGCTATTTCATCTGCTGTGGCAGGTCCTATCTCAAATAACGTTGTTGCAGTTGTTCTCAAATGATCCGGCAGAGAAAGCAGTGTTATTACATCAAGAGAGTCTGCTATTATTCTATCTTTTTCACAGACCTGCTCATCCCTGCATTCGATCTGTACAATTATTCGATCAAGTTTGGAATTTATTTCTTTTAAATTATTGACGACTTGTTCAAGCAGTTCTGAGTCCAATGTTTTGTCCCCTACGTTTTGTCATTAGAATATTATTACTATTATACATTATGGTTTTACAGAAATCAGTCATCTTTACTAATAACACTTTCTGATTCAGTTATTTTGCAGGTTCTTCGTCATATAAACTTTTTCCAGTTCATAACCTGACTTTCGATAATATTGGCGCACACCAATCCCACTTATTATTGCAACCTTCCCATATCCTGAACCTGATGCAAGTTCCTCGGCATGTGTGATCAGTTCTCTGCCGTAACCTCTGTGCTGCCAGTCATTCTCTCCGGCATCCTTCCCCACGGCCACAGATGATCCGAATATATGGAGTTCTCTGATGAGTGCAGCATTTTGTAATTCTTCACGATGAGGTCTGTCAGGCAACCTCAATCTGAGGAATCCTATCAATATGTCCTTTTTAATATCTTCAAAGGCAATAAAATGTTCCTTTCCCCCGCAACAGTCATAGGATTCAACAGTTAGCTGTATGTTCTCTATATCGGGTTCATTTCCTTTTAACATGTTGTGTCCCACTTCACGACACCTTATGCAGCGACATTTTCCTCCATGTTGCTCCAGGTGTTCATGTGCAAGTTGGCGGATGTTACTTTTCCTTACTCCTGCAAGTATCTGGGGTGCGGGTATGTCTCTCTGGATGCGCTGTAATCTTACCCATTTAGGGATAAAGGACTTTATCCTGGACAGGAGTAATGTTGCTTCCTCATCTCCCATGGCCTTGTAATTCCCCTGTTTCCACATCTCACTTAACTCGGTACCTTCGGTTACAAGGGTGGGATAAATTTTCAGATAATCGGGTTTGAATCCCGGATTTTCAAAAAGTCTTTTGAAATTCCTGACATCCATTTCAACATCAGTTCCAGGAAGTCCGGGCATCATATGGAATCCCACTTTTAGGGCGCTATCCCTCAGTACTCTGTTCGCCTCAATACTGTCTGCAACACTATGGCCTCGTTTCATTCTTTCAAGAATAAAATCGTAAGTGCTTTGAACGCCTATCTCAACCTTCGTAGCTCCCAGCTCAAGCATCTTGTCAATGTGAGTAGGCTTTGCCCAATCAGGGCGTGTTTCAAAGGTAATACCTGTATTCCTGACTTCTGATGTCTCATTTGCCTTCTGGACATCTTCTATCGTAAAATAGGGTAGCGTCTTTCCAATGGGGTTTGCCTGCTGCCTCCAGGAATCGCCATAAAAATCATTCATGGCTTCAAGACAGCGTTTTGTGTACCATTCCTGATAGTCGATAGACCTTGCAGAAAAAGTACCTCCCATGATGATAAGTTCGGCTTTTTTAACCTCATGACCTATCTGTTTCAGCTGGGTCAGTCGGTTTGTCACTATCCTGTAAGGGTCGTACTCAAACTGTATTGCCCTCATGGTGGAAGGTTCCCTTCCCATATAGCTCTGAGGGGACTGGAATTCCGAATTAGGTCCTCCGGGACATGGGACACATATTCCATGGGGGCATGGTGCAGGTGATGTCATTGCAGCTATGACCGCTACTCCTGATATTGTACGTACTGGTTTACGCTGTAGAATGGCACGACTCTGTTCCTGTTCTTCATCATTACCTGAAACAATAATGTCTGCATTTTTCGGTATGGTTGAAAGATGGAATGATTTTGCAACTTTTTTCTTTGCTTCATTCAGTTGCTTTTCGTTAGTTATCCGTCCATCGAGTACCATATCCAGTATGTTGCGACAGGCCGTTTCAAAGTTATTGTCAGTCATCTTAACCATCAATATTTAGTAAAATAGTAGTATTCGCATTTATTGACAGAATCCGGCAACAAGTGCTTCCAGTTGTATCCTGTCATTTGCAGCTTCGGTCAGGTAGAAATCAGTATCTGCTATTTTAGTGACCCACCTGGAAATGATGTCATCCGTTTCGTTATAATTTACTGTAACCTTGTGTAACTGGAGCAATATTTCCTGTCCGGAAAGCCCCTCTTCAAGTATAAGGGCATCAATGTATTTCCTGGCTTCAAGAATGTTCTTTGCGATAATAGATTCAAAGAGATTTGTTATATTCTCTGATTGCTCACCCAATGTTGCATCGTATATTTGCTGCGGTCCGATATTATCGTTTCCGGGTTGAATGGATGCGACCTGAAGTGTATTCAATGCCTTGGCAATGTTACCTCTTGCATGATACACCAGCGCATCTATTCCGTCATTATTTACTGTAAGTCCTTCAGCATCAACTATTCTGGAAATGAACTTTGTAATTTTATCGTCGGATACATGTGTGAAGAATAATTGCAAACCCCTTGATCTAAGGGGGCTTATGAGTTTGGAAGGCTGGGTCGTTGAAAGTATAAAGCGTGAAGATGCTGTGTACTTTTCCATAATCCTTCTAAGTGCATGTTGTGAATCGGAATTAAGCGATTCGGCATTATCAATGAATATTATTTTAAAATCAGCATCTACGGGTGGCATGGCTGCATATTCATTGATGATGTCCTTGAAGATATTTATGACACTCTTATTGATCTTTTTAGGATCATCAGTTCCTATGATGCGCCTGAATCGTTTATCCCGTACAAGGTAGTTCTTTCCCTGTTCAAAAAAATCAGATGCATTGAAGTATGCCAGATTTCGTTCGTAGTCCTCACCGTACAATTCATTGGCAATTGCAAAGGCTGTGCTTGACTTGCCTGAGTTCTCAGGTCCGTGGAATACAAAATGTGGAAGGTTATTGGACATGGCCAGTTTCCTGACCATGTCTACAGATTGTTCATTGCCGACGATCTCATCAAGGCTTTTCGGCCGGTATTTTACAGTCCATAGATCCTTCAAATCCTCACCTTTTTCTTTTATTCTGCGCTTGTTGGGCTTGTCTGCAGTACTTCATGTATCACTTTGCCATATACTGGTCTTGCGATCAGTATTCCTATAAGGACACCAACAATCGTTGTTATTGCAAATCCTTTCAGGGAACCGAATCCCATGATTACAAGTGGTGACATTGCAATAATAGTTGTTGCAGCTGCTGCGAATATTATTCCGAATGCTTTTGTTATCCTTGAAAGGTAAACCTTCCTTGGGGGCAGCTTTCCTTCGTACAGTACTTCATCGGTGATGATGACAAGGTGGTCGATACCTGTTCCTATGGCTGCAATAATACCTGCGATACTTGCAAGGTCAAGTTGCCATCCGATTGCGGCTGCAAAACCGAGTATCATTATCACTTCACTTATGGAAGTGGCCACCATTGGTACAAGTATGGCTGGTTTGTTATATTTCCTGTAAACCACAAAGGCAACAGCTAACAGTGCCAGAAGACCTGCAACAGTGGCCTGTCCTTTGAACTGCTGGCCAAGGGTTGCATCTACATGTCCTGAACCCATAAGTTCCACGTTTACAGGCAATGCACCTGCACGCAGGTGTATCTGCAATTGCTCAGCCTGTGCCTTGCTTTCATCATCAGGTCCGGTAGATGCCTGCCATGCGTATATTGGTACTTCTTCTAGCCGGGCTGCGGCTGAATCACTCAAAGGTGCACTGTAAACTTCGTTATCATCAAGATACATCACCAGATTGTGTGACATCGGATCAGTAGTTGCACCAGTCTCAATGGCAATCTCCTGAAGTGCAAGGGCACCTGTCTCTGTCAATGTGAATGGTACGTACCACTGGCCGCCCTCTTCATGGAATCCCACAATACTGACAGTTGCTATTTCATCTCCATAGAGGACATGCTTTGACTCGTTGCCCTGGGTCACAATCCTGATTTCGAATTTGCCTGGCTTTTCAGCGATGTTCTTGGCAGTTGCAAGGTCAATTCCTGCAAAGTCAATGAGTATATAATCATCACCCACCGTTTTTACCGGTATGTCCTTAAGTCCAAGGGAATTGAGCTTATCACTCAGTATTTCCTTAGTCATGTCCCTTGTTTCTGTTGTGACCCCTTCTTTGTAATTTACATCTCCGTTGATGTCAGTTACAATTGAGCCGCCGACAACTGCCATGAGTTCTTCAAGTTCTTCCTGTGAAATGGCAGTCCTTATCTCATACTCAACACCATCTGAAACAAGTGTGGGCAGGACTTCTGCTTTGAGTGAATCTTCCAGGTATGTTTTTATCAGGGTCACTTTTGAAGAATGAAGTATGACCTCAGTCACATTGGCGTTTCGTGAGATGGTAGTCTGGCCTACGCCAAGCTGTTCCATCTGATTATTTGTAAGTACTGAATCTGAAGTGAAAGTTATTGTAGTTTCATCAGTGCCTTCATCAACCGATTGTATATCTATGCTTTCTCCAAGGTTGATGTTGACTATTTCCTTTACTAAAAGACCGCTGTCAGCATCAAGCTCTGCAACAGCGCCCTGAAGTTTTAACTGGAGCCAGGAGCCGCCTTCCAGGTCAAGTCCGTAGTTGAGGTTAGTTGTGAAACCTTCTCCGGAAGTATATCCTGGGTGTATGAAGTATACGGAGGCAAGTATTGCCAGAATGAAAACAATGACTCTAAGGTCTTTATATATGCTTTGTGGCTGTTCATCATCTCTCATGCTTTACGCCTCCTTGTGCCTGCACTTGTCACATGCCACCTGAGAATTGATGTGTTAAGCATCCAGGTGTTCATCATATCTGCGGCCAGTCCAAATATCAGGACAATGGATATGTCTGAAAGGAGGGTGATCTGTGAAAGTGATGAACTTAGTAAGTATGAGTAAGTTGATACGAGGTACATTACCACAAGTGCCGCAAGGGTTGTAGTGGTCATGGTCACACCGGTATGCATTGCATTGGTAATGTTTTCCTGTGGTGTCCCGCGTCTTTTGAGGACTCTTGTAGTGAGTAGTATGTCACTGTCAACAGAATAACCGATGAGCATAAGCAGTGCTGCCACAGTTCCCAGGGATAACTCGATCCCGACAATGTTCATGAATGCTGCTGCGATAATAATGTCAGATAACGCTGACAATACCACTGCGATTGATGGCACGAATGTCCTGAATATCAAAAAGACCACGATTGCCATTCCGATAAATGATATGATAACTGCTTTAACGGCCTGTTGCTGAAGTGCTTCTCCATATACCGGTCCGATCTGGTTTATTTCAACATTATCATAGGAATCTATTATATCACTGACAAGTTCCTGTTGTAGTTCGCTACTCATTGGTCCAAATTGCATTATCACACGGCTTCCGGCCTGTCTGACATCAGTAATCGGGTAATCTGAGTATTTTTGCCCAATGGATTGTATACTTTCCTCTGTCGCAACAGAGACCATTGTTCCGCCTTTGAATTCCATACCCAGCTTAACAGGTGAGCCGCTACTTGCAAATGTGAGTGCAAGTATCAATAATGATATTACAAATATTGTAAGCGGTATTGCTGCAAGCTGACGATCGTTGTGTTTTCTTACAAAAGAATCTAAACGTTCAGTCAAACCGACTTCCATGTTTCTATGCTCCAGAATAATAGGTTCTCAATTCCTATTTTAAATTTTTGAAATTGATGAATACACTCTTACACTATAACTTATATATACCACTTACTGCTTCTCTAAAGCAATGACTGAAAGGCCAAGTATAGATGAGTATTTGCTTGAGATCGCTACTGTTGTATCTAAACGTTCCACCTGTCTTAGGAATAAAGTAGGTGCCGTGATCGCAAGGGATAAGCGTATACTGTCCACAGGCTACAATGGTGCTCCAAGGAACATGCAGCATTGTCTTGATATAGGTTGTATCAGGCAGCAGAACAACATTGCTTCCGGTACGCGCCACGAAAAATGCCGGGCAGTTCATGCTGAGCAGAATGCTATCATTCAGGCTGCTCTGCATGGGGTGAGCACTGATGGTGCAACGCTTTACTGCACACACCAGCCATGCATATTGTGTGCCAAGATGATCATCAATTCCAATATCAAAAGGGTTGTCTACATTCAACCTTATCCTGATACCGATGCTCTTGATTTCTTTTCGGAATCAGGTGTTGAAGTAGTTAATCTTTCAATCTCCGACTTTGCCTAAACAGCGAAGTCCTTTTTTGATTATATCTTCACGGTCGCTTCGGTACATCTCTTTTATTGAACCGTCTTGCGATCTGAGTTCCAGTCCTCTCACGATCACTACAGGACATCCGCCGTCTCCTTCTCCCATCAGCAGATTCGCAGCACCTGCAATTTCATCGGCTATGGCTTCTTCCGTAACTGCCAGTATGTTGCCAAAGAGATCCCTTTGTCCTTTCCAGTTCTTTATTGGGTGAATCCTGTACACTCCAATGGCAATACCGGTTTGGCCTATCTTAAATGCCCTGCCATTGGTATCGGTCACTATAACACTGACTTTTTTTCCGGTCCAGTTTTCAATGCCTTCGCCAATGTTTTTTGCACTTTTGTCCGAATCCACCGGGAGATCGATCATGTAGCCCTTATCGACATTTGATTCATCTATTCCTGCTTTGATACAGACGTGTCCGTTATCTGTTTCTACAAGGAATATGGGGTGATCCACCAGTATCTCACGGCTGCGGTTAAGAACTGCCTGCACAAACCTTGCATCAAGCCCATGCTTATCTGCGATCTGCTTTGCCTCATCTCCTGCAATGATATCTTCTAATCTGAACATCCTTCCTTCAGCTTTTGCAACGATGGTAGACGCTATGACTATGACATCATTGTCTTCAATACTTGTTCTCTCACAGATGATCGACGCAATGTCATCCCCTTTTTTGATCATGGGGATGTTTTCCACAGTAAATACATGCATTTTCAATTGGGATTCTCCGGAAGAATGGGGTTTCAAAAATGTTGTTATGCTAATTTATGCTGCCATATTAAATTAATACAAGTTTATGTTAAATACGGTGAAATTCAACATTATATTTAAGGGAGTGGGTTTATTGGGGCAAACACAGGTTTCAGCTATTTAAACCAACCAACCAACACATAGTATTGAAGCTTGCATTGACTATTTTCAATGTGTTTGCCTCGCCTCCGATTTTCCTCCGTATGTGGTATAAGGTTCAGAGTGCTTCCAGTAAAGTGGATCTGTCTGCAAAGCGCTGGAAGAACTCTTTTCCCCAATCAATGGCACTTTGCTTGTATGCCATTATATATCTAGGGTCATAGACTCCGCTTGTGGTTAGCAGGCGGAGGAGCATGAAATCCGGTGTTATCATAAGAGCTGAAAAATGAAGTTCATCCGGGTATATGTAAAAGTTTACATTTGGGTATTCCATAAGTTTCTGTAACTGTTCTTTATTGTCCGATATGAATCTGGAAAGGACTTCTTTTGTAAAGATGCATCTGAAATCAGTTCTATTTTCTGCATATTTCATGAACAATGAAGGGTATTCAGAATGATACAATGAAGTTATTGCATCGATCTTTTTTGATTCCAGACACATGGAAATTGCTTTTCTACTAAGTTCAACCGCTTCACATAATTCGGGCTCTATAAGTTCGCAACTTTCCAGCTCCCTCAATCTGTTGAAAAGTTCCTGGGGGATACAATCTGTGTTGTGTTTTGTCCAGTAATCCAGTTTGCCTTCAAGGATGTTAAGGGTATCCAACAGTGGCTTTAGGTCATTGACTATCAATCTCCCAAACTTGGAGAGCATATAAGCATCTTTTTCTTTAATTACCAGCTGCCCTTCTTCAAGTATTTTCATCTGTGGGAGTAAAGCAGGTCTGCTTTCATTAAGGGTCTTCAGGATAACTGGCATATCCACAGGTCCGTCCTGTAAAAGCATTAAGACATCTTTACGTTTTTCCGATCTGCTGATAGTCTCAATTAATGCCCGTCTCATGCCTTCTTCTCCAATAATGTAAATTAAGATATTTTTTCTGCCATTGACCAAAGCCAAAGTAATCTGTGGCTCACTTTTCATCTGGCAAAATCAAGCATCTTCTGGCCTGTATTTCTTATTAAGTATAAATACTAAATAACCAACCACTTAAAAAGTAAAACACTCTCTTATAAAAAGAATGTGCTTTTCATCTGTTCGTTATTCAAAAGTTCAATAGTATGTCTTGACATCTTCTGTTATCAACTTTAATGGTTATTCAGGGACCTGTCAACAAGAATAATATACTATATTTGCGTAGTATTTTCTGCGGCGATGATGATAGTTACCCCGACTGAGCAAAGGATGATGATATTTCTAACTGATGCCGCAAAAAATCAGGGTAATTAAAAAAGAAAATCCCATATTCTTATGGGGTTTTATTCTAAGGCTCTTATTCGATCATTATCCTGTGCTTTTCCTCTATCTCGGATTTTGGTAGTGTTATGGTGAGCACTCCATCCTCAAGTTTTGCATTTGCTTCCCCTTCTTTGACTGCAGATGGAAGGCTGAATGCACGTGCAAATTTGCTGTAAGTACGCTCACGCATAAGGTATCCTTCCTTTTCCTCTTTGGATTCCTTGTGTGTATTGGCGCTAATCCAAACCTTGTTGTCCCTAATATCGATGTTGATGTCTTTCTTCTCAACACCTGGAAGATCTGTTGTGACGATGATATTGTTATCTTTCTCTTTTATGTCCACAAGGGGAGTAAGCGTATCAATATCCATCATTTCAGATCTTGTTCCTTCTTCCCCAAATAAACGGTTGAGGCGTTCCTGCATACGTCTCATTTCCTCAAATGGTTCCCAACTTGAAACTGAAGCAGGTCTCCATGGTGTTAACCCAAATTTCATTAAACCACTCCTCCTTTATATATAGATGGAACTATCCGTTTAATTGATAATCCCACAAATAATATTATCTGAGTGGTCCTATTTATAATTGGTGAGTCTGTAATTACTCAAAAAAAGGTAATAAGAGGCTGACTAACGCATGTCAATCAGCATCCTCACAAGGTCAGCTGCATATACTGTTCCAAGTGAGCCTTTCTTCACAGATTCTTCATCAAAAGCATCTGCATTGTCAGGATTTTTTTCTGAAGTGCGGTATATACCTACCGGGATTGGCACGGATGTGTGGGTCCTTAGTGCGATTGGCGTTGGATGGTCCGGCATTACCATGATGGTTACATCTTCATCCATGTCGATGGCAGCCTTAAGGATAGTTCCTACGACCTTCTCATCGAAATCCTCAATAGCCTGTATCTTAGCTTCCATATTTCCCATGTGGCCTGCTTCATCAGGTGCTTCCACATGCACGAAGACAAAATCATGGTTCTTGAGGGCTTCAATGGCATACTCAGCCTTGCCGATATAATTAGTATCAAGGTATCCTGTGGCTCCCGGAACTTCAATGACATCAAGCCCTGCGTAGATACCTATTCCCTTTACAAGGTCAACTGCTGAGATGATGGCACCGTTGAGTCCGTAAAGTTCATTGAATGGGGTGAAAGCCGGGGCAAATCCCTGTCCCCATAGCCATATTGAGTTTCCGGGATTCTTGCCTTCTGCAATTCTATTTTTATTGACCGGCTGGGTTTCCAGTATATTTATGGACCTTTCTATAAGGTCGGATATGATCTCGCTGTCCTCTCCCTTTGGCATGTGTTCATGCCTGCTCTCATCGATGACATCATGAGGTGGGACACATTCGGTATTAGCCCCAAGTCCTCTCTTTGCTACCATAAGATGCCTGTAACTGATGCCCGGATAGAAGCTGACCTTATCATCGCCAAGGGCAGAGTCTATGCTCTCTATGAGTTCCTTTGCTTCCTCATTGGTTATATGTCCTGAACTGTAATCGACGATGAGATCATCTTTAATGGTTATGAGGTTGCAGCGGAACGCTACATCATCCTTTTCGAGTTCCACTCCCATGCTTGCAGCTTCAAGGGGTGCCCTTCCTGAATAGTACTTCTTCGGATCATAACCTACAATGGACATGTTTGCCACGTCACTTCCCGGAGGCAATCCTTCAGGGACAGTCTGTGCAAGCCCTGCCCTGCCATTCATAACGATGTAATCCATGTTGGTTGTGTTGGCTTTCTGAAGAACTGTCATTCCTCCGAGTTCTTCAAGAGGCTCATCTGCCATGCCATCTCCGATAAGTACTACATATTTCATATTTTCACCTATATTAATAGAAATCAATAAAAACTATAACATAATATATGCTAGCTACTAGCATTACATTTCGTCATTTTTATCCGGTTTAATGATGTGAGGTTTCGATGAAATATATACATTTTGTAATTATCTTCATTTGTCTGCTTGTCCTGTGTATTTCTCCTGTATCGGGAATTAGGACAGAGGCAATGATACATTATTCGGAACCTGCTGTGAGCTTACAGGATGAGATTTTCCTGGAACAGGGCTATTCCTTTAAAGTTGTGGATATGAACAGCAAAAGCGGTGATATCCTTATTGAGTTATATCTCAATGGGGAAGAGATCGAGCTGGATGATAACTTTGCAAAGGAAGATAATCCGGTAGAGTATGTACGTTCGGTGGTTGAGGATGAAGATGATGAAGAAGTAGAAGTTGAGTACTTCATCCTGAGAATAACTCCGAAGGGTTCTGTAAAAGAATCAGATGATGTGCTTTATTCTACCATTTACATAGAACAATATATTGACCCTGTGGAAGACGTTGATGATTATCTGATACTGGATAAGAGCTACACTCTTAAAGAGGATTCAGAGCTTGAATTATCCGCTCTTTACACTCTTGAGGCAACCGGAGTAGATGATGGTGAGGTGTCTCTGGAACTAAGCCTTAATGGGAAAGTGCTGAAAGAGGATGAGGTTGAAGAAGGGGAATATTTCTATTACACGGTTTATTCTGATGAACAACCCCGGACGATTTTCCTTGCGAATGTGAAGGCTTTTTTCGAAACAGATGATTCAATTACTGTTTTCCTCAAGCATGTCTCATTGAAGCAGAACTCAATATCCGATGATGGTAAAGATCTTCCGGATGGAATTGACATAAATGTCGAATCTCCGGTCGATGGCGGATTAAAAGCCGGGCGTATTGCTATTATCAGTTACTATCTCGATGAATCTTTTCCAGAGGTCCGAATTATGGTTGACGGAGAACTTGTGGATTCCAGAAAAGATGTGAGTTCAGGAATGTATAAGGCGGTAACTGATGAACTGAGTGCAGGAATTCATAAGGCTACACTCATGGTAATTGATGATGCCGACGATATCGCATATTACTCCGAGGAATTCTCAGTGTCTGTTAATATAAAGGACAACATTACAGAATCAATTATTGATATCGCAAGTTCAGCAACTGAAAGTCTTGGAAAGAATAACAGTTCTTCCAGTTCTGGTAATTCTACTGATCTGTCACTGCCATCGTTGCCCTCCTCCTCCAATGTTTCAAGTGTATTGTCCCTCATCGTAACAACAGGAGTATTTGTCGTATTCTTTATGTTCTTTAAGAAGTTCAGGTAACATCCTATTTTTTATGCGTCAGAAGCATTTTTGCTTTACTCATAATCTTTATATTAGTCTGCACTGTTTATAGACAAAATTAGCTGACAAACTAAACGTGGTTGTATCATGAGAATCGTAATGAAGTTCGGCGGGACTTCCGTGGAAAACGGCGAAAAGATCCGTCATGTGGCAGAGCTTGTAAGGCAATACCATATTGATGGCAATGAACTTGTAGCAGTGACTTCTGCACTTGGCGGTGTTACAGACGGATTGCTGAGCACTGCAAAAGAAGTATCTAAAAATGGCAAAGTAACCCAGGTTAAGGAATTTATTACTGATTTATCCAAAAAACACTATGATGCAATTCATGTTGCTATTGATAATGATAATATAAGGTCAGAATGCATAGAAGTGATAGACAGCAGGGTCGATGAGCTGGAAAAGGCTTTGATCGGTATATGCTATCTTGGAGAACTGACCAACCGTTCAATAGATTATATTTCTTCATATGGTGAACGTCTTGCCGCACCTATTGTAAGTGGCTCGATACGTTCACTTGGCACTCTCTCAAAAGCATTCACAGGTGGAGAGGCAGGTATTGTAACAGACTCCAATTACGGTGATGCTAAGCCACTGGAGGACAGTTATTCTCAGGTACATGAGAGACTCTGTCCTTTGCTCAAGGATCACATTCCGGTAGTTACAGGATTCATTGCCCAGAACAAGCAGGATATCATCACCACTCTTGGACGTGGGGGTTCTGATTTCTCCGCATCTATCATAGGGGCTTCTATTGGAGCTGATGAAATATGGCTTTGGAAAGAGGTTCATGGTATACTGACCACTGACCCGAAAATAGTTCCGGAGGCAAGTCCGATTCCTCAGATATCATATATCGAAGCCATGGAGCTTTCCTATTTCGGTGCCAAGGTTCTTCACCCAAGGACAATTGAGCCTGCTATAAGGCACAAGATACCTGTACGTGTAAAGAATACATTTGAGCCGGATTTCCCTGGCACACTGATAGTTGCAGAACAGAGGCAGATACAGGATGTTGTCAAGGCTGTAACTCTCATTAACAAGGTTGCCCTCATAAATATATGCGGGGCCGGAATGGTGGGGACTATCGGTACAGCTGCAAGGGTATTTTCCGCACTCGCCAATGCAGGTGTTAATATTATTATGATCAGTCAGGGTTCGTCCGAAGCCAATATGTCCCTGGTGGTCAATGAAGACCATCTTGAGGCCGCAGTGGCAGCAGTAAGGTCAGAATTCACAACCAACGTTGTAGGTGACGTTGCCTATGATCGTGATGTCTGTGTAGTTGCTGTGGTTGGTGCAGGAATGGATGGTATTCCCGGAGTTGCAGGAAAAGTATTCAATTCCCTCGGGAAAGCCGGTATAAATATTATTATGATCAGTCAGGGTTCTTCACAGCACAATATCTCCTTTGTAGTAAGCTCAAAGGAAGCACTCGATGCTGTGCGGACCTTACATAAAGAATTCGAACTTGAGAAATAATGCAGGGATTTCAGATGAACGATAAACACCTTACGTATGCAGATTCCGGGGTTGACATCGAAAAGGAAGAAGAGACCATCAAGGCACTCACAAAAGGTATGACTTACAAGCGTGAGGGTCTGGGTGCACCTTTGACTGGTATCGGTCACTATGCAGGCCTCATAGACTTTGGAGAATATGCCCTCGCTCTTGCTACAGATGGTGTAGGATCCAAGGTCCTGATAGCAAATGAGATGAAACGCTGGAACACTGTGGGTATTGATTGCATTGCAATGAATGTCAATGACCTTCTTGCAATAGGCGCAGAACCCATATCATTTGTTGACTATCTAGCCCTTGAAAAGCATGATGAGGACTTTGCATCCCAGATTGGTGAAGGTCTTAGAAAGGGTGCTGAGATCTCACGCATGTCAATAGTTGGCGGTGAAACGGCAACACTTCCTGATATTGTGAAGGGCTTTGATCTTGCAGGTACATGCCTGGGAATGGTCAAGAAAGATCAGATCATCACAGGCGAAAAGGTTCAACTTGGGGATGCAATTGTAGGTATTCCAAGTGACGGTGTTCACAGTAACGGGTACACCCTTGCCAGAAAGATTGTCGATGAATCTTCCTATTCATATCATGATGAGTTTCCTTATGACTCCTCAACCACAATAGGCGATGAACTTCTGATTCCTACTCGTATCTATATGGAAGTTCTCGATGTCATTAAGGAGTGCGATGTACATGGTCTTGCACACATAACCGGCAGTGGCTTATTGAAATTGAAGAGGGTCACAAAACTTGGTTTTGATTTCAATGATCCGATAGAGCCGAATGACATCTTCAAGTTCCTCCAGGAAGAAGGTAATGTGGATGACCTTGAAATGTACAGGACATTCAATATGGGAATGGGATTTGTGATCATACTTCCTGCTGAGTATGCGGAAAAAGCTGCACAGATGACTGGCGGTAAGATTGTAGGTCGTATCGTGGAAAAAGGTATAAAAGCCGGTGACCTTGTTATTGTTGAATAAAGGATATTACAATGGCATGTATTAACGACATACCCTTTGAGATTCTCATAAAGGGTGCTACACCTGCTCAGTGTGAGAAACTAATTCAGGAAAGGTCTGATAAGGTGTATCATGTTACCGGTGGTTACAGGATACGTGGTGTAGCTCTTATGGGGGATAATGTCCCTGTAGGGGTGAAAGGGGATGAGGTATTCTTCCAGTTCATCAAACCATGTTTTGGACTTTTTGTACTCAGGGTGCCTGATGCCACAGATATTGCAGAGCAGCTTGAGAAGGATTTTAAAAAATAGTGTTACAATTTGCTCTTTTTTGCAGTTTCGTTAATCCATTTTAGGAACTTTCCTGATGGAAACTCATGAATGGTAGTCGCAATTATTCTGCCATTCCCTAATTCCTTTACTACCATTAGCGGATTTCCAGCATCATCGCTGAACACTACTTCTCCATCTGTTTTTGAGAAATATCCGTCGAATTCAACTTCAGCGCATGCGTCTTCAATCAGGCACTGTGCTTCATGATCATTTGTTTTGCAGATGGTGGTTACTTTTTGTTGCTGTATGTATTCTAATTCCATTGGCAACCATCCATAGTTATATTTGGGGACCATGGGGCTGAATACTACAAGATTACCACCATCACGTACGAATTTCTCGAAGCTTTTAGTGTTCCTCTCTATTCCTGGCAGGATTTTCGTATAATCTTTATTTGCAAAACCGGTTGGAATGACTACACATTTGCATGCCGGGATAAAAGGTGTGCCTATGGAGTCAGATACAATTCTCTGGCACTTAATACCATGCTCATTAAACAGTTTTTCGAACAACAAAGGATTATCCCAAACCAGCATTACCTCAGTCATGTTAGCTGATAGTATTTGTTGCTTTAATTATTTTACTCCTGCAGTGTACTTTGGTAATAGTGGCTATATTGTTAAAACTCTGTAGCATTGCGGAGGTTCTATATGCCTACAAAGTGTATATGTAATATACACATTATCCATTAGTGTCCGAGATTATGCAGGTTGGGGAGTGGGATTCTCAAATATGCCTGCGGCTCTTTTTTCAGAACGATTTTAAAAAGAAAAAAGAAAGCTGGTTGTTTAAACCAGCTTGTTGATTGGGTGGTTCTCGTCCATGATCTCAAGGCCGAGTTCCTTTGCAGTCTCTGCAAGCATAATGTCAACCATTGCTGTTGCAGGGAATATTTTATCTGTGTTCTCGATAGGTCCGAAGAGCTGGAAGTTTGATCCAAGTACCTGTGGCACAAGGTTTGTTCCGATGTCAGCTGGCATGTAAATTGCCTGCTTCTCTTCTCTTGTCTCGTACTGCTTTTTGTAGGTCTTCATCCAGTCCCATGCGGATGCCATGTTGTGGTATCCACCGCCAACAGGCAGTCCAAGGTGGCCCTTGATTGCAATTACTGCTCTCATGGATGCACCGGAACCTGCGCCCAGTGGTGTTGCTGCTACATCGATCAAAGGTTTTGTGATTCCACATTCCTTTGCGATCTCAAGCATACCTTTTTCCTGACCTGTACCGCCGCTCTCAAGGATTTCAAGTTTTCCTTTTACGCTTGGGTCGGTTGCATTGAATGCAAGCACAATGGAAGCGTTGATGTCGCTGTCCCTGATTGCCTCAATCTCATCAGCATGGACACTGGCATTGATTGAGTTGTAGATTGCTCTGTCAGCTACACCGATCTCTGTCACATACTCTGCTGCAGCTGCACGTACATCGCCGGCAGATGAGTCGATAAGGAATGGTGTCTTGTCATCAATATCAACAAACCAGTCGATATATTTCTTGATTGCTTCTGGTGTTTCTCCGACAATCTGGTTTACGATTGGGTTACCAGTTACCTGTCCCATGTCAACCATTCCCTGCCAGAGTTTGTTTGCAGCCTCTACATCAAAGACACCTTTGTCTTCATCAGTCACGATCTTGTGCCTGTTGTAGAACATGGTTCCTATAAGCACTGTTGGGTATTGTCCTGGCTGGCCACCGAACTTGACCCCACCGACATCAAATACTTCTTGTTTCTTGTCAAATTTGAACATATGAACAACCTCTTTATTTTAAATACCGAGCATAGGTGCAAGGAACAGAACGTAGAGCAGGAATATGATAATTCCAACAACAGCTCCGTATAATATTCCTATGTCTCTTCCTACTTTCTTTCCGATACGTTGTGCTACTTCACTGTTAACAAACTCGATCTTCTCATCTATCTTGTTGAGTTTCTCAAGTACTGCATTGAAGTCTTCCGGGTCTGTAACTACGCTTGGTACCCTGTCGTTACTGTCAGCCATTTTATATCACCTTCCAGACGAACATAGGTATTATTACTACCATTACCAGCGCAAACACGAATCCTGCTATAAAACCAGATACGCCTGTTGCAGATACACCTGAATCAAGCTTCTGGTTCCTTGCAATAAGCTGGGCTCTGTAGCGGATGTCTTCGATTACAGCTTCAATGGCTCCCATCTGTGGGCTTATGACCATTGGTACGCCTTTTCCATATTCTTCTTCTGCCATCTCAGTTACCTCCGAACAGTAGCATTCCAAGCAGTGACAATGTTATTGCAAGACCGATCATTACACCTTCTACCTTTCCTGCATGTACACCAGAGTGGAACTTGTTGAGGTTACCGATAGCCATCATTTCCTTGTTGATGCTCAGTATCCTGCTTCTGACGGTTGCAATTTCAGCTGCCATTGGCTTAAGTCCGCCAGCTTCCGCTGCATCCTCGCCTTCTCCACCACCGACTTCAAGTACCATTGGGTCTGCGTCGAAAGCTCCAGGGTCCTTTGATGCATATTCCTTTATCTTTGCAGTAATGGCATTCATGTCTTCAGTACCGATGAAATCGATACATTCGACCTGCTGCTGGAATCTCTCGATTGCTGCATCTGATAGGTTCTCCACATAAGGGATAGCACCGGATGCACCGACGATTCTGTTGTCTTTTACACCGTTCTGGTGAATCTTGACGATTGCTTCACCAGTAATGTGACCCTTTACTTCAGAACCTGTTACAAGAAGGAATCTGATATTTGGGTTTGATATAATGTGGGCAACCACTTTTTCAAGACCAAGGTTCTCGGTCTTACATGGACCTGTCAGGCATGCGCCTGCATCCAACTGTGGGCCTGCTGCAAGGTGTGAACCACATGTTACAACAGCAACACAGTTCTTTACATCGCCAACATCGTATTCTCCTTTAAGGATTGGCCACCCTACTGCTGGTTCTCTTTTATCTACCATTTCACATCACTCCTAATGCGCCCATAACCAGAAGCATAAGTCCTGCAACTCCCAGACCAACTACTACGCCGTAGAATGTGTTACCATAGAAACCTGCGTGGTATGAAGTGTTTTCACGTCCTGGGAATGAGTTCATCAATTCTTTGTTTGGTGACAGGGAGTTGATAAGGTCATCAGCTATTTTGTCTAGTTCATCAAGCTGTGCCATTATTGGGTCCATTGAATACTGGATTACGTCTTCTCTTTCTGCTGCAAGAAGAGAAGTAAGTGGGTCCAGTACAAGATGTGCCTCAGGGGCTACATGTACCATGCTCATTCCAATTCCTCCTTTGTAGGCAGCATGCCAGTTCCGACGACTACGTATGCGTCTCTCTTTACACGGGCGTAGTATCCGCTGAATCCTATGTACCAGAGTGCAAGTCCTATGAGGATTGTGAGTGCACCGGATGCACCAGCGTTAACGGTTGCAACAATTCCTGCAACAACCATTGCGATTGCACCCTTTTCCAATGCGCACATAAGTGTCCTGTCCTGTTTCTCGTCAGGTCCGAGGTTTGCGTTGAATGGGTGAAGAATTGCCAGACCACCTGCAATGAAGATCACTGCAATGTATCCGGTAGTTATGACTTGTGGGAGTACCACATCAAAGTCAAATGTACCTGTCATTGCGATAGCAAGACCAAGAATGGTGATCGTTCCGGCTGTTGCGATCTCTGTCATGGATATTTCCATAATAGGGATACCCATGTTAAGTATCTTGTTTGCAATGACACCGATCATAAGACCGATGATGGCTGCTGTGATCAGTGCAATTACAGGTCCTACGATGCCTCCGACTGCAAGTCCGAATGTTGCTGCAACTACACCCATACCAAGCGCAAGCATACCGATTGAAGGTACACCGGTACCAAGACCGTAACTTGCTACTCTTCTGACTGCTGCTGCACCCCATATCATACCGCATATTGCACCAAGGGCACCGATGAAGGACATATATTGTCCGACCATGTCCACAAGGAAATATGCTGCGTATATTCCGATAAGTCCGCCTGCTACGCCGAAAGCTATTATTTTATTCTGTGGGATTGCCTCTGCGGCTGCTCCACTTCCACCTGCTGACATTTACAGACCTCCTATTGCCAGTACACCAACAAGTGCACAGAAGAAAGTTGCTATAAAAGATGCGATAACTGCCTTTGGCCATCTCTTGAACTTAGGGTCGTGGAAACCTTCGATGGTTCCTCCTATGTTATAGGATGGGATTACCGCATTCACGAAGAAGATACCTACTGCGAAAACACTGGCTATACCTACAAGCTCTGGAAGGGCAAGTCCGTTGTCAATGCTCATGAGTGCGTAGTATACAAGGGAACCGCCGATACCACCAAGGGCACCACCGATTACACCACTTACAAAAGATACGGTTGGAAGTCCGTGTCCCTCAGTACCCTGTGAGACGTAGAGGTCCTGTCTGTCCTTTGTAATTGGGTCATACTTGACCTTTGCTGATGCTGGTGGACAACCGACACCATATGCATATACCCATGTTCCTACGATCATTGTCACAGACATCATGATCATTGCACCGGCTGCACCGGATGCAAGGACGAGAGCCATGCTATCTGATATCTGCATCATGGCACCTGCTGTTACAAGACCTGTAAGACCTGCACCAGCTGCGAGCTGTACGGTACCTGTACCGATACCTGTTGCCTGTGCCATAGCTGCTGGAGCACCACCTACTGGTACGAAGTGAACACTCCATGAAATAAGTACTCCACCTAATGTGATAAGGATCACGTAGAGTATGTTTTCCATTAAGATTCCTGCTATATCGATCATGCGGCCACCTCTGCTTCTGCTTCATCTTCCTTGTATGTTCCATATGCAGCACGGGCAGCAACTTCAATGTTCCTGTTCCACAATATAAGAATAAGTACAATAATTACACCAGCGATGACTGAAACCCAGCCGATCGCATCTCCTTTTGTAGCATCGAACACTGCTGTGATCCAGCCACTAAGGAAAACGGTCATTCCAAAAGCAAGACCTGTTACAGGTCCACCGAATTTTGCGCAGAACCAGGAATTGTCGATACCATTTCTAAGTCCTGACTCTGCTTTTCTCACGATGTTACCGGAGTTTGCAGCGTTAAGACCTGATCCATATTCGACGTTCTGGAATTCACGTTCTGCACCGTAGTGTACGTCACCGGTTGATGAACCGATTGCACCAACAGTGATTCCCCAAATGAATGCCAGAAGTGGCAGTGGGAATGGGTGTGCCAATGCAGCCACCATAAGATATGATACCACAAGTATACAGAATGTTGTGATAAAGGAATATCCCATAATGACGGGTGTGTGACTTGAAATTAAATCAAGATAAACTGGTTGTTTGAAACGTTTCTGACTTGCTGATCTGCCGAAATATGCTGTCACTGAATATGTGCCATGTATTGCTGCAGCGACAATTGCTCCAATGGCCAATGCCAATACTGCAGATGCACCAGCGGTGATCAGTACGGATGCGGTTGTTCCTCCAATTGCACACATAAGTGCGTTCGATGGTGGTTCACCAGAAACAGCTTTACTATATATCCTGTGAGGATACATCATCTGAGGCGCTAACTGCACTTGAGAGTTCGGGTTACTTTGTGACCCAACATCTGATTCAAGGTCTTCAGAGGCACCTGCAATAGTTGCAGCTGCACCCATAAGTGCGAGTACGCCCATACCTGTGAGCGGTTCCATTCACATTTCCTCCTTTTTATGTTGTATTAATCAATTAAGCGTAATCGTGCCAAAACCACAATAATATTTATCGAGTCTCTATTGTAATTGCTATGGCGTAGACTAACGTCAAGTGGTTTGCATTATATTAAATACTTCTTAAATCTTTCGAATGGATATAATCAAAAGGATTGTTATTCTCGTTGGCATTGTTAAAAAATATGCCATAGCGCCAAACGGTAAAAATATATATTTCAAAAAATGTTAAAAGGTTGGGTTTTATTCCCTGCGTATAAAGTTAAGTATATATATGTCGGGTCGCGGCTTCTTACCACTGCCCCGGGCAAAATCCATGTAACACCTGTTACAAAGCACTCTGCTATTCAATGAGGCAATTTCTGCCGTACCTGGCACAAGCCTTGCAAAAAGAAAAGACGGTTCAATTTCAAGATTCTCTGATGTATCTTTCAGGTACTTCACGATATGATCCTCAAATATCTCAAGGTCATCATATTGTAATCCTCTCGTGTTTATAGTAGCTCCTTTGCATCCGCAAGGCAGGGCAAAGGCATCCATTTCTATGAGAAAAACCGGTTTTGCCAAAAGGTTTCTCAGTTTGACCTCAAGCTCACCACGGTTCTTTGATAATGTTTCTGTAATTGTCATTATTTGCCTCCATTTTCCTTAAGGGGCTTGAGTACGTTTTCGCAACCTTCTGTGGAATAAACCTTTATAATCTTTTCTGCCAGTCTGTTGCAGTATCCGCATTTATTGCAGACTTTAGTACACTGCTTCCACTGGGATATGGCACCATCAAGTTCTTTGTTAGGTATATAGAACAGGTCCTTCAGGTCCTTTGGGCAATCCAGCAGGTCCATGAGGTTACCATCGTATGATTCATTCGCATAGGCCTGGACATTATTAAGTATCCAGTTAGGGAAGTGTGTTCTTCCTCCTATCTTGAAAATGTCCGTTATATGTTTGTATTCCTTAAGGTCTTCCGGTCTTATCCACGGCGACTTGATGAGCTGTTGCGGATCACTTATCCTGAGTGAGAGGCACTTGTAATAATAATAATCATCAAGTACACTCAGTTTAGGTCCCGGTCCGTTTGCATGAGAAAAGAAATTGAAGTGCGCATATCTGAAAGGACACTGATAAAGGCATCCTTCATTTACCAGAAGTTTCAGACCAGTGGAAACCGTATCTCTTATCGCTTCAAGTTTATCGAAATCCCGGTTAACAGCCGGGTCTATAACTATAGTATCTGCTCCAAGTTCTTCATAGAACTCTGCCTTTTGTGGAGAATCAACAAACGAAAGGACCGATACCACTACTTCCATATCATATTCCTTTGCAAGCATTTCCACAAAGTACGGTTCTGCAACGGTTATGGAATCTATTCCGATGTTATTGAGTTGCTTAAAATACCAGCTGATCCTGTTGTATCCTTCAGGGGTGAGGTGTATTCCTCCCATACATGAACTGTTAAGGACGATCTCCATTTTGACGCCCTTTTCATGTGCATACTCCGTTTGTTCAGCTATATCTTCAAGTCCGGGTGCACTGAGATTTGTCCTTCCGGTGCCCACATAGTCCGGAGTGCCAGCCATGTAGATCCCATATATGTCTTTGGAACCGTTAAGCAGTTCCTCAAGTCCTTCAAGGTGGCCAACATGTGGCGCATAAAGTTTCATTGTTTGGTGGTACTCTTTAATTTAGATAAGTATTTTGGTTCCATAAAATAAAGCAAAAATCTTATCAAGGGCTACTCTAACCAGTTAGTCATGATATTAGGTGCTTCATCCTTTGCAGGCAACTTTTCCGAAATAGCTTCTGAATTGCAATCCGTAGAGCTTTACATGCCAAAACTTGGTGTGTATGAGAATTCCATATTGCAACAGGATATTCTTGAGTCGATACTTGATGAACTATCAACATTAGATCTGCAAACCTCGCTTCACGCTCCTTATTTTGCAGATGTTCCCACCTATCCTAAAGATGTAGTTGTTGATACTGCTGATATGGGCGAAAGGGAATTCCGTCTCATCAGGGAATCAATTGAACTTGCATCTAAGCTTGGTTCACGGGCTATTGTCCTGCACCCCGGAAGATTTAACCACGATTATGAAGCCTGTTTCAACAGGATGGTGGCTAATCTGAAAGTCCTTGCTGATTATGCAGGGGACTGCGGGGTGATGCTGGGGCTTGAGAATAAGGAAGGCACTTCAACCGGCAATATGTGCTGTAATGCCGAAGAACTTGTGAAAGCTGTTACAGCGGTCAATTCTGATAATCTGGGTGCGACCTTTGATATTGGTCATGCGAACCTGACCTGCGGAGGTGATCGTGCAAAGCTGCATGAATTTGCAAAGAAGCTTGCGCCTTATGTTATTCATGTACATGTTCACGATAATGGCGGGTTCTGGACCAACGATTATGATGGGGATGAACACCTGGCTCCCGGCTCAGGTATAATAGATTACAGTGCCCTGAAAGAATTGAAAGGTTACAGGGGAATCTACAATATGGAAGTTTTCTCTATTGAAGATGTACGTTCAGGAAAAGAAACAATAAAAAAAGCTCTTGGTATTGTATGATGCAGTATTGCTGGAATGCCACTTTTTTACATTTTTGGCATTTTAAATTTAAACCCTGTAATTAGGAGGCACTACCAATACCAGTGCATCAGACATTTGCAATACTTTCTCTGTAACGGACCCTACCAGTTTTTTCAGGCCATTTTTACCCTGTGTGCCAATAACTATGCGATCAACACCCCTGTCTTTAGCAATCTCTACTATTTTTTCGGGGGCACTCCCATCTTCTATAAGGGTTTCGATTTTATCACTGTCGCATCCTGCCTCCGCAAGAATATCGGTTATCGAGGAGATTACGCTGTCCGCTCCTTCTTTTTGCCATGTCTTCCTTGAGAATCCCTTATCAGGGACAACATGGAGGACAATTAGCTCATAGTCATGTTTTAAAGCTATTCTGGCTGCAACCCTGGCCGCATTTGAGGAATATATGGAACCATCTGTAGGGATGAGTATTTTCATTCAATTTCTGAATTGTACAAGTTATAATTAAATATGTTGGAATACTACTGTGTAACACAATGGCTGCAATACAACATATGTGTCAGTCTTATGATGGGTGAATGGCAGTGAATAAATATCGTAAATTCAAGAAAATGGATAACAAAAGTTATTCCGATGTAACTCGATTTTTGAAAGAGACCACACATCTTACAGCAAGGGAATGGGTTGTGTCCCGGATGTGTGCGGATTTTAAGAATCTCTCCAACCAGTCTGAAATGACATGGATAGGTGAGAACCTGCCAGAGCTAGTTCCGTTCATGGATGAATCTTATTCAAGGCAGGAAGTTTCAAATGCCAGGTCCTCTTTCAAAAAAAAGGTCCAACGCAGCGGTACTACATTCTTTTATGCATATTATGCAGGTTTGATCACACAGGAAGAAATGCTGTCGATGATCCATCAGATGGTGACAGATATCAAAAAACTCATGGATACGGAGGGAAGTGATATTCCTGAAGAACATGCCACTGAGGTCCAGATGCTCGTTGCAGAGGTACTGAGGAATATAAATGAATCATTGGATGAAGAGTATTAGCACTCTTCCAGTCCATTTCTTTTACAATAGTTAAGGTAGCCAAGCAGCATTCTCATCTCGACCTGCCTGATATATCTTGCCTGTACCTTGGATACATGCAAAGTATTTTCTCCGATTATCAGCTTTATATCTGAATCCTTGGGCACACTCATATCTGTGGAAACAATGGCAGGTCCGCCACAGGTGGTACACAGGCGATAGTCCTTGTTTGAATTACGGATAAAATCCTCAACATCATTTTCAACTTTTATTTCTCTGGGGGTGTCTATCATGCGTACAAGGCAGCATTCTGTATACTTAAGCCTTATCCATTATTACTCATTTCTCTGGTACTTATCAGGGCAAATTTAAATTCAATGAGTTGTATTGTTAAATCCATGTTGATGAAAGACAGGGGTAAACTGGTCATATGGCCTGCGTACATAGATAAAACAAAATCAAGGCGTGATGGACGTATAATCTCCAGGAAGTCATCAGTGGAGGCTCCGACTCTCAATGAGATCAATCTCGCGGCACAAAAACTGGGGCTCAATCCGGAGGTTGAGGCAGACAAGGCTTATCCTCGCAGCTGGTGGGAAAAAAGTGGCAGGGTACTTATTGATGATACTGCAACAAAGACTCATCTTTCCAGAAGGATATGCTCCGCTATCAAGGAAATGCGTTCTTGATAGTTTACTATTTTATTTAAAAAAAAGAATTATTAGAATATGGCTTATGCTAATGGCCACATTCCGAAGTTTGCATCAAGTATAAGAATAGCAATTCCGATAACTATGCCGATGGTGATCACGGTTTTCGGGTCAACGTGTATTGCTTTTTTGTCAGCTTCATAATAGCGCATAAGGCCGGCAGATGACATCAGACCGTTACCGCTGGATTTCTTCTTTGACATTTTTATCTCCGTATTTAGTGTTTATATCCGTTATTAACTAGATATTATTGGTTATTATTAATTTATTTGTCCCTTCCATGTAATTAATGGTTTAAAAGACTGTGCCTCATGCAAGGAGTTCGTCCAGCAGGAATGGCGGATAGAATACTCCCTTCTCTGTGATGACAGCGGTCACATTCTCCATTGGTGTCGCATCGAATGCGGGATTATAGACCTTCACATCCACCGGTGCTATTTGCACATCCTTGAAGAAACGCAACTCATTGGCATCTCTCTCTTCGATGGTAACGGTGTCTTCCCAGTTATTCGGGTCAAAGGTGGATATGGGCGCTGCAACAAAGAAAGGTATCTCATGTTCTCTTGCAAGCACGGAGTGTGTGTAGGTCCCTATCTTATTGAAGACTGCATCTCCAGTTATCCTGTCTGCGCCCACTATCACCTTGTCCACCATGCCCTTGCTCATAACATGTCCTGACATTGAATCAGTGATAAGTGTCACATCTATGTTGTCCTGCATGAGTTCCCATGTAGTTATCCTGCCGCCCTGGTTTAGTGGTCTTGTCTCGCAGGAAATGACTTTTATCTCTTTACCTGCCTCGATAGCAGAACGAATAACTCCAAGTGCTGTTCCCCAATCAACGCATGCCATCTTCCCTGCATTGCAGTGAGTCATGACAGTATCCCCGTCTTCAAGCAACTTTGCTCCGTGTTTTCCAAGTTTCTTGTTGGTTGCCACGTCTTCGTCAGCGATATTCTTTGCTTCGGAGAGTACTACGTCCTTGATGCCATCGAGGTCAAAAGCATCCGATATTGCGTCCATTGTCCTGTCAACACCCCATGCAAGGTTCACTGCAGTGGGACGTGTTGCCTTAATGGTCTTTGCAGCTATTTGCAGGTCCTTTGTGAGTGCGTCCATATTGCTGGCACTGCTAAGTGTCGCTGCAAGTGCTATACCATAGGCACCGGCAGCCCCAAGTGCAGGAGCACCCCGCACGCGCAGGGACTTGATAGCCTCGCATAATGAGGCAAATGTTTTGCATTCGATGACTTTATACTCCATTGGCAGGAGTGTCTGGTCTATCATTACGATTGAAGCTGATTCATCATTCCAGTCTATGGTTCTCATGCTATCTGCTCTTTTAAAGGTATGAACTGGGATAAAAATGTGAAGGTTGGCGGTTTAGTCATAGGTCGTGGCGAGGCTGAACTCTGTACGTCTCTGGTAAGTGCATTATTATGTTGCATAAGCTGCAAAATCCAACCAGAGAAATAAACCGAATATCCTTAATATCGATCAGCGACTTGAAGTGGACATGGGTCTTTCGGATTATATTGGCAGGTACTGGGTCGGAGCTGAGGCAATCTATGCTGTAATACTCGCGATGACCTTCACAAGTGTTCTAAGGACCTATATTGCCACATCAGATGCATCACATTTCCCTCTCGTATATTCTGCGCTTTTCTGCTGTATTGCCTGGGGAATTGCAGATGGTTCATTCTATGTTTGGGAGCGAAAGTACAACCTCCGGATGGAGAATGATATAATAGATATGTGCAGATCAAAGAGGGAAAAGGATGCTGCAATATCTCTGATAGGCGAACAACTTGGCAATACTATCTTGAGCAACATAGCTGCGGATAAAAGACAGAAATTATATAGTGGCCTTGTATTACATCTCGCAGCAGCCGGGAGAAAAGAGGCAGTTTCTGCCGGGGATATACTCAATATAATTCTTGGTACAACTCTTGTTTCCACGGTCGCAGGACTGACAATCATCCTTCCGTTCTTCCTAATTGAAGATATGTACTTTGCCCTTACTATATCCAACTGGCTGGGTATATCACTACTTTTTGTGATAGGGTATTACAGGACCTATGAGAAAGACTTTTTTGAGAGGCTCAGGTCGGGCTTCATCACTGCTGTTATTGGCATGATGATTGCGGCAATCACAGTCATGCTGGGTGGCTAAAGGCCTGGCAGGAATGGTATTAGTATGTCCTATTTAGGTAATGTGGGTCCATTTGCCTTTCATTTATATACTCCCTCCTCATAATATCAGCCAATGCAAAAACCCCTGATAATTCATGATCCTGTTCACAAGACCGTCATTCTTGATGAGTTCGAGCAGATGCTCCTGAGCACCAGGCATGTACAGCGCCTGCGTAACATCCAGCAACTGGGGTTAGTTGATCATGTATATCCGGGTGCTAATCATACTCGTTTTGAGCATAGTATCGGAACCATGCACATGGCATCGGTTATCGGACAATCCCTTTCACTTGAGGGCGAGGACATACGCAAGATAAGGGTTGCAGGTCTCCTGCATGATGTTGGACATTCTGCTTTTTCTCATGCAGTTGAGGATGTGCTGAAGCGCAACCCTCAGTTACAGCCGGTAATCGAGGGGAAGAAGTTCATAAAACATGAGGCTTTCTCAAAAGATATTATTTCCCGGACACTGCCACAGGATAATTATATCGCAAGATATGTGAAGTCCGAGTTTGGCACAGACCCGTTCGACTTCTTTGATGAAATATCAAGGATGGCTACAGGCGATGCACAGTCTATTTCAAAACCGTATCTTGCCCAGATAATTGCAGGTGACGTGGATGCCGACAGGATAGATTTCCTTCTGCGTGATTCATATCATACGGGTGTTTCATTCGGACTCATAGACGTTGACCAGATAATAGGCAGTCTCATCATCAAGAATGGAACTGTTGTGCTGGGAAGCTCGGATGGTTCAGGTTACGGAAGTGACATGGCTCTCACGGCTGCCGAATCCCTGCTGATATCCCGCGCTCATCATTATACTGCTATTATCCATAATCCAAAAACCCAGGCTGCCCGGGTGATGTTGCTCTATGCACTTGAGGATGCACTTGAGCATTTCAGAACTGGGTCGGGAACAGAAGCTGCAAAGAATGAAATTGTTCGCTTCTTCACAGAATACAATGACATTGACCTGCTCAATTTCATAAGGTCAAATGCATCTGAAAAGTCTCTTAAGTTACTGAATGACCTGCGTGACGGCAGGTTGTATGTTCCGGTTGCCAGACTTAGCCAGAAGATAATCAGGCCTTCTACAAGAATGGCGCTCTCAACCATTGCGCGGCATGGTGTAGCCACAAAAAGGCTTGAGGCCAGACTTGCCCGGGAACTCGGTGATGTCCTTGTAGACCTTACGGTAGCCTCAGGTGTTCCCAAGAGCATGCGCGTTGCAATGGATCATGAGGATGGTTTCTTCTACGATGAATCGGCGCTTGCCAACGGTCTGGTAAGGGCAATATCCAGGCAGTTATCACTCACTGCTTTCTCACATCCTGATGTGGTTACGGATAAAGACTCGGTTGCTGTGCTTTCTGAATTGCGTAGGGTGGTTGATGATCTTTCTCCCCGTCTCCTTAATTTCACCCGTGAGGACCAGTATCTGCCCATAGAGGGCATAATTCTGTTATTCTATGCCGTGCACAATCTTTTCGTAGATGAAAAACCGGAATTCATATCAATTCCGCGTCTTCGGCATATTACCTGGCTGTACCGCACCATTCGTGAGCTAAGCACGTTCCCAAAGCTCAGGAATCTTTTCGATTATTCCTTCCATGAAAGGTACGGTTTCCCCTACTGTGAGAAGGTCTTTGAGGACATACAGGTGCTCGTTGCCATGGGTATTGTTGATGAGGATCTGCGTTACTATGAAAAAGATGAAAGGTTCCGGCAGAGTTATGAATATGTGCTGACATGGGAAGGGGTTGAATATGCAGGGACACTTGCAGATGCCTACCGGCCTGAATTCGATGAAATGATGTCTCATCTTTCCATGAATAAACATTCTATCACAAGGGATATTGTTACTATTCCCTCTAACCGGTATGTTTCAAAAAAACGTCCTACAGGTGTAAAATAATGTTAACTGGTGAATTGGTTTTGTTAAAGACCTCCCACAGGGATAAGGTCAGAGAGTTCATCGTAAAAGTATCCGATGATCAACTACACACGGATTTCGGTATAATCGAACTGTCCTCTCTTGCGGACAAGGTCCCTGGTGACACAGTGGTGTCACACAAAGGTCAGGAGTTCACCATTCAACGTCCAAAGATGCCAGATTTTTTCCGTCATGCAAAAAGAACAGGGGCTCCGATGATGCCCAAGGACATAGGCATGATAATTGCCTATACAGGTCTCAATAAAAACGACGTTGTTCTGGATGCGGGTACAGGGTCAGGTATACTCACAATGTATCTTGGTTCAATTGCAAAACGCGTTGTAACTTATGAGGTCAGGGATGACTTCGTAGGAGTTGCCCGTAAAAATGTTGAAAACGCCGGTCTGGATAATGTGGAACTTCGCTGCGGTGACATCGTTGAAGAAATAAAGAACCTCGATGAGAAATTCGATGTCATAACTCTTGACACTCAGAATTCAAAGGATGTCATTCCCCATGTAAGGAATGTACTGTATCCTGGGGGTTTCCTTGCTACATATTCTCCATTCTTTGAACAGACAAAAGAGATACGTGATGCAATTGAAGCTGCAAATTTCTATGAAGTGATGACCTTTGAGTGCTCAGAACGTGAGATATCCTTTTCATCAAGAGGTACGCGACCATCAACTTCAAAAGTAGGGCACACGGGCTTTATTACAATAGCAAGAGCCTGAATCTTTTTTATCTCACGCCTTCACCGGTGATGGTGAACTCGCAGGTTCTGCCTTCTGGAAGTGAGCGGTGTTTCCATAGTTTTGCACGTCTTTTACCATCCCCTGCTTTTTCAAGCTGGATGATGGTTTTTGATATGTGTTCTATGCCACTGCCGCCTATTGGTCTTACGTTGCCTGTTGAAATATCACTGTAGACCTGATTGGTCATAACAGCCACGATCCTGTGTTTGCGCGCAATCCCGTGTACAAAACCTATCTGATTTGCCAGTTCTCTTCTGGTTCTGATGCTTGATTCTTCCTGGTCAAGCTCCAATCTGTAAAAAGCAGTTGCAGAATCTACTATTATAAGGCCGATCCTGTCTGAGATGAGTTTCTCTATTTCTAAAACAGCAGCGTACTGTTCTTCAAAATTGTGAGGTTCAAAGATGATTATTTGCTGTGCAATGTCTTTTGCATTCTCTCCGGCTATTTGCTTGAATCTGTCAGGGGAAATAGCTTCAGTATCTATGTAGATGACCTTTTTTCCTTTTTTAACACATTCAACTGCAAGCTGAAGGCAAAGATTGGTCTTCCCGCTTCCGGCTTCTCCATATATCTGTGTCACGACGCCTGCCTCAAATCCTCCTCCCAGAAGTTCGTCAATAGGCTTGCAGCCGGAGCTTAGTTTTTCAGTTATCTTGTACACCTCTTGCTTGGATTATGTGCTATATAGGGTTTATAATATACATCTTTTGGCAGTGGCATTGTAGTTTTCTTTATGTGATTTTTGTTCGCTTGTATTGTGGGGTTACTTTCCAGTCAGTTCTTCTAATCGTATTCATTATCATCTCTGATAACAATATGTTATCATATATGTTTCATCTATGATCTAATATTCTCCATTGTATATTCAAACGATGTTTGAAAAACCATTATTAAGCTATATGCCATTTGTATAATTTACCTTCTGGAAAACAAGGTAATTATAATAACAATGCTGCTTGGTTATGTTTTTATCATCTGGCATTGTTGTTCCTCTCCAGAATGGCACTAATATAATAAAGTAATTATATACTATGAAGGGACGCGAGAAAATGGTTGAAGTGGTTATATATACAACAAAGACTTGCCCGAAATGCGAGCAACTGAAGAAGGTACTTACGTCAAAGGAAGTTGCTTTCACAACTGCAGATATGTCTACTCCTGAAGCTTTGACCGAACTTAAATTCAATGGTGTTTTCACCATGACTGCCCCGGTACTCCAGATCGGCGATGAATTTTTAACACATAAGGAACTGTTCAATGGTCCTGACGTGAATCTGGAAGTCCTGGGTAGCATAATCTAAGTGCAATAAAATTGAGGTGGAATGATGGACGTATGTGCTACTAAAAAGGGAAAGACAGGACTTGACAGGTCAGACTTGGGAACTGACATGCCGGTTCACGCAGAGGAAAATGAGAGGACAGATATCAGTATGACACCATTAACAAAACAGCATGCTATACAGAAGACACTCGATGGCCATGATATCTCTATAATGCCAAAGGTGCGTACCACAGCAGGTCACATGGTCGATTGGGACCGTAGTGTAATTGTCAATCAGTTGCTGAAGGAGACAAAGCTTGCTGAGAGGTTCCATGGCAAACCTGGCATCGAAAAGGATGAGGCTCATGACATTGCAAAAGAAGTAGAGCGTCTTATCAGAAGCCTTGATCTTAAGTTTCTTTCAGGTCCACTTATAAGAGAGATCGTGAACATGGAACTTCTTCAGAGGGGCCATGTTGAATGGAGAAATGTCTCCACAAGGATAGGTACTCCTGTATATGATGCCTGTGAGATTGACCTCGGAAGTGGGTTTGAGGCAAATGACAACGCAAATCTCCAGGAAAATGCTGAAACCTCCCATAAGAAGAAAGCTGATAAGATTTCCAAGGAACAATATTTGCTTCTCTTGCCTCCAAAACTTGCTGACATGCACCTTAACGGTGATATTCACATTCATGATCTTGAGTACCTCGGAACCCGTGCATTCTGCCAGGACTGGGATCTCAGGTATTTCTTCTATTATGGTCTCATGCCAGACGGTTCAGGTGCAAAGGCAAGTGTCGCCGGTCCTGCAATGAAGGCAGAGGTAGCTATACTCCATGCAGTGAAGGCTCTGGGAAGTGCACAGACCAATTTCGCAGGTGGCCAGGGATTCTATAATTTCCTGACATTCCTTGCTCCATACCTTGAGGGCAAGAGTTACAATGATATAAAACAGCTCATGCAGATGTTCGTGTACGAGATGACCCAGATGATGGTAGCCCGTGGCGGACAGGTCGTGTTCTCCTCCGTTCAGCTGTCTCCGGGTGTACCAAAACTCTGGAAGGATAAGCCAGCTGTTTACAAGGGACGCGTACATGACGGTACCAACGGTACCCAGAAGCGCACCTACAGTGAGTTCGAGCGTGAGGTACGTCTTTCATTCCAGGCACTTATGGACGTAATGATCGAAGGTGACAACTGGGGTAAACCTTTCAATTTCCCCAAGCCTGAGATATCCATCGAGCCAGACTTCATGCAGGAGGATGAATTCTTCAACAAGGCACATCCTGACCTTCCGGGCTATGAGGCACTCTATGACATGACCTTTGAACTTGCAGCAAAGTTCGGTACTCCGTATTTCGATAACCAGCTACCTGAATACAGAGGTTCAGGGGAAGGTATATCCTGTTATCAATGCTGTGCATATCAGTTCTCAGCAAACGCTGATGCAGATGACAGTTTTGATGACAAGCTCCTGTTCAAGGATGGAAAACATTTCTCAATGGGTTCCTGGCAGGTCGTGTCCCTTAACTGCCCAAGGGCAGCATACAGGGCTAACGGTGACGATTCTGTCCTGTTTGCAGACCTCAAGAATCTTATGGATCAGTGTATAGGTCTCTTCAAGACAAAGCGCAGCTGGATGGATAACATCATCGAGAATAACAGGATGCCTTTTGCAACACAGAGGCCAAAAGATCCTATAACAGGTGAAAAGGGTGCTGTTGCAGTTGATATTGATGCACTTGTCTGTACAATAGGTGTTATAGGCATCAATGAAATGGTGCAATATCACACAGGTTCCCAGCTACATGAGTCTAAGGATTCATTCAAATTCGCCATCAGAGTGATGACTGAGATGGAAATGTACGCTAATGAGCTCAGCCAGAAACATGGCCTGGAAATAGCTCTTGCACGTACTCCTGCTGAAACTACAGGTCAGAGATTCTCCGTGTCCGACATGCTTCATGAGGAATACCGGGATTGTGTACTCGAAGTTGTGAAGGGTGACAAGGAAGCCGCTCTTGCGAACCTCAGAAAGACCACTGATCTGCCTGTCTATTACACCAATGGTACTCATGTACCTCCGGGTGCCAACATATCACTGATTGACAGGATGAACATTGAGCATGTGTTCTTCCCTATCGTTGACGGAGGAAACATCTGTCATATCTGGATGGGTGAAGGTGCTCCTGATGCAAAGGGCCTTAAGGAGTTCGCAATGAACATTGCAAAGAACACCCAGATAGGTTACTTTGCCTTCACCAAGGACATGACCGTATGTCTTGATGACTTCCACATGATGTCCGGCCTGAAGGGAGCATGTGACAACTGTGGTTCCTCACATGTTGAGCAGATGTCCAGAGTAACCGGATATGTGCAGGCTGTCGGTGGATGGAACAATGGTAAGAGGCAGGAACTTGCAGACAGGATGCGCTACAGCTCCTCAGACATGATCTGATACGTATGAAAGTAAACTATGGGAGCACTGTTCCCATATCAACAGTAGATTGGCACGGGAAAGTGTCAATCGTCTTTTTTTTACGTGGTTGCCCTTACAGGTGTCCATACTGCCAGAACCATGCACTTCTTTTTGAATCCAATCTTGTAGATGCTTCAGTACTTGAAGCTGAAATAAAAAAATCCAGGCCCTTCGTCAGTAGTGTCGTTCTTTCCGGTGGGGAACCACTGATGCAGAAGGAAGCTGTGATTCAGCTCGCAAAATTTGCGAAAAAAAATGGATTGCTTATTGGTATTCATACCAATGGCTATTACCCTCATGTAATGGCTGAATTGATCAAAGAAGGTCTTGTGGATAAATTCTTTATAGATGTAAAAGCTCCGCTTGATGATGCTGAAAGCTATGCAAAGGCAATTGGCTGCAATGATTATACTGACATTCATATCAATCCGCAGGTAGTAATAGAAAAAGTAGCCGAATCAATCTATCTGGTTCTCGATAACAATGTTAACCTTGAGTTAAGGACAACCATCATCCGGGATTTCATGGGAAGTTCGGATGAAGTGTATAATATTGCAAGGTCAATTAATGAGCTTACAGGCAGACGTGATGTTACTTATGTCCTCCAGCAGGGTTTTGCTGAAAATGCCATGCTTGAATCTCTCAGGGATATCAAACCTTTAAGCAGGGATGAGCTTCTTGAACTTGCACCTGTTGCTCATGAGTTCCTGGATAATATCTATGTAAGGAGCAAAGAGAAAGGCAACGAAAAGATTAACTTCAACTCCGTTTGAAGTTTAAACAATTTTTTAATACTTCCCTGTCCATCATTTAATCATGCTTAAATCATGTTTGGGTGATTAAATGAAAATCAAATGTAGCTTTACAATAATTGTTCTTTTACTTATGGCGACTCTTGTCTCCGGATGCATGGCGGTCAGGGAAGAAACTTATTCGCAATCTGCAGATATTGTTACTACGGAATACTATGATGATTCTTCTGCAAAAAATATGGTTTCGACAGAAGCGGATTATGGTGGAGCTTCTTCAGTTTCGGTTGATCGCAAGACGATAACAACTGTTGATATGACAATAAAGGTCAGTGATGCTTCTGCAGGTGTGGATGAGATTTCAAAGATGGCAGTGGCTTCAGGTGGCTATGTTGCAAGTTCCTCGGTCTACGATTCATACTATGATTCAAATGTGGGCAAAGCAGGATACATTACGGTCAGGGTTCCTGAGTCTGAATATCCTTTATTCCTTGAGAATGTTGAATCCCTTGGTGAAGTTACTTCCAAGAGTGTAAGTGCCCAGGATGTCACAGAAGAGTATATCGATATAACTGCACGTCTGGATAATCTTGAAAGGCAGGAAACGCGTCTTCAGGAAATACTCAACATGACCGTAACGGTTGAAGATGTCCTGAGCGTGGAAAAAGAGCTTGAAAGGGTGCGTGGTGAGATAGAGAGTCTTACAGGAAGGCTGAATTATCTTGAAGACCGGATCGAGTTCTCAACAATCAACATACATGTCACAGAACCACGACCAATTACGCGTTCATGGGGTATCAGGGATGCGATATCAGAATCTGTAAATGGTTTTATCTCAATGGTAAATGCGTTGATAGTACTTGTGGGATACCTTCTTCCATTGGTTATCGTCGTTGCAGTTTTTGGCGGAACATTTGTTGCTGTAAGGAGAAGAATACGTAGATGATTCGTTTTTCTGGCTTAGTACTATTCGCTGATGTTTACACATCAACAAAATTTATTTACTAAGAAGCATTTCTATTAGTTTATAATTTGTAGTATATCCTTCACTTTGAGTAATTATATATAGTCACATCAAAATAGCAGGTAAAATATGAATGGTTCTACTCCTGTATCTGAGATTGGTGAACGTTCACTGATAAAGCGTTTATCCGGTATTTTCAATGTTGGTTGTAATCCTGATGTTCGCATCGGATCAGGGACTGATGATTGTGCGGTTATCGATATTTCTGAAGAAGAGTATATGGTGATAACAACGGACATGCTGCATCGAAAAACAGATTTTCCTCTTCAGATGACTCCCTGGCAGATTGGATGGATGTCGGCTGCTGTAAATTTCAGTGACGTGGCATCAATGGGTGCACGTCCTATAGGTTTTCTTTCGGCCATGGGTTTTTCCAAGGATACTGACATCGCTTTTGTTGAGGGTATCTCAAAGGGGATGGATGATTGTGCCAAATTCTGTGGTACTTCCGTTATTGGTGGGGATATTGATACCCACGACGAACTGACAATTACAGGTACAGCACTTGGAAAAGTCAAAAAATCAGAACTGCTGACCCGAAAAGGTGCCAGAGTCGGTGACAAGGTCTGTGTTACAGGTTTTGCAGGCTCTGCCGGAGCCGCACTTCATGCTATAGAACAAAACATAGATGTTCCTGATAGCCTTCTCAATAAATTGCTCACACCAATCCCACGTGTCATGGATGCAATGGAACTTGCACGTTCAGGTGCTGTAACATGTATGATGGACACAAGTGACGGCCTTGCCATGTCCCTGCACGACCTTGCTGATCTTAATGGCGTAGGTTTCGTGATAGAAGAAGATGCTCTTCCCATACAGGCTGAACTCTCAGAATTCATTACATATGATACTGATATTCTGACAGAATTTGCACTTTACACAGGCGGGGATTTCGAGCTGCTTTTCACAGTTTCGCCTGAAATGTTAGAATCTGCTCAAAGCGTATGTTATTTAAATGTTATAGGTGAAGTAGTTGGTCAGGAAGTTGGTACTGTCATTAGTTGCCGTAACGGGCAAAACCTGACGATAAATCGTAAAGGTTATCTACAATTGGGGGATTAGATTAGGACATATAGTTTACGATATTGATATTTAACTTTAGGAAGTTTTAGAATGCGAAATAAACTCAAATTCATTTTATTTGGATCAATCCTAATTATGCTCACAGGATTGGCATTAGGATTGCCAGGTCCTGTGACTAGTCTTGCTGAAAGTTCGACAGGTTCTGATTGGATTTTATGGACTTGGATCAATCCAACTGACTCCGATTTCAATCAATCTGTGATTTCTATAGATGGTAGTGAGGTAGCCACTGTATCAAATACAACTACCACCTACAATGCAACAGGATTGGCATCTGGTTCACACACTATTTTAATTGCTACTACAAATTTTACTGGTGTCCAAGGAGGCACTGCCACCGATGATGCAAGTACTGCATCAGTATCGGACACTACTGGTCCGGCTGCTGTGACCAGTCTTGCTGAAAGTTCAACAGGTTCTGATTGGATTTTATGGACTTGGACCAACCCAACTGACTCCGATTTCAATCAATCTGTGATTTCTATAGATGGTAGTGAGGTAGCCACTGTATCAAATACAACTACCACCTACAATGCAACAGGATTGGCATCTGGTTCACACACTATTTTAATTCTTACTAAGGATTTGACTGGCAACGATGGAGGCACTGCCACCGATGATGCAAGTACTGCATCAGTATCGGACACTACTGGTCCGGCTGCTGTGACCAGTCTTGCTGAAAGTTCAACAGGTTCTGATTGGATTTTATGGTCTTGGACCAATCCAACTGACTCCGATTTCAATCAATCTGTGATTTCTATAGATGGTAGTGAGGTAGCCACTGTATCAAATACAACTACCACCTACAATGCAACAGGATTGGCATCTGGTTCACACACTATTTTAATTCTTACTAAGGATTTGACTGGCAACGATGGAGGCACCGCCACTGATGATGCAAGTGTTGATACTCCTAGCGGACCTGATACAACTGCTCCAGGAAGCGTAACTTCCTTGGAAGTGGATGAGAAAGGAAGCAACTGGATAAAGTGGACATGGACTAACCCAACAGATTCTGATTTTGATTACAGTATGGTTTACATTAATAATGTCTTTATTGAAAATGTATCCACAGAATACTATACAACAGCAAGTAATCTGAGTGCAAGTACAAGTTACACTATAAAACTCCATACAGTTGATGATTCAGGTAACATCAATACTACTGATGTTACGAATACTACAAGCACATATCCACAAACATATTCAACGGGTGACCGAATATGGGAAGATGATGGCGAGCACTCATATACATATACTTGGGATGCAAAAAGTTTCTCCGGTTTCTTCTATGATCTGGAATCTGGATTGAGTTCTGAAAGTATGACAATATCCGATATTGACAGCTCATTGGGTGACGGTGACATCGTCTATGAGACAAGACCGGTTGAAACTGATTTCGAGCACAGTGAATGGGGTTCATATCAAATCATAGGTTTCATGGCAGAGAAATACTTTGCAGGATACACTGTTAACACTACAATTGATGGTGTTGAAGAAGTAAGCATGATGTCTGCAGGTCAGTTATCAAAGATTCTTATTGATGACGACGAGAAAGAGTCCGCATATGCTGGTTCATCACTCACTCTTGAAGATGGTTATGAGCTTAACATAGTTGAAGTTGATGTGAATGGTAACAGTGTATTTGTCACCCTTACAAAAGACGGTGATGAGCTGGACAGCGACGTAGTTGCCGGTGGTAGTGACTATGTCTATAAGGATGACCTCGGCGATGCTGATGATGTTGTAATACTTGCTGTTCACTTCGATGAGGTATTCAGTGGTACGGAAACAAGTGCTGTTTTCGTTGAAGGTATCTTCCAGATATCCGATGATTACCTTGAACTTGATGATGGGGAAAGTTATGGCGAGATGGAGATTACAAGGATTGATGAGGATTTAATAGAAATGGAAAATGATGGAACAGTTTCCCTTTCCAAAGGAAAGTCAATCACTCTCATGGGCAAGATTAAGCTCATAGTCGCTGATGACAATGATGTTCTCAGGTTTGCTCCCTATGTGGATATGTCAGACCCTGGTACATACGAACTTCGTGGTACTGTCGCAGAAGGCAGTGATAAGCTCACATGGACACCATTGAACTTTGAAGGTTTCTACTACGATATTGATGAAGGTATCCAGACAGAAAGACTTGAATTAACATCCATTGACGGCAGGAAAATACCTGCAGGTGCCCTTGAATATACAAGTACTGCCAAATCCGTTGAATTCGAACATTCCGACTGGGGTAAGTTCGATGTTATAGGTTTCATGGCTGAGAAGTATTTCGCAGGCTATAATGACAATACAGATGTTGATGGCGTGGATGATGTAAGTCTCATTTCCGATGGCCAGTTGTCCAAGGTCCTGATGGATGAGGATGAAAAGGTTTCAGTCTATTCAGGTTCATCACTGATTCTTGAAGAAGGCTACACTCTGGACATAGTAGAAGTTGATACAAATGGTGAGCGTGTACTCGTTGAACTGTATCAGGACGGGGACGAAGTAGATTCTGGCATTGTATCTTCAGACGCAGATTATGTCTATGAGACAGACCTTGGTGACTCAGATGATGTAGCTCTCATTATAATCCACTTTAATGAGGTCTTCAGGGGCAGTGAAAGTAATGCTGTTTTTGTTGAAGGTATCTTCCAGATTTCAGAGGATTACATTACCCTGGAAAGCGGTGACACCTATGGTGAGATGGAAGTAGACACCTTTAATGCTGATTCAATCGAGATGAGCAATGAGGATGCTATTTCACTTACAAGGGACAAGGAAATTGAATTGATGGGTGATGTGGGCATAAAGGTAGCAGACTCAAACACACTCAGATACTATCCTTTTGTTGAAGTAACAACTGCAGCTTCCCAGACACTGGAAATTGATCTGAGCGCTTCCACCATCACAGAAGGAGACGAAATAACTATCACTGTAACTGCACGTGGTGCATCAATTGGTGATGCTACTATCAAGGTAGAAGGCACAACGATTGGAACAACCGACAATGATGGTGAGCTGGATTATACTCCTACAGAAGCAGGCAAACTTGAGATTACAGCTGAGAAGGATGGGTATGCCTCTGGTTCAGAAGACCTTGAAGTTATAGATGCTGATGATGAGACCAAGAAGATGAGTATAGAAGTCTCACCTGATGAGGTTTACGAAGGCACATCTATGACTATCTTTGTTCTGAAAGCCATTGGCGGCGATTCCGTTTCAGGTGCATCAGTCACATTTGATGGCAAGTCTCTTGGTACCACTGATAGTGATGGTACTATAACCTACACTGCAACCGAAGCCGGTACTCACAAGCTCATTGCTACTAAATCAGGTCTTCTTGAAGCAGAGCTTGATCTGAAGGTCGCTGAGCTTGCAGCTAATTTTGAGTTCAGCAACCTGGATATCTCTCCTCTTGAAATAAAGCAGGGTAAAGAAGCTACTATCAGCGTCGACATTGCTAACACGGGTACCGCAGCAGGCGATTATACTGTGGACCTTAAGATTGATGATGTAGTCGTTGATTCACAGCTTGTAAGTCTCTCTGTTGGTAATTCTACTACAATTGAGTTCACTCATGTAGAGGAAGAGCCCGGAACATATGAGGTAAAAGTTGGTGACCTTACTACCACCTATGAAGTGTTTGAGAAATCCGGTACTGTATTCTACGTGCTCGGAGCGATCGCACTTGCAGCAGTGGGTGGGGCAGCCTATCTTTTCACAGCAGGTGGATGGACAGTAGAAATAGCACAGGCAAAAGCAGCTGAAGCAATTGAAGCAGTAAAAGAGTTGATCGGAAACCTCCGATAACTCTTTTTATCTTATTTTTAACTTATTTTTTTTGCCACAAGCTCTATAGCTTCTAAAAGACTGTTCTTTGGCATTATTGTGGCAACAGGTATTCTCAGTATTTTCTCAACTGTGGGACTTACTATTGGTGCACATACCAGCGCCTTTGCTCCATCTCTTTCAGCACGAACTGCAGCGATTATGGCCTCTTCCATAGAGGTTGCTGAGTATTCCCTGATTGTGCAAAGACTTCCGCATATCTTTCTTTTAGTCTCACTGATGTTATCAAGTACTGGCCTGGCAGCAATAACAGCAATGAACTCACCTTTTTCAGAACCTTCAAGTTTCTTAACCGTTTTTATTATGTGTCTCAGTGTTTTCACATTTGGTTCCCGTTTTCCGGACATAATTTTATAAAGAGTACTGGCAGGAATGCCTGCATTCTCGGCAAACTCTGCCATATTCATATTCAGTTCTTCCTTTATCGTATTGGAAAGAATTTTCCTGAAACTCTCGTCAGATTCAAAAACAGCATCTATTATTTTATCAGCAGCACTCATGTCCACACACGCCTGTACTTTTTAATGCCCTATTAAGGTAAAGGTATCTCATCAATTAATACTTTTAGACCATCGCATCCCTTAAATGTAGAAATATATATAATATATTGAATCGTGCCTTTAAATTATCTATCTATTACTCAAGGTGGTAATGTGAATTACAAACAGACAATCAAATTAACTTCCACTTTATTCTTTGTCTTTGCTCTGATAGCAGCAGTATTCATCTCCGGATGTACTGAACAACCAACAGAGCAGGAAGAGGGACAGGCAGCAACAATCACAGAACTCACGTTTGGTTACCAGCCAAGCACTCATCAGATAGCATACATCACTGCAAGAGATAAAGGCTGGTGGGCCGAAGATCTTGCACCTTACGGAATAGTGGAGATCAATGACAATCTCTTCCCTACCGGAGCACCTGAAATGCAGTCCATGCTTGCAGGAGATATCGATGTTGCATATGTCGGTGCAGCACCTGTCATTTCAGCTCTTGCAAGTGGTCTGGATGCAAAGATCGTAGCTGCAGTCCAGATACAGGGTTCAGATATTGTACTTCGCACCGAGCTTCCTTATGAAAGCCCTGAAGATCTCAGAGGACTTAAAATTGCAACATTCCCTCCGGGAACAATTCAGGATACTCTACTTAAGAACTGGTTGAAAGAGAACGGTATTGACCCTGAAGAAGATGTAGAGATCCTTGGTATGGGTCCGGGAGATGCAATGACAGCTATTTCTGCAGGACAGGTTGATGCAGTTTTCCTTCCACACCCAGCTCCGGCAATGATCGAAAGTGAAGGTACAGGCAGGTCAGTTGTATCATCCGGTGAAATGCTTCAGGATCATGCATGTTGTGTTGTTGCAGTAAGTGGTGAGCTTATAAGAGAACACCCTGACATAGTTCAGCAGATCGTAGAAACTCATGTACGTGCAACCGAATACAATTCTGAGAATCTGGATGAAGCAGCACAGATATTTGCAGATGACCAGGATTGGGATGTAGAACTGGTAAAGCAGTCACTTAATGAATGGGATGGTACATGGGTTGCAGATCCAAATCTCATAATCAACTCCACTGTGGACTATGCACAGGTGCAGTATGAACTGGGATATATCAGCACCCCTCTTACACAGGATGACATATTTGATCTGAGCTTCTATGAAGCTCTAGATCAATAATTTTTCTTTTTTTTGATACTAATTTAAATAATAAGTAGGCATTTCTATTCTCATTCCGGAGTTCTTTATCTCCACTAACCGGAGGAATTATGATAAAAAAACATCTTCAGGCCCTGAGTGAAAAAAGTGTGGAAATAGTATCTATAATCTCTGCGGTCATTCTCTGGCAACTCATAGCTGTTTACATTGTGCAGAACAAATTTTACCTGCCAAGTTTTACAGATGTTACTTTTGCATTCCTGGAAATTATAGCAAAAGATGCAAAATTAAGTTTCCTTGGTCTGGATTACCAACTTCCGGTCTTACTTGTAGACCTTCTTTATAGTCTTATGCATTTCTGGATAGGTCTGCTTTCTGCACTTATAATTGGCATTCCTGTAGGGATGATAATGGGATGGTTCCGCACGATCGATCGTATAGTCGATCCTTTGATAGAGATCATTCGCCCTATTCCGCCACTTGCCTGGATTCCCTTTGCCATCATATGGATTGGTCTCAATCCTCTTGCAGCAGGTTTTCTAATATTTATCGGTGCTGTCTTTCCAATTATAATAAACACTTTTACGGGTTTTAAGAGCGTCTCCCGCGTTTATGTGGAGGCGGCAAAGGTGTTGGGCTGTAACACTGACCGTGAATTGATCAGATATGTGGCTCTTCCTTATGCACTTCCTTCAATTGCTGCTGGTATCAGGATTGCCATGGGAGTTGGCTGGATGTGTCTCGTTGCCGCAGAAATGTTCGGTGTAAGCAGAAACGGTCTTGGTTACAAGATATGGCACCATTATTATCTGCACAACATGGACCTTGTACTTGTGTACATGCTGATACTTGGTTTCCTTGGATTGCTCATTGACAGGTTGCTGCGTTATTATGTAGATGGAAAGCTACTCAAATGGCGTAAAGGAGTCGTGATATAAATGGGAACGGTAAAAGTAAGAAATGTTTCCCGTAAGTTCATAAAAGATGGTGATAGCTCCACACTTGCACTGGACAATGTCAGTCTGGAGGTGGCCGATAAGGAGTTTGTATGCTTTATAGGTCCTTCTGGTTGTGGAAAAACGACTTTGCTCAGGATAATATCAGGTCTGGATAAACCTGATAGTGGTGAACTCTATCTGGATGACAAGAAAATAGACTCCCCTGGTCCGGATAGGGGAATGGTTTTCCAGGAATATTCACTCTTTCCCTGGAAATCGGTGATCGATAACATTATCTTTGGTCCGATCATGGGCGGTGCTAAAAAGAAAGATGCGCTTGAAGCCGCTGAAAAATACCTTGAACTGGTTGGACTCCAGCAATTCAGGAACAGCTATCCATATGAGTTGTCAGGCGGCATGAAGCAAAGGGTGGCTATCGCAAGAGCTCTTGCAAACGAACCTTCCGTTCTGCTGATGGATGAACCTTTTGGGGCACTGGATGCTCAGACACGCAATATTCTCCAGCAGGAATTACTGGAAATATGGCAAAAAAAACACATTACGATCCTGTTTGTCACGCACAGTGTGGATGAGGCAGTGTTCCTGGCTGATAAAATAGTGTTGATGAGTGCACGTCCTGGAAAAATAAAGGAAATAATCAAGGTAGATCTTCCAAGGCCTCGTGAGAGAACAAGCCTTGAAGCAAATTTACTTCGTGACAGGATATTGAAGTCTCTCCTGAAGGAACAAGGTAAATAATTATTTTTGCGTTCATTCCGAACGCACAATTACTTTAGTTCCTGATTCTATTTCCTTTATACTGACTTTTCCGACAAGTTCCATTGTGCTGCTTGCCTTTGCAGATTTTATTTTGCAGCCGGGGCGTACAAGCATTTCTTTTCCTGCAACAGCAGAACCATTTATCTCAACAGTATCTAATATCCTAAGTTCACCCGACACTTCGACATTACCTTTGATCTCTGAGTTTGAACCTATGATAGCCTCATCTGCTTTTATATTTCCTTTCACAAAAGTTCCTTTTCCAAGTTTCAGGATCCCTTTCACATTTAGATCCTTCCAGAAATTAGAACCTGCTCCAACTATGAAGTTCCCATCAATGTTGGTATCTTCTTCAAAGTAGCTCTTTTTGCCGGCAATAAAAGTATTGGAATCCTCATGATATTTTATTGAATTTTCACTCATCTTAGGTCACTCTGTCTACTTCAATAGTTCCTTGTGATTATAAATGCTACTCAAAAGGTCAGTATTCTATTTCAATTCTAAGTATGAATTCAGTTTTAACTATTATTTTTTTATTAGGGTTTATATACAATAAGAAATCAAATACTAAATATTATATATTATACTTCCAATATAATTACATGCATCTGGGTATTATCAATGTAGATTCTCTACAATGTTTTGTCCGGTTCATAGGTGTATAGATGGCCACAAAAAAAGAAACACTCGATTTTTCGGATAACGAGAGTGATAACTCTCACACTAAAGAGGATTCGGTCCGGATACTCGGTACTGAAATACCTTTTTCTGAAATTGAGCGTTCACAGTTTTTTTTTGACCTTCTGGATTCCTTTATACTTGTAATTGATGAGAATGACCGGATAATTCTGGCAAACAAAAAGGCACGAAGGTTTTTCGGTTTCGATGAAAAAGACATCTCAAATGAAATATTTTCAGACCTATGTATTCAGGAATGTGAAAAAGAAGATGTTCTCTCATTTTTCTCATCGGTTCTATCAGATGATGGTGCCGAGCCAAGAATCCTGGAAACATCAATTATGGGGTATGACAGGATACCAAAAACCTTTCTTCTAAATACTAGCTTGTTGAAGGATACAATATCTTCGGATAAGGCACTTCTTTTATCCTGTACTGATATTCAGGAAAAAAAAGACCTTGAAATGGAGTTACTCTTCGATACTGAAATGATTTTTTCTCATCTGGATTCTATTCCTTATGCGTTGGTGCTTTCTGATTACACCGGAATGATTACTTTCTGGAACAAGAACGCCAGTAAACTCTTCGGATATGGTAGGGACGAGATGCTCGGGAAGCCCATTGGTATGATAATGCCCAAAAGATATCGTAAGGCACACGAAGGATGGAATGAGGTTATATCCATTGGTAAGTCTCCCGTAGTGGGAAAAATAATAGAAGTAACTGGTTTGCGTAAAGATGGTACGGAATTCCCTTTAGAACTGGCTATCACAACAACAAGGCTGAAGGGTGAGGTTTTCCACGGTGCTATCATCAATGATATCTCCAAAAGAAAAATGAAAGAAAGATTAACGCTCATTGCCAAGAACAAATATCGCATGATGTTTGAAAAATCCCCATTGGGTATTTTCCATTTTGATGAGAAAGGTGTCATTACCCAATGCAACGAAAACCTTGTGAAGATCATGGGCGTGCCAGAAGAAAGTGTTATCTCCAACGTTATCGGTTTCAATATCGTAGAATCATTTGATGATGATAACTCTATCAAAAAAGCCATTATGCAGGTACTTGCAGGAATTCCTGCAAGTTATGAGGATGACTTCTGCTCTCCTTTCTCCGATAAAGTAATTCCTATCAAAGCAGAATTCAGCCCGGTCATATCAGATGAGGGAAAGTTCATGGGCGGTGTATGTGTCGTTGAAGATTTCACCGAACGCAAAGCCGCAGAAAAAGCCCTGAACCAGTATGCTCAAGATCTTGCAAAGGCTAATGAGGAACTAAAGTCCCTTGACAGGATGAAAGATGAATTCCTTTCAAACCTGAGGCATGAACTAAAGACTCCACTTATCCCAATTAAAGGATACAGTGAACTGATGTATGAGGAAGCACTGGGTGAACTGAACCAAAAGCAAAAAGATGCCATGGAAAAGGTAATGCTCAGTTCTGAAAGATTGAAGAGGCTTATCGATTCTCTGCTCTACGTCAGTATAACCGAAGGTGGAAATGTTGAATACACTTTCCTTCCTCTCAGGATATCCGAGGTAATAGATGCTGCAATACATGATCGGTCTCCAGAGATTACCAGTAAAGGGCATGAAATTGAAAAGTTAATTCCTTCTGATATACCACTTATAGAAGGTGACCTGGATTATCTTGAAGAGGTATTCGTAAACATAATTGACAATTCAGTGAAGTTCACCCCGGAAAGTGGGAAAATATCAATCTCTGTCACTTTGCAGGATAACAGTAAGATACACATACAGATAAGTGATAATGGGATTGGTATTTCCGAGAAGAATCTTCCTCATATATTCAACAGATTCTATCAGGCCGATGGTTCCTCAACGCGTAAGTATGGGGGCAATGGTCTTGGTCTTTACATATGCAAAAAGATCATTGTGGCGCACAAAGGGGACATGTGGGCCGATAGCAAAGAAGGAAAAGGAACTTCCATTCACATACTTTTGCCTGTAAAATAGTTTTATTCCCTATATTGCCAGAGGGTGATAAGCGACAGGGATGTTGTATTGATGTCGCCTCCTTTTTTTCCCCATGATCCGTTGCTGTTAATGTGTGATAATATCCATTTGAGCGGAATGGCAGTCTCATCTTTATGTCCTGTAAGGATCAGTGATTGAATTACAAGGTTACTGGTGGCCAGTGTTTTCCAGGCAGCTTCACTTTCTTGTTGTGAGATTATCCATCTGGCACGTTCCTCTATAAAATCGCTAAAGATAACTTCATTTTCAAGTTTTGCCTGTTTTGACAGGGCGGTGATTATCAGGGCAGTAGTTCCTGGATGTTCCCACTTTATTCCATAATTATCAATGAGCCAGTCACATCCTTCACGGTTATATGAGCCCATATCAGCAAGTGCTATCAATGCATATGTGGTGTCATAAACATCGTTATTCCAGGAGCTTTCGGCTTGTTTTGATAGGATCCACTTTTCAATACCTGAAGACACAATGCCTTTAAGTGTAAGAGCTGAAGCAGCTCGTGAGGTGTCTCGCAGATCGGAATTCCAGGAATTCTCGGTTTTCGAATTTATCAGTTTCTCTGTAAGTTCCTCAGTGTGGTTGTTTTCCTCATTCCAGAGATAACTTGCCTGAACTATACGTGCAAGATCTTTTACTTTTGTTATCTCCTGTGAATAAAGCCATTTGAACGATGCTTCACTCTTAAAATCCATACTGTTCTGATGGTTCTGACATTTATTTATCTTTCTGCCTGCAATCCATTCTGTACCTGTGCCGCTCTTCGTACTCCTTTATCTTCCCCGGATTCCAGTTGTTTACATGTCCGTAGTACCCTGTGACTCTGGAGATATGGTCAACGATCTCGCCCTGACATTGCGGGCAGCTTTCCTGGAGTCCTTTTGAACTGTGTCCGTTTATGCATATTGAGAAGTCCGGTGAAAAACAGAAATATGCAAGTTCTGTCTGTGAGATCATGTCGATGAATTCAGAAAGTCCGCCCGGGTCCGGGGTACTTTCTCCCATCCATATGTGGCAAATGGTTCCGCCTGTGAAATAAGGGTGGAACACTGATTCTGTTTTTATACGGTTGACAAGGGATATGTTGCTCTTGTAAGGTACATGGGTAGAGTTTGTGTAGTAAGGTGCATCATCGGTTCCCTGAACGTTTGCTCCTTCTTTGAACTTCATATGGTCTATCATGGCAAAACGGTAAGCTGTACTCTCTGCAGGTGTCTGTTCCAGTGTATAATCGATCTCATCTTCTCTGGAATATTGTTGTATCCTGTCTGCCATATGGCTTATTATCTGAAGTCCCGTTCCCTGCTGCTCAGGAAGTGTCTCGCCTGTTAGGTTCATGAGGCATTCGTTAAGTCCAACGACTCCGAATGTCAGGTGGCGTTTTTCAAACTCGTAATAGGGTATTCCGTCATCTGTAACCATCAACAGCCAGGGAAGTATTTTCCATTCATAGAGTGCTTTTTCAATTATCCGGTTGCCATCAAGCAGTGCCTGTTTGCTGATATCCATCACATTGTCAAGCTCTTCAAAGAACTCATCCATGTCCCTGGCTCGAAGTGAAACGCCGGGAAGGTTAATGGAAACTACCTTGTTCGATCCGTTGCCCATGCCGCCTGCATTCCAGATTCCTCCGGTATGTTTTGCAAAAAGACGACAGCACATTGCATGTACTGTCTCATCAGCAAGGTAATCGGCTTTGAGGTTCAGAAAATATGGTGCTCCGGTGGAGGCAGTTGCCTGCATGGTCAGCTTCCACAATGGGTCATTGAAGTCCAGGTCTTTTGTTATTGCTGTGGTTATCAGTGGAAAGGTGAATGGACTGCCCTGCCCGTCTCCGTTTCCTGCAACATCCATCATCACTTTATAGATAGTCCTTGCTTCCTCCTCAAAAAAGCTGTAACTATCCTCAAGCTCCTTTCCTGCAAAGATGGCTTTCTGGTCTGCAATAAGGGGGGGGCATGTTATCCGAAGGCCTATATTTGTAAATGCACTCTGTGCACCTATACGATTGGACTGGTTCATCTGAAACATGAATCCCTGAACTATCTGCCTGAGCTGTTCTTCACTAATATCATCAAAATGAAGATGAGGGGCAAGCATCCAGTTGAGCATATCAATTGCCTGTGCTCCTGCAAAGAACTGTTGTGAGTGTACCATGAAGGACATCGCATGGTAAAGGGCAGATTCAAAACGTTTTGCAGGGAGGCTGACCGTATCCGGGAATCTCAGTCCGTCTTTCAGGAATATCCTGGCGTCTATTCCATTGCAGTAAGGCGTGAATGGACTGTGCAGATCATGGATGTGGATAAGTCCTTCTTTATGAGCCCATGAACTTTCCTTTGAGTAAAGTTTCTCAAGAGCATACTGTTTCTTTATCTGTGCTGCAATATGCAGATCTATCACAGACGGACTCAGGCGTGTGTTCGAGTTCTCTTTAAGCAGCCAGCTATTGTTCAGGAGGGCATCGTCTACAAGCTCAGTCGGGTCCCTGAAGTCAAGCCTGTCAATTGTTTTATGGCTCCCCACTTCCATACAGAAATGTCTGTTTTTTTACTATAAATACTGATTGAGAATTAGAATCCCTTCCAACCTAATGTAAAAACCGGGAAAGTTAAAAAGGAAGAGAAAATCTCTTCCTTAAATTGATTTATTGAAATTACTTTTTAAATTGCTCTATGGAATCAACAATTGTAGCAAAACTCTTGCCCCAGAGCATCTCTTCGTTGATGTCCGTGTGAACTTTCCCGCTGTCCTCTATCTCTGCAATTTTAGGGTCCATTGGCAGTTCTCCAAGAACAGGCACGTTGAAGTCTGTGGATGCTTTCTCTACGCCACCCTTGCCGAAGAGGTCTATCATCTCATCACAGTGAGGGCAGATTATACCGCTCATGTTCTCAACAATGCCAATTACAGGTACTTTGAGTATCTCTGCAAATTTGATGGATTTCCTTACACTGACAAGTGCCACATCCTGCGGGGTTGTCACAACGACAGCTCCTTCCATCTTTTCGATCAGCTGTGCAATGCTGAGTGGTTCATCACCCGTGCCAGGTGGCAGGTCTACAATAAGGTAGTCCAGTTTACCCCATGAAACGTCTTCAAGGAACTGCTTGATAGCTGCCATCTTTGCAGGTCCTCTCCATATAACAGGTGCATCCCTGTCCTCAAGAAGAAGTGCTACTGACATCACGGAAAGGTTCTCTGTGATGCTTATGGGTACAATGCCATTCTCATCAACGGTAGGTCTCTGGTCCTCAATGCCGAACATCTTTGGAATGCTTGGGCCGTGGATATCCGCATCCAGGAGTCCTACTTTATGCCCGCGTTCTGCAAGTCTTGCAGCCAGGTTTGCTGCAACCGTGCTTTTGCCGACTCCGCCCTTGCCACTCATTACCATTATCTTCTTTTTGATGGCTCTCATGTTCCTGATGAGCTTTGGTTCCTCTGGCTTCTTTAAAAGGTCAGCTGCACTCTGGATATTTTGTGTCATATGGAATCTCCTTTAGAAATGTTCTGTTTTGAAATATAATGAAACAACAAATGTCGGTTAGGCAATTACCCTATGTCTTTCGGGTCTTTGCCGACTATCTCTATGGCCATTCCTTCAATAAGGGCCATAGCTACTTTCTTTCTTGCATTCTGAAGATCCTGCCAGAAAGCCCTTCTTGAAATACCCATGCTGATAGCAGCTTCTTCCTGCTGCAATCCTTCAAGGTCTGCCAGTCGCAGAGCCTCAAGTTCTTCTATTGCAAGGGATACTGTTTCAAGCTCCTTGAGTGGGACTCCACGTGGTTTAAAATATAGCACCTCAGGTGAGCACTCAACTCTTCTGGGTGATTTTGGTCTTCCTCTGCAAGTCATAATTATGCACTCATTAAGTAATGTAATATTTATATGTTTTCAGAAATCTTCATATATTTATTCTCTTTTGTGGCAAAATATGATTCTCATCACACAAAATATGCCAGAATACTGAGTATTCCAAGAGCAATGCAGAATTTGGAAAAATCGAATCTTTTTGCTGCTTTGATGAAGATATCGATGGTGAGTATTCCAAATGCAAATGCAAAGAATAATGCAAGTATTGAGTAAGAGTCGAAGCTTAGCAGTCCCATTGCACCGATTCCCACGTCTGCAGCAAGGACAGCAGGTATGCTCATAAGAAAACTCAGTCTGATGGCCTGTGATGCTTCCATATCCCTCAGAAGTAATGTTGATACGGTTATGCCGGACCTGCTGATTCCGGGGAGTGCTGCAAATCCCTGTGCAATTCCTGCAACAACAGAGTCCGTGATCACAGGTTGGTCTCTTTTCTTTGTTTTCTTTGCAGCAGATATCTGCAGCAGACCTGTGATTATAAGAAGTCCTCCTATCAGGGCAGTTGCAAGCTTGCCGGAGAATTCTGCCATACCTGTGGCAAAGAGTATGAGTGGTAATCCTATTATTCCGGTTATAGCGGTTGCTATTAATAAGAATGTTATTACGCTGTCCTTTTTCTCCCGGATGTCCCTGTTCCTGATGTATTGTGGTATTTCGCCAATTATCTCTTTTATATCGGTCCTGAAGTAAACAACAGCCGAAAGCAGGGTTCCCGTATGTAGCCATATGGCTATAGGCAATGCGTCAGCAAGTGTTTTATCAAATACGTTTAGCATCACGAGCGTAGTCATGCCTTCGCTGCTTATAGGCAACCATTCAGCCACTCCCTGAACTATGCCAAGCACTATTGCTTCAAAAATTGTTAACATTCAGTGTCACCTTGGCTTTTTTTGTATATATATGGGGTGGGTATTTACTCATTATTGCTCAAAAGAGTGTAATTATATAATGGTTGTGGGATATATATTTATATTTGGTCTCATATGTGAGTATATTGATTTATTACTCATATAGGAGAATTGTAATGAAAATATGTGTGACAGCAAGTGATACTGGTCTGGAAGCACCAGTTGATCCTCATTTTGGCAGATGCAAATACTTTGTGGTAGTTGATCCTGAATCAATGGAATTTGAATCAATTGCGAACGGACAGGGTTCTGCTTCTGGTGGTGCAGGTGTCCAGGCAGCACAACAGATTATCGGTGAAGGGATAGGTGTGCTGATAACTGGCAGTGTCGGTCCTAATGCATTCTCATTGCTGTCATCTGAGGGCATAGAAATGAAGATATCATTAGCAGGTCCGGTCATTGAAGCCATCAAAGCCTATGGGTCAGGTTCACTGGAAACAATTGAAGCTGCAAACTCTCCTGGCAAGTCAAAAATGTGAGTTGTGAATCCGGTTTAGTGTATATTCCTTTTAATAACCGCATTAAAAATGACATTGGAAATCATTAAAATATTAAAATCAGAGGTGTAAAGATGAAATTATGTATACCAGCAATAGGGCAGAATGGAATTGAAGATACAGTTGGCCAGCACTTTGGAAAGGTACCTTACTACACATTGTATGATACCGAAACAAAGGAATCCACAGTTATTCCAAACACAAGTGAACATAACGGTGGCATAGGTTTGCCTCCTGAAATCATGGCAAAGGAAGGCGTAGATGTCATGCTCTGTGGTGGTCTTGGAAGAAAAGCTGTGGTGATGTTCGAGCAGTCAGGCATCGAGGTATTTATTGGTGCCACAGGCAAAGTTCAGGATGCGATCAATGCCTGGGAATCCTCAGGACTTAAAAAAGCTACTCAGGACAATTCATGCAGCGGGCACGGACATGATGAAGGTCATGACCACGAGCACTGCCATTAATTTTCTTAGGTGCCAGGTACATGAAAATAGCTATCGCAAGTGGCAAGGGTGGGACCGGAAAGACGACGGTAGCCGTCAATCTTGCACTTGCCCTTGGGAATGCACAACTGCTGGATTGTGATGTGGAAGAGCCAAATTGCAATCTCTTTCTTGGATTTGATCTAAAAAAGCAGGAAGATGTCATTATAACAGTTCCTGAAGTGGATTCTCATAAGTGCTCTCTTTGCGGCAAATGTGCAGAGTTCTGCCAGTACAATGCGATAGCTAAATTGCCCCGTAGCATCATGCTGTTTCCAAAATTATGCCATGGCTGTGGTGGCTGTGTTCTTGTTTGCCCTGAAAATGCAATTACAGAGAAGAAACGGTCAATAGGTATTATTGAAAAAGGCACTAACGAGTATTTTAATACTGAACTTTTGCAAGGTACTCTTAACATTGGTGAGCCTATGGCTTCACCTGTTATCAGGCAGTTACAGGCACATATTGATGAAAGCACGGTTGCAATAATTGACTCTCCTCCGGGAACTGCATGTCCTGTCATAACATCTGTTGCAGAAATGGATTACTGTGTGCTTGTAACAGAGCCAACACCATTTGGTCTGAACGATCTCATCCTTGCAGTGGATGTTGTCCGGCAGCTTGGTGTGCAATTTGGGGTTGTGATAAACCGTCATGGTATTGGTGATGGTAAAGTCGAAGAATATTGTAGGGCAGAAAAGATACCTATTCTGATGAAAATCCCCGATGACCGGGAAATAGCTGTCCTTTACTCAAAAGGAATTCCTTTTGTGGAGCAGATGCCTCTTTGGAAAGAGAATTTCCGGGAGCTCTACCGGTATATATGCAAATTCATTTCCTATCAGGGTGGTTTCTGAATGGTAAAACAGCTCACAGTTATCAGTGGAAAAGGCGGGACCGGTAAGACGACCATCACTTCTTCATTTGCCGCACTTGCTGAAAACGTAGTTATTGCAGATTGCGATGTTGACGCTGCGGATATGCACCTCGTTTTACATCCTGATACATTTGAAACGAATGATTTCTACGGGTTAAAGGTTGCAAGTATCAATAAAAACATGTGTGTCGGTTGTGGAAACTGCGCTACATCATGCAGGTTTGAAGCAATTGGTAGGTACAATGTAATTGATGTTTACAAATGCGAGGGCTGTGCAGTCTGTGAATACGTCTGTCCGGTAAACGCCATTAGTATGGTTGAGAAAAAGTCCGGTGAATATTATTGTTCTCATACGAGATTCGGTCCACTTGTCCATGCAAAACTTGGTATTGGGGAGGAGGCAAGCGGGAAGTTAGTCTCGGATGTAAGGCGCAGAGCATCAGAGCTTGCATCGGAAGCCGGAAGCGATATGATACTTATCGATGGTCCGCCGGGAACCGGTTGTGCTGTGATTGCTGCAATCACGGGTACAGATCTTGTTCTTGCTGTAACGGAGCCGACGGTATCGGGAATACATGATCTTGAAAGAGTTATCGGGGTGGCACAACATTTCAGGATACCTGTTGTTGTATGTATCAACAAATACGATATCAATGTGGAACTTTCACATACAATTTCTGCTTATTGCAAGAATAATGGCATATGCGTTGTTGGCATGCTTCCATACAACAGAATTCCTGTTGATGCAATGGTAGAAGGGAAATCTGTTATGGAGTATAAAGAAAATGTTTTTTCCTCGATGATCCGGTCGATGTGGTTTGAGGTTAGTGGTCGTCTATTGAAGTGAAGGTTATATTATCTTTAATTTCTTCTATTATTTTGAAACTTGATGCAAATTCTGCTGCATTATTGATTATAATCAAAAAACATTAACAATCATCGATACACTTTTATTGTAGCTGGTAAGAGTTCTATTTAGGTGATAATATGGTTCATTCTGCAAATGGACATGTAGGCGCTTTTGCTCATCTGGTGCAGTCTCTTCCGGATTATTCAGAACTGCTCATAGCAATCCTGATACTGGTGCTGTTGCTGCTATCCATCGATGAAATTATGGATTTCATCTACGTGGTGAAAGAAATTTTCACATTCAAGGGTATGCCTTTTGATTGATCCTATCGAGGCTACTACACGTGAGGAATCACACGGTTTAATTCATTCACTTATTTTTGAAGGGTGCCCATGGGAGGACACACATAGGGCATTCAGGTCCATATCCGGCAGCAGCATATCCTGTCATGCCACCTGCTACATTTTGTACATTGGAGAATCCTTTTTGCAGGAGGATACTGCATCCCATACTGGATCTTTGTCCTGACCCACATATGAGTATGGTTTCAGTATTATGTTCGATCTCTGAATAGCGGTCTCTTAATTCGTGTACTGGTATGTTTATAGCTCCTTCTATGTGGAAGTCTTCATACTCAGACGCGGCTCTGACATCCAATATTGTCATCTCTTTCCCGGCAGTTATCCTGTCGTGCAGTTCAGTTGATGATATTTGCGGAACATGTCTTGTAGGTAGTCCATCTGTTACCCATCCATACATTCCATTTTCGAGATAGCCTGCTACTCTGTCGAGTCCTACGCGGTGTAACTGGGTACATGCATTGAATGCCTGTGAATAGTTGTCTGAAACTATGAGTATGTCTTTTTCAGGTGGTAACAACCATCCGGCGTATGTGGGGAAATTTGAATTTCTGTCTATGTTGTAGGCCTGGGGTATATGTTGTCCGCCGAACGATTCAAAGCTGCGAACGTCAAGGATGATTGCATTCTTCATCTTTTCCCGAAACCGGTCATTTTCCAATGCATCCGGAATAGTGAGATCTTTCACTTCTTTCGGTCCTACACGATTTATGTCTGTACATCGGCTGAAATGGTCAGGTGCATCGGGCATATTGTTTGTCAGTGAATCTATGAAATCTGCCCTGTCATTTATTTTCAATGCATAATTGTAATTCTTTTCGTAACCCAGTGTACTGCTTCTTTTGGATGCCATGGCTCTTCCACAGAGTGACCCTGCTCCGTGTGCAGGGTATATCTCACAGAAATCAGGTAACTTAAGCAGTTTTTCATGTAAAGTATCGTATAGCTTTGATGCAAGTTCCTCTGCTCTTCCGGGGAATAGGTCCGGTCTTCCCACATCGCCTACAAACATGGTATCTCCACAGAAAAGTGCGACTGGCTCCTGACCTCTTGAAGTGTCGGTGACCACATACGATATATGTTCTGGCGTGTGGCCGGGTGTTTCCAGAATATCCAGTTTGATATCCTCTATGGAGAATGAGTCTCCTTGAGCGAGTGGAACTGATCTAAAATCACAATCTGCGGCTTTAGGTGTGTATATTGTAGCTCCGGTTCTTTGTGCAAGGTCGATATGGCCTGAAATAAAATCTGCATGCAAATGGGTTTCCAATATGTGTGTGATCTTGACTCCCAGGTCTCTTGCAAGTTCCAGATATATCTCTATGTCTCGTCTCGGATCGATGATCGCACAGGTTTTATCTCCTGCAAGTATGTACGAGCTGTGTGCTATTTTTTCTGTGAATATCTGTTGTATTAACATTTTGACCCCATCATTAAATCTTGGTCGTATGTACAAATATATTTCCGGCCATTTGTTCCAATTCTTTCAACCTGATTTGCAGTCATTTGTTTGCCAGGCACTATTAATTATTGGGCGCATACCAAAAATTACATGGGGAATTGGCTTATTTTCAAAAGAGATATATACCTGTTCTTAGTTATTGGGTATCATGCAGGAAATCACGGGGCTGGAGCTATCTCCTAAAAAAGTGGAGTATCTGAAATTCCTCTTGAAAAAAGGTGGTCTTGTAAAGACTACCGATATATCTACTGAGTTGCATGTCGACCCATCGACATCTACCAAAACTATAACGGACCTTTCCGAATCTGGTTATGTGGACCATGTTCCTTACAGGGGAGTTCAGCTTACTGAAATGGGCAAACAGTATGCAGAGTTCTTTGTTAACCGGCACAATATACTAAGCCTGATGCTGACTCATTATGGTCTCTCTTCTGAAGAGTCCTGTGCTGAGGTGTCTCGTTTTGAGGCATTAGTCTCCAAAAATGCTATAGATCGGATATGTGGTTCAATGGGTCATCCGACTGTAGGTGTTTGTGGTAAAATAAAACATATTTCCTGCGGTTCTCTTTGATTGTATTTTGCTGTTATTTTTAAATGATTAATTATTGGTATAATGCCAAACAATTTGGTGTAATTACAAATATGTGGAGTAATATTATGAAGAAAAGTATGATGGTTCAAATGATGCTCTTTTCTATTTTCATCATTTTAACAGCCGGTTGTGTCGATGAACCAAGTTCCTCAGATGTGATATCTGATATGGGCGATGGTATGATTGTAGCTGTAAGTGTACTTCCGCAGGCTGAATTTGTGGAAAAGATTGCAGGCGATAATGTAAAAGTAGTTGTCATGGTGCCTCCTGGTGCAGATCCTCATTCATATGAACCCACTCCTGGCCAGCTCAAAGATCTCAGCAAGGCAAAAATGTATGCAATGGTTGGTTCAGGGATAACCATTGAAGATAATCTAATGGGCAAGATTGCAGATCTGAACCCTGATCTGATGATAATTGATTGCTCTGAAGGTATAACCTTGAGGGAAATGGAAGCTCATGGGGATGAGGATGGTGCTGAGGAAGAAACCGATGGTGACCACGAAGAGGAAGGAGGTCTTGACCCTCACATATGGACATCTCCTGGTAACGTCAAGATTATGCTGGATAATATTTACGAAGGCCTTGTGGAGATAGACCCTGGGAATGAATCAATTTATCTTGAGAACAAAAATGCATATCTTGCAGAGCTCGATGAACTGGATGAGCAAATAAGAACTACTCTTTCCGGTAAAGAGGGCAGTAGTTTCATAGTTTATCATCCTGCATGGGGTTATTTTGCAGACTACTACGGCCTTATTGAAGTGCCTGTTGAGATCGAAGGCAAAGAGCCCAGTGTAAAGGATATGCAAAAAGTTATCGATGAAGCAAACGAGAAAAATATAAAAGTGATTTTCGTACAGACCGGTTTTAGTACTGTCAGTGCGTCGGCTATTGCAAACGAGATTGGTGGTGAGGTGGTGGAAGTCGACCCGCTTGCAAAGGATTATATAGATAACCTTGCAAAAGTAGCAGAAGCATTTGAAAAAGGGCTGGCTTGAAATGGATGATGTGATCGAACTTAAGGATATATGGGTAAGCTATGATGGTGTTCGTGTTCTGGAATCTGTCACTTTAAATGTAAAGGACAAGGATTTCCTGGCTATCATAGGTCCGAACGGAGGGGGCAAAAGTACTCTCCTGAAAGTCATCCTTGGATTGATCACTCCTGACAAGGGCTCTGTCAGGCTTCTGGGGGGAAATCCTCGGGATATGAGGAAGTATGTGGGGTATGTTCCCCAGTATCACTCCTCAAACCTTGATTTTCCCATCACAGTGTGTGATGTTGTACTCATGGGTCGCCTGAGTCATAAAGGTCCTCTTCAGAGGTACAATGAAGAAGATCGCAAAGCTGCACGTGAAGCACTCAAAACAGTCGGGATGCTTGAATTTAAAGATCGGCAGATAGGTGAGCTTTCCGGTGGCCAGAAACAGAGAGTTTTCATTGCCCGGTCACTTGTTACAAAACCGAAACTGTTAATACTGGACGAACCGTCCACAGGCATAGATTCCAGGATGCAGAAAGAGTTCTACGAACTTCTCAACAGGCTCAAATCCGAGATTGCCATTATAATGGTCACTCACGACATCAGTGCCATTTCGGTATATGTTGATAAGATCGGTTGTCTGAACCGTCAGTTCCACTATCATGACTCTAAAGAAATAAGTCCGCATGACCTGGAAGTGTCGTATCAGTGTCCGGTGGAGTTAATTGCTCATGGTGTACCGCACAGGGTATTGAAAGAACACTGAGGGTGAAACAGTATGCTTGAAATACTCCAGTATGATTTTATGAGGAATGCTATTTTTGCCGCTATACTGGCAAGTGTGGCATGTGGTATAATCGGTGTATATGTAGTTGTGAAAAAGATAGTTTTCATAAGTGGTGGCATCAGTCATGCCTCTTTTGGGGGCATCGGTCTTGGGTACTACCTTGGGATAAATCCTCTATATGGGCTTATTCCTTTCAGTCTCTTATCCGCACTTGTCATGGGGCTTGTAAGCAAAAGGTCAAAAGTGGCTGAAGATACTGCTATAGGGATACTCTGGTCCCTGGGGATGGCCATAGGTATTATTCTGATATACTGGACCCCTGGCTATGCTCCCGACCTTATGACGTACCTTTTTGGTAATATCCTGACAGTACCAATGTCTGATATCTATCTGATGATGGGTCTTGATGCAGTTATCATCTTTATCGTGTATGCATATTATAAACAGTTCATGGCACTTTGTTTTGACGAAGAGTTCACAACAGTTGCCGGTCTGTCCGTAGAGAAACTTTACCTGCTTCTGCTTTGTCTGATAGCACTGACAATAGTATTGTTGATCAAGGTCGTAGGTATCATTCTTATCATTGCACTGCTTACCATGCCAGCATCCCTGAGCAGGCATTACACCAATGATCTTGGGAAGATGATGTACCTTGCAATATTGTTCGGTATATTTTTCAGCATAGTGGGATTGTCACTGTCTTATATGTTCGATGCTCCCTCCGGTGCCACAATAATCCTGGTAATGTCTTCCGCCTATATACTGCACTTCCTGTATGACGGTTTAAAACCAAAAATAGCAGCTTAACTATTCAGTTAAGATCTGTTTTATTTTTTCAAGAACAAGGAGTGCATCTTCTCTTTTTATGTTACGCTCGTTCTCTATGCAGAATTTAAGGAGCTCATTTGCTTTATCCTCAGGAATTATTCCTTCCCTTGAAGCTCCCTTTGTAATTCCAAAATAACTTCTTTCCGTGTAGTGTGTTCTTTTGGCAAGCTCAGTTATGCGTCTGAATTCATCATCCTTGATTATATCTAACTTGAGTGCTGCCTTGAAAGTTTCCCGTATGTTTACCATGGGATTTGACACTGGTTCGAATGTATCAGGATTTGTAGCAACTGCCACTTCATCATCATCCTCGATGACTCCGTCCCTGTACCACTCATATATCTGTCCCACTCCTGTCATTCCGTGGACGTCTAGTTCAGAAGCCCGAAGAGCTCCCATACTGCAACCGCCAACGACGGTTATTCCTTCTTTTATTGCCCTGATTATTTCCTTGTGAGCCACTGCTGCCCGGCTAAAAAAGATACCGTCAATAATGCCTATTGTCGCATAACCCTGAAGAATGGCTTTTTCAATATCTCCTCTGGATATGGGTGGCCAGTATGTAGCATCAAGGACCTTTGCAGCATCTTCGTGGCTTATGCTTGTGCCTGCAAATATGAGGGCTTTAGCAAGGGGCTTAGTATTTTCGCTCATTTTCGGCGTCCAGTTCTCCATGGCCTGTCCTCTGGTGCCATTTTCCTCTTTTTTCCTGACTTTGCTCTTCTTCCTACGCGCTCTCTGTCAAGTGTGTACATCTCAAAGGAGGGAATAATCACTCTGACAACCGGAACAGGTATGTTTTCTCTTGACATGTCTACAACTACGGCGCAGTCTGCAATATTCCTCAATTGTTCCAGCACTACATCGATACTTTCGGAAGGTGTGTTTTTTGACAGGTCTTTCAGATCGCGCATGGATGTCTGTTCATCGTCCTCATACCAGTACTTGTTCATGCGTTTTATTCTGTCATATCCGATTTCCCTGACAAACTTTTCACGTTCAGTGTCCTCTCGGGCACCGTGTATCTGCACAACTCTTGACTGTGCGGCTTCTGTCAGTGCTCTCTTTACTGCGATTTCCGGTTTGAGGTGTGCACCTGCACCCATTACCAGAAGTGCAGCATCTCTGAGTCTTATGTCATCAGTGACTGCAACTACGGTTGTTATTTCTGTATCATGGGGTACTGCCCACAATTTCACCTCAACTTCATTGTCGGTGAACTTGCGTAGAAGCTCGTAATTTTCACCGTCACTTTCTGTGAGGATTATCTCTTTTCCCGGGGTACGGTTGAATTCTGCTATGCTTAAAGCATCCCTTTCAATGACTTCCAGCAGGCCGTGGAATATGGCCTCTTCTACAGTGTTTCCTGCTGCAAGTCCGTTAGTGTTACTTCTGAATAACTTCAAAGCTCTGCCGGGTGCATCATATGGATGATATACTGCATTTGCAGGAACAAATATTTCCTCGTTCTTTAAAAGGTCCCATCCGCTTATCCATTCTACAAAAGCCTGAGGGCTGTAATCTTCAGCTATGAGTAGAAGTGTCGGGTCAACTGTGCGGTGATTTTCCCGCATGGCTATATAATTGTCTATGATGTGCTGAGCTTTGATATCTTCTGCCACATCGTTGTTCAGTCCGTTCCTTTCTGCCAGGCATCGTTCAAAACTCTCCATAATTGCGGATATCCTTGCCTGATTCTCAGTGTTGCCCTTTCCTGAATAGACTGATATTGCACCTTCTGCCGCGCTGGGTCTGATGGTTGAAATAACGGGTATTCCTACTCTGTCAAGGTCAGTGATGCTGGCGACTCTGGTAACCCCTATTTGTTTGGAATTATCGTTTACCTTCTCTAAAGTACTTTTTTCATCAAAGACTCTCTGTGTCCCCTCGATGTATGTGAGTGTTCTGTCGATGTTTAGCTCTGGCATGATTATCGAAAGTCTCCTGCATATATTATATCTCTTACGACAAAGGTTCTATGTAAATTTGAGTAACTGTTATATAGCTCAGTGTAAGTGTCTAAATGGGGTTATTATATGAAAATTAGAACAATTATCCTTTTGATGGTGATTTGTATCGTTGGTATTTCGGGTTGTACTGATTCAGCTACTGAGGGTGATGTTGTGTCACAGGATGCTGAAGAAACGGCAAATGGTGGTGTAGATATGCAAGTATCTCAACCGGATGCGTCATCCCTATTCTCCGCTTTTACTGAAAATGATGCTTACAAAGGATGGTCCATATGGCCTGGCAAGGAAGCAATGATGGAGGGCAATGGTGTACATGGTGATTATGTTTCCATATATGTCTCTGACAATGCTTTGTCTTCAGCAGAAATAGGCGGGGCAACAATGCCATATGAAACAATGGTTGTCAAAGAAGGTTTCAACGCTGATAAAGAGCTTACCGGGATCTATCTCATGTATAAATCGGAAGGCTTCAACCCTGAGAACAATGATTGGTTCTGGGCAGCTTATTCTTCCGAGGGTGATGTTAAAACAGAAGGTAGGGCAAGCGGTTGTATCGGTTGTCATGAAGGAAAGGAAGATGTTGACTATATTTTTATGAATGCTTGAATTCCTTTTTCTTTTTTTTAGCAAATCGATATATCTTTATACCATGTGCGACAACATTAATGTTCAGCCTGCAAAAAGCAATAAATATTGTTAAAATGTGTATAAAAATTACAATATGCATAAAATCATAATATGTATAAAATTACAATGATTTGTCAGGCGATGAAATAGATTACAGAGAGACAGGAGGCAAAATATGAGAAACCTAAATAGAAAAAGAAACGTAGTCGATATCTTCAAAAGCTGCCATACGGTGGTTGGCGGAGTATCAGCAGATAAACTCAACGCCGAGGAAATGGAGCTTTATCGCTTCATGGTAGGCGGAGTGCAGGCAAAGTAGCCTGCAAAACTATTTTTATATTCTCTACATAATGGTTCTTATGTATGATGTTCTCACAGTCAGGGAAGACTTTCCCGTATTAAAAGATGTGATATATCTGGATAATGCAGCTACGACGCAAACGCCTGTTCAGGCTGTATCTGCAATGCTGGATTATTTCTATAAGTATGCCGCAAACCATGGACGTGGGGCTCACAGGCTTGCAAGAGAAACAACAAACCACTATGAGGATGCTCGGGAAATGGTTGCATCTTTTTTCAATATGGATGTTGCAAATACTATTTTTACAAAGAATGCAACAGAAAGCATCAACGTCGTGTCCAGGGGTTTTCCGTGGAAAAAAGGTGACCATGTCATAGTCACACTTGTCGAACATCATTCCAATTTGCTTCCATGGATGCGCTTAAAGGAGTTGGGTGTTGAACTCACAGTTGTAAAACCCGATCAGGGGGGTGTTGTGGACCCTGAAGATATCAGGTCAGCTATCAATGATAGGACTCGGCTTATAGCAGTAAATCATGTTTCCAACGTATTCGGGTCCATACAGGACATAAGCAAGATCATTGGCATCGCACGACAGGAAGGCGTGAAAATACTGGTGGATGGTTCCCAGTCTGCAGGAAACATGCCAATAGATATCAGATCAATTGATCCTGATTTTTTTGTATGCCCTGGGCATAAAGGTTTACTTGGTCCTCAGGGAACAGGCGTATTATACATAAAAGAACCTGATATGATCGAACCTATATTCCTTGGTGGTGGAATGGTCAGTTCTGTAACTCCTGATAGTTATAAAATGGAACCAAGTCCTGCAAGATTTGAAGCCGGTACTCCTAATATTCCTGGTGTTATAGGTCTTGGTCGTGCTGTGCAATACGTGAAAGAGCTTGGTGTCGGGTCTATCGGAAAGCATGAAATATCCCTGGCAAAGGAAACGGCTCTACGTCTTGGCGAACTGGATGCTGTTGAAGTATATGGTCCCAAGAACAGGGCTGGTGTTGTATCTTTTAATGTGGTGGGTATGAACTCTCATGACGTGGCTATGATACTTGACCAGACGCATAATATATGTGTAAGGAGCGGTTATCATTGTGCAATGCCAGGTATTGATCATCTGGGTGTCAAAGGTACTGTAAGGGCTTCATTTGCTCTATACAATACTGTTGAAGAGGTTGAAACTCTGGTTAAAACAGTTTCCGATATCACTTCACTTCTTTCCTGATGCAATTATTCTTTTACCATTGCATTTTAGGAATAAAAGCAAAAGGTTATTATGCGCAGATAATTATATTAGTCTTGCAAGCTGACAGTTTGCAGCAACTATCAATTATCAACCATCAATGATTATTCGTATTTATTACAGCCGTTATCAGTAGTATCAATTAAGAGGGGAATTTAAAGTGAGCAAGGATATGCTTCTGTGGGATGAGACTCTTTTTAGCAATGGAGAGATACTTGAGTTTGATTACCTGCCGGACTATTTTGTACACAGGGATTCCCAGATGCAATCTCTGCGCTTCAGCCTGAAGCCGGCCTTAAGAGGTATGCGCCCTGTGAACTGTCTTGTGAAAGGTCCTCCCGGAACTGGAAAAACTACTGCTGTTATGAAGGTATTCAATGAGATGAAAGAATACACTGATAATGTTGTCTTTGTAAAGGTCAATTGTCAGATGGATTCTACAAGGTTTGCTGTCGTTTCAAGGATATATGAACAGCTTGTGCATATCACTCCGCCTTCATCGGGTGTTGCTTTCAGAAGGCTTTTTGAAAAGGTGATAAAGTACTTGCTGGATGCGAACAAGACTCTTGTAGTTGCTCTTGATGACATCAATTACCTTTTTCCCGAAGGTCATGCTGATGAGGTGATGTATTCTCTGTTAAGGGCACATGAGCAATATCCTGGTGCGCGGATATCCATTATAGCTATAATAAGTGATGTGGGAATTCCATATCGTTTTGATCCCAGGGTTGGATCGGTGTTTCTGCCGGAGGAAATCGCTTTTCCCCGATATGAGTCCGATGAGATCGGTGATATTATTGATAATCGTATAAGGCACGCTTTCTTTCAGGATGTGGTGTCTTCCGAAGCAAGGGATAAAGTCGTCTCCTATGTGGATATGACCGGTGACCTGAGGATAGGTATTGATCTTCTGAAACGCTCCGGTCTTAATGCGGAACGCAGGGCCCGCAGGACTGTCTCTGTTGAAGATGTTGAGAAGGCGTACGAAGCTTCCCGGCTTTTGCACCTGTGCCGCAATATAAAGTCACTTTCGGATCATGAAAAGACATTGCTTAGACTTATTGCAAAAGATAGCAGTCTTCAGACAGGGGAATTGTATAAGGCATTCCATGAAATCACCGGCCTTGGATACACTCGGTTTTATGAAATAATTGAGAAAATGCATGTATCACGACTTATAAATGCTGATTTCTCTGGTAAAGGTATGCGTGGCAGAACCCGCTATGTTGAACCAGTCCCTGACTCAAAAGACATACTCAAATGTCTTGAGTAATTTTTTTTTAAAATATTTTTTTAACTAAAAAAAGCAGTTTTGCGCAGAATTCATAAGAACCTGCGCAAATGAGTTTGTGTTGTATATTTTTTGTTAACGGGACATTTACATGTCCATTCCGCCCATCATTCCTGGAGGCATGCCGCCTGGAACCATGTCTTCTGCGGAAGGTCCTGCTCCTCCCTGTCTGGATGCGATGATATCATCGATCCTGAGGATCATGACTGCGGATTCAGCAGCTGCATTGATTGCCTGGGTCTTTACCCTGAGTGGCTCAACTACGCCTGCTTCCCACATGTCGATTACCTTTCCTTCGTATACGTTAAGACCTGCTGTCTTTGTGCCCTTCTCGTGGTGTGAACGGAGCTCCATAAGCATGTCTATTGGGTCAAGACCTGCGTTCTCAGCAAGTGTTCTTGGAATTACTTCCAGAGCTTCTGCGAATGCTTTGACTGCAAGCTGTTCCCTGCCGCTGAGTGTTGCTGCGTATTCCTGGAGTCTGAGTGCAACTTCAACTTCAGGTGATCCGCCACCAGCTACAAGTTTCTCGTCCTCGATTGCTACGCCGACTACTCTGAGGGAGTCGTTGAGTGCTCTCTCGATGTTGTCAATGACGTGTTCTGTGCCACCGCGAAGGAGGATTGAAACTGCCTTTGGATTTACACATCCTGTTACGAATGTCATTGGGTCGCCGCCGATCTTCTTCTCTTCTACAAGATCTGCCTTGCCCATGTCAGCTTCTATGATCTCATCAACGTTTGTGATGAGCTTTGCACCAGTTGCTCTTGAAAGCTTCTGCATGTCACTCTTCTTGACACGTCTGATGGCAAATACGCCTGCCTTTGCAAGGTAGTGCTGTGCCATATCATCGATTCCCTTCTGGCAGAATACGACATTTGCACCGCTGTTAACTACTTTGGCGACGAGGTCTTTGATCATCTTCTCTTCCTGGTCAAGGAATGACTGGAGCTGCTCAGGTGATGTGATAGAGATCTCTGCATCGACTTCTGTGTCTTTGAGTTCGATTGCTGTGTTGATGAGTGCGATCTTTGCGTTCTCAACTTTCTTTGGCATGTTTGTGTGGACACGCTCTTTGTCAATGATCATACCTTCAATAAGTTCGGATTCTTCGATACGTGCTCCGACCTTCTTCTCTACCTTGATGTTTTCCATATCGACCTTGTTGTCTTCATCAACAATGCTCAGGATTGAATCAACTGTAATTTTTGAAAGTACGTCCTTTGTTGCTTCTGCGCCCTTTCCGGTCATTGCTGTTCCGGAAATGTTCAACAGTACATCCCTGCTGTCTCTGGTGACGGATACTGCAAGACCTTTAAGGATCTCAGCTGCTTTCTGTGAAGCCATCCTGTAACCGGATGCGATGATTGTTGGGTGTATGTCCTGCTCAATGAGCTCTTCTGCCTTCTTGAGGAGTTCGCCGGCAATTACGGCAGCTGAGGTTGTTCCGTCTCCTACCTCATCATCCTGGGTCTTAGCTACTTCCACAATCATCTTTGCAGCAGGGTGCTCAATGTCCATTTCTTTAAGAATGGTTGCACCATCGTTTGTGATGACTACATCTCCGAGGCTGTCTACAAGCATCTTGTCCATTCCTTTTGGTCCAAGTGTTGTTCTTACAGCTTCAGCGACTGCTTTTGCAGCCATGATGTTGTTGCTCTGTGCTTCTCTGCCTCTAGTTCTCTGGCTTCCTTCTCTTAATATGAAAATTGGCTGTCCTGCCATCTGTCCTGCCATGTATTGACTATCCTCCTTAGATATATGAAATTAATATGACATTTGTTTTAGGTCGTTTTTTAATGTTTGTAGTTCTATATAAGCGTATCGGGCACTCCGTTTTTTGCGGAAGGACAGAATAAACTAAAAAACAAACAATTTAAAAGAAAACAGAATAAAAAAAAGATATGATAAAGTGATAAAAATCACTTTACGAGTGCTTTTGGTGACCTGCGAAGGAACCTTCTCTTAGCACCTGATGCTGAATATCTCTGTGCTGGTCCTGGATGAGCCTTTCCTTCCTTGCTCTTACGAACTTTGATTGTTCTGCCGTTACGTCCTTTTACTCTTACCCATTCAATGCTGCCTGTCTTGCCCATGATAAATCCTCTTGATAATGTTAATTATAAATTTTAAGTTAACCTAGATATATAATTCTAGTCGTGAGTTTACTTCTAGACGTAATGCTCATTATTAAAGCTTGCGGGAAAATCAGAGCAAAATTACTTGTAGACAGCAGGGATTATGGCAATCACTATAACAGGAGTTGATCAAGGTTACTTCACCAATTGAGAAACAGCTTAAAGCAGTGAAAGATGAGCTTAAAGGTGTACAGGATTATCCGATGGACAAACTAATATCCATAATACAGGAAGTTGGCTTTGAATGTGATTTCTGTGCACGCTGCTGCACCCGGGAATTCAATGATCATGTTTTCCTTCTTAACGATGATGCTGTCAGGATAAAGGCCATATCCTCGGATTCTCTAGAACCTGCTCCTTATTATGAGCTATGCGATCAGCATGGGCGGTTCTACGTTTCCGGTTATTCACTTAAAGTAAAAAAGGACGGTTCATGCATTTTCCTCCATGAAAAGAAATGTGCTATCTATGGACAGCGTCCGCTGATATGCAGGCTTTATCCTTACATGTTGCACCGTGAAGCGGATGAGGATGGGAATATCGACTGGAGGCAAATAGCTGGACCGGGTCAGCATGGCTGCTACCATACTGGAATAAGTGATGATGAGTCTGAAGAGATCGCTCTCCTGATAAAATCCTATGAAACCGGTTATCTTATGCAGGTAGCAGAGTTCTTCAAAAAAGCAGAAGAACATTTCAAAAAGAACGGTCTCAAACATGTTCAAAGTGTATACGACGGGGAGATGAGGAAGTTCAACAAAGGTGAGGAAATTACAGTATTTGTCTTATTCAATGATGACTTTATTGAACATAAGGTCAAAAAAGAATCAAGCCAGTAAACTGAAAATATTGATCATCGGTAAAATGAAAGGAACACAGAATCTTCTGCTGATCTGTCTTGTTGCATTCTTTTCAATGTCAGCCGGGGCTCTGCTCGGTCCTGTACTTCCCTTTATGGTTGAACCATTGAATACTTCACGTGAAGCTGTGGGATTGATCCTTGGAATGTATACCTTCTCTACAGCTCTCTCCATGATTGTTGTTAGTTTCATCACAGATCGCGTGGGTCGCAAAAAGATACTGGTGCCATGTCTTCTGATCAACGGGATTGCCGGTTTAGCGTGCTATTTTTCCACTGATATGGCCATGCTTCTGGCTTTGAGATTTGTCCAGGGTATAGGCATTGCAGGAATGCTCCCCATTGTCATGACAATGATAGGGGAAATATACACCGGTCTTGACAGGGTCAATGCCATGGGTAAAATGAGCATGACAACGGGTATAGGTGCTGTGTCCGCACCTTTGATCGGTGGTATCCTTGCTTCATACGGATGGAATGTACCATTCCTGTTCTATGGTCTTACCATTCCCCTTGCAATTATTGTGACAGTCTTTCTTCCTGAAACCAATCCTCATGAGAACAGGGCGAAAAACAGGAACTCTATAATAAGGACTCTTGCCGAATTCCGTATTCTTTATACTATTATACTGAGCTTTTCTATCTTCTTCCTGCTCTATACGGTAGTTATCTATGTCCCGTTCATCCTCAAGGACAATTATAATTTCACCGCAAGTCAGGCAGGACTGGCACTCGGTATTCAGGGAATAGCAATGGCTGGGATATCATCACGCGCCAGATTTTTATCATCCAAATTTGGTAAGCAAAAGCTCCTCATAGCAGGTTTTTCAATAACCGGCATCGCACTTGGTGGTCTCATATTTGCAGGTTCACTTTACCATGTTCTAATTCTGATCTTCATATTCGGGGTCGGTTTTGGAATGGTGCAACCTCAACTGAATACCCTTGCAACTCAGGTAGCTCCCCCTGGAATGATGGGGGGCATTGTGTCAGTTTTCAACATAATGAAGTACGCAGGACAAACAGCAGCCCCACTTGTTCTTGCAGTTGTGTTATTCCACAGCGACCTGCACATGGTCTTTGCAACTTCATGCACTTTCGCATTTGTGATTGCGTTCTCTGCTTATTTCTTTAAAGGTGTTTATGAGCGTCTGGATGAATGAGTTTCATTCCATGAACCTGTAACCTTCCCTTCCAACGCCATTTTCCCCAACACTTTCCTGTAACGGTCGCTCACCGGCGAGGTTTTGATATCTGCATACGGTGTCCCTGGAAGCGGTGTCAGGTAATGTGAATGCACATGGCCGCCTTTTTTGCATATCCACTGAATAAGCTCAAGACTCATATCCTGTTCCTCCTCTGTTTCATCAGGGAATCCCACCATGAAGTCCACTATCGGCGTGATACCGTGGTCAAAACAGAGTTCAATGCTATGGACAACATCATCCACCGTGTGCCCTCTCAGGATGCTTCTGAGGATACGGTCACTGCCTGACTGTGCCCCGAGACTTACTTTGGTATTGGTGCAGTATTTTGTGATAAGTTCCAGTGATTCGTTTGTGACGAACTCCGGTCTTACCTCTGACGGGAATGTGCCGAAAAAGATGTTCCTGTCTCCATATTCGTGGAGTGTAGAGAGAAGCTTCTCAACCTTGTCGAGCCGGGGATGTATCCCGTCACTGCCATAGGCGAGGGCATTTGAAGATGTGAATCTCAGGTCCTTGTAGTATTCCACAAATTTCATTATGGAATCTACACTCCGGTGCCTCATTTTATTACCAAAAAGGCGTGGTGTCTGGCAGTACTTACACCTGAAAGGGCATCCTCTACTTATTTCCAGAGGTGACATGAGGGTATTCGGGTCGAAACAGGGATATTTATCAAGGTCAACAGGGTCTCTTTTATCAGTGAAAACAGTTTTTCCCGCATTGTCCTTATATGCTATTCCCTTTACCCTGGATACATCCTTGCCTGAAGCTATAGTCTCTATAAGCTCAGGCAGTGTCTCTTCTCCTTCTCCTACGACCACGTAATCAAAATGTTCAAGTGTTTCCTCGGCAGCTCCGGATGGATGGGGTCCGCCTGCTATGAATATAGATTCGGTGTTTGCTTTCTTTACTTCCTGAAATACTGAATCTGCCTGCCTTGTGGCAAAGCTGTATATCATTATTCCATCATGAGGTGCCTTGACCTTCAAAGCACCCGGAAGAAGGGGAGCCAGCGCAGCAAGGCTATATGCATTTTTCTTATTCCAGCGAAAGCAGACATCCATGAATTAGTCTCAGTCTTTGTTTATCTCTACAAAGGAAGCAGTGCTGTTAACGATAACTCTGTCACCGTTCTTCAACAATTCAAAAGGATCAGTTTCCAGCTTGTCTACGAGTGGAATCTCTGATATTATTGCTCCTACTGCTACAATGGGTTCTGATTCAATATTTATCATTGCAGCAGGCGCTACGTTGTTCTTGAAAAGCTGATAAATGACATATGAACCAACGGTAGACCCTTTTCCGTATGGGAAGACAAGAACCTTTCCGCTGATGGACTGGCCGTAAAGCTCATGCTGAGGCTCTACGATCTCTCCGGTCTCAGGGTCAACATTCCCAAGGAATGATATGGGGTCACGGGTTAGGAGCACTTCTCCTTCTGCAACACCCCTGGCTATGGTCCTGCAATTAACTCTCATCGATGACACCTGCCTCTTTGATACAGTCCTCAATGCTCGCATACTTTGCAGCCACTTTACACATGCTTGGTACGTAGGCAAGCGCCTTTCCGGAATTAACTGTTATAGAGCTATACTTGTTAGTGGCAGGTGATACTACCATACAGGTATCACACACAACCTTTGCACCACTCTTCTCAATTCTCTCTACAAGGTCCGGGTATTTCTCAGCAATCTCCCTTGCAGTGCAGACCCACATCTCCTTCTGTAATTTCTTTCCGTTAACGAGTTCTGCGATCTCTTCCAGTTCTTCAGGAGAGCAATGTGGACATCCCACAGTTATTATTTCGCTGGACAGTATATCCTTATTAGTTTCATAGACCTCGTCTATCTGTACTCTCTCAACAGGGATCCTCTCATCGGGTTTTGCAAACCTGTTCCTGACAGCTTCAGGTGTCACGCCTTCTATATGGTATAATGCCACAGCCCCGGATGCTGCAAGAGCTGCACCGAGTGATTTCATCTCATTTTTGGAAGGTTCGTTCTTCGTGTAGAATATGGGCACCCTGCTTCCGACGGTCTTCCCCACTACGTAACCGAGGGCACCGTAATCAGAGCCTGAAAGTTCGCAATCAACTTCCACAGCTATTACAGGTTCCCTCATCTCATCAAGGTGGTATCCGTAATTTGCAGTTTTCCCGATAAGGGCTGCTGAAAGGGCTGAAGGTCCCCCTTCACGGTTTGTCCTTGCACCTATTACAGAGTTGGCATAGGAAACTGCCGAGGACTCGCTCCAAGCGATGTGGTCATCCAGTTTAACATCAAACCCTTCAAGATAATAAGGGGTGCATGTGCATTTTGTCTGAATTCCAAGTTTTGCATAAGCTTCTATGATCTGCTGCTGCTTCTTTGCAAAAGCAGGGTCAATACCCATCTCTTCCCATTTGTTGATGTCCATTCCGGCAGGGTTGAGTATTGAAGGTATCTTCACTTTTCCTTCAAGGTCAGAAATCCATTCCAGTCCTGCATCTCCAATTGTCTTATATGATACTCCGGCTATCTGGGCACTTTTTACAGGTATGAGCCTGTCCGCACCGTAGATATCGCCCAGTGCCACAAGGATCTCTATTGCTTTTTGGAGGCTAGGTCCATACTCTCCTTCAAGAGTCTTTTCTTCTTCAGGTGTAAGATACATTATTGTTCCGCCGTTTTCCTTTCCTCATTCGGGCATCTTTGCACGTTCAAAGTTCTGGGCTTCCCTGAGCACCTTTGTCGCATCAATGCCGACTTTGGTAGTTGTTCCGTCAGGTGCACCTCTTGGATCAAGTGAACTACCTCTCACATTTGGTATTATCATGATATCCATGTCACCTTTTACTCTGGTGGCAATGGCAAATTCCACATCATGCAGGTCGAAGATGTCAATATCATCATCAACCACAACAACATGCTTCAGGCTTGTGTGGGCGGCAAAGGCTGCCATGATGGCATTCTTCCCGTCGCCTTCTGTCTGTTTCTCTATCTGAACCACTGCATGAAGGTAGCAGCATCCGCCTTCAGTGAGCACTACATTCTTTACGGTTGTAACTTCACTCACAGCATTGAATATCCTTGGTTCATAGGGAACACCCATCATCAACAGGTGTTCCGGACCAGCAGGAAGGATTCCATGGTAAATTGGGTCCTTGCGGTGTAATATTCTGGTTATGTGTATGACTGGTTCCTGTCTAACAAGGTCATAGGTTCCTGTGATGTCTACGAATGGTCCTTCATCAACTCTCTCTTTAGGGTCTATGTAGCCTTCAAGGACTATCTCTGCATGTGGCACTTTAATGCCGTTGGAACACTCGAACAGTTCCACAGGTCTGCCACGAAGGGCAGCAGCATAATGGAATTCCTTACCAGCAGGCACACGTGTTGTGGATGCGAATATAACTGTTGGGTCTGCACCAAGAACAATTGCAATTGGAAGTTTTTCTCCTTTGTCGGATGCCTTCTTGTGCATCACATAGCTGTGTCTTGGAGCTACAAGACGTGCTGCAAGTCTTGTCTTATCTACTACAAGGAGTCTATGGATAGCTGCGTTCATGACACCATCGTATTCTGTCACAACAACTCCGGCTGTGAGATATGGTCCTGCATCTTTCTCGAAGTGTGTCATTATAGGGAGTTTTGTGAGGTCAACATCGTCCTCGATAACTTCCATTGTTGGTGAGTCTTTTACAATAACAACCTCGCCATCAGGTGATACTTCTGAGAGTCTCTTGATGATCTTGTCCTTGTCCACGCCGAACATTGTTGCAAGCTCATCCCTTGAACCGAGCACGTTCATGATGGCTTTGTTGCCGTCAATGTCATGGAAAAGTACTGGTCCGGGTGTCTTCTTTGCAATACGCGGTGCTTCGAACACCTTTGAAACAGGCTCTGTGATCTCAACAAGTTTCCCGTTCTTCCTGAGCTGGTCGATAAATTCCCTCATAATATCATCCGTGTAAAAGTTATAGTTTAGTAAATATATTGCTGCCTTAAATGGTTATCTGAATCCGGACATATGAATAAAATAGTTGTCAGCACCATGCATGGTAGTAGCCTTTGTCCTTGCTGACATCAACAGGAATCCCGAAGAGATCGGTCAGTTTCTCTGCATTGAGTATGCTTTCAATGTCTCCATCCGCAAATATGTTCCCATCTTTTAGCAAAACAACACGGTGTATTTCAGGTACTATATCTTCAAGGTCGTGTGTTACAAGAATTATACTCTTTCCTGCGGCTGCTATCTTGCTCACAGTTTCCCTGAACTTATGTTTGCTTTTCAGGTCCAGACTGTTGGTAGGCTCATCCAGCACAAGTATCATTGGGTCATGCACAAGTGCCCTTCCGATGAGCACTCTTCTTGCTTCCCCGGTTGAGAGTTCTGAGATATTCTTATCCGCAAGGTGTCCGATCTCCAGGAAATCAATTATCTCATCGGTCCTTTCCAGCATGTAGGGTTTGATCCGAAGATTCGGATAGATGCCTATGCTGCTGAAAAAACCGGAAAGCACTACATCGGTTACTGTTATGTCCCTGGTGTATTCAAATTGCAGGTCCCCTGAAACTGTCCCTAGCAGTTTTTTGAGGTCTAAAAGGTTCCACCGGTTCTTTCCAAGTACTCTGAATACCATTCCTTTTGTTCCTGCAATAGGTCGGTAGTCACCAATTATAGTCTTGATGATGGAGGACTTGCCAGAACCATTGGGTCCGATGATGGCTATATTCTCTCCCTCTTTTATGTTGAAAGAAATGGAGTTCAGAATTATCTTGTCCTTTTTTCGGACTATTATTTTCTCCATCTCGATAAGTAAATTTATAACGTTCCCATTTTCATCTGTATTGGTGTAGTGCATCTATTAATCACACAATTTATTTTTGTTATTTCTTGATAAATCGCTTCCTGTTAACCATTCAAAACAAATAACTCTTTTTAATCTGTCTGGATAAGTATCCTTATGCACAGTTATCCGAATTATATAATGATATATATTTATATATCTCCAATTATTATAGAATAGCTTTGCTACATAAAATAATTCGCTTATTTCTGATTCTATAAATTAAACGGATATGATGTTTTGACAGGAAAGATGGCTCGGAACCTTTTATTTATTCTACTTCTTGTCACTAATCTCTTGTCTCCGGCCGCTTTAGCATCGTCTACTGAGTACGCGGATGCGGCAGATTCGCAGCCCCCTCAAATTCTCATATTCCATTCGTATTATCCTACTTATGAATGGTCGAGTATGATAACTCAGGGTATTCTTGATGTCTTTAAAGACAGCGAATATTCTAATGCAGAAATATATTTCGAATACATGGATGCAAAAAGACATCCTGATAAGGAATACATTGACTCTCTTGCAGATGTTTACAGGCAAAAGTACAAAAACCATGATGAATTTGGCCTGATAATTTGTGCAGATAATTATGCGATTGATTTCCTGACCTCTGAAGCAGGACTTGAAATATTCTCTCCTGACATCCCTGTGGTTTTTTGCGGGGCTAATGATTACGATCCGATGTGGAGAGAAAACCGTTCATTGATGACTGGTATAGTTGAGCATATTGAACCTGCAGAGACACTTGATCTCATATTAGAGCTTCATCCTGATACCAAAAGACTGCTTGTTGTGAGGGACAATAATAGCCACACATCCCTGATAACAACCGAGCAGGCAAAAAAAGAGTTCCAACCCTACGAAGATAAGCTTCAGATCGAGTATCTGGAAGACATGACGGTTTTACAAATGCAGGAAACCGTTGCAAATGTCTCAGATGATACGGTCATCTTTTTACTTCTCTTCAGCAGGGATAAAGCCGGAAATGAGGTAACCATGACAGAATCCATCAACGCCATAGCGGATGTTTCCAGTGTTCCTGTTTATTCGGTCTGGGAATTCTATCTGGGTAATGGTATAGTTGGTGGCAAGTTAACAAGTGCTGAAAATGAGGGCAGGCTCGCAGGTGAATATGCTTTAAGAGTACTTGATGGCGAGGGCGCAGACGAACTTCCAGTTCTGGAGAGTCAATATCATGATTTCATGTTCGACTGGAATCAGATGGAACGATTTTCAATATCCGAAAGTTCTCTTCCGGCTGGCAGTATACTTATAAATAAAGACCTTTCTTTTTTTGAAGAGTATCAAAAAGAACTGCTTGTTATTTTTATTGCACTTGTGTTACAGTTCATTCTCATTGCTTTTCTTCTGGTCAACCGGCAGGTTTTGAAAACCACTGAAGCCGAGTTATTGGTCGCAAAGGACAAAGCGGAAGAAGCTGACCTGCTGAAATCCCGATTCCTTGCAAACATCAGTCACGAACTTCGAACTCCATTGAACGGAATACTTGGTTTTTCAGAAATGATCCAGTTTGGCAACATATCTGAAGAAAAATGCACTCATTATGCTGGCCTCATCAAAAAGAGCGGTGAACAGTTGTTGCTGATCATAGATGATATTCTTGATATCTCCAAAATCGAAGCCAATCAGCTTGATCTCCATAATGAAGCATTCAATGTGAATCATATGCTTGATGACCTGTATTCTCTTTTTAAGGTCCAGTTTGAACTAAAAGAGCCTCCAATAGAACTTATTCTGGTGAAAGAACTTGATGATATGGGCAGTTTCCTTTATTCAGATGAACACAGGATAAGGCAGATATTTAACAATATTATTGGTAATGCATTAAAATTCACTCATGAAGGTTCAGTTGAATTTGGTTATTCAGTTAACGATGAGTATATGGAATTTTATGTAAAGGATACTGGCATCGGTGTTCCTGAAGATAAATATGATTGCATATTCGGACGTTTCAGGCAGGTAAATGATGCTTCCACAAGGAAGTACAAAGGAACTGGCCTTGGAATGTCTATATCTAAATCCCTTGCGGAACTTCTTGGTGGCAACATCCGATTTGAATCTGAAGTTGGTGTTGGTACGACATTCTATTTTTCAATTCCTTTTGTTCATGTTCCGGTTTAAACCTTTTTTTGCTACCAAAAATAGCACAAAAAATAAATAACAATCTTTATATAATATATAATATATTTTTGTCAATGGTTCCATTTAGTTGTTAATTTAGAAGCTACATTGTGGTATCACATCTATTGGATGTCGAGGAGGGTTCTTATGGATGACGAAATAATCGGAATTGTTCCGAACATGAAGAAAAGTAAGATGTTAGGTTTATCCTATGATTCATTTACGCTTGTTGCAACACCTGATACAACCATATTTGCCAAGATTACAAGTGATATGCTAAAACAGGTTGTTAAGGAGTCCCGTGATCAGGCAAAAGCAGAAGGCAAGGGTTTTTTTGGTCAATGGGGTGCCCAGATAAAAGGCTCTGCTAGGTATGCTGAAAGATATGCCCGGATGAGTGCACAGGCAGCTTTGGCTGAATGCCCGGCAAATTTTGCAATACCAAATTCAAGTATTAGCTCTATAAAAGTCAAGAAAAAGAGTAGTTCGGATGATGATGAGATTCAAATTACGTGGCATGTCACCCTTCAGCATAATTCAGGTAAACTGAATCTCAGGACTGACTTTGATCCAAAAGGTCATTTGCAGGCTATATATGGTAGCAGGGTAAAGTGATCTGTTATTCTTCTACCTTTCTCCTCTTCTTTTTTCTGTTATTTTTGGGTCATTAAATCAGGAGTGGATTTTATCCTATTTTAAAACATCTCATGGAGATCGAAGCATGCTGGAATCCTTCATGAATGAACTCTAGAGGTTCACCTTTTTCCTGTAAGGAGATTGCATATACCATTGGAAGATAATGGTCAAGTGTAGGCACTGCCATTGTTGCTGTTTTACCCATGTTGAGGTATTCAATTAGATCCCTGTGGTTGCCGGATAGAAGGTTAGCTTTTACCTTTTCATCGAATTCAACAGCCCAACCATAGGGTTTTGCATCGACATTACGAAAATCTATGAGGCTCAGGTTGTGTACTATATTACCGCTTCCAATGATGAGTACTCCCTGTTTTCGAAGCTCTCCAAGTTCAGCTGCCATGTCATAATGATGTTGCATCATTTTTGGTTGCCAGTCGTTAAAGGAGTAGTCAATGCTCATCTCGAAGACAGGAATATCCGCGTCAGGATACATGTGCTTTAACACAGCCCATGATGCATGGTCCAGTCCCCATTGGTTGCTGCATTTCACCTCTGCTTTGTGTACGGATCTGCATGCTAGATCTGCTTTATCCGGTGAACCTTGACTGGGGTACTGAATTTCATATAATTCCTGGGGGAAGCCGTAAAAATCATAAATTGTCTTCGGTCTTTCATTGCACGTGACATATGTTCCATCGGTCATCCAATGGGCAGAGATCACCATTATTGCCTTAGGCCTTGGAAGCTCTTTCCCGAGTTTGACAAGGCTTTCGGTATAACTGTTGTTGCTAATGATGTTCATGGGTGAACCATGCCCTATGAATAACACAGGCATTTTATCGATTTCTGACACTTTTACACTCATAATAACCCGTTATTAACAATGGCAATGGATGTATTAATCCTTTCTTCGATATTGTATGGATATGATGTTTGATAACGACACAGCTAGTAATTTTCATGGATATTATCTGAAATAGCTTTGCTTATATGCTTTCTTTAATGGAACATGTGAAGACGGTGACTAAAAAGAAGGAAAAATGCTCATTTGAGAACAGGATATTCTTTATCGCAACGACATGTAATTGCCATGGGATACTGAATTTGCTCGAAGTGCTCTGATATATTTACTTTTATCTAGTCAATACTTCCTTTGTTCTGATTTTTTCTACCGTTCTCATGATAGCATCGAGTTTATATCACATGGTGGTGTAGGTATGTCTAGTTCGATTGGTCAACGATTTATAAAGGGTTACTATATTTTGTGTGCTTCTTTTAACAATTGCTAGGACAATTAGAGTTAGTCGTATAGGGCAGAAGTATCTGGCTACGGCCGGATAAAACTAATCATGTGCAACGTCTCAATCTCGGCTTTGCTGAGCGAACTAATAGAAAACTAAGGAGATATAAAATATGGGATACAATGACAGAGGCGGAAACAGTAGAGGCGGCGGCGGCGGCTTTAGATCAACAGGTCCAAGAGAGATGCACAAAACAACTTGTTCAGACTGCAAACAGGAAACAGAAGTTCCTTTCAAGCCATCTGGTGACAGGCCTGTATACTGCAGGGAATGCTTCCAGAAGCACAGACCAGCAAGATACTAATTATACTTTTGTATAATTCTTATATTTTAATAAAGGGTAGATGCTTTACGATCAATCTTTTTTGATCCGTATCTGCCTACAACACTTTTTTGCATTTGCGTTTTTTTAACATTGCATAATTTCCGCAACGAAATTAAAGAGGGATATATATGAATCTTGAAAGTGTGGTCTGTCCGGGCTGTGGCACACAGGTCCTTGCGACAATACCCCTTGGTCAGTCTATTGTTTGTGTTTCAATAAGCTCAGGTAAACCGGTTGATTTTGGAGCATTATATAAATCTGCGTCAAGGTGTACAAGTTGCAAAAAGAGTTTTGCATGTTATACCACAAACGTGGTCAGATGACAATTGCGTCACTGTATATTTGATCTTTGATTTTTTAACAACTGTTTTATGTTGCCTGTAAGGCACAGTCTTTGCTGAAGATATGACTGGGTGGTCTCTATTTTTCACCAATGATCGTACCTTTCAATTAATTTCCTTTACTCTTCCAACACGGCCATCTTCCAATTGGACTTTGATCCCATGCGGATGCGATGAGGAATTGGTCAGGATCTTCTTGACAACACCGCGGGTTATATTTCCGCTCTTCTGGTCTTGCTTGAGAACTATTCCTACGCTTAATCCTATTTTGATATTCCCTCTGTTGCTACCTGGGTTCATGGCATGTAGTTCCATTGAATGTAAAAATAGATGCCGGTAACCTTTACAAAAAACTACTTATATTTCCCGTAAGCATTCGTCCAGTTATCAGCAATATTCAAAAACTCTATGTATCCATTCTCTTTGATAAACTGAGTGGCCTGCTTATACTTGCCGTATTTGTATCCGTTTTTGCTATAAAACTCATTTATTGTCGGACATGAGTTTATCTCAGGACAATCAGCACAAGTATTGTATTCTCGTTTGATGCAGCATATTTTGATTTTGCACTTTGCTTTGCTGATGTCTCTCTCACCGGTGTCATATCCTGGTTTGCACCCAATGCAGGCTCCATCTTTGAATGGGTGACAGGTTTTGCAGTATGCACCGCAGCAGCCAATTTGTTTGATTGGCATGGATACTCCTGTTTGAGTTCTTAATTGATAATTTGGATATTGACTTAAAAGACCTTGTTGTATGTTGCCCAAAAAGCTTTAACTCAAATTCACAACGGGTTGCCTATTTTGGTTACAAAGCACTAAATACTGGGATTAATATTTGGCAAATTTACCACTCATGTATAGCGATAAACGCTGCACTATGGATTATTCATTATACGTCTCAAAAAAAAGTAGTAAAGAGCCTCGAGCGTGATTTGAACACGCGACCTAGTGATTACAAATCACTCGCTCTGCCGGGCTGAGCCATCGAGGCATTATGGTGCTTATTCCACATCTTTTTATGGAAAGCATTCCCTTACATACCATAATAGCAGATAAATTTTATGGTAGCACATTGTTAGGAGATGTCCTATGTGGCGTGAAATATCAAGGATCGGAAAAAAACTTGTGGAAAACAGGCTGGTGGAATCTCACTTTGGTAACATTAGTGTAAGAATTGGCAACCGTATGCTGATCACACGAAGTGGCTGTGCTCTGGATGAGATTACAGAAGATGGTGTTGTAGAAGTAAGTATTGGCGGTTCATGCGCTCTTGATATGATCGCATCGTCCGAGACTATCGTTCACAGGGCCATATACCGGAGCACGCCGGCACTTGCTATAGTTCATGCGCACTGTCCCTTTGCGGTAACACTCTCCCTGCTTGCAGAGGGGGACAGCATCACTCCTGCGGACAGTGAAGGGCAGTATTTCCTGGGGGAAATGCCTATTGTCAAAGGTGGGATAGGTTCCGAGGAACTTGCACAGAATCTTGCCGCATCTCTTGCGTCATATAAGGCATCGATCATTTACAGCCATGGTACCTTTGCCATCGGTAAGGTTCTTGATGAAGCCTACGTGCTAACCACTCAGGTAGAGCATTCCTGCAAGATTAAGTACTGGTATGATCTTGCAAAGAAAAACTAATTTCATCAAGTTCCCGGAAAACGTTAAATCATAAAAATGCTCATTGGATACAATACTCATGACATTCAATGCTCTAAGACCCGTAGCTTCAAAAATACTTGAGCCGCTGGCAAGGATAATAGCCGATGCAGGCATCTCGCCAAATGCAATATCGATGCTCTCACTTTTCTTTGCAGCACTTGCAGGTTTTCTCTACTATTATTCGGCCTTTGATCCTCTTCTTGTATTGGTGGCCGGATTGCTGGTTGCGGTCAACTCCCTGCTTGATGCAGTGGATGGTCTTATGGCACGCTATCTTGACATAGCAAGTGCAAGGGGCGACTTCCTCGACCATGTCATTGACCGCTATTCTGACGTATTCATCATTTGCGGTATTTTCTTTGGCGGTTACGTGGATTGGCAGATAGGTGTCGCAGCCATTGTAGGCGTGCTGCTCACAAGTTATCTTGGCACACAGGCACAGGCACTTCACCTTGGACGGTACTACGGTGGCATTATCGGAAGGGCTGACCGGCTGGTACTTATCATGCTATCATCAGTTGTCTATTTTGTCTACCAGTCCACAATCTACGGTTTCTCCTCTCTTGGCTGGATGGTCATCGTCATCGGCGCAGGTAGCCACATAACAGCTTTCCAGCGTATCGCGCACATATGGAAACAGCTTGAATAATGAAGTCAGGTCCATACTAAGGGGGCTAATTTAATTATATCCAGATCAATTAAGGTTCATGTCATCTGATATGAACAAGGACTTCGAGTATCTGGAACACACAGCAGATGCCAAATTCCGGGCTTACGGTAAAACTCTTGAGGAAGCTTTCCAGAATGCTGCCCTTGCCATGCTCAACGTTATGGTCGATACCAGTTCAGTGAAGAACAGCTCATCAGTGGACATTGAACTGACTTCCCCTGATCTCGATAGTCTTCTTTTTGACTGGCTTTCCGAGATACTTTTTGTTTTCGAGGTTGATGAAATGGTCTTTGGTAGTGTCAGGGTCAATGAATTGAATATCTGCGATGAAGAATGCTCCATGTCCGCAACACTGTCAGGGGAAGCAATGGACCTCTCTGTTCATGTGTTTGATACTGAAGTAAAAGCAGCCACATACAACGATATGAGAATAGAAAAGACCGATGATGGCTGGATGATACAGGCAACAGTGGATACCTGATAATCTCATTGCAGCAATTTCTTATAATCAATATATTCATACGTTTAGAGCATATAGTCTTGATTATAGATGTTTGAAAAGAGGAATTAATGATGTCACAGGAAAATGAAAGTTCAGTTCATGATATTCTTACTAAGGTCGATGATAATACCTGGGAGGTGCCCGCAAACTTCAAACCGGGGATGAACGTTCCCGGGAGGATATTCGTATCAAAGACCCTTCTGGATATACTCGAAAAGGAGACTATTGACCAGGTTGCCAATGTAGCTTCTCTCCCGGGAATTCAGAAATATTCAATGGCAATGCCGGATGCGCATCTGGGTTATGGTTTTTCCATTGGCGGAGTTGCTGCTTTTGATAAACATGAAGGTGTAATAAGTCCTGGTGGTGTTGGTTTTGATATTAATTGCGGAGTGCGTCTTATACGCTCCAATCTATCAGAGGAAGATGTCCGGCCGAAACTTCCGGAACTACTGGATGCTCTGTTTGAGGCTATACCATCAGGTGTTGGTTCAAAGAGCCGTAGAAAGGTCAATGACAAAGAACTCGATGATATTTTTGTACATGGGGTCCGTTGGGCTGTGGAGAACGGGTATGGTGTAAAAGGGGATATCAGTCATTGTGAGAGCAATGGTACCATGCCGGGCGCAGATCCTTCAAAGGTGAGTATAAAAGCCCGCAAAAGAGGCAGGCCACAGATCGGAACCCTTGGAAGCGGCAACCATTTCCTTGAGGTCCAGTATGTAGATAAGATATATGATGAGGAGGCAGCAAAGGCATTCGGCCTTAAAGAAGGACAGATAACCTTTATGATACACTGTGGTTCCCGTGGCGCAGGGCATCAGATATGCACGGACCATCTGCAAGTGCTTTCACAGGCTTCCAAAAAGTACAAAATAACACTCCCTGATAAGCAGCTAGCATGTGCTCCTGCTGAATCCGAGGAAGCACAGGATTATTTCAAGGCAATGACATGTGCGGCAAATTATGCGTGGGTCAATCGTCAGGTGATAATGCATTGGTCACGTGAAGTGTTTGACAGTTTCTTTAAAGAAGAATTTGGTGATCTTGGTCTTGATCTCGTTTATGATGTTGCCCATAACGTTGCAAAACTCGAGAAACACACCATTGATGGTGAGGTAAAAGAGGTCTACGTCCACAGGAAAGGTGCTACACGTGCATTTCCTGCAGGTCACCCTGAAGTGCCTGAGGACTATCGCAACATAGGACAACCTGTCATAATTCCGGGAAGTATGGGGACTGCATCCTATATTCTCAAAGGATGCCCTGCTGCAATGGAACTTACATTCGGTAGTGCCTGTCATGGTGCCGGAAGGGTCATGAGTCGTAAGAGTGCAAAGCATGACCTGCGTGGTGAAGAGATTCAGAATGAGCTGAAAGCGCAGGGAATCATCGTAAGGGCAACCCAGCCTTCACTTATAGCTGAAGAAGCGCCTGAAGTATACAAATCCAGCAGTGATGTTGTTGATGTTGTACATAACCTTGGAATTGCCACAAAAGTTGCACGTGTTCTCCCTATGGGAGTTGTCAAAGGTTAATTTCCGTTAACCTTTTTTTCATTTTTTTTTATCCGTCCAACGCAAAAAAGATTAAACTAACGAACTATGATTCTTTAAAAAAAGTTTGGCCCTGTAATTGAGCAACGAGGAAACGGGAACATGTTTGAGGGGATGAATGGTTTTGCTTGATTAAAGTTACTATACCTTTGAATACAGTTACAAGCAGTTGTACCCGTTTCCTCAAGTTATAATTAGCTATTATTATATATAAATCTGTTCGATATTCTTTATATATCTTTTACAGTAAGTTCTCTTAAATAAGTGTGAACTACTCTTGATTAACCGCTATCATTTTAAAACTTATACTTTATCTAGCATCTATGAGCAATGATGATAAGAATCTCAAAAAAGTGCGAATAATGGCTGATATTCAATTTGGAAAAGGCTGTGGGGAAATCCTTTTCCCGGATGGGGTCACATTCCAGCTTTCAAAAACCAAGCGTGTCCGGCAGATCCAGTATAATGGGAAACATATGGCAACTGTCCGTGCGAAAGATGGTATGCTTACGCTCAGCATCGATGGTGCGGTTGCCTTGCATGGTATGCTTGCGAAACCTGCATCAAGAGTGGTCATCTGTGAGGATGCAGCACCTTTTGTATCAAAAGGTAAGACTGCTTTTGCTAAACATGTGATGAATGTTGATCCTGAACTAAGGGCAGGCGATGAAGTGATAGTTGTTGATGAGTCTGATACAATTATGGCTACCGGTCAATTATTATTGTCACCGCATGAAGCTATTCGTATGGACAGGGGTCCTGCGGTTGATGTAAGGCGAGGGATAGCACAATCCTAGAATAACTATTTATAAATCCATATCTATTAAATACGTGGAAATAAAGTCCTATTAATACATTTGATACAGTTTACCCCCTGCCGGAGAGTGAAATCATAGAAGAGGAGATTTTTAAGACCTTTGTAATTCCAGACAATACCAGGATGGAAGAGCATACAATAGTCGTAGATGGGGATGTCATTGCTGGCAATCATTCTGATATCAAATACGGTATCATTGCAAATTCAATAATATTGGGTGAGAGGGTCTCTCTTTCCGGCGATCTGATATCTACAGGTGATACTAGGATCGATATCTGGTCACAGATTGGCGGTAATGTCAAAACCGATAAGAATGCCTATATTGGTGAATTTGTCACTATTGAAGGAAAACTGGTGGTAAAAAGCGATCTTGATATTGGCAATGATGTCAAGATAAATGGCGGATTTGAAGCCAAAGGATGGATAGTCGTAAGAAATCCTATTCCTGTAATAGTTTATCTTTTCCTTTACATTAGTGAACTCTTAAGGCTGGGGAAGGATGAGGAAGTTGAGAAGGCATTAGAGGATCTATTTGAAGATGATGTTGAATCTATTGGACTCAATTCCATGATAATTCCAAATGGTTCCAAAATATCAATGGATTCCATGAAAGTGCCATCAAATGCTATTATAGGGAACAAATGCAGGCTTGTTGGTAATATACGTGCCACTTCACTTGAAATGGCAAACGACACCACACTTTATGGAAGTATACGTACCATCCAGGATGTAAAACTCGGGACCGACAATGTCATCCATGGTAATATTATCTCAAGGGGAAACGTGTACATTGCAAGCGGCACTCATGTTCTTGGGGAGATAAATTCCCAGTCAATAACGATTCATGAAAGCGCACGTGTGGACGGTGTGATGCGGGCACCAGGCGGTATCATCTTTGAACGTGATGAGGATGCTGGCTTAAGTGACAATGAATTGATGCAATTGGATATCTAAATTTATATATATGTAGTCATATATTAGGGTATGCAATAATCAGTTGATGGAACTGGATATTTTATATTTATACAACAGGATGATACACACGTTAATGAGGGGATGGTTATGAATTCAATTTCAATCTTCAATTTTATAGATCTTGCAATCCGTTTATGCATAGTTATTCTGTCTTTGTTGACATCTCATCTGCTTCTCAAGCTTGATGCAGATGTTATTCGATCACGCATTTATGTATCTTTTAAGAATCTTAAAAAGTATTTTATCTTCCTTACAATTGGTTTCCTGCTTTATCTTTCTGAAGCATTGCTATCAGTGAATTCAATTCCGGGAAGTATGCAGCATGATGCGGCAAAAGGTATAATGCTTACTATTTTCCAGTTTTCAATTCTTGTTTTCCTTTATCACCTATATGTAGCGATAAGGGTTCCTGACAGACGTATCCTTTAAAGTGGTCGACCTTTTCAAAGGTCACCATCAATTCTATTTTTACTTGCTTTCATTTGTATCGAGAGTCAGATTTAAAACAGGTTCTAATATTATAGTGAAAAGGTGTTAATTTGGAACAAGATTATATTTCATCATCATCGGATTCACAATCCATCTTCGATAAGGATTCAAAATATGTAATGCAAACATACGGTCGCCAGCCAATAGTCATTGCCAGTGGAAAAGGTTCAATTGTCTATGATATTGAAGGCAGGGAATACATCGACTGTGTTGCCGGTATCGCAGTTAACAACGTGGGCCACTGTCATCCTCGTCTTGTAGAGGCAATAAAGGATCAGGCAGAAAAACTGATGCACGTCTCCAACCTCTACTACACTGAACCGCAGGCGCAGCTTGCCGAGGAACTGGTGAATGTAACTGGGATGGACCGTGTATTCTTCTGTAACTCAGGTACCGAGGCAGTTGAAGCTGCAATGAAACTTGCAAGGGTCCATACCAAAAAGACTGATTTTATAGCTGTAGAGCATTCCTTCCACGGCCGTACCATGGGTGCCCTGAGCCTGACCTACAAGGATATGTATCGTGCTCCTTTCAAGCCTCTGGTTCAGGAAGAGATGTTCGTTCCTTTCGATGACGCACAGGCAATAGCAGATTCCATCACTCCTAATACGGCCGCGGTAATAGTTGAACCGATACAGGGTGAGGGCGGTATAAACGTGCCATCAGAAGGCTACCTGAAAGAAGTCCGCAAGATATGTGATGAAAATGAGACTCTCCTTATCTTTGATGAGGTACAGACAGGTTTCGGAAGGACTGGAACCTGGTTCTGCAAAGAACACTTCGGTGTTGAGCCTGATATCATGACAATGGCCAAGGCAATTGGTGGTGGATTCCCAATGGGCGCTATTGCTGCACGTGAAGGAGTTTCCTTCGGTCGTGGTGAACATGCCGCAACATTCGGAGGCAGTCCCCTGGCTTGCGCAGCGGCACTTGCATCTATTGAAATTATCCGTGAAGAGAATCTTATCAAGCACTCAAAGGAGATTGGTGAATATTTCCGTAATGAGCTATCAAACCTGTCTACTGAAGGACTTATTGAAGTCCGTGGAAAAGGTCTTATGCTGGGTGTTCAGTTCGACCGCAAATGTGCTGATCTGGTTGAGTATGGCCGCAAGAACGGTATACTTCTTAACTGTACATCAGAGACAGTTCTGCGTATCGCACCTCCTCTGGTTATTACGAAAGAGGAAATTGATAGGGTGGTGAATGTGCTTGAGCAGGCCTGAACTTATCAAAGATGTTGTTGCCTCAATTGCAGAATATGTTCCGGGAAGATCCATTGAGGAAATAGCAAAAAAATACAGCATCAATCCATCTGAGATTATCAAACTTGGTTCAAATGAGAATGTATTGGGTCCCTCTCCTCTGGCAGTTGAAGCTCTCGTATCCACTGCCACAAAGGTCAACATATATCCGTCAGCTGATGCATCAGAATTGGTGGATGCAATATCAGTCTACACAGGTCTTCCTGTAGAGAATATATGCGCTTCAGGACCCGGTATGGATGGCTTTCTCGATAATCTGATGAGGTTACTTATAACGCCTGGTGACGAGGTTGTATTACCAACTCCTACGTTCTCTTATTATGAGATTGCAGCCAGGGCGAATGGTGCTGTTGCCATCCATGTGGCTCCGGGCGACGAGCTTGAATTTGATGTGGCAGCAATAAAGGATGCTATCTCAGAAAATACAAAGGTTATCTTCCTCTGTTCCCCGAACAATCCTACTGGGAAACTAATGGAGGAAGCTGAAGTGCGTGACATTCTTGGGTCTACAAAGGGACTTGTATTCGTGGATGAGGCATATGTTGAATTTGCAGACCACAACCTCTCTCACCTGGTTGCAGAATATGATAATATCATCATCGGCAGAACTTTCTCCAAGGCATTCGGGCTTGCAGGACTGAGGATTGGATACGGACTTATGCCTGCCTGGTTGAAAACAGAGTACATGAAAATAGCAACTCCTTTCAATGTAAGTTATCCTGCAGTTATGGCTGGAGTAGCAGCTCTATCTGATAAAGATTATCTTGAAAAGAGTATTTCGTTCACAACTGAAGGACGTGCTTTTCTTGTAAAGAACATCCCTTTCAAGGTGTATGATTCACAGGCTAATTTCGTACTTGTTGATGTTTCGCCCCTGATTGCCAGGGATGTAGCAGAATCCCTTCTTAAAAAAGGTATCATTGTAAGAGATTGCAGGTCATTCAGGAATGCAGGTGATTCTCTGATCCGTGTGACTGTGGGAACGCAGGAACAAAATGAAAAAGTAGTTGCAGCCTTTAAGAAAGCAAAGGCTTGCAGTGATCAATAGATATTTTCTATTTTCATAAGTGGATAGTCAAGTTCTGTATCAAATGCCAGACTTACGTCCACTTTTGCACTTTTAAAGCTTGCAGTGATACTGACATCCAGCATACGGCCTTCAAGCTCACAATATCCATATTCACTGTTCAGCTTGGAACGGATCATATCCCTGTTGATGGAAACTGTGATATCTTCAACACATGGCTGAACAGAAATACTTTCCTGTATTGCTTTTTCAAGGCTGTCTACGGTTTTCAGATTCACAGGCGAGCCTGTGAATTGGTGGTAAAGGGCACCAAGTTTGATTCCTGCCTCGAAAAGTACATTATCCCTGTCTGTTATTACTTCGTTTTGCTGCATGATCTCCCTCATGTAGTTCTCTTGATTATGGGTGAAGCTACGTAAATTGCCATAAGCCCTGATAGCAATGTTGCCATTGTATGCGTGTAGCCGATGCCAAAATTATATGAAATTATTGTTGCTGCAAAGATCATTGTGAGTGGTATGAGTATCTTCTGATCTTTTGCTTTAAGGTATGTTATATTGCTTGCCATAAGGATTCCGAGTATCACTGCTATGGTGGCCATGATGTATATATCAAAGAATCGTTCTCCCATAAGCAGGTATGCGGACATGCCAATCCCTCCGGCGGTAATGGGCAGTCCTCTAAATGAATTCTGTCCCATGTGCATTGTGTTGAATCTGGCAAGCCTGAGAATCCCGCAAATAAAATAAAATATCAATGCAGGTAGAATCAGATATTTCATTCCGTTTTCTACAAAGGCGTACGTGATGACAACAGGTGCAACACCGAATGATATTACGTCAGCAAGAGAGTCCAGATTAGCTCCGATCTCACTGGATGAGAATTTCCTCGCAATATGTCCGTCAAGGCCATCTGCAACAGCAGCAATGAGTATGAGCAGTGGTGCAAGATATGTAAAACCATTCATCAGGAGGAGAATGGCCACTATTCCACACACTGCATTCACAAGAGTTACAAAATCGGATAATTTTAAAGTATGAAGTATGTGGTTCACGTCCTTTATCTTATTCTGGCGATCACGGTCTCGCCGGCAAATACTCTGTCACCTTCTTTAGTTAGAATTTCAAAGTTCTCCGGAATGGTCACATCAACTCTTGATCCAAAACGAATCATTCCGAAGCGCTGTCCCTGCTGCATATAGTCTCCTTCAGTGACATAGGATACAATTCTTCTGGTAACCGTTCCGGCAATCTGTATAACCTCCACAATCCCATGTTCGGTTTCTATAAGGATGTGGTTTCTCTCATTACGGTGGGAGTCTTTACAGAATGCGGGGATGTATCCTCCTTTTTTGTGTTCTATTGTTTGAACCTTTCCATTGATGGGTGCCCTGTTAACATGCACATTCTGAAAGTTCATAAATATGCATATCTTTCTGCCCCTTATGTCAACGATCTTTCCGTCTGCAGGTGAGAGCATATAACTATCATGTTCCTTTATCTCCCTTTCAGGGTCTCTGAAGAAAAGGAGGAAAAAGACTGTTACAGATATAGCCAGTATCGCCAGTTTTCCTGTATATGGAATTTCATATAGGAGGTATGCAAGGGAACTGACCAAACCTACAGTAATGGATGTGATAATCCAGGGAAAAGAACCTTTTGCAAGCATTTATTGGTTTCCTACTACTTTATAGAATAGCTTCTGAACGAACCTGGTAACCAAAAGCCAGATTCCTTCAATAAGGTCTATGAGTTCAGGCAAAATACGCATGACTGCATATGCAACTACAAACAATGCAATACCTGACCCGATTTTTGCGATAGTATTATGGGCGATATCAAAGCTACTTGGGCCAAACCACTGATATCCATAGGCTGCGATTACAAAAGCATCCCTTATTAGATTCAATATGTAGATTACGGGTACGGATACCATGAATGCAGCGGCAAGCTTCTTGAATGGTGCATTTACGGATACAATAAGGCCGATAAAAAGTGCTATACTTTCAATGGCTGTGCAGGCAAGTATGATCTCTACCTGATATCCCTCCAGTGCTATCTTGTTCCATGCAACCATTTTAGCAGGTACGCCAAAGGAATGTAACATCCATAGTACATTATCTGTTACCTGGCCTATTATCCAGACATTCAGGACATCCATCTGTGCAAAAGGGAAATAGAACAGGGAGCCAAGTGCGGTTGCACTGGTTGCCATTGATGTTATGTCAGGTCTTGGAATATTTTCATTATTGTGGTATTCTTTGACCATAGTATGTGCTATAATCAAGCACACGGCTCCTACGGTAATGACAAGGGCTACGTTGAAGTAATCCCCAATCTCAATATAGTGTATCGGCTGGTAGAACCAGTGTATGGAGAAAAATCCCCATCCCGTTGCAGATAATAATCTGCGCGTCTTCATATTTTTAGGTATTATTGACCCCAAAAGCATAAAAACAACAGCAATCCATAGAATATTCTCGATCATTTAAGCACACCTTTAATAGGTATGGCTTCTATATATTTGATGTAGTCTATTAAGTTTTTGTTCCTCATGCCCTTCAATACCCCTAAACTTACAGTTGATGCAGTAATCATATTGAATAGGAAAATTGTTCTGATCGAACGAAAAAACCCTCCGTTTCAAGGAAAATTTGCTCTTCCTGGTGGTTTTGTCGATGTCGGTGAAACAACTGAAAAGGCTGTTGAACGTGAGGTTCTTGAAGAAACAGGGCTTACAATAGAAATAGTTAAGTTACTTGGAGTATATTCTGAGCCTTCGCGTGATCCTCGCGGACACACGGTAAGCATAGTCTATCTGGTACTGGGGGAAGGTATCCCAAAAGCTGATTCGGATGCCAATGGAGTGTATTTATTCGATCTTCAGAACATGCCAGAAATGGCTTTTGACCATAACTTAATAATAGAAAATGCGAGAAGTGATATTTATGGAATTTTGTCCAGAATGTAAAAGTATGATGGTCCCGGCAGGTGAATCCTTTAAGTGCAGAAAGTGTGGTCATGTTAAAGGTAAGCAAGCTGGTTCAGAGGCTTTGTTGTCCAAAGCATCAAGGGAAAAGAGAGAGGTTACTGTTCTTGAAGGTAACACAGATCAGGGGCTCCCCACAACTACTGCCAGATGTGACGAATGTGGTCATAACATTGCTTATTGGTGGTTGCGCCAATTAAGGTCTGCAGATGAATCAGAGACGCGCTTTTTCAAGTGTACTAAATGTGGATGTACCTGGCGTGAATATGACTGAACTCTGATACTTATGGTATCATTGTTTGGTTGCACATATATTTAAAAGAAAACTTATATTACTTATTAGATATAATCTCCTAAAAATTAAATTTATTGGTGGCGAATTAGATGTTCAAGGCAACTATTGATGCAGATATATTAAAAACTGCGATTGAAACTCTTTCGGTTCTTGTTGATGAAGCAAGGTTCAGGATATCTCCTGAGGGAATGTCTGTCCGGGCTGTGGACCCTGCAAACGTAGCCATGGTCAGTTTTGAACTTGGTTCAAGTGCTTTTGATGAGTTCAGTGCTGATGATTGTGAGATTGGCATGGACCTGTCAAAGATCAATGATATTTTCAGTGTTGCAGGCAAGGACGAGAAAGTTATCATGGAACTTGATGAGATGTCCCAGAAAATGTCACTGCATCTTGGCGGACTTTCTTACACTCTTGCATTGCTCGATCCTTCAACTATCAGGGCAGAACCAAGAATTCCTCAACTTGAGCTTCCAGCTGAGGTTGTACTTAATGGTAAGGAACTTCAGAGAGCTGTCAAAGCTGCTGAGAAGATCAGCGACCACATGTTGCTTGGAATTGATGGCGATGTATTCTATATGGAAGCAGAAGGGGATACTGACCGCGTTCGCCTTGACATGGCCCGTGATAAGCTTATTGACATGAAGGTTGGCGAAGCACGTTCCCTGTTCTCATTGGACTATCTCTCTGATATTGTGAAACCAGCATCTCGTTCCAACGAGATTACAATTGAGATTGGAAAGGATTTTCCTGTAAAGATCTCTTTCTCCATTGCAAACGGCGCAGGAAAAGTAGGTTATCTTCTGGCTCCAAGGATCGAATCTGACTGATCTATGGATGAAAAGGACTTTGCATTATATCCATACATTTCCGAGGCATCCTCACATGTAAGGGGCCTCGGAATAGCTCTTGATCGCCTGGTTACGTCCAGGGCCATGGAATCAGCACGTGTTCGTGGCAAAGAGCGTGTTTTACAGGCGATATCAGGTGAACTTATAAAACCAAACCTTTCCATTTCGGATGAACAGAAGATCCTTTTGGAATTACTTTCCTATCCATTTTCAAGGATACTTGTTTCCTCTATCGATGATTCTTTCCTGACACGGAGATATTGTCTTGCCGAAGCAGTTGCTTCCTATAGGCTTTTAAAGACACAAAACCTTGCTTTTCTCAGAGAATTTGCTTCAGATTTCGGCATTTTTCCGGATGAAACTGAAAATGGTTTCAAAATCCACTTTACATCGTATATCCGTATGGCAAGCTCTCTAAAAGCAATAGAATGGAAACTCGTCAATCGAAAACTTGATCATGGGAATGTGAATGTTTCAAAGGAAGAGTTTGCCCGTCTTTTGCAGGAACTTATAAAAAACCGTGTTGAGCAAAATTTGCCTATGCCAGTTGATGATGAACTGGTCAAGGCGTGTGAGTCATATCTTGGTGAGATTCGGGAAGCTCTGGAAGAGCAGAAGAGTACTTTTGGTGAATCTGAATTTGAATCAGTTGAAACAGATATTTTCCCTCCATGCATAACTCATGCTATCGCTAATACACAGGCTGGTGTGAATCTCGCACATTCTATGCGATTTGCGATGACTGCTTTTCTCCTTACAATAGGCATGACGGTTGATGACATCATGAACCTCTTTACCGCATCTCCTGATTTTGATATTGAGAAAGCCAGGTATCAGGTAGAGCATATTGCCGGTTCATCTGGTACACATTACAAGCCTCCGTCATGCTCAACGATGCAGACCTATGGCAACTGTTATGCTCCGGATGAAATGTGCAAGAAGATAAGCCATCCGCTTAATTATTACAGTCGCAAGCTATGGTTCCGTAGAAGGGATATGCAAAACGGTAAAGAAGAATCCGTATCTGAAAAACCAACAACAGAATGATTCATCTGAAAATTATGGTGATAACTCTCTGTTTTATGGGAAAAGCAAATTCATTGTCCATCGGTCGGCTTAAACTCATTTAGCATCATGGAAGTAATCTGGTGTCTGACCTGCTCACGACGTTCATAAGTTGATTTGTAGTAGACAGTTATCTTAACGCCGTCACTGTCAGAGCCCAGGAAGAAACTCACATTAACGTCAAGAGTGTTCCATACCTTCTCCTTCAGTGCCTCTACTTTCGAAGGAAGATTGGCTGGAAGTTCCTCCATGTCAAAATACATGTTAAACTCATTTCTGAACTTACCCTTGCCGTAGTTTTTGATGGGTTTTTCAAGGAATATTTTGTTTGGTATTTTGAAATAATCCTCATAAGTATCAGGTGTCGGGTCAACGACCACATAGAACAGGCCTATATGCTTTACCAGTCCTTCCATATCGTTATCTTCACCCACCTTGATGTAATCGCCTATCTTGAATGGTTTCTTGGTAAGCAGTATGAACCATATGAAATAGGAAAGGATGATATCTCTGATAGCAAAGGCAAAACCGGTTGTGATCAATCCTAAAAAGATAGCAATATTCTGTATAGTGATGCCAAGCTGCCAGAAGGCTACCAGTGTGGCAAGCAGGTATACAAAAGCGAGGTACATCTTACCCATGAGTATGCGTTCCTCGATTTGTCCCATTCCCTCAAAATAATTGAGGATGCTATTTACTGTGAGCTTCGTAAAAAGAGTCGCAAGGGCATATGATACAAAAATGATCAACAAGGAACTCAGCGCATTTGTGACAATAACCGGAACTTCTATTAGATTCCTGTCAACAGCCACAATGAATACAAGTGCAACAATGGTCATGAATACAAAGAACAGGAAAACCTTGTTCAGCAACTTGTGCACCAGCTTTGATTTTACATTCATCAAGCTGCTACGCGAAGAATTTTTACTCATATGTTTTCTGCCCTGCATTTGTATTATTGAGAAGTTCTAATTACTCCATATTCTATGTATATCATCTTATCGATATAGCCTATTAAGACACAGAATGGAAATATAAAAAAGGAAAGTTTAAAGGCAGTTTCATTCTGCCTTCTGGTACTTGTCAATTATTTCCTGGAATGAATCTGCAACGTATGATAAATTATCTCTTCCAACCTGGAAAGTACTCAGTTTGAAGTATTTTGTGAGTCCTGATTTAATACCGTGGATATTACGCTCTTTCAGTTCCCTGTAGAGGAAATATCTCCCCTTCTTGGCAGTCTGTGAAATATCGTAGAATACCGGAGCTTCGAAGAACATCAGGTCATGGTTATGTGGTTTTTCACCCATCTGCATGATTCTCATATCTTCCAGTTTTGAAGAGAACCAGCGGGCGTCTGCGACCTCATTATCCCAGTTACGGGTACGGCGTACGACATCCGGGAATGATGCTATCATGGTCATCACGGTAGCTCCTCTTGCAGTACATCCCAGAAGCTCAACTTCCTTTACCTTGTGAGTAGGGGATTTCCTGAAAACGATGTCTGCATACTCTTCCTTAACGCCAAGCACTCCAATAGGTCCTGATGATGCCATGGACTTGTGACCGCTTCCAACAACGAAATCCACGCCCATCTTATTAGCATGGATTGGCATTCTGCCTACGGAATAAGCACCATTGAGCATAAGGGGCACATCATAACTATGGCATATATCGGCTATCCTCTTAACATCTGCAAGGTTTCCGTAACTCCCATCAGGATATGTGACCTGTGCAAGTGCCGGGGCCTTGCCAGTCTCACTGATAACTTCCTCGATAGCTGTAGCATACCCTTCAACATCTGTTTTGTATTCGGGACTGCCGCTATGGGGTACGGTCTTTATATTCAGCCTTGCACGTTGTGCAGCCACAAAAGATGAATAATGTGCGAGTCCGTCAAGCACAACATAATCTCCTTCCTGTGCCATTGAGTGCATAACCATAAACTTAGATTCCCTTGCTCCATGCGTAATTCTCACTGCATCCGCATCAAGGAATGCAGGCAAAGCATCATGGATGAACTCCTGTATGGGGGGTTTCTTGATAAGGTCAAGCACACCGCCACAGAAATCACAAACTGAATATCCGTCTCCCCATTCAAGTAATGCCTTTCGGGCATCTTCTGTAAGTCTGCCGCCTGTCTGGAGCGGGTCGATGTTTATCGCATCCTTAGGACCGCGCTCTATAAATCCAAATTTGCTGAGAGTAGAATCATCCAGTTCCATAATGTTTCCTCTGTAAGAATTATAGTGAATACTAAACTTTCCAATACTAGTTAAAAATGTTCATTCTAAATTAGTTACATCCTTTATCCCGGTATATAGCCTACGCTATAAAAAAGCTATTAAAAAAGAAAAGATAAGCACCTATTGGTGCTACTTCAGACATCTACGGCAGTTTTAAAAACTGACATAAACTCGTCACAATGCGTCACAATGCTTTTTGCCGCATCCTTTACAGCTTCAATAGGGTCTACACCTTCAGTTTTCACAAAAAGTATAGGGTCACTTATTGACACGTGTTTCATGTCGTATGTTGCTATCTGAACTCTTGTGTCATCAAGCAGGGCTGACTTAAGCATGTTGAGAAGAGTGTGGTTCTCTCCTATGATCTCAAGATGCATCTCATCATCAGTTTTATCAATGATCTTTAATTCCATCTTTATCTCACCTGAATTATATGATAATCTTTAGAATATTCCGGTTCCGTATTCAGAAGAGATCTTCCTTCTTTCTACGCGCCCGCATTCCGGACATTTCAATCTGTTGTTGTCTTTCACAAGATCCGATCTGCATCTTGAACAATATGCCTTCATTACGCCAAGGGTCTCGCCATCCGTGCTCAGACGCATGTTCTGGGTATTAATTACTTTTGCCTTTACTATATCTGAAAGGGCAAACTCCTGGCCAAGATTCTTGACATAGGAATCCTTTACGTTAGAAACGTGGATGGCTGCTGCACCATTTGTCTGGAATTCACGCTCTCCCTTGCCTTTGATAGCTCCTATTTCAACAAGAGCGACTGAATCACGCATATTGACGACATTTCCCACAATGATGTCTCCTTCAGCAATCTCAGGGGGAGTGCTTGTCTGGGGAACAATGGAAATAGTCCTTGATTTCTTGTCTATCTTTACGTATCCGGTACTGAGTGAATGGATATCTGCCACGTTGACATAGGTTCCATTACCTGCCACGAATTCTTCTGTAGTTCCTACAAAATCGCCGGGCATTACAAAAACACTTTCTTCTGTGCTAACGTCGTCTTCTGTGTCCATTTCATCATCTTCCGTAGACCCTTTTGCGGGTTTCATATTCTTCTTTCCTGCTTCACTGCTTCGAATCTGTTCCTTTTCATCTTTTGCGGAACCCTTTGTGAGCTCTTTCGGTGCACCAGTAGCCTCCGGTCCTTTCACAGGAACCTTTTCTTCACTAACCTGCTGGTCTCCGGAATTAGATGATTTGATCTTCCTACGTGAAGTCTTTCGTCTATTTCTTATCCTAATTAGAATCCCTCTTGTAATCTGAAATTAATATAAAAATGTATAAAATTCATGAACCATTTTTCAGTAAGAACTACATTTGTTAAAGTACTATCGCACTATACGATAAATTTCTACCTTCACCATTTCTACTTCTTTCTTATGAAATTTAAATGTTCGTTTTATTGGAAATGCCGTTGTGTACCAATCTGTTATCCTGGCATCACCTATGAACTTACTGATAAAATTATGGCTGCCGCAGTTATGAATGGAATATATCACATCACTGGTTTTCAACGCACTTAAAAGAAACGGTCGGTCATTCCCTTTGGCCTGCGCACCGAATGGCGGGTTCATAACAACCGTATCAGCATGCCCTTCAACCTCAAATACATCGTTGTGGACAAACTCAACATCCACTCCAAGTTTTTCAGCATTCTTCCGGGCAATTTCCAGGGCTTTCCTGTCCAGATCAAAACCAACGACCTTTTCCGCCCCAAGCAACTTTGCTCCGATTGCAAGTATTCCTGTTCCACATCCCAGATCGAAAACAGTTCCCTCAAGGTCACCCTGCATGTAAGCAAAATGTAACATCTCTGCAGCAAGCAGCGCCGGGGTGACATACTGCTCAAGTGAAACACTGGGATTATCAAAACCCTCTACCTGTTCAAGCAAGATCTCGAGTTTTCGCTGTTTCAATTTCATTCACCTGTGATCTCATCAAAAACAAGGTCTTCCCATTGCTTCTCACCAAGGACTATTTCAAATTCCATTGGAGTCAGCATTGGGGAGTGGAATCTCCCAACTTCATCAATGGCAAGCCGGGGGCATGCAGTATTTACAAACGCATCTACCTTGAACTGCAATAACTGGTCAGGGGTCACAAGGTCCATTGTAAAAATATATGCATCTTTGCCGTGTTCCTTTGCCATACTTTTCAGTTCCTCAGCCAGAGCCATACGTTCCTGTCCAGGCTTTGTTGACACCACAATTCCAAATACTTCAGCATCAAGTGACTTTGCTATAGCTGCACTCCTTTGCCTTAGAATCCTGGAATTATCTGCATCTCTAAGTTCATTGACAAATGGATCTGCGATCAGTACTCGTTTTTTAGTTGCCAGGGAAACGCCAAGGGGGTGGAACTGTCCGCTTCCAATGTAGAGATATTCATCACACTCTTCTTTCCTGGCAGCAGAGAAATTACATCCCAGTACCTGTCCAGGATATGCTATCTTGCTGTCACCTGCACATATGATGCACTCTTTTCCGTGTTCTTTCAGAATAGAAGCTGCATCTTCAAGCTTATGCACATGCTGAACCGTAGTTATCAGGCCTATTTTCTGTCCCGTAAGCTCATTGACAGCCAGTTTCACAACATCCTTAACATCTACGTCCGATCTTGTCTCAATAAAATATACTTTTTGCGAAAGTTTGTTATCATCAAGGTGTGCATGACCAAAATGAAACATAATCTCTACTTTGTCCAGTAAAGCAACATCAAGGTCGCATGCTCCAAAGCAAGGGTTTCCTGATATGAATATTACAGAGCCAGTCTCTTTCTCTATCCTTGAGGCAATTCCCGGGGAACGCCTCTTGAAACCTTCAGGAAACTGCAATCCTATGACTTTTGCACCTGTGTCCTTTATGACAGAGATTATACGGTCCAGCTGGAAATCGAATGCTTCTCCTTCACTCATGGGTATCCTCTATGGTCACACCGTTTTCAGTTACATCGATACGTATCAGAGTCTTTATATCAATCCCAATATCCTTTAATCTTGAAAGGCCATCACCACGTTCGATAACGACAATGGTATCCGTGATTATAGCACCAATATCCTCAAGGGCTTTTATTAGTGAGACAAGGGTGCCACCTGTGCTTATCACATCATCGACGATGAGCACCTTGTCACCTTTCCTTACATCATTCACATAAAGCTCGCCCTTTGAGTAACCTGTTTCCTGTGAAAGTTTTATTTCACCATCAAGTCCATAAGGCCTCTTTCTGATAATTGAGAACGGAATTCCCGTTTTCATGGATATTGATGTGGCAAGGGGAATTCCCATAGCCTCTATGGCAAGTATCTTGTCAAAGTCCTTGCTGACTATTCCTACTATGTGCTCTGTTATCTCTTCAAGCAGTTCCGGTTCAAGCTGCGGAACACCGTCTGATATTGGATGAATAAAATAATAATAATCGCCCCTGCGCACAATAGGAGCATTCAACAGGGATTCACGAAGTATCTTTAGCATAGTTACCGCTTACTACCTGCCAATATATAAAAACAGACCGTTGGGGGGAAACCCTCACGGTCATACTGCAACAAAAGCTGTCTTCTGATCTCTTTCCTGCTTTATAGCTGAATAAAGGGCTTCCTTGCTCAGTGATTTAGGATGATAATAACTTCCATTGCTTTGCATGGCAACTTCCTTGACAAGTCTGGAGCCAGTATCACTTATATCAACTACAAGAATGTTGATGTGGTTCTCAGCTATCTGTTTACAAACCTGTATGATCTCCCTTCTGATATTACCTCCAAGGTGAAGGGGCGAGTTTGCAGTTCCGTCCGTGACAAGTATCATTATAGGTACGGCTGAAGGTTCTTTTTTCAGTTCCCTGAGTAGTGTGTCCAGTCCCCTGAGCAATCCGGAGGCCATTGGCGTCGTACCTCCGAAAGGTACCTTCTCAAGATAACGCTTTGCAGCTTCAACTGATGAAGTGAATGGAAGGACCAGTTCACCGGAACGCCCGCTGTATGTTACAAGTGAGACCCTGTCCCTGCGTTGATATGCGTCTTTCAGGAGTGCAAGAACCACGCTGGTCGTTATCTGAACTTTTTCCTGTTCATCCATGGAACCGGAAGTATCAAAAACGATATTTATCAGACTGGAAATACGTCTCCTTCTTACCTTTTCCCGGATATCGCTCTTTTTGATCTCGATCTTCCCGTCCTTCGCATGATGTGCTGCCGCGCGAACCGTAGGTGCAATGGCTATATCTGTGATCTTCTCGCCGGGCATTCTGTATCTCACATAACGCCCACGTTTGCTTTTAGTTAGCACTTCTGCTCGTCTTCCTGACTTCAACCTGCCTAAGGCGAGCCTTTTCTTCTGCGAGTTGTGAGCAAATTCATTAAGGATCTTGCCAACGGTCTTGTCTTCCTTAAGGTCTTCAAACAACTTCTCCGAGCCTGACTTTTTACTGGTGGCTTTGGATTCAAACTTAAACTCCTCTTCCAGATCGTTATGGGAAAGGATGTGAACGTATTCCTTTGGAGTAAGTTCCACAAGAACTTCAGGTTCATGCAGGCAAACAGGGGAGGATGACTCAAAGATACTTTCTTCGAATACTGGTGGACGAATGCTCTCAAAAGCAAACTCATCAGTTGATTCCTTTGTCTTGTTTGTATCGGGTTTCAGTATATCGGCAAAAGCTGATCTTTCAGGATCATATTTAGAAGCGTCTTTTTCTGCCAAGTCTACAAAAGCAGCTTCGGGTATCGGACCAGTAACCAATGAGCTGTCCGTTTCCTCTCTTTCAGACGTTAACACCGGAGCGTCATCCAATGGCACATTATTCTGAGGATTTTTGAATACTGCTGCAACAGCTGTATCTGAAGTACCTATCAGTGGTGTGAAGAAAGCACCAGGCTCCATTGTCATGTGATCTGAATCTGCAACAATGTAGACATCCTCTATCTCATCAGGTCTTATCTGCTCCATATTCTTATAGAGGTTATCATACAGGATCTCGGTATCATCCTTTGAAAAATCAGAAACCGAGTTTTTGGGGATACGCAACCCAAGCAGAGGAACACCTATGTACATTACTTTTATGCCATAATTGCGCGGAAGATTCCTGCGCAGACGTTGGACAAGTTCACTCTCGGTCATCCCCAAACCTCTCTTATATATTTCCGTCTACAACAGCCCTTAGCTGGTCCACACTGAACTCTTCTTCTTCAAATGGCTTCTTACGCATTCTGTGGGGGAGGACCATCTCAGATGCCTCGATGATGTCATCGTTGGTAATGCGTTCTCTGCCTTCGTAGGCTGCATTTGTACGGGCTGCCCGCTCTATCATAATATCTGCACGGTGTCCGTCCACATTGAAAGCGATACAAATTTCTGCAATTGTGCGCAGATTTTCTCTTGTACTGGACACTCTCGGAAGCAGTTGCATAGCCTTTACTATTTTTGAGCGCAGTTTTTCCTGCTCAGCTTCGTAATCACGTATGAATTGTTTTGGATCATCATTGAATCCGTTTCGTCGTTCTACAATCTCGATACGCTGTTCAACATCATAGATTCCGGTGACCTCTACCTGCAAAGCTATTCTGTCAAGCAGTTGTGGGCGAAGTTCTCCTTCCTCCGGGTTCATACTTCCTACAATAATGAAATTTGCAGGATGGCTGACACTAACACCTTCACGCTCAACAGTGTTCACGTTCATAGCTGCAGCATCAAGAAGTGCGTCAACTACAAAGTCATCCAGCAGGTTTATCTCATCAACATAAAGAATTCCACGGTTTGCCTGTGCAAGGATGCCAGGGTCAAATGCCTGCACACCCTGGCGCACAGCTTTTTCAATATCCAGACTACCGACAACCCTGTCTTCAGTAGCGCCCACAGGAAGATCTACTACCTTTGTCTGGCGTTTATTAACGTTAAGTGTTCCCTTTCTCTTCTTTTCTGTACATTCCCAACAGAACTTGTCAGGGTCTTTAGGGTCACAATTGAATTTGCATCCTTCTACAACTTCAATCTCTGGCAGTACCTCTGCTAAACCTCTTACCGCCGTGGATTTAGCAGTACCTTTCTGTCCACGTATCAGTACTCCTCCAATCGAAGGATTGATTGTATTCAGTATGAGCGCTCTTAGCATTTTTTCCTGCCCTACTATGGCAGATATGGGGTAGAGCACTCTTTCTGTCCTTGTGGCCTTGCGGGCAATGTCTTCCAGATATTGTGAAGGAGCTTCCGCGGTTTTTGGAACTTCTTTTATTGTCCCGGTTATACTTGAACTCATATTATCGCCTTTCCAGCATGAAATCTTGCATATTGTTACTTGTCAGTTGAATTTACAGATACCTTAGTATGATCGCAGAAATAAGAGCCAGGAATAAGAGTACCAGCCCACCGGCGAAAAAGGCAAACACTATTTTGATATGCACATTCTTTTCTGCGTTCTTTGCAAGTGCGTTAAGCTCATACAAGGAAAATGAAGAACTCAACAGGAAAAGAATAGACGATAACAGCAACAATGATCCTGCTACCAGGATATACTCTGCTGTCCATGTAAGGGCCTTTGCATTCAATAGGTCAAGAAAAAAGTCTTTCCCATGTCTTACATATGATGCCGTTATCCATAGCATAGTGTAAGCAATCTCTGCGGCGCCCATTATTACCGAGCAGATCGCAGTTGTCATAAGCGTGACCATCATCCCTATATCAGGGATGTCAATATCGATTTTCCATTCATCACCCACAATTTCACCTTGAGAGCCTGTTTTGTACGGTATACCCTCTAATTGAAGGTACAGAATATATGTGCTAAAATAATAAAAATATACCCATTAAAATATTTAGCGGTGTAAATGGTAATAAAAAGAAAAGCCAGCAGAACTATCAGGTAGTTCTACATTAATTCAAATTGTTCATGTATGAGTCGGGATAGATCTCGGCTTATGTCCACTGACTTCATCAATGTATCTGCCTTCGATACACTGCAACCAGTTACTTCAAACCTTTTCTCTTCGATCGGGTCACGCTCATCGAGTATGATGTGGTCGAGAAAATCAGAATAGTAGGAGGCAACGCCATAGGATGAAACTTCTATTCCTCTTGCAGCCATAAGTTTACCAGCCGGTCCGCTCACAGGTTCGTTTCCAATTATAGGACTTACTGCAATGACATTTTTATCACAGAGTATGTCACGCATTCCCGGAAGTTCAATGATAGGGCCGATACTTGTTATGGGGTTACTTGGGCCGATAAGCACTTCATCCTCATTCTCAAGTGCAGCCAGAACAGCAGGAGATATAGATGCTTTTTCTATGCCTTCCTGACATACTCCAAGAACCTCCGGTTCGCCATGTTTTCCAACCCAGAAATCCTGGAAATGCATTTTTCCTTCTGGTGTGCTTATCATGGAGGATACCGGGTCATCGGACATGGGCAGAACATTTGCTTTCACTCCGAATGACTTGCAAAGTTGAGTGATGGCTTCTGTAAGTGTCATTCCACTACGGAGGAGGTCAGATCGCATGATATGGGTTGCGCGGTCAAGGTCTCCCAGCATCATAACCTCATTGTGTCCAAGAGCTTTCATGGCTTCATGGGTTCTGTAAGTGTCACCTTTGATCCCCCACCAGCGGGAGCTGTCTATCTTGCCCGAGAACAGGTATAGTACAGTGTCAATGTCGGGGGTGATCAGGTTTCCTGATATCCATACATCCTCTGCCGTATTGACCACGACAGTGATCTCTTCTTCCGGTATAACTTCACGAAGGCCGTTCAATAGTTTGGGAGTGCCTGTGCCACCTGAGAAAATTATCATATTATTGCTCTCTTCCTGTTTATCGGAACGTCATTATAAGATGACGCATATTTAAAATATATGAAAGTCATCCGTGATCCGATTCATGGTTATATTGAGCTTGACACTCTCACGTTATCACTTATAGATTCACCGCAGATACAACGGCTGAGACGAATAAGCCAGCTTGGGCTGTCAAATCTCGTGTATCCCGGAGCAAACCATACTCGTTTTGAACATTCCCTTGGCGTGATGCATCTTGCCAGCATGCTGACAGAAAAGATCGATTCTGTGACAGATGAGGAAAAAGAGGAGCTTAGGGTTGCGGCTCTTCTTCACGATGTGGGACATGGTCCTTTTTCGCACGTTACTGAAAATATTACCAAATACTATACGAGGCAACGGCATGAGGACGTCAGGGATATACTGAAAAAAGGTGAACTCGGGGAGATCTTAAAAGAACATGGTTTGAATCCTGCAACCATCGAGGACCACATTCAGGGAAAGACCGATCTCGGTAAGATACTCAACAGTGAGATAGATGTGGACAGGATGGACTATCTGGTGCGGGATTCGCATTATACGGGTGTTGCCTTCGGTCTTGTGGACCATGTCAGACTCATCAATGAGATGAAGTTCTATGAAAACAAACTCGTTGTCACCGCAGGCGGTGTCAAGGCCGCGGAATCACTTCTTGTATCAAGGTTCCTGATGCATCCTTCAGTATATTACCATCACGTTTCAAGGATAGCTGAAACCATGTTCACAAGGGCAGTGGATGATCTAATCCAGAAGAAGTCATTAAATGCTTTTGACCTGCGAAAAATGGATGATTCCAGACTTTTTGAAATGATACGTAATGATGATGGTTATGCAGGGGAACTGGCAGAGAGGCTGGATAACAGAAAACTCTACAAGAGGGCATTGTATGTAGGCTTTGATGAAGTTGGTGAAGGCGTTTTGAAACATCGGAAAAACATAGAACGGGTGGAAGCCGAGATTGCGGAAGATGTTGGCATTGAACCGGAAAGCGTTCTCATAGATATTCCAAAGGATCCGGAAATAGCTGAAATGAAGGCACTGGTGAAGGTAAATGGCAGAATGTTACGCCTGGATGAAGTTTCACATGTGGTTGCAACACTTGAGCAGGCTCACCGTGATAACTGGAAGATGGGAGTTTACACTCCGAAGGAGTACAGGGAAGAAGTATCCAAAGCTGCAAGGACCTTCTTTGATGTAAAAAGAACAACAAAACAATTCCGTCTGAGTGAAATAGAAGGGTAATAGGGGTAGTATGCAGGAGATAAGGAAGATAGCGGGCAGAATAAGTCTCATTCTGGATTGGAAAAAGGCAGGAAATGACTATGTCATTACTCTTACAGGCGGGGAAGCGCATGTGGGGGCGGTAGGTGTGGGATTCTATGATAAATCCTCGGGCAGGGCCTCCTCTTCGGTGATCACAAGTCCTGGGCACAGGGAAACGGATATCGCGTTACTTGGGGCAAAGGTCTTCAGTGAGGCCAGCAAGTCTGCAGCGGTTTTTATGGTAGGCATTCATCTGGATAATATTACAAAAAAAGAAATAGAAGAAATTGTATCTGTTTCAGAGGAAATGATCGATGAATTATCGGTCATTATTCAGGAGGGTTTTTAATGGAAATAGTTATAGGCATCAGCGGGGCTTCAGGCTCTGCATACGGTATCAGGCTACTGGAAATACTTTCAGGGACCGACATTATGACCCACCTGGTCATAACAAAGGCTGCGAGGCAGATAATAGGTATAGAAACTGACTATGAGATCAGTTATGTCGAAGGACTTGCAGACGCAGTATATGATGAAAGTGATTTTACAGCTCCAATTGCGAGTGGTTCTCACAGGTTCGATGGAATGATCGTTGCACCGTGCAGTATGAAGACGCTTGGTGAGATCGCCGGTGGCATGTCTGATAACCTGCTTGGCAGGGTTGCAGATGTCTGCCTGAAAGAGAGGCGAAAACTCATTCTGATGCCACGTGAAACACCACTGAACCAGATACACCTTGAGAATATGCTCAGGCTTGAAAGGGCTGGTGGAATAATTCTTCCCGCATCTCCTGGATTTTATTCAAGGCCGCAGACCATTGATGATCTGGTAAATTCAATGGCAGGGCGCGCACTTGACCTGATAGGCATTGACAACGAAGTATACGAACGCTGGGGATGATATGGGCCTTTCCGGGATGAAACTCTGCCTGAACACTGTATTCACTCTGTGGCTTCGGGAGATGTTGCGTTACAAGCGCTCACGCTCAAGGATAATAGGTTCCCTGGCTACTCCTCTTTTTTTCCTTGTTATCATGGGTTCTGCCCTGGGGAGCTCGATGACCCTGCGAAGCGGCAGGTATATCGATTATATGGCTCCCGGTATAATCGGCATGTCAATACTCTTTGCATCCCTCATGGGCGGTATCTCTATCATATGGGATCGGGAGTTCGGTTTTCTAAAAGAAATACTTGTAGCACCTGTCAGTCGTTTCTACACAGCCCTTGGAAAAGCTGCAGGTGGCGTGACAACTGCAATGGTGCAGGGAATATCCCTGATGGTCATCAGTGGGTTTATCGGAATAGAATACGTGTCTATCTGGAGGGAACTCCTTTGCATCCCGATAATGTTTATAATGGGACTCGGGTTCATAGGACTTGGCATAACACTTGCATCAAGAATAGAATCTCATGAAGGTTTTCAGATGATGATGACTTTCATCACATTTCCCACTATCATGACCAGCACAGCATTTTATCCAATGGATAATCTTCCCGGATGGCTGAGCATACCGGTTCATCTCAATCCTTTGACCTACGGGGTGGAAGCCCTCAGGTGGATGTTGCTTGACGCTTCTGATGTGCCGATCGAGCTATCAATGGCTGTGATAACGGCGTTTGCACTATTTACAATGGGAATTGGAAGCTGGGCTTTTGACAGGTCAGGGGATCAATGAGTAAAAAAGACCTTATTTTCATGATTTGTTCTGCATTTTTGTCCATGGTATCCTTATTCTCACGAAACCTATTTATACAATATATGCCATGTAAGGGCTACCCTTCTAAGCTGATTGGGATAGTAGGGTAGCTTGGTCCATCCTCGAGCGTTTGGGACGCTTGGACTGCGGTTCAAATCCGCGCTATCCCACCAGAACTTTTTTTTAATTGTTTATCAACTGTTTATTTTTAATATTCTATGTATTTCACATGGATTAGTTTTATAACATATCCGTAGTGAATAATGTCCCCATGGCAAACGTTAAGGTTAAACTTTTTGCAAACCTGAGGGAGATTGCGCAGGCATCCTCATTAACATTGGCAGGGGATACTGTAAAGGACGTTCTGCTTTCTCTGACGGAACAATATCCTCCTTTGAACGAACTCATATTTGAAGCCGGAGAAGACGTGAAACTTTGCGGTTACATCAATGTGTTCCTGAACGGGAATAATATCAAACATATGGAAGGACTGGCTACAATTCTCAATAACGATGATGAACTGGGAGTATTCCCGCCCGTATCAGGCGGCTGAGTTATCCTGGAGGGATCGGAATGATATTCAGAGAACGCACAGATGTGGGAAAAGCAAAGGAAATGTTCCTTGCACAGATAAAAGGCATGGAGAAAACCGAGCTTCTTCCGGCAACATCGTCTATTAGCAGGGTGCTTTCATCAAGTATACTCGCGCCCCGTAACGTACCACATTACCGCCGATCGGCTATGGATGGTTTTGCAGTCCGGTCTGTTGACCTGCTGGGTGCTTCACCCACGAATCCTGTGATGCTTCAAATATCCGATGATGTAATGGAAGGCACATGTGCTCCGGTAAATACGGGCGATTATGTTCCTGATGAAGCAGATGCTGTGCTAATGATGGAGGATACAATATCCATCGGAGATATGGTAGAGATCCGGGCACAGGTTCACCCTGGCAAGAATGTTGGTGAAATTGGCGAGGACGTAAGGAAAAATGAGATCATATTCAACAAGAGCCATCTTCTCAGGCCATGTGATATTGCTGTGCTTGCCTCTCTTGGGATAAATGATGTAAAGGTATATGCAAAACCTGTTGTTGCTATTATTCCCACAGGCAATGATCTCCTGCCGCTTCCCGGGGAAGGTATTCCTGCACCAGGGAAAACACTGGACATCAACAGCCTCATGATAGCTAAATATGTAGAGAAATGGGGTGGAATTGCACGATACTGTGATATTGTACCTGAGAATAAACAACTCATAGAAGATGCTATCTGCGCCAACCTCGACACTGACATGATAGTGGTATCCGGCGGAACCTCTGTCGGGGATAAGGATTATGTGCCGGAAGTTGTTGAAAAGCTGGGGAAGAAACTTGTTCATGGTGTAGGGCTTAGTCCCGGAAAACCTACGGCTCTTGGGGTTGCAGATGATGTGCCGATACTTTGTATGCCCGGGTATCCGGCAGCAGGTCTTGTGGCACTTTTTGCATTTGGAAAACCTGCACTTCGAAAAGCCGGCAATATTCCTGATGTACCTGAGACAAAAGTAAAAGCCCGTATGAGTGGGAAGATAATGTCAAGGGAAGGCTATCTCAGTTATGCAAGGGTAATACTTGAAGGGAATATCGCTCACCCACTCATGACTGCAGGTGCCGGGATATTGAGTTCCATTGCAAAGTCCGACGGATTTGTTATAATCCCAGAGAATGTTGAGGGATGCGAAGAAGGAAGCGAAGTGGAAGTTGTGTTGATTGAATGATAATTCTTCCATAGAACGGGCTCTTGAACTCCTGACAATAGGTGCAGGAGGATTCTTTGGGGCAATTTCACGATTTCTGATAGCAGGTCAATTAGGGCCTGCGTCAGGCACTTTATTTGTCAATGTTCTTGGAAGCATACTGCTTGGTTTTCTGATGTATAATTCCGAGTATTTGGGTTATGTGTCTCCAAGAACCCGAATGTTCTTCGGCATTGGATTTTTAGGTTCACTGACTACATTTTCCACATTTACGGTTCAGACATTCCAGATGCCCTTGATCGAAGCTGCATTCAATGTCATTGCAAATGTTCTCCTTACACTGGCGGGAGTATTCGCGGGAAGGGGATTTGTAGTGTACATTGTAAAAAGGAGGGAAGGGAGCAGTGGTCTCTGAAATTCTCCTTGTTGGTACAGGTGGATTCATCGGTGCAATACTCAGGTATCTTGTATCCGGTGCAATTCCTCGGATAAATGAAATCCCGTCCGGAACTCTCACTGTGAATGCAATAGGCAGTTTTGTGCTGGCAGCAATGACCTTTTCATCTGTAGAAGGGTCTCTGCGATTCTTTGTCAGCATTGGAATGCTGGGTTCTTTTACAACCTTCTCCACTTTTGCATACGAAAGTTTCAGGTTGCTGGGGGAAGGGGAAAGTAAGTATTTCCTGTTGAATATAGTTCTTAACTTAACAGTATGCTTAGTTGCAACGTCTCTTACATATCAAATAATTATTCAATAGGCTTATTCGGTTATCTGCAACCTCACTCATTTGTTCAGATTATATTAAAGTTCAGCATCAATGCCAGCAGTATAAGGATAATGCCTGTTACAAGGCGTATCTCGACACGTCTTTTTTCCCTGTACTCATTGACTTTTTCCGGATCAAGGCCAAAAGCCAGGAGAGCTCCAAGGATCAATATTGGAAGGATAACGCCTAGATTATAAAGTGCCATATACAGCGTTCCTTCTAGAATATTGTTTCCTGATATAAGCATCTCAAGGATCATCAGGTAGACTGCGCCCACGCAGGGTGCTTTGACCAGTGAAAAAATGCTGCCGCCGATAAATGATATTGCCAGGATGTTCCTGCCTTCTGCCTTTCCCATGAGGTCTATAAAGGAACGGGGTGTTTTGAAAGATGATTTTGAGTGTTTTTTGATATAATATGCATCATAAAGGTGCCACAGGCCAAGAAAAGCTACCAGTAGGACCATCAGGGTTGTTATCGTTTCCCTGATTCCGGGGAAGTAACTGATGGTGTTCAGTATGCCAAACCCAACGATCATGTAAGTGACAAATATGCCGGAGCAAAAACCTGTAACAAGAACAAGCATGTCTTTGCGTGAACCGCCTGATGAAACTATGACAGATGCCAGGAAAGCCATTACTGCAATGAGGCATGGATTGAATCCTGCAAGCAGTCCTGCGATAAATATAACGTAGGGTGTTTGTGTATCTGTGTTCCAGCTTTCAGGGGAGTTTGAAATGCCTATGTCTGATTCGGTTTTATCCGGAATAGGGGGTGCTGTTTCAATGGATTCGGAAAGCATTGTTTCAAGTAATTCAGTATCTCCTTTATAATCCTCATAATTTATGACTGTGCTCTTGTTAATGACGACTGCCGGAACTGTGTTTACTCCATATTGCTTTGCCAGACTGAAAGAAGCCGCGATTTCATATTCTGAGTAGTTTATATCAGGATTTTGGGTAACTATTTTTTCAATCACAGGCGAGGCCTGTGCGCACTTAAGGCATCCGCTCTCATAGAAGTATTCTACCGATACATTTCCAGCCTGAGCTATTCCTGTTGTAAGCACCAGCAACAATATCAAAATGCCAGCTGTTCTGCTCAAGGGCAGTTTAGTGGCAGGATGTTGATGCACAGGTCTTTTTCTCATATTGGCTTTCCAAGACGGATTTAGTGCTGACTTCCAGAAGCTCGCCGGTGCTGGATGATACATAGCCTTCTATTACATAGAGGTCCTTTATGCCTGAGCATGCGCAGCTACGTTCCATGATCTCAATCTTCCATATCTCTTCATCATCAGAAGCAGTACTATTCGGGGCACTCTCAACAAGTGATGTACTCGTGACCCTCCACTCTTCCACCTTGAAATGGGATGAATAGTATGCTGCCACATCAGAGTTGTTCTGAACAATTTCTATGGCTTGTGACTCATTTATGGTCTGGCTGCCAACTTCAGGCCCAAGTAGCATGTATGCACCCACAATACCTGCGCATGCTACAACAGCCAAGGCTATAATTACAATGGCTTTGCTTTTTTCCATATGTAATATGGTAATCACATTTAAGCTATAAATGTTACTAAATAGAAGGGGTGCTAAATACGTGATAATGGCTTTGCTATTTATGTTCAGGAAACAAAGACATTATTATTGAATTACAACTTATAATGCGGGTATCAGGGGAAAACAGTCATGAGGACATTGCTTTTGAGGATATATCTTAGTGAGAATGATAAGTACAAAGGGAAAACTGCACACCATGCTGTTATAGAATTCCTGAAGGAACAGGGGATAGCTGGTGCTACGGTTCATCATTGTATCGAAGGATATGGCATCCATCACAAAATACATACTGCAAGTGTGCTCAGGCTTGGAACGGATCTTCCGGTTATCGTGCAGGCAGTGGACAGGGAAGAAAAAATAAGAGACCTTATTCCGAAACTAAAGGAAATACTACCTACGGAACTTATGATCGTCCAGGAGGCAGAGGTAGTTTCGGGAGAAGGCTTTAAAGAAAATATTTAAGCTTGCTGATTACTTGTAGATCACTACTGTGCTTCCCCTTACATCTATAAGGGTTGCTTTGGTTGCCTCTGCAAGTTTTTCTGCAGATTGTTTTATGTCTTCGCCTTCAGCGCTGGTCTTCAGCATCTTTATCTTAAGCAGACGGTTTGCTTTCAGCTGTTTTTTAATTTCTTCCAGGACAGATTCTGTTATTCCGTTCTTTCCGATGTTGATGATTGGCTTTATCTTTGTAGCCTCGGTCCTTAATTGATATATTTTATCTTTTTCCATTATGATACACCTGATAAGTAGTTCAATATAAATGATTCAATCATAAGATAGTATAAAAAGAATGTCCATTCAAGAGATAAAGTGGGTGATATACCGGAAATATCTTGAGAATTCGGGCATATTGGGGAAAATTTCTATGTTTTCCTGAGAGATACTTTCGTTCCTTCAATGCTGTACTCGAACCATGGAGTAGGCTTTGATGTCATACCCACTACTCTTATGGCGTAGGCATCTCCTACTGCTTTGATCTCGATCATGCCATCGAAAAGTTGCTTCAGGGTGGCTATGGTCTGCACATCGTGCATTTGGTCTTCTACAACATAAAGTCCAAAACCATTAGCTGCTTTTACACGCCCTGTAAATACATGAAGGAATCTGAAAACAGTCTGTATGTTCGAATACATAAGAATGGTAGACAGCGAATTGATACACAAATGTATTTTCTTCTTCTGTTTTTTGACTAGCATCTCTTCAAAGAACTGGCTGATCTTGACTCCAATTCCTGTAAGGTCTACTGGACTAGATGCTCTTTTTATCTTTTCGGTATCTGCAGCACCGAGGCCAAGCGTTCTGGTTACGCAGTCGACAATTCCGATGTCAGTATTTTGGATGTCCATCCCATTATCTTCAAACCAGGCAAGTATACGTTCTCCTGGCTCGCGTGTGGAAACAATTATAGCTGAATTCTCTGAATTCTGGCTGTTAAAAACAATTGCGTTCAAAAGCTCATCTTTTCGGCTCATAGGCGGACCTATCATCATCAGATTGGTTCCTTCCCGGATGTTGCCAAGCAATTCATCCAGTTCCTTGATACCTAAAGAGTAGCCGGACATGTTTCCCTCTTCATTGGGATTGTATATAGGATTTGCCCTTTAATGCACTTGCTGCTTTTTATTAAAGGTGCTGTGGTAATATGTGAGCTATATAATATATAAATTTTAACATATATAAGTGTGCCTTTTGCACATTCTAATAAAATAATGCAGAATATATAAATCTTTTTTGGTTATTGATGTGCATGCTTTACAACGTGTCCTGTTTCAGGAAGGATTATTTCACTTAATGCAAGCTCAACTGCCGCCGGAGAGCCCGGAAGACAAAAGAGCACTTTGCTTTTTACTATTCCTGCAGCTGCTCGTGTAAGGATTACTGAGCTTCCTATCTGTTCTATACTTTTGTATCTGAAAAGTTCTCCAAAACCTGGCATTTCTTTTTCAAATAGGGGTACTAGAGATTCAATGGTAATGTCTTTTGAAGAAAGTCCAGTGCCACCACTTGTTATTATAATGTCTGCTTTTGAGTCAAGAGCGCGATTAACAGAATCTATGATCATGTCTGAATTATCGGAAATAAGCTCATATTTAGATACGTTATGACCTTTGGAAAGAACAAGATCAACCATCATTTTTCCTGAAAGGTCCTCTGCATCATCCGGGGATTGGACGTTGCCATATTTTTCGTACCTTGAAGTTGAGATGGTGATAAGGGAAAATGAGTATGATTTCTCAACATCTGTCTTATGTTCTCTTGTTGTTGGGCTGCTCATACGAAGTATTTATACATTAATAGGTATAAGAATCACGCGATATAAGCATGAAAATACTTGCAATCGATGTTGGAACCGGTACTCAGGATATACTCCTTTACGATGCGGAAAGGGAGGTGGAGAACAGCCTTGTAATGGTGATGCCATCACCCACTGTAATTATTGCTGACAGGATCAAAAGGGCAACCAAAGAAGGACTTGATATACTTCTTAAAGGGGATGTCATGGGTGGCGGACCTTCTGTAAGGGCCATCAAAGCTCACATTGAAATGGGATATAAAGTATATGCTACTGAAAATGCCGCTCTCACAATAAAGGATGATCTTGAACGGGTACGATCAATGGGTATCAATATTGTAGAAGATGGCAAAGACATTCCATCTGGTCTGGAATATATTACTTTAAAGGACATTGACCTGGATGCAATTGAGGCTGCACTTCGAAGTTTTGGAGTAGGTATGCCGGATAAAATTGCTGTTGCTGTGCAGGACCATGGTAACTCTCCCGATATCAGCAATCGTATTTGCAGATTCCAAATATTTGAGAAATTAATTGATGAAGGCGGTGATTTCAGCAAATTTGCTTATGAGGGTAACGCACTTCCGGGGGAATTTACCCGCATGGCATCGGTGTCACGCACAACTGGGAAAATGGATACTATTATTATGGATACCGGACCTGCGGCGATATTCGGTGCACTTCTTGATCCTCGTGCCATTCAACCTGCTATTGTTGTGAATATAGGGAATGGACACACCCTTGCAGCAATAGTGGATAATGACAGGATTGTAGCTCTTTTTGAACATCACACTTCTGCTCTTGATGGAATAAAACTACAGGGATATATCAATGAATTTGCATGTGGTAAACTTGGTTTTGATGATATTTTCAATGATGGTGGGCATGGTTGCTATATAAAAGAAAGCCATGGGCCTGATGCGATCATGTCTGTAATGATCACCGGTCCAAGACGTAACATTTTACAGAACCTGAAGCCCGAAGACAGGGATATCGCTATCTGGGAGAAACTTCATTTTGCAGCACCTTTTGGAAATATGATGCTTTCCGGTTGTTACGGATTGCTGATGCCTCAGTTGAAGCAGTACGTGTGAATCGGTGATAAGGCTTATAAACCCCAAGGTAGTATGAGGACAGCCATCGAGATTAATCTATTTTGTTGATAGGCAACATCAACAAATACAAATATATACATATCAATTAAGGTACAAATCCAGATGCGAAAACCAGTGGTACTATTTATAGTATCACGCTTTATTGCAATAATCAACTCAAGGAGATTTTAATTCATGGTAAGAAAACCAGCAAGTATGTACAGGAACGTAAGACAGCGTTCATTCACCAGAAGGAAGTATATGGGTGGTGTCCCGGGTAGTCAGGTCATTCACTACGACATGGGTAACAAGAGTGCCGATTTTCCGGTAAAGGTCACACTCATAGCTAAAGAGAGATGCCAACTCACACACAAGTCACTTGAAGCTGCACGTATCACTTCAAACCGTGCAATGACAAATGCTGCAGGACGTGCAGGGTTCCACATCAAACTGAGAGTTTACCCACACGAGGTCCTCAGGGAGAACAAGCAGGCTACCGGAGCAGGTGCAGACCGTGTGTCAAGTGGTATGCGTGGGGCATATGGAAAGAATGTTGGAACAGCAGCAAGAGTTTCAGCTGGTCAGAAGATATTTACTATCTCTGTAAACAAAGAGCACTTTGTAATGGCAAAGGATGCACTTAGGAAAGCAGGCCAGAAACTGCCAACCCCAGTCAGGATCGTAGTCGATCAAGGGCTGGAACTTGTTCAATAAATAACTAGAAAATAACGAGGGATCAAAGATGGAAGATTACGAAGCGCTTCTGGATCGTGCAATAGCAAACTTACCCGACATGGAGACTACGGATGCTCGTTTCGTAATCCCTGAACCTAAAATTATGGTAGAAGGTAAGACCACGATCCTTGATAATTTCAACAACATTGCAGATGTCCTGAACAGGGATCCTGACCACGTGATGAAATACCTTACACGTGAAATGGGTACTGCAGGTAAGATCGATGGTATGAGGGCGATATTCCAGGGTAGGTTCTCAAAGGACCAGATCAAAGCTAACATCGAAGCATATGTTGAAGAATTCGTCATGTGTTCAGAATGTGGAAGGCCTGATACCCAGCTTATGAAAATGGACCGTATCATGGTGTTGAAATGTGCCGCTTGTGGTGCACACAGACCTGTGAAGAAAAGACGTGCCAGTGCACCTGTCAAACAGGACGCCATTGAAGAAGGCAAAGAATACGATGTTCGTATCGATGCTGTTGGTTCCAAGGGTGACGGGATTGCTAAGATGGATAGGTTCACTATCTTCGTACCAGGTGCTGCAAAGGGTGAGACTCTCAAGATAAGAATCAAGAGAATCAGTGGAACCCTTGCGTTCGCCGAAAAAGTATGATGCCTGCTTAAACGGGTATCAATCATCTTTTTTTCTGCAAGAAATACCTATATATTAATAGTGTCATAAATACGGTGAATTACTTGCAAGTAATTACCCGAGGGAACATATGGCACGAGTACCAACCGGAATATCAGGATTTGATGAACTTATAGAAGGTGGGTTCATTGAAAATGACGTGATTCTCCTGACAGGGGGACCTGGTGCAGGTAAGTCTACTTTTGGTTCACAATATCTGTATGCAGGAATCATGAATTACAATGAACCGGGAGTTTACGTCACGTTTGAAGAGACTCCGGCACGCATCATGAGAAATATGTGGAGACATGGATGGGATATGGAACGTCTCATAAAGGAAAATAAACTCCGCATAATAAGGGTCGATCCCATTGCATATGATCGTTACATAATGAGATCAATGGAAACCGGTCAGCAAGGAGATCACGAAAATGCAACACTGGAAACCGTGCTGAAGCAGATATATGCAAGCGTCACGGAAATTGACGCAAAACGTCTTTTTATCGATTCGCTGACATCACTGAAGATATCGCCTGATCCTGTGCATGTAAGACATATCGTCCTTGAGTTCATCAAGAACATTGAGAGTTTTGATTGTACCACCCTTATAACGAGCGAGATAAATAAGGATCCTGAGAATTTCAGTGTTGAGGAATACCTTGCCGAAGGAGTTATCTGCCTTAAGGTCTTCAGAATTGATGGAGAAAGAATCAGATCCCTTGAGATATTGAAAATGCGCGGTGTCAAGCATGATGAAGTGCTTCGCCCGTATGTAATATCAGATAAAGGCATTATTGTTTATTCCGATCATTCCGTTATAGGCAAGGAAGCTGATGTATTCTCCCTTCAAAGATGTTCGATCTTAGGGGAAGAAGATTAAATGAAAGCCGACTCAAAAAATTCAGATAACAAAGATATTGTATTGGTTTCAATACCCGGACTTTCAATCAAAATGGACAAAAAAGCTGATTTTGTCCAGCTTAAGGCATCTGGGCCTTTGCGCAAAGCGTGTGGCCCGTTTTTGAAAAAGATCAATGAAAGACTGAAAGTAGAAAAACCTGCTTTTGTTGATGACGATAAGGTAATAGCTTCCACATGGCTGCCACCAATCCCCAGTAAAGCTTTTAATCGGTTGTTGCTGGCTGAGACCCAGATAGCACTTGGAAGGTATATTCCCGAAACCGTTTCTTTTGAGATTACACGCAATTGCAAATGTAATTGTGAGCATTGCGTGGTCAGCGGTGGGGAAGGTGACCTGGATATCGAAACTATAAAAAGGGCTATAGATGATGTGCTTGACATGGGTGCAATGGTCATTGTATTCACCGAAGGGGACCCAATGCTGCGTGAGGATATCTACGAACTCATCGATTATGTGGACAAGGAACGTGCCATTGTAAATATGTATACGCCCGGTACTGAGATGACACCTGAGAATGCAAGGCGCCTCAAGGAAGCAGGGCTTCATAACATGCTGGTCAGCATATATTCCACGGAACCTTCAAAACATGATTCAGTACGCCGCCTTGAAGGTGCGTTTGAAATGGCCACAAATGCTATGATGATGGGTCTTGATGCAGGATTACTTGTAACTATGGCAACACATGTCTCGCCAAAGAATATAGATGAACTTCCTGCAATGTATGAACTGGCAAGGGATATTGGAGTTCATGAATTCTCCCTGTGGGAATCTGTTCCTAAGAAAAAGGAAGATCCGATCATCAGCGATGCTGACAGAGAAAAAGTGCTTGAGATGTATCATCGTATCAATTCCACTAAAGGCGGGCCACGTATCTTTGCCAACTCGTATTTCGAGGGAGAAATGCTTGGCTGTATGGCAGGTCAGAGGTGGCTGCATGTCTGTGTTGACGGGTTGGTAAAGCCATGTCCTTACATTCCGTTCAGTTACGGTAACATACAGGACAGTTCAATTAAGGATGTCTGGAGTAAGATACGCAAGGACAAACAATTCAGGGGGCAGCGTGGCACATGCCTGATGCAGGAAAAAGAGTGTCTGGAACTGGTGGACAAGATACCTGAAGGTGCATCGAAGCCTTATGATATTGATAAACTGAACTTATAACTCAGTTCATCAATCTATTTTTTTAAATTAATTTCTTTCATTGCAAGGAATTTCTTGAAATATCCGTGCATATGGTAGTAGGATACAAATAGATATGTCGCAGAAAAACTGAGTATGAACGACATACCGGGTTTAATAGGGGTATCCATTGTACGTATAAAATATAATGCCAAAAATAGAGCTATTCCTATGTATAGTGAATATATCAATGCTGCCTTTTTAGCACCATATTTCAGAGCCAGTTTTCCCCACAGTTTATTACCAATGAATAGTTCTTTTATTTTTAGCTCTTTTGAATAGTCATTTTTATTAAAGCTATCAAGTATTCTTTTTTGCTGATATTGTTTTATGGCAGGCCATTTATAGCCAGCAAGCAATACAGAAAGGAAGAAACATAGCACACCTAATGGGGGATAGAAATACATTACCAGTAGAGAAATAATCATTAATAAGGAAACAAATACTGGAATATAGCTTTCCTTTTTCTTATGGGCCTTATATAGGTTATATAATCCAATTACTAAGAAGAAAATTGCAGCAGGCAATAGTAATATTTCATCCATTCAGACACACGCCCATAATGTAAAACACTCACAAAATACAAATATTTTTTGTTGATGCAATATATTTTATATATGTTTCCTGATAAGTCAAGTATACAAATGGAAGAAAAACTGCCCGAAAACAAAAAAACAGATCATCTGGGGAAATTGGATGAAATTATCAAAAATCCAAAGTATTCAATTGCTTTTATTTTGGGCATTCCACTGATAATTGCACTTGGAATGGTATTATTTGACCGCAATTTCTTCCCTTTCTTTCTCTTTTGCCCTCCTTTAGTAGTTGCATGTTATGCATACTATACTGGAAATAAGTCCTCTTCCGCATTGACAGGCCTTTTATTTTTTCCACTTATATTCTTTTATTTAGACGTACTGGAAACAATTTCCCAGCCACAATTTGAAAGACTTAGCAAATATCTTGACTGGTCATATCTATTTAGGGATTTTGAATATTTTTGGAAAATCTGGATTGCTTCTTCAATAGCCAGTTTTTTAGTTGCAAATAGGAAACCAATTTATCTAGTTATCGCAGTGATTACTTTCATATCAATGTTTTTGGAATTTATCAGATTCATTGACTGAGCTATTATTCTGATAAGAACCTTTACATATCACAAGGTATTTTTACTAACAATTTTAAGTGCCTGACACTAAGCGAAAAAGATATCCGAGAATCGGACAGACTAAGAGGACATATATGAACATGAAGATCGACCCCTGGAGCGCATTGAACATTGATGATTATTCCAAGTTATTCGACGAATTTGGAATACTGCCATTTGATGAAATGGTCCGGGAGATAGAGAATCCTCACAAGTTCATGAACCGTAAGATCATTTTCGGACATCGCAGTTATGATCTGATAACTGACGCAATGAAGCACAATAAACCATTCTCTGTAATGAGCGGATTCATGCCTTCCGGAAAGATACACCTTGGTCACAAAATGGTGATGGAAGAAATTATCTGGCACCAGCAACAGGGCGGAGATGCTTTTGTCGGTATCGCGGACCGCGAGGCACATTCAGTCAGGGGAATGTCCTGGGATAAATGTAAGGACATCGGCATAAACGAATATATTATCAGTCTTATTGCTCTTGGTTTTGAACCTGATGGGCATATATATTTCCAGTCGAAATCAGAACAGGTTAAAGACCTTGCATTCGAGCTAGGTTCAAAGGCAAATTTCTCGGAACTGAGTGCTATCTATGGGTTCACAGGCGAGACGAACGTTGCACACATGCTAAGTGCTGTTACCCAGAGCGCGGACATACTTCATCCTCAACTTGAAGAATACGGCGGACCAAAACCAACTGTCATCCCCGTCGGTGCAGATCAGGACCCACACATTCGTCTGACAAGGGGCTTGGGGCACAAAATGAACATGTTCAAGATCGAAGGCCGTGAAGATAAGAATGGAAATAAATATTTCAGCATCCGTAGCAAGGCCGCTCCTGAAGAAGCTCTTAAAGAGCTGAATGAGCGTATTCCCGGAAAGACAAAACTTTTCGAGGGGCATGTTGATATCTTTAATGCAGATGATTTCGAACTTCTTTTGAAGACTGTCAGGGAAGTAGAGCTTGAATTCGGAGGATATGCATTTGTACCTCCATCCTCAACATATCATCGTTTTATGTCCGGATTGCAGGGAGGGAAGATGTCAAGCAGTGTTCCTGATAGTTACCTTTCACTCACAGAAGATCCAAAAGGTGCGGCAAAGAAGGTCAAGAGAGCAAAGACCGGTGGCCGGATGACCCTTGAGGAACAGAAGAAACTTGGCGGTGAGCCTGATAAGTGCTCAGTCTACGAAATGTTCCTTTTCCACCTTGTAGATGACGATGAAGAACTTGCACAGATATACACGGAATGTCGCGAAGGAAGCCGTGTTTGTGGAAACTGCAAAGCACTTGCGGCTGAAAGGACAGAAAAGTTCCTTAAAGAGCATCAGGAACTGCGTGAAGTTGCAAAAGACAGACTTGATGAATACGGATTATCAATTTAACAGGTGTAATTATGAGTTCCCAGTACAACCTTACATCCAATGAGAAAAATGTATTGATCGCATTGGAATATCTAAAAGATGCAAGCCCCGATGAGCTGGCTGAAAAGGCAGAAATGAAAATGGAAACTGCAATGCAGGCTGCTTTTCTGCTTGAAGAGAAAGGGCTTGCCCAGGTAGAGGAAAGTGTTACCGAGATATTCGAACTTACCGGGGAAGGAAAGAAATATGCTGAAGAAGGCCTTCCTGAAAGGCAGATAATCAACACTATATCCGAACCTGTATCCATGGATGATCTTAAAGAGAAGTTCAATCCTGCTATTGTTGGTATTGCAACCGGATGGCTGCGCCGCAAAGGCTGGGCAGGAATAGAAAATGGAATGATCGTTCCGACAGGTAATGCTCAGACAAGTGCTGATGAGCATGCTTTGGCTGCATTTGCCGGTGAAGAGAAGACCTTTGGTGAGTTGGGGGCAGACAAGAATGTCATCAACGATCTCATCAAGCGCAAGCTTGTGTCAAAGATCGAGAACAAACAAAGGACCATCAAGCTCACAGCTGAAGGAAAGAAATTAACTGATGCAGGAATTGTTGTTGAGGAAGAACTTGCACAGATCACGTCCGAACTCCTGAAAAGCGGCGAGTGGATGAACAAGAAGTTCAGGCCATATAACATTCATACAGCTCCAAAGCCAATATACGGAGCGAAGATACACCCATACCAGCGCCTGATCGATCAGATGAGGCGTATTTTCCTTGACATGGGATTCACTGAGATAAAAGGTGAGGCAATACAGAGTTCTTTCTGGAACTTCGACTCACTTTTCCAGCCACAGGATCACCCAGCAAGAGAAATGCAGGATACATTCCATCTTTCCAGTACCTCAGAACTTCCTGAGGAGTACAAGGACAATGTATGTGCTATGCATGAACATGGTGGGGATACTGAATCAACTGGTTGGGGAAGCAAATGGAGCGAGGAAATCGCCTGCAAGAACGTTTTGAGGACTCATACGACAGCATTGACCATCAAGTACCTTGCAGACAACCCGGAACCACCCATTAAAGCATTCTCAATAGACAGGGCATATCGCAGGGAAACCATCGACCCGACACACACACCGGAATTCGAACAGCTTGAGGGTGTTGTAATGGACAAGGACATGTCATTCTCAAACTTACTGGGATGCCTTTCTGAGTTCTATCACAGAATGGGATTTGAGGATGTAAGATTCAGACCTGGTTATTTCCCATACACTGAACCAAGTGTTGAACCTGAGGTGTATGTAGATGGCCTTGGATGGGTTGAACTCGGAGGTGCAGGTGTTTTCAGGAAAGAGGTCACTCATCCTCTGGGAATCAAATACCCTGTTCTTGCATGGGGACTTGGAGTAAGCCGTCTTGCAATGCTTAAGCTAGGACTTAAGGACCTGCGTCAGTTATATCACTCCGATATCGACTGGCTCCGCAAGAGTGAGGTATGTCAGCTCTGAGCTGGCATCCTGTATTTATTTTGACTCCTAACCCTTTTTATCTTTTTGTGATTATCTTTGCCAGCAGGGATTTTTCAATATCCACGGCATTTACAGGACATAGTTCACGGCAACAATAACACAATATGCATTTTTCCCTGTTTACCTCAAGATGGTCATCGACTTCTTCGATTGCATGAGCCGAACAGTTCATGGCACATGCACCACAAAGAACACATCTGGAAGTATCGATTTTCGGTCTCATTTCAAAGTATCTGCCAAACATACGAGTGATGGCAGGTGGAAAACTGGATGTGATACCTCCAGATGAAGGTTTATACTTTATTTTCACTTCATCCAGTGAAGTGCCAATTATCACTGGGTCTTTTGAGCCAAACCCCCTTTCAATTGCAGCACTTGTAGTCGGAATTCGCATTGGGTCAAAACCAATGAGTTCCGAAGCAACCACGTCAAGTGAAACACAATCGTATGATGCCAGTATCGCACCTGTCTTTACAGGTGTGCCATGTGAAGGCCCATTGCCTTCCATGCCCACCACAGCATCCATGACTGCAAGATGGGGCTTTGCAACCGAATATAGATCGATGACCGCTTCGCCAAATATTCTTCTGTCAGCCAGCAGGTGCATTTCCTTTCGGGTTCTGAGGGGCAATGCTCCAAACATGTTCTTGACAGCACCTGTGTAGTAGGTTAGTTCATGAGTTTTCATTTTCGGAAGCGATATGATAACATCTGCATCCATAACAGCTCTGGAAATGTGTAACTTAGGAAAATGCATCGCTTCCGGAACATCAATTACCACATAGCCTGCTGTCTGAAAATTAATGAGTTTAACATCATGGTTCTTCGCTACTTCTTCTATCCCGGATGCTTTGAATGCATCAGCAGTTGCTCCTGGATGGGTCATGCCTGAACCATCACCTATGATTGGGATTCCGCCTGCATCTTTTACAAGTTCACACATTGCGGCAACAATAGATGGATGAGTTGTAACGGCATCTTCCGGTTTGCGGGCAGCGAGAACATTGGGTTTGAGGAGTACGTAATCTCCTTCTGAGATTATGGGTTCAAGGCCACCGATGAGTGAGGTGGCCTCGGTAAGATATTCTTTGCATTTAGAATAATCATCACATTGTACAATTGAAACATTGTCTCCCATGCCTGTTATGTAAGGACTATAGGTTAAAATATGTATGGAATATTTTCTTTATGGGGATGTTAGTTTGATATGTATATAATTGAATGAGTGAATACTTCATAATGATAATAATAATGACCTGTAAAAGATGTTCGGAAAGTATATCTATAAAGAAAAAGATAAAACTAGATGTCTATTGAAATGACTTAAACATCTATAATAGAAGGTGGTAAACATAATGAAAAGAGTATTAATTACAATGCTCATCGTGGTGGCACTGTTACCATTGATGACGATAGGGGCTGCTGATGGAGTAATACCTTGGGATGGAAATGGTGCACCAGATGGTGGTACTGTGCTCTGTGATAGCACTGCTTACCCAACTTCTGATGCAGTAGGGTTTGATATCGAAGCAGAAGGAATTATGCAATGGAATTTGGCAAACTCAGATGGCCTAACTGAAGAAAATGTAACGCTCATGGTCAATGGTGTTGAGTTTGATGCATTTTCGAAGACTGGATCTGTGATTAAATTCTTCACTCCTTATTACGAAGGACTCACGCCGACTCCAGACATTAATGTGACTTACATAGGGCCTGCTCCCACCACAACTCCAGTGCTAACTATTTCCCACTACTGTGAGGATGGCGGCATTATTATTCTGGAAGTTCCAGAATTCCCACTTATTGCAGTTCCAATAGCCGCAATAGTTGGTCTGGCATTCTTCTTCCAGCGCAGAAAGGAGTAATCTTACTCCTTTAAATTTTATTTTTTAAAACAACCTTATTCCATTGCTTCTTCTACGCTTTTTCTGATAATGTATCCTGCTTCATGCAGAATAGTGTCACCAATCTGTGCATCCTTTTCCATACTCGCCGTGCATGGATATGAGTGATGGGCGCTTGAAATTGTTTCTTTGTAGTCTTTGATGTCTGACCATTTCAGTTTCTTTGCGACAAACCATGTTGCACCACATGGTGCATCCCTGAGGACCTCCACGTGAGTAAAAAGTCCGTTCACAGGGTCGGTCTCGATCTTTAGTAGTGGACGTCCAAATCCCATACCTACGAAATCATCTATTAATGGCTTTCCTGTAATGTCGAGTGAACAGAATGGTTTGGGACATTCGCATTCCACTCCCTGTGATTCCAGTTTATTTTTCACTTGCTCGGTCAGGCCTGCTGGCACCAAGCGGGAATCGTCTACTGGTATTATGGCGGCCTTTGCACCGGTCATTGCTGCAATGTCAGGAACCGCTGTTAACAGGTCAGGATGTAGGTCAATGGCAATAATAAGGTCAGAAAGGGGCAGATTATCAGGTATATATTCCATGGGTTCTTCGACGAAATCCGGGAGGTCTGTGCGTAATTCAAAAAGACCAACTATCATGGGTGCAAAGCTCGCCCTTGGCTCTCGGCAGTGGTCGCACAGTTCACCACACGACACACAAAAACTATCCGAATTAACGAGGTTGCCAACAACTTTCTTCCCAAATTCTCCTGAATAAAAAATGCTCAGACGCATGCAACAGAGTATATATATGATACTAAATAAAGTTCCCTACTTATTTTCCTGAGCTTTTAGTATGAACTATGCCCATGATATGTGCAGGTATACAACCAATTGCGGTACATGTTTCAAGAGAAATTCCCTGGGAAGTGATGTCAAGGTGATGCTTTGCAAGGCCAAATAGGTCTTTGGGGAGCCCTTTGCGTCCAAGTCCCACAAGTATCAGGAAAGACTTGTTATGTATTATCTCATCTGCAATGGCTTCTGGTGTGATAGAGAATTTCTTTTCCGGTTTTGAAGTTGTCACAACTACCGAACCTAACTGTGACTGGAATCCTTTTTTCGGCAGGTCAAAAACGAATAAATGTTTTTTTTCATGTAACATCTTCAGATATTTACCGGATTCTCCGATAGTTGTTTTATCCGCCACGTATTCTACCAGTTCATCTGCAGTCATCTTAAAAGGAAAATCAAAAAGAGCAAGTGAAAATCCAAATGCATAACATATAGGTGCAGCTCTTGCTATTGCCCTGTAATGAGCATCCAGAACTTTGATCTTATCATACGTATTAACTATACCTAATGTCAGCACCGATATCACCTTTTCTTAATTTCAAGACGCAACACAGATTGTTTACAGTTATTAAACCTGTTGCATCCAGCACAATCCTCCCACAGTTCTTTCTTTTCAGAATCCTCAAGTTTGATAAAACCTAGCTTTTCAAAAAAAGAAGGTGAGGTGGTTCTTGTAAACAGGAATTCCTGTCCTTCTATATCTGTTATCAGATAATCAAGCAACATACGGCCAATTCCTTTTCCGCGATAATTCGGATGAACTGCTATGGAGTGAACCTCTGGTATTTTTTCTACCATCAGGCAAGCTGCTCCAATAACTTTGTCATCAATGGTCGCAATTACAAAATCCTCTACGGCAATGCCTTCGATGTCCAGGAAATAGGTGGACATCAGCACTTCAATATGTACTTCGTCTTCGAGTTCTGCTCTTCGGATTGTGACTTCAGGATTCATAATATTTCATCCATGCTTCCGCTTCTGAATCCTTCCATATCCAGAGTAATGTAACTAAAACCGATTTTCTTCAGGTATGATGCAATATCTTCCCGTATTTGTAACAATGCATTCATGTCTTCAGGAAGAATTTCAATGCGGGCAATTCCTCTGTGGTCTCGCACTCTTAGTTCCTGGAATCCTAGTTTGATAAGAAAATCCTCAGCCATTTCCGCTCTTTTGATGGCTTCCTCAGTCAGAGCGTCACCATATGGAATACGGGATGCCAGACATGGGGAAGGGGTTTTATCTGCAACAGAAAGTCCAAGTTCTCTTGCGATCTGCCTAATTTCATCCTTATTTACGTCAAATTCAATATAGGGCGAATATACACTATCTCCTGCTTCGTCGATTGCCTTTTTTCCCGGCCTGTAAGAGTTGAGGTCTGAAGCATTGCTTCCTTCTATAATGACATTAAAATCCAGTTCTTCCCTTACAGAATTTAAAACACCAATTATCTCTTTTTTACAGTGGTAACATCGATCAGGGCTGTTTTCAGCTATGAGGGGAAAATCAAGTTCATTTACGTAGAGGATCCTGTGCGCAATACCAATCTCTTCTGCAACTCTTTTTGTACATTCCAGTTCCCTTTTCGGAAATGAATGGTTTTTGATTGTTACAGCAACTGCCTTTTTTCCAAGTACTTCGTGGGATATGGATGCAAGAACAGAACTGTCCACGCCACCTGAAAAGGCAATTATGACACTTTCCTTCTCAGAGATATCTTTTTTTAATAATTCCAGTTTTTCATTAAGCATTTGCTGAGAATATGTGACATATAATATAATAGCATATTCTCACAAAACGTAAAATAGGATTCAGACGTATAACTTATAATACTTTTAACAATGGTGATAATGGATGGCATTTTTCGGAACTAATGGTGTAAGGGGAATAGCGAACGAATACATAACTCCTCAACTGGCGATTGATGTTGCAAGAAGTTTGGGAACCTATATGGGATCAAGCGGAGTTGTTGCTATAGGCAGGGACACAAGAGCTTCAGGTGAGATGCTCAAATCCGCTGCAATAGCAGGTGCACTCTCAGCAGGTCTTACAGTGATCGATGTAGGTATCTGTCCTACTCCATCTGTTCAATATTATGTGAAAGAACATGCAGACGCAGGAATTGTTATAACTGCATCTCACAACCCCCGGGAATACAATGGAATAAAACTGATTGCAGGTGACGGGACTGAACTATCAAGGGAAGCAGAAAAAGAAATAGAAAAGTTATACTATTCAAAAGAGTTCAGCGCCGCACCCTGGCAAAAAACCGGGGACTTACGTCATGATGGCAATGCCAACGAGTATTACATGCGGGGTATTATCAATTCTGTAGACCACGAATTGATACGCGGGAAGAAGTTTAAGGTCGTAGTAGACACCGGATGCGGTGCCGGGTCAGTTACGCTCCCCTTCCTCCTTCAGAAACTTGGATGTGAGGTTCTGACCCTCAATGGCCAGGTAGATGGAACATTCCCATGGAGAAATCCGGAACCAACGCCTGATGTACTTACGGAGCTTGCGGACATCGTTAAGAGTTCAGGTGCAAGCATGGGAGTTGCACAGGATGGGGATGCGGACCGTGCAGTATTCTTTGATGAGAACGGCAATTTCATCGAGGAAGAGGTCTTGCTTGCAATGATGGCAAAATATGTGCTTGAAAGGAAAACGGGAACTATTGTAACTCCTGTCAGTTCCTCTTCACGCATGCTTGATGTTGCCAAGGAAGCAGGCGTTGAACTCATCTGGACTGCTGTTGGTTCTATCAACGTTGCACGTAAGATGATGGATACAGGCGCTGTCTTTGGTGGTGAGGGTAATGGAGGACTTATTTTCCCTGAACATCAGTATTGCCGTGATGGTGCCATGGCATGTGCAAAGTTCCTGGAGATCATCGCAAACGGGCAGAAGTTGTCTGAACTTGCTCAAAGTGTGCCCGCATACTTCAATTCAAAGACCAAGGTTAGGGCAGAAGACCTTCAAAGTACCATGGAACAGGTCAAAAAGGAAGTGCTCTCAAAGGACAATGAAGTTGACACAACAGACGGCGTAAAAATATGGTATGATGATGGGTGGGTACTCATCAGGCCGTCTGGAACTGAGCCGATAATCCGCATATTTGCAGAATCAAAGACAAAGGAAAGGGCAGATGCTTTGATGAATGAAGGTGTTGAACTGGTAAACAGTTCTAAATGATCAGGCCTTTCCTCTTGATTCACCAAGAACTATTCCTGTTGCAATAAGATGAGCCACTCTCAGTGGCTCAGGGATATTGCTCCTCGTTGATGAAATATTCACAATTCTGGCAGCTAATTCCTGCTTAATCCCGCAGCACTGGATAAATACGGGGTTGCATGCATCCTTTGTAATCACTTTGCTGATGTTGCCAGCTTTTTTGATAATTTTCATTCTCTTCTCTTTTTCAGGAAGATGGGAAAGGGCCGTTTCTATTTTTTCAAAATCCGGAAGGTTTCTCATCAGTACAATTACCGGTATATTCGTTTCTTCATTAAGCTGAATGATATCTACAGGATTAAAACCTCCGTAGGTAACGCCGTCAAGCATTATCACCCGGATTTGCAGAAAATGTTTACTCTGACGCACCATTTCAATTATACGGGTTGTGGCATCCAAGCCATCACGGCTGATGTCTGAGCGAAGTACGCCGTCAAGCCACATACCGCCACGGAAAAAAGCTCCGACTATTGTAATAGTATCACTTATGAGTGCAGAATCGTCTATTCCTAATATGCGAATCTCGTCTTTTATATGAAAATATCCTTTCACAAAAAAGTATTATGAAAAAAGGTAATGAAGTAACTTGCCAGCAGGAAAGCTTAAATGAACATTCCTTCCGGAAGAACTTCTGTTTTAGTTTCTTTCTTTGCCATTACTTTCTGCACGGATTCAAGGAAATCATCCATACCGATAGTCTCTTTATTGAACCGGACGGCAAGCATACCTGCCTCCATGACAATAGCATTGAGATCTGCACCGCTTGCATTCTCGGTAAGTTTGGCCAGCTTCTTAAAGTCAATGGTGTCTGCAACTGACATGAAGCGGGTGTGTATCTTAAAGATATTCTCACGGGCTCCTTCATCCGGCATAGGTACATTTACAATCCTGTCAAACCTTCCTGGTCTGAGTATCGCAGGGTCAAGCACATCGATTCTGTTGGTGGCTGCTATTATCCTTACATCGCCTCTGTTGTCAAATCCATCCATTTCTGCAAGCAACTGCATGAGGGTTCTCTGCACTTCACGGTCTGCACCGTTTGTATCATTCAGACGCCTTGAAGCTATGGCATCCAGTTCATCTATAAAGATAATACTTGGGGATTTCTTCCTCGCCATTTCAAAAAGTTCCCTGACAAGTTTTGCACCATCGCCAATATACTTCTGTATCAGCTCGGAACCTACTACTCTTATGTATGTGGCTTCGGTTCTGTGTGCAACAGCTTTTGCCAGTAAGGTCTTTCCTGTTCCTGGTTCGCCGAAGAGAAGAACGCCCTTTGGTGGGGTGATGCCTATACGTGTGAAAGATTCCGGTTTTGTCAAAGGCAATTCGACGGATTCTATCAGTTCTTGTATCTGTGAGTCAAGTCCTCCGATATCTTCATAGTCGACATCCTGTGATTCCAGTACTTCCATTGCTGAAACTGCAGGATCTTCACTTGTGGGGATTACTTCCACGATGGCAAGTGTTTGCTGATTCAGTGCAACCTTTACACCCGGTAAAAGTGAATCTTCATTCAGGTACTGTGATACGTTTACCATGAACTGCGGTCCGGTGGAACTCCTTACAAGGACCTTTTCCTCGCTTATAACATCCATTATGGTTGCAACTACAAGGGGTACGGTTTTCAGACGGTCTACTTCTGCCTGTAATCTGCGGACCTCGCGTTCGTATTTGAGTTTCTGGCTCTCAACAAAACGTTTTTCAGACTCTACCTGGTCGCATTGTTCTTTCAGGAGGTTATTCCTGGATTCTAGCTGTCTCATACGGTCAAGCAGATACTTGGAAAAATCTTCCTCATTATCTGAACCTACATAGTCATAGTCTGCCTTGTTCACTGAGGTAAAATCGTACCTTCTGTGCTCAAAGTCACTGTCAGTAGTCTCGCTCATGTGTCTCCGAATACTATTTAAGTGCAAAGGGTATATAGCCCTTTCGTAAAGAAGAGATTAGACCCTTTATGAGTTGAGATCTATGCAGTGTGAAATATGTGGCGCTGAAATAAGAGGCGATTCTTTTAAAGTTAGTATTGATGGAAGTGAACTTACCGTATGTGGAAGGTGTTCACAATATGGGAAAGCAACCGGCAAGCGTGCCCCCGTGTCAAGGAAAGTTGCACCTGTTAGCCGTGCTCCTATGACCTCCGGAACTCGCAGACCTCCTAAAAAAGCTCCTGAAATGGTAGTTGATGAACTTGTTGACGACTATGCTCAGGTTATCAGGGAAGCCAGGGAAGGCAAGAAATGGTCACATGACCAGTTGGCTTCAAAGATCAAGGAAAAAGCAATGTTGATCAAAAAGATCGAACGTGGTGAAATTGTTCCTGAAGATGACATTCGTCAGAAGATCGAAAAAGCCCTTGATATCAAGCTTACTGAAAGGAGTGGCGATAGTGACTGGAGTGGTGACCGTCTGAACCGTGGTACTACACTTGGCGATATTGTAACAATCAAACGAAAATAAGGATAATTTAAGTGATAAAATGAGTCTGGAAGGCAAAAAACTAGGATTTATAGGGACCGGGAAAATGGGCAGCGCATTGATTAAGGGGATATGCGGTTCAGGACTATTTTCTCCTTCCAATGTATATGCAAGTGATCTTTATGAACCATCTCTGGATGAATTGAAGCAGAATGCAGGTATCAATGTGTCCACAGATAATAAAGTCACAGTCATTAACTCCGATGTAGTTGTCCTTGCAGTCAAGCCACAGATCCTCCGAAAAGTGATAGAATCTATAAAGGAAGATGTCACTGAAGACAAGTTGGTCATTTCTATTGCTGCCGGTGTCAAACTGGAAGATATCGAAAAGGAATTCAACGACGGTACTCGTGTTGTAAGGGTTATGCCAAATATAGCTGCAACTGTTGCAGAGGCTGCTTCTGCTATCACGCAGGGTCAAAATGCATCAAAAGAAGATGCTGAGGATGCACTTGCAATATTCCGTTCCGTTGGAAGCGCAATTCAGGTATCTGAAAATCTGATGGATGCAGTGACCGGTCTATCTGGCAGTGGTCCTGCTTACATATTCCCTGTAATCGAGGCAATGGCGGATGGTGCTGTATACGAAGGACTGGACAGGAACAGTGCACTTATCCTTGCAGCCCAGACTGTAATTGGTGCTGCAAAAATGGTACTTGAGACTGGGATGCATCCCGGCGAGCTTAAGGATATGGTGACTTCACCAGCAGGAACCACAATTCGTGGTGTCCGTATTCTGGAAGAATATGGTGTAAGGGCAGCTTTCATGAATGCAGTGATCGAATCCTCAAACCGTTCAAAAGAATTGGCCAAATGATCCTTGATTAAAAAAATCTTGTATATTTCTCTGAATAGAAAACTTTATTACATTAAGAAGTTTTAACTATAATTAAACTAGGAAATCCAAGCATATTGGGTGCGGGAACCTAAAAACGTAGTTCAAGAGATATACCTATGAAAAAATTATACAAGGGGATTTTTTGGTATGGGGATTGATGTTAAATCTTTTGCTGTCATCAGGGGCGATAATGCTGATAAAGTCAATGTTGCATTGCATGACCTTGAGCATTATGGTAGGATGAAGTTTTTATCAAAGCCAAAAAGGATTGAGCCACTTTATGCTGATAATCTGTTGGTTAGTGTTGCAGGTGTGCCCTTAAGGGCCAAATGCAATTCTGCAGCATTGGTGGAGCTTGATAATAATGCAGGAGCTGCCATCAGTAAGTTAAGGAAAATACATCCTCCTGCTCATGTGGTGATAGTAAGTCCCAGGCATGAAGTCTATGAAGAACTCATGGATAAGTCTGAACTATATCCTGAATTCGAGCGCAATTTCGAACCTCAACACCACTGAAAATAATGGCTTTACCTGAAAGTATCATTTACATCTGTAGCTTTGGTTATATCTCTTAGTTTTCTAACGTAGCTTGGAAGGCTTTCAACATCTTTTATCTCTTTCTGGACCAGGGATACAATAAGGTCACGTAGTCTTGTTTCAGGGTTTGACCCCAAAGACTGCAGGTTCTCTATAAGTTTTGAAGCCAGCAGATTTCCCCTGCGATCCCAATCAGTAAGAATGACCGCCTTTTGATCACTCTTTGCTATGTCCTCACAGAAATTAATAAGGGAATGATGGGTGGCAAGACGGAAGTCTCCATTCAGTCCTAAAGACTTTAAGGCCATAATATCTCTTTTCCCCTCAACAACAATGATTGAACCCTGGTTGGCGAGTTCCTGTAATTGCGCCAACAATTCCTCGATCATCTCCAGTCTTTTTTCATAAACGATTAGGGGGGCCTTTAATGTCCTTTTAGAATGTGGTTGTCTTCTTTCCATAAAAATGTCCCCTAAATATTTTTTAAAACTCTGCTTGAAGGTTACGCTTCATCAGATTAAAGACTGTCCTTTGAATTTAGATCTGAACATCCATATATAAAAAGCGTAAATAAAATAGTTATTTACAAGTAAATACCCTGCCGCAATGAAAAGCAAACTTTCGGGATCGGAGGGGGTTTACGGCAGGGAGATAACATTCACTTGTAATAACGAACGAATTCTTCAAATTGTTCATAGTAACTGGCTCTTTCAACCATAGTTTCGAAATATTCATCCATGTATTTCACCTCAGATACTAGATTGTCATCTGAATATATTAAGCAAAGGCAAGCATGGTGAAAGTATTTGGTTTAATAGTAAAGAGGATAGTTAATCCGCATGCTCCGGCAATCTATCCTTGAGTATTCTAACGACTGTATCATATTCTACATTCTCTAAAAGAAGGGATTTTTTAGAATTATGCATGCCATTTACGATAGAAACGTCCGTGGATCTCAATTGAAATAGTTCTGCAAGGCTGGATATAAGTTGTTCATTGGCTTTTCCTTTCTGGGCACTCTGGGATAAACGCACTTCAACACGCTTCCTCCAGAGATTGTAGCCACTTGGAATGCAAAGTTTCTTCGATCCTGGGGTTACTTCGATATCAATGATGACTCCTGCATCAACCTTTTTCAAAGCATCCTCAAAAGACATTCATAACACCATCAAATAAGATATATCTAAAACAGGTAATGAGGATAGGATAATGCTGTCGTCTGACGCACTAACTCCGGGATATCATCCTATGGAATTTCCGCTGTCCACCCCAGTTTCCCTCGTGACAGGCTTTATCGCACTATCCAGTGTAGCGTATTGAGGTTGTCTGTACAATCACTGATAGGCTCTGCCATGCTCTCATGCAAGGACCTAACAATACGCACTTTCAATACAACATGTGATACATATAAAGGTAGCGTCTTAAATATCCACAAACACTTAGCAACGCTTATACTCTCTACATTTTTCCACAAAACTCTTCACAGGGAAAGAAGCAGGATGTGCATGTGTATAACTTGCAAGTGCATTATGTTCAGTGAGGCCATCCTTGCCGTCAATTATTCCCTTTCCTCTCTTCATTTCGTATGCAAGCTTTGCATCATTGTCGCAGTAAGTTACGGAATAATGGAACTCATGTCCTCGTATTGTTCCCTTGATAAAGTCTCCGTTTGCCTGTCCTTCTGTGTATCCCAATGCCTGGAGTTTCTTTGTCAGCACAGTCTGCGCAGGGAGGACATCCGCCATTTTGTAAACTGTTCCTTCTATATCGTATGAGGTGGAAAGGTATTGTAATCCTCCGCATTCTCCATAGATGGGCATTCCTTCTGCAGAGAGGTCTTTCAGGGATTTTGTAGTCTTTGAACTTTCAAGTTCTGACATGTATAATTCCGGATAGCCTCCTCCAAAGTACAGGCCATCGACTTCAGGAAGCTCTCCTTTTATCGGGCTGAAGAAAACAGGTTCTGCACCAGCACTTCTGAAAGCATCGAACATGTCCTGATAATAGAAACAGAATGCACTGTCATATGCAATACCAATTCTGATATCCGTTTCTCTTTCCTCTTCCACGGTGCTCTTCTCGGATTCAGGGGCCGTTTGTGCAATTGAGAGTATGGCATCAAGGTCGATATTCTCTTCGATGAAAGCGGCCAGATTCTCCGTATCAAAGTCCTGTTCATGTGCCATATAGAGTCCAAGATGGCGTGATGGGACTGTTATATCCTTATTACGTGGCAGGGTTCCTACAACAGGGATGTCCGGTATGGAGTCAATGATCATTTGGGCATGTCTTGGGCTTCCAACCTTGTTCAGTATGACTCCAGCAATCTTCACGTCTTTGTCGAATTCTGAGAATCCCTTAACTATAGCTGCAGCACTTCTTGACATCCCGTGTACGTTTACAATAAGTATGACTGGTATGTCCAGAGTCTTTGCAACATGCGCGGAACTTGCGATCTCAGTTGAGCCCATTCCGTCAAAAAGTCCCATTACTCCTTCAACAACATTGATGTCTGCATTTTCAGAGTACCTGGAAAATGTATTTTTTACGCCGTCTACCTGCATCATGAATGTATCCAGGTTTCTTGAAGGCTTCCCGCAGATGGCTGTATGGTATGTAGGATCGATGTAGTCAGGTCCAACCTTAAAGGGTTGTACTTCCATTTCTCTTCTCTTCAGGGCTGCCATAATGCCCATGGAAACCGTTGTTTTTCCAACACCGCTGTTAGTACCTGCAAGTAACACCGCTTTTGTCATGGAGTTAATTGTGTACAGTTTGTATATATGTGTTATTCCCTCGGGCGAGCATTCAAAATAGTTAAATAAATAACGTCTATCTAAGTACTATGTCTTCCGCAGGAACAGGGGAAGTTCTCACAGACTCATACGGACGTACTGTCAGGAGTCTGAGAATGTCCATAACCGACCGTTGCAATCTGAATTGCATCTACTGTCACAACGAGGGCCATGTTGGCCATAGTCGTGAGATGCCAGTGGACACCATCGTCAATATTGTTGAGGTGGCTTCACAGTTCGGGATAAACCGGTTGAAACTCTCCGGAGGGGAACCTCTTCTAAGGAAGGATCTTGAAGAAGCACTTACCCGCCTGCCGGATATGAGGGATATATCTCTGACTACCAACGCCGTTTTGTTAAGGGACAGGGCATCCTCTCTTAAAGATGCAGGTCTTGACAGGGTGAACATAAGCCTTGATACCCTCGATCCTGAAAAATATCGCACGATCGCCAAGTGTTCAACGGGCATGTTTGACCGGGTGCTTGATGGTATCCATGCGGCAGTTGATGCAGGTCTTACTCCTGTTAAACTGAATATGGTTCTTCTGAAGGATCTCAACGATGATGAGATCAAGGATATGCTGGACTTTACTCGTGGTTACGGTGGCGACGTGATGTTGCAACTGATCGAACTCATGGATTTCAGGGACCTTCCTCAATATAGGATCAATGCCAATGAGGTGGAAAAGTCTTTGTTGTCTGTTTCCTCGGATGTGCAGGTCCGTGAATTGCACAAGAGGAAAAAATATATCATCAATGGTGCAGAAGTCGAGTTTGTCAGGCCGGTGGATAACACTGAATTCTGTGCAAACTGTAACAGGCTAAGAGTTTCAGCAGACGGCAAGCTAAAACCATGTCTGCTGGTAAACAATAATCTGGTGGATGTCTTAAACGCCACCAAAGATGAACTGCCTGACCTTTTCAGGTTGGCAGTGAGCAAACGCGTTCCTTTTTGCAGGGACTGACAGGAGTTTTAAAAATGGAAGTTGAATTAACAGTAGACGGAAAAAACATTGAGATCAATCACTTTGTTCAGGCCATACTTGGCAGCACGGTAGTTGGTGCAGCCACAACCCTGCATGGTGTGGACAGGGATTGTAAAGAGATTCTCATAAAAGTAAAGCAATAATCTCAATTCTTCTTTTTATTTGTTTTGACACCTGCTTTACAGCAGGTGCTCAATTTCTGAAAAGTCTATCGGGGCAGTCGCATCGAGTGAGATCGGTGTTACTGATACGTTTCCATTCTGCATTATGGCATGGACATCGGTCCCTTTTTCATCGTCCACAAGCAGCTCTCCTGCTATCCAGTAATATGGTCTGCCTCTGGGGTCGCGTCTCTCTTCAACATCGGTCTTGAAGAATTTCCTTGCAAGTCGTGTTATTTCTATTTCAGGTTCATTTTCGACGTGATGTGGTATATTAACATTGAGTAGGTCCACTTTCTCAGGAAGTCCATGCTCAAGGACTTTCTTTGCTATCCTGTTGACAACTTTTATAGCCACATCGTAGTCATGCTTGAATTCCCTGTTGTCATCGAACTTATCGCCCTCTTCCATGACCTGAATGGATGCAGCAATTGCCGGTACGCCATAACTTGCACCTTCTAGGGCAGCACCTATGGTTCCTGAAGTGGTGATCGTATCTGTACTAATATTCTCTCCTATGTTGAATCCTGAAAGAATTAGATCCGGCATTTGTTTCATGACCGTGAATATTCCAAGTATGACTGAATCGGTGGGTGTGCCGGCAACGGCATTGACATCAATTCCGTGAATCGTGGTCTGTGTTATCCGGAGTGGTTCAAAAATAGATATTGAGCGACCAACGCCACTCTGTTGCATCATGGGGGCAGAAACCGTTACATCTCCCAGGTCAGCAACACTTTTGTAGGCAGCATGTATGCCTGTAGAATAAACACCGTCATCATTTGTGACTAATATATTTTTCGACATGCTTACATCATTGTAAGCTCATGCCTTAAAATTAATGGGTAAAAAAGTAAGGGATAACTATGGGATAAATGCGCATTCAAACATTTGCATATATCCTGTCTTTCCTGTGCGTGGATGTTGAGAAACCTTCCTGCTCAGACATGTCAGCAAGTGTTTTTACTTCCTCAAGGACCTCTATGTTCGCACTCATTTCCTCGAGATCGGATATCATTTTTGTTATGTTGTCGTTCTGTTCAGTGCTCAGGCATGGGCTGTCCTTTACTATTTCAAGCAGTATGGATGCATCATCGATGACCTGTGCCAATATGGTTCTGTCCATGTATTCCTTTGCAAGTTCGGAATCGTTGCCTTTAAGGGTCTCGTTGAACTCATTTAGTTGTTCATCGAATAATCCAATGTCATAATGTGCACTTCTGAATATCTTTTTAATGTAGTCCTCTCTGTATACATGTTTTGAGTTTTTGAGTACCTTCAGAAGTTTTTTATAATCCATCGTTTTCACCCTATGAATGTAGGCAGGTGCCTGTTCCCTCGTTCCCGTTCTTATACTTTAACTACAGGCCCCACGATCCTAATCAATTGTAATTTTTTGCTGATCAAAGAGTAGTTTCACTTTCAAGACAGTGTTTGAGAGTTTCGACCGGGGCTATCTTGTTCATGATATATGTCTGTGTAAACTGTCCGCCATTCACATCATAATCGGTTTGCATATCGATTCCATATTCCTCGTCCATCTCATCGATAATTGAATCGCAAAGGTATACTTGCAGGCTTCCGGCTCCATCCATAAAAACGGATGGTCTTACTCCTGCATTATTATATTCTTCCACAATCCCTCTGAATACTAATGACATATATCGCATTGATTCCATCGGTCATCACCAATATACTCTGGTTATGACCATGCACTTAAAGGTGATGTTGGATTAATTCTCATGATGTGCATGAAATATTTGTTTTGTGTCCACAAAAATAATAATTTGTCATTATTTTTTAGCTGAATACGCGGCAGTAGGCTTCATGCATGATGTATATATATATATAAGCACATAAATATTGTGACTAATAATTAAATATTACAATGTTACTGGTTTGATAAGAAACGTTTTTAATCATTGGGGCGATACTTGGGAGAATAAATTAGACTAGACTATGTATTAACTTTGAATAAATTTACTAAAACAATCATTCAGTTGGAATAGTTATGCTTGAAGATGAGTATCAGCTTGATTTTTTTTCTGAGAACGGATTTGTTCGTAAACAGTGCTCTAAATGTGGAAGTCATTTCTGGACTCGTGATCTTGAAAGAGCGACATGTGGGGATGCTCCATGTGATCCGTACTCTTTTATTGGAAACCCTGTTTTTAAGAAAAAGTTCGACCTTGCAGAAATGAGAGAATATTATCTTAATTTCTTCGAGGAGAGGGGTCATACAAGACTCGAAAGGTATCCTGTAGTTGCAAGATGGAGAGATGACATTTATCTGACAATTGCTTCAATTGCTGATTTTCAGCCATTTGTGACTTCTGGGGAGGTTCCGCCACCTGCGAATCCATTGACGATCTCCCAGCCATGTATACGCCTGTCTGACCTTGATGCTGTAGGCCGAAGCGGTCGCCATTTGACCACTTTTGAAATGATGGCCCATCATGCTTTCAATAATCCTGGTGATGAAATATACTGGAAGGACCGCACTATGGAATTGTGTGATGAATTCCTTAATTCACTTGGAGCAGACCCCATGGCTGTTACTTACAAAGAGGAACCATGGGCTGGTGGCGGTAATGCCGGACCATGTGTTGAAGTTCTCATTGGCGGCCTTGAAGTTGGAACCCTTGTGTTCATGAACATGCAGCAATCAGAAGACGGCGACATTGTGATCAAAGGTGAAAACTATCGCAAGATGGACAACTACATTGTGGACACAGGTTATGGTCTTGAAAGATTGGTGTGGGCATCAAAAGGTTCGCCTACAATATATGATGCAGTTTTCCCTGGCATTGTAAATGAAATAATGGATCTTGCAGGTGTTAAACACGAACTTGACGATTCCGAATACGCCAACATCCTCTCTCAGAACGCCCGTCTGGCAGGTCTTATGGATGTGAGCGAAAAAGCCAATCTTTTTGAGCTAAGGAAACAGGTTGCTTCCAGCATTGGAACAACAGTCGAGAAACTGTCCTCTATTATGGAACCTGTTGAGGGTGTCTATGCGATAACCGATCACACCCGCTGCCTTACATTCATGCTTGCAGACGGTATCATTCCTTCCAACGTGAAGGCTGGTTATCTTGCAAGACTGGTGCTTCGCCGTACCCTGAGGATGATGAAGGATATGGGAATAACCATACCCTTATCCGAGATCGTAAAAATGCACATCATGAATCTTCCTGAGTATCCGGAATTCCAGGAAAAGTTCAATGTAATAGATGACATACTTGCTCATGAGGAACAGAAGTTTGCTGATACGCTGGAACGTGGAAAGCGTATGATCCAGAAATCCGCTAAACATTACAAGGATGCAGGGGAAAAGATTCCTCTTGAAACTCTGGTAGAGATGTACGACAGCCACGGAATTCCTCCTGAGATATCAAAACAGGCAGCTTCTGAAGTCGGTGTGGATGTGGATCTTCCTGATAACTTCTATTCTCTTGTTGCTGAAGGGCATAGCAAAGCAGAACCAAAAGTAGTGAAAGTATTCCCTTACTCGGACAGGGTTGAAAAACTGCCAAAGACAAAGAAGTTGTTCTATGATGAGCCTACGAGAATGAACTTTGAGGCTGTAGTACTGGATATCTTTGACAATCATATTGTGCTTGACAGTACTCTCTTCTACCCTGAGGGCGGCGGACAGCCAGCAGACCACGGTACCATCGTCGTTGAGGATGTTGTCCTTAATGTTATAGATGTACAGGCTGTGAATGGCGTGGTCGTACATATCATAGAGGATATGGAGGATGAACTCCATCTTCGAAAGGGTGACATGGTTCTGGGTAAAGTAAACGAAGAACGTCGTATGTCCCATGCATGCCATCACACCGCAACTCACATTGTAAACGATGCGGCACGTAAGGTCCTTGGCGACCATGTATGGCAGGCAGGTGCCCAGAAATTTGTGGACAAAGCCCGTCTCGATATATCTCACTACAAGCGCATCTCCCAGGAAGAACTGAATCGTATAGAACTCATTGCCAATCGTACTGTGATGGATAACCAGCGCGTGACTGCCGAATGGATGGAAAGGGTAGACGCCGAGAAGAAATATGGTTTTGGTCTTTATCAGGGAGGCGTACCTCCTGGAAATATTATCCGTGTGCTGAAAGTAGCAGATGATATAGAGGCATGTGGAGGTACTCACTGTGTTAGTACTGGACTTGTCGGTCCTATCAAGATGCTGAAAACAGAACGCATTCAGGACGGTGTAGAACGTATTGAGTATTCCGCGGGTCTTGCAGCAGTCAGGGCAATGCAGGAAATGGAATCCTATCTCAGCCAGTCAGCAGATGCATTGCGTGTCAGGCCGGAACATCTTCCATCTACCATTGATCGTTTCTTCAATGAATGGAAAGAGTTCAAAAAAGAGAACCAGAGGCTGAAAGACGAGCTTGCGCACGTTCATGTCAGTCAGATGGCAAATGAAGCTGCCATCATAGGTGGCCTTCGCCTTGTTGCAAAGGTTATTCCAAATGCTGATATCGACGAACTTGTGAAAATCGCAGGTGAGCTGACCACTAATAAAGACACGGTAGTTCTTCTGGCAAGTGATTTTGAAGGTGTCAAGATCGTAGGCGCTGCAGGTGATGATGCATTGAAGGCCGGAGCGGATGCTGGCAAGATCGTCAGGGTAATGTCTGCAGTTGTTGGTGGCGGCGGCGGCGGTAAGCCTGGTATGGCCCGTGGCGGCGGTATTGATGTTAGCAAGATAGATGAGGCCCTTGAAAGCGGTCGCAACCTGCTTGAAGAACAGATAAGCAACTAATATAGCAATTAATACGAGGATTTGAAATGATACCTGGTGAGGTCAAGGAGTTCTTCTCATCCCAGTTTGGCAAGTCTCTTCTTGTCAAAGGGAAACCGGGGACGGGAAAGACGACATTTGTCTTTGGTATACTCGATGAAGTGTGTTCAGAAGGCAATTGTGTCTATATCTCGCCACGTATCGATAAATCTTCAGAGTATGGGAAATATCCCTGGATAGAGGGCGATTTCAACAACAATGAGGATTTCCTCCGGATGCTTGCATCCCGAATAAAAGTGATATGGGAGTCCAGTGAATCCAAGCCAATAATCGTTGTGGATTCCATTGATTCACTTAGTATCGCTACAACGCGATCTGCAAACTGGGAAGATAACAAGTTCGAGCTTGAGCGTTTGCTCTTTGATTTTTCCAGAAAGGTAAATGCAGATCTCATTATGATTACCGAGCAAACGGGTGTAACTTCTCTTGACTATCTGGTAGATGGTGTTGTTTCCCTTGAGATCAGGGATATATCAGATAATGATATCAGAAAGGTTAATTTGCTCAAGATACGCGGAGTGGAGCTATCACAGTCAAGATATCCTTTTACTCTCGATGGTGGTAAGTTCAATAGCTTCAAACCATTCACAGTATCATACCCGGAACAAACCCAGGTTCCACAACCATTGCCTGATCCTATTGAAAGTAAGATCTCAACAGGTATCCGTGATTTTGATGCGATACTTGGAGGCGGTTACCAGAAAGGAAGCTTTAATCTATTCGAGATCACAAGTGGTGTAGGTGATTCATTTTACAGTTTACTTTTACCGACATTCATTAATCACCTGAACATGGGCCGCGGCCTTCTCAGTATGCCTACTGAAGGTACAAGTGTTGAAACCGAAAAGCGTATGATATTTCCTTTTACAGGTGACAATCACTTCCATGGACAGTTCGTTGGATTTGAGATACGTGACCTGAAAGGTAGGATACCTACCTACATTGAACCATTTTCAGGAAATGTTTACAAAGATATGGATGTGTTCCACAAGGCCAAGAATGAGATGATGCGGCAATATGGCTCTCCGATCCTTGATTATATGGGTCTTGACAGTATGGAATACAATTATGGGTGGGAGAACATTGGTTCAATCATCGGGCAGATGGCATCTATTACAAAGACGACTGAGAATGTTGTTCTTGCCGTTACGAAACATGGGCAGAGAATAACAGAAACTGTTGCTCATATGGCTACAACCCACTGGAAATTTGAAAACGTTGACAAAACTCTTGTTATGTATGGTGTCGTACCTAAAACCGGTATTTTTGCAGTTCAGATGGAATTTGTTCATGGTTATCCGCAGGTTCGTCTTACTCCTATGAAATAACTATTTTAGTGCAGCAAGTTCATTATCTTCCCAAACATTAATAAGAAAATAAAACTAATAATATTTACTAAACAAAATTAAAAGGTACTTGTCAATGAATGTTCAAACGCAGGAAATCCTTACAGCCATCAGGAAAGAACTGTCCAATAAGAACGCATTATTCTTTGCTCCGGTTGACAGTTTCATAGAGCGTCTGGTATACTTTTATGTGTCTTATATACTAAAAGAAGATTCTGACCGGGCAGTAGTGTGGTTGTGTCTGAACGCTTCCAGGGATAAGATACTTACTCGTTTTGAAGATTTTGGGTTTGATATAGGGACTGAAGGCAAAATGTTCTTCATTGATATCGATGCACCCGGTAAACAGCATTATGAAGATACCTTGTATTGCAATTCAGTTGCCGACTATACAAAGATGGCTTCGCATATATCTAACATCTTTCAAAGTAATCCGCATTCTCTGCTCATCATAGATAATATGAATGTGCTGGCAAGTGACACAATACAGGTAGTCGAAAATTTCATCAAGTTCATTGAAAAGAAGGTAGCTGAGTCTGATGGGAGTATTCTGTCGATGCTTTCCAGGAACATCCTGCCTTCTGAAATAGAAGTCCTTATAACTTCTTTCTTTGAAGTTGTTATAGAGATTACCAATGTAGGGGAGATACACACTGAGATTGGTCTGAAGGATTTTGATTTCCGTTACTCTGTTGAGGATGGTTCGATCGAATTCGAACCGATACAGAAGAAGATTAAGCGGGATCGACTAAAAATCCTGATTGTTGATGATGAGCCGGATATTCCTGAATTGTTGAAGCTCTCTCTTATTAGCGAACCTTATGATTTCATTGTGGCACACAATGGCGAAGAAGCAATAGAACTTACCTTAAAAGAACTCCCTGACCTTATTCTTCTTGATATCATGATGCCTGATATGGATGGTTATGAGGTTGTAGAGCATCTTAAAAAGAGTAAGGCAGCAAGCGACATTCCTGTAATAATGATTTCTGCCAAGACTGCTATTGAGGACAAGGTAAAGGGAATGGAACTTGGTATTGATGATTATATTTCCAAACCATTTGACAAGCGAGAAGTCAAGGCGAGGATTAAGATGGTGATGAGGCGTTTGGGTTGGGTCGAAGAGGAATAATTATATAGTTCTGTAATATATTCTCTACAGAATATTATTTTATATCTTTTTCAGGAGCTGTAAATTATGTGTCCCAAAGTTATGGTTGTAGATGATGAGCCAGATACCATTGACCTCATAAAATTGATCTTGGAGGCTGAAGACATCGAAGTTGTCGGAGCAAAAAGTGGTTTAGAATGTCTTGAGTTCATTGCTACTGAAAGACCTGACGCCATTTTGCTTGACATCATGATGCCTGATATGAATGGATGGGAAACTTTTCACAAAATAAAGGAAAAAGAGCCATGTTTGCCTGTGGCTATGCTTACTGTGAAAAGCCAGGAATTTGACAAGATGCTTGGTCTGCATGTTTTAAAAGCAGATGATTATATCACCAAACCTTTTAGCAGGAAAGAACTTATTAAAAGAACAAAGGAATTGCTTGAAATGCAATTTCAATGATACAGCACTTCGCACAAAATTGCATCATTTCCTTTTAGGAAAAGATGTGCCTTCCTTTCACCATCAAGTTCTTTTTCCAGTTCATTGCGTGTTTCCCAGTATCTTTCAGGTTCTATTGATGCCCTGATAATAACTGTTCCAAAAGAATTCTGTTTCAGGTATGAGTTTATCTCTGTGGTATCAAACTCCATGACCTGTAGGACCTTATAACTGTTCTTGAACAATTTGCATTCCAATGGCTGATAAGAGCTTACTAAGACTCTTTTTTCATCGATCTCAAATATGTTGATGTTATTTGCTGGCTCATTGAAGTGTAATGCCAGTTGCTCAAGAAGACCTGCTTTTGTGACACATTCCTCTGGCTCATATGCATATATTCCGGGTTTATCCGTTCTACTCGCATTTATTTTCTCGTCACTTTTTCTTATGATGGCGCTGCCTGGTAATGCAATCGCAGAAACATCAGCTTTTTTCAGCTTACCAAAATAGAGATTCAGGCGATTTAGTTTGCCTTCAAGGGACATATATTCCTTTTCACAATCAAAAGGTATCTTTTCCGGAGATATCTGAGGCGGGGCTTCGAATGCAAAGTTAGAACATTTTTCAGCATATGCTTGCATAACTTTAGGTATGGGTGGGCTCAGATTATCGATGTTTCTTTCTTTTTCAGTAGGGGCTCTTGCAGGGTCTGAGAATACCACATCAAGTTTTGGCAATTGTGCTATTACCTCTGGTGAAAGCGCATCTCCGGTGATGAACTCTATGTTGCTGACACCCATTATCTGTGCATTCTTTTTAGCGTAGGCTATTTTCTTTGGGTCTATCTCTATTGCATAAACATGGTCACACCATTTTGCAAAATATATTGCCTGTCCGCCGATACCGCAACTGATGTCGGCTATCACCTTACATTGTAATCTCTTTGCCCTGTACTCTGCAACCGGTTCAGGAGTTGCAAATCGAATTCCGTCCTTATCGGATTTCATTTCAGTTTTGAATTGTTTCTTGCGTGCCAAATGGATCAATTACGTAAAGTCGCATAAATGATTTAAAATCATCTGAATGCATTATTATTTTCAATACTAATCAGATTCTGATTTTATTCAAAATTTATATATATTATTGGTGGTATATTGCCTCTTATATACACATCTTCCTCATTATATTAATTATCACCAGTGAAATCATGGCCGGATTTAGCGATAAGATAAAAAAGATAACTTCTGTTCTTTCCAAGAAGGATAAAAAAAAAGGGGCTGATTCTCCATTCGATTCAGTTGCTCCTTCATTCCTACAGGGTATTCCTGATCTTGGTTCACTTCCTGATTTATCCGCTGGATTGCCTCCGGTACCGCCGGGTAGCCCTCCAGCTGGTCCGCCTGGTTTTCAAAATGCTCCGGGTGCTCCTTCATTTCCTCCGGGTATGGCTCCTCCAGGCGTCTCTCCGGGAGGTATATCTCAACAATCTTCTGCAAACAATGAGATGCTGGAAGAGAACCGGAAAAAGATAAAAGATGTTGAAGGCAAAATTTCAAAGGCCGATGTAGCTCTCAACCTGGTTCAGAAGGAAAATGAAGAGATCAAAAAGACAGTCGATAAAATAGACCAGAGTGTTCTAGAATTATTATCCCTGTATGAGATCGTTTCCAATCAGGTTAACCCTTTCGTTGGTGATGATGTTGCTTCTCGTGCCACAATAGAGAGATTTGATAAAACTGATAAGAGGATCACAGAATTGGGTGACATGCTGGTCCTCATGAAGAACGAATATGACAGCACAGTTCAGAAATTGAGCCTGCCACAGGGTATTTCATCAGAGGCAGAGTCAAGGATGCATAATATCGAGTCCAAAATGGATGCATTTGCAGATGCAATGATGATGATGCATGAAAGCATCGAACAATTGTCTTCCAAAACAGAGCAATTGTTTTCCAGAACCAGTGCTCTTGACCAGAATGTCATTGACCTGGCCGAAACAACCACAAATATATCTTCACGTCTTGATATTTTTGAGAAACAATCAGCGGTCATCAATAGTGTAAATGCTGCTGAAAATACTGATGAAAATGAAGAGTCAAATGACAGTGAACTTGTTGTGCTGCCAAAAAAATCTTCCATTCCAATGGTGCGGCTGGAGTCCATAAAAGGTGATCCAACCAGTGTTGTTGTCCTGCTTAACTGGATCGAGTTTTTGATGGAGCGTGTGGGAAGGAACAATCTTATGGATGCTCTTGATTATTATATGGACATCGGGTGGATAAGTGAGGATGTTATGTCTGAGATAATGGCTTATGCCCGGGGAATAGATTATTATGTGGAAAAGCCCACATGGCGTCTTCTTCCAGAGGATCACACTAAATCTCTGCTTTTTATAGAAAGGCTGTCAGGCCGCAAGATCGACAGGAATATGCTCAGTTCCATAGACAGGGAAATGGCAAAGGTGAAGCACGGTCTGGAGGAACTCTATGGGATTTGAGTTATCAGTAGTCACAGTTATTTTCTTCATATCTGCAGTACTTTTAGGAACCTTCTCGTACACAATGTTGAGTACTTCTAATGAGGTTGTAGTGGATGCTTCAGTAGAACAGCATAAGATGCAAAGTATTCGGCTTCAGACAGACATAGAGGTGGATGACTCCATTCCACAGACTTCCGGATCCAATTACAATCTTACTCTAATTCTATCTAATACTGGTAGTGAGACAATTCGCTTTGATGAATTGAATGTGCTGGTGGACGGAACTCTGAAATCATACTCTTATAGTGACGTTGCTGCTACGTGGACTCCTGCAGAGACAAGGAACCTGACAGTAACAGGTCTTTACGGTCTTGGAATACATCGTGTTAAGGTCGTAACTTCAAATGGTGTCTCAGCTTATGATTCATATTTGGTTTGACTGGAATGGTAGGTTAATATGCCAATAATTATATATTAATAGACAGTTATATTTCTATTCGGACTGGCAGAAAAAATGAAGAGCATGCTAACTACAGACAGAAAGAACCTGCTGAAGGACACAAGTGCTGACACCGCTATCACGCACATGATATTCTTCATAGCAGCGATAATACTAGCTATCAGCGTAGTTGCTCTTATATCGGCTGATGTCCAGTCTATGGTTGCTTCATCGGGTTCAAGTAGTAAATTACTTTCAGAGCAGATGAAAACTGATATCACAATAGTGAATGACCCTGAGATAATTCCTTACGATGGCGCCAGTAAAAAATACACATTTTATGCAAAGAACACCGGTAAAACAGAATTAGTGCCGGAATACGTGACCGTTCTTGTGGATGGTATCATGATAAGACCTGATGACATTGATATTGATCTGATGGATGGTGATGTCATATGGAGGCCTGGCGATATCCTTTCCCTTAATGTCACTACCAATCCCTCACCTCTTGACTCCGGTGATCACAGGATACTTGTTGCAGCTGAAAATGGTAAATCAGGTGCTATGAGCTTTAAAACGTAATTCAGAGGTAAAAATGGCAAAAATTAATGTATTTGAGATTCCAAGGGATGATCTTAACGCAAAATTAGGAGGTGGCTTTCCTGCCGGTTCACTGGTAGTGATCGAGGGTGGTAGCGGTGGTGGAAAGAGCTCCATCAGCCAGAGACTTTCTTTTGGTTTGAACGAGAATGACGTAAGTGTTACTTTAGTTTCCACTCAGATGACAACAAAAGGCTTTATCAACCAAATGTACTCTCTGGATTACCCGATAGCTCCTTTCCTTTTGAATGGTCTTCTATTGTACATTCCGGTAATTCCACTGGTGCAGGCTGCAAAATCACGTTCCGATTTCATTGAACGATTAATGGCGGCAGAAGAGCTTTTCGAGAAGAATGTTATAATCATTGATACTCTTTCCTCCCTGATAAAATACAGTGTGAATATAGAGAAAAGTCTAGAACTGATTTCATTTTTCAAAAAGCTCAATGGTATGGGGAAAGTGATCATACTGACAATAGAGTCTAACCAGCTGAGTGAGGAGATTGCCTCTATGTTCCGTTCTTCCTGTGATGTTTACATTACTCTTAAATCAAAGCCACTGGGAAGTGAAGTCAAGAGAACTATTCTCGTAAACAAGTTTACGGGAGCCAAAGGCCCTGTAGGTCAAATGATAGGTTTCAGGATCGAACCAAGGGTTGGTCTTGTTGTCGAGATCGCTTCAGTATCATAAGATCAAAAGAGTGGTTAGATGGATCCGGAATTTCAAAAAGCTGTACAAAGAAACCCTCATCTTGGAATATATGTAAAGAAATTTATGCAGGAAACCGGAGCAGATGAACCCACTTTTATGGTGAGCCTTTCAAAAGATATTGACAAAGAAAATGTTAACATCATTCTTCCAGTGGGAGATCCTGTATTCGTTCATCTTTACGGGAGCTCCGAAATTGGTGAGGTCAAATATTATGGAATAGAACCTTTACTCAACAACACTGAAAGAAAAAAATATGAAGCTGTTCTGGATATTATTCTTGAAAGATCATCCTATGAGCCTGTTCCTGAGTCTGAGGCTGATCTCAAGGAACTTATTACTAAGCTACTCAACGAAGCAATTGATATTGGTTCAGGTGGGAACGTCGAAGAAAAAGGAACCGGCAAGTTCAATATACTCCAAAAGCTGATGCCCATACAAAAAAAGGTTCCGATGACCCAGAGTGAGTACAACAAGATTCTCTATCACCTGGAAAGGGACATTATTGGTTCCGGGCCAATCGAACCCATTATCAGGGACCCTTATCTTGAAGATATCCACAGTATTGGCATTGATAATGTGTTCATCGTTCACAAAATATTCGATATGGTGAAGACTGACCTCACGTTCGGGGATGAGCAGGGACTGGATAACTGGCTGAGGAGCATGAGTGAGCGTATCGGTCGTCCTGTAAGTGATGCCCGCCCTATCGCGGATGGTGCTCTTCCAGATGGTTCCCGTATCAATATTATTTACAGTCTGGATGTCAGTAAGCGTGGAAGCAGTTTTACCATGCGTAAGTTCAGTGAGGTGCCTGTGAGCATTATCCAGCTCATTACCTGGGGTGCACTGAGTGCGGAAATGGCAGCTTATATGTGGATGTGTCTTGAGAATGGTATGAGTATTTTCTTTAGTGGTGAGACTGCAAGCGGGAAAACAACGATGCTTAATGCATGTCTTGCTTTTGTAAATCCTAGATCTAAAGTATTCTCCGCCGAGGATACGGCTGAAGTCCAGCCACCGCAGCCTGTATGGCAGCAGCTGATAACTCGTGAGGAAGGTCCTATTGACTCAAGGGTAGATACTTTCGCCCTACTTAAGGCTGCACTTCGTTCAAGACCAAACTACATCATAGTTGGTGAAATTCGAGGAGCTGAAGGTAACGTAGCTTTCCAGGGTATGCAGACAGGACACCCTGTACTTGCAACATTCCACGCATCTGCAGTTTCAAAGATGATACAGCGTCTCACAGCAGACCCTATCAACGTACCTGTCACGTTCATTGATAATCTGAACATTGCAATGATCCTGTCAGCTGTCTATCGTAAAGGTAAATTCCTGCGACGTGCCCTTGCAATTGAGGAGATTGAAGGTTATTACGAGGAGATTGGTGGTGTTGCCACAAGGGCTGTTTTCCAGTGGGAACCTGATACTGACAAGCATAAGTTCCGTGGTCTGAACAATAGTTACATCCTGGAAGACAAAATAGCTACAAAACTTGGTTATGAGGACAAGAGGATGATATATCAGGATCTTTTCCTCAGGGCAAGAATACTTGATGAAATGAAATCACGAGGTATCGAAGACTATTACGATGTTCTTGAGATCATAGTCAACTTCTATAAACATGGTGTTGAAGGCCTTCCATTTACAATCTAGGTGAGCTTCATGAGTTATGAAAAGGCATTCAAGAATATTGGCATGGAACCTAAGGCTTATGCCAAGAAGTTTGCCTTACCTATAATATCATTCGGTTTTATTTTTTCAATAATTCTTATGGTAGCGTTTCCTGCACTTTTCACGGGTACTACCAAGTATATACCAGCATTAATTCCGGTTATATGTATTATCTTTGCCTTATCATATCCTTTGACAATTCTTGCTGCCAAGGCATCACGTATAGACAATAATATGCACTACTATATCACTCAGATGGGTTCAATTGCAACAGCGGAAACCCCAAGGATAGATATAGTACGTATCGTTTCAGAAAATGAGGATTACCAGGAACTTGCCGAGGAAACAAAGAAGATCTACGATCTTGTAACCGTATGGCATCTTAGTCTTGCTGATGCATGTCGCTTTATTTCTAAAAGAACTCCTTCTATTATATTCGAGGACTTCCTTGACAGATTCGCACATGCACTTCAGTCGGGAGAAGATGTTAAAACCTTCCTTTTTGCAGAGCAGAGTGTGGTAATGAATGAGTATGAATCAATGTATTTCGGTGCCCTTTATGTTGTTGAGATCATTAAGGAACTATTCGTGTCCCTTGTGATGTCCCTGATATTCATGGCATCATTTGCTGTCATCATGCCGGTCATTACAGGTATGAATGCAGAACTTCTCATGAGTATAGTCGTGCTCGTCTTCCTTGTAACAGATCTTGTAATGGTAATGTTCACAAAAAGCAAAATACCAAAAGATCCTGCATGGAGTCGTTCTTCCAATATGACTGAGAACAAGTTAAAGTTATATCGTTCAGTACCAATTTCCATAGCTGGCTGCATAATTGTGTTTATCGCAGTTTCACTTTATGGGAAGATAGAAACTTCAATTGCTGTGGCTATGGTTTTAACTCCTCTCGTTTATACAGGCCATGTATCAAGGTCAATAGAGAAGAGTATTCGTAGGAAAGATGAGAACTTCCCTGCATTCATCCGTTCTCTTGGAAGTTCTGCCGGTGCAAGGGGTGGTGTCATTGATGATGCACTGAAAGCCCTGAGAGCGCATGACTTCGGTCCTCTGACAAAAGATGTGAACAACCTTTACAAGATGCTTGTCACCAGAATCGACAAATTTGGCTCATGGGAATATTTCTCAGCTAACACCGGAAGTAATCTGATACAGCGTTTTTCTGTAATGTTTGTGCAGGCAACTAATCTGGGTGGCCAGCCAGAGATCATCGGGGATATAATAGCAACGAACTTCCACAAGATAGTAACTCTCAGGAAAAAGAGATCACAGTCTGCCGGAAGTCTTGTCGGTGTCCTGTATGGCCTTACAGGCGGTATTGGTTTTACCATGTATATCTCACTTGGTGTGGTGGGACTTATGCAGGATATGTTCTCGGCTGTGGAAATGCCTCCGGGGATGTCCATGGGAATGGTGCTGTATACGGATGTCGGCAGCATTGAGACACTTTCAAACATGGTTATGTTGATAATGGTTGGTCATTCCCTGATGTCCGCTCTTCTTATCAGGATAGTGGATGGAGGGCATATGTTGAGTGCCACCACTGACTTTGTGATAATGGTATGGATATCCGGGGTAAGTGCAGTCGTCACTATGTCAGGTGTATCTTCGTTACTGAATCTAAGCTAAAAAAATTTAAATATCAAAAGAATGGAAAGCAACTAGGACTTTTCATTCCATTTTTGTTCTTATGTATTTTGCAATAGTGTTGCCAACTTCTGATGTGGTATGTTTGCCACCAAGATCCGGCGTGCAAATACCCATATTAAGTGCGACATCTATGGCTTCTTCAACAATGGCTGCTTCTGCAAGATCGCCATGCCATTCAAGGAGCATTTTCAGACTCAGTATTGCAGCGACAGGATTTGCCCTATTATTACCAGCAATGTCAGGAGCACTTCCATGCACCGGTTCGAAGAATGCATATTTCTCTCCGATATTGGCGCTGGGCAGAAGGCCAAGTCCACCAACCAGGGCACCTGACATATCACTCAGGATATCTCCAAAGAGATTGGTTGTAACTATGACATCATAATTCCATGGAGATGTAATGAGGTTGTAGGCAAATGAGTCTACAAGTTCATCCCGGTGCAGCACCCCTGTATCTATTGCAGACTGCCGGGAAACATCAAGAAATAGCTTGTCTGACTTCATAACATTGGATTTATGGACTATCGTCAGTTTGTTCATTCTGCTCTTTGCAAGTTTGCAAGCGTAATCAGCAATTCTTTTTGATCCTTTTCTTGTGACCACTCGTTTGGTGGTGGAAATATCAGTCCCTATTTCCTCGATACCCGAATACAGCCCTTCTGTATTTTCTCTCACAATGATGAAATTGAAATCATTACGCTCATGAATTCCCTTTACAGAGGGCAAAGGACGTATGGGGCGTATATTTGCGTACATGTCCAGTTCTTTGCGAATGGTCAGGAGCACGCTCTTATAATTAGGGTCAGGTGGCGTTGTTACTGCGCCGAAGAATACACAATCACATTCTTTCAATGTATCTATATCTTCGTCGGTTATTGCAGAACCTGTCCTCTCCCATTTTCCATAACCAAGTTCCACCGGTATTTTTTCAACATCAAGGCCCAGTGAGTCAAGGACCTCTATTGCCGCGGGAATAACTTCTTTACCGATTCCATCGCCTTCGACAACTGCCAATTTCATGATTGTTCCTCTTTGTTTTTTCTTATGTCAGCAATAAGTTCCCATACAGCTTTAGCCACTTCGAATTCAGATGCACCCCAGTGGACCATTGCTCCGCGAATACCATTAATGGTCACGATGCCGGATTTTTCGGAGCGACAACACCTTGTTATGAAAGGCTTCGATGGTTTGAATACATCGGATTTAAAGGGACATATATTAATAAATGAATACTCAAGTCCCGGGAATCGTGATTCAAACAGGGTCCTTGATATCTCACATCCGACCAGCAGTGCACCATCTTCTTCAATTACATCGCAATCAAGGCATTTTCCTTCCAGGCCGGAAGAAGAACATGGGAATACGGTATTTTCACCTTCAAATTTTCGAAGGTTTGTGAGATTTTCTGAGAACTTGATCGTAAGTTCTCCGAATATTCCGCTTTGTTCCAATCTTCGTACAACACTTGCAAGCCAGGAAGGCTCAGGTGGCACTACATCCACGATTTCAATATCCATAATTGCTGAAAGGTCAGGTTTGTGCACAAAGGTCAGGTGCTTGTCGATGCCTGTGAATATGACCGTGGTGATATTTCCCTTGCAGATATCTGATGCAATCTCTATTAGTAGTGCCCTGTCTTTGATATTCAGTTCTTTTCCATAACGAACTATCTCATCACCTGAAGCTAGCATATTCAGTGCAGTAACCTCTCTTAGCAGTTCACCACCCTGATGTGTCACTTCATAAAGGGAGTAACTACTCTCTGAATCGCAATTTTCTACAATAAGGTATTTCGTAAGGAAGTAGATGCGCCTGTCCTTGCCATCGGGAATCTCCCTGCTATGGCCGATATGTTTGTATTCATCAGGAAATATCATTTTCATATGATTACTGTGAGTTCTTCTTTGCTTTACGCTGGGCTACGAGTCCACCTTTAGTCAGCATTTCAAGAAGGAAATCAGGTAGCTTGTTTCCATGGAACACTTTACCGTTAACTTTTACAGTTCCCTGAAGCAAGTCAATTTCCACTTCATCGCCTTCACTGCACTGTACGTCTGCTTCCATGAGTGGCAGTCCGACATTGATGGCATTCCTGAAGAATATCCTCCCAAATGATTTTGCTACTATGCATGCAACACCTGCATACTTTAGTGCCAATACTGCCTGTTCCCTGGAAGAGCCACATCCAAAGTTATCATCTGCAACGATGACATCTCCCTTTTTAACCTTTTTAGAGAACTCAGGGTCTATTCCTTCCATAGCATGATCAGCAAGGGCCTGCATATCTGTTGTGCGCAGGTATTTTCCGGGAATTATTACATCGGTATCGATATCACTGCCGAATATCCATGCTTTTCCCTTGATTATATTGTCCAATATATCACCTTAGAGCTAGCTTCTGCATGATGTTATTTGTAAGTATCGGGAAAGTAAAAAAAGTAAAGATAGAATGGGGATGAAGATTTTACACTTCAATTGTATTCCCATTCAATACATCCAGTTCACTCACACTGACCTGTTCAATGACATCTCCGTAGCTTATCACATAAGGTCCCGTTGGCATGGTGTCAAATTGTGTTTCGCCTTCAATTGGTCCTTCTGTCGAATAAGGCACGGTGAAAGAATATGTTCCATCAGATGTGGTGGATTGCGTATAAGTGAATGTCCTCATCTGATTTGTCCGTATAGTGTTGCTGATGGTCACAGTTTCATTTTCAGGTGCTGTTCCTGTGATGGAGGCACCTTCAACGTATTCAAATATCTTCACATATCCTGTGTTCTCTTCAGCCAGATTTCCGCTGTAAAGGACATTATATACATTCTTATATCCGGGTTCCTGTGTGCTTCCTATGGGTGACTCATGCACCAGACGGTATTGTTTAAGTCCATTACCATCGAATATGTGAAGCCTTGCTTCCATTGAATTGTAGTATCGTGGACCTGGCACAGTCATGGTTCCTGAATCTGTTTGCACCTGTATGTAATAGTCAGCTGTGTCCAGTGTCCAGGCGGTCATAGCATAGAATTTCCCAGTAGCCATTTCAACGTCTGAAACGATGTAACGTGCACCTGCCTTTTCAGGATCAGGGTGTATGGCCTCAAGCACTTCTGTTGCTGCTTCCTCAGAAGGAGTCGTGAAGAAAGTGGATGCACCAGGTAGGTTTTCTTCTTCGATACTATTCCTGCGACCTCCTACACCTTGCTGGAAGGGGTTGGCGTTTGGAATGCGATGTCCTATTACTTCTATCCAGTGTCCGTAATCCCACCAGGACATGACACCGTATGCAGTTTCAGGGTACTGGTAGGTTTCACTTTCGGCAGGAATCTCATAGCTTTCATAATAATCAAGCCCCGGGTCAGGTGTGTTGTATCTGAGCCATTGGGTTGCTTCTATCCAGTAGCCGTTAGGTCCTCCGGTACCCTGTGATTGCTGCATCGCAAGGCTGTAGCTTGGGTATATGAGGATAAGTACGATGAATGCGGCTGAAAGTATGTGCATTAGTTTTATGTTCTTAGCATTGAATGTCTTTGATTTAATGTTCTCAATCAGTTTTTCCCATCCTGCCATTTCAAGCACTTTAACACCTACCCATGCACTTAGGATAGCAGCATTTACAGAATAATAGTATGCAAAACGGTTCTGCTGAAGCATGGCCCAGATGATCATGAGTGTCCAGACTATCAGGAATGTGTTCTCAGGTGCGTTCTTCTGGGTAAATGCCTTGTAGATGAGTATAGCCAGTGCGACGAATGAGATGTATCCCAAAGCCCCGAAATTGTACCAGAGGGGTTGCAGGGAGAATTGCCCACCAAGGGAGAGGAGGGGGGAGGCTTCAGCGATGGTAAGGCCACCACCGGTGCGCATAAAGTAACTGGTCAAGCTGGCGATGAGTGCATAGGTAGATGGTGAGAATGTCTTTGAGAGGATAATCACTATGATTGACAATATTGCTATCAAAAGTGGGTAATAATATCCTTCAACTTTCCTTTTGTTAAGTTCTATGGATATTAGGGTAAGGATTGGGAAGGCTAAAATTCCACCGAAGAGACCCTTTATCAAGAGTCCTTTGGAAGAGAGGTTAGGTACCATTAGTACCATCAGCAATGCAATACCAAAAATTATCACGCCGCTGACTGCAAGATAATCAGTAGGGCGTTTGTGCATATGATTGATTATATGTTGCACTGTGATGTAGATGCCAAGAATGAAACAGAAGAATACGGCACCATACCATGCGAGTGAGTAAGCTCCCAGTGCTAATCCTGCCATTATGATGTATGGCAAGGAAGATTTCAGGGAGTCAAAGTTCCTGTTCTTTAGGTCTTCGAAGGTAATCGGCTTTTTGTAGGCGATCTTCAGTGCCATTATCATGAACATTGCCACAACAGTGGTTAGCAGAGTTTCAGCGATGTGGTGGTCATTGAATCCGATTATTGACCTTGAGAGGAACTGACCGGGTGCTAATGCTATAAGGAGTGCTGCCAGTAATCCTATCCTACGATTGAATAACCATTTAGCAGCAAAGTATGTGGGGATGACTACGATTGCCCCCAGGAAAGCAGGATAATATGCACAAACTTTGTAGATTAGGTCTTGACTGGGGTTCCCGAATCCTATAATCCAGATTATTGTCGAGAGTACCATATCAAATAATGGTGCAAAGATTTGGGTTGTACCATTTGGATATTGTGTGTGAGCATCGAACCACAGAATATTAGGGTAATTATGTAAAATGGACTCAACATTGCGCAGGTGGTACCATGGATCGTTTCCACCAAAACGTACGAAGGTGTCTGATATAAACACGCCTGCTCTAGGTATAGTTCTAATATATAGTGCTATAAGGAATGATATAAGAATACCTACACAGTAAGGTAGGAACTTAATTATTTTTGTCTTTTCATTTTCACCGGTCATATGCTTCACTCACATTTTATGCATATTGAATTCTTACTATTTTGAGGAACTAAACAACAGAACTTACAGAATTTGGGTTAGCTGTTTTTTATTGTGTAGCCCATAAAGAGAATTTTATTTTAAATTTGTAATGTATACCTCTTTATCCAATATATAACTATTATCAAATGAACATTAATTAATTTTAATTGTTTCTCTTCTGGAATCGGTTTTATGCATTTAAAATAGAATGTTGATTGGAAAAGTTGCAATAAATGAGTAAGTTTCAGTTCTTGCTGCTATATGTATAGAAATTGAGGCTTATCTATAGATATATTAATTGTTGTAACAAGCTACATCAATCATTTTTGTGTTTCAGAAGAACATTTTTTTTGTGGGAAATGCCTGTTACAAAAAGTTTTCCAGAATTAACCAGAGATCTGGTATTCTTGCTTCCAAGTATACTATTTAACGATGGATAAAATATTGCCCATGCATAGGATATGAGCCAGGGGATTGTAATAATTTTAAGTTGATGTTCTCGTCTTGCTTTTGCAGTTTCCTTTACCAACTTTATGCAGTTGTTAGTAATTCCTCCAGTTTGCATCCCAGCTATGATCAAATCTTTTGTGAAAAGGGCATTCCCGCCTTTCTTAAATGCTCTGACAAGCAACTCATAATCCCCAACAATCTGGAACGATTCATTAAACTTTCCGTATGTATCAAAAAGGCTACGATGATGAAACATTCCTTGGTGTGTAAAAGTGCAAACCCCATCTACAATTATCCCATTCCATGTATAGTCCCAAGGGCTGCCATCAACACAACATATTTCGTCATTTTCATTTACCCTTGCAACCTTTCCATACACTAGTCGTATATTTTCAGATTTGGCTTTAATAAGGTATGGCTCAAGCTCTTCAAATACGGTGTCTTTCCAGAGATAGTCATCAGATCCCAAAAAGTATATCCATTCTCCATTTACATGGTCCAGTGCTTTATTCCATGCATTATATATGCCGTTATCTGGTTCGGATATCCAGTAAACAATCTTATCATCGTTGGCATTTAATATATCTACTGATTTATCTGTGGAACCACCATCAATAATTATGAGTTCTTTATTCTGGGAAGTCTGATTGTATACACTGTCGATGCAGCGCTGCAGGGTTTTAGCACCATTATAAACAGCAACTACGACTGAGATGAAGGGTTTTTGGGTCATTTATTTGTTATTGAGTATATTCTGGTAGTATTCGTTTTGTTATTTCTGATTTGTGTACCACTCATATGCTTGTTCAATTCCATTTCGGAGTGAGATTTTAGCTTTCCATCCAAGTCTGTCCAGCCTGCTTACATCCAGCAACTTTTGTGGAGTACCATCTGGTTTTGAAGCATCGTAAACGATATCTCCTTCATATCCTACGATCTCAGCTATGAGCTCAGCCAGTTCCTTTATTGTAATATCTTTTCCAAATCCAATATTTACGAATTCTCCGATATCCCTGTAGTCATAATTTTCCATCAAATGAACACAGGCATCAGCCATGTCATCCACATGTAGGAATTCACGTTTAGGTTCTCCACTACCCCAAACCAAAATTTCAGTTTTATCTTCGATTTTTGCTTCATGGAATTTACGGATTAGTGCAGGCATTACATGTGAGGTTTCAAGGTCAAAATTGTCATTTGGACCATAGAGATTAGTTGGCATCACCGAAATGAAGTTGGTACCATACTGTTGATTATAATGCTTACACAACCTTATACCTGCAATCTTTGCAATTGCATACGCTTCATTGGTGGATTCCAGTTCTCCAGTTAGTAAGTATTCTTCTTTCATAGGTTGGGGTGCAAATTTTGGATATATGCAGGATGATCCAAGGAACAGAAGTTTTTTGACACCAAAGGTTTGTGCAGCATGAATCACATTTGCTTCTATCATGAGGTTCTGGTAGATGAACTCTGCAGGGTATGTGTTATTTGCGAGGATTCCGCCGACTTTAGCAGCTGCAAGGAATACATAATCGGGTTTTTCGATTTTGAAGAAGTTGTTGACCGCTTGCTGATCTGTTAGGTCAAGTTCTTTGTGGGTGTGGCATATAATGTTTTGATAGCCTTTTGATTCCAGCTTTCTTTTTATGGCCGAACCGACCATGCCGCTGTGACCTGCAATGTAAATCCTACTTTCCATGTCCATTAGTAATCCTCATATATTTAATTACAGTTTTGAATATAAGTCTGCATATCTTTTAGCAATTGACGTTAGTTCAAAGTTTTCTTCAACATATTTTCTGGAGTTTTCGCTTAATTTTTTCTTCCTTTGATCTTGCTCAACACTCCACTCTATACCTTTTGCTAAGTCCTCCACATCGAATGGTTTCGCCAAGTATCCATTTTTCATATGACTGATCATATCTGGCATTCCTCCAATATCAAAAGCTACTGAAGGGGTACCGCATGCTAGGGCTTCCATTATAGTATTAGGTAAATTATCCTGTACCGATGGAGCTACAAATGCATCAGCAGCGGAGTATATTGAGTTCAACATATTATCTGGCAGTCTGCCCATAAAATTGATAGGGATGTCAAGTTGACTTTCATCGGTAGCATTTCCAAATACAATAGCTTCAAAATTCAAATCGTTGGAAAGGAGACTAATTGCCGACTTTAAATACTGAAAGCCTTTTCTCTTGTCTTGTGTAGAGTTTAGTGCCCCAAATAATATTAAATTTTTGTCAAGAGGTAAATTTAAGGTCTTTCTTGCTTCTTCTTTTGGTATGGTTTTGAATTTTTGAAGGTCAAGTCCATTTGGAATTACTTCTATTTTCTTATTTTCCAGTAAAGAACTCGAACCTGCACATTTAGCGAGCCAATTGCTAGGTGTCACAACGGTGAAATCTATTTCTTCCCAATATTTTTTCTTGCGATTAAATACCCATCGACTGAGGTCTTTTTCAGTGGTGGAATTTAGTTGTGGACATTTCCCACATTCATACTTATATCTATCACATGTACCATTGTAGTGACAACCACCTGTAAATGTCCACATGTCATGAAATGTCCACGCTAGAGGTTGTTTAATTTTTGCAATTTCCTGAATAGGAATAAAACCCTGACAAATCCAATGCAAATGTACAATATCTGGATTTACTTGGTTAACTTTTCTGTGTATATTATTAGGTACCCATTGTGGACTCCAATCAATTTGCTGGAAATTACGGTAGTCATAAGGAATTAAAGGTAATCTGTCTATCAGGTAACGTGTAACAGATATGAAATTCCATTTTGATGCTCTTGGACCTTTAATCGTTGCTTCTTGTCCTATTACAGAGTTATCATTACTTGTTTTTTTTTGTACTAACATTTTTGAGTTAATGCCTATTTGCTGAAGTCCATTATGTAACCTGTTAGCTGCTCTGGCTGCACCGCCATGAATGTCTGATGTGTTAATGAGAAGAGGCTTCATAGCTTTCACGAGTTTAATATGTTGTCTGTACAGGGATTTTTACATAATATATAAGTATTGGTTAAAATAACCTTCATTCGCAGGAAAAGTGTATATTATATTCCTATTCAATTTACTGTCGATATTTGCTTTTGATAATGGTATTAAATAATACATTAGGATTTAAAGGGTTAATTTTAAAATAAATATAATCTATGTTATATGGGAATACAAAATGGCGTCAGTACTAAGAAAAATATCTCTAAAAATACAAGAATTATTGAAATTTCGTAATTACAAGACCAACTTGGATAATTGTCACATCGAACGTTTGGGTTCGGAATATGGAGGATGGGCATTCTGTCCTGAAAACGTTGGTGAACAAAGTGTAGTTTATTCTTTTGGTATCGGGGAAGATATTTCATGGGATGAGGCTCTAATTGATTAATATAATTTGACAATTCATGGATTCGATCCTACTCCCAAAGCAATTGATTTTGTTGAAAAGAAAGGCGTCAATAATTTTGTTCTTCATCCAATAGGTGTTGCTTCATCAAACGGCTTTATGAGTTTTTATTCTCCAAAGAATCCGGAGCATGTATCGCATTCTTTGGTTGAGAATGATAATAATTCCTCCAAATACATAAAAGTAAAGGTAAAAACAATCGATGCTATTATGAATGAACTGGGCCACAAAAAAATAGATATCCTGAAGATGGATATTGAGGGCTCTGAATATGACGTAGTAGCATATATGCTTGATAACAAGATTTATCCTGAACAATTGTTAATCGAATTCCATCACCGTTTTGAACCTTTCACTATAAATAATACCATTGAAACAGTCAATAAATTAATGGATTGTTCGTATCAAATTACTTCTATATCAGGCAACAATCAAGAATTTTCATTTATAAGGCAATAGTTTCTTTGAATACTGTTGTTCATTAATAATTCATTATAGATTGAAATCAATGAATTCATTGATTTTATGGTAACACATGTATAATATTCTCTTGGACAGGGAGCCTGCTCGAAAATCGTAATTTGATTTTATTATTCTATCGTCAGGTTCTGTTTCTTTCGGGAATGATAGTTTGCATTTTATTTCTTTATTTATCTTCACATCATATCTCCTGTTAGATGAACAATGAGTTCCACTTCCATCATGTCCGATATTCATTATTCTGGACTTTACAGGATTAATTGACAATCCATCATTCATTATTATATTGATTGCCCAGAAGATGGCCCATGAGTTGAGTTTTCCATTGATCTGTCTTTTCAACATAGGGTATAGGTCTAAGCCTGATCTATCCAGTTTTTTCTTGATTATGTTTGAAGTTTCGATTTTTTCCAGTATTTTTGGGTCATTAGAATAATGGTCCCATGCCCTTTTCCAAGTACCCCAACCCCATGATGAAAATCGATAAGAAAAATAGATGTCATAAGGATAATCCTCAGGTATTTCTATCGGAGGAGAATATGCACTCACATTCATGATTCTTTCATCAGATTCATATTCAGAAAGACATGTGTTCATGAAATGAAGAAAATCTGGAGAAGGAACACAATCATCCTCCAGAACAATTATTCGGTCATGTTCCTGGAATACATAATTTATTCCATCAACAAGTGATTTTGCCAAGCCTTTATTGTGTTTATTTTCGATGATTATTACATTCTCAAGTTTGTACGAGTGAATCAGTTCACGATTAGTTTGAACGGAATCTTTGTCTTTTTCATTTTTTGCTCCATCACAAAAGATGTAACATGAACTATCTATGAATTCGGTGTTATTTATTAAACTCTCAAGTGTCTTTCGAGTATGTTCGGGTCGGTTGTATACAAATAAAGCTATTGGAGCAAGTTTCATATTAAATTCCTGCTAGGTTATATTGGTTAATAGTTTTATATGTATTATGCTATTACTACTTGACCCAATAGAAATAAGATATGGAGAACCTTTATATGGTAAAGAAGGATTAACCTTGCTAAGATAAATAAATTGGCTAACATTCAGAAACTGAAATCGAATTGATTAAAAATCATATCGTATTTGGTTAAGTCAAAAATCAGACTAAAATGCCATGAAATTTGGAAATAATAAGCTCATTCTATGACTTAATATTTCGCTCAAATATATATATTTCGAACTGTTTTTCGAACAAAAAACATGGGTTTATATTATGTATATTTTAGTAACTCCTGCTAAAAATGAAGAGGAACATCTACCTCAACTGATTGAATCTGTTTTAAGTCAAACAATTCAACCAATCTTATGGGTGATTGTTGATGATAACAGCCAAGATAAAACATCAATACTAATTAATGCTGCATGTAAAAAACATCAATGGATAAAATATACTAAATTAATTGATAGTTCTGAATATGATTGGCTAGGATATGGTCGTGTAGTCAAACATGGATTTACCCATGCACAGAAAATTGCAGAGAGTGAAAATATAAATTACGACTTTCTTGGCATTTTAGATGCAGACATTGTTCTTAGTAATACTTATTTTGAATATTTAATAGAGGGGCTAAATGAAGATCCAACAGTGGGAATTACAAGTGGAACGTTATATATAAAAACCAAAAAAGGTACAGTTCCAGAAGATAATTCAGATTGTCCAAGAGGAGGAGCAAGGTTATATCGTAGATTTTGTTTTGAAGATATAGGCGGATTTTCGGAACTGCCATCTCCTGATACCGTTTCAGATATAAAGGCAATGAACAGAGGATGGAATTTAACAAGGACAAAAAAAGCTGGGGCATTACATAACAGAAAGTCTTCATCTACGCGTGGCTTGTGGAATGGTTATAAAAAGATGGGTGAAGGAAGATATTATTTGAATTTTCATCCATTTGCTGCTTTTCTTTCAGGTTTATACATTGCAAAGAACCCTCCTTTTTATCAAGGTTTTGCTTATATCTATGGATATTTTAAAAGTTATGTTACCAAAAATGGGCAAACAAATGATGATGAGATTATGATTTATTTTGCAAAAGGATGGAATAAAATTAAAATGAAAGCTAAAAAAGATATTACTAGGAAGTAATCTGCAGATTTAGTTAATCATATAAATAGAATTGTCTTGCAATCGAATGTTACATGATTAAAAAGCAGAATCATCTCCATTATACATGATTTATACTCATCTTTTCACTAGACATTTGCCAAAAAGATATATATATTTATAAAATTCACAATATTTCCTGAGGGGGGAGCTCCAATACATCAAAAAAGTAGTTAGTCCTAACTTACTAACTGCTCTACACGCAAAGAACCATCTTTCAGCAAGAACACACGAAAATTCTGGTTCAGGATAAATCTGTTTTTCAGAATTCGCACTTTGAAGCTTTAAAAGCCATTTATTAGTAAGTGTTAGAAAGTCTATTGACTCGTCGAAAGCCCAAGCTCCTAACTTTTGATGAATTAACTTTTCATCATCTGAATATATTATACCCAGTCGTTTAATTTGTCTTTCGTATATGCTCCAAGCTGATGATTTAAGAGAAAGTTCATTTAGTTTAGAAGTTTGATTCTCATGTAGTCGATAATATGTCAATATCTTTGGTATGTTTGTAATTTTGCAATAAAAAGAAAGACGCTCCCATAAGTCATAATCTTCCGCATAATTTAAATTAAAATATTGATTATGTTCTATCAACAATTCTTTCCGAAGCATAACTGATGATGTTGCTACCGGATTATTAAAAAGCATTAAGCTATGCGCAAAATTAGGATTTGTGGGATGACGCCATTTATGACTCTTTTTTGTTCCAATGGTTTTCAGCCATGTGCCACAAATTCCAATATCAGGTTTATTATCTAGTACTTTAACTTGTTTTTCTAATCGGAGTGGATGACTTAGATCATCAGCATCTAACCATGCGATGTATTCACCATTTGCTTCATTAATACCTCTATTCCTTACTTTTACCAAACCACAGTTTTCTTTATTATCCAGTAGTTTTATTCTTGAATCACTGTATGATTCAATAATTATTCTACTACTGTCCTTTGAACCATCATCGATTACTATTAACAGTTCAAAATTTGTAAATGACTGATTCAGGATACTTTCAATAGCACTTCTCACATATTCTTCTGCATTATATACAGGCATTATTACCGATACTTTAGGATTATCCAAATAAATCAATCCTTACTTTATTTTAATCACTTCGTTTGATAAGTGAAATCTCTATTTCTTGGTGTGCACTTTTGTTTATAGTACCATAAAGCTCACGATAGTTTATTTGCATTCCATTATTCCACTGATTTAACAAGTAATCTTGGTGAATTGTTCCATGAATGTTATCATTATCTTTTTGAACTTTATTTATAGGTATGTTGATTATTTTTGATTTATTGTAGCAAATACCAACCCGCTTCTCAAAATATTGTATGTAGTGCTGCAATTTTCCTTCAAATGTATTGGGAGAATTAAATTTTGTATTTTCTGCAAGAACAGTAATTTCACGTGTTAAGAATAGATGCCCATCAACAGATAAAGGATAAGCCCAATCAAATTCCTCCTCTTCCCATATCCAAGAAAGTTTGTCCTTATCAGAAATTATATCTGGAATAAAATTCGGTAATTTTTGATCTTTCTGTATCGTATAGGCTCGCTTCAAATTTGCACCCATGCGAAGGGAAAAGACCGTGGTGCGTCCATCAAATTTTGTAAAATCAAAAACATCAATGTTTTCTGTAAATACAATATCATCTACCAAAAAAAATACTTTTTCTGCATTTATAGACTTAAGAATTGTTATGAGTTCACTTTTAAATGAATCTTTACTTTTCTGATGTATAGCAGAAATTGGATAGCCTTCAAAAAGCGAAAAAACTTCATTATATGCTTTTTGATGAGCACTTGATGTAGTTCTATATAAAATATGTACTGGCACAGGCTCATTAATTTTTTCAATGTAAGACGAAAGCAATGCATGCAGTTGGAGTGCTCTGTCCATGGAAAAGATCACACATTCAGTTAGATGATCACAATTTTTATTGTATGCTGTAGTATAAACATCAATTAATTTGTTGGATATGCAATTCTCTTTTTTCATAACAACTAAATGAAATTGCAACAATATCATGTTAAGAAGCTTTAATAACTGTTCAAATAACGTTGAAAATATCATTCTGAGCCTAATCCTAAGAATTTCTAAAATATTCATTTATTCTCACTATTTACTTACTTTTTAAACCAAAAGCATCCGCATCCATAATTTTGTTCATCCGCCATTTCTTCGGTGGCATTCAATACCAATCCCCCATCTTTAGGATTGTCAGGAATTAAAGCAAATTCCTTTAATTCAAAACTCTTGAAATAGTTAATTATTTGCTTATAGGAATATATGCGATGGGCATTAAACATAATTTTTGGTTTGCCTATTGGTATCACAAAAATCAAATCAGCTCCTTGTGACAATACTCTTTTAATTTCTCTAATAGCTTTTAGATCGCCATCTGGTCTTATAGGATCTCCATATCTTCCAAGTCCTACATGTTCTATCACATGCATACAAGATAGCGATGAGATACTCTCATCTAAAAAAGGAAGTGATGTTAAATCGGCATGTTCTGATTCCAGATTACTTAAATTTAAGTTTGCTGGACGATAATCATAAAATTTAATTTTAATGAATGCAGAAACTATAGACACAAAATACAAACTTGATGAAATATCTACATGTTCAGCAGGTTTATTTCGTGACAATATTCTTGCAGCCCATGCTGTATGAAATATATAGTGTCTATCAAAATCTGTGCCTGTTGTAGCATCATTTAAACATGGATAGCGTTCGCTCCATTTTATAGAAAATCTGGATTCTGTTTGAGACGATATATGTTTAAAATCATTAAAATCTCGTTTGAATTTTTCTAATAAAATGATTTTCTTTGTTGATTGATAGAGAAAGACAACGGGGTATATTTTGCTAAATTTCTCTTTGTATCTATCTAAAAAATCATGGCTATCAATCCAATTAGCTTTCATTGTTCCTCTAAGGTTCTTTATTATGTGTTTTTAATCTACTTTGTCTGCACTAAATTAAATTCATCATAATTCCCTTCACTTGTTCATAAATATTCCTATCAAATTTCAAGACTAAAACCCCATAAATCCCAATTCCCAGCACTACTGAAACAAGTGTTGTCCATATAGTAGACAGTGTTACGATAATTCGATACCCCTCTATAAAGATTCCCATCACAAAGGTTGCCTTCAGAATACTCAATAAGCTTTTATACTCCAATGTTACTCTAATGACCCTTGCCAAGACTTGTCGTGCAAGAAGTGCATTCAAAGATAGGGTCACAAACGTAGCTATTGCAGCTCCTGTAATGCCAATTAAAGGTATTAATAATGCATTTAGCACAATGTTTGCGGTCGTAGCTACAGATGTTACTTTGAAAGCCTCCTTCTGCATGTCCATCGCGCCAAGATAGGTGAGAATGAATAGTTGGAATGTGTTGATAATCTGGGTAATTAAAAATACAACAAGTACCGAGTAACCTTTTACAAAATCGGTACCGTAGAAGTAATACAGCAAATTATCACCAAGCAGTATACCTCCTACGCATATTGGAGTAGCTAGAAGCAGCGAGTAAGTGACTGCTTTTGATAGGGATGTTTCTATTCGTTTAAAATCTCCTATTTTACTCCAGTGGCTGACATTTGGCCATAAGGTAGTTTGCATTGAGATTGCAGCCATTGCTGCGATAGATGCGAATTGTATTGCAATCCTATACACTCCTACATCTGAGTTATTCATATAATATCCTATCATGATTGTGTCAGCGTATGAATAGATCATCACTCCACCTGTGGTCAAAAACAGCCAGAAAGAAAATTTGGATAGGCTTTTTATGTGATACCATCCAAAACGGACAAATTGTAGGTCAAAGAATCTTATCTCGATAATGATGGTAATAATCATCCCTGCAATGAATCCTCCTACAAGGCCTGCAACACCGTAACCCAAAAACACTGCTATGACTTGCACAATAATGCGAGTAATTTCATTAATGAAACCACATGTTGCCTGAATTCCAATTTTTCTAAGACCAGCTATCATATTGTGCACAGTGCCATATATCAAGGAAATAATTATTGCTACGAGCAACCACTTGAATACACCAGTACTGTTGAGATCCACAAAATAGTCCCTAAATGCTATCAAACATAGAATAGTTATAGTAACAAAGGATGACCGTAATACAAAAAATGCACTGAAATACTCATTCTGTTCTTCCCCTTCGCTAATTCGCTTGATGGCCGCCCCACCAAATCCTCCGTCAGTTACAAGATTGATTATACCTAAATATGCCGTAAATAGAAAATATGCTCCCAAAACATCTGCACCAACAGTATGAGCAAAGTACATTGTACTGAAGAAACCAACGACTGTCACTGTAATCTTCCAGAGAAATGATATAATACTCTGGCGTTGTACTGGTTCAATGCTCATAATGTGGGAGAATATAGCTTTTATTTTGGACATGATATTTGCTGAAAATCTGGATTTGTCCACAATTTTAATGAATACTGATACATTTCATATCAGGAAGATAATACCTATCATGTATTCTTCAAGTCTTCTTCAACCATCATTTTTACCAAGGCTTTAATTCCAACACTGGATTGCCATCCCAATATCTCCCTAGCTTTGGTTGGATTACCAATCAGTATATCTACCTCAGTAGGTCTATAATATCGTGAATCTATCTCAATCAACACATTGTCATTATTTATATCCACTCCTACCTCATCCACTCCTTCACCCCGCCACTCAATTTCCACTCCAATCTCTCTAAACGCAAGTTCTACAAACTCCCTTACAGAGTGTGTCTCACCAGTAGCAATCACATAATCATCAGGTTCATCCTGCTGAAGCATCAACCACATGGCTTCAACATAATCTCCTGCAAATCCCCAGTCCCTTTTTGCATCAAGGTTGCCGAGGTACAATTTATCCTGAAGTCCTTTCTTGATCTTGGCCACAGCCATTGTAATTTTTCTTGTTACAAAGGTCTCTCCACGAATGGGCGATTCATGATTGAAAAGGATACCATTGCAAGCGAACATATTGTAAGCTTCACGATAATTCACTGTGATCCAGTATGCATATAGCTTTGCTGCAGCATAAGGGCTCCTTGGGTAAAATGGAGTCGTTTCACTTTGCGGTATCTCCTGAACCTTTCCATATAGTTCACTTGTCGAAGCTTGGTAGAATTTTGTCTTCTTCTCCATGCCAAGGATGCGTATGGCTTCCAGAATCCGCAGGGTTCCCAGTGCATCAGAGTTTGCTGTGTATTCAGGTGTATCAAAAGAAACCTGCACGTGACTCTGAGCTGCAAGGTTATAAATCTCATCTGGTTGTGTTTCCTGTATGATTCTAATCAGATTTGTGGAGTCTGTCAGGTCTCCATAGTGCATGAAAAAGTTCACGTTTCTCTCATGAGGATCTTTATAAAGGTGGTCTATACGTGCGGTATTGAATGAAGATGATCTTCGTTTGATTCCATGCACGATGTATCCCTTGTTAAGCAGGAACTCTGCAAGATATGCACCATCTTGGCCAGTGATGCCGGTTATTAGAGCAGTTTTTGCCATCATTATCATTCCGAAAGTAAACGCATATTTATTATTTATTGAAGTATACTGTTAGTTCACAAAAATTCAAATTTGATTGATTAATGAATGTGCGGTTTCTTTGACACTTCTCTTTGATGAATATTCAGGTTTCCATCCTGCAAATTTCAATCTATCAATTCCAAGAAGCATTCGTGGAACATCCCCTTTCCATCCTCGCTTTCCACCAGTGTATGTGATATCAATATTTTCAAGTCCCATTTCTTCAACAATAATTTCACCAATCTCAGTAGCATTTATTGTATCTTCAGAACCTACATTAAATATATTGACTGCTTCATTGCTATTATTTATAGCGAATATTATTGCTTTGATACATTCACTTACATGAAGGTATGATTTAGATTGTCTACCATCACCAAGTATCTCAAGTTGATGTGGATTGTCCCTGAGTTTTTGGATAAAATCCACAATGATTCCATGTGTGCTTCGTTCACCAATGATATTCGCAAACCTGAATATCCACGATTTCATATCGAATGTATGTGAATAAGATGTAATGAGTGCTTCACATGCAAGCTTTGATGCACCATAAAGCGATATTGGCATTAATGGACCGTAGTTCTCCGGAGTGGGCACTATGTCTGCTTCACCGTAAACTGTTGATGTGGATGTGAAAGCAATGTTTGTTACCTTGTTCTTGCGCATTGCTTCAAGCAGATTATACGTTGCTGTGATGTTCTGGTCAAAGTGTACTTTTGTGTCAAATGCTCCTAACTTTACATCAGGATTTGCTGCTACATGAAATACAAAATCAATGCCATCACATGCCATGTTTATTTCATCGGTTGCAAGCAAATCCCCATTTCTGAACTCATAATTGGGATTTCCTGTGTGATGTTTAATAAACTTCATGTGTCCCGAACTTAAGTTATCAAAAACTATGACTTTGCAGTCTTCTTTCATCAATATGTCAACAATATGGCTACCGATGAATCCTGCACCACCAGTGACAAGTATTTTTTTGTTCTTAAGTATTGATTCGACTTTCATTTTAACCTTTTACGTTCTTGATATCATATAAATCAAATTATAAGAGAGGATGAAGTCTTCTATTCTCTCCCATAATCATCATCAAACCTTATAATATCATCCTCTTCCACATACTCTCCTAACTGTACCTCTATGATTTCAAGAGGTAACTTACCCGGATTAGAAAGCCTGTGTTTCATTCCAGCTTTGATGAATGTACTTTCTCCTTCTCTTAAAAAATACTGTTCTCCATCAACCTGAACACATGCCATTCCCTTTACAACCACCCAATGTTCACTTCGATGATGATGCAGTTGCAAACTCAACTTCTTTTGTGGCAGAACAATTATGTTCTTGATTTTATGTCTTTGTGAATTTTCCAGTATGGTATAAGATCCCCAAGGCCTGTACACGGTCTGGTGCAGTTCTGCACGTTCATCATTAATACTTTTGAGAGAGGATACAACATCCTTTACTTTCTGGCTACTACTTTTAGGACACACAAGTAACGCATCCGGAGTATCCACGACAATCATGTCATTAATATCAATAAGTGATACTATCTTATCAGCTTTTGAGTAGATCAGATTTCCCGATGAATCGATAAGAACATCATCGCAGTTGTTCACAATATTATTGTTTTCATCTTTCTCAAACTCTTCATAGATAGCATTGAAGTTACCAAGATCACTCCATCTTTCTTGAATTTTCACAACTGCAACACGGTCTGATTTTTCCATGATTCCGTAGTCTATGGAGACAGAGGGAATTTTATTATAAATATCTTTTATGTTCTCAGAACTTGCAAAGGCAGCAGAGATGTCTGGTTCATGTCTTTCAAGTTCTTCAAAAAAAACATCTGTGTCGAAAAGGAACATTCCACTATTCCAGAGGCATCCATCTTCAATATATTTTCTTGCCGTGGAGGTATCTGGCTTTTCCTTGAATTCCGAAACTTTAAATCCAATTCCAATTGAATCTGTTGGTTTAATGTATCCATAACCTGTATGGGGTGAAGTGGGTGCAATTCCGAATGTAAGCAGGTACTCATAAGCGAGTTCTTCAGTTTTTCTGATGGTTTCCATTGCATTTTTATCAAGTATATGATCTGAGGAAAATATTCCGACTACAGATTTTCCAAATTCGCTCTCAATCCTGGACATTCCATAAACAATTGCAGGGAGTGTATTCTTGCCAATTGGCTCCAGCAGTACATTGTCAAGTGGAATCTCATACCCAAGCTCTTCAATTTGTCCAATAACAAAGAATTTTTGTGATTCGTTCGTCACTACAAATATTTCAGAGATATCTGAAACCTCCAGACATCTAAGGACAGTGTCCTGAAATAGAGATTTGTCAGTTAGTTTCAAGAATTGCTTTGGATATTTTTCCCGGCTTAGGGGCCATAGGCGTGTGCCAGAGCCACCGGCAAGTATGATGGATTTGATAAAAATGCCTCCACTTAGGTATTTAGAGTTTCATATGTTTGTGTGTATTAATGAACATACAAATATATAAACGAATTGTATTTTATTTATAACACACTATAATAGTATCCTTCTTATTTATCAGAAAATGTTCCCAATTCAGGTATTTCATCTTAATATTATCTCCATCTCAATTCTTAAGTACTATTAACTCAATCATACCCCCAAAATCTAACCATCCCTATCTACTTCTATAATGTGATCACATGCCATACAAAATTATCGAGAAAAAAGAAATTGCACCCTCAGTGCACCTGATGAAGATCCTGGCACCAGACGTTGCCAAAGCCGCAAAAGCAGGCCAGTTCATTATATTACGTATTGATGAAACAAGTGAGCGGATACCACTGACAATTGCTGATTTTGATGCAACTGAAGGTACCATCACAATAATCTTCCAGGAAATGGGCAAAACTACAAAGCAGCTTGCAAAAATGACTTCTTCAGACCAGCTTCAGGACTTTGTCGGTCCCCTTGGAACACCTGCTGATGTAAGGGAACTCGGTACAGTTATCCTTGTGGGCGGCGGAGTTGGAATTGCTCCTGTATATCCACAGGTCAGGGCATATCGGGAAGCAGGGAACAAAGTAATATCCGTTATTGGTGCAAGGAACGAGAGTCTTCTTATCCTTGAAGATGAGATGAGAACAGCTTCAGATGAACTTCATGTTGCAACGGATGACGGTTCCAAAGGTCACCATGGCTTTGTCACAGATGTTGTAAAGAACATACTTGACAGTGGTGAGAAGGTTGCAAGGGTAGTTGTCATAGGTCCTCCTATTCTTATGAAGGTTGCAGCAGGTATGCTGGAACCTTATGGTGTGGAGACACTTGTAAGCCTCAATCCTATAATGATAGACGGCACCGGCATGTGTGGCGGATGCAGGGTCTCTGTTGGTGGCGAGACAAAGTTTGCATGTGTTGACGGCCCGGAATTCGATGCTCATAAAGTTGATTTCAATCTCCTAATGAGCCGCCTTGCCCTGTACAGGGATGAGGAATCAAAGTGCCTTGAGAACCACAATAACAATCACAAATGCACCTGCAGGGGTGAGAACTGATGGTAGAAAGACAGGCAATGCCTCACCAGGATCCAAAAGAGAGAGCACACAATTTTGATGAGGTAGCACTTGGTTATTCTAATGAGCAGGCACTTGCTGAAGCTTCAAGGTGTCTGGAATGCAGGAATCCAAAGTGTGTTGAAGGATGTCCTGTGAATGTCGATATCCCTGGTTTCATTTCCCGTATAAAGGAAGGAGACTTTGACGGTGCTATCGATAAAATAAAGCTTACAAATGCACTTCCTGCTGTATGTGGTCGTGTCTGCCCCCAAGAAGTACAATGTGAGGAATTGTGCGTACTGGCAAAGAAGGGAGAACCTGTTGCTATTGGAAGGCTTGAGCGTTTCTGTGCGGACCATGAAAGGAAAAGAGGTGTAACTCCTCCTGTGCGTCCGGAGTCCACAGGCAAGAAGGTTGCAGTAATCGGTGCCGGACCTGCAGGTCTTACGGCAGCAGCAGACATTGCAAAAGCAGGCCATGCTGTAACAATATTCGAATCACTCCACGATACCGGTGGTGTACTTACCTATGGAATTCCTGAATTCAGACTTCCAAAGGCAATAGTAAAAGAAGAAGTAGAGTACATCAAACAGCTTGGTGTTGATGTGAAGGTTGGTTATGTTATTGGGAAAATAAAGACACTCGATGAGCTTGGGAAAGATTTCGATGCTGTTTTCCTTGGGACTGGTGCAGGACTGCCAAAGTTCATGGGCATTGAAGGCGAGAACCTCAACGGTGTTTACTCCGCGAACGAGTTCCTCACAAGGGTTAACCTGATGAAGGCTTACCAGTTCCCTAATTATGACACTCCTATCAAGAGAGGTAAGAAGGTCGTTGTGGTCGGTGGCGGTAACGTTGCAATGGATGCCGCACGCAGTGCACTTCGCCTTGGTGCAGATGAGGTCAGTATAGTCTACCGTCGTAGCGAGGAAGAACTCCCTGCAAGGAAAGAAGAGGTAGAGAATGCAAAGGAGGAAGGTATTGTATTCAGGCTTCTCACCAATCCTGTTCGTATTCTCGAAGGCGAGAACATGACAGTAAATGGCGTGGAATGCATCAGGATGGAGCTTGGAGAGCCGGATGAATCAGGACGCAGAAGTCCGGTTCCTATGGAAGGTTCCGAGCACGTAGTTGATGCTGATATTGTCATTATAGCCATAGGTACTTCACCTAACCCTATGATATTCTCAGGCTCAACCGGTCTGGAAACCAATTCAAGGGGAACCATCATAGTTGATGATTCCGGAAAGACATCCCTTGATAATGTCTATGCCGGTGGGGATGCTGTGACAGGTGCTGCAACAGTTATCAGTGCCATGGGCGCAGGCAAGATCGCTGCACAGGCAATAAATGAGTATCTTACTAACTGATCTTGTAATCCGGCTTTGTCCGGATCACTTTCTTTTCTCTTCTTTTTCTGAACATCTTTTTAAGCTGGTGTATGCTTAATGGTATCAATGAAAAAAGGCAGGTCTTTTTCGGATAAATCCAAAACCTCACCCCTCAAGAGTGTAAATTCTTCTTCCAGAGTAAACAAAGCTCTTGATAGTAAAATACCAAAGAGAGATCCTGCTCAAAAAAAGCCGGCTCAGAGATATGCAAGTAACGAGAAGGATTACATCTTCTGGTGTATGGATTGTAATGTTCCCCTGATCGAAAAAGGCTGTAATACTTGTGGAAAAGAAGGCAATAAGATTGATCTGTCACAGCCGGCAGATGTGAGATTCTGTTCTCCGTATGAACGAAGTGTTCTCCATGATCTGCTTTTATCTTCCTTTGCCTATGACCCATTGGCTGAGAGGGTCGTTCTACTGAATAAAATACCAGGAGACGATAAGAACGATGAGGTCATAGTCGATGGTCTGTTCTTTGGCACGCTCCGTTTTGATATGCAAAGAATGGACTACGTTTTCGAGCCATCAGTTTCAGGAGCACACATCCTTCAGGTGTATACCAATCAGAAAACCGTAGTCCTGAAAAAGAATTCCAGACATCTCAATGGTAAAAAGGTGAATTATGACCTTGTAGAATCTGTTTCTTCCGATGTCCGGTCGAATGATATCATTCTTGTAAGGTCAAGCAACCTAACAGGATTTGGTGTAGCATACTGCGATGCAAAGGATGCACCTTCTGCAGATGGTCCTGTGATAAGGGTTCGAAAGATAGATTCTCAGCAGGTTTCATTGAATCCTAAAAATTCCACAATGGATGATGTGATAGCTGCAAATGTATCTCACATACGTCTTATTGGAAAGAATGCCATGAATACAATAAAGGGCATTGCCAGTCAGAAAGATTACAAAGACCTGCCTGTCAATGTATCCTTCAGTGGCGGAAAGGATAGTCTTGTGGTGCTTGACCTGACTCTGAGTGCACTTAAGAACAGGGAAGTCCAGGCTTTTTTCCTGAATACTGGTATTGAATTCCCTGAAACTGTGAAATTTGCTCACAATTATTGTTGGGATAGCAACATCAAATTGATCGAAAAGAAGGCAGTGTCTGATTTCTGGGAAAATGTGGATTCATTCGGTCCTCCTGCAAAGGATTTCCGATGGTGTTGTAAGATATGCAAACTTGCTCCTGCAAATGCAGCCATAGAGGAATGTCTTGAGAAGGCTCCCACATGCATAACTGTGGATGGTAAAAGAAGATACGAGTCTTTTTCCAGGGCCAATATTTCCACAAGTGAAAAGAATCCATTTGTTCCCGGCCAGCTCAATATTTTTCCCATAAAAGACTGGAAGGCAATAGAGGTCTGGTTGTACATCTATTGGAGGAAGCTTGACTATAATCCGCTTTATGACCTTGGATTTGAAAGGGTAGGATGCTACCTGTGTCCTGCAGCCCTTTCAGCAGAATACAAGCGCCTTAAGGTCCTGCATCCTCAATTACATGAACGGTGGGAATCGTTCCTTATGCAGTGGGCAGAAAAGAATGGACTGTCCGATAAATTCATAGAGCATGGCTTATGGAGGTGGAAAGAACTCCCTCCCAAGATGCTAAAACTCTGTGAGGAAATGGGAATATCTCCATCTGCAAGTGTTAGTGACTCATCATTCACTATCAATATCACTTCAGGAATATCTCCATGTAAGGCTGGTGGTTATAGTATTGAAGCTTCGATACATGGTTTTTCCATGAAAAGAACTTCGGATGTAATGAACATCATCGGAAAAACAGTTTTTTCAGAAGAACTTGGTCTTCTGATGGTACGGACTGATTCATCCGCGGTGAAGATATTCTCATCCGGGAGCCTTGTGGTAAATTCTGAAAATAAGGCTGCTGCAGATTCTCTTTTCAGGGAAGTATCGCGCCAGTTATTGAAAGCTCACAGGTGTACGGGCTGTGGAATATGCCTTAAAGTCTGTCCGGTGAATGCTATTGCTATAAAAGATGGTTATGCACAGATAAATGATAGTTGTATCAGGTGTGGTAAATGCACGGATTCATGTGTAGTGCTCAAATATGCGGATAAATTATCCTGATTCAGGTGTGCAATCCTTTCACAGTGAATTATTAATAGGTTCATATATTATATAAATCAAGGAAAAGAATATTTGAAGGATATAAATTGTTATGATAAATCAGGATGGGCTTTCGCGTATAATCGATAGTAAGTGGAAACTAGTTTCTCTTATAGCAGTTTTCTCCCTGTCAGTCCTGTTCGTGTACATACTCTTCCCCCTTGCTGACGGTATTGTTCTTGGCCTTGTATTTGCCTATATTGCCCGCCCAATTTTCATGAAACTGAAAAGATTCAGGAAGACTGCAGCTCTTGTGGCAACGATGTGCATAGTTGTTCCGGTTGTATTCATAATCGGTTCCGGAGTAATTGAAATACTTCGTCAGATGGTGTGGGTAATTGAAAACCAGGGTTATGTCATTAATACAGCATTTGATTTTTTCAGGTCTATAGACATACCTGCAAGATACACTGCCGATGTACAACAAATGATATGGAATATTTCCACATCTTTCTTTCAACTGCTGAGCAAGATTGGAATTATATCGTATGCTCAAAATCTGATGATGTTCGCTATAAACCTGCTTGTTGCAATATTCTTATGTTACTTTTTACTTGCAGATGGTGATGGTCTTTACAGGTCCGTATTGCGGATAGTTCCAACTGAATACAAGCCTACTGCTATACGATACTTATTTCATCTTGATGTGATTTTGCAGGGTGTTTTCATAGGGAATGCTTCAGCGGCATTGATTGCAAGTGTTCTTTCTCTGGCGGTTTTCTATGCATTTGGGTTTAGCCATGTACTTGCGCTGTCCGCCCTTATATTCGTTGCATCCGTTATTCCTATGTTTGCAGGTTACATGGTTCTGCTTGCTTTATCTTTATATCGTTATCTGGATATGGGTCTTGAAAGTGCAGTAGTGTTTTTCGTCGTTTCATCCATAATCATCTATGGCCCTCCTGAACTCTTCCTGCGTCCTTACCTTTCAAGTATTAAATCCCAGATACATCCTTTCCTTATACTCCTGGCATTTATGGGTGGTGCGTTTGTAGGTGGTATTGCAGGTTTCTTCATGGCTCCTATTGTATTGGGTGCGATAATCGCAGCATACCGGGTTTATACGGGCAATGACGGGCCGGTTTGTGCACAGAAAAATGCTCATTTTTGCGAAAAAGAAGTTGCAGAATGAATGGGCATTTAAAGCGACTCATTTTATGGGTCCGGGCCTTTATTTGTTCCTTAATGACTTGAAAAAGGTTATTAACGATTGGTCTAATTAAGATAGCAGAATCTTACAGGTGAATTTATGCAATTATTACTGATCCATTCTGATTATATTGAATACGAAGTGAAAAAGAGCACCCCGGTTGCTGAAAAAATAGAAGAGTCCTTTAAAAAAGGCAGACTCGAAGAAGCTCTTACTGCATTTATCGCAGTGGAAAAAGTAGATGAGTCCAACGTAGAGGGTGCTATCTCAAAAGCTGTAGAAGAGATAAAAAACGTGGCTTCACAGGTCAAAGCGGAAAACATAATGGTATATCCGTATGCTCACCTGAGTTCTGATCTATCTTCTCCAAAGGCGGGAGTTGCTGTCCTGAAAGGTATAGAAGAAGCACTTTCCGGGGAATTCACTGTTAAGAGGGCACCATTCGGATGGTACAAGGCTTTCAAAATAAGCTGTAAAGGCCATCCGCTTTCCGAGCTATCACGTTCAATAGTTCCTGATGAAGTTGCTTCAGGTTCAGAATCATCTTCATGTCTGGCACCCGTAAAGGAAGAAGTGGTGTCCGAAGCTCTCAAAGCCGAGAGCACAGCAAAATCATACTGGCATGTCCTAACTCCGGATGGAACTTTGCATGATGCAACTAACTTTGATTTTACAGGACATGAGAATCTCGGAAAGTTTGTGGACTATGAGATTTCCAAGAAGAGGGCTGTTGAAAAGGCACCACCACATGTTGAGCTGATGCGCAGGTTGGAAATAGCTGATTATGAACCGGGATCGGATTCCGGTAATATGCGCTATTATCCGAAAGGCCGCCTGATGAAATCACTGCTGGAGAACTATGTGCTTGAGGAGTCTGCAAAAGTTGGTGCAATGGAGGTCGAGACACCTCTTATGTATGATATGAATCACCCGACTCTGAAAAAGTATCTTGACAGGTTCCCTGCCCGCCAGTATTCTATTGAATCTGACAAGAGGCAGCTTTTCCTCAGGTTCGCCGCCTGCTTTGGTCAGTTCCTTATGAACCATGACATGACCATTTCCTACAAGAATCTGCCATTGAAAATGGTAGAGATGACCAGGTACAGTTTCAGGAAGGAGCAGCGTGGGGAACTTGTGGGTCTGAGACGTCTGCGTGCTTTCACAATGCCTGACATGCACAGCCTGTGTGCAGATATGGACAATGCAATATCCCAGTTTGATGAGCAGTACAATATGTGCATCTCTGTTCTGGACAAGATTGGTATCAAGGTTGACGACTTTGAAGTTGCTATCCGTTTTACCAGGGATTTCTACAATGAGAACAAGGATTTCATTACAAACCTTGCAAAGACTGTGGACAAGCCTGTACTTATTGAGATGTGGGATACTCGTTTCTTCTACTTCGTACTTAAATTCGAGTTCAATTTCGTTGATGCTCTTGCAAAGGCAAGTGCGCTTTCAACTGTGCAGATAGATGTTGAAAATGCTGAAAGGTATGACATCAACTATATAGATTCCAATGGAAATGCCAACAAGCCTGTGATCCTTCACTGCTCCCCAAGTGGTGCAATTGAGCGCTGTATCTATGGCCTGCTTGAAAAAGAAGCAATGAAGGCCGAAGAGGGTGGAGTTCCTATTTTGCCATTATGGCTTTCTCCTACTCAGGTAAGAGTAATACCTATAGCAGAAAAGCACATGGATTATGCTTTAAAGGTATCTGAGCAACTTAACTGTCGTGTTGATATTGATGACAGGGACGATACCGTAGGTAAGAAAATACGTGAGGCAGGACGTGAATGGATTCCTTATGTTGTAGTTGTTGGTGACAGTGAGGTAGAGAATGGTACGATCAATGTAACCATCCGCGCAGAATCTCAGCCAAAGAGCCCTGTGAAGGTAGAAATGACCTCTGAAGAATTAAATGCCAGAATCTCATCTGAGGTTCAAGGAATGCCTTATAAAGGTCTGTGTCTGGCAAAAATGCTTAGTCAGAGGCCAAAATTCATATAAACCTTTCATACAAATTAACCTGTATGCAGGGTGAGATATCTAATGCAGAGGAACGTTCCTCTGCAACAATACTTGTCAGGGGAAGGGTGCAGGGAGTCTATTTTCGTAAATTCACTGTAGAAAATGCAAGAAAACTGGGTCTGACAGGATTTGCGCAGAACATGCCGGATGGAAGTGTTAAGGTCTTTGCTGAAGGTGAAAAATCCTCCATACAGGAGCTGATCGTTTTTCTGCATACGGGCCCTGCCCAGGCCAGAGTTGATGGTCTTGAGATCTCATGGTCTTCTTTTGCTTCAGAATTCCAGGATTTCAGCATTAAACGGTAGTTTGCCTATCTATTATTTATATATTAATAAAAGGTCATAGTTGCCTTTTCCGATTAACTTTAATAGTCTTATTGCTGATTTCTTACCAATGGGAAACATAATCATTGTAAGATATGGTGAACTTGCCTTAAAGAGCACGGGCGTTCGTAACTTTTATGAAAGGACTCTGGTGAAAAATATATCCGCAATGCTGGATCACCGTGGTATACCTTATTCCCGGATAATGCGTGAATGGGGAAGAATATTCATCGAAACCGAAGATATAAGGGCTGCAAAAGCAGCAGCAGATGTTTTTGGAGTTGTGTCTGCTTCTTTTGCGCAAGAGACGGATGCCACAATTGAGTCTGCAGGTGACTTATGTGCAAAGCTTGCGGATACTTTTGTTACTGAGGGCCAGTCATTTGCTATCAGGGCCAGACGCACAGGTAACCATAGTTTTTCATCACGTGAGATTGGCATGAAATGTGGTGATGCAGTATGGAATATGCTGGAGGCAAAAGGTATTACTCCTTCTGTGGACCTATCAAATCCTGACCGGGAAATATTCGTGGAAATGCGCCAGAGCAAGGCATACGTTTTCACAGAATCAATAGAAGGTGTAGGTGGACTTCCATTGGGAACTCAGGGTAAAATGATATCTCTTGTTTCAGGAGGAATTGATTCTCCGGTTTCCACATGGCTCATGATGAAAAGAGGTGTGGAGGTTGTGCCTGTTTATTGTAATAATTCTCCTTATAATGAAGACGCTGCCCATAAGCGCACAATGGATTGTCTAAAAGCGCTTCAGGAATGGTGTCCAAGTCATCCTTTCAAGGCATATGAAGTTCCAAACGGTTCCAACCTTGGGAATTTTATAGATAAATGTTCTAAGAACAAAACATGCCTTCTCTGTAAACGTACCATGTACAGGATAGCTGCTGAAATAATGAAAAAAGAAGATGCTTCAGGTATAGTTACCGGTTCATCTCTTGGCCAGGTAGCTTCCCAGACGGCAGCTAATATGTATGCTGAAATCTACGGTCTTTGTCTTCCTATATATCATCCGTTGATAGGTCTTGACAAAAATGAGATAATAGATATTGCAAGAAAGATAGGTACTTTTGACATATCCATCCAGCCTGCTGGAAGTTGTCAGGCAGTCCCGATACATCCTGAGGTAAAAGCTGGTTTTGACTCACTGATTGCAGAGGAAGAAAAAATCGATATTGATGATCTTGTTCGCAAGTCAATTGAAAATGCAAGAATTATGGATCTGACCATCTGAGTCGGATTCTATCTATCTTTTTTGTTGTGTATTATTCATTTGCACATTTAGAATACATTTACTTTGCATGTTTTATTTATTTGTTCTGCCCATATATTGAGTAAGATGATTATGATTTTATCATGTGTTCATAGTCTCTATGTTTTTTGGGAGTGATGCAAAACTATTATATATAATCGTTTACAATGCACAATTAGGCGCACAAACACACAACAAAGTGAATTTTTAGCACAAATTTCATCCTTTATCTCTCGTCCATTCCCTCAATTATTCCCGTGCGCCTAAAACCTTTTTACTGTTTTCTCATCAGTATTACCTTTCAACAATACTTTTTCTGCCGAGAGTAACTCTTATATAAATATCGTGCATATAATATTCCTAGATTTATAATAATGCTTTTTAATCAATAGTTGGTTTATATGAGTGAACTTCCATGGGAGAATAAAAAAATAGCAGAGATTATGTCCTCAGCAGGTGATGAAGCGAAGCTATCGCCGGATGCTTCTACTATTAAAAAGGGTGCAACTCCCCCGATTCCTGATATATTAGCAAATGCTTTTGCAGATATGCAAATGGAAGAGGCAAAAATAGATACTCAAGAACCTGCATCAGACGTTAAGTTTAATCAACTTCCGGAAATGAGTTTTCCTTCATTTGGAGATTTACCAGATTTGTCTGTTGTAGGTCAAAATAAAAGTGAGGAACCAACTTCAAATCCTGTGGGGATGTCTTTTCCTCCTTCTTTACCTTCATTCATGAATGCACCAGGTATTCCTGAAACACCTGATCCAAAAGAAGGTACTGTTAATGACATTCCTAAAACATTGTTTGCTATGGATAACTCTAAAATAAACAATGATCCTTTTCCAGATACCAGTCCAAAAATAGTTTCCTCTCCAAAAAAAAGATCTCCTCCTCCTTTATTTGATCCGTTTATTCCGGGTGGACTAGAGACTGATTTAGGAAATGATCCTGAGCCACCAGCAACAAATATGCCGGAATTTGTGGCTAACAATCCCACATCATTTCCACCATCCTTGTCATCCTCTGAAAATTTACAGGTTTCTGGGATAAATCAATTTGCCAACACTCCCAATGATTCTCCCTCACCTTTCTTTGATGGTCCAATTGCTGGAGCTAACTCAATTGAAGCTACTCCATCGGTTGGTACCAATCCTTTTGATTCCACTCCCTCGGGTGGTGCGAATCCTTTTCAAGCTCCCCATACTGCTGGTGTGAATCCCTTTGATGCTCCTCCCACTGTTGGCGCAAATCCTTTTGAAGTTCCTGCTGCTGCTGGTGTAAACCCTTTTGATGCTCCTTCTACTGTTGGCGCAAATCCTTTTGATGCTCCTTCTACTGTTGGCGCAAATCCTTTTGAAGTTCCTCCTGATGCTAGTGTTAATCCCTTTGAGGCTCCTCCTGCAGCTGGCGTGAATCCCTTTGGTGAGTCTTTCCAGAGTGCTGAAAAATCTGTAAATGGTACTTCTAACGGCAAGGTTTCAATTAAACCTCCTATTAATGTAGATTCATTCAAAAAGAATATTGAAGGGATATCTGTTGTCGCCAGAGGCTTCCTCAAAAATCTGACAAAAGGGAAGAGCCTTATTCAAAGAATGGAGGACATGATGGGAGGTACTGTATCAGAAGATTTCCTATCTGCGAATGATGCAAAGTTATCTGTATCAGAGTCACCATTTGAACATGAATCAGACCGTACTGCCGCTCCTTCTCCTGTTAATCCGTTCTCTGCATTTACGGACGATTTGAAGGAAACACCAGATGATCCTCGGGCAAATCCTTTTGATTTTGATAAGGGGCCTGAGCATGTTGAAGCTATAAGGAAAGTGACTCCTATAGAAAATCCTGTAATGGAAATGGATCAAAAATATTCCCTTGATGAAGATGTGTCGAATGATCCGCTTCAAAAAACAGTTTTCAATATTAATCCTGAAATCTCAGATATAGGTTCAGATTTTGTGGAAATCACAGCTTTTGATAAATCGATGGCTCAAGATGCTGAAAATAATGTTGATGATGCTTCACGGATGGGTTTGTCGGGGATTATCTCTGCAAAATCAAATGGAATGATTGCGGATAAGAGGTATGCTGGCATTGAAAGTGATATCGACGAGCTAAAAGGGAATCTCAAGGATATGGGCATGCAATTCACTTCTGTCTGCGGTGAGGTTGAAATCTTTTCAAATAAGGTTTCGTATCTGGACGAGACATTGTCCTCTTTTGCCAAAGCCAGTGAAGATGTTCTGGCCCAGGATCTGGTAAAATTCGCAGATATTGAAGAAAAGATGAGTTCTGTGGGTGGGAAGGTTGGTAATTTTGAATCCAATCTTGCGGTTATCCAATCTGATAATACTTCTATCAAATCAGATCTTCTCAGGCTGGAAGACAATGTTTCTGAACTTGTGAATTGTTATACTGCACTTCTCGCACAGATGCATGAGTCATTGCAAGAAAACGAATCAAATTTTTCCCGTATTGATGATGTTTCAGGTAAGCTGGATGTAATTGGTTCAAGGATCAGTTCCATGGAAAAATCTCATGAAGATACAAAATCGACTTCGATGGAATTTTCAAGATCCATATCTGCATTAATTGATAATCTTGGCATGGTTTCTTCTGAGTTCAAGGAGTTCCAGCAGGAATCCGAGCAGAAGAATGCTGCAATGCTTGAGAAGATATGTTCTGTCACCGAGTATGTGGAAGCAGAATTAAAAAAACTGGGTGCCAAAAGTTATAAGGGATTCGGGCAGAATGTCCATCTTTCCAATATTGTAAAGAATTCAGGCAACATGAAACTCTGTATGGAGTGGCTTGAGTTTTTGATGGGCCTTGTAGGCCGTAATAATCTTCCTGACATACTTTCTTATTATGAAGAACTCGGCTGGATCACTGAAAAAGTGAGAATGGAATTACTGCATTATGCTGAGGGTATTGATTTCTACATGGAGAAGCCTGACTGGAAACTTACGCCAGATGACCATGTTAAATCTATCTGGTTCATCGAAAGTCTTGCCGGTATGAAGGTGGATAAGAACAGGCTATCTGTTATCGATAGGGATATCGAGAAGGTCAAAAAAGGCTCTGAGATATACGGAATCTGAATCTATCAGTTCAGTCTCGATCTAAATAAACAGTGCTGTAAACGAATGTTTACAGCATTTGATCTACTATTTTAGCTAAAACTATTTTTTAGAAAGCTCGAATGTTGCATTTGCCAGGAATACTGTACTGATAGGTACTGTAATCAGCAGTCCAACACCCAGAAGAATTGCGCCGATCATGGTGAGAACAAGCGTAATCACATAAACGATTATACTTTCCACGGGGACTGTCTTAACAATCTCGATACTTTCTTTTATTCCATCAATGCCGCCATATCCTTTAATGACGAGCAATGGCATCGTGAACATGAACAATATTCCTACTATTGTGCTGAGTATGGATGCTATTTCTCCAAGTATTCCGGCAACGACCATGTACACAAGCATGAATGTCCAGCTTCGGATAAAGTTATCCTTTTTGAAGCCCTCAAACACATCATTTATTTCTACTATCTCTCCTCTTGCTCCTTTGACTGCCATGAATGTAAATCCATAAACAAGGGGTGCAATGGTGACTATCAATATCGAACCTACTGCGGTTATCAATAAACCAACTATAAATGTTACGAGATTATCTTTCACAACATTCCAGGAGTTCTTCAAAGCTACTTCATAATCCAATATACCACATCCTGAATATAATTACTTACAAAGAAGTGTGCATTTGGATGGTATATATACTTATCTAAATCGTAGGAATTTAGAAAAAAAAGGAAAAAAATGACGCTTAAAGCGTCATTTTAATGTGTTTAGAACCTGACGCTCAAGTCGCCAATCATCTGCTGGCTTCCGACATCAATGATTGTTACATCAAGGGTTTCGGTAGAATTGCCAATGTTTGCGGTAGCGGTTATAATACTGGCATCTGTTGAGTTTGCAAGTGTATACCCGCTAGCACTGCTAGTGTTCGCTGCGATGTAGAGACGGTCTCCTGCAGTGAAGTAGTCTTGTACTTGTCCATATGTTACTGCTGTTCCACCAACACTGAATTTGGTAGCTGATGTTGTAAGTGTAACTTCATCTCCGCCCTGATGTTCAAGCATGATGATTGAATTAGAATTGCTTGCTGTAGTTGCACTGGCTCTAATACTTGCCTGTGGTGCCTGTTCTGGTGGTCCCATGCCGAATACGAATGCTGCGATAACTGCAGCAAGGATTACAGTGATTGCGACCATCAGGATAACGCCGATGACCGGGGATACTGCATCCTCATTAAGGAATTGGTTTGCTTTGCTCATAGTTTGTTCCTCTCTTGTTCAGAAGTTTATAGTTTCTTCTGATTCTTCTTCTGGACCACTTTTTCAAGCTTTCTGGTCCACATTTTATCGTCGAGTTCGGTATATTCGCACTCGAGATAATGTTGCACTGCCATACTCAGGGCTTCTTTCGTTGACGACTCATTACATTTCTTCTTTAAAGCCGCCAGTTCATCTTCCGTAAGTACAGTTTGTGCGTGTACAATTTTAACCATTGTATCTCCTGATTGTTTGAATCATCTGATGAACCTAGCCGTTCAAACCATCATCATAATAATCATAATTAAATTTATATATAAACTTTGTTACTTATTATCAATCCGGTTTGTTACGTCAGTTAGTTTTGCTTTAGGTTATTATATATTTACACTAATATATTCTCAACATGACTTTATTTGCATGATATGTATCAATATTTTCGATAATATTTTATGTATGCGATGTATTACTCATGCAACTGGGTTTTGTCCGTCAAAATGATTCTATATATTTTTTATTAACATTAGATGATTCTGTCTCTGGCACATATACTTTTTCATTGGTGTGCGTTTATGCACACCTTTTTCACAGATTATGTCATTAGCAAAGTCAAAATAGCATCCAGTATATTATGCTACCTGGTAGCTTCTTAAAAAGCACTCAAAGAAGGAAGATCATGTCATCTAGTCGTTTTATAATCACTGTTATTGGAATTGATAAGATTGGTATTGTTGCGGGAATCACGCAGGTCATGGCACTATATAATGTCAACATTGTAGACATCAGTCAGACCATCATGGATGACCTGTTCACGATGATAATGCTGGCGCAGATAAAAGAAGAGAACTTCGATCTGGCAGGTTTCCAGCAGGCAATGTCTGAAAAGGGTTCAGAGCTTGGTGTTGAGGTAAAGGTCCAGCACGAAGATGCATTCCATTTCATGCACAGGATATGAGGTGCATTCCTATGCTGATCCATCCTGAAGAAATACTTGAAACAATTAAAATGGTGACTAGCGAGAACCTTGATATAAGGACCGTCACCATGGGTATCAACTTGCGTGGTTGCAGTCATCCTGATATAGATACTTTCAACGAGAACATCTACAACAGGATCATGTATTATGCAGAGGACCTCGTCAAGACAACCAATGATATACAGAACCTCTACGGAATTCCAATAATAAACAAAAGGATATCAGTAACTCCTATTGCAATAGTTGCGGAAAGCTGTGATGCCGCAGACTATACATCAGTTGCCCAAACACTGGACAGGGCTGCCGAGGATACAGGCGTTGATTTCATAGGTGGTTTCAGTGCCCTGGTTCAGAAAGGCATGACTCCGGGCGACCTTAAGTTAATAAACTCCATTCCTAGGGCACTTGCAAGCACTAATAAAGTATGTTCTTCAGTAAATGTGGCAACCACCAAGGCTGGTATCAATATGGATGCAGTTGCTCTGATGGGTAAAATTATCAAAGAGACTGCCGAGCTGACTAAATCTAATTCAGGAATTGGTTGCGCTAAACTTGTTGTATTCGCAAATGCCCCAGAAGATAATCCTTTTATGGCAGGCGCATTTCATGGGATAGGCGAACCTGACTGCGTTATAAATGTAGGTGTAAGCGGTCCCGGAGTTGTTAATTCTGCAGTGCGCGCACTAAATGATCCGACACTTGGGGATATATCTGAGTGTATTAAGAAAACTGCTTTCAAGATCACCCGAATGGGCGAGATGGTGGGTAAAGAAGCTGCACGCAGACTGCATGCACAATTCGGTGTGCTCGACCTGTCTCTTGCACCAACGCCTGCTATCGGTGACAGTGTTGCCGCTATCCTGGAAGCCATGGGTCTGGAGAGTTGTGGAACTCACGGCACCACAGCCGCACTTGCGCTTCTCAATGATGCAGTCAAGAAAGGTGGAGCTATGGCATCTTCTTCTGTTGGCGGACTAAGCGGTGCTTTCATTCCTGTAAGTGAGGACGAAGGCATGATAAGGGCCGTACAGAGGGGTTCCCTGTCACTGGATAAACTTGAAGCTATGACCAGTGTATGTTCTGTCGGTCTTGATATGATAGCAGTTCCGGGGGATACTCCGTCTTCAACTATCGCTGCAATAATTGCAGATGAGATGGCAATAGGGATGATCAATAAGAAGACGACTGCTGTAAGGGTGATACCTGCTCCAGGTACAAAAGTCGGAGATATGATAGAGTTCGGCGGCCTTCTTGGAACTGCTCCTGTAATGCCGGTTCACGAATTCAGTTCGGAGAAATTCATATCAAGAGGCGGTCGAATACCTGCTCCTATACAATCTCTTACAAACTGAACTCTTTATGATTCATATGGGGTGGTCGCATGATTATAACTTTGATCGGTATGCCTGGTGCAGGCAAAAGTTCTGCCGGACAGAAATTAGCATCCTTGCTGGGTTATGAATTCATCGATACTGATAAGCTTGTAATAGATGGGTCGGGAACCGGCCTTCAGGACATTGTCAATGACCTGGGGGACATGGCTCTCATAAGGGCAGAGGAACAAAGCATACTCGATCTTAAGCTGGAGGATAACTGCATCATTGCAACAGGTGGAAGTGTTGTTTATTCTGAGAAAGCGATGGAATTCCTGAAAGCAAAATCTGTTGTCGTGTATCTTGATGTTCCGTTTGGTACTATTGTTATGAGGCTGTCCAATATCGCCACAAGAGGTGTGGTGGGCCTGAAAGAAAAAGGATTACATGGTCTGTACGAGGAAAGGACTGTACTTTACAGAGCTTTTGCAGATCATATTATTGAAGTTGGCAGGAAAGACAAAGTAGTAGATGTCACAAAAAAGATAATGGAGGAGGTCCTGCCAGAATCTGACGCAGGTATTGATGTGAATGCCGGATAACTGGTAAATATCAGTAATCCTGCGTGTTCCACCACATCTTTACCCTTGTGGAACGTGCATCATAAATATAGTTTCCATTTTCCTTTCTAAGGGTTTTTTCCATGTATTGTTCAAGTATTTCCTGCTGCTTATCTGTTGTCACTGAGAAATGGTTTGAGAGGTTATTTATTACTTCACTCATAGAGTTGTATATTTCAGTGCGTCCAAGTGTGAAAGTTTCCATATTGGGATAAATTCCCATCTGGTACAGTAAGTTATAGATTATATTGCACTTTGGTGTGGGGTAGTATTCCTTTCCGTGAAGTTGCGGCCATATTTTGCGGGAATGCATGTCCCATGATGTTTCACCGGCAAACCAGTATAGGTAGATATGTCCTGAAGATACCGCCAGCATATCCTCTATTGACTTGTGAATGTCCGGCATGCCAAGGGAGAATGATGCGATTATTACATCATAAGGTCCGTCAAGGTCCTTTTCAACATCTATGTCTTCCCATCTCTTTTTGACAATGGATATATTGTTGCATTCATAATCAGCCATGTTCTCTTCAAAGACTTCTATCATGCCCGTTGAAGGTTCCACGGCAGTAATGTGGTTTACTTCTTTGGAAAGTGGGATTGCAAGTGTTCCAGGGCCTGCTCCAATGTCAAGTACTCTGGATTGTGGTGTAATGTTCAGAGTTCTGATCGTTTCTCTGGCTCTTTTCTGATTATCTTTCTGTGACATTTCCCAGAATCTTTTTGCACTCTCTTTATCCTCCCATATTGAAGCCTTCTTTTTGTTTCCGCATTGCAGGTGTTTTTCCATTTGTTCTATCCATACTTTGCTCCAATCTATATTCTGATATTCCATGATAATTTCCTTCTGTTTTTAGTGATCGATTTTTTATTAAACTGGTATTACTACTGAAACATCCATGTAGTTCTGTATTGTCACAGGTACTCCGTATACCTCATGGATTATCTGGGGTGTGATATCACTCATACTGCCTGCAGCAAAAATTGTTCCATTTTTCAGGAACAGGAACTTGTCAGAGTATCTGAAAGCAAGATTCAGGTCGTGCATTGTCATAATTGCTGATACATTCTCCTTCCTGACAACTTCCCTTATAGTGTCCAGTATCTCCAGCTGGTTCTTAAGATCAAGGCTGCTTGTGGGTTCATCAAGCAAAAGAAGCTTTGGATTCTGGGCAATCGCACGTGCGATACCCACTTTCTGAAGTTCTCCTCCACTGAGTTCGTCTATGTATCTCAGGGCCATGTCCTCAAGATGTAATTTCTTGATGGTTGCTTCCACAAGCATCACATCTTCCGGGGATATGTTCCATTTCATGTGCGGCATCCTGCCAAGAAGGATTGCATCGAAAGCTGTCAGTCTGGCAGGCTCACATCTCTGCGGCACATATCCCAGACGTCTTGCAATTTCTATTTGCTCCAGTTTGAGGACGTCCTCATTCTCGATGAGTACAGCTCCTTTTTTTGGTTTGAGAATAGCATTCATACATTTGAGTAGTGTGGTTTTTCCCACACCATTAGGTCCGAGTATTGACAATATCTCATTCCTTTTCAGCTCAAATTTTATATCCTTCAGCACTTCCTTGCTTTTGTATTGGAATTCCACTCCCTCTACTTCCAGTATCATATCCTTCTTCCTCTCAGTATAAGGTAAATGAATGTAGGTGCGCCCAAAAATGATGTTAGGACGGCAACAGGTAATTGGTAAGGCTCCATCATCACTCTTGCCGCTGTATCTGCGCAAAGAAGGAGCAATGCACCTATTATCAGGCTTCCTGTGATCAGGAATCGATGATCATCACCAATTATTCTACGTGCCATGTGGGGGCATATCAGTCCGACAAAGCCGATGACTCCAAGGAATGAAACAATAATGGCGGTTACAAGGGATGCGCACATCATTCCCCTGAGCCTGACCTGCTCTACGTCAACACCCAGACCCCTTGCAGTCTCATCCCCGGCATCAATGGCATTGTATTTCCATCGGTTCAATGTGAAATAGATTATCGAGGCTATTACTATCGCAGTAATAAGCGCCAGTTCTTCCCAGCTTGCCCTTGAGACGTCACCGAATGTCCAGAAGACCATGGATGCGAGCTGTACGTCATCGGCAAAATACTGAAGGAACATGGTCCCTGCCGTAAACAGTGAACCCATGGCAACTCCCACAAGTATCATCACTTCAGGCGTGTTTCTCCTGATCCTGGAGAATGCCAGGATGATGACTGTAACAAGGAGCGCGAACACAAACGCAACAGCAGTTGTGGTGTACGGATTGCTGATGGTCACCGCATCACCGACCTGGCTATGTGTGGCACCTGTTCCAAGTACCATCACTGAAAAAGCCGCACCAAAAGCTGCAGCATTGGATATTCCCAGTGTGAATGGTGATCCAAGAGGATTTCTCAGTATGGACTGCATGACAACTCCTGCTATGGACAGGCCTGCACCGGCAACGATGGCTGTGAGCACATGAGGCAGGCGAATATTCCATATGATGTTATCCCATCTCACTGAAACACTGTTTCCTGTGAGTGTTTGCACAACCTCCAATGGTGGGATGTCTACGGGTCCGACTGAGATGGATATTATCGTCATCACAAAAAGAAGCATGATCCCTGACAGGAGGTATGTGTACTTCCTGCAGGTGTGCTCTTTGTAGCGACGGGCAATTTCACCGTCTGTTCCGGTCATTCCTTTCACCGTTTACTGTTTTCTTATAATTTACTTCAGACTTCCAGTTTTGTGAATGCCGGAGTTCCAAAGGCGTTAATCATTTGATCACACACTTCTCTGCCAAGTTTTTCATCTCCCTGGCATACGAGGAATGTGTATATCTTTACGGTCTTATCTTCAAGATCAACATCCTCAAACCTGTCAGGATAAAGTAATTTTCCCGCAAAGTAGGAATCTGCAAGTATTGAACCGAAGTTCTGGGTGTACCAATTGTAAGGGAGTACTCCGTAGATATTTCCGGACTTTACTGCTTGTAGCTGACTGTATGATTCATCATTCTGTAATTGGTAAACTGCGCTGTTCTCATCTTCTGATTGCAGTGTTGAAAGGTCTACAAATATGATCTCAGGGTCCCACTCTATGAGCTTCTCTTTAGCAACTTCTGCTGTGCTGAGCTCCATGTCGGCATAGGCAACGTTCAGTGCATTGGTGAAAAGGAATGGCGGGTAGGTTGGTTCGGTAGACTGAAGTCCGTGTGGTCCTGCACGTGCGATACCACCTACATAACATGTGGTCTTCTCATCTGCTAGTACGCCTGCAGTACGTTCATTGAGGTCTGCAATGGTCTCATCAAAGAAAGCTATGACTTCTTCAGCACGTTCTTCCTTACTCATTACCTCACCCATTATCCTGAGGCTCTGGTACATGCTCTCTCTGTTGTTGACCATGTCTCCATAATTAAGGGCAATTACGGGGATACCAGTTTTCTCCTGAAGTTCTGCCGCGTCGTAGCCGGATGTCGAATAGGTCTTGATTATGACATCAGGCTGAGGATCAAGGGCAAGTATCTTTTCGGGGTCATCGTTTCCCCTAAATTCTCCGAATACTGTGTAATCAGTACTGAACTGTGGGTTTGCAAGGGCGTATGGTCTTGCATCGTAAACTGAATCTCTTGTTTCGATACTATCAACAGCGATTATTTTATCCTGTTCTTCAAGGTATGTCAGGAGCCTGAGTGCTCCCGAACCAGAGCAAATGACGTGTTCAGGCGATTCCGGAATTTCCACATTTCTCCCAAGAGCATCTGTGACGGTGATAGTTGCTGTTTCTTCCTGTTTCTGGATGCTCTGGGAAGTTGCTGAACTGTCTACACATCCTGAAGCGAATGTTGATATGATCATCAGTATGAGTAAAAAGCTAAGGATATTTGTTTTCATGATTTTCATTTAGTAATCTCCGCCAATCATAAGATAGTGCAAAATAGAGTTATTTAGTATTAAAAGATTACTATTTAGTAATACTAAACGTTACGATTATTTATTTATATCATAAAAGCGGTTGATGCACAGTATCAAGTAACACGATTGGCAATTAAAATAACACTCCTACTGAGCTTATGGGGGCAGATGGTCGCTTCAGCTTCAGAAGATGCATTATCTGGCACCTCTGTAGGGTTCAAAAATGAATTTCGAGTGATTTTCTTGTCAGGAGGTACTAATATGAAAAAAATGACTGGACTAATAATTGCTTTTTCAGCAATCCTTATTATGACAATGATGCTTGTAAGTGCATCGGATGTAACGTATAAGATC